>NZ_JAAKGI010000052.1 GCF_011762485.1 Yeosuana marina
ATAGAAAATAGAGTGAACCCAAAAGGTTAGACAAATTTATAATTAATTTTGATAATAATGAGCTCGATATTCAGTCGGGCTCATACCTTTTAAATTTAGTTTAATTCTTTCATTATTATAATACTTTATGTACTCTTTTATGTCATTCTTCAGATGGTTTGTTGATTTATATTTATTTAGATAAAATAATTCAGATTTTAGAATACCAAAGAAGTTTTCTATTACCGCATTATCTAAACAATTCCCTTTTCGGGACATACTTTGAGTAATTCCCTTATCTTTTAATAATCTTTGATACTGTTTCATTTGATATTGCCATCCTTGATCTGAATGTAAGATTAAGTTGGTTTGATTAGGAATCTTTTTAAAGGACTTTTTCAACATCGTAACGACTTGTTTAAAATTGGGTTTTTCAGATAATTCATAACTTATTATTTCGCCATTAAATAAATCTATTATTGGTGATAGATATAGTTTGTTCCCAAAGACTTTAAATTCGGTAATGTCAGTAGCCCATTTTTTATTTGGTTTTACCGACTTAAAATTTCGTTGTAAAATATTGGGAGCTGTTTCACCTATTTGTCCTTTATAAGATTGATATCTTTTAATCCTTATCAAACTTTTCAAACCTAATTCATTCATTAATTTTGATATCGTTTTGTGATTAATTATAAAACCTCTTTTATTGATTTCTAAAGTGATTCTTCTATAACCATACCGACCTTTGTGATGATGGTATATCTGGCTAATCAATTTTTTTATTTCTTTGTATTTATCAATTAAAAGACTTCTTTTTTGATGATAATGATAACTACTCCTTGCCATGTTTGTATGATGTAGTAATACATTTAAATCATACTTATGCCTTAATTCTGTTATGGCTTGTGCTTTTTGTTTTGCTCTTGTTGAATTAAGGCCTGAAACTTTTTTAGCAAGTCCAGTTCTGCTCGTAAAGATTCATTTTCTAATAAAAGTTCTTCTTCCCGAGTTAAAGGTTTATTAGACTTCTTTTTTGCTCTTTTAAATTGCATAGATTTAGGTTTACCTTTTGGTTTATGGTTTAAGCCTATAACCCCATCTTTTTTATAATTACGATGCCAATTCATAACTACAGATTTAGTAGGGATATTAAACCTTATACAAGCTTGACTGAAAGATAATAAATCTTTTTCAATGGCTTTTATCACTTTAAGTTTGAATGGTAAACTGTAGACCTTATTCTTCCTGGGTAGTAATCCCTTTTTACCATATTTTTCATAAAACCTAATCCAATCATGAAGCGTTGTATGATGGCAACCATATAATTTTGAAACAGCATCTACTGTATGATGATTTTTCAATACTTCCTTTACGCAACGAAGTTTAAAATCGTAATTATACTTGACTTTTCTTTCCATAAAAATACCCTCAAATAGTGTCTAACTTTTTGGGGGCAGTTCAAAATCCGCGAGGATTTTCGTAAGTAGGC
>NZ_JAAKGI010000053.1 GCF_011762485.1 Yeosuana marina
CAATCACGTTGTGCTTCATTATAACCAACCGCTAACCAATGATAAAATTCTTTAGAAAAATCCGTCAAAAACTACTCTCTGAAAACAAATTCAGTAAATACCTGATTTATGCAATTGGAGAAATTTTACTTGTGGTTATTGGGATATTAATAGCCTTACAGATTAACAATAACAATAATTACAACGAACAAAGAATTCTAGAGCAGGAATATTTATTGTCTCTACAAGCAGAATTTAAAACTAACTTGAATAAAATAAATGCCTCTATTCAAGAAAATGAGCAACGTATACAGTCACTTGAATATCTATTGAACTTATTTGACAGAAATGTGCTTGACACAGTAAGTAATCAGAGAATTTCTCAAAAGTTCGCCCCTATTTTCGGCAGTGCAATTAGCTATATACCGGCAACAGGAGTTTTAAATGACATCATTAGTTCAGGTAAGCTCAATATCATTTTAAATAAAAGCTTAAGGCAAAACTTGGCCTCTTTTGATAGTTCATTGGATTTTTTAAGCATTCAGTTAAATGGAGTAGAATTCACAGACGAAAAATTGCGTACTATTTTTTATAAAAAGGGAAGTATCCGAAAAATTGTGATGGATATAGGATTTATGGATTTTGAGCACGAGTCAATTTCCGAAAAGCTAGATAACAAGCTAATCTTCGAATCAGCTGAATTTGAAAATTATCTATTAGCTTACCATTTATTGGCTAAAGCAACGAATGGACCACGATTATTTGGGCGTATAAAGGTTGAAATAGAGACCATTATAAAGGAAATTGAGCAAGAACTTGAGAAATAACGAAAGCACAACACCGTATATAATTTATTGCTTGGTTCTAGCCTACTTACGAAAATCCTCGCGGATTTT
>NZ_JAAKGI010000054.1 GCF_011762485.1 Yeosuana marina
GAAAGTAATGGTAGACCAAAATTTGAAAATGTATGGAAATATATGTGTTTCCCTGATTAAAAATACTACCACCAACAATGTGTATAATTCATTGCTAGTTATAGCCTACTTGCGAAAGTCCGCGAGGACTTTCTATTTGTGATTTATTTGCTAAATTTAGTGCTTAAATCACGCAACGAAATCATACACTAGACCGTTAGCACACATTTGAGAAAACTATGAGAATATTAATAATACTGACTTTAATTCTCGGAATTAATTCTTGCAAAGCACAATCCATATCGGAAAATGAACTAATTGGAAAATGGATTTTAGTTGCAGAAACCGACTCTTTTCCTGACGATATTGAGCCACTTACCGAAAATGACTCTGACTCGGAATCCGAATCTGACTCAAAAGCGGAATTGAAAACCACTCTAACATTTAATAAAGACAAAACAATATTCATTAACCAAATGGGAAATGAATATAATGCAACTTATAAACTGACTGACTCTACTCTCACTCTTGGAAATCGGATTTATATTATTGTTCGACTTGATAAAGAAAAGCTCATTTACAAAGTCAAAGACCATTTGTTTGATAAGCATTATGAATATAAAAAAGTGAAATAAAAAAACGTGTGCTAACAACGTGTAAAAATAATTGCTTGGTTCTAGCCTACTCGGAAAATCCTGCGGATTTTCCTCTGGTTCGCTCCATTTTTAGTAAGTTAGTTGCTTGCACACACAACTATCCTTACACAACACGTTGTAAAACATTTGAATGAAAATCCTGCTAACAATTTTACTACTACTGAATTTTGGAGTTTCTAACTCACAAAACTTCATTGATGGAATAATTTCTTGTGCCGAACATCGATTTGAAGAGAAACTTAAATTTATAGTTGATAAAGACATACTGGAAACAAACTTTAAATTTGAGGAATCAAAAACAATAGTAGAAATTCACAATCCCGAAAAAGGACTGGAACGCATAAGTTTGGCTGAATTCAAAAAATCTGATTGGCCAGTGATACAGTTTTGGCTGAATTATAAAATAACTTGTCAAAACCTCGAATTGACGGAATTATTGATTCCATTCAATCTGAATTGCACAACGCCTTGGAACAAAAAAGACACTCAAGAAATTTTAGAGCCTTATTTAAGAGTCTTGCAGAATAAGACAAAAATTGACTTGAAAAAAGCACTTGAAATCGGAAATGAAAATGGTCTGAATGAAATATATTTTTGGGACATTGATTTTGAGAAAAAGAAACTGATTTGGACTTTGAAAAGTAAATTAGAAAATAATCAATCGAAAGTGATAAAAATAAATTCTAAAAATGGAAAAATATTGTCGGAATTTATTGAAAGCCCAATTGATTAAAAAACGTTTTACAACACCTTGTATAGCTCATTGCGGCTGAATTCCTAATCGGAATTCATTGCAATTTGCTATCTTTCGGTTACGGCGGAAAATCATAGCTGATTTCCCGCAACAAAGCCATACACAAAACCGTTAGCAACTATTTGAGAATGAACCTACGAAAACTATTCGGAATAAAACCAAAAGAGAAAAAGCCATATGAGTTTGCTGACGTTTTACATATGTGGGAAGATGACTATTTAATGATTGAATTCCTACCAAAAGAAAACTTGGAATTCGTTAAAAAAGAATCTAAACGAATAAATGAATTTGGACAAGAGCATTTTGACGGAAATGGATTCACTGAAATTACCGAAATTGGAGAGGTTCCTATAAAAACAGTCGATAAAGGAATTGACTTTAATTCGATTGCCAAAATATTTGAAAAAAACGGAATGAAACGCATCACGGAAGTCGTATATCAGAATGTCGGACATTTAACAGGAGAAAAAGTACCTTTTGGATTTGGTTCGAATAATTTTGCTGTATTGCTCGAAAATGAAAATGGAAAATTAAAAAACATTTGGGCAACTGGAAGAATAGAAAATGAGGAGTTGTAAAAGAAAATTCAAAAATGGACTTTCCGAATTTTCGAAAACATTTGATTTTCTTGCTATCGATTGGTTCAAATCTGAATCATTTGACTTGCAAATCGAAAATGAAATGGATGAATTTATAAAAAACAGTTGCTAACCATGTATAACCGCAATTACGGCGGATTCGACTGCGTCCGAATCCACTCGGAATTGCTAAAGTCTGTGCCAAACCGAAAATTAACGCATATTAACCCGTAACTGCGGTTATACGAACCGTTGCCAATAATATGAAAAACGAATAGAACGAATGAAAAGTGAATTATGGGACAAAAACTCTATTAAAGCGTTTACAACTGGATATTCGACTAAAGAACTTGACTTTTTCGACAAGGAATGTGAAGATTTTCTAACTGTAGTAATTAACCTATCAAGAACACAAAACGATAAATTCGATGTTAAATCGAGAGAATTAAAAAAAGCAAATTGGTTAATTCTTAATGACATAAGCTGTTCACTTTTTGATTGTTTATCTGAACTAAAAAAAGGGAACATCAGAATTGCTGGTCGAGTTTTCAGAGACGTATTGGAAAATATGCATTTATTGGAGTTACTAAACAAATCAGATAACGGAACATTATTAGAAAAATGGTTCGATAATGAATTTATACCTCACAGGACTTACAGAGATTGGTTAAAGAAAAAAGACGAGAAACTTGCGAACTTAACTAGAGATGTTTATCAATTATATTCACAGTTTTCTCATAGAAATTTTAAACCGATTAGTGAAAGTTATTTTACTAATGAAAACGGGAATTTAGAACACAAATGGCATCTTGACCGAAAAAATAGTGACGATTTAAAAATTTTATCAAAATATTATAGTCATTTATCTTATTTTGTTTTTAACTCAAGTCTGAATTATGGAGATTATAAAGTCTTGAATTCATTTGAATTGAGCGTAATAGCTAATGAAGCTTTGAAAAATATAGAAACTGAAAAATAAATACTATTGGCAACACCGTGTATAATTCATTGCTAGTACTCGCCTACTTACGAAAATCCTCACGGATTTTCTATTCGGTTTGTATTTGCTAAATTAGTTGCTGAAACACGCAACGAAATCATACACAATACCGTTGCCATTCATTGCAGAACGCACTTAAAATGTAAAAAAATCACAAAAAAATAGAAACTATGTTTTTAGCAATCGGACCAATCCAAATAATTTTAATTTTTACAATATTTCCCATTGGAATATTCCTTTTAGGCTTTTTTCTAGGAAAAAAATCAGGATATAAAAAAAGAGCGAAGGAAACTGAAAATCGGAACAAATAATAATATAAATCGGAATTTTTAGCTTGTTTGCAGAATTGAAAAAGTTTGCGGTATTAAAAACCGACTGACCTTACTCAAACGCATAAAAAAGGCTTTAACGACCTACCAAAAACTGAAAGAAAAAACAACGAAATGGCAACACCGTATATAAAAAATTGCTAGTTTTAGTTAAACCAAAGTTAGTTGCTCGTTTGCTTGCTTCTGATTTTCCTTCGGAAAATCCTCGCACACAAACTCGCAACTTTCCATATACAATCACGTTGCCTGTAATTATGACCCGTCCTGAAATAAGGCTACATAATTTTAAACATTATGTATAGAAATGACAAAGTAATCAGACGGTATTCAGAACCTTTTAAACTGAAAATTTTAGACGAAATTACAACTGGAAAACTAAACAAGAACCAACTAGGAAAACTTTATGGTATTGCTCCCACCACAATTAATGAATGGATTAGAAAGTACAATCGTAAAGACCTTATGAACACCAGAGTAAAAGTGGAAACAAAAGACGAAATAACTCGAGTTAAAGAACTGCAAAAAGAGATTGAACAACTTAAAAAGCTGCTTTTAAAAAAGGATCTCGATGCCTTGGTATTGGATTCATACCTGGAAGTAGCTGCTGAAGACCTAGGCTATAAATCTGTTGCTGAACTAAAAAAAAAGCTAAGTACAAAGCCTTAATCATAGCCAAAGAAAAAGCTAAGGGATTTGCTTCTTTAACTACTATAACCAATTGTTTTGGACATAAACGCAATGCTTACTATAAGTATAAAAATAGAGCTGATAAGCGGTTAAAACAAGAACAACGTATTATTGAGATAGTTAAGAAAAGACGCAAGTCCCTGCCTAGAGAAGGTGTGCGTAAACTTGTTAAATCATTAGATAATGAGTTTACTAAAGCAAATCTTAAAGTGGGTAGAGATACTTTATTTAATATCCTTAGAAAACATCAAATGCTTACACTTAGAAAGAAATATAGCTCCAGAACAACCAACTCCTTGCACAGGTTCTACAAGTATAAAAACATCATTAAAGATGTTCAAGTTACAAGACCTAACCAAGTTTGGGTATCTGATATTACCTATATCAGAACTATTAAAGGATTTTGTTATCTAGCCCTCATTACAGACGTGCATTCTAGAAAGATTGTTGGTTATGACCTTAGTGACAGCTTAGAACTAAACGGATGCGTTAGAGCGCTTAATAAAGCTATTTATCAGGCAAAGCATATTAGAGGTCTTACCCATCATTCAGACAGAGGCATACAGTATTGCAGTAATGTGTACACACAAATCCTCAAAAGAAACAAAATAGATATTAGTATGACTGAAGAAAACCATTGTTATGAAAATGCCCTCGCAGAAAGGGTTAACGGGATTCTTAAAGATGAATTTTATCTCGACCAAACATTTACAAACATAGCTCACGCGAAAAGAGCTACAAAAAATGCAATTAATTTATACAACGAAATAAGATTACACTTATCTTTAGATTTCAAAACACCGAATATGGTATATAAATTATCAGCGTAAATCAATTTTTAACCTGTAGCCATATTTCAGGACGAGACATTATGAAAAAACTCATATTCTTAATATTAATCATTTCATTAAACATTAGTTTTAGTCAATCTATAGTACCTGAAGGAAAATGGATTTCGGATGAAAATGAGATGATTTCATTCAACTCTGAATATGACAATAAAAGCTCGCTAACAAGCAAAATAAGAAGTGATGATTTTTATTTAGAAGTGTTTAATGACACTTTGAGTTTCCAATCAAGATATTATACTTCTGCTGATGACTACAAAAAAATGATCACTGACAGATATGATTTCAAAATTCAAAAAATGACTGACAGTATTCTGACTATTAAACCGATATCTAAATTCTCAATCAGCTTTTTTGGAAATGATAATCCTGTGACTTTCAAAAATCAAAGGTTCATAAAAGATAAAAACTTTAAATTCGAAAAATTAGTTTTCCATACTTCCACTTGTTTTGGTTCTTGTCCTGTAATTCATTTGGAAATTCTAAAAGATGGAACATTTAAATTAGACGGAACTTATTATAAAAACAGGTCATATAATTCTAAAGATACAGAACGTTCTGGAAGTTTTACTGGAATACTAAAAGATGAAGAACTGAAAGAATTGAATGATTTAATTGTCAAATCACGAATTACGACTTTTGAGGACACTAAAGGGAATATGTTTTGTTGTGATGGTGCTGTAAAAACTATTATTCTGTATCACAATGGTAAACGGAATTATTTTAAAGCAATGTTTGAACCAAGGTTAGTTCAAGAATTAATTAGTTTTTTATATCAAATCGACAAGAAAGCGGAATTGACAAGAACTGATGAAAAATTTGAATTTGAAAAATAACTACAGGCAACAACGTGTATAATTAATTGCGGCTGAATTTCCTCTAGGAAATTCAATCTTATTAATTATCTTTCGGTTACAGCGACAAAACCTCGCAGGTTCTCCCGCAACTAATCATACACAAAACCGTTACCCAACATTTGAACAACAACTTCCCATATGACAAAAAAAGAGCAACAACCAATTTTTAAAAAATCAATTCTCGCCTGTTTATTAATCATCGGATTTGGAATTTATCTTTCAATTCGAGGAACGAAAGAGAAAACAGAATTTAATAATGTGACAGGTCAAATTGATTATTTTGACAAAACATTTCAAGAAATAAACTATAGAAATAAAGGAGACCATAGATTTATTCATATTGTAGATTTCCCTCTTATATTTGATGTTTTTGTTGGACAAGCCTCTGGCGATTTCGGACCGAAATTTGAACAATTGGATAAACTAAAACTCGGAGATGAAATTACAGTTTTTTACGATGACAAAACCCCTTTACAGAAAAATCGAGATTTACGGTTTAATAAAACTGTGCAATTTATAGACAAGGATGGAAAAGCATATTTTATTCGTGGTAATAAAGATAAATACGGTGGATATTTAGCTATTGGAGTTGGTGTTTTGCTAGTGATAACACTTTTGATTTTAAAGAAACTTGGAAAAATAAAATAAAAACGTTGGGTAACACCGTATAAAAATAATGCTTAAATTAGTTCTTAATCAAAGGTTAGTGCTGTTTTGCTAGCTTCTGATTTTCCTTCGGAAAATCCTCGCACACAAAACCGCACTATTCTTATACAATCACGTTGTAAGCAATTTAAACCGACCAAAACTTGAGAAAAATAAAAGGAGATTTAATAAAATTAGCAATTGACGGAGAATTTGACTTAATCATTCACGGATGTAATTGTTTTTGTACAATGGGTGCTGGAATTGCTAAAACTATAAAACTGAAATTTCCAGAAGCTTATAAATCTGACCTTAAAACAGAAAAAGGAGACAAATTAAAACTCGGAACTATCAGCGTTGCGGAAACCGAAACCGAAAATGGAAAACTGATAATCGTTAACGGATATACACAATTTAATTGGAGAGGAAATGGAAATAAAGCTGACTACGATGCGATTAGAAATGTATTCAAAAAAGTAAAAGAAAAATTCTCTGGATTACGAATTGGTTATCCCGCAATTGGAGCTGGACTTGCAGGTGGAGATTGGAATATAATTTCCGAAATTATTGAACAGGAACTGGACGGAGAAAATCACACATTTGTTGAGTATGGAAAATAAAAAACTGCTTACAACAATGTATAACCGCAATTACGGCGGATTCGACTACGTCCGAATCCACTCGGAATTGCTAACGTTAGTGCTAAACCGAAAATTAACGCATATTAACCCGTAACTGACGGTTATACGAGACCGTTGTAGCGCATTTCAAACAAACATCACGAAGAAAATAAATGAACGGATTTAGACTTTTCCCAATCCACATTCTGATAAAAGATTTGTCATTTATGACCTTTTATTTTCTGTTGATGAAATATAACTTGACAAGCGAAACAGCATTAGCTGATGCCTTAAAAAATCACCCAAATATTACCGATTGGAGTTTCGTGAGTATTATCCAAGGTTCAATATTTTACAATCTGACAACTCTGATTGTAAGTCTTGTAACATATTTTCCAATAGTCTATATAATGAAAAGGCTGATTGACAAAAGCCACACAATAAAAATAATATTGACAGGATTTATTCTGACAGCAACAACACCCATATATTATCTATTTCTAACCGACTGGAAACAAAACGATTATTATTTGCCAAATGCTGAACGAATTGCTTGGGTACTTTGTTTTGTTCTTTCAATCGGATTTTATTATTTGGCGAATAGAACTAATAAAACCAAAATAAACGAATAAAAAACGCGCTACAACACTGGCTATACGCAATTGCTCGGTCATCGCTCATCCGAAAATTCCTGCGGAATTTTCTACGGTTTGGGTATATTTGGAAAGAGAAGGCTGAGGCACGCAACTGCGCATAGCCTAAACCGTTGTGCACAAGTTGACAAAAAATGAAACTGACTGAACTAATTCTGATTTTACTACTATCCAAATCGAGTTTTGGACAAGAAAAATACGTCGGAATTTATAAAAGCCATTTTTCAGAAAGTATTGAATTAAAATCTGACTCAACTTTTATACATAAATGGCGGTTTGACCTTTCTTCAAGTTGGACAACTGGAAATTGGAAAGTTAAAAAGGACACAATCTATCTGACAACTGAACTTATAATGGACACTTTGTCGATTCGAAATTCTGCCAATAAAATAATTAAAGATTCATTGGTTTTGTCGTCTGACTTAAAACCTAAACGAATTGAATCAAATGAACATATAATTTCTCAAATATCAAGCGGAGGACAAAACAGAGAAAAACCACCGAAAAAACTATTCTGGCAAAAAGATAAACTTTATCGGATTAAAGAAAATGGAACTCTCAATTTGAGAAAAATAAAACAATTTTGGACTAACAAAAAATATAAAACCTATTTCAGAAAAGAAACCGAATAAAAAAACCTGTGCACAACACCGTATAAAAAAAATTGCTAGTTTTAGCTAAACCAAAGTTAGTTGCTTTGTTTGCTAGCTTCTGATTTTCCTTCGGAAAATCCTCGCACACAAACACGCAACTTTCCTTATACATCAACGTTGTAGGTAATTTGAGAAAACCGTGAAACTGAATGAATAGGAATCAAAAAATAGCCCTTTTAATTATAATCATACTTGGAGTTTTTGTCCCTTTTATTGACTCTGTTCTGATTTTCGAAATGTTCTTTTTACTAATTCCATTTGCTATAATTTTCGTTGTGACTTTAATTTATTTAATTATTAGTCTATTAAATAAAAAATTGAGCACTCGGAAAGCAATGTTTGCGTTTTCAATACTTCCGATTTTTGTAATATCTCAATTGACATCTGACTTTTTATTTGACCGATTCCAGAGGTTTAGAATAAAAAGAGTAATAACCGAAATTGAAAAATCTAAAGATAAAACTGGTGAATTTCCAAAAACTATTGACTTACCAATGGGAATTGAATACACTGCTGGAGAAAATGGATACGGATTCAAATATTCAAGAGGATTTTTGGAAACTGTTAGATATAATTCAACGGATAAAGAATTTGTCGTTTATGGTTGGAATGATTAAAAAACTACCTACAACACCGGCTATAGTTCATTGCGGCGGAATTTCCTCTCGGAAATTCCTGCGTATTTGCTAACTTTGGTTTACGGCGGAAAGAATCCTGCGGATTTTTCCGCAACGAAACCATAGCCAAACACGTTGTGTGTCATTTTGAAAACAAACTAATGTCTAGAAAAAATCAAAAAATAATAGCTGGATTACTGCTTGTTTTGCTTGTTAGTTTTGGACTTTATAAAAATATTTATGACCATAACAAACTGACAAAAAATGGAATAATAACCAATGGAAAAGTCATTAAATTAAAATACGTGAATAAATCTACTTATGACTTAATTTTTGAATTTTATGCCGATAGTGTTAAAATTCAGGGTAACGTTTTTACGTCGTATTTTGAAATTAAAAATATAAAAGGAAAAATATATAAAGTGACTTATTCAAAAGAAAGCCCTGAAATAAATGATATCGATATAGGTGAATATAATTCATATAAAAAACATAGACCTTTTTTTTCCAATTAATAAAAAACGAACACACAACATCGTATAAAAATAATGCTTAGTTTAGTGCTTAATCAAGAGTTCGTGCGCTTTTGTTAGCTTCTGATTTTCCTTCGGAAAATCCTCGCACACAAAACCGCACTATTCTTATACAATCACGTTGGGCACAATATCTGAACAGAACGCAAATGAAAGAAAATAAAGATAGAGTGATAATCGCAAGTGACGTAAATGAACGTGACGGAATCGGAGTTGAAATTTATCGAAATGACGAATTGATTGCGGAAATTTTCAGAGACGACACAGAAAAAACGAGAAAAATCCGAATATTTAAAGAAAATATATCGCTTGAATTAATGGAGGAATGTATTCAGACCTTTAAAAAAGAAATACCTTGGGAATTTATAAAATATGCCGAAACCGATTAAAATATTATTGTCAATTCCATCGATTGTCGGAATTGTTTATATGTTCACTTTTTTGAGTGTTGATTTTTTCAAATGGATTACGAATAATGTTGTCGGATTTGAATATCAAGGACCAATTGTTAACGGACTGATTTTAACACAAATCGGATATCTGATTTATCGACTTTGGAATTATAAAAATGTAGAGAAAAAAATAAAAACTGAATGGACTTGGCTTTTAGTAATATTCAACTTCATTTCAAGTTTATTCTTCATTTGGAAAAAAGATGCTGAATTAAATAATATGAATAAAAATACTGTGCCCAACAAAGAACTGAGTTAAAAAACAAGTCTTTTTAGACTAATTTTGAAACAAAGTTTTCATCGTATGGTCTTCCTGATTTTGCAATAGCAAACGCCTGTTTCAATAGTTTATTTGCAACAGCTATCAATGCCAGTTTTTTACTCTTGCCCTTGTTAACTATACGTTCATAAATCTCTCGACATGCCTTGTTATGTTTACAAGCCGAAAATGCACATAAAAATAGTAGATTCCTGAGTTTCTTGTTGCCCACTTTACTTATCCTACTCCTACCTCTTACGCTACTTCCTGACTCCCTTATGGTTGGGGTTATGCCAACATAGCTGCATAATTGTGAAGCCGTTTCAAATTTCTTAAAACCATCGGTTAGTACTATTAAAAATAACGCTGTTTTTATTCCCATACCTGGTATGCTTTTCAATAGTGTTAATTGATGTTGCTGGTCTTGTTTTACCAGTTCTAACAAACGCGCTTCTATTCCTTTTATCTCTTTATCCAAGTGTTTTAAATCGCGTTTCAAAGATTGATGGACATACTTAGATGGAATACCCAAAACTTCCTCGCCATGTAGCTTATTCTTGGTTTGGGTGCGCTTCTTTAAGTAATTGTCAAGCAATCGGAATAACTGTAAACATTCGGCTTGTACATCTGTTAATGCTGTGTATAGAGGAACCTCATTCATTTGTCCATACTCACAAATCGCTTTGGCATCACTCTTATCGGTCTTTACCTTGGCCAACTTCATC
>NZ_JAAKGI010000010.1 GCF_011762485.1 Yeosuana marina
ATCCGATTTAGAGTTAACTAAGGGTATAAGTGTGGCAAGTAGTTCAACACCAAATGTGGGTGACACGGTAACCTTTGAAGTTGTATTGACCAATAACGGGCCAGATACAGCAACCAATGTAACGGTAGAAGATATTGTTCCAATAGGTTATACGATAACTGGTGGCACCATAAACAATGGGGGCGTACAAACAGGGAACCAAATCGATTGGACTATAGCGAGTATTGCCAACGGTGCATCGGTAACGTTGAGTTACGATGTAGTAGTCAATGCACCAACAGGATCATTAGGAGAGTATAGTAACGTAGCTCAGGTTACAGGCAGCGATCAGCATGATCCAGACAGTACTCCGGATAACGATGATGGTGACCAGAGTGAGGATGATGAAGACAACTTTATAATTACACCACAGACCTCAGATTTATCGATAGAGAAGATTGTAAGTGATACGACGCCAAATGTAGGTGATATAGTAACCTTTACGATATTAATAAGTAATGATGGTGCTGTAACCGCTACAGGCGTATCGGTACAAGATGTTGTACCAGGTGGATATAGTGGTATTACCAATATATCAGGCGGCGGGGTTTTATCAGGCGGAGATACTATAGATTGGACAGGAATAACAGTTCCATTAGGAATAGATACGGTTATATTAACCTTTGATGCTACGGTAGATGCACCGACAGGGACATCCAATGAGTATGTCAATGGCGTAGAGATAACAGCAAGTGATCAATATGATCCAGACAGTGATCCAACGACAGATGATACAATAGATGATAATGGAGATGGCATAAAAGATGATGATGAAGATACAGCTGAAGTAGTCATCCAACAATCGGATTTAAGTATAGTTAAGAGTATAGATAATACAGTTCCAAATGTAGGAGATACAGTAACCTTTACGTTAGTGATAACCAATGCAGGACCAGATGTAGCTACAGGAGTATCAGTAGAAGATATCTTACCACTAGGCTTTACCTTAACGGCGGTAAACAATGGCGGTACACAAACTGGCAATACGGCGACATGGACAGGCTTGACAGTAGCGGCAAACAATGGTACGGTTACCCTTAGCTATGAGGCTACGGTCAATGCACCAACGGGAGCAGCAGGAGAGTACACAAACTCCGCCCAGATAACGGCAAGTGACCAGTATGATCCAGACAGTGATCCAACGACAGATGATACCGTAGATGAAGATGGCGATGGTAATGGCGATGATGACGATGAGGACACCATCACAATCATGCCAGCACAGGCAGATTTA
>NZ_JAAKGI010000011.1 GCF_011762485.1 Yeosuana marina
TTTCTTACATTTAACTGCATACCTAATCTGAAAAATGGCTCTTAAAATCCGCTACTTTTCATATAGGTACACGTTAGCTTTAATGCTGGAGCAAGTTTGCGGAATTGAAAAAAAGCCTAGTCTATTTCTCATTTTTTTTTGAGTTTTAAGACAATCAAAAACAAAAAATATATTGAGGAATTTCAAAAATTACTGCTGACTTTTTAGCTCGTTTGTGCAATCGGAACTGAATTTATTTACTGCTGACTTTTTAGCTCGTTTGCGGAATAACTTTGTCTTCCAAAACATCGGAATTGAATTAAAAAATTGCGATTCTCAAGCGTCGGAATAGCAAGTTTGCAGAATCAATAAAAATGTGGAATCAAAAGCTGACCGAAAAAAGTACGGAATGAATTACAAAAGCACTAAAAGCTAACAAAGTATAAAAATAATTGCTATTTTGTGCTTAAATAAAAGGTGTTGCTTTTTTGCTTCTGCCGATTTTCCTTCGGAAAATCTGCCTCGCTCTAAAACGCAACTATTTTTATACCAAACCGTTACCTGTAATTATGAAAAACATCCTGCTTGCCATCATATTTTTGCCAATTTCAACTTATTGCCAATCACCAAAATCTTACTTGGAATTAGTTGATGACGCAAAAACAAAGAAAAGCACGGAACAAATTGAAAATTTGATTATTGGAACGTGGGAATTTGAAAAATTGACTGATAAAAACGGAAAAATAATTGCCGAAATAAAACATTTTGTAAATGACACAATTACTGCCAATGAAGTTGTTTGGCGACCAAGTATGCGGATTGAAAAAAATGGAACTTATGAACTAATTGGTTGTGAAAACACGGAAAATTGTGAAAGTGGAAAATGGGAATATGACTCAAAAGAAAAGGTCCTTATAATGACTTTTGACAAACCACAATACAACGTTCCGATTGAGAAACTTGCGCCTGGACTTTTGGAACAATTAAAAAAATCTGGCTCTTTAATTGAATTTACGAAAAACGAAATAGAAATTGCGGAAATCACTCAAACGGAATTGAAAGTATTTGAATTTTTGGAAAGTGACGGAACTGAATTTAAGTATAATTTAAAAGTATATCGGAAAAAATAACTACAGGTAACACCGTATAAAATTAATGGCTAGTTCTCGCCTATTTACGAAAATCCTATCGGATTTTCTATCTAGTTTTTATTTGCTAAATTAGGTGCTTAACCACGCAACAAACCATATACAAAACGTTACCAAAAATTTAAACATCATTACGAATGACAAAAGACATTATAAAAGAATTAGACTTGATTTATGACAATCATAAAAAAGATTTAGACAATATATTAATAAATCATCGTTTTGAACAAAGCAAAAAATCTTATAAAAGAGAATTTGAACAATTTTCAAAAGAACTTATTAAAAAACAAGTTGAACTAAATAAATCTAATGACATTGAAACTGATAAACATATAATTATTTTGCAAAACAAATCAAAGTCTATTTATCAGAACTTTCTTGATTTTTATCAATAATATCTAATATAAATTCTCTTTCATCTGACCAACACTCACGATTCATTTCATCTAAATAAAATTGAGCTTCTGTTAGTTTAACTAAAAAACGACCAAAATTATCATTAAATGAATCATGTTTTGTAAATACTGGATGAATAGAATCTCTAATAGAGCGAGCTTTATTTACTAATACATCTAAATTGCTGACATAAATGTTTTTTTCATCTGTTTTAGCTACTTGTTCCATATATGACTTTAAAAATTAATAATTTAATTAAAAAACTTTTGGTAACACCGTATAAAAATAATGCTTAGTTTAGTGCTTAATCAAGGGTTAGTGCGTTTTGCTAGCTTCTGATTTTCCTTCGGAAAATCCTCGCACACAAAACCGCACTATTCTTATACAATCACGTTAGCACCAATATGACCAAAATACTACGAAAATTCATATCATATTTCATAATAAGCAGCTTGGTTTACTATATATTCTTGATTGTCGAAGCCATCAGCTTATATTTCAATGAATTTGGATTTGACTTGACATATGGAATTATGGTAAGTTTTGGTCAGGTTGCATCCACAATTAATTTCGGGATTTTCATAGCTCTCATATTAACAACAGCAGATTTATTAAAAGAAAAAAATCCTATATCTAAAATGTTCAAATTTGGATTGGTTATGTCTCTAATCTTTGGAGGTTTAATTTTCTTATTATCTGATAAAGTTGTGCCGGAATTACGAATGACCACTTTCTTAAACAGATATGAAAATGCGAGAAAAGAAGCATTCAGTTCTCAAGAAAGAGCTGATAAAACGAAAGAATTTAAGAAAACGAATGCGGATATGATGAGTATTGGCCTCATAAACCATTATTCTGACTCATTAGAAAACGAAAATATATCTCAAAAGAAAATAATCGATGACTTATTGCGAAAAATTCCAGACAGCATAATCCAAAGTGATTTTTCTAAAAAGGAACTTAATGAATATGATATACCAAAAAACAACTTAATAACTGAATTTAACCGTAGAGATTTGTTTAAACTACAAACGGAAATTAGAAAAAATAAGGTTTTAACAAAGCAGTTAAAGAAATCAAATTGGAAAAAAAACGAACGATTTATAAATAGTCTTTTAACCTTATTTTTAGTCTGTTTTGGAGTTGTTATTGGTGCAAATTTTAAAAATCAGAATACCTTTTCATTAGTCTGCATTGGTATAGTAATTTATTCATACACCCTGACTTTATTAGCTGCAATGACTGATTATTTCATTGACGAAAAAAACTTAATTGGACTGATTTTTAAACTGACAATAATTTTGATAGTGTTTTTATATTTAATCTATAGAATATCAATTAAAAAAAATACTGGTGCTAACACCGTATAAAAAAAATTGCTAGTTTTAGCTAAACCAAAGTTAGTTGCTCGTTTGCTAGCTTCTGATTTTCCTTCGGAAAATCCTCGCACTCAAACACGCAACTTTCCTTATACATCAACGTTGGCATTCATTGGCGAAACGCACTCTAAATGTAAAAATAGAAATTTAAAAACATCTGATTTTTAGAGCTAAAACACTAAATAAATAACTGAATTGAATAACTTTACGAAGATAAACCGATAAACAAATTGAATATGAATTACATAAAAACTGGATTAATAATTTCGACAATTATTATTTTTCTTTCGATGATATTTTTACAATATGACGTTTTGGGAGTGAACACAGTTAAAGATGTTTTTATAATTCCCGCATTTATTATTAATGCTTCATTGATTTTTAAAATTTTCAGGAATAAAAAACAAACGGCTGAATAAAAGGCTCTGAATTATCACTCAAACGCTGAATGAATTTTGAATAGAATTTAACAAGTTCCTGAATTGCTCACTCAATCGGAATTGAAAAATTTTGCGGAATTAATCGCTGACCGAATTCACTCAAACGCAGGAAAAATAGAAAACGGAATTAAGCCGAATAATTAGTAGTCTGAATAAAACAACGAAATGCCAACACCGTGTAAAAATAATTGCTTGGTTCTTGTCTACTCGGAAAATCCTACGGATTTTCCTCTGGTTCGTTCCATTTTTAGTAAGTTAGTGGCTTGCACACGCAACTATCCTTACACAAACACGTTGTATTTAATATCGATAACTTTTGGATTTTCCTCTAAAAAATCTGGTTTTCAAGTGTTTAATCTCGCTTTAT
>NZ_JAAKGI010000012.1 GCF_011762485.1 Yeosuana marina
TGATGGAGCCAGTTCGGTAAATTGTCTTGCTAATGCTACAGAAACATTCACAATGCCTACCATTCAAGATGCTTGTGGGAATACGTTAACGCCTTCGGCTGCCGTGATTACTGATACGCCCGATCCATTAACTTGTGAAGGAACCAGAACATATACTTATACCTATACCGATTGTGCTAATAACTCAGATACTTGGGCATATACGTATACCATTGATCTTACTGCCTTTATCTTACCTGCTAACGGTTTAGAAACAGTTAGTAATTTAGCTGATGCTGTAGAGCCTACTCCGCCTACTGTTACCGATAATTGTGGTAACATTTTAAACCCTACTGGTCCTGTTGTTACAGAAACTCCGGACTGTCAAGGAACCGTAGACTATACATTTACTTATACAGACTGTGCTGGTAACTCTGCTGATTGGAAATATACATATACCATCATTTTAGCGCCTTTTACAGTGCCTGCTGATGGAGCTTCTAATGTTGCATGTATTACTGATGCTGTAGTGCCAACACCTCCAACAGTGCTTGATGCCAATGGTGTTGAGATAATACCTGTAATGACTGAAAATAGTGATCCTGTTTGTCAAGGAGATAAAGTTTATACCTTCACGTACACAGATTGTGCCGGTAATACTGCTGATTGGTTATACACTTATACAATTAATGATAATATAGCTCCTGTAGCACCTAGTGCTCCTGCACCTATTACTTACGAGTGTATTGAAGATGTACCATCTCCAGGTAATTTAACTGCTGTAGATAACTGTTCAGGAAATATAACGGTTGTTGGTGTGGATAGTGTTGATAATTCTAATCCTTGTAATGTAACAATTATCCGTACTTGGACATTTACAGATGCTTGCGATAACACAAGTTCTGTCGCTCAAGCTATAACCGTAGCAGATACTCAAGCTCCAGTTGCACCTGACGCTCCTGGCAATATCACCTACGAATGTATTGATGATGTTCCTGTTGCTGGAAATTTAACCGCCGTTGATAACTGTGCTGGTAATATTACAGTTGCTGGTATTGATACTATTGATGAGACTAATCCATGTAATGTTATTATAACACGTACTTGGACGTTTACAGATAGTTGTAATAATTCTAGTTCTGTATCCCAAACTATTACAGTTAAAGATACAATAGCACCTGTCTTAACAAGTGATTTAGATACTGAAATGGATGTGAGTTGTGCCGATATTCCAGATAAACCTAATCTTACTTTTGAAGATAATTGCGATTCTAACGTAAATGTTGATTATAGTGAAACCAACACATTTGACGAGACTATTTTAACTGATTATGAAATAGTAAGAACATGGATTGTAAGTGATGCCTGTGGCAATAAAAACACCTATACACAAACACTTCACGTAACTTTAGATGAAGTAGTTACAGAAATAATTGCTGAAGACAGATGTTATGATGATGGAGTTGTTAACTTAAATGACTATTTACAAACTACAAACCTTAATGGTGTTTGGGAAATGGTTGAAGGTAATACTGATGCCACTCTTGAAGGCAATATTTTCAACCCAACGACTTTACAATTAAGTTTAGATTTTCTTCCTAAAGATGGAGGTATCGATTATCTATTTAAATATACAACTACAGATCAAGGATGTATAAGCGTTACAAATCTTGCTATGAATATTAATGCAGATTGTACGGTGTTACCTTGTGGTAGTGAAGACGTTGTTATTTCAAAAGCGATAACACCTAATGGTGATCAATGGAATGAATATTTCCAAATCACAGGAGTTGAACTATGTGGATTTGAAATGGATGTGAAAATATTTAACCGTTGGGGTGCTTTAGTTTATCAAAATAGTAATTACCAAAATGATTGGAATGGTAAATCAAGTAGCGGAGCTATTGGAGCTTCTGGAACAGTTCCAAACGGAACATATTACTATATCGTAATCTTAAAAAATAGTGGATTGAATCCTTTTACAGGGCCAGTTTACGTTGGAACCAAATAAAACTTTAACCTATGAAATTAATTAAACATTATATATTAGCGTTTGCGTTGTTTAGTTGTACTGTAGGAGTTGCACAACAGTTACCGCAATTTACACAGTACATGTACAACACAATCTCCATTAACCCTGCTTATGCGGGCAGTCGAGAAGCTTTAAGTATTGTTGGTTTACACCGAAGCCAATGGGTTGGCTTTCAGGGTGGTCCTATAACACAAACTCTTTCTATTAACACACCTCTTAGAAATGATAGGATTGGGTTAGGATTATCGTTTATTCAAGATGATTTAGGTCCACAAAATTTCTCTTATGTTTACGGGGACTTTTCTTATACCATTCCAACTGGTTATGATTCAAAATTAGCATTTGGTTTAAAAGCTGGATTTACACAATATAGTATGGATTCTGAATTTTTAAATGATCCTACAATTGCAGAAGATCAATTTTTTAGAGGATATGAAAACCGTATGACTCCTAACCTTGGGGCTGGTTTATTTTGGCATTCTACTAAATGGTATGTTGGCCTATCTGCTCCTAGAATATTTAATTCAGATTATAATAAAGACAAAAATTTTAAAGCTCTAGAACGCACTAGTTACTATTTAACTGGAGGTTATGTGTTCGATTTCAGTAAAAGTTTGAAGTTTAAACCTGCATTTTTGGTTAAAGCTACTAACGGAGCTTCACCTTCATTTGACTTAACAGCAAATTTCTTATTCAATGAGAAATTTTGGTTAGGAGGTTCTTATAGAATTAATGAACAAACTGCAGCTATTGGTGGCCTTGTAGATTTTCAAATATCAAGACAGTTACGTTTAGGATATGCTTACGAAAAGCCAATTTCTGATATTGCTAGCTATACCTCTGGTACGCATGAAATTTTGCTTATTTATGAGTTTAAATTTTTAAGTTCTAAATTAAAATCTCCTAGATATTTCTAATTGAAATTATTATGAAAATAAAAAACTACATATTAGTTTCTATTATCTTAATGATGAGTTTTTCTGTATTTTCACAACAAGGAAAACAGAAAAGAGCGGATACACTATTTAATAAATTCTCATTTGTAAAAGCTGCTAAAGTTTATAGAGACCTCATTGACAATAATTATAACAAAGACTATGCAACAAGACGATTAGCTGATTGTTACGCCTATCTAAGAGATCCTAAAAATGCTGCGAGATATTACAAAAGTGTTGTAAAACAAGAAAATGTTCCAATAGAGTATTATTACAGCTATGCGCAATCTTTAAGAGGTATAAAAGACTATAAAGAATCGCGTATTTGGTTACAACGGTTTAAAGATTCTGGCGGAGTTGTTAACTCTAACGACTTCTCAAAAGACGTTAATTTTATAACCAGTGTATTTAATGCAAAACAACAGTACTTTTTAGATAGAATTCGATTCAATTCAAAGTATAGTGATTTTGGAGCTTTCGAATTTAATGGTAAAATATATTTTGCATCTTCAAGAGATGAAGGTGTTTCTATAAAACGCATATATGGTTGGAACGAGCAACCTTTTTTAGATGTTTATGTTACTGATGTTGGAAGTAAAAAAGTTGATCATACCTCAAAATTAAAAGGTGATGTCAATTCAATCTATCACGATGGTCCTGTAACTATTACAAAAGATGGTCATACCATGTACTTTTCCAGAAATAATTATAAACAAGATATCGAGGGAAGAGACAAAAAGGGAATGATTAATATGAAATTATATAGAGCAACCTTAGTAGATAGTTTATGGACTAATATTGAAGACCTCTCTATAAATAGTAATGACTATTCCAATCAGCATGCTGCTTTAAACACAGATGATACAAAATTATATTTTTCTTCTGATAGACCTGGTGGTTATGGCGGATCTGATATTTATTATGTAGACATAAATCCAGATGGAACGTTAGGAACACCTGTTAACGTAGGGAATATTGTTAACACAGATAAAGCTGAAGGATTTCCATTTATTAATAATGAAAACACCTTATTCTTCTCGTCTGACGGGCATGTAGGGTTAGGATTATTAGATATTTATGGAACCATAAAAGGAGATAATGATGAAATTGTTGATGTTATAAATTTAGGCATTCCTATTAACTCCAATAAGGATGATTTTTCTTTTACTATGAATCCCAATGGAATTACTGGATACTTTGCATCCAATAGATCTGGTGGACGTGGTGGTGATGATATTTATGGCTATCATCGTGTTCCAACACTACAAGTAGAAGGGGTTGTTACAGATGCTATTAATACCAAGCCAATTCCAAATTCGGTTATAACTTTATACGATGATAAAGACAATCAGATTGCCTATATGGTAACCGATGAAAATGGGTATTTTCAAATAAATATTGATAGAAATAAAGATTATAAAATCGTTGCTGGTCAGAAAAAATATATTGATGACTACAGGACTTTTACCTCTAAAAACCTACAAACAGAGCTAACTTCTATAACAGCTAACTTACTATTAAATCCGGTACAAGACGTTGTAAAGCTAGCCGAATTAAATACCATTTACTTTGATTTTGATAAGTATAATATTAGAAAAGACGCAGCCTTAGAGTTAGATAAGATTGTTGATATGATGCAAAATACATATCCAGATATGGTTATCAGAATTGAATCGCATACCGATTCTCGAGGTGCCAGATCATACAATGATAAATTATCTATTGATAGAGCAAACTCTACTTACGAGTATTTAATCTCAAAAGGAATAAATCCTGATAGAATTACAAAACATGAAGGCTTTGGAGAACGTAGACTAACAAATGGTTGTGAAGATGGTGCCAAGTGTGAGGAAGAACAACACCAACTAAACAGACGTACACAATTTATAGTTGTTAAAATGGAATAATCAATTATATAAAACACAAACCTACTTTTAAAAATACTTTTGGTGTTTTTAATTAAAAACTAATACCCCATGAAGTCAAAAAACTACATATTAATTATTATTATTATACTGTTAAATATTTCGGTATTTGCACAATACGGGAAACAAAAACGGGCAGATAATTTATTTAACAAATTTTCATTTGTAGCCGCTTCAGTAAAGTATAAAGAACTTATTGATGTTAATTTCAATAAAGACTATGCTATAAGACAATTAGCAGATTGTTATGCCTTCATGAGAAATCCTGATAGCGCTGTGGTTTATTATAAAAAAGCTGTTGAACAAAATAACGTTCCAACAGAATATTTGTATAAATATTCTCAGGCTTTAAGGGGTGTTAAAGAGTATAAAGAATCTCGTTTATGGATGAGAAAATTTGAGGATGCAGGAGGCGATATTGCCGATGCAAAACTTATGAAAGATGCTAATTTCGTTACTACTATTTTTAATGCAAAACCACAATATTCTCTAAAAAAAGTAAACTTTAATTCAAAGTTTAGTGATTTTGGTGCTTTTGAACAAGGTGACAAAATATATTTTACATCATCAAGAGATGAAGGTGTATCAACTAAACATATTTACGGTTGGGATGGACAACCTTTTTTAGATGTTTATGTAAAAGATAAAAATGATAGTGTTACTCCCGTTAATCATAAATCTAAAATAAAAGGAGACGTCAACACAATTTATCATGATGGCCCTGTTACCATCTCAAGTGATGGAAAAACCATGTATTTTTCAAGAAATAACTTTAATAAAAACGTACTCAAAAAAGACAAAAAAGGAATAACTAATTTAAAAATATATAAAGCAACTCTTGTTGATAGTGTTTGGACTAATATTGAAGAACTTCCTTTTAATAGTGACAACTATTCAACATGACATCCTGCTCTAAGTAGTGATGGTACAAAACTATATTTTGCTTCAGATATGCCTGGAGGCTTTGGTGGTTCAGATATATATTTTTCATACATAAATTCTGACGGAACTTATGGAAAACCTCAAAACTTAGGAGATATTGTTAACACTAAAAAAAATGAATTGTTTCCTTTTATAAATAGCGAAGGTACCTTGTTTTTCTCATCAGACGGTCATCCAGGAATAGGACTATTAGATATATTTGCTACAACTTCAGATAAAAATGATAACATTACTAATGTTATAAACTTGGGAGTCCCTGTTAATTCAAGTAAAGATGATTTTTCATTTTTTATGAATTCAGATGGAACAAGTGGCTATTTTGCTTCTAACAGAGATGGCGGTGTGGGTAGTGATGATATTTACGCTTATAAAAGAGTATTACCATTAAAACTAGAAGGAACTGTTACGGATGCTATTAACAACAAACCTATTGCAAACGCTACCATAACATTATTTGATGCAGCTGGTATGCAAATTGCTGAAGTTCAAACAGACTTCAATGGTCATTATGAAATTAATATTGATAGAAATGCTGATTATAAACTATTAATCAGTGATCCTAAACATGCTAGTGATGCTAAACTTATTTCCTCAAAAAATATTGACAAAGCTACAAGAAGTATAACGGCTGATTTTTCATTAAACCCTGTGAAAGATGTTGTGAAATTAGCTGAATTAAATACTATCTACTTTGATTTTGATAAGTATAACATCAGAAAAGATGCTGCTTTAGAATTAGATAAAATAGTGTATATGATGACTAATACCTACCCAAATATGGTTATTAAAATTGACTCTTATGCTGATTCTAGAGGAACTAGGGTATTTAATGATTGGTTGTCGAAAAAACGTGCTAAAGCTACATTTGACTATTTAGTTTCAAAAGGAATTAATCCTGATAGAATTACTAAATATCAAGGTTTTGGCGAAGATGATTTAGTTAATGGTTGTGATGGAAGTGTTCCATGTACAGAACAAGAGCATCAATTAAACAGACGTACTGAATTTATAGTAATAAAAATGAATTGATAATTTAATTTGAATGACAAAAAAAGAAAACAGGTAATTTTAAATTACCTGTTTTTTTGTTGGTTGGCCAGTTATGATTTATTTTAAATAAATCGCTATTAATCAAAACTTTTTCAAATATAAATTATTCATATTTTGTTTTCATTAACAAATGTTAAGAAGACTCTTTTAAACTTTTCCGTATCCTACTTAATTGAACTGGTGTAATACTTAAATAAGACGCTATATGATATTGAGGTATTAATGAATCTATATCTGGAATTCGTTTTTTGAGTTGTAAATAGCGTTGTTTGGCATCAAGTGAAATCAACTCAAGTTGGCGCTTTTCATACTTTATAAAAACATGCTCAACTATTTTATTGTATAGATTACTAATAACAATATCCTGCTTACAAAGATTCTTTAATTCTTTAAAATCTATTTCATATACTTTACAATCTGTAAGCGTTTCATAGGTTAATTTTGAAGGCTCTCCTTTAATTAAAGAAGTATACGGACCCACAAAACAAATAGGCATAAAAAAGTTTTTATTAAATTCTTTACCAGATTCAGTACTTAAATAGACTCGCATCAATCCAGAGACAAGCATGTATAATTTTGAAGTATTATCCCCTGCTCTGGCTATTTGTGTGTTAGCTTCAAGGCGTTTAAATGTAGATATGTTTTTAAGCTTATCAAACGTCAGCTCAGAAATATCAATAAATGAGTTTAAAAATGAGAGATTACGATTCAATTTACACTTAACAAATTTGATATTAAAATAACATTATGTTATCAACATAATTAGCAACAAATATAAAATTAGTTATTATATATATTTAGTTTTTAATGTATTAAAGCAAAACATTGTTTTGCAATCTCCAATTCTTCGTTGGTTGGAGCTACTAAAATTTTCACGTTCGACTCAGGAACATTAATCGCTCGTATAGTATTACCACGTACATCATTTTTTCTATGATCTAAATGCAATCCTAAGAACTCCATATCTTCACAAACAATTTTTCTTATAACACTACTGTTTTCGCCAATTCCTGCCGTAAAAACAATAGCATCAAGACCATTCATTGCAGCAATATACGATCCTATATATTTTTTAATTCTATAGCCATTCATATATAAAGCCAAACGACAATCTTCATCACCTTCTGCCGATTTAGATTCTATGTCTCGCATATCACTATATCCTGTAAGACCTAGCATTCCACTTTTTTTGAGTAAGATATCATTAACTTCCTGAGTAGAATATCCTAATTTATCAATTAAGTAAAATATCACCGACTGATCAATATCTCCTGCACGAGTTCCCATAATTAATCCATTAGCTGGTCCCATACCTAAAGAATGGTCAATAGCTTTTCCATCTTTTACAGCTGTAATACTGCAACCATTTCCTAAATGAATCGTAATAATTCTAGAATGATCAAAATTATGGTCCTTTAAATACTGAATGGACTTTTCTGAGACATATTTATGACTAGTACCATGAAATCCATAAGCTCGTATATCATTGTCATCTAAAAATTCTTTAGGAATAGCATATTGATATGCTTTTTGCGGCATGGTTTGAAAGAAAGCAGTATCAAAAACTGCAACTTGTTTCGCTTTTTTAAATACTTTTTCAGCAACCTCAATACCCTTTAAATTAGGCGGATTATGCAACGGTGCCAGCGGAATAAGACTTTCTATTTTATTTTTAATTTCTGGAGTAATTTCTACTGTTTTAGAAAACGTTTTTCCGCCATGTACAACTCGGTGTCCTACAATATTAATTTTATCTTTATCATCGATTACACCAAACTTCTTATCTAACAAAAAGTTTGTTATTTGTAGTAATCCCGTTTCATGATCAGGAACTTCAACTTCTTTGGTCATTTTAAATTCTCCTGATTTGTAGGTGATTAATGCTCCATCCAGCCCTATACGCTCGACCAAACCACTCGCCGCAACGCTTTCTTCAGGCATCTTAATAAGTTGATATTTAATTGAAGAGCTCCCTGAGTTTATTACTAAAATATTCATGTTAAATTCCTTGTGCTTGAATTGCTGTTATAATAACAGTGTTAAAAATATCATCTACTGTACATCCTCTACTCAAATCATTTACAGGCTTATTAAGACCTTGTAACATCGGTCCGATAGCCAATGCCCCCGTTTCTCTCTGAACTGCTTTATAAGTGTTGTTACCAGTATTTAAATCTGGAAAAATTAATACAGTTGCTTGACCTGCTACTTCTGAGTCTGGCATTTTACTTTTGCCTACGCCAGCATCTACAGCCGCATCATATTGAATAGGTCCTTCAATTTTTAAATCGGGCCGTTTTTGTTTTACTATTTCAGTTGCTTTTCTAACTTTATCAACCTCTTCACCTTTGCCCGATGTACCAGAGGAATATGATAACATAGCTATTCTTGGTTCGATTCCAAAAGCAATACTAGATTCTGCAGATGATATTGCTATTTCCGCCAATTGCTCTGCATTAGGATTTGGATTAATCGCGCAGTCACCAAAAACAGAGACTCTATCATCTAAACACATAAAAAATACCGACGATACTACAGATACCGAAGGTTTCATTTTTACAAACTGTAAAGCTGGTTTAATAGTATGCTGTGTGGTATGAGCTGCTCCCGAAACCATGCCGTCTGCTAAGCCTTTATAAACCATCATAGTTCCAAAATAAGAAACGTCATTCATCAAGTCTTCAGCCATATCAATCGTGACACCCTTAGCTTTCCGTAATTCATAAAATGTATTTGCAAAATCTTTAGAATATTCAGAGTCCATTGGATTGATAACAGTTATTTTATCTAAATCCAATTTCAAACCTAATCTAATTATACTCTCATATATCTGATCCTTATTTCCTAGAATTGTTAAATCTACAATATCCATTAGAATTAATCTTGCAGCTGCAGCAATAATTCTATCGTCATTGCCTTCCGGTAAAACAATATGTTTTCTAGATGTTTTGGCTCTTTTTAATAAATTATACTGAAACATTCTTGGTGTAATACCACTATTTTTAAACGTATAAAACTTATCAGAAAGTCTATCTACATTGCAATACTTGTCAAAAGTATTTAATGACATTAAAATTTTATCTTTATTTTCAGCATAGACATGCGAGCGCACAGCCCCTATTCTATTTGCTACTTCAAATGTTCCTAACTTAACAGATAGTATTGGAACTATTTGCTGCAAACCTTCAATTAATTTAACAATAGGCTCCTCAGGTAACAAACCTCCTGTTAAAACAATTCCTGAAATAGCTGGATAATTAGTAGAAATATTAGCTTGTAAAGCTCCTAAAATAATATCGGCTCTATCACCTGGTGTAATAATTAAACAATCTTGCTCTAGTTTAGTCAAATAATTTCGTAACTGCATAGCCCCTACTTTAAAACTAGTTGTTTGATTATTTAAGTGCTCTTTTCCAAAAATAATTTGAGCATCAATAGCTTTAGCAATTTCTTTTACCGTAGGGTTTTTTAAAGAAGGAATTAAAGGAATAGCATTTACCAATACATCCTTAGGCAAATTTTGTTCAACACCTTTAATAACTAGGTCTAAGTTTTTTTCTTGTACTTTATTCGCAATAACAGCTAAAACCTTTACTTCTTTTTCATTAAATGAATCGTAAGCCAAATGTAAACCGTTAACAAACTCGTCAAAACTTTTACCAACACCACTGGAAACTATAATAGCAGGTATACCTAAATTTTTTGCAATTAATATATTAGCATCTAGTTCTATAGCAGTACCTTCTCCAGAAAAGTCAGTTCCTTCAACCAGCATGAAATCATTTTTCTCCTCAAGAGCCTTATACTTTTCTATTATTTTATCAAAAATTTCACCTTCTTTTCCAGAATTTCTTTTATTTATGTATTCATTCCTAGTAAATGCAAAGACATCTTTATAATCAATGTCCAAATCAAAGTGAGATAATATAGTATTGATATGATTATCCCTTTTCTCCAAGGAATCACCATCAATAATAGGTCTAAAATAACCTACTTTAGCTGTTTTACCTAGCAACATTCTCATTAAACCTAGTGCTACTATAGACTTACCACTATTAGGTTCACTTGTTGCAATATAAATTGCTTTATTCATTTTGTAAATTTTTTACAAAGTTACTTTAAAATTTTTATGTAAATAAACATTGAAGGTAATAATATCAAGGGTTTTGCTGATTTTTTTATAACTTAATTTAAGTGTTATCTTCTTTAAAAGAACAATGATTTTTATCATGTTTTTCAACTTTTCACCGATTATTGTTTTTAAATGATTTTACTTAATAATTTACATTTTATTCATGCTTTTTTGATGATTTAAAAATTTTTAAATTCGAAATTATCATATCGATATATGACTAACTAAATAATCATTCATTAAATTTTGGACATAAAAAAACCGAAAGATTTTGTCTTTCGGTTTTAATATCTATTATTCTCTTTTTATTTGAGAGTAAACTCTGAAGTTGATACTAAATCTTTTGAATTAAACACATTAACAACATAACGTCCTTTTTCAAAATCTCCCTTACCAGTAACGAATTCACAAATATTAAGACTTGAATTTTCGTAATTAAATTTACTAATAATGCTATAGTTAATTGTTTTATCTCCAAAAACAACTTGTTCATTTGCGCCTAAAGTATTATTTTTTGGGTCTATTACTTGAACGTATAATTCTTGATCTCCTGCTTGAACTAATTTATTTTGAGCCACTGTAAAACATACTCTAATTTTGTCAGTACGGCTCGCTCTTTCTGTAGGGATTAATTTTCCTGAAGTTCTTTCAATAACTCCAAAACCTTTTAAACCTATTGTAGATAATACAGAAGCATTTTCCATAACTTCAGCTAATGCCGTGTTTTGAATCAATAATGAATCTGTAAACATGGTTCTTTCTTCTAAACGAACACGTGTACTATCTAACGAAGTCGCTAAATATGAATTTTCAACTCGTAAAGAATCGTTTTGTGCTAATAACACATCCATTTCTTTTTGAAGTGACATATACTTTTGTTTATATCTCCAAAGGCTTTTAACATTGGTTTCAGAAATTTTTAAAGAGTCTATCAACCCTTGAATACGCGCTCTGGCTTCAATTAAATTATTATTAGCAACCTCATTTTCGCTAATAGCATCATCATATTGCTTAGCCATAGCGTTTAAATCATTCATTACTAATTGTTTTTGCTCTGTTAGGTCTTTTTTTGTTTTGTTACTTTCTTTGTAAAGGTTAAGCGAATAAAATGCTGTTCCTAAAAAAAGGACTAAAGCAATACCTAACGCTACTTTTAACCCCATACCACTTTTACTATCTTCCATAATTACTTGTTTTTAATTTTTAAAGAGTTTACTGATTTGATTTTCTAAATTTAATACTTATTTTTTTTAATGTAATGAATAAATAAAACTGTATTTTTAATTATTCAAAAAATTTACTGCTTCTATGGATAAACTAGTTTTATTTAATAATTCTGAATTAAAAAAATTACTAAACAAGCGTTCTGGTGAATCCAAATTTGGCGAACATGTTAACCTGTTAACTTCCATTTCTAACATATACGAACAACTTGAAAATTTGGATGTTACGCATGTAATTATTGGTTTACCCGAAGATGTAGGTGTTTTTGCAAATTACGGAAAATCAGGAGCTTACAATACTTGGAATACGGTATTAAAATATCTATTAAATATTCAAAATAACGAATTCACAAATGCAAATCGTGTTTTAATTCTTGGACATCTTGATTTTACTGATGAAATGTTGAAAGTTTCCAAGTTAAATCAATCAAAAAGAAAAGATATTTTAAAAGCTAGAAAAATTGTAAAAAAAATTGATGCACATGTTACTCATATTATACATCAAATTGTTTTAGCTGGAAAAAAGCCTATTATTATTGGAGGCGGTCATAACAATGCTTACGGAAATATTAAAGGCAGTTCATTGGCTCTAGGAACTCCTATAAACGTTGTTAATTTTGATGCTCATACTGATTTTAGACCAGAAGAAGGTCGTCATAGTGGTAACGGGTTTTCTTATGCTTATGCTGAAGGATTTTTAAAAAACTATTTTGTATTTGGTTTGCATGAAAATTATACTCCTGAAAAACTTTTTAACTCATTAAAAAAAATAAATTCTATAGCTTATAATACCTTTGAATCTATTGAAGTTAGAAAAGAATTATCGTTTAAAAGTGAGATGAAAAGAGCTTTAGAGCATGTTAGTTCTACCGCTTTTGGTATTGAAATTGATTGTGATGCTATTCAGAATATTTCAAGTAGCGCAATGACACTAAGTGGTTTTGGTGTAAACAAAACACGAGCCTTTGTAAACTTTTTTGGAAAACATGAAAATACCTACTATCTGCATATCTGCGAGGCTATAGCTACCCCAGAAAACGAAAGTCAAATTGGAAAACTAATTACGTACTTAATTACAGATTTTATGAGAGCAAATTCTCATTAACACTATAGTAATTTATGTATTTGGGCGTATTGTAATAAAACAATAGTTCTTGTATCATGAATGTCTCCATTATTTAACATAGCAACTGCTTTTTTAAATGGTAATTCTAAAACTTCTATATCTTCATGCTCGCTTTCTAAACCACCACCATCATTTACTTTCATATCATCTGAATACTCACCAACAAAAAAGTGCATTTTCTCAGTCATAACCCCTGGAGAGGAATACGCTTCAAATACTTTTTTTACATTTTTTAATCTATATCCTACCTCTTCTTCTGTTTCTCTTATAATGCAGGCTTCTGGATTGTCTTTGTCTAACATACCCGCACAAATTTCAACTAACATACCGTCTTTATTGTCATTCATATAAGTAGGCATCCTAAATTGTTTTGTTAAAATTACTGTTTGCTTTTCTTTATTATACAACAATATTCCAGCACCGTCTCCCCTGTCGTAACATTCCCGTATTTGTGTAACCCAAGTGCCAGAACTCATAAGGTAATCAAATGTAATTTTATTAAGTGTATAATATTGTTTTGAAAGCAATTCTACTTGTATATTCTTAATCTTGTTAGAAGACATAATATTGAAAATGATATTTAAATTTATTCAATGCAATTTCGTTAAAAAATATTAGCTCTGAAATTTAAATTGTAGATTATCTTAGTAACCATATGTTTATATGAATTTAAATTCATGATTTTCATATGGTTATAATATTTTTTATTATAGATTGACAAAAAATATTATATTTGGTATGCTATTAACCCAAATCGGTATTTAACAATGCTTTTAAATTATATTCTAGGTTTTTTATTACCAATTGCGTTAATAGAACAAAGTGACATTGTCACGCTCTTAATTATTGTGGTTGTATTTTTTTCTATTTTATTGATTTTAGGTATCAGAAAATCATATAAGCTTAAAAAAGAAAATGAACGCTTAGATAAGATCAGTGAAGAATTAGCAAAACAAGAAGAGAAGTACAAAGATTTCACTGAAGGACATATGTATGGTGATAATTAATAATTTAACGTTATGATTGAATTTATATTTACTTTACTTAGTTTTTTACTCATATTGATCTTAGGAAAATGGGCGAAAAGAGTACTATATGTTCATGAACATGAAGAATCTATCAATAATGAATTAGACACCTTTAATTCCAATATTCAAGCAATACACCAATTAGAACAAAAATCTGATTACACTTTAGGTTCAGGCCATATCTATGAATAAAAAAAACGCCCACTTTTCAGTGAGCGTTAAAATAAAAATTTTCTTTACTTCTTTATCGTACTAATTTTTTATACTTAATTCGTTTTGGCATCAAATCACCACCAAGTCGTTTCTTTTTATTTTCTTCATATTCACTAAAACTACCTTCAAAGAAATACACTTGAGAATCGCCTTCAAATGCTAAAATATGCGTACATATTCTATCTAAAAACCATCTGTCATGACTAATAACAACGGCGCAACCGGCAAAGTTTTCTAAACCTTCTTCTAAAGCTCTCAATGTATTCACGTCAAGGTCATTTGTAGGTTCATCTAAAAGTAACACGTTTCCTTCTTCTTTAAGAGTCATGGCTAAATGCAAACGGTTACGTTCACCTCCAGATAACAACTTTACCTTTTTATTTTGTTCGCCTCCAGAAAAATTAAAACGACTTAAATACGCTCTGGAATTGACTTCCTTACCTCCCATTAAGATAAGTTCCTGCTCGTCACTAAAGTTTTGCCAAATAGTTTTTTCTTGGTCAATATTAGAATGACTTTGATCAACGTAGGCAATTTTTGCAGTATCACCTACTTTAAACTCGCCTTTATCCGGAGTTTCTTCACCCATTATCATTCTAAAAATGGTGGTCTTTCCTGCGCCGTTAGGACCAATAACACCTACAATTCCAGCTTGTGGTAATTTAAAGTTTAAACTTTCATACAATAGCTTATCATCGTATCCTTTACTAACACCTACCGCCTCAATAACATTGGTTCCCAAACGTGGACCATTAGGTATATAGATTTCAAGTTTTTCATCCAATTGTTTCTGGTCTTGGCTCATTAACTTATCGTAGTTGTTCAAACGCGCTTTTTGCTTTGTTTGACGTCCTTTTGCTCCTTGTCTTACCCATTCTAATTCGCGTTCTAATGTTTTCTGACGTTTAGAAGCTACTTTGCTTTCTTGTGCCATACGTTTAGATTTCTGATCTAACCACGATGAGTAATTACCTTTCCAAGGAATGCCTTCTCCTCTATCTAATTCTAAAATCCAGCCAGCTACATTATCTAAAAAGTATCTATCATGTGTTACGGCAATCACCGTTCCTTTATATTGTGCTAAATGATGCTCTAACCAATGTACAGATTCGGCATCTAAATGGTTGGTTGGTTCATCTAATAATAGCACATCTGGTTCTTGTAATAATAATCGACACAACGCTACGCGCCGTTTTTCCCCACCAGATAGAATACCTATTTTTTTATCACCATCTGGGGTGCGTAAAGCGTCCATAGCTATTTCAAGTTTGGTATCTAATTCCCAAGCATTAGCAGCATCAATTTGATCTTGTAATTCTGCCTGACGATTCATCAGTTTTTCCATCTTATCTGGATTAGAATAGACTTCTTCCAACCCAAACATGTCGTTTATTTTATTGTATTCGTCAAGTATAGCAACCGTTTCAGCGGCACCTTCACGAACAATTTCCATAACGGTTTTATCATCATCAAGTTTTGGCTCTTGTTCTAAATAGCCCACCGAATAATCTTGTAAAAAGGTCACATCACCTTGGTAATTCTTATCTATGCCTGCGATAATTTTTAGCAAGGTTGATTTACCAGAACCATTGAGACCTAAAATTCCAATTTTAGCTCCGTAAAAAAAGCTTAAATAAATATTTTTTAAAACGGGCGTATTGGCACCTTGAAAGGTTTTGGTTAACCCATTCATTGAAAAAATTACTTTCTTATCGTCGCTCATTATACTCGTCCTTTTAAAGCGTTAAAAACCCAAGCAATCGCGAAAAAGCCAATACCTACAGAAGCGAAACCCCATCCTGCTACTTCATCATATCTAAATGCTCCAAGCGCGATTAATCCCAGACCTACAAAAATCATAATCCATGTTGCCCATGCTAACACTGTGTTTTTATTCATTGCCATAATTAAATCTATATTTAGGGCACATCCTTGTTAGATAACAAGGTCAGGCTATTCGCTAAATCTTTTTTAACTGATATCAGTTAAAAAAGGATATCGCTTCTATCCTTTGTGCAAATTGAAACACAAATATCGTATTTTTAAATAAAAAAGCATCTTATCAAGGATGCTTAATTATTTTTTAGATTTAAAATTTCTTAAAATACCATAGGAACTTCAATAATAATTAAATTTGAATTAGATTTTGCTTTCAGATTTAACGTGTCAACTTCAGAAACACCTATAGCATCTCTAGAATTTAAAATTGTATTTGCAACTTCAACAGCCCCTTCAACAACAAAAATATAAAAGCCATTGTTGCTGTTTTTAGCCTTTAGTGTTATAGATTTATCTTCATCCAAATCCGTTCTATAAATATAAGCTTGCTGACTTATGGGTAAAGCATCATCTTCTAACTTGTCTTTTGGCGCAACAACCGTTTGAAGTTTGTTTTTCTGTTCTGAAGCATCAAATAACCGTTGTTCGTAATTTGGTGTAACACCCATTTCTTCAGGAATAATCCATAATTGAAGGAAATTGGTTTCATCGGTTTTACTATCGTTAAATTCAGAATGTGTTAAACCTGTTCCTGCACTCATAACTTGGACTTCACCAACTTCAATAGCACGTTTATTTCCCATACTATCTTGATGAGATAATGCGCCTTTTAAAGGAATAGAGATAATTTCCATATTCTGATGCGGATGTGTGCCGAACCCCATTTTAGGTTGCACTAAATCGTCATTAAGCACTCTAAGCGCTCCAAAATTCATTCGTTCTGGGTTTTGATACCCTGCAAAACTAAATGTGTGATGAGATTTTAGCCATCCGTGGTTAGCAAAACCTCTACTATCTGATTTGTGAATTATTGTTTTCATAATATTACATTTTTTTATTTCCTTGAAGAAGGAAATCTAATCTCTATTTATCTCTCTGGAAGAAAGCCCATCTTACCCATTTGGTAATCGCGCATAGCTTCTAAAATTTCCGTTTGTGTATTCATCACATACGGTCCGTAACTATTTACAGGTTCCTTTAAAGGTTCGCCTGACATTAATAATAATTTACTTTTCTTATGTGCTTTTATTGAAAAGCCTTCGCCATCCTGATTAAACTCAATCAATTGATTTTTATCTTGAATTAGTGTTTCAGACTCATTTAAAGTAACATCACCATGTATTAAATACAACATAGCTTGATGTGTACTAGGTATTTTTATAAATGCGTTACCTTCTTCATTTGTATCAATGATAAACGCATTAACAGACGTTTGTGTTTGAATGCGCCCATAAATACCCTCTAATTCTCCTGAGATAACTTTGATTTTAACGTTGTCATCATTAAAAGAAACTACTTTAAAATCTTCATTTCTTTCATGCTGATAATTAGCTGGCATCATTTTTTTATTAGCAGGTAAATTCAACCATAATTGAATTCCTTCAATATAACCTCCTTTTTTAATGAATTCTTTTGTTGGTCCTTCAGCATGCACTATGCCTCTTCCAGCCGTTGTCCACTGCACATCACCAGCCTTTACGACACTCTCATTACCCAAGGAATCACGATGTAATTGTTCACCTTGAAACAAAAAAGTAATGGGTTCGAAACCACGATGTGGATGCGGACCTAAATCAAAGGGGTTGTGTTCTTCCGAAATATGATACGGTCCGTAATGATGTAACAAGATAAACGGATCTATCATATCTATTTGTTGTGTTGGTAGCGGCTGCCGTAATCTTATAGGACCCATATTTACAAAATCACTCCGCCCTATTGTTTTTATGGTATTTGTTTTCATTTTTTATATTTTTTAGTTTCCATGGAAACTATTTGTTTAAAAAAATACGATTATCGCATTTTATCGAGCAGATTACTTAATTGTTCCGCTTCTTCTTCATTTAAATTCTTCAATAAATCTTTATTAAAATTATTGGGTATTGCTTGTAACAACTCCTTTCCTTGTTCAGTAATTATAATTTTAACAACGCGCCTATCATGTTCTGATGGCAACCGCTTTATATAGTCTTTAGCACATAATTTATCCATAAGCCGCGTAGCATTTGGAGCGCGTTCTATCATTCTATCCTTAATAACTTGCACATTTAGCGGCTCATCTGCGCCATTCAAAATTCTTAAGATATTATATTGTTGTGGAGAAATGCCATATGATTTAAAAAACTCATTTTGACAATTTGAAATCCAGCTAGCCGTATACAAAATATTCAATAAAGCTTTTATTCTGTTATTGGTAAAAGTTGAATTAATATCTTTTGAAAAATCTCCCATAATCATAAATTAATATAAAACATCAGCATATAACAATCCTTTCTTTTTAAAAACAGCATGTGCAAAGGGACACAATGGTTTTATTTTAATATTGTTTTCTTTGGCAAAATTAACCGCAGATTCAACAAGTTTATAACCTACACCTTGACCTTTAAAAACCTCGCTTACTTCGGTATGATCTATGATAAAATTTTTGCCAGCATAAACATAGGTCATTGCTGCTTCCTCCTTACCATTAAGTATTACATAGAATTTTCCCTTCTTGCCATCATCTTCATGATTAATATACATGACTAAAGTGCTTTTTTAAATTGTTCCACTGAATTTTTTAATTGCTCATTATATTCATCATTAACAATAATACCATCAACAAAATTATTTCCAAAAAAAGGCAACGAAAACACTTCAATTATATTGGCATCATGATACGGAAATCTATTTTTTGCCATTTCTAAAACTGAAGCTCCTCCTCGACCTCCTGGAGAGGTCGCCATTAACAACATAGGCTTGTCAAAAAATGTTTTACTTTCAATTCTAGACATCCAGTCGAATAAATTTTTAAAAACAGTTGCGTAAGCGCCGTTGTGTTCTGCTAATGATAAAATAATACCGTCAGATGATTTTATATATTCCAAAAATTTATTTGCATTTTCAGGAATACCATGTTCTTGTTCGTAATCTATGCCATAAACAGGCAATTTATAATCATTTAAATCTAAAATAGAAACGTTACTATCTTTTAAAAGAGTGCTTGTATAGTTCACTAATTGCTTGTTGATTGAGTTTTTACTGTTTGATCCTGCAAAGGCTATTATATTTTTCATAGTTCTAAATATTTAATACAAATGTATAATAAAAATATTTATTTTCCAAGGAAACTAATTCCATGTAATATTATTTAATATTTAATTAACATTGTTTGAAACCTTTTTTCAATCTTTTGTACATTAGCATCAAACTAAGTGAACATGGACATCAACTTCAATAAAAACGAAGATCATAATAAACTTTTACTTTCTGAACTCACAAACCGTCTTGGCAAAGTACATCTTGGAGGTGGAAAAGCCAGTATTGAAAAGCACCACGCTAAAGGAAAAATGACTGCTCATGAGCGTGTTGATTATTTATTAGATTCAAATAAAAAATCAATCGAAATTGCTGCTTTTGCAGGAGAAGACATGTATAAAGAACACGGTGGTTGCCCATCGGCCGGTGTCGTTGTTAAAATAGGTTATATCAAAGGAAAACAATGCATTGTAGTTGCTAATGACGCTACCGTTAAGGCTGGAGCTTGGTTTCCAATAACAGCCAAGAAAAACTTAAGAGCTCAAGAAATTGCTATAGAAAATCGTTTACCTATTATTTATTTGGTTGATAGTGCGGGTGTTTATTTGCCATTACAAGATGAGATTTTTCCAGATAAAGAGCATTTTGGGCGAATTTTTAGAAATAACGCCATTATGAGTAGCATGGGAATAACCCAAATTGCTGCGGTTATGGGAAGTTGTGTTGCTGGAGGCGCCTATTTACCTATCATGAGTGATGAAGCGTTGATTGTTGATAAAACCGGAAGCATTTTTTTAGCGGGGAGTTACTTGGTAAAAGCCGCTATTGGAGAAACTATTGATAACGAAACTTTAGGTGGTGCTTCAACACATTGTGAAATTTCTGGTGTTACAGATTATAAAGCGAAAGATGATAAAGATGCTTTAGATACCATTAAAAATATTATTGATAAAATAGGTGATTACGATAAAGCTGGTTTTAATAGAACAGAAATAATAAAACCTAAAGAAAATCCTGAAGATATTTATGGTATTATACCAAAATCGAGAGCTGACCAATATAATATGTATGATATTATTAAACGCTTGGTTGACAATTCTGAATTTGATGAATATAAAGTGGGTTATGGAAAAACTATCATAACGTGTTACGCGAGGATTGATGGTTGGGCCGTTGGCATCGTCGCGAATCAACGTAAGCTAGTAAAAACAAAGCAGGGAGAAATGCAGTTTGGAGGTGTTATTTATAATGATAGTGCCGATAAAGCAACACGTTTTATTGCTAATTGCAATCAGAAAAAAATTCCGTTGGTATTTTTACAAGACGTTACCGGGTTTATGGTTGGTAGTAAAAGCGAACATGGGGGCATTATAAAAGACGGTGCTAAAATGGTTAATGCGGTGAGTAATTCCGTTGTTCCTAAATTTACTGTTATTATTGGAAATAGCTATGGAGCAGGTAATTATGCTATGTGTGGTAAGGCATACGACCCAAGATTGATTGTGGCATGGCCAAGTGCAGAACTGGCTGTGATGAGTGGAAACTCGGCTGCCAAAGTATTACTCCAAATAGAAACGGCTTCCTTAAAAAAGAAAGGCGAAAAAATTACTAAAGAAAAAGAAGACGAACTCTATAATAAAATAAAAGATCGATACGATTCTCAAGTATCTCCTTATTATGCCGCTGCTAGAATTTGGACGGACGCAATTATCGATCCGCTAGATACACGAAAATGGATTAGCATGGGTATAGAAGCTGCAAACCACGCTCCTATTGAAAAACCATTTAATATGGGTGTGCTTCAAGTATAAATAGAATAACGCTTGATAGATTTAAATCTACCAAGCGTTATTAAAGCGCATTTTTTTCTATAAATTTTGATAAGACTCAACTAATCTTATAAACTCCGTTTTATAGCCATCTTCATCGTTACCTTTTCCTAATTTTGCTAAAGCAATAACATCTTTAATATTAAAATTATTATAATATTTTGATTGTCGTAATTGCATTCCGAACAACGCTACTGCAGAAGCAAACTTTAAATCTTCAGAAGCTTCAGTCATAACATCTTTTTGAATATGGACCATTTCTATACTTTTGTCACCATCTGGTTTTTTATACCTGAATTTTACTGTAAACAATTCATCTGAATAATTTTCAGTTATCTGTGATTTCGTATATTTTAAATCATCAACATGCTTCAAATAATCACTTTTAACACCTACTGGAATAACTTCATATAAAGCTGTAACCGTATGACCGCTACCCAATTCACCTGCATCTTTGGTATCATCAATAAAATCTTCATCTTCAAGCATTCTATTTTCATACCCTATTAATCTATAGGCCTGAACTTTATTAGGGTTAAACTCTATTTGAATTTTTACGTCTTTCGCTATGGTAAATAAGGTGCCACCAAATTCTTTTCCAAACACTTTTTGAGCTTCCTGAATGGTGTCGATATAAGCATGATTTCCGTTCCCTTTATCAGCCAAAGTTTCTAATTTGGAATCTTTATAATTACCATATCCAAAACCTAAGACCGATAAAAACACTCCAGATTTACGTTTCTCTTCAATAAGCTTCTCCATAGCATTATCACTAGATGCACCAACATTAAAATCACCATCGGTTGCCAAAATAACTCTGTTGTTTCCGTTCTTTTTAAAATTTTGTTCAGCTAATTTATATGCCAATTTAATGCCTGCACCACCAGCTGTAGATCCACCTGAATTTAAATTATCTAAAGCCGCTATAATCTTCTCTTTATGCTTCCCAGAGGTAGGTTCTAAAACAACACCTGCTGCTCCTGCATATACAACAATGGCAACTTTATCTTGCTCACGTAATTGATTCACCAATAGTTTAAACGCCGACTTTAACAGTGGTAGTTTATTTGGAGAACCCATAGACCCAGAAACATCAATTAGAAAAGTGAGATTTGATGCTGGTAATTCTTCATTACTATATGTTTTTCCTTGCAATCCTATTTTAACAAGTTTAGTTTGATTATTCCAAGGTGTTTTAACCACTTCGGTAATAATCGAAAAAGGATGTTCACCAGTAGGTTGTGGGTAATTGTATTTAAAATAATTAATCATTTCTTCAATTTTAACAGCATCAGGTTCAATAGCCATTCCATTGTTAATCATACGTCTTATGTTACTATATGATGCTTTATCAACATCAATAGAAAAGGTTGATAAAGGAGATAATGATGTTCGTTCAAAATTGTTTTCTTCAATAACTGCATAGCTTTCGTTGTTATCTATTCTAAAATTGCCTTGATGTGTTGTGATGACAATACATCCGTTTTTAGCAATCTTTCCAAATTTCTTTCTAGCATCCGCTTTATCAAACTCTGTTTTAGTATCAATATCTTTTTCTGAAAAATTGTCTATGATATAATTATGCTCCTTTTTAATTGGCATTCCATCAACAATATATAAGTGGTCAGTTTCAACTATAGCGTTGTTGTTCTTAGTTGAAATGATAATAACTCCATTGCTTGCTCGACTTCCATAAAGAGCTGTTGCACTTGTGTTTTTAAGAACATTGATATCTTTTATTTCATTTGGATTTAAACGTTCCATGGTATCATAACTTGATACTTTACCATCCACAATTATTAAAGGTTTTTTATTTTGAGAAACAGAAGCCATGCCTCTAATTAAAATATGAGAACTTGTTTGTGGCTTTGACACATTATTAGTGATTTGAACTCCTGCTGCCTTTCCTTGCAATGCTTGATTTATTGGCGTTGACTGTATTTGACCTGCTAATTTGTTATGGTATTCCTTTTGTTTTTGTCGTTTTATTTGTGAAGCTGATGCGGTATATGATCTCCTAGTAGTTGTTCCGTAACCAACAACTACCACTTCTTCTAAACAGGCTGTATCTTCTTCTAGCACTACCGAAATAGTATGAAGCTTACCTACTTTTCTTTCTTCTGTCTTAAAGCCAACATAACTAAACACTAAAATATCTGTGTCTTTAACATTTATTTGATACAGGCCATCAAAATCTGTTTGAACTCCTGTCGTTGTCCCTTTAATTAAAACATTGACTCCTGGTAATGGCAAATTATCGCTTGCCGAAGTGACTTTTCCTGAAATTAGTTTTTCTTGAGCTTGTAATTGTATAGATACTGTTAATACAAGAATGATTTTTAATAATGATTTCATAATAGCTGATTTTAAAGTTTAGCATAAAACTAGACCTAACAGCTATTTTATAAAACCTATAATGAGTAAAGCATGTTTTTGAATGAGGGAAACAACAAAAAAGGGTAAAACTTAAGCTTTACCCTTTTTTAATAAAAGTATATTTTTTTAATCTATTTTAGATTATTCCTAGTTTTGTTAATATTTTTTTACGTTGAATTTTATCTGAGATAACATCAAACTTATGAGCGCAGTATATTTTCTTTGGCTTTTCGTATTTATCTAAATCTTCAAAAATTGAATTGTCGACAGTATCAATATCACCTTCTAAAATTAAAATAATTTTTTCCCCAAAAGTTTCATCTTTTTCAGAGGCAATAAAAAAGCGTTGTTTAATTTTTTCTTGTAATTTTTCTTCGATAGTTTCAGGGAAAATTTTAACACCACCTGAATTAATCACATTATCAAACCTTCCTAACCATTCAAATTCATCCTCTGAATACAGTTTTACCAAATCGTTTGTTACAATAGGTTGTTTAGTTAAATGTCCAGACTCAATTACTAAGCAACCACGGTCATCTTGAGAAATAGAAATATCTGGCAAAGTTTTAAAAATAGATTTGCCTAATGAAGTCGTTTTTTGTTCACTTTCAAAATTATTTAATGGTCTTAAAGCTATATGGGTGGCTGTTTCAGTCATTCCAAAGGTTTCAAAAACACGAGTTGACTTGTCTTGTATAGCTTCAATTAACTTATTAGATACCTTAACACTACCTACAATAATGTTTTTAAAATTATTAATATCATGCAGAGAATTTTGCAATTGAATTGGTAACATTGCCGCAAAATCATATTTGGTTTTTGTATTAAATATAGGGTGTGATGTCGGTTCTGTTAAATCTAATTCTAATCCTAAAATCATAGCTCTAACAAGCATCATTTTTCCTGCAATAAAGTTGGCTGGCAAACAATGAAGTGCTTTATCTCCAGGCTTAAGATTGAAAAAATTTCCAGTAAAAATGGAAGAATTCACCATAACTTGTTTATCTATTTTAATAAGTTTTGGCTTTCCGGTTGTCCCCGTCGATTTAACCTTAATAAAACTCTTGTTATCTAACCAATCTAATAAAAAATCTCCGATAGCTTCTTCATAATGCAATCCTTCTTTTACAAAACTATAAGCAATTTCTCTTATATCATCTTGATTGTAATTAACACCGTTAAGCTTAAATTTTAAATGTACTTTATTATAACTTGGTATCACGCTATTATCAATTTTATATGGTTTAATTTTCTTTTTGAGGCTCTAACACTTTTCCAAACAGTTTGTCTTTCCAGTTAGCCCACTTATATTTTTTTGATAAAATTAATAGAATTATTGGAAATACTATAACTAAAGGAACAAATATATCTGTAAAACCCGCAGCTTCTGGTTCTGAAATATCTTTAAAAATTGAATGTGTTTGAAATGCTGTCCAATCGGCTGTTACCAACAACGCAGTAAACAAATTATTAGCTGCATGAAATCCTAAGGAAAGCTCTAAACCTTCATCCATTAGCGTCATTATTCCAAGAAAGAAACCTGTTCCTATGTAATAAATTAACATAATATCTCCTAATTGATCAACTTCGGGATTAGCATAATGAAGCGAACCAAAGACCACTGAGGTAAGTATTAACGGAGCCCATTTATTCTTTAAAACAACTCCTATTCCCTGCATCAAATAACCTCTAAACAAATATTCTTCGAAGCTTGTTTGCAATGGCACCATAATGATGGCAACAATACAAAGAATTAAAAATGGTATCCATTTAAAGTTAACCACATAATTTTCTGGAGTGTTATAATATTCAATTAAAACAAAACTACTTGATATAATTCCCCAAAGAAAAAAGATAAACCAAAAGCGATTCCAGTCAATTTTTTTTCTTGAAGTCGTTATTTGGATAAAAGATAGTTTATGTAAATATTTAGTAACTAAAAGTAAGCCAGCCAAACCTACCGCAAATGATAAAAGCATTAAAAACAGGTTCAAATTAGATTCTAATAGTGACATCATTTTTTGTTCGTTCATATTAAACAAACTGTCTCCATTAAAATATGCTTTTGCCATAACCGCAGCGGTAAAAGGAATTTGTCCTATTATAACAGCTAAAACTATTAATGATAAACCAATTAAATACCGCCACCATTCGTGAAGTCCTTTAAAAGCCTGAGAGATATACATATGCTATAAATTAAAATTCCATTTCTTAGTTGTATTATAATTCAACGCTCCATTCTTAACTTCTAATGGAGAGTCTATATTATTTGTAAAAAGACCACCAGTTCCTAATCCCTGCGGTAACTTATTTTGTTTGGTGTAGGTGTATTGCGCTATGGCGTTTAAACCAATATTACTTTCTAAAGCACTGGTAATCCACCAACCAATGTTATTGCGCTCTGCACTAGTAATCCAGTCTTCACTCCCTTTAAAACCACCTATTAATGTAGGTTTTAAAATGATATAATGTGGATTAATAATTTTAAGCAACTCTGCTTTATCTTCTTTTGAAAAAACGCCTATTAATTCTTCATCTAAGGCAATAGACAAGGGTGTTTTTTCACAAAGTTGAGACATAGCTTCTACTTGGCCTTGTTTTATGGGTTGCTCGATTGAGTGTAAATCAAATTCTGATAATATTTTTAGTTTTTCAAGAGCTTCTGATGGCGAAAATGCACCATTTGCATCCACTCTTAATTCAATATCTTTAGATGAAAATTCTTTTCTAATAGATTTTAAAATATCTGTTTCAGCTTTAAAATTAATAGCTCCAATCTTCATTTTAATGCATGAAAAACCGGATTCTATTTTATCCTTTACTTGTTGACGCATAAAATCTTCACTTCCCATCCAAATAAGACCATTTATGGAAATAGATTTTGTTCCTGTTGTAAATTCTGAAGGAAATAATTCAAATTGGTTTTTAGCTTCTAATGATTTTAAAGCCATTTCTAAACCAAATTGAATACTAGGAAATTCAGTTAACTCTTGTAATAAAATGTCTAAATCTGAATTAATGTGATCACACAACCATTGTAATTTTTCTTCATAATCTAAACGATCATCAATAGATAACCCTTTAAACATACCACATTCGCCAATACCTTGCTGGTTATTTTCGCTAATTTTTATATACCAAGTTTCTTTAGTATGTAGTACCCCCCTTGAAGTACCACTAGGTTGTTTAAAATTTAAGACGTGCTTTTGGTAGGTTACTGTTTTCACAGGCCAAAAATACTTAAATAATTTTGGAATTTTAATATGATTCTAGACTAGAAATTAATTTATAATTCAATGCTTTCTCCAATTTCTAATAACATTAAGTCTTTGTTTTTCTCATAAAACTTACGTTTGGCTTCTTCATGATCTATTTCAATATATCCAAAGGTATCATAATGAGACCCTAAGACTTTATCACACTCAACAAAATCACTAGCCAGAATAGCATCGTCAATACCCATTGTAAAATTATCGCCAATAGGTAAAATAGCTAAATCTAATTTTGTTTGAAGCGGAATAAGCTTCATATCCATGGTTAAAGCAGTATCACCAGCGATGTATATGTTTTTATGTTCGCCCTCAATAACAAAGCCTCCTGGTTGACCTCCATAAGAACCATCAGGAAATGATGAGGAATGTATGGCATTCACATATTTTACATTTCCAAATTCAAAATCCCATTGACCACCATGATTCATAGGGTGTCCTTCTATTCCTAATTTTTCAAAATAGGATACGACCTCAAAATTTGAAACGATTACAGCATTTGTGCGTTTTGCAATAGCTTCTGCATCTAAAATATGATCTTGGTGAGCATGAGTTAATAGAATATAATCAGCTTTTAAAGTATCTATATTGATATGAGACGCGTTAGGATTTGCTGAAATAAAAGGATCTACTAATATGTTTATATCGCCTACTTGAATACCTAAAGAGGCATGACCGTAAAATGAAATTTTCATGGGTATAAGATTAAATAATTAATTAAGAAAAATACAAAATTTCTATAACAAATGACCTATTCCCATGAGAATAGCTAGAAGAAATGTGGTAAGTGCCAATTTTTTTAATTCTGGATCAAGTAATCTTAGTTCGGTCGTCTTTTTAACTTTTATAAGGTGAATAATTAATGGAATATAGGTAACCATAAAAATTAAATTATAGGGAGAAGTGTAATATAAGATTCCGAATATTGCTGACAATAAAATTGCTGAACCAACCAAAAAAAAGTGATACACTTTCATGTATGTTTTTCCCAGCTTAACAGCTAAGGTCATTTTTTGTGATTTTTTATCAGATTCAACATCTCGCATGTTATTGAGGTTTAACACCGCTGTACTTAGAAGTCCAATAGTACAAGCCGGTAAAAAAACAACATGGTCTATTTGTTTTGAATATAAAACGTAACACCCGATAACACTTACGATTCCAAAAAAAACAAAAACAAACAAATCTCCTAAACCTCTATAACCATAGGCATTTTTGCCAACAGTATACCTCATAGCTGCAACAATACTAACAACACCAAGAATAAAAAATGTAAGTGTTAGAAAAAAATGATACACATTAAAGGCACAGAAAATAAGAGTTAAAGATAAAATTATAGAAATCAAAACACTTATTTTAATGGCATTGAACATACTTTCTGGAGTTATTTTACCACTTTGTATTGCTCGTTCCGGACCTATTCTATTTGAATTATCTGTACCCTTAACACCATCACCATAATCATTGGCTAGATTAGATAATATTTGAAAACTTAAGGTTGTTAAAATAGCAAGAATAAAAATATCCCATTTAAAAAATCCATTATATTCTGCTAAACAAGACGCTAAAATAATTCCAGATACAGATAAAGGCAACGTCCTTAATCGCATAGCTGAAATCCAAAGAGACACATTTTTCATTTAAGGAATCCATTTTTTATCAAAATTAGGCTTACGCTTTTCTAGAAAAGCATTTCTACCTTCTTTTGCTTCATCTGTCATATAAGCTAAACGCGTCGCTTCACCGGCAAAAACTTGTTGCCCAACCATGCCGTCATCAGTCAAATTCATAGCGAATTTCAGCATTTTAATTGAGGTAGGTGATTTTGCTAATATTTCTTGCGCCCATTCAAAAGCAGTCGATTCTAAATCTTCATGAGGAACAACTTTATTAACCATTCCCATTTCAAAAGCTTCTTGTGCAGAATAATTTCTTCCTAAGAAAAAGATCTCTCTGGCTTTTTTTTGTCCAACCATTTTTGCTAAATAGGCCGATCCATATCCACCATCAAAACTGGTAACATCGGCATCAGTTTGCTTAAAAATAGCATGCTCTTTACTTGCCAATGTTAAATCGCAAATAACATGCAAACTATGTCCGCCACCAACTGCCCAGCCTGGTACAACGGCAATAACTACTTTAGGCATAAACCTAATTAATCTCTGAACTTCAAGAATATTTAAACGATGATAGCCATCTTCGCCTACGTAGCCTTGATGCCCTCTTGCCTTTTGGTCGCCTCCACTACAAAATGAATAAACTCCATCTTTAGTTGAAGGTCCTTCTGCAGATAATAATACAACGCCTATATTAACATCTTCATTGGCATCATAAAAGGCATCGTATAATTCACTTGTTGTTTTAGGTCTAAACGCATTTCTAACATTTGGTCTATTAAAGGCTATTCTGGCAACACCGTTACATTTTTTATAGGTGATATCCTCATAGTCTTTCGCCGTTACCCAATCAATTGAACTCATTATTTTTAAAATTTAGTGTAAAAATAAGTGATTTATATTTGATACAAAATTAAAGTTTTAGCAGATATTAAAACAGTCTTGATTCTTAACAATTGTTAAAATTTATAATAATTTCTGAAAAACGTTTACACTAAATTCTATTTAAATTAAATTTGTCTTTTGACTTCAATTTTCCCAAATATGAAACATTATTTATTAGTATGTTTATTTTTTATTTCAGCATTTTTTTCTCAGGCTCAAGAAACAACTATACAAAAAACATCTATTCCTGCAGAACAACATTATAAATTCACTCCTGTTATTGATTTAGAAACCTCTTCAGTAAAAAACCAAGGAAATACAGGTACTTGCTGGAGTTTTTCTACGTCTTCGTTTGCAGAATCAGAAATTTATAAAAACACTCAACAAGATATTGATATTTCTGAAATGTTCACTGTTAGAAAAACATATGAAGATAAGGCTTGGGATTACGTAATGAGACAAGGAAAAACACAGTTTAGCCAAGGTGGTCTAGCTCATGACGTTATTAATTCTATCAAAAAAAATGGATTAGTTCCAGAAAGTGCTTTTAGCGGTGTGTTAGGAGTTGATAAAAAATACAACCATTCAAAAATAGTGCCTGCTTTAAAAGAAGTATTAGATGCCTACATAAAAAATGGAAAGGATTCAAAATACCCTAATTGGAAGCAATCTGTTGATTCTATTTTAGATATTTATATAGGAAAAGCACCAGAAAACTTCATGTATAACGGTGTTGATTATACTCCTAAATCATTTTTAGCGATGACCAAGTTTAATCCTAATAACTATATCACGTTAACATCATTTACGCAAGAGCCTTTTTATTCAACCTTTATTTTAAATATTCCTGATAATTTTTCAAACGGTTCCTTTTACAATTTGCCGCTCGATGAATTAATTGAGGTTACTGATAACGCCATTCATAAAGGCTACACGATAGCATTAGATATTGATGTTTCTGAAAAAACATTTTCTCAAAAATACGGATTAGCTGTCCTTCCACAAAAAATTGAAGATAATGAAAAAGCAATGACCTACATTGTAAAAGAGAATAACGTAACTCAACAATACAGGCAAGAAGAATTTGAAAACTTCAACACAACCGATGATCATTTAATGCAAATAGTTGGATTGGTTAAAGACCAAAATGGCACACAATACTATAAAGTTAAAAACTCTTGGGGTACAACTGGCGATAGAATTGGGAATGGAGGGTTTATTTACATGAGTAAAGCTTATTTTAAACTTAAAGCTATTTCCGTTTTAGTTAATAAAAATAGTTTACCAAAAAACTTATCTGAAATATTAGAAAAACCATCTAAAAGTTAATTTAATACTTCTTCAGTTTTAAAAAATACGCACTAGTGCGTATTTTTTATTTGTTAACAATAAATTAAATTTATCATAATAAAAAAATAGCTGTTATAAATTTAATTTTTATTAATTTTGCAAGGTTATTTTTATGATAATGTTTTTTTACCGCAAAAAAGCGCATTTTATCGATAATTTAATATATATTTGCAAAACAACAAACCCCTCTATCTATGATTTATACTATTACTATTTTAATTTCTACACTAGTGATAATTAATTTTTTACTATTGAAGTTGAGTTGTAATAAGACAACTAAAAAGATTAGTAAAAAGCCTATTATTCTTTCTGAAAGAACTACCAATGTATCGGCTTCTGAAGAGCTTGCTCCAACAGGAAGTTAGTTTTACTAAAATGTTTATTACCAAACCAAAAACCTCTGTTAGCGCTTAATGGGGAAGGATGACCACTTTTAAGTACAATATGCTTATTAATGTCTATTAATTTTATTTTATTTTTCGCATAGCCACCCCATAACATAAATATAACACGCTCTTTATTATCACTTATTGTTTTGATAACTGCGTCTGTAAATAGTTCCCAGCCCCTTTTTTGATGACTTCCAGCCTGATGTGCTCTCACCGTTAAGGTTGCGTTTAACAATAAAACACCTTGATTTGCCCATCTAACTAAATTACCACTTTTGGGATATGGAATACCCAAGTCTTGTTCTATTTCTTTAAATATATTAATTAAAGACGGTGGATGCTTAACCCCATCATTTACAGAAAAACAAAGCCCATGAGCCTGACCAACATCATGGTAAGGGTCTTGACCGATAATGACAACTTTAACATCATCAAAATGACAATGCTCAAAAGCATTAAAAATTTGATTTCCAGGCGGGAAACATTGATGTTTTAAATACTCTCCTTTAACGAAATTTGTCAAATCCTTAAAATAAGGCTTCTCAAACTCATTTTTTAAATGGAGTTTCCAACTATCATGTATTTTTACATTCATATACCTCAGTAAAAAAATTAATCTAAAATAATACTATCTTTATTCTTTCAAAATATAAAAGCCATTGAAAAAACGTAAATTTCCAACCGCCCAAACCATTTTACTTATCATAGCTGCAATGGTCGCATTACTTACTTGGATAGTTCCTGCAGGAAAATATGATACACTTTCATACAATGCAACTGAAAACACATTTATCATACATGGTTCAGAAAAAGAAACATCCTTAAAAGCAACACAAGAAACATTAAATAATTTAGATGTTAAAATTCCATTAGAAAAATTCACTAGTGGTGATATTTGGAAACCAATAAACATTCCAAATACTTACAAAAAACTAAAAGCCCAACCTCAAGGAATTTTAGATTTTATAAAATCGCCTATAAAAGGTATCGTTGAAGCTGCCGATATTATTTTTCTTGTTTTAATTATTGGGGGTTTAATAGGAATCATGAATCTTACGGGTGCCTTTGATGCTGGAATTTCATGGATGGCAAATGCATTAAAAGGTCGAGAATTTATTTTAATAATAGTTGTTACTTTTTTAATATCGTTAGGAGGAACAACCTTTGGATTGGCTGAAGAGACCATAGCCTTCTACCCTATTTTAATTCCTGTTTTTCTTGCTGCAAAATATGATGCTATGGTTGCTTTGGCTTCTATATATCTTGGTTCGTCTATTGGTACTATGTTTTCTACCATAAATCCTTTTAGCGTTATTATTGCATCTGATGCGGCTGGTTTAAATTGGACTACAGGGTTTACTGTCAGGTTGATAATGTACGTGATTGGAACACTTATTTGTATTCTTTACATATTATTTTACGCTAAACGCGTTAAAAAAGATCCTTCAAAATCTGTCATTTACAGTCAAAAAGAAGAAATAGAACAATTATTTGGCAACACTACTAATTCAACTATCAAATTAACTACTCGGTTACGATTAATAATTATTATTTTTTCTTTGTGTTTTGTTGTTATGGTGTATGGTGTTTCTATGCTAAAATGGTGGTTTATTGAAATGACTTCTGTGTTTTTAGTGGGAGCTATTTTAATTGGTATCATTGCAAACATTAAAGAATCTGTTTTTGTTGATACTTTTGTTAAAGGTGCTAGTGATTTATTAGGTGTTGCTCTTATTGTTGGTATTGCTCGGGGTATAACCGTTTTAATGAATGATGGTTTAATAAGTGATACCATGTTATACTATGCCAGCAACATGACCAACGGTATGAACAAAGGTTTGTTTATTAATGCTATGCTCTATATTTATGGCGGATTGTCGTTTTTCATTCCCTCTTCTTCTGGAATGGCTGTACTTACTATGCCTATTATGTCTCCTTTGGCAGACGGCGTTGGAATTGGCCGAGAAGCTGTCGTAAATGCTTATCAATTTGGTATGGGCTTGTTTGCCTTTATCAATCCTACCGGGTTAATTTTAGCATCATTGGCCATTGTAAAAGTGGGTTATGATAAGTGGTTGAAATTTGTAATGCCTTTGGTACTCATACTCATTGTATTCACTATGATTGCATTAACTATTTCTGTTTATATTTAGTTGGGTTTATGTTAGTAAACAAAAGTAATTCTAGAATTTATGTCGTTGACGCTCTAAGAGGATTTGCATTGGTATCCATAATGCTTTTGCATAACCTTGAACATTTTGATTTTTATTATAACCCACAGTTTCTACCCGAATGGATGATAAAACTTGATTCGTTTATTTGGGATAGTCTGTTTTTTCTTTTTTCAGGTAAATCTTATGCTATTTTTGCTTTTCTTTTTGGACTCACCTACCATATTCAAACTAATAATCAAGAAAAAAGAGGTCGTGATTTTAGATTCCGATTTATTTGGCGCCTAGTACTTCTTTTTTGCTTTGGACTCATTAATTCAGCTTTTTATCAAGGAGATATTTTATCTATATATGCCTTTGTAGGATTATTTTTAGTTCCAGTAACTAAATTGAATACTAAAATTGTTTTTGGTATTGCAATAATTTTATTGTTACAGCCTTTTGAAATATTTAAACTTATTAAAGCTTTTAATAATCCAGATTTAATTACACTCGATCCAAAGTCTTGGGCGTATTTTGGAAAAATGAGTGACTATATCCCTGGAAATTCATTTATTAATACTATTATAGGTAATTCAACAAATGGAAAAATTGCAGTATGGAGATGGAGTTTTGAAAATGGACGATTTTTTCATATCCTCTCATTGTTTATGTTTGGCATGCTTGCAGGTAGAAAAAAAATATTTGATTGGAATGATACTAACAAACGCGTTTGGACTAAAGTACTCATTATTTCAAGTATTATTTTTGTTCCTCTCTTTTTTATTCAAAAACATATACTAAACTTAATTAGTAGTAAAGCTATTCTAGATTCAATCAAGACAATTGAAACATCTTGGACTAATATATCTTTTATGTTAGTTTTAATGTCTGGTTTTGTTTTGCTTTTTCATTCAAAACACGTTCATAAAAAGCTTGATATATTTTCTCCAATGGGTAGAATGAGCCTTTCAAATTATATCTTTCAATCTATTATAGGAGCTTCTATTTATTACGGCTTTGGATTAGGATTATATAAGTATACTGGGGCATCCTTTAGCTTAATAATCGGGATTTTATGTTCTATTCTTTTAATTTATTTTAGCAAATGGTGGTTAAAAAATCATAAACGAGGTCCTTTTGAAACCGTATGGCATAAACTAACTTGGTTGTATTCAAAAAATAGTGAAAAAGGAAATTTTCACATATTAAACCAAAATCCTAACCATTAATTCTTTAAGTAAATCGCCTTGAGGAACTGCATTTGAACCTACCCCTTTACTTTTAACATCAAACTCTCGTAATGTAGAAATTACAGTACTTACTTTTTTCATAGGAAAATTTTTGGCTGCAAAAATGTATTCATTAACAAAATACGGATTGATTTTTAAAACTGAAGCAACGTTTCTTGGCGACTTATCGCTTAACCCATGGAATTGAAGTAATTGGGAGAAAAAATTAAATAATAACGACACGGTTACTACCATAGGATTATCCTTAGGATTTTCAGCAAAATAATTAATAATTTGGTGTGCCTTAACCACATTGCGCTCTCCAATGGCTTTACGCAATTCAAAATTATTATAGTCTTTGCTAATACCTATGTTTTCTTCTATATCAACTGGTGTTATTTGCGTGCCTTGTGGTAATATTATTTGAAGTTTTTCAAGTTCGTTATTGATTTTGCTCAAATCGGTTCCTAAAAACTCAACCAACATTTGTGCTGCTTTAGGAACAATAGTATATTTTTTTGCAGATAACACTCTACGAATCCAATCGGCTACTTGATTTTCATAAAGTTTTTTACTTTCATAAACAACGCCTACTTTTTTAATAGCTTTATATAATACTTTACGTTTATCTATTTTTTTATACTTATAATTAAGTACCAAAACTGTTGATAATTGTGGGTTTTCAGCATAAGCAACCAATTTTTCAATAGTTCTTGATAAATCTTGTGCCTCTTTAACAATCACAACTTGCCGTTCAGACATCATAGGATAGCGTTTGGCATTTTCTACAATATCGTCAATGGTAATGTCTCGTCCATATAAAACCACTTGGTTAAAGCCTTTTTCGTCTTCAGAGAGCACAGTGTTTTCAATAAAATCTGAAATCCTATCTATATAATAGGGTTCTTCACCCATTAAAAAATAAATCGGTTTTATTTGTCCGTTTTTTATATGGGTAACTAATTGTTTAACTTCATCCAAAGCAATAAATTTTTATCTCAATTTGGTATTTAATTATTGTAGCGTAACTTTGATACATCTAAAAACACGACGTTGCAACAACTCAATTTTCCTAAGTTTTCGTTTCGATTCAAAAATAGCGAAAATAAAATTTCTATTTTCGATGTAATACGCAAAAGATTTGTGATTCTTCAACCTGAAGAATGGGTGAGACAACATTGTGTACATTATTTAATTGAAAACAAAGGATATCCTAAATCATTAATTAATATTGAGAAAGAATTAATTGTTAATACGTTACGAAAACGTTATGACATAGTTGTTTTTAATCCTGACGGAAGTATTCATTTAATTGTTGAATGCAAATCACCTGCCATTACCATTAATCAAAACACGTTTGATCAAATTGCTCAGTATAATTTAGTGTTAAACGCAAACTATTTGATGATTACTAATGGATTAAATCATTATTATTGCCAAATGGATTTTAAAGCCGAAAAATATCAATTTTTAAAGGATATTCCAGATTACCAGAAATGAAATTAGCCATTGTCATACTAAATTGGAACGGCAAGCAGCTTTTAGAGCAGTTTATGCCTTCTATTGTTAAACATTCAAAAGAAGCAACTGTTTATTTAGCAGACAATGCCTCTACCGACGATTCCGTAGTTTTTATTAAAAGTAACTTCCCCACTGTAAAAATTATTCAAAATACTGTTAATGGCGGCTACGCTAAAGGCTATAATGATGCGCTCAAAAATTTAGATGAAGACATATTCTGCTTAATTAATAGCGATGTTGAAGTTACAGAAAACTGGTTAGCTCCAATTATTGAAACCTTCACAAATGAAGCAAACACGGCCATAATTCAGCCTAAATTATTAGATTATAATGATAAAGAGTATTTTGAATATGCGGGAGCAGCTGGAGGATTTATAGATAAATTTGGCTATCCGTATTGCAGAGGGCGAATTTTTAATACCATTGAAAAAGATTTAGGTCAATACAACGACAAAGCAGATATTTTCTGGGCGTCAGGTGCTTGCTTGTTTATTAGAAGCAACGTTTTTAAGCAATTAAACGGATTAGACGAATGTTTCTTTGCTCATATGGAAGAAATTGATTTGTGTTGGCGCGCAAAAAATATGGGATATCATGTAACCTATGTTGGTCAATCAGAAATATATCATGTGGGAGGTGCTACGCTAAGCAATACAAATCCTCAAAAAACATATCTTAATTTTAGAAATAGTTTATACACTTTAACTAAAAATGCCAAAGGAAATTTATTCTTTTTAATTTTTATAAGACTTGTTTTAGACGGTGTTGCTGCTGTAAAGTTTTTGTTTGAATTAAAATTCAAACATATTTCTTCAATTGTTTATGCGCACTTTAGTTTTTATAGGCATCTTAAAACATTATTAAAACAACGAAAAGCCTTTAAAAACAAACAAAAATACTATAATAAAACATCTATTGTTTTAGATTACTACGTATATCATTCTAAACACTATAACTGTTTGTAAATAGTTAGCAAAATTTTTGTTAAAATGTTAAAAACGGCTGATTTTTACATACATTTGTACTTAATAAAACCAGAAAAATTAATCCTTAAGTAATTATGAAGAAACTTTTTTTATTTAGCTTAACAACTTTATTGCTTCTTAGCTCATGTGTATCTAAAAAAGAATATGCTGCTCTTGAAGCCAAACAAAAAGAAACACAAGATTTATTAAATACAGCTACTGTAAAATTGAATAGTTGCTTAGCTGACAAAGCTGCTGCAACTGCAAGAGCAACAACTTTGGAAGAACAAGTTGCCGATTTACGTAAAAGTAATGATAACTTAACTGTGTTATCATCAAAAGGCGCTTCAAATGTTGAAAAAACACTAGAAAGCATTAAAGAAAAAGAACTTAAAATAACTCGTTTACAAGATGCCTTAACTAAAAAGGATAGTATAACATTAGCAATTGTTACTAGCTTTAAACGTGAAGTTGGAATCAATGATCCAGATATTGAAATCAATGTTGAAAAAGGCGTTGTATTTATCTCAATTGCAGATAAATTATTATTCCAAAGTGGAAGTTACAATGTGACTACTAGAGCAAAAGAAGTACTTGCCAAAGTAGCTAAAGTAGTAAACAGCAAGCCTGATTTTGAATGTATGGTTGAAGGGCATACTGATAATGTTCCTTACAATAAACCACCATTATTAGACAATTGGGATTTAAGTGTTAAACGTTCTACATCTATTATTAGAGTATTACAAGACTTAGGTGTGAATCCAAAACAACTTATTGCTGCAGGCCGTGGTGAATATGTTCCTTTAGTTGATAATGATACTGCTGAGCATAGAGCTACTAACAGACGTACTCGTATTGTTGTTTTACCTAAAATTGACCAATTCTACGATATGGTTGAAAAAGAAATGAAAAATCTTTCTGCAGGAGGAAATTAGGAGTTAAGAAATAAATTTTATAAAAGCTCAATCGAAAGGTTGGGCTTTTTTTGTGTTGCCTAAAGTTCGGTCTATATTGTGTAAGTTCTGGCAATAGGCTTTTCATTACTAACATACAAAAAATCAGAAAGAAATTCTACCATCATTTATGTGATATGTTTTTAGAAATGGCTAAAACTATGAGCATTTCTGAAAATGAACTAAAAAAACGATTTAAGATTAAAAATCCA
>NZ_JAAKGI010000013.1 GCF_011762485.1 Yeosuana marina
TTTTTCTTACATTTAACTGCATACCTAATCTGAAAAATGGCTCTTAAAATCCGCTACTTTTCATATAGGTACACGTTACCACACATTTGAAAAATGAATCGAACATTAATATATAGTTGTCTTTTAATAATTTTATTTTCGGCGTGTAAAACGAAAAAAAATTGTGATTTTAACAAGGAAATCAGAAAACAGAATGATAGTATTATCGCATCTTTAGAATCTGACCCTGAAGATAGTGCTTGGTGGAAAAACTATCTGTATAGAATTGATGAACCTTCATTAAAAACAGAAAAGCAAGAATCCTACAGACTGATGATTCACAACTCAATGTCTAAATCTTCCGAAATTTATAGAATTTATAATAAGAATGGCTCATATGAATTTATTTCTAAAAAACTCGAACGAAGAGAAAACGGAAATAAAAAAGACACAGTTGTACAACTTACGAAAAGAAATTTAACCGAAAATCAATGGAATGAATTTAAAAGTCTAACTGAAAGGACAAAACTTTGGAATCTTCCTGTCACCATTGAAAGAAGTGGACTTGATGGTCAAAATTGGGTTATCGAAGCCCAAATGCCAAATAAAGAGAACTGTACAGAAAGAGAATATCACGTTGTTGTCAGATGGCAACCAATCGATACAACGGAATTTATGAGATTAAGCAGAAAATTAATTGAACTCGGAAAATAAAAAACGTGTGGTAACACCGTATAAAATTAATGGCTAGTCCTCGCCTACTTACGAAAATCCTCGCGGATTTTCTATTCAGTTTTTATTTGCTAAATTAGGTGCTTAAACACGCCACTAATCTTATACAATCACGTTG
>NZ_JAAKGI010000014.1 GCF_011762485.1 Yeosuana marina
AAAACTGCTTTTAAACGTCGATAGAAATTGTGCTCTGGTACGCGAACACTTAACTGAAAATTGTTGAATAATTTCTCTTGATAATCTTTCTTGCCTTGCATTCCTAAAAATAAGAACTTTCATGCAAATCTTAAAATTTTAAACTATATTTGAGTGTTGTGCAACAGGCACACCGTATAAAAATAATGCTTAGTTTAGTGCTTAATCAAGGGTTAGTGCGTTTTGCTAGCTTCTGATTTTCCTTCGGAAAATCCTCGCACACAAAACCGCACTATTCTTATACAATCACGTTAGCAACAAGCAAAACTTAACGCAGATGAAAACTGAATTCAAAGAAGAACAGAAATTTACTCAATGGTGGCTTTGGTTGATTTTAATTTCAATTGGAATTTTACCAATATTCGGAATTTACAAACAACTGATTTTAGGAGAACAATCTGGAGATAAGCCAATGTCTGACCTTGGATTAATAATATTTTCGGTGTTCGTTTTCGCGTTAATCGGACTTTTCCTTATTATGAAATTAAAAACCTCGATTGACAAAAATGGAATTCAAATGGATTTCTTCCCTTTTACGAAAAAGAGAGTTGAATGGACTGAAATAAAAAACACAAAAGTTGTGAATTATGGATTTGTTGGCGGTTGGGGAATCCGACTTTGGACAAAATACGGAACAGTTTACAATATGAAAGGAAATAATGGACTTGCGATAGAATTGAAAAATGGAAAAAAATTTCTAATCGGAACTCAAAAAGAAACTGAATTGAATAATGTTGTGAAAAAAATGCCAGTTGCTAACAATGTATAACCGCAATTACGGCGGATTCGACTACGTCCGAATCCACTCGGAATTGCTAAAGTCTGTGCCAAACCGAAAATTATTAACTTTAAATCCGTAACTGACGGTTATACGAAACCGTTGTAAGCAAGCTAAAAACTCGAACAAACATCAAAATTGGAACAATTACTTTCAGAAGAGGATATTAAAGAAATTCTATCTAATAATAGAGAAAATCCTGTTTTTAAATACTATGGCTTTCGTTTAATGTCGACGGACAAACATTCATTTAAAGAGGTTATTGCTATTTCGGACAAACATAATCTGATTTTAATAAAAGGAAATGAAGATACAGGAAACGAGCATATTCGAGAAAGACATAATTTTTGGTCTACTAAAAAATATATAGTTCCTGATGATAATGGTGGTTTAAGATTTCAAAACCAAAGTAGATTTCCAATGGGAGTTGCACCAATCAACTATCTGAAAATAGCTGATGAAATTTACTCAACAGAAAATCTGATTGAAAACAATTCTCACCCAATGGCAGAAAAGTTTGATTTGTATATTGGAGAATATTTATTTGACAAGCCTAAAAAAGAAAAAGTTAAGCTTCTACTTTATAAAGGAACTAAAATCGTTCATTCACTTTTTTTAGCAAGAGATTCATATAATCAGAAAAGAGCAAAAAAATTTCCGTTTGCAAGAGGAAAAGTCAAATTCAAAACAAAAAAAGGAATAGAAGAAACTTTTATTCCATATTACGATGTGACAACCAAACTTCGTTATGGAATTTCGATTGAAAAATATCCTTCAGAGGATATGGAACATATTTATTTGCTAATTTTCAATCCTAAAGATTATTCAGGTCATAATTTCATTAAACTTTTGGAAAGAAAACTAACATATTTTCAAACAAAAAAACACGAGGAAGTTACATATCAATTTAATGATTTAAGTGAGGTTGAAAGATATATAATGGATATAGATTACGGAATAGAAAACGGATATTTGAAATTTGGAGAACAATAAAGCCAGCTTACAACACCGTATAAAAATAATGCGTAGTTTAGTGCTTAATCAAAGGTTAGTGCAGTTTTGCTAGCTTCTGATTTTCCTTCGGAAAATCCTCGCACACAAAACAGCACTATTCTTATATAATCACGTTGTGGTTAATTTGAAAAAATGACAATAGAAGAACTAAAATCGAATATAAAATGGTGGGAATCTAAAAGATGGATTTATAATGTCGCTGTTGGACTTTTCGGAATTTTTGCTATTTATGATGGACTTTCAAGAGGAGAATACTTTTGGACTTTAGACGACACAATCGGAATTATAGTTTGGGGAATTGGAGCAAATATTTTTTACTCATTAGGAATCTTATTAGAATTATTTGATTGGTATTATCTGAAAAATAAAGTCGGAATTAAAAAACTGCGAATAATATTCTTCATAATCGGACTTTTATTTAGTTGCTTCTGGACTTTATGGTGTGGTTGGCTCTACTTTGCAAAACCTTATTTATGGTAAAAAAAATCATTTTTCTATTTGTGATTTTGACAATAATCAGCTGCAAAAAAGAAAAAGTTGATGGAATCATTATTGGCGACACTTTGCTTGTTCATCAATCTTTGTCGGAAAACATAAAAATGGAAAGTTTGATTAACCACGCTCTGAAAAAAGATAAAAACGCAATCATTGGAATAAAAAAATTTCCGAATGGTGGAGCAGCAAGTTCTTATGATTTGGGTTACGTTTTAACCCAAATAATTTATCGAATTGGTGAAAACGAATTTGCAAATATTTTAAGAGAAATACCAAAATCGGAACTAAATGGATTTGAAGGACTAATAGCTGTTGGACTTGAATATGGAGACAATGACTACGATGGAAAAATGGACAATAAAAGAATGGAAACGGAATTTCCAAAACTAACTAAAATACTGAATGAGTAAAAAAACTAACCACAACACCGGCTATAGTTCATTGCTTCTGACTTTCCTTTCGGAAAGTCCTCACAAATTTGCTATCTCCGGTTTACGGCGGAAAATCATAGCTGATTTTCACGCAACGAAACTATAGCCCAACCGTCAGACTGCGCAAAAACTTCTTCTTAAAAACCATTAATGATTCTTTTTAAATTCGTATCTTAAAGCACTGATAATCAATACTTATTTCTATGGATTTTATTAATGGATTCAACAGAAACCAATTACTAATGATGGATTTATGATCTTCTTCGGTCTTTACTATTTTCTAAATCCTTTGATTATTATTTTAACTCAAAAAGCTTGGTTCAAAAATTTTGATCTTCACTACGAAATTCAACCTGAAAGAATTATTATTAAATCGGACAAAAGTAAATCTGAACTTGATTATTCTGATTTAAAATCTGTTCAAAAAAGGAAAACATATTTTGCTTTAAAAACAGATTCAAAACAAGGGATTTATCTTCCAATAAAATTATTAGAACCAACTGAAATTGATATTTTGAACAAACTTAAGCCGTGTATAGCTCATTGCGGCTGAATTCCTAATCGGAATTCATTGCAATTTGCTATCTTTCGGTTACGGTGGAAAATCCTTGCGGATTTTCACGCAACGAAACCATACACAATCACGTTATGCTAAAAAAACATTGTGCAAACAATAGCAATTCTATATCAAGCCAAACTTCCACCAATTAAAGGTGGAATTCAGAAACCAATGAAACCTGGTGGTTATTCGGATAGTGGAGCTGACATTGCATATGAATTGGAAAAAAATGGTATCCGAATAGTTACGCCAATCAGTAAACCAAATATTAAAACAGATTTAGATTGGGTATTTCCCGATACAAAAAAAGGAATTCAAAATGCGTTGGACAAAGGAGCAAACACTTTTTGGTTAAACACCGTTTTATACAAAAAACACGAAATAGAAAACTACTTTAACCGAGATTTTAAATTTATCGGACAATTACCAAGTCAAGTTGATATTTACGATGACAAATATTTTACGAATGAACTTTTAAGAAAAAATAAAATTCCTATTCCTAAAACGAAATTAATTTCAACAGAAAATTTGACCATTTATACATTGGATATTGATTTTCCAATAGTCGCTAAGCCAATAAGAGGAAGAGGAAGCCAAGGTGTTTCGCTGATTAGAAATCAAAAAGAATTGGACGACAAGCTAAACAAAATATTCTCGAATAACGAGTATGGAAATACAGTTTATGTCGAGCAATTTTTAAATGGACAAGAAATAACTGTTACTGTAATGCCATCTGGTAATTATTTGATTGACAATCAGGAAAAAATTTATAAAAATCCTTGGTGTCTTCCTGCTGTAAAAAGATTTAACCATAAAGATGGAATAGCACCTTATAACGGAATTGTAGCAGTAATGAAAAACAGTTCAGTTCTCGAAAATAAGGAGCTAAACTCAAGAAAAATAATTGAAGTTTACAGACAATGTGAAAAAGCGAGTGAATTATTAAATATCAAAGCACCAATACGAATAGATTGTCGTGCGGACGAAAATGGAAATTATTTCTTGTTCGATTTAAATATGAAACCCAATATGACAGGACCATCAAGACCTCACAGGCAAAATCAAGATAGTTTGACATTATTGGCTTCGAGAAAAATTGGATGGAATTATATAGATTTATTGAAAAATATGATTAAACAATCGTGGAAAGCCAGTTGCTAACAAACGTATAAAAATAATGCTTAGTTTAGTGCTAATCAAAAGTTAGTGCGTTTTGCTAGCTTCTGATTTTCCTTCGGAAAATCCTCGCACACAAAACCGCACTATTCTTATACAATCACGTTGGGCACCAAAATAAAGAACTGAATGCTAAATTTTGATTTTAAAGAAAACTATATTTTAGAAGATGATTTTGTGAAAATGAGTCCTCTAAAAATTGAGCACGTTGAAAATTTAATTGAAATCGCAAATGAAACTGACATTTGGAAATACTCATTCGTAAAGGGGAACGGAATTGAAAATCTGACTAAATATATACAATCAACTATCGACAATCGAAAAGCTGAAAAAGATTATCCCTTTGTCGTTTTTGACAAAATTAAAAATCAATTTGCGGGAAGTACAAGATACTGTGAAATAGTTCCAAGTTTAAAAGCTATCCGATTAGGGTACACTTGGTACGGAAAAGAATTCAGAGGGACTGGATTAAATAAACATTGTAAATTTTTACTATTTGAATTTGCATTTGAAAAAATTGAAGCTGAAAGAATCGGACTTGGAGCCTACATCGAAAATGAAAGAAGTATTAGAGCAATGGAAAGTGTCGGATGTCAAAAAGAAGGAATATTACGTGGAATTTTTCCAGCAACTAATGGAATTGGACGAACTGACGGAATTTTAATGAGCATTCTGAAAAGTGAATGGAATGACAATGTAAAATCTGAACTAAAGAAGAAATTGAATAAAATGCCTACACACAAAACCGTATAAAAATAATGCTTAGTTTAGTGCTTAATCAAGGGTTAGTGCGTTTTGCTAGCTTCTGATTTTCCTTCGGAAAATCCTCGCACATAAAACCGCACTATTCTTATACATAATCGTTGTGCAACAGCTAAAAAAATGACGGAAGAGTTAAGAAAGTTCCTTGAAAAAGAAAAACGGACAGAAGAAAGGAATAAAAAAATATGGAAGATTATAGATAAGATTTACTTACCACTTGCAATACTTGCTTTGATATTATCAATTATCCTTTGAAAATAGAGACTAATAATGCAATAATAGATATTACAATAGCGACAAGTTCTGACCAATAGCTGAAATTCTTATACCAAACAAAATGATTTTCGGATATGGCATTTCTACCTTTATCAGTTATACCTCAAAAATCAGTTTCTCCTTTGCCGTGCAATCTGAATTTTTTAATATAGTCGTTGTAATGAAGAGCACCAATGAGAAGATTGACCGAATCTAAACTATAGTTAGTTTTTCTATGTATGTCTTCAGTACTTAAAGTTTTACCAGCTTCTTGAGTATTTGATGTTGTAAAACTTTTGTCATTATAGACTTTTAAAAGAAGATTCAATATTTTATGTTTTTTAAGACTTGACATAGAAAGAAAATTTTGACTAAATTAACAAACTAAAGCGGAAAAACAACACATCGGAGAAAAAAGCCAATTGCACAACAAAGAGCTAAAAAACAAATAGCTTAAGAAGAACAACAATCAATGTGTTTTATTAAAAATAGTTTTTCTTTTATAAAATCATTATATTAGTATCAAAATACAACAAAAGATCTTATCAAATAAGTTACCTATTCGGTTACCAAGGTGTGAAATAATACGTAACTATTTGATTATTAAAAAAGTACATTGGGATATTTCTACCTGTCATCCCGACGAATTTAGAAAATAAAAATATCAAAAACACTAATAATTTAATAATTATTAGTGTTTTTATTTTATTAATATCTCGTCTGATTTTTGCGAATATGAGTAAATAGTTTTTAATAAAATTAGGTTAAGTTTTTACTTCTATACCTTATTACTTTGTATAAAATTATAACCCGAATTCATTTTTTATGTTTTAAACTAAATATGTTTCGATTTATGTTTTTTTCTTGAAAATACATTTATATATTTGCAGCCTTAAAATACGTAAAAGTATTTTTAAATTTTAGTTATAGAATTTAGTCTAATATAGATTATTTTCTACTAATTAATGGTCGCGTAGCTCAGTTGGATAGAGCATCTGCCTTCTAAGCAGACGGTCACAGGTTCGAATCCTGTCGCGATCACTACAGCACCTTTCAAAAAGTGTTAAAACCTTGCAAACTATATGATTTGCAAGGTTTTGTAGTTTTAAGGGAGCAATTTATTTTGATTTGATTTGAGATTAAATGGTTCTAAATCGGTCAACAGTTTAAAAAAATGAAAAAGTGTTGACCGAATAAGGGGTTAAAATCCTTATATTTAGATAGTTGTATTTGGCTTTCGTCTTAGTAAATGTTTAACTAAAGACGATAATTATGAAAAATCGATCCACTTTTAGCCTTTTATTTTGGGCTAACACCTCACGTATTAAAAACGATCAAGTTCCAGTTTATGCAAGGATAACAGTTAATGGTAAACGAACAAATTTAAGCTTGCAAAGACGCATACCCATTTCTAGTTGGGATGCAAACAAGGGAAAGGCAAGAGGGACTAAACAACAAGCTAGACTTTTTAATAAGTATCTAGAGCAAGTAAGAGCAAAAATTTATGAATCTTATGAAGACTTGCTGAGTGAAAATAAATTAATTACTGCTCAATTAATTAAATCCAGGTTTTTAGGAATGGATGAATCTGGCAAAACATTGTTGGAATTATTTAAATATCACAATGAAGTTTCCAAGGAAAAATTAAATAGCCATACGCTTCGTCATTATAAAGTAACTCAAGGGTATTTAGAAAAGTTTTTAAACGAGAAACTGAAAACTACTGATGTTAGTTTACAAAGTTTAAATTATTCATTTATTGTCGATTTCGAATGCTTTATCAAATCCTACCAGCCCAAGGACCATCAACGAAAAATGAGTCATAATACAGCAATGAAACATTTGCAGAGATTACGTAAAATGGTAACTATGGCGTATCATATGGAGTGGATAATTAAAGATCCATTTGTTAGGTTTAAAAGCTCATTTGAAAATAAGCGCAGGGAGTTCTTGACAGATGCTGAGTTGGATTCGTTAGAAAAATTTCATTCATCTATTGAAAGACTTAACATTATTAAGGATTTGTTTCTTTTTAGCTGTTATACAGGGATATCTTATATAGATATGAACGGGTTAACAGCTGACAACATTATCTTAGGTATGGACGGAAATTATTGGATAAAGTCTAAGAGGAAAAAAACAAATTCCTTTTTGGAAATACCTTTATTGAATCAGGCTAAAAATTTAATAAAAAAATACGAGGGACATCAAAGAACCGTCATTTCAAATACGCTTTTCCCTTGTTTCTCAAATCAAAAGATTAATAGTTATTTAAAAGAAATTGCCGAGTTAAGTGGCCTTAAAAAAAACTTAACCTTTCATATGGCTCGTCATACCTTTGCTACGACGGTTACCTTGAGCAATGGTGTTCCCATTGAGACAGTTTCTAAACTTTTGGGACATACTAAAATAGCAACTACACAAATTTATGCTAGGGTAATTAATAAAAAGGTGAGCGAGGATATGTTTAAGTTGAGTGAAAAGCTGCAAGTTAAATAGATTTCTCTTTTGAATTAAAAAGTATGAATTTACAAAGTTGATATCCCAAAATAGACACATGATACCCACATTTTGATCGTAACCCACTTTGATTATTGTTAATAACTTAGAATACATATAATTACTGGCATTTTTTTGACATTTTCATTTAGGGTAATTGATATGAAAAAGATAAAAGAAAAATTTGGTAATGGTTTTGATTATATGGTTTGACTTATTTTGTTTTAATTTGTTGTTTATCAAATATTTGTGAATAACTATTTCAGGTTTTTTCTTCTTTCAATAGCTCAGTTTTATACCTTTATTTCCACACTCCCATAAGGGAAAACAAAGGCCTTTGTTCATTTTATTAACTCAAAAACAATAAAAATGGACAATCTATTAATACTTGAACGGCTTGACCGTTTGGAAAAACAGCTCATTGGCCAAAAGGAGGTCTTGACCTTTGATGAAGCCTGTGATTATGCGGGAATATCCAGGAGTTATTTGTATAAGTTAACATCCTCTGGCAGGATACACCACTCAAAACCCAATGGCAAAAAGCTCTTTTTTGAGAAGAAGAAACTGATTGAATGGCTACTACAAAACAATCAGAAATCAAAACAGGAGCTTGAAGCCGAAGCTTTGGTCTATACTATGCGCCGTAAGGTGAGACAGGGAATCCTTCATTTAAAACAGTTATCATGAAGAACATACCTTATATACGTGTAGGCACGTCGTATTATAAGCGTGTCAAAGCACCCACTATTGCCGGAGGTTTTAATGAATTGCTTGTGCATTGGACTCAAGAAATCATTAGGCAAGATCATGGTAAAGATTTAATTAGTAAAATACCAAAGTACGATGGCTTTACCTGTATGCCCAGCCATCTGAATTTTCAGCAGGAATACTTTGGATTTTATAATATTTACTCACCATTATCGAATACTCCAATTAAAGGCGATTTTAGCTTAAGCATTGAATTTGTATCCCATATTTTTGGAAAACATTACGAACTGGGGCTGGATTACCTGCAATTACTCTATACCAGGCCTATCCAAATTTTGCCAATTTTATGTCTGGTTTCTAAGGAGCGTTCCACAGGAAAAAGTACCTTTTTAAAGTGGCTTAAGAAAATCTTTGAAAATAACATGACTTATCTTACCAACGATAGTTTTACAAGTCAATTTAATGAGGATTGGGCCAATAAACTACTCATATGTATTGATGAAGTCCTCTTTAATAAAGAAGAACTTACTGAGCGTATAAAGTATTTGAGTACAACAAATACTAATAAACTTGAGGCCAAACGTAAGGATAGAAGGGAAGTTGAGTTTTTTGGAAAGTTTGTGCTATGTAGTAATAATGAAACAAACTTTATCAAAATAGATGCTCTTGAAACGCGATTTTGGGTATTAAAAGTACCGTCAATATCTCAAGAGCTTACTAATTATCTGGAAAAACTAACAGAAGAGATTCCTGCTTTCCTACACTTTTTAAAGCACCGAAAGTTGCATTCTCCCCATAAAACCAGAATGTGGTTTACAGAACAACAGATAAAAACACCGGCACTTGTCAAACTGGTTCAAAATAACAGAAACCGTGTTGAAAAAGAATTGGCCAGTATTCTCTTGGGTTTCATGGAGAATTATGATATGGAAGAAGTGCATTTATGCCCGATGGATGCATTGCACCTCATGAACAGAACCCGGGTACGAACAGATTTGACACAGCTAAGGAAGCTGTTGAAATTTGACTGGTGTCTGGAAAATCAAAAGAACTCCAATAAATATAAACGGCTTATTATTTTAGGTGATGGCAGTATAGGTGAGAATACTGCCAAAGGACGCTACTTTACTGTAAAAAAGGATTTCCTGATTAAAAATTTTGATGATTTGATGACGGATTAACGAAACCCTTAGTATTTATAGGAGTTTAGGCTGTCATCAAACTGTCATCACTTTGTCATCAAACTAAATAATGATGACAGAGAACTAAAATTTAGAATTTAAAACGATGAGATGATGACAAATTGATGACAAAGGAAATGTAGATGTGCTCTAGGTTTACAGAGGATTGTCATCATATCATCAAAAAATCACCTAAAAACATTTTGCAGATGAAAAGAAAAATAAATTGTGAAACAGCTCGCAATTTTCCAGTGGTAAAGGCGCTGGAAAAATTAGGGCACTTTCCCAATAGTGAAACGGAACAGGAAGCATGGTTTCTGAGCCCTTTTAGGTCAGAAACACAAGCCTCTTTGAAGGTCTCTAAAAGAAAAAACAGATGGTACGACCACGGACTGGGCATTCGCGGTAATGTGATCGATCTGGTCATTATGGTTTTGAACTGTACGGTAAAGGAAGCCCTGACATTTTTAAATGACAATCCAACCTCTTTTTCTTTTCAGCAGCAGCAAATCCCTTTTGAGGAAGATCCCCATATGATAGAAGTGGTGAAAGCCCAGGAAATAAAACATCCGGCATTAATCCAGTATTTAGGTTCCAGGAAGATACCACTAGCTATAGCAAACCTCTATAGTAAACAAGTATGGTATAAATATAATGGAAGCCTGTTTTTCGCTATTGGACTCGAGAACATAAAGGGAGGATGAGAACTTCGCAATAGGATTATCAAAAATTGCAGCAGTCTCAAATCCCATAGCCTTATTAAAAGAGACGGCAAACAATTGGTTATTGTGGAAGGTATGTTTGATCTATTCTCGGTGGCGGTATTAGAAGAAGAACTAACCAGTACTTCTGATATTATTGTGCTCAATTTCCTTGCTTTTATTAGAGACGTGGAGGATTATGTTAATCATTATGTTAATGGTTATGTTAGAATCTTGCTCTATTTGGATAATGACAAGGCAGGTGATAAAGCCACTAGGTATTTAACAGAAAAATTTCCCTCTGTAATTGACCAAAGGGAAACCTATAAAAACCATAAAGATTTAAACGAACACCTGTGTCATGTTGGAGGAAGCTGATTTTGAATATATACCCCCGGAAATGCAGAAACAATCGCAACTGACTTTAGAGATTCCTACCGATGCAATTGATCAATCCGATAGTATTGCATTGGAACTGGAAACAGGTGCAACGAAAGAGAAGATGGTCTTGGGTAGGAATTCGAGATGTGTGTCTGTGGACACATTCTCACCTGCTCCCGAAGGTCGCAGAGAAAAAAGAGTGTTTAAGAGGAAAGAAGAACTCGTTAAGTTTCGATGTTCCGTTTACGAAAAGAAACTGCTGAAGGTAAAAGTAAAAAGTACGGGTTGAGCGTTAGTGAATACATCAGGCGCTCTGTTTTTGAAAAGGAAATCACTGAACGCTTTAGCGAAGAACATATCCAAATCTATAAAATGCTTATTAAATAAAGATAATCTTATTAAAAAGTTAGATAGTGTTTTTTTTAAAGAAAGCAATACTGGTATGTCAATTAATAAATACTAGGAAATGGAAAATAAAAAATGATATAAGGTTATCTTAATAGAATTGGGAATTTTAAAGTGACTTACAATTGTTAAAAATTAGTAAACAAATTTGTTTACTAATTTATTTATTTCTAATTTTGAAATAGAAGACAAAGTATGTTACCTAAAATAGATAAAATAAAAGGAATACACCCTGGGCTTATATTACACCGTGAAATAAAACGAAATAATATTAAAAGCTCTCAATTGGCTATGACTATAAATGAGCATAAGCAAACTATTAGTGCTATCATAAATCAAAAGAGAGGTATTACCGCAGAGCTATCTATTAAATTGGCAGAATACTTTAATACAGAAGAAGATTATTTTATGATGTTGCAGGCAGGTTATGAAGTAAAAAACAAATTGGCTTCCAATAGTAAAAGAAAGCCAAATCTAGACAACATCAGGAGAGTACTGTTTTGGGATACTTCTTTTGATAAAATTGATTGGAATAAAAACAAACGTGCCATTATCCAAAGGATTTTAGAAAGGGGTAATGATAAGGAAATCAACGAAATTATAAAATTCTACGGTAAAGCAACGGTTTCTAAAATAGCAAAATCTATTAATCGGTCTCGTCTATCTACATTCAAAAAGAATGCAGAAAATTATGGCCTTATTTAAGTTTTTAAATGCCTTTACATCTCAATACTGTTTCAGATCTTCTATGGGAATCCTTAACGACACTAATGGCTATTGAAGAGTTTAACAGTTTTCGATTAGTAGGGGGTACGTCATTAAGTTTGCAACTAGGGCACAGGGAATCCATAGATATTGATTTATTTACTGATGTTGAGTATGGTAGTTTGGACTTTGGTCGTCTTGAAAGGATTCTAAAGGAAGTGTTTCCTTATGTCGATAATTCAAGTATAGGCGACGTGGTTTTTGGAAGGTCCTATTTTGTTGGAAATGATGCTCATAACGCTTTTAAGTTGGATATTTACTATAGTAATGAACCCTTTGTTTTTCCTTTGCTGGAGATAGATAACATAAGATTAGCATCAAAGGAAGAAATTGCGGCAATGAAGCTTGAAGTTATTGCTAATGGTGGGCGTAAAAAAGATTTTTGGGACATCCACGAACTTTTGGATGTCTATACTTTGGAACAAATGCTAGGGTTCTATGAACAACGAAATCCGTATGGTTCAGCAAGAGAAGAGTTATTGGAAAGATGTTTGGATTTTTCTTTGGCGGAAGATGATTTAACACCCAACTGTTATAGAAATCAAGATTGGGAGCTTATGAAAATTGATATTGAAGAAGAGGTACAAAAAATAATGAATGACTTTTCCGGATTCTGAAAAGGTTATCGAGCAAGCTACTGAACAAGTCACCCACAAGTTGAGCGCCTATTGAATGTCATAAGACAAGAGTGATTTGTGACTCAATATATGGTGGTTTAATTTAAAAAGGAAATAATTTCAATCTACCTTCAAAAATATTAAAATACTTTTCTTTCATTTCATCAGAAAGAAAAGAAATGTCAATTAAGGCTTTCCATTTAGGAATTGTATTTTGTATTTGCTTTAAAATTGTATCTAATGCTTTGTCGCTCAATTGTAAGCGTTCTTTAGCGTAATAATCGATAAAATCAGTTGTTTTGAGATTGCTTTTTTTCCCCTTTAAGGTTAATGCAATTTCTTCTTCTGGGTTTTTAATCGCAATACTTGAATTTAAAAAATCGTATACTGGAGCTAACATTGTTTTCCCTTTTTTTGTAATTAGTGAAAAGTTTTTCAAGTGCATATCTTCATTACCTGTGACAAAACAAAAAAGAATCCGTTTGAAAAAATCAGCCTTTTCTACAGCTGGAAATGAGCAAAATTCGTCAATAACTGGTATTAGTTTTTCCATTGTAAAACGATACTTGGTATCTCTTGTGTTACCAGTTAATTGTGCAAAATCTTCTGTAGCATATTTTTTGCCTTTTCCGTATCGGTCAAATCGTTTTATAAAATAAGATAAGCTGCCATCTTTTCCGTAGACCATACCATGAAATGGAACTTCCAAGTTAAAGGTAGAAGCCATTCGCATTGTTAAATCTTCATTTTCTGGTAGTTGAGGGAATAAATCATTTTGAGGTTTTATAATGTATGTTCCAAATTGGTCTACAATTTTAAACTCCTGGTCAACTACAGAAATGGAAGCACTCAATTTAGGCTGAACACCTTGAATAGATATTTTTTTTGCTCTATTGGCAGCTTCTCGTCGAAGTTCAGCTGCTGTAAAGGGTAAATCATTCAAATACGTCAATTTAGGAGCTATCTTTCGAAGTCCCTTTTCACTGTATTTTTTGTTACCACATAATTCGTATGTAATAGGGCATCTATTCATTGTCTAATAATTTGACTGTTACAGCGCCTACTAAATCGCTTCCAGTAGCAATTAACTGAGAAAAATAATCGTTTTTATCTATTTTGGCAATCTTTAATAAGCCTTCTAACATAACACCTTCAGGTAATAAACCTTCAAAAAAAGGAGGGAATGATTTATAGCCATATGTTTTGTGGTTAGTAGGCATGGTCAAAGAAATAGGCACACCATCATAATTATGATCATATTCAAAGGTATATTCGCTGGGGGAGACCTCAGTTAACACCCCAGCTCTTTTTCCATGTACCATTACAACCGCTTTTCTCATTGTTATCATTATTTAGGCAATGGACTTTTAAACTCTACTTTAATATTCAAAACTTCGAGCACGGCTAAAAGGTTACTCCAACGAACCGTTTCTTTGTTTTTTTCAATATCAAAAACGGTTGTTTTCCCTATTCCTGCTAGATTTGCTAATTCAAGCTGTGTGAGTCCTGCTTCTTTACGATGGACTTTTATTAAAGCACCTAAATCTAAATCATTCATTTTTTACCGTTTAAGCAGTAAATGTAATAATTTTTGGAATCAAAAAGGATAAAAATGCAGAAAATTTTTTAAAATCACCGTTATAGCGGTAAAAAAAGAGGTTGGAATCATATCATTTGGTAAAATAATGCTATATTACTAAAAATTACTGATATAGCGGTAAAAAAGGAAAGGTATGTATTCATTGATATACACATCTTAGTTACATTAATCATTTTTATTAAATATTTTAATAAAGCTACTTTAATAAGAATTGAGATTCATTAAATTATTTTAACTTTGTAACGGACGAAAATCGAAAACACTTCTTAATCGGTTAACAAATCGGTCAACAATTGCAAATATTGACACTAAAGATGTAGTAAATATGCGAGATTCCAGATTAGGTTCGAATCCTGTCGCGATCACAACACTTAAAACCTCACTATTTGTGGGGTTTTGTTGTTTTATATAACAATAAAGGAAAGTATTTATTGTTATTTGAATTAGTTTATAGTAAAATTGCAGGTAACAAATGAATACAAATGTTTGATTTAAATAAATTTTCAATTTCTAGAGTTGCACTACCCTTAGCTACTTTATTAGCGTTATTTACGTCGCTTGTTTTTTATTTTATTATGGGAAGACACCCTGTTCTTCTTCAGGGTTTTCTTGTTATATACATTATATTTGGTTCAATAAGAACTTTTTTTGCTTATAAAAATGAAGGAGGTCTTTTAAGACTAATTAAAGATTTAATAATAGGAACCTTAGCAATACTAGCTTTATTTTTTATGGGAATATGTATTGGTTGGTTAGCGTGTTAAAATAGCTCAGATGTTATTCCTTAAAAGTAATTTGATTTATAACTGACTAATATCATATTCTACTATTAAACAATTTCGTTATATTTGTTTTGACATAACGAAAATAAAATGATAAGTATTGAAGATGCTATAAAGGCTGTGGTTGAAAGTGGTAATACTATTTCAACATCAATAACCTTACCTATAGAAAATGCGCTTAATTTAGTGCTGTTTTCAGATGTTTATTCTCCAATAAATATGCCTCCATTTAGGCAATCTGCTATGGATGGTTATGCGCTTAATTTACATAACGATTTAACATATTCGTTAGTTGGCGAAATAAAAGCAGGAGATTCTCATCAACCCATTTTAAAAAAAGGAGAAGCTATTCGCATATTTACAGGCGCTGCAGTTCCAGATTCAGCGAATGCAGTTATCATGCAAGAAAAGGTGATTTCAAAAGAAGGTGCTATTGTTGTTGAAAGCAATCCTGTTGAGGAGCAGAATATTCGCCCTACAGGAGAACAGGTTAAAAACGACGAAATAGCTTTAAAAAAAGGAACAAAGTTAACACCCGCAGCTATTGGTTATCTGAGTTCGTTAGGAATTATCGAAGTATCTGTTTACAAAAAACCATCAATTGCATTAATAACTACAGGTAACGAACTTATAGAAGCTGGGCAACCATTAACCTACGGAAAAATATATGAAAGCAATTCGATAATGCTTAAAACAGCACTATTGAATCTTGGTTTAGAGGATGTTTCAATTCATAAAATTGAAGATAATTTTGACGATACCTATAATAAACTACAAGAGGCCGTCGAAAAAAATGACATGGTTATAATTACAGGAGGTATTTCAGTTGGTGATTATGATTTTGTAGGTAAAGCTCTGAAAGAGTTGGATATAGAAGAGATTTTCTATAAAGTCAATCAAAAACCTGGGAAGCCTTTATTCTTCGGAAAAAACGATCATACCTTGGTATTTGCGCTTCCAGGAAATCCGTCAGCGGCATTATCTTGTTTTTATATCTATGTTTATACTGCGTTACAAAAAATGACAGGCTTAAAAAATACCTTAACTAAAGTCATGGCAATTTCAGCATCGAATTTTGAAAAGAAAGGAGATAGACCTCAATTTTTAAAGGCTATTTATAATGATGGAACGGTTACCATTTTAGAAGGACAAAGTTCTGCTATGCTACAAACGTTTGCTATTTCGAATGCCTTGGTAAAAATGTCTGGAGATTTAGACCAGATTAAGATTAATGATATGGTTGAAGTGTTATTACTTCCTATTTAATTTTTTTTGAGATGACTTATAAAATAAAAAGTAGAATCTGGATTGAACTCGATGATAAAGAATTTCTTGGAGAAGGGAAAGTACAATTATTAAAAGCTATTGAAGAGACTGGCTCCTTATCTAAAGCAGCTAAATCTCTTAACATTTCATATAAAAAAGCATGGCATCTTATGAATGCTGTTAATAAAACAACCAAAAAACCGGTAACTGTAAATAGTATAGGAGGTAAAGGGGGCGGAGGAACAGAATTAACATCCTACGGAAAATCATTAATCCTTGTTTTTGAAGAGATGAATAAAAAATGTTGGGATTTTTTAGATGTTCAACTTGAAAAAATTAAAAGTTTATAACTATGTTACAATTAGAAAATATCTATCTTTTTCTGTTGATATTACCTATTATATCCTTTTTATATTCTAGTGTTGGTCATGGAGGAGCTAGTGGTTATTTAGCCCTAATGGCACTATTTTCGTTTGCTCCAGAAACCATGAAACCTACAGCGCTATTGCTTAATTTGTTTGTGGCAGGTATATCATTTTACTATTATTTTAAAGAAGGATATTTTAATAAAAAACTGTTTTTATCATTTGCTATAACTTCTATTCCTTTTGCTTTTTTGGGTGGGACCATCGAGATAGATGCCTCTATTTACAAAAAAATATTAGCAATTTTATTGGTGTTTGCTATATTAAAAATGCTGAATGTCTTCGGAAAAGAAAGTAATAGCATTAAACAAGTTAAACTGTGGCAAGGCCTTATCGTTGGTGGCGTTATAGGTTTTTTCTCTGGGTTAATTGGTATTGGTGGAGGCATTATATTAACTCCTGTTATTTTATTGTTGCATTGGGGAAAAATGAAAGAAGCGGCTGCTGTTTCTGCCTTATTTATTTGGGTGAATTCCGCGTCAGGTTTAATAGGGCAACTAAGTACAGGAATTGTTATACAATGGGAATCTTTTATATTAGTTGCTATAGCGCTTGTTGGAGGTGTTTTAGGTGGGTATGTAGGAAGTAAAAAATTAAATAATAAAAAGCTCAGATATATGCTAGCAATAGTTCTTGTTATGGCTTGTCTTAAATTATTTTTTACGTGATCATGATAGATAAAAAAGACATAACTGGTATTATTTTAGCAGGTGGAAAAAGCTCCAGAATGGGAACAGACAAAGGATTTTTGAAGCTAAATAGAAAATCATTTGTTGAATATAGCATTGAAGCAATGAAACCTTTGGTATCTCAAATGATGATTGTTTCCAATAATGCAGATTATGATGCTTTTAAGTTGAAACGAGTTGAAGATGTTATTAAAAATTCAGGTCCTTTAGCAGGTATTTATTCTGGATTAAGTCATTCAAAAACCGATTATAATTTGGTGTTAAGTTGTGATATTCCGTTCATTAAAACAAGTATCTTAGAAATGCTAATTAACGCACAAGATGGTGATGCCGATATTGTTCAAATTTTAAGTGATGGTAAGCCAATGCCATTGATAGCATTGTATAAAAAACGTTGTGAAACCATATTTTATAATCTTTTGCAGAATGATGAACGCCGTTTGCATGTTGCTCTTAATCAGTGTATAGTAAAAAATATAGAATTGAACCCTGAATGTGATGTATTTACAACAAACATTAACACACCTGAAGAATTAAAAGAAATAGAACATGTTGATAAAAATTAAATATTTCGGATTGCTAACCGAAGTCACTAATTGTCAAGAAGAGACAATTGATTTTTCAGGAAATATTATTTCAGAATTATTAGAATTGTTATTTGTAAAGTATCCTAATTTGAAAAATAAAGAATTTCAAGTGGCACAAAATCAGGAGTTAGTGCCAGTTGAAGCGAAATTACTCAGTAACGAAATTGTTTTGCTACCACCTTTTTCTGGTGGATAATAAAAATATGAAGCTAAAGCAGGATTTGATTCCCGCTTTCGCAGGAATTTATGGATAGATATAACCGACATATTATACTTTCAGAAATTGGTCAAACGGGCCAGAACAAACTTTCTAAAGCCAAGGTTTTAGTGGTTGGCGCTGGCGGATTGGGTTGTCCGGTTTTGCAATACCTTGTAGCGGCTGGTGTTGGAACGATTGGTATTATTGATTTTGATGTGGTTGAAACGTCTAACCTTCAACGTCAAGTGTTGTTTGGTTCATCTTCTTTAGGACAAAATAAAGCTGATGCCGCAAAACATAGATTATTAGACTTGAATAACAGCATTACAATAATTTCATATCCAGAAAAATTAACCTTTCAAAATGCGATTGAGTTATTCAATGAATACGATATTATTGTGGATGGAACCGATAATTTTGAAACGCGTTATTTGATTAATGATGCCTGCGTCATCACCAATAAACCATTAGTATTTGGAGCAATTTTTAAATTTCAAGGTCAAGTAGCAGTTTTTAATTATAATAATGGTCCAACTTACAGATGTGCGTTTCCAAAGATACCTAAACAAGGAGAGGTTCCAAATTGTTCAGAAGTAGGCGTTTTAGGTGTGTTACCTGGGATTATTGGAACCATGCAAGCTAATGAAGTGCTTAAAATAATTTTAGGAATTGGCGAGGTGCTTTCAGGAAAGTTATTGTGTTATGATGCGTTAACTAATAAAACTTTTACAATAAAAGTAAATAGATTAGACGAGGAAATTCAAAGCATTCTAAAAAATAAGGATGATTTCAATAAACGAAAAATGGATTCTGTTTGTAAGGTTGAAAATTTTGAAGGTTCTATTAAGGAATTTTTGAACCAAGAAAACGTTCAATTTATTGATGTAAGAGAAGTTCATGAACAACCAAAGGTAGAAGGTATTTCTGTTACTAATATTCCTTTAAGTTCATTTTTAGAGCATTTAGATTTAATAGATAAAGATAAGAAAAAAGCTGTTTTTTGTCAGTCAGGAATAAGATGTAAAATGGCAGTTTTCATTTTAAATAAACATAATATTCAAGATTGTTATAGTATTAATGAAGGTGCTTCAGAAATAATTGAAATTTTAAATAACCGTCATTGCGAAGGAGGAACAACTGAAGCAATCCATTCAAATTCAATGACTCATAAAAAGAATACAAATGAGTGATAAAAAATCTAAAAATGTTTTTATTAAAGGTGCTATTTCATCTGAATTTATAGGTAATTCAATAGCCAAACATCAAACCAAAACAAGTATTGGTGCCCATAATATCTTTTTAGGTCAGGTTAGGGCAGATTTAGTGAACAATAAAACTGTCTCAGCTATAGAATATACAGCTTATGAAGACATGGCAAATGCAAAATTTCATGAGATTCGAGAAGCAGCCTTTGAAAAATTCGAACTTACCTGTATGCATATTTATCATAGTTTAGGAACTGTAAATGTTGGAGAAATTTGCTTGTTCGTTTTTGTATCGTCACCACATAGAAAAACAGTTTTTGATGCTTTAGAATTTATTGTTGAAGAAATAAAAGCAAATGTACCGGTCTTTGGAAAAGAGATTTTTGAAGATAATTCACATCAATGGAAAGTTAATAATTAAGTTATGGTCGATATCACGCATAAGAGTTCCACATTAAGAACAGCAATGGCACAAGCCATTGTAAAAGTTAGCAAGATTGAAACGATTGAGGCAATTAAAAACGATACCGTTCCAAAAGGAAATGTGTTTGCCATGAGTAAAGCAGCGGGCTTATTAGGTGTTAAAAGAACTCCTGATATTTTGCCCGATTGTCATCCGTTACCGATTGAATACACCAGTGTTGAATATGAAATAAAGGGGTTGGAAATAACGGTTTTGTTTACTGTAAAAACGATTTACAAAACGGGAGTAGAGGTAGAAGCAATGCATGGAGCTAGCGTAGTCGCATTAAACATGTATGATATGCTAAAGCCAATTGACAAAGGCATCGAAATTCATCACATAAAACTGCTTAACAAAAAAGGTGGTAAATCAGACTTTACAGATAAATTTAGAAAGAATTTAACAGCAGCTGTGATAGTTTGCTCTGATACTATTTCAGCAGGACAAAAAGAAGACAAAGCGGGCAAAGCTATTATTAAAAAACTAGAGGAATGTGATGTTAAAATTTCCAACTACATTATTATTCCAGACGAAATTGATAGTATTCAAGAAAAGGCAAACCTATTTCAACAACAGGGAATCGATTTAATTATCTATACAGGCGGAACAGGATTATCGAGTAGAGATGTCACACCTGAAGCGTTATTGTCTATTTTAGACAGAAGAATTCCTGGTATTGAAGAAGCTATCCGCAATTACGGACAAGATAGAACGCCATTTTCAATGTTATCGCGAAGCATCGCAGGAACTTTAAAAAATACGTTAATTTTAGGGTTGCCAGGATCAACAAACGGAGCAAAAGAATCTATGGATGCTATTTTTCCATCCGTTTTACATATTTTCAGAATATTAAAAGGTGCTAGACACGACTAAATGACAAATAAAAATAACATATTACAAGATTCACATGGTCGAGACCATACATATTTACGAATTTCTTTAGTAGAGCGTTGTAATCTTCGCTGTTTCTATTGTATGCCGGCAGAAGGTGTTCAACTAACGCCTAAAAGCCATATCATGAAGTATGAAGAGGTTTATGACATAGCCAAAACATTTGTTAAACATGGTGTTACTAAAATACGCTTAACTGGAGGCGAACCTCTAATTAGAAAAGATATCCCTTTTGTTTTAGAAAAATTAGCGTCTTTACCTGTTGAATTATCAATAACAACCAATGCTATTATCATTCATAAATTTATTGATACGTTAAAGTTATATGGTGTCAACAATATTAATGTGAGTTTAGATTCTTTAGTAAAAGAAAAGTTTAAAAAAATAACCCTCAGAGATCAATTTGAGGTGGTTTATAACAACATCTTACTCTTGGTAAAAGAAGGTTTTAACGTGAAGATTAATGCCGTATTGATGCGTGGTGTTAATGATGATGAGATTATTGATTTTATCAACCTAACAAAAGAGTTGCCAGTCTCTATACGTTTTATTGAGTTTATGCCTTTTGATGGTAATAAATGGGATTTAAGCAATATGGTGTCTTATGCTGAAGTAATGACCTATGTTAACGCATCTTTTCCAGAAGAAACTATTGAACGCTTACAAGATGCTTCAAATGACACAGCTAAAAACTATAAAATTAAAGGGTATAAAGGAAGTTTTGCAATTATTAGTTCGGTAACCAATCCGTTTTGCGATTCTTGTAACAGACTTCGGCTAACCGCTAACGGACACTTAAAAAACTGTTTATTTTCTTCTTCAGAATCTGATTTGTTAACCACCCTTCGAAAAGGGAAATCTATTGAACCGATTATTCAAAAAGCCGTCCAAAATAAATTAAAAGTTAGAGGCGGCATGGATACTTTAGAAAAATTGCAAGAGCCAAAACGTCATAATAATAACCGAAGTATGATTACTATTGGTGGGTAAGATTTGTTTTGTGAGTTTATAAATCGATAATCATTATATTAAAAAAGTTATTATATTTAATAAGATGAATTTTAAAGTATCTGATAAAATTTATTAAGGATATTATGGATTTTATTACAATTAAAAGTTCTCATTTGGAGTCAGATTTATTAGTTCTGAAAAGTAGATTAGAATTTGAAGGAATACCATGTTTCTTAAAAAATCAGTTTACAACTCAGGTAATGAATTATATGCCAACATTTGAGGTTGAACTGCAAGTTTCAAGTTTAGATCTAGAAAAAGCGAGAGAAATAATGGGAGAACTAGAAAACTATTAAAAAATCACTTTTCTGGTAAAACACATTCATTCGTTTTCTTTCTTAAAATAGGTTCTAATCCAAATTCTAAAGTTTGTTTCATTACTTTAGAATCATCTTTGTGACATTGCAAACAGGCACCAACCAAAAGCATCCGTTTTTGTTCTTCAACATTAAAAGGTCTAAAATCGGTTCTGGTTGAATTAACAACATCTTTGTTAACGTTTTTCAAGAATGGAATCCATGCATCTTCGGGTAAATCATCATTAGGGTTCAACGCGTATTCAGGAGTAAAAATCCAAGTTCCTTTTCCTTCATTCATATCGTAAACTAAAGAGCCCATGCCAAAACCTAAAGTAGCAGAATTGGCGTGACACGATTTACAATCTCTAACCTCTTTTGTGGTAGTATGAGGCGAATTAGGGGCATAGAGTCTGTGGAAAGAAACATCAGTATCTGGTTTACCAACAAAACTTCCTTTATCAATCGTTAAAATCATTCCGGGAATCGCTGGCTCAATACTGTTTTTTCCATCGTGTTCTCTAACCCCTAATGCTGGTTGGGACGATGAAAATTCGGCAACATATTCTTTCCATTGTCCTATTACATATGTTTTATCTAATAAATCAAAAGCTCTGGGTTCGTTGGCATCATATTGGTTGTGGCACCCAATACAACGGGACGTCCATGACGAATGGCACGCGCTACAAGTTACATTTTGATGCGCTATATCTCTTGAACAAACCTCTGATTGTGGATTTAAAGGATGTAAACTACCATCGTTTTTACTAATTAAAAAGGCATTTCCAGTAGAATCTATGTAGGTGTTCACTAATGGATGACCATCTTTTTTAGCAACTATAATCTCTTTATCAGAATGGCTATAGTCCCGATGTAAAAACACCAAAAGACTTTCAGTATCTAAGGAATCATAAGGAATGGTATTAGGCTGTTCTTTAAAATGGCAATCGCTGCATTGTAAAGCTACAGCATCCTCTTCATGAGTATAATTTTTCCCAGTCCCCATAACTTCATGAGATGAATGACAATCAATACATAATAATCCCTTGGCATGATGTACATCGTCTTCCATATGTTTATAAACGCGCTTGTCTTCTAAAACAGTGTAGTCATTATTATTGATAATATCTTCTTCGTTTAGTAAGGTTTCTTGTAAGCCTTCATAATTTGTTGAAATTCTACTAGATCTGCTATGGCAGCCAAAACAATGGGTGTTATTAACAAAAATATTAGTTGAAGGATGAAATTTTGGTAATTCCTTTTTGTTGGAAGTTAAATAAGTTTCAAAATCATTTTTAGCTTCAACCGAATAATTTAAGTGACAAGCATTACAGCCACCACCACGACTTAATTGAGTTATTTCACCATATTCTGTTTTTTCAGCACCTAAATGGCAATTGGCACATAAATCTCTTAAATGTTTATCTGCTGCAGAATTTTTTAGGTTTTTTATATGAAATTGATGATTGGGGTCATCTGCTTCACCAAAAACGAATTTATCAATAGCCACAATACCACTATTGGAAGTCATTAACGAAGAGTTAATTTTATTTAATTCTTCTACATGACATTTTCCACAAGTTTGTTTAGCATCAGAAAGGTTGCCAGGAATCAAAATCATGCCTTTGTGAGCGACTTCTTTATTCGTAGAAGTAATATTTCCTAAATGGCAACTAGAACAACCTATAAGTTCTGGATTATGATAATTTGAGTAGCCTGTTGTGTTTTGATGACACTGTAAACAAGATTCATTTTTACCTACTTTAATATCAGTATAGTTAGTTTCGGAATTAATAACAGATTTAAAAATATCGCTTTTAAATAAATATAACGCTATAAAAATCAGTAAAATAACCACTGAAAAAAGGCCAAATATGAAGTGTTTTTTTTTCATTAAATGAGTTGTTATTCAAAGTTACAACATTTTAAAATGCAAATTATTTAAAACCTACTGATACATTAATTTTTTTAGACTTGTGTAACAAATGTTACATATAAAACATTGATTTTATGACATTTATCATACTATTAAAACGCTTTTACAAATATCTTTACTGCTGTAAAAACATTTAAAGTTATGACCACTTCAAGACGAAAATTTATTAAAATTTCTGCCTTAGGTTTAGGAGGATTAGCAACAACTTCCAGTGCATTTAAAATGTTTGGTGTAAATTCCTATTTAGATGCCGCTGTTAAAGAAAACATTGCTAAAAAATTTATAAGATCTGCTACCTATTGCGAAGTATGCTTTTGGAAATGTGCTGCTTGGGCTTATACTGATGAAGAAGGCTCTATTAAAAAAATTATAGGAAATGAAGATGATACACACTGTAACGGACGCCTTTGCCCAAGAGGAACAGGTGGTGTAGGTATGTATAGTGACGAGGACAGATTAAAAACTCCATTAATTAGAACTACAATTAACGGTGAAGAAACCTATAGAGAGGCAAGTTGGGAAGAAGCCCTTGATTTAATAGCTTCAAAATTTAAAGATATTAAAGAAATGTACGGTCCTGAGTCGTTTGCATTGCTTAAACACGGTTCACCAGGAAGTCATTTAGAACATTTGTTTAAAGCCTATGGATCTGATACGATTGCAGAACCCGCGTACGCACAATGTAGAGGACCAAGGGAGACCGGATTTGGATTAACCTTTGGGTCTTGGGTAGGATCTCCCGAACCAACAGACATAAGGGATACTAAATGTTTAGTGCTTATAGGTTCTCATATTGGTGAGAATATGCATAATTCTCAAGTTCAAGAAATGTCAGACGCTATTGATAATGGAGCAACAATCATTACGGTTGATCCAAGATTATCAACAGCAGCGAGTAAATCAAAACACTGGTTAGCAATTAAACCGGCAACGGATATCGCTTTATTATTATCATGGATGCACGTCTTGATAGAAGAAGGCTTATATAATAAAAAGTATGTTGAACAATATACTTTAGGATTTGATCAATTAAAACAACATGTAAAACCATTTACACCAGAATGGGCCTATGGCATTACAACCATAAAACCAGACGAAATTAGAAAAACAGCACGTATTATGGCTGCAGCTGCACCGTCGGTAATTGTTCATCCAGGAAGACATGTAGTTTGGTATGGAGATGATTCACAACGTGAACGTGCCATAGCAATTTTAAATGGTTTGTTAGGCTCATGGGGTAACAGAGGAGGTTTTTATTTTAAAGAAAGTCTTAAAGTTCCTAAATTTCCTCATCCAGAGTATCCAGAACCAAAATGGGGTTGGGAAGAAATTGGAGAGAAATATCCGTTTGCTCAAATGGGTATTACGTCTGAAATAGTAAAAGCAACACTGAAAAGTGAAGAAAGTGACTATCCAATAAAAGCGTGGATGGTTGCAGGAACTAATTTGATAAATACCTTACCAGAACGTGAAAAAACAATACAAGCCATTAATGAAGTTGAGTTTTTAGTGGTTATTGATACCATGCCAATGGAAATTACAGGGTATGCTGATGTAGTTCTTCCAGAGTGCACGTATTTAGAGCGATACGATGGTATAAGGTCAGCAACTAACAGAACGCCTTCTATAGCCGTTAGAGTCCCTGCTGTTAAGCCTAAATACGATTCTAAACCAGCTTGGTGGATTAGTAAACAAATTGGAGAACGCTTAGGCTTAGGAGATTATTTTAATTACAATGATTTTGAAGAAGTTATTGAATGGCAGCTTAATAAATTGGGAACTTCTTTAGATGAAATGAAAAAGATAGGTGTAAAAAACTTTGAAAGAACATCTGGTCCATTATTTTTAGAAGAAGGACAAGAGTATGAATTTTATACACCAAGTGGAAAAATCGAATTCTATTCACAACAGTTGGCAAATAAAGGATTTGACCCTATGCCGGTTTATACAAGGCATCCAGAACCACCACAAGGTTTTTATAGGTTAAACTATGGAAGATCGCCTATGCATACCTTTAGTAGAACGATAAATAATCCAAATTTAAGTGATTTAAAAAGTGAAAATACGCTTTGGGTAAATCCTAAAGTGGCTAGAATACTTGGATTGAAAAAATATCAAGAAGTCTGGTTAAAAAATCAAGATGGTATTGTATCTACGTTTTCAATAAAAGTTAGAATAACAGAACGAATAAGATGGGATTCTGTATATATGTATCATGGATTTGGTCATAACGACAAAAAACTATCAAGAGCCTTTGGTAAAGGAGTAAGTGATACCGAATTAATTTCACAAACAGTTATTGATCCAATTATGGGAGGTACTGGACTTCGAGGTAATTTTGTTTCAATATTAACTGAAAACCCACATAAAACTTCAGAGATATGAGATATGCAATGGTAATAGACACTTTAAAATGTGTCGGATGTAGTGATTGCGTTGTGGCTTGTCAAACAGAAAATGACGTACCACATGGGTATTGTAGAGACTGGATTACAGAAACTGTAAATGGGTCATATCCAAGTGTAGAGTTAGAATTAAAATCAGAACGTTGCAATCATTGTGATAATGCGCCATGTGTTAGATGTTGTCCAACAGGTGCAAGCCATATTGTTGAGGGTGGTGTTGTTTTAGTAACGGCTAATGAATGTATTGGTTGCGGAGCTTGTATTGAATCTTGTCCCTACGATGCACGTTATCAGCATCCTGATGGCTATGTAGATAAATGTACATTCTGTCATCATAGATTAGAAAAAGGTCAGCTTCCAGCTTGTGTGTCTGTTTGTCCTACAAAGTGTATGTATTTTGGAGATTTAGATAATCCTAATAGCGAAGTTTCACAATTATTAAAAAACAGAAAATACAAAACGTTAGCACCTGAAGCAGGAACTAATCCTCATGTATTTTACTTAATTTAAAGTATCAATATTATGCAAGAAGAATTATTTACAAGCGGGAGACATATTCCACATATAGATCCTTCATTAGAAATATGGCATTGGCCAATTGCTGTCTATTTATTTTTAGGTGGATTAGCAGCAGGAATCTTGTTTTTTGCAGCGCTATTTTATGTTTTAGGTAAGGATAAAGACTATCCGGCAGCTGTTAAAATAACTTCTATTATTCCTCCAATCGCCTTGTCATTAGGTTTATTGGCTTTGGTTTACGATTTAACACATCCATTATTTACTTGGCAGTTATACACAACATTTAGAATTGAGTCTCCAATGTCATGGGGCGCTTGGGTATTATTAATTGTAACACCTTTATCATTTCTTTGGACATTTAGTTATTATAGAGAATCTTTTGGGAATATCGAATCTAAATTAAATCTGTTTAGACGATTTAAATTCTTGAATACATTTGAAGCGTTTGTTATTAAAAATAGAATAAATATCGCTTACGCATTAATTCCTTTATCTTTAATACTTGGTGTTTATACAGGTATTTTACTATCTGCTTTTAATGCCAGACCACTTTGGAATAATGCTATTCTTGGTCCGTTGTTTTTAACCTCTGGACTTTCAACAGGAGCTGCAGCTATCATCTTGTTATCAAAGAGCGTCCAAGAAAGACATTTATTTGGCAGAATCGACTTAGGGTTAATTATTGTTGAATTAGCTTTAATTGTTCATATGATTATGGGCTATTATGCAGGCTCTCAAGTACAATTAGAAGCGATGGAACTACTTGTAGGAGGAGATTTTACGTTAATGTTCTTTGGCTTTGTAGTTTTATTAGGGTTATTAGTACCTGCAATACTAGAATTAATAGAACTTATAGGTTATAAAGTGCCTGTTGTAGTACCAGCACTCTTGGTAATTATTGGCGGACTCATTTTTAGATTTGTCATGATAGAAGCAGGTCAGTTAACTAGATATCTTTATTAAAATTATAAATTATGAAGACAGACAACAAAACAAATAGTCATGTGTATTGGAATCCATATTTTGGTGGGTTCTTATTAGGGATTATAATCATTTTCACCTTTTATTTAACAGGAAGAGGCTTGGGAGCAAGTGGTGCTATGAAGAGTAGCGTCGTTGCAATAGTTGATGAAGTAGCTCCAACACATGCTGAAAATAATGCTTATTACAGTAAGTTTATAAGTGAAGAAGATACACCAATGAACACTTGGTTAGTTTTTGAAGCATTAGGTGTTTTAATAGGCGCATTTATATCTGGAGGATTAGCTGGTAGAATTAGATGGAGAGTTCAACATTCTCCAAAAATAACAAGTAAACGACGACTTGTTTTTGCTCTTGGCGGCGGAATAATGTTTGGACTAGGAGCTCAAATTGCTAGAGGCTGTACCAGTGGTGCAGCACTTAGTGGAATGGCAGTATTATCAACAGGCGGATTTATAACCATGTTGGCCATTTTTGGATCGGCTTATGCCTTTGCTTATTTCTTTAGAAAAAATTGGATTTAAATTAAATTAAAAAATAAAATTATGGGACCTTTAATTCCTAACGGTATAATCTCAATGGAGTGGGATAGTATCATAGCCATTTTTATTGGTATTTGTTTCGGATTCGTTTTAGAATCTTCAGGATTTTCATCATCAAGAAAACTTGCTGGTGTATTTTACGGTTACGATTTTGCCGTGTTAAAAGTATTTTTTACTGCAGCAGCAGTTTCTGTAATAGGTATTTATTATATGGACTACCTGGGCTATTTAGACGTTAGTCAGTTATATGTTCACCCTACATATTTATGGGGAGCAATAGTTGGTGGTATTATTATGGGAGTAGGCTTTGTTGCGGGTGGTTTTTGTCCAGGAACAAGTTTATGCGCAGTTGCTATAGGTAAACTAGATGCTTGGATTTATGTACTTGGAATTATGGTAGGCGTATTTATTTTTTCTGAACTATATTCATTCTTTGAACCTATTTATGATGGAGATTTTTTAGGAAATATAACCTTAATGGATTCATTTAATTGGAATCCGTATTGGATCATATTTGGTTTTTCCATTATTGCTGTTGTTGCATTTGCAGTATCAGATATGGTTAGAAAACGAGTTAAAAAAATATTTTATTAATTAAATAATAAATTAGGATGGTTAAAAAAACGGTAGCCAAGGTTTTATCTTTCAGATATAAAATTCTTGCATTAATTCTTGTTTTGCTAGCAGGCGGACTGGTTGTATTACCAAAATATCAAAAGCAGAAAGGAATTAAATCTGAGCAATTATTAAGTAATGCTATTAGTCCTGAAAGATATATATCAACAGATCAATTAGCTGATAAAATAATAAATCAGGATCCTTCATTTATATTAATTGATGTAAGAGATGAGGATAGTTATAATAACTATTCACTTCCTAATGCTTTAAATATTCCATTACAAAACTTATTAGATCAAGATTTTGAAGGCTATTTAAATCAAAATCAATTTGATGTCATATTTTATTCAAACGATAATTTTTATGCAGATCAAGCTTGGGTATTGTGTGACAGATTGGGTTATAAAAACCTTCGGGTTTTAAATGGAGGTATTAATAAATGGTTTACAACTATTATTAACCCAACAGAACCAACAGAGACAATGTCTACAGAAGAATATAAATTGTATTCAACAAGAAAAGCAGCTAGTATGTTTTTTGGAGTTATGTATCCAGATCAGATGACGGCAGAAGACTCTAATTTAAATGTTCCTGTTCCAAAAAAAGTGATTACAGTTAAAAAGAAAAAGAAAAGAGCCGCTGAAGGTGGTTGTTGATTTTAAAACGTTATAAGTTATGAAATGTCTATTATAAATTTTATTTCCATCGCTATAAAAATAGGTATGGATAATTTAAAAAGGACATTACATCTTACTTCTAAAACAATAAATTAAAAACAGATGAAAGAATTAGAAAAAGTAAAACGTATATCGATTGCTTCAACACTTTTTATACTAGCAGTAATTATAGGTGTTTTAACGTTTGAACGGCCTAAAAATATGTATGCTATAAATACCAAAGACACTTTGGAAAAATTAGTGGACAATGATTATCTAATGGCATTTAATGAAATCAATAAACCAGATATAGTGCTAATTGATGTAAGAAGCCAATATGAATACGAAAAAGGACATTTGGTAGATGCCATTAATATGCCTTCACCTGAGATTTTAAGTGAAGAGAACCAATCAATATTTATTGAGTTAAAAGATTCAAAAAAAACAGTGGTTATCTATGGTAAAACGCCAGAAGAAGCTAATATCCCTTTTTTAATGCTCTATCAATTAGGGTTTGATAATGTTAAGTTATTATCTGTAGATATTAGTTACTTGCAAAATAAGTTGGTTGCAAATACTGTAAATATTGAGAAACCTATTGCAGATATTAAAGCTTTCATAGATGAATCCATTAAAAACTCAAATTCATCTTCTACTGTTATTAAAAAAGTACAACCAGCACCAAAAAAAATAATAACGGTTAAAAAGAAAAAGAAAAAGCCGGTTGAAGGTGGGTGCTAATAGTTTTTAAAGTTATAAAAAAATGATGTTTAAATATATACAAAAGGACCTACTTTATTTGAGGTCCTTTTTTTCTTTTTGTTAAAATAATTTTTAATACCATTTCTGATGAGAAACGATAAAATTCTTCGTGAAAAATTTATAAAATATTATTCACCAATTTTTGAAGAAGAACTCATCAAGCAAATTCTTGAAATTGGTAACTTTGATAAAATTAAAGCAGGAGAACTCTTAGTTGATATTGGGGATGATTTGACCCATATCCCTTTAATTTTTGAAGGAGCTGTTAAAGTCATTAGGCAAGCAAAAGAAGGTGGAGAACTAGCCTTGTACTATTTAAAACCTGGAGACACTTGCGCTATTTCATTTATTAACTGTATAGAAACTAAGAAAAGTGTTTTTGAAGCTCTAATAGAGTCAGATTTGGAAGCTGTTTTTGTTCCTGTTGATAAGATTGATGAGTGGCTTGTAAAATACAAATCATGGAGACGTTATATCATAGATAGTTATCATTTTAGGTTGATGGGAATGTTAGAGTCTATTGATGATTTAGCATTTAAGGGTTTGCACGAACGCTTAATTAAATACTTGGTAGAAAAAGCTAATCGATCTAATAAAAAAACGATACAAATTACACATCAAGAAATTGCAAATGATCTGAATACATCAAGAGTTGTGATTACCAGAATCATGAAACAATTACAAGATGAGGGAAAAATTATCTCGACAAGAAATAAAATAAAGGTCTTAAGGTTGGATTAAGTAAAGATTTTAGCTCAGTTCTTTGTTGTGCTTTTGTTATTTTTTAATTTCTTTTTCAATTAATGTAATCGTTAATTCAACATTTTTCAATATTTGAATCAGTTGGTCTTTTAGTAAATTATTATTAAAGGATGCTAGGGTAAATCCATTTTTTATTGCCTTATTTTTCAAAGCAATTACAACATCTTCTTCGGATAATTCTATTTCTATATTGGGATTAGCCCAAACTTTAATGCCATCTTCATAATTTATTATTTCAGAATATGGACTATATAAATAAAGAGTATAATCATCATACATATGCTGTCTAACCTCAAATAATTCATCGTATGAAGCATTAATTTCAAGAAGTGAGTTTCTAATATTCGCGTTCTTAATTATTGATACATTCCCCGAATTAACCAATTCTTTAAATGCAATATTTCTTGGATTATGAGCTTCCCAATAGAGTACATTTGTCCAATTGAAATAATAATCAGATAGCTTTTTTATTTTTAATCCGTTGTAATAGCTTACCATTAATTCTGCAGAGGCAACCTTACTTTTTCTTCTCAATTATGTTATTTAACCCAACTTTATCATTTTTTAAGTCTTGAAGAATATTTTCAAGAATTATTAGCTCTTGTTGTCTATTTTTATTTGTTTCGTTCCAATTATTAATTTGTAGTGCAATTAAAATTCCTATTACTACAAGAATTATTTCTCCAATTGCATAAAGCAAATATTTGCTGAATTTATTTTCAGTCAGCAATCCTTGTCTGATTTTTCTAAAGAATGTTATCATTGGTTAGTGGTTGGTTAATATGAAGCACAACATCAGAATATATAAACTAGTAGTTATATTCTAATATAAATAAACTCAAATATACATAAATGCTTACAAATACAATTTGATTATAAGTAAAAACCCAGAGAAATATTTCTCTGGGTTTTATTAGTTGTAAACTGTTTATAAAAGTTTGTGTTGTTTAAAACAACAGCCGTCCATTCATTTTATTTATTAAATGTATAAGTAATACCAACCATAACTAAATCAGTAGTCATATCATAACTTACAGAACTTGGGATAGCTCCAAGAGGATTTGTGTCTGCATTCCATGATCCACCCATAACATCTGGAGTTGGATTCAACATTGTCCCTTTAGTTTTGCCATCACTTATACCATGATGATATACAGCATCAAAACTAAAGCTGTCGTTAATAGGATAACTAAATCCAAATTGGAAGGCATGTGCAATTACTGCTGTAGCTGGCATAGAGAAGAATGTTAAATTTTCATCTTCATTAATTGGATTGCTACTATAGGTATACCCAACTCTTAGTGGCAATTTATCAATGCCTTTATATTGTAAACCTGTTGATATAATGCTTATACTTTTCCATCCAAAACCATTTACTGCACCTGTTGGGAATCCATTATCTGCAACTTCCCAACCTGATTTTTCAAATCCTTCGGCATTTTCATAATCAACATAACGATAATCTAAAGCAAAATCGAAATTTGTTTTAGAATATCCTATACCAATAGAATATACAGCAGGATAATTCATAGTAAATTTAGCTTCAGGAGCTTTGCTACCATCTAAATATTTACTATCAAATTTCATGTCTCCAAAATATTGTTCAGTTTTGTAAGATGCTCCAATTTTAAATCCACTCTGGGTATCATAAAACATACCAATTTGAGCACCAAAACCAATTGATCCAGCTCTGTCACTTGTTGGATATCCTTTTCCTGTAAAATCAGGTCTTGCTAATGGATTTGGACCTATCTTTAACGCTCCATAATTTATGGTAGGTTCAACTCCAATTGAAAATTTTTCAGAAACTTGATATGCCCAAGTAAAACCAACTTGCAATAACATATAATCTGAATATAGGTTACCAAAACCGCCTGCAAATTGTGGAAAATTAATAGGGTTTGTAGGTTCGTTTGGATTAAAATTTGGATTTGGGTTTCCTAGTAAATCTTGTGGGTAATTCAAATCTTCAGCAAAATCTACACCAAATCCACTAATACCAAATGCAGAAACTCCAAAAGTGTGCTTGCTTCCTTCTTTTCCCCAAACCATGGCTAAGGCTGGCATAGGAGAAAGACCTTTGTCGTCCTCTGCAGAACCTGTAAATGGACCAAATGTTGAATATAATTTTGGTGACCCAGAAAATAAGCCAATATCGAATTTTAAGATTTTTTCGTTAAAAACTGAAATTGAAGCAGGATTCCATTGTAATGCACCTGAAATATCCAAGGGTTGTGCTGTTGAAGCTCCACCCATTGACATGTTAACTGCTCCAACACCTTGCATAATGTGTCCTGTTTGTGAAAATGCTACAGCAGAAAAGCTTAGAAAAAATAATTTTAAATAAAATGATTTCATGATTAGAAAATTTATAAAAACATATTTAAAAATTTGAGCCATTTTTTGAGGCTAAAAGATTCAATATGATTTTTTGTTAATAAAGTTTATGCAAATTTACGCTTGTAAATTTTATATTTGTATGACATTTGTCATTCTTTTATTGCTAAGTATATGTAAATATTCCTGATTTAAAAATGGGATTTTATAATAGAAACTATACTGTTTTTATCTACAACTCCAGATTGCCTCCAAAGTTGCTTGCCATTTTTAAAAAGAATCATCGTTGGGACTCCTTTTACTTGGTATTTTGAGGATAACATTTGATTTTTATCAACATCAATTTTTATAATTTTTTGTCGTCACCAAGTTCTTTTTTTACATCTTTTAAAATAGGAGCAAGTGTTTTGCAAGGGCCACACCAATCTGCAAAAAAATCAACAAGAACGAGATTGTTAGAGTTAACAATAGTATTAAATGATTGTTTCATGATTTAATATTTAAATTAAAATTTATAAAAAAAGTTATTAATCAATAGGTTACAGTGTTCTGTTTTTTTTAATATTTAAAATTATAATATAAATACTAACACAACTAGTCATTTTATAGAAACTTTGTTTATTTTTTGTATTTTTAATCAATAAATTTTCAATAAAAAGGGTAAATGTTTCAGAAGGAACAAGATGTTTTTAATATACTTTTTGAAGCAGTTTCTGAAGGTGTTATTGTAGTTAATAATTCACAAAATGTTGTTGCTACAAATATATCTGTAGAAAAAATGTTTGGCTACGGCAATAAAGAACTTATTGGTTTACACATCAATGAGTTAATTCCTAAAGAATATCATGCTAAGCATTCTGGATATTTCAAAGGGTTTGTAAAGCAGAATGTAAGTAGAAAAATGGGGTTAGGAAGAGATCTTTATGGTTTGAGAAAAGATAATACTGTTTTTCCTTTAGAAATAGGATTAAACCCTTTTGAGTTTCAAGAAAAAAAGTATGTTATGGCTCTTGTAATTGATATTTCTGCACGAAAGAGACATGAACAACAAATTTTAGAGTTAAATACACAATTAGAAGAAAAAGTTTTAAAACGTACAAAAGAGTTAAGTCAAGCTGTTAACAAATTACAAATTTTAAATACAGAATTAGAAGCTGAAAATATAAAACGTATTGAAGCCGAAAAAAACACTAAAATAGCTCTGCAAAAAGAGATTGAACTTAATGAGTTAAAAACAAAGTTTTTATCATTAGTATCTCATGAGTTTAAAACACCTTTAAGTGGTATTTTAACATCTACTATGCTTTTAGGGAAATATAAATTAACAGAACAGCAAGAAAACCGCGAGAAGCATTTAAAGACCATTACAGATAGAGTACATTATTTAAATAATATTTTAAATGACTTTTTATCAATCGATAAACTAGAAACTGGAAAAATTAAATATAATTTTAGTGATTTCAAATTAAGTAAAGTGCTAAACGAAGTGGTTTATAGTTGTAATTTATTATTAAAACAAGGTCAGAAAATCAAGTACCCAGATAATATTGATGACATGTCTTTATATCAAGACGAAAAAATAGTTGAGCTCGCATTATCAAATTTAGTTCACAATGCGATAAAATATTCGCCAGAAGACACAGAAATAGAAATAGATGTGAGACAAAACTATGATAAAACTACATTTGATATAAAAGATAAAGGTATTGGGATTCCTAAAAAAGATCAAAAGAATATTTTTAATCGTTATTTTAGAGCTGAAAATGCCTTACTAACTCAAGGAACAGGTATTGGGTTGAATATTGTAAAAACACACCTTGAGAATTTAGGTGGAAATATTAAGTTTGTAAGCGAAGAAAATAAAGGAACTACATTTACTATAACCATACCAAATAAACCCCTATAATGAAAAAAGTACTATTAATAGAAGATGATGTTGTTTTAAGAGAAAATACGGCTGAACTATTAGAGTTATCAGGATATCAAGTAGAAACGGCTTCAAACGGAAGAGTAGGAGTAGAAGTTGCAAAAAGATATATTCCAAATATTATTGTTTGTGATATAATGATGCCAGAACTAGATGGTTACGGTGTGTTAGGAGCATTATCAAAAAGTGATATCACTAAACATATTCCTTTTATTTTTTTATCTGCAAAAACAGAACGACAAGATATTAGAAAAGGCATGAATCTTGGTGCAGACGATTATATTACCAAGCCATTTAATGAAGAAGAACTTATAAGTGCTATTGAAAGTAGAATAGCTAAAGTTGCTATTTTAAGAGAGCAACAATTAGAAAACCCAACATATGAAAACGCCGAAGACTCGCAAGATGAAATAAGAACTCTTAATGATTTAAAAAACTTTTTTGATGATAATGGAAAAGTATTTAAATATGCAAAAGGTGATTTGATTTATGAAGAAGGCAATAATTCAAATTTTATTTTTTTAATAAGAAAAGGAGTGGTTAAAAACTTTAAGTTTGATCATGATGGAAAAGAACTAACAACTAATTTATATCAAGAAGACGAATTATTTGGATACACCTCTTTCATGCAAAACATTCCATACCAAGAATCTGCTATGGCCATAAAAGATGTGGAGTTAGTAGGTGTTTCCAAGCACGAATTAAAAGATATTTTAGACAATAATCATAAAATAACCTTAGAACTTATTCAATTATTAACTGACGACCTATCTGGAGCAAGAGATCAGCTCCTCGATATGGCCTATAGTTCTGTTAACAAAAAAACAGCATCTACCATACTTAAATTTGCAGAAAAACTAAACAATAAATCGGGAGAACCTATAAAGATTTCAAGAAATGATTTAGCTAGTGTTGCAGGAATAGCAACAGAAACATTGATAAGAACCTTATCGAGTTTTAAAAAAGAGGGTTTAATAGAAATTGAAGCTAGAAATATTAAAATATTAGACATTAAAAAGCTTGAGCAAATAAATTAAGTTGCTACTATACCAACTAAATATGATTTATATCATTTTTTGTGATATATCTTGAACATATTTTTGTTTTTAATTAGTTGTTGTATGGTAATGAAAAATATTTTAATCCCAACCGATTTTTCAGAAAATTCTTGGAATGCTATTAAGTATGCTCTTAAGTTCTTTGAAAAGGAGTCATGCAATTTTTACTTTTTACATGTTAATACTATCAATGCACTTGTAGATATTGATAGAACTTATATACCTGCACAAACAGTTATAGATGAGTCTTATGTTAAACCATCTAAAACAAAATTAAAAGAACTTTTAAAACGCATTAGCAATTTACAGTTAAAAGGGAATAATAGATTTTTTACACTTACAGATTATAATTATTTTATAGATTCAATTAGAAAGCATGTTTCCGAAAATAAAATAGACATGATTGTAATGGGAACAAAAGGCGCCTCAGGGTTAAAAAAATTAATTATAGGAAGTAATACGGGTGATGTTATAACGCGAATACACTGTTCAACATTAGTAGTCCCAGAAAATGCAAAATATAAAAAGCCTAAAGAAATTGCTTTTCCAACTGATTTTTCTTCATTTTATTCATCAGAACTTTTAAAGCCTGTATTGGAAATACTTGATGCTTATAATGCTTCAATTAGCGTTTTGCACATTAATAAAAAAGGAGGGAAATTAAATTTAGATCAACAAATTAATAAAGGGTATTTAGAAGACCATTTCGTAAATCATAATTACAGCTTCCATCATTTAACTAATAATCACATTGAATCTGCAATTCAATCTTATGTTGAGGAACACAATATTGATTTAATAACCATGGTTGCTAAAAATTTAAATTACTTTCAACGTATTTTATTTCATCCTACAGTAAAAGAAATTAGTTATCATACAGATATTCCATTTTTAGTTTTGCACGAATAAAATATATCAAAGCTAACATTTATCATTTTTTTTCTTATTTAAAGAACTTAATTTTATGCTATTATTTTATAGCAATTTTTAAGACAGAGAGTAATTTTGGAAGGATATTGCTTTCTGTCTTTTTTTAAAATTAAGTTATGAAAGTTATAAAATCATCACCAAAATATATTGAGTGGCTCAATGCAGAATTAATGCATGAAGAGTCAAGCAAATGGCTTTCTGAACTACGTTTTATTAAGGACGAGGAACACTTTTTTGAAGACTTAATAAAATTATTTACGCTACAATTAATTGATTCAAAAAATTTCTCAAGGAGTAAAGAAATTGTAGACCTCTTAAAATCACTTCGTATTAAAAATACCGAGCTAATAGCTACAGTAACATCTCATGAAAGAAATCTTAAAATAATGGTAGATGGCAAAGACCAGTTAAAAGAAGAAGAAGCTTATAAAGATAGGCATAGGGAATTATTAATTGCTGTAAAACGATATTTTAAGGAATACAGAAGACTTAAAGCACAACTTTTTAAAACAGTAAAAGGTATCATGAAAAGCGAAAAACAAAAACGCTTATTATCTTAATATTTTTTAAATTTTAGAAGTAATAATAACTATTCTGTTAGATTCATTATCCGTAGTAAAAAACAAATAGATATCACCACCATCTTTTAATTTTAGTTTTTTTCTGATTTGTTGGACGGTTTCAAGAAAATTTCTAGTTGTAATATTCGCTTTTTCTATCCCTAATTTTTTTATGGATTTTATGTGGTATGGTACAACCTGTTCTATTTTAAATTGTCTTCCTGGAAATTCAATTGGATACGAATTTGTATATAAATGAGAGTGTTTATGAAGTTTGTAAACGTCAAATTGTTTTGCAATAGAATTAAAAGCACCGGCTTTTAATACCGCCGAATTGGGTTCGTACAAATATGAAAGCGGTTGCGAATATGGAGATTCTTGTTTTTTTTCTTCTTCTAATAAAAAATCAAAATGTAGGGCATCTTCTTTTTTTATGTTTACAGTTTTTACAGTTATCTCATTCGTGTAACCTTGCTCCAAAATCCAAAGTAATTCCTTAACTTCATTATTAACAGCAACAACATGAATACTTTTTACAAATTTAAGTTCACTTATCCCAATAGACACATCAAGCAAAGGAGACGTTTTAATCATGATATTGTTTGTATGCTTAAAAATAGTGTCCAAATGTTTTGGAATATTTGGTAAGCAATCATTTAAAAAGAACACTTTTCCCTTACTATCATGGCGCCTTGAAGGATCTACATAAACCCAGTCAAAATTTTGTTTACTTTGACTTATAAAGTCAAGGCCATTTATGTTGTGGGTTTTAATGTTATTAATATGAAGTTGTTTATAATTATAATCAACAATTTCAGAAAGAGATGTATCTAATTCGCAATGCACAACGTGTTTAAATTGCCTTGAAAAATAATAGCAATCTACACCAAAACCACCAGTGAGATCAATAATGGTATTGCCCTCTATAAGTTTTGATTTGTATTTAGCAGTTACTTCAGAAGATGTCTGTTCAATATTTAATTTATTAGGATAGTAAATTTTTTTAATTTTAAACCAAGTTGGTAATTTATGTTCGCACTTCTTTTTAGCTTCAATCTGTTCAATAATTTCTTTAGTTTCAACGCTTGTAAATTGCGTTCCTTTTAATAGAATAGATGTGATTTCTGATTTTGTATTCTCTGTTATAAAATCTTGAATTTTAATATTTAAAATGGAAGTATTCAAACTGTATTATAAACCCTTAGTTAGTTTTTTAACAATTTCATTTTCAGACAAAAATTCTTTTAAGACAACTTTAATTGCTGTGTAAGCGGGGATAGCAACAATTAACCCTATAACACCAAAAAGCATCCCAGCAATTAAAATAACTAAAAAGATTTCTAAAGGATGAGACTTCACACTTTTAGAAAAAATAATGGGCTGACTACCAAAATTATCAACAAGTTGTCCAAAGATAAACACAACTGAAACCCAAATAATTTTAGAAAAAATAACAGTTGAGAATCCTTCTCCGAGATTGCTCGTCATTGTTAGTGTAAGCATTAAAACACCTCCAACAATTGGTCCAACATAAGGAACTAAATTTAGCAATGCACATAAAAAAGCAATGACTACGGCGTTTTCAACCCCGACAATAAGTAAACCAACGGTGTAGATAATAAATAAAATAAGTATTTGAAAAATAAGACCAACAAAATATCTCGACAATAAATCTTTAATTTTATTAAAAGAATTTGTTAAGCCAGACTCTTTGGATTTTGGAACGAAAATTAAAATACCATTTTCAAATAGCTTGCTGTCTTTTAAAAAGAAAAACGAGATAAACAAAACAGAAAATAATCCAACGCTAAAACTTCCTAGACCACTAATTACAGAGTTTAAAAAATCAGGAATTATTGAGTAATCTATTTTTGATAACCAGCTAGAATTTTCGAATGATTGTTCAATATCAATATTTTTAAGTTGAAAATATGAGATAACTTCTTGATATAAGCTTTCAATATTAAGCTGTAATTTTTTTATATCCAGAAGCGATAAATTATGACCTTGCTCTACAATTAATGGAATAAACAAAAGCACTAAACCTACAAATAAACCAATAAGAAGAAGCATGGTGACAATAACAGCTATGGTGTTTTTAAATTTTAATCGATGCCGTAAAAACAAAACAATAGGTCTGCCTATTAAAGAAATTACAACAGCAATTGCTATATAAACAATGACCGACTCTATTTTATATAAAAAATAGAATAATAGAGCTATTCCTAAAACGATACCAATAGCTCTTAAAATACCATTTGCAATAATCTTTGAATTCATTTAGTAAATATAATATTATTTAGCGTTTTTATTAACCTATTAAAGCTATCTAATAAATTGAAATTAAGAATATAAGGAATACTCTGCTTTTACAACGAGGTTACAAAAGTTGTTTAGTTATTTCAAATAAAGCAATATTAGTAGCTTGAACCACATTCATGCTACTATTTTGACCAAACATATCAATATGTAAAGTTTCATCTGATAGCTTTAGAATGTCTTCAGAAACACCAAAATTTTCATCGCCAATAATTAAAGCGATGGGTTTTTCTTTTGAAAAAATAAATGAGTGGATAGGTTTACTCTGACTAGTAATTTCTAAAGAAATAATTTGAAATCCTTTACTTTTTAAAGATTCAACCGTTTCTAATGCAGAATGATTTATTTCATAATCAACTATTTTTTCAGTGGCCCTCGAGGTTTTAGCCATTTTTCTTCCTAACGGAATAAGTTCGCCACAAAGGATTAATTTTTCAACTCCGAAAGCATCTGAAATTCTAAATAGACTGCCAATATTAGCCGCGTTGGTAACATTTTCTGATACTAAAATAACAGGAAATGTTCTTTTCTTAAAATTTGTATTGTAGTGATTGAGTTGCAATAGTTGTTTGGATTTTATTTAAAATCTATTCAATTTAATGTTCAAAAACATATTTAATAATATTAGCACCCATTTTTAACGCTTTTTCCCTCACTTCAGAGGGGTCGTTATGAACAGCTTCATCTTCCCAACCATCACCTAAATCGCATTCATACGTAAATAATAAAACAAGACGATCTTTATAAAAAAGCCCAAAGGCCTGGGGTCGTTTGCCATTATGTTCATGAATTTTTGGTAATCCATCAGGGAATTTATAAGCACTACTAAATATAGGATGTTTTGCAGGAAGTTCTATTAATTCTTGGTCTGGAAACACTTTTTTTAATTCCTTACCAAGGTAAGGCTCCATACCATAGTTATCATCAATATGTAAAAATCCTCCAGACATTAAATAATTACGTAAATTTTCTGCTTCATCTTCGTTAAAAAATACATTTCCATGCCCTGTCATATGAAGAAAAGCGTACTGAAAAATATCAGGACTACCAACTTCAACCGTTTCAGGGTTTGGTTTTATGTGCGTATTAATATTAGCATTACAAAAGGTAACTAAGTTTGGTAAAGAGGTTGGATTGGCATACCAATCACCACCACCTTTGTATTTTAAAAGCGCAATTTCTTGAGCAAATACTGTTAAAAATGAAAAGCTAAAAATTAAAAGGATGAATACTCTTTGCATATTATTCGTTTATAAATGCGACACTATGACAAGCTACTATAGCAGCTGTTTCAGTTCGTAATCTCGTGTCACCCAAAGTTACAGGAATAAAACTATTAGCTATAGCCATTTCAATTTCTTTAACACTAAAATCACCCTCAGGACCAATTAAAATAGTAATATCTTTGTTGTTTTCAATCTCATTTTTAAGTGATTTTTTATCAGTTTCTTCACAATGTGCTATAAATAATTGACCTTTAAACTCTTGATTTAGAAAGTCTTTAAAAGAAATAGCTTCATTTAATTTAGGAAGATAACAATTTAGTGATTGTTTCATGGCAGATTGCAAAATCTTTTCAAAACGGTCTAATTTAATAACCTTTCGTTCACTATGATCGCAAATAATAGGAGTGATAGTATCAATTCCAATTTCGGTCGCTTTTTCTAAAAACCATTCGTAGCGGTCATTCATTTTTGTTGGAGCTACGGCCAAATGTAGTTTATATGATTGCTTTTCTTTAAATGTTTTTGAAACAATATTAACGACACAGTTTTTTATATCTGGTATTGTAATTTCAGCAGCAAATAACCAGCCATTTCCATTGGTAATATGTAAAGTGTCTCCAGAGGTTTTTCGCAATACTTTGACTATATGTCTGCTTTCATCCTTATCAAAAGTAAATTGAGTTGTATTTTCGGTTATGTCTGGATTATAAAATAATTGCATATTAAATTTTTAATCTTGCTGAAGCTGTAATATTTTGTTCTGAAAAATCACCTTCTAAATATTTTAAATAGCCAACAATCGCTATCATAGCAGCGTTATCTGTGGTAAACTCAAATTTAGGAACATACGTTGTCCATCCATATTTTTGTTCACCATCTTTTAAAGCTTGTCGTATTCCAGAATTGGCTGAAACACCACCACCAATGGCAATATGTTTGATACCTGTTTGTTTGGTTGCCAGTTTCAATTTATCAATTAAAATTCTAATGATGGTATATTGTATAGAGGCGCAAATATCATTTAAGTTTTCTTCTATAAATTTAGGATTTGCTTTTGTTTCTTTCTGAATAAAATAAAGAATGGCAGTTTTTAAACCTGAAAAACTAAAGTTTAAACCGTCAACTTTAGGTTTTGTAAATTGAAAAGCTTTTGGGTTTCCTAATTTAGCAAGTTTATCAATAACCGGTCCTGCTGGATATCCTAACCCTAATATTTTTCCACTTTTATCAAAGGCTTCACCAACAGCATCATCAATAGTTTCACCAATAACTTCCATATCAAAATAATGCTTCACTTTTACAATTTGCGTGTGGCCTCCAGAAATAGTCATGGCTAGAAATGGGAATGGTGGTTTATTAAATCCTTTTTCATCAATAAAATGTGCTAAAATATGAGCTTGCATATGGTTAACATCAATCAAAGGAATATTTAATCCATAAGCTAATGATTTAGCAAAGGAAGTTCCAACCAAAAGTGATCCCATTAAACCTGGACCTCTGGTGAATGCAATAGCGTGCAGTTGCTCTTTAGTAATATTTGCTTTTGCTAAGGCTTGAGCTACCACAGGAACAATGTTTTGTTGGTGTGCTCTTGAAGCCAGTTCGGGCACAACACCACCATACTCTTCATGGATTTTTTGACTAGCAATAACATTGCTTAAAATTTTGCCATTACATATAATAGAAGCAGCCGTATCATCGCATGATGATTCAATTCCTAGTATATAAATATTTTGTCTATTCATTAATTAGAATTAGGCATAATTATTGTTAATTTTGAAAACAATTAGAAATCTGTGAATTTCAATTGTTCGTATATGCAAATGTAATTCATTCTCAATAAAATCATAACTTTAACAACTATCAAAAAGTTTCTAAAAATAATATCAAAAATAGCAGCTGTGTTGCTGTTATTATTCATCATTTTGGTGTTGATAGTGTCTATTCCAGCCGTTCAAACAAGCATAGGAAATTATGTTACTAATTTGTTGAATAAAGATTTTGGAACTAATATAAATATTGATAAAGTAGGGTTGCAATTTAATGGTGATGTTGAACTTAAGAATATTTACATCGAGGACTATAAAAAGGACACTTTAATAAGCATAACAGAACTAAATACGTCTATTTTAAGTGTTAGAAATGCACTTAAAGGAAAATTAGTTTTTGGCGATATTGATATTTATGGGCTTTTGTTCAATATTAAAAAATATAAGGATGCAAAAGATACGAATCTAGATATTTTTGTTGCAAAGTTTGAAGATGATAATCCAAGAAAGGAAAAGAGTAGTTTTTTGCTATCATCAAGTGATGTCTCGATTTATGACGGTGTTTTCAAGTTATCTGATGAAAACAAGGAAACGGTAAACATGCTTGATTTTGAGGATTTAAATATTAACGCTACTAATTTTTTAATAAATGGTAGCGATGTAAGCGCTAGAATAAACACACTGGCACTTAAGGACAGTAGAGGAGTAGTCATTAAAAACATGATGACTAATTTCTCTTATACACTTACAGATATGACTTTTGATGATCTTCAAATTAAAACTGTGAATTCAATTTTAAAAGGTGATTTAAAGTTTACCTATAATAGAGAAGATTTTAAATTTTTTGAAGATAAAGTCCATTTAACAGCTCATTTTAAAGAGTCCAGAATTCTGCTTAACGAACTCAATACGTTCTATAACGAATTTGGTCAAAATCAATATGCAAGTTTTAATGTTAATTTATCTGGTACCTTAAATGATTTAAATGCTAATAATCTTTATCTAAATACCAGCAGAAACTCTAGGATTGTCGGTAATTTTAATTTTAAAAATCTATTTAGTAAAGAAGATAATAATTTTTATATGCTGGCTAAATTTAGCAATTTATCATCCACTTCTAAAGATTTAAAATCGCTTCTTCCAAATGTTTTAGGAGCGTCAATACCTTCATCGTTTGACAGGTTAGGAAAATTTACTCTAGTTGGTCAGTCAGAAGTAACACCTTCAACCATAAAAGCAGATCTTAATATTGAGACAGAGTTGGGTTTTGTTGATTCTAACTTAAACATGAGTCGAGTTAATAATATTGATAATGCTTCATATACGGGAAAAATTATTTTTAAAGATTTTGATTTAGGAACACTCATCGACGAGCCTAAGGTTGGAAATGTATCATTAAACCTTGATGTTAATGGAAATGGATTTGTTGCCGAAACATTAAATACGCAAATTAAGGGCGATGTGTTTCAATTAGTATATAATAACTATGATTATAAGAACATTAAAGTAGCTGGAAATGTAAGAAACAAGATATTTGATGGAAATCTTATAGTAAATGATAATAATTTAAAACTGAATTTTACCGGTCTTGTAGATTTTTCTGAAAAGATAAAAAAGTATGACTTTGAAGCCAATGTGTATTATGCCAACTTAAAAGATTTAAATTTTGTTACTAAGGATAGCATTTCAATATTTCAGAGTACTATTAAAATGAATATGAATGCTAGTAATTTTGATGATGCACACGGGCAAGTAGCTTTTAAAAACACCTCTTATAAAAATCAAATAGACACTTATTATTTTAAAGAGTTTGAAATTTCTTCCCGCTTTAATGAAGGCACTCGCTTTATTGAAATAAATTCACCAGATATTATGGAAGGAAGCCTAAGCGGTAAGTTTGTTTTCAACGATTTGAGTAAGTTATTCCAAAATTCTATTGGAAGTATATATACCAATTATATTCCTTATAAAGTAAAAAAAGACCAATCAATAGACTTTAATTTTAAAATTTATAATAAGATTATTGAAGTTTTTTATCCAGAAATTAAGTTAGGCAAAAACACCTTTATAAAAGGACAAGTAGAAAGTAACGAAAAAGGTTTTAGGCTAACATTTAAATCACCAGAAATAAAGTATTTAGATAATTTTGCTCATAATATAGAGTTGCAAGTTGATAATAACAATCCGCTTTTTAATACCTATGTAGAGGTTGATAGTATCAAAACAAAATATTACAATGTATCAAAGTTTAACCTAATTAATGTTACAGTTAATGATACGCTGTTTATGCGTTCTGAATTTAAGGGAGGTAAGAAAAATAAAGACATTTATAATTTAAGTTTTTATCATACCATAAATGATGAAAACCAATCTGTAATAGGTTTTAAAAAATCAGATGTAACCATAAAGGACAATGTTTGGTTTATTAATGAAAATAAAGATAATTTTAATAAGATATCTTTCAGTAAGGATTTGTCTTCTTTTAATATCGATAAACTTCGCATAAACCATAATAACGAAGAAATTAAACTTTCGGGTTTTATTAAAGATTCTACACAAAAAGATATACGGCTTAATTTTAAGGATGTCGATTTAGCTAAAATCACACCAGATATTGATAGTTTAAAACTGGCTGGTAATGTTAATGGTAAGTTAGATATTCTTCAAAAAAATGGGAGCTATTTACCAAATTCAACGGTGACTATAGATGATTTTAAGGTTAACGATTTTGAATTAGGATCATTTGATGCTAGTATAAAAGGGAACGAAAATTTAACCAACTATTTTGTAGATGTTTCGATTAAAGATGATGTTTTAAAATCGTTTAGTGCCGTTGGAAATATAAATGTTGCCAATAGCTACACAGGTATAGATGTAGATCTCAATTTTAAAGACTTTAATTTACAGCCCTTAAACCCACTTCTTCATGATGTTTTAAATAACATCAGAGGCACTGTTTCTGGAAAGACCAAAGTGATAGGTAATTTGAAAAAACCAGCTATTAATGGGGATTTATTGTTGAACCATGGCGGATTTAGAATACCATATTTAAATGTTGATTATGATATCGCAGATAATACAGTCGTGCAACTAAAAAATCAAAGTTTTATTTTCGATAAATTACAATTAACCGATACCAAGTTTAAATCTAAAGCAGAACTTAGTGGATCATTAAGTCATGTAAATTTATCAGATTGGAGTTTAGATTTTGATTTAAATACACCAAGGTTTTTAGTTTTAAATACAACAGAAACAGAAGATGCGTTGTATTATGGTACTGGCTTTGTAGGTGGTAGAGCAACCATAAAAGGGCCTGCAGACCAGTTAAATATTAATGTTCAGGGAGAGACTAAAGCAGGTACGGTATTTAAGATACCATTAAACGACACGGAGTCATTTGGTGACAACTCGTATATCCATTTTTTAAGTCCAGATGAAAAACAAGCAAGAATTAATGGCGTCGATTTTAATTTTAATGATATTAAAGGGCTTGAACTTGATTTTGATTTAGATATTACTGAAGATGCTGAAATAGAAATTATCATCAATAAAAGCACAGGTCATGCACTTAAAGGGCGTGGTCGAGGCGGTATGTTAGTTGAAATTAACACCAACGGTAAGTTTAATATTTATGGTGACTTTTCGGTGTTTGAAGGGGTTTATAATTTTGCTTACGGTGGTTTAATAGGTAAGAAGTTTATTGTGCAACCAGGTGGAACATTAGCTTGGGATGGAGATCCTTTAAAAGCACGTATTAATATGCAAGCGGTTTATAAAACACAGGCAAACCCATCACCTTTACTTGATAATCCTATAAATAGAAGTATTCCTGTTGATTTAAATATTAATCTAACAGGAGAGCTAGAGCAACCAGAACCAACTTTTGAATTTGAATTTCCTAATGTAAACTCAACTATTAAATCTGAGTTAAATTATAGATTAGAATCTAAAGATGATAGACAAAATCAAGCCTTGTATTTATTGTCTACTGGATCATTTTCAAGAGGTTTAAGTGAACTTAATTTTTCAGGTACCATTGCAGAACGACTTAATGGTATTATTAATGGTATTTTTACTAGTGGCGACAGTAAACTAAACGTAGGCTTAAATTATGAAGTTGGAGAGAACAGACCTGATTATAAAACAGATGATCGATTTGATTTAACCTTACAAACTCAATTGGGAAATAATGTTTTTTTAAATGGGAAGGTAGGTGTTCCAGTAGGAGGAGAAACCCAAACAGTTATAGCTGGTGATGTACAGATTGAATTCCTACTAAATGAAGAGGGAACTTTGCGGGCAAAAGTATTTAATAGAGAAAACAGTATTCGTAATTTTGGAGAAGAAATTGGGTACACACAAGGGGTAGGAATTGCTTATAATGTAGATTTTGATACCTTTAAAGAATTACTTCAAAAACTATTTAAAAATACTAAGAAGGCAGTTAAAAATCCATCACAAGAATCAGACAAGAAAACAGACGAAACCTTACCCGATTTTGTGAGTGTAAAAAAGCCATCAAAAAAGGATAATTAACAAAAATTAGAGGTTTTAAATGTTAATTTAATAAAAATTATGGTTTTTTATCAACTAAATCGTTGTAGTTTTGATAGTTGCATAAAAAAACTAGATTGCTCTTAATTATCTAATTTTAGTTTAGTAATTTTACTAAATAATTAAAAAATAAATGCCAAAAACAATAAAAAAAATAGGTGTTTTAACATCAGGAGGAGATGCTCCAGGCATGAATGCCGCTGTTCGTTCTGTTGTTAGAACATGTGCATACCATAATGTTGAATGCGTTGCGGTTTACAGAGGTTACGAGGGTTTAATGCAAGGCGATTTTAAACCTATGACAGCGAGGAGCGTAAAAGATATAATTAATAGAGGAGGTACCATACTAAAATCAGCTCGCTCTATGGAGTTTAGAACTGTAGAAGGTAGAAAGTTAGCTTATCAACAAGTAACAAAGGCGGGTATTGATGCGCTTGTGTTAATAGGAGGTGATGGTACATTTACTGGAGGAATGATTTTTAATCAAGAATTTGATTTTCCAGTTATTGGTATACCAGGAACGATTGATAATGATATCTTTGGAACATCTCACACTTTAGGTTTTGATACTGCTTTAAACACTGTTGTAGAGGCCATAGATAAAATACGAGATACAGCAAGTTCACATAACCGATTATTTTTTATTGAAGTAATGGGTAGAGATGCAGGTCACATAGCTTTAAATGTAGGTGTTGGAGCAGGAGCAGAAGAAATTTTAATTCCTGAGGAAGATATGGGATTAGATAGACTTGTTGAATCTTTGAGAAGAAGTAGACAATCTGGAAAGACATCAAGCATTGTTATTGTTGCTGAAGGTGATAAAATAGGAAAAAGTGTCTTTGAATTAAAAGATTATGTAGATGAAAACATGGAAGGCTATGATGTTAGAGTATCCGTACTTGGACATATGCAACGTGGTGGTGCACCATCTTGTTTTGATCGTGTTTTAGCCAGTAGAATGGGAGTAAAAGCTGTTGAATCATTACTAGCAGGAAAAACCAATTATATGGTGGGTTTAATTAACAATGAAATGGAGTTAACACCCTTAGATAGTGCCATAAAAGGAAAATCAAAAATAAATTTAGAATTATTGCGTGTGTCTGAAATAATGGCCACATAACTTAACATCTTAATATAAACAAAATGTCAAAATTAAAATTAGGAATTAACGGATTTGGTAGAATTGGTAGAATTGCCTTCAGAGTAGCAGCTGAAAGACCAAATGTTGAAATAGTAGGAATTAATGATTTGCTAGATGTAGAGCATTTAGCTTATTTATTAAAATTTGATTCTGTTCATGGAAAATTCAATGGAACAGTCGAAGTAAAAAACGGAAATTTAATTGTTAACGGAAATGAAATTAGAGTTACTGCAGAACGTAACCCAGAAGATTTAAAATGGGATGCCATTGGTGTTGATGTTGTATTAGATTGTACAGGTATCTTTACATCATTAGAAGGTGCTCAAAAACACATTACTGCAGGTGCTAAAAAAGTAGCTATTTCGGCTCCTTCAGCAGACGCTCCTATGTTTGTTATGGGTGTTAACCATAAAGAAATCAATGCAAGTCATACAATTGTGTCTAATGCATCTTGTACAACAAACTGTTTAGCGCCTTTAGCTAAAGTTATTAATGATAACTTTGGAATTATTGAAGGTTTAATGACTACAGTTCATGCTACAACTGCAACACAATTAACTGTTGACGGTCCATCTAAAAAAGATTGGAGAGGTGGTAGAAGTGCTTTAGCTAATATTATACCTTCTTCAACTGGAGCTGCAAAAGCCGTTGGAAAAGTAATTCCAGAATTAAACGGAAAATTAACAGGGATGGCATTTAGAGTACCGACTCCTGACGTATCTGTTGTAGATTTAACTGTAAGAACAGAAAAATCTGCTACTTGGGCTGAAGTTAAAGCTGCCTTAAAGAAAGCTTCTGAAACTGACTTAAAAGGTATTTTAGGCTATACAGAAGAAGCTGTTGTGTCTCAAGATTTTGTTTCAGAACCTATGACAAGTGTGTTTGATGCTGAAGCTAGTATTGCTTTAAATGATAACTTCTTTAAATTAGTTTCTTGGTATGATAATGAATTTGGTTACTCAACTAAATTAGTTGACTTAGCAACGCATATCGGTACATTATAATATTAATTTTAAGCCACAGAATTACATCTATTGGAGTAACTCTGTGGCTTTTTAGCTCATAACTTATGATATTAATTGTTGATAGTGGCTCTACAAAATCAGATTGGATAGCCGTAGATAGTAATGGAAATAAACTTTTAGAAAAAATTCGTACAAAAGGACTTAATCCTGCGATTTTATCTGAGAAGAAACTGAGAAAAATTATTTTAAAGAACAAGGATTTAAAAAAGAATAGAGATTTGGTAACTCATGTCTATTTTTATGGTGCAGGCTGTGGTACAGAAAAGCCAACACTCATGCTAAAAGAAGTTCTTGAAGAAATTTTTACAGATGCACATGTTGAAGTTAATGAAGATACTATGGCTGCCGTATATTCAACAATTAATCATGAAAAAGAAGCTGCCGTTGTTTGTATTTTAGGAACAGGTTCTAACTGTAGTTATTTTGACGGCGAAAATTTGCATCAACGTGTAGTTTCCCTTGGTTATTCAATTATGGATGATGCCTCAGGAAATTACTATGGTCGTCAATTAATTAGAGATTATTATTTTAATCATATGCCAGAAAATGTTAAAATTGCTTTTGGTAGCAAGTTTAATATGGAGGCTGATTATATAAAATATAATATTTACAAACAGCCAAATCCGAATGCATATTTAGCGGGTTTTGCCGAATTTATGTTTTTGCATAAAGATTCTCCATACACCATCGACCTTATTAAAAAAGGTATTAGATTGTTTGCGACCAATATGATTATGCAGTATAAGGAAGAATTAAAAACAGTTCCTGTTCATTTTGCTGGATCTATTGCTTATTTTTCTCAAAAAGAGATCACCGAAGTAGCAGAAGAAATGGGCTTTAAAGTTGGTAATTTTGAGCGCAGACCTATTGAAGGTTTAGTCTCTTTTCACACTAAAAATAAAAAAGCTTAAAAGAACATAACTTTTAAACACAAATAAAACCTTTATACGATATAAAACGTGTAAAGGTTTTTTATTTTTATAAACGGTTTCATTTGAAAAACGATTGAATTTGAATCATCATTTTGCCATATATATTTCTAATAACGATAACAAAGTAGAATTAATAGAAAAGATTATTTCTGGAGATATTAATAGTATATTTTTAGGTGTAAATGGTGCTGTTTTCTCAGAAGTTACTTTAAATAAGTTTATCGATGAAGAACAACGTCACGGACGTTTTGATGTTGTAACTGAAACAAAAAATAGTCTCCAAAATTCATCTGAGGGAGAAAGAAGAAAAGCTTTATTACAACATATTATTTCAAAGCAACCTGATTATCTGATTGTTGATAATGTGTTTGGTAATTTAGATATAACATCACGTGTCACTATTCATAAAACGTTATCTGAATTAAGCACACATATTACCATTATTCAAATTACAAATCGAATAAGTGATATTTTAAGTTTTATTGAGGTTGTTTATCAATTGAAGGATGATAATCTTATTCTTTTTGAAAAACCAGAAAATAAACAGTATAAAAGTTTTGTAAACGATTTGCCACAGTCGTACAATCCAATTACATCAGAAATAAATCCTTTGGTTAAATTTAGCGGTGTTTCGATTACTTATCATGATAGGCCAATTATTAAAGATATTTGTTGGGAAATTAAATCCGGTGAATTCTGGCAGTTAATAGGTCCGAATGGTTCTGGTAAAAGTACCATATTGTCTCTTATTACGGGAGATAACCCAAAAGCTTACGGACAAGATATTACTTTATTTGGTGTGAAAAAGGGGAGTGGTGAGAGTGTTTGGGATATTAAGAAGAAGATTGGTTATTTCTCATCAGATATGCTGCGAGGTTTTAAACGTTTAGATTCAATTGGGAACATGATTGCTTCAGGTTTTTTTGATACAGTAGGACTTTATAAAAAACCAGCCAATCAGCAAATTAAAATTGTACATCAATGGCTGCATGTGTTGGGTATGTTTGATATTCGAAAACAAAACTTTTTATCATTATCAACAGGGCACCAAACACTTGTTTTAATAGCAAGATCTATGGTAAAACAACCACCTTTACTTATTTTAGACGAACCTACCAATGGTTTAGATGATACAGATGCCCAAATATTTACGCAGCTTATAAATAAAATCTCTAAAGAAACTAATACGGCTATTTTATACGTTTCACATAGAAAAGAAGCAGGATTAAAACCAGATTTTGTCTATCAATTAATACCTAATGAAACAGGTTCTAGTGGTGAAAAAATGACATTTGGTAAATTTTTGTGATAAAACGCACTGAAACTTAAACATGAATGAATCTTAATTTTTTAAACTGCCGGTCTAATATCAACCGAAACATTCATTTTGTTTTTACCAGTGCTATAAATAACACCTTTTAGTGGAGGCACATCGTAATAGTCTCTTCCCCAAGACACTGTAATATGCTGGTCTTTTGGAAGTTGGTTGTTTGTAGGATCAAAATCTACCCAACCAAATTTTGGAATATAAAGAGAAAACCAAGCATGCGATGCATCGGTGCCAATCAATTTTTCTTTTCCCGGAGGAGGTAAGGTTTCAATATAGCCACTTATATATCTGCCTGGTAACCCAACAGACCGTAAACAAGCAATAGCAATTTGAGCAAAGTCTTGACAAACACCTTTTTTCTCTTTCATAACATCATGAATTGGAGTTGCAACATTTGTAAATTCTGGATCGAACTCAAAGTCGGTATAGATGCGTTGCATTAATTCATAAGCAGCTTCAAAAATAGGGCGATTTGGTTTAAATGATACACCAGCATATTCCTTTATTTCTGGCGTTATTTTGGCAATTAAAATAGATTCTAATATAAATTGTCTAACTTCTAAAATATTTGGTTCAATACTTTTTAATTCTTGAATGGCTTGTTGTAAGGTTATTTTTTGTGCGTCAACAGATTGATAAATATCGGGTTTTAAAGAAGAATCTATTTCTACAATACTGCTTGCCGTAACTTTAAGCTCTTTATGATGTTGCTGAATAGAAAAACGGGTAACCACATTCCCAAAAAAATCAATTTTTTCTGAAATTTCAGTTGGCATTGGACTAATATCTAATTTATAATCTAAAAGGGTTTGTCCAACAATTGTTTTAGGTTTTAACGTGGCAATATTATGGCAAAATGTTACACCACTATCATATTTATAGGAGGTTGTATGAGATAATTTAAAAACCATTATAGAGGAAAATTTTGATTAACTAATTGCGTTTGCTGATGCGAATGATTAAAATACGTGTCTGAAATTGATAGGGATAAATCATGAAGTAAATCACTTAATTCTGAAAGGCAATTATCAAGATTTTGTCTTAAACTTCCATCGTTATTTAACTGCAGTAAGCTTTTAATGTTTAATTGCTGAATTTTTAAATTAGCTTCTGCAATTAAAGTTTCACATTCTGTAATATTTCCTGTTGCTTTTGAATGAGGTAAACGTTCTACATCCTTTTGAATGCGTCTCAATTGATAGGTTAGCGATTTTGGATAATCACTTTGTAATAAAATAAGTTGAATCACATTTTCAACATTCAAATATGAACGATAACTGTACCTGTAAATATTTAAACTTTCATGGCTTGTGAGTAAGGATTCTAAAATATCGTATTGTAATTGCTCGTTATGATTAAAAACGAGTAGCGATCGGCATTTAGAAACATTCATCATAGCTTGCTCAGTTTGCAAACCAATAAAATAAAGTAGTAATCCTTGCTGAACTAAGATACTTTCTTCAATTAAGCTCATAAAGGCAATTATCCTGGTAATAATTCTATCCAGTATTTTTGTTAAGGCTGAAATGGAATAATTATCGTCATCTTCAAATTTTAACCATAATTTTTGAATGCCATCAAACACACGCCACATATCTTTAGACCATAAGTTTCGCAGCGAATAGTAAGAGTTATTAAAACTTGACATGGTTTGTGCAAAACTGCCCATTCGGTCTTGGTCTAACATAAGCGATAAAATTTCCTTTAAAGGATTTTTTAAAAGCGCATCACTTCCTTTTCCAACAAAGCCAGGAAATGTATAGGTAATATGTGTTAGTGATTGCAATAAAAATTTTAAATTTTCTGAACCCGTAATTCCCTCATTATATTGTTCGCTACTCATGCGATTTAGAACTGTTCTTAAAAACCGAGCCGTGACAAGAGCTCTTCCTAAATAACGACCAGACCAAAATAAATTTTGAGCAGTATTACTTGGTAAATCGTTAATATCTGAAATACGTATTTTAAACGAATTATCCCAAGCATAATTTTGTATGTTGGTTTGTTTCTCATCCGTCGAAACCCAAAAATCTTTGCTTACACCACCACGCTGATTTGATACAAATAAATTTTCACGTTCTGCAGCAACTCTTACCAAACCACCTGGCATAATGCTATAACTGTCATGTTTTGCAATAGCAAAGGTACGGCACATTACTTTTCTGGGTTCTAAAGTACCGTCTACAAAATCGGGCGCTGTGGAGAACGAGATCTTCTCTTGTGCTACGAATCCGTATGGACTAGAAATAATTTCCTTTTTAAGTGATTCTAAAGCCTTATTATCTAAAAATTCACAGAAAAATATGCTCTCTCTGTTCGATCGGTCTATGCGTTTTACAACTAAATTCGACAGGTTATCGAGAACATAATTACGTTCTTTTTCTTGTCCACACCACCAAGACGCTATTTGCGGTAAAATTAAATTTTCTTTTAAGAAGTATTTGCAAATATTATTCATAAACGGAATTAATCCTGAATTTTCCAGAATACCGCTACCTATTGGATTAATAATAGAGACGTTTTGCCTTCTAATAACATCTAGCAATCCTGCCACACCCAAATAAGAATCTTCTCTTAATTCTAAAGGATCCATAAAAACATCATCAACACGTCTTAAAATAACATCGACTTGTTTGAGCTCTTTTAAAGATTTCATCCAAACCTTACCACTACGAACCACTAAATCATCACCGGTTACCAACGGATATCCTAGAAAAGACGATAAGTAGGAATGCTCGAAATACGTTTCGTTATGTGGTCCAGGCGTTAAAATAACAATATTAGGATTTTCCTTGTTTTGTGGCGCCGAATCAATAAGCATTTGGTTAAAATCGTAGAAAAATCCAGAAGGCTGCTTTACGTTAATATCTTTAAAAATACCTGGTAAAGCTTTACTCATTGAATATCGGTTTTCTAAAGCATAACCCATACCAGACGGCGCTTGTGTACGGTCGTTTACAACCCACATGCGGCCATCGGGTCCACGTGCTAAATCTGAGGAATATATTAATAAGTTTTTAGCAGTTTTATATTGAATTTGATCGCATTGCCTTAAAAATCCGCGATGAGCAAAGATGACTTCCTGAGGAATAATCCCTTTCTTTATAAGTTCTCTTTTGCCGTAAATATCTTTTAAAACTAAGTTGAGAATTTCAGCACGTTGTTTGATACCTTTTTCGACGGTTTCCCATTCTTTTTGATGAATAACAAACGGAACAATATTTAAATTCCACGGACGATGAAGTCCTTTAGGATCGTTATAAACATTATAAGTTACACCATTTTCGTCCATCAGCCAATCAATCTCTTTTTGCTTTGAGATTAATGCGTCATGACCCATTTCGGTAAGATTATTAAGTAATGTTTCCCAATTTGGATTAATAGACATGTTAGATTTTAAAACTTCATCATAGTTTTTAAAATCTGAAAAATAATTTTGAAATAATATATTTGAATGGGTTGTCATATAAGACTTTGCTTATTTTTTTCTTAAATCTAGGGTGTTTGGAAACTCAAAATTTACAGGTAATTCTTTATATCTGAATTTTTTTGATGCATCCTTTTCGGTAACATTTTTATTCGATCTGTTGGTATCTTGATTAATTTCTTCAACCGTTTCTACATCACCTTGCGTATGCCCGAATTCCCAAAAACGATTGATGCGTCGTGATTCGGCTTCGTAGCTATTTACGGGATAGGTTTCATAACTTCGTCCACCCGGATGCGCCACAAAATAAGTACAACCGCCAATCGAACGTCTGTTCCAAGTATCAACAATATCAAAAACTAATGGTGTATCAACATCAATGGTTGGATGTAATGCCGAATACGGATTCCATGCCTTATAACGAATACCTGCCACAAATTCTTCTTTAACAGGTGTTTTGTTCAAATTCACTTTTAAACCGTTGCAGGTGAGCACGTATCTGTCGCTATTAAAATTAGATACTTTCACTTGAACACGTTCTACTGAAGAATCGACATATCGAGCCGTTCCACCGCCAGTCATTTCTTCACCTAAAACATTCCAAGGTTCTATACCAGCACGCAATTCTAAATGAATATTATTAATTTCGACCATGCCGTGAAGCGGAAATCTGAATTCAAAAAACGGATTAAACCAATCTTCTTTAAACTTATAACCAGCTTTGTTTAATTGCGAAACAATATCTTTAATATCCTCTCTTACAAAGTGTTCAATTAAAAATTTATCGTGTAATTCTGTTCCCCAACGTACTAAATTATGTTCGTAAGGTTTTTTCCAGAACCAAGCCACCAGCGTTCTCACTAATAGGTTTTGCATAAGACTCATTTGCGGGTGCGGAGGCATATCAAAGGCACGTAATTCTAATATTCCTAAACGTCCAGACGATGAGTCTGGCGAATACAATTTATCGATACAGAATTCGGCACGGTGCGTATTTCCTGTTAAATCAGTTAATAAATGTCTAAATAACCTATCTGTTAACCAAAATGGCACTTCGCCATCTTTCGGTATTTGGTTAAAAGCAATTTCGAGTTCGTATAGGTTTTCCATACGTGCTTCGTCAATTCTTGGTGCTTGACTCGTGGCACCAACAAAAGCTCCAGAAAACAAATATGAAAGCCCAGGATGATGTTGCCAAAACGTTAATAAACTGCGTAATAAGCTCGGCTTACGCAATAACGGACTGTCAGCCGGAGAAACACCACCTAAGGTTACATGATTACCGCCTCCAGTACCTGTATGCTTGCCGTCAAGCATGAATTTTTCGGTACCTAAACGTGATTTTTTGGCTTCCTCGTAAAGTGCGAAGGTATTATTTACAAGCTCGTCCCAGTTTTTAGCTGGATGCACATTAACCTCAATAACTCCAGGGTCTGGAGTGATTTTTAAAGATTCTAATCGGCTATCTTTGGGTGCATCGTAACCTTCTAGTGTTACAGGAATATTTAGTTCTTTGGCAGTCGCCTCAATCGAGGCGAGTAAATCTAAAAATATTTCAATAGAATCCAGAGGTGGTAAGAAGAGGTAAAGGTTACCTTCTCTAATTTCAGCACAAAGTCCCGTTCTAATAAAATAATTATTATAAGATTCTTCTATGCCATTTTCTTGCACCTCTTTATATCGTTTAGAAACGATGTTTTTATAGCTTGGAAGTGATTTCTTTTTAGAAAAATTATCGGGTTCGTATTGAGGAAATTCACCTTGTTTTGGTTTTCTAATCAGCGAATCTAAAGGTAATCGCAATCCGATAGGCGAGTTTCCAGGAATTAAAAAGAGATGATTTCGTCTAAAAGCCCATTCGCTTGTGTACCATTTTCCACTCGTGTTATTAAGCGGTAAAATATATCCAACGGGTTTTGAAGTTCCTTCATTTAAAATCTCTTTCAATTTGTTTTTTACCAGTAAATTTCCATCCTCTTTTGTGGGATCGATATCAATTGGTAATTTTCCTTCTTGCCATAAGAAATAAAATGAATCTTCGAACGAAGGAATAATATGTTTATCTGAAATCGCTAAATGCTTAGTTAGCGTTTCTAAAAATAGTTTATCGGCATGCTCTGGGACAACAGGATTATCTGAAAACAATGATAACAATTTTCTGTTATGCCAAATAAGTTTACCATCTTTTCTCCAACAAATTTCAATTTGCCAACGCGGAAGCGGTTCTCCTGGATACCATTTTCCTTGCGCTTGATGAAGAAAAGCACCTTTACCAAATTTATCATATAATCTCGTGGTTAGGCTTTTTGCTAACTCTCTTTTATGAGGTCCGTCGGCATCGGTATTCCATTCAGCCGATTCCATATCGTCTATCGAAACAAATGTTGGTTCTCCACCCATAGTGAGTCGTACATCACCTTTTTCTAATTGTTTTTCAACTTTATAGCCAAGTTTATGAATGGCTTTCCATTGCTCATCGGTGTAAGGTTTGGTAACTCTTGGCGATTCGAATATACGCTTTACAGAATTTTCGAAAAAGAATTCGGTTTCACAAACATCGGTGGAACCAGAAACGGGTGCAGCACTTTCAAAAGACGGAGTACAAGCTAATGGAATATGTCCTTCACCAGCTAATAAGCCCGATGTTGCATCAAAACCAATCCAGCCTGCTCCAGGAATATAAACTTCGGCCCAGGCATGTAAATCGGTAAAATCTTCTTCAGGACCAGATGGACCGTCTAATGATTTTTCATCAGATTTTAACTGTACTAAATAGCCTGAAACAAAACGCACTCCAAACCCTAAATGCCTCAATACTTGAACAAACAACCAGGCGTAATCTCTACAAGATCCGTTTTTTTGACTTAAGGTTTCTTCACAGGTTTGTACGCCAGGATCCATACGAATGTTGTAATTAAGGTACTCGTATATTTTTCTGTTAATATCGATTAAGAAATAAATGGTTTTTCTTGGTGTATAATCGATGGTTTTAATAAAATTTTCAAGAAGTTCGCCTTTATCGGTAATTTCAAGATAGGGAAGGAGTTCTTTTTTAACGGTTTCTTTATATTCAAACGGAAATTCTTCGGCATATTCTTCAACAAAAAAATCGAAAGGATTGATAGTTTTTAAATCGGCTATAATTTCAACTTCTATAGATAACTCCTTTGTTTTTTCAGGAAAAACCAATCGTGCTAAGTAATTCCCAAATGGATCTTGTTGCCAATTAAAAAAATTGTTTTCTGGTTTAATTTTTAGCGAATAGGCCTCTATAGGTGTTCTGCTATGTGGTGCTGGTCTTAGCCTAAAAATATGAGGAGATAGCGATACAGGACGATCGTATTTATAAAGTGTTTTATGAGAAATTACTATTTTTAAAGCCATGTTTTAGTTGGTTTTTCGAAAGACGCAATTTAATTGTTTTTTAAATGAAACTTGATACGCATATTTAAAATAAAGAGCCTTTTATTAACATATTTATTAGCCTAATTTACAAATTACTAGGTAGTATTAAATGAATTTTTAATATAGTCCTTAAGTTTTATAAAATCATTAAAATTTAAATTTTAAACTGCTGTAATCTCATATTTGCTAACGAAATAATCAAAAGTTGCTAATCGATTTGCAATACCGTTGTTAAAATACTTTTGAATACCTTAAAAAAGACAAAACATGTATGTTTTTTGAGAACATACCTTTAATTTAGTGATTTTAACTTTAAGAAATAAAAATCATGAAACGTCATAATAGCGCAATCATTATATTGTTTTTAACGCTCTCATTTTTTGAAGTAAACGCTCAAAATAAGTCTTCATTAATAAAAAAAAATGCTCAAGTAGAAACTATAGAAACGAGATTTCTATTTACCGAAGGACCAGCCGTAGCGAAAGATGGGAGTGTTTATTTTACAGATCAGCCGAACGACAAAATTTATATTTGGAATGAAAAGAATGGTATTTCACTGTATTTAGAAGGTACAGGAAGATCGAATGGCATGTATTTTAATGATAAAGATCAACTTGTTTCATGTGCCGATGAAAAAAATCAATTAGTCTATTTTGATGAACATAAAAAAGTACATGTTATTTTTGAAAACTATAATGGTAAACATTTAAATGCGCCCAATGATTTATGGATTGCGCCAAACGGAGGTATTTATTTTACAGATCCGTATTATCACAGATCATGGTGGAGCGAAGACCATAAGCAAGTTCAAGATGTTCCAGGGGTTTATTATTTAAATCCGGAAGGGACTATTACCCGCGTAATTTCTGATTTTGTAAAACCCAACGGAATTATTGGAACACCCGATGGAAAGACAATTTATGTTGCAGATATTGGTGATGATAAAATTTGGAAATACACGATTCAAAATGATGGTAGTTTAACCGATAAAACATTTTTTGCGCCTCATGGTAGCGATGGTATGACCATTGACAATAAAGGCAATGTGTATCTTACATCTGGTAAAATATGGGTTTATAGTCCGGAAGGCAAACTTATTAAAGATATTGAATTTCCAGAAAAACCTGCCAACGTTTGTTTTGGTGGTAAAAAAAGAAATATACTTTTTGTAACGGCTCGAAAAGGTATTTATACCTTGAAAATGAAAGTAAAAGGAGTAGACTAGATCTTAAAATTAGTCTTCATAAACTCTGTTTTCCTGTTCTGCTACTCTAATAAACGTGGTACGTTTGGTAAGTTCTTTTAAACGTTGCGCCCCAACGTAGGTGCACGTGCTTCTCAAACCACCTAAAATGTCTTGTAAGGTTGACTCTACATTGCCTCGATAAGGAACTTCAACAGTTTTACCTTCACTAGCTCTATATTCAGCAACACCACCAACATGTTTTTCCATAGCTGTAGAGGAACTCATCCCATAGAATTTTCTGAAAGGTTTACCGTTGCGTTCTATTATCTCACCACCACTTTCGTCATGGCCTGCAAGCATGCCACCAAGCATCACAAAATCGGCACCAGCACCAAAAGCTTTAGCAATATCGCCTGGAGTGGTGCAACCACCATCACTAATAATTTGTCCACCTAAACCGTGTGCTGCATCGGCGCATTCAATAATAGCAGATAATTGCGGATAGCCAACACCCGTTTTTACTCTTGTGGTACAAACAGAACCAGGACCAATACCAACTTTCACTATATCGGCTCCAGATAGTAATAGTTCTTCAACCATTTCTCCTGTAACAACATTTCCAGCTATAATTACCTTGTCAGGATAGTGTTCTCTTGTTTGTTTTACAAAATCTGCGAAATGTTCAGAATAGCCATTAGCCACATCAATACAAATAAATTTTAAGTTTGGATTGATTTCAAAAATAGAAGCTAACTTTTCTAAATCTTTTTTCCCCGTCCCTGTACTAATAGCAATATGATTTTCAATATTTTTTGGTGCATTGGTAGCAAATGTTCTCCAATCTGAAAGTGAATAATGTTTATGAATTGCTGTAAACAAGGATTTATTTGCTAGCGCCAAAGCCATATCAAAAGTACCCACAGTATCCATATTAGCTGCTATAATAGGAATTCCTTGCCAAGTTAAAGGGCTATGTAAAAATTTAAATTCTCGTACTAAATTTACTTGAGCTCTGCTTTTTAATGTTGAACGTTTTGGACGAATCATCACATCCTTGAAGCCAAGTTTTATATCATATTCTATTCTCATTTTGTTATAAAATTAGTGGAGTACTTTCAAAAGTATTATTTTTAAAATTGAAAAATTGTAAAAAACGAATAAATTACATGAACCTCATGTTATTATTTAATATTACCTTTATATTGGCAGAAATTTTTACAAAAAATATAATAAAAACTTACAGAAAAAACCATTTTGGGAATTAGAGCAGATATCAAAAATTTTCTAAAAAATCAGCTTAAAACAGCATTTCTTAAAAAATCTATGCGATCATTTAAGATACGAGTAGTATTGATTTTTTTCTCCTTTATTACTATGATTATTTTATTGTTTGTTGGATATTCTCAAATTGAGAAAAAAAATGATTACTTATTAAATGATATAAATAAGATCAATCAAGTCAATAAAAATATTTCTAAAACTACCATAGATTTTCAATCTTCCTTATTATTTCATTTTAATAAACAATTAGACACAAAGAGCTATGTAGATTCGTTATTGTTATATAGCTCGAATTTAGATGGTTATATAAAAACATTAGATAGTTTAAAGGGTAATTTAGTTGCACATTCAATTAATTTTGATAATGAGTTTAATGTGATATTTCATGATATAAACGTTATTAAAACTCAAATAGATGAAAATAAAACATTAGATGAATTATCAATTAAAGAGTTCTATAAAAATATTGATATTAATGGTAATCGTTTGAATGATACTTTGAGATTACTTAACGGCAAATTAACTCAAATAGCAAATGGTAGAGAAAAAGAATTGAAAAGTAATGCCTCAATGTTCTTTTTGTTACTTGTTGTTCTATTTCTGGTTATAGTTTATTTTCTGGCGCATAGATTAACTCGAGATTTAAGAGAATTAAATTTAAAAATAGAGACTTTTAATGAATTAGATACAAATTTTAAAGAGGAGCCTTTAATTTCTAATATTGATGAAATTAGGAATTTAGATAAAGCTTTTGAATTAATAAAGTCTAAATTACGATTATTAGAGTCAGATTTAGAAGAAGCCACCAAGATAAGTGAATATAAGTCTGTATTTCTAGCTAATATGAGTTATGAAATTAGAACACCTCTTAACTCCGTATTAGGTATGATAAATATGCTTAAAAAGAGTCAGTTAACCACAGAGCAACAAATACAATTAGAGATAGCAGAATATTCATCAGAGCATGTTTTGCAGTTAGCAAATATGATTTTAGATAATTCTAAAGTAGAAGGAGGAGAAATTAAATTAGAATTATCTGCTATCGATTTAAAATCTGATTTATCAAGATTAATTAAAGTTTTTGAATATGAAGCATGGGATAATAGCTTAAATTTTGAGTTTAAATTTTTAGCAGATGAAAACCAAAAATTTTTATTGCTAGCAGATATTAAACGTATAAAGCAGATTTTAACTAATTTGTTGAACAATGCAATAAAATTCACCAATGCAGGGACTGTTTCTTTAATTATAGATCAAACTGTAGGACCGGATGATTATCAGATAGTTACTTTTTATGTGAAAGATACGGGTATTGGAATTCCACCAGATAAAGCTAAACGAATTTTTAATGATTCAGACAATAATCATTTATCAATCATGGATTATTATGGAGGTACTGGCTTAGGATTAACAGCTTCTAGTCAATTAATAAAAGCGATGGGTGGTGAACTTAAATTGGAGAGTAAAGAAAATGAAGGGTCTATTTTTTATTTCAGTATTCAATTACAAAGAACTTTAAATCTGGAGCGAGAAAAATTAGAGACCAGTACAATATTACTCAATCAGTTTGACTATAAGTTTTCTGTTTTAGTTGCTGAAGACAATACCATGAACCAAAAAGTAATCAAGTTTCTTTTAGAGCAACAAGGAGCAGATTGTACGTTTGTTAAAAATGGATCTGATGCTGTTAAGCTTTTTAATATTTTAGATTTTGATATGGTATTCATGGACATATTTATGCCAGAAATGGATGGATATGAAGCGACTAAATTGATTAAAAAAAGCACGAAGTATGCTGAGCGTAATATTCCTATTATTGCAGTATCTGCCAGTGCTTTTGAAGAGGATATAAAAACCGCAAAAGAGGCTGGAATAGATGATTTTTTAGCAAAACCAATAGAAACTAAAAAATTAAAAGAACTTCTAGTTAAATACGCTCCTAAGGAGAAAACAACTAAAACAGAAGAAGAAAATAAATAATTACTTTACAGCTATCATACTAATTTCAACATGTACGTTTTTTGGTAATTGTGCTACTTGAACAGTTTCTCTAGCAGGCGCATAATCATCGTCAAAATAACTACCGTAAACTTGGTTTATTTTACCAAAATCATTCATATCTGTGATAAAAATAGATGTTTTAACCACATTATCAAATGTCATATCTGAAGCTTTTAAAACAGCTTCCATGTTTTTCATCACTTGGTGAGTTTCAGTTTCAATATCATCTAAAACCAACTCACTAGTTTTTGGATTAATTGCAATTTGACCAGACGTGTACAATGTATTTCCTGATAGAATGGCTTGATTGTAAGGTCCAATAGGAGCAGGAGCATTAGCCGTAGTAATTATAGTTTTTTTCATGATTTATGAATATTTTTAAAATCAAATATAGTTTTATAGTTGTAAATCTGGTTGTTTTCGTTTATCGTATTTAAGGTCTTTTAAGATGCTAGACTTAATACCAATAAAGAAATACCAAGAACTTCTAGAACTAAATGGTACCCAACTAAAATTCATTCTCCAACTTAATAAATCACGTTCAAAACGTAACTGTGTGTAAGTGAATCCTTGATTTTTTAAATCGTAACCAGAAGAGGCTCCTACAGACCATTTGGGAGATAAGTCAATATCACCAGAAAACATCAATGAGTGTGAGGATATTTCATTTTGGCGCCTTGAATTACTATAATTTACAGCATAAGCAATTCGTAAACTCCAGGGTATTTTGAAATTATAAAAAGTGCTTGATTCTTCTTCTTTATTATCTTTTTGCTCATCAAATCGTTGACTTGTAAAGTCGTCTGAACGACCGAATAAATCATCATCACGACCTCCACTTCGAAGATTTTCTTGGATGCTAGGGTCGTTGTTGTTGTTGTCTTTTTTATCACCTTTTTTGCTTGATAATGAGTAACTCATGGTAAGATTCGCGCTTGTTAACCTAAATAAGCTTCCTCCATTATCAATATTGAATTTATTGATTTTGTTATTATTGTTATCCAAAGCATATGGATCTAATGTGGCTCCAAAGTTTACACTCATTTTATTTTTAAAAAGTTGGGTACCACCACTCATTCTAACAGGGCTCCATTGCAAAGAATCTCCTGCTAAATTATAGGATGTTGAAAAGTTTAAGTTATTTAGAAGAGTAATTTTTTTAGGCTCTGTTGCTGTGGTGTCTCTGTCTTTTACTTTTGCTTCAAGATTATTAGATAAGGATAGACCTATTGAGCTTGAAAAATTCTTACTGGGCGAGCCAAAAATACCTTGTTCAAATCTCGTGTACTCTACGTCGCTAGTCGTTAAACCATCTGCACTCACTACTTCGTAAGTATCGTAATATTTATCAAAAGCCGGATTAATACTATAACTTATAGAAGGCCTCATAACGTGTCTAATTTTCTGTATTTTAGGATCTTTACCTTCTTTTTCAAAATCAAACATCCCATAAATAGTGGTTCCTAAACTGGCGCTGAAGTTATAAGTTCTAAAAGAATCAAAACCATTAATTTCTTCCGAGATCGTTTTTTTCTCTAAAGGGTCGTAATATTTATTAATAGTTTTAAAGGTCCAAACTTCATTGTAATTCGTACTCGCACTTAAACTAAAGTATTTAAATACTTTAAAATTTGTGCTCAATGGGATTGAATGTTGAAAACCAGCTTTAGCATCTCTAAACATTTCTTTTTTAAAGAACAATGAATCTGTTGTTTGTATTCTGTTTTCTCCTCTTAAGTTATACTGAAGATTTATGTTTTGTATAATTCCTTTTTTGGAGCCTGTTTTTGGTGCAAAAGGAAATATTCTACCAACACTTCCTTGAAAGGTTGGTAATGTCATATTAATTTGTTCTGTATTGGTATTTTGCGAATGTGTAGCGGTAACGCTAAAATTCACTTGTGGTTCACCCTGAAACGTTTTAGAATAAGAAACTGATGACGAAAGCGTATTATTAAGGAAATTACCTGTATTCACTTGATTTAAAGATGTTCGGTAATAGGTGCTACTTCCTAAGTTAACCGAGGCTGAAAATCTTGAGTTTGGGCTTGATTTTCCATCTTTACTATGAGACCAACGCAAATTATATACGGTTGATTTGCTATAATCTGGGAAGCCACGTTCACTACTTATTAAGTTTTCATAGCGAAACCCAAAATTTCCTCTAAATTTATATCGTAAGGCATAATTACTTTCTAAACGAAAGCCATAACTACCATTTGTATAATAATCTCCTAAAACAGCCAAGTCTACATAATCACTAACCGCAAAATAATACCCACCATTTTGTAGAAAATATCCTCGACTACTTTGCTCTCCAAACGTTGGAAATAAAATTCCTGATGTTTGTTTTTCAGACTGCGGAAAAAAACCAAAAGGGAGTCCAATTGGCGTGGGAACATCATAAATAAAAAGATTGGCTAAACCGGTTACTATTTTTTTTCCAGGAACTACTTTTGCTTTTCTTAATAAGATGTAATATTCAGGATCATCTAAATCTTCGGCAGTTGTGTATTTTCCTCTTCTAATAAAATAAACAGAATCGTTTTCTTTTTTTGTTAACTCAGCTATAACTGTTCCTCCAGATTGTTCTGTTTTCGAATTGTAAATGAGTGCTTTTTGAGTTTTAGTGTTGAATAAAATAGAATCTGGTTCAACTACATTGCTACCTTGAGTAAAAACAGGAGCTTGAGTATAAACACCTAGAGAATCTATAAGGCCTTTGGCGTACACTTCATTTTTACTGTAATCTATAGTAATATCACCTGCTTTAATATTCATATCACCGTATGTTATTTCAGCTTCATTATGCAAATAAAATTTTTGCTTCTTTTGATTAAAGGACGTGTAATCAGTTGCTTTATAATCAACAATATGTTCTAATAAACCCTTTTTAGGCTTAACAGAATCTTTTAAAGTACTGTCCTGAGCTTTTTCAGAAATTTGAATTGCATCTATGTCTTGAGTATTTAAAACTAAACTGTCATTCTCAGTAGTAGGTTTTATAGTAGGACTCTTTTTCGGTATATCTTGGGCAAAGCTTAACATGTTTATAAACAATGTAAAACTTAGTGCAAAAAGTAATTGAAAGTTGTTTGTACGCAACGCTTTTAAATGTATTTTTGTAAAAAGATGGCTCGGTTTTTGAAAAATCAAAATTACAATATTTTTTTTGTGATTATTTCTTTATCAAATAAAATTTAAAATTAAAATAAAGCACGCTTTTAAGCCGTTAAAATTAATATGAAAACGCACAGAGTATTACTTTTCGTATCTTTTATTATAGTATTAACATGCTCACCCTTGTTAATGGCCAATAATATCAAACTTTCGCACAAATTTGTTGTAGTGTTAGACGCAGGTCATGGAGGTAAAGACCCCGGTAGACCAACAAAAAATGGCTATAAAGAAAAAGATATTGCTCTTAAAATTGTTTTGGCAATAGGAGCAGAACTAGAGAAAAACCCAGATATTAAAGTTATATATACACGAAAAACAGATGTTTTTGTAGATTTATTTGAACGAGGTAGAATAGCTAATAAAGCTGAAGCGGACTTGTTTGTTTCTATACACTGTAATGCCCATAACACACAAGCCGAAGGTGCAGAAACGTATGTTTTAGGAATTCATAGAAATAAAACAAATTTTGAGGTGGCTAAAGCTGAAAACGAAGCCATATATTTTGAGGAAGATTATGAGAAAAAGTATTCTGATTTTAATCCTAATTCTCCTGAGGCCGTTATCGGGTTAACCCTAGCTCAAGAAGAATATTTAGATCAAAGTATTGAGTTAGCTACCCATATACAAAAGAATTTTGTCAAAGAGTTACACAGAAAGGATAGAGGTGTTAAACAAGCTGGTTTTATTGTGTTGCATCAAACAGTCATGCCTAGTGTATTAGTAGAAACAGGTTTTATTACTAATAGAACTGAAGGGGCTTTTTTAAATTCAAAACGCGGACAGCAAGAAATAGCTAAATCAATAGCAGAAGCAATTGTTAATTATAAGAATTCACTCAATCAAAATGTTGGAGAAGATATGGTTGCTGCTGAAGCAACGAATAAGCAGGAAGTTAATCAACCAACAAGTTCTGATAATGATATCATTTTTAAAGTGCAAATAGCTGCAGGATCTAGAAAAATTGCCACAAAGCCTTATAATTTTAAAACTTTAGATGATATTTCTAGGGAGCAAGAAGGTGGATTATATAAGTACTATTACGGTTCTACACCAGATTTCAATAAAGTTCAAAAGCTAGAGGAAATAGCAAAAACAAAAGGTTACAAGTCCAGTTTTATTGTAGCTTTTAAAGATGGTAAAAAAATCTCCTTAGATGATGCTTTAAAAACATCTGCTAATTAATCTCATTCTTTTCAAATTTATTTTAAATTTGTTTATCTAAAACAGTTACTTTGAAAATAACAAAAGAAGTTAAAACAGCCATATTAGTATTACTGGGAATAGTCCTTTTTATCTTTGGGTTTAATTATTTAAAAGGTAAAAACCTATTTGAATCCAACGATTTATATTATACTGAATTTGATTATAATGGATTAAGTACTTCATCTGTAGTTACCGTTAAAGGTAATACAGTCGGTAAAGTTCAAGAAATAAATTATGAGTACAAAACGGGTAAAACAAGAGTCGCTTTTTCTGTAAGTGATCAATTAAAATTTTCTAAAAACAGTATCGTTAAATTATATCAAACAGGGTTGATGGGCGGTAATGCGTTAGCTATTTTAATAAGCAACGATGGAGAACAGGCAAAACCAGGAGATGTTTTAAAATCTAAAGTAGAAGTTGGACTTATCACAAGTCTTTCAAAAAATTTCTCAGGAGTAAGTACAGATTTAAATGCAACATTAAAAACTACAGATACGCTTTTAGGAAATATTAATAAAATAGTTATTGATGAATCTGATAGAGGCTTACAACAAACTATAGCCGAATTAAATACAACTTTAAAGAGTTTTAAGCAACTATCAAATTCTGCAAATGGTTTAATTTCAAAAAATGATGAAAATATAGCTATCATTCTAGAGAACTTTAAGACTACCAGTCAAAACTTATCACAATTATCTGCCGAGTTAAAAGAAGCAAATTTAGATGATACTCTAAAAAAACTTAATACTACAGTAGTCAGCTTAAACACCGTGTTATCAGGGATTGAAAACGGCGAAGGTTCTATGGGCAAATTACTAAAAGACGACAGTTTATATAGCAATTTAGAAGGAGCTAGTTTGCAGTTAGAACAATTACTTCAAGACATGAAATTGAATCCTAAACGCTATGTTCATTTCTCTTTGTTTGGTAAAAAACCAAAACAATATGATGCTGATGGTAATGAAATAAAAGAAAAAGATTAAACCATTTTTACATGGATTATATAACAAACATACTTTTTGCTGTTTTACTATTTATTGGTATCGGTTATTTTTCTAAAAATGTCAAAAAATTAAGTCGTAATATTAAATTAGGTCATGACGTTGATGTTAGTGATAACAAATCACAACGCTGGAAAAATATGGCTATGATAGCCTTAGGCCAAAGCAAAATGGTTCATCGTCCAATAGCAGGAATTTTACATGTTATTGTTTACATTGGTTTTATAATTATCAATATAGAAGTTTTAGAAATTATTATAGACGGTCTTTTTGGAACGCACCGCATAGGATTAAGTGTCTTGCCAGTTTCCGTTTATGGCTTTTTAATTGGTGCTTTTGAAGTGCTTGCTGTTTTAGTTTTGGTGTCTGTTATTGTATTTTGGATTCGTAGAAACATCTTAAAAATAAAGCGATTTTGGAATAAAGAAATGACTAGCTGGCCTAAAAATGATGCTAACTACATATTGTATTTCGAAGTTGTGTTAATGTCGTTGTTTTTAATCATGAATGCGAGCGATATTCATTTTCAATCCATGAATTCAGGCAACGTTATCAGTCAATTTATAGCGCCTTGGTTTAGTGGTTTTTCAGAAAGTGCTTTACATAGCATGGAAAGAACTGCTTGGTGGTTCCATATTATAGGTATTTTAATTTTCTTAAATTATCTCTACTTTTCAAAGCATTTACATATTTTATTAGCGTTTCCAAATACATTTTATGGAAGCGTAAAACCTCAAGGACAGTTTGATAATTTAGAAGCTGTTACTAAAGAGGTCAAAATGATGATGGATCCCAATGTCGATCCGTTTGCTGCTCCAGCAGACAATGCAGAAATGCCTGCAAAATTTGGAGCTAGTGACGTGCAAGATCTCAATTGGGTACAATTGCTTAACGCCTACACATGTACAGAATGTGGTCGTTGTACAAGTCAATGTCCTGCAAATCAAACAGGTAAAAAACTATCACCTCGTAAGATTATGATGGATACCAGGGACCGATTAGAAGAAGTTGGCAAGAATATAGATGCTAATAAAGGAACTTTTGTAGACGACGGAAAGCAATTGTTAGATAACTATATAACAAGAGAAGAATTGTGGGCATGTACCTCATGTAATGCGTGTGTAGAGGCTTGTCCGGTAAGCATTAATCCCTTGTCAATTATCTTAGATATGCGTCGTTATTTGGTTATGGAGCAATCAGCAGCTCCAACGGAATTAAACAATATGATGACCAACATAGAAAACAATGGTGCTCCATGGCCATACAATCAAATGGACAGATTAAACTGGAAAAACGAATAAATTAGTAATGGCGTTACCCGAGGGTCGGGCTTTCGGCAGTCGCTTTTTTTGAGAAAAACAAAAAAGAGCTCCAACAAATGCCTCAATCCCTAACGCAAAATAACCGTAAATAATGAGCGAATTACTTAATGTACCAACAATGGCCGACTTTATGGCTCAAGGAAAACAACCAGAGGTATTATTTTGGGTGGGTTGTGCAGGTAGTTTTGATGACAGAGCCAAAAAAATAACAAAAGCATTTGTAAAACTTTTAAACAAAGCTCAAGTAGAATTTGCGGTGTTAGGAACCGAAGAAAGTTGTACGGGCGATCCAGCAAAACGAGCAGGAAACGAGTTTTTATTTCAAATGCAAGCTGTTACCAATATAGAAGTAATGAACGCTTACGAAATAAAGAAAATCGTCACAGCTTGTCCACATTGCTTTAACACTATAAAAAACGAATATCCAGAACTTGGCGGAAATTACGAAGTATTGCATCATACACAATTTTTAAAAAGCCTGTTAGACGATGGTCGTTTAACCATTGAAGGCGGACAGTTTAAAGGAAAACGTATCACTTTTCATGACCCTTGTTATTTAGGCAGAGCCAATAATGTGTATGAAGCTCCAAGAGATTTAATAAAAAAATTGGAAGCAGAATTAATTGAAATGAAAAACTGCAAAAAAGACGGCTTGTGTTGTGGAGCAGGAGGAGCTCAAATGTTTAAAGATGCCGAAAAAGGAGATAAAGAAGTGAACATAGAACGTACCGAACAAGCGTTGGATATAAAACCGGAAATTATAGCTGCAGGTTGCCCATTTTGCAACACCATGATGACCGATGGTGTTAAAGCCAAAGAAAAAGAAAATGAAGTTCCTGTAATGGATATTGCAGAATTGATTGCTAATGCTCAAGATTTATAAAAAAGAATATGCTAGTAGATTTTAATACGTTACCCGATGAATCAAGAGTTTGGATTTACCAAGCCAACCGATCATTTTCAGAAGAAGAGATTGAAGAGATACAATCAAGATTAGAGGAGTTTATAGAAAACTGGACTGTTCATGGTAGTGACTTGCAGTCTGGCTATTGTATTAAATATAAACGATTTATAGTCATTGGTTTAAATCAAAACATTAATAGCGCTTCCGGTTGTTCAATTGATGCGTCTGTTCATTTTATACAACAGTTAGAAAAAGATTTTAATGTTGATTTATTAGATAAAATGAATGTTTCTTATAAACAAGGCGAATTTGTAGCTTATAAAACATTAACCGATTTTAGGCAAATGGCTAAAGACAAAGCTGTTTCAAAAAACACTATCGTGTTTAATAATTTAGTCAATACTATTGCTGAATTTAAAGAAAATTGGGAAGTTCCAGCGAGTGAAAGTTGGCATAGTAGATTTTTGAAGTAATGGTTATCCAACCTAAATAAAGTGTCATTGCGAACGCCGTGAAGCAATCTGTTAAATTTTAGTTCTATTTCTTCAGAATACTTCTGTTTTAACTCCTTAGTAATGAACACAAAAGACCTTTTTACTGCTCTCAAGGAGACATAATACTTAAAATAAATTAAATTCAGCTTTACCAACTCACCCTAAACAGAAAATTAGGGGTTAGATGCAGGGAATAATAATCTTCAATGACAACAGAATCATTTGAACCGTTGTTTTCAATCATTCCTCTACTTAGGTGATTTTTTTGATTATATAAATTCCAAATAGAAAAACCAATTTTCCCTTTTGTATTAGATTTTTCTGAAAAAGAAAAATTATAAACAGAAGAGAGATCTAATCTGTGATAGCTTGGGAGTCGTTCTGTATTGACGCCTACAAATTCAACGTTATTGGTATTAGGGTTAGTAGTTGTTATGGTATATGGCATTCCTGTATGCCATTTCCAGCCTAAAGCAACCTGTAATCGTTTTGTTTTATAGGCTATAGAAGTAGATATAGCATGGTTTACTTCATTACTAGCTGTAAAATACTGATTATTGTTTATGCCTTCAAACCTATTGTCGGTTTTATTAATTGAATAACTTATCCACGTTTTAATTTTATTAAAATCTTTTTTAGCATAGAAATCTAAACCATATATATGCTGATTTCCGATGCGATAATTTTGGGCCTCTTCATTAAAAACACCAGACGACAGTGAGCTAATTCCCTTTACTTTTTTAAAATATGAATCAAAATCAAAGCTCCAACCTCTATTATGGTAAAGTAATCCAAGGGTTATTTGTTTACCATTTACAATAGGCGATTCATTTCCGTCAGACAATCTCCAAAGTTTGTTGCTTTTAGAGATATCACTAAAAACACTTTCATTAATTTGATAAATAATTTGATTTTTAATTTCGCCAGAGGCTTGTAACTTAAGGTGATTGCCAAGTTTTTTAATAAGCAATAGTCTAGGCTCAAGCCTAAATGCATTAAGTTCTTTATAGTAACTTGCCCTCAATCCTAAATCAAAATTAAACGACTTTAAATGTCGGTTTGAGTAATTAGCAAAAAGAGAATGTGTGTTTATTTTTGAATTGTTTGTGTCTAAAACATTTTCCAAATCAGTTGTTTCAGCAAAAGCGTAACGCACATTTTTAAAAGATGTTTGGTAACCAAAACTGCTTGTATTGTTGTTGCTTAGTGTTGAAATTTCAGTTGAAAAATCAAAGTCTTTTATATAATTTTCTTTATCAAAATCTGATGTTTGGTTTTCATTATCAGCTGTTATAAAACTATAATTTAGTCCGTAATCAGAATAACTTAATTGGGTGATTTGTTTTGTTTTAGTACTCCAGTTTTTTCTCCAATTTAAACTAAACCCATTATTTTCTGTATCTAAGTAATCTTGATAAAATCTGTTTTTAGTAACATTTTGATAATCATGTTGTAAATCGTTATCAATATGAATAAGACTAGCCGATATTTTGTTGTTAGTATTTAATTTATAGTTTAACTTTAAATTATAATCATTAAAATGGAATTTTTCTTCAGAGTATTCATTATCTAAAATAGAAGAGTTTTGAAATACTTTTTGTTCCATTCTTTTAAAGGTTCCTGTTTCAAATAAGTTTTCGTAGGATCTTCTGTAAGCCACTAAAATACTTAATTTGTTTTTTATCAGGGGAGCTTCAAAATAAACATCCCCACTAATGCCATTAAATCCAAAACCAGAATTAATTTTCTCAGGAATATTGTTACTTGTAGAAATATCAACAACACTAGAAATTCTCTCACCAAAACGTGGGTTTGTACCTTTATTATAAAATTTGATACTTTCAGTTATATTGGGATTGAATGGAGAAATCATTCCAAAAAGATGCCCGCTATGATAGATATTGATTCCGTCCCATATAATTTGATTTTGATCGGGCGTTCCGCCTCTAACATTTAAGCCAGAAGCCGTTTCGTCGGGACTTATAACACCCGGTAATTCTTGGATACTCTCAAGAACATCAGCCTCAATAAGACCAGGTAAAATATCTAATAATTTGGGTTTTATGGTAAAAGAGGCATCAACACTTTTAGTAATTCCTCTGGTTAAATAGTCTTTTATGATAACTTCATCTAATTGTTGGTAATTAGCCTCATGTTCTGCTTCATTAATAACAATGTATCGTTGATTAATGATTTTAAAACTAACATTTAAAACGACTGATAATTCATCAAGAACGTCTTGGAGCGTACGTTTTTTATCTTCTAATGAGACAATTTTATTATCAATAAGTTTATTGGGATATGATATTTTAACACTATAAACCTTTTCAACTTTTAGTATGGCCTCATTAGCTGGAACCTTGTTAAATTGAATTGGAAACGCTGCATTTTCTTGAGAAAAAGCAGTAAACGGTAATAGTATAATTAGGAGATAAATACTAAATTTCATTAAACTCTTTAGACAATAATATTTTCTTGTCTAAAATAGTATATTTAATGTTAACAGTCTCAAAAACGGAGGCAAGAGCTACATTTAAATTTGTATTATCAAAACTTCCTGTAAAAATAATGGAGTCATCAATTTTTGAAGTATCAAATTTTATATTGAATTGTTTTTCTAAAGCTAAAACAACTTGTTTTAAAGGCACTCTTCTAAAGCTGCTTTCTCCATTAACCCAAGACGGATTTGGAGGTAAAGACTCTAATGTTTCTTCTTCAAAAACACCGTTAGTGCTTCTAACAGATAGGTTAGGAGTTAATATAAAGTCTTTATTATTGCTATGTACTTTTACTTTGCCTTGATAGCATACAACCTCAAAAAAATCCGGGTTTGTATTGATGTTAAACTGTGTTCCTAAAACTGTTATACTGCCATTATTGGTAACTACTTTAAAGGTGCTTCCTTTTGTTACTTTAAAGAATGCCTCACCATCTAAAAACACTTCTCTTTTATATTTCCAATCTTTTTTGTTGTATTTTAATAACGATTTTGCATTCAGTAAGACTTCTGATCCATCTTGAAGAAGAACACTTTTTTGCTCACCAAAATTAGATGCATAAGCGATCGTATTTGTTTTGAAAAATATAGTTGCACTAAAAAACAACACGATAGAAGCTGCTATAGCAATAGCTATTTTTGCGTATAGTGGTATTATTTTTGTTTTTGTAGATTTTTTATGCTTTATTTTTTCTTTAACTTTAGCATAAGTAGTGTCTAATGGTTTTTGTAGTTGTTCATAAACATCTATACCAGCTCTAATTTTTTTATAGGCACTAAACTCTTTATCTCCGACTAATTTTTTAAAATCAGCGTCAGAAAGCTCTCCTTCAATCCATTGAGCCAAAAAAGTGTCAGTATCATGATTCGTAGTTTTCATGTCCATAAATTATCTTTTATCAGTTCTAATACAATTAAAAAATATAAAACCCTACTTTTTAAACGTTTCCAATTTTTTCGCGTAGTACTAATAGTGCACCATGCATGCGTTTTTCAACGGCTTTAACAGAAATACCTAACTGCTCTGCAATGTCTTTATATTTCATTTTTTCTATTCTATTTAATAAAAATACTTCACGTTGCGTTTCGGGTAAATTTTCTATTGTTTTCTCTAGTTTAATTAAAAATTCTTCTTCCAGCAGCAAAAATTCTGGAGATTCATTGGTGCTATCTTTTTTATAGCCTTGTTGATGATTGTCTACTACTTTATTATGTTTTACAATGTTTAGAAATAAATTATTGGCAATAGTATATAAATAACTCTTAATAGTATCATAAACTACTTTTTCGCAGTCTTCCCAAATTTTCACAAAGGTATCTTGCACAATATCTTCAGCTAAGTCTGTGTCTCTTGTTTTAGAAAAGATAAAACGTTTGATGTCTTTTGCATGGTTATTAAAAACACTTTCAAAGACAACTTCGTTGCAAACGTTTTTTAATTCATTTCCCATCTACATATTATTTGGGCTCAAAGCTATGTAAAAAAATATAATTTTTTGGGTAGGGTATTTTTTTAATTAGATGTAATATTTATGATTCTGTCTATAACTAAATTACGGTTATAGTAAACCACTGATTAAGTTTTTGACAAGTTATTTGATTGATTGATGGTTATAAAGCCTTAAATTTTTAAGGCTTTATTTTTTTAGGTAGGGTTATTTTATAAGTAATTGTAATATAGATAAACACAATTGTTTGTGGCAACATATTCAACTGAAGTAAACATCATAAAAACGTTAATATCATTTAAAATTTAATACAAATGAAAAAAATACTTTGTTTTAGTGCACTTGCACTTGTTTTTAGTTTTAACATGCTTGGTCAAAATTGGGTAACAAATTTTGATGAAGCAAAGCAAGAGGCTTCAAAAAATAATGAAAATATTGTTTTAGTTTTTCAGGGATCTGATTGGTGTGGCCCTTGTATAAAACTAAATAAAGAAATATGGAGTAGTTCAGAATTTAAGAAACTATCTAAAGATCATTTTGTGATGCTAAAGGCAGATTTTCCACGGAAAAAAGCTAATAAACTATCTAAAGAACAAACGGCTCAAAATGATAAATTGGCAGAATTGTATAATAATGAAGGTTACTTTCCTTTGGTAGTTGTGCTCAATTCAAATGGAAAAGTATTGGGTAAGATGGGTTATGAAAAAATATCTCCAAAAGCCTATTTTGATAAATTAACTTCATTTGAACCGTTACTTTGAAAAATTATTTTTTTGGAATACTGTGTTTAGTAAGTTCCTTAACGTTTTCACAGGAAGTGTATAGAAGAACGTTAAAACTTATGGGGAGTCGCTTTGATATTTCAGTTGTTGCTGAAAATCAAGAACAAGGAGATTCTTATATCGATCTTGCGGTTAATGAAATTTCAAGGATAGAAAAAATGATCTCCTCATGGGATCCTTCTACAGAAACATCTGAAATCAATAGAAATGCTGGTATAAAACCAGTTGTAGTGGATAAAGAATTGTTTGATCTCATACAGCGGTCTATAAAAATCTCCAATTTAACAGAAGGTGCTTTTGATATTAGTTATGCATCCATGGACAAAATCTGGAAGTTTGATGGAAGTATGAAAGAAATGCCCAGTGAAGAGGCCATTAAAAACTCTGTAGCCAAAGTAGGATATCATAATATTATTTTAAACGAAGCAGATCATTCCGTGTTTTTAAAACTAAAAGGCATGAAGATTGGTTTTGGAGGAATTGGCAAAGGGTATGCTGCTGATAAGGCTAAGGCCTTACTTAAAAGTAAAGGAGTGAAGGCAGGAATTATAAATGCGTCTGGTGATTTAAATACTTGGGGAACACAACCTGATGGAAAGGATTGGATGGTTGCTATTGTAAACCCTATAAATAAAGAAAAAGTGTTTTCATGGATGCCGGTGCGTAATTCGGCAGTTGTCACCTCTGGTAATTATGAAAAATATGTCAAATTTAATGGCGTATTATACACTCATATTATTGATCCAAGAACGGGATACCCGAGCACAGGTCTTTTAAGCGCTTCTATATTTACTGCAAATGCAGAGTTAGCGGATGCTTTGGCTACTTCAATTTTTGTAATGGGTGTAGATGTTGGGTTAGATTTTGTAAATCAATTAAAAGGCGTAGAGTGTATTTTGGTTGATAAAGACAATAAAGTTCACACCTCACACAATATAAATTTAAAACAATTAAATGCGAAATAATGCCTGCAACTAAGTTGATAATAATAGAACTGTTTCGTGTTAAAAATCATCTACAATAAAAAAATAGCAAATGAAAAAAATAATAATAATGGCAGTAGGAGTCATTTCTTTTACATCGTGCGTGGCGGTAAAGGAGTATGAAAAAGTAAATCTTAATGACCCAGATATGGCTTTATCGAGAAAGAAATCCGATAGGTTTGAAAGAAATTTTCAAGTGTATAGAGAAGGAGCTTCTGGGGCTAATGGCGGAAAGTCTGGTGGTGGCTGTGGGTGTAACTAGTCATTTTTAAAAACAAATTTCAATATCATTTATTTAGTAAATTCATGAAAGCAACCTATAAATTAATAGTTTTTGCAATTTTATACTCTTCAATTACATTTGCTCAAAATCAAACCAATACCTACAAGAAGCGAGTTTTAGAAACTGCTGAAGCAGATTTTTTAACAAGTTATTATAACCAAGATGGCGATAATGCTTCAGTTACCGGAGGTATTGGAAGTGAAAAGCTTAATGATTTCACACCAACCGTCGTTGTAAGTGTTCCGTTAAATGACGACGATGTGTTAACCATAGATGCAGGAATATCAACGTATTCTTCGGCATCTTCAAGTAATTTAAATCCTTTTGACAGAACCATAAAAGTACCAAAATCTAGTACAACGGTTATTACATCTGCTTCAAAAGGAACAACTAAGAAAGTAACAAACTATGCTTATGTAACTGCCCCAACTCCATGGGCAGCATCATCAGGCGCCTCAAGAGCAGATATCTGGGGAAATATTACAGGGAGCTATGCTCATAGTTCGGATAACAGAAATACTATTGTGGACGGCGATATTTCTGTATCTCATGAATTTGATTATAATTCCTTGGGAATTGGAGGCGGACTCACAAAATTATTTAATGATAAAAATACAACTCTTGGTTTAAGTGCTAATGTCTATTTAGATAAATGGAACCCTAAATATCCAACTGAATTGCATTGGTATTTACAAGGAAATAAAAGTTTAAACAGCAACTATTTTCAGGGTGTGCCTATTTATAATCAAAATGGTGTGGCCATAGATAAAACTGGTAATACTACACCAGTTTGGAATCCTGTAAACTATAGTTATATTCAAAATAAATCAAGGAACTCCTATTCGGTATCATTTAGTTTTGCTCAAATATTGAATAAAAACGCACAGTTTTCCTTGTTCTTTGATGTTGTAAAACAACAAGGATGGTTATCAAATCCTATGCAACGGGTTTATTTTTCAGACGTTGCTAATTATTATATTGGGGACCCTGCCAGTATCCCTAATTATACATCACGTAGTAACAAGAATGTATTTCAATTAGCTGATGATATGGAGCGTTTGCCTAGTAGCCGTTTAAAATTACCCATAGGGATGAACTTTAACTATTATTTAAATGAAACGTTTGTTTTGAGAACCTATTATCGCTTTTATACGGACGACTGGGGTATTAAATCAAATACAGCTAATATAGAAATACCTATTAAGATAAGTCCAAAGTGGACCTTATATCCATCGTATAGATACTATAATCAAACAGCGGCTGATTATTTTGCACCTTATGAGCAGAATTTGTCAACCAGTACGTTCTATACATCAGATTATGATTTATCAAAATTTAACGCCAATCAATATGGATTTGGTTTTGGATATACCGATATTTTTGCCAGCTGGCACCTCTGGGGACTAGGGTTAAAGAATATTGATTTAAAATATTATAACTATAAAAGAAGTACAGGTTTAAAAGCAAGTATCATAACAGCAGGCTTTAAATTTGTTTTAGATTAAATGTTTATAACGTAGTTATAAATCTATCTTAAAGTCTTTTATTTTTGATACTAAAAGCAGTAATTTGGCATAGTTTTTTGAGTTAAGTATTTTAGCCAAAAATCTATAGTTAATCCATCTTTATGCGTTATTTCAAAATTGCTTTTTTAGTATTTTTTAGTGTTCAAATTGTTTTAAGTCAAAGTTCAAAAGACCCTCTATTGAGCTCCAATACCTATGCTCAACAACGATGGGTAGATAGTATTTATAACACCTTGACCCTCAAAGAAAAAATAGGCCAATTATATACTGTTCAGGTATTTTCTAATGAAGATGAAGTTTCTAAAAAAAAGATTATTGAGTTAATCAAGGATTATAATATTGGCGGTATTATATATTCAAAAGGAGATCCAGTAAGTCAAGCTAAACTTGATAATGAGTTGCAAGGAGTTTCAAGGATTCCTTTATTGGTTAGTATGGATGCAGAGTGGGGTTTAAGCATGCGATTAGATTCTACATTCGCTTTTCCGTGGAATATGACTCTTGGTGCTATCAAGGATAATAAGTTAATAGAACAGGTTGGAAGACAAATAGGAGAGCATTGCAAGCGTTTGGGTGTTCATCTAAATTTTGCTCCTGTGGTTGATATCAATACCAATCCTAAAAACCCAATTATTGGAAATCGCTCTTTTGGCGAAGATCGTGATAATGTTACCGAAAAAGCTTTAGCCTTTATGAAGGGTATGCAAAGTGCTGGTGTTTTGGCCAATGCCAAACATTTTCCAGGTCATGGTGATACCGAAACAGATTCGCATAAAACCTTACCAACTATTGATTTTGATGCACAACGGATTGATTCTGTAGAAATGTATCCGTATAAAAAACTGATTAAGCAAGGACTCTCTAGTGTGATGGTAGCTCATTTAAATGTTCCGAGTTTAGAAACAAAATCAGATTATCCATCATCATTATCAAATCATATTATAACGGATATTTTAAAAGATTCGTTGGGGTTTAAAGGACTTGTTATTTCTGACGCACTTACTATGAAAGGCGTTGCCGATTTTGACGAAGCTGGAGACATTGATTTAGCTGCATTTCTAGCAGGAAATGATATCCTTTTGATGTCTGAAGATCCAGCGATAGGAATTTCTAAAATTACAGATGCTTATTATGAAGGTAAAATAACTGAAGAACGTTTAGAATATTCAGTAAAGAAAATTTTAAAGGCTAAATTTAAAGTAGGATTAAATCATTATAAACCTGTTGAAGTTTCTAACTTAGTTAATGATTTAAACAAGGTTAAAGATGATGTTTTATACGAAGATTTGATTGAAAATGCATTAACTGTGGTAAAAAACAAGTCAGACATATTACCATTGAGACGTTTAGAAACCAAACGTATTGCGTATGTAAAAATGGGAGATGATGACGGATCGTATTTTTTAGACGAATTAAAAAAGTATACGAAGATTCATGAGGTTAAAGCTGACAAATTAGATGAATTAATAGCCCAGTTACAATCGTATAACACCGTAATTATTGGATTTCATCGATCAAATGATAACCCATGGAAAAGCTATGAGTTTACTGATAAGGAATTGACTTGGCTATATGAAATAGCACGAACGAATACCGTTATTTTAGATGCATTCGTTAAACCTTATGCACTTTCAGATTTGCATACCATAGAGAATATCGAAGGCATTATCATGAGTTATCAAAACAGTCCAATAGCTCAACAAAAATCTGCTCAGTTAATTTTTGGAGCTATTCCCTCTAAAGGAAGTTTACCTGTTTCCGTAGGAGATTTTTTTAAGGTTGGAGATGGAATTAAAAACAATCCTTTACAGCGTTTAAGTTATACTATTCCAGAGCGTGTTGGAATGAGTTCAGAAAAACTCAAAAAGATTGATTCTGTTGCGCAATATGCTATAGATCATAAAATGACACCTGGAATTCAATTGTTAGTCGCTAGAAGAGGAAAGGTTATTTACAATAAAAATTTCGGCAAACACACTTACGATGGTGAAGAGAAGGTGACTTCTAATGACATTTATGATTTAGCATCATTAACAAAAATATTGGCAACCTTGCCTTTATTTATGGAATTAGAAGAGCAAGGCATTGTATCATTAGATAATAAAGTATCTGATTTTTTACCAGAATACAAAACATCAAATAAAAAGAATATTACTTTTAAACAAATGCTTTCTCATTATGCGCGATTAAAACCTTGGATCCCGTTTTATGCAGCGACGCTAGATCCTGTAACTAAAGAACCAAGTCCAAAATACTACAGAAATGGTTATAGTAGTAAGTTTAATATTGAAGTGGGTAAAAATTTATATTTAAGAAGTGATTATCCCGATTCAATGCAGACGATAATAAAAGATAGCAAATTATTGAGTCATTTACGATATAGATATAGTGATTTACCATATTATATTTTAAAGAAATTTATTGAGAAACATTACGACAAACCTTTAGATGAATTGGTACAAGATCATTTTTATGAATCGTTAGGAGCTAATATGACTATGTATAATCCTTATCGTAAAATAAGAGACAAGAACATTGTACCCACTGAAATAGATGATTATTACAGGCATCAAGAAATCCGTGGCTATGTGAATGATAGAGGAGCCGCCATGGAGAATGGAGTAGGTGGACATGCAGGTGTTTTTAGTAATGCTAATGATGTAGCTAAAATTATGCAAATGTATTTACAAAAAGGATTTTATGGAGGAAAGCGCTATTTTAAACCAGAAACTATCGATAAATTTAATACATGTTATTATTGTAGTAGAGATAATAGGCGAGGTGTAGGATTTGATAAACCGCAGTTAGAAGAGGAAGGACCTACATGTGGGTGTGTGTCCATGACAAGTTTTGGACATTCTGGTTTTACTGGCACCTATGCATGGGCTGATCCAGAGAAAGACATAGTATACGTATTTTTAGCAAACAGAACCTACCCACATGTAGGAGCAAATATATTGCTAAAAGAAAATATTAGAACAAAAATTCAACGCTTGATATATGAAGCAATTGTTGATTAAAAAAAAATATTAGTATGAAAATAGGTATTGTTTGTTATCCTACATTTGGAGGAAGTGGTGTAGTTGCTACAGAATTAGGTTTAGAACTTTCTAAACGCGGACATGAAATTCATTTTATAACTTATAACCAACCTGTACGGTTAGAGTTATTGAGTAATAATGTTCATTATCATGAAGTAACTGTTCCAGAATACCCGCTATTTCATTATCTACCTTATGAGTTAGCATTATCAAGTAAATTAGTTGATATGGTGAAACTTCATAAAATAGAGGTTTTACATGTACATTATGCTATTCCACATGCCTATGCAGCTTATATGGCAAAAAAAATGCTACAAGAAGACGGAATTTATGTACCTATTGTAACAACCCTTCATGGCACAGATATTACGCTTGTTGGGAGTCATCCGTTTTACAAAACAGCGGTTACCTTTAGTATCAATAAATCTGATGCAGTAACTTCAGTATCTCAAAGTTTAAAAGAGGATACATTGCGTTTATTTGATATAAAGAATGATATTACTGTAGTGCCTAATTTTATTGATTTAGACAAATACTCTAATTCCTTTAAAGGCTGTCAACGCGCTATGATGGCCAAAGAAAATGAAAAAATAATAACACATATTAGTAACCTTAGGGCCGTAAAAAGAGTTAAAGATGTTATTAGTATATTTTATAATATCCAAAAGAAACTTCCGGCAAAATTAATGTTGGTAGGCGAAGGGCCAGAGCGCGAAAATATCGAGATGCAATGTCAAAAATTAGGCATATCAGATAAAGTTGTTTTCTTTGGGAAAAGTAATGAGATTGATAAAATACTGTGTTTTAGTGATTTGTTTTTACTGCCGTCAGAAACAGAAAGCTTTGGATTAGCGGCATTAGAAGCTATGGCCTCTAGTACAGCTGTCATATCAAGTAATACAGGCGGTATTCCAGAAGTTAATATACATGGTGTTTCTGGGTTTTTAAGTGATGTAGGTGATGTAGAAGACATGTCAAAAAATGCTATTTATATATTGAGTGATGAAAATCGTTTGGAAACTTTTAAAAGAAATGCCAGAAAGGAAGCTTTAAAATATGATCTTCATAAAATAGTTCCTCAATATGAGGCTATTTACCAAGCCACCTTATCCCGATGTTTAACGTTGTAATCATTTTTCTTATTAAGTTTAATTAATGTTGTATATTTAGTAATAACTAAACAATAACTTAAATAAAAACAATATGAAAAAAACAGTGTTTTATTTAGTAATAGTGATATTATTAAGTGTATTCCCCAGTACAGTTATGGCATCAGAAAAAGTTCCAGTAACAGCTGAAAAACCAGTTACAGAAATTCCTGCTGAAGTAAAAACAATGCTTAATCGATTAGAAGAGATTAAGGATATGGATAAATCTGATTTAAAATCATCAGAACGAAAAGAACTTAGAAAAGAAGTTAGAGAAATAAAAAAGACCCTAAAATCATCTGGTCGCGGAATATATATATCTACAGGAGCCATTATTATCATTTTATTGATTTTGTTGCTTTTATAGTAATAGTATATAAATAATATGCATAAAAAAAAGCGCCTATTAGGCGCTTTTTTTGTTATAAAATCTTTATTAAAATTGATATCTAATTCCTAAGGCAATGTCAAAAACAGTGTTATCTGTAAAATCATTATTACCTATTTCTGGTCTAAAATCTAACGACAATTGTAATGGAATATCAAAGCTATATTCAATACCTATGTCACCAGCAATAAAAAAAGATGTTTGACTATCATTTAATTGGTTTTTACCATCAAAAGAAGCTATACCACCCCCGGCACCAGCATACCAATTAAAATCACCATCTAAAGGAAATACCCATTGATATAATCCTGTAAGTTTAAAAGCATCATAGTTGTTTCCATTTCTCCATCCTAAATCCAATTCTAAACGGTTGCTTTCAGAAAGCGCCCGTTGATATGAAATTTCGGCACCTAAACCATCACTATCTCCTAATCGCAAACCAAGAGCGTTATTGGATATTTCTTGAGCATTTGATACTGCAGTAAAGCTAATAAAAGCAATGGCAACTAAAAATAATTTTTTCATAAGTTAAAAGTTTTTGTTTCTAAATTGTACATATATACGAGCTAAATGATTAAAAAGCCCATTTTTTTAATTCAAAGTATTATTTCAAAAATAACGCCAAACTTTTATTTTTATTTAATTAAAAATAATTTATCTCGCGTGTCATATTAAATAGATCTGTTAAGGTCTCATTTACAAGTGTTAATAAAAACAATAGTGTTTTGTGAACTTTAAATTTCCATGTCAGTTTATAATTAAAAAAATAAAAATCATAATTTAATTCGCTATATCACTATTACTTTTTTGATTAAATACAGTATTTCAATTTTTGTTTCTCTAATAATAGATTTACTTTAGCGTAAAAATATTTATTTATGGCTGGAAATTCCTTTGGAAAATTATTTACGCTAACGACGTATGGTGAGTCTCACGGTCCTGCATTAGGAGGTGTTATTGATGGTTGTCCGTCAGGAATTGAATTAGATTTAGATGCCATACAAAACGAACTAAACAGAAGAAAACCAGGCCAATCAGCTATTGTTACACAACGAAAGGAGCCTGATACGGTTAAATTTCATTCAGGTATTTTTGAAGGTAAAACAACAGGAACTACTATTGGTTTTGTTATAGAAAATACCAACCAAAAATCTCATGATTATACACATATAAAGGATAGTTACAGACCTAGTCATGCAGATTATGTTTATGACAAGAAATATGGATTTAGAGACTATCGCGGTGGCGGACGTAGTTCTGCCAGAGAAACTGCTTGTCGTGTTGTAGCTGGGGGCATAGCAAAACAAATGCTTAAAGGCATAGAAATTAGGGCTTACGTGTCTGCCGTTGGCACGATGAAACTGGACAAACCGTATACCGAATTAGATCTTACTAAAACGGAATCTAATATCGTTCGTTGTCCAGATGTAGATATGGCTGCGAGTATGGAATCATATATAAAAGAGGTACGCGCTAAAGGCAATACAGTTGGAGGTATTGTTAGTTGTGTTATAAAAAATGTGCCAGTCGGATTAGGAGAACCTGTTTTCGATAAATTGCACGCTGAATTAGGTAAAGCTATGCTATCAATAAATGCGGTAAAAGGATTTGAGTATGGTAGCGGATTCCATGGTAGTACCATGTATGGTAGCGATCATAACGACTCGTTTAATAGTGATGGTACCACAAAAACCAATTATTCAGGTGGTATTCAAGGAGGCATAAGTAATGGAATGGACATTTATTTTAATGTGGCATTTAAGCCTGTCGCAACCCTTATTCAAAAATATGAAACGATAGATAAAGAAGGAAATACAGTAGAAATGCAAGGTAAAGGACGTCACGACCCTTGTGTTGTTCCTAGAGCTGTGCCCATTGTTGAAGCTATGGCTGCATTGGTTTTGGCGGATTATCACCTTTTAAATAAACTAACTAAGTTATAATATGAAAAAGCTAGCACTGCATTGGAAAATTCTTATCGGAATGATATTAGGTATCATATGGGCATTATTATCTAGCTCATTAGGATGGAGTGCCTTTACCATTAATTGGATAGATCCATTTGGTACTATTTTTATTAATCTTTTAAAACTTATCGCAGTTCCGTTAGTCTTGTTTTCCATTATAAGTGGCGTTGCTAATATTGGTGATCCAGCAAGCTTGGGTAGAATGGGAGGAAAGACATTGCTTGTTTATCTTATAACTACTGTTATGGCCATTTCTCTAGGGCTGTTATTAGTGAATACAATTAAACCGGGTAAATTAATTGATAAACAAAGTAGAATTGATAATAGAATCAGTTATGAAATTTGGGCCAGTTCCCAAGGCTATCAAATAAAGGATGGGATTAATTATCTACAAGATCCAGCTTTTTTTGAACGCGCACAGGAAATTTCAAAACTATCTCATGCAGAATTAAAAGAAGCTTCAGTTTCAGATAAGTTAGAAAAAGCTAATAAACGCAAAGAAACCACACCTCTTCAACCCTTAGTTGATATTGTGCCAGACAACTTTTTTTATTCACTTTCCAATAATGGCTTAATGTTGCAAATCATCTTTTTTGCCATCTTTTTTGGCGTTTGTTTATTATTTATTCCTAATGATAAATCACAACCCGTTTTAAACTTAGTAGATGGCATAAATGAGGTCTTTCTTAAAATGGTTGATTTGGTTATGCAAGCAGCTCCGTTTTTTGTTTTCGCCTTATTAGCTGGTGTAGTGAGTAAAATGGCTGGAGATGATATTGGTAAAGTAGTTGAAATATTTAAGGGATTAAGTTGGTACTCCCTAACTGTTCTTATAGGCCTTTTATTCATGATTTTTGTTGCCTACCCAATTATTTTAAAACTTTTTGTGAAGAAAATTCCATATACAGGTTTTTTTAAAGCTATGAGTCCAGCACAAACCTTGGCCTTTTCAACATCCAGTAGTGCAGCTACATTACCAGTTACTATGGAATGTGTAGAGCAGAACTTAGGAGTTGATAAAAAAGTAAGCAGCTTCGTCTTGCCCATCGGTGCGACCGTTAACATGGACGGAACTAGTTTATACCAAGCGGTTGCTGTTATATTTTTAGCACAATTGCATATGATTGATTTAACACTTGGACAGCAATTAACCATTGTCCTCACGACTACGTTGGCGTCTATTGGTTCTGCGGCAGTACCTAGTGCGGGTTTAGTAATGCTTATTATTGTATTGGATTCCGTAGGGTTAAATCCAGCTTGGATTGCTATTATCTTTCCGGTTGATAGAGTTTTGGATATGTTCAGAACGGTGGTTAATGTAACAGGTGATGCTACGGTATGTTCTATTATCGCTGATGGCGAAAATATGTTGGATTATCATGACGATAAAGATCCAACAGAAACTTTTGATTTAGATTCTTGATTATATGGGAAGATTAGTTATTTCTGAACCTGTTGTATCTGTGGAATGGCTTCATTCCAATTTAAATGCTGAAAATATAATTATTTTAGATGCCAGTATTAAAAAGGTTGTGGGTAATGACAATTCTAAATCTGAAATACAAATACCAAATACATGTTTTTTTGATTTAAAAAATGCGTTTAGTGATCCCTCTGCGCAGTTTCCAAGCACGTTTCCGTCTGAAGAACAATTTACCAAAGAAGCACAAGCCCTAGGAATTAATAAAGACAGTGCTATTGTGGTTTATGATGATAAAGGTATTTATTCAAGTGCAAGAGCATGGTGGTTGTTTAAAGCAATGGGACACAACAATGTGGCCGTTTTAAATGGCGGATTACCCGAATGGATTCAATCAGGTTATAAAAAGGAAGCAAAAAAAGAAGTTCAATTTAGTAAAGGTAATTTTGAAGCACATTACCAGTCAAAATTCATGAAATTTTTTGACGATGTTAAACAGGCGTCTTTATCGAAATCACATACAATCATGGATGCGCGTTCTGAAGCAAGATTTAAAAGTTTGGTGCCAGAACCACGAGAAGGATTGCGAAGTGGAACCATTCCTAATTCTGTTAATTTGCCGTATGAAGATTTATTAGAAGGCAATGTACTAAAACCTAGAGACGTTATTGAAGCTAAATTTCGAAAAATGGTTCAAAAAGAAGCCCTTATTATTTTTTCTTGTGGCTCAGGGATTACTGCTTGTGTACTGGCTTTAGGAGCTGAAATGTCTGGCTACAAAAATATTTCAGTTTATGATGGTTCTTGGACAGAGTGGGGTAGTTTAGTACCTGAATAAGGTCTATTTTAAAGTTTCTAGATACCAATTCACTCGAAGTGACAAGAATGTTTACAGTTATGTTTTTAGTTCGAATAAATATTGAGACACAAAATATTTTGTATCGAGAATCTATTGACTTTGTGTGATTAAGTGAAAAACCTATTCTAAAAATTTACTTTTTAGTTCTGGTGTGGGAATCATGCAAGATTCTTTTTTACCATACCATTTGTATCTGTTTTTAGCAATATAATCATATACCCAATTGCGAATAAAAGCAGGCACAATTAAAAAAACACTCAGTATACTATTTGGAAAACCTAAATAATAGGCGATTTTTAAGGCGGCAGTAGATTTATAACTAATACCTTCTTTCGTAGTGTATAACAAAATAGAATCTGTTTTTTTTGTGTCTATTTTGTACTCTTTGATTAGTTGTTGTCCAACCTCACTTTGTAAAGCAGCAAGCATAAAAATATTGTTTTTGTCATGCTTTATAACATATTGTACTGAGCTGTTGCAGAGATTACAAACCCCGTCAAATAAGATTAGTTTTTTGTTTTGAGGAAGATTTATCATTATCTAAAGTACGTTTTAATAAGGTTGCATAAATTGGTTTATTTCCTAGTATTGTTGTAAATACAGATGCTGTAACTGTTGTAATTATTAAAGGTAATATTAATTCGTAATTTGAAGTCATTTCTATGGCAAGTACTAAGCCTGTAAGAGGAGCTCTAACAGTTGCGGAAAAAATACCAGCCATTCCTGCAACAGCAAAAACACCTGGATGTGAAATTAAATTGGGAAAATAGGGTTGCATAGTAATTCCGAATAACATCCCTAAAATAATACCGAGTGTTAGCATGGGTAAAAAAATACCTCCAGGTAAACCAAAACTGTAACTAAAAAAAGAGAGCAGAAGTCTTATTACAAATAAGAGTACTAAAAATGATAACGAAAAAGAATTATCAAGTACTTTAGTAATGGTATCGTATCCTCCACCTATCATATCGGAGTGAAAAATACCAATAAGCGCAATAATTAATCCTATAAAAATTGCTGAGTAAATGATTGGAATGTTGTTAGTAAATTTAAATAAATCTAATGATTGAATGAGTAATTTATTATATATGTAACCGATTATACTGCATAATAATCCAATAACTATAAATAGCCATAATCCATATATGTTAGGGCTTGGAAACACCATCATATTTATAATAGGTTTAGATCCAATTAAGAGTCTAACAATAAAATCAGCAGTTCCAGCACCAATCATGATAGCTGCTACAGAATAAAAATTAAATTTAAAATGGCCATGCATTTCTTCAATCACAAAAATAATTCCAGCAAAAGGAGCATTAAAAGCACTGGATAACCCTGAAGCAGCACCAGCAGATATTAATGGGTTATTTTCAATTTTTGAAGATTGACCTAAAACATCCTTAACCATTTTACCAATATTGGCACCTAATTGAATAGTTGGACCTTCTCGTCCTAAAAGCAAACCGCTTCCCAAAGAAAATAATGAAGCAATAAATTTTACAGGCAACACTCTTTTCCAACGCATAGGCCGGATATCATCTAAAGCACCCTCTATTTCTTGAACACCACTTCCTGATGCTTCTGGCGCAAATTTTCTAACTAAAAATAAGGATATAGCTATTCCAATAATAGCAAACATAATTGGCCATAACCAACTAAAAAATATTGAATTGCCAGCATTTTCAAATAAGGTGTTTCTAAAGTTTTCTACATAACTAAGGGTAATTCTAAAAAAACCACCCAGAAGACCAGCAATAATTCCAATTAAAAGCGCATAAAATAACAGGATAAAGTGTTTGGTGTTCTCATCTTTAAATCGTTGATATTTTTTGTAAGATGCTCTAAACTTCATTATCCACTATTTTTTAACAGTTTCTACTAATTCTAATTGTTCTAAGCTTACATTAGTAGTAAACATGCCATAATTAACAACGGCTTTATTTTTTTCAATTTTATCAATGCTACCAATAGCACGACCATCTTCCATACGAACACGATCACCAACTTTTAAAGTAGGTTTAGGTTTTGGTGTTTCAATCTTTTTCTCTTTGGCAGCCTTTTTCTTCTTTCTTATAACATTTACAACTTTTTCAGCGTCTTGTTTTACTTTTTCTTCTTTAGCTTTAATGACTTGTTTCTGCTTAGCAGATACTTTTTTACGTTTAGAGTTTTCTATTTGAACGATTTTAAAAAGTTCACCCATTAATTCTTTTTTCTGCTTATTTTCAAAGTACCTTTCGGCTACATCATTTAGTTTTTGACCCAAATAAATTAAGCGCTGATTGCTATCATACAACTCTTGATAGCTTTCTAGCTTCTTTTGAATTTTGCTGTTGATTTCCTCTAGCTTATCAGCTTCCTCAATTTTTTTCTTTTCATTTTGTCGTAATGATTCACCAGTTTTCTCAAGCTTAGAGCGTTCTTTTTGAAGTTTGGCAATCGTTGCATCAAAGCGTACTTTACTGCGCTCTATCTTCTTTTTAGCTCTATTTATTAATCCGTAAGGAATGCCATTTTTTTGTGCTACTTCAAACGTAAAACTACTTCCTGCTTGTCCAACAACCAATTTAAATAAAGGCTCTAGTGTTTTTTCATCAAACAGCATATTAGCATTCACCATAAAAGGCAGTTCATTAGCCAGCATTTTTAAATTGGAGTAGTGGGTTGTAATAATACCATAGGCTCCTCTATGATAGAATTCTTCTAAAAACGTTTCAGCTAAAGCGCCACCAAGTTCAGGATCACTTCCTGTTCCAAATTCATCAATTAAAAACAAACTATTCTTATTACATTTCTTAAGAAAGTAATTCATTTGCTTAAGCCTGTAGCTGTATGTACTCAGGTGATTTTCAATAGACTGATTATCGCCTATATCACTCAACACTCTATCAAATAGGCATACTTTACTGCGTTCGTGAACAGGAATTAGCATACCACTTTGTAACATAACTTGTAGTAAACCAATGGTTTTAAGTGTGATACTTTTTCCACCAGCATTAGGCCCCGAAATAACAATAACACGTTTTTCCTGACTAAAATCTATAGTTTGAGGAAATGTTGTTTTCTTATTTTTTAAATTATTAAGATAGAGTAGCGGATGATAAGCATCTCTTAAAAATAAACTTTTATCTTCTGAAATTTCAGGAAGAATAGCTTCCATTGATTTAGCATATTTTGCTTTAGCTGCAATAACATCAAGATTGATTAAAAAGGTTTGAGAATCTGACAACCATGGTGAAAACGGACGAATAAAATTGGTGAGTTCTTTTAAGATTCTAATCACTTCTTCCTTCTCTTCGTATTCTAAATTATTGAGTTCTCGCGTAAATTGTGTAGTTGTTTCGGGCTCAATATAAACAATACTGCCCGTTTTACTTCCACCCATAATAGAGCCTTTAATTTTACGGCGATACATGGCTTTTACGGCTAATACGCGTTTATTGTCAACTACAGATTCTCTAATATCATCTAAGTAGTCTAGCTGATGATACGCATTTAAAGCCGTTGCAAAACTCTGGTTTATTTTGCTTTTTATTTTATTAATGGATTGTCTTAAATCATATAATAACGAAGACGCATTATCTTTAATGTCACCAAATCTATCAACAACAGCATCTACATTTTCTATAATGGCTTTTGTAATGGGGATGTGCGATGCAAAGTCATTTAAAACAGGATAATATTCCTTAAATTTTTCAAGAAATGTAATTATTTCATTGGTTGTTAAAGAAAGAGATACAAGTTTTTTTAAACTATGAACTTCTAAATAGGTGTTTTCAATATGTAATAGTTGGAGTTCTTTGGTTATGGCATCAAATCCGTGATTTGGAATTCTATTGTTATTATGAAATGATGATAGGTATTCATTCGTTAACTGTAATGCAATAATAAGCTCTTCTTTTGTTTTAAAAGGGGTAATTTCGAGTGCTTTCTGATTTCCCAAGGGTGTAATACAATGTTCGCTAACCTGTTGCAAAACGGTTGGAAATTCTAAATCTTGTAATGTTTTTTTATGAATATTTATCATTCTTGGATCGCTATCGTAAACTTAAGATTGCAAAGTTACATATTAAGTTTGATAAGTAAGAAAAGTTAATTATTTGGTTAATTCTTCAAGAAGCACGTTATAATCATATTGTAAATCTTCATGAAGCGTTGAAACAATTTTTTTAATAGCAAGAAGCTGTCTTTGATAAATATTGGTAAGTGTTACGTTATGACGTATTGAAGGGCTGAAATTTTTTAATTTCTGACAAAAATAAAGAAGCAATTCAACTTCCGTTTCTTTTTTAAGTGAGTAACGGACATATTTTTTAATATTTTTCAATATTTTCCGAACACTTTTTTTGATGTAGAAATAACTGTTGGTGTTAATCAGTTCAAATTGTTCATCCACGTAAGCTTTCACGGTTTCAATATAGCCTGTTTCGTTATCCGATTCAAAGAGTAAATAGGTAAGTAGTTCTTTATTTTCTTTTTTGAATTTTGATAAACGTAAGCACAGTTGCGTTAATTCTTCTGAAGAACGATGTTGTAATTCTTTTTTTATGGTAATAACAGATACCGCTTTCAATAACTATATTTTTTTGATTAAAATGGTTATTAAACCATAATTTTTATCTTAATTTGGGAAAATTAGTAGGGTTTAATTCGTGCATAACCTCATAAACGGCCTCAAAAACATCTTCAATAGAAGGTTTTGAAAAATAATCACCATCCGTTCCATAAGCAGGCCTATGTGCTTTAGCAGTTAAGGTTTTCGGTTTACTATCTAAATATTGATAGCCATTTTGAGTATTTAAAATTTCATTTAGTATATAAGCCGATGCGCCACCAGGAACATCTTCATCAATAATCATAACTCGATTGGTTTTAGCCAAACTTTTTACAATATCATGATTAATATCAAACGGTAATAAGGATTGTACATCAATAATTTCTACATCAATATCAACTAATTGTAATTCCTTTGCAGCTTGTTCAACAATTCTAAGAGTAGAACCATAAGAAACCAGTGTAATATCGGTTCCTTGTTTAATAGTTTCAACAACCCCAATAGGTGTTTTAAATTCACCAATATTGTTAGGTAGTTTTTCTTTTAGCCTATATCCATTTAAGCATTCAACAATTAAAGCAGGTTCATCGCCTTGTAACAAGGTATTATAAAAACCAGCCGCTTTGGTCATGTTTCTTGGAACTAACACATGAATACCTCGCACTAAGTTTAAAATGCCACCTAGTTGTGAACCAGAATGCCAAATACCTTCTAATCTGTGTCCTCGAGTTCTTATAATAAGCGGTGCTTTTTGACGACCTCTTGTTCGGTAATGTAAGGTAGCTAAATCATCACTTATTATTTGTAAAGCATACATTAAATAGTCTAAATATTGAATTTCGGCAATAGGTCTTAATCCTCGCATAGCCATGCCAATACCTTGACCAACAATGGTTGCTTCTCGAATACCACTATCCGCAATTCTTAATTCTCCATATTTTTCTTGCAGGCCTTCTAGTCCTTGATTAACATCCCCTATATAACCAGTATCTTCTCCAAAAATTAAAGTTTCAGGATATTTATTGAATATGAAGTCAAAATTGTCGCGAATTATAATTCTTCCATCTACTGATTGAGCATCAACATCATAAGTTGGATTTACTGGCTCAACGTATAATGCAGATTTATCAGTTTCGGAATATAAATGTGAACTGAATTTTGGCTGTGTTTCTTTGAAACATTCGTTTATCCAATTGGCCAAGTTTTGTTTTTCAATAGACGAATTGCTAATACTATGATGTAAAACCCTTCTAGCTGTCGATAATACATCTTTCATAGAAGGCTCTTCTATGGCCAGCACATAATTTTTTAACTTTATAATATAATCAGCGTTTGTGCTAGTTGCAGCTAAGTTTGACAAAAGACTTGCTAATTCTTGACGCCTTTTTACTATTGGAGTTAAAAACGTGTCCCAAGCTCTTTTTTTACCGTCTCTAACCTCCCGTTTAATAGATCGTTCAATTTCTATTAAAGCCTCATTAGTTGCAATACCGCTTTCAATCATCCAAGAACGCATTTTAGCATTACAGTCATGTTTAGATTCCCAATTTAAACGAGTTTTAGTTTTATAGCGCTCATGAGATCCTGATGTAGAATGCCCTTGAGGTTGTGTTAATTCTAAAACATGAATTAATACAGGAACGTGCTCTTCGCGGGCAATAGCCGCAGCTTCTTGATACGTTTCTACAAGATTGGCATAATCCCAACCTTTAACACGCAATATTTCATAACCTTTGTCTTCATTAGTGCGTTGAAAACCGCTTAATATTTCTGAGATATTTTGTTTTGTTGTTTGATGTTTAGCATGAACTGAAATACCATATTCATCATCCCAAACACTAATAACCATAGGAACTTGCAGTACGCCTGCAGCGTTAATGGTTTCAAAAAACAAGCCTTCACTCGTGCTGGCATTTCCTATAGTTCCCCAAGCAACCTCATTACCATTAATTGAGAAATTTGAATTTTCAATGCCATCAACTTGTCTGTATATTTTTGAAGCTTGCGCCAATCCCAATAGTCTAGGCATTTGTCCAGCAGTAGGAGAGATGTCTGCACTGGAGTTATATTGTGTCGTTAAATCTTTCCAGTTACCTAGCTCATCTAAACTATGTGTTGTAAAGTGACCTCCCATTTGTCGTCCAGCAGACATAGGTTCTAAAGCTAAATCAGTATTAGCATATAATCCGGCAAAAAATTGTTCAACAGTGAGCTCTCCAAGTGCCATCATAAATGTTTGATCACGATAATACCCTGAACGAAAGTCACCCTTAAAAAAGGCTTTAGCCATTGCTAATTGTGGTACTTCTTTACCATCACCAAAAATTCCAAACTTAGCTTTTCCTGTTAAAACTTCACGTCTGCCAAGTAAACTACATTCTCTACTTGTAACGGCTATTTTATAATCATTTAAAACTTCTGTCTTAAAGTCTTCAAAAGACATGTCATTTTTTAAATCTGGAATTGTTTGCATAAATGTATACTGGCTATTTTGACAAATTTAATCAAACTTTGTGGGTTTCACAATAATAATTAAACAGGATAATTGATAGATTCTTAGTAATATAATTTAAAAGTTCCAATTCGTTGATATTAATTCAATGAAACATTAAAAAATTAAATATTTTTTCAAAAAATTAACGTAGTTAATACCACCGCCTTCTAAATAATCCTAATAATGATTTGGGGTCTAGAGTAAACTTAAATCGTATTTTTTGATCATAATTTGGTTGGCCAATTTCCCAGCCTAAATTGGAATATAAGGGGAAATAAACTTCAAAATAATCTGTTACTAGATTCACTCGTATCCCTGAATCATAAACAAATGTTGGATCATTAAATTTGTTTTTTACAAAGCCCACATCTGAGTAGGCTAACACGTATTTCCAGAGTGTAGTACTTACGTTTAACGTTGAAATCCATTGATTTGCAAATGGAGGATTTAGTTTTGATTTAAAACCACCTTCGGCATCAATATATTGTTGACTAAATATCCCAGAAGATTCTGAACGTCCTAAATACGCATAATCAAATAAATAATCTGTTGGTCTATCTAACGCAAAACTAAAATAGTCAGAACCTATGTTGTTAGAGTTTTCTAAAAAAGCACCAGCAAAAAAGCGGAGATTTAACTGTCGGTTGTTTTCAAACAATCTTCTATATTCGTAATCAAATGACAGTTTACTAAATTTTCTTGCTATTTGAAGATCCAAGTAATAACTATCGTAATGAATTAAATTGTCGTTTGAATTAACAAAACGAGCATTGAATATGCTATAATTTGGTTCATCAGTATTTAAAACATTGTAAATATCCTTATCTCTGTTAATATCTAAATACCTAAGATATATAGCTTTTCTTTTGTTAGATCTAAAATCGCTGTCTTCCCTAAAGAAAAATGACAGATAGGGCGTTATTTGTCGAACAAATAAATTAGGTGCATAGGAGTCATAACTGGAACGTATACCATAATTTAAACTGTATAAATCACTGTTATTAAAATCATGAATCATATAAATATTAGCAGCACCTGTTAACGAATTAGATTTAAAAGAATACTTGGGTTCTAGTTTGTAATTAAAATGTTTTCTTAAAAGTGTTTTGTTATATGTTTTAATGCCTAATGTTAAACCATCATAAATATTATTAAACTCTACTATTGGCATAAAAAAGACCTGATTGTAGTTAGGGTCTTCAATGTCTTTAAACAGTCTGAATTGTAAAGGTTTATTGTTGAAAAACCACCCTTTTAACGATTTCCAGTTATCTCTTAAATTAATTTCGGGTATTATGTTTTCATAATTCAAAACCAATTTATCGGCATCGTTTCTAGGTATGGTAATGGTTTTACTTTTGGATATGTTTTCTATCCATGTTTTTGAAACAATACTATCATTATGTAACGTGTATAATGATATGGGCATGGTGTTGTCCACTTTATTTTTGATAGTAAGAGTTACAGAGTCCTCAGTTTTAATAACATCCTTAATTTTAAAATCTATTTTTTTTCGTGTGTTAATAAAATCCGTAAAAAACCAATCAATATCCTTATTGGTTTTTTGTTTCAAATAGGTTTCAAAATCTTTAGAGGAGGTTTCTTTTAATTTATTTTCAGTTAAAAAAGACTTTATAGAGTTCTCCATGATATGCGAATTAATAAAATCATCGAGATATTTAAGTCCTACACCAGCCTTATATTTGTTAGCGATGCTTTTGTTGAATTTTAATAAAGAGTCTTTTGCCATGCTTAGAGGCTGGTCTCTATTAGTTCTTGCCATAGCCATATAGGCTAAATTATATTTATCATTAAAATTTAAATCGGCCGCATGAAAAGCTTTAACACCCCAAAAGTTTGCTAAAGACCCTAAGAATTTCATATCTGGATAGTTTATTTCAACATATTTCATGAGAAAATAAATTTGCAAACCATCCAATAACCACTGATCTTTTCGTGGATTAATGAGTAATGTGTTTTCTAAATAATTGTATAAAGCAATTTTTACTAATTTCAGTTCATATTGAAAACTTTCGGGATAAGGATGAATAAATTTTGGTAGAAAATTTAATCCATAAATAGGTTCTTTTTTATAATCAATGTTACTTAAAAGTAGTTTTTCATGTGGGTAGCTTCCAAGATTTTCAATCAGAAAACTTGTTACTTTTTCATCAATTAAAACCTTGTCAATAACATCCAAATTAGGATCTTCTATATCGGAAACTATGGCAAAATTATCGCCTTCAACAGTATTAAAATTTGAGTGTTTACTTAAAAACAATCTAGTATTAATTCTGTTTTTTCCTGTTAGTCTAATTATTTGATTATTAGAGTTTTTTATCACCTCACTTGTATTTAATTCTGAAGTAATAGTATAGTTTTTTGGACATATAATTTCAATATCAATATTTGCAGCCGGAATAAATAAATCGTCTAAATCTTTATTACTATAGTACTGCCATTCTCCATTATAAACGGCAGGTGTAATATACCAATATCTTAAGTTAATATCTCCTGAAGGTGTTATGCCATAACTTGTGAATTTATCATTAGGTATTTGAACAATGTAAGACAGGTTAATTTTATAAGATTCATCGGGTTTTAATGGATTTTCTAGATATACTTTAACAACATCTGGTTGGCCAGGAAGTGTTGTGAAAACCAAATCTTGATGATCTTGTTTTATGGATGTTATGACAGAAAATCCCCGATCTTCATTTTTTGCAAGGTGAAAATCGTTTTTGTATTCTTCTGCTAAACGCTGTGCTAACGGTGTTTTTTTTGTTGAGTAGCTATTTGACCAATTATTTAAATAAATTGTTTTAAGGGTGTCTTTTGTTGTGTTTTTGTATTGAATAGTTTGAGAAATAGCTATTTGCTTTTTACTCATGTTAAAAACAGCTCGAAGATCAATATTGTTTTGACCAGACATGACATGACTAAAAAGGCATACCAGTATGAAGCTTAAAAAACGCAATTTCAACTTATTCGACAAACATTAAAAGGTTAAAAATTTATAGATAGGCTCGGTAATATAATAAAATTAATACTTACTTGTAATTTGAATTTTGATGTTCTTGTATTTTAGAAATTAGGACTAAAATCTGACTCCTTATAAAAGGCATCTAATATTTTAATAACGTCATCTTCAGTATCAACTATATGTATAAGATCTAAATCTTTATCGCTAATATTTCCAAATTTTGCTAATAATGTTGATTTAATCCAATCAAATAATCCTTCCCAAAAATCAGTTCCCACTAAAATAATAGGGAATTTTTCAATTTTATGTGTTTGTATTAACGTGATGGCTTCAAATAATTCATCAAGTGTTCCAAAGCCTCCAGGCATAACAACAAAACCTTGAGAATATTTTACAAACATCACTTTTCTAACAAAGAAATAATCGAAATCCAAACTTTTATCAGAATCTATATAAGGGTTATCATGTTGTTCGAAAGGTAATTCAATATTTAAACCTACCGATGTTCCTCCACCTAAGTGGGCTCCTTTATTACCCGCTTCCATAATACCTGGACCACCACCAGTAATCACACCATAGCCAGATTCTACAATTTTTTTAGCTATTTTTTCAGTTAGCTGATAATATTTGTCTTGAGGTTTTGTTCTAGCGGACCCAAAAATTGAAACACATGGACCAATTTTACTCATTTTTTCAAAACCACTAACAAATTCGCCCATAATTTTAAATATGGCCCATGAATCATTAGTTTTTACTTCGTTCCATCCTTTTGGATGCTGTTCGTGTATCATATATCAAATTAAAATTTAAAAACCCGCTAATTTAATTCTTTTTTTAGGAATTGTGCTGTATAGCTTTTTTTATGTTTAATAATATCTTCTGGTGTGCCCTCAACAATAATTTTGCCGCCACCTTTTCCGCCTTCGTAACCAATATCAATAATATGATCAACGGTTTTAATCACATCTAAATTGTGTTCAATAATTAAAACGGTATTACCTTTATTCGCCAGTTTGTTAAGAACCAACATTAATACGCGAATATCTTCAAAATGTAGGCCGGTTGTAGGTTCATCTAAAATATAAAAGGTATTGCCTGTATCTCGCTTACTCAATTCTGTTGCCAGTTTGATACGTTGGGCTTCTCCACCCGAAAGGGTAGTACTTTGTTGTCCAAGAGTAATATATCCTAAACCAACGTCTTTAATGGTTTTAAGTTTGTTGTATATTTTAGGAATATGTTCAAAAAAATCAACCGCTTCATTAATGGTCATGTTTAACACATCGCTAATCGATTTTCCTTTATAGCGAATTTCCAAAGTTTCTCGGTTGAAGCGTTTTCCCTGGCAGGTTTCACATTCTACATATACATCTGGAAGAAAATTCATTTCAATAACGCGTAATCCACCTCCTTGGCAGGTTTCGCAACGACCACCTTTAACATTAAAACTAAACCTACCTGCTTTGTACCCACGAATCATTGCTTCAGGAATTTTAGCAAACAATGCCCTAATTTCACTAAATGTTCCCGTATAGGTTACGGGGTTACTTCTTGGTGTTCGTCCAATAGGCGATTGGTTAATATCTATAACTTTGTCAATATGCTCTAAGCCTTTAATGCTTTTATAAGGCATTGGTTTTTTTACACCGTTAAAATAATGCGCATTTAAAATAGGGTAGAGTGTTTCGTTAATTAATGTCGATTTTCCACTACCTGAAACCCCAGTGACTCCAATCATTTTTCCTAAAGGAAACTTAACTGAGACATTTTTTAAATTATTACCTGTACATCCTTTTAGTTCTAAAAATTTCCCATTGCCTTTCCGACGCTTTTTAGGAATTTCAATATGCTTCGAACCGTTTAAATAATCGGCTGTTAGTGTATGATGGGTTAAAAGTTCTTTTGGTGTACCAATACTAATAATTTCACCACCATGTTTTCCAGCTTTCGGACCAATATCGATAACATAATCGGCACGTTCAATCATATCTTTATCATGCTCAACAACAATAACAGAGTTGCCAATATCTCTTAATGCTAACAACGAATTGATCAGTTTTTCATTATCGCGTTGGTGCAGGCCGATACTAGGTTCATCTAAAATATATAATACACCAACTAATTGAGAACCAATTTGTGTTGCTAAGCGAATACGCTGTGCTTCACCGCCAGATAATGATTTTGAACTTCTGTTTAATGACAAATAATTTAATCCAACATCCAATAAAAATTGTAATCTAGATTTGATTTCTTTAATAACTTCTTCCGCTATTTTAAATTGTTTTTCTGATAGATGATTAGGTAAGTCATTAAACCAATCGGCTAGTTCTAAAATATCGGTATTAGCAAGTTCTGCTATATTTTTATTGTTTATTTTGAAGTATAGAGATTCTTTTCTCAATCGACTTCCTTGACATTCTGGACATTCAACTTTATCCATATAGTCTTTAGCCCAACGTTTTAAGGAAGTTGATTCTGCATTTTTATATTGATTTTCAATAAAATTAGCAACGCCTTCAAAATCTATTTTATAATCGCGGGTAACCCCTAAGGTTTTACTTTCTACAGAAAACTTTTCATTACCACCGTACAAAATCATTTGTTTTGCTTCTTCAGGAATATCTTTATATGCATCGGTTAATTTAAAATTGTAACGTTGTGCAATGATTTCAAACTGCTTAAATATCCAACTACTTTTTTCGGGTCCATGTGGTGCTAATGCACCATTTTTTATAGACAATGTATCATCTGGAATGATTTTCTTTTCGTTAACCTGATAGAGTGTTCCTATGCCGTTACAATTTGGACAAGCACCTTTAGGAGAATTGAATGAGAAATTATTAGGTTCTGGATTTGGATATGAAATCCCTGAAGACGGACACATCAAATTTCTACTAAAATAACGTGTTTCCTTGGTGTCTTGGTCAATCACCATAAGCACATCTTCTCCATGATACATAGCGGTGTTTATCGTTTCGGTAAGACGCTTATCTTTATCTGTACTGTCATCAATTTTTAAGCGGTCAATTACAATTTCTATATCGTGAGTTTTGTACCGATCTAATTTCATCCCTTTTACAAGATCCTGAATCTCACCATCGGTTCTAACTTTTACAAAGCCTTGTTTGGCAATTTGCTCAAACAATTCACGATAATGACCTTTACGAGAACGCACAACGGGCGCGAGGATATTGATGCGTTTGCCTTTAAAATCGCTTATAATAAGTTCTTTAATTTGCTCATCACTATAACTTACCATTTTGTCTCCAGTGTTGTAACTGTAGGCATCACTGGCACGAGCAAATAACAAACGTAGAAAATCATAAATTTCTGTAATGGTTCCAACGGTTGAACGTGGTGATTTACTGGTTGTTTTCTGCTCAATAGCAATAACAGGGGAAAGTCCGTCAATTTTATCGACATCAGGACGCTCTAAACTACCTAGAAACTGGCGTGCATACGCTGAAAATGTTTCTATATAGCGACGTTGTCCTTCTGCATAAATCGTATCAAAAGCAAGAGAAGATTTTCCGCTTCCGGATAAACCTGTAATTACAACAAGTTTTTCGCGAGGAATGGATACATCAATATTCTTAAGATTATGTACTCTGGCTCCTTTTACTTCAATAAAATCATCAAATTGGCTCATAAATTGGCAAAAGTGCAAAGGTACAATTTTAGTTGTTAAATTCTTGTGAAGTTTTATTGATGATTAGCAATTAATACAACGAATGATTATTTTCGTTATCTGATTACATTTACTCAGAATACAATTTTAAAATAACGACAATGAAATTATTAGGAATAGGTTCAAGAATTAATCATCCAGACTATGGAAAGGGTGTTGTAACCAACGTAACATCACAACATTATTGGGTTACATTTATTGAAAACGGACTAGAAACCATTGATTTAGATAGTGAATTTGAAATCATTGAAGCGGCTGACGATGATGTTGATACGGTTAGTTTTTTTGATGTAGAAAGTAGTCTAAAAGAGATATTAAGAAAATGGAGTGATGTTTCTGAAGTTGTTCCAATAGCCGATAAATGGAAAGGAGGAAAGCTTGTTTTAGAGCCAGGAGATACGAACTTAAAGTCTAGTGAAATTCCAATTGATACTTTTTTTCATAAAATAACGATGGTTAGAGATCGATTGCGTGTTATGGAGCAAAAAATTAACTCCAGTAATCTTGAAGAACAGGAAAAAATTGATTTGCAACAATATATTACGCGTTCTTACGGAAGTTTAACAACGTTTAATGTTTTGTTTAAATTGAAAACCCAAAACTTTGTTGGGCAGAAATCGAGTTGATTAAACGGTTTCTAATCAAATTTGTTTGGTGCCTATAATATTTGTAATATCAATTCCTAAAAAGAAAATATTATGAAATGTTGGTAGGATAGCACCACTTTTTGTAGTTGTCCAGTTTGACCATGATGCCTCTAAGCCTTTTATTGGTATGATAGATACCCACATTTTAAAACTTGTTGGTTTTCCATTGTCATCAAATAGCCAAAGGTAGGAATCTCCAGGTGTTGAGCCTCCGGATGTGTAGGTAACCAATAATCCTGAGTTACCATTTTTTAAGGTTACATGCCTGCGTTCTGTACCAGTATCAAACACTTTATAAGGAGCTACTAACCAAAAGGAATCATTATTAAAATAGGAAATTGCCTTATCAATAAGCTCTTCTCCCATATCCCCTTTAACCATAAATCCATGAACTGACGCTTTATTTAAATCTGTATTATTGAAGTCCAAATCAACTTTATAATCTTCCCAGTAAACAGAACAGGTGTTTTTAGATTTTTTCCATTTATAGTGATGTGACTTCTTAAATGTCCATTCTAAATAATTGGTGCTGTCATAAGCTTTATAATTTAAGGCATCTAGCATTTTGTAAGCTAAGGCATCAGCTTTGGCCCCTTGTTCTCCAATGGGCAAATCCTCATTATATTTAATAAAAACAAACACAAAAAATAAAATGCTAGGGAGTGTTAAAAACACAATCAATCCAGAAATTATTTTAAATGTTTTTTTTGTTTTCATAACCTGCTTCACTAGCAATTATAATAATAATGCGTTGTTTATCAGGGCTAAAATATTAAATAGAATTGATTCAATTGCGCAAATAGATTAAAAACCGACAGCCGCATCATCCCCTCGATGATCTGCACCACCTTCAAGCCGTTTATCGTTTAAAACAAGGATTCCATCTACTTTACCAATAACAGGTGAGTCTTTTTCATTCACAGAGTATCCTCGGTTTTCAAGTTCTTTAATTAAATTTTTATCAAAAGAATGTGGTTCCATTTGAATAACATCTGGCAACCATTGATGATGAAATCTAGGCGCATCAACTGCCTCTTGCATTGTCATATTGAATTCATGAACATTCAAGATAGTTTGCAAAACTGAGGTTATAATCGTTGACCCTCCAGGTGTTCCGACTGACATGAATAAATCTCCATTTTTTTCAACAATTGTTGGTGTCATAGAGCTTAACATTCTTTTCTCTGGAGCAATGCTATTGGCTTCAGCACCTATTAATCCAAACATGTTTGGTACTCCTGGTTTACTGCTAAAATCATCCATTTCATTATTTAAGAAAAAGCCGAGTTCAGAACAGTATAATTTTGAACCATAAGCGCCATTTAATGTTGTAGTAACGGAAATGGCATTACCCAACTGATCGATTATGGAATAATGGGTCGTTTCGTTACTTTCAACAACTTCAATATTACCATGAGATACACTTGAAGAAGGCGTAGCTTTATCAAAAGAAAAATCAGACATCCTTGATTTTAAATAGGCATCACTGATAAGCTGGTCCGTTGGAATTGATACAAAGTCCGGATCTCCCAAGTAATAACTTCTATCGGCATAAGCACGTCGCTCAGCTTCTGTAATCACTTGAATAGCTTTTAAAGAATTATGTCCGTATTCACTTAGATTATAAGGCTCTATCATTTTCATAATTTGTGCTAAACAAATACCACCACTAGAAGGGGGAGACATGGAGATTACTTTTAAGTCATCATAACTAAATGTAATCGGCTTTCTCCATTTTGCTTGGTATTTTGCTAAATCGTCTTCAGTAATAATACCTCCGTGCTCATGTATAAATTTAACCAGTATTTTAGCTGTTTCTCCTTTATAAAATTCATCTCGGCCATTTTTTAGTATACGTTCTAAAGTGTTGGCTAATGCAGGATATTTTATCGTGTCATTTTCTTTCCAGACTTTATAAAATAATAATGAGTCATTATTTACTAAACGAAATTGATCTTGATAATGATTCAACCTTTTAGCTTGATTTTTAGTTACAACTACGCCTTTTTTAGCAAGAGCAATTACAGGTTCTAAAATATCTTTTATAGGTAAGTTTCCAAATTTTTCATGAACATCAAACAGTCCGGCAATACTTCCGGGTACACCAATGGCTAAGGACCCAAGAGTGCTCTTTTTAGGAATTACTTCACCAGATTCGTCTAAATACATATTTTTTGTAGCTGCTAGTGGTGCTTTTTCTCGGTAATCCAAACCACCAACAGTGCCGTTAGATTGTCTGTATACCATAAAGCCGCCTCCACCAAGATTTCCAGCAAACGGATAGGACACCGCTAAAGCCAATCCTGTTCCAACCATAGCATCAAAGGCATTACCACCTTTTTTTAAAATATCAGCCCCAATTTGTGAGGCTTCAACACGCGCAGAAACCACCATTGCCTTATTGGAAACAAGACCTCTTTTGCTTATTGTTTCAGTATTCTTTTTACAAGAAAAGCATATAAAAGCTAGTAATAGGATATAAAAAATCTTTTTCATTGTGTATTGTTTTTAAGTTCTATTTCTTTTAATTTTTGTTTTGAAAAAACGATGAGTTCTTCAAAAAAAAGAGTGAATTCATTTTCAAAATCTTTATAAAATTCTTCCAGTTCATTCACCGCTTCATTCATACTTGATCTATTTTTGGTACGTCTGTTCATACCTTCTAAAGCTCTGGAAATGCCATCAATTGAGGCATAACTTACCAACCAATTATCAGCCATCATGTACGGCATCATTTTTTGAATTCGTAAAGGTAGTAGGTCATAATGGTCTTCAAGAGAATCATAAAAAGCGTCAACATATGTTTCTAAAGGAATAGGAGAATAGTTACTCCAGTTTTTAGCCAAAAAATGATCATAAAGCATATCAACGATTATCCCAGAATAATGACTGTATTTTTCGTGTAATCTTTTGGTGCTTTTTCTAACTGTTTGATGAGCATCTGTAAAAGTATCAATATTTCTATGCAATAAAATACCTATTTGAATCTCCTTTGGGTATTTTTTATAATCTTTTCCTTTAATACCATCGGCTATAAAATTCCCAATAGTTACAAGGTCACTTTCACCAGATAGATAAATGTGTGCTAAGTAATTCATTGGCGTAATTTACAAATTCAAAAGGAAGATATGTATTTTAGCTTTAAAAATATTCCATTAAACATTTTTTAAAGTTTATTAAAATGCATGCTGAAAAAAAATATGTAGGTTTGTTAAAAATTCAAAAATAATGACATTAATAAAATCAATTTCAGGAATTAGAGGAACTATTGGAGGTCAAGTAGGAGACAACCTAACACCCATTGATGCTGTTAAATTTGCGTCGGCTTACGGAACTTGGATTATGCAACAACGTGACAAAGAAGATTATAAAGTGGTTGTTGGTAGAGATGCGAGAATTTCTGGTAAAATGATTCAGAATTTAGTTATGAATACCTTAATCGGAATGGGGATTCATGTTGTTGATTTAGGTTTATCTACAACACCTACTGTTGAGTTGGCTGTACCTATGGAGCATGCAGACGGTGGTATTATACTAACAGCGAGTCATAATCCAAAGCAATGGAATGCTCTAAAACTTTTAAATCATAAAGGTGAATTTTTGGATGGTGAAGAAGGGGCCAAAATTTTAGAAATAGCTGAAAGCGATTCAATGAGTTTCGCAGATGTTGATAGTTTAGGAAAAATTACTAAAAATCAAGCTTACATCGATTTACATATTATTGAAGTGCTAGATTTACAATTAGTAAACGTTAAAGCTATTGAACATGCACGTTTTAGAGTAGTAGTAGATGGTGTGAATTCTACTGGCGGTATTGCTATTCCATTGCTTTTAGAACGCTTAGGAGTCGATGTTATTAAATTATACTGTGAACCTAATGGGCAGTTTCCACATAATCCAGAGCCTTTAAAAGAGCATTTAACAGATTTATCGGAAGCGGTTAAAAAACATAAAGCTGATTTTGGAATTGTAGTAGACCCCGATGTTGATAGATTAGCTTTTATGGACGAAAATGGCGAGATGTTTGGCGAAGAATATACTTTGGTGGCATGTGCTGATTATGTATTGAGCAGAACACCAGGAAATACCGTAAGCAATATGAGTTCAACTAGAGCACTGAAAGATGTTACTGAAAAACATGGCGGAACCTATGAAGCGAGTGCCGTCGGCGAAGTAAATGTGGTAAAGTTGATGAAGAAAAACAAGGTGGTTATTGGAGGTGAAGGTAACGGAGGTATTATTTATCCGGAGTCACATTACGGTAGAGATGCTCTTGTTGGTGTCGCATTATTTTTAAGTTTATTGGCTGATAAGCAAATGAAAGTTAGTGAGCTTAGAAAAACCTATCCGAACTATTTTATGAGTAAAAAGAAGATAGAATTGACAGCTGGTTTGGATGTAGATGGTATTTTAAAGGAAATAGAGAAACGTTACCAAAACGAGCAATTGATCACCATTGATGGCGTGAAAATTGATTTTCCTGAAAGTTGGGTGCATTTGCGTAAAAGTAATACTGAACCCATTATTAGAATTTACACCGAAGCAAAATCGCAACAAGAAGCCGATACGTTGGCTGATACATTTATAGAAGAGATAAAAAAAGTCAAGCTTTAGATTATGATATCTAAAAGAAGTAAGGAAATACTATTATCTTTTTTGAAAGATAAACACAAAAAAAAATGGTATAAAATAGTTAAAGAATTTACTAGCCTTTATGTTTCTCAAAAAACATTACCTGTAAATTACATCACAAGTTTGCTTTATCGAAAAAACATCTCGAATTATAAGGATTATATAAGCTTAAAAGAGAACGAAAAATTATTAGCATGGTCTTATTCACACGCCAAAGAACAAATTGTATTGGTAGAAAATAAACTACTGTTTCATGATTTAATAGTCAAAAATAATATATCTACACCTCAAATCATTTTTCATAATTCAAAAAACAAGTTTATTTATAAAAATGATTTTTTTCAAATAGAGACAAAAAATGATTTTTTTTCTTTTTTAGAAAAAGTTTTTTATGAAATAAAAATTGAACATGTTTTCTGCAAACCTTTAGATGGTTCAATGGGTAAAAACATTTTCGTTTTAGATAAAAATACATTTCGAGAAACACCAGATAATCTAATTAACTTAGTGTTTTCCAAAGCATTTATATTTCAAGAATTAATCTTACAACATCAAACTTTAAAAAAGATAAACAATTCTAGTATAAATACTTTAAGGATTGTTGCTTATAAAAACAAAGAAAATAAGGTAAAAATATTATCTGGATTTATTAGACTAGGAAGAAAAGGATCAATTGTAGATAATGCACATGCCGGAGGTATTGTAGTCTCATTTAATAAGGAAACAGGTAAGATGCGCCATGAAGGCTTACAACTAATCTATAATGGGGGAGGTGTTTTTTACAAGCATCCTGATACTGGAATTATTTTTGATAATTTTCAAATACCTTGTTATGATCAAGTTAAAGAAATAGTTGTTAAAGCTTCTTCTCTATTTAAATTCCCATTATTGGGTTGGGATGTTGCTATAACTCCGGAAGGACCTACAATAGTAGAGGCAAACCATGATTTTCATTTATTTTTATCAGATAGAATGGAACACGGTTTAAAAAGAAATCCTACATTTAATAAATTACTTGAGGAATTGCAATAAATTAATTTATTACTTCTTCTTGTGTTTCTAACGCTTATGAGTCCAAAAATAATACTCAGGAGCCTCACGAATTTGTTTTTCAACCTCGTGTAAAAACATATCTGTTAGTTGA
>NZ_JAAKGI010000001.1 GCF_011762485.1 Yeosuana marina
AGCCCTTTTGGATTTTTAGTCAGAAAAAATAATACCCTAAATAGTCCTTATTTTATGAGCTCATATGTCATTAATTTGCAGAAAATCTATAGATTTATAGAAATAAATGGGGTTTGTGCGCAAACTCCCGTTGTGCGTCATTTGAGAAAAACGAAATGCTAAAGATATTTAAGCGAAATATTAAATCTGAATATCAGGAAAGATTAAAAAAGTCGTTTCCGAAAGAATTGCATTCGGATTTGAATGAAGTTTTGAAAATCTTACCATTTGAAAATAATCAAGTCAAATTATGTGATGGACAAACTCACAAAGTTGACAATCTGATTCACGAATCTGAATTAAATATTAACTTTAACAACGAAACTCTAATAATTCCTTACAGACTTTACTTTAACGAACCAAACCCAGAATTGGAAAAGTCTTTGACTGACATACAAAAAGACATTTTAAATTGTATTTATTTGCGTCATCAAAATGGATATTTAAGAGAAAAAAGACTGAATTTAATATCTGATAGTTCTGAAAAGTGGACTGTTCCATTTATAATCCAATTAATTGGTGAATACGTTTATGAATTGCTTCCAATAATTGACAAAAAAATAAACGAAAACACTTTGGATTATTACGCTGAATTTAGTGATGAAAACCCTAAATATTGGCAACAGACCGAAAGTAGAATGATAAGCTATTGGAATGAATATTATAGATACAAATTTCCGAAACTGAAAGAATATTTGGGATTTGAAATTGTTAACCGAATAAAAAAACGAACGCACAACAATGGCTATAAGTAATTGCTTGTTCTCGCCTACTTCTGAAAATCCTTGCGGATTTTCAGTTTGGTGTGTACTTGCAAAGTTGAGTGCTAAACCACGCAACTACTCATAGCCGAGACGTTATGCAAAATATTAAAGGACCGTCATATAAAACTTAACCAGAAACAAAATGACCGAAAAGGAATTAAGAGAATCTTTAGGTTTTAAGGATAAGATTGTATACCACTATTGCAGTGTTGAAGCTATGTATGGGATTTTTTCCAACAAGTCGTTCTGGTTAACATCTCTTGAATCTTCAAATGATGCCTCTGAATTAAGACTAGCTCAGAAAATAATAGCTGAAGCATTAAAAGAACTTAAAGACGAATATCCTAATGAGAAGTATCAAGAAATATTAAGTAAAATAGAACTTGCTCCTAAAGACATGAGTTTTAACAAGCACAAGCCTCGTTACAAATATTATGGATTATCGTTTGTTGAAGATAAAGACAGTTTAACCCATTGGGAAAGATATGCAAATAGTTCTAGTGGAGTAAGTATCGGATTCAACTTGGCACTAATTGATAATCTATATTTTATCAATGCAATTCCCGACATAGTTTCAGATTGGCTACATCCCACACCTATAATTTATTCGCACGAAGAGCAATTAAAATATGCGAAATCTTCAATCGATGAAAAAATTAATCGAAGCATTAGAGAATTTGGAGAATTAGAAAAACTTGAACACATCTATTCATCAAATTTATTATGCAGCCTTGACAACATTAAAACCAATTTTTAAACATACTGGATTTTCAAGTGAGAAAGAACATAGAATATATTTAATGGAAGGTGAAGCAGAGACAGCGGCAAAACTTATGCAAGACATGATAAATGAATCCAACACAGATAATCATGTTCTATTTAAAAATATAAGTAGAAATATTACAAATTTAGCTACGAAATTGCAAGTAAGAAAAAATGATAAACTCCATGGTGTATTCAAAGATGGTATAAGAAGCTATTATGCACTTGACTTAAAAGAAATTTGGAATGATTCACTAATCCCTGAAATTATTTTAGGACCAAGGTGTTTTCAAAACAAAAGAGAATTAAAAAGTTTTATGAAACAATGTAACCTTAATAGAACAAAAATCGAAGTATCGCAAATACCGATTAGATAAAATAAAATACTTTGCATAACAAAGTACATATTGCAGGGCGGGGTTCGGTGGTACGCCAACTGCGGATTCTCGCATCGCAGTTCCATGTCCTTCGGACAGGAACGCTCTTCGAAATCCGCCCCGACAACATGTACCAACCGTTGCCATTCATTGGCGAACGCACTCAAACTGAAAATAAAAAGAAATGAAAAAAACACTAAAAATAATTTCTACAGTATCAATTGTATTATTTGGAATTTTATGGATTTCAAGCAAATTTGATTTCTTGACTGAATATAATTCTTCCGATATTAGAACGTTTTTTGTTCTTATTTACTTGTTTACAAGTTTAAAGTATTTTCAAATGGAAGTTAAAGATAAAAACGCTGAAATTCAGGAATTGAAATTAAAACTGGAGAAAACAAAAAGCGAAATTTAAAATAAACTGAATAAAGAATTTAGCAAGTTTCGGAATTGCTCACTCAATCGGAATTGAAAAATTTTACGGAATAAAACGCTGACTGAACTCACTCAAACGTTGAAAAGTGGAAAAAGAAATTAGTCGAATAATTAGATACCTAAAAAAACAACGAAATGGCAACACCGTGTATAATTAATTGCTTTGGCAAGTGCTTATTTGGAAAATTCCTTCGGAATTTTCTCGGGTTCGTTTTTGTTTACTAAATTAGTTGCTTAACCACGCAACTAACCATACACAATACCGTTGTGTGTAAGTTTGACCCGTCCTGAATAAAGGCTACATAATTTTAAACATTATGTATAAAAATGACAAAGTAATTAGACGGTACAGTGAACCTTTCAAATTAAAAATTTTAGCCGAACTTACAACCGGTAAACACACAAAGAGCGAACTATGTAAACTCTATTCTATTGCACCTACAACCGTAAACGAGTGGATTAAAAAGTACAATCGTAAAGACTTAATGAACACCAGAGTAAAAGTGGAAACTAAAGACGAAATATCTAGAATTAAAGCTCTTCAAAAAGAGATTGAACAGCTTAAAAAACTACTTCTTAAAAAGGATTTAGATGCCTTAGTATTGGATTCTTACCTTGAAGTAGCGGCTGAAGATCTTGGTTATAAATCTGTTGCTGAATTAAAAAAAAAGCTAAGTACAAAGCCTTAATCAAAGCCAAAGAGAAATCTAAGGGATTTGCTTCTTTACAGACTATAACCCGTTGTTTTGGACTTAAACGTGATGCGTATTATAAATACAAATCTAGAGCTGACATGCGTTTAAAACTGGAACAACAGATTATAAACATAGTTAGTAGAAAACGTAAATCCCTTCCTAGAGAAGGTGTGCGTAAACTCACAAAATCATTAGATGATGAGTTCGCTAAAGCCAATCTTAAAATTGGTAGAGATACTTTATTTAACGTCCTTAGAAAACACAATATGCTAACACTTAGAAAGAAAACTAGCGCCAGAACAACCAACTCGTATCATCGTTTTTATAAGTATAATAACATTATAAAGGATATGGAAATTACAAGACCAAATCAGGTTTGGGTCTCTGACATCACATACATCAGAACGGTAAAAGGGTTTTGTTACTTAGCCCTAATAACAGATATGTATTCCAGGAAAATAGTTGGGTATGACCTTAGTGATAGCTTGGAACTTAAAGGATGTGTTAGAGCGCTTAATAAAGCGATTTATCAAACTAAAAACATTAATCATCTTATCCATCATTCGGATAGAGGTATACAATATTGTAGCAATGTGTACACACAAATTCTTAAAAGAAATAAGATAGATATTAGTATGACTGAAGAAAATCATTGTTACGAAAATGCCATCGCTGAACGTGTAAACGGCATCCTAAAAGATGAGTTTTATCTCGACCAGACCTTTGATAACGTAGCTCATGCGAAAAGAGCAACAAAAAATGCAATTAATTTATACAACGAAATAAGATTACATTTATCTTTAGACTATAAAAATCCTAATATGGTATATAAATTATCAGCGTAAATTCAATTTTAACCTGTAGCCATATTTCAGGACGAGACATGACTGAAAAAGGTTTGTGCAAAAATAATTGAGAACTACAAATGTTAAGAATAAAAATACTATTTCTACTTTTAATCATATTTCTCTTGCCAATTGAAAATATAGCGCAGGAAAACAAAGTAACTACTGGAAATAAAAATGGAACACTCATAGCAATTGGTGGTGGAGAAATTGGACATACAAGTATCATGAAAGAATTTCGGAAACTGGCTGGTGGAGATTCCGCAAAAATAGTAGTTATACCAACTGCGTTTGTTAAGAATAATGAAATAGATACCATGTTGCTAGAAAGAAATTTCAAAGAATATGGAATACCTGAATTTACTGTTTTACATACAAGTGATTCCACTGAAGCAAATACAGATGATTTTGTTAAACCGATTAAAGAAGCAACAGGTGTCTATTTTACTGGTGGTAAAACTTGGCGAATTGCAGATAGCTATTTAAATACCAAAGTACATAAAGAATTATTAAAATTATTGGACAGAGGTGGTGTAATTGCTGGTTCGTCTGCAGGTGCAACTATTCAAGGTTCTTTTTTAGCAAGAGGAGATACAAAAAACAATCAAATAATGATGGGAGATCATGAAATTGGATTTGGATTTATTTCAAATATTGCTATTGACCAACATGTCTTGACCAGAAATCGACAGTTTGATATGCTTACTATCTTAAAGAATAAACCTGAACTTTTGGGTGTCGGAATTGATGAAAGTACAGCTATTATAATTAAAGGAGATATTCTCGAAGTTGTTGGAGATAGTTACGTCATTATTTACGACCAATCATTCTGGTCGATTGAATCCAATCCATTTGATGAAGACACTCATAAAAAACTACCAAATAAAGACCAATTATTCTATTTTTTAAAAAGTGGTGATAAATATAATTTAAGAGAAAAAAAAGTCATTCGGAATTGAATATTATGCATCGTCACAGTAGCTAACAACGGCTATAGTTCATTGCTTCTGACTTTCCTCTCGGAAAGTCCTCGCCTTGATGGTTAAGTAGAAGATTTTTTCTCACAATATTCCTAAATTATTTGTAACGGAAACCTTACTCAAACCTTATATCATACCATTAACAAGAAATAAAGTTTATTAAAAGTGTTTAAGCTTCAACTAAACTTGTAAATAATTTGACATTATGGTTCGAGAATAGGTCAATGTAGTGTACAAGTAGAAGCCTTCAACCTTTTTTAGGTTGGAGGTTTTTTTTAAGAAAAATTCATTTAACGATTTAAGACTTGAATACTTTGGTTAGATGAAAGCAATTAAAAAATTTCCTTTTATCAAAGTAATCTTATCTTAATCAATAAGATATTAAACTATAATAATTTAATAAAAAACTCTGCATTGTTAAGGATGCAGAGTTTTTTATTAATTCTATAAAATGCTATAAATTAATCAGTCTTAGAGAGATTAATTCCTTTAAGTAATATAAAAACACCCATTGAAACTAACCAAATTACTTTTACATGGAAAACAGGTTTATATACTTCAAAATTATCTGGAATTGAAAGTATAATACCCATTGCTGTAAAACCAAGTAAAACAGTAAACCATCCCAACCATGTACTAAGTAGTTTCCATTTTAAAAGACCAAAACCCAGTAATATTAAACCTACTCCTGAGAATATTCGACCAAAACGTACAAAGCATGTAACGTATTGATTCGTAAATAAGGTTCCATTTAAAAATTCTTGAATTTCTTCGGGTGATTTTCCCATAGTTTGGCCCACACCCCAAGCTCCATAATTGTAATAGTATGCCGCAGCTATGGCTATGGTAAATGTTCCAACAATAATCATTCCTGCTCCTGGTACTATTAATACGCCATAAGGCTTATTGCCCGTCATAGAAACAAAGCCAAATATAGCAATGGCCATAGTTACCCATCCAAAAATATGAATTCGGTACATCCAAATCCAATACCATACATTTTTTCCAATATTAGCAAAATCTGATGCTATAAAATACTCACCTACCTCATGAGGTGAAAATGCCCAACCACTCCATAATAATACAGCAGCCAAAATAAAAGCCCATCCAATAAATTTAGTTCCGAAATTCTTTATCATAGTGTTTAGTTTTAAGTTATGTCACAATATATAACTGACTATTAATAATATAGGTAACATTTGTTACATAAGATAAGTTTAATAATATGTATTTTGTAACATGAATAATATATGCTTTAATTAAATAATTCCGCCTTTTGAAAAGAAGATTGTTTGTAAAAAAAGCAACGCTAAGTTCGTTTGCTACACTTATTGGAACCGAAATTGTTTTTGGATCCAATATATTAGATGGTTATATGCCCTTGGCATTACAAGACCCTGATCCTTTTAAAATGTTTAGCAAAAACAAAGAAATGATCGTGTTAAACGACAAACCTTGGAATATAGAAGCACAAGCTCATTTATTAGATGACAAGATCACTCCAAATTCGTGTATGTTTATTCGAAATAACGGATTAGTTCCAGAAAATATTGATGTTAAAAATTGGGTATTGAAAATAGATGGCGAGTCTGTTGCCAAAGAAAAAACGTATACGCTTTCTGATTTAAAATCAAAATTTAAGCATCACACATATCAATTAACAATAGAATGTGGTGGAAATGGACGTAGTGAATTTAATCCACCCGCTAAAGGAAATCAATGGACTGTTGGAGCCGTTCACTGTGCTTCATGGACTGGCGTGAGACTAAAAGACGTTTTAGAAGATGTTGGAATAAAAAATAATGCCGTTTATATTGGCTATCATGCTACCGATATACATTTAAGTCGAGATCCTAAGAAAGAGCCTATTTCAAGAGGTTGTCCAATGTCTAAAGCACTTCAAGATGAAACTTTGATTGCCTTTCAAATGAATGGGAAAGATATTCCCTTTGTGCATGGGTATCCGTTGCGTTTAGTTGCCGGAGGATGGCCAGCTTCCGTATCTGGTAAATGGATAAATAGAATTAGTGTTAGAAATAAGGTGCATGATGGTACCAAAATGACGGGAGATGCCTATAGAGTGCCTTGCAAACCAGTAGCTCCTGGTGAAAAAGTTAAGGATGAAGACATGTGTATTATTGAATCTATGCCTGTAAAGTCTTTAATTACATATCCAAAATCTGGCGCCACAATAAAAAAAGGAAAGGTATTAAATATTAGAGGACATGCCTGGGCAGGAGAATTAGAGGTTGCCAAAATGGAATATTCAATAGATTATGGAGCCACTTGGAAAGTGTGTACCATTGAAAAACCAATAAATAGATTAGCTTGGCAACATTTTTCGGCCTCAGTAGATTTTCCTCAAACGGGATATTATGAAGTTTGGGCAAAAGCAACCGATACGAATGGTATTGCACAACCCATGTTATTACCCGGTTGGAATCCAAAAGGGTATTTAAATAATGCTTGTCATCGAATTGCTGTTAAAGTAACATAAATGTCTGAAGAATTTGATTTTTTTAACCATGTCAAAAAAGTATATCGCTTATTGCTTTTACTTTTTTCTTTATTTGTATTAGCTGGTAGTTCACTTGTCTATTATATGGTGAATCCTGGTTTTTTTAATTTCAAAAAATCACCGGAAATACAAATAGCCGTTGAAGAATTAGATCCAGATAGAATAGAAAATGGTATCCATGTTAGCACTGGTTTTGTTGATGCCGAAGGGTTAATGACAGTGGTACGTAACTGTACAGCTTGTCATTCCTCAAAATTAATACTTCAAAACCGAATGAATGCTGAGCGATGGAATGCCACTATAAAATGGATGCAGGAAACACAAAATCTACCAGACTTAGGTAAAAATCAAGAAATAATTGTTAATTATTTAGCAACTAATTATCCTCCAGTAGACACAGGAAGACGAGCTATATTAACAAATATAGAATGGTACGAATTAAAGGATTAATTTAAAATAATAAGATAAAAATAGTTCTGTTTAAAAAAGAGAAGGATTATATAATACTAACACTAAAATTATTATGGAAAAGTATATTAACGCATTTATTAATTCCTTTAATGGAACCGTAGATTGGACCTGGAAATCAATCATTTTTGAAGTTCCATGGTATACTAATTATTTCTGGGGACTTACAGCTATATCTGTTTTTGTTTGGCTATTAGAAATAGCATTTCCTTGGAGAAAAGAACAAGCAATCATCCGAAAAGATTTTTGGCTAGATACCTTTTATATGTACTTTAATTTTTTCGTTTTTTCAATCGTAATCAGTGGTTTTTATAAAGTTATAGGGCTCGTATTTAAAGACGTTAATATTACCGCTAAAAGCTTTGCAATTTTAGATATTTCTGAATGGTCTATGTGGTTACAACTACTTGTATTTTTTATTATTCTAGATTTCGTACAGTGGTTTACACATGTTTTATTGCACAAGTATCCATTTTTATGGAAGTTTCATAAAGTACATCACAGCGTAAAAGAAATGGGATTTGCCGCCCATTTAAGATATCACTGGATGGAAAATATATTGTATAAGCCTCTAAAAACATTTGGAGTTATGATAATAGGAGGTTTTGAACCAAATCAGGCATATATAATTCATTTCATTACCATTGCAATAGGTCATTTTAACCATTCCAATATTAAAATTACTTGGGGGCCCCTTAAGTATATTTTTAACAATCCGGTAATGCACTTATATCACCATGCCTATACGTTGCCAGAGGGCAAATATGGTGTAAACTATGGAATTAGTTTAAGTCTTTGGGATTATATCTTTAAAACAAATTACATACCAGAAGATAGTGGTACTGTTGAAATTGGGTTTGAGGGAGATGACAAATTTCCACATGATTTTATTGGACAAAACCTATATGGATTTAAAAAAGGACAAAAATAACTCCACTTTAAGTTACCCTATTTGATACAAGCCCTTATAAATTTATAAGGGCTTTCAGTTTTTTAAATGTAGAACCTATATTTTATCCTTTAAGATTTTCACATTGGGTCGGTTTTATTTAATGCGCAATACAATTAGCATGTAAGCTAAATTAAAAACCTCAGCTAAAATTCAAAATTTATTCGAAATTGAATAGTACACTTGCATAACAATTTACAGTTAGTTTTTCACCTTTAGCAAAAGCGTTATGAAAAATATAAAACTAATAGTTTTTATAGCAATAGTATCTTCAAACCTATTTGGTCAAAATACTCATATAGATTCTTTACAACAAATTAAAAATATCCCATTTAATTATAAATCACTAATTATTCCAACCACCTTGATTGCCTATGGAATTATAGGTATTGAAAATGATAACTTAAAGCTTATTAATAATGAAATAAAAGAAGAAGTCAGCGAACACATAGATAAAAAATTCACCATAGATGATATATCACAATACACACCATTTATGTCTGTATATGCCTTGGATGCATTAGGTGTAAAAGGGAAAAACAATTTTAAAGATAGAACTATTATTTTAGGAACCGCTTATTTGATAATGGGTACTACAGTATATGGAATGAAAAAAATAACTAAAGTTGAAAGACCAGATGGTTCTGGTAAAACCTCTTTTCCTTCGGGTCATACAGCAACTGCTTTTATGGGCGCCGAATTTTTATATCAGGAATATAAAGATGTTTCCGTTTGGTATGGTATAACAGGCTATATAGTAGCAACGGGAACTGGTTTCTTTAGAATTTATAATAACAGACATTGGTTTACAGATGTTGTGGCAGGTGCAGGGATAGGAATCTTAAGTACAAAAATAGCCTATTGGATACATCCTTTTATTAAGAGTAAAATCTTTAAAAAAGAGAAAAAAATGAATGCAATGGTGATGCCCTTTTATAACGGAAAAGAATATGGATTAGGAATGTCTATGTCTTTTTAAAAAAGCATAAAATTTTATCTTAATACCAAATTCAAGTTATTTATTCTAAAATGATACTTATTTTTAAAATATGAAAATCTTACTCATAGAAGACGAAAAAGACTTAGCAAAAAGTATTCAGGACTATTTGAAAACGAACGACTTTGTTTGTGAATGGGTAACTGATTTTTCTTTGGCTTTAGAAAAAATTGCGCTTTATGACTACGATTGTATTTTACTCGATCTTATGTTACCCAGAGGTAATGGTTTTGATATTTTATCACATCTTAAAAAACTAAATAAATCAGATGGCGTTATTATTATTTCAGCTAAACAAAATTTAGAAACCCGACTAGAAGGTTTCAATCTTGGTGCCGATGATTATTTGGTAAAACCATTTCATCTCTCAGAATTATTGGTGAGAATTCAAGCCTTAATACGCCGAAAGAAATTTGATGGAAATAACATCATAACCTTTAATGAAATACAAATTGACTTACTTTCAAAGGTTGTAAAGGTTCATGGCATTAGTATTGATGTAACAAAAAAAGAAATAGATTTATTACTGTTTTTAATTGGAAACAATAAAAAAGTATTATCTAAAGAAGCGATAGCTGAACATCTTTCTGGCGATATGGCTGATATGATTGACAATCATGATTTTGTGTATGCGCATATAAAAAATATTAAAAAGAAACTAAAAAATGCCGAAAGCAAAAGCTACATTAAAACAGTATATGGTTTAGGATATAAATGGGAAGATGAATAAAAAACTATTACATAAAACGCAACGCGCCTATCTTGTTTTTTCAATACTGTTATTTGTTATTGTGGCTCCACTGTTTTATGTGCTTTCCAATAAATTTTATATCGATGAAGTTAATGAACGCTTAATGCTTCAAAAATCTGATTTTGTTCAAAATTCTCTTTCAAAATTAAAGATTGAAGATATCTCATTATGGAACAATTTTAACTACGCTGTTGAAATACTTGAACCGTATAATTTAAAAAAAGACACCCTATTTTATAGTACATCGTTTAATAAAATAGAACAAGAAAATGACCGTTTTAGAGTATTGAATTCCCCCATTACAATAGAAGGGAAACCTTATGTGTTTTCCGCTAAAGTTAACTTGATTGAATCTGAAGATTTTTTGCTAAGCATCATCCTGCTTTTTGTGTGTCTTATTTTATTATTGATGTTAGGCCTATTTATTATTACTAAAAAATTATCTCAACGGCTTTGGCGTCCTTTTTATGAAACGCTTCATCAAATTGAAAATTTTGATATAGATAGACACCAAAAACCTCACTTTACCAATTCAGATACTGAAGAATTTAATCGACTCAATAAAAGCATTAACGATTTAATTAAACGCAATTTAGCTATCTATAACAATCAAAGAGAATTTGTTGAAAATGCGGCTCATGAGTTGCAAACACCCATCGCTATTTTTAAAGCAAAAGTGGATACACTCATTCAGCGATCTGATATTACCGAAGGCCAATCCGAACTTTTAAGTTCTTTAAACGTCACTATTTCAAGATTAAAAAGAGTCAACAAAAATCTGTTGTTACTTTCCAAAATAGATACAGAACAGTATAACGACACCGAAACGTTTTCACTGCAACAGCTTATAGAAAAACAGTTAGGTTTCTTTTTAGAACAAGCCGAGCAAAAAAATATAACGGTTACAACAACGTTTCAAAAAGATATTTTGGTACATGCCAATTATGGACTCACAGAATTATTAGTGAGTAATTTATTGCTGAATGCCGTTAGACATAATTTGAAGACCGGAACAATTAACATTGCTATTTCTCATAAAACACTTGAAATAACAAATACGGGCAATCCATTAGGATTAAAAGAAGAAGATCTTTTTAATCGCTTTTCAAAATCAAGCAATTCCGAACAAGGAAATGGTTTAGGATTAGCTATAGTGAAAAAAATAGCTGACCATAACACATGGACTATTAGCTATACTTATGTAGCAAATAAGCACTCATTTTTAGTAACTTTCTAAAAATTCAAAATTTCTTCTAAATCGTGTTGCACCTTTGGTAATAAATAAATTATTCACTAAAAAAGTAATCATGAAAATCTTAAAATTAGCAGTTATCGCAATTCTTTTTACTACGTTTTCTGCATGTGGTCAAAAGTCTACAGTTCCAGGCAATGTAAAAGCAGCCTTTTTACAAAAATTCCCAACAGTTAAAAAAGTAAGTTGGGATAAAGAAAATGACACCGAATGGGAAGCAGAATTTAAAATGAATGGACAAGAGTATTCGGCTAATTTTTCGTCTGAAGGAATTTGGATGGAAACGGAATACGAAATAAACAAAAAAGATATTCCTGCAGCCGTTAAACAAGCATTAGACTCTGAATTTAATGGCTATGATATTGAAGAAGCCGAAATATCTGAAACAGCTCAAGGAAAAGTTTATGAGTTTGCCTTAGAAAAAAATGACACGGATATGGAAGTTGCCATTTCTCCTGAAGGAAACGTTATGAAAAAAGAAATGAAGGCTGAAAATGATGATGAAGACAATGATTAATAGAAATTAAATAAAAGAAAGCCGTTTAAAAAGTAGATAAAACGTCATTACGAACGCAGTGAAGTAATCTCTCGAGAGAAAAATAATGACTTACAGATTGCTTCGTTCCTCTCAATGACCTAAAACATACTTTTTAGACAGCTTCTTTTGTTATCTTTGATATTTATACTATGAGACGTTTTATTACTATTTTTTGTCTACTTACCTTTTTTTATAATACTACTTATTCGCAAAGCAGCTTACAATATTATTTAGATAATGCCGAAAAAAATAGTCCACTACTTCAAAAGCAGGATAACAACAACAAAATTATCGATTTAGATGTAGCACAATACAGAGCTATTTACAAAAGTGCAAAGCTTAACATAAATAGTAATGTCATCTTTTCACCAATCATATCGAAAGATGGTAATAACAATACATTACAATTGCTATCTTCTGGAAGCACCGATTATATTGGTCAGGATTTGGGAGCGACCAATGGCGGTCAATTTCAAGCACTCATGTCGGTAAATCAACCCTTATTTACAAATAGATATGTTTCTGCTCAGGAAAACAAAGCCAACATCTTACAGGAGCAAAATAAAAATACTGGTGAGCTTACCAAAGCAGAGTTACATCAAGTGGTTACACACCAATATATACTTTGTGTTCAATCACAAAAGCAAAAAGAAAATACGCAACAAACAATTCAAATAATAAAAGATCAAATCCAGCAAATGAAACCATTAGTTGATGCTGGAATTTATAAATTAATTGATTTAAAATTATTAGAAATAGCCTTAAAAAATAGTCAGATTGATTACGAGCGCCTTTCTGGTGAATACCTGAATAATTTTAACGCGCTTAACTTATTATGTGGTATTGATGATACAACCCTGCATAACCTCGATACCATTGATTTGCAATTAAATTCTTTACAGCATAACCAATCATTATTTAGTTCGCAATTTACGTTAGATAGCCTATCTGTTAATGCCAATCAAAAGATCTTTGAACTGCAATATTTACCTCAAATAAATGCTTTTGGAGACGCGGGACTCAACGCAACTTATAATCCAGCTCCAAACCGTTTGGGGGCTAGTATTGGTGTTTCTTTAAACTGGAATATTTTTGATGGGCATCAAAAACAAATTAAAAAAGAACAATCTCAAATACAGCTTGAAAATATTGAAACCGATAGAAAATACTTTGAAAATCAAAACCACATACGTAAAAACAATATTTTAAGTCAAATTGAAAATGTTAATAAACAGCTTGTTCTGATTAATAGTCAATTAGAAGAATACAATAAACTCCTTGAGTTATATAAAGTTGAAATTAAACAAAGTTTGGTTTCAGTTTTAGAACTAAAAACACTTATAAAGGAAATTTCAATGAAACAAGATGCAAAAACCAATACGTTGATGCTCAAAGAAATTTTAATCAATTCTTATAATTATTGGAATTTGTAAAAAACCATCGTTTAAAATGAATAACATACTACCTAAAAGTCTCTTCCTCATTCTCGTATTTATGGTGTCCTGTAATAATAAAAACGCATCAACCGATGCCGTTGCGTTACCAAAACCTAGTGTTTCCATAGTTCACCCCACTATTGGAGCCATTCAAAAAAGAGAACAAATAAATGGTCAAATTGTATATTTAAACAAAACAACTGTTACGGCTCCTATTACTGGGTATGTAACAACTGTAAATACCGCATTGGGTAACTGGGTTAAAAAAGGAGACCTTCTTTTTAAAATACAAACCAAAGAAAGTAAAGCTTTAAAAGACTCTAATCTGTCACCTTCCAATCAATTTGGTATTATATCCGTATTTGCGAGTGCTATGGGTTATGTTAATACGCTCAACATAACAGATTCTGGGGTTTATATAACTGAAGGGAGTGCTATGGCAACTATTGTGAAAAACGAAGATATCGCTGTACAAGTAAATACACCCTATAATTACAGCAAGCTACTTAACAGTTCTAATACTATTGATATTGAACTCCCAAATAAAGAGGTGTTGCCGGCCACTTTTTATAAGGCAATACCCATGGTAGACCCTGTTTCTCAAACACAACAAATGCTATTTAAACTAAAAAAATACAGTCCATTACCAGAAAACTTAAATGTTATTGTGTCTCTTTTAAGTAGCGAAAAAGCGCATAGTGTCATGTTACCTAAAGACGCTATTTTAACCAACGAAACTCAAGATGAATTTTGGATAATGAAAGTTAATCAAGATTCTTTAGCCATAAAAGTACCCATACAAAAAGGAATTGAAAACGCTAATACTATAGAAGTTTTAAGTCCTAAATTAACCCCAGCTGATGCTGTTATAAAACAAGGAGCCTACGGTTTGCCAGACAGCACAAAAGTTAAAATTAACTAATTATGGACAGCATGTATGTAAAATATAAGAGTCCGTTAACTGTTATTCTTATTCTTTTAATTGTAATAGGCGCCTACTCTTATAAAAATTTAAGCACATCTCTTTTTCCAAATGTTACCTTTCCTAAAATAAAAATCATTGTTGATAATGGGCAACAACCCGTTGACAAAATGATGGTAACGGTAACCAAACCTGTTGAAAATGCTATTAAACGTGTAGAAAATTTACAATCCATTCGTAGTATCACTAGTATGGGTAGTTGTGAAATTTCTGCTTTTTTAGATTGGAATTCTGATATTAATACTGACAAACAACAAATTGAATCCAGGATTACTCAAATAAAAAGCGACCTGCCTCCAAACGTCCAGATAACGGTAGAAAAAATGAATCCTTCAATTTTGCCGGTTATGGGGTATTCATTGCAATCCGACACAAAAAATCAAATCGAGCTAAAATTGATTGGTGAGAATATCATTAAACCTTATTTATCTAGAATAAAAGGTGTTTCGGCCGTAGAAGTTATTGGAGGAAAAACCAAAGAATATCAAATTCTACTAGATCAGAAAAAATTAAGTGTTTTAAAACTAAATCCGCAACAAATTATTAACGCCATTAAACAAACCGGGTTCATCCAATCTAATGGCTACACCGTTGACTATAAAAGGCTTTATCTAACCGTTACTGATGCTACTATTAATAATAAAGAAGAATTAGAAAACCTAGTGATTTCAGATGATTCCAAACGAAAAATAGCAATTAAAGATATAGCGACCGTTCAAATATCTGAACAAACTGAATTTATAAAAATTAAAGCAGACGGGAAAAATGTACCGCTGATAGCCATTTTAAAACAACCTAATAGTAACTTAATTGATGTGTCTGACCAGGTCACTCAAAAGGTAAGTGAATTGAATCATATTTTACCCAAAGGTGTTCAACTTAAACCCTATTACAACCAAGCTGATTTTGTTGGGGATAGCTTAAAAAGTATCATAGATGTTCTTTGGATTGGTCTTGTTTTAGCTATCATCGTTGTTATTATTTTTCTTCGTTCCTTCAAAGCAAGTAGCGTATTATTGGCGACCATACCCATAACACTAGGTCTTACCTTTTTAGTTATGAAAGTTATTGGTTATGATTTAAATATTATGACTATTGGAGCTATTGCAGCCTCTATTGGTTTAATTATAGACGATGCGGTTATTATTGTAGAACAAATTCATAGAACTCACGAAGAACACCCGTCGGAACCACCCATAAAACTGGTTGGAAAAGCTATTAAATTTTTATTTCCAGCTATGGTAAGTTCGTCCTTAAGTACCATTGTTATTTTTCTGCCTTTTGTATTAATGACAGGAATTGCTGGTGCCTATTTTAAAATTCTCACCGAAACTATGGTTATTACCTTAACCGTTTCCTTTTTTGTTACCTGGATAGGTCTGCCTGTTATTTATTTACTCTTTTCAAAAAAGAAACCCAAAGAGTTACCGCCTGTTGTTTTAAGGGAACGAAAATGGGTTCGTTATTTTATAGAAAAGCCTTTTATTAGTTTCGCATTTATAGGACTCCTGATAGTAAGTATTATAGTCGTTTTACCAAAATTAGAAACCGGATTTTTACCACAAATGGATGAAGGTTCTATTGTTTTAGACTATAATAGTCCATCAGGAACATCGCTTGAAGAAACAAATCGTATGCTTACTGCAGTTGATGATATTTTAGATGGCATGCCGGAAGTAAAAGCGTATTCAAGAAGAACAGGAACTCAAATGGGATTTTTTATTACGGAACCAAATCGCGGTGATTACTTAATTGAGTTAAAGAAAAAAAGAACACTCACCACCGACGAAGTAAGTGACATCATCCGAACAAAAATTGAAAACTCTATTCCGGCTTTAACTGTTGATTTTGGGCAAGTTATTGGAGATATGTTAGGCGATTTAATGAGCAGCGTTCAGCCCATAGAAATCAAAATTTTTGGAACAGATCATGAAAAACTCAAAGAACTTTCAAAACAAATTGCTCAAAAAGTAGAGCAAGTTCAAGGGACTGCGGATGTTTTTGACGGTATTGTGGTTGCAGGTCCGATGTTGAAAATTAATCCTAAGGAAGAAATTTTAAAACAATATGGCTTGTCTGACACCGACTTACAAAATCAAATACAAACCTACTTGTCAGGCACCATTTCTGGAGCCATCTTAGAAAAGGAACAATTAACTAATATTCGAGTCTTATTTCCTGAAAATTATAAAACACCAATAAATAAATTAAAAAAGGTAAAAATAAGCACTCCTGAAGGTAACTATTTTCCGTTGTCAACATTTGCTGATTTTTCTATACTGCAAGGTGTTTCAGAAATTGAACGTGAAAATCTGCAAACTATGGGTGTTGTTACATCACGCCTTAATAACAGGGATTTAGGAAGTGTTATGAAAGATATTAAACACGTGGTATCAACTATAAATTTGCCACCTTCTTACCAAATAGAATATGGAGGTTCGTATGCAGAACAACAACAATCATTTAGTGAATTGTTGCTAATTTTAATTCTAGGAGGCTTGTTAGTTTTTACCGTGATTCTCTTTATGTTCAGAAATCTAATACTTTCCTTGATAGTAATTTTTACCAGCGTTTTAGGAATATCAGGAAGTGTTTTAGCATTATATTTTACACATACACCCTTAAATGTTGGGAGTTATACGGGAATCATCATGATTATAGGAATTATTGGTGAAGCATCTATTTTTACCATTTACCTATTCCTAGAAGAGTTGAAACATTTAACGTATAAAGAAGCTATTATTCATTCCATTTCTGCTCGACTACGTCCAAAATTAATGACAGCTATTAGTGCGATTGTAGCGTTAACACCGTTGGCATTAGGAATAGGAACTGGAGCGCAAATGCATCAACCACTTGCCATTGCTGTTATAGGTGGTTTTATTATAGCCTTACCGTTACTATTAATTGTGCTTCCTACGCTTATTTATAAATTTGTAAGAATAAGCAAATGATAAGCAGTCTTAAAAGCTTAGTATGTTTAAATTATTGTTTGGAATAGAGTTCACTCATGACTAATTTCGGAGTTCTGTCAACTTTAAATAAACCCCAATGTTTCTCAGGTTCTAAGGGTTCTGGCGAACCTTTCCAAGGCTCATCAAAAGCTTCAAAAACAAAGGTAAGTATTTGTTCTTCATGACTCCAGTTTACCAAATCGTGATAATATATCTCTTGATTTTCTTCACTTACATTTGAAGGATCAATACCTCGTCCATTAGAATTAGTCGCCCAACCTGCCTCCGTAATAGCAACTGGTACTTCTGGATATTTATTGGCGACTGCATAATAATTGTTTTTGGTGTATTCTAATGCGTCATGAATATGTTTATATTCCCAAACAGGGTAGGTGTGAATGGAAATAAAATCAATTTCTTTTACCAAATCTTTTAACTTATCAAGCCAAGGCACATAATTTTCACAAAAAGTTACTGGTTGTTTTGCCCCTTTTTTAATACGCTTTACATACGCAATAACACTCTTAACGGGCACGTAATGATCGGTCCAATCAACACAAGCTTCGTTACCAGCAGATAGTGAAAATATAATATCAGGGTATTGATTTGCTAACCTAATAAGTTTATCAATCTGTCTTACATTAATTTTCTTGTTTTCCTCAAGTTGTTCTTCTGTATAAGTTACACCCCAAGGACAGCCAAAATTATTCATTTCTGCTACAATGTAGGCACCGAGCATAATTTTAAAATCAAGCTTTTCCTTCTTTATAACATCTAAAACAATTTCAGAATGTTTATCACAATCATACAACCTTAAGTATTTCCATTGTCCTTGAAGTATTAAAAGATCTTCTTTAACTTGATTATAAGTTGGATACTCTCCACCAGGTTGTTGCCCCTCTCTAAAACCAGAATAGCAAATAGCATTGGCAAAAGGAAGATTTAATTTTTTGGTTAAGTTCATTAATAAATACTAATTTTTAAAATTTTAATTTTTCGTGTTTATCCCAAAGTCCCCAATACGCACCTACATCTCCTTCTGCTCCAACTTTCCAAGATTCATCAAACGATGAAAAATAAAACATTTCTATATTACTTTTTGAAGACCACACCTGCGAATTTACAAAATATTTCATAGCATTTTCAGCAGACGATACAGCCCCTCTCAAACTACCGCCTTCACTTGGCCAGCCCGTTTCAGTAATAATGACTTTCTTACCTCTTCCTGCATCAGAAGCTTGACCATACATTTGTTGCATATGGTTTAAAGAGTGTTCTATACTGCACCCTTCCCAATACGGATAACAATTAGCTAAAATAACATCGCAAGCCTCAGTAATTCTTGGTCTATGTGAAAATTCATAATACGCATCAACATACCCAACAGGAATTCCTGGTAAAGCCTCTTTAACACGATTGATGTACTCTAACAATTGGTCTTCCGTTAAATCTCCACGATACATTACCTCGTTACCTACAGCTGCTATATCGACGCACCCCTCTTTGGCTAATGCAATAAGACCCTCTATTTCATCTTCATTCATATCTAAATCATCACCCAACCAAGCACCAACTAACGTTTTAATACCGTTTTGATGAGCAATACGTGCTATGTGTTCGTTTCCTTCAACACAAGAAAATGAACGCACCCATTTGGTATAAGGTTTTATAATTTGCATTCTTCTCTTTACTTGTTCTTCAGTGATAACGTCGCCAGGTTTTTGACCATCTTCGTACATGCTAAAACATAATCCGTGCATGCCCTTTTCAAGGGTTTCTCGCCAAAGTTTTTCTAATTTTTTAGTAGATAGTTTGCTAAAATCAACGCCTACATTTTCTGTATAATCTGCACCTTCTAAGGTATAATGGTACTCTCTTCTATATGACATCGTAATATATTTAAGTGTTTAGTTTATAGTTTTAGAAATAGAATTTTAATATTTAAAGTTGTCATTGACATCCCATAATCCCCAAGAGGTACCTGCCCATCCTTCGGAATGTATTTTCCACGACTCATCAAATGAAGAAAAATAAAATACGTCTACATTCTCATTTTCAGCCCATAATTGTGTCTTAATGTAATAGGTCATTACATTACCTTTTGAAGGTTCTGCGTCTCCAGTTCTTTCACCTATACTAGGCCAACCAGTTTCTGTAATAATAACCTTTTTACCTTGTGCTGCTTCAACTGTTTTATGATACATTTCCTGAAGATAAAATCCTGCTATTTTTATATCTGCTCCTTCCCAATACGGATAACAGTTTGCTAAAATAACATCACATGCTGCAACTAATTGAGGTCTATTTATAAACTCATAGTAAGCATCAACATAGCCAACTGGTGTGTTTTTTGATGCCTTTTTTACTAGATTAATAGAATTTATAATGGTCTGTTCGCTTAATTCGCCTCTATAAAGTACTTCATTACCTACTGCTGCAATATCGACAAGGTCTTCCTTTATTAATTTTATGAGAGATTGAACTTCTAAATAATTTTTCTCTATGTCGTTATCTAACCAAGCACCTACCATAGTCTTTAACCCCATTTCCTTAGCAATTTTAGGAATTTTCTCATGCCCACTAGTACAAGAAAAAACTCGTATCCATTGAGTGTGTGGTTTCAATATTTCTAATCGTTTTCGTATTTGCTCTTCAGAAATAAAATCTCCAGGTTCTTGTCCTTTTTCGTAGGCACTAAAGCAGATTCCTGGCATACCTTTTTGAAAGACATTCATAAATTCTTTTTGAATATCCTCTTTTGATAGAGAAGAAAAATCTAGTTTAGTAGAGAAAAGTTGTGGGAATTTTTGTTTGAGTTCTTTTTCTGAAACTGTATGAATATCAATTTCAGAAAGCAACTTCATATTAGCATAACCAGAAGGTTTGAATGCTTTTCTCTTTTTTAATTCTTCAGAAATTTCATTAGCTCTTTCTTCAGTTAGGTTATAATTACGCATTATCCACATCGCAGCAAGCGTACCCACTATTGGCAAACCTGAATAGAATAATCTTATGCCTGTAATTGACGCTTCGGTATTTACGGTATCTGGTACAAAACCAACCAACGTCATAATAGCACCTGTTAATAATCCTGCTATTGCAAAACCAAACTTTACCATCCACCAATAAATAGCTCCAAAAACCCCTTCTCTTCGTTTTCCTGTATTTAATTCATCTATATCTATAACATCAGATGTCATTGACATCATGAGCGTAAACAAACTTCCAATACCAAATGAGAAAAAAGGCAAGGCAAATAAAAACATATATGGTTTACCAGGAATAAATAAAAACCAAAGCATAATATATCCTAAAATAGAAATTCCTTGAGAAGCCAAAAAGGCTTTCTTTTTACCTATGACTCTAGACATCCAAGCTACAATAGGTATTACCAAAAAGGTAGTTCCTAAAGCACCTACACTGCCTAACAGTGTTGGCCAAAGTCCTGCTGCTGAAGCATCACCACCAAATAAATAATAGACGACAATAAAAAATGAAAATCCAGCAACAACGTTGTAAGCATTAAAAATCAAAAATGTTGAAAAACACAATTTTCTAAACTGTTCAATTTTGAAAGCTTCTTTAAAATTTTCTATAATTTGTTTTAAACTACCTCCAATAGTTTTTATTGTTAAGGGCGTTAAACTTTCATCATTTTTAGTTGACTTACTTTTAATAAAAATAGCAGGCGCCATTGCTAAAAGAGCAAAAATAACACCAACCCAAATACCTAAAGTTCTTGTTGTTTCAGTTGTTTCTCCAAACCAATTATCGTCATACATTACCACCCAAAACCAAGGCGCTATTACCCAAGCCCATTGTCCTATAAATTGAGCTATTGCCATGATGCTGGTACGCTCATGAAAATCATCACTCATCTCATAACCCATAGCCACGTAAGGCACAGAAAAAATAGTAAGTCCTAAATAAAACACTAAAGACCATATTAAGAAATATGTAAAGTTATAACTTACACTATCTGTTAAATATATTTGCCACATCAGTGCAAAAGAAATTCCCATTATTAGAGCTCCTAGAAACACATACTGTCTGCGCCTACCCCAAATGGATCTTGTATTATCAGAAATAAATCCCATAATAGGATCTGAAAAAGCATCAAAAACACGAGGAAGAAAAAATAAAATTCCCCACATCCAAGTTGGAAAGGCATAATCTTGAACTAGCACTACCATGAAAATAGCTAAAGCAGCAGGAAACATTTGATTAGAAAGCATCCCTACACCAAAGGCTATTTTTTGTCCAAATGGTACCTGGTGTTTTGTTAGTGTTTTATTATTCGACATAGTTTTAGTTTTTGTTTAGTTAGTGTTTATAGAATATTTTATTCCTTGAAAATTTAATACATATCAATTATTTAATAGAAACTTCTTTTGCAGTTGGCGGCACTAAAACATCTTTCATTAGAGCATTTTTATCTCCATTATAGGTTTTATTAATAGGGTTTCCATTTCTGGTTAATCCTTTAAAAACGCCTTGATCAACCATATCCCAAAGGGCATACTTTGCTTTGCCATCTACTGTAAACAGTCCGAAGTGTTTTTCTGAATTCCCAGAATTATCACCACCCTTCCATGGTTCGTCGAATCCTTCAAAATAAAAACAGGAGATTCCTTCTTGGTTAGTCCAGTCTCTCATATGGTTATAGTACAATGCTTCTTTATACTCGTCACAAGCTTTAGATCCATCAGGACCATAAAATCCTGAAGATAAACTTGCCCATCCGGTTTCACCAATATGTATAGGTTTACTTACACCAAGACTTTCCATATATCTCTTGACGTTTTCATACTGCATTTTCGCGTATTCCTTAGCTCGCAACATCGATATTTCAATTTTTTCCATATCGGTTTTACCTTCCATACCTTCTGGGTTTAACCAAAAATCTGGCTGATAATGTGTGTCATGCATAGGATAGGTGTGTACCGAAAGATAATCTACGGCTTTAATCAATTTGTTTAAATCTTCTACATGGTATTCTTCGCCACCGCCTCCCCAAGACGCAAAATTATCTGAACTTGTCACCCATAAATCTTTAGATAGTTTTCCTTTTTTCTTTAAATCTTGAAGATAATTTACCCATTTTAATATAATCCATGGTTCAACATAATAACTTGCCGCCCATTTTACCATCGCTTCGTTCCCAACAGCGATTACTTTTACGATATCTGGATATTGATTGGCCAATGCAACGGCCTTTTCCATTTGTGGTTTGTTATCATCACTTTCTAGGTTATGAATAGGTTTTTGGTCTGTCCAAGCATTTTTACAATCTATCCATGCACCAAGCATGACATACATTTCAAAGCTAGGATCTTCCTGTTTTAACTCGCTAATTGCTTTTAAAAGGTTTTCGGCTTGCGGTTTGTGTACTTTATAAGTTCGAACTATTCTAATACCTAAGGCATGCAAAATTTTCATGTCTTCTTTGAGCTCTTCTAATGTAGGTTCAATACTATGATCCTGATATCTATAACCTCCATAAGACATGGCTAAATAATTGGGATTTCCTAAAATTTCAGCTGCAGTTTTCGACATTGTTTCTTTTGGTTTTTCTGAACATGAAAAAATAGTTACGATGAAAAAAAACCACACTATTTTTTTAATACATACCATGAGTTTGTGTTTATTGTTTTATAAAAGCTACTATTTGTTGAATTTCTCCTGTTCTTTCAAACATTTTTTTACTTGTTGCTTCATCAAGTTTCAAATGATTAAGATTAACTTCTTGATTATTATTATAAATAACTTTAAGTTCTTCTTTATCGCTTAACTTATATATAATTGGTACTTGACAATACGTAAAACAAAGTGAATCTTTTTCTAATTGGATAATTCGTTTTTGTTTATTAACATCGGTATATTCAAAACTATTGGCATCTTTTAAATACTCACTTTTTCTTAATAATCTCGGGTTGAAAAGTATAGATCCATTCTCTACAAAAATACCTAGTTCTCCTATTCGGCTTAAAATATCTTCTTTAACTTGTCCCGTCATTCCTGGTTGTTGCGCCCCCTTATTGCCAGGTGTATGTGAATATGGGTCTGTTGGAAAGGCTCCATACAGATCTGGCGATTTATGAACACCAATACCTGCTTCAATTTCGTAGTAATGATCTAACAACTTACCTATGACTACCTCACTTTCATTTGTATTAACAGCCAACAAACAATTTTCTTGAACGGCTAGTAATAATTTAGAAACCATATGCCAGTAAATAGATCCTAAGCCTTCATACCCGAAAAAGGTTCCTGAACGGCCGGTGAACGATTTATGATCAAACGTTTCTTCAAAAAGGTCTAATAAATATTTAGTGTCTTTATTGACAAGTGATTGATAGGTTTCCGCTGATAAGTTAGCTAAAGCTCCCTTTAAACTTTTGGCATTATGAAAACTTCCGTTAAAATGGTAATTGCCAAATACATCTTTTTCTACAATTTGAGTATTGCCTTCTTTTACTAATTGTTTTAGTAATTCTGATTTTTCAACCTTAGCAGTTGGTATATTATTCTTTTTATCAAACCTCGGTAATTGTTTGTTAGGGTATAAAATATAGCTATATTGATCTGGTCTGAATAACGCACTATTTTTTAAACCATCTAACAAATCTAAAGCCTCTTTAGGTGATAAATATCCTGAACTTAAAACGGCCACCTGACCTTCTAACATAACCGGTAAATAAGAAATAGACACCTCATCATTTTCAATACTCATGATGTTGTAAGCATGATATAACTTATCTGTTCTCTTATTGGCTTCAATACTATGATCTAGATATTTTAAAGTAACTGTGATGAAACTTAAAATATCTGATTTGCTAATAGACTCTTTATTTCCTTCAAACCCTTCTTCATAAATTTTTAGTCTATAATCGCCACCTGCCGTACCTAATTTATCTAAGATTGTTTTTCTATCTTTATTAGAAACTTTTCCTGAAAGGATAGACTCATGGTCATGAAGAGCACTTACAACCTTGTTAAAAAACGTAACTAATTCTTCAGATATTTCTATTTGCTCACTGCTTGCCTTAGAAACTACCCCTTCAAAGAAATTTAAAAAACGTCTTAAATAATACAAGGTTACCATAGAAACCCCATTACCTACCAAAGCATTATTCGCATCATTCCATTCTGGACGTTGTGTATTTAACCAAATACCACCTTCTGGAATAAAATTAGAGACTTTTGCTAACACCGTTGCCAACAATTTTTCGATTAAATTGACTTTATAAATAAAGTAATTTTTATCTCTAAGTAGGGTGCCATCTGCTCCCAGTTCAGATTTCTTCTTGAAAATTTCTTCGTTTAAATGATAATCAAAATCAATCGTGTCTTTAGGATTACGAAGTGTATCTTGATAACTCTTAATTTTGTAAGGCACATTGGCGTATACAAAAAGGTCTTTATTAAATTGACTTTCTAATTGATTAGGATAATGATTTTCAATAAATTCTAAGAATTTTAACAAATAGATAATTTGATGATCTCCCCAATATCCAATGTACGACCATGGATCATCTTCTTCTATCACTTCCCAATCAAAACCATCTTTAGTTATTCTATATGGGTTGTAGCCTTCAAATGTGGTTGCATTTAAAAACTTGTGAATCATACTTTCGATAAACTCTGGATACGAGTGTGCAAGCGCTTCCCAGTTCTGGAAAATATCACGCCAGTTACCTTCGTAATCTAGAATTTTAGAACCATCGATTTCACTTCGTGTATTAATTGAAAACCTATTCCAAGGTCTACTTGGGTCGCCATGACGTCTACTAAATTTTAGTGGCAGATATTCAAAACAAAGGCGTTTAAAGTTTTTGTCGTCATCTTCCTTAGCGATGTTTTTTATATATTTTAACGAAAAAAGTTCTGGCAAAGCCTTAAGAACATCTTCTTTTTTCTTTAAGACTTTTTTATTCGCATTCGCAATATATTTTATAAAATCTTGCTTTTCGATGTTATAATCGTCATCAAAAATACCACCGCGCATAATATTAAAAAGCGTGTTAGCAAAATGTCTCGTATTTGTTAAAACATCTGCCGTTTTTTGTAAACCATCAGACGCACCAACCAAATTAATTAAATTGGCAGTTCCTTGATCAATATCGTTTTGAACTAATTGCCTTAAATCAGATTCGGTTTTAATTAAGTTTGAAATATAATTAACGCCGCTAATAGATTGATTTACATTAGTAATAGTCATCCAAGTTTTTTCAGATTGAGCTTCTAGCATGACATTAGAACATGTAAAATACGCACCTTTTTCAGCTTTTATATCAACTTCCTGAGTCAATTGCTTTCCTTGTCTGAAATCATGAAGCTGTAACGATGATAGTAAATAGGTTGGATTATCAACACCTATGGACCATACGATATTAGCCTTTAAAGCTTCGCTAGGCTCGGCCTTATCCACAATAAAAGCACTCAATGCAAAAACGCCTATACCAACTTCTTCTTCAAGTTCACATTTTTTATACGCATCAACCAAATTACTGCTCGCATTTTGTAAAGCTGAATTTACACCTGATGGTAATATGTTTTGCAAACCATCCAAAACAGTTATACTCGTTTTTGATGTATTATTATTAACAAGCATTGATTTTTTAACAAAACCGAACTCATTACTAGAATTCCACTGATATTTAAAGGTTACTTTTAAATCGTGATTAATTTCTTCGAAAACAATTTTATTACCATAGATACTTTTATATAAGTTCCTGCTAATATTATAAATCCCTTCTTGTCTGTTTGAAAAAGGTTCCCATAGATATGTTTTGCTATCTTTAGAAACGTGTATAATGGTTTTACTTCCAGTTGTTTCGGCTGATTCGGTAATTTTATCATCTGTATAATAAGGAAACAATGATGATTCTGAGTTTTTTCGTCCTGCGGATAACCCTCCATTACTTGATATAAACATCCAATGGTTGGAATCGCTTACAACACTCATAAAAAAAGGACGCATCGCTTCGACGTTTGAAATTTTATAATAATTTTCATTTTCAAACTGAACCATGGTCCCTGTTATCTCCTTATCGGTTGATTGCATTTTTAGATTACCGATATACATATCTTTACTACTCATTAATCTTTTCTTTTATATTCTTAATTTACCATAACATGGTCTGTTTCCTTTGTTAGTACTTTTAGGCTTTTTTCAAAATTATAGTTTGAATTGAATGTGGTAACGCATTTAAATTCGCTGTATTATTCGCTATAGAAAGCGTAAAATTCAATTCTGTTTCACTTTGATTCATAACAACAATTACAATACTGCCATCTGTATTTGTAAATGCGGTACTTAACAATTTATTTGAACTTGTCGCACTTGAGATTCTTTTGGCTCCTGGACGAACAAATTTTGAGAATTGGCCTATATAATAATAAGAATCAGTAAACGTTAATTCATCTGTTTGTGTGTTACCGTGAACAGGGGAAAAACAAAAGTTACCTACATGGTTTGGACCTCCTGTTTCATCCAATAATATATTCCAATCAGTCCATGCAACAGTTCCATTATTGAAATCATGAATCATAGATCTACCATAGCGTTCGGCTAGTTTTGGATCTTCATTATTAATTCTGTCCCAATCAAATTTTTCGTTACAGCCTTCGGTAAAAATTAAGTTTTTATCTGGGTATGCTTCTTGCACGCGTTTGACGGCATCAAACATAGGAATACCGTCTTTCCAATCTTCATACCAATGAAAACCTGTTCCCCAAACATATTTTGAGGCTTCAGAATCATTTAAAATAACATTAGCTCTTTGAAACAATAAATCTCTGTTATGATCCCAAACAATAATTTTTTTATCGCCTAAACCATCTTTTTCCAAGGTTGGTCCTAAATAATTTTTTACAAAATCTCGTTCTTCTTCAGCGGTATAAATACAAGACTCCCAGCGCTGAACAGCCATAGGTTCGTTTTGAACCGTAAGCCCCCAAATAGGAATACCTTCTTTTTCATAAGCTTTAATGAATTTTGCATAATAGTTAGCCCAAGATTGATAAAACTCTGGTTTTAATTTGCCGCCATGCAACATATTATTGTTAGTCTTCATAAATGCTGGTGGACTCCACGGACTTGCATACATGGTTAATGTTCCTCCTGCAGCTTCAATAGCCTTTTTTGTAAATGGTAATCTAAACGTTTTATCGTGTTCTATATTAAAGGTTTTAAGTTCTTTATCGCCTTCGTCCACATACGTGTAACTTGCTGAAGAAAAATCACAGCTATGAATAATGGTACGTGCTAAAGAATAGCCAATTCCCTTTTCTTGACTGTAGTAAGCTTCCATAAAACGGTCTTGATTTTTTTTAGACAGTTTGTAAAAGGTTTCAGCAGAGGCGTCGGTTAATGCGGCTCCTATTCCTAAAAAGGTTTGAAACTCTTTTGTGGGGTCCACTACAACGGAAGCGTCTGTTTCCTTTGGTTGCTCCAAAGATCTAAATTGAACGGAACCATCATAAGATAGTTTTAAAAGAGTATCATGAGCTGTTTTATAGACCTCACTTTTCATTTTAGAAACATCTACAGTGTTAATGGTCTGGTTGTTATCGGTTTGATTCATCTTTTTTTCTGAATTACAACTGATACACAAAATGCAAATAATAATTTGTGAATGATAAAAAAATCGTTTTAAAAATAACATGATTACAAGGTTTGATTAGTACTTAAATTCACCAACATAAATTTAAGTAAATTCAATTGCTATTAAGTATTATTTATAAAAAAGGCTAGCTAGCTTTAAACTTTAGCTAGCCTTTTATTTTATATTATTCAAGTCTAATGTCATCAAAATAATAGGTCTCATCAGTATCTGTTAAAGTACCATCAGTACCGTCGGGGTTATCAGGTTTTATAACCAATTGGTTAAGCCCTGTATTACTAGGTGGTATTCCTGTAAATGTAACCTGTACTTCTGTCCAAGTATTAGCCTCTGTAACGGTAGCATATTGAGGACCTGGATTTCCAGAACCTGCATCTTGCGGAGAACTATTCACCTCAAACTTCATAACGACATTCGCTTTAGATGAATACACTTTTACCTTAAACGTTTTTGTTGCATCAAAGTTGCTAGGAAATGCATTTTGAAGACCAGCCCATCTATTTGTTCCCGTTGCTTTAACAACTTTTAATACATAAGCTGAAGTATTTATTCCTGTGCTTGAGGGGTTTGCAGCAAGCTCTGTAGTAATACTTCCACCATCTGTGAATGTACTTATAAAAGATTCACAACTTTCAAAGTTTACTGGAAATGCCGTTGCAGCAACTGGTGTACCTGTACAACCACCTGTCCCACCACCTGTTGTGCCGGCCTTATAGAAATAAATATTATCAACATAAATTGTTGAAGGAGTAACGCCATCTTGTCCATCAAATTTTAATTGATTTATAGCGCTTGTATTAACTCCTGTATAATCTGTTAACGGAATATCATAACTATTCCATTGTCCTGTATTTAAAGGAGTTAAAGCCAGTAACGTTTCTCCACCTCCTATAGGTGTGAATTTTACAACTGTGGCATCCGCTGTCCAGACATCTACATGTAAAAATTCCATAGTAGATAAGTCTTGTGGAGCTGATAAATCTATACCTTGATAATTGAAATTATCAAATTTTAACGTGTTATTACCTGCAATAGATTCAACAGTTTGTACGGTAGTTTGTCCCCAACCTGGGTTAAAATTTGTACCTGATAAATCTGTGTAAGCATCACTAAATACTGATACTACATTAGCCGCATCTTGAGTAGGCGTAGGAGCAGCAGTATTTGGTGCAGTTAGAGGTGTTGAAGATCCTGCTTTGTAAAAATAAATATTGTCTACATAAATTGTTGAAGGATTAACACCATCTTGTCCATCAAATTTTAATTGATTTATAGCGCTTGTGTTGACTGATGTAAAGTCTGACAAAGGAATATCATAACTATTCCATTGTCCAGCAGTTAAAGGTGTTAATGCTAATAACGTTTCTCCACCTCCTATGGGTGTAAACTTAACAACTGTGGCATCTGCTGTCCATACATCTATGTGCACAAACTCCATGGTAGATAAATCTTGTGGAGCAGATAAATCTGTTCCTTGATAATTGAAATTTGCATATTTTAACGTGTTATTACCTGCAATAGACTCAACAGTTTGTATGGTAGTTTGTCCCCAACCTGGGTTAAAATTTGTGCCTGCTAAATCTGTGTAAGCATCACTAAAAATTGAAACTACATTAGCTGCATCTTGAGTAGGAGTAGGCGCTGCAGTCGTTGGTGCTGTAGCACTAGAGCCACCACCATCAACAAATTCTATGTCGTCAAAGTAATAAGTCGCTTCTGAATCTGTTAACGTTCCATCAGTACCATCTGGATTATCTGGTTTTATAACAATTTGATTAAGACCTGTATTGTTAGATGGAATTCCTGTAAAAGTAACTTCTACGTCTGTCCAAGTGTTAGCATCTGTTATAGTTGCATACTGTGGTCCAGGATTTCCAGAACCAGTTGGTTGTGGATTACTGTTAACTTCAATTTTCATAACAACATTAGCCTTAGATGAATATACTTTCATCTTAAGTGTTTTTGTTGCATCAAAATTATCAGGGAATGCATTTTGAATACCTGCCCATCTATTTGTTGCTGTAGCTTTAACTACTTTAAGTGCATAATCTGACGTGTTTATACCAGCTTTATCAGGGTTAGCAGCAAGCTCTGTCGTGATACTTCCACCATCTGTAAATGAGTCTACAAAAGATTCACAACCTTCAAAATCTACAGGGAATGCTGTAGCTGCAACAACAGTGCCACCACATCCATTTGGAGCAACTGGTGTTTCAATCTGCGTAATATCATCTATATAAAAAGTTCCTGAGGTTGTTCCTGCACCATCAACAAACATGGTAAATTTAGAGTAACTACCTGCAGAATCAAAGGTAAAATAAAGCGTTTCCCAACCAGAACCACCATGATTTGCGGTAACTTCAATATCTGCGGCTGTACCGCTTTCTAATTTTAGTAAGACATCTACTGGTTTATCCGACCAAAAAAGAAGTTTAATGGTTTTATCTACCGATAAATCAATCGGAGAGCCTAAATCAAAAAACAAACCTTCGTAAGCAGCACCACTGTTTACAATAGAACCAACTTTTCCTGTACTTGTATTATCACCAGATGGATCTGGATTATCAACAATTGAGAACGATGCACCACCAAAGACCGTGGGATCATACTTAGTATTGGCTCCATCAAATGATATTGGCAATGAAGCTACTTCAGGAATTAAAATGGTTATCTCATCTTGAAAAGTATCAGTAGATCCAGCAGCTACCGATGATTTTAAAACAACTGTATATGTGCCGTTTTGATAGGCTCTTACCGGGTTAATAAGTGTAGAGCTACCTCCATCTCCAAAATCCCAAGTATAATTGGTGGCATTTTCAGACAGATTAATAAAAGTTACTACACCTGTATCTGAATTAACAGTATACGTAAAGTCAGCAAGAACTTTTGGTAAATCTGCGTTATCATCTTGACAACCTACAAAGGTTATTGCCAATATCAAAATTGATATTTGTTTGAATCTTTTAATTAATTTTTTCATAGTTTTTCTGTTAGTTGTTATTGCTTTTATATACTCTTACATAGTCTACAAGCATTGTTTGTGGAAATATTTCGTCGCTGTCTGGATTTCCTGGAAAAGTCCCGCCAACAGCTAAATTAAGTATAATATAAAATGGTTTATTAAACACCCATTCGCCTAACTCTCCAGTCGAATTAGCCGGCGTTACTTTAAGATCGGCTGGTGTTATTTGATTATATAACACATCGTCTACATAGTAGTTAATATAGTCTGGACCCCATTCAATACCAAATATGTGGAATCCCTCATCTAGTCGTTCCTCTAAATCATAACTTTTAGTGATTTGACCTTGAGGATTTGTTAATCCAGAGTATCCAGGGCCATGAACCGTTCCACTAATTTTGGTTGGCTCTTGTCTTCTATATTCCATGATGTCAATCTCCCCAACTTGTGGCCAAACAACTTGGTCACTATCGGCTCCTAACATCCAAAAGGCAGGCCATAAACCAGAACCTGACGGAACTTTTATTCTTGCTTCGAAACGTCCATACTGCTGCTCAAACAATCCTTTGGTAGAAAGTCTTGCAGAGGTATAAGTTGAATTTTGATAATTTTCTTTCTGAGCGGTAATGAGCAACATTCCGTTTCGAACTGTTACATTTTCTGAACGATCTGTATAAAACTGTAACTCTTGATTTCCCCAACCATTATCGCCCGTACCTGTATCATAACCCCAAATAGCTGGATTTGGAACGCCATTAACGTCAAACTCATCTGCCATTACAAGATTATTAAACGTTGCCACTGTTTGTTTTTCATCTGTTTCACAGCTATAGATAACTAAAACTGCTACCAATAGAAAAGACATAAACAGTAAAGATTGTTTCTTTATTTTATATGTTTTTGTTTTGTTCATCTTTTTATTTTTTGAATTTTAAAGTATCTATTTTATTCCTTGTAGAAGTATATGTTATCGAGTATGAAGTCTGGACCACCTGCTAAAATAATAGCTCCCAAGTTGTTTTTTTGAGTTGCAAGGCCTTGATCCAAAGGAATATCTATGGATGTCCAAGACCCAACTGCCAACCCATTGGCATCAAATCTTTTATCTTTATCATCCCCTATAGGATTACCGGTATTAACATCAGTTTCAATTTCGCCATTGGCTCCAACATCCCTTATTTGTATATTAACATTAGTACCTGCATTTTCAGTATATATATCAATATGTAAATGTGTTAAAGTTGATGCGTCTATTGTACTATCGAAAATAATACCGGTAAAATTATTATTTGTATATGACAGTACCTTTGCTCCAACAGAACCTAATTCCGTTGTTTGTGTTGTTGAACCCCCAAAACCTGGACTAAAATTACTAGTAGTAGCAGGTATATAGGCATCGCTAAAAATTGACCTGACATTGGCTGCTAGTCGCGTTGGCACTGGAGCGGGATTTAACGCGCCATTAGAGGTTATAGTTAGTGAACCCTGTGCTTTAATTCCAGCGAGTTCTGCTGTTACTTCTGCGGTGCCTTCTCCAATAATACTAATCACTCCTCGCTCATCTACAATGGCAACATCGGTATTAGATGATATAAAGCTAAAATAACTAGGTGCCGCAACAACTACTATATCTTTACCGTCTACATTATATTTTGGCTTTAACCCAGATGCTGCTAAATCAATTTCACTTCCCGTAAATGTTTGAACTGCCACATCTTCCCCATCTAGGATAATAGGTCTTGGTTGGGAAACCGACCCTAATTTTTCAAATTTTACTTCATCCATCCAAAAGGTAAAACCTAACCCATTAACACCTCCAGTAGCATATGTTAACATACCACGCTCTCTTAAAAGCTTAGACGCATCAGGAATAGGAATAATATATTTTTTCCAATTTGTTGTAAAATCAATATCAGTTCTTAAAGTACTATACGTGTCTTGTCCGAAACCAATCTGATTAATGGTAGCCGCTTGTGTTGCTTTTCCCCAAAATGTCAATGCATTATAGCCTGTTAAATTTCTCCCAGATGTTTCTCCATCTATTATAAAAATCGCTCCTGCATAATTTCCATCAAGATCGTTACCATTTGGAACATCAATTCTCATAGATGCTGACCCTTCATAACTAACTTCCTTATCAACCGACCAAGCATCTAACTTAGATCCAATTGGGTTACCTTGATCTGGTCCAAAAGGGAAATAAAAAGTGGTTCCCATACCAATTGGAGCATCAATAAATATTTCTGCCGTATTTGGAAAAGTCGCAAATACCGCTTCATCTGAAAGTTCTCGATCACAACTCACTACTATTGTAAAAATGAGACCTAGAACAAATGTCATTTTTGTATATGTAAATTTTATGTTTTTCATTTTCATCTTATTTTATTTACCAATATTGATATGTATATACGTTCTAATCTCCCATTCACTTCCGTTACCAAATCCAACTGAACTTATTGGAGGTATTGCAGGAAATGTGTTTGGTGGTACTTGATTTGGTAAATACCTAGGTGAATTTTTATCTAAAGACCTCCACGTTCCGCGGATACCAATCTTAGTGTCTGGCAAAATGAACCAATCTGGTTTTCCTATTGATGTTGAAATATCAATCATGTTTTGAACTGGGAACGTAAGGTTAAAATCGCGATGGTAATCAAAAGGACCCCAATCATTAACTTTAAAACCGTATTCTATTTTCCATTTGTTATAAATCATTCTAATGTCTCCACCAAAACGTTTTATGGTTCTATCACTATCACCGTTGGCCTGAGCGTTACCTCCATAAAGGTTTGCTATAAGTCCTAAATCTCTATTTACTTTAGAGACGATTCGAGAGCTTACTTCCCAAAGATCTTGTGCAGGAGCAGATTTTGGAAACGCAAAAAATGTACGATTCGCTAAAAATCCTATGGCTGCATCTTGCGCTGTTGGATGATGACGATACACAAAACCAAGATTAAAGGCAAGTTTAGCATCCTCTGAACGGTCACTGTCCCAATCGTAAAAATAAGATCCAGGTGTTGGATCGAACGTTAAAAGTAATTCGCCTGCTGTAGTCTCTCTATTACCTCTTACAGCAAATGGATCGTCAATAAAGTTTCTTAATCTTCCAGGAGCATTCACATCATTTGGCATAGGAGCCACTAGAGGTTTCTGCCAAAGAAAGTTTGGTGCAATTTGCCAATTGCCTATGTTGTAAGTAAAACCAGAAAGTACATTTGTTTGGTTTCCGCTTCCAGAATCTTTTAGCTTCCAGCCAGTAAATGTCATCGTTGCATCGGCACCCCCATTGGCTACTAAGCCCATATAAGCAGTCTGTGCATACCAGTTAAACCTACCTTTTTGATAGGTTATTTTGGCTTTTCCACCCCAGTTATCATCTGAGTTTATTTTATCTTGATACACCACATAGTTTCCTGATTCGCCAGTTACGTCTTGAAACGTACTTCCATTTAATGGGCTACCTCCCCAAATACCACCTAAAGCAATACCGAAAGCTCCAAACTTTCTTTCTAGAACTACGGTAGCACGTTCTGTAGGCCATGGCGGTATTACACCACTACGAACCTGATTGGCATCAAGAATTCGTTGTCCGTTTGCATCGAAATTTAAACCTGTATCTAAATCTCTATGATAAATACCAGTAATATCCCAATGTTTAAAATTAGTTCTATACTTTAAAAGAACGGTTGGATTTGCTCCCCACCATAATTGTGGTCCAAATGCTGCCTTAAGACCTTCTAAAGTGCCTTTTCCGTCAATCTCCATTCCTAATATCTCACCATTATAAATATCTAGATTAGGACCATAATTAGCTTCTGGATATAAACCAAAGAAATCTCCTTCGTATCCCCAATGGTAATGTCCTGTTCTATAAAAACCTCTTACATCTGCAACTTTAGTTTTCCACTCATATTCTGCGTTGTAAACACGTACCCGGTTATTATCGGTAATAACAATATCTTCACCGTTTGCATTGGTAACTGTAATTGGACGACCAACATTTTCGTAAAAAATCTCATCAATAGGATTTTGTGCTACGTTACCAAGAACATTAAAGTTAACTTCGGCTCGCATGTTGGAAGCTGGATTTGCTTCTACACCAATAAAATAAGACTGCATGTGATCGAAGCCTAATTTATTCGGATACGTTTCTACATCTTGATTCTCAGTTTTTGGTGTTGTTATTAAGCTTCCTCCAGTATTAAATGTTGTAAATTCTGCTCTAAAATTACTTAGCTTTATTTTATCGGAACCATCTGCTTTTAAAGCTGCTTTATCTCCTCTAGCTTTTAAAACAGCATCCATTAAATGAATGTTATCAAAATAATTGTCAACAAAGTCTAGTGTAACACCATCTTCATACGGATTTAATTGGTGTGCTTCTTTTAAGGCATAGTAGGCAGCACGTGGATATAAATCGTAAAGACCTCTATTACTCGTTGGGCCTTTGGCACATATACCAAACCACTCTTCGTTCATATTGTTTTCACCAACCTTATAATCTTGACCATAACCTCCATTAGACCAGGACGCAGTCGTATCATGCAAATCGGCACCTTCTCTTTTGTCGAAACCATGCTTCCACCAACCATCACTAAACTGAAATGTAAAACCTCCCAAGGAGTTATTTGCTTTTCCTAATCCAGCAGCATTTTCATAAATTTCTTTCCAATTTCCTAAATCATAATAGGCTTGCATTTTTTGATCTTCTTTATCTTCTATAGCATTATAAGCATCGGCGCCAAACTCTGTAAACATAATAGGTTTATTTAGTTTGTCTTTTACAACTTGAAAAATATCTCCAAATGAAACACCACGATAAGAATTCACACCATATATATCGACATCTTTACATTCTTCTGCAATGATATCTATAAATAAAACATCTCCGTTACATATGGCAACGGGGTGCGATGTATCTAGAGCCTTCATTTTTTTTGCGGCCTCATTCATAAGTTTATACATTGGTCTTCCGCGAGATTCTCCAATAAACTTTTTTTCTTCTTCATCGTCTGGAAAATCTTCCGTTTCTGCACCTTGCCAAAAAAGACCATAATTGTTTTCATTACCAAGTAAGTACAACAATAAACCAGGAGTATTTTTGTATTCTTTAACTAGCTTGTCAACTTCTGAAAGAAGATACTCTTGTGTTTTAGCATCATCATAATGGGTAATTGGCGTCCACACACCGTCTAATGTTAATCCATAACGTCCAAAAGAATGGTTAAGCATGGTATAAATACCATAGTTTTCGTAGATATACTTAATCCATCTTGCTGGAACTCCTGTATACATACGTACGGCATTAACATTCATGTTCTTTAGAAGAGACATTTCATTGTCGAGCGCTGCTTTAATGATATCATCAGACTTATTCCAGAAGTCAGCATTCACTGTATTTGTTCCAATTGGAATATAATCCCAGTTCATACCATTAATCATGAAATCTTTTCCATTGACAACTAATTTCATGCCTTCTTCGTTACTCAGTACTTTAACCTTATCAACCTGAGCAATAGAGGTAATTGTAAATAAGAAAAGCATTAATCTAAGAAGATTGTTTTTCATAGTTTTATTTAATTTAAGTTAGTTTTTACTAATTGGAATAAACATCTAGTGTCTTGTCTAAAAACAAGGTATTTCAAGAATATTTTCTTAATAGCTGATTTTGCCCCAATTAGATAAAGATAAATATATGTTTTATCATTATCAACTTGATAAAAAACACCTCAACAAAAAACATACATAACAAAAAAACCTTATTATATTAAGAAAGTATTAATAATAGCAAGGGATTATTGAGAAATTAATTTTTAGTAAAAAAGTCTTTAAAAAGAGTAATGTTGTGGTAATGTATAGGTAAAAACCGCTTGTGTTGTGCAAGCATATAAAAAATATGGTTATAACCTAAATAATACTCTACAAATGGTTATATCAACCATTTGACTAATTTATATTAATTACTTAAACATCAGAAACATACAAACACTATTTGACTAATTAACCTATTAATTGAGGAAAGTAAACCTTATTTTGATTAGGGTTTATTATAAATATTCTCTAAAAAACAGCGATGATATTATTAATATTTAATTAAAGCAGAAGTAAAATTACTTCTGCTTTAATTAAAAGAATCTTAAAACTATTCTGGTACTAAAGTAAACCACCAGTTAAATTCATTATTTCCATCGGTCGTGGTTAAAATCATTTCATCAGCTGTACGACTAAATATAACATATTGATGATTTCCACCTGTATAATAGCCTATAAAAGCTAAACCCGTTAAGGTAAGTGTTTCAACACCTCCAGGGGCTGTTAAAAACCACTGAGCTTGATAATCATCATATACGTAATTTTCAACATCAGCACCATCTATCGTTCCTCCAGAACCACCTAACTCATTAATCAATGGATCACGTCCAAAAACATCACCATTGGTAACAGCCGTAAAGGTTCCGTCTATATTAAACGTATATCTATCATCGTACATCCCAAAACCATCTTTTTCATTAGCTCCAGCACTATACCATTCAAACGGAGTAGTTCCTGCAACTGGTCCTAAACCAAAGTGAGGCTTAGATTCTCCTTTAATTCTCCATACACGTTCAGAGTCGGCCGTAAGCATTGTTAATAAATCTGCTGGTGGCGAATATGTTGATAAGACTTGAACCTCTAAGGTTTTACTTGATGAAATTCCTCCTCTACCAAAAGCTAGTACAGTTACGGCATACGTATTTAACCCTAGCTTTGAAAACGTATAACCTTCTCTTCCTGCTGGAGCACTTTTTGCCTCTCCATTATAAACAAATTGATACGATATAGCATTGTCGGCGGTTGCTTCAAGCTTTACAACACCTGTTCCATCTCCTGGACCTGTAGTTACAAAACTATCTCCATCTGCATAAAGTACTTGCACATCAATATTTGAAGGGGCGATTAAATCGCCCATTTCAAGATTATCGTCTTGACAACTGCCAAAAAGCGAGACAATTGACAGGAATATTCCTAATTTATATGTTATGTTTTTCATAATTATTTTATTTTATTTATGGTAATTGAAATCATCTATATACGCAACAACTTTATCAGTATTGTTTTCTGAATTGACTTGAATTACGACCTTATCTAAATCTGTTCTATCAACTGGATCTGGTGAGCCACCATCTAAATTGATAAATGTATCATTTACAAAATCGAATGTAAGTTCTTGCCATTGATCTAAAACTATAGGTTTTACAATTTCAGTTTGTGTTTGCCAAGAATTCCCTCCTAAATCCGTGTTTTGAAGCTTCAAAGAAACTTGATTGGGTTGAGTTCCAGTTATGCTTGATGATGGTACATAAATTTTTAACGTAAATTTGCTTTTTGCCATTAAATCAAATTTTGGTGTTACACTAAACTGAACATTGGCATATTGTCCACCATCATCATTGTATTCTAAAACGGTTGCTGAACCATTATCTGCATCCACGTATGGATTTGCAAAAGCGGTATTCATACCAGCCCCGTCTCCTAGCCATGTTGTAATGGTACCATAGCCTTCAAACCCATCTCTTGCAATAGGTGGCGTATCAGATGGAGCTAACGTGCCATAATTAAAATCATCAATATAGGCTATTACACTATCGTAATTATTCTCTGAATTTACTTGAATCACTACTTTATCTAAATCTGTTCTATCAATTGGATCAGGTGAACCACCGTCTAAATTTATAAATGGGTCTGATCCAAAATCGAAAGTAAGAACTTGCCACTCATCTAAAACTATGGTTTTTACAATCTCAGTTTGTGTTTGCCATGAATTCCCACCTAAATCACTATTTTGAAGTTTTAATGAAACTTGATTTGGCTGACTTCCAGTTATACTTGAAGATGGTACATAAATCTTTAATGAAAAGACACTTTTTCCTCCTGATAAATCAAATTTTGAAGGCGCTAAAAATTGAACATTAGCATATTGTTGACCAGAATCGTTATACTCTAAAACCGTTTTTGAGAAATTATTTGCGTCAACATGTGGATTTGAATACGTAGTATTTAATCCAGTTCCTCCGTCTCCTACCCATGTATTGATATTACTATTCCCATCAAAATCATCAAAAAGTAATGGAGCATAACTAGATGGTTCTTTCCAGAAATAAAGATTGTCTATAAATACCGTTTCTCCAGCAGGTGTTCCTACAAACTTAAATTGCATAAGATTGTCTAATGGTAATCCTTGGTCTGAAAAGTCTGTTAAAGGAATGTCAAAACTATTCCATTGATTGGCAACCAATTGTTTAGTTACAAACCTTTCGTCATCTGGAACTACACCACTTGGAAGTGGATAAATATCTATAGACATATCATTAGCAACCCACAGATCAATATGAAGATTTTCCATTGTAGAAGCATCAACAGCTGAACCAATATCTATACCTTCATAGTTTAAATTAGTATATTGAATCATTGCATCACCATTTAAATCAAAAGCAGTATAAATCGTGGACTGTCCCCAATTTGGAAAAAAGTTAGTTCCTGCAATATCAGTATACTCATCAGAAAAAATTGAAATAACATCTGAATCCTGTCTAAAAGGAGGCTTTTTAGCAGATGCTATTGGCTGTAAAATAGCTGTTACTTCAAATTCTTCAGTAAACTCTGAGGTTTCTATAGCACCTCCCATTACTACTACCCTAATAGTATATGTTCCAGCTTCTTGGTAAGTATAATTTACTGTATCTCCAATATTAGCAGTAACTGGATCATCAATTCCATCTTCCCCAAAGTAAACCTCATAAGACATAGCAAAGTCTGCATTTGTTGTAACATTTACTTGTTTAGATTTTGCTGCATCATTTTCAATAGTAACCACCAAATTTTCTGGAGCTTTAAATGACACTACCAAGTCTTGAGTAACTACACTTTTTAAACTTGTTAAACCTACAGCTTCGATTGTTACAGTGTAAGTTCCCTCTGCATAAGTATGTTCTGCACTCTCACCTTGTTTAACAACTATTGGTTCTGCCGTGTCATCACCTAGGGTAATATTATACTTTACAGCCCCTGTTGCGTTTGGAGTAATAGTTACAAGACCCGTATTGTCTTGTGTTACTTGAAAAAGTGCAGACACATTTGTAGGGGCTACAACCTTCTCTAAATAATCTAAATTGTTATCATCATTGGTACAACTAATACAGAAGACCGACAACAATAAGCTAAAACTAAAAATATATTTTAATGCTTTCATAGTTATTCTTTTAAATTTTAATATCCAGGATTTTGTTGCCATCTATTTCCAGATAATTCTATTTCTTCAATAGGAATTGGAAACAGCTCGTTTTTTCCTGCTTGAAAACCTGGAATAACTTGTGCAGCTCTTCCTGTTCTTACCAAATCAAAGAAACGATGTCCTTCTCCTACCAGCTCAACTCGACGCTCGTGATAAATAGCATTTGTTAAATTTGATCCTGTTGTGGTTATATCATGCAATGTGTCGCCAAATGCTCTACGTCTAACTCTATTTAAATAGTCTTGCGCTCTAGTATCGCTTATACCTCCTCTGTTTAATGCTTCGGCAGCCATTAATAACACATCTGCAAAACGTATTGCTCTTGTATTATTAGGATTAGTAAGTGCTGCATCTGGACGGTTAGCATCCCCTAAACGTGCTATATATTTTCTGTTATAGTAACCTGTTTGCTCGTAACCAGCATCTTCGTTATAACTTGCACCAGGATGATCTGCTATCCATTGTTTGATATCTAATATAGAATATCCTAAGCGAATATCTCCATCTTCGAAAGCATCCACCACATCTTGAGTAGGCACATTAAAACTATAACCAAAATCAAACACAGGTCCGTCATAACCTCTTACACCATTAAACCCAACAGCATAATTACCTTCAAGACATGGAAAACAATCGTAAGACCCTCCATCAACATCTGAATATTGGATTTCGAATACAGATTCTATGTTATTTTCATGATCGTTTTCCCACATTAATGGTGCTTCAGCAGTCGAAAGTAATTCATACGGCCCCTTTTCAATAACATCTTCTAATACCGTTGCTGCTTCTGAAAATTTATCTTGATATAAATAAGCTTTACCCAATAAAGCTTGGGCCGCTCCTTTAGTAATTCGTCCTGTTTCAGGTTGTGTATAAGGAAGATTAGCGGCTGCAAAAATTAAATCTTGTTCAATTAATGCATACACATCTGCTTTGGGAGCCCTATCGATATTAAATTGATCTCCAAATTGGATACGCTTATCAATTGCTAAAGGCACATCTCCAAACCATTTTACCAATTCGAAATAGTAAAAAGCTCTTAAAAATCTTGCTTGTGCTAAAACACTAGTCTTATTAGGAAAATCTATTTTGTCTTGAAACTCCATGATGTAGTTAGCACGATTAACGCCAGTATAATTCCAGGTCCAGATATTTCGTAAGATATCATTTGAAGGGGTATGAATCATATCATCAATTTCCTGTATGCCGGGAGTATCTGTAGCACTTTCACCTCCAGCTAATGTGTTATCTGAAGCAATTTCTCCTACTTGAAATTGTTGGGATGTAGCTTGTAAATAATCATATGCCGCTACTAATGCGTCTTGATAATCTTGTTCTGTATTGAAAAAATCCTCTGAGTTTTCATCGGGCGAAGCAACATCAATAAAACTGTCTGCACACGAAAACATTGCTAAAAAAGCAAATAGAATGAGAATATTTTTAGTTTTTAAATTTTTCATAATACTCATTAAAATTTTAAGTTAATTCCTAATAAAAATGTTTTAGCACTAGGATAAAACCCTTGGTCTATACCTCCTCCTAGTGGAGCACCACTAGAAGCAGTTGGATCATAACCTTTGTATTCGGTTAATGTAAATAAGTTATTTGCCGAAATGTAAAGCCGCAATTTGCTTATTTTAGAGTTTTCCAAAACTTTATCGGAAAACGTATATCCAAATTGTACATTTTGTAAACGTACAAAAGAACCATCTTCTACATAAAAATCAGAAAATAAACCATTTGGAGTTGCTCCATTTGAAACTCTTGGAAAAGAATTACTAGTTCCTTCTCCTGTCCAACGTCCTAAATAAGAAATAGTTCTGTTTGTTAATTGTTGACCACGTTCATAATTACGGACAATTTCATTTCCTAATGAGGCAAAGGCATAAGCCGCAAAATCAAAATTCTTATAATCTAAAGATACATTGAGACCCATTGTTGCATCTGGCAATGGATTTCCTAAATTGACTCTATCGTCCAAAGTAATTGCACCATCTCCATCTTGATCTACATATTTTATATCTCCTGGTTGGGGAGCAATATCGCCAACTGCAGATGCATCAATCTCTGCTTGATTTTGAAAAATTCCATCTGTTTTATATCCATAAAAATATCCCATTGGGAATCCTGCTTGCATTCTTGATGGTGGCGGTTGGCTTATTCCAAAGCTACCCCCTGTAAGAAAGCCTGTATTAGTGTTTACATAAATAACTTCATTTTTTAAGTAAGTCACATTATACTTAACACTAAATTTTAAATTCTCACTAAAATTATCCGAGTAACCAATAGCAAATTCCACGCCTTGATTTTCTACAGTTCCCCCATTTACAAAAGGAGCTCCGCCTGTACCAAGCAATCCTGAAACTTGAGGATCTACTAATAAATCTTCAGTTCTTTTTTTGAAATAATCAGCTGTGATATCTACTTTATTATTTAGAACTCTCATATCAACACCAACATCAAACGTCTTTTGTTTTTCCCATTTAATTTCTGGATTGGCTATGCCTCCACTGGCTTTACCAATAACTTCTAGATCATTAAAGATATAAGTTCCTTCGCCGTTTAATAGTGATACGTATCTGTAATCTCCAATTCTATCATTTCCAAGAATCCCATACGAGGCTCTTAATTTTAATAAGTTGATAAAATTATTGTCTTTAAGAAAGTTTTCATCAGAGGCTATCCATCCAACAGACCCAGAAGGAAAATATCCAAACTTGTTTTTAGGACCAAATTTTGTTGAGCCATCACGTCTTACTTGTACCGATAATAAATACTTTCCTTTATAGTCATACTGTACTCTGGCAAAATAAGACAATAACCTAGAATCAAATATTGCATTTCTACCTGTAAACCTGCTATCGTATTCAAGATCTTTTGCTTCGGCTATACTAGCATTTAAAACTGAATTATCTCTAATATCAAATCCAGTAACACCTATACCTTCACCTGCAGTTTTAAACACTGAGGTTCCTAAAAGCACATTTAATTTGTGTACATCATTAAACCTGTTGTCGTATTTAATAGTAGCGTCAAACGTATAATCTCTGTAATAATTTAATGTTTCCCTTACGCTGCTTCTTAGTACATTACTATTTTTACCACTACCAAAATAAGCAATAGGGTTAAAAATTTTACCTCTAACTTCTGAGTAGTTAAATTGAATATTAGATTGTGCTGTAAAGTGATCTAGAAAGTTATACGATAAGCCTGCATTTCCACTTAAACGCATTACTTTGGTTCTGTCGTAAGTATCGTCAATCTGTGCTAAAGGGTTTATAACTTCACCTCCTAGTCCTTCTGCTAATGTATAGTCCCCATTTTCGTCATATACTGAAAATGTTGGTGCCATATTTATTGCATTAAAAAGCACTGAAGAATTTGAATTTTCAGGAAGATTTCTCTTGTTTGTCCTCATTAAGGTAATGCCAGAAGTTAACTTAAAATTGTCTAAAAAATCTAAGTTATAACTAGCATTATTTGTAAAACGAGTGAAATTAGAGTTATTTCCGCCTACAATACCATCTTGTGTTAAAAATGATCCACTGTAAGAATAGGATGATTTTTTTCCTCCTCCTTTAAAAAGGATGTTATGATTTTGAATTGGAGCACTCTCAAATACTTGATTTTGCCAATCGGTTCCCTCTCCTAAGTTAGATAAATCAGAAAATGGCGGTGTAAATCCTCCTGCCGCATACGCTTCATTAACAATGACTGCATACTCACTGGCATTTAGTACAGGAATTTTTCTAGTAGTTTGTTGAAATCCTCCGTAAGCGTTGTACTCTACTGTAAGAGGCATTTCTTTACGCCCTGTTTTTGTTGTAATTAATATAACACCATTGGCAGCTCTAACACCATAAATACCAGCAGTTGCATCCTTGAGGATATTCATGCTTTCGATGTCATTCGGATTTAAAACACTTAAATCTTCAATAACGTTACCATCTACCAAAATTAAGGGTCTACTGTCTCCGTTCGTTGAGACACCCCTTATACTAATAGTACTAGCTCCTCCAGGAGTTCCAGATTGTGATGTAATATTTACACCCGCAACCTGACCTTGAAGTGCTTGTTCGATTCTGGTAGGCTTCAGTGCTTCTATAGTTTGGTTAGAAACCACACTTACCGCTCCAGTAATTTCTTTTTTGGTTTGAGTACCATACCCAATGACCACTACCTCATCTAATTTAGCAATATCTTCTTCCAAAGTAATTGATAAATTATCACCAGTAGTAATAACCACTTCTTTAGTTATGTAACCAATATAACTAAACATTAGTGTTGACCCTTTGTCAACACCATTAATTGTAAAATTTCCATCGAAATCTGTAACAGCCCCTTTTGAGGTGTTTTTTACAATAACATTCACACCAGGAATTGGTATTCCCCCGGTGTCTTGTACATTTCCACTTATGTCAACATTTTGCGCACTTGTATACGCAACGAAGAATAAGGTTAGAATTTTTAAGAGAGTTTGTCTCATTTGAAATTAGTTTTTTAGTTTAACTAAAATTAACATTTAAGATTATCATATTCTCTTTTTACACCTTAACAAAAGGTATACACGTCAAAAAAATTGATGCTTTTTTAACAAAACATTAATCTTTAAAGGGTTTACAAACAAATAGTATCGAGAAATACTTGTTCTTCTTAAGCGATAATAAAGGTATATGTTGTGGTAATGTATAGGTAAAAACGACCCGTGTTGTGTCGTTAAATATTTAAAATATAATCTGTTAAGCTAGATTCGTGAGATAATCCCATTTTTTTACGCAAACGATACCGCTTAACTTCAACACTTCTAGGAGATATATTTAATAAAGGCGCAATTTCTTTTGAAGATAAATTTAGCCTAAGATAAGCGCATAATCTTAAATCATTGGATGTAAGCGCAGGATGCTCGCTTTTAACCTTTTTAAGGAAATCTTTATCGGCATTGTTAAAAGCCTCTTCAAACAAATTCCAATCATCTGTATTATTCAAGTTTTTATCAATTATTTTAACAATTCGTCTAACCTTTTTAATATCATCTGCATTTTTTAATTCAGTTTTCAAATTGTTTAAAAATTCATTTTTCTTAATTAAACTCATGGTCGAAATTCCCAATTCTCTATTTTTATTTTCAATATCTTGTTTCAACTTCTCATTGTTAAAGCGCATTAATTGTTGTTTGTTTTCAAGTTCTTTTAATTCAAGCTCCTTTTGAGTTTTGTACAATAGTTCTTCTCGTTGTTTTCTATAATAACGCTTATACATATTATGAATGACTAATGACAAGAATAACAATAGAATGATATAAACAGCAATCATCTTATTTGATAATAGCCAGGGCCTTTCAACTTTAAAGCTATAACTTTCAGTATTACTAGAAAGCGTATTACCTACTCTGGCACGAACTAAAAACGTGTAATCTCCGTAAGGTAAATTCTCAAATACTTCACTAGGTTTAGGAGACCAATTACTCCATTGGTTATAAATGCCTTCTAATTTATATTGGTATTCTGTAACCAGATATTTGTTAAACTCGGGTACGCTATAATGAAACTCGATATTATTTTGATTGTTCTGTAAGTCTCCTTTAGCAGAACGATCTAAATAATTAGATTTAAAACCGCTTTTGAAATTACTATTTGAAATAGAATTGATTTTAATTGCATGAGATTCATTATGCAATTTGTCTAAATCTATTAGAATATAACCAGATGAATTTCCATATAAGTATTTGTTGTTATATAAATATGAAATATTTTCGAAGCCAGACACATCACTTCTAATTGATCTCGGTAAGGAAATATTATTTATTTTGGGAATATTACTTAATTTACTTGGTGTTACATAACTTATTTCTTGTGAAGAAAATGACCATAATTTATTCCCTTTAATATCATTAATCAATCTTCCAGAGGTATAGGTTTGCTCATTAAATAACTGGCTTAAAATAGAATCTTTTATGAATCTATTTCTTTCTGAGCTATATTTAAAAACACCATCCTCTTCCGTGTATAAAAAATCATCCTTGTATTTAATTAAACTGGTCGTAGTTCCTTTATGCGCAGAGGAATCTTTAGAAACGGATAACACTTTAGTGTAGTCAGTATTTAATTTTACTCTAAAAACACCTTTATATTCATGGCTTACAAATACTTCTGTTTCATTAAGCATTTCAAAATATCGGCTTGATATATCAAAACCATCTAATTTGTTTCGAAGATGCCAATTTCCATTTTTCTTCTCTAAAATATATAAACCGTCATAATTTCCTTGGAGTAATAAATTACTATGATTCTCAATGGGTTTTATATCCCATGTGCCTAAAACATCTGATATTAACCGCGCTTTGTCTCCATTGATAATAAAAGTTCCTGAATTATGTCCACAAAAAAGTTTTTCATCAATAACCGTTAAGCACCATGTGGCGCCTTGTGTGCCTTTTATAAATTTAAATGTAGAATCCTTATCGACATCTTTATAAAACAAGCCTTGATTGGTTCCTATGTACAACCTATTATTATAAAGAATAGAAGTGTTAACAGATCCTATTTTGCCTTTTTCGTCATTATATATTTTAAATGGCGACTTTATATTTATGCAATTAATTCCATATTCTAGTCCAAGCCAAATGTTACTATCAAAATCTTCAAAAACAGAAAGTACGGTATTATTACTTAATCCATTATTTTGATTGATTTGAGAGTTTACTTTCCCATCAGCAGAAATTAGCAAAATACCATTTGAAATACTGCCTAAAACAAAACTTTGATCCTTTAATTGGGTACTACAATAAATTCTATCGTTTAAGAGAATATTGTTTGCAGGAATTTCCCATCTAACCAAAGCGTTATTTTTTAAAATATAAAAACCATTATCTTCTGTTTCAAACAAAATATCACCGTTAAGGTTAAAAATGTTTACTAATAAATTTGTTTTTAGTATTGGGTCATCAGACACTAATCTTGGCTTGCCATTGTGTATTTCATAAACACCGTATTTAGCTTTCTGAAAATAAACACCTTGATTTACTTTAAAAATTTTATTGATGGTTGTATCAGAATCTATTATGGTATATGTCTCAGTCCCCTTGTTATATAAATAAATCCTATTGAGTGTTTGAAATACAATAAAATTATCAATAGAAATAATATTCCAAACCTCTTCATCCTCTAAAAACGAAATATTAAGTTTTTTAGCTAACGAAACATAGGTTAATACACCAAAGTTATTGCGTTTCCAAAACCCAAAATCTCTGTAACAACCTGTATAAATTAAATCGTCTATTACTTTAACAGATCTTACAATTGTTTGATTAGGTAAACTGTACAACTTCCACCTTGCGCCATTATACTCTAGCAGACCTTTATTGTTTGCAACATAAATATATTTATCCTTAGATTGTGAAATACCCCAATTTTGATTTTCGGCACCGTATTCGTTAGGTGAATAGGTTTGTATTGGAGGTCTCTCTTGAGCTAAAAGGGTCACTGAAACTAATAAGAAAACGTAAAAACAAAAGATTTTAAATTGTTTCAAGACAAAAATAGTTTAGTTGTAACACACTAATGTAATAAAAATAATAGTTACTATGATTCCTACTTGGTTTTTTTAATATTAATTAACGCCTCCATTAAGGCTTAAAAAATATTAACTTTCTGTATATAAATACATTAAACTAAAATCGCTGTTTTCTCAGTTGAAAACCTAACAAAAGTCATATTTTGTATCATAGAAAATTTGTTAATTTGGCTTGTAATCGGGTAAATCCCAAAACTCAGATTATGTGGGGAAAAGGGAATATATGTTCATATATTCCCTTTTTTCATTAAAAATACTTCCTTCATTTCTTTTTAATACTCCTATTGTATTTCAAAAGAACTTTTTATGTGTTTTCAAAACCTAAGGTTTTAGTTACCTTTGTATAACTTTATATATAAGCGTATGATATATTCAATGACTGGCTACGGCAAATCTGTTTTACAATTACCTACCAAAAAAATAAGTATAGAACTTAAATCTCTAAATAGTAAAAATTTAGATTTAAATGCTAGAATGCCTTCCATTTACAGAGAAAAAGAACTTGACATAAGAAAGCTTCTAGCCGATAAATTAGAGCGTGGTAAAATAGATTTTTCTATTTATGTTGAAATGACTGCGGAGGATACTTCAACACAAATAAATGAGCCTGTTGTAAAACAATATATCAATCAGTTAAAAAAAGTAGTTGATGGCGATGAGATTGAGCTTTTAAAAATGGCCGTTCGGTTTCCGGATGCCTTAAATACTGTGCGTGAAGAAATTGATGAAACCGAATGGAAAGCTATTCAAAATGAAATAATTTCTGCCATAGAACTTATTAATAATTACAGATTAGACGAAGGGAAAGTTCTTGAAAAAGACTTTAAAAATCGCATTAAAATTATTGATGATTTATTGGAGAAAGTCATAACAATGGACCCTGAACGCATTGATGGTGTTCGTGAGCGTTTAACAAAAGGGGTTGAAGAGTTAAAAGAAAAATATGATGAAAACAGATTTGAACAAGAATTGGTTTACTACATCGAAAAATTTGATATTACTGAAGAAAAAGTGCGTTTAAAAAATCATTTAGATTATTTTATTGAAGCCTTAAATTCAACCGATTCTAATGGTAAAAAACTTGGATTTATTAGTCAGGAAATAGGAAGAGAAATCAATACCATTGGTTCAAAAAGTAACTATGCACCTATGCAACAATTGGTGGTTCAAATGAAGGACGAGCTAGAAAAAATTAAAGAACAACTATTAAATGTCTTATAAAAAAGACATAATAAAATATAAAAATTGAGTACACAACCTAACTTTAAAGGAAAGCTAATCGTGTTTTCGGCACCTTCTGGCTCTGGTAAAACAACCATTGTTAGACATTTATTGGGCATTGAAGCGTTAAATTTAGAATTTTCTATTTCAGCCACATCGAGAGAAAGACGGGGCGAAGAAGTACACGGAAAAGATTACTATTTTTTATCGGCTAAAGAATTTAAAACCAAAATTAAAAATGACGAGTTTTTAGAGTGGGAAGAAGTCTATCGCGATAATTTTTATGGTACTTTAAAAAGTGAAGTCGAGCGTATTTGGGCAAAAGGCAAACACGTTATTTTTGATATTGATGTTTCTGGAGGCTTACGTATTAAACGAAAATTTCCTGAGGAAACATTAGCTATTTTTGTAAAACCTCCCAGTATTGACGAGCTTAAAATAAGACTTAAAAAACGTAAAACTGAAAGTGACGATAAAATAAATATGCGTATTTCTAAAGCCTCTGCCGAATTGGCCACAGCGCCTTTATTTGATGTTATTATTGAAAATCGTTATTTAGATAAAGCTCTTGTTGAAGCTGAGGATTTGGTTAAAAACTTTGTAACTTCTTAACAAGAACACATGAAGGTAGGATTGTTTTTCGGATCTTTTAATCCCATTCACATTGGTCATTTAGTTATTGCTAATCACATAGCAGAACATAGTGATTTAGACCAAGTTTGGTTTGTAGTAACCCCTCATAGTCCGTTTAAAAAGAAAAGTACGTTATTAGATAATTATCAGCGTTTAGAAATGGTTTACAGAGCTACAAAAGACTACACTAAACTAAATCCTTGTGATATTGAATTTAACTTACCACAACCTAATTACACCATAAATACCTTAGCTTATTTACAGGAAAAATATCCAACGTATCAGTTTGCATTGATTATGGGTGAAGACAATTTAAAAAGTTTTCATAAATGGAAAAACTACGAGCTCATTCTTGAAAATCATCACATCTATGTATACCCACGAGTTTCTGAAAATACCATAGAAACCCAATTTGATGGACATAAAAAAATACATCCTATAAATGCTCCTATTATGGAGCTGTCTTCAACCTTTATTCGTAACTCTATAAAAGAAGGTAAAAACGTCCAGCCCATGTTACCACAACATGTTTGGGAGTATCTTGACGAAATGAATTTTTATAAATAAATTTATTTTGTAAGAATATTTCCTAATTTAGTTAAGCATTTTTAAAACAATTTGTACTAATTTTAAAAATCAACTATGAAGTTAACTTATATTCTGTTGCTATCATCGTGCTTACTGGTAGGGCAAAACATAAAAGGAACCATCTTAGACTTAGAAACTAATCTCCCTATTGAAAATGTTACTGTATTTTATCAAAAAGACAATACGGGAACAGTCTCTAATAAAGATGGTGAATTTAAAATATCTGTAGAATCAAAAATTAAAGCATCTGATACGCTCCAATTTTCTAAAATAGGTTACACAACTAAAAAAGTAACCATAGCATCATTAAAAGATACTAATTACAAAGTGTTTCTTAAAACAAAAATAGAAGAACTTGACGAAATAAAATTAAACGTCCGTATTAAGTTAAACTCTAAATTACCCTTTAAAACACTTACTTCTCTTAAAAAAGGTCTATATGGTTTTGGATCATCTCTAATTGATAACAAACTATATGTTATTGGTGGAGATCAATCATTTTTGGAAGACATATGGAAGAAGGCTGTTCTTCGGAGTCCTAGTAGCAGTTTAGCTGATCTTATAGACGCTCTTGCAAGTAATATGTCATGGGAAAATTATAGCGAAAAGTTACAAATTTACAATATAGATGAAGATACCTGGTCAACATCAAATTTAAAATTTGACAAACGAGCATATCATAACATAAATTACTTTAATAATAAGTTGTATGTTTTTGGAGGTAAAACATTATCTGCAAATAGAAAAAAGGAGTATTTAGATGATAAAATTGAAGTTTTTGATGTTAACACACAACAAATTATTGTTGACAATACAAATCCACACCAAGCAATAAATTTTGCATCATTTACCTATAAAGATAACATTATTGTTATGGGAGGCTCAATCAAATTAAAAAACAATGGAGAAAAGGTTTATACCGATGCTTCTCATATGTATAACATTACTTCAGGATATTGGTACGAATTACATAAAATGACAAAACCAAAAGAAGTTAATGGTGTTTTAATAAATGATAAAATATATCTTATTGGCGGATTTAATGAAAAACCACTTACCGAAATAGAATCTTATGATTTAGCAACTGGAAAATGGCAAAAAGAAGGAGACTTATTTCATGGTATTGAAAACCCTGCGTTAACGCACTATGACAATACCATATACATTTTTAACGATGGTGAAATGCTAACATATAATACCATTACTAAAACACTAAATGAATACAAAATTGATTTGTACCTTAAAAATTCTCAACTTCAATATTATAACAATAACCTATATATAATAGGAGGATATACAAAAGATGAATTTGAAAAATCACCTTCTTCAAGTTTATATTCAATTAATGTAAACGATTTTTTAAGAACTAAAATAAATAACTCAAAAAAATTAATTAAACAAAAGAAACCGCTTAAGGAAAGCTCCTTAAACGGTTTCTAAACTAAATAACCAACCAAACTATGTATTATACTCGAGTATTTTCTCTCGGGTTTTGTACTTTATCTTTTCTTTCTTTACGCAACTTTTCAGTTGAAGTTGTTGCTTTCCCTTTTGTATTTGCTGTTTTTAAATATTGAATAAATCCTCTTCCAACAAATTCATAAACGGTTTGCGACGCTGGATGATATAACTCTATCTTTCCGTCATTTATAACGCTTAATTCAAAGTGTTCATTGTTGAAGAAATCATAATCTAATGTTAAAGTTTTTAAAGACACATTTCCACTTATGTTACCAACACCATAAACACCTGTATAATCCCAGAATAAATTATTGACACTGGTTCCTGGTGCATCTTGTGAGCTTCTAAATTCGTCATCATTGCCTCCAGCTAAAAACTGTAAGTAGTTTTCGTTATCAAACTCATTAATAGCGCCATACTGACTAGTATATGTTTTTTCCCAAGCATCATATTCTTGCAAGAAGTAGTGGATATTATCATAGAATACGAAATCGTAATCAAAATTATTTCGTTGATACCCGTCTAAAAAATACGATGTATCATTATTTGGGTTATAAAGCTCTATGGTATTATTGTCTATTTGATACACATCAAAGGTTTCAAAACCATCGATATCATGTTGTACATCTAAAATCATATTATAGGCATCATAATCTGCAACTGCAATACCAAATCCGTTTCCAGTACTTCCAATACCCACCAAATTATTATTAGCATACAAAGTTCCGTTTCTAAAAGACAAAGTAAATGCCTTTTGTAAAAAAGGGGTTGTACCATACCCAACGGTTTTATTTATGTCTACATACCACAATTCGTATGAGTTTAATAATTGATTGACTGAAATTGTAGGTTCGTCTACATAATTATCAACAACAACATCGGTATAACACGACGTAAAAAGTGTTGCTGTTAACGCAAATCCTAAAAGTAATTTTAAAGTTTTCATCTGTTCGTTTTTTAAGTTATTAAATGGCCAGATGTCATTCGCATAGTAAAGATTTCCTGTAAATTGAAATTTTTGTAATGCTCATTTCATACGCCTAAATTTTAAGGTTCTATTAACAGATATTCAAAACACATGCCAAAAAATATTTTATAATGAAATTAAGGGCTTACCAATAACTAATATTTTATGTACTTTTGAAGCCATAACCATTTTTTAAGTATGAGTAATCAACTAAAATATGCCGTTTTTGGTGCTGGAAGTTGGGCGACTGCTATTGTGAAAATGCTTTGTGAAAATCTTCCTAAAGTAGGTTGGTATATGCGAAGTATTTATACCAAAGAGCATTTATTAAGAGAACAACACAACCCAAATTATTTAAGTTCAGTAGAGTTTCGTTTAGAACAATTAAAACTAAGCAACGATATTAATGAGATTGCTGAATATGCTGATGTTTTAATTTTTGTAATTCCTTCGGCTTTTATGCATAGTGAACTTGAAAAATTAAACATTGATATCTCTAAAAAAATTATTGTTTCTGCCGTAAAAGGTATCATGCCAGAATCTGGTATGTTGGTAGGCGAACATTTTAATACCTTATATAATGTTCCCTTAGAAAATATAGCCATTATTGCTGGTCCTTGTCACGCCGAAGAGGTGGCGCTAGAACGCCTATCGTACCTTACCATTTCTTGTGCTGATCCTAAAAAAGCCAAAGAAATCGCAAAAAACTTATCCAGTGATTATATTAAAACTAAAATTAGTGATGATATCATGGGAGTAGAATATGCGGTGATGCTTAAAAATATTTATGCTATTGCTGCTGGTATTGCTCATGGTTTAGGATATGGTGATAATTTTCAGAGTGTTTTAATGAGCAACGCTATTAGGGAAATGCGTCGTTTCATTAAGAAAATGCACAAAATGAAACGCAACATTAACAATTCAGCCTATTTAGGTGATTTGTTAGTTACTGGCTATTCTGTATTCTCCAGAAACCGCATGTTTGGAAATATGATTGGTAAAGGCTATACCGTAAAATCGGCTCAAATGGAAATGAGTATGATTGCTGAAGGGTATTATGCTACAAAAAGTGCGCATTTACTCAACGCGAAAAATACAAAAAAAACCAAATTACCTATCATTGATGCAGTTTACGACATTCTATATGAAGGTAAAGACCCTAAAAAGACTTTTAAAAAACTAACAGAAAAATTGGATTAGTTAAACTTTAAAGCAGTGACGAAACGAACCGTCATTGCGAATGAAATGAAGCAATCTCACAATTTTAAACTCCTAATTGTACTGATTACTTCAGTCGTAACGACTTCGTAATAACGCTATAGCTACTTTACCAACACACCTTTTACACTCATTAAAGGAATTGTTTGCAAAGCTTTTTCGTTAATTGTGTTTTTTCTGAACAAATAGGTTTTATCAAACATGGTATTCCCTACAAAAAAAGAGACTTTAAAGGTGTTGTTTAATGCAAACAACTCTTCCTGCATCAACTCTATTTTAGCATAGCTTTTTTTAGGTAGTGTATCTAGTTTTTTTCTAAAAACAGAGGTTGCTTTATCTTCAGAATAACCACTGGTAACAATAAGTACCATTTCTAAATCAACGTCTTTATCATTAATAATGTAAGCATTCCAGTCGTTCGTTTTATACGTCTCATTATACTCATTTACAATGGCAACATAAACGTTTTCTACTTTTGGAATAGTGATATCTTTTTTCAAAATAGGTATATTTATTTTCAATTCAAATTTAGACATTTTACTGATTAAAAAATACTATCTTAGTTAGAGCTACTTATAATTATTATGAAATCCCACTTCATTAATATATGACAGTTTTTAATTTAAAATGGACCAACAATGGGTGAGCAAGACAAACTATCTGAACTTCAAAATAAATTGGATCTTCTTTTAAAAAAACAAGAAACATTTTCTAAAGAAATTAGTGAATTACAACAGGAATTAACACTTTTGAAGGGTTCTAAAACTAGTGAATCTGTTAAGAAAGAACCTGTTGTTGAAGTGTCCGTTGCTACAGATTCTACAACTAAAAAAGCTGAAGTTAACGAAACACCAAAAGGATTTTTTAGAGATGTTAACCATCGTGGTTTAGGTGGTGTTTGCTCTGGTTTAGGAAACTATTTGGGATTAAACAGATATGTTGTACGATTCCTTTGGATACTCTTATCGCTATTTTTTGGCATTGGATTTTTTCTCTACATCATCTTATGGATAGCCGTTCCAAAAACAAGCCAAGCTAAATCACATCAAAAGCCCGTTCAGAAATCTACAGTTGAAAAAACAAAAGAATTTGAACCGTCTTCGACACCAACATCTCATAAACCAATAAAAATAAGTAATGATCTCGAAAAATTTATTGGAGAAAACCTGATCAACAAAATTGGTATTGCCATTTTAGTAATAGGAGTTGCTATTGGTTCAAAATACTCCATTGAAAACAACTTAATAAGTCCGCTTACCAGAATAATTTTAGGTTATTTAGCAGGTGTTGGGTTGTTAGGTTTAGGCATGAAATTGAAACTGAAATATGAAAATTTTAGTGCCGTTTTGGTAAGTGGTGCCATGACCATCATGTATTTTATCACCTATGCAGCATATACTTACTACCTTTTCTTTCATCAAGAAGTTGCGTTCGTGCTTATGTTTATTTTTACGGTCTTTACAGTTTTTGCGGCTTTAAAATACAACAACCATGTTATTGCTCTTATCGGGTTGGTTGGTGCCTACGCCGTTCCGTTTTTACTTAGTGATGATTCAGGAAATGCTACCATTCTTTTTAGTTATATGGGAATTATCAATATGGGAATTTTAGTATTGGCCTTTAAGAACTATTGGAAATCTCTATACTACACCTCTTTTGGATTAACATGGCTTATTTTCTTTTCGTGGTATACTGCCAGCTACGTAGCTAGTGATTATTTTACTGTGGCTTTATCCTTTCTGTGTCTGTTTTTTGTAATATTTTACGCGGCATTCCTAGGGTACAAACTACTAAAAAAAGAGCAGTTTGAAACGCTCGATATTTTTCTTTTACTGGCTAATTCATTTATTTTTTATGGTCTTGGTTATAATATTTTAGAAAATCACGAAACTGGAAGTCAGTTATTAGGGGTTTTTACCCTTTCAAATGCTGTATTACATTTTATAGTTAGTGTTATTATTTACAAACTGAAACTTGCCGATAGAAATTTATTTTATCTCGTTTCTGGTTTAGTTTTAGTATTTATAACCATTGCTATTCCTGTACAATTAGATGGAAACTGGGTGACCTTATTATGGGTTGGAGAAGCTGCTTTAATTTTTTGGATTGGTAGAACAAAACAGATTTCCGTTTATGAATATCTGTCTTATCCCTTAATGGCTTTAGCTGTTTTAAGTCTTTATCAAGATTGGGGGACTGGATACTTAAACTTTAGGTCGTTTGACACCTCACATACACTTACACCAATTTTAAACACCTATTTTTTAAGTACTATTTTATTTGTTGCTGCCTTTGGCTTTATGTATTATCTCCATAAAAACAAACGTTATGTGTCACCAATAAAATCTAATGAAGGCTTATTAAAATTGGTGTCCTTTATGCTTCCGGCTATTATTTTAAGCGCTGTGTATTTTGGTTTATTTTTTGAAATAGAACACTATTTTCAAATGCTCTATAAAAATTCCGAAATTACGCTAGACAACTATCAGTACTATAGTAATTATGATATATTAAATTTTAAAACTATTTGGTTGCTCGTGTATTCTATGGCTTTTGTATCTATACTTTCCATTATCAACATTAAAAAAATAAAAGACAGAACCTTAGGTTTAATTAATATAGCCCTAAACGGTTTAGTGGTTTTATGTTTTCTTTTTATTGGATTATACACGCTCAGTGAGTTGAGGGATAGTTATCTTAGCCAATACCTTGAAGAATATTATCATATTGGAAGTTTCAATATCATAATTCGCTATCTCTCTTATGTGTTTCTTGCCTTAACCTTGTTCGTGAGTTATAGATATACCCAGACAAGCTTTATGAACATGGATAACAACATTAATTTTAGCATCTTATTTCATATAACGTTACTATGGATTTTGAGCAGTGAGCTTATTAATATCATGGATCTTTCTGGAGCTACACAGTCATATAAGTTAGGATTAAGCATCCTTTGGGGTATTTATTCATTATCTTTAATAGGATTAGGAATTTGGAAAAAACAAAAATATTTACGTGTTGCTGCTATTGTTTTGTTTTCAATCACTTTAATAAAACTTTTCTTTTATGATATTGCCCATTTAGGAACACTTTCAAAAACTATTGTATTTGTTTCTTTAGGTATTTTACTTTTAATCATTTCATTTTTATATAATAAATTTAAGAATCAAATTGCTGATGATACTGAAGACTAAACTATTTACTATCCTTTTTTTATTGGTTATAACCTACACCAACGCACAAATGAAGGACTATAATTATAAAAGAGAATTAACAGGTGTCACTGATTCTTGGCATAAACTTATTTTACCAGACGACCTCTATAGAAACGTATCTCAAAACATCTCCGATATACGTGTTTTTGGGATTACAGAAAAACAAGACACTGTTGAAGCCGCTTATATATTGCGCCTTAAAAGTGATAAAATAACGAATACTTCGGTAAATTTTAAACGTCTTAATACATCTAAAACTAAAAAAGGGTATTATTTTACATTAGAAGTTCCAACGCAAGAACCTATAAACAAACTACACTTAGAATTTAAGCAATTTAATTTTGATTGGCATGTTACATTAGAAGGAAGTCAAAATCAGCAAGATTGGTTTACTATTGTTGATGACTACAGAATTCTGTCCATAAAAAATGCCGAAACATTTTATCAATATACCGATATAACGTTTCCAAATTCTAAATATAAATTCTTTAGATTGCTTGTGAAAAGTGATGAGGAGCCCGAATTAAAAGATGTAAAGGCCTCCTTAAATACGGTTGTTAGCGGTGTTTATAAAAATTATCCCGTTAAGAATATTACAACCAGTCAAAACCTACGTAACAAAAGCACCGAACTAAACATGACTCTTTCTAATACAGTACCAGTTAGTTCTATAAACATTCATGTGCATGGAGATTTTGACTATTATCGTCCTTTTATTTTGCAATATGTGTCTGATAGTATTCAAACCGAAAAAGGATGGAAATATAACTATAGAAGCTTGTTACAAGGAACGCTTAACTCCGTTGAGACTAACAGTTATACATTTAAAAGTACCATTCTTAAAAAAATTAAAATAAGCATAAATAATCAAGATAACGAACCGTTACCCATAGATTCTGTTACGGTAAAAGGATGTGTTTATGAATTAGCTGTAAGATTTACAGAGCCCGCAACCTATTATTTAACTTACGGAAATCCTTCTGCCTTTAAACCAAATTATGATATAGAACGTTTTACTTCAAAAATTCCTGATACATTATCAGCTTTAAACTTAGGAGACGAACAACTTATTGAAAAGCCACCTGTTCCTATTAAAGAACCCCTTTTTGAAAATAAACTTTGGCTTTGGGGACTCATTATTGTAATTATATTAATACTAGGCTTATTCACCTTAAAGATGATGAAAAGCAAATAAGCCTCATATTATTCCTAATTCCAACCGCCACCTAAAGCTTCATATAGATTAACAACGGTTAAAAGTTGTTGTAATTTGCTATCAATTACATTCAATTCAGCACTTAAAGCACTTTGTCTTGCCGTTAATAAATCTAAATAATTGGCATACCCATTCTTTAATAATTCTTCTGAATTGGACTCGGCATTGCGCAAAGCCTGAACTTCTTTTTGTCTGTATTCAAACTTTTGAGTTTCGGCATTGTAACCATATAATGCATTTGATACTTCATTGCCTGCAACCAATAGTGCTTTTTTAAATTTTAACAAAGATTGTTCTTGCTGTGCTTTAGCCACCTCAAATTGTGTCTTTATTTTTCGTTGATTAAAAATAGGCTGGGTTAAACCTCCAACCAAATTAGTAAACAACGAATTTGTATTCAGTAATTTATTTAATTCTAAACTTTGAAGACCGCCTGTTGCCGTTAATGTTAGGGATGGATAAAAATTACTCCTAGCTACATTGGTTAGTTCAAATGACTGAATTAAGCCATATTCGGCAGATTTAACATCTGGTCTATTGCTCAATAACAACGCTGGAACACCCAGTTTTATGTCCGTATCAATATGTTGAGAATCTAAAGAACTTCTTTCAATGTTCTGAGCTGGTTTTCCCAATAAAATACTCAAAGCATTTTCGGTTTTAAAAATAGCTGTTTCAAGATCTACTTGTAATGCTTTTGCATTATTATACTGCGCAATATTTTGATCAACCGCTACTTGTGTAACTTGTCCAGCATCTTTTAAAGACTTTATAGTTTCAACGCTATTTTCACGGTTTTTAATAGTTTGCTTAGTTATTTCTAATTGGGCATCTAAGGCTACCAATTGATAATACGTTGTGGCAATACTTGAGACTAATTTTGTTTTTACAGCTTGATGTGCTGCAACACTTTGAAGATAACTAGCATTATAAGCACGTTTGTTGCTTCGTATTTTACCCCAAATATCCGCTTCCCACGACAAATTAGATGATAGTTCAAATTGCTCTATCGATCCATTAAAAATGGAACCAAATTGGCTGTTTTCAGACAACTCTTGATGTGATGCTGTTCCTTTTAAGTTCAAGGTTGGCAAAAAACCTGCTTTACCTTGTTTTAAATAGGCTTCTGCGGTTACTATTTGCTGAATAGCTATACGAATATCAATGTTATTTTTGAGCCCTTCCTCAATATACTGATCTAAGTATGGATCTGAAAATAACGATTTCCAAGATACATTTGCCATTGATACACTATCACTTGGCAAATTATCTGTTCTATACAAATTTTGGGTGTCTTCTAACTTGGGTCGCTCGTAATTTTTAGCAACAAAACAGCTTTGTAATGTTAACGATACAGCCACTAAAAGAATTAATTTACCAGAAAATTTATGTTTTATAATAGATGTCATAATGTTAATCTTCAATAGTTTGAATTACTGGTTTACTTGAAATTTTTTCTTGTAACCATTGAAATAAAATAAATAGAATAGGAATAACAAATATTCCTAAAAGAGTCCCAATAAGCATGCCTCCTGCGGCACCAGTGCCAATAGATCTGTTTCCTTCCGCACCAACGCCTTTAGCTAACACCAAAGGCATCAACCCTAAAATAAAGGCGAAGGAGGTCATTAAAATTGGTCGCAACCTAGCTTTAGCTCCATCGATGGCTGCATCCAGTATACTTTCTCCATTAAGCCTTCTTTGTCGAGCAAACTCCACAATAAGAATAGCATTCTTAGCTAACAATCCAATAAGCATGATTAAGGCAATTTGAAAATAAATATTGTTTTCAAGTCCCATCATTTTCGAACTGATATAGGCTCCAAAAACACCGAAAGGAAGGGAAAGCACAACAGCCAAAGGCAAAATGTAACTTTCGTATTGAGCACACAATAAAAAGTAAACGAACAAAATACTTAGTATGAAAATAAAGGTTGTTTGATTACCTGCTTTTACCTCTTCGCGTGTTAAACCAGAATAGGCAACTGTATAATTACTTGGTAATTTTGCGGCTTCTTCCTCAATAACTCTAATAGCATCTCCTGTACTATAACCCGGATTTGTAGCTCCAGTTAAACTTGTAGAATTAAATAAATTAAAACGTGTTACCGATTGCGGGCCATAAACCCTTTTAAGAGTTACAAACTGAGTTATTGGAGTCATCTCGCCTGTATCAGTTCTAACATACATGCTATTCAAAGCATCAACATCAGCCCTGTCTTCTGGTAAGGATTGAATATACACCCGGAATTGTTTTCCAAATCGTGAAAAATCTGATGCATACACACCTCCTATATACCCTTGTAACGTAGAAAATATGCTATTGATTGGAACTCCTTTTTCTTTTGCTAAAGGCACATTCACTTGCATTTCATACTGTGGATATTTGGTATTGAAAGACGATTGAGCATATTTAATTTCTGGATGTTTCATTAAAGCCCCAATAAAATTTTGATTGGCTTTATCAAGATCTGTAAACTTACCTCCAAAACGATCTAATAAATTAACTTCGAAACCTGCCGAGTTACCAAAACCTCTAATACTTGGTGGGGCAAAGAAAATAATATTAGCTTCGGGAATAGATGATGATAAACCAAACAATTTACCAGTTATAGCCTCGGTAGATAATGATGGGTCTTCACGATCTTTCCAGTCTTTAAGTTTTACAAATCCTATAGCGTAATTACTTCCTGATCCACTTATTAAACTTCGCCCTTTAATGAAAGACGCATCTTCAACTCCAGGTAAATTATGTATTTTACTGTACAATTCTTCCGTTACCTTACTAGTTCTATCTAAAGACGCTCCTGCCGGTAATTCTATATTTGTAAAAATAATCCCTCTGTCTTCATTAGGCACAAAACCTGTTGGCATTGTTTTAGATGCCCAAAAAATACCAACAACAACTAGTAGCAATAAGACAATAGGAATCCATTTTTTCTTGTAAAGAAAATGAAGTGAGTTGCTGTATTTTTGAACAGTGGCATCAAATCCACGGTTGAATAACACATAAAAACGTTTAGCAAAACCTTTGTTTTTGTGTTCATCTTCATCATGTGGCTTTAAAAACAACGCACATAAGGCTGGACTTAATGTTAAAGCATTTACTGCCGAAATAAGAATTGCTATAATTAATGTTACACCAAATTGCTTGTAAAACACTCCTGTAGGACCTTCTACAAACGTTACAGGTATAAATACTGCTGCCATTACCAACGTAATTGAGACTATGGCTCCTGCAATTTCATGCATAGCCGTTAAGGTTGCTTTTTTAGCACTTTTCTCCCCTTGATCTATTTTAGCATGCACGGCTTCAACTACAACGATAGCATCATCAACCACAATTCCAATAGCTAAAACTAAAGCAAACAATGTTAGTAAATTGATAGAGTACCCGAACAAATTCAAGAAGAAAAATGTACCAATAATGGATACAGGAACAGCTATAGCCGGAATTAATGTGGAACGCAAATCTTGCAAAAAGATAAATACCACAATAAACACCAATAAGAAAGCCTCTAATAAGGTAGTTACAACTTTATCAATAGAGGCCGATAAAAATAAACTAGTGTCATACGGAATAAAAATATCTAGACCTTTAGGTAAATCCTTTTTAACATTTTCTAATGTTTTTTTAATGTTTTCAATAATGTCTTGGGCATTTGATCCTTTTGTTTGAAAAATACCCATAAATACTGCTGGATGTCCTAAACTTACAGCGCTTGAAGAATATGATTGTGCATCCAATTCAATATCCGCTACATCATTTAAACGCAAAAATTCTCCATTACCAAGTGCTTTTACAATAATATTGGCATATTGTTTTTCTTCTTTAAAACGACCACTATATTTTAAAACATACGAAAAAGCTTCGCCGTTATTTTCTCCTAATGACCCTGCCGCAGCTTCTAAATTTTGTTCTTTTAAAACAGCTGTTATATCTGAAGGGATTAAGTTATACGCAGCCAATTTTTCTGGCTTTAGCCAAATTCGCATGGCATAATCTTGTTGAGAAAATACACCAACATCACCAATACCATTAATACGTTGTAATGCTGGAATAACATTTATTTTTAAATAATTTTGAATAAACGTCGCATCATAATCTTTATTCTTAGAATACATAGACAAGAACATTAAAGCACTTGTCTCCTGCTTTTGTGTGGTAACTCCTGTTTGTTTTACCTCTTGCGGTAATAGTGGATTGGCGCGTGCTACTCTATTTTGAACATTCACAGCAGCCACATCGGCATTTATATTTTGATCAAAATATACGGTAATATCTGCGGTACCATTGTTAGATGCGGTAGAGGTAATATATGTCATTCCTTCCACACCATTAATTTGCTCTTCTATGGGTATAACAACACTCTCTAAAACCGTTTCTGCATTAGCTCCTGGGTAGGAAGCTGTTACCTTAATGGTTGGCGGGGCTATATCGGGATATTGTTCTACAGGTAAACTTGAAATACTTATAAATCCAAGCATAACTATAATGATAGAAATAACTGTAGAGAGTACAGGTCTTTCAATAAATGTCTTTAACATAATTTATAAGTTTCTAGTTTTTAAATAATTTTTTAATCGGTTTGATTATGCTATCAAAAGGAACTTCTTGAGGTGTAATTGGCATATCACTTTTTAACTTTCCTACACCGGTAGTTACAATTTTATCTCCTTCTTTTACACCCGATTCTACAACATATAAATTATCAATAGAAGCTTTAATTTTAATCAAAGAGGTTGTTACCATATTATTTTCTCCTATTTTAAAAACCAGAACATGTCCTTGCTCCTCATAAGTAGCTTCTTGAGGAATCACTATCGCATCTTTATAGATAGTAGGAACTTTAATTTTTCCGCTATTCCCATTAGTTAATAACTGATTTGGATTATTGAAAACTGCTCTAAAACTTACTGTTCCTGTGTTTTGATTTATTTGACCAGAACTTGTTTGAATTTTTCCTTTTTCAGCATAGGTATTTCCATTGGCGAGTATTAAACTAACCTCAGGAAAATTAGCAATCTTTTCTTTTAAGTTTTCTCCTTTAGCACTTTGCAAAAAATCTAAATAATTTGCTTCATTCATACTAAAAAAAGCATACACTTGTTTAATATCACTAACCGTGGTTAAAGGGGTTGCATCGTTTGGACTTATTAGTGAGCCTTGTCTAAAATTAATAGAACCCACATATCCGTCTACAGGACTTTTTACCGTTGCATAATCAATATTAGCCACTATACTACTGTAATTTGCTTTTGCTTGTACCAAATTTGCTTTTGCAGTTTCTAATTGTACAGGACTAATAATATTTTTTTCAACCAAAGGAATTAATTTGTTTACTTCTACTTGCGCTACGTTAATACGCGCTTTGGCCGCATCTGCATCTTGACTTAATGATTGTGTTTCTAATTTAAAAAGTGTTTGTCCTTTTTTAACTTTCTGACCTTCATCAACAAATACTTTTTGAATATATCCTGAAACTTTCGCTCTAACATTACTGTTTATGATGCCTTCAATGTTTGTTGGGTATTCTTGATAACCTGTTATTGTTTTGGGCTTTATTTGTGCAACTGGAAAGGTTGCAGGTGGTCTTTGAGGAGCTTGTTGGTTCTCTTGCTTATTTCCGCAACTTGATAAAAGTACCGCTAAGCATATTGTTAATATTGGTTTTAAGTTGATCTTTTTCATTGTATGGCTAATTTATTTATCTGTAATTTTTGTTCGTAATTCTAAAATAGATTTTGTTGCTTCGTTTAAAAATTGAATATAATTGTCGTGAAACTCTAAATCAAATTTTGATGTTTCATCGGGAATAATTGTGTTTGCTTGTTCTTTATACTGCTTAATTTCAATATGTAATTGCTTTTGATTAGCCCAAGAGTCAATCATTTCATCAATCCCCTGAGTAATCATATCTTGGTTAATTATAAAATACTTTTTTCGATCTCCTGCTTTTGTAAAGTAGATGATTTTCTTTAAATCCTGTAAATGATTTAAATGCGTAGAAATAGTACTTTTGCTAGCACAAAGTTTAGTAACTAAATCTTCAAAAGTAGTTCCTGCTTTTCCTGTTAGTATAATATATGATAAAATACGGGCTTCAACTGGAGCTAGTTGATCCTTTGTTTCTATTAAAACCCCTAGTTTTTCAACTAAAGCATGTTTTTGTTTGCGCAACTCCTCATTCATAACCAAAAAAAATAAGTGCAAATATAATTAAGGTTCGTTTTTTACCGAACCAAACGAAGTTAAATAATTGTTAAATAAAAAAAGCCGATACTTACTATCGGCTAAAATTTATAAACAAGTAGTATTTATAGCGCTCCTTTAAATTGCTCTAAGAAACGTACATCATTTTCACTTAGTAACCGAATATCACTAATTTGGTGAAGAAGCAATGCTATTCTGTCAATTCCCATTCCAAATGCAAAACCTGTATATTCTTTTGAGTCTATTCCACAGTTTTCCAACACGTTAGGATCAACCATTCCGCATCCCATTATTTCTAACCAACCAGTTCCTTTCGTCATTTTATAATCGGTTTCTGTTTCCAATCCCCAATACACGTCTACCTCAGCACTTGGTTCTGTAAATGGAAAATACGATGGTCTTAGCCTAATTTTTGATTTCCCAAACATTTCTTTTGTAAAATACTGAAGTGTTTGTTTAAGGTCGGCAAAACTAACATCTTTATCAATATACAAACCTTCTACCTGATGAAAGAAACAATGCGACCGTGCGGAAATAGCTTCATTTCTGAACACTCTTCCTGGTGATATAGTCCTAATTGGCGGCTTATTATTTTCCATATACCGCACTTGAACTGAACTCGTATGGGTACGCAATAAAATATCTGGATTCGTTTGAATAAAAAACGTGTCTTGCATATCGCGTGCAGGATGATATTCTGGTAAGTTTAACGCTGTAAAATTGTGCCAATCATCTTCAATTTCTGGACCTTCACTCACATTAAAACCAATACGAGAAAAAATATCAATTATTTGATTTTTAACTATTGAAATAGGATGACGTGCTCCAATTTCAATTGGTTCTCCTGGTCTTGATAAATCGCCATAAACACCTTTTACTTCTTCTTTACTTTCAAGCTCTTCTTTTAAAGCAATAACTTTATCTTCGGCTGTTTTTTTTAGGGTATTAATCACTTGACCAAACTCTTTCCTTTGGTCGTTGGCCACATTTTTAAATTCAGCAAAATAGTGTTTTAAGAGTCCTTTTTGCCCTAAAAATTTTATTCTAAAAGCCTCTATCTCTTCTTTGGATTGTGCTTTAAATGCCTCTGCTTCTGCAATAAGTTCTTTTATTTTATCTGTCATGATATACGTCTTGCGCTGATTTAATTTCAGCATCTAAAAGGTGGCAAATTTAATGATTTTTGTGAGAATTGCGTTAGTGATTGAGCAATTGTTGAAGCTCTCCCAATTAAAATTGGGAAGCGACTTGCGAAAGCACGTCTTTATATTTTAAAAAGAAACGCCCAAAAACTAATCAATATATTCGGTTTCTATAAAATAGTTTACAATAGCTTCTTTCATTAACACACTTTGCTCTCCTGCTTTTAAAAATGGCAGTGATTCTTTAGCTTTATAATGTGGCCACCCTTCATCATCAACAAAATCAAGTTCATAATACCCATAAGGCCTTAGTAACTTACAAATGGCAATATGCATTAAATCCAGTTTTTGCTCCTTTTTAAACGTTCGGTCTAATTGACCTAGTTCTTGAACACCTATTAAATATATAATAGCATCTAGATCTAGAGTATCTCCATCTGCAAATTGATTGGATAATTTTTCTGTTACCAATTCCCATCGTTGTTTTAATTGTTCGTCTCTTGCCATTTTTAGCTTACTAAATTGTAAAATTTAAAAGTTGTAAAGTTACAAAGTAGTTTGGTATCAAAGTTTTATATTTGTTATAAATCTAATTATTATGAGTGTTTTAGATATTGCTCTGTTGGTTCTGTTAATTTTAGGATTGGTACGCGGTTTTTCGCGTGGCTTTTTTGTTGAAGTTGCTTCTTTGATTGCTTTAATTGCAGGCGTCTATGGAGCATTTCATTTTAGTAATTTTGCGGCCTCGTTTTTAAAAGACCGTGTAGATTGCAATGAAAACACTGTTAATATCGCAGCTTTTGCCATTACGTTTATCATTATTGTATTGGTTATCTCTTTAGCAGGAAAAGCCTTAACAAAAATAGCCGATTTTGCAATGCTAGGCCTATTAAATAAGCTACTTGGCGCTCTTTTTGGCGGTTTGAAAGTCGCCTTGATACTTAGTGTAATTTTAATTGTGTTGGAAAAATTACATGCTAACATTTTATTTGTTAAAGAAGCTGATCAAGAAAGTTCTGTACTTTACAATCCTGTAAAATCTTTAATTCCTACCATATTTCCTAATGTTATTGTAAATGGAAAACCGATAGGAGATGATATTATTGAAGAAGAAGATACTTCAAGTAATATATAGACTTTGTTGAGAAGTTAATCTAGATGATAAATCTCCATAATATCTTTTAAATATCTTTCAAAATCTATTTTTAAATCGATGAGTTTTCCTGTATGCACATCAAACACCCAACCGTGAACTTGTAACCCTCTATCTCTATATGCTTTTTGAACAGCTGCTGTTTTAATCAAGTTAACACATTGCTCTTTAACATTAAGCTCAACAAGACGGTCGTATTTTTCCTCTTCGTTTTCAATATGATTTAATTCATTTTTATGAATTCTGTACACGTCACGAATATTACGCAACCAAGGGTTTAAAATACCTAAATCTGCCGATTGCATAGCGGCTTTTACCCCACCACATTCATAATGTCCGCAAACAATTATATGATTTACTTTAAGGTTATTGACGGCGTAATTTACAACCGACATCACATTTAGATCAATGCTTATCACCATGTTTGCAATATTACGATGCACAAATACATCTCCAGGACCGAGTCCCATAAGTTCTTCTGAGGTAACTCTACTGTCTGAGCATCCAATAAATAAAAGTTCTGGATTTTGGCCTTTGCCTAATTCTTCAAAATACTTAGGATTATTAGAGAGCTTATCTTTAATCCATTTTTTATTGTTTTCAAATACTTTACCTAAATCCATACAACTAAATTTATTTTAGATAAAGATACTTGAAAAAAATTAAAGTTCTTTGATATCTTCGTTCTCAATCCATCCTATTTTACCATCAGCTAATTTTATTTTTTTCCAATTGCTTATGGTATCTAGAATTTTAACTTTAGTACCTTCGTGAAGTCTAAATACTTCATCACTTCTTTTGTTAGGCTCATTCTTTACAGTTGATTCTTGTGCAAAAACAATAGCTTCATTATCATTTTTATAAACATTATATTTATGAAATGCTATAATTACTGAAATTGCAGCTGAAAATAAAAATAGGTTACTGGTAACAAATGCTAAGCGTTTTTTAAACGTAGAATACGTGAAATAATATACCAAAAATAATAACACAAATAAAATTACAGATGCCACAGCAACTTTTGCCCAATTATCAAAACTCATAATATTAGTGATGTTTTTTACAAGCTTAGAAAAACCTGCATCAGGAACAGTATCAATGGCGTCAATTGTCATGTTTTTAGCAAATGCTAAGTTATTTTTAATGTCTTTGTCATCTGGCGCCAACTGCAATGCTTTTTCGTAATAATAAATACTCGGTGCAATATTATTTAATTTGTAATGTGCATTCGCTAAATTAAAATAGAGTGCTTCTGAATGCTTTTTGGTGGCAAGAATTGCTTTATACTTATCAATAGCTTCCGCATATTTTCCTTGATTATAAAGCTTGTTGCCTTGTTCAAACAATGATTGATTTTGAGCATAAAAGCTAGTGCTAAACAAAACTATGATGATGTATACAATATTTCTCATATTAACTTGCTTGTTTATCAATTAAAGAAATAGTTTTAGCAGCTTTATCGTAATCCTCTTTCATGGTTACAGCTGTAATTGGCGTATAACGAGCTAAGTCACAGTTTTCCATAATACTACTAAAATCATTTATAGTATCAGCTTCAACGCCTCTTTCAGAGAGTAACGTTTTAATTTTGTCTTTACTTAAATCACTAGTCTCTATATGTAACTTGGCTTTTAAATAATTATGTAAGGCCTTCTCCATGGCAATGTAAAACGCTTCTTTTTTACCAAGTGCTTTTTTTGCATTACTTAAATATTTTCTTGCCAATTTATCGGCTGTTCGTATTCTATTTCCAAAAACATCGGCATCACGTTCTACTTTTTTCTTCCTTATAACTATAGCTAGAGGAATCATTAAAAACGGTAGCAATAACGAACCCCAAAACAACTTCGTTTTAAAAAAGTAAGTTGGCTTTATTGAAGTGAAATTTGTTTTAGTTTTTATAAAAGCAAATTGATCTTTACTCAGTACAACAGGTTGTTTTACATTGTTTGACGTAACAGCATTGCTACTTGAATTATTTAGTGGACCATCTAACACATCTATAACAAACTCATTAGATGATAACCGCTTATACGTTTCGGTTTTTAAATCAAAATATGAAAATGAAATACTTGGCGTTGGATACTTTCCTTTATTTTGAGGAACTACCGTATAGGTATCTGAAATAGTTCCTTGCATGCCGTCTAAGTTTGTTGTAATATCTTCATTATGTTCAGGCTCATAAACTTCCAAAGAACTTGGTAATGATATTTTAGGAAGCTTGATAAGTTTTAAATTTCCTTTGCCCTTAACTTCAACTTTTGCTTGAAATGATTCTGACGCTTTCAGTTCTGTTTTAGACATGGAAACATTAAAAGTAAAATCCCCAACCGCACCTGAAAAATCAGCAGGTTTTCCAGCTTCAGGAAGAGGCTTTACATTAATTGTTTTTTTGCCTGCAGAAACGGTTCTATGTGCCTGTGTGGTTAAGCGTCTTCCAAAAATATCACGCCTATTTGTAGGTACTTGAACGATGATATCTAAACTTAAAGGTTCAATCTCTAATTTTCCTGATTTTTGAGGGTATAAGACTGTTTTTCTCAGAACTAAATAACGATATTCTTCTCCGTTATATGTGCCTGTTTGCACTTTCTGCCCCTGCATATCGATATTCTGACTCCAAAAATCATTATATCTTGGACTATCAATTTCTTGCCAATTATCAACCCCTGTGTTTGGTGCCACATATAGCTTATAAACAACTGTTATAGCTTCATTTAAATAGGGGTTCGTTTTTGAAATTTCTGCAACTAAATGTATGTTTTCAGATGCTATATAATTGGGGTCATTAGGGTCTTTGGGAACTTGTACTGCCGAGGTTACTTCAACTTTTACAGGTATCGTTTTATAGGTTTCACCATCAATATTAATAGTTGCTTGATCGATAGTAAAATTTCCTTGCCTTTTAGGAGATAAGAAATAACTATAGGTTTTAGTGAATGACCTAACTCCATTAATCCAAGAATTACTAACAGATTGGTTAGGACCACCAACTACCGTAAAATTGTTAAAATCTGGCGGATTAAAATGGTCGCCATCTTTGTTCATTTCAAAATCAACACGTAACCGCTCATTAATACCCAATTTATTCTTACTTACCTTTGCTTCAAATTTTACCTGAGCATAAGTTGCACAAGACAAGAAGAGCGCTATAAAAGTTATTAATATGTGTTTATATTGTTTCATCATTTAAATTAATAGATATCGTACCAACCATTAATTATTACCAATCTTTTTCTGTTTTTATTTGAACTCCTTTTTGTTTTTCGGCATTCATTTTTTCCTGAACTTTTTGTTCTTGATTATTCATGGCCTCCAATAAACTTTTAATTTGTTGTTGAGATAATTGTCCTGGTTGGGGTTTTGGTTGTTGGTTTTCTTTTTTCTCTTTATCTCCTTTTCCTTGGTCTTGCTTATCATCTTTAGGCTTTCCTTGATCGTCTTTTTTATCGTCTCCATCCTTTTTGTCTTGATCGCCTTTATCTTTTTTATCGTCCTTTTTATCTTTATTTTGGTCTTTGTTATCCTTATTATCTTTATTATCCTTATTGTCTTTATTCTGGTCCTTGTTATCCTTATTATCCTTATTATCCTTGTTGTCTTTGTTATCTTTATTTTGGTCTTGCTTATCTTTTTGTTGTTCTGCACATTCTTTTGCTAACCCTAAATTATAACGTGTTTCTTCATCGGTTGGATCATTTCTTAAGGCATTTTTGTAAGCTTCAACAGCTTCTTTACATTTTTTGCCTTTCATTAAAATATTGCCAATATTATGAAATGCTTTGTGTTTTTCATCTTTGGACGTTGCGTTTTCTACAACTTGTTGCTGGCGATACAAGGCTTCTTCAAAATCACCTTTTTTATAATATGAATTTGCTAAATTATAGGCACCAACTACGCTTGATGGATGTTCTGAAATAGCCTTTCTATAATCCATTTCTGCAGAAACAAAATCATCGTTATTAACTGATTCATTGCCTTGGTACACATATTCATTCGCCTTTTTTAAGGCTTTTAAATCCTGCTTTTCTTTTTCCTGCGCAAATGAAAAAGTAAAAAATAAAAATGTTATGATTATTAATCCGTATTTCATTTTTTTTGCTCTCTTTTTTTTGATTTAAACCCTTATAACCTTCATATTCTAAACAAAAATGAATTTAAAGGTATTAAACTCATGTCCTACTATGCGTTAAAGGTTTTATAAATTCTCATTAAATAAATTTAATTTTTTAAGCCATTCTGTTTTACGTTCTAACAAGAAAATATCTATAAATAAAAAGAATATGGCAAAGCCCAAAAACCATTGAAACTGATCTTTAAAATCAGCATATTTTTTAGCTTCAAATTCTGTTTTATCCATTTTGTTTAAAACGTCTTTAATCTTTTCTACAACCTCGTTGGTGTTTCTTCCGTTTATATACATACCATTGGCATTAGCAGCAATATCTTTGAGAATTTGCTCATTTAAACGCGTAATAACCGTTTCTCCTTTACTGTCTTTTTTATAACTTACCACAACACCATTTCGTTTTTCTGGAATAGGACCTCCTTTTGCATCTCCCACACCAATAGTAAAAATACGGATACCCTCTTCGCTTGCTTGTTTAGCTACCTCTGCAGCTTCCTCGCCATGATCTTCCCCATCAGAAATAATGATTAGTACCCGGTTGGTTTGTTCGGCATCGTCATAATATGTTTTTGCTAAATTTATGGCTTCATCGATAGCGGTTCCTTGTGATGATAACATATCTGTGTTCATGCCCTGTAAGAACATTTTTGCCGCAGCATAATCTGTTGTTATTGGTAATTGTGGAAATGCTTTTCCGGCGTAAGCAATAATACCAACGCGGTCACTTGCTAAATTGTTTATAATTTGAGTTACTAATTGTTTAGCTTTTTCCAATCTGTTTGGAGCAATATCTTCAGCCAACATACTTTTAGATACATCAATCGCAAATACAATATCGACCCCTTCGCGTTTTACTGTTTCTAACTTAGTTCCTATTTTTGGATTTACTAAAGCTATAGCAATACAAGCAAACGCTAAACTTAAAACAATTACTTTTAGTATAGATTTAAACAGGGAATTGTTTGGGCTTAACCTTTTAAGCAATTGCTTATTGGCAAACTTTTTTTGTGCTTTATGTTTCCAAACTTGTAAAATTAGAAAGCATAGAATTATTATAGGAATAACACCTAAAACCCAAAACCATATTTTTTCTTCTAATTGATACATGTATTGTTTATTTGTTTTTCATGGATTTGTTTATTTGCTTTTTGCCACGAATTCTTTTTATAACTGTTTACTTTTATTTTATTTATGCCATTTTTTAAACAAAACTCCTAAATATTGTGGTTCGTAATAAAAATTCAATAAGCAATAATAGGCCTGCTAAAAGTGCTAAAGGGCGAAACTTTTCTTGGTAATTGTAATACTTGAACTCATCGATATCTGTTTTTTCAAGTTTATTGATTTCACCATAAATCTCTTCTAGCTTTTTGTTGTCTGTTGCTCTAAAATATTTTCCTCCAGTAACATCAGCAATCTCTTTAAGCAACGCTTCATCAATTTCTACCTGCACACGCCCATATTGAAACTCTCCTGTTCGTTGATCTATAGCAATAGGAGACAGTGCTGTTCCATTTGTTCCTATACCAATAGTGTACACTTTTATACCGTATTCAACAGCTAATTCACTAGCTATTTTTGGATCTATAAATCCCGAATTATTAACACCATCAGTCAATAAAATAATAACTTTACTCTTTGCTTTACTGTCCTTTAACCTATTTACTGCGGTGGCCAATCCTGTGCCAATAGCAGTACCACCTTCTATAATAGTGTTGTACTTAATATCATGTAACGATCTTAATATAACAGCCTTATCACTTGTTATTGGTGTTCTTGTATAGCTTTCACCAGCATATTCAACCAATCCAATTCTGTCATTTGGTCGGCCTTTAATAAATTCTGCAGCCACTTTTTTAAGAGCTTCTAGTCTATTAGGCGATAAATCTTTTGCCAGCATACTTGCAGATACATCAATAGCCATAACAATATCTATACCTCGTGTTGTTTTTGTTTTTGTTGAAACATCAACAGATTGTGGTCTTGCTATCGCCGTAATTAATAATACCAAGGCAAGAAGCCTTAGTACAAACAACAAATGCCTTACTTTTGGCAACCAAGAATTAGTCGTTTTAAACCCTTTTATACTTGATATTTTAAGTTCTGCTGTTTGCTTTTTGTATTTAAATATATACCACACTATTGCTATTGGAAGCAATAATAACAACCAGAATAATTCTTTGTTTACAAAGTTTATACCTTCAAACATTATTCTTTAGGTTTTATAAGTTCTACTGAATTTAATATGCGATCAACCATTTTTTCTGCATAAACATCTTGATCTTTCCATGTTATCATCACTTCTTGAATAACATTATTTGAATTAAATGCTAAAATGACATAATTGCCTTTATGCAACGTATCAGGTTTTCCAGTTGGAAAATCAGCTTGTCCATAAGTTTTCAATCCTTCTGCACCGTTTGGTGTTTCAAACGGCTCATTTTTAACAACTATATTTTGAACACCTTTACTTTCTAAAGTTTTAAGATTGCCTTCAACAACCTTCTTTAAATCTAATTTATTGTCTCCTTGAGTATTAACTTTTGATGTAGCAACAACAATATTAAATTCCCCAATTAAACTTCCATAACCAAACATCGTTACTTGAGCTTGCTTAGCAACTTCTTTGGATAATTCTGGAGACATTCGTTTTAACACTTTTGGTGTTGAAATAGTAATTGGAGGTACTCCATAATCACTAGTTACCCAATCACTTTCAAGGAGTTCTAAACTAGAATGACCTAAAATGGTATCTTTAACATAATTAAAACCATATTTTATAGAAAAGCCTGCTAATATTGTAAACAGAAAGCAAATACCAACTACAACCGTTATAATTACTTTTTTTCGTTTTTTCTTTCTTTCTAACTCTTCTTTATATTGCTCATCCAAAAGTTTTTCTTCTTCTGTTGGTTCAGGCAGCACCTCTTTAACATGATCTATTTCTAAATCAATAGTTTGCCTGTCTATTTCAGCTAAATCTGTATCTACTGAATATTTTGCAAATTTTACTAAATCGGCACGTTTTAAAATACCTTCAATATTTTTAATCGTGTCTTTACTTAAATCTATTTGATTACCTTCCTTTAATAATCTCAATCTATTTATCAGCTCATCTGTAGTGCTTTCCATAGAATGGTCGTACACTTTTTCGTCTAAATACTTTCTTATGATAAGGGTTAGCTCTGAATAGTATTCTTTATACTCAGATTGCTTTAAATAAGTACTTTCTTCAAGTTGTTTTAACGCTAATTTAGCTCTGTCATATGGCGGAAGTAAGGCTATTTTCTCTTCTTCGGTAAGCGGTTTTTTTCGCCATAAAAACCAATATAACAAGCCTGAAACAATGGCCAACGCTAATAAAACATATAAGACATTTTTCCACCATTGACTGGCTGGTTTCTTAACCTCAATAATTGGTTTAATATCGTAAAGTCCTTGTTTTGTAGAATCGACTAAAATATTCCTAACTTCAACTTTTAAAGAATCTGTAAAAAAAGTTTTGTTACCTACAATAATTTTTTGCCTAGGAATAGTATAGGCTCCCGAGTCAAATTGTGTTAATCCATATCTTTTTACAAGGTTATAGGCGTCATTTTGTTTTAAAGTATCTGTTTTATAAGATTCAATCATTTCCAACGGCGTAAACGTTTGTCCTTCAGGAAAGACAACCAAACTTGTTGTATCTGTTTTTACTTGAATTTTATAGGTTATTTGTTCGCCAATTTTTATAGATGTTGAATCTATAGATGCGCTAACTTGAGCCGACGAGAACCAAGATGTTAGAACCAAGAACAAAGACAGAAATAACCTGAACCCAAAACGATTTGAGTGCAAGTTCTTCGTTCTTGATTCTTTTATGTTGAATTTATAATTCTTCATTCTAAATATTAAATTGTTTAAGCTCGTGCTTTAAAATATCCTAGTAATTTTTTCACATAGCTTTCATCGACTCTGCAATGAATAGTTCCTGCCCCAGATTTAGAAAAGCTTTCTTTGTAATAATTGACTTTATTTTGGTAGTATTTACCATAATCAAGTCTTACTTTTTTTGATGATGTATTAACCAGCATCAACTCGCCAGTTTCACCGTCTTGCATTTGTACCACACCTAAATTTGGCATCTCTTCTTCTCGCTTATCATATACTCGTATTCCAGTCATATCGTGTCTTTTGGCTGCGATTTTCATAGTGTGCAAATAATCATCAGTCATAAAATCGGATAACACAAAAACAATCGCTTTTTTCTTCATGACACTTGATAGAAACTTTAATGCTTCAGCAAAATCTGTTTTTTTGCTTTGTGGTTTAAATTCAATCAATTCACGGATGATTCTAAGTACGTGCGACCGTCCCTTTTTAGGAGGAATATAAAGTTCAATAGTATCAGAAAACAAAATCAACCCTATTTTATCATTATTTTGAGTAGCAGAAAATGCTAAGGTTGCAGCGATTTCTGTAACAACTTCATTTTTAAATTGCTCTTCTGTTCCAAAGAATTCAGATCCAGAAATGTCTACCATCAACATCATTGTTAATTCACGCTCTTCTTCAAAAACCTTTATAAAAGGCTCGTTGTAGCGTGCCGTAACGTTCCAATCAATGTTTCTTACATCATCACCAAATTGATACTGACGCACTTCGCTAAATGTCATACCACGACCTTTAAAGGTAGAGTGATATTCACCTCCAAAAATATGATCAGACAAGCGTCGTGTCTTAATCTCAATTTTTCTTACTTTTTTTAGTAATTCTTTAGTGTCCATTTCTTTAGTAAACAGTTTACAGTCTTAGTTAGCAGTAAATTATATCAGTTTTAATAAGCAAGAAAAACTTGCTTACGTTTACTGAATACTGTGAACTAGATTAAGGTACTTCTATCTCGTTTACTATTTTGTTGATGATGTCAACAGAAGTTATATTTTCAGCCTCAGCTTCATAAGTTAAGCCTATTCTATGTCTTAACACATCATAAACGACAGCTCTAACATCTTCAGGAATAACATACCCTCTTCTTTTAATAAAAGCATAACATTTGGCAGCAGTTGCTAAATTAATGCTTCCACGAGGAGATGCCCCAAATGAAATAAGCGGTTTTAAATCAGGTAGTTTATATTTTTCTGGATATCGTGTAGCAAATACAATATCAAGAATATACTTTTCAATTTTCTCATCCATGTAAACCTCACGAATAGCTTTTTGTGCCTTCAGTATCGTGTCAATTGAAACTACTGCATTTACATTTTCATAACTTCCCTTTAAGTTAGCACGAACAATAAGTTGTTCTTCTTCAAGTTTTGGGTAGTCAATAACTGTTTTTAGCATAAATCTATCCACCTGCGCTTCTGGTAATGGGTAGGTTCCTTCTTGCTCCACAGGGTTTTGAGTTGCCATAACTAAGAAAGGCTTATCAAGCGTAAAGGTTTCGTCTCCAATAGTAACTTGTTTTTCCTGCATAGCCTCAAGTAAGGCTGATTGTACTTTAGCAGGCGCTCTGTTAATCTCATCTGCCAACACGAAATTTGCAAAAATAGGCCCCTTTTTAATAGAGAAATCATTTACCTTCATATTATAGATTAAGGTTCCTGTAACATCTGCAGGTAATAAATCTGGTGTAAACTGAATTCTGCTAAACGATCCATCAATTGCCTTAGCTAAAGTGTTAATTGCTAGCGTTTTTGCAAGTCCCGGAACTCCTTCTAATAATATATGTCCTTGACCCAATAAACCTATTAACAAGCGCTCTACCATATGCTTTTGACCCACAATAACTTTGTTCATTTCAAGCATTAATAAATCAATAAAAGCACTTTCCTTTTCTATCTTTTCGTTAATAGTCTTAATATCAATTGTACCTGTTTCTTCCATCATTTTTTAATTTTTTTAAAAACCGAATATACTACCCTTATTTGAGCAGTGCAAATTGTTAAAATTTTAAATAGAATGCTGTTAATGATTGGTTAAAATATGAAAACTAGTGAGTTAATAATTGGTTAAAAAAAAAGCGCAACACTTAATAGTATCGCACCTTTTAACATATTTTTTAATATCTGTGTTACAAATTGTTACTTTTTGCTTCAATACTTGTATTTAAAACTGGTCGTAAAATAACTCTATTGTCAATATAAGTTTCTAAAATAGATTGCTTCACATCGAAATTTAATGAAAAAGAATAGTCCATACCAGGCTCTAATGTTTTAATTGTTCTAACAACCAATCCTTTAGCATGTTCGCTATTCATAACCAGCGGAAGTGTTTCTCCATTAATAACTATCGTATTATTGCTTCCTAAAACCAATTTGATTTCGTAAATTTCTCCTGCTGGAATTTTTAAACCTGAAACTAATTGCGCTGTTGAATTTTCCGTTAAGTCTAGTAAATTATAAACACCCTTACTGTTGGCATTTAAACTCAACCAACAATCTGGTATGGTTTCGTCATCTATAACTTTCACTTGAACATCTAATACTTCTATATTAACCGCATCAAAATTTGCTTTATTACCAACTAAATCTACAGAGACTGTTGTTTTATCTAACTGAATATCTTGAATGTTAGAATTAAGACTATCAGTACTACAACTTAAAAAAATCGTTAAAAAACTCAAAAAAACAGATGTTCTACATATATGTAACATGTTCATAATCAGTACTTAATTAGTGTTATTGAACAAGTATACAATATTAAGCGAGCTTTGAGTATTTTTATATATGAATTACAAAAAAAACTATACAAAACGCAAATTGCTCCTTGAAATCTTAAAAAAAGAAAGAGATAGTTCCTGTAACTATTAACATAGATTCCTTAACTGTACATAATATAAATGTTAATGTATAGGTGTTTAGCAGAATGATTTATAAATTTGGTATGCATATAATATTTAGACCACTAAAAAATACTTAAAAAATGATAAAAACAGCCCTGATTACTGGAGCAACAAGCGGAATTGGTAAAGCAACAGCTTACGAATTTGCCAAGAACGGCATCCGATTAATTTTATGTGGCAGACGTCAAGAACGCCTTCAAGCCATAAAAAAAGAGTTAGAAACTTTAACCGAGGTCTATACTCTAAGCTTTGATGTACGAGATAATGCCGGAGTTAAAAATGCCATACATTCTCTTCCAGACAATTTTAAACATATTGATATTCTTATTAATAACGCAGGAAACGCACATGGGTTAGATCCTATACAAACTGGGAGTATTGAAGATTGGGATGCCATGATGGATATTAATGTTAAAGGTTTGTTGTATGTAAGCAGAGCTATTATTCCTCAAATGACCGAGCGAAAATCTGGTCACATCATCAATATTGGCTCATCGGCAGGTAAAGAAGTCTATCCTAAGGGAAATGTGTATTGCGGAAGTAAGCATGCTGTTTTAGCTATAACCGAGGGCATGCGTATTGATTTAAATCCGTATGGAATAAAAGTAGGTGCTGTAAACCCTGGACTCGTTGAAACCGAATTTTCTAAAGTCAGGTTTAAAGGAGATAAAATTGCAGATACTGTTTATGATGGATTTAAAGCATTGCAAGCAGAAGACATCGCAGACATTATATATTTTGTCATTTCACGTCCTTACCATGTAAATATTGCAGATTTATTGGTATTCCCAACGGCGCAGGCCAATAGTACAACGGTTAAAAAGGAATTGTAATAAACATAAATTAAGATTCCTGCCTTCGCAGGAATAAGTACCATGATTAACAAACGTCTCCTCATAAAACACCTTTTAGCTCATAATGATGAGAACAGTTTTTATGACAAAAAACGTAAGATAGATATTAGTCATAAAGAAGGGAAGGCGAAATTTTTAAAACATATTTGTGCGCTCTCAAACAGCAACCCAAAAAACAACTCGTATATCGTAATAGGGGTAGAAGATGAAGACAATACTATTGTTGGTGTTGACTTTTTTGATGATAGTAAAATACAAAACCTCATTAACGCCTATTTAACCAATCCGCCAATTGTGCAGTACGAGAATATCCCTTTTCCACATTTGCCCGATGATAAAGTTGTTGGATTAGTAACCATTAGAGCTACCGGTAAAATAACCTCTCTAAGAAAAAATATCTGGAAATACTACGGGGGTTCGGTGTTTTTTAGAGAAGGGAGCATGAGCATGCCAAAAGTTTTTGATATTGAAGTAAAAGATATTAATTCAAAAATTGTTGAGGCTATAGAAAATCATGCTCAAAATAATATTGAACACACCTTAAATGGTGTTTTTGATTTTATGAATAAGCGGCAAGACTATCATCCTCAATACAAGGTTTTTAAAGAGTATTTTGTGTTGTGTTGGGCAGGACAGAAAAAAATAGTAAAAGATGAAACCTTTTTCTCTAGAGTAGATATTGAACTTGTGAATGAACAAGTACGCTTATTTTTTTCAACCTTAGATGAAGTATCTATCAGCTATGATGAAAACTATTTTAAAATTATTGAATATGTCAATTTAGGATTTCAAAATAATAACAAGTATTATCAACTTGAAGAAACCCTAATTTGCTTTGAAGATAATGCTAATTATAACATAGAAACCAAACTTCTTTTTCAACCACCACAATTTGATAAAAAGGTTTTACATCATATGTACAACAGTAATAATGCGCTCTTAGAAAAACTTAAGAAAGGATTATTACTTTCGAAACATGAAGAACTTGATTTAAGAAACTTACCCGCCACCTATTTAATTTGTTATCTAAATTTATTTCATGAAGCGATAGATAAACTAAATGAAGCCAAAACCTATTTAAAAAATCATAGTACAGAAGTATATGATTTTTATAAAGAATCTATTAGAATTTTAAGAAAAGTTAAATATAGCTAATACTATATTATTTAACATTAACTTAACATTTTCGTAGGATTATAAAACAATAAAATATGCATTTTTGCACTGCTATTAATCAATTACATTTAACCTTGTTTCTCCCGATAAAGTTTCGGCATTGAAACAAGGTTTTTTTATGCTATACTAAATTTACAAATCGAATTTAATTCCTTGTGCTAAAGGCAACTCAGTTGTATAATTTATGGTATTTGTTTGACGGCGCATATACACTTTCCAAGCATCACTACCAGACTCTCGTCCGCCACCAGTTTCTTTTTCACCACCAAAAGCACCTCCAATTTCAGCACCAGAGGTTCCAATATTCACATTCGCAATACCACAATCAGATCCTTGAACCGATAAAAAGTGTTCTGCTTCCCGTAAGTTATTTGTCATAATGGCTGAGCTTAATCCTTGAACTACACCATTTTGAATTTCGATAGCATTTTCAACATTACCTGAATATTTTAACAAGTATAATACAGGAGCAAAAGTTTCATGCTGAACAATTTTAAAATCAGGTTTAGCTTCGGCAATTGCAGGTTTCACATAACATCCACTTTCATAACCTTCTCCTGAAAGTACACCGCCTTCAACTAAAATTTTCCCTCCTTCTTCAACCACTTTTTCTAAAGCATTTTGGTACATTTTAACCGCGTCTTTATCAATTAAAGGTCCTACATGGTTGTTTTCGTCTAATGGATTTCCAATTCGTAATTGTTTATACGCATCAGCAACAGCAGTTTTTACTTTATCGTAAATAGACTCATGAATAATTAAGCGTCGTGTACTTGTACAGCGTTGACCGGCCGTTCCCACAGCACCAAAAACAGCACCAATAACAGTCATTTTTATATCCGCATCTGGCGTTACAATAATAGCATTGTTTCCGCCTAATTCTAATAAGGATTTCCCTAAACGTTTAGCAACTTCTTGCGCCACAATTTTACCCATTCGGATAGAACCTGTGGCAGAAATTAATGGAATCCTGGAGTCCTTAGTCATAAATTCTCCTACTTTATAATCACCATTAATTAAGCACGAAATACCTTCTGGTAAGTTGTTTTTTGCAAAAACTTCGGCTGCAATGTTCTGACAAGCGATACCACACAATGGTGCCTTTTCACTAGGTTTCCAAACACAAACATCGCCACAAATCCATGCTAAAGCAGTGTTCCAAGACCAAACAGCTACTGGAAAATTAAAGGCTGAAATAATACCAACAACACCTAATGGGTGATATTGCTCGTACATACGATGTCCTGGGCGCTCACTATGCATGGTTAAACCATGTAATTGTCGAGATAGTCCAACAGCAAAATCACAGATATCTATCATTTCCTGAACTTCACCCAATCCTTCTTGGTAACTTTTACCCATTTCATAAGACACTAGTTTACCTAAAGCTTCTTTCTTTTCACGCAATTTATCACTAAACTGTCTCACAATTTCTCCTCGTTGAGGCGCAGGCATTGTTCTCCAAGTTTTAAAAGCCTTTGTAGAGGTTTCCATTAATTGCTCATAATCAGCTTTTGAAGTTGTTTTTACTTTAGCAATTAGTTGACCATCAACAGGCGAATAACTTTCAAGAATCTCTCCATTTGAAAAATTTTCAGAACCTGTAGATGTTCCTTCATTTATCTCTTTAACTCCTAATTGATTTAAGGCTTCTTTTATTTCGAAATCTGCAGTAATTGCTTCCATATTAAGATTAATTTTACGAATTATATAATTTTAGCGTAAAGATACTAATAAAAAGTTGTTCTAAAAGCAGACTTCATTTTTAAATAATGTAACTTTATCACAACTCTAATTTCTCTTTTAAACATGAAAAAACTGCTCTTTCTAATCTTGTTATCGTCCATTTTAATTGGATGTAACAATGAAAAAAAATCGATTGATTCTAATTCTAATTTAAAAAAGGTTAATAATTTCGCTATTGTCATTCATGGTGGAGCCGGAACTATTTTAAAAAAGAATATGACAACAGAAAAAGAGGAGGCGTATAAGCTAAAAATAGAAGAAGCCATTAAAGTGGGTTATAACATTTTAAAAAACGGCGGAAACAGTGTAGATGCTGTTCAAAAAACCATTAATGTTTTAGAAGATTCGCCATTATTTAATGCTGGAAAAGGAGCCGTTTTTACCAATGCTGGCACTAACGAGCATGACGCTTCTATTATGGATGGTAAAACATTAAATGCTGGCGCTTCTGCCGGCACTTCAACGGTTAGAAATCCTATTAATTTAGCAAGAGCAGTAATGGATGAGTCTCCTCATGTTATGCTTTCTGGTAAGGGTGCAGAAGAATTTGCAAAAGAGCAAGGTTTAGAACTTGTTGATCCTAGTTATTTTTATACTGAAAACAGATTTCAATCTCTTCAAAAAATTAAAAATAACGAACAGGCTTCTTCAGAAATAGATGATAAAAACGCCTTTTATGATCCCAATATTAAAGACTCTAAATTTGGTACTGTTGGTTGTGTAGCCCTTGATAAAAATGGTAATTTAGCTGCAGGTACTTCAACAGGTGGAATGACTAACAAACGCTGGGGGCGCATTGGCGACTCGCCTATTATTGGAGCAGGAACCTACGCAAATAATCAAACGTGTGCGGTTTCCAGTACCGGTTGGGGAGAGTTTTTTATAAGAGCCGTTGTTGCGCATGATATTTCAGCCTTAATGGAATACAAAAGATTAACACTACAAGAAGCCGCAAAAGAAGTCATTCAAAAAAAGCTTCCAGAACTTGGTGGAGATGGTGGCATTATTGCCGTTGATAAAAACGGTAATATGGTTACGGAATTTAATACCGCTGGTATGTATCGTGCAACCATGAATGATAAAGGAGAATTATATATAGGAATATATAAAGAAGATTAATTTTTAAGAACTATTTAACAAATACACAACGACTAAAACTTTAAAATTGAACGTACTTATTTTAACAAGGAATCGCCTACATTTCTGTTTTTGAAGTTTATTATCTATCAAATCCATCAAACTATGTCATTATTAAAAAAAAATTTCGCATTAGTTCTGTTAATCACATTTGCGATATCCTGTAAAAAAAACCCCGTTGAAACAAACAATATTTTTAAATTTCGAGATTATATCAGTTATACATCTGCCGGGTTAGTTTCAGTAGCAGATCCTATTCAAATTAATCTTGCTAAAGAAGTTGAAGGATGGGAAATGGGACAAAAAATCACCAATGATATTGTTTCCATATCGCCTTACGTTGAAGGAACATTAACTGTTGTAAACAAGCACACACTTGCTTTTATGCCTGATGAACATTTAGATCCTTCTACTGAATATACAGTAAGCGTCAAATTAGATGACATTTATAAAGACATTCCTAACGACTTTGAAACCTACACGTTTCAGTTTAAAACCATTACACCAAGTTTCTCCATTACAACCAACAATTTACAATCTTACAGTAAAGAATGGCAATATTTAAATGCTATGATGCGCTCTGCCGATGTCATATCTTTAAAAAAAGCAAAACAATTAGTTAAGGCAACTCAAAGTGGAAAAGACCTGCCCATTGTGTTCAATGAAGCTTCTGAAAATGCTAAAGTTTTCGAATTTAAAATTGATAGCATTAACCGAAAAACAGACGATAGCAATATTCTGCTAACATGGAATGGCTCTCCTATAAAAGCGGAAAATAAAGGAGAAAACACAGTGCTTATTCCAGGAATTAACAACTTTACTATTGTGGATGTGGATGTGGTACAATCACCCGAACAGTATGTATCAATTAACTTTTCAGACCCTCTAAAAAAACAACAAAATTTTGATGGTTTAGTAAGCATTCAAAAGGTAAAAAACCCCAAGTATATTGTTGATGGCAATGTTTTAAAAGTATATCCAGATAGCAAATTGGTTGGCAATATTCAGGTAGATGTTTTTCAAGGCATCAACAACACCTACGGGTTTAAACTTAAAAAACCGTTTTCGGAAACCATAGCTTTTGAAGACTTAAAACCTAGCGTTCGCCTTATTAGCAACGGAACCATTTTACCAAATTCACAAGAATTAAAATTTAATTTTGAAGCGGTTAACCTTAGTGCAGTTGATGTTAGAATTATTAAAATTTTTCAAGATAACATTCTTCAGTTTTTACAAGATGATAACTTAAATAGCAACAATGCTTATAACATTAGAAAAGTAGGTAGACGCATAGCCAAACAAACCATTCAACTTCAAACCGAAGCAGAAAACACGGGAAAATGGAAAGCCTACAGTATTGATTTGTCTAAATTTTTTCAAGCAGATCCTGGCGCTATTTATCGTGTAGAATTGAGTTTCAGTAAAAGTTATTCTTTATACGATTGTACTGCAAATGCTTCCGTTAGTAATTCTGAAGATGATGGCTATAATGATTACCACGAAGACGATTATTATGACAGCGATTATAACGAACCCATTACCGAAGATGAAGAATTACGAGAAGAACAATATTGGGATAACCTCACCTACCGCTACAAAGACTACAATTATAATTGGCGTGAAGAAAATAACCCATGCCATGAGGCGTATTACAACGAATCAAAAATTGTATCTCAAAACTTGTTAGCATCAAACCTTGGTGTTATTGCAAAACAAGGCGCCAATAATTCGTATTACTTTGCGGTTACCAATATTTTAACCACGAACCCAGAAGCTAATGCTACTATAAAACTTTACAATTTTCAGCAACAAGAATTGGCTAGCAAAATAACCGATGAAGACGGTTTAACCTTATTCGATTTAAATAAAAATGCAGCTTTTGCTATTGTTACAAAAGGCAAAAATACGACTTACTTAAAACTTGCAGATGGCAACTCCTTATCATTAAGTAAATTTGATGTGTCTGGAAATAAATTACAACGCGGACTTAAAGGTTATCTGTATGGTGAGCGTGGTGTTTGGCGACCTGGAGACACGTTGCATCTTACCTTTATTTTAAATGATGAAACCAATCCGTTACCAAAAGGGCATCCTGTTAAACTCGAAATTACAGACCCAAATGGCAAATTGGTTTATAAAAATATTACAGCTGATAATCTTAATAATTTCTATAAATTCACTGTACCAACATCTTCCGAAGACAACACAGGAAATTATAACGCCAAAGTATCGGTTGGAGGCGCTACGTTTTACAAAGGCTTAAAAATTGAAACGGTTAAACCAAATCGTCTTAAAATTAAAGTGGATTTTGAAAATGAAGTTCTTACAAGTAACGAACCGCTTAAAGGAACACTCGATGTTACTTGGCTTCATGGCGCTCCTGGTAAAAACCTAAAAGCAGAAATTAAAGCAAAAATAAGTCCGTCTTATACAGGTTTTAAAAATTATAAGGACTATACCTTTAACGACCCTACGCGTCAATTTAATACGGAAGAGGTTAATGTCTTTGAAGGAAAAGTAGATGAAAACGGTACTGCTAAAATAAACAACAAACTAGAGGTCGGTAAAAATGCGCCTGGCATGTTAAATGTTCAGTTTTTAGTGCGTGCTTTTGAAAATGGAGGCGACTTCTCTATGGATGCGTTTACAAAACAATATGCACCTTACAAATCGTTTGTTGGGTTGCATTCTCCTAAAGGAAATGCCTACGGCTCATTTTACACAGACGAAAATCAAACCTTTGATGTGGTTGTGGTTGATGCTAAAGGGAAACCCGTTAAACGCAGCAATCTAGAAGTGAAAATCTATAAAATTGAGTGGCGTTGGTGGTGGAGTTCATCTTACGATAATCTGTCCAGTTATGTGTCAAGCACCTATCACAGACCGTATTTCGATACCAAAGTAAATACCGATGAAAACGGAAAAGGGCATTTTAATTTAAACATCCCTGATAAGGAACGCGGACGCTACCTCATCAGAATTTCAGACCCTGTAAGTGGTCACGCAACTGGTAGAACTGCCTATTTCTACAAAAATTGGTATACGCCACCGGGAGATAAAGAAGCTGCTAAAATGTTAGTGTTTTCAGCCGATAAAGAACAGTATAATGTGGGCGAAACTGCAACTATTACCTTTCAATCGGGTAGTGAAGGTCGTGCACTAGTGAGCATTGAAAACGGCTCCGAAGTATTGGATTACAAATGGGTAAAAACTCAACAAGGCGAAACTACAGTCAAGATTCCTGTCACATCAGATATGGCGCCTAATGTGTTCATTAATATTTCACTATTACAGCCTCACGCCATTACAGCCAATGATTTACCTATTCGTTTATACGGCATTATTCCTATGATGGTTGAAGATCCCAACACCAAATTAGAACCCGTATTAAAAATGCCCGATGTATTACGCCCCGAGCAAACCTTTGAAGTATCTGTTTCTGAAAAAAATAAAAAACCCATGACCTATACTATAGCGATGGTTGAAGAAGGCTTATTGGATTTAACCCGATTTAAAACTCCGAATGCTTGGGACGAATTTTATAAACGAGAAGCCTTAGGTGTAAAAACTTGGGATGTATTTGATGATGTTATTGGCGCGTACAGTGGAAGTATTGATCAAGTATTTGCAATTGGTGGTGACGGTAGTGCCTTAGCTGGAAAAAACAAAAAAGCCAATCGGTTTAAACCCGTAGTTACCTATTTAGGCCCTTTCACGTTAGAAGCAGGAAAAACAGCTAAACATACCATTAAAATGCCAAACTATATTGGTGCCGTTCGCACTATGGTTGTGGCTGGAAATAATAAGAATGAAGCCTACGGAAGCACCGACAAATCTGTTCAAGTTAAAAAACCGTTAATGGTATTGGCTTCGCTTCCGCGGAAATTAAGTCCAGGTGAAAAAGTAACCTTACCGGTAACGGTGTTTGCCATGGAACCTCAAGTGAAAAACGTAAACATTAGTTTAAAATTAAGTCATGGGATTTCAGTTGTTGGAGACCAAACCAAAGCTTTAACATTTGCACAACCAAATGAACAAATGACATATTTTGAATTGGATGTTAGCAAAGCAAAAGGTATAAATACTGTTGAAGTTATTGCCTCAGGAAATGGCGAAAAGTCAACTTATAAGGTAGACATCGATGTTGTTAATCCAAACCCAATCACATCAAAAGCAATTGATAAAACTGTAACCGCAAATGCCAGTGAAACTCTTGACTTTTCAACCTTTGGTATACCTGGAACAAATTCGGCAACCATTGAGTTTTCAACATTGCCTCCAATGGATTTTTCTCGCAGATTACAGTACTTAATCCAGTATCCTCATGGTTGTATCGAGCAAACCACCTCGAGCGTATTTCCGCAGTTATTCTTAAATGATATTTTCGATTTAACAGCCGACAAGAAAAAAGATATTGAAAACAATATCAAAAATGGGATTATTCGCTTAGGTCACTTTCAACAACCTAATGGAGGCTTGAGTTATTGGATGGGAGAAAACGCCACGAATGATTGGGGTACTAGTTATGCAGGTCATTTTATGATAGAAGCCGAGAAAAAAGGCTATGTGTTACCATTAACTTTTAAAAGCAACTGGATTCAATACCAAAAACAAGCTGCTAGAGATTGGAGACCAAGTTATAGAAGTTACAATTCAGATCTCGCACAAGCATATCGTTTATACACGTTGGCATTAGCAGGAAGTCCAGATTTAGCTAGTATGAACCGTTTACGAGAGTTTTCGGAAATCTCAAATGAAGCCAAATGGCGTTTGGCTGCTGCGTATGCGTTGGTTGGACAAAAAGAAGCTAGTGATAACATTTCTAAATCAGCCAACATCAACTTCAAACCTCATGATTACAATTATTACACCTATGGTTCGGTAGATAGAAATCGTGCTATGGCCTTAGAAACTATGGTGCTCACTAAAAACTCTAACATGCGAGAACTTGCTGAATATATTGCCAAAGATTTGTCAAGTTACCGATGGATGAGCACACAAACCACCGCCTATAGTTTATTGGCTATGGCAAAAATGGTAAATGCAAACGGAGGAAAAGCACTAAAAGTAACCTATAGTGTTAACGGAAAATCTGAAACCATCAACACCAAAAATGCTATTGCGCAACGTGATATCAAAGTTATTGAAGGCGCTAATACTATCTCGGTAAAAAACGATATAAGTAATGTCGTTTATGTGCGTGTTTTAAATTCAGGAAAGCTGCCATTAGGACAAGAATTAGCAGAACAACGCGGTTTAAGCGTTTCTGTGCAATACAAAGATTTAAAGGGAAATAAAATAGATGTATCTAAGTTACAACAAGGTCAAGATTTTGTGGCAATGGTAAGCGTTAGTAATTTAAAAAATGAACGCATCAATGACGTAGCATTAACCGAAATATTCCCATCTGGTTGGGAAATTGTCAATACCCGATTTACCGATTTTGGTGATACAACAGTGAGTCAAGCACGTTATACCGACATTAGAGACGATCGTGTAAATTTCTATTTTGACTTACCAGAAAAAGGAAATCATGGCACCAAAACGTTTAGTGTTATGCTAAATGCATCTTACTTAGGAACCTATTATTTACTTGGAATTCAAGCGGAGGCTATGTATGATAACGAGTATTTAGTGCGAACAAAAGGACAATGGGTAACGGTTGAAAAATAAAATATATCGCCATTATGAAGAAAGAATAACTGAAGTAATCCTTTTAATTGAATTTAAAATAGAGAGATTACTTCGTTTCTTTTGTAATGACGATTGTATTAATATCCTTGATATATGAAAAAATTTAAGCCCTATTACGCTGTTATTTTCACCTCAACCCAAAATGAAAACATTAAAGGGTATTCAGACATGGCAAACGTTATGGAAGAACTTGCCAAACAACAACCAGGATTTATAGGATTGGATAGCGCCAGAAATGATGTTGGAATTACGGTAAGTTATTGGGAAAGTTTAGAAGCCATTAAAAACTGGAAACAACACACAGACCATCTTGTTGCGCAACAAAAAGGCAGACAAGATTGGTATAGTTGGTATAACGTACGAATATGTAAAGTTGAACGCGAGTATGAATTTAACAAATAACTGTCATTGCGAAGGAAGCATGACTGAAGCAATCATTTTAAATTGAACAGATTGCTTCGTGCCTCGCAATGACACTTCATTTAAAACTTGAAACGAATAATAGCTTATATAAAACGTCATAAAATAAAGTCAGCAATTATAGTTGTACTTTTAATTGCCTATTATTTTTGTTTGCCAAAACAACTATTTAAAGACCCAACAGCTACTGTTATTACAAGTTCAAAAAATAAATTGTTGGGGGCGCAAATAGCTGACGATGGACAATGGCGATTCCCACAAAACGATAGTATTCCAGAGAAATTCAGAACCTGTATCATTCAGTTTGAAGATGAGTATTTTTATAAGCATCCAGGGTTTAATCCTGTGTCTATTTTTAAAGCATTACGAGACAATCTAACATCTGGTAGCATAAAACGGGGCGGAAGCACCTTAACGCAGCAAGTCATTCGGTTATCTAGAAAAAATCAAAAACGCACCTATTTTGAAAAATTTATAGAAATTATTTTAGCAACGCGATTAGAACTTCGTGAAAGCAAAGATCAAATTCTAGCATACTATTCTAGTAACGCACCTTTTGGCGGAAACGTTGTGGGACTAGATGCTGCATCATGGCGCTATTTTAATAGAAATCCTAACGAATTATCTTGGGCAGAAAGTGCTACTTTAGCCGTTTTACCCAATGCTCCCAGTCTTATTTATCCAGGAAAAAATCATGAGCGTTTATTAAAAAAAAGAAATACACTTCTTAAAAAATTATTGAAAAATAAGGTGATAGATTCGTTAACCTATTCTTTATCAATAGCCGAAAGTTTACCACAAAGACCCTATCCGTTACCTCAAATAGCTCCTCATTTATTGCAAAAAGTATCACAATCCTATAACGGTAAAAGTATTCAAACCACTATTGATATGCACTTGCAAAAACGTGTTAATCAAATTGTAAAAACCCATTACAATCAATTAAGTCAGAATGAAATTTACAATGCAGGCGTTTTAATTTTAGATGTAAAAACACGGCAAGTTTTAGCCTATGTTGGCAATTCACCAACTGATAAAACCCATCAAAAAGATGTGGATATTATAGATAAACCCAGGAGTACAGGAAGTATTTTAAAGCCCTTTTTGTTTGCAGCTATGCTAGATGCTGGTGATTTGCTCCCCAATACATTAGTAGCAGATGTTCCCACTCAATTTGGAAGTTACAATCCCGAAAATTATAACAAAACTTATGACGGTGCTGTACCAGCAAGCAAAGCTTTATCGCGTTCTTTAAATGTGCCTGCTGTTAGAATACTTCAGGAATTTGGGCTAGATCGATTTTATCATTACTTAAAAATGCTCTACCTAAAAGATTTAAAATACAACGCCAATCATTACGGATTGTCGCTTATTTTGGGTGGTGCCGAAAGTAACCTTTGGGATTTATGCAAAAGCTACGCAGCGTTGTCTTCAACCTTAAATCATTTTTCTGAAACTTCAAGTGAGTATTACAGCAATGAGTTTTGTGAACCCACTTTTTTAGCTTCGGAAAACATTGATTTCGGAAAAAAAACACACGATAAAACATTATTTGATGCTGCTTCTGTTTATTTAACCTACGAAAGTTTAAAGGAAGTAAACCGTCCTGAAGGTGATGAAAGCTGGGAGTTTTATGATGGTTCTAAACAAATAGCTTGGAAAACAGGGACTAGTTTTGGGTTCCGTGATGCCTGGGCCATTGGCTCCACAAAAGATTATGTAGTTGGTGTTTGGGTAGGTAATGCCGATGGTGAAGGACGACCAGGTTTGGTTGGTGTGCAAGCAGCTGCTCCCATTTTATTTGATGTATTTGATTTGTTACCAAATAGTGAGTGGTTTGCCAAACCCTTTGATGAGATGCAAGAAGTCTCTATTTGTAAAAAAAGCGGGTATAGAGCCTCTCCAAATTGTAAAGATGTTGAAACCGAATTTATTCAAATAAGCGGACTTAAAACAAAACCTTGTCCATATCATATCATTGTTCATCTGGATAAAACGGAAACCTATCAAGTTAATTCATCTTGCGAAGACATCAATAACATAAAAAACACATCTTGGTTTGTCCTGCCACCTCTAATGGCTTATTATTATAAAACTAAAAACCCGTTTTACAGACCCTTACCAAAATTTAGAAGTGATTGTTTAGGAGAATCCGCTATGACTATGCAATTTATTTATCCAAAGGAAAATAATACTATTTTTTTACCAAAAGATTTTAATGGAAAAACTAACGATTTGGTACTGAAAATAGCCCACTCAAAACCTGAAACCACGGTATTTTGGTATGTAGATGAAACCTATGTTGGAAGTACCAAAGATATTCATGAGTTAGCCATTATTCCAAAGCAAGGCAAGCACCTCATTACCGTTGTAGATGAATTTGGCAATGAAGCCAAACGACGGATCGAAATTTCAGAATAAATTCATAACTTTATAAAAATCAAATTGTTATATCATGCCTGCTTTTCCAAAACCAAATTTTGTTTATGATTTTGATCTCAATCAAGAAATTGAAAATCTGTTAACACATAAAGCTAAGCGGAAAATTCCAAAAAAATCTAATGACAAACTATTAATTGCTACTTGGAATATTGCTAACCTTGGCTTACAGAAACGTTGGAATGAACATTATAAGCTAATTGCAGAAATTATAAGTTGGTTTGATATTATTGCCATACAAGAAACAAATCAAAACCTTGAAGGCTTAAACAATATTGAGCTAGAACTCCCAACTTACTACGATTTAATTTTTTCTGATAAAAGCGGAAATAACGAACGCTCTGCCTTTATTTATAACAACGAAAAAGTGCAACTTTTAAATTTAATTGCAGAAATTTCTATTCCTCCTAAAGACCATAGATATATAAAAATTAAAGGCGTAAACACAAAATTTAATGGCTTTGATAGAAATCCCTATTTGTGCTCTTTTGAATGGAATAATAATAAGCTCATTTTTATAACCGTTCATTCTTTCTTTGGAAGTGAAAAGAAAGCAGATATTGAAAGACGCTCACTTGAAGCTTATGCCATTTCACGTTATGCCGAATTAAGTAAAAACTCAAAATACTCTTTTTCAAAAAACATAATAACCATGGGAGATTTTAATATCCCAAAAGTTGAAGTTGGAGACGAAACTTATGAAGCGTTAATGAAGCGTGGTTTAAAACTTCCTGAACATTCTACGCAGGTTTACTCCAATATTAATAATGATAAACAATACGATCAAATTGCTTTTTTACCCGCATTAAAATCTAAAATTACTAGCCACGGTGTATTTGATTTTGACAGTGCTATTTTCGAAAATCTTTGGCAATCTAGTGTTCCAAATTTCAAAAAATATTTAAAATATTATATATCAGACCATAGACCTATGTGGATGGAATTGGAGTTATAAACTCATCTTCTTATAAAGGTTTTTAGCATACTATGGTCAGATTCCGTAGTGAAAAACTTTTCGGTTTTCAAAACCTTTAAATCCTTAGACACCCAAATATGATCTAACGACAATAACGGAATATTATAAAACCACGTTTCTCTAAAACCATTCCCTTTTTTGTTAAACGCTTGATTAAAATCTTTTTTAAGTTGCTTTAAATAGATGGATTCATAAGGCGTATTAAAATCTCCTAAAACAATAGTGTTATCTGTTCTTGTTATAGATTTATTGACAAAGTTTAATTCCCATTCTCTAGGTACATCTGGACTTCCCTGAACATCAACAGCATAAAAATCGATTCCTGCTGTTTTAAAATCTATGACTGTTGTACCATATTTTGAGACACTCTCACTTTTAATATCTAAAGGTGTTTTAGAGAAAATAAAAAGTTCTCTGTCTGATTTGTAACAATAGTAATTTGGATATTTTTGTTTAAACTCCTCAAGATTATTTTTAGGAGATTCAACAAGCAACATAACATCTGGAATACCTCCATTTTTATTAAAAGCCTTTTGAAAGTCATTCTTTCTAGATTCATTCCAAAAAACAACTTCTATATCTGATTCTTTAACAGTATCAGGAATGTGTACTTTAAAGCTTTTACCTAACCAAATTAACAGTAATATTGAAGCCACTATAAAGTTATATCGTCGCCACCTTTTTGTTAAAACAATAGACATCATTAAAATAATAAAAATAATAACAGGTAAAGGGAACGCATAAAAAAATATGGACGACCAAAACGTGCGTTCTTTTATAACAAAATGGGATGCTAATAACACTAAAATAGTTGTAACATCTAAAAATTGCAATAAAAATTGTATCAGTTTAAGTCCTGTTTTAAAGGGATCCTTTTTGCTAACTCCCATAAATATATTTAAAAAATATGACGCTAAATTTTACCATGTATTATAGGGATGCTCACTTAACTGCGAATTGTAATATTTAATATTTCCTGTAACTTCTTCACCAAGCCAATTTGGTTTTAAAAACGTTTCGTTCTCGCTTTCAAGTTCTACTTCTGCAATAATTAAACCTTCGTTATCACCATAAAATTCATCAACCTCAAAGGTATGCTTTCCAACTTTTATTTCATAGCGAATTTTATCAATAACTCCAGGTTCACAAAGTTTTAAAAGAGCTTCTGCTTCATCTTTAGGAATTTCCTTTTCCCATTCAAAACGTGATAATCCGTCTTCCATAGATTGTCCTTTTACAGTTATAAAACCGTTATCTGCTTTTATTCTAACTCGTACTGTTCGTTCCTTATGGGTATTTAAAAACCCTTGAATAATTCTAGCCTTTTTGAATGCTTCTTGTTTAAAGTGAAGAGAAGTTACCAAAAACTTGCGTTCTATCTCTATCATACCCTATCAGAAATATTTTGAATGCGATTAGAAGGAATCCTTCCTGACTCATAAGTGTTATTAGCCAACCAAATCATTGTATTTACAATAGTTCTGGGATGAATAGATCGATATTTTTTAAAACTTCCAATGAGCAAAGGATTTAAAACTGTCATAAAAATCTTTGCTATTTTTTCACCAAATCTGTTTTCTGCCCTATTTCCACTAATTAATGAAGGCTGCAACATATAAATGTTTTTAATGTTTGCTTTCAAGACATCTTCTTCCATTCTGCCTTTTGTTCTATTATAAAACACCGTACTGTTTTTGTTGGCTCCTAGTGCAGAAATTACAACCAGCGTATCAATATTATTTTTAACACAAAGCTTTGATATAGCTACCGGTATACCATAATCAATCTTTAAATAGGCCTCTTCGTTAGGAGTTTTGGCTTTGGTAGTGCCAATACAACAAAAAACGTCGTTAGCATCAAAAACATCTTCATGCTTTTCTAGTTCAAAAATATCAACAAGATGTTCTTCTATTTTAGAATGCTTTATTCCGCAAGAACTTCTACTAAATAATTTTATAGTTTTATACCTATTGTCTTCAAGAAGACATTCTAATAATAGACCTCCTGTAAGACCTGTTGCTCCAATAATAATTGCTGTTTTGGACATCGCTTTTAATTCTCTTTGATAAAGATATTATATTTTTACAAGATGTATGAGTTTCCTTGTAACAGAAAAATTATTCATGTTGATATGGATGCATTTTATGCCTCTGTAGAGCAAATGGATCATCCTGAACTAAAAGGAAAACCTATTGCCGTTGGCGGAAGCGAAAAACGAGGTGTTGTAAGTACTGCCAGTTATGAAGCCAGGAAATTTGGAGTTAAAAGTGCAATGAGCGGGTTACTAGCTAAACGTAACTGTCCCGAACTTATTTTTGTAAAACCGCGTTTTGATAGATACCATGAAATTTCAAAAAAAATAAGACGTATCTTTTTTGATTATACCGATTTGGTAGAGCCACTGTCTTTAGACGAAGCCTATTTAGATGTCACAGAAAACAAAAAAGGAAATCCAAGCGCCTCGTTGATTGCTAAAGAGATAAGAGAACGTATTTTTAATGAGGTTGGATTAACCGCTTCGGCAGGTATTTCAATCAATAAATTTATAGCTAAAGTTGCCAGTGATTACAACAAGCCTAATGGACAGAAAACGGTAAATCCTGAAGATGTTATAGCCTTTTTAGAACAACTTGATATTCGGAAATTTTATGGTGTTGGTAAAGTAACGGCTGAAAAAATGTATCAATTAGGAATATTTACAGGACTAGATTTAAAGTCGAAATCCATTGAGTTTTTAGAAGAGCTTTTTGGGAAATCTGGCAAGTATTATTATTACGTCGTTAGAGGAATTCATACAAGTGAAGTAAAACCAAACAGAATTAGAAAATCCTTAGCCGCAGAACGCACATTTAATGAAAATTTATCGAGTGAAGTTTTTATGTTAGAAAAACTTAGTAACATTGCCAATGAAGTTTCACGAAGATTAAATAAAAGCAAAGTGGCAGGAAAAACGGTAACTTTAAAAATAAAGTACAGTGATTTTACGATGCAAACAAGAAGCAAAACCTTACATTATTTTATAAGTGATGCCGCTTTGATTTTAGAAACCGCTAAAGATTTGTTATATCAAGAAACCCTTAGTAATTCGGTGCGTTTATTAGGAATTTCTATGTCCCATTTAAATACCGAAACCAATAAAGAAACTGAACAAAAAAATGTAAGTGTCCAGTTAAAGTTTGAGTTTTAACCAAAAAAGTGATCTATTTTTAAACAATAAATCACTTTTTATCTTTTATAATTACTGCTCTTAAATAGGGCACGATGTAATTTCTGTAACTCTTAATGTATTTACCATTCCTTTACTTTGAATTGGCATTGCGGCTAAACTAATTAACATATCGCCTTGCTCTAAATAACCCATCTTACAGGCAATATTATTTACGTCTTCAATAGTCTCATCTGTACTCACAAATTTATCATAATAAAAGGCTCTAACACCCCAAAGTAAACTTAACTGTGTAAGAATACGTCTATTCGAGGTAAAGACCAATATATGTGACAATGGTCTCCAAGCCGAAATTTGAAATGCTGTATACCCACTATTTGTTAAGGTAGAAATTGCTTTTGCATCTATTTCATTAGCCATATTAGCCGCATGATAACAAATAGATTTTGTTATATATCTATTGGTACGAATATGTGGATGCGTTAGTGGAACTTGAATTAATGGTGAGTCTTCAACTTTTAATAAAATATTAGCCATCTGTTTGATAACTTGAACAGGATATTTCCCTACAGATGTCTCTCCTGAAAGCATGACAGCATCGGCACCATCCATTACCGAGTTTGCAACATCATTAACCTCAGCCCTTGTAGGCGTTAAACTTGTAATCATAGTTTCCATCATTTGAGTTGCTATAATTACTGGTATTCTTGCCTTTTTAGCTCTTAACACTAATTGTTTTTGTATTAATGGAACTTCTTCGGCAGGAATCTCCACCCCTAGATCACCTCGAGCAACCATAATACCGTCACAATGAGCGACAATTTTATCAATATTTTCTACCGCTTCAGGTTTCTCTATTTTAGCAATAATTGGAATTTTTTCATCCGCGTGTTTTTGAATTAAATCGCGAAGCTGCATTAAATCTTCCGCATGTCGCACAAATGATAGTGCAATCCAATCTACTCGTTGTCCAATGGCAAAAATAGCATCTTCAATATCTTTTTCTGTTAGAGCTGGCTGTGAAATATTCGTATTTGGTAAATTGACACCTTTCTTTGATTTTAAAGGCCCTCCTTGGATAACTTTCGCTTTTACTTCGCTCTTTCTATCTGTTGAAACAACCTCAAAAATCAATTTTCCGTCATCTAAAAGGATGCGCTCTCCAGCATTTGCATCTTGAGGAAAACGATCGTAGGTCATATAAACACGTTCCTTAGTTCCTTCAAAACGTTCTCCTGTGGCAAAGATTATTTCATCACCTGGATGCACTACAACTTCTTCTTTCATGACTCCAACACGTAATTTAGGACCTTGTAAATCACCTAAAATGGCAGCATTGTATCCAAATTCCGCATTAAGTTCACGAATCATTTTTATACGCTCTGCTACATCACTATAATCAGCATGAGAGAAATTTATTCTAAATACATCAACACCTTCATCAAGCATTGCTTTTAAAACTTCTTTTGTACTAGTTGCAGGACCTAATGTGGCCACTATTTTGGTTTTCTTTCTTGTTGGCATTAGCTAAAAATTAAATTTTCTTTTGATTTCAATTGACTTATGTCAATTGTGTAGGCTGTCGCAATTTGTGGGATTCTTATTATGGTATTGATAATATACTTTTCTTTAGTTATATGTAATTCATCATCAATTTTTAACAAATAATTTACGCTTTTTAACTCTGGTATTAAATTGAATGTTTTTGTAATACTATGAGTTGTTTCAAATAATAATCCAGAACTTGTAGTCATAACATCATTAGTTTTACAAATGTTAGAAACTAAATTCCAAGTTAAAAGTTGCTTTTTATCTTCCCAGTTATAAATTGAATATGTTGATTTTCCATTGTCGTAATCTAAGTCTTTTTTATTTCTAACAAGATTAATCCCCAAATTCTGATTTAAAAGATATGCTAAACGATAATCTTCAATGGTGCAATGAATAGCAATTAATGTACATACCGATTCTTCAAAAACATCATCAAGGATAAGTTTGTGTACAGCCATAACTTAAATAAATCGGTGTAAATATAATATTTATAATATTTAAAGCGATAAGTTTTTTTAATGTTAATATGAACTTAACAAGAAATTCCAACTAAAACGTTATAGTTGAGTGCCGTCTTAATGGTTATCTCGACATTTTATTTTGAAAGACAAAAAACGCTCGTTTTGATGCTTTTTCTTCTGCTTTTTTCTTTGACGTTGCTCTAGCTTTTGAAACAACTTTATTGTCTACTGATAATTTTACAGAAAAGTGTCTAACATCATCATTACCAGTATCATCATAGACGTTATAATTGAATGCTTTCTTTTCTTTTTGACACCATTCAATCAATAAACTTTTGTAACTGATAACCTTTCCTTCTAACTGAGAAATGTCAACATAAGGAATAATAATACGTTTGTAAATGAACTTTTCGCAATATTTGAAACCTTTATCTAAAAAAATAGCTCCAACTAAGGCTTCAAACAAATTTCCGTGAATATTATCTCCAAATTGAGAAGTCGCGATTTTACTTTCAATGAGATCAATAAGATTAAGGTCTTTACCTAATTCATTTAAATGCTCTCTGCTTACAACTTTTGAACGCATTTTTGTTAGATAGCCTTCGTCGCCTGCGGGAGCTTCTGTATATAAATGCGATGCTACAACAGCTCCCAGCATAGCATCACCTAAAAACTCTAAACGCTCGTAATTGATAGCATTTCCCTCGCTATCCTTTATATTCATAGAACGATGGGTAAATGCTGTTTTATATATGTGAATGTTTTTTGGCTTAAAACCTAAGACTTTTTTTAATTGTATAAAAAAATTCCCGTTTTTTTCAGAACGGGAATTTAATATGTTTCTTATAGGTCTCAATCCGATATTAATCTAGTCTTTTAAAAACAACACAAGCATTATGACCTCCAAACCCAAAGGTATTACTCATACCAATTTTAACATCTCGCTTTTGGGCTTTGTTTAATGTTAAATTCAATTGAGGATCAATATTTTCATCGGCTACAATATGATTTATTGTTGGAGGAACAATACCATGTTCCATTGCCAAAATTACCGAAATAGCTTCTACAGCACCAGCAGCACCTAATAAGTGGCCAGTCATTGATTTTGTTGAATTTATATTGATATCTTTTGCATGATCACCAAAAACTTCTGAAATTGCTTTAAGTTCGGCTACATCACCTAAACTTGTAGCAGTCCCGTGTGTATTTATATGATCTACATCTTCAGGTTTTAACCCTGCATTTTCTAAACAATTTCTCATGACGGCCATAACACCAATCCCATCAGGATGTGGAGCTGTCATATGATACGCGTCTGAAGATAAACCTCCGCCAACAAACTCGGCATAAATTTTTGCGCCTCGTTCTTTTGCGTGTTCATATTCTTCTAAAACCAAAGCTCCTGCTCCTTCTCCTAAAACAAAACCATCTCTGGTTCCATCAAAAGGACGAGACGCCGTTTCTGGACTTTCATTTCTAGTTGATAAAGCATGCATGGCATTAAAACCACCCATTCCTGCTATAGTAACAGCCGCTTCACTTCCTCCAGTAACCACTACATCACAATGACCTAAACGTATCGAGTTTAAGGCATCAAACATAGCATTTGCCGAAGATGCACATGCCGAAACTGTTGTGTAATTGGGGCCCATAAAACCATGTTTTATAGAAATATTTGCCGGAGCAATATCCGCAATCATTTTAGGGATAAAGAATGGGTTAAATCTTGGAGAGCCATCACCGGCAGCGTAGTTTAAAACTTCGTCTTGAAATGTTTCCAATCCACCTATTCCTGCTCCCCAAATTACCCCAACTCGCAATTTGTTTACTACATTAAGATCTAATTTGGCATCAGCAATCGCTTCATCTGCAGCGACCATTGCATATTGCGCAAATCTATCCATTTTGCGTGCCTCTTTTCTATCAAGAAAATCGGTAGCCTGAAAGTTTTTTAACTCGCAAGCGAACTTTGTTTTAAACTTTTCGGTATCAAAATAGGTTATAGGTGCAGCCCCACTCTTACCTCCAATTAAGCCTTCCCAAAATTCATCTTTGGTGTTCCCAATAGGGGTTAAAGCGCCTAATCCTGTAACTACAACTCGCTTTAATTCCATAAAAGTTCTTTTATTTTGCAGCCTCTATATATGATATAGCTTGACCTACTGTTGCGATATTTTCAGCTTGATCGTCTGGTATTTGAATATCAAATTCTTTTTCAAATTCCATGATTAATTCTACTGTGTCCAATGAGTCTGCTCCTAAATCGTTAGTGAAGCTAGCTTCAGTTACAACTTCGTTCTCATCAACTCCCAATTTGTCTACGATAATCGCTTTTACTCTTGATGCAATGTCTGACATAATCTTTTAATTTAAGGTTTTAATTAGTTGGCAAAAATAAAAAACTTTATTTTTAAAACACGACTTTAATCTAAAAATGTGTTTCTAATTTAGCAAAATACTTTTAAGTATTCGTAATTTACCATCCAATTGTTAATAATTATTCTTTTTTTTGTTCGAATAATTCCAACATTATAATCTTTTGAAGAAATGAGCTTGATTAATTTTGCTGAACATTTTTTGAATTCTAATATGCGAATTACATCTGATATCAATTTAAAAATATAAACCAACAGATGAAACGTATTGTAATTTTTGCGTCCGGAAGCGGCACTAATGCTGAAAATTTAATAACTTTTTTTCAAAACAGAGATAATGTATCTGTTATTCAGGTACTCACTAACAATCCTCATGCCAAAGTAATAAACCGATGCAACACGCTTAAAACAAGTTGCCTATCATTTAACCGAACCGCTTTTTATAGTACAAGCCACGTTTTAGATCTGTTAAAAAGCAATAATCCAGACTTAATAGTCCTTGCTGGATTCTTATGGAAATTTCCCGAATCTATTTTAAAAGAGTTTCCTAATAAAGTGATTAATGTACACCCTGCTTTATTACCTAAATTTGGAGGAAAAGGTATGTATGGCATGCACGTGCATCAGGCTGTAATAGATAACAAGGAAACTGAAACCGGGATTACCATTCATTATGTAAATGAACATTATGATGAAGGTGCTATTATTTTTCAAGCAACATGTGAGATTTTAAGTTCAGATTCGGATGAAGATGTAGCTGCTAAAATTCATGAATTAGAAATGGAACATTTTCCTAAGGTGGTTGAATCTCTTTTATTTCCTAATGAGTAAAAAGAAAAAGAAATATTATACTGTTTGGAAAGGGCATCATACTGGTGTTTTTGACTCTTGGAATGATTGTAAAGCACAAATAACTAATTTTGAAGGAGCTCAATACAAGTCTTTTGAAAGTTTTGATGCTGCCAAAGAAGCCCTAAAAGGAAACTACAAAGATTATATAGGGAAGACCAAAACTTTTAAAAGTGAATTATCCGCAGAACAACTTAAAAAAATTGGACAACCCAATTATAATTCTATTTCTGTTGATGCTGCCTCAAGCGGAAATCCTGGTAAAATGGAATACCGTGGAGTCGATACCAAAACCAAAAAACAACTATTTATCCAAGGTCCTTTTGAAGAAGGTACTAATAATATTGGCGAATTTTTGGCCATTGTACACGGACTAGCGCTTCTTAAAAAAAACAACAGCAATTTAATTATTTATACCGATTCTAGAACAGCCATAAGTTGGGTAAAAAAGAGAACTTGCAATACTAAACTAGAACGTACCGCTAAAAACGAAAAACTGTTTGAATTAGTAGACCGTGCTATCAACTGGCTTAAAACTAACTCTTACAAAACCACTATTGTTAAATGGGAAACCAAAGCGTGGGGAGAAATTCCTGCTGATTTTGGTAGAAAATAAAGCTTAAGCCCAGTTATTTTTTAGCATACCACTCATTATTACTTCTATCAATATCTGGTAATTGATGCTTTTCATCTATAATTATACTTTTAATTTTAGAGGTTGAATTAACATGAAATTGAGCCTCTTTACCAAACTTCCATATTTCAACAGGTACTTTAAATTCATGTGTTTTGCCATTACTTTCTTCAACCTTAACCAAAATAGGCATCACCATTTGTTGGTTATTGGTTACAGTAATATTGGCTCCGTTTGATTCATCTTCTTTAACATACACAACATTACTTATAGCTTGATCTAATTGCCAATTGTGATGGTACCACCCTTGCCAAAACCAAGTTAAGTCTTCTCCAGAACCATTGTCTATACTTCTAAAAAAATCTTCTGGCTTTGGGTGTTTAAATGCCCAATTATGAACGTATTGTCTAAAGGCATAATCAAATTTATCTGGACCAAGAATAACGTCTCGTAAAAGTACCAAACCAAAAGCCGATTTAAAATATGCTAACGGATGTACATGTTTATAATCCATATCGTCTGCAGGTGTCATTAAAGTTGGACCATCTTTACAATCTTCAATCACTTTTATAATTTCATCCGCTGGATTACCACCACCTTCTGCATATTCACCATCTCTTTTCGGTGCAAACTCCCCATTATTAAAATCATCATGCGCGTAAATATCAATAAAGGTATTAAACCCTTCATCCATAAATGGGTGACGTCTTTCATCAGATCCTACAATCATGGGAAACCAGGTGTGACCTATTTCATGTGATGCTAATAAAAACATATCATAAGGTTCGGCTTTCCAACTGTTAAAAGCTAATCCTGGATATTCCATCCCTCCAACAGGTCCAGCAACACATGTAGCTACATCATAAGGATATACAAACCATTTGCTTGAAAACTCTTCCACTGAAGCTTTTAACATTTCTGTACATCTAGCCCACGCCTTGTTATCTTTTGTAGAAGCTACAGGGTAAACTGATTGTGCTAACGCAGCTCCGCCTTTTGGCAAATTAATTTTAGCGGCATCCCAGATATATGCTGTAGACATTGCCCAAGCAACATCGCGCGTGTTTTCCATTTTAAAATGCCACGTTGTTGTTCCTGTCGTCTTCTTTGTTACAGGCGTATTCAATTCGTTTGCATTTCTTATAAACACAGTTTTATCAGATTGACTTGCTTCATTTAATCGCTTTAACGTTTTATTATTTAAAATATCGTCTCCATTTATTAAGGTTCCTGCACCTACAACCACTTGATTTGATGGTACTGTTACTTCATAATCTATAGTTCCATAATCTAGGTACATTTCGCCACCACCAATAAAAGGCAAGGTGTTCCAACCATTATAATCATCATAAACACACATTCTTGGATACCAATAAGAAAATTCGAAAATTGCACCATCATCTATATTCATATAACCAGATCTTCCGCCGCTACTTTTTGTTTGTAGTCTATACGAATAATCTATAGAAAGCTTAACGGTTTCATTAGGGTTTATAAAATCATTCAATCGTATTTGCATCCGTGTTCCATCAACAATAAACGGAATCTCTTGCCATCTTTCATTTTTTAAAATACGTAATCTGCTAATGGTGTAACCTTTTGAATTATCAGGAGCATTGTCAGGATTTTGCAGTTTGTTTGATCTTGAATCTGTGTTTGCTATATTTTGATCTAACTGTAGCCATAACGCTTGTAATATATCTGGACTATTGTTGGTATAATCTATAGCAACTTCTCCTTTTAAAAGACGTGTTTCCACATCAAACGAAGCTTTTACTTTATAATCTGCTTTATTTTGCCAATAACCAGAGCTTGGTTTACCACTAGCACTTCTAATCGTTGTTGCGCTATGCGTATAAAAATCTGTAACAAAAATTTTTGAAGGATCATACTGAGCGCTTGCATTATACAAGATAAAACAAAAGAAAAAAGTAACATAGTTAGGAAGCTTCATCATAATTTTAAAAAATAATTTTTCGATTTCGAAGATAACTATTCCCTTTAAAAAATAATATTTTTTAAAATATTTTTATAAAACTTCAAAAAAACCAATAACTATTTCATTCTTTTTAATTGTACCTTCTGATTTATTACGAAATAAATAATAGCCTTTTGTCCAATTATAACTAGAAAAACATTGCATAGGTTCAAAATAAATTTTGTTTATGCATTAGCCGTTAAAAGGCTTATATTTGCAAAAAAATATCAACCCTCTTTATGAGTAAATTAGTTATTGTAGGTACCGTAGCGTTTGATGCTATTGAAACTCCTTTCGGAAAAACCGATAAAATTCTTGGTGGTGCTGCTACATTTATTGGTTTATCGGCATCGCAATTTGACATTGATTCATCAATAGTTTCAATAGTTGGCGGCGATTTTCCGCAAGAATATTTAGATCTATTATCGAGTAAAAATATTGATATTTCAGGTATTGAAATTGTAAAAGATGGCAACACCTTTTTCTGGAGCGGAAAGTATCATAACGATATGAATACCCGTGATACTTTAGCCACAGAACTTAATGTATTAGCCGATTTTAACCCTGTAGTTCCTGAAAATTATTGCGATGCAGAGGTTGTTATGCTAGGAAATTTGCATCCGTTAGTACAATCAAGTGTCTTAGACCAAATGACTACAAAACCTAAATTAGTTATTTTAGACACCATGAACTTTTGGATGGATAGTGCCCTAGAAGATTTACTTCAAGTTATTAAGCGTGTAGATGTTATCACTATTAACGATGAAGAAGCAAGACAATTAACTGGAGAATATTCTCTTGTGGTAGCTGCAAGAAAAATTCATACCATGGGACCAAAATTTGTGGTTATTAAAAAAGGAGAGCATGGTGCTTTATTATTTCATAACGACAATGTGTTTTATGCACCAGCTTTACCGTTAGAAGAAGTGTTTGACCCAACAGGTGCTGGCGATACGTTTGCAGGAGGGTTTGCTGGTTATATAGCAAAAACAGGAGACACATCCTTTGAAAACATGAAAAATGCTGTTATTTATGGGTCGACATTAGCTTCTTTTTGTGTTGAGAAATTTGGAACAGAGCGTATGAAAGGCTTAACAAGTGCTGATGTACATAAACGCCTATTACAATTTAAAAAACTAACACAATTTGAAATTGTCTTAAACGATAATTTGTAGTTTTACCTTATGAAGATAAATAGCTTAAATATGACCTTTAAAAAGCAATTGTCAAAAATTTATAAAGTAGAATTGTTATAAACTAACGCGCTCTAAACAGAGCGCGTTTTTAATTTGTATTAAAACTAAAACATACTAGTAAAATGAGTGATGCTTTAAAACACGAATGTGGGATAGCCGTTATAAGACTTTTAAAACCACTAGAGTTCTACAAAGAGAAATATGGCAGTGCTTTTTATGGAGTAAATAAAATGTATCTCATGATGGAGAAACAGCACAATAGAGGTCAAGATGGTGCTGGTTTTGCAAGTATTAAACTAGATACAACTCCAGGTGAACGCTATATTAGTCGAGTGCGTTCTGTAGCGCAACAGCCTATTCAAGATATTTTTGCTCAAATTAATCAACGCATCAATAAAGAGTTAACTGAAAATCCTGAATATGTAGATAATGTTGCTTTACAAAAAAGGAACATTCCATACATAGGAGAACTTCTTTTAGGCCATGTTAGGTACGGTACGTTTGGTAAAAACAGTGTAGAAAGTGTTCATCCATTTTTAAGACAAAATAACTGGCAACACAGAAACCTCATTCTTGCCGGTAACTTTAACATGACCAATGTTAAAGAATTATTTCAAAACCTTATTGATTTGGGTCAGCATCCAAAAGAATACACCGATACTATTACCATCATGGAAAAGATTGGTCATTTTTTAGATGATGCTGTGAGTAAAATTTATAAAGACCTTAAAAAAGAAGGATACAATAAAAAAGAAGCGTCTCCACTAATCGCCGAGCGATTAAAGGTGGCGAAAATTTTAAAACATGCAGCAAAAAATTGGGATGGTGGGTATGCTATGGCAGGACTAATTGGTCATGGAGATTCTTTTGTGCTACGAGATCCCGCTGGTATTCGTCCGGCGTTTTATTATCAAGATGATGAAGTGGTTGTCGTTGCTTCTGAGCGCCCCGTCATACAAACTGTATTTAACGTTAATTTTGAAGACATTAAAGAGTTAGAACCAGGACACGCTATTATTACTAAAAAATCTGGAAAAACCGCCATTAAAAAAATATTAGAACCGTTAGAAAGAAAAGCCTGTTCCTTTGAACGTATTTATTTTTCGAGAGGAAGTGATGCCGATATTTATCAAGAGCGAAAAATGTTAGGTCGATTATTAATGCCTAAAGTTTTAGATGCTATTGATAGCGATATAAAAAACACAGTGTTTTCATATATCCCGAACACAGCAGAAACATCCTTCTTTGGAATGATAGAAACGGTTGAAGACTTTTTAAATAAGAAAAAAACCGATGCTATTTTAAACGGTAGCAGAAATATCTCTGCCGAAAAGGTGACTCAAATTTTGTCTGAAATGCCTCGTATTGAAAAAATAGCCATTAAAGATGTTAAATTAAGAACCTTTATTACCGAAGACAGTAGTCGTGACGATTTGGTTGCCCACGTGTATGATGTGACTTATGGCGTTATAAAACCAACCGATAATCTGGTTATAATCGATGACAGTATTGTACGTGGTACTACCTTAAAAATGAGTATCATAAAGATGCTAGACAGATTACACCCTAAAAAAATAGTGATTGTCTCTTCGGCTCCTCAAATACGTTTTCCTGATTGTTATGGTATCGATATGGCAAATCTTGAAAGTTTAATTGCTTTTAGAGCAGCTTTAGAGTTGTTAAAAGAAACAAATCAATATCATATTGTAAAAGAGGTATATGATAAATGTGTTATTCAAACTGAATTAGAAGACAAAGAAGTTCAAAATTTTGTCAAAGAAATTTACGATCCATTTACAGATGAGCAGATTTCAGATAAAATTTCAGAATTACTCACAGGTGAGAACGTAAAGGCAGAAGTTAAAATAATTTTTCAACCCGTTGAGAATTTACATAAAGCTTGTCCTAATCATTTGGGCGATTGGTATTTTACGGGAAATTATCCAACAGTGGGTGGAAATAGGGTTGTAAATCGTGCGTTTATAAACTTTTACGAAGGCAACAAAAAACGCGCTTATTAATTGCTTATATTTAAATTAAATCCTTTTTATCTGAAAAAAACACATTTAATCTAAAAAAAGTGCATTTAATCTAAAAAATAAACGTTTTATCTAAAATACATATAAATTGGTATCACCATAACATAAGTAGGTTAAGTTCATGGTAGATTTGGGGCAAAAAAAGGTGAACAACTGTTCGCCTTTTTTTATGCCCTTTTTCGTTCGTTATAAAATTAGATTCGTGTAGCTCGATTCCTCTCCATTTCGTTTAAGCCAATATATTAGTAGTTGAACTAAAATATTTTTTCAGTTGTTTATGCCTCCATACATTTGAATCACCATAACATAAGTAGGTTAAGTTCATGGTAGATTTGGGGCAAAAAGGTGAACTAACGTTCACCTTTTTCATTTTATAAATTCTCATGAAAATGGGAATCTCTTTTTAATATTTTCTTTTATACAATAGCATCTTTTACGCTTATAATTTGCGTTAGGGATAGTAATGAAAAGCCCACAGCGACGCAGGAGCGTGGACTTGTAATATATAGCCCGACCCTTGGGTAACGCCATAAAAAAAGCAAACCCGTTAAGAGTTTGCTTCTTAATTATATAAAAACTGTTTTTAACAGTTATTTTGCTTCGGCATAACGTCTTTCAACCTCATTCCAGTTAATCACATTAAAAAATGCATTAATATAATCTGGACGACGGTTTTGATAGTTTAAGTAATACGCGTGTTCCCAAACATCTAATCCTAAAATTGGTGTTCCACCGCAACTTACGCCTGGCATTAATGGGTTGTCTTGATTTGGTGTAGAGCAAATTTCTACTTTTCCTCCTTTATGAACACATAACCATGCCCAACCAGAACCAAATCTAGTGGCAGCTGCTTTACTAAAAGCTTCGATAAATGCGTCTTTAGAACCATAAGCTGCTTCAATAGCATCTTTTAATTCTCCAGACAAATATCCTTTTCCTTCTGGATTCATCACACTCCAAAATAAAGAGTGGTTATAAAAACCTCCTCCATTATTTCTTACTGCACCATTTGTCATATCTAAATTAGCAAGAATATCTTCAATAGATTTATTCTCTAAATCTGTTCCAGCTATTGCTGCATTTAAATTATTTGTATATCCTTGATGATGTTTAGTGTGATGTATCTCCATGGTACGAGCATCAATATGAGGTTCTAGAGCGTCGTATGCATATCCTAATTTCGGTAATTCAAAAGCCATAATTATTTTGTTTTAATTTATTAATAATTCATTTAATTCAAATTTAAGCATTTACACATTAACGATGTCAATTAAAAAATAATTAATTGTTATCAACTCATTGATAGTTTTTATCTTGTATGCAAATTAAACATATATGCTTAACAGTCCGTCTTTTACAATATACAATGCCTCTGCTGGTAGCGGGAAAACGTATACCCTTGTAAAAGAATACCTTAAAATTTTATTCAAATCTGAAAAAAGAATGCCTTTTAAGCACATTTTGGCAATAACCTTTACCAACAAAGCGGTTGCCGAAATGAAAGAACGTATAATAAGTACCTTAAAAGAGTTTTCAAACGAAGCCATTTTAAATGAGCCGAGCAGCATGTTTGTTACTTTATGTGAAGAATTGCCAATGGATGCGATAACGCTTCATTTAAAATCTAAAATCCTTTTAGAAACTATTATTCATAATTATGCGGCGTTTGATATTTCGACCATTGATGGATTTACACATAAATTAATACGAACGTTTGCTCACGATTTAAAACTATCTTTAAATTTTGAAGTTGAATTAGATCAAGACTCCATTTTAAACGAAGCAGTAGATAGTCTTATTTCAAAAGCTGGAATTGATACAAACTTGACCAAAGTCTTAGTTGATTTTGCCATTGAAAAAGCCGATGACGATAAAAGTTGGGATGTGTCTTTTGATTTTAATAAGATTGCCAAACTTCTTACCAACGAAAATGATATTCCATTTATTGAGACTCTGAAGGACAAAACCATTGACGATTTTAACGTTCTTAAATCGCAGATAAAAACACAACTAAAACAAACCGAAAACAACATAGTTGATGTAGCCAAAGGTGTTTTAACCCTTATTGAAGCTTGTAGTTTGGAATTTAAAGACTTTTCAAGTAGTTATTTGCCAAAGCATTTTAAAAATTTGACTGATAATAAATTTGATTTAAATTTTGAAACCAAATGGCAAATAGACTTAGTTGAAGGTAACCAATTGTATCCCAAACGCGTTACAGAACATATAGCGTCTGTTATAGATGAGATTCAACCTCAATTAATTTCAGCTTTTAACGAAACCAAACAAGCTGTTTATCATCTTAAATTTTTAAAAGCATTTTATAAAAATATCACGCCATTATCAGTTTTAAATGCCATAAATAAAGAGCTTCAAATACTTAAAGACGATCAAAATAAAATGCTTATTTCAGAATTTAACACAATTATAAGCAACGAAATAAAAAACCAACCAACACCCTTTATTTATGAACGTATTGGCGAAAAATTCAATCATTATTTTATTGATGAATTTCAAGATACATCTGTTTTACAATGGGAAAACTTAGTTCCGTTGTTAGACAATTCCCTCGCAGCTGAACATGGAAGCGCTCTGTTAGTTGGTGACGCGAAACAGGCTATTTACCGCTGGCGTGGCGGAAAGGCAGAACAGTTTATTAATTTGTTTAATAAGACAACAACTCCTTTTCAAATTGAACAAACTATTGAAAACCTCCCTACAAACTACCGAAGTTTTAAAGAAATTGTAAACTTTAACAATAGCTTTTTCAATTACTTATCCACTTTCGTGTTTGCTCATAAAGACTATGAATCACTATATGAAAAATCTCATCAAAACAGCCATATAGAACATAACGGGTATGTACATATGTCGTTTTTAGACATAGAAAAAGATGACGATAGAGGCGAATTATTTTGCGAACATGTTTTAAAAACTATACATAGCTGTCTTGAGCATCATTTTGAACTCCAAGATATTTGCGTGTTGGTTAGAAAGAAAAAAGAAGGTGTGGCTATTGCAAATTATTTAAGCCAACAAGGGATTCCTATCATTTCATCTGAAACCTTATTGATTTACAATGCGCTAGAGGTTGCCTTTATTAATGATGTGCTTACGCTTTTAATTCAACCAAAAAACAACGAAATAAAAATACGTGTTCTCAATTACTTAACCTCATTATTTAATATTGGCGATACACATAATTTTTTTAGCAAACATATTAATTTATCAATAGACCAATTATTTAAAAGTTTCGAGGCTTTTGATGTTACTATTAACAGCAACTCGTTGTTAGAACTTTCGCTTTACGACTTAGCAGAAACCATTGTAAGAAGCTTTAATCTGGTTAAAAATTCAAACGCTTATGTTCAGTTTTATTTAGATATTGTTTTAGATTTTACTCAGAAAAAGGGTTCGGATATTTCGGGATTCTTAAGCTATTTTGATAAGAAAAAAGACAGCTTAAGCATTGTATCGCCTGTGGGTCAAAATGCAGTTCAAATCATGACCATTCATAAATCAAAAGGGTTGGAATTTCCAGTTGTTATTTTTCCTTATGCTGATTTAGATATCTATCAAGAAATAGAACCTAAAGAATGGGTGTCTTTAGAAAAGAAAACCTTCAATGGTTTTTCGCATACACTTTTAAACTATACTAAAGATTTTGAGCACTATGGCGAAGAAGGTTTACGTATTTACAACACGCATCAATCTGAACAAGAACTAGACAACATTAATTTGTTATACGTTACCTTAACCCGCGCTATTGAGCAATTATATATCATTTCAAAAAAAGATATCTCTTCAAAAGGCGAGGTAAATACCAAACGATTTTCGGGATTATTTATTAGTTATCTTACCCATTTAGGACTTTGGAATGATTCTGATGCAACATACCATTTTGGAAAACCGGAAAAAACATCAAAAAGTAGTTCGCAGAAAAAAACCATCTCACAAGAGCAAGAATTTATTTCAACAGCAAAAGAAAATCACCATATAAAAATTGTAACAAGTTCAGGTTACTTATGGGATTCTAATCAAGAGGAAGCAATAGAAAAAGGAAATCTTATTCATAACATTCTTTCTAAGATTGAAACAAAAGATGATATCGATTTGGTGTTAAACGAATTTATTCAATCTGCTACCATTACTAAAGAACAATCTTCGAAACTCAAAAATATACTCTATGCCGTTGTGGAACATCCTAAACTTAAAGATTGTTTTAATGCTAAACATATCATATATAACGAACGTGATATTATAACCAAGCAAGGGCACATTTTAAGACCAGATCGGATTGTTTTAAATTCTAACAATGAAGCTATTATAATTGACTATAAAACAGGACAAGAAGACAAGAGCCATTGGCAACAACTCATATCGTATCAAGATGTGTTAGAAGACATGAACTTAAGTGTTACAAAAAAAATTCTAGTGTATATAAATAACACGATTCAAATAAAAGAACTATAACTTTGTGAAAAATATTTAGCATTATGTACAATAAAATTCAACAACATTTACAGCAAGAACTTCAAGATATTAAAGACAATGGTCTTTATAAAACAGAACGTATTATTACATCGGCTCAAGGTGCCGAAATTACTTTAAGCACAGGAGAAACTGTTTTAAATTTTTGTGCCAATAATTATTTGGGGTTATCATCGCATCCAGACGTTATTCAAGCTGCTAAAGATACCATGGACACTCATGGTTTCGGAATGTCTTCAGTGAGGTTTATTTGTGGAACACAAGATATTCATAAAGAATTAGAGCAAAAAATAGCGAATTTCTATCAAACCGAAGACACAATCTTATACGCGGCTGCTTTTGATGCTAATGGCGGTGTTTTTGAACCTTTGCTTGGCGCTGAAGATGCGATTATTTCAGACTCACTAAATCATGCTTCTATTATTGATGGTGTTCGTTTATGTAAAGCCTCAAGATACAGATATGAAAATAGCAACATGGTTGATTTAGAACAACAACTTATTACGGCCAATGAAAACGGAGCGAGATTTAAAATTATTGTCACAGATGGTGTCTTTTCAATGGATGGAGTTGTGGCTCCACTTGATAACATATGTGACTTAGCCGATAAATACGACGCAATGGTAATGGTTGATGAATGTCATGCAGCTGGTTTTATAGGAAAAACAGGTCGTGGAACCCTTGAAGAAAAAGATGTTTTAAATAGAGTAGATATTATCACAGGAACTCTAGGGAAAGCTCTAGGTGGTGCTATGGGTGGTTATACAACAGGCAAAAAAGAAATTATTGATATTCTTCGTCAACGTTCAAGACCTTATTTATTCTCAAACTCACTGGCTCCTGCAATTGTTGGAGCTTCAATTAAGGTGTTTGATATGCTAAGTAACGATACTAGCCTGAGAGATACCTTGGAATGGAACACCAATTATTTTAAAAAAAGAATGAAAGAAGCAGGTTTTGATATTATTGATGGTGATTCTGCTATCGTTCCTGTCATGCTATACGATGCAAAACTGTCACAAAATATGGCAAATATGCTCCTAAAAGAAGGAATTTATGTTATTGGATTCTTTTTTCCTGTAGTTCCAAAAGAAAAAGCAAGAATAAGAGTACAATTATCTTCGGCACACACAAAAGCTCATTTAGATAAGGCTATTCTTGCATTTTCCAAAATTGGAAAGACATTAAATATTATCTAAAAAGGTGCATAACTATCGATGATTAAAAGGAATCAATCAATTTTTTTATATATTTGTCTTTGTTAATAAAATTTAACAACTTACTTTTGTGAACAATTAACACTTAAAATTAAAAACTTTTGAATATGAAAAATCTTAGCAGATTATTGTTAGCTATGTTGCTTGTACTTGGTTATAGCAACGCTAATGCACAAGACAAAAACAATCCTTGGCAAATTACTATTGGAGCAAATGCCGTAGATGCTTTCCCTTCAGGAGATGGTGCTCCTTTTAGTGAGACAATCTTCAGTGAATACTTTAATGTAGGCGATCACTGGAATATTTTACCATCATTATCAACAATCTCAGTATCTAAATACATGGGAGATGGTTTCTCTTTTGGAGTTGCTGGATCTTTAAATAAAATTACCAAATGGGGAGATGCTTCTGTTGATGATTTATCTTATTATGGTGTAGATGGTACTATTAAATATAGTCTTGGAGACATATTAAAATCTAACGTAATCGAGCCTTACTTAGGTATTGGTGGTGGTTACACTTGGGTTGATGAAGTTGGTGCTGGTACATTAAACGGAACCTTAGGTTTTAACTTTTGGTTTAGTGACAATGTTGGTTTAACAATTCAATCAGCTTACAAACATTCATTTGAAGATTACTTAAATACACATTTCCAACATACTGCAGGTATTTCAATTAAATTTGGTGGTACTGATACTGATGGTGATGGTATTTATGACAAAGATGATGCTTGTCCAGATGTTGCAGGTTTAGCAGCTTTCAATGGTTGTCCTGATACAGACGGAGATGGTATTGAAGATAGTAAAGATTCTTGTCCAAACGAAGCTGGTTTAGCTGAATTGAATGGTTGTCCAGATTCTGACGGTGACGGTGTTGCTGATAAAGATGATAACTGTCCTACAGTTGCTGGTTTAAAAGCTTTAGGTGGATGTCCAGATGCTGATGGTGACGGTGTAACTGATGCAGATGATAAATGTGTTGATGTTGCTGGTCCTGCTGCAAATCAAGGATGCCCATGGCCAGATACTGACGGTGACGGTGTATTAGACAAAGATGACAAATGTCCATCTGTTAAAGGTACTGTAGCAAATTCAGGATGTCCTGAAGTTTCAGAAGAAGTTCAAAAAACTTTAAATGAATACGCTAAAACTATCTTATTTGATACTGGTAAATCTAGTATTCAATCTCAATCTGCAGCTGTTTTAGGTGATATTATTAAAATTCTTAAAGAATATCCAACATCTAAATTTACTGTTGAAGGACATACTGATAGTGTAGGTAGTGATAAATTAAACCAAAGATTATCTGATGCTAGAGCTAATGCAGTTAAAGAATACCTAGTTGAAAACGGTATTGACGAATTTAGATTGTCTGCAATTGGATATGGTGAATCTAAACCTATCGATACAAATGCTACTAGAAAAGGTAGAGCTAACAACAGACGTGTTGAAATTAACTTAGCAAAATAATTAATTTTATAAGCTAATAAATAATAAGTTTAAAACGCTTCGGATATCCCGAAGCGTTTTTTATTTTTATGCTATGGCTACCTTTATTTTTGATGTTTTAAAAGATTTGGAAAACAAGCATGCAAACCTTTCTTCTATTACCTTTATTTTACCAAGCAAGAGAGCTGGAGTTTTCTTAAAAAACCAACTGTCTCAAATTGTTAAAGAGACCATTTTTTCTCCTAATATTTTAAGTATTGAAGAATTTGTTGAGGAGATTTCAAAACTCAAAACAATAACCAATACAGATCTTTTATTTGAGTTTTATAACAGTTATATCCATTTGACAAAAAAAGGAGATATTGAGTCTTTTGATGTGTTTTCAAAATGGGCTCAAATTCTTCTTCAGGATTTTAATGAAATAGATAGATATTTAATTCCTCAAAAAAACATTTTTGAATATTTAAGTGATATTCAAGATTTAAAACATTGGTCCTTAGAACCTAATAAAACCGAGTTTGTAAAAAACTATTTATCCTTTTGGAAGAAACTTTTTGACTACTACAACCATTTTACAGAACAATTACTCTCTAAAAAATTAGGCTATCAAGGACTAATTTACCGAGAAGCTGTTAAAAATATAAGGGATTATATTCAACACAATAAAAGCAAGCAGCATATATTTTTGGGTTTTAATGCGCTAAACACCTGCGAAGAAACCATTATTCAAGAATTACTTGAAAGTGGTTTGGCAGATATTTATTGGGATATTGATAATACGTTTATAAATAATCCTGTTCACGATGCTGGCTTATTTACAAGATTGCACAAAAAAAACTGGCCTTATTTTAAAACTAATTCGTTCAATTGGGTGACTGAAAACTATACGAAAGACAAAAGCATCTCAGTATACGGAATCCCGAAAAATGTTGGTCAAGCAAAATATATTGGAGTTCTTCTAAACCAGTTAAAAACAAAACAAAATTCTTTAAGTAATACTGCCGTTGTTTTAGGAGATGAAAATTTACTGATTCCCATTTTAAATTCGTTACCATCAAACATAGAGACCTTAAATATAACTATGGGGTTTCCATTAAAGTCCATTCCACTAGCGTCTTTATTTGAACACTTATTTCATATTCATAAAACCTCGAACAAGTCGTTTTATTACAAAGATGTTATTAACCTGATATCACATCAGTTTGTTAGACCCTTATTTTATGCGGATGGAAATGATTATTCATCAACAATTATTGAAACTGTTAATGATAATAATCTCATTTATATTACAATCGAGCAATTAAGAGCAATCACAGATTCCGCAAAAAATAACCTTATAGATATCTTATTTAATCATTGGGATACAAGCATTGATAACGCCTTAAACAATTGCTCACAACTCATCCTTAATATAAAATCACATTTAGATGAAAACAAATCGTCTAATTTATTGTCATTAGAATATTTATTCCGTTTTAACGAATTGTTCAATGAACTTTCAAGACTAAACTCAACATATAATCATATTAAAGATGTGTCAACATTACACAGCATTTATAAAGAATTATTAAGCTCTGAAACATTAGATTTTCAAGGCGAACCTTTACAAGGTTTACAAATTATGGGTATGTTAGAATCTCGCGTATTAGATTTTGAAACTGTTATTATTTCTTCTGTAAATGAAGGTATTCTTCCTGCAGGAAAAAGCACTAATTCTTTTATTCCTTTTGACGTTAAAATAGAAAATAACTTACCTACCTATAAAGAAAAAGATGCCGTTTATACGTATCATTTTTACAGACTCTTGCAACGTGCTAAAACGGTTATTATTTTATACAATACGGAGGCTGATGTATTAACTGGAGGCGAGAAAAGTAGATTTATTACACAGTTAGAAGTTGAAGGAATACATCAGGTTAATCATGAAATAATAACACCAAAAGTACCAATTATTAATCCAGCTTTAAAAACTGTTAAAAAAACACCAGCCGTTATAGAGACTCTGATTCAAATTGCTGAAAAAGGATTTTCTCCATCATCCTTAACTAGTTACATCAGAAACCCCATCGATTTTTATTATCAAAAGGTTTTAAAGATTAAAGAACATGATGATGTTGAAGAAACAGTAGCTGCAAACACACTTGGAACCGTTATACACAATACCCTTGAAGATTTTTATAAGCCTTTAATAGGCAGATATTTAACCGTTGACACTATTAAAAATATGAAATCGCTCATCACAAAAACGGTGACACATCATTTTAAATCAGTTTATAAAGAAGGTGACCTATCAAAAGGGAAAAACTTAATTGTTTTTGAAATTGCAAAACGATATGTATCAAACTTTTTACAATTAGAAATTGAGGATATTAAACAAGGTAATCAAATAAAAATAGTTGCTATTGAATTAGAGAACAACATTAGAATTAGTATTCCTGAGCTAAATTTTCCTATAAAAATCATTGGTAAAATTGATAGAGTTGATGAATACAATGGTATTACCAGAATTATAGACTATAAAAGTGGAAACGTAACCCAAGGAGACGTTGAAATTGTAAATTGGGAAGATATTGCAAGCGATTATAAAAAATACAGCAAATCGTTTCAAATACTCACCTATGCGCTTATGATGCAACAGTCTGGACTAATAAACCTCCCTGTTGAAGCAGGCATAGTATCCTTCAAAAATCTAAAATCTGGATTTTTAAAGTTTTCTAAAAAAGATAAACCTGGATCTTATGCAAAAAAAGAAACTTTAATTACAGAAGAAACTCTTGATAATTTTACATCAGAATTAAAAAAACTTATCTTAGAAATTTGTAATGCTGATATTCCATTTACTGAAAAAGACCTATAACTTATGATTAAAAACAGCACCATTATTCAAGGTAACGATGAAAAGTCAATTTTAATTGACTGCACTTATATTTCAGATGACCAACCAAAACCTATTGTAATATTTTGCCATGGTTACAAAGGATTTAAAGATTGGGGTGCATGGAATTTAATGGCGAATAAATTTGCTGAAGCAGGGTTTTATTTTGTTAAATTCAATTTTTCATACAATGGAGGCACCATAGAACAACCCATAGATTTCCCAGATTTAGAAGCCTTCGGACATAACAATTACATCAAGGAATTAGATGATTTAAACGCTGTTATTGATTGGGTTACTTCAAATTCTGATATTAAAAAAGAAGCTGATACAAGTAATATCAACTTGATTGGACACAGCAGAGGTGGTGGTATCGTTTTAATTAAAGCAGAAGAAGATTCCCGAATAAAAAAAGTGATTAGTTTAGCTGGAGTTAGTGATTATAAAATTAGGTTCCCTAAAGGAAATCATTTTGATACTTGGAAAAAGGAAGGTGTTTATTACGTTGAAAACGGCAGGACAAAGCAGCAAATGCCTCATTATTTCCAATTTTATAAAAACTTTATGGAGAATGAAGAGCGATTAACTATTAAACGAGCTATACAACATTTAAATATTCCACATTTAATAATTCACGGAAATGCAGACACTAGTGTTTCTATGGAAGAAGCAAAACGTTTGCATGAATGGAACCCAAAAAGTAAACTAGAAATTATTGATGGAGCCAATCATGTCTTTGGAGCATCTCACCCGTGGTCCTCAGAAGAACTCCCGAAAGACTTGGAACACGTTATTAAATTGTCAACTACTTTTTTTAATAATTAATTAAAAATAAAAAGCAACGCAAATACGTTGCTTTTTATTGTGGAGAAGATCGGGCTCGAACCGACGACCTCTTGACTGCCAGTCAAGCGCTCTAGCCAACTGAGCTACATCCCCAAAAAATTATTTTAATCCGCTTAAAACCAACACTGGAATATCGCTAGAAAAATCTCTTTTCAAAATTACATTCTTTTCCCATTTTTTAGCAAAAAAACCTCTTTTTCTTCTCACCACGCAAAGCATATCTGGATTATGCGACTCATAGTGTCTTAAAACACCTTGAAAAGTTGTGGCGTTTTCGGTTTTTAAAACATCATCAACTAAAGCTTCTAATTCGTCGTTAACATCAAAATCGCCTTCATTATGAAACGGTGTTTTAACTAATAATAAGCTTATTTTAGTCTTAAACTTTTCTCTAAAATATTTAACAGGATCTAAAGCATTCTCTTTTTTAATTATAGCAGATTTCATTGCCATTAACATATTTTTTATAGGCTTAAACGTATAGTTTTCAGGCACTATTAAGGTTGCTGGCCCATTCATTTGCTTTATAATTTTACCCGATGTTTTTCCTAAAAACACTTCGTCATTAATCGAATTTGTTCTGGGCTCTATCAAAATCAAATCGATATTGGCTACTTTAGAAACTAACTCCAGAACATCTACAATTTTACCTTTTAAAGCCTTTGTAATAACTTCAACATTTTTAGTGTCAATTTTAGACATAAGATCATCTAAAAAATCCTTGCTTTCACGCTCTATGATATGATCTAAATTAAGAATCGTTCCTGCCTTAGAAAATACTTTATACACATGAACAACATAAAGCTTAGCTCCAAAAGCTTCCGCAAAATCAACAGCATATTGCAAGTGACTAATCGTATTTGGTGAAGTTCCAACTGGTACTAATATATTTTTCATAAGTAAAATTTTAATAGACTAAATTTATTGCAAAAGTAAATAATTAAATGATGCATTATGAAACATATTATAATATTAATAGTATTTTCGAATTCAAAAAATATCCAGACCTGCATTAAATAAAGTCCTGAAAATATGCATTAAACACATTTTATTGTATAGATAAACACTATGAATTCAGACATAAGTTTAAAAAATATTAATAGGTTAGCTGTTCCTGCTTTAATATCGGGAATTTCTGAGCCTATTATATCATTAACCGATGCAGCTATTGTTGGTAACATTCATATAAATGCAACAGAATCTTTAGCAGCAGTGGGCATAGTAGGTACTTTTTTATCAATGCTAATCTGGGTTTTGGGACAAACCAGAAGCGCAATTTCTTCTATTGTTTCTCAATATGTTGGAGCTAATAACTTAAATAAAGTTAAAAACCTTCCGGCTCAAGCCATTTTTATAATTACCTCCATTAGTATTTTGATTATTGTAGGTACCTATCCTTTTGCTCATTCTATTTTTAAACTCTATAATGCTTCAGATTTAATTTTAGATTATAGTGTTATATATTACAAAATACGTGTCTTTGGATTCCCTTTTACCCTTTTTACTTTTGCCATTTTTGGTTCTTTCAGAGGGTTGCAAAATACGTATTATCCCATGATTATATCAATTTTCGGTGCCGTTATTAATATCGTTTTAGATGTTATTTTAGTATATGGTATTAACGGTCTTTTTGAACCGATGAATATTAAAGGAGCTGCCTATGCAAGTTTGTGTTCACAAATAATTATGGCTATTAGTGCTGCTTACTTTTTACTTAAAAAAACGCCTATTTCTTTAAAAGTAACCTTTCCTTTTAACAAAGAGATGAAACGATTTGTTCTTATGATTCTTAATCTATTTGTAAGAACTATTGCCTTAAATGTCACCTTATACTTAGCCAGTGCTTTTGCTACAAGTTATGGAGCAGAGTATATTGCCGCATACACCATTGCTATTAACCTTTGGTTTTTAGGTGCTTTTATTATTGATGGTTATGCTAGTGCTGGAAATATTCTATCTGGTAAATTATATGGCGCTAAAGCGTATAATTTATTAATTCAACTAAGTAATCAACTTATAAAATATGGTATCATTGTAGGAACCATATCGGCTATTGTAGGTGCTATTTTATATATTCCGATTGGATATATTTTTACTTCCGATCCAAAAGTTCTTGCTGCTTTTTACGATATTTTTTGGATCGTTTTAATCATGCAACCTCTTTGTGCGTTAGCTTTTATATTTGATGGCATGTTTAAAGGCCTTGGCATGATGAAATATCTTAGAAATGTCTTGTTACTTGCTACATTTCTTGTTTTTGTTCCTATCTTATTTTGGTTAGATACGTTAGACTATAAACTTTATGCAATTTTTATTGCGCTTACCGTTTGGATAATTGCCAGAGGCATTCCTTTAATTATAAAATTTAGGCGCTTGTTTTTACCACTAATATAAAACCACTAACTTTGAAAACTAATTCTTAGGCACTATGTTATTTCTATCCTTTATTCAAGATATTAAAATCGAAGATAAAATTAAAAGTGCCCCAAATTCTAATTACGAGATAGGGGTTTTTATAGGCTCTATGCTACCTTTTATATTATTGGTAACAGCAGCCTATTTAATTTATAGGTATAATAAAAAAAGACAAAACAGGTAAGTAATGAGTATTTTAAATCTTTTAAGCGGAAATGGTTTATTTTTAATTCTAGCCTTAGCGCTCATCGTAATTTATGTGGTTAACCGAATAAAAAAACGGTAGTTATCTAGTTTTTAACCATCCGGTAATACTTAGCCGCTCCTTATTAACAGGCTTTACTTCGTGTTCTATGAGTTGGCTTTCAAAAATAACAACTCTACCCGGAATAGGATAAATAACCTTTTCTACAGGCTTGTTGTTTTCATTTAAATATAACACCAATTCACCTCCGTTTTCTGGTAGCCAGCCATCTTCGTTTAAATAACACACAAACGACAATTTTCTCCTATCATCATTTTCAAAAGTATCTATATGACGTTTATAAAACGTGCCCTGCGGATATAAAGCATAGTGAAACTCCTTATGTAAAATCCCCATAAAGCAGGTTCTGTTTAAATAGGCAATTAAATCGTTAATCTTATTAAAAAAAAGTAATTCAGACGCATCATTTTTGGTTTCGTCAATCCATAAAATAACATCACCTCTAATAGACTTTACTATCGTTTCATTTAGCTTATTACCTATGGCTGCTTTTTTAAAGGTATCTTTTTCGTGTTTTTCTATTAAGGATTGCCGCAATAAATTGGTTTCTTCATCAGTAAAAAAACTATCAACAATACTATATTTTTTAGAAGAAATATCGTCTATTATGGTTTCATAAAGCGGGTTTTCAACAAAGCCAATAGCTTCAAAAAGCTTACTCATATTTAAAAAAAATAAAATGAAACTATTCCTGCCTTCTGTAAAAGCGAGCAAATGTAATCTAAAAAGCAATTCCTTTTACAAAATGAATATCTTTGCACTTTAATAATTCTACTATGAGCAATATTCGCATTACAAAACAATTTTCTTTCGAAACAGGTCATGCCCTTTACGGTTATGATGGTAAATGCAAAAATGTACACGGACACAGTTATAAACTTTCGGTAACCGTTATTGGAAAACCTATCACCGATAACAAAAATGTTAAGTACGGTATGGTGATTGATTTTGGAGATTTGAAAAAAATCGTCAAAGAAGAAATTGTAAACGTGTTCGATCATGCAACCGTTTTTAATCAAAACACACCACATGTTGAACTTGCCAAAGAACTTGAAATTAGAGGACACAACGTTCTTTTAGTTGATTACCAGCCAACTAGTGAAATGATGGTCATTGATTTTTCAAAAAAAATTAAGAGTCGTTTACCAAATCACATTAAACTACATTCTTTAAAGCTTCAAGAAACCGATTCTTCCTATGCAGAATGGTTTGAATACGATAACATTTAGGGCGTTACCCAAGGGTCGGGCTGTCGGTAGTCGCTCTCTGCGAGGAGCTCCAACAATACCTCCATCCCTAACGCATTATGTAGCCTCAGCCATTTTAACCAAGAATCATAATAGCAAAATGCTTCAACTAAAACATATTCCTATCTAAAAAAAGAGATTCTGCCTTCATAGGATTTAATTATATTTACAACATGCAAATTCCAAAAGGAAAAAAAATATACTTTGCCTCCGATAATCATCTTGGAGCACCAACTGCAGAAGCATCACTACCTCGCGAAAAGAAATTTGTTGCTTGGTTAGATGAGGTAAAACAAGATGCCGCGGCTATTTTTCTTTTAGGTGATTTGTTCGATTTCTGGTTTGAATACAAAACCGTTGTTCCCAAAGGATTTACAAGAACCTTGGGCAAACTAGCTGAAATTAGTGATTCTGGTATTCCTATTTACTTTTTTGTCGGCAACCATGATATGTGGATGGCTGATTATTTTAAAACAGAATTAAATATTCCTGTTTATCATAAACCAAAAGAATTTCTATTAAATAATACCTTGTTTTATATAGGGCATGGCGACGGTTTAGGGCCTGAAGACAAAGGGTATAAACGCATGAAAAAAGTGTTTACCAATCCATTTTTTAAATGGTTGTTTAGATGGTTACATCCTGATATTGGTATGCGAATTGCTCAATATTTATCGGTAAAAAACAAATTAATTTCTGGTGATGATGATGCTAAATTTCTTGGGGAAGAAAACGAGTGGCTAGCTCAATACAGTAAAAAGAAGTTAGAAGAAAAACACCGTGATATTTTTGTGTTTGGTCATCGCCATTTACCATTAGAGATCACCCTTTCCAATAACTCCAAATACATTAATCTTGGAGATTGGATTCAATATTATACCTATGGTGTTTTTGATGGAGAATCTTTTGAGTTAAAAAAATATTAATCTTCTTTTTCGTGGGCTTCAATATCTTTAGTAAGATCTAGTTTTCTAAATGATGGTAGTACTAATCCTGTTGTAACTACTGTAATTAAGGTCATTGTTCCTCCAAAAACTACAGCGGTAACAGTTCCCATAAGTTTTGCGGTTAAGCCGCTTTCAAAAGCTCCAAGTTCATTCGATGATCCTACAAACATCGAGTTTACAGAAGCTACGCGTCCGCGCATATTGTCTGGTGTTTTTATTTGTAAAATGGTTTGCCTAATCACCATGGAAATACCATCGGTCACACCACTAAAAAATAAGGCCATTACCGAAATCCAGAATATTGAAGACAATCCGAAAACAATAATACAAACCCCAAATCCAAAAATAGCACCTAAAAGTTTCATCCCTGCATTTTTACTAATAGGAATATATGCTGTAATCAGCATGGTCAAAAAAGCGCCCACAGCTGGAGCTGCTCTTAAAATGCCAAACCCTTCTGATCCCACCTTTAAAATATCTTGCGCAAATACTGGTAGCAACGCAACGGCTCCTCCAAATAAAACAGCAATCATATCTAAGGTTAAAGCTCCCAAAATTGCTTTTGTTTTAAAAACAAAACGAACACCTTCTTTTAAACTTTCAATAATAGGTTCTCCTAATTTTGGATTCAAAATGGGTTTTTTCTTAATCTGCAATAGAATGATTAATGACAAAATAACCAAACTAAAAATAATACAAAGCGACCAATGTACTCCAATCCATCCAATTGCAAACCCTGCAAATGCAGGTCCTAAAACCGATGCCATTTGCCATGTAGAACTGCTCCAAGTGGCAGCATTAGGATATAATTTTTTAGGAACAATAAGCGCAATTAGTGAAAAAATGGTAGGACCAAAAAAAGAACGTAAAAATCCTCCGAAAAAAACCAATGCATATATAGAGTATAAAATAGTTTTAGTTGACCACGTTGAAACTATAACGGGCCAAGTGAGTAAAAACAGTCCCAAACTAATCAACGAAAAAGCGGCAAGACATATGGCTAATAGATTTCGTTTTTCTCTTTGATCTACAATATGGCCAGCAAATAAGGCCATGGAAAGGGCTGGAATAATCTCCATTAAACCAATTACCCCTAACGATAACGGATCTTTGGTAATGCTATATACTTGCCATTCTATCACAATAAATTGCATAGACCAGCCAAATACTAACACAAATCGCAACAATAAAAAAATCTTGAATTCTTTGATTCTTAAAGCGGCATAAGGATCCTTACTCGTTAACTTCTTCATCTATACCCTTAATATCTCTCAATTTAAGTTGTAAACTAACATGTCCTTGCCATTCGTTTTCATCTATAGAATAGACCGCTTTAAACACTTTTTTATCTGAAATTAAACCATACTTATCTCCCATTCCGAAACCTATACCCACAATACTATTTGATTCTCCTTGTTTTACGGTCATTCTTAAATGTGTTTTATCCTCTCCCACACATTTTCCATAGCCAGTATCTGTTAGATTCTCAGTCATAAAAATTGGAGTCATATTTTCGGGGCCAAAAGGAGCAAATTGTTTTAGTATTCTATAAAACTTTGACGTGATATCCTTTAAGTCAATTTTAGCATCAATCTTAATTTCTGGAATTAATAACGACCTGTCTATAGTCTTCGATACCTCATCTTCAAAAGCCTGTTTAAAAGCTTCATAATTTTCTTCTTTAAGCGTTAATCCTGCAGCATATTTATGACCACCAAACTGTTCGATATGTTCGCTGCACGCTTCCAAAACATTATATATATCAAAATCTCTTACAGACCTTGCTGATGCTGCTAATTTATCCCCACTTCTGGTAAATACTAATGTGGGTCTATAGTACGTTTCGGTTAATCTGGAGGCAACAATACCAATAACGCCTTTATGCCAATCTTCTTGATAAACAACCGTAGTTAGATTGTTTTCTTCCTTATTTGTTACTATTTGTTTTAATGCTTCTTCAGTGATACGCTTGTCTTCTTCTCGTCTATCTGAATTATAATCATCAATTTCAGCGGCATACTGTTGCGCATTTTCATACTCTTCTTCAACTAATAAGGTAACTGCATAATTTCCATGCTTCATTCTACCTGCGGCATTAATTCTTGGTGCGACCACAAAAACAACATCGGTAATGGTAAGCTCTGTTTTATTGACTTGCTCAAGAATGGCTTTTATTCCAGGTCTCGGATTGATATTAATTACTTGTAATCCGTAATAAGCCAGCACTCTGTTTTCTCCAGTAATGGGAACAATATCGGCACCAATGGCCGTGGCCACTAAATCGAGATAAGATACCAAATTATCAACCGTTTGGCCTTGTTTTGACGCTAATGCCTGTATCAATTTAAACCCAACACCACATCCGCATAATTCTTTATAAGGATACGAACAATCGTCTTGTTTCGCGTCTAAAACAGCGACTGCATCTGGTACTTCTACTCCTGGTCTATGATGGTCGCAAATAATAAAATCTATCCCTTTTTCTTTTGCAAAAGCTACTTTATCGACCGCTTTAATACCACAATCTAAAGCAATAATAAGAGTAAAATCGTTCTCTAAAGCAAAATTAATTCCTTTATATGAAATGCCATATCCTTCATCATATCTATTGGGAATATAGGTATAAACTAAAGGATAATTAGTTTTTAAATACGACGCCATTAACGCCACAGATGTGGTGCCATCAACATCATAATCACCAAAAACCAAGATATTTTCTTGGTTGGCCATTGCTTTTTCAATACGCGCTACCGCTTTATCCATATCTTTCATTAAGAATGGATCATGCAAATCGTCTAAACTTGGTCTGAAAAATTTCTTAGCCTCATCATAGGTTTCTATGCCTCTTTCTAAAAGCAGAGTCGCTGTAATAGCATCTACTTGAAGCGCATTTTGTAAAGCTTCAATTTTTTTAGATTCTGGTTGCGATTTAAGTGTCCAGCGCATAACAAAACTTGATTTACAGACTATTTTTTATGAAAATGTGTTTCTATTTTTAATTCTGAAAACTGGCGAAACATCTCCATAACACCACAGTATTTTTCAACCGATAAATCAACGGCGCGTTGAAGCTTACTTTCGTTAAGGTCTGTTCCAAAAAAATGAAATGCCATAGTTACTTTATCATAAAATTTTGGATGCTCTTCTGTAAGATCAGCATCTATTTCAATTTTAAAATCATCAACTTCCAGCTTCATTTTCTTTATCAGTGCCGCCACATCTAAACCTGAACATCCAGCAAGTGCAGATAGCATCAACGCTTTAGGGCGATACCCTTCCCCTTGTCCGTCGTTTTCTGGCCCTGCATCAATAAACAGATTATGTCCTGACGGATTAGTGCTTTCAAACTTCATGCCACCTAACCACGTTGTCGTAATATGATTTGTCATTTTCTGAATTGTTTTTTGTTATTGTCAAAAATACTATATATAAATTTAAACAATTTCAACACTTTATATATAATTATAAATTAATACCTTTAATTTGTTATTTAAACACTGACTCTCTGTTTCTTATTAAAAAAACTAATATCCTTTAAAATGAAAATTTTAACATTCTGCTTTAGCCTTTTATTTCTGTTGTCTTGCGACACTTCAAAAAAAATTATTTCTAAACCCATTATCTTTGATGATTTGCGTACTCAATTAACGTTAGAATATCTAGCGAACCACTATGGATTACATCAAGAAAAACCTACCATAACGCCCATAATGATTGTTTTACATTGGACAGCTATTCCTACCTTAGAAAAAACATTTGAAGCTTTTAATAGTCCTACATTATCAAACTCGAGACCAGATATTAAATCGGTAAGCGCCTTAAATGTGTCTTCGCAATTTGTTGTAGACCAAGATGGTACTATTTACCGTTTAATGCCCGAAACCACTATGGCCAGACATGTAATTGGTTTAAACCATTGTGCTATTGGTGTAGAAAATGTAGGAGGAACAAAAGACAAACCGTTAACCGAAGCTCAAATTAAAGCCAATATTTGGTTAGTAAAATACCTTGCCAAAAAATATGATATCGACTATTTAATTGGGCATTACGAATACACAAATTTTGAAGGAACCGATTTATGGTTAGAAAAAGATGCTGGTTACCGAACTGAAAAAACAGATCCCGGAGAAGACTTTTTAAACGCTGTAAAAGAAGGTACTAAAGAACTTCATTTAAAATATGCACCAAAAAAAACAATTAATTAATATGACACGCATTTTAAAACTGTTCCTCTTATTATTTACAACAACTGTTGTCAGTCAAAATAATGATATTACTTCAAAATTATACGAAACATATAACACCTACAAAGAGACAAGTCTAGGTGAACGGCGCATAAAACATACCGACATTCAGCCATTAATTGATAGGCTTAAAGAAAATTCAAAATACACTATAAAAAAGGTAGGACAATCTATTGAAGGGAGAGATTTAAGCTTGATAAGTATTGGCTCAGGAAAAACGAATGTCCTTTTATGGTCTCAAATGCACGGCGATGAACCCACAGCAACACAAGCCATTTTTGATATTTTTAATTTTTTGAATGGTTCTGAATTTTCAGATGAAAAAGAAGCCATATTAAGCAATTTAACGCTTCATTTTTTACCTATGTTAAATCCTGATGGCGCAGAAAATTTCACAAGGCGAAATGCATTAGGCGTTGATATTAATAGAGATGCTGTAAGATTAGAATCGCCAGAAAGTAAAACCTTAAAACGTGTTAGAGACAGCCTAAATGCCGATTTTGGATTTAATTTACATGACCAAAGTATTTATTACAATGCCGAGCGTACCGATAAACCAGCAACCATTTCCTATTTGGCGCCTGCTTATAATTATGAAAAAGACATTAATACGGTCCGTGGCAATGCTATGAAAGTGATTGTGTTTATGAATAGCATCATTCAAAAATACGCGCCAGGACAAGTAGGCAGATATAATGACGATTTTGAACCCAGGGCTTTTGGTGATAACATTCAAAAATGGGGAACAAGTACTATTTTAATTGAATCTGGAGGGTACAAAAACGACGTAGAAAAACAAGAGATAAGACGATTAAACTATGTGTCCATTCTATCAGCCATTTACAGTATTGCTAAAGAAAACTACAAAAACATCTCTATTAAAGAGTATGATAAAATACCTCAGAATGACCGCAAGTTATTTGATTTAAAAATTTTGGGAGCAACCTATACGTTGTTAGATAACAACTATACTATTGATTTAGGAATTAATCATTTAGAAGTAGATAATGAAGATCACTCAGACTATTACAATATAGGAAAGGTTATGGATCAGGGTGATTTATCAACCTATTACGGATACAACACCTTTGATGCTAGTGATTATAGAATTATTGAAGGCAATATATATCCTAAAGTATTTAAATCTATAAAAGACTTATCTGGTTTAGATACTTATGAGCTTTTAAAATCGGGATATACCTATGTACAACTCGAAGAATTACCTAAGGATAAAAAATACACGTCCTTACCAATTAATTTAATTAAAGCAGGAAATAAGACTCCTAAACTTGTTTTAAAACCAGGCGCTAATTCAACTTTTTTATTGCAGAAAAATGATACTATTGACTATGCGGTTATTAATGGATTCTTAATTAATTTAAAGACTAAAGAAAGTCATTTTAAAAATGCACTGATTTACCGATAATAGCTTTTAATAATTATCGCGAAGCCATTCAAAGACCAATTGCATGTGTTTTTTAACTTCATCAGTAGGCTTTCTGTAATGATTATTCATAAAACTAAAAATGAGTGTTTTACCAGAATTTGTAACCAAATAACCACTTAAAGAATAATTGTTTCCAACAGTGCCTGATTTTGCATGAATATAGGGTTTATCACCGCCAGAATAATATTTTTTTAAGGTTCCAGATTCGCCTCCAACAGGAAATAAATTAAATAAACGCTCTTGTGGAATGTCATGATATAACTTTTCAAGAACTTGAACAAACGATGTTGGTGTAAACAAATTATATCGGCTTAACCCAGAGCCATCAACCCATCGAGGTTTTTGTTTTAAGTCTTTTAGTTGATTGTCTAAAACATAATCTCGCATTCGTTTTGAACTCAAGGTATCAGACAAAGTAGAAGATGCCATAATCAGCATTTGTTCTGCTAAAAAATTATCACTTACCAGCAGCATCCGTTTATATAAGGTATCAGATGGAATACTATAGGCTGTATGCTCCAAAGGTTTTCCTGAAAAATTTGATATAGACACTTTTCCAGGTAAAATATCATTCCATAATTTAGAAATTAATGTCGTATCAATAACCATAGGAACTTCTACCGTATCCTTCTCTTTCAAATTATAGAAAAAGGTGTTTTTATTATAACTTCTATATTTTTTTGCAATAGAGTCGATAATATGATTTTTTAAAACACTTGGTGTACTTTGCAAACTATCTTGATTGGTTATTGTAAGCACATTGCCATACATAGGAAAACTAGTTCGTTCTGGACTAAAATAGGTATCGTAATCTTCCCAAGCCCAACCAGGTCCAAATTTATCATCTAATAAATTATCACATATTAAATTAACCTTTTGGTAATGACTAGCCATTTTTAAAGCAGTACTATCATTAAAAAAAGGGTGTAAAAACGCAGGATTACCTGTGCCTTCAATAGTAATCGTATCCTGTTCTATATGATATTTAAATGCAGGTAAGTCCTTAGGTAAAAATTGCAACGCCGTGTATAAAGTAAAAATTTTAGTGTTACTAGCAGGCGTAAAATACCTATCAGCATTATGCTTAAACACCGTGTCTTTGGTTGCTGGATTATAAACTAAAAGCCCTGTAAATTGATTATCATAAAAAGAGGTTTCAATTTTTTTTGTAATGTTTTTAGAAATGTAAGAAGATCTACAGCCGTAAAGAGAAAACATTAATACAATTAAAACAAGGGATTTTCTATACAAAGTCATGCGTTTTAAATTAAATAATTGTTAAATCAAAATCTCTAAAGTCATTAAAAATAGGGTCACTTGGATCAATGTCAGAAATAATAGCGTCAATTTTTTGAATAGGTACGACTGAGTGTCTTTTTACTGACATTATTCTATCGCTAATACACATAACTGCCACATAATTTGAGGCATGTATCATACTTTTCTTGATATGTGAAACCTCCCAATCTGGTTCTGTTAAACCCCGACTAATATCAATACCTTCTGTCCCAATAAAGCAAATATCTGCACTAATATTATATATAAAGTTTACTAAATCGATACCAACTGTTACTTGAGCGGCTTTATTTAATTTACCACCCATAAAAATGACTTCTATTGAAGGGTGATGCGATAGTTGTGCAGCAATGGGAATACTATAGGTATAAACAGTAGCATTAATTTCTGGTGGTATAATTTTAGCTAGTTCCAGGTTAGTTGAACTACCGCTCATAATAATAACTTGGCCGTCCTTAATTAATTTTACAGCTTTTTCTGCGATCTCCTTTTTCTCGTTAATGTCAGCAACACTTCGTTCATCATAAGACAATACTCTATTATCTTTAATTAAAGCGCCTCCATGAACTTTATAAATTAAATCTTTAGATTCTAGCTCTTTTAAATCTCTTCGAATGGTATCTTCTGAAACCAATAATTCTTCACTTAACTTACCTGACAACACCTTTTTACTAATTTTTAACTTATCTAAAATTATTTGATGTCTTTCCTGTTTTAACATAATTCTTACATAATATTTTATAAATATGCGACAATCAAGTTAATTTTGCAAAAAAAATGCACAATCACGCAAAAAAGTGCAAAATTTTTTTATTTTTGGATAACTAATAATTCAAACTCAACCATATGAAAAAAAAAACTACCCTCTCTTTTCTTGTTTTTTTTACAGCTGCATGTAGTGTATTGTTTTCTCAAAACATAACAGTTAGCGGTACGGTTACAGACGCGTCAAGTGTTCCGTTACCCGGTGTAAATATTCAAGTAAAAGGTACTAACAATGGAACCTCAACTGATTTTGACGGAAATTACAAAATTTCAGCAAATCAAGGTGATGTACTGGTTTATTCCTTTTTAGGATTTAAAACTAAAGAAGTTACTGTAACTGGAACTTCTCTAAACGTAAGTTTAGAAGAAGATGCTGGTCAACTTGATGAAGTAGTCGTTACTGCTTTTGGGATTGAAAAGAAAGAAAAATCATTAGGTTATTCTGTCTCTCAAGTCAAAGCAGAAGACCTTAATCTATCTGGTCAAATGAATGGTATAACCGCACTACAAGGTCAGGTGGCCGGACTTCAAATCAACCAAAATTCTGGTGGAGCTGGTGCAGGAGCTGATATTTCAATTCGTGGTATTACATCAATAGCACCAGGTAGAAATAACCAACCCCTTATTGTTTTAGACGGAGTAGCACTTAACAATGATACTTTTTCGGGTAACATTTTGCCAAGCGCAGGATCAAATTCCCCAGGAAGTTTTGATCAATTTGGATTTACTAGTCGTGCAGGTGACATCAATGCCAACGATATAGAATCAATAAGTGTCTTGAAAGGTGGTGCCGCGACTGCGTTGTATGGTGTTGAGGCCGCTAATGGTGTTATTGTAATTACAACTAAAAAAGGAAAAGAAGGAAAGGCTCAAATCAAACTGAGAACTTCAACCACTTTTAGAAATGTTGTTAAAACTCCAGAGTATCAAAAAACATATCGCGAAGGATATAACGGAGCGCCAAGACAATTATATACGCCTGAAACAGAAACTGGATTTACCAGATTGGGAGGTACCGTATTTTACAATTGGGGTCCTGAGTTATCTGCTGATTCTTATACATTAGATGATGGTACTGTAGTAGATTTATCAAATGATAAATTTTACGATCCGATGGATATTTTTAAAACAGGTATTAACACAGAAACAAACCTAAGCATTTCTGGAGCCACTGAAAAAATGAATTACTATTTATCTTTAGGAGATCAAAAGGAAAAAAGCACGATTCCAAACTCAGATTATGAGAAAATAAATATGAGATTAAGTGCAGGTTATCAAATTACAGATAATTTTAAATTAAATTCTTCTATAAATTATTCCAAATCTGGAGGAAGAAGAGCAAATGGCGGTGATAAATCAATAATGAGTTCACTAGCTTATTTTATTTGGAGTTTTCCTGTTAATGATTATCAAAATGCTGATGGATCGGAAAGAGATTTCTCTCATGGCATTATTGACAACCCTAGATATTATGCTGAAAGAAGTGCTTTAGAGGATGAAGTAAATAGATGGACAGGAAATGTTAATTTTAATTGGGCTCCTGAAGATTGGTTAAATGTTAATTATAAAGCTCAAGTTGATAATTATTCTGATCTTAGAAATCGTTTTGTTTCTGCCGACTTAGATTCTGGAACGCAAGTAAACGGTTTTATAGTTAATGAAAACATCAACTTTACAGGATTAGAATCTAACTTAATAGCTACTGCCACAAAGGACTGGACTGAAAAATTTACAACCTCACTCATGGTTGGTAATCAAATTCTAGATAAAAAACGTATTTACAATAGAATGTATGGTCAAAATTTTAATCTTCCATATTTTAATCATATTAGTAATACAACTGATAGGGATAATTCGAACAGCATAAACCACCAACGAACTGTAGGTGTATTTGGTGAATTAAAATTAGAATATGACGATAAACTTTTCTTATCCATAACAGGTAGAAACGACTGGCTTTCTACATTACCAAAACAGAATCGTTCGTTCTTCTACCCTTCTATAAGTGCTTCTTATGTTTTTACTGAAGATATTTTAATAGATAATGATATCCTTTCTTTTGGTAAACTTAGAGCCTCTTACGCCGAAGTTGGTAATGGTCCACAATTTGGACAAGTTGGCCAATTAATATATCCAGCAGATGGTTTTCCTTTTGGAGGTGTTGGAGGTTATGCCTCATCAACTCTAGCTGGAGATGTAAACATGGTTCCAGAAAGTTCTAAAGGTATTGAAATAGGTACAGATTTAAGATTCTTCAAAAATAAAATTCGTATCGATTATTCATATTATACTACAAAAGTGAGCAGTCAAATTTTTAATACTTCGGTTCCTTATTCAACTGGCTTATCTTCTTATGTTACAAACGCAGGGGATTACAAAACATGGGGACATGAGTTGTTAGTAAGTGGTAAAATATTAAGTACTGCAGACACTTCTCTTGAATTGATCTGGAATTTCTCAACTAACAAAGGTAAAGTTATAGACTTGCCAGATGATATAGACAATATTAACTATTACGGAGATGGTGGTCCAGAAATTTTTGCAAGAGTAAAAGAAGGTGACGAAATGGGAAGTATGTATGGATACAACTTAAAATATATTGAAGGACAACTTTATCTTGATAGTAACGGATACCCTACTTTAGATCGTGACAATGATTATGTAAAAGTGGGTAACGCACTTCCTGATTTTATTACTTCCATCGGAACTAATTTTAAATGGAAAAATTTAGGCTTTAATTTCTTACTTGAATGGAAAAAAGGAGGTGACAAATATAGTTGGGCCAGACGCCAAATGTTAAGAGGAGGTACTAGTATTGCAACAGAATATAGAGTTAGAACTGGTGATTATGTGTTTGATGGAGTCATGGAAGATCCTGCCAATCCAGGAAACTACATTCCAAATACAACGCAAGTAAATTTAGATGAAGGTTACTACAGAAGCTGGTCAAGATATACTGGAGCAGCTGAAAATATTTTACAAGATGCCTCATGGATTAAATTACGTAACGTTAGCTTATCGTATGATTTAACGAATGTCCTTTTGAAAAAGTTAAATTTAAGTAGTATTTCGGTTAGTGCAAGTGCTAACAATATTTTGCTATGGACACCTTACGATGGATATGATCCTGAAGGAAGTACTTTTTCAGCTGGTAGTGGTATTTATGGTTTTTCTGGTCAAGGAATACCATTGACAGAGAATTATAGTGTTAGTCTTCAAATTGGATTTTAAAAAAAATGAAAATGAAAAAAATATTAAAAATATATTTATTTGTAATAGTTGTTGGATTCACAGCATGTAACGATCAGTATTTTGATATAAATACTCCCGTTGATTCTGTGCCTTTAGATCAACTAGATATGAAAGATCTCATGGGTCCTGTATTGTATAATACAATGTTGGCTCAATACTACGCTTCTGTTGTTGCTGGAAATTACAGTCAATATTTTGGAGGCTACGGTTATAGTGCGGCGGGTAAATCTGAAATGGCTTCAACTTGGAGTAATATATACCTAAGGGTATTACCAAATCTAAAGTTAATAAAAGATAAGGCTAATGAAAAAGGAGCTTTACACTATGGAGCTGTTGCCTTAATAGTTGAGGCCGCTAATATTGGTTTAGCTGCAGATATGTGGGATAAAATTCCTTACTCACAGGCAGGACAGTCATCTAAATATCCTCATCCTGATTTTGATTCTCAAGAACAAATTTACAATAGTGTTTTTTCTCTTTTAGATGAAGCTATTCACATTCTTGAAGCACCAGACAATTCTTTTATTAATATGGGAAGCGAAGATCTTATTTATGGAGGTGATTTTGATAAATGGCTCAGAGCTGCGTATACACTTAAAGCACGTTTTCAGCTTCATTTAGTTCAAAAAGGAATTACAACTCCTAATGATGTACTTACATCAATAGCAAATGGATTTACTTCTAACGATGATAACTTCATGATGGTATATCCAGAAAATGAGCTAAATCCTTGGTATCAAGGATCTATTTTAACGAGACAAACAGGAAACTATTTTGTAGCGCCTAATGATCAAATAGTTAGCATGATGAATGGCACATCGTATCCATTCCAAAGCGGTGTTATAACTGAAGACCCTAGACTTCATGAAATCTATCAAAACGAAGGAGATCCAGGAGACCCATGGAGAGGTGGTATGAATGGTGGAATTGGCGATTCTTCGGATGGAGAACCTCTTAATACATTCTTTAAAGAAGGGGGTTACTATACCAGTTCTACATCTCCATTAATTTTAATTACCTATGCAGAAGCTATGTTTATTAAGGCTGAAGCTGCGTTCTTATCCGATGGAGGAACCAGCACTAGCACAGGATCTACAACAGAGGCCTATAATGCTTATATGGCAGGTATATCAGCCAGTATGGATCAAATTGGAGTTGATGGCACTGATTATATGGCAGATACATCTGTAGATGTTGGTGAAGCAGGGTTAATGTTAAATCATATTATGAAAGAGAAATATATTGCTAATAACTTAAATGCTGAAACTTATAATGATTTAAGACGATACGATTTCTCTTCTGATGTATTTAAAGATTTAGCGATTCGTTTAAATCTAGATGATGTGGTAGATGATTATGACGGCCTTTGGTTTAGAAGAGCTATTTATCCAACATCTGAGAAGAATGCTAATCCAAAAGCATTTGATTATGAAGAAGAACCTACCGTAAGTGTTTGGTGGGCACAATAAAAAATAATAATGTTTAATTTTAAAAACCGCTTAATAAATTAAGCGGTTTTTTTTATTTGTAAATACTTATACGCCTTCATAAATAATTAAATATTCTTTTTATTAAACTTAATTCCTAAATATTAATACCCAAACAAGCAAAAAATTAAAAATACATCATAAAAAATGCAAAAACATGCAAAATAATGCAATAAACCGCAAATTTTTATTATTTTTGAGTAACTAATAATTCAAACTCATCCATATGAAAAAAAAAACTACCCTCTCTTTTCTCGTTTTTTTTACAGCCGCATGTAGTGTTTTGTTTGCTCAAAACATAACAGTTGATGGTAAGGTTACAGACGCGTCAAGTGTTCCGTTACCTGGTGTAAATATTCAAGTAAAAGGTACTAACAATGGAACTTCAACTGATTTTGATGGAAATTATAAAATTTCTGCAAATCAAGGTGATGTATTAATTTTTTCCTTCTTAGGTTTTAAAGCCAAAGAAGTTACTGTAACCGGAACTTCATTAAACGTAAGTTTAGAAGAAGATGCTGGTCAACTTGATGAAGTAGTAGTTACTGCATTAGGTATTAAAAAAGAGAGAAAATCTCTTGGATATGCAGTACAAGCCGTAAAAGCTGAAGGCCTAATGGAAGGTAATCAGAATAGTATGGTTAATGGTTTACAAGGAAAAGTTTCTGGTGTAACCATTGTAAATTCTGGTGGAGCTCCTGGTTCTTCTGCAATTATTATGATTCGTGGAGGTTCTTCTATTACAGGAAACAATCAACCTCTTTTTATTGTTGATGGTCTTCCTATAGATAACTCAACAAGTTCAAGTTTAGAAGTTGCAAGTACCAATAGAGCTTCAGATATCAATCCAGAAGACATTGAAAGCATCTCTGTTCTTAAAGGTCCTGCTGCTGCTGCATTATATGGAATTCAAGCTGCTGAAGGCGCCGTGATTATTACCACAAAAAAAGGGAAAGCTGGTGTTAGCCAGGTTACTTACTCTGGATCATTATCAATTGATAATGTTTTGGGAACTCCAAGTATCCAACAAATATATGGGCAAGGCGCTCAAATTGTTGGCACCACAGGAACAACTATTAATCCTGAATCCAATTTATCTTGGGGAAATCCAATTTCTGGTTCTAAATTTAATAATATAAAAGATTTTTATACCACTGCTGTTACAGAAAATCATAACGTAAGCTATTCTAGTGGTAACGATAAAAGTAACTTATATTTTTCTATTGGAGATGTTTCACAAAATGGCGTTATAGAAAGCACAAGCTATGATAAAACATCGTTTAAAATTAATTCATCATCTAAAATTACTGATAACCTTACGTTAGGTATTAATGGAAACTATATTACCACAAAAATAAATAGCACAAAACAAGGAAATGCTTCAGGTGGTAGTTTTTTAAGTTTATTATCATATCCTAGTAATATTGATGCGAAAGACTATTTAAATGCTGATAATTCTCAAAAAAGTTATTTTTTAGATCAACAGTTCGATAATCCTTACTGGAGTATAAAAAATAGTCCGAACACAGATGATGTTAAGCGTTTAATAAGTGCTATAAGTTTAAATTACAATTTCTTAAACGACTTTAATATTAACTATAAGTTAGGAATTGATAATTTTAGCGAATACAACAAAAAAGTAACTGGAGATGGTTCTCTTATTGACAACAGAGAAAACGGTTATATTAGTCAATTTGAAAAAGATAGTAAACGATTAAATTCTAATTTTTTATTAACCTATCAAAAAAATATTACGGAAGATTTTTCTTTAAATGCTCTATTAGGAAACTCTGTTGAAGAATTAGATATTAGAACAACTTATACTAGTGGTTTAGGTTTTCAAGCCCCTGGAATATATAGTATTGGAAATGTTTTGCAGGAAGATCAAAGTATTTCTGAGCTAATAACTAGAAAACGTATTGTAGGTGTATTTGGCGAGTTAAAATTAGGATGGCAAAACGCACTATTTTTAACAGCTACTGGAAGAAATGACTGGAGTTCTACACTTCCTAAAGATAAAAGATCATTTTTCTATCCATCAGTTGGTATGTCCGCAGTAATAACGGATTTGTTCAAAAAAGGTGGTCATGATATTACATCTCCAAATGGATTATCCTATTTACAACTAAGATCTACTTGGGCTAAAGTAGGAAAAGATGCTCCTATTGGAGCATTAGAAAGCTCTCTGTCAACTAATATAAACTCATTAGCAAGTTCAGCATATACTTGGAATGGAGTTGATGTAGGAAACCCTAATCTTGAACCTGAGTTTACAAGAAGTTTTGAAATAGGACTTGATGCTCGTTTCTTTGAAAGTAGAGTGAATTTTGATTTTACATATTATACCAGTAAATCTGAAAATCAAATCTTAAGAGATATCAGGGTCCCTCCTACAACAGGAACATTTTATGCAACACTTAATGGAGGATCTATAACTAACAGTGGTGTAGAAGCAATGCTTTCTGTTAAAGTATTACCACCTAGTAAAGCACTTTCTTGGAATATTGATTTTAATTTTGGTGTTAACAATAGTAAAGTTAATGATTTACCTGGTTTCCTTAACGAAGTTTATTTATCAGATTCTTGGACGTTTAATAGTACCGCTGCTGGTGCTGCTATTTTAGATGGCTCGCTATTTGGCTTAAGAGGCTACAGACCTCAAAAAAATGACAATGGTGACGTTGTTATTAATTCTAATGGACTACCAACACTAGTGCAAGAAACATATGATAATGTAGATCGTATGCCTGATTGGACATTAGGGATTTCAAATACGTTAAAATATAAAGATTTCCGTTTATCTTTTTTATTAGATTTTGTTCAAGGATTCGATGTGTATAACGCTACTGAATCTGCATTACAATATTATGGTCTTAGTAAACAAACTCTAAACAGAAATGAAACTATCGTTCTACCAGGTGTTGATGTAAATGGTGCTGCCAATACCGTTGCAGTTCCAATGGATCAAGCTTTCTATCAAAATTATTACTATAGAAATTCTGAAAATTTTATAGAAGACGGTTCTTTTGCTAGATTAAGATATGTAACCTTAGCTTATAATTTCCCTAAAACAATACTTGATAAAATGTCTTTATCATCGTTAGAGCTTTACGTTACAGGAAGAAACTTATTTACTATAACAGATTATAGTGGGGTTGATCCTGAAGTAAATACATTTGGTGCTGGAATTTCTGGTGCAGGGTCTATGGCTATTGATAATTTAGGGACACCTAATACAAAAGGTTTTGATTTTGGTTTAAAAGTTAGATTCTAAAAAAATTATAAATTATGAAATTATACAAATATTTACTACTAACATTATTAACCATAACTGTTTCGTGCAGTGATGATTATTTTGATGTAAACGGATCTGAAACACAACCTACAACCTCTTCCTTGCCTCCTCAGTACAGAATTCAAGGAGCCATTGAAAACACAACGGCTCAAGCTCAATACAGAGGTAGTCGTGAGGTATTAGGTGTTACACAATATGGTTCTCAAAATGTTGCTAATTATTACTCTGAGACTTGGAGTAATGAATTTACCACAGGACGTTATTTCCTTTGGCAAAATGCCTATGTATACTCATTACCAAATACAGCAGATTTAATTGTTTTAGGAAAAAGAGATAATGCTCCTAATTTTGTTGCCGTTGGTAAAATTCTTAGAGCTTATATATTAGGAATGACAACAGACCAATATGGTGATATTGTTTTAGATGACACTTACGATGGTGTTTCTTCTATGAATATAACACCAAAATTCGCAACTCAAGAACAAGTATATCAAGCCATTTTTGATTATATAGATGAAGCTATTGCAGAATTGGATGAATCGAGCCCAATCGCATTAAACGAAGAAGGAGGTGATGTACTTTATGCAGGTGATCAAGCAAAATGGAAAAAATTTGCTTATGCAATAAAAGCGCGATACTTAAATCATTTAAGTAAAAAATCTTCTTATGATGCTCAGGCTATAATTACAGCTTGTCAATTAGCCATTAGTTCTAATGCTGAAAATGCTCAAAAAACTTATGGTGGAGGTCCTTCTTCAAATGATATCCAACCATTTGCAGTAGGTGGCTATGGCTCATCAAGATTTGATTATTTTTCAAACTTCTTTGTTGAATTACTAAAAAATCCATTAAATCTTGCTGTTCCTATTGAGGATCCTAGATTAACAATTATTGTTCCCGAAGCAGTAAACGGCGGCTATCATGGTGTTGTAACTGGCAGAGGGTTAGATGGCAACCCAAGTGATGATTATTCTTTAGGGAATGGAGGATTCTATACAAGTCCTAATTCAACAACAGATATGATAAACTTTAGTGAAGTGAAGTTTATTGAAGCTGAGGCAAAATTACGAAGCAATGATCCTTCAGGAGCTTATTCTGCCTTTAAAGAAGGTGTTCAAGCTGATTTAGACAAACTTGGTGTTGATTCTGCAGCGAAAACTGCATATTTAAATTTATTGGACACAGAAGTTGGAACAACCAATATCAGTCTATCTCATATCATGGTTCAAAAATATATAGCTAATGTATTAAACCCTGAAACTTGGGTAGATATGAGACGAATGGATTATAGCTCTGATATTTATCCTGGTTTACAACGTCCAGACAATGTGAACCTTGATATATTTCCAAATGATGATGATTGGATTCAAGCTATGGTATATGAATATAATGAAGAAGACAGAAATTATGAAAACATGCCAAATAATGATCCGTATGTAAGATTAACAACTCCTGTTTGGTGGAATACTGCTGATTAAATAGAAATTTGTTAAATAAAAACCCGCTTATTATAATAAGCGGGTTTTTTTATTATAATCTATGTATTAAAGCATGCTTCAAGATTTCTAAATCTTCTTGAGTATGATTGGCCGAAATAACAATCCTGCTCATAAAGCCTTCATAATTTGGATATTTAAAGTTGGTAATAATGATGTTGTTTTTATATAAATAATCATAAAAACCGTCTTCATTACAGTAAATAACCGGATAGTTTTTACTAAACTTAAAACGTTCTTTTGGTTTAAAATCATCAAACAAAAAGGCTAAGTTTTCTTTAAGCTTTTTCTGTTGTTGATGAATTAAATCTTGAGATTGCAAATAGGCTTCTAAGTAGCCTGCATTCGCACAAGATGACGAAATAAAAAGAATTTCGTTTTTTATGGAATCAATAAAATCGTTATCCGATGCGATGATCCCTCCTGATAATCCTAAAGCTTTTCCCAAAGAAGACACCATTATTTTCCTTTCTAGTTTCTCACTTAAAATACTACTAAAAACTCCTTGCCCTTGTTTTCCAAAAATTCCTAAGCTATGAGATTCATCAACCACAAGGGTTACCTTTTTTTCTGAAGAAATATTATTTAAAAAATCAAAGGATGTTGGTTCTACTTCTAATGCCAAAACAGCATCAACGGTAATAACAATATTTTCATTGGTCGTGTTACGTAAATTTGGATGTAATTGACCATTAACAAATACAGGCAAACTATTAGGATGTAAAATAGCAGGGTGCGTTTTTGGATAGTGATAAAAGGTATAATCAGATTGAGATAAATAGTCTAAAACCAATTTACCAGCTAGTGTTCCAGACGATGTGGTTACAGCAGCTTCAGCACCAATCTGTTCAGCAAAAAAAGCTTCAGCCGTATTAAAAATAGATAATTTAATATTCGAGCTTCTCGAACTCCCATAAAAAGACCCCCATTTAGTAATACTTTGAGTAAGAATCTTTAAAAAGCTAGCATTTGTTGAAAGCCCTAAATAAGCGGTTCCACCAAAATACAAATATTCTTTTCCTTCAACTTGTATGGTTCTATCAGGGAAATTTTCAACAATCATGTAGCGTTAAATTAAAGAAACCCCGGTTCCGTTTAAAGAACTATATCCTACAACACCATCTTTAATAGTGACTCCTGTGGCAATATCTTCTGCTAATAATAAAGAGCCATCCATATCAACATAATTTAAAAGCGGAAGGAGATGTGCTATAGCCGAAATCCCAACCGACGATTCTGTCATGCACCCTACCATGGTTTTCATTCCTAAATCTTTCGCATGATTAAGCATACGTCTTGCAGACGTTAAACCGCCACATTTTACCAACTTCACATTAATACCATGAAAATGATTATGACATTTAGCAACATCGGCTTCAATCTGGCAACTTTCGTCAGCAATAACCGGTAATACAGATTTTTGAAATACTTCTCTATGTGCATCCCAATCATCTGCTTTCATGGGTTGCTCTAAAAATTCAACACCAAGTTCTTTTAAAGCAACGGCATTTTTAATGGTTTCATCAACAGTCCATCCGCAATTAGCATCAATTCTAAAAATAGCATTGGTATGTTTACGTAATTCGGTAACTATTTTAATGTCTTCTTTGGTTCCTAGTTTTATTTTATAAATAGGCCATGGTAACTCTTTCATTTTAGAAACCATTTTATCGATGGTATCAATTCCAATGGTATAATCTGTTAACGGATTGTTTGAAATATCATAATTCCAAAGCTCATAAAGTTTTTTGCCTTTTTTACGAGCATATAAATCGTTGTAAGCTAAGTCTAACGCGCATAATGCAAACATATTATGCTTTAAATGTGGATACATAGCATCCCAAAATTCTTCTGGCGTACTCTGCTTAGTAGCTTCAATCTTAGACTTAAGAGGCTCAATGGCTTCTATCATTTTTTGAACCGTAATTCCGTAATATGGGTTCGAAGTTGCCTCTCCATAGCCTGAAAATTCTCCATCTTTTAGTTCAACAATTAAATTAGGTTGCACACTGTAAGACTCTCTTGAAATGGTAAACGTGTGTTTTAATTTTAGTTCGAATGGTCTTAAAATAACCTCCATAAAATATGTTTTAATTATACGTGAAAGTTAATAAAATTATACCTTTGATTATAACGAAAACTTGAATTTATGCCACTAGTTACACCTCTTTCTGCAGACCACGATTTAGAAACCAAAAAACTTTCCGAATTCTTTAATGAAACCCTGGGATTTTGTCCCAATTCAGTACTAACTATGCAACGTAGACCTGCGATTTCTAAAGCGTTTATTAATTTAAATAAAGCGGTAATGGCAAATGAAGGCCGCGTAACTTCAGCTTTAAAACGCATGATTGCCTGGGTAAGTAGTAATTCTGCTGGATGTCGCTATTGCCAGGCGCATGCTATACGAGCCGCGGAACGTTACGGTGCCGAGCAAGAGCAACTGGATAACATTTGGGAATACAGAACTCATCCTGCTTTTAATGAAGCCGAACGTGCAGCATTGGATTTTAGTTTGGCTGCGTCTCAAGTTCCTAATGCCGTAGATGAAAATATTAAAAAACGGTTATATGACTATTGGAATGAAGGCGAAATAGTTGAAATGTTGGGTGTGATTTCATTGTTTGGATATTTAAACCGTTGGAACGATTCTATGGGAACCTCTATTGAAGAAGGTGCGGTTGAAAGTGGCGAACAGTATCTTGGGAAACATGGTTGGGAGAAAGGGAAACATATATAAATTATTCAACTTAATTAAAAAATGACAAAGCAAGATTTTTTAAAAAAATTATTTGTAAAAAAAGATGATTTATTATCTAATTATGAATTTCAAAAATCTGTCTTACTCGATTTAATTGAAATTGGTTTCATATATGTGAAAAACCATTATTCATTTGATGATAATAAATTTGCTAACATGATGCTTCAAATGTCATTATTAAAAGCAAATTCCATTCTTGAATTATCTGAAGGCACTAAACTTAAAAATGTTACAGGAATAGAAAACTCGATTATAGACATACAATCACAATCGAGCATTTTTAGATCCTTGTTTGAAAACTATTGCTTTTTTAACCATTTATATATTAGAAATTGGTCAAAAGAAGAATTTATGTTGATAGAAAACATTTGGAAAATTTCATCTTTAAAACAAAGGTTTTATCTTCTTGATAATAGTTTAGTATTAATGAATCCTGATGATAGTTCGAAGATTAAAAATGAAAAAGATTTTGTTTTAATATTAACTCAAGAAATTAAAAACTCTTCACTTTATAATAAAAATAAAAAGTTCATTAACAACTGTTTAAAAACTAATAAATGGCAAATTACAATCAATGAAAATAAAGTAATTCATATTTCTTGGAAAGAAATGTTTAAAAACTCAAGAAAAAATAAAATTGCAAACGATAAAATATATCAAATATTTTCTCTTGATAGTCATCCATCCTATTTTTCTGTTTTCCAGTTTGGTGATTTGTATCGAACTAGATATGATTTAAGTAGAAGAACAACATTGATTTACCAAACAATAGAAATGATTTGTAATTACTTGTATGATTTTGAAAAGTTGATGACAAGTAAAATAGAAATAAATATTGAAACAAAATTTCTCATTGAAATATTAAGTTCTAAAAAAGGGGATTAAAGCCTTAATGTTAATTTGTTCGATTAGCATTCGTCATTAAATTCGGCAATACCTAAACCTCAAATCTTGGGTTTTATTAGCCAAAACCTATTTAGAAATGATGGTATTAAATAGAAAATACTTTATTTTATTTCTTTCCATCTACCACAATCACAATCTCCCCTTTTGGTGGTTTGTTGGTGTAATATTCTAAAACTTCTTTGGCGGTTCCGCGAATGGTTTCTTCGTATAATTTGGTAAGTTCTCTTGAAACCGAAACTTGTCTGTCGTCTCCAAAATACTCGCAAAAATGAGTTAGAGTCTTTATTAATTTATGTGGAGATTCGTAAAAAATAATAGTTCTGGTTTCTTCGGCTAGCAATAATAATCGTGTTTGTCTGCCCTTTTTAACAGGCAAAAAACCTTCAAAAACAAACTTATCATTGGGTAAACCAGAATTCACCAAAGCAGGTACAAAAGCAGTGGCTCCTGGCAAACAATCGACCTCTATATTCTGTTCAATACAAGCGCGTGTTAATAAAAATCCAGGGTCTGAAATAGCAGGTGTTCCGGCATCGCTAATTAAGGCTATTGTAGTGCCGCTTTTTAGTTTTTGAATAAGATTTTCAACCGTTTTATGTTCATTATGCATATGGTGAGATTGCATATGTGTACTAATCTCAAAATGCTTCAACAATTTTCCAGAGGTGCGTGTGTCTTCAGCAAGAATTAAATCAACCTCCTTTAAAACCTCAACGGCTCTAAAGGTCATATCCTTTAAGTTTCCAATAGGTGTAGGAACAATATAAAGTTTACTCATACATTAAACTTACTTTCAATAATTTCCATAAAACGCTCTTCTACTTCTTCCTTTCCAATCCAATTATTATAGTCTGGTTTCACAATGTTTTGAACAAGTTTACCCGCTTCATCAAAACTCGTTGCTGTATTTATTTGAGACAAAACCCGTTCGTAATCTTCTAATTTACCATCAAATAAATGTTTAATAAACGCTAACTTATCATTGAGTCCGATATTTAAAGTGTTGGCTTTCAATCTATCATTTAAAGATTTATTTACATTAACTTTTTGGGCATTAACAACGGGTTCAAATTGAGGTAAATTTTCAAAGCCAGCGGTTAAATCCTCTAATATTTCCTGTTTTCTTTGCTTATCTCGATTTGGTTCTTTAAAAACTTTATCCTCTTCTGGCATATGTTCAACCATATCTCTAATGGTCTTCATACCAGGTTCCATAATATCGTCATGTTCCACATCATCAAGATTAATATAGATTTTATCTTCAACTTCTATGGTATCACTCAAGGTATTATTAAAGGCATTATCAAGCATCCCGAAAAAAGACGAATCATTTCCTATAGATGGAATATTATCATCAAAATTTTCCTGAGCAAACTTTAATACGGACAGTTTTTCAAAAAGAACTGATACTTCTGCATGCATTTTTATAACATCTTCTTTCCCTTTTAACTTGAGAATTCTGTGTGCTATACTTACCAATTCAGATTCCAGTTTCTTCTTCATTGTTTTAATTTTTTAGAATTATATTATTTGGGCTTTTATTTTTAATAAATTTGCGCCACCTTTATACAAACGAATAGTTGGTTTGTTTTAGTGTTAAAATTACGAAATGTTTCTTGAAAATACAGTAAATCATAAAGAACAATTTGGGTGGATTGAAGTAATCTGTGGCTCTATGTTTTCTGGCAAAACAGAAGAATTAATCAGACGACTTAAACGCGCGCAGTTTGCTAGGCAAAAAGTAGAAATTTTTAAGCCTACTATTGATGTGCGTTATGATGAAGAAATGGTGGTATCTCATGATGCTAATGAAATCCGGTCTACCCCAGTTCCTGCCGCTGCAAATATCCCTATTTTAGCTGATGGCTGTGACGTGGTTGGTATTGATGAAGCCCAGTTTTTTGATGACGAAATTGTACGTGTTTGTAATGATTTAGCCAACAAAGGAGTTCGCGTTATTGTAGCAGGATTAGATATGGATTTTAAAGGTAATCCGTTTGGGCCAATGCCTCATTTAATGGCCACGGCGGAGTATGTCACCAAAGTCCATGCGGTTTGCACAAGAACAGGTAATTTAGCACAATATAGCTACCGAAAATCTAAAAATGATAACCTGGTTCTTTTAGGTGAAGTAGAAGAATATGAACCGCTAAGCAGAGGCGCTTATTACAAAGCCATGATGCGTGATAAAGTTCGTAATATGAAGGTTAATGATGCCGAAGAAGTGATTTCAAAACCTAAAAACACGGATGCCTAAAGCCAACGAAACTATTCTTGAAATTGATTTTAAAGCGCTCAAACATAATCTTGAGTATATACAATCAAAACTTCAAAAAAAAACAAAAACCTTAGCCGTTGTTAAAGCCTTTGCTTACGGCAGCGATGCTACTGAAATAGCCCTTTATTTACAAAATCTTAGCGTTGATTATTTTGCAGTTGCCTATATAAATGAAGGTATTGCTTTGCGACAAGCTGGTGTTACCAAACCTATTTTAGTACTGCATCCACAAGCTATAAACTTTAAAGAATTAATTGGTAATTGTCTTGAACCTAGCTTATACAACGCTAAAATTTTTAATGAATTTATTGAAGCCTCTTCTAAAGAAAATCAAACTAATTATCCCGTTCATATTAAATTTAACACAGGGTTAAATCGTCTTGGATTTTCTGAAAATGATATTGATTTTTTGATGTCAAAATTAAACAAAACAACAAGTATAAAAGTTGCTTCTATTTTTTCACATTTGGCGGCGAGTGAAGATTTAAATGAAACAAAATTTACTCAAAATCAAATAAAGTCCTTCAATATAATTTCTGAAAACTTTATTTCAAAATTAGACTATAAACCCATGCTTCACTTGTGTAATACGTCGGGAATCCTAAACTATCCTGAGGCACATTTTGATATGGTTAGAACCGGTATTGGTTTATATGGTTTTGGAAATTCAGAAAAAGAAAACAAGCACTTTAAACCAATAGGCACTTTAAAAACCGTTATTTCACAAATTCATACCATTAATAAAGGCGAATCTGTTGGTTATAACAGAGCTTATAAAAGCAGTGATATTACAAAAACAGCCACACTTCCTATTGGGCATGCCGATGGTATAGGAAGACAATATGGTAATGGAAAAGGATTTGTGATAATTCATGGTCAAAAAGCACCAATTATAGGTAATGTTTGTATGGATATGATTATGGTAAATGTGACTACTATTGCATGTAAAGAAGGAGATGAAGTTATTGTTTTTGACCCAAAATCTACCGCAGAACACTTAGCTGAGCAAGCAAATACCATTTCTTACGAGCTTATTACAGGAATCTCGCAGCGTGTTAAACGTGTCTATTTAAAATAATTTTAAAGAACAGACTTTAACATTTAACTATTTTAACTATTTTAGTTTATCACTAACTAAAAATTTAATTATATGTTAAAAGAATTTAAAGACTTTGCAATGAAAGGCAATTTGGTTGATATAGCCGTTGCATTTGTTATGGGTGCTGCTTTTAATAAAGTAGTTACCTCATTTACCGGAGGAATTGTTTCTCCATTGGTCGGATTGATTTTTAAATCTGACTTCAATGATTTAAAGTATGTCGTTACACCAGGCACTCTAGACAAAGCTGGAAATATGACAGGAGAAATCGCCGTACTTTATGGTAGTTTCTTAACCAATGTTATTGACTTTATAATCGTTGCTTTTGTAATGTTTATGATAATTAAAGGAATCAACAAAACTAAGAAAAAAGAAGAGGCAGCTCCAGAAGCTCCAAAAGGTCCTTCTCAAGAGGATTTGTTAACAGAGATAAGAGATTTGCTTAAAAAATAACTTGTTGTTAAATAAATAACAACGTGTTATTTGTTGTTAAAAAGCCTTTGTTTTTAAAAAATGAAGGCTTTTTTTGATTTTTAAATTAGAATTAATACCTAATTTTGCCTATCAAATTTTATTAAATATAAACACATGAAAGTAGCTGTTGTTGGTGCCACTGGTATGGTTGGCGAAGTAATGCTGAAAGTTCTTGCAGAACGAAATTTTCCAATTACTGAATTATTAGTAGTCGCCTCAGAGCGTTCTGTAGGCAAAATATTAACCTATAAAAATAAAGAATATACGGTTATTAGTTTAGCTGATGCAGTTGCAGCCAAACCAGATATTGCCATTTTTTCAGCTGGTGGAGGCACCTCTTTAGAATGGGCTCCAAAATTTGCAGAAGTTGGCACAACGGTTATCGATAATTCTTCAGCATGGCGTATGGATCCTACAAAAAAATTAGTGGTTCCAGAAATTAATGCTCACGAATTAACAAAAGACGATAAAATTATAGCAAACCCTAATTGCTCGACCATTCAAATGGTTTTGGCGCTATCACCACTTCATAAACAATATAAAATGAAACGTGTCGTGGTTTCAACTTATCAATCCGTTTCTGGTACTGGTGTAAAAGCAGTTAAACAATTAGAAAATGAAATTGCCGGTATTGAAGGTGAGATGGCATATCCGTATCCTATAGGTAGAAATGCGTTACCACATTGCGATGTTTTTGAAGATAATGGCTATACCAAAGAAGAAATGAAACTAGCCAGAGAGCCTCAAAAAATATTTAATGATAAATCCTTTTCTGTAACTGCTACAGCTGTTAGAATTCCTACTTCGGGCGGGCATTCAGAATCTGTAAATGTAGAATTTGAAAACGATTTTGATTTAGCCGAAGTTCGCAAATTATTGAGCGAAACACCTGGTGTTATCGTTCAAGACAATCCTGCTACAAACTCATACCCAATGCCTATTTTTGCGCATGATAAAGATGAGGTTTTTGTGGGTCGTTTAAGACGTGATGAAACACAACCTAATACCTTAAACATGTGGATAGTTGCTGATAATCTCCGTAAAGGTGCTGCCACCAATGCTATTCAAATTGGTGAATACTTAGTAGCAAATCATTTGGTTTAAAAAACACTCTTAAATAACATAAAAATGAAAACTTTAAAAACAATAGTCCTTTCATTAATTTTAGTACTCGTTGTTTCCTGCGACAAAAAGCCATCAAAAGAAACCCTTGAGTTTAATAGTACCTTTAAAGAGGTCATGGCGGTGCATGACGAAGTGATGCCAAAAATGAACGAAATGGGAAAATTATCAGCTGAACTAAAAGCGAAAATTGATACCACTGCTGTTGGCAAAACGTATCAAAAGGCTTTGGATTCATTAGGTAATGCCCATAAATATATGATGAAATGGATGGAAGATTTTAGCAATAAATTCCCCTATTCAGATGATCGTTTAAAAGGTAAATCGACTGAAGAAATTCTGAGTGCCATAGAAGAGCTTAAAAAAGAAAAAACAAAAGTTGATGCAGTACGTAATGCTCTTAACGGTAGTATTAACAATGCTAAAACTGTTTTAGCTAATTAAATTTTAATAAACTAAACTTGACCTTAAGCTTCTACAAATATGTTTGTGTAGAAGCTTTTTTTATTCTTAGTCTTGATTAATAAAAGACATCTCGTCATGAGAAGACGCTTTTTGTAAAATAGTCTGAAAAACATATTCACAAACCTGCTTTTCACCTTTCAAATTTATTAAATCTATGGTATCTTCTGGTCTATGGTATTGTGGGTGACCTCCTGTATGTATTCCTAAAACCGAAATTCCTTTCTTATAAAATGATACATGGTCTGATCCACCTACAGATCCTGCATGAACGACTGGATTTAACCCTAAAGACGTTCCTAAATTAGTCATAAATTTAACACCACCCGGAAAGGTTCCGGCGCCACCCATATATACTTGTTGCTCTGAATTTAACCTGCCAACCATATCCAAATTAATCATTAACTTAATTTGAGACAATGACACCGTGGGGTGTTCTACAAAATATTTACTACCCAATAAACCTTGCTCTTCTGCTCCAAACGCAATAAACAAAACGCTTCTTTTTAATTGGGATTTCTTAGCTGCCAGCTTTTCGGCAATTTCCAACAGTGCTGACGTTCCGCTGGCATTATCATCAGCTCCATGATACACCACTCCTCTTTTATCAGATTTTGCAGAGGGTCCTCCAAAACCTAAATGATCATAATGAGCTCCTAAAACAATGTAGTAGTTTTTTAAAACAGGATCATTTCCTTCAATAAAACCAATCACATTACACGTTTTTACAACCGGTTTTTCTCCTTTATCAACACGTAACTCTGCTTTAAAATTTTGCTCGTATCCTGTTTTAAAAGGCTTTATACCTAAATTCTTAAACTCCTTTTTTATATACTTAACAACCCATCTGTTCTCTTTTCCTCCTGGGTATCTTCCTGCATTTTTATCAGAAGTTAAAAATTGTAGATGTTCTTTTAATTCGCTTTCTGTAATATCAGTTTGTGAAAATATATTGGAGTAAATAAAACTCAATATAAAAAGCAAGAGAATTTTCTTCATAATAACTCAATTTCTTATAAGTACTCAAAGATATTATAAGTAATTTAATTTGCTGGTTAAACTTATCATCTAAGCTAACAGATTTTTGTTTATTTTTGAAATGAACCCTATACAATCGTTTATTATTAATAGCCTAAAAAAAGTAAATTCTCTGAAAAACATAGCAACTCTAAAATACCCTAAAACTAAAACGGTTAATGTTGTTGACACCTATTTTGGAGTTGACGTCAAAGACAATTTTAGATGGCTAGAAGATGATAGAAGTACTGAAACACGTGCTTGGATAAAAGCACAAAATAAAACTACGTTTGATTATTTAAATACAATTCCTTTTAGAAACGAACTAAAAGAGCGGCTTTCCAGATTATGGGATTACGAGAAAATTGGAGCTCCTTTTATTGAAGGAGATTACACCTATTTCTCTAAAAACGATGGGTTACAAAATCAAGATGTTTATTACAGACAAAAAGGAGATGCTAAGGCTGAAGTTTTTTTGGATTCTAATAACTTTTCAAAAGACGGAACCATCTCCCTAGAAGGATTAAGCTTTTCTAAAAACGGAAAGATACTTGCTTATTCCATTTCAGAAGGAGGCAGTGATTGGCGTAAAGTAATTGTCATGGACGTGGAAACCAAAGTCATCATTGAGGAACCATTAACTGATATTAAATTTAGTCTTATTTCATGGTATAAAAATGAAGGGTTTTACTATTCCAGTTATAATAAACCCAAAGGAAGTGAGCTGTCTGCTAAAACAGACCAACACAAAGTATATTACCATAAACTAGGAACTTCACAAAAAGAGGATACATTAATTTTTGGTGGAACACCAGAAGAAAAGCATCGATACATCTACGGAACCGTTACCGAAGATGATAGATATTTAGTTGTAACACCTCGTGTATCTACATCTGGTAACAAATTGTACATAAAAGATTTATCTGTACCAAATAGTAAGTTTGTTACTATTTTAGATGATACCGATAGTGACACATTCTTTATTAAAAATGATGGCAGTAACTTGTTTTTAGTAACAAATCTAAATGCACCCAACAAACGTGTTGTATCTGTTAATGCCTCTAATCCAGTACCAGAGCAATGGGTTGATGTGATTCCTGAAACAGAAAACGTATTAAATATTTCAACAGGAAGTAATTATTTATTTGCTATGTATATGGTCGATGCCATTTCGAAAGTAAAGCAATACGACTTAAACGGCACATTTTTAAGAGAGATTAAGTTGCCGGGGCTTGGTTCTGCTGGTGGATTTTCAGGAAAAAAAGATGATATAGTTATATACTATTCATTTACTAATTACAACACCCCCTCAAGTATCTATAGTTTAAATCCGAAAACAGGCAAAACAAAAGCCTATTGGAAACCTAGCATTGATTTTAACCCCAGTAATTATGAAAGTAATCAAGTGTTTTACACCTCAAAAGACGGAACCAAAATTCCGATGATGATTACACATAAAAAAGGAATTAAATTACAAGGTAAAAACCCAACCATTTTATACGGTTATGGTGGATTCAATATTAGTGTAACACCTGCTTTTAGTGTATCAAATGCTGTTTGGATGGAACAAGGAGGCATCTTAGCTGTTCCTAATTTAAGAGGAGGAGGTGAATACGGGCGTACATGGCATGATGCCGGGACCAAATTTAAAAAACAAAATGTGTTTGATGATTTTATTGCTGCTGCCGAATACTTAATAGCTAATCATTATACCTCTTCAAAATATTTAGCAATACGAGGAGGTTCTAATGGTGGGTTATTAGTGGGTGCTGTGATGACGCAACGTCCTGATTTAGCAAAAGTAGCATTGCCTGCCGTTGGCGTTTTAGATATGCTACGCTATCATACCTTTACATCGGGTGCAGGTTGGGCTTATGATTATGGCACTTCTGAACAAAGCAAAGAGATGTTCGATTACCTCAAAGGATATTCGCCGCTTCATAATATTAAAAAAGGCGTTGAATATCCAGCAACCTTGGTCACTACAGGAGACCATGATGACCGAGTAGTTCCTGCTCATAGTTTTAAATTTACTTCCGAATTACAACGACAACGACCAGGTAGTAACCCTATTTTAATACGGATTGAAACAGATGCTGGTCATGGCGCTGGAACTCCTGTTAGTAAAACCATTGCATACTATGCAGATATTTTTGGTTTTACCTTATTTAATATGGGATATAAATCATTACCAAATAAAGGATAACAGTTAGTTTGTTAAAAATTAAAACTGGTAATTCAACCAACTTATTTATGGTATTTTTGTAATATGTTACAAGTAAAAAATCTTTCATTTAGTTATAAAGAATCACCTATCCTAAAGACTATTTCTTTTGAAGTAAAGGAAGGAGATCATGTTTCTATTATTGGTGAAAGTGGTTCAGGAAAAAGCACACTTTTAAAGTTGCTTTACGGAACCTACGATCTTGATGAAGGTAGCATTTCATGGAAAAATCAAGCCATCTTAGGCCCTAAATACAATTTGATTATTGGGCCAGAATACATGAAATATGTTGCTCAGGAATTTGATTTAATGCCCTTTACATCTGTTTCAGAAAACATAGGTGAATTTCTTTCCAATTTTTATCCTGAAGAGAAACAAGAACGTGTTACTGAACTTTTAAAAGTTGTAGAATTAGAACCTTGGGCTAAAACCAAAGTTAAATTATTAAGTGGCGGACAAAAACAACGTGTTGCCTTAGCAAGAGCTATTGCAAAACAACCTGAAATTTTATTGCTTGATGAACCTTTTAGTCATATTGATAATTTTAAAAAACGCTCTTTACGAAGAAGTTTGTTTCAATATTTAAAGGAAAAAAACATCACTTGTATTGTGGCAACACACGATCAGGATGATGTTATATCTTTTTCAGATACGATGATTGTTTTACACGAGGCTAAAGTTTTAGCGAATGATTCTCCTAAAAACTTATACCATAATCCAAAGGACAAATTAATCGCTTCTTTCTTTGGTGAATTTAATGAGATTGAAGGCCATGGAATTATCTACGCAAATCAATTAAAAGTAGTTGAAAAATCGAACTTAAAAGCAATAATCAAACAATCTTATTTTAAAGGGTATTATTATTTAATTGAAGGCGATTTAAATGGTGAAAACGTGTTTTTTGAACATCCCAATCAACTTGAAAAAAATACAATGGTTTATTTAGAAATAAACATACCCACAATAATTCCCACAGTGAGTTAAAGACATTTGAATTGGTAATTTGGAATTGTTATGAAATAATTTTGGCACACCAAGAATATTCTTTCTGATATTCAAATTATTAAAATTTAAGCCTTCACTTTTAGAAATGGTTTCAAAAAAACGATTTTTAAGAGATTCACTTTGTGTTATATAAGAATCGTTTTCGATCTTAAAAACAGCACTTGTATAATTTTCTGAATAATTTAAGCTAGCAACCGTATAAATATAATCTTTGGAAATAGTTGACGTAGTGGTATACGTTTCGTTTTCAATAGTTATATATCCACTCGTTGAAGAAGACAAATAGCAAACCAACTTTTTGGGATTAAAAAATTGTTTTCCAAACTGCTGAACATATATTTTATACGCTGCTTCTTTCATACTCCAAAGTAACCATAGCGTTTGATGTTGGTTTTCTGAAACAGAAATAATGTGTTGTTCTTTTTCAGTAAAAACCTTATCTAAAAACCTCTTTCTATTCCAGTTAGGTTTGATAGTATTTAAATCAACAATATCATTGCCTATCATTTTGCTTCTAATTTCGAATTTACAATGTCCATGGCTGCTTTTACAGAGAGCATTTTTTCCATTTCATCGTTTTCAATTCTAATATCAAAAGCATCTTCAACATCTAAAATAACATCTACTAAGTTTGCCGAATTAATTTTTAAATCTTTAACAAAATCCGTTTCTTCAGATAAATTTTTAAAGGCTTCTTCGTCTTGAATATAGGGTTCTACTATTGATTTTAATTTGGTAATAAGTTCATTCTTTTCCATAAATTTTTATTGTTAAGTTAATCAATAAAACGTTTAAATAAAATACAGCCATTAACATCGCCAAAACCAAAACTGGCTTTTACAGCAATATTTATTTCCTTTTTTAATACTGTTCTAGGTATTTTTTCTTCATGAATCAAATCCAGAATTTCAGGATGCACATCTTCACAATTGATATTTGGAAAAACAAACTGTTCTTTTAATTGCAAAATAGTCGCCACACTTTCAATACTTCCTGCAGCAGCCAAACAATGACCAACCATCGATTTTAAAGAATTAATATAAGGAAAATCAATGCCTTTTCTGTTTAGTGCTTTGGTCCAGTTTTCAATTTCTAAACTGTCTTTAGAGGTCGCTGTTAGATGTCCATTAATAACGTCAATGTCTTCTTCGGAAATACTACAATTTATTAAAGCATCACTAATACAGCGTTGAACAGCTTCAGGATTTGGAGCTGTCATAGAACCTTCTTTCCGTTGTCCGCCAGAATTTAAAGCACCTCCCAAAACCTCAGCATAAATGGGAGCATTCCTTTCTAGAGCGCTTTCTAAAGATTCTAAAACCATGGCACCAGCGCCACTTCCGGGTACAAATCCACTCGCAGAAGCACTCATCGGTCTTGAGCCTTGTGTTGGTGTGTCGTTATGCTTATAAGTCATCACACGCATGGCATCAAAGCCACCCCAAATATAAGGGCCATCATCACTACAACTGCCTACTAACATGCGTTTAGCTTTACCAGATTGAATACGATCAAAACCCATATTGATAGCTTCAGTTCCTGTCGTACATGCCGAAGAATTAGTAGTCACTTGATTCCCTAAACCTAAAATACCGCCTAAAAAAGCACTAATACCACTTGCCATCGTTTGCACAACCACAGTACTCCCCAAGCGTTTTACTTCTTTATTATCAAGTTTATAAATAGCTTCTCTGAATTTTTCAACACCAGAAGTTCCTGTTCCAAAAATAGTTCCGCTGTCATAATCCAATTCACTATTGGCATCCACCAAAAATCCAGCATCTTTCCAAGCATCCATACCTGCAATACATCCATATAAAATACCTGAACTATTAAAACCTCTAAGTTGTAATGGAGTTAAATATTCTAGTTTTTTTTCTTCTGAAATAGTGGGAATCCCACCAATGCAACATGAAAAATCTAAATCCTTTAAATTTTGATGAAAAGTGATGCCTGATGTACCGTTTTTAATAGCTTTTGTGAATTCCGTTAAGCCTACTCCATTTGGTGCCACAACTCCCATACCTGTAATCACAACTCGATGTTTCATGTGTTACTGGGTTTTATCATTCCTGAAATACAACCTCTGCAAACCAATTCTTCATTTGAATTGAACATCTTGATTTTGCATTTTAGTTTATTAAATCGAAAGACTTCTTTTTCTGAAACTATCGTTACTTTTTCATTGGGGAACACGGGTAAAAAGAAATCTACCTGACTAGACGTTAAAGCGATTTGAGGTTGAAAATTTTCTGAAATCATATCTTTCATTAAATAAATTCCTAAACAGACCACACCTATCTGAGCCATACATTCGGTAAGAATGACACCTGGCGTAACTGGATTATTCTTAAAATGACCTTGATAAAAATATGCATCATTTTTAAAGGTGTAATGTCCCGTTGTGCCTTCTTCCGAAATTGCAGAAAGACTATCTACGAATAGAAATGGCTGTTCGTAGGGCAATAAGGATATGATTTCTTTTGATGTCATTTATTAGTTACTTATTTCTTCACCTATTGTTTGATTCAAACTACGATTTTAAAGAATTTCATGAGATTTCTGCTTTCGCAGGAATTTAGGATATATGTTCTCCACCATCGACAGGAATAATGTTTCCATTAATCCAACTTGCTTCATCCTTACTTAATAAATAAACCACATTTGCTACATCTTCCGCGGTTGTTAATCGCTTAAAGGGGTTTCGTAATACCGTATGTTCTTTCATTTTTTCGTTTCCAGGAATTAGTCGTAATGATGGAGTATCTGTGACTCCCGCTTGAATGCAATTGGCTCTTATGCCAAAGGGCGCAAATTCTAAAGCAATATTTCTAGTAATAGCTTCTAAAGTTACTTTTGCTGCAGAAACCGCTGCGTAATGTTTCCATGCTTTTGTATTTCCTTCACTTGTAAAACTTATAATTCTAGCGTCTTTAGCAAATAGGTTCGCTTCAAAAATAGCTTGCGTCCAATCATATAAACTAATGGCCATGGCATTAATGGTCAAGATAAAATCATCATTTTTTAAGATAGGGTTTTCATCAGCAACCATAGGTTTCAAATTGCCTTTTGCAATACTATGTACCAACGTTCTAATCTTTCCGTCTGGTCCTAAATGTTGTTGCAATTCTGCAATGATGTCTTGTCTCTTTTCCGGATTTATGGCATCCGTGTTAAACGATACAAACTGAATCCCTTCTGCTTTTATTTTATTAAATTCAAACATTATTTCGGCTTCTTGAAATCTTGAGTTTCTATGAACTATACAAATATTCATACCCTGTTTAGCTAGTTTTTTTGCCGTTGCTAAACCCAGTCCAGTTGAGCCACCCAAAATGAGTGCCCAATAGTTTTTCTCTTTAAATTCTTTTACCATTCTAATAAAATACGTTGTGCCGAAAACCCAGGGCCAAAACTTAACATAAGGCCTTTGTCTCCTTTTGGTAATTTTCTATCCATAAAGCGCTCTAAAACGTAAAGCACCGTTGCGCTACTCATATTGCCATACAATTTAAGAACATCTTTGGTATCGTCAATATTTTTTCCGAGAGAACCGAACAAATCTTCAACGGTTTGAACAATTTTTTTACCACCTGGATGAAAAATAAGATGGTCTATATCTTGTATAGTCAACCCATTTCGCTCTAAAAAAGGATATACGATGTTTGGGAAATGATCTGAAATTGTTTGTGGAACCGAAATATCTAATATCATTTGCAAACCCGTGTTTACCAATTTAAACCCCATCATATGTTCTGCATCATAAAAATGATACATGGCTTCATCTTTAATTTCTGGACCTTCCTCATCTTCATAAGAAGATAAAATAACACTCGCGGCACCATCACCAAAAATAGCGGCACTCACAATATTTACCATGGAAAAATCATCTAACTGAAACGTTGACGTTGGCGATTCCACCGCAATAACAACAGCACGCTTATTTGGGTTTGATTTTAAAAAATTCTTTGCATAAATAATACCTGAAACACCTGCGGCACAACCCATTTCGGTAACGGGTAAGCGCACAATATCTTGTTTCATTTTCAGGCTATTTATCAAGTAAGCATCTAACGACGGAATCATAATACCCGTACAACTTACTGTAATGATATAATCGATGTCTTCAGGTTGAAGCTTTGCTTTTTCAAGAGATTTTATAAGAGCACTTTCACCTAGTTTGATGACTTCTCTAACGTAAATATCATTTTTCTCTTCAAAAGACGTATTTAAAAATACTTCCTCGGCATCCATGATAGAATAGCGCCTGTCTACCCCTGCATTCTCAAAAATCTTGAGGACTTTCCGCTTGAAACGATCTTCTTGACCAGACAACCAAACTTCTAAATAGGGTAAAATATCGGCAGTTGACCGTGTGTATTTAGGAAGTTGCTTTGCTACTGATATTATTTTTACACTCATTAGTTTTGTATTATCCATTGATAGCGAAATGCCCATTTCCACTTAATTTGAGGCGTTACTTGCAATTCTTTTGACAGACTTTCCAATTCTTTACGTTTAAACCCTCTCAAAATAGAAGTCAGTCCATCGTCAATAATCATCTTATTTTTTATAGTTAAGCATACCAATTTAAATAAGTAATATGCTAGGGGATTTCTATGTAAATCATTGACAACAATTCCTAATTTTGCTTTCTTTTTGGTTGTTGATAGAATGTTTATGATTTGTTTTTCTTTGAAATGATGTAAAAATAAGGTTGTTAAAACCAAATCATATTTTAAGGATTCAAATTCATCTGAAAATATATCGCAATCTATAAAACTAATTTCAGGATAGTTTTTCGATAATTGTCGCGCATAAACCATCGCATCTTTATTCGCATCAATACCAATAAGTTTAAATATATAACCTTCCTTCTTTCCGTAATTAGCAACTTTACGTAGTATGTCACCACCACCACAGCCTAAATCTATAATGGTTAACGGTTCTTTTTGGGGATGATTTTTGATGACTTTTTTCAACCCGTTCATCGTCACCATATTTCCGCCCAGCCATTTATTAATATCAGCTAACGTGTCTAAAGTACGATGTAAAACGTTCCCACTAATGGAAAAATCATCCATAATCTCAATAGCATCCGTTCGCTTTTTTGTATTAATTAAAAGACTCATTTTACGACCATTGGTTTTCCGTGGGTTTGTTTTATAATTTGTGGTAACAGCTTTGGGACACGTTTCAAAATCGTTACTAATAGGTCTGCCACTTTATTTTTGCTAAATAGTTTCGCTACAAAATGTCCTACTTTTAATCGGGTTCTAAACTCGTTATTCCATGATTTTTGATAAGCATTTTCCAAGGCTTGACGTGACTTAATTTTTTCTTGAAGATAATCAATAATTAATTGCGAAGCCATTTGTGCACTACGAATAGCCATACTCATACCGTTACCGCATAATGGATGAATCATTCCAGCAGTATCACCACACATGATAACGTGATTTTCTATTGGGTTTTTATTTGAAAATGAAATTTGACTTATGGTTAATGGCCGTTCAAAAACTGGGGTAGAATTCTGAAAAATAGTTTTTAAATAGGTATTTTTAAAAACAACTTTCTCTTGAAACTCCTCAATATCTTTATATGTTTTAAAGGCATCATAGTCCGTAATATAGCATAAATTGATAATGTTGTTTTCAACTTTTGAAACACCGCAATAACCGACTTTAAAATTATGAAGTGCCACTAGGTCGTTTGGAAAATTACCTTTAACATGTGTTTTCACCGCTAAAAAAGGTGATTTTTTTTTAATGAAATTTCGTTCTAAAGTGACATCGAGTGCAGAGCGTTTCCCGTAAGCTCCAATCACCAATTTAGATCTATAAGTGTTGTTATTTTTTGTGTCTACTGAAAACACATCATCTAAAAACTTAATATCTATGACAGAATCTTGTACTATTTCAACATTTTGACTTTTTACTTTTTCAAATAAAGCATTATCTAGCTTGTAACGACTAATGCCAAAACCTCCTAATGTCAAGTCGGATTTTAAAATATTGTTTTGTGGGGTAGATAGTTGGAACTTATTGATTTTTTGCGCTCCTAAACCGAAAACGTCAATGCCTAAATACTCCAGGTATGGTAGGACTTCGTTAGAAATATATTCTCCGCAAACTTTATGTTTTGGATAGTTATTTTTCTCTATAAGTAAAACATTTAGGTTATTTTTTGATAAATGAATAGCACTAGATAATCCAGCTAATCCACCACCAACTATAACAACATCAAAGATTTGAGGAATTTGATTCACGTACTAATTCTAAAACAATTTTTACTAAAGATAAGTGTATTTTACCTAAGATTGAAATTATATCAGAATTGTAATTGTAAATATAGCATCATTAAAGACAATGGTGTCGCCACAAGATTTTCCCATTAATAATTTACCAATTGGCGTGTTTGGGGAAATCGCATAAATTATGTGGTCATTAAATTTTATTTCTCCAGCACTTATCGCAATATAATAATTAAATTTCGTTGTGTAAACTAGGCTCCCTAAGACTATAACTTTGGGGTTTTTAGAAATATCGATTTTAGAAAACGCTTCCTTTACTTTTTGAATTTCGGACAATTGGTTTCCTGCTTTCTCGCGTTCTAACTGTAACATTGCTCTGCCCGTTTCATGCTTATCTCCCGCGCTGCTTTTAGTTTCAGAGAATAACGATTCCTGAATGTCATTAATAGTATTTTGAATGGTTCTAAACCTATCTTCAATATAACCTAAACAATGTTGATGTAGTTGCCTTTTAAGTTCTATGTTACTTATCATCTTTTTTGTTATAATCTAATGTGCCATAAAAACCCATCTGTCTTACAATCCAATTTTTTCTTCCTTGAATATAATTTGAAGCAGGATTCGCCCTATATCTCAAAGGACTTGGTAAAATTGCTGCAATAGCGGCAGCTTCGTTTCTATTCAATTTTATGGCTGATTTCTTGAACCAATATTTAGAAGCTTCTTCTGCACCATAAATACCATTACCCATTTCAATGCTGTTTAAATACACTTCCATAATACGTTGTTTTGACCAGAATAATTCAATTAAAAAGGTAAAATATGCTTCCAATCCTTTACGTAACCAACTGCGTTGTGGCCATAAAAACACATTTTTTGCGGTTTGCTGACTAATGGTGCTAGCGCCTTTTATACGTCTTCCTTTTTCATTATTCTCCATGGCTTTTTGTATAGCTTCAAAATCAAATCCATGATGATTTAAAAAATTTTGATCTTCACTACAAATAACGGCTAATTGTAAATTTTTAGATATTTCTTCAATAGGAATCCAGTCATGTTTTAAAACTACTTTTTTATCGTCTTGAAGTTGTTCAACATTTCTAATAAGCATTAATGGAGTCATTGGCACAGGCACCCATTTGTATAGAATAACCACGGCAATTGAAAACACAAATAACCATAAAACTAATTTATAGATGAATTTAAAGAATCGTTTTATCATATTAATTAATTAACTCTGCTAAATCATTACCAATTATTGACCCAATAGCAATGCCCATTCCGCCCAGCCTTACGCCACAAAATACATTATTTGACAATGGTTTTACAATCGCTTTTTTTTGATTGCCAACCCCCATAATACCACTCCAGCGATGTTCAATTTCAAAAGGAATATTAGGTAAAATCATTGTTTTTAAAAGATGTTCTAAAGTGTTTTGAATTAATTCTGTTTGTTCAAAACTGGTCGTTTCTTCTCCTTTAAAATTGAGATTCCTGCCGCCTCCAAATAAAATTCTATCATCTACATTTCTAAAGTAATAATAGCCTTTATCTAAATGAAACGTACCTTTAATGTGTAAATTAATAATTGGTTTTGTGATTAACACTTGTGCCCTTGCTGGTTTTACCTGTTCTTTAATGAGCTGTGAAGCAAAACCATTGGTAGCAATCAATAGTTTTGAGGTTGAAAATTCTAAAAGATTTGTTTTTACAGACACGGAATTCTGTAACTCCTGATACTCTTCGACCATAATATTGTTTAATATTTGAATACCTTTATCTTGTGCTTTTTTAAGTAATGCTTTCATCATCATTCCGGTATCAATTTGCCCTTCAAAAGGATTAAAAATAGACCGTTCTTGAATGTTTTTAAAACCAAAACGATTCTCCTTTAACCTAAAAACATCCTCGTTAAAAAGTGGTTTTAAAAATGTATTGATTTCCTCTTTTTGTGCTAAGCACTGTTCAAAAAGGGCAGTGTCATCTTTAGAAAATAATTCGTAACCACCGTATTGTAAATAGTTAATGTTTTTGTCGCCTAGAGTTTTCCTTAAAAGATGTAAGCCTTCAACTCGTTTTTTTACAATCTCAAAAACTTCTGGTTTTGAATGTGTTGTTAAATCGTCAAGAATTTCACTTAAGCTTCCAAAACATGCAAACCCTGCATTTTTTGTGCTGGCGCCTTGCGGAAGTGTTCCTTTTTCAAGTACTAATATATGTGCTTTAGGAAATCGTTCTTTTAAGCGTAAGGCACAACTTAAACCAACAATACCGCTTCCTACAATGGTATAGTCTATATTAGTAAACCAAGATTTTATTTCCCAATAGGATAAATTCACTTTTAAAGTTTTAAGTATGGGAATTTACTAAATTTTTGTGTTAAGGATGGAAGCGGCATCCTTTTTGTTTTTTCACAAAAAGATATAGTGTACAGTCTGACTTTTACTTTATAAAAAAGGAAAAGTAACACCATAAAAAAAGCTCCGAAAAAAATTTCGAAGCTTTTATCTTATTCTTCTATTTGCTTTTCAATAACAAAGTCTTCCATAAACTTAGTGGTATAATTACCTGCTAAATAATCTGGATGCTCCATTAATTGTCTATGGAATGGAATGGTTGTTTTTATTCCTTCTATGACAAACTCATCTAAAGCACGCTTCATTTTATTAATAGCCTCTTCTCGTGTTTGCGCCGTCGTAATTAACTTAGCAATCATGGAGTCGTAGTTTGGCGGAATCGTATAACCTGCATACACATGCGTATCTAAACGTACGCCGTGTCCTCCAGGTGCGTGTAAAACTGTGATTTTACCTGGCGAAGGTCTGAACCCATTATAAGGATCTTCAGCATTAATTCGACATTCAATGGCATGTAATTTTGGAGTATAATTTTTTCCTGAAATTGGCACTCCTGCAGCTACTAATATTTGCTCCCGAATTAAATCGAAATCAATTACTTGTTCTGTGATTGGGTGTTCCACTTGAATACGTGTATTCATTTCCATGAAGTAAAAGTTTCTGTTTTTGTCAACAAGAAACTCAATGGTTCCTGCGCCTTCATATTTAATATATTCAGCAGCTTTTACAGCAGCTTCACCCATTTTAGTACGAAGAGCCGTTGTCATAAACGGAGAAGGCACTTCTTCTGTTAATTTTTGATGGCGACGTTGAATAGAACAATCACGCTCAGACAAATGACATGCTTTTCCTGTAGAATCTCCTACAATTTGAATTTCAATATGTCTTGGTTCTTCAATGAGTTTTTCCATGTACATATCGTTATTTCCAAAAGCAGCTTTACTTTCTTGACGTGCCGAATCCCAAGCATCTCTTAAGTTTTCAGGCTTAAAAACACCACGCATTCCTTTTCCACCACCACCGGCAGAGGCTTTTAGCATAACAGGATACCCAACTTCTTTGGCTATTTTTTCGCACTCTTCAAAGGTTTCAATAACACCGTCGCTTCCTGGCACGCATGGTACACCAGCTTCTTTCATGGTTGCTTTAGCATTGGCTTTATCGCCCATTCTGTCAATCATCTCTGGAGAAGCACCAATAAATTTGATACCGTGTTCTCCACAGATTTTAGAAAACTTAGAGTTTTCTGATAAAAAACCATAACCTGGATGTATCGCATCTGCATTAGTAATTTCTGCAGCTGCAATAATATTTGACATTTTTAAGTATGATTCACTACTTGATGGAGGACCGATACAAACAGCTTCATCTGCAAATTTAACGTGTAAACTTTCAGCATCTGCTGTTGAATAGACAGCAACCGTTTTAATTCCCATTTCCTTACAGGTTCTTATAACACGCAGTGCTATTTCTCCTCTGTTGGCAATTAATATTTTTTTAAACATAACTTATGGTATTAAAAATTTCAAATTCCAATCGCAAAAATCCAAAAATTGGATTGTGAGATTTGTGTATTGGAATTTTTAATGGGTTATGACGGATCTACTAAAAATAGTGGTTGATCAAATTCAACTGGTGATGAATCATCAACTAATATTTTTACAATTTTTCCTGAAACTTCAGATTCTATTTCGTTAAAAAGTTTCATTGCTTCAATGATACAAAGTACATCTCCTTCAGCTATTGTTTGACCAACCTCAACAAACAATGGTTTGTCTGGTGATGGTTTTCTATAAAAAGTTCCAATGATTGGTGATTTTATAGTTACATATTTAGAATCGTCATCCGTCTTAGCTGCAGCTGCTGGTGCTTGATTAGCAGGGGCTTGTTGCTGTTCATTCGAAACAGGTACAACAGCTTGTTGTGGTAATGGTGCTTCTGAAATATATCGTACAGAAGTAGTATCTGATTCTGATACTGTTTTAATGGTTATTTTTATGTCTTCCATCTCCAATTTAACCTCGCTTGCTCCCGATTTGGCAACAAACTTAATTAAGTTTTGAATCTCTTTTAAATCCATAATATTAAGGTTTTTAGTTAGTCAATGAATTATATGCCCATTTTAAATAAATGGCTCCCCAATTAAATCCACCTCCAAAAGCAGCGAAAATTAAATTATCTCCTTTTTGAAGTTGTGATTCATAATCATGTAATAGTAACGGTAATGTAGCTGATGTTGTATTTCCATATTTATGTATATTCATCATCACTTTCTTATCTTCTAAATCTATACGTCTAGCGGTAGCATCAATAATGCGTTTGTTAGCTTGATGCGCTACTAACCAATCAACGTCGTTATTAGTTAGTTTATTTCTCTCTAGGATTTTTACGGTGGAATCGGCCATGTTGAACACCGCATTTTTAAATACAGTTTGTCCTTCTTGAAATGCATACTGTCCTCCTTTTTCTAAAACTTCTGGTGTTACCGGAAATGAAGACCCTCCATAAGTGGCTTGTAAAAATTCTCTACCGTTGCCATCACTTCTAAGATATTCGTCTTGCAAACCTAAACCTTCTTCATTAGGTTGAAACAATACAGCGCCAGCGCCGTCTCCAAAAATAATACAGGTAGTTCGGTCTTTATAATTAATTAAAGACGACATTTTATCGGCTCCAACTAAAAGAACATTTTTGTAACTACCCGATTCTATATACTTAGCGGCAACAGACATTCCAAATAAAAAGCTAGAACATGCAGCGTCTAAATCAAACGTAAACGCATTAACAGCTCCTATATTTGAAGCTGTAAAAGCTGCGGTTGAAGCAGCTTTCATGTCTGGAGTTGCAGTTGCAACTATAACTAGGTCTATATCTTTTGGGTCTAATCCTTTTTTATCAATAAGATTTTGGGCTGCTTTAATAGCTAAGTAAGACGTTCCTTTTCCTTCTTCCTTCAGAATTCTACGTTCTTTAATACCTGTTCGTGAAGTAATCCATTCATCATTAGTATCAACCATCGTTTCAAGAATTTGGTTGGTTAATACATATTCTGGCACATAGGCACCTACAGCTGTAATTGCTGCTGATATTTTACTCATAACTTTATCGTTAATTCGATCAAAAAATCACAAAAAATCACCAAAATATTCGAAAATTTGTTCAAAATACTAATTTTTGGTCTAATTTCTATGCAAATTAAGTCGTTTTTGGCTCTTATAAAAACTTATCATAAAAAAAACGCTCACATGTGAGCGCTTTATTAATAAGTTTAACTTTTTTAAGCTACGTTTTCTACTGCTTCAGAGTTGTCAATTAAAACTTGTCCTCGGTAATATAATTTACCTTCATGCCAGTGTGCTCTATGGTATAAATGAGCTTCACCTGTTGTAGGGCAAGTTGCAATCTGTGGCGCAGTTGCTTTATAATGAGTTCTTCTTTTATCTCTTCTTGTTTTCGAGATTTTTCTCTTAGGATGTGCCATTTTCTATATTTATTTATCCGTTAATAGTTTTTTTAATGTATTCCAACGAGGGTCAATATCCTCATTTTTTTCCTTTTCTTCATTAAGCTTTGGGCTTAATTCGTTTAATTTTTCAAGTATGTCTGAACGTAATGTCCCATCTTCAACACCAGGATGCACACGTTTAATTGGTACAGCTAATACAATTAATTCGTAAATATATTGCTGTATATTAATTTCGTAAGCTCCATGTGGAAGAACAAGAATATCGATATTGTCATCATTATATTCTTCTCCAAAATTAACCACTAAATCAAAATCATTTTCTATGGCTTGATCATAGGGTTCATTAGTAACGTCGCAGTTAATATTAACTGTTCCAGAAATTTTAAAGTGTAAGTCTAATAATGTTGTGTTTTTTATCAATTCAACATCAACATTAACGTTTACATCGTTAAAATCTTCATACTCAAAATAATCAAAGAACGTTTGCTCAATTTTAAAATTAAAGTGATGTGTCCCTAGTTTTAACCCTACAAATGGAATTGTAAACTCTTTTAGTGGCTTCATCATCACATCTAATTTGAGCCTGCAAATATATAAATTTTTAATTTATGCCACAGCACTTATACATATTTTTTTGATTATCTGGTTTTTGAAGCTTTCTTTAAAGAATTTTCTATAAGTCGCTCATAATCAAATCTGTTTTTAAAAATTTGTAAGGCAGTGAAAACTGCTTCTTTAAAAGAGTTTTCATCTGCAACTCCTTTACCTGCAATTTCGTAGGCTGTACCATGATCTGGCGAGGTTCTTATCTTACTTAAACCAGCTGTAAAATTAACGCCTTGACCAAAAGATAATGTTTTAAACGGAATTAATCCTTGGTCGTGATACGAAGCAATAATAGCATCAAAATTTTTGTAATTATTAGATCCAAAAAAACTATCAGCCGCATAAGGGCCATAAACTAATTTACCTTCCTCTTTAATTTTTGCAAGAGTCGGGCGCATAACCTCATCATCTTCATTACCAATAACACCATTGTCTCCAGTATGGGGATTAATCCCTAAAACGGCTATTTTAGGCCTGTTTATTTTAAAATCTTTCTGAAGTGAATCGTAAACAGTGTTTATTTTCTTTTCAATTAATTCTGAAGAAATCTTTAACGCCACATCTTTTACTGGTACATGATCTGTAAGTAACCCGACTCTCAAAGAGTCTGTGACCATAAACATTAAACTTTCGCCTCCAAGCTCTTGCGCCAAATAATCAGTATGCCCTGGAAAATTAAACTCTTCAGACTGTATGTTATGTTTATTTATTGGGGCGGTTACCAAGACATCTATAGCATCATTCTTCAATGCTTTTGTAGCTTCTTGTAATGATTTTATCGCGTATTCGCCTATTTTAAAATCTTCTTTACCAAAATCAATAGTTACGGGCTCTTTCCAACAATTTAAAACATTGATTCGGCCAAACACTACTTGATCAATCTGGTTTATATCATTAAAGTTAATGGAAGAATTAAACTGTTTTTTTAAAAACAACATGGTTTTTGATGAGGCAAATATAACTGGTGTACAAAAGTCTAACATTCTGGAGTCTTCAAATGTTTTTAAAACAATTTCTCCGCCAATACCATTTAAGTCTCCAATAGATATTCCTACTACTATATTTTCTGATTTCTTCATTAAAAATGACAGCTTTTGTTCGTATTTTTGTTATTGCAAATTTAACTAAATAAACAGATAATAATATGTTTACAGGAATAATTGAAGATATGGGTGTTGTTTCCAATTTAAAAAAAGAAATGAACAACCTTCATATTTCAATAAAAAGCAAATTAACTCCCGAGTTAAAGATTGATCAAAGCATGGCGCACAATGGTGTTTGCTTAACTATTGTTGCTATTGACCAAGACGAATACACTGTTACTGCTATTAAAGAAACTTTAGATAAATCTAATTTAGGTGTTTTAAAAATTGGTGATAACGTTAATTTAGAACGCGCTATGATACTTGGAGCCAGACTTGATGGCCATATTGTTCAAGGCCATGTAGACCAAACAGCTACTTGTACCAACATTAAAGAGGAAGACGGAAGTTGGATGTTTACCTTTAATTACGATTCTTCTCTTAATAATATTACTATTGAAAAAGGGTCTATTACCGTAAACGGAACAAGTCTTACGGTGGTTAATTCAAAAAAAGATAGTTTTAGTGTTGCTATTATACCCTACACGTATGACCACACAAATTTTGGCGATTTTAAAAAAGGAACCGTAGTAAATTTAGAGTTTGATGTGTTAGGCAAGTATGTTGCTAAACTTATTGACATAAATTTAATAGCTAAATAGTTACTTGTTAGCCAGTATTTTCTTTGCTCCATAAAAAACACCTATACAAACCCCTACTAGGACTCCACCGTCAATAGGAAATCCTGGTGGTGGTGGTCCAGCAGCAGATTTTGCCATTGGAGATGGCGGTTTATCTATTTGAGCCATACATACACAACTTATTAATACAAATAAGATAGAGGCTACTATTTTTTTATTTTGTGCAGTCATTATATAGCAAAATTATAAAAATAAGTGGGTAAACCATGTTTTTGCGGATTTTTCTTTCAAAAAAATATCTTTTAAAAGTTTTAAAACATCGATTAAATGCATTTTTAATTAAAAACAACTAAGATCTATTTAAAAAACATTAACGCTTTGTACCGTTTAAAAGTATATGAGTCAGAAAAATAATCCCTCAAATTCCCTATTCACGCAACAAATATATATAAATTAAAATTTAAGAGCTTATAGTTTAAACCAATGTTTGGTTATTTTCTTCTCTACTGAGATATTACTTAAATGAATGAATTCGTTTTTAATCGGATCATACGTATAGTCTTTTTCCCATTCTTTAAAATTATCTGCTACAGCTTCTATAGCGTTACAAATAAATTCAACCTCAGCAATTGTCATAGTTGGATGTATGGACATTCTAACCCAGCCCGGGCGCTCCATTAAACAACCTTCTAATATTTTTTCCTCAATAGCTTTGGATGTTAGTTGATCTACATGCAATAAATAGTGTCCATATGTTCCTGCACATGAGCAGCCACCTCTAGTTTGCACTCCAAACTTATCGTTTAATAGTTTAACAACTAGATTATAATGAGCTTTTTCTATATAAAAAGAAATAACTCCCAATCTATCAGTATGTTCAGGCGCTAAAATGGTTAAATTTTTAATTTTTGAAAGCTTATTAAAAATTATAGTCGTTAGCTCATGCTCACGTTTTAGAATATTATCAACGCCCATTTGCTCTTTTAGCTTAATAGACAGTGCTATTTTTATAGCTTGCAAAAACCCTGGCGTTCCACCATCTTCACGGGTTTCAATATCGTCAATATAATCATGATCACCCCAAGGATTCGTATAATTTACCGTGCCTCCTCCAGGATTATCGGGAACTAAATTTTTATACAGCTTCTTATTGAATATTAAAACCCCTGAAGAACCAGGGCCTCCTAAAAATTTATGTGGTGAAAAGGTAATAGCGTCCAAATATTCATCTTCATTTTGAGGATGCATATTTATGTTTACATACGGCGCAGAACAGGCGAAATCAACAAAACATAATCCGTTATTTTGATGCATTCTTTTTGCTATCTCATGATAATTTGTTTGAATTCCGGTTACATTTGAACACCCTGTGATAGCTGCCATTCTTATAGGAATATGACTGTATTCTTGCAATAATGCGTCCAAACTATCTAAGCAAGGCAACCCATTATTATTTGAAGGAATAACAACAACTTTCGCAATTGTTTCTAACCATGATGTTTGATTAGAATGATGTTCCATATGTGATACAAAAATGATAGGTTTCTTTTCATCAGGAACCTCTGTATGGTTTTTTAAATTTTCATTAAGTTTAATTCCAAGAATACGTTGAAATTTATTAATAGCCCCCGTCATTCCTGTCCCCACAGTAATTAATACATCATCTTTTGAAGCATTAACATGGTTTTTTATAATATTTCTGGCATCATGATATGCCATAGTCATTGCGGAGCCAGTAATAGATGTTTCTGTATGTGTATTGGCTACATATGGGCCAATGTCGTTTAAAAGTTTATGTTCAATAGGTCCATATAATCTTCCGCTAGCAGTCCAGTCGGCATATATGATTTTTTTCTTTCCGTAGGGTGATTCAAAGGCTTGATCTATCCCCACAATATTTTGTCTAAACGGTGCAAAATAGCTTTCAAGAGACGATACTTTATCTTTTGAACTAAAAGTACTTTCAACAGGATTATTATGTAAACTCATCTTATAAACTATTTAATAAAGAATCACTATGACTATGTTATAGACAAAGTGATTCTAATACAAAATTAACTATTTAAAAATAATTCTATTTAAAATTTGAAATACCTTCCTTTAACCAGTTAAGATAAGTTTCGACATCAGGAGTATAAGCCACAGGATCTATCAGGTTTTCTTCATTATGATCCATTAACACATACATAGGTTGCGTGTTTGCTTTATATTTTATTGTTTGTAATTCGCTCCACTTCTGTCCTATGTATTTAAGTTTCTTGCCCGGATTTAACTTAGACTCTACAACATCCTCATCTGCTAAAGGGCGTTTATCATCTACATAAAGTGAAATAAGAACCACATCATTTTTAAGGATGTCCAAAACATCAGGCTTAATCCAAACGTTATTTTCCATTTTTCTACAGTTGACACAGGCATGTCCTGTAAAATCAATCATCACAGGTTTGCCTACTTTTTTAGCATATGCCAATCCTTTATCGTAATCGTTAAAAGCCAAAATATCATGAGGCGCCATTAAATGAGCTCCTTCTGGAATTTCGTCATGATTCGCTGAAACAGTTCCAGAACCTAGTTTTGTAAAACCAACGCCGTAAGGGGATTCTCCATAATGTTGTGGTGGAGGAAAGGCATTTATTAAATTTAACGGTGCTCCCCAAAGACCAGGAACCATATAGATGGTAAAAGATAAGGCTATTAATCCCAAACTTAACCTACCAACAGAAATATGGGTTATTGGTGAATCATGTGGTAATTGTATTTTTCCAAATAAATAAAAAGCTAAAACTCCAAAAATAGCAATCCAAATAGCGATAAAGACTTCACGCTCTAAAAAGTGAGCTTGCAATACCAAGTCGGCATTCGATAAAAATTTAAACGCTAATGCCAATTCTAAAAAACCTAAAACCACCTTAACAGTGTTTAACCAGCCGCCTGATTTTGGCAGTGAATTTAACCACCCCGGAAAGGCTGCAAATAATGCAAATGGTAAGGCTATGGCTAATGAAAAGCCTAACATACCAACAATTGGACCTACTTGACTTCCGCCAGCCGCGGCCTGTACCAATAAGGTCCCGACGATAGGGCCTGTACAAGAAAATGATACAATAGCCAAGGCTAAGGCCATGAAAAAGATTCCAATAAATCCTCCTTTATCGGCTTGAGAATCTACTTTATTCGCCCATTTGTTGGGTAACATAATTTCAAAAGCCCCTAAAAAGGATACTGCAAAAATTATTAGTAGTATAAAGAATGCAATATTAAACCATACGTTGGTTGATAATGCATTTAAGGCATCAGCTCCAAATATTAAGCTTACAAAAATGCCCAGCAATACGTAAATGACAATAATTGAAATGCCATAAATAATAGCATTTCTAATACCTTTTGCCTTAGTTTTACTTTGTTTCGTAAAGAAACTTACTGTCATTGGAATCATTGGGAACACACAAGGTGTTAGCAAGGCTGCAAAACCAGAGAAAAAGGCAATGATAAAAATAGACCATAACCCTTTTTGCGATTCTGACTTATTTTTTGAAACAGCACCACCTTTATCAGCTTTTACAATAGTCTTTGATGCTTCAGCAGCCTCTTTATTATTGGCTAAATTAAATACTAAATCAACCTCTTTTGGAGGTGTACAGTTTGTATCGTTACATGCCATAAATTCAACAAAAGCATTGATGGTAGCAACCCCTTTTTGTACTTTTACCTTTTGTTTGAAAATCGCTGATTTTTCGAAATACTTAATCTTCATTTGAAAAACAGGATCATCAATGGTGTGTCCTTCTTCTTCAGAGGTGTTTCCAACTATTTTAATGGTGCCCTCACTGTCATCATAGGTAAATGTTGTTGATATGGGACCATCTTCTGGAACCTTTTGTGAGTATAAGTGCCAACCCGATTCTATAGTTGCTTTAGATACTAGTTCGTATTCACTATCAGATAGTTTTTCTACAGATGTGCTCCATTTTACAGGGTTTAATATTTGTGCATGCCCAGAAAATGATAAGACTAATACAGTTAAGACAAAAAGAAACTTTCTCATTAAATCAATCAATTTTTAATTTACGTTGAATACCAAATCTACTTCTGTAGGCGGTAAGCATCTACTATCATCACAAACCATAAACTCTACAGTTGCGTTTACTTTAAATGCTTCTTTTGTTTTTAATTTTATTCGTTGTTTAAAGGATGCTTTGGTCTCAAAAAACTTTATTTTCATTCCAAAAACAGGGTCGTCAATAGTTCGACCTTCATCTTCTATTGTATTTCCCTTTTTTAAAAACTTGCCATTACCTTGAAATGTAAACGTTGTTGCAATAGGGCCACCTTCTGGAACCGTCTGTGAATACAAATGCCAATGTTCGTCAATATTAGCAGTTGCAATCAGTTCGTATTCTGTATCAGATATTTTTTTAACTGATGCCTCCCATTTTACAGGCTTTAAAATTTGAGCCTGCCCAACACTAACCATTATAAGGGCAAAAGCTAAAATTATATGTTTCATATTGTTCACTTTTATTGTTTCGGTTTAAATACAACTTCAAACGATTTTCCCCCACCTTCAAGAACTTCTTTTGCTATTCCTTGAATATTATCTTTAGACATTTTATTTACAATATCCTCAAAGTTTTTAGGATCATTGATATTTTCATTATATCTAAAATAATTTGTAAGCAAACTCATATCGTATCCATTTTTGTCTTTTGCTTGCTCACGCTCTTTTATAAAGTTTGTTCTAATTTTATTTAAATCGTCATCGCTAATATTACCATCAGCAATTTTTTGTAATTCAGTATTTACAATATCTACTAATTTATCAACCATATCTGGGTTACAATCAAATTTAAAACCCACATAAGCCAATGATTTAGGTTCTCTCATAAAAATCGCAAAAGCAGATGGACTATAAGCTCCTCCTTCAGACTCTCTAACAGTTTCGTCAACTCGTAATTGTAAAATATCACCTAAAGCTTTCGTGTAAATAAAGTTTTCATTTGAGTAAGGCATTTCCTTTTTATAAGCAATATTTACAGTAGCCTTAGGATCTTCCATGGTTAAGTAGATATCCTTATCAATGTTGTTTGATAGCCATTCTGCTCCATTATTTTTGTACGTTTCAGTTACATTTTTAGTAGGAATACTGGCAATGTATTTTTCTAAAAGAGGTTTTAACTCCTCTTCTTTAACATCGCCTATAATGAAAAACTCAAAATCTGAAGCATCTGCAAAACGTTCTTTATAAATATTTTTAATCTTTTCAAATGAAATAGCATCAGCATAATCTTGATTAAAAATATGCTTTTTAGGATTGTTTTTTCCGTATAGAGTAACTGTTAAGCTATCTCTCATCTTCTCATCTAAATTTTTACTTCTTCTAACGACATAATCGTCTATATTACTCTCTAAAACTTGAAACGCATCGGCATCAAAACGAGGTTTTACAAAGTAAACATATACCATTTGTAACATGGTTTCTACATCTTTTGTGTTCGAAGATCCTGAAAGTGACTCTGTAATATCATCAAGACCAATTCTTACATTAGCAGTTTTTCCTGCTAATATTTTTTGCAAATCAGTTGCATTAAAATCACCTAAACCAGACATTGAAATTAAATTACCTAACAAGTTTGCAGAAGGCAACTCATCATCACTTAAAAGCGAGGTTCCTCCATAGCTAACAGCATTCAAAGAGACCTTATCCTTTTCTTTATCAACAAACTTATAATGTACTTTTATACCGTTACTCAAGACAAATGTTGTTGCTCCAGTTTCTTTATTAGGTGTTGTTTTTAAGACCTTACCATCTTGAATATTTAAATCTGACACCAACGTTTTTCCATCCAATGACTCTGAATACGGCTGAATTGACGAATCATTTTCAACAGTTGATATAATATCTTTAGCCTGGTCTTCTGTTAAATTATCTTTACCCTCTACGCCTGTGACATTAAGATATCTATTTTCTTTGGAATATAGTCGCTTAATCGTTTCATGGAGTTGTTGTGGTGTGATTTCTTTAAAAATTTGCTTTGCTAACTCATATTCCTTTTCAACATCCGTCATTGTACTATTTGATAAAAAGTTGCTTTGGATAACGTTCTCTATTTTATCATGGCTGATATCGTTTTTTTGCGCAATTTGATTTTCATAAGAACTTTTAATATCGGCAATAGATCTATCAATTTCTGAAGGTGTGAATCCAAATTTTACAGATCGTTCTACTTCAGTTAACACCTCTTTAAATGCTTCTTTTTCTTTGTTAGGCTTTGGATATATTTGGATACTAAAAACATTAGAAGATCTAGTAAATTGACCATATCCAACAAAAGCCGCTAAAAAGCTAGCATCGGGCTTTTGAGACAGTTCAGAAATTCTTGCAGACAACATACTGGTTGCCATAGATTCTAACAAAGAACGTTTTAAATCGGCAACCGTTTCTGGTTTTAGTGATTTTTTATGACGAATTCCAAACGTAATAGATGCTGTTGAAACCTCTGGATCCGTACCCAAAGTATATCCCATTTCTTTATTATCTGGAATATCTACTATAACTCGCTCTTTTGGATTTTTAACAGGTGGAATATTAGAAAATTTCTCTTTAATTTTTTGCTCTATCTCATCCACATTTACATCACCAATAACAGCGATAGCTTGTAAATCTGTACGATACCAGTCGTGATAAAAATCGCGTAACGCTTTATAATCAAAACCTTCAACCACAGACATTAAGCCTATTGGTAATCTATCGGCATATTTTGAATGGTTAAATGTAATAGGCAAAGCTTTTTCAAATAAACGTCTACGCCCATTTTGACCAGAACGCCATTCCTCTTTTATAACACCTCGCTCTGCATCAATTTCTTCATCCGTTAACAGAAGATAATTGGACCAATCATTCAATACCGTTAAACAGGTGTCTATCAACCCATCCTTCGTTGGTATATTGTCTAAATTATAAACGGTTTCATCAAAACCAGTATAAGCATTAATGTCTTTACCAAAAACAGCTCCATGTTTTTGAAGCGTATTTAAAATGCCTTTACCTGGAAAATGTTCGGTTCCGTTAAAAGCCATGTGTTCTAAGAAATGGGCTAATCCACGTTGATCCTCATTTTCTAAAATAGAACCTACATTTTGAATAATATAATAACTAGCGGCATCTTTTACAACATCTGTACTTTTTATATAGTAGGTCATTCCGTTGGGCAAAACACCTTTTTTAATGGTTTGATCTACAGGTAATGGACTTTCATAGTTTAATGGTTGGGCTACAGCTTTAAACGTAAAAGCCACAAATAGAGTAAAAAGAAAAATTAAAGTGCGTTTCATAAAAATCATATGTGTTTAAGGCCAAAAATGGCTACTTGTTTATAACGTTGAAGATAATTTCTGTCAAATTTAAGTATTTGAAATTGTTTTTTTATTAATATTAATCTAAATAAAGTACAAGTATTTGTTGTAGTTTGTTTGTCTTATCATGTTTTGTTGCTAAAATTAACAATTAAAAAGAAAAGCTTTGCGGTATCGCAAAGCTTTTCTTTTTAATTAATTAGTAATATAATCCTTTCCATATATAGCACGAATTCTATCCAATTCGCGACATAATGCCTTAGCCTTTTAAACTTCTGCTTCTTCTTTTATCAAGTACTCCTCTATATTGACTTCCTTTTCTGTTGTTGAAATCCATTGCATATCTTGTCTATAACGCTTAAATGCATTGTCTTTTTCTGGATCCATAACCGTTAAATATATCCATTCATTATCAAGTAAGTTTTTAAGGTTTTCATTTCTTGATAAAATAGTATTTACCCAATCTACAGGAGCTTGAATAAACACTGCTAAGCGAAGTGGTTGGTGATACATCTCTTGATCTGTTTGTTTTAAAGATTGAAGTGGTAAACCCATTTTAAGATCGCCACCGTTACCCTGTAAAACACCAAACTTGCCAGTAATATTATGGGTTATTTTAGAACCACCTCCAAAAGTATCATTATCAACCGTTGAAAAATAGTAATGATTGTTAATCCATTGTGTAACTACCATAGGTCCCTGCATAATACCTTCTAAAGCTTTTCCATTGTCATCTTGCTCCCATTGATATGAATGAAGAAAACATCGTCCGTCTAAATGTGCGCCTTGAGTAAGTGTTCGAGGCCCAATAATAAATCCAGCATTTTTTGCTAAGCCCCATTCTGGTCTGGTATCGCTCCAATCGTTTGCTTTTTTATTTGCCAACGTCACACTTTTATCGTTATATAATCTTTCTTTAGTGGCTGTTTGTTGTGCTTGTAATAAATTTAACTTTAAATTTTCAAGCCTTTCTTTATGTGAAGCTGGTACTGCTGAATCAAAAATTTCAATATCGTCTGTGGTTGTATTATGTTCTGCTCCAATAAAAATAGTGTCTTCGGGAATCATTATGTTAAAATTTGATGCTAGACTTTCTCTAACTTCTTTTAGGTTTGCCAATTTAGCAAGCATACGAGCATTATGCCTTCCCGGGCTAGCTGCACACGCGCCACAATCTAAACTTGAACCAAAAGGGTTATTTGCAGTATGACTTCCGTGTCCAACAAATAAGACCAATGGTGAAAATTGTTTCCAACCCATAAGATCGAAAGCAGATTTAACAATTGCTACTTTTTCGGTTAAAGGAATTCCTGCGTGTCCCTCATCTTTAGCTATTACATTTTTATTAATTTCTGGCTCGCAAATACTCTCGTAGCTCGACATGGATGTCTTTTTAAAACTATAAAGAAAACCTGGCGTTAGTGTTCTTCCAAGAATTGAAAGTCCATAATAAAAACCAGCCCCTTCTACAAATCCAAAAGCAGATGGCAGCATATTTTTCATACGCTTAAGAACATAGTTTCTAAATTTTAAAAGCTTTCTTTTCTTTTCGTAGACAACTTTCTTTTTGTCTTGATGCTTTTGTGCAATTTCTGAAGTTTTATAGGCAGAAGCAACGATTGGCGGACATGCCTTTTTGGTTAATCCATCATTTAAACTTTCATAATCCATGGCAATCCCAAAAAATCCTGCGTAACCATAGGTTTCGTAATTTCCGCTAGCCTCAACATGCCGTCTTATAGATTCAGATCGTGTATCAATACAGAAAACCATTTGAGCATCAGGAACACTTTGACTATGGTTGCTATTTGCATTTTTTGAGTCTTTCAATTTGGCCATAATCTGATTTTGACTTGTGTTTTCCCAAGCTTTTAACCAAATGTATTGCAATTTTAATAGGCTAAGATTTTCTTCAATTTTATCTTCCTTTGGAAAAATGTCTACGTTAATGTTTTTAGCAACCCATAATCGAACTGCTAAATAATCTTTTAAACTGATAGGATATTTTTGTTGCCAAAGCGAGTTGGCTTCTGTTCTGTAATTAATATATCCCGTCCATCCTGGCAACGCCGCAAGATGAGATGTAAATAATTTTGTATAATCTTCTTCTTGATAGTCTTTAAGTATTATAGAAAGTGTTTCTTCGCTAGTCTTAGGTATTTTAGTTAAAAAGGATGGTTTTATATCACTATCATATTTTACCAATTTTCTCCAAGCTTTGTAAAACCCTTGTTTTTTATTTGGCATTTCCCATTCTGCCAATCCTTCGTCCATAAATGCAGCTAACCACTTAGCCATAATTCTATCTAAATCACGACTTGGTTGTTTTGTGATACTCTTTTTTTGAGTTTCTAATTCTCTTAGATAATATTCTGGAGTATTCATAAAACCATTTTCTAAGAGTAAATCGATGAGCTCATTTTCATCAATTTCTCCTTGATTCCAAGCTTGACGATACATTGAAGCTTCAGGAAAAACCTTTGCGCCTAACACCCGTTCTGCATATTTAACTGCTTTTTGAAAAGGCATTTTCTCATAACCTGATAATGGGTTTGAAGTTACAAAAGAATATAGTGGCCATGTTTTCCCTATAACTTTTGACGCTTCATTAATGCACGTATCAATATGTGTTTGATGATTCATTATAACTGTTATTTATGAGTTAAAAACTGTTTTTTTGTATGGTTGAGATGCATTTAATAATTTTATATATAACCATGGTACTTGGCGATAAATACCTAGTTTCATAATAAAAAATCCAACTAAAAACACAATGCCAAAAACAATCTGTACTGTTGAAAGAGGCAAGGGCTCTGGTATTGTAATCATATCTGCCATAAGCACAGTTACCGCATTGTACATTAAGGCATAAACTCCTATCCCAGCAATAAAAAACACTGGTGGAAAAATAACTTTTTGTATAACTGATAAGCTTTTTTGCTTCACGATATTATAAGTTAACTGCCCTACTGTAATAGCCACTATTAAGGTTAGAAAAATACCACTATCTAAAGATGTTCCTTTGCCAGTTAAGCTTGTAAAAAGAAGAGCTCCTAGAATACCAAAAAACAAAACCGTTATTGCTTGTATTGGATTAATTTTAATTTTTATTGACTTTTGAGGGTTAGAATGTTCGATAACTTCTCCTGAAGAAAGGAATAAATAAGCTTTATAAAATCCGTGGAGAATAAGGTGAACAACAGCTGCATTAAAAAAGCCTAAACCACACTGCATTACCATAAAACCCATTTGAGCAATGGTTGAACACGCTAATTTTTGTTTTACATTAACTTGAAGCAGTTTGGTAAACTGAGCTATAATAGCTGTTAAACCTCCGATAACAAATAATATATTTAAGGTGTTTGATTCAAATAATAAGGTTGAAAATAACGCTAATAAAATTCCAGAACCATTTACAAAACCGGCATGCATTAATGCAGATGCTGGTGTTGGTGCGGTCATGGCAGAAAGTAACCATTTATGAAAAGGATATATAGCAGATTGGATAATAGCTGCAATAATAATACATAAACTAGATAGTAGTAGAATATAAAAAGGCATACTACTCCAGTTTGCTGTGAGTCCTGATAGTGTAAAAGCATTACTTTGAAAGGCAGCAATAAGCACTCCAATAGTTAAAAAAATAGATCCTGCTAAAAAATACTTTTGTGTAAATTTTGCAGCTTCTCTAGATTCTTTCCAATTGGTATTAACACCAATTAATTTAGACATAAAAACACCCATTGCAAACCAAGAAAGAAGAAATGGTATTATGTGGTTTGACGCAACCAATACCATAACAGATAAGGTAAACCCAAGACATAATATCATAAATCGAGTGTGATATTTAAATCCTTTTAAATAATTCTCGCTATAGCTACTAACTATGGCGCTAAAAAATGTTACCGTAGACCAAATTAAAAATGTAAAACCATTTAACTTAAAAATATGTCCTAAAGACCATTCTGGCATCTTAGGAAAATTAAAAACAAGAATAGCAACATTACCAAAAAATAATAACCATAATATAATTGATAGTGCCCTGTAAAAAGATAAAGGCGACTGATTTTGTTGGATTATAGTGGTGTTTACGTTTTTTTCAATATTCATTTTAATACTTTTTATAAAGATTTTAATCTTGGATATTTTCTCTCATTTTACCTATAAAAACCAGTCCTAAAATAAAGCTACAGACAAATAACTCTTTCAAAAAGATAGAGTTATTAAAGTAAGACAATGCCATAAAGAAAAATAATAATCCCATTCCTGCTATTGGTAAAATGGTTGATTTTGAATGATTCATAATTTGCTTATAATATTTAAACTTCTTCGTTAAAACATTTTGTGTTTTTCTAATAGATACCTAATTGGCTATTTTAATTTCTAAAACACCATTTATCATAAGGTTTTTACCTTGCGTTCTCATTTCTGCAATAAATTCTCTTGTCTTTTCCTTCTCCAATTCAAGCTCTTTTATACGTCCGTCTAATTGATTTGTGTTGCAAGCATGGTTTCCTTCCCAAATCTGTAGCCTTTGAATTTTATGAAAATTAATTTTTTCATCTATAAGCGATCTTACAATATCTAAAGCTTCAGATGGTGTAAACTCTCCTTTAACTAATTGAATTTTTTGTGTTGATACTTTTGCCTTGTCTAATTCTTGTGTTTTCATGTTTTTATTTTTTGTGTTAATGTTCACTTCAAAAAAAATCTGAAGCAAATATTATACATTTTAATCATTAATTTTTATTTATATTTGTTATGATATACATAAATATTTTTTATGAACTACACATTACATCAGCTACAAATTTTTTTAAAAATATCTCAGTTAAAGAGCATTACTAAGGCTTCAGAAGAACTTCATTTAACACAGCCAGCTGTGTCTATTCAATTAAAAAACTTTCAAGATCAGTTTCCTATTTCTTTAACAGAAGTTGTAGGAAGACAACTTTATGTTACAGATTTTGGTAAAGAAATTGCTATTGCTGCCGAAAAAATACTTGACGAGGTTCACGCTATTAACTATAAAACGTTAGCTTTTCAAGGTGAGCTTTCTGGTAGACTTAAAATATCGGTGGTATCAACAGGAAAATATGTTATGCCTTATTTTTTGTCTGACTTTATAAAGCAACACCAAGGGGTGGAATTAAATATAGATGTTACCAACAAATTAAAAGTTATAAAAAGTCTTGAATTAAATGAGGTAGATTTTGCCTTAGTTTCAGTGTTACCAGAAAATCTTAAGGTTAATAACGTTGTTCTTATGGAAAATCGTCTTTTTTTTGTTGCGAGTACGATGCTAAAATTTTCAAAAGTTCCAAGCAAGAAAAGATTATTTGAGGAGCTTCCTTTAATATACAGAGAAGAAGGATCGGCAACCAAAAATGCTATGGAAACTTTTATTTCTAACAATCAGTTTTCGGAACATAAAAAGATTGAGTTAACCTCAAACGAAGCTGTTAAACAAGCTGTAATTTCAGGTTTAGGCTGCTCTATTATGCCGCTAATAGGTATAAAAAATGAATTAAAAAATAAGGAACTTCAAATTATACCCGTTAAAGGACTACCTATAAATACTACATGGAATATAATATGGTTAAAATCTAAAAAATTATCTCCTGCAGCATTAGCCTATCTTGATTTTCTTTCTTCTGAAAAAGATAGAATTATCAAAGAAAAATTTGATTGGTTTATTGATTACTAATACAGTTTTATCATTAACAAATAAGAAGTTCAACTTGCTATAAAACAGGTATTTTAAACCATTGATGTGTTATTACATTATATGGAATTGTATAAGTCTACAAACAAATAAGCCTTGTAAATAATTTACAAGGCTTTGCAATCCCTCAACGTGGTCCCACCTGGGCTCGAACCAGGGACCACCTGATTATGAGTCAGGTGCTCTAACCAACTGAGCTATAGGACCGAAATTGGCTGCGAATTTAATACTATTTTTATAACTCTACAAGAAATTTATTCTTTTAAATCATTTCTTAACAAAGCTCTATAAGTACTCCATTAATAGTCTTTGGATGTAAAAAAATAACTAGCTTATTCTTAGATCACTTTTTACAGATTTTTGTTTAAAACACTAAATCCTTCTTTAATTTATTTTTAGTTAAACTTTTTACTGCTATTCATGCATGTTCAAATTTTATAAATCAAAAGTGAGATAATCTTTAAATATCCTGTATTTTTGCTACTTAAACCAATGATGTTAAAAAATGAGTAACGTAGAGGAAAGTCAAAGACAAAAAAAAATAGCATCAGTATTACAACGCGATTTAGTAGATGTGTTACAAAGTGCCGCTACGCAAGGTGGTATGCAAGGCATTCTTATATCGGTTTCTAAAGTAAAAGTAACTGTAGATTTATCTGTTGCAAAAGTATATTTAAGTATTTTTCCTAATAATAAAGGAGCTGAACTAATGGAAGGCATCAAATCAAATTCGCCTTTAATAAAGCATGAAATAGCTCAGCGTACCAAACATCAATTACGCCGTATGCCTAGGTTAGAGTTTTTTATTGACGACTCCTTGGAATATATGGACCAAATTGATAAGTCCTTAAAAGGAGAAGAAAACCCTATTAAAGACCCAAGTATTTTAGATAAACGTAAAAAATCTTAATTCTTTTTTAACCCTATTGTCCGTTTCATATTCAACATATGAATTTTACACTTTATATAGCCAAACGTTATTTACGCTCAAAAAGCAGTAACAATGCTATTAATATCATCACGATTGTAGCGGCTATAGGTATTGTTTTAGGTGCTGCTTCGTTATTTATTGTAATGGCTGGTTTTGCAGGTTTAAAAGATTTTACGCTTGAGTTTACAAGTGTGGTTGATCCCGATTTAAAGGCTGAAACAGCCATAGGAAAATCATTTGTTTTAACAGACGACGACACTCAAAAATTAAAAGAAATTAAGGACATTGCCCTTTACTCAAAAATTATTGAGGAACGGGTTGCTATAGCTTTAGATGACAAAAATGATATTGTAACGTTGAAAGGCGTTGATGAATCTTTTGCGAGTGTCACAACGATTGATTCTGTAATTGTTCAAGGTAGCTGGATTGCTCAAGATACGCCACAAGTAGTGGTTGGATGGGGGATTTCAAACAACCTATCTCTTGGTGTTTTAGATTATTCTAAAACGCTTAGCATTTATGTTCCTAAGCCTGGTAAAGGGCAAATTACCTCCACAAAAAATGCCTTTAATTCTGTAAAAGCAGTCAATGTTGGCGTTTTTGATATTAATGAAAAAATGAATGATACCTATATTTTTTCATCTATAGCGTTAGCACAACGACTTTTAAATTATACTCCTAACCAAATTACTGGTTTAGAATTCAGATTAGTAAAAGGTGCCGATGAAGATGCTGTTAGAAGTAAAATCAAAGCTGTTTTAGGAAATAGAGTCCTTATAAAAAACAGAGCGCAACTCAATGATGCCCTCTATAAAATGTTGAATACCGAATATTTAGCCGTTTATTTAATATTTACCTTAGTATTAATCATTGCCTTATTTAATGTGATTGGTTCCATCATCATGATGATTCTTGATAAGAAAAAAACCTTAAATACCTTGTTTAATTTGGGAGCTACCATAAAGGATATTAGACGCATTTTCTTTTTACAAGGAAGTTTAATGACCATTTTTGGAGGTGTTATTGGCATCCTTATTGGCTTAATAATAGTAATTCTGCAAAAAAGTTTTGACTTGGTTATGATAACGCCAAGCCTAGCGTATCCAGTAACTATTAAGGCTGAAAACTTTATTATTGTGTTTTTAACTATTTCTATTCTTGGTGTTTTAGCCTCTAAAATAGCCTCTGTAAGAATTACAAAATCTCTGGTGAATTTGCATTAATTCTGGCAAGTTACCGTTAGAGAAACCTCATTTAATTACAAACTATTATTATAGTAAGTTGTCACCTTGAGCGCAGTCGAAAGGTTTTATAGGTTTCGACTGCGCTCAACCTGACATAAACGTATTACTTATTAAATGATATTCAAGACCAATTCTACTTTCGGAAGCATGAAAGATTAGTCCATTTTAATCCAAATTTGATCAAAACGAATAGAACGGCTATATATCCGCCATTAAAAAAAGAATAAAAACAATCCCATTAACACCAAAAGAACCGCTAAATAGTTCTTTAAAAAAGGCAAGCCAATGAGGATATATAAAGATTTCGTAAATTAAATGAATTGTTAAAACTAGACCTATTAAAAGAAAAATTAAACCAAGTCCTTTTTTAAACATAGCTAAACAAACAATTACTCCGTAAACGTATAGCCGGAAAAGTTTTCAAGCACCTCATCGAACGCTGCAAAAACGTCTTCTGGTTTATCACTGGTAACCATTTTGGTGCGGTATTCTTTAAAATGCGGAATACCTTTAAAATAGTTGGTATAATGGCGTCTGGTTTCGAAAACGCCAAGAATTTCACCTTTCCAATCGATAGACATTTGCAAATGCCTACGAGCCGCTTCAACACGCTCTTCTAACGAAATGGGTGCTAAATGTTCACCGGTTGTAAAAAAGTGTTTTACTTGTTTAAAAAACCAAGGGTTTCCTATACTGGCACGACCTATCATGGCGCCATCAAGTCCGTAACTATCTCGCATTTCCATGGCTTTTTCGGGTGTATCGACATCGCCATTTCCAAACACCGGAATGTGCATTCTTGGGTTGTTTTTAACGTCGGCAATAGGTTTCCAGTCGGCACTGCCTTTATACATTTGAGCGCGTGTTCTGCCATGAATGGCTATGGCTTTACATCCCACATCTTGGAGCCTTTCAGCTACTTCTACAATGCGTATAGAATCGTGATCCCACCCTAAACGTGTTTTTACGGTAATAGGAATATTGGTGCGCTTCACCATTTCGGCAGTGAGTTGTTCCATTAAACACACATCTTTTAAAATGCCTGCACCTGCACCTTTACTCACTACTTTTTTTACCGGACACCCAAAATTAATATCAATAATATCAGGATTTGAGGCCGAAACAATATCAATGGTTCGAAGCATGCTCTCTAAATTAGCTCCAAATATTTGAATTCCAACCGGACGTTCTTTTTCGTAGATATCGAGTTTCATAACGCTTTTAGCGGCATTACGAATTAACCCTTCGCTAGACACAAACTCGGTATACACAACATCGGCGCCTTGTTCTTTACATAAGGCACGAAATGGTGGATCGCTAACATCTTCCATAGGTGCCAAAAGCAGCGGAAAATCTGGTAATTCTATGTGGTCAATTTTCACCAAGGGATTTTATTTTGGCGCAAAATTACTATTTTTTACTTAGAAGAACTACTTCTTAATTTTTTGAAATATCTTGTAGCTCAACCAAAACTTCGTTTTTTCTATTTAAAATTTCAAATGGTGGATTATATCCAAAAAAGTAGAATTTATTTGAATACGAAATCCCTTCTTCGTCTAAAGCGGTCTTCAATTTATTTTTATAGGCCTCAATTTTTTTAGAATTCGCCCAACCTCCAAATGTGATTGCCGCCATTGTTTTTGAAGGCTCCTCTTTAAACTCTATATCTGATTGATTGGGCTTTGGAAGATTCTCTTTATTGAATTTTTTTGGCACCATAAACATTATAGTCATTGAGTCTTCTAAAGACATGGAAACAGGAGACGTCATTGCTATTTTTTCATTCGTCTCGTTTCCTCCAAAAATATAGCCTGCCAATATTGAAAACCCTTTGCCCGAAGCTTCTTTATAGTTATTCGTTGATAGCTTAACCGATGTAAATAAGGTAGCTTCATAATTTCTGATTTCAAATCTAGGAAAACGTTTTACTACTTAATACGGATAATTCTCAATACCACTTTGACTTTTCATGGCATAAATTTGAACAATCACAAAGCCTAAAACTAAAATACCGAGTACGATTAAAGTAATTTTCATTTTCACAGTTTTAAATTATATTGATATGTGTTTGAATTTTTTTAAAACCCAAAGTCCATAACATCCTAAAAATAGCTCGCCAAAGATTCCAAAAATAAATATAAAGGAAGGTTCGCCATCTATAATAAAACTAATAAGCCTTCCCACACCTAAACCTAGCATAAAAACGACATTAGAAACTATGGCAACGAATAGGTAATTCTTCTTTAAAAGTCCTAAAATCCATAATAATGAAAAACCCAAATACAAACCCATCATCGCCTTAAAAAAAGTAAGCTCGTCGGTTGTATTTAAATGAATATCAAATTGAAAAGAGGGTTTAAAACCATATATCAAAGACACAGGAATTACAATTATTAATGAAATAATTAAGTGCACTTTTTTAATAAAGTTTTCTTTATTCATTTATCACTACCTTTTTTTGTTTTAATCAAAAGTAGTAAAGATTTCGCAGCTCATGAAAAGCTTCTTAAATTCAATAAAAATTCATCTATATTTGCAAATTAAAGCTAGGTATAGATTGTTGTATGAAGAATATTAGAAATTTTTGCATTATTGCACATATAGATCATGGTAAAAGTACGCTTGCAGACCGTTTATTGGATTCTACAGGTTCTGTAACCGACAGAGAAAAACAAGATCAGCTTTTAGATAGTATGGATTTAGAGCGTGAACGTGGTATCACTATCAAATCGCACGCTATTCAAATGGATTACGTTTATAAAGGAGAGCAGTATGTTTTAAATTTAATAGACACACCAGGTCACGTAGATTTCTCTTATGAAGTGTCTCGATCTATTGCGGCTTGCGAAGGCGCACTTCTAATTGTTGATGCTGCTCAAAGTATTCAGGCGCAAACCATTTCAAATTTATATCTGGCTTTAGAGCATGATTTAGAAATTATTCCAGTTCTTAATAAAGTAGATTTACCAAGTGCTAATCCTGAAGAAGTAACCGATGATATTGTCGAGTTACTAGGTTGCGATCCATCAGATGTTATTCATGCCAGTGGAAAAACTGGTTTCGGGGTTGAAGACATTTTAGCCGCCGTTATTGAGCGTATCCCAGCGCCTAAAGGAAACATTGATGAGCCTTTACAAGCTTTAATTTTCGATTCTGTATACAACCCATTTAGAGGTGTTGAAACGTATTTTAGGGTTATTAATGGTTCCATAAAAAAGAATCAGCTCGTAAAATTTATTGCGACTGGAAAAACCTATAATGCTGATGAAGTTGGCACCTTAAGATTAAAACAATTTCCACGAGCAGAAATTAAAGCAGGCGATGTTGGGTATTTAATTACAGGTATAAAAGAAGCAAAAGAAGTAAAAGTTGGTGATACTATTACCGATGCAAAAGTACCAACAACCAATGCTATTGCAGGATTTGAAGACGTAAAACCGATGGTGTTTGCTGGTATTTATCCTGTTGACACCGAAGATTACGAAGAGCTTCGTGCCTCCATGGAAAAATTGCAATTGAATGATGCCTCATTGATTTTTATACCTGAAAGTTCTGCGGCTTTAGGTTTTGGTTTCCGTTGTGGATTCTTAGGAATGCTGCACATGGAAATTATACAGGAGCGTTTAGAGCGCGAGTTTGATATGACGGTGATTACTACCGTTCCTAACGTGTCGTATCATGCTTTTACAAGAAAACATCCTGACCAAATTGTTATTGTAAACAATCCAAGCGATTTACCAGACCCCTCTGGTTTAGATCGTGTTGAAGAACCATATATTAAAGCAACGATTATTACAAAAGCCGATTTTGTGGGAAATGTGATGTCGCTATGTATTGAAAAACGTGGTATGATTACCAATCAAACTTATTTAACACCAGAGCGTGTAGAGCTTAATTTTGATATGCCGCTGGCAGAAATTGTATTTGATTTTTACGACCGATTAAAAACAGTCTCAAAAGGATATGCATCGTTTGATTATCATCCTATTGGTATGAAAACATCAAAATTGGTTCGTGTAGACATCTTATTAAACTCACAACCTGTTGATGCTCTTTCTGCTTTAATACATGCAGACAACGCCCAAAATATTGGTAAAAAAATGTGCGAAAAGTTAAGAGAACTGATTCCACGTCAACAATTTGATATTCCTATTCAAGCCGCTATTGGTGCTAAAATTATATCTCGTGAAACCATCAAAGCGCTTCGTAAAGATGTGACGGCTAAATGTTACGGTGGAGATATTTCGCGAAAACGTAAATTATTGGAAAAACAGAAAAAAGGTAAAAAGCGTATGCGCCAAGTTGGGAATGTTGAAATTCCGCAGGAAGCGTTTATGGCTGTTTTAAAACTAAATGATTAACCTTTATTTATATGGTTTTAAGTTTCAACTAAAGCAAAATATAATTTACAAAAGAGCTTCAAATATTTAAGAAGCTCTTTCTTTTTAAAATACTTTTAATTCAAAAGAATAATCTTCTTACTGGCTATATAATCAAGTACCTGCTAAAAAAATATTGAAAACTTCCAAATAGAATGTTTAAAAAAATCATTTTGATTGAAATATTCCTATCTCTTTTTGCTTTTTAAGAAATTATCAATAATAGTGCGGTTTTTTTACCATAATCTGAAATAATATTTTTAAGTTTATGGACATATCGATTATAAATTTTTAAGCGTAAAGACTTCTAATAATCTATGGTCTAGTCTTTATCATTTTTTCGGAAATTTAAAATCGGAAAATCAGTTGATAAAAAAGTTAACTGATTTATATTAATTTTTTAATTTATCAAATGAAGGTACTTTTTTATACCAGAGAATTTCCTCCGTATGTTTATGGTGGTGCGGGTGTGCATGTAGAATATTTGGCAGATGAACTCTCCAAACTTATGCAGGTTGATGTGCGATGTTTTGGTGATCAAGATCAAAAAAATGGCAATTTAACTGTCAAAGGATTCCCTTACGATAATCCCATTTTTAATGACAGTAATTCTCAACTTAAGGCCGTTTTTCAAACCTTAAGTACATGTGTTCAGATGAATGCTGAAGATTCGGGTGCGGATATTGTTCACTGCCACACATGGTATGCTCAATTTGCAGGTATTATAGCTAAATTATGCTACGGCATTCCTTTAGTGATTACAACGCATTCCTTAGAACCTTTAAGGCCATGGAAACGCGAACAATTAGGCAGAGGGTACGATGCCTCTTCCTGGGTTGAAAAAACAGCGATTGAAATGGCTGACGCCATTATTGCGGTTTCAAAAGAAACAAAAGATGATGTTTTAAAACATTTTAATGTTGATGAAAGTAAAGTAAAAGTTATTTACAATGGTATTAACCTTCAACAATATAATATAACTTCAGATACTTCAACTTTAGATGAATACGGTATTGATAAAACGAAGCCTTTTGTATTATTTGTTGGAAGAATAACAAGACAAAAAGGAATTATTCATTTGGTTAACGCTATCAAATACATTGACTCAGAAACCCAAATAGTATTATGTGCAGGAGCGCCAGATACACCAGACATTGCCAAAGAAATGGAAGACAGTGTTAAGGAGGTTAAAAAAACAAGAAACAATGTTATTTGGATAGATAAAATGCTTGACAAAAAAGAAGTCATTCAATTGTATTCTCATGCCGATGTATTTTGTTGTCCTTCTATTTACGAACCTTTTGGTATTATAAATATTGAGGCTATGGCTTGCGAAACAGCTGTTGTTGCTAGTGCTGTTGGAGGGATTAAAGAAGTGGTTGTTCAGGGTGAAACAGGCATTTTAGTTCCTTTAGAGCAACAAACCTCAGCGCCTTTTGAGCCTGTAAATCCAGATAAATTTTCTCAAGATCTTGCCAATGGCATCAATAAATTAATAGATAATAAAGATCTTAGAGACAAAATGTCTAAAAATGGCAGAAAACGCGTTGAAGATTATTTCGATTGGATAGCAATAGCCAAGCAAGTAAAAGATTTATACAAGTCGTTAATCTAAGCACAGTAATATTGTCTTTTTGAAAATTAAATCGTAAATTAACAAAGTAACATTCTCTATACAAATTTGATATTTAAAATGCCTGAGAGCTATTAATTTCTTAAACTAAAAAACATGATTAATAAAAAAGTTTTAGCCATCATTCTAGGAGGTGGCCAAGGTTCAAGACTACATCCATTAACAGAACAACGATCTAAACCAGCAGTTCCAATAGCGGGTAAGTATAGATTGGTTGATATTCCTATTTCAAATTGTATCAATTCTGATATTAAACGGATGTTTGTTTTAACACAATTCAACTCCGCTTCCTTAAACAGGCATATTAAAAATACGTATCACTTTAGTTTTTTTAGCACAGCTTTTGTTGATGTTTTAGCGGCAGAGCAAACACCAAATAATAAAACTTGGTTTCAAGGTACAGCAGATGCCGTAAGACAAAGTATGCATCATTTTTTAAGACACGATTTTGATTATTTTCTTATTCTTTCTGGTGATCAATTATATCAAATGGATTATGAATTAATGGTTGAAGCTCACGAGAAAAATAACGCGAAAATTTCCATCGCTACCATTCCTGTTAATAGTAAAGATGCCACCTCTTTTGGTATTTTAAAAGCCAATGATCAAAACGTGATTACCTCATTTATTGAAAAACCAGATGCTAGCTTGTTACCAGAATGGACTTCAGAAGTTAGTAGTGAGATGAAGTCTCAAGAACGACATTATTTAGCTTCAATGGGTATTTATATTTTTAATAGAAATCTGCTTGAGGAATTGATGAGTGATCCTTTGACCAATGATTTTGGTAAAGAAATCATTCCGCAATCTATTGATAAACACAAAACATTGAGTTATCAATATGAAGGGTATTGGACAGATATTGGAAACATCGATTCGTTTTTTGAAGCTAACCTAGGGCTTACAGAAAATATTCCAAAATTCGACTTATATGATAAAACAAAGCGGATTTACACCAGAGCAAGAATGTTGCCTACCACAAAAATATCTGGTACTATTTTAGAAAAAACAATTATTGCCGAAGGTTGTATTATTAGTGCTGCCAAAATTGAACAATCTGTTATTGGTATTCGATCAAGAATAGGTAAAGAAAGTACAGTTATAAATACCTATATGATGGGAAGTGATTATTATCAAACTTTAGAAGATATAGAAAATAAGAATATAAAAATTCTAATGGGAATTGGCGAACGCTGCTTTATTAAAAATACTATAATAGACAAAAACTGCTGTATTGGAGATGATGTAAGAATCAACGGAGGAAAACATTTGGAAGACACAGAAAACGACTTATACGTAATTCGAGACGGTATTGTAGTTCTTAAAAAAGGAGCTGTAATTCCTGTTGGATTCGTTATATAATCCTCTCGTTTAAACAATTTATTTATTTCTATAAACTAGCTAAAAAATGCAAAACCAAAAGAGGGTTGTAATTGATTATGTATACCCTAAAATAAATAACGGTGACTTTTATATTAAACGAGTTGTAAATGAAATTGTTCATGTTGATGCTCATGTGCTTTCAGATGGTCACGATTTAATAGCTGCTTCTGTTTTATACAAACATGAAAATGACAAAAAGTGGCATGAAACTCGAATGTATCATGTTGTAAATGACGAATGGAAAGCGTCTTTTACCGTTACAAAACAAGGCTACTATACCTATAAAGTGCAAGGTTGGGTTGATTACGCACTCAATTGGCAGCACGGTATTGAAAGGAAAATTCAGGATAATCAGCATGTATCGTCTGAATTACTTGAAGGGATTGAACTTATTAAACAAATCAAAACAAAAACAGCACAAGATGATTCGTTTTATCTTGATCATCTTATCAATATTTTTTCAGACAAAAATAATTACGACGAAGCAATACGAGAAGCAACCAGCCAAAGGTTGCATGAAATTTTCACCAACCATCCTCAAAAAATATTAGCTAATACATCTAAAGACTATCAAGTTTATGTTGATAGGCTAAAAGCACGGTTTAGCACATGGTATGAGTTTTTCCCTCGTTCAGCCTCAGAACATGATGGGGTCCATGGAACGTTTAAAGATTGCGAACGCTTGCTTCCCAGGGTATCAAAAATGGGCTTTGATACCTTGTATTTTCCGCCTATACATCCCATAGGAGAAGTTAATAGAAAAGGTAAGAACAACACAACTACGGCTCAAGATGGTGATGTAGGTTCAACATGGGGCGTCGGCTCTCATTTAGGAGGTCATAAAGCAATTCATCCACAATTAGGATCTTTAGATGACTTTAAAGCATTAATCCAAAAAGCAAAAGACTATAATATTGAAATTGCTATGGATTATGCACTTCAGGCGGCACCAGACCATCCATGGGTTAAAGAACATCCGCAATGGTTTAAATGGCGCCCAGACGGTTCTGTGCAATATGCTGAAAATCCACCTAAAAAATATCAAGATATTTTGCCAATTTACTGGGAAAATGAGGATTACAAAAACCTATGGCAAGAATGCTTAGATACCTTATTCTATTGGATAGATTGTGGTATCAATATCTTTAGAGTTGACAATCCGCATACTAAACCTTTTTATTTTTGGAATTGGATTATTACTCAAGTTAAAGCCAAACATCCTGATGTATTATTTTTAGCCGAAGCTTTTACAAAACCAAAAGTAATGCAACAATTAGGCAAACAAGGATATACACAATCTTACACCTATTTTACATGGCGAAACAATAAACATGAACTTACTGAATACATGGAGGAATTGACAAAAACCGACCAAAAGGAGTACATGCGACCTAATTTCTGGCCTAATACACCAGATATTAACCCCATGCATTTGCAGGGCGCCAACGAACCTAAATATATGCAACGTTATGTGTTAGCAGCTACCTTAAGTTCTAATATTGGAATATACGGCCCTGTTTTTGAATATATGATTGACGATGCCATTCCTGGAAGAGAAGAATATTTGAATTCGGAAAAGTTTCAAATATGCCATTACGATTGGAATAAACAAAATAAGTTAACAACCATTATTTCAAAAATTAATCAAATTCGTCAAGAACAAGAGGCGCTTCAGCAAACAAATAACATTAAATTCTGCCATATTGAAAACAATAATTTAATGGCGTTTTACAAATGGAATGATACCAAAACCAACGAACTTTTAATTATTATTAATTTAGACCCTTATTATGCGCAACAAGGATCTGTTCAGGTTCCTTTAAGCGATTTAGGTGTTTCTCATGGACATCAATTACAAATGCATGATTTAGTTACAGGAAGTGTTTATAACTGGTATAGCGAATGGAATTATATAGAGTTACACCCTACATTACCATTCCATATTTTTAAAATAACCAAATAACCATGTCTCAAAAAAAGGAAATAAAAACAGCTCCCGCGCAGTCCTTTAATTTTGATGATAATTGGGAGGATTTATTAGAAAATAAAGAGTTTGTTAAAACATTCCTTTGTGATGTTTTAGGAGATTATATTTCAAAACAGCGCTGGTACGGTGGTAAAGCCAGTACGATGAAATATATTGAATTATCTGAATATTTTAGAATTCAACAATTTGGTGAAGTCTATTATGGTTTAATTCTTGAAGTCAATTTTGTTGAAGCTTTTTATCAACATTACTTCCTACCTATAGCTTTTGTAACTGATGAAGATTTTGCACATAAAGATAGAATTCTACCCATAAGTATTCATGGCAATAAAGGATTCATTATTGATGCCACAAACCTAGAATCCTTTAGAAAATTGGTTTTTGAACGGATTCTTACAGCATTACCAAAAGACACTACTAAAGTACAATATCATAAAAGTCATCTTTTAAATAATGTTTCCTACGAATCATCGCGATTTATGGGATTAGAGCAAAGCAACACCTCGCTCATTTATAATGATAAATACGTTTTAAAATTTTTCAGGCGTATTTATGCCGATAAAAATCCTGATTACGAAATGAGTCGGTTTTTATCAGAAAAAAAAGATTTTAAAAATACACCCGTTTACCTTGGAAGTATCAATATTGTAGATTCTGACGATGTAAATATCACCATAGGACTCATGCAGGAAATGGTACCCAACGAAGGAGATGCTTGGGACTATATGTTAAAGGAACTACATAAGGTATTTTGTAATATTGAATATAAACAAATTAAAATCGACTCCTTACCAAATACAGAACTATTTCAGCGTTTAACTATTCGGGATATTCCTCCGCAAATCATTGATTGGGCAGGGCTAAACATTTTTACAAAAATTAAAACCTTGGCTAAACGCACTGCCGAAATGCATATTGCTCTCGGTTCAGAATTTGAAGAAACAGCCTTCACTCCTACTCATTTTAACGACGACTATACGGTTTGGTTAAAAAACAGAATGCTATACCAGTTTCAAAACAGATTAAATACTATTGAGAATAATTTGAATAAATTAGATGGATTAGCCCTAGATTTAGCAAATGAATTTCTTGATAAAAAGAATCTAATTAGAAAACGGTTTATAACATTTGATTGGACCAAACTTAAAGGAGAACGTATTCGTGTTCATGGAGATTATCATTTAGGTCAGGTATTGGTAAAAGATGATGATTTTTATATTTTAGATTTTGAAGGCGAGCCCGAAAGCACCATTAGAGATAGAAAAGTAAAACAGCCGCCGTTAAAAGATGTAGCAGGACTTTTTAGATCCTTTCATTATGCTATTTATGCAACTATTCTTAACAATATAGAACAGCATTACAAAGCACCTCAAGAAGACTTATTTAAAGCAGGAGAGATTTTGTACCGATATTTAACAGGTTTGTTTTTAGGGACGTATGTTACAGAAACGCAAAACGCTAATTTAAATTTAGGCTATAATCAAGAGCGCATTTTTATATTAAAATATTGTTTGCTTGAAAAAGCAGTTTACGAATTGGGTTACGAACTCAATTCTCGCCCAAAATGGGCTGTTATTCCTTTAAAGGGAATTTCTAACATTATAAATCATTAATTAATGGCACAAGTAAAAGTACACAGTCTTTTTACAGACTTCGATATTAATCTTTTTAAGGCAGGTAAACATTATCGACTTTATGAAAAATTTGGTTCTCACATCATAACCTTAGATGGTGTTGAAGGCACCTATTTTTCTGTTTGGGCACCTAGTGCAAAAACTGTTTCTGTTATTGGTGATTTTAATTTCTGGATTGAAGGCGAACATCAATTAAATGTACGTTGGGATGGAAGTGGTATTTGGGAAGGCTTTATTCCTGCTGTTGGAAAAGGAAATATTTACAAATACAAAATCCACAGTCATCATAACGATATAAAAACCGAAAAAGCAGATCCGTATGCCCGCCGATGTGAGCATCCACCCAAAACAGCTTCTATTGTTTGGGATGATGACTACAAATGGAAAGATACCAAATGGATGAAAAAGCGTAAAAAGTACAACGCTTTAGATGCGCCTTATTCTGTGTATGAAGTTCACTTAGGATCTTGGAAACGTCAAATTGAAGAAGATCGCTTTCTATCCTATTTTGAGCTGGCAGACGACTTAGTTAATTATGTTAAAGACATGAACTTTACGCATGTAGAGCTTATGCCTATTATGGAATTTCCTTACGATCCGTCTTGGGGATATCAAGTAACAGGATATTTTGCGCCAACCTCAAGATTTGGATATCCCGAAGAGTTTAAGTATTTGGTTGATAAATTACATCAAAACGATATCGGAATTATTTTAGATTGGGTACCATCGCATTTTCCTGAAGACGCTCATGGTTTAGGCTTTTTTGATGGCTCTTGTTTATACGAACATCCCGATAGAAAAAAAGGCTATCACCAAGATTGGAAAAGTTTAATTTTTAATTATGGCCGTAACGAAGTAAAATCCTTTTTAATTAGTAATGCCTTATTTTGGTTAGACCAATATCATGCCGATGGCTTGCGTGTTGATGCCGTAGCATCTATGCTATTTTTAGATTATTCTAGAGAAGATGGCGAATGGGAGCCCAATATTTTTGGCGGACGTGAAAATCTGGAAGTAATTGATTTTCTTAAAGAGCTCAATGAAGAAGTATATAGTTCATTTCCTGATGTACAAACCATTGCCGAAGAATCTACAGCATTTCCAATGGTGTCTAAGCCAACATTTTTGGGTGGTTTAGGTTTTGGAATGAAATGGATGATGGGATGGATGCACGATACACTTGAATATTTTGCTAAAGATCCTGTGTATAGAAAATATCATCACAATGAAATCACTTTTAGTTTAGCATATGCCTTCACAGAGAATTTTATGTTACCACTATCGCATGATGAGGTTGTTTACGGTAAAAATTCACTTATTGGAAGAATGCCAGGTGATGAATGGCAGCGTTTTGCAAATTTAAGGTTGCTGTATGGTTACATGTTTACGCATCCTGGCACCAAGTTATTATTTATGGGAGGCGAGTTTGGACAATATAATGAATGGAATTTTCAAGGAAGTTTAGAGTGGAATTTATTAGAATTTGAACCTCACAAAAATCTTCAAAACTATTTTAAAGCATTAAATACCGTTTATAAAACAACGCCGGCACTTTATGAAAAAGCCTTTAGTGGTGAAGGATTTGAGTGGATAAGTTATGATGACCACGAAAATTCGGTCATATCATATATAAGAAAAGGGTATAAAAGTGAAAACGATGTGGTAGTTGTTTGTAATTTAACGCCTACTATTCATCAAAAATACCGTATTGGTGTTCCTCACAAAGGAAAACTCGTCGAACTATTTAATAGTGATGCCATTGATTTTGGAGGAAGTGGTGTTTCAAACAAAAAAGAAATTACCATAAAAAAACAACCATGGAACGGAAAAGATTTTTCTGCGGAGATTATTCTGCCTCCACTAGGAATTTCTATCTTCCAATTTAAATATTAATCAGCTAGTTAGCGTATATTTAATTTAAATACTTATAGATTGCAAATTACACAATTTAGCCCCCATCTTTTTACAAAAAATGTGAGGGCTAAAGTTTTTTAATTTAGTATTTTGCCGTTCTATAAATTTGCTTGATAATGATACTGAATACCGAATTAGAATACAAAGGGAATTTATTTCCAACCAACATAATAAGCTACTCAAAAGATGTAGATATCCTTCATTTTACTACAGAAAATAATATAATTCTACAATTAACCGTTTTAAGAGATAGTGTACTCCGATTTAGATATACTACGGTAGGTAAATTTGATAAAGATTTTTCTTATGCTATTGACAAAGATGCCAGCAGAGGTTATAATCATTTGGAAATTTCTGAAGAAAAAGATAACTATTTAGTTACCACAGCTAAATTAATTTGCGAAATTCATAAGACCGATTTAAGAATTTCTATTTATGATGCCAATGATAAAAGCGTCATCTGTGAAGACGAGTTAGGGTTTCATTGGGAAGAAAGTTATCATCTTGGAGGCGATATTGTAAAAATGAGCAAGGCGTCTCAAACAGGAGAGAGTTTTTACGGTTTAGGCGATAAGCCACAACACATTAATTTAAAAGGAAGACGTTTTGAAAACTGGGCGACCGATAGTTATGCCTTTGGAAAAGATACAGACCCTATTTACAAAGCCATTCCGTTTTATACTGGTTTACACAACGGTAAATCTTACGGTATTTTCTTTGATAACTCGTTTAGAACTTATTTCGATTTCTGCCATGAACGCAGAAATGTAACCAGTTTTTGGGCACAAGGTGGTGAGATGAATTACTACTTTATCTACGGGCCTAAAATGCAAGACGTGGTAACCAGTTATACCGATTTAACCGGAACGCCAGAATTACCACCATTATGGGCACTTGGCTATCACCAATGTAAATGGAGTTACTACCCAGAAAACAAAGTAAAAGAAATAACCTCAAAATTTAGAGAATTAAAAATCCCATGTGATGCCATCTATTTAGATATAGATTATATGGAAGGCTTTAGATGTTTTACCTGGAGCAAAGACTATTTTCCAGATCCCAAAAGGATGGTAAAAGAATTAGCTGATGATGGCTTTAAAACTGTTGTTATCATAGATCCAGGCATTAAAATAGACAAAGAATACAGTGTTTTTAAAGAAGGCTTAGAAAAAGATTATTTCTGCAAACGTGCCGACGGCCCCTATATGAAAGGTAAAGTATGGCCTGGCGAATGTTATTTTCCAGATTTTACTAGACGTGAAGTAAGAGAATGGTGGGCTGGCTTGTTTAAAGAATTAATTGAAGATATTGGTGTAAAAGGGGTTTGGAATGATATGAATGAGCCAGCAGTTATGGATGTTCCTGGTAAAACCTTTCCTCCAGATGTGCGTCATGATTACGATGGAAACCCTTGTAGCCATCAAAAAGCGCATAACATTTATGGTATGCAAATGGCTCGAGCCACGTATCACGGTGTAAAGCGTTTTAACTATCCTAAGCGCCCATTTGTAATTACGCGATCTGCCTATTCTGGCACACAACGTTACACTTCAACTTGGATGGGAGATAATGTAGCCTCTTGGGAACATTTACAAATAGCAAATATTCAAGCACAGCGTTTAGCACTATCTGGATTCTCTTTTGCTGGTTCAGATATTGGAGGGTTTGCAGAGCAACCTAACGGCGAATTGTATGCAAGATGGATTCAGTTAGGAACTTTTCACCCATTCTGTAGAACACATTCTTCTGGCGATCACGGCGATCAAGAACCTTGGGCTTTTGATGAAGATATTACCGATGTTGTTAGGAAATTTATTGAAATACGATACCAATTACTGCCTTATTTATACACAGCGTTTTATCAATATACTCATGAAAATGTTCCCATATTAAAATCTCTGGTATTATTTGATCAAGAAGATCCTCAAACACATTATAGAACAGATGAGTTTGTTTACGGCAATCAAATTTTAGTTTGCCCTATTAACGAGCCAAATTCTAAAGGCAGAAGAATGTATATTCCTAGAGGAGAGTGGTATAATTTCTGGACTCAAGAGCTAGTCGTTGGAGGACGAGAAACCTGGGTAGATTCTGATTTAGATGATATGCCTGTTTTTGTAAAAGCAGGAGCTGTTATTCCTAAATACCCTATTCAGCAATATGTAGGTGAGAAAACATTTGATGAAGTTACATTAGATGTCTATTATAAAAATGGTAAAGAAGATTCTGAACTATATGAAGATGCTAATGATGGCTATGATTACACAAAAGGACGTTATAGTTTAATGAAATTTAACTTAGCTGGAAACGAGGAAAAATTAGTTATAAGAATTCATAAAAGAGGTCAATATATTACATCTTATTCAAATTTTAAAATTAACTTGATTGGTTTGCCTTTTGAAGTTACATCTATAAAAGTTGATAATGAGGAGGTTGACTTGAAAGATTTGAAATTTAATAACAACAGTTTAGTTTTAACAAAAGAATTTACAAACCTTCAAATAATAGCATAACTAACTAAAGACCTCAGATAGCTTTTATTTGGGGTCTTTTTTATAGACCATAGGTTTTCCTAAATACACTAGTTTATACCCCTTTTCAACATTTTTAATGGCTTTATTATGAGATGAAATAATCTCTAAGACGCCTTTTTTATCTTTTACCAACAACGGAATCATATCTTCATCTTTATTGGTGACTTCAATAAGCTTTTCGTAATGGTCTCTATCCAAAATTTCAATTTCATGAATTTTTGGATATTTTCTAGCTACTTCGGTGAGTTGAATAAAATCGTCTGTTTGAGAAAATAAACCCTCTTTAGGATTTTTTTCAGGGTGATTCATTTCATCAACTGAAATAAGCCTAAACGTTCCGTTTTCACCAAACTGCTCTCCAAATTTATTAATAGCATATTTATTAATGTTTTCACTTCCTGTTAAAGCCATTAAAAACCCAATATCATTTAATTCAATATTATCGTTTAAACTTTCAGAATATATATCTGTATTAAAGGCTTCCAGTCCTAATTCTTGCGCTAATTGTATATTTGTTTGGTTACTATCAATTAACACTACATGCCTATCATTATCTTCTAAATAACTTCCAATAAGTCTTGATACTTGCGACGCTCCAACTATTAAAATACCCTCCGAACGCTTTAAAAACACGCCTACTAACTTAGCAAAAATTCTAGCTGTAGTTGCATTAAGTAAAACGGTTCCTAAAACAATCATAAAGACTAACGGAGTAATGTATTCTGCCCCAGGAACACCGTCTTTTAAGAGTTTGCTCCCAAAAAGAGAGGCAATACCGGCAGCCACAATTCCTCGAGGCCCTACCCAGCTTATAAATAGTTTTTCATTAAACTTTAGCTTTGAGCCAGCCGTAGATAAAAATACAGCTAAGGGCCTTATAACAAATACAACCAAGGCAAAAAGAGCTACGGTTTCCCATCTGTATAGCAACATTAAATCTTCCATATTAATATTGGCCGCTAACAGGATAAAAAGTATGGAGATTAATAAAACACTTAAAGACTCCTTAAAGTAAAGAAGCTCTTTCATATTCTCTAATTTTCCATTACCTACAACCATTCCCATAACCACAACAGCTAATAGTCCGGACTCATGAGCGAAAATTTCTGACTCAACAAAAACCAATAATACCGTAGAAAGTGACACCACATTTAATAAATAGTGTGGAACAAAATTTTTGTTAATAGCAAAAATTAAAGCGTGGGCAAACGTAAAACCGAATGTGGTTCCAAAAAGAATAATCTTTCCAAACTCGATTAAAGCAGTTTTTGTAAAGCCGCTATCCCCTTCTACACTAATAAATTCAAAAACCAATACAGCTACCAAAGCTCCAATAGGATCGATTAAAATACCTTCCCATTTTAAAACAGCGGATACATCTTTTTTTAGTGGTATATTTCTAAGAATAGGTGTAATTACAGTAGGTCCTGTAACAATGATTAAGCCTGAAACCAAAAATGAAATTTCCCAACTTAAATTAAAAATAAACCTAACTAGAAAACCAGCACCAAAAAAAGTAATGGCAGACCCCAGCGTTATAAGTTTTGTAATAACTGGACCAACATGCTTAATTTCGGAACGTTTAAGCGTTAAACCGCCTTCAAACAGAATAATACTAATTGCTAAAGACACAAAGTAGAACAAACCATCACCGGGAAATAAACCCTTCGTGCCATTCCAAACAGGTTCTATCCACTTGCTGCCATCTTCGCTAAAAAAAGTAGCGGCTATAGGCCCTACTAATAAACCTATTAAAATTAGGGGTAAAATAGCGGGAATTTTAAATTTCCATGCCACCCATTGGGCTAGAATTCCTAAAATAATGATTCCTGAAAGCTCTAACATGCAGTATTTTTTACGTTTGGAGTAAAGTTAATAAGAAAAAGGTAAATATAAAGATTAGTTATCTCTCATTGTAAGACGTAAAACTGAACAAGCCGATTTCTGTGTAAATTTATCTTTTCCGGTTCCAAAAAGAACATTAATCCAATTGTCTTTTTGAGGCGTTCCTAAAATTAACAAGTCGTAACTAGCTGAAATTTTCGAAATAGCATCAATAGGGTCGTCTGATTTTATAATAATAACCTCACTTTTACTTGAAGCCTTAGCAATAATAGCAGATGAGGTAGCTTCCATATCTTCAATAATATCTTTTGAAAAACGTGACGGAACAACATGCAGGAGTGTTAAAGAGGCATCGTAAAACTGACAAATACGATCGGCAATTGCCACAAAATTTTTATCTTTTCTTCCTGGGCGAAGTGCTAATAACACTTTACCAATATGCCTCACGCCATTATCTTTAAATAGTGCAAAATCAGAATTTATATTAGTCACTAACCAACCAATGGGGTTTCTAACCAATATACCATTATGTGCTTTACCATTCCAACCCATTACCAACCAATCGCAATTTGTTTGATTACTTAATTCATCAATGGTTTCAGAAATATCATGTGTTACAACAGCTTCAAAATCTATATCTAAATTTTTAGCATTAGCTAAACCCGAAATTCTCCTTGCTAAAGAATGAATGATGGGGCTATCGTCTGAAAAGGCATCCAAATAAGTTTGATTAGGCACTTCGGTAATATTTATGGCCTGTATCTGTTCTCTCCTATTAATGGCAGCACCTATTTCTACAAGCATTTCTGGTGAGTTTTCGTTACCCAACAACGGCACAACAACACCAGCATTTGATACGAATTGGCCGTCTAAAACATTATCATTAATAGCCACTTTTGGTGTAAACCCTTTTTTCTCTTTATTCTTCTTTTTGTACAATAAATATAATGCCGGACGGTGACCATACTTTCTTAAAACACCTGTTCGGCGTGTTTTATTTCCAAAGTTAAAATAGATAGTAATCCCTAGTATAAAAATAGCGACAATAGATAAAAAAGGCATTAAACCCAATAAAACCAATAGTACAATACCACTAATAATTCCAAAGATTTGAACATAAGGATATAAAGGCGATTTAAAAGGTGGGTTATACCACTGCGCCGAGGTTTCTCTTAAAACAATTACGGCAGCATTTACTACCATAAACATCATCACCATAAAAGCACTTGCTAGTTTTGCTATTTTTTCAACATCTAAAAATAAGATGACTATAGCCATCACCCCACACGTAATTATAATGGTTACTGTAGGCGTTAAGTACCTAGAATGTAACTTGCTCATAAATGTCGGGAGAAGCTTGTGTCTGGCCATAGCAAATGGAAACCTGGACGCTGCCAAAACTCCAGAATTTGCCATAGAAATAAGGGTTATAACCCCTATAATTGCAGCTGCATAGCCTACATATTCACCACCTAACATGTTTGATATTGTATAGATAGGCTTTAAATCTTCTTCTAAAGCTTCTAAAGGAATATTTCCAACTAAAACAAAGGTTATAGACACGTAAATGGTTGTCATAATGAACAACGATAAAATCATTGCCAAGGGTAAGTTTTTGTCTGGATTTTTAATTTCGCCAGCAATGGCTGCTACCTTGGTTACACCTGCATAAGAAATATATACAAAAGCTACCGTAGACATTAGCCCCATGCTCCCATTGGTTAAAAATGGCTTTAAAAAGGCTTTATTGATTTCTGGAAGTCCGAAAATAAGAATCAACGTAAGGCAAATAAGACTCAATGCAACAATAACTATTTGCACCTTGCCCACTTTTTTAACACCCAAAACATTTAAAAAGAGAATAATTCCAAGAAAAAAAACAGCAACAATTCGGGTAAGGTTGGGGTCGATACTAATTAAAATTGATAGATAAGCTCCAAAACCAACCAATGCAAAAGAACTCTTGAGTAACAACGAAAGCCACAAGCCAATCCCAGCAACTGTTCCTAAAATAGGTCCAAAAGCGCGTTCAATATAAACATAAGTGCCTCCAGAAGAAGGCATTGCAGTCGCTAATTCAGATTTAGAAAGTGCCGCAGGTAAAATACAAAGCGACGCAATTAAATACGCTAACCAAACAGAAGAGCCTGTTTTTGCAGCGGCTAAACCTGGTAAAACAAAAATTCCGCTACCAAGCATTCCGCCAATACTTATGGCGATAACTGAGATTAATGACAAGCTACGTTCTAATTTCTTCAAATCGTATTATTTATCTCCTAAAATAGGCTTTTTTTAATAAGACTAAATATCTTAATAATTTCTTAACATTTCACTATTATTATATTGGTTTTTGTAATTTTGTAGGATATGAATTTATTCCCCATTAATTCAGGAAACTTTAAACTAGATGGTGGTGCAATGTTTGGTGTTGTACCTAAATCAATTTGGCACAAAACTAATCCTTCCAACGCCAACAATATGATAGATATTGCGTCTCGTTGTTTACTAATTGAAGACAGCAATAAACTTATTTTAATTGATACTGGAATGGGAAACAAACAGTCTGATAAATTTTTTGGTTATTATTACTTGTGGGGAAACGATTCTCTAGAAAAATCATTGAAAAATTATGGTTTTCATCCAAATGATATTACTGATGTTTTTTTAACACATTTGCATTTCGATCATTGTGGCGGTAGTATTCAATGGAACAAGGACCAAACAGGATATGAGCCTGCTTTTAAAAATGCTCATTTTTGGAGTAATGAAGATCATTGGCAATGGGCAACAAAACCCAATAGGAGAGAAAAAGCCTCTTTCTTAAAAGAGAATATTCTACCTATGCAAGATTGTGGTCAACTTAAATTTACATCTTTACCAAACGGTAACACACTTAAAAATTCTGAACTTGGTTTCGATATCTTTTTTGCCGATGGGCATACAGATAAACAAATGATTCCAATGATTCAATATAAAAATAAAACCATCTGCTTTATGGCAGATTTACTTCCAACCGTAGGTCATTTACCTCTACCATTCGTTATGGGTTATGACACCAGACCATTATTGTCTCTTGATGAAAAAGAGCTTTTTTTAAACCTTGCAGCAGATAATAACTATTACCTGTTTTTAGAGCATGATGCTCACAATGAAATTATTACTGTTCAGCATACCGAAAAAGGCGTTAGACTTAAAGAGATTTTTACAGTTTCTGAAATTTTTAATTAATATTTTAACTCAAATGAAAACATTCAAATCTTTATTTATTGCTGCATTTGTAGCATCTATGTTTTACGGCTGTGGAAGTTCTGCTATTATTTCTACTCCCATAGAATCAATAGATAATACCCCAATAAAAACGGCTGATTTAACCAAAGCCCAACTACACCACTGGAGTCATTTAGACCTTGTAAAAGACACCGTACCAGGTATGAGTGTTGACAAATTGTATTCTGAAATTATTAAAAACAAAAAAGGCAAAAAAGTTATTGTAGCCGTGGTTGATTCAGGTATTGATATTGATCATGAAGACTTAAGAGATGTCATCTGGACCAACGAAGGAGAAATTCCAAACAATGGTATTGATGATGACAAAAATGGTTATGTAGATGATGTACATGGCTGGAACTTTTTAGGTGATGGCTATGATGAACAATTAGAATATGTAAGAATACTAGCTAGTGGAGATACCAGTAATCCAGATTATGAAAAAGCCAAAGCTGAATATGATAAAGAATATCAACTTTGGATGGGAAGAAAAACCCTTTACGATCAAATTTATGCTCAAATAACAAGTGCAGATGAAACGCTTTCTAACCTTTTAAACAAAAAAGACTATACAAAAGAAGATATTGATGCAATAAAAAGCACAGATCCTAAAGTAAATGAAGCAATTCAAATTGTTGAATATTATGGAAAAGGAACAAAATATGGGCCTGCTTTAGTTAAATCATTTAAACATAGTTTAGAAAGTATTAATGATCGTTTAAACATTAATTTAAATAAAAACTTAAAAGGACGTGTTACCGGAGATAACCCAGATGATATGTCTACCAAATATTACGGTAATGGCAATGTTAGACCTGTAAAGAAAAGTGAAAGTCATGGAACCCATGTTGCTGGTATTATTGCTGCAGAACGTAACAATGGTATAGGTGTCGATGGCGTTGCGAACAATGTTTTAATCATGCCTGTTCGAACAGTGCCTAATGGTGATGAATACGATAAAGATGTCGCTTTAGCTATTCGTTATGCTGTAGATAATGGTGCCAAAGTTATTAACGGAAGTTTTGGTAAATATTACTCAACCCATAGTGACTGGGTAAGAGAAGCTATTGCTTACGCAGGAGAACACGATGTATTGTTTGTAAATGCAGCGGGTAATGAAGGTAAAGATTTAGATAAAGTTGCTATTTATCCAAACGACCAAGTAGATAATGGTCCTGAAGTTTCTAACAATTTTATTACTGTTGGTGCATTAGCTCCAAAATATGGTCCAGACATGGTTGCTGGTTATTCAAACTACGGTAAAATAAATGTTGATTTGTTTGCTCCAGGTTCTGAAATTTATTCTACAACTCCTGAAAATGAATATGAGTCTTATAATGGTACATCAATGGCAGCACCTGCTGTTGCTGGAGTTGCTGCTTTAGTTCGTTCCTACTACCCTGACCTAACTGCTGGTCAAGTTAAGCAAGTTTTAATGAGTTCAGGCTTAGCTGCTAAAACAAATGTTATTGTAGGTGGTGATGCAGATAATGTAAAACCATTTGCAGATTTGAGTAAGTCTGGCAAAATGGTTAATGCTTTTAATGCATTAATTGTAGCCTCTCGTATGGCAACCAAATAAAATAGTATCAATTGATAGTGTAAAAAGGGGACTCTTCCCCTTTTTGCTTTTTAAAATTATTTTTATGAAACGAGCATACTAAAAGCATTATCACCTAAGGGAATGATTATTTGCGAACAGCATGTGACCTCTGAAAAACAATACATATAAACACATGAAACAGTCTCTTTTTTCAATTTTTTTCTTAACCGTAGCATTCTCATTTGCTGCAACTAACCCTACTGTAAAGTCGTCATCAAATCTTGATAACGCTAACCTACAGAATCCTGGATATTGGCAACAACATGTGGACTATACGATGAGTATAGATATGGATGTTAACACCTATCAATACAAAGGAACTCAAACCTTAGTCTATACAAATAACTCACCAGACGTTTTAAACCATGTGTATTATCACTTGTATTTTAATGCCTTTCAACCAGGTAGTGAAATGGATGTACGGTCTCGTACTATAGCAGACCCAGATGGACGCGTTAGAGACAGAATTAGTAAATTAAGTCCTGAAGAAATTGGGTATATTCACGTAAACTCACTCAAACAAAATGGCGAAAATATAACATATAACACCGTCGGAACGGTTTTAGAAGTTGATTTAGCCAAACCTATTCAACCAGGAGAGCAAGTTACTTTTGATATGCTTTTTGATGCACAAGTACCTGTTCAAATTCGTCGTTCTGGACGGAATAATTCTGAAGGTGTTGCGCTGTCCATGGCGCAATGGTATCCTAAATTAGCAGAATATGATTTTGAAGGTTGGCATGCCGACCCGTATATTGGAAGAGAATTTTTAGGCGTTTGGGGCGATTTTGATGTGACTATTAACATTGATAAAAACTATACTATTGGAGGAACAGGCTATTTACAAAACCCAGAAGATATTGGTCATGGCTACACAACAGAAAAAGTAAAAAAGACCAAAGGCGATAAGCTATCATGGCATTTTAAAGCGCCTAATGTTCACGACTTTACGTGGGCGGCCGATCCTGCTTATGCACACGATACCATGCAAGTACCAGACGGCCCTTTATTACATTTCTTCTACAAAAAAGATATGCCAAAAGATAATTTAGAAAACTGGAAAAAATTGCAGCCAAAAGCGGTCGAGCTTATGCAATATTACAGTGAGCATATTGGAAAATATCCTTATCAACAATATTCAATTATTCAAGGTGGTGATGGCGGTATGGAATATGGCATGTGTACCTTAATTGTGGGTAAAGGAGACTTTAACGGCTTATTTAGCGTTACGGCTCACGAAATGGCACACTCATGGTTTCAGTTTGTATTGGCCACCAACGAATTAGAACATGCCTGGATGGATGAAGGCTTTACAAGTTATATCGACGAATGGTCTAAAAATGATATTTTACATAAAAACCTCGCCAACCCTAACAAAGGCGCTTACCAATCTTATATTTATTTAGCAAAATCGGGAATGGAGCAGCCACTTACTACACAAGCCGATAGATTTGAATATAATAGAGCCTATAGTATTTCTTCATACTCAAAAGGCGACGTGTTTTTAGCACAGTTAGGATACGTAATAGGGCAAGACAATCTTAAAAAAGCCATTAAAAAATATTTTAACGACTTTAAATTTACGCACCCAAGACCGATTGATATTATTAGAAGCGCAGAAAAAGTATCAGGATTAGAATTGGATTGGTATCTCATAGATTTTGCTGAAACTACCAATACTATTGATTATGGTGTGAAAGCCATAGATGGCAACTCGGTGACTTTAGAGCGCATTGGTTTAATGCCTATGCCTATAGATCTTACAGTTACTTATACCGATGGTTCTACGGAAGATTTTTATATCCCACTACAAATGATGCGTGGCGAAAAACCAACCTCAGCAACTATTATTGGCGATTGGGCTTGGGCCTACCCTACGTATACCTTTAAAACATCAAAGCCAGTAAGCAGTGTACAAATAGACCCTAAAGAATTAATGGCTGATGTTAATAAGGAAAACAATAAAATGTAAACCTTACAAAGTTTTAAATAATTTTAAAAGCCTTTTTGCTAAAACAAAGAGGCTTTTTTGTTGTTTTTAAATAACATCCCGTATTTATTTTGTAAGAATTTTTAACTAACTTCGTTTGCGACTGATATAATATCTTGACAACCATGAAACAATTAATTCTAATTATTCTATCTCTTTTCTTCTTTAGTTGCTCATCTCAAACAGAAAAGAAATTCAATTTAGATTTTGAAACATACGATTCAACTTATAAATTTCCAAAAGACTGGTTTGAATGGGGAGATTATAATTTAAGTGCAGATACTATTTACGTCCATTCAGGGAAATTTTCAGGAAAAATTAAATCAACTAAGAAAGGTGGCTCTTTTGGGTCTATAGCCTATAAAATTCCTGCCAACTATAAAGGAAAATCCATTCAGCTCGAAGGCTATATGAAAATTAAAAATGTTGAGAATGGGTTTGGTGGTCTATTACTTAGGGTTGACGACTGCAATGATAAGGTGTTAGCCTTTGATAATATGGAAGACCAAAATATTAATAGCACAAAAGATTGGTGTAAATATTCGATTAAACTGCCCTACCCTGAAGATGCAGAAACTATTTTCATTGGAGGCGTAATGACTGGTACAGGTGAAGCATGGTTTGATGATTTTGTTCTAACAATTGATGGTAAGGATGTTCAAACTTTGAAAGAGATAGAAAAACCAATTTACAAGGCTACTTTAGATAAAGAATTTGATTTAGGTTCTAAAATTGAAGTTCCAGAACTTAACGAAGAGTTAACAAGTAATCTAGAATTATTAGGTAAAATTTGGGGGTTTTTAAAATATAATCATCCCGAAGTTTGTAAAGGAAATTATAATTGGGATTTTGAACTTTTTAGGATGCTTCCAAAATATTTAAAAACCAAGAGTAATCTAGAAAGAGACCAAATCCTCCTTCAATGGATTTCTAAATATGGGGACATAGATAAATGCCTCGATTGTAAGGCGACTTCTTCTGAAGCATTTTTGAAACCAGACCTATCTTGGTTTAATGAATTTGATCTCAATTCAGAATTGAAAAACAAATTGGAGTATATCTATCAAAACAGGTATGAAGGGAAGCATTTTTATATCGGTAGAGCCCCAGCTGGTAATCCCGATTTTTTGAATGAAAGAAAATATTACTCTATGTCTTTCGATGATGAAGGATTTAAACTATTGGCACTTTACAGGTATTGGAATATGATTAATTATTTTTATCCAAACAAGTACTTAACCGATAAAAATTGGAACGATGTTTTAAAAGAATATATTCCAAAGTTTATAAATTCAAAAAACAAATTGGAATATGAATTAGCTTGTATTGAGCTAATCGGTGAGATAAATGATACACACGCAACTACATCAGTCGGTTTTAATACTGTACAAAACATTAGAGGGCAGTTTTACCCACCATTTGTCACTCGATTTATAGATGATAAATTAGTGGTTACTGATTATTACAATCCCGAATTAAAAGAAGTTTCTGAAGTTGAAGTTGGAGATATTATTACACACATCAATGGAAAACCAATCAAATCCATACTTGATAGTATTAGCCCATATTATCCTGCATCCAATAACGCTGCCAAAATGAGAGATATTGCCAATGATATTTTACGTTCAAATAAAGAAGAAATTAGAATTGATTATATGTCAAATAATCAAAAGCATCAACATCGTTTGCCACTTTATAAAAAAAGTAGTTTAAATATAAACTGGTATAAATGGACAGATGATAAATGCTACAAACTTCTTGAAGGGAATATAGGTTATATTACTTTAGAATTTATCAAGAAAGAAGATATTCCAGTAATTAAAGAAGTCTTTAAAAACACAAAAGGAATTATTATAGATATCCGTAATTATCCTTCAACATTTGTGCCTTTTTCCCTGGGATCTTATTTTTTTTCATCCTCAACACCATTCGTAAAATTTACCAATTTCAATTTAGATAATCCAGGTGAGTTTACTTTTACAGAGCCCTTAAAGATTCCAAAAGGAGAAGAAATCTATAAAGGCAAGTTAGTAGTTTTAGTTAACGAAATTTCACAAAGTCAGGCAGAATATACTAGTATGGCATTTAGAGCAGGAGATAACACCACTATTGTTGGTAGTACTACCGCTGGAGCAGATGGAAATATTTCTTCAATATATTTACCTGGTGGTTTATTGACCAATATTTCAGGCATTGGTGTTTATTATCCTGATGGTACAGAAACCCAAAGAGTAGGAATCATTCCTGATGTTGAGGTCAAACCTACTATAGAAGGTATTAAGCAAGGTAAAGATGAATTATTAGAAAAAGCTATTGAGATAATAAATGAATAAAATCCTATTACTAAAAACAAAGAGGCTTTTTTGTTGTCTTTAAATGATATGCTATATCAATTTTGTAAGAATTTTAACTAACTTCGTTTAACAATATATGATATAAAACATTAAAACGATTTCATATCGTAATCGTTAAAACAACGACTCTTAAAAAATCACTTAACCATTACCTGATTTTTTTAATTCATTACCTTTGAGTTTTAAAACAATTTAAGAATATTTAAGCTAATTATATAACATGGAATCCTACAACACAACCTTATCAAAAAGAGGAACTGATTTAGCAGAAAATCCGGCAAGAATAGATATGGAGTTATTTATGGAAGCCGCTCAAAATCTGTATTGCCCAGACAGTAATCCATCAGGAACTTTTTTGTTAAACGTTGCAGAAAATAGCTTAACAGCATCCATTATAAAAGATAAATTAACATCCATTCTTAAACAAAAGGAAATGCCCGATTGGGTGTTAAAATACACCGATTCATTAGGTCACCCCGAAGTAAGAGCTGAGTTGGCTAACCTTATGGAACAATATCTTTGTAAATGCCCTATTGATCCTGACACTCTAGCTTTGTCGGCGGGAGCTTCTGCTGTTATTGAAGTAACATCTTTTATTCTCGCAAACCCGGGTGATGTCGCAGTAATTCCTGCGCCTTCTTACCCTATGTACACCAAAGACATGGGTACAAAAAGTGGTGTTGAGCGCTATGATTTGCAAACGCACTTTAATTTAGAAGAGATTGAGTCAAAAGCTCCTGTAGATATTACCCTATTAGACAAAACATTTGCTGAATTAAATGCGCAAAACAAATGTTTTAAAATATTACTCATTACCTCTCCTGATAACCCAACAGGTTGCAGGTATACTAAAGAACAACTCAAGGAACTTGCTAATTGGTGCATTCAGCATAAAGTGCATATGATTGTTAATGAAATTTACGGACTTTCGTTAATAGACACTCAAGATCCTTTGATTAAAGATGCTTACCAAGACTACGGAGATTATGCGTCTTTTGCAAAAATAATGAATGAGCTAAACAGTGATTACCTGCACCTTTGGTATGCGTTTTCTAAAGATTTTTCGATGTCTGGTTTGCGTTTTGGTATGCTACACACCTTAAATACAAAACTTTTAAAAGCGTATGATAATGCAAATATTCCGCATATGGTGTCTAATATCACACAATGGATGATAGCTGAAATGCTCAAGGATTCTGCATTTATTGAACACTATATTAAAACCAATAAAGCATTGTTAAACGCTAGCTATAAACTGGTGATAGAAGCGTTTAATAACATTAACGTGCCTTATATTCCTAGTCGAGGAAGTTTATTTGTATGGGTTGATTTATCGCGGTTTCTTAAAGAAGATAGTGATGACGGACAAGAACAACTCTGGTTAGATATTTACAATAATACAGGCATTCTTTTAACACCAGGAGCAGGTTTTCAGCATCAAAAAAAGGGACTTTTCAGAATGGTGTTTACCGCTGTAGAACGAGATTATTTAAAGGTTGCTATGGACAGATTAATAACCTATCTTAATAACCCAAAAGACTGATAACTAATAGTGTTAGTATACAAATTGAAACTATGTACAAACTTAAAAACTATGCGCAGTTATTATTGTTGATTACGATACTTTCCTTATCTGGTTGTAAAAAAAAATCGTCTATGTCAGAAATCGAATTGCATAAAAATTGGAGTTTTAAAAATTCAACAGATTCCGTATGGAATGCTGCGACGGTGCCAGGAACTGTTCATACCGATTTGTTATCTAACGGTACAATAGATGATCCTTTCTATCGATTAAACGAACACCATTTACAATGGATTGACAAGCTGGATTGGGAATATAAAACCAATTTTAACCTTTCAAAAAAAGATCTTTCAAAACAACATATAGAATTAGATTTTGAAGGTCTTGATACCTACAGCAGCGTTTATTTGAACGACTCTTTAATACTTCAAACAGACAATATGTTTAGAAATTATACTGCAGACGTAAAAGAATTACTCAAAGCAGGAGATAATAAACTTCATATTATATTTCAGTCACCCATCAAAAAAGGCATTGAAAAATATGATGCTCAAGGTTATAAAATACCGGTGTCGGATAATGATCTTTCAGAAATAGGAAAGGTAGAAGATAATAAGCAAGTAAGTATTTATACCAGAAAAGCGGGCTATCATTTTGGATGGGATTGGGGTCCAAGACTTGTTACATCGGGCATTTGGCGGCCAATAAAACTAAGAAGTTGGAATCATCATAAAATTGATGATGTATTTATAAAACAAGATAGTCTGGGAGCAAAAGCGAACATGTCTGCGCTTATTGAAGTGACCTCAAACGGGACTGAAGAACATTCAACCGTCGATATCATTGTAAATAATAAATCCGTAAAAACAGTTAACGTACAACTAACCAATGGTAAAAACACTCTTAATATTCCTTTTGAAATAGACAATCCACAATTATGGTGGCCAAACGGAATGGGAGAACAGATGTTGTATGATGTAAATGTAAAACTGACTTCTGGCTCTTATGTTGACTCAAAAGCACATAAAATAGGTTTAAGAACCATAGAATTAGTTCAAGAACCAGACAGTATTGGAACCTCTTTTTATTTTAAAGTAAATGGACATCCTGTATTTATGAAAGGCGCCAACTATATTCCACAAGATATATTCTTGCCTCGCGTTACAGAGGAGAAATATGAACATATTTTATCCTCTGCTCAAGAAGCCAATATGAATATGCTTCGCGTTTGGGGTGGTGGTATTTATGAAAACGATGAATTTTATCAATTATGTGATGAAAAAGGGTTGTTAGTTTGGCAAGATTTTATGTTTGCTTGCGCGATGTTTCCTGGAGACTCCTCTTTTCTTGATAATGTAAAACAAGAAGCTATAGAGAATGTTAAACGCTTACGAAATCATACCTCCATAGCGCTTTGGTGCGGTAATAATGAAGTGCTTTCAGCCTGGGAAAACTGGGGTTGGAGAAAAAAAGTAACCAATGAGCAATCTAAAGCAATTGCTGATACTATTTGGAAAGCATATGACGACATTTTCCATAACATACTGCCCAACGTGGTTAATACTTACGATGGTTCTCGTGCTTACTGGCCATCGTCTCCTGGCAGCGCATTTGGTAAAACAGAATCTAATGAACAAGGAGATAAACATTATTGGATGGTTTGGTGGGGTAAAGAACCTTTTGATAAATATAACACTGAAATACCTCGTTTTATGTCGGAATATGGGTTTCAGTCTTTTCCGGAATTATCAACTGTTGAAAAATATGCACTTCCAAAAGATTATGATATCTTTTCGGAGGTCATGAAATCACATCAAAGATCTAGTATCGGCAACGGAACCATTGATGAATACATGCTAAGGCATTATAAAAAACCAAAAGATTTTGAAAGCTTTCTCTATGTGAGTCAATTGTTGCAAGCTCATGGCATACAAGTAGGAATGGAAGCTCACAGAAGGCATAGAGATCGATGTATGGGAAGTCTGTATTGGCAACTTAATGATTGTTGGCCGGTAGCCTCTTGGTCGAGCATAGACTATTATGGTAAATGGAAAGCACTACAGTATACCGCTAAAAAAGCATTTCAAAACCTCTTAATAAGTACTGAAAACTCCAAAGATAGCATCCATTTTTTTGTAGTTTCAGACTTGTTAAAAAATACAACTGCGAACCTTCAAATAAGCTTGCTTGATTTTAACGGAACTATTTTAAAACAGTGGCAACAACCCATTCTCGTAGAGGCTAATACATCAAAAAAATATTTTAGTTTAGATAAAAATGATGCTTTAAATGAAGTGGATGCTCACAATGTTGTATTACATGCCGAATTAATAAGTGAAACGGATACTAGAACTCTTTCTGAAAACACGTTTTATTTATCTCCTTATAAGGATTTAAGCTTTCCTGAGCCTGAACTAACATATACTATTAAAGAACATTATAATTATTTTGAGGTGATATTAAACACTAAAAAACTAGCTAAAAATGTTTATTTGTCATCAGATTCGAACTTCAATTTTTCTGATAATTATTTTGATATGTTACCAAATACACAGAAAGTAGTAACCATTAAAAAAACAGCCTTTGATAATCTTAAATCGTTCAAGAATAGACTAAACATTATGACCTTGATTGACACTTATAAAGACTAAAGATTTTTGTTTTTTAAAATCTCGTAAGTATTAAGTGATTTTTTTATTTCATTACCTTTGAGTTTTTAAAAGCAATTCTATTGAAACTTACGTTTAGTAAAAAAGAGAAGCTTAAAAGCAAAATACTCATTGAACAATTGTTTACAGAAGGTAAATCTGTAAGTGCTTATCCGTTGCGTTTAGTTTATATGCCCGCAGATTTAAAAGATGATGCCCTATTTAAAACAGGTGTTTCTGTTAGTAAACGTAACTTTAAACGGGCTGTTGACAGAAATCGTATTAAACGTCTAATGCGAGAATCTTTTCGCTTGCACAAGCATGATTATATTAACAATATGTCTGTGCCGTATGCGTTTATGATTTTGTATATTGGTAAAGAAAAACCCTCATTTGATCAAGTTGAAAGTAAAATGACTCTTTTGTTTGAAAAATTTTCAAACAAGGTGTCCCCAAATTAAAAAATACAGGCAATGAAACATATCTTCAAAAAGAAAATTATTATACCGTTATTGGTGTTAACTGTTTTTTTTACAGGAACGGCCTTTAGAAGTGATTTTTTTGAAATAGCGAAACAAATTGAAATTTTCACCGATTTGTTCAAAGAAATCAACATGAATTATGTTGATGAAACTAATCCTGCTGAGTTAATGGATACCGCCATAAAAAGTATGCTCAAGGATTTAGATCCGTATACCAACTTTATGAATGAGCAAGATGTTGAAGCGGCTAGAATTAACAACACGGGCGATTATATTGGTATTGGTGCTAAAGTAAGAACTCTTAAAGATAAGTTGGTCATTGTAGAGCCTTATAAAGATTATCCAGCAGACAAAGCAGGTTTAAAGGCTGGCGATGAAATTATTAAAGTAGGAAACACATCGGTGGTAAACTATAAAGACGATGCTGGTGATTTGCTAAAAGGGTCTCCAGGAACTTCTGTAGAAGTGACTTTTAAACGCCAAGGACAAACAAAAACGGCTACCATTAATAGGGCAGAAGTAGCTATTGATGCCGTCCCTTATTTTTCAATGATTAATGACAAAACAGGCTATATTGTTTTAAGTCAGTTTAGCGAAAAAGCATCAGCACAAACCAATTACGCTGTGCGCGATTTAAAAGCACAAGGCGCTAAACGTCTTATTTTAGACTTACGAGGTAACCCAGGTGGCTTAGTAAATGAGGCTATTGATATTGTAAATATTTTTGTTCCAAAAGGGCAATTGGTAGTAACTACAAAATCAAAAGTTAAAAAATACAACCGCACTTATTATACACAGAAAGATCCTATTGATACCGAAATTCCGTTAGTTATTTTAATCGATGGTGGCAGCGCATCGGCCAGCGAAATTGTAACAGGTTCTTTACAAGATTTAGATCGCGCCGTCGTTGTTGGGACTAGAAGCTTTGGAAAAGGCTTGGTGCAACGCCCTAAACTACTAACGTACGGAACTCAAGTAAAAATTACCATTTCAAGATACTACACGCCTTCAGGACGTTGTATTCAAGCTTTAGATTACTGGCATAGAAACGAAAAAGGGGAGGCTGTACGTGTTAAACAAGAAAACTATAACGAATATAAAACCAAAAACGGACGAAAAGTGTTTGATGGTGGCGGTATTTTTCCTGATGAAGTTATGAGTGGCTCACAAAATTCTGCTTTAACAACTGCTATTGTTAATGATAACCTTATTTTTGACTATGCCACAGACTTTTATTACAAACACAAAATTAATAATATCGACAATTTTAAATTGACTGATGCTGATTTTAATGATTTTAAAAAGTATTTAAATAAAAACCAGTTTTCGTTTGTAACTAACACAGAAAAGGCCCTTAAAACAGCTTTTGAAGTAGCAAAAAGGGAATCTTTTGATGATGATATTAAAACAGATTATGACACACTTGTTTCAAATTTAAACCAATCAAAAATCAAAGCTTTAGATGAAAACAAAACGTATTTATTAGACTTGTTAACTGAAGAAATTGTGAAAAGATATGTATACCGAGAAGGTTTATTTGACTATTTAAAAACTCATGATCCTGAAATAAAAAAAGCCACAGAGATTGTTAGTAGTCCATCTGCCTACTTGGAATATTTAAGATAAATTTTCTCTTTTTTTTCCAAATAATTAAAAATAGTATATTTATATATTATTTATTATATGCCTCTGTAATGAAAAAATTATTAGTCCTAATACTATTTGCTTGCTATTTGGGATTCTCTCAAGAAAAATTAACGCATGAAGTTTATTTTGAAACGGACAAATATGAAGTTCCTGTAACTGAAGAAAACAGGCTATTATTATTTATATCTACTCTTGCTGATATGGATATAGAATCCATCTCTATATTTGGTTTTTGTGATGATAGAGGAGCCTCAGATTACAATTTAACACTATCTCAACAGCGCGCCAATGCTATAAAAGCCATTTTTTCTAATAATGAAATTAGCGAATCGTTAATATCAAATGTTGACGGAAAAGGAGAAATTTTGTTAAAAATAGTTGACGAAAAAGATGTTTTAAAAATACGAGGGCTCAACAGAAAAGTGGAAATTATCGTAAAACCAAAACCACCAAAAGTAGACATTGTTAAAACTTTTGAAGAAAAAGTTGAGGAGAAGAAAAAAGATGTTCCTGAAATTATTAAAGGAGATTTAAAAGTAGGTGATAAAATAGTTTTTGACAATATTCTATTTAAAACCGGTTATAGTACGGTTATGCCAGAATCTAAAAAAACACTGGAAAACATAGCCAAATCGCTGGTTGAAAGAAAAGATATTTATTTTACCATTCAAGGACATGTTTGTTGCACACAATATAGTCGTGATGCGGTTGACAGAAAAACAAAAAAAAGAAACCTATCGGTAGCCAGAGCTAAATATGTGTATGACTATTTTGCAAAAAAAGGTGTTGACAAAAAACGAATGAAATACGCTGGTTTAAGACGATTATTTCCGTTAGGTGGCGACCCAAAATTAGATAGACGTGTTGAGATATTAATTACTTATGTAAAAAATTGATTGAACCGTTTTAATTAACATAACGCACGCTCATTTGAATATCAAAGTCATTCTATGTGTTTTTTGTTTCCTTTCTTTAAGCTATAACAGCTTATCTCAAACCTTTGTACCCGATGATAACTTTGAGCAGGCTTTAATTAATTTAGGCTACGACTCTGGGCCTTTAGATGATATGGTGCCAACAGCAAATATTACTGCTGTAACCGATTTAGACATTAATACAAAAAATATAGCGAATCTTACAGGAATAGAAGATTTCATAAACTTACAAAGTCTTAATTGTCAAGACAATCTGTTAACGAGTTTAGATATAAGTAACAACACAAGTTTAACGCAACTATTTTGTTCTGGAAATAACTTAACAACTATTGATGTTTCTATGTTGCCTGACTTACAAATTTTTTGGTGTTTAAATAACAAGCTAACGAACATCAATGTAGTCAATAACCCTAAATTAATTTCTTTAGTTTGTGGAAATAATTTACTCACTAGTTTAGATGTTAGTAATAATAACTCTTTAAATGTGTTGTCTTTTGAAGACAATCAAATTAGCACCATAGATATTAGTAATAACAGCACCCTAAGTTTTTTAAGTTGTAGAAATAATTTACTCACCAATTTAGATGTTACCAAGAACACCAATTTGTCAACTCTTAATTGCAATACAAATCAGTTAACTGTTTTAGATCTTTCAAAAAATAATAAATTGATTGAGTTATACACTCAATTTAATGCTTTAACAGCCCTTGATCTATCACAAAACCCCATTTTAACCGATATTTACTGTGGTTATAATAACTTATGTTCATTAAATGTTAAAAACGGAAATAATGCTAATTTTAGTGCTTTCGATTTTATAAATAATACTAATTTAAATTGTGTCGTTGTTGATAATCCTTCTGGTAATCATACAACTTGGTCTCCGTCCTCTTTTTCTAATTATGTAACATCACAATCCGATTGTAGCGCTTTTGTTGCTATTGACACTTTAAGTGATGTTATTACAAACAGTTTTACGCTTCCAATACTTACTTATGGCAACTATTATACAGCCACAGGCGGAAACGGAAGCCTTTTAAATGCTGGAGATGTTATTACCACATCACAAACTATATATATTTATAATGAAACTGTTTGTAATAGCAATGAAACTAGTTTTAATGTGTTTATAACCAATAATGATTACTACATTCCGAAATACTTTACCCCAAATAATGATGGAACCCACGATGTTTGGATGGTTAACGATTTTGAAAATACCATTAAAAGTATAGAGATATTTGATCGTTATGGAAAGTTTTTAAAATATCTGCAACCCCATACAAGTTGGAACGGAACGTTTAATGGAAACCTTATGGAATCTAATGATTATTGGTATATGATTACTTTTAAAACAGGCGAAACGTTAAGAGGTCATTTTACTTTAAAACGATGATTGGCTATTTTTTAAACATCGCGATATGCGGAATATCGTCTTCTAAATAAGTGTTTCCAACTTCAATAAAACCAAGATTATTATAAAATGTCTTTAAATAAAACTGAGCTGAAATTTTAATAGTGGTTTCATTATAATTGGTGTTTATCGCTTCAATAGACGCTTTCATTATATCATAACCATATTTAAATTGGCGTTGATTTTTTGCTACGACTACACGACCAATACTGGCTTCTTCAAAATAATCACCTGGTTTAAATAATCGTGTATACGCTACAAGTTTATGATCTTTAGTGCCTAAAACATGCAATGCTTTTTGATCTTTTCCATCAACATCTTGATACACACAATCTTGTTCAACAACAAAAACCTCACTACGCAATTGTAAAAGATCATATAATTCTTGCGTGGATAATTCAGAAAATGATTTGATTTGAATATTTATCATAGCATTTCTATATAAAATTAAACAGTTTGCCTAGTTTCACGAGTATTAATTATAACTGTTAATCTTGAACAATCACATCTTTTTTATCACATTTACCAAATTCTGGTTGAATATTTATATGGTTAATACCATAATTATCATGAACCAAATCTTCAACAGTATGTAAAATTTTGTCAAATTGAGACAAAGAAATATCATTTTTAAAATCGATATGAGCTTCTAAATGAATTTCATCTTCATTCAATTGCCATATATGTACGTGGTGTACATTTTTAATTTCTTCAATTCCTTGAATATCGTCTACTATTTCTTTAATCTGAATCGTATTTGGTGTAAATAACATTAAAACTCTAAAAGAGTCTTTTAATAAGTCAAATCCCATGACAATTAAATAGAGTGCAATAGCAAATGTTAAAACACTATCTACCCAAAAAATCTGATAATATTTCATTAACAACCCACCAATTAAAACCGCTACACTTGCCATCATATCGGTTAATAAATGAAGATAGGCACTTTTCATGTTCATATTAGATTCAGATGCCTTTTTTAGTAATAGCACACTAAAACCATTTCCTATAATTGCGACTAATGACAGCCAAATAACTAAACCTGATTCTATGACTTGAGGGTCCTGAAAACGAATAATAGCTTCCTTTATTAAGTAAATTGCTACGATGATTAAAGCAGCAGCATTTACAAATGCTGCTAGTATTTCAGCGCGTTTGTAGCCAAATGTTTTTTGTAATGAGGCTGCTTGACCTGATAACTTATTAGCAATATAACTTACGACAAGAGATATAACATCACTAAAATTATGTAATGCATCACTTAATAAAGACAAACTTCCAGACAATAAACCACCTATAACTTGAGCAATGGTTATAACAATGTTTAATATTATTGATATAACAAGATTACGCCCTTTTAAATCTGAATGAGTATGACTATGAGAATGTGAATGTCCCATTTAGCAAGAAACGGGTATTTTATCAATACGGTTTTGATGACGACCACCTTCAAAAGCGGTTTCTAAAAATGTATCAACCATTTCAATAACCTGTTGTTGCGCTGTAAACCGAGCTGGAATACTTAAAATATTAGCATTATTGTGTTGACGAGCAAGAGTAACAATCTCTTTATTCCAACATAAGGCAGAACGTACACCTTGATGTTTATTAGCCGTCATATTAGCACCATTACCACTACCACAAATAATAATGCCAAAGTCGACTTTTTTATCTTCTACATCATTAGCAACTGGATGTATAAAATCTGGATAATCAACACTATCTTCTGTGTCTGTTCCGTAGTTTTTAACTGTATAACCTTTTGATTCTAAATGCTTTATAACAGCAAATTTATATGCTACGCCTGCATGATCATTTCCTATTGAAATATTCATTTTACTTAATTTTTTTTAAGGGTTAAAGGTACTAAAATTAAGTGTTATAAAAAGTGGTTATAAAGCAAAAACCTTGATATAGCTATATCAAGGTTTTAAAATAAATTAAAACAATCTTAAATTATTTAATCTTTTATAAATTTTAAAATAGCCTCTCCTTGGTTGTTTTTTATTTTTGCTAAATAAAAACCTTTTTGAAGACTAGACACATCTATTTGATTTTCTCTGCTTGTTACTATAGTTTTTCCCTGCATATTATAAATGCTAATATTTTGTAAACTATTAGCTCTATCTTCTTTAACAAACAACGTATTATTTACAGGATTAGGATATACTTTAACACCTATATTAGCTAAAGTACTATCATTTATTGCTAATGTTGTTCCGTTTATGGAACCAAAATTTTTCCACACACTTGCTATTTGATAATCAGATTCACTTCCTGTAGGAACGATTAAATCAATTGACGATAAATTAACATTATTAAAAACAGTTGCATTTATTAATAAAGGGGTATCTATATCAATATAAAACGATGTAAGCTTCGTACAATTTTCAAAGGCCTTAGCTTCTATAGAGGTTACAGAATCTGGAATACTTACAGTTGTTAACGCTGAATTACCAAATGTATAAGAATGTATAGTATCTATAGAATTTGGTATAGTAATAGAACTTAAACTAGCACAATATTGAAATGCATAATTTCCAATATAAGTAACAGAATCTGGTATGGTAATAGCAGTTAATTCACTATTAGCAAAAGCATATATACCTATAGAGGTTACTGTGGATGGAATAGTTACAGCTTGTATATTTGGACATAATCTAAAAGCATAGGCTCCTATTGCAGTTACTGTATAGGTATTACCTGAATTATCAACTGTACTAGGTATAGTTAAATTACCCGTATAACATGTGGTAGTTACTTCAACAGTTTTTGATTCTGTATTGGTTATATTATAGCTTACGCCATCTACGTCAAAAACTTGAGATGTTGCAAAATTTAAACTTAATAAACTTAGTATTAAAAGTAAAGATGTTTTCATAGTAGTCTTCTTTTAAATTTCAATAAAAATTAAGAAGGATTAATCAAACAAAAGAATAAATGGATATTTTTTCGACGTATTAACGTTATTTTTTACATTACATCGTTTTTTTATTTAATAATGTAATATTTTAAATACAAATTAAAAATAAAAATGGAAGTGCCCAAATTGTTACTATAGAAGGAAAATTGTGTACAAAATTTATAAATTATGTGTATAAATTATTTTTTTATTGTTGATAACTGGTTATTATATTTTAAAACTAAATTATTGAAAATTCAATTTTTTTTTCAAACAAAAACACGACTGAAACTACCTAATTTTTAACCAACTTTTTTTATACAAAGTATGAGACATATTTTAACAGATACAAACACTAAAATTTAAAATAGTTATAACCAAAAAGTGGTTAGTTTTAGTTGTTAACAACTGTTTATATAAAATTTAAAATCGTTAAAAATGAACCTATTAAAATAATATAAGTTGTTAATTAACTATTAACAGAACGTAAATAAATTGTAATCAAAATAAAAGTTAAAAAAGTTATACCGCTATTAACACACTATAATAACCATCATTTATTTTTTTAAATTTTAAAAGAAAATGAATATATAATATATAAAGGTTAATAAGTTGATTTAACTAAAATAACATTAAGAAAATATGCTTTAATATTAAAAGCGTAACTTTGTAAAAAATAAATAGCAAATCTTCTCAAAAAAAGAGCTATTTTATAATATAATTTCCAATATCTTAGGAAATAGAAATGATTACAAATATTACATGACAAGAAAGAAAAAAAAGAAATCATCAAATAAGATTTCAAACCTTACAAATACCATTCTTAGTATTTTAAAAAAAGAAAGAAACCAAAGTTTTAACTATAAACAAATTGCTGCTAAATTAGGTGTTAACGACGCTAGTAGTAGAAATCAAATTATAAAAAAGTTACACGCTTTAGCCGCTCAAAAAGAAATTGAAGAAGTAGAACGCGGTAAATTTAAAGCTATTATAACAGCTGAATATCATACAGGAATTCTCGATTTATCGCATAAAGGATCTGGCTACATTATAAGTGATAATTTTGAAGATGATGTGTTTATTGCATCCAATAATATAAACAGAGCTTTAAATGGTGACGAAGTAGAATTTTATGTGTACAAACGTCGTAAGCGCGGAAAAATAGAAGGTGAAATTACCCAAGTTTTAAAACGTGCTAAAAGCGATTATGTTGGAGTGATTCAAGTGCATAGTAATTACGCATTTGTAATACCTGATAGTAATAAAATGTACAAAGATATTTTTGTTCCTATTAATAAAATTAACAAAGCCGAAGACGGTGATAAGGTATTAGTATCTTTAGAAGACTGGCCTGAAAATGCTGATTCTCCATACGGAAAAGTGTTGCAGGTTCTAGGAAAACCAGGAGAACATAACACCGAAATACATGCTATTTTAGCAGAATATGGATTGCCGTATGAATTTCCGCATGAAGTTGAAGAATTCGCTAATAAATTAGATACTTCAATCACTAAAGAAGAAATTGCAAAGCGTAGAGATATGCGTGATGTGTTGACTTTTACGATTGATCCAAAAGATGCTAAAGATTTCGATGATGCCCTGTCATTTCAAGTTTTAAATAATGGATTATTCGAAATAGGAATTCATATTGCAGATGTATCGCATTACGTGCAAGAAGGCACTATTTTAGATGATGAAGCATACGAAAGAGCTACTTCTGTATATTTAGTAGATCGCGTGGTACCTATGTTACCAGAAGTGTTATCAAATAACGCGTGTTCTTTAAGGCCACATGAAGAAAAATATACGTTTTCTGCAGTCTTTCAAATTAATGAAAAAGCCGAAGTAAAAAACCAATGGTTTGGTAGAACAGTCACGTATTCTGATGCTCGTTTTGCTTACGAAGAAGCGCAGGCTATTATCGAATCTGGTTCTAATAATATTCCTAAAGAGGTATCGCTAACTGGTAAAGCGTATGAAACAACACCAGAAATTTCTCAAGCTGTTTTAAAGTTAGATGAATTAGCTAAAATTATGCGTAGAAAGCGTATGAGAGATGGTGCAATTTCATTTGATAAAGTAGAAGTGAAGTTTAATTTAGATGAACATGCTAATCCTATAGGTGTATTTTTTAAAACCAGTAAAGACGCTAATCATTTAATTGAAGAGTTTATGTTATTGGCTAATAAAAAAGTAGCCGAATTTGTTGGTAAACAATCTCCTAAAAAGACCTTTATATATCGTGTTCATGATGAGCCAGATGTTAGTAAACTAGCTAATTTACAAGGTATTGTATCTAAATTTGGGTATAAACTTAATTTTAAAGATAGAAAAACAACAACAGCGTCGTTAAATAATTTATTACAGGAAGTCGTTGGTAAAAAGGAGCAAAATTTAGTTGATACCTTAACCATTCGTACCATGAGTAAGGCTGAATATACAACACATAATATTGGTCATTATGGCTTAGCGTTTGATTATTATAGTCATTTTACATCACCAATTCGTCGTTATCCAGATGTGATTGCGCATCGTTTGTTGCAATTATATTTAGATGGAGGAAAATCAGTTAATGAAGATGCTTATGAAGATAAATGTAACCACTCCAGTAATATGGAAAATTTAGCCACAAAAGCAGAACGAGACTCAATAAAATATATGCAAATACGTTTTATGGAAGATCATAAAAACGAAGAATTTGTAGGTGTTATTTCTGGTGTGACAGATTGGGGTATTTATGTAGAGATAATTGATAATAAATGTGAAGGTATGGTAAGTGTGAGAGATATAAAAGACGATCATTATGTATTTGATGAGGCACAATATGCTTTAGTTGGGAAAAATACTAAAAATATGTACCAACTTGGAGATGAAGTGGTTGTAAAAGTTAAAAATACTGATTTGGTTAAAAAACACTTAGATTTTAATTTAATAGGTATAAAAGCGGAATAATTATTGATAACTTTACGTTATTATAAAAACATACAACAAATGAAACAGTTATTTACAGTACTAACAATCTTAATATCATTCACACTTTCAGCGCAAAAACCTATAGAAAAAACAATAGGGGAGTTTACAGAATTAAAAGTGTATGATTTAATACAAGTTGAATTAATTAAATCAGATATAAATAAAGTAGTTATTTCAGGAAAAAATAGTGAAGATGTTCTTGTAAACAATAAAAATGGTAAGCTTAAAATAAAAATGAATCTAGAAAAAATATTTAACGGAGATGATACAAAAGTAACTTTGTATTATACATCGTTTGATATTCTTGATGTTAATGAAGGCGCAAAAATAGTTTGTAAAGATGAAATTAAGCAGTTTGAAATAGACTTAAAAGCACAAGAAGGAGGTGAAATAGATGCTAACGTCAATGTTACCTATACAAATATTAAAGCTGTTACTGGAGGAATTATTAAGGCATCAGGAATTTCGAAAAACCAAAAAGTGGTGTTATTAACAGGTGGGGTTTATGAGGGTGAAGATTTAAAAACAGAAAAATCTGAAGTGTCTATTAATGCTGCTGGCGAAGCGTATGTAAACGCTTCAAAAGTAGTCGATATAAAAATTAGAGCTGGTGGTGATGTATTTATTTATGGTAATCCAGAAACCGTTAACGAGAATAAAGTGTTTGGTGGACGAGTAAAACGAATGGACTAATATTATTAATATGGCTATCTTAAAATAAGGTTGCGTTTATAACTAATTTCAAAAAACCTATGAAACTAATTTCATAGGTTTTTTGTTTATATATTGTTAATTCAAAATAGATTGTATTAATATTGTTTGTAATATTTCTTTACTTTGTAAAAAGTCATATTTTTTTATGTTTGAAGATATTTTAAGAGCGATTCCGTTTGGTATTTTACTTGCTTTTACTATTGGTCCTGTTTTTTTTGTACTGCTAGAAACTAGTGTAACTAAAGGTTTTAAGAGTGCTTTAATATTCGATCTTGGTGTCATGTTAGCAGATATCTTATTTATTTTAGTGGCTTTTTATAGTACCAATAAATTACTTGATAAAATAAAAGATGATCCAAATTTTTTAGTCTTTGGTGGCGTATTGTTAATAGTGTATGGCTTAATATCATTCATAAAAACATCAAAATCTTTCAGAGACATTGTAAAGGAGTATCACAGAATCGATATTCAAAAAAAATACGGAAAGCTATTTCTTAAAGGCTTTTTACTCAATTTTATCAATATTGGCGTGTTGCTCGGTTGGGTTGGGTTTATTGTGATTGCTAATTCTTTATCAGAATCAAAAGAAGGGGTTATTGTTTTTTTATTTACCATTCTAGCAACCTATTTTTTAGTAGATCTTATTAAAATTGCTATCTCAAAAAAACTTAAAAATAAATTAACACCACGACTAATTTTTAAAACTAAAAAAATAATTGCCTTAGTTATTTTAGGGTTTGGCGTGTTGCTGCTGGTGCAGGCCTTTTTTCCAAAAGAAAAGAAAATGCTAAAGGATAAGTTCGAACAAATAAATATTATAAAAGAAAAACCTTCAGTATAAACTGAAGGTTTTTTTTGAGGCGTCGAGCGGATTCGAACCGCTGTAGAAGGTTTTGCAGACCTCTGCCTAGCCACTCGGCCACAACGCCTTTTAATTGTTTGCAAATGTAAAAAAAAATAACACTTTTTCTTACTATAAATTACTTTTTACGTTCATCGGTCATAATAATCGTTACTTTTTCAACATCGCCGCCAATCGGAGGGTTTAATTTACTTACCCAAACCGTTGCTTTGTTTACTAGCACATCTTCCTTAAAAATTCTTTTAAGTATGCGTTTTCCAACAGTTTCTAGTAGGTAAGAAGGTTTACTCATTTCTTCTCTTACAATTTTATTTAAAAAAACATAATCAACCGTATCACTTAGTTTATCTGTTTTAGCAGAGGTTTGTAAATTAGCTTCTACCTCTAAGTCAACCAAATAATCACTTCCAATTTGTGTTTCTTCTTTAAGACATCCATGATGCGCAAATAGGCGTATGTTTTCAACTTTTATAATTCCCATTAGTTTGTAAATAAATCAAATATATTACTCAAAGCACTTGTTTTAGCTTTATAAAATTCTGTATAAGTACATCGTGTACAAGTAACAGAAGTAAATTTTTTATTTTGAACATCAAAGATTTTAGAGAGTGTACCGCCGGTTGCTCGCATTTCATCTAATTTATATGCTGTATTACCACATTTCGGACACTTGTAATTGATGTTTTCCATTTTAAATAATTATAAGTTAATAGTTTTTATAATGGTTTGTCAATACCAACTAAAATTTGTTACGCTTCTTAAATAGAATAAGCGAAAATAACTTGAATTTCCGTAATTTTGAAGCTTATTTAGTCGAAATAAATACAAACCATGTCTGAAGATAAAAAATCACTTAATTTTTTAGAGCAAATCATTGAAGAAGATTTAGCTAATGGAATGAATAAAAACAATTTACGTTTTCGTTTTCCTCCAGAACCCAATGGTTATTTACATATTGGGCACACCAAAGCGATTGGTATTAGTTTTGGTTTAGGAGAAAAATATCAGGCGCCTGTAAATCTTCGTTTTGATGATACAAACCCAGCTAAGGAAGAACAAGAATATGTTGATTCTATAAAAAGGGACGTATCATGGCTGGGGTATTCTTGGGATAAAGAATTGTATTCTTCAGACTATTTTCAGCAATTATACGATTGGGCTGTTTTAATGATTAAAGACGGAAAAGCGTATGTAGATTCTCAATCGTCTGATGCGATGGCCGAACAAAAAGGAACACCTACACAACCTGGTGTGGATGGCCCTTACAGAAATAGGAGTGTAGAAGAAAACCTCGATTTATTCTATCGGATGAAAGAAGGAGAATTTGATGAAGGCGCACACATTCTTCGTGCTAAAATAGACATGCGGCATACCAACATGTTAATGCGCGACCCGATTATGTATCGCATATTAAAAAAACATCATCACAGAACAGGAAATAATTGGTGTATTTACCCTATGTATGACTGGACACACGGAGAAAGTGATTATATAGAACAAATATCGCACTCCCTTTGTTCGCTTGAGTTTAAGCCTCATAGAGAGCTTTATAACTGGTTTAAGCATCAAGTGTATAGTTATAGTAAAAATACGTATCCTTTAATACCTAAACAGCGTGAGTTTGCGCGTTTAAATCTTAGTTACACCATTATGAGTAAACGTAAGTTGCTTCAATTGGTTCAAGATGGTATTGTAAAAGGTTGGGACGACCCACGAATGCCTACTATTTCAGGCTTACGCCGAAGAGGTTATACACCTAATTCACTTAGAAAATTTGTGGAAACCGCTGGGGTTGCCAAACGCGATAACGTAATTGATGTATCGCTTTTAGAGTTTTGCATTCGTGAAGATTTAAACAAAACGGCACCACGTGTTATGGCGGTTTTAAATCCGGTTAAATTAGTGATTACTAATTATCCTGAAGGTAAAGAAGAATGGTTAGAAGCAGAAAATAACCAAGAAGATGAAAGCGCAGGATTTAGAAAAGTACCATTCTCAAGAGAGTTATATATTGAAAAAGACGACTTTAAAGAAGAGGCGAGTAGTAAGTTTTTTAGATTAAAATTAGGAGGCGAAGTGCGTCTTAAAAACGCTTACATAGTTAAGGCTGAAAGTGTTGTTAAGGATAGTAACGGCGAGGTTACAGAAATTCATTGTACCTATTCTGAAGATACTTCTAAAAAAGTAAAAGGCACCTTGCATTGGGTGTCTATAAAACATGCCATAAAAGCTGAAGTTAGAGAATACGATCGCTTATTTATGGATGAAGCACCAGATAGTTACCAGGATAAAGATTTTATGGAATTTTTAAATCCGGAGTCTTTAAAACTTGTAGAGGCTTTTGTAGAACCAAGTTTACAAGAGGCTAGAGTAGGAGATAGATTTCAATTTCAACGCTTAGGTTATTTTAATGTAGATGATGATTCTTCTCCAAATCATTTAGTATTTAATAAAACGGTAGGTCTAAGAGATTCTTGGGCAAAACAAAAACCCAAACTAGAAGCACAAAAACAAGCTCCAAAACCACAACAGCAGTCACAACGTAAAGCGATTGATGTGATTCAACAGCTTGGAAAAAAATACACCAACTTACCCGAAGCAAAACAAATAAAAGTAAAAGCAGAGATTCAAGAACTTGCTAATAATGTAAGTTATGAAGAGTTAGCCCCTTTATTTGGCACAGCCGCTAAAAAAGTGGGAACACGTATTGCGGTGATGATAACTCTTGGAGTTTTAATTAAAAATGGACTTCAAAAAAATGCAGATGTAGATGCTTTTATTGAAAAAGGTTTAGAGGATAATCACCCGCTTTTAATAGCTGAGGCAAGTGCTATTTAATTGATTTTTAGATTATAAATATAATCTATTAGATTTTTAGTTATATTTAATTTCAAACTAAAACTAATATTTTATGGAAATGAATTTTTTAGCAATACTTGTTGCAGCGGTTTCTGCACTTGTTGTTGGGTTTATTTGGTACAACCCAAAAGTATTCGGAACAGCTTGGATGAAAGCTGCTAGTATAACCGAAGAACAAATTAAAGGAGGAAATATGGCTAAAATTTTTGGTTTAGCGTTATTGTTTGCCTTTATGTTAGCTTTTATAATGCCCACGATAGTGATCCATCAAATGGGGGCTATGAGTTTAACAGGAGGCGATCCTACAAAAGCACTGCCTTCTTATGCGACCTTTATGGCTGATTATGGAAATGCTTACAGAACATTTAAACATGGTGCACTTCATGGTTTTATTGCTGGTATATTTATAGCATTACCTATTTTAGGAACCAACGCGTTGTTTGAAAGGAAAAATGCTAAATATATTTTAGTAAATAGTGGCTATTGGATAGTAACACTTACCATTATGGGAGCTATTATTTGTGGTTGGAAATAATTTTGTAATTTTTTAATATAATAAAAGACTGATGACATTAGGTTTTCAGTCTTTATTTTTTTGCCTTGATAGAATTTAAATTATTTACATCGGTCACAGAACTTCCAAAAGCGTCTTGGAATGCTTTAACGCGTCATGATATTTTTTTACAAACAACCTATTTAGAGGCGGCGTCAAAAGCCTTACCAAAAACGATTGGTATGTGCTATGTGGCTGTTTTTAAAAACCATCAGTTAGTTGGTGTAGCTGTGATTCAGCATGTGCAATTATATTTAAAAGATATGTTTAGGCACGATGATGTAACTTGTATAAAAGAAGTTGTTCAAAACGCACTCTCAAAAGTTTTAAAAGGACATATTTTAGTTGTTGGTAACTTAACTCATACAGGGCAACATGGTATTTATTTTAATACTGAAATGATTTCTGAAGGGGAATTTCTTAACGTTGTTTTTAATGCTATAAAATCCCTTAAAATAAGGATTAAGAAGGAATATAATAAGACCATCCGTTTAATTCTATTCAAGGATTATTTTGAGGGTGATATAATCCATTCAGAAAAACATCTTTTTGATACTAACAAGTTTCATAAGTTAAACGTGCAACCTAATATGATAATGCTAACCCAAAAAATTTGGTTAAAGCCACAGGATTATTTGGATGCTTTGACAACTAAATACAGAACGCGATACAAACGCGCCCGTAAAAAAAGAAATGGTATTGTGACTAAAGAATTAGACTTAAACGCCTTAAAAGAATCATCAAATACCATCTATAATCTTTACAAGCACGTATCAAATAATGCGTCGTTTAATACATTTATTTTGCCTGAAAATCATTTTTTAAGTCTCAAAGAACATTTACAACATAACTTTAAGGTTTTTGGATATTATTTAAATAACGAACTTATCGGCTTTTATTCATTAATTCTTAATAACGATAGTTTAGAAACCTACTTTTTAGGCTATGATGCTGAGCATCAACACAGCAATCAGTTGTATTTAAACATGTTGTATGATATGGCAGTTTATGCCATTGAAAATAACTTTAAAACTGTGGTATATGCAAGAACTGCTATGGAAATAAAAAGTTCTGTAGGCGCTAAACCAGAAGCTATGTTTATGTATTTAAAATACACAAACCCAATTGTAAATGCACTACTAAAACCCATTTTTAGTTTAATGAATCCGTCGCAAGATTGGGAACAACGACATCCGTTTAAAAAAGATTAAATTTATACAGAATTTAAAGTTATAGGTGTTTTATGAGTCTTAGAAGCCTTATATTATTAATTATAAATGGTTTGGTTTTTTTAGTGGTTGTAATCTTGTCTATTACATTTTACAATCAGTTTTCTCATGTAATAGACGACAGAATTCTTCAGCAATTAAACTCTATTAAAACGCTCAAAAAAATTCAGATAGAAAATTTAATTCAAACAGAATGGCATAATTTTTCAGAAAATCCTACTTCAACATGTTTTGGAGATAGTTTGAACATCTCTATGTCAAAAAAACAATTTCCGGTTTCAGGAATTTATGACTTAACAAAATACCATAAACAAAATAAAACGTCGATTGGGTTAGTATTGGTAGATAGTAACCAAATAAAATTAAACGTAATACCATACGATAAAATTAAAAGTATTTTATTAGAACGCACAGGAATGGGGAACACTGGTGAATCGTATTTGGTAGGCGACGATTATAATATGAGATCGCAATCGCGATTTTTCCCAAAAAAGACACCTTTTAGCATATTAGTAAAAACGGAAGGTGTCTTAAATGGACTATCTAGCGAATCTGGTCGTGGAATATATAAAGATTATAGAGGCATTGATGTATATGGTGTTTACAGCACTGTAAACCTGTCTAACCTGAAATTAGTTATACTGTCTGAAATCGATAAAAGTGAAGTTAAAGCGCCATTAGAAGCGCTTAAATCGCGTCTTTTAGGGTTAATAGGCATTATCATGCTTGTTGCTATTGTACTGTCCTTATTTCTTAGTAGGATAATAGCAAACCCCATAATTAATATGAAAAATAGTTTAAAAATTATGGCAGACGGTGATTACACCCAAACTAACGAATTTGTTAAAAACTCAAACGAAATTAAAGAAATGTTTCTGGCACTCGATAACCTTAAAAAATCGCTACAAGGCGCTGTAAATTTTTCAAATGAAATAGGCGAGATGAACCTTAATGCTCTTTATCTTCCAAAAAGTAATAGTGATTTGTTAGGTAAAAGCCTTATAAAAATGAGGAATAAGTTAATCGAGTTTAGAAATAACGAAAATAAACACCGAATTAATACAAAACGACAATTAGTTGATGGTCTAGAAAACGAAAGACGAAGATTGTCGCGTGAGCTTCACGATGGTATTGGCCCTTTGTTAACATCTTTAAAATTTTATATAGAAAACAACATTGAGAGTAAAACACAGCAGCAGGAAATGAAGACTATTGTTGATAATACGATATCAGAAATACGACTCATGTCTAACGCATTAATGCCCTCAACATTAGACGATTTTGGGATTGGCGCTGCACTCACTAATTTTATTGAAAGCATCAATAAATCATCAAGCATTCATATTGATTTTGAAGATTTAACCAATAAAAACAATACGAAACTCACCAAAAATCAAGAAATTAATATTTTTAGAATTAGTCAGGAATTAATCAATAATGCGTTAAAACATGGTAATCCTAAAAACATCAAAATAACGCTTTCTGAATTTGACGATTTTATATCTCTTTTCTATTTTGATGATGGTAATGGTTTTAATTTAGACACTGTAAAACTAGGCTCAGGAATTATAAACATGAAAGAGCGTGTTGAAATTTGTAAGGGCGAGATACAAATTACTTCAAAATCAGGAAATACAACTTTTGAAATTGAATTACCAATAGAAGACCATGAAGACCATTAAATTAATAATAGCCGACGACCACGAACTGTTTAGAAACGGTTTAAAAGAATTACTTAAAAAGTATAGCGATATCGACGTAGTCGATTGTGTTGCCGATGGTAAAGAGTTTATAGATGTATTAAAAAACAACTCTGAACTAGATGTTGTTTTACTTGACATTACAATGCCAAATATGGACGGGTTTGAAGTTTTAAATGAAATAAAAAGTTTAAACAAGTCTGTAAAACCTATTATTATATCGATGCATGATGAAGGGAATTACATTGCAAAATGTGCTAAAAATGGTGCCTATAGTTATTTGTTAAAAAATACCGATCAAGACGAATTAATTAAGATTATAAGAATAGTGAGTGGAGGGAAAAAATACTTCAGCCCAAAAATTTCTGAAAAGATGATTAACTATATGTCCGAGCAAACTGTTAGCGAACATATACTTTCCAAAAAAGAACAAGAAGTTTTAGAATTATTATCTAAAGGTTTAACAACCAAAGAAATAGCTTTAAAATTATTTGTAAGTTCTCGAACTATTGAAACACATCGCGCCAATATTATAAAAAAACTAGAGGTAAAAAATACTGCAGAACTAATTAAAAAGGCCTCTAAAATAAATCTTATTTAATTTAATATATCCGTATAAATACGGATATAAATTGGGTGATTTCTTGTAGCTCGTAACGCTTATTCTTGTGTTTAATTTTACATAAAATTAAAAATAAGCGTTATGAAAAACACAACTTTAATACTATTACTATTTTTATTTTCAATAGGTGCTTATGCACAAAAAAGAAGTGATTTTAAAGGACCTGCATATAAAAATTATAAACCATGGCTTCATAAAACCGAACCTATTACGGTTTACACAGTAATTAAAAAAACGAAGCTAACAGGACCCGCATATAAAAACCAAAAACCATGGCAAAATACATCAGAAAAAAAATATGTGCCTATTGTTTTTGGTTCAGAACGGTCAAAACTAAAAGGTCCCGAATATAAAAACTATAAACCATGGCGTAAAAACAATAATTAATTACCATTAAAGTGAAGTGTAAAAGGAAAAAGGCTGCTAGCCACTTATTGGCTAACAGCTTTTTTTATTATTAATTAGATTAAAAAGTTATGAAGCTTTACAATAAAATTAAGTGGGTTTTAGGAATTTTGATGGTATTTATTTTAATATTAGCCACAAACTTAATCGATAGGAATAATTTTATTAGAGTTAAGGATTCCGTTGTTACGATTTATGAAGATAGACTTATAGCGAGCGATTTAGTATTTAAAATATTTAAATCAGTAAATAAAAAGGAAGTTGCTCTGAAACTATTAGACACAAGCTTTTTTCACCAAAAGAATCAAGCGGTTAACGACGATATCCATAATCTTATTTCAAGGTTTGAGTTAACAAAGCTTACGCCTGAAGAACAAACTATTTTTAAAAATTTAAAAAGTAATTTTGAAACGCTTAAAAGTGTTGAAAGAAATTTTATAGCATCAAATTTTACAGAGAAAAGTAATCAAGAAAATATTATTATAAATATTAATAAAAACCTTGATGATTTATCTACAATACAATTAAACGAGGGCAACAAACAGATGTCAATTGGTAAACGAGCTGTGAGTTCAGTTGAATTATTTACACAAATTGAAATCTGTTTATTAATTATTTTGGCAATTATTATTCAAATAATTGTGATGTATAAGCCTAAGTAAATGGATTATTTCTCTTTCTTTTTAGCATTTTTCATAGCCTCACCAATTTGATTGCTAGCTGTAAAACTAGCGACCATATCATTAAGCATATTACTTCCTGCTTGTGGTGAGTTAGGCAGTAAAATTAAGTTACTATTGGTTTCACTACCAATTGCTTGTAAGGTATCGTAATGTTGAGTAACCACAATTAATGCCGATGCTTCTTGTGAGTTAATACCAACTCTGTTTAACACATCGACAGATTCTTCTAATCCACGTGCAATTTCTCGACGTTGGTCTGCAATACCTTGACCTTGTAAACGTTTACTTTCTGCTTCCGCTTTGGCTTTTTCAACAATTAAAATACGGGCTGCATCGCCTTCGTATTGAGCAGCTGTTTTTTCTCTATCGGCTGCATTAATTCTGTTCATGGCTAATTTTACCTGCGCGTCTGGGTCAATATCGGTAACTAGGGTTCTAATAATATCATACCCATATTCCATCATAGCATCGTTGAGCTCTGTTTTTACAGCGATGGCGATATCGTCTTTTTTAACAAATACATCATCTAGTTTCATTTTAGGAACTTCGGCTCTAACAACATCGAATACATAACTAGTAATTTGTTCATGAGGATAGTCTAGCTTATAAAAAGCATCATACACTTTGTCTGGAAGCACTTTATATTGTACAGAAACTTTAAGTTTTACAAACACATCGTCTAATGTTTTTGTTTCTACAATAACATCCAATTGTTGAATTTTTAAACTTAATCGTCCAGCAACTTTATCAATTAAAGGAATTTTTAATTGAAGGCCAGATTTACGAATACTTAAAAACTTTCCAAAACGCTCAATAATGGCTGCAGTTTGTTGTTTTACTGTAAAGAAGGAAGAGACCAATATTATTAGTCCAAAGAAAACAATAGGTATTAAATAGAAGTTCATAACGGTAATTTTAAATGGTTAAAATATAAGACACTAATTTAAGTTTTATTTGTTACAAACACGTTGTTATAACAAACAAAGAACTTAAATTATTAGTAGCTAATACCAAGTGTTTTGTTACAAAAATTTTCCTGAATGTGAAACCGATTTATATTGGTTTAGAAGCTATGTTATAGTTTTTCTTTCTTTTGAAAAAATAGTTTTGAAACATTGAGCGCTCTTAGTTCATTTTTTTTCTTAAAGGAATGTCCTTCCATTCTAATGAGTATATCTTTAAGAATTTTTATCGCATCATTTATGTATGGTCCTTTATTAAGCATGACGCATTCTGCTTGAGCTCCTAAAGCTGCATCACTTATTTCGGCTCTTGTGGGCATGCCTGTTTTAGCAAGATTTTCAAGTACTTGAGTGGCCCAGATAATAGGAACATGAGCCGCTTCACAAAGCCATAAAATTTGATTTTGAACTTCCGAAATGCGCTCAAACCCAATTTCTACAGCTAAATCACCTCTGGCTATCATGACTCCAATTTTATTGCGTTTCATGCCTTCAATTAAAATCTCTGGAAGATTTTCAAAGGCTTCTTTATTTTCAATTTTAAAAACAACACCTATATTTTCTGCCTTATTTTTTTCTAGTTCAGCGTATAGTTTTTTAACATCGTTACCTGTTCTTACAAACGAATATCCTACGATATCTGCATGTTTGCAAATAAACGGGAGGTATTCAATATCTTTTTCTGTTAAAGCTGGTAAATTTAAAATGGTGTTGGGGAGATTAATGCCTTTATGAGAGGATAATTTCGTTTTATAACAATCTGTGATTATTAATTCTAATTCATCTTCTTTTTTTGAAATAACTTTAGATTTTATCATTCCGTCATCAAAGAGTATGATATCGCCTATTTTTGCGTCTTCAATAATTTCATTTAACGAAACACCAACTTCTGCTTTTTCGAGCTGCTCATTAGCTTTTCCAAATTTCGATTTTTTACCTAAGGTTTTGCGTTTAGTTAGGATAATATGCTCCCCTTTTATAATGGGTATTCGGTTTTTTAGTTTACCTTTTTTACTAGTAATTTCGATGGTGGATGTTCGAATTTTAGGACCCGATAAGTCCATATAAATTTTTATTTTTTGTTGTGTTTCGTTTTCAACTTCATAAATAAGACTTACTATTTTGCTCCATGTATCGAAGTTACCATGGCTAAGATTTATTCTAGCTATTTCCATTCCATTCAAAACCATGCCTCTAATAATCTCCTTATCTTGAGCGGCTTCATTTGGAATAGTAACCATTATTTCGGTAAAATGCTTTTTTCGTGCTTTATTAAATAAATCATTGGCATGTTTTTTTAATAACTTCTTGCTCTTTTTATAACCAACTATTTCAATGTCTGAAATGGTATCAAAGGGTCTGTTTTGTATAAGTCTTAAATTCTTTACGACGTTATAAAGATTGCTGAAAACATAACCTTCTGCTGTTCTTAGAGAAGAAATTCCGAGATCGGATAGTGTATCGTGATATTTCCGTAGGTCGAAACCTCGAAGTATTAGATACCGATACAAGTTTTTTGCGCTTATTCGGTAATCTTTATGTACATCAGTAACCTCTCCATTTATGGTCTTTTCATTATCGACCATATATTGTAGAATCTTGGAAAGACCGTTATCTATTTCCTGTATTTTCATCTTAAAATTACCTCAAATTTAATGATTTGAAGTTGTATTAATGCATCATATCTGAAGCCAAACGAAGTTATCTTTTTTTATTGATACAGACAAAGAGTTTTAAGATAAGCTTTTAAACACCAAGATTTATAATGTTTAGTGGCTGTTAGATATTATTTTGTGCCTTTTCAATACGCTTAATCGTTTCAGTTTTTCCAATCATAAATATAATATCAAATACATCAGGACCTTGCAAGGCACCAACCAGCGATAGACGAAGTGGCATCATTACTTTTCCGAAGCCAATGTCGTTACTGGTAATCCAGCCTTTAATGTCTGTTTGTAGATTCTCTACTGTAAAGTCGGAAACTGATTCTATAACGCTAATAAGCGATTTCATTAGTTCTGGTGTATCCTCTTTAAACGCTTTTTTAGAAGCTTTTTCGTCATACGTTGTTGGTGTAACAAAAAAGTAATGACTTAACTCCCAAAAATCATTAACAAATGTTGCTCGTTCTTTTATTAAACCAATAACTAGGGCAATATATTCGGGATCAATTGTACTTAATTCGCTTCTTTGAGATTTAAAAATTTCAGCTAATTCAACATTATGTTGCTCCTGCATATAATGATGATTAAACCACTTAATTTTATCTGGGTCAAAGCGCGCGCCTGATTTATTTACTTTACTTAAATCAAATGCTTTAATAAGCTCTTCTAGCGTGAAAATTTCTTGTTCGGTTCCTGGATTCCATCCTAGAAATGCTAGGAAATTAATCATAGCTTCAGGAAAATAACCATCTTCTTTATAACCTCTGGATAGTTCATTAGTTTTTGGATCGGTCCACTCTAAAGGAAACACAGGAAAACCTAATTTATCACCATCGCGCTTGCTTAGTTTTCCTTTTCCGGTTGGTTTTAATATTAATGGCAAGTGTGCAAATTCTGGAGTTCTCCATTTAAAAGCTTGATATAAGGCTATGTGGAGGGGAAGTGAAGGTAACCATTCTTCACCACGAATAACATGCGTGATTTCCATTAAATGGTCATCCACAATATTGGCTAGGTGGTAGGTGGGCATGCCGTCACTTTTAAACAAGACTTTATCATCAAGAACTTCTTTTTGAAATGAAACGTGACCTCGAACAATATCTGTTGTTGAAATAGTTCCATGCGTCCCCTCGTTTTTTAAATCCAACATCTTAAATCGAATCACATACTCATCGCCATTGGCAAGGCGTTTTTCAACCTCTTCTTTTGAAAGTGATATAGAGTTATTTAATTGTTGTCTGTTGTGCCAATTATAAATAAACGTTTCTCCTTTAGCTTCACTTTCTTTTCTTTGAACATCTAATTCTTCAGCCGTATCAAAGGCATAGTAAGCATGACCAGATACAATTAAATCATCAGCATATTGTTTGTATAAATGTTTACGTTCGCTTTGTCTGTAAGGGCCAAATGTTTCGTTTTTACCAGGACCTTCATCAAAAGGGATGTTGCACCAGTTTAAGGCATCAACAATATATTGTTCTGCACCTTCAACATATCTGTTTTGGTCGGTATCTTCAATTCTTAAGATAAACGTACCATTATGTTTTTTCGCAAATAAATAGTTGAATAGAGCCGTACGAACACCACCTATGTGTAAGGGTCCTGTTGGGCTGGGTGCAAAACGCACACGAACATTGTTACTCATGCTTATAATTTTGGTGCAAAGATAGATTGATAAGATAAAAGATAAAAGCTAAAAGACGAAAGAAAGAGGATTGACAAGATAAATATGAGCGAGACACAGCGACAATCTTGTTTCTAATCAACAATCATTTCACGTGGAACACGTTTATTCATAACTCTAAACCAAATAGGAGGCACCATTGCTAACACCATAGACGTTGGATAGCCATAAGGCATTTGCGGACTCTCGTCATGACAATCTAAGATTTGATATTTTTTAGATGTTTTGTAATGATGGTCGCTATGTCTTGTTAATTCGTAAAGAACTATTCTTCCAATCACATGGTTTGAATTCCATGAATGAATTTCCTTGACGCGCTCGTACCGACCAGATTCTGTTTTTAAACGCAGTAAGCCGTAATGCTCAATATAATTTACAGTCTCTAATAATATAAAACCAGTTATAGCCGATAATAAAGCAAATAGAAAACCTGAGTAACCAAATACGAGATAGACAATGAGTAGATACATAGTTTGTAAACACACATACCATAACATATCATTCTTCAATGATAAGAATGATAGCTTATTGTTTTTTAAAAGTTTTTTTTGAATGCTCCAAGCGCTTAAATATTGCCTAAAAATTGAAGTAATCCAAAACGAATATACGGTTTGATTATAACGTGCGGTTGCTGGATCTTCTTTTGTTGCTGCATGCAAATGATGGCCATAATTATGTTCAATGTAAAAATGCATATACAATGATGGTAATAATAAAAGTTTTCCTAAAAAGCGTTCGTTGGTAGTCTGTCTATGACCAAGTTCATGTGCTACATTAATGCCATTAACACCCAGAACGATTCCAACAGAAATAATCAATCCAACAAACTCATAGGTTTCTAATGGAGTCTGTTTTATTATCATTAGGGCATAGATTAGGAGTCCGTAAACAATGGGTAAATTAAGATATAGTAACCAATCAAAAAGTCTATTTTTTAGTCTGTTTTTTGATTCTACGTCTGTAACATTTGAATTATCAATAGGGAAAATTAGTTCTAAAACAGGAATGATAACAAAGGCATAAACAGGCGTTAAAAATGAAAATACTCCTTTATAATAAAGACCTGTAAACGCAACTAACGGAATTGTTAAGGCGGCTAGATATTTTAAATCTTTCATTTAATAATGTCGCTAGTTAAAGTTGTAATGCGTTTAAAATGCTAATTATATCAAATTTAGTCAATTATAGCTTAAAATAAAATTGTAATTTCGTATGTTATAGCTAAGGTATTCTAATATTAATTACAGAGTTTAAAATATACGTGGAAGCATTTAAAAATATACAGACAAAACTTGAGGGTTTTATTAGGAAGTATTATACTAATGAACTTATTAAAGGCGCTATTTTATTTTTTGCTATTGGCCTGTTATATTTTTTGTTTACGCTTTTTATTGAATCGATTTTATGGCTAGGTTCTACTTCGAGAACTATCTTATTTTGGATTTTTATTGCTGTAGAAGTTGCGTTGATTATTAAATTTATAGCTATTCCTATTGCTAAACTATTAAAGTTGCAAGAAGGCATCAATTACGAAGATGCCTCCAAACTCATTGGCAAACATTTTCCGCAAGTAAATGATAAACTTTTAAATGTTTTACAACTACAAAAAGATACTGAAAAAACGGAATTATTACTGGCAAGTATTAACCAGAAATCTTTAGAACTTACTCCAATTCCATTTAGGTTGGCTATAAATTTCAAAACCAACCTAAAATATTTAAAATACGCATCTATTCCATTGATTATCATATTATTAACTTTTATAACTGGACATTTTAATTTGTTTAGTGATAGTTTTGATAGAGTAGTGCATTATAAAACGGCATATGAAGCTCCTGCACCTTTTCAATTTTATGTTTTAAACGATGATTTAAACACCATAGAAAACACGGATTTTAAATTGTATGTTTCAGTATCAGGTTCCGTTATACCTGAGAGTGTAAAAATTCATTATAACAATCAATCGTATTTCTTACAGCAAAAAAATGTGGGAGAGTTTGAATATGTATTTTCTAAAGCAAATAATAATATTACGTTCCAATTATCTGCTAACGATGTTACATCTAAACCATATGAATTAACCGTTATTCAAGCGCCTTCTTTAGTAAGCTTTGATATGTTTTTAAACTATCCAAGTTATATTAATAAAAAGCCCGATGTTTTAAAAAGCACCGGTAATGCTAGTATACCTGAAGGAACCAAAGTAACTTGGCAACTGCATACTAAATCTACAGATAATGTTCAGTTATTTTCAAAGGACACACTTCAATTTACCAAAAATCGTAATAATGAATTCGAATTAACTAAACAGGTTTATAATGATTTATATTATAGTTTAAGTACTAGTAATGCTCATCTTAAGAATTACGAAAATTTAGCTTTTAATATCAATGTGATTAAAGACGAGTATCCAGAACTCAACTTAAAAAAGGAAAAAGATACATTAGATTTACAATCACTTTATTTTTATGGTCAAGTTAGCGATGATTATGGGTTGAGCAAACTGCAATTGGTGTACTATCCTTCGGATGATATAGATCAAAAGCAATATAAACAAATTCCTATTTCTAAGTCTAACATTACCGAATTTATCACCGCATTTCCAAACGATTTAGATATTCAAGAAGGCATAAGTTATAGTTTCTATTTTCAAGTGTTTGACAATGATAAGTTACATAGTTTTAAAAGCACTAAAAGCCCCGTTTATCTTTTTAGAAGGAGAACCAAAGAAGAAGAACAACAAAGAATGTTGAAAGAGCAAGGTGAGACTATCAAGGATTTGAATAAATCATTAAAAAAGTTTGATGAACAAGAAAAGCAATTAGAAGAATTATCAAAAACTCAAAAAGAAAAAAAGACCCTTAATTTTAATGATAGAAAGAAATTAGAATCTTTTTTTAATCGTCAGAAGCAGCAAGATGATTTAATGAAAAATTTTAATAAACAGCTAAAAGATAATCTGGAAAAATTTCAAAAGGATAATCCTAAAGAAGATCAATATAAAAAAGACTTAGAAAAGAGACTGCAAGAAAATGAAGATCAATTAAAAGAAGATGAACAGTTGCTAAAGGAATTACAAAAGCTTCAACAGAAAATTAATAGAGAAGAATTTACTCAGAAACTTGACGAATTAGCTAAGCAAAACAAAAATAAAAAAAGAAGTTTAGAGCAATTACTAGAATTAACAAAACGGTTTTATGTTGGTAAAAAGTTGGAAAAACTTCAGGAAAAATTATCAAAGCTTGGTATTGATCAAGAAAAATTGTCCAACAAACCTAAAGAGGAAAATACGGTGGATAAACAAGATTCTTTAAACAAACAATTTAAAGATTTTGAAAAACAATTAGACAGTCTTGAAAAAGATAATAAACAACTTAGAAAACCGGTTGAAATTCCTCGTGATAAGTCCGAAGAAATGTCCATCGAAGAAGAACAAAATAAGGCATCTAATGAATTAGAAAAAGAGGAAAATAAAAGTGCTCAATCAGATAGTAGTCCAAAATCTCAAGAATCTACAAACGATACTAAGGCTAAACAAAGTCAAAAACGGGCTGCCCAAAAAATGATGAATATGAGTAGCAAAATGCAAAAAGCAATGCAGATGAGTAGTGGCGAACAATTGCAAGAAGATGCTGACATGTTGAGGCAAATTTTAGATAATATACTTATTTTTTCTTTTGAGCAGGAAGCGCTTATGAATACCTTTAAATCTATTGAAGTCAACAATAATGAATTTGCTACGTATTTAAAAAAGCAGAATAGCCTCAAAGAAAATTTTAAACATATAGATGACAGTTTGTTTGCGTTATCATTAAGAGAACCAAAGTTGTCTGAAACCGTCAATAAGGAAATAACAGAAGTTTATTTTAATATTGATAAATCGTTATCACAGTTGGCAGAAAATCAGATTTCGCAAGGAGTTTCAAATCAACAATTCACTATAACTGCAACTAATAATCTATCTAATTTTCTAAGTGATATTTTGGATAACATGAATGCCCAATTGAATCCATCACCGGGACAAGGACAAGGAGGTATTGAAATGCAATTGCCAGACATAATTATGGGTCAAAAAGAATTAAATAAGATGATGAAAGAGGGTATGAAAAAGAGTGGGGATGAAGGACAACCGGACGCTGATAAAAAGTCAGGAAATAAAGGTTCACAAGGAGGCGATGGAAATGATGAAAATAATAACGAATTGTTATATCAAATTTATCAAAAGCAGGACGAATTAAAACAAGCTTTACAGGAACAACTTTCAAAAGAAGGTAAGAAACAAGGTGAAGGGGATAACTTGTTACGTGAAATGGATGATGTACAACTTGATTTATTAAATAAAGGTTTCACGAACCAAACGCTTCAAAAAATGATGGAATTAGAGCATCAATTATTAAAACTGGATAATGCTACATTCCAACAAGGGGAGGATGATAAAAGGGAGTCTAAAACTAATCAAGAAAGTTATAGTAATACTACAAATAATCAATTACCTACTGCTAAAGAATATTTTAAAACTACTGAAATTTTAAATAAGCAAACACTACCTTTGCAGCATTTATATAAAAAGAAAGTTCAAGAGTATTTTAAAAGCACGAATGATTAGTTTTAATTACGAGACAGATTTTTCATTGGCAAATGAGAATATGCTATCAGATTGGATATCTAAGGCGATAGAATCAGAAAATTTAAAAGAAGGAGATATAAATTATATCTTTTGTGATGATGAATATCTACATAAGTTGAATGTTGAATTTCTTAATCATGATACCCTAACAGACATTATTAGCTTCGATTATACTATCGGAAAAATTATACAAGGGGATATCTATATTTCTATTGAAAGAGTTCGTGATAATGCAAACGATTTCAATGTTTCTTTTTTGGAAGAAGTCTACAGAGTAATGATTCATGGTGTATTGCATTATTGTGGTTATAAAGACAAAACCACCCAAGATGCAAGTGAGATGCGAGACAAAGAAAATCACTATTTAGCAATGTTAGGTTGATGCTTAATTAAATTTATAATCGCTAAATTATTTTAAAAAAATAATTAGAACGTGATATGTTCCACGTGGAACATATCACGTTCTAAGTTAGAAAAATCAAAAATTATATTAGTTTATGTTTAATGATATTTATGATGTTATAGTTGTTGGAGCTGGCCACGCTGGAAGTGAGGCTGCTGCTGCTGCTGCAAACATGGGAAGCAAGACATTACTGATTACAATGAACTTACAGAACATTGCTCAAATGTCTTGTAATCCTGCTATGGGGGGAATTGCAAAGGGACAAATTGTTAGAGAAATAGATGCTATGGGTGGCTATAGTGGTATTGTAAGTGATACATCGGCTATTCAATTCAAGATGCTAAACAAATCTAAAGGGCCTGCTATGTGGAGTCCAAGAGTTCAAAGCGATAGAATGAGGTTTGCGGAAGACTGGAGATTGATGCTTGAAAAAACCCCTAATTTAGATTTTTATCAAGAAATGGTTTCTGGTTTATTGATGAATAAGAATAAAGTTATTGGTGTTAAAACTTCTCTTGGGGTTGAGATACAATCTAAAACAGTTGTATTAACAAATGGAACCTTTTTAAACGGACTTATTCATATTGGAGATAAAAACTTTGGAGGTGGAAGAGCCGGAGAAAGAGCCGCTACAGGAATCACAGAACAGCTTGTTAATTTAGGTTTTGATTCTGGAAGAATGAAAACAGGAACACCTCCACGTGTTGATGGAAGATCTCTGGATTATTCAAAAATGATTGAACAACCAGGAGATAAAAATCCTGAAAAGTTTTCTTATTTAGATATTACAAAACCCCTGGAACATCAGAGGTCTTGTCATATGACTTATACTAGTCCTGAAGTACACGATTTGCTTCGTGAAGGGTTTGATAGGTCTCCTATGTTTAACGGACGAATTAAAAGTTTAGGTCCTCGTTATTGTCCTTCTATTGAAGACAAAATAAATCGATTTGCAGATAAGGATAGACATCAATTATTTGTTGAACCTGAAGGATGGAAAACATGCGAAGTGTATGTCAATGGCTTTTCAACATCACTACCTGAAGATGTCCAATTCAAAGCTTTAAAATCTGTTGTTGGTTTCGAAAACGTCAAATTTTTTAGACCAGGTTACGCTATTGAGTATGATTATTTTCCGCCAACACAATTAAGGCATACGTTAGAAACTAAATTGGTAGATGGTTTATATTTTGCTGGACAAATAAATGGAACTACTGGTTATGAAGAAGCAGCTTCTCAAGGACTCATTGCAGGCATTAATGCCAGTCTAAAAGTTCAAGAAAAAGAGGCTTTTACTTTAAAAAGAGACGAAGCTTATATAGGTGTTTTGATAGATGATTTAATTACAAAAGGTACTGAAGAGCCTTATAGAATGTTTACGTCTCGTGCTGAATATAGAACACTTTTAAGACAAGATAATGCTGATTTAAGGTTAACCCCTAAAGCTTATGATTTAGGTTTGGCTTCTGAAAAGAGGCTTAAACGAATGGAAGAAAAACATAATGAAGCAGAAAAGTTTGTTAAGTTTTTTGCTGAAACTAGTGTAAAACCAGAAGAGGCAAATCCGGTATTAGAGTCTAAAGGATCTGCTTTGGTAAAACAATCTGATAAGATGTTTAAAATATTTTCTCGACCTAATATTACAATTGATGATGTTAGAAAATTTGAAGCGGTTGAGGAATATATCCAAGAGAATAATTTGGATAATGAAGTGATTGAGCAAGCAGAAATTCAGGTAAAATATTCAGGTTATATTTCTAAGGAAAAAAATAATGCTGATAAATTAAGCAGATTAGAGTACGTAAAAATTCCAGCTAATTTTGATTATTCTCAAATCAAATCTATGAGTTACGAAGCACGCGAAAAACTTAAAAAAATACAACCAACAACCGTGTCTCAAGCATCAAGAATTAGCGGTGTATCTCCAAATGATATTTCGGTATTGTTGGTTTATATGGGAAGATGATTTTTATTGTTCCACGTGGAACGTATTTAATTTTTTAGAAAAAAATAAAAATAAGCGTTAGGTTTTGGATAAGCATCAGTTAAAAAATACATATTTAACAGTAAAGGATTTTTCTGTTTCAGGCGAGGAATTTAATTTAATTCATGATAAAAATTTTGATTATCTAGAAACAATACCACAACCGTCGGCTGAAAAATTACCAGAGTATTATAAAAGTGAAGACTACATTTCACATACCGATTCAAAAAGAAATCTTTTTGAAAAAACATATCATTTTATAAAAAGCATAGCTCTTAAGAGAAAATTAAATTTAATTAATTCGTATTCAAAAGAAGGGCAGTGTCTTTTAGATATGGGTTGCGGAACAGGGGATTTTTTAGGAGTTGCTAAAAATAATAATTGGAACGTTACGGGAATTGAACCAAACGAACAAGCTAGGAACATTGCAAATAAAAAAACAAATAATTCGGTTTTTAATTCAGAGCATCTGTCTAAATTAAAACCTAATAGTTTTGATGTTATAACACTTTGGCACGTATTTGAACATTTACCTAATTTAAACAATCACATTTCAATTTTTAGAAAGCTTTTAAAACCAAACGGAACCTTAATCATTGCCGTTCCAAATTTTAAAAGTTACGATGCAAAGTATTATAAAAAATATTGGGCAGCTTTTGATGTGCCTAGACATCTTTGGCATTTTTCAAAAACAGCTATTAATAAATTAATGTCTTTGGAAAATATGGAAGTCGTAAAAACACACCCTATGATTTTTGATGCCTTTTATGTGAGTCTACTTTCTGAAAAATATAAAACAGGTAAGATGAATTTTTTTAGAGGATTTTGGGTGGGATTACAATCAAATTTTAAAGCGATCACGACAAAAGAATATTCTTCTATCATTTATATCATTAAAAATACTAAAAATCAAATTTAAGAAGTTTAAAAACGGTTTTATGGGCTCAAACAATGAAATACTAGGCCATTTTATTTAAAGGCTTTAAATCGCGTTTAATGAAGCTGTTTTAAATAGTTAAAAATTATTCATTTTAAGTTTTGGTATAAGTTTTTATTATATGTTAAAATCAAATAAAATTTTATATCAATTATACTTTACTTTCTTACATTTACCCGAATTATAAAATTAATGAAATGAAACACGTATTTTACATAGCGATATTTATGATTGCTTTTACCTCTTGTCAAAAACAACAAAAAATAGGATTTGTTGATAATGGAAAGGTTATTAATGAGTATCAACAAAAAAAGGATCTCGAAGTAAAATTCCAAGATAAGGAAGCTGCTTTTATAAAAAAATATGATAGCATTGAAAGTGCATTTCAAGTTGAGGCTCAAAAATTTCAATCCAATGCCCAAAAGATGTCAAAAAATATTGCGCAGGCTAAATACGAAGAATTAACTAAGCTAAAACAATCTAATAATCAACAAAAACAAGTAGAAGCACAAAAATTTCAACAGCAATTTCAAACAGAAATAGATTCTATAATTGCTAAAGTAAAAGATTTTGTGAAGAACTATGGTGAAAAGAATGGATATGACTATATTTTAGGAACCAGTGATGCATCAGCAACTGTATTATACGGTAAAGATGAAAATAATTTAACACAAACTATTTTAGATGCTTTAAATAAGGAGTATAAAAAATAAATACAAATTTTATAGGAAAATAGAAAAGCATTAAACACAGTTTGATGCTTTTTTATTTAAAAAATTTTAAAAAGGAGTGTTAATTTGATTTTTTATGAAGTAAACGCGTCAGCTTAATAGATAAATCTGTTAAAATTATTTTTGCGCTTCCATTTCTTTCAATATGATATACAGCATCTTGTATTTCATTAGTTATCTCAATAATATTAGCGTTGTGAATAAAAGGAGCAAATTTTTCTAACTTAAAAGACTCTGTTTTTGGCTCCATATAAACTAAGCTTGAAGCATTATAATTTAATAACAAAGCTTGCCTAAAAAAGTTCAAACAGAACAACAGAAATTGTTTTTGGGTTTCTCTTCCAGTTTTAGCAATATCTTCGCTCCAGTTAATTAAATCGTGAATAGCAGCTTTATTTCCTTTGGCTTTAAAGGCACTTCGAATCCAGAACACAAACCATTCTTCAAATTGTAAATCCTCTGTGTCGTGATATATAAGATCGCAAGCTTTATTGTAATTTCCACTAGATTGATGAGCTATTTTAGTCGCCACAGAGTCCTCTAAAGCATAATTTGTTATCAAACTTTGTTTGATAACATTTTCAGCTAATGGAGGAAAGTTAAGAATTTGACATCGAGATTTAATCGTGTTTATAATCTGCTCTTCATCTTCAGCAACCAAAATAAAAATTGTTTTATTGGGCGGTTCTTCAATGAGTTTTAATAGTTTATTAGCGCAAGCTGTATTCATTTTTTCAGCCATCCAAATCAACATCACTTTATAACCACCTTCGTAAGATTTTAACGACAAAGATTTCACTATTTCAATAGCTTCATCTACTCCAATTTGGCCTTGTTTATTGTCAACTCCAAGTAATTTATACCAATCAAACAAATTTCCGTAAGGTTGATCATTCAAAAGTTTCCGCCATTCTTCTAAATAATTATTGGAAACAGGACGACTTTTAACTTTATCACTCGTAGTAACAGGAAAAGCAAAATGTAAATCTGGGTGAGAAAAATTCTTAAATTTTAAATTACAAGAAGCGTTTCCCGTGTTGTTTTCGCCTTGGCTATTAGAGCATAAAATATATTGAGCATAGGCAATAGCCATTGGCAGCGTTCCGCTTCCTTCTGGACCAACAAATAATTGAGCATGAGAAATCCGGTTATTATCTACACTTTGTGTAAGATGTTTTTTTATGTATTCCTGACCTAATATATCTTCAAAAAGCATAAAACAAACCTACATAATTTTTTCCATTTTGTTTTTTAAATTTAATATGAAATAATTTGAACTCTACTTACCTTTAAACCACTATTTTAAATGGTTTTTATAACATTCTTTATCACTTCAATCGTTTTCGTGAAAAAAGACGTTTTTTTGCTGTTTTTAATTAGTTACATTTGTAGAACAAATAGTGCCTAAAATAGTGTTTAACAGTATAAAAGGCAATAAAACTATGATGTATTAAAGGATAAAAAATAATAAATATAAACACATGAAAACGCTTAACGATTTTAATTTTGAAAACAAAAAAGCTCTTATAAGAGTTGACTTTAATGTGCCTTTAAACGAAAAGTTTGAAGTGACAGATGCAACAAGAATTGTATCAGCAAAACCAACCATTATAAAAATATTGGAAGATGGTGGTAGCTGTATTTTAATGTCGCATTTGGGGCGCCCAAAAGGAGTACAAGATGAGTTTTCATTACGCCATATTGTTGATAAAGTTGAAGATATTTTAGGTGTTGAAGTTAAATTTGTAGATGCTTGTGTTGGTGAAAAAGCTGAAGCAGCAGCGGCAGATTTAAAACCAGGTGAAATTTTACTACTTGAAAATCTACGTTTTCATAAGGAAGAAACAGCTGGAGACCTAGAGTTTTCTAAACAGCTTTCTAAATTAGGCGATATTTATGTGAATGATGCCTTTGGAACTGCGCATAGAGCACACGCTTCTACAACTATTATCGCTCAGTTTTTTCCAGAAAAAAAATGCTTTGGATATTTATTGGCTCAAGAAATTGAAAGTATTGAAAAAGTAATGAAAACAGGCGAAAAACCCGTTTTAGCAGTGCTTGGAGGTGCAAAAGTGTCTTCAAAAATCACCATTATTGAAAACATTCTTGATAAAGTAGATCACTTAATTATCGGAGGCGGTATGTCGTTTACCTTTATAAAAGCGCAAGGAGGAAAAATTGGAAATTCTATTTGTGAAGATGACAAACAAGAATTGGCCTTAGAAATTTTAAAACAAGCTAAAGCGAAAAACGTACAGGTACATATTCCTGTAGATGTAGTTGCTGCTGATGCATTTAGTAACGATGCGAATACTCAAATAGTTGACATAACTAATATTCCTGATGGCTGGGAAGGTGTTGATGCCGGGCCAAAATCTATAGCGATGTTTCATGACGTTGTCATGCAAAGCAAAACCATTTTATGGAATGGACCGTTAGGTGTTTTTGAAATGGAAAAATTTGCAAAAGGAACCATAGAATTAGGAAATTCTATTGCGGAAGCAACAAAAAACGGCGCGTTTTCTTTAGTAGGAGGAGGCGACTCGGTAGCGGCTGTAAAACAATTTGGTTTTGAAGATAAAGTAAGTTATGTAAGCACTGGTGGAGGCGCAATGCTAGAAAGCCTTGAAGGAAAAACATTACCAGGAATTGCTGCTATTTTAGAATAAAACAATTAAAGTTTTCTATTTAAATTAAAAAATACGATTTTCGCAATACCTTCGTTCATTAATAAACTAAATTTACCATATGGTATTGCGAATTTTTATTATTTTTTTGATTGCGAATATTGGAGTTTCTTTCGGGCAAACTAAAGACTCTATTCCCTCACAAAAAATGGGGACTAATGACTCTTTGGTAGATGGACATATAAACACGAGTCAACCAATTAAAGCCCTTGATAGTCTTACTATAAAAAAGTTATCAGATAACGGCGACACTGCTTTAATGGACAAAAAGTGGTTGCTAGAGTTAACCAGTAACGATTTGTATGATACCATTTATAAATCTATTGCAGAACAGACTTATGAAGACGTTGATTACCCAGAACTCTCTACAGATACTTTAAAAGCAAGACTAAAAAGACTAGACGCTAAAACACCGTTTAACGTAGAGTATAACCCTGGTTTAGAAAGTGTTATAAAATCGTATTTAAAGCATAGGCGAGGGTCTATACAAAGACTCATAGCATTAAGTTCATTCTATTTCCCCATGTTTGAACGCGAATTAGATAGTTATGATCTTCCTCTAGAAATTAAATATTTATCCATTGTAGAATCTGCATTAAAACCTAGAGTTAAATCAAGAGTTGGTGCCACGGGTTTATGGCAGTTTATGTATGGAACAGGTAAAATTTACGGATTGGATGTAAGTAGTTATGTAGACGAACGATGCGATCCTATAAAATCAACCGAAGCTGCGGCAAAATATTTATCAAAATTATATGAAATTTTTGGCGATTGGGATTTGGCTTTAGCAGCATATAATTCTGGACCAGGCAACGTTACCAAAGCTATTAGGCGTTCTGGTGGCTATCAAAACTATTGGAATATAAGACATAATTTACCTCGTGAAACTGCAGGGTATTTACCAGCATTTTTAGCGACCATGTATATTTTTGAATATGCCGAGGAACACGGTTTTAAAAAAGCAAAGCCAGAGTTTGCCTATTATGAGACAGATACCATACGAGTAAAACACATGATTACACTCGATCAGGTTTCAGAAGTTACAGGGGTAGATATAGAAGAACTTGAATTTTTAAACCCATCTTATAAATTAGATATCATCCCTTATATTAAAGATGAAAACTATGCATTGCGTTTGCCTAGAGCAGCCATGGGAACGTTTGTAAACAACGAAGACCAAATTTATGCCTATGTAAAAGCAGAGTTTGATAAACGTGAAAAACCACTACCTCAGTTTTTTGAAGCAGAAAGTAGAACGAGATATAGGGTGAGGTCTGGAGATTTTTTAGGAAAGATTGCTAGACAATATGGAGTAAGGGTAAGCCAAATAAAACAGTGGAATGGACTTAGAAGCAATAATATTAGTATTGGCCAACGTTTAACTATTTACCCAAGAAAGCCTTATATACCGCCAAGTTCAACGGCAGCGAAAACAGTAACAAAAAGTACACCTACAGGTAATGTAACTATTTATACAGTTAAGGAAGGAGACTCATTATGGAGCATCGCTCAAAAATTTTCTGGAGTTTCTGTTCAAAATATTAAAGATTGGAACGATATTAGTGGTACTCATTTGAAACCAGGAATGAAACTCAAAATATCCAAAGGATAAATTCCTTTTAACTGAAATAAATATGAAATGCTTATCAATACTCTTAGATAAAAATCGATAAGATGAATTAGGCATTCCATCTGAATTTTAAAAAACAAATAAATTTAAACAGATGAAAAAAGTTTTTTTAATTGCTGTAGCATCTTTGTTAATTACTGCTTGCGGAGACAACAAAACCAAGAAACAAAAATACCTTTCAGATTCTAACGGAAACATTAATAATGTATCTGTTGTAGTTGATAACGATTTGTGGGAGGGAAGCGTAGGAGAAGCTATAAGAGGCGTTCTTGCAACTGTTGTAGATGGCTTGCCACAAGACGAGCCCATGTTTAACGTGAACCAGATTCCGCCAAGTGTATTTTCAGGTTTTGTTACTTACAACAGAACCGTTTTAAAAATTGAACAAGGTAACAAAGCATCTATCAAAATTCTTAATGATGTATATGCTAAACCGCAACGTGTAGTTGTGATTTCTGGGCCCTCAAAAAAGGATATTATTAATGAAATTAATACGAATTCAGAACAAATAATTAAGGCTTTTAAAAGCGAAGAATTAAAAGAAAAACAGCGACAAATCAGTAAATCGCTTCACGATATTAAACCTATAGAAGAAAGCCTGGGACTGAGCATAAAATTCCCAACTGCTTACAGAATTGCCAAACAAGACAAGTCGTTCTTTTGGATTCGTAAAGACATTAAAAATGGAACCATGAATTTAATGTTATACGAATTACCGTATGATAGCGTACAACAAAGTGATAGTGTGGTAAATCAAATCATTAAAATTAGAGATTCAATTGGTAAAGAGTATATTCCTGGACCAAGTGATGGAACTTATATGATTACAGAAAACGCCTATACACCCTTTCATTTTAAAACAACTTTAGATAATAAACCTACTTTAGAAACCAAAGGGATGTGGGAGGTTAAAAATGCCTTTATGGCTGGACCATTTATAAATTATTTTATAGATGATAAAGCTCATAACAGATGGGTGGTTGTTGAAGGGTTTGTTTTTGCACCATCAGTTAATAAACGAGATTATATGTTTGAACTTGAAGCCATTATTCAATCCATAAAATTAAATAAGGCAGATTAGTTTTAAACATAAAAAAAAGCCAATACACTGTATTGGCTTTTTTTGTTAATGAATATTATTATTCTTTTTTGTCGTCTTTTTTATCGTCTTCTTTGCTAGCATCTTTAAATTCTTTAATACCACTACCAAGACCTCTCATTAATTCCGGGATTTTTTTTCCTCCAAATAATAATAAAACAATCACAACAATTAAAATAATTTGTGGCGCACCAATTACTAACGGTAACATATATAAGTTCATAATGTATGTTTTTAATGTGCAAAGTTAGTAATTTAAGTTTAATAATATCGTTTTTAAACATAAGTTTAGCATAAGAGGATGACCTTATGAGATTATTTTATTTAATTTTGTTTTCAACATGAGTGATAAAAAAGAAAAGCAAAAAAAAATAGCCAGAAAACTACTTGACAAGTATCGTTTGGTTATTCTTAATGAAGAGACTTTTGAAGAACGTCTTTCCTTTAAACTAACGCGGTTAAATGTGTTTGTAATAGCCTCTATATCTACAATAGTTTTGATAGCTTTAACTACTGTTTTAATAGCATTTACACCGTTAAGAGAATATATTCCAGGGTATTCTTCAACAGCTCTTAAAAGAAAAGCAACAGAATTATACTATAAGACTGATTCGTTGCAACAAATTATTTCAACAAACAAACGTTATTATAGCTCTATAAAAAAAGTATTACAGGGCGATGTAAGTGCCGTAGATTTTAACAGAGATTCTATTATTCAAGCTGTAAAATTAGAGGCTAGTGATGTAGATTTAAATCCTATTGAAGAAGATTCTATTTTAAGAGAAAAAGTAGATAAAGAAGATAAGTACAATTTATTTGAATCGGCCACATCGGCTTCAAATTTTGTATTATTTCCTCCAGTTAATGGTCCTATTAGCGCGCCTTACAATTTAAAAGAAAAGCATTATGCGGTTGATATTGTGGTAGCCAAAGACACTCCTGTAAAGGCAACAGCTGATGGTGTTGTCATTTTTGCAGAATGGACAGCAAGCACGGGTTATGTTATTATTATAGAGCATAGTTATGGTTTAATTTCGGTATATAAACACAATTCTACTTTAACGAAATCACAGGGTGACTTGGTGAAAGCCGGCGAAGTCATTGCAACAGCAGGAAGTTCAGGAGAACTTTCTACAGGCCCTCATCTGCATTTCGAATTATGGAATGATGGCTATCCTATTAACCCAACCAATTTTATAGATTTCAAATAATGATATCATTAAAATCTGCTTTAGCAAAACCGTTTGCAAAATTAATTTATAGCCATATTCAAAAATGGGCTAATAATCCTGTTGAGACGCAGCAAAAGGTTTTTGAAGAACTCATAAAGAAGGCTTCAGAAACAACATTCGGTAAAGACCATGACTTTATAAGCATCAATTCTTATGATGAGTTTGTTAAACGTGTTCCTATAAGAGATTATGAAGATTTAAAACCTTATGTAGAGCAAGTGGTTGCAGGAAAAGAAGATGTTCTTTGGAAAGGAAAGCCTATTTATTTTGCAAAAACATCAGGAACAACCTCGGGTTCAAAATACATTCCTATTACCAAAGACAGTATGCCGTATCATATTGAGGCGGCAAGAAATGCCATTCTTCTGTATATTCACGAAACGGGCAACAGTAGGTTTGTCGATGGTAAAATGATTTTTTTACAAGGAAGTCCCATCCTTGAAACAAAAAACGGGATTCAGTTGGGGAGACTTTCTGGAATTGTGGCGCATTATGTGCCAAAGTATCTTCAAAAAAACAGAATGCCTTCTTATAAAACTAATTGTATTGAAGATTGGGAAACTAAAGTAGATGCGATTGTTGAGGAAACATTGCCAGAAAACATGACGATTATTTCGGGTATTCCGTCATGGGTGCAAATGTACTTTGAAAAATTGCAACAAAAGACAGGCAAAAAAGTAGGAGACATTTTTAAAAATTTTAATTTATTCATTTTTGGAGGGGTTAATTACGAACCATATAGAGCTAAATTTGAAAATCTTATAGGTAGAAAAGTGGATAGTATTGAACTGTATCCAGCGAGTGAAGGATTTTTTGCATTTCAAGATAAACAGAATGAAAAAGGCATGTTGTTACAGCTAAACTCAGGCATTTTTTATGAGTTTGTAAAAGCGGATGATTTTTTCAGTGAGAACCCCAAACGTATTACTATTAAAGATGTAGAATTAGGTGTTAACTATGTGATGATTATTTCAACAAACGCGGGACTTTGGGCTTACAATATTGGAGACACGGTTGAATTCACCTCATTAAAACCTTACAGAGTGATTGTTTCTGGTAGAATAAAACATTTTATTTCAGCCTTCGGGGAGCATGTTATTGGTAAAGAGGTAGAAGAAGCTTTGAAGGAAGCAACACATCGAACAAATATAAGAGTATCGGAATTTACAGTTGCACCGCAGATACATCCAGAAAAAGGATTGCCGTATCACGAATGGTTTATTGAATTTGAAAATGAACCTGAAGACATGGATGAATTAGCAAAAAAAATAGACCAATCGCTTCAAAAACAAAACAGTTATTATTTTGATTTGATACAAGGAAAGGTGTTACAACCCCTAAAAATTACTAAAGTTAAGAAAGACGGATTTCAAGATTATATGAAATCAATAGGGAAGTTAGGCGGGCAAAATAAATTACCTCGCTTATCCAACGATAGAAAAATTGTTGAGGGTTTTCCGTACATAAATTAACCCAAATAATAGTATCTTTGCCGAGATAAAAAATAAGTATGAAAGATAAAAAGCATCATGAAAGAACGAGGGCACAGGAAAGCACAAATGCTATTGAACGCATGTATATTACTATGCGTCATTTGTTTAATAGAGGCTTTTACAAACCCATGGGTGTTTCTGGGGAAACCTTAAGGCAATCATTATTGCTGTTACGACCAGAAATTTATGGATCTATTGGCGATGAAAAGGCAGAATTAGAAGGTTTATTGTATGTGATTGACAGACTTCCGCAAGGGATTGAAGAATGTACATTTATCAACTTAACAAGTGATGAGGGATATTCAAACTCTCATTTCAAACCAATAATTCCAGAAAAGCGTCGTCGTAATTGTTACAGAATTGATTCTGAACAAATGAATATTGAAATCACAAGAGGACGATCGGAGATTTACGATATTTTAACACATCTTACGTTTCTTTTTATTGAATCGCATAAAATAAGTAAACGTGTTCTTATTGATGACATAGGATCTACGACTAGAGACTGGATAAAGCTTGAAAATGCAGCCTTATCAAGAAAAAAATTAACACAACCCGAAAGAGAGATCGCCATTACACACATGGCTAATATTTTAGGAAGAACCTTTAGTGAGTTACAAAGTATTTATGATGATTTTGCAACCCCTTCTCAGCCTGAGAGGTTGTTGCAAATTGTGTATTGGTTAGGAAAATTAGCCATTGAAGAACAAATAAACAATAACAAACGCACGGTAACCTTTAGTCCGGTGTTAAGGGAACGATTGGGACACCATATCCATGGTGAAATTTGGGCAAACAACATTAAAGAGGTATTACACAAAAACGGATTATTAGAAAGGCCTATTCATATTATAAGTGCCAATATGCATAGTGTTATGAACACCTTATTTGCCCCCAATGCTTTAAAAACATTGATATCTAAGAAGACAGCGTTTCAAGTATATGAAGACTTAAGTATTGCTGGAAATAGTGAGCTTCGTAATAAAGTTACGAAGGAAGCCTTACAAAAAGGAATGATTTTTATTCCAGATACGTCGGGTACTAATATAGATGTTCAGATTTTCGATACAAGTAAAATAGACAGTTCAAAAATTGACATTCCAACTAATGAAACGGTTTTAAAATCGAATAAACCAGTTATATTGGTTATGGACTATGCCTTTGGCGAACAAGCCTATGAAACCATAGACGAATTATTAAAACCCTACAAAGCAAAAGGGAAGAAGCAATTTTTAAATGTAGAATCCTTGTCTATAATGGGTAAAGCAGGAATATTAGAAGGTGGGAAAGGCGATATTATGATTCCGTCGGCTCATATTTTTGAAGGAACGGCAGACAACTACCCTTTTAAAAACGAATTATCTAAAAAAGATTTAGATGGTCAAGGTGTTAATGTATATGAAGGCGCCATGATTACGGTTTTAGGAACCTCACTTCAGAATAAAGATATTTTAAAATTCTTTCACAATTCCACTTGGAGTGTGATTGGATTAGAAATGGAAGGAGCGCATTATCAAAAAGCGATTCAATCGGCCTCCAAAGTACGGGGCAGTATCAGTCCAGATGTTAAAGTAAGATATGCGTATTACGCCAGTGATAATCCTTTAGAAACCGGAGGAACATTGGCTTCAGGAGGCTTAGGAACCTCTGGTGTTAAACCCACATATTTAATTACAAGAAAAATATTAGAACAACTATTTAACTAATACACATAAACAACATGAGTAACGAAGTGCCACAACCACAACAGTCTGAAGAAGTTGATTTAGGACAGTTATTTAAGCTTATCGGAAATGCTTTCAACCGATTCTTTCAGTTTATAGCTAGTATTTTCAAAGGAATTTTTCATACGATCATTCTGTTTTTATTATTCATTCAAAAGCATATTATAAAATTAGCAATTGTTGGTTTTATAGGCTTGGCTATAGGATTTTATTTAGATAGTAATAAAACGCCCGTATATATATCTACAATGGTAGTGGAACCCAACTTTAATAGTGTTCAACAGCTCTATAATAACGTTAATTTTTATAATGAATTAGCTAATGCGGGAGATTCCACGGCATTGGCGGAAGCTTTGAATATTTCTAAAAAAGAAGCGGCTACTATAAAAGAGTTTAAGGTAGAATCTTATTCCGATGAAAATCAAAAAGTACAGTTATTTGATAAGTTTGTTAGAAGTTTAGATACAACGACTCAAAAGACCATAGATATGAAATCATATCTTGAAAATTTCAACTCGTTTGATGCAAGATTTCATACAGTATCTGTTATTGCGACGGATAATGGAATAGCCAAAAAAATTCAACCAACCATTATCAACTCTATTTCAAGAAACGGTTATTTTAACTTGCAGAAAGAGATTAGTGATACGAATATAAAACTAGAAGATAGTCTTTACAGAAAACAAATTACAGAAATAGACTCCTTACAATTACTCTATAAAAAGGTGATGCTTAAAGAAGCAGATCGCCCAATGGAAGGCACTAGTATTAGTTTAGGGGAGAACGGCGGTAAGGAAAATAAAGAACTGGCGTTAATTAATAAAATGGAACAACTTAAAAATGGCTTAGTTGAACTTAATGAAGAACGCGCCAATAAATCGAGTATTTTAAATGTAATCTCAGATTTTCCTAGAAAAGGTGTTAAAGTAAAAGGAATTTTAAAAAGTTATAAGTTTTTGGTTCCTGCTTCGTTGTTAGTATTAACGCTTTTAATTTTAAGTTTGTTATCACTGAACACCTATCTTAAGAATTACAGAAAAGAGTAAACGATATGACTATTTTAATAACAGGAGGAGCGGGTTTTATAGGGTCTCACGTAGTTAGGCTTTTTGTTGAAAGCTATCCCAATTACAATATTTTTAATTTAGATAATCTTACCTATGCAGGAAACCTCGAAAATTTAAAAGACATTGAATCTAAATCCAATTATACGTTTATAAAGGGAGATATCACCGATGAGGTCTTTATAGACGGATTGTTTAAAGAGCACAGATTCGATAGTGTGATTCACTTAGCAGCAGAGTCACATGTAGATCGCTCTATTACAGATCCTTTAGCATTTGTTAAAACGAATGTTATTGGTACCATGGTTTTATTAAATGCCTTTAAAAACGCTTGGAAAGATAATTTTAACAATAAATTATTTTATCATATCAGCACCGATGAGGTTTATGGAACTTTAGGTGAAAAAGGGTTGTTTACTGAAACCACATCCTATGATCCGAATTCACCATATTCTGCTTCAAAAGCAAGTTCAGATCATTTTGTAAGGGCTTATGGTGAGACTTATGGAATACCGTATGTTATTACAAATTGTTCAAATAATTATGGGCAGAACCAATTTCCAGAAAAGTTAATTCCTTTATTTATCAATAACATTATCAATAATAAACCATTACCTGTCTATGGAGATGGTAATTATACTAGGGATTGGTTATATGTGATTGATCATGCTAGAGCCATAGATTTAGTTTTTCATAAGGGAGCTATAGGAGAAACATACAATATCGGGGGCTTTAATGAATGGAAGAATATTGATTTAGTTAAGTTACTATGTCAACAAATGGACGAAAAATTAAATAGACTAAAAGGAAGTTCAGAAAAACTAATTACGTATGTTAAAGATAGACCCGGACATGATTTAAGATACGCCATAGATGCCTCAAAAATAAATAAAGAATTAGATTGGAAACCTTCAGTAACTTTTGAAGAAGGACTTTCCATAACGATAGATTGGTATTTGAATAATGAAGAATGGTTGAATAATGTAACAAGTGGAGAATATCAAAAGTACTATCAAAAGCAATATAACTAATATGAAGGGAATTATACTAGCAGGAGGATCTGGAACACGATTACATCCTTTAACGTTATCTGTAAGTAAGCAACTCATGCCTATTTATGATAAACCTATGATATATTATCCGCTTTCTACTTTAATGTATTCAGGAATCAATGAGGTGCTAATCATATCAACTCCTAAAGACTTACCCTTATTTCAAGAGTTGCTGGGAGATGGCAAAAAGTATGGGTGTAAGTTTGAGTACGCCATACAAGAAGCTCCAAATGGATTAGCGGAGGCTTTTATTATTGGAGAAGATTTTATAGGAGATGATAAGGTGGCTTTAATATTAGGAGATAATATTTTTTATGGAACAGGCTTAGCAAAACTTTTACAGGCCAACAATGATCCAGAAGGCGGCATTATTTATGCCTATCGGGTACATGACCCTGAACGCTATGGAGTTGTGGAGTTTGATGATAACATGCATGCAATATCGATTGAAGAGAAACCAAAACACCCAAAATCGAACTATGCGGTGCCGGGTATTTATTTTTATGACAATTCAGTTGTAAACATTGCAAAAAACATAAAACCAAGCCATAGAGGAGAACTGGAAATTACCGATGTTAATAGAGAGTATCTTAAACAAGGGAAACTTAACGTAAGTATATTAGATAGAGGAACCGCTTGGTTAGATACAGGTACATTTCAATCTTTGATGCAAGCCTCTCAATTTGTTGAAGTTATTGAAGAACGCCAAGGTTTAAAAATAGGAGCCATTGAAGGAGCGGCTTTCGAAATGGGTTATATAAATAAAGAACAGTTTAAAAATTTAGCGCAGCCACTATTAAAAAGTGGGTATGGTAAAAACCTGTTAGGCTTACTTAAAAATAAATAATGATTGCAAAAGAAACCAAACTAAAAGGCTGTTTTATATTAGAACCTAAAATTTTTAAAGATAGTAGAGGATATTTTTTTGAAAGCTTTAATCAAACTACGTTTAACCAATTAATTAATCAAGAGGTTAATTTTTTACAAGACAATGAATCATTTTCTTCAAAAGGGGTGTTACGAGGGTTACATTTTCAAAAAGGAGAGTATGCTCAAGCTAAATTAGTAAGAGTTATTAAAGGGAAAGTATTTGATATAGCAGTAGATATTAGAAAAGATTCTTCAACCTATGGGCTGTATGTGGCTATAGAATTAACAGAAGAAAATAAGAAACAATTATTTATCCCACGAGGCTTTGCGCATGGATTTATTGTGCTAAGTGAGACCGCTATCTTTTCTTATAAATGTGATAATTATTATAATAAAGAGTCAGAAGGAGGTATTATTTATAATGATAAAGATTTAAATATTGATTGGAAATTAGATGAAAATGAATTTGTTATTTCTGAAAAAGATTTACAATTACCAACTTTTAAGGATGCTATTTTATGACAACTATTTTAGTTACTGGAGGTAACGGACAATTAGCAAGATGCATAAAGGATGTTGAAAAACAGTATGATGATTTAAATGTAATTTATACAGATTATGTAGAACTTGATATTTGTGATTTAAAGCAAGTACAAGCTTTTTTCAAAACAAATAAAAAAATAGAATATTGCATTAATTGCGCAGCCTATACAGCTGTTGATAAAGCAGAAACAGAGGTTGAAAAAGCTTTTGATATCAATGCAAAAGGCGCAAAAAACTTAGCATTAGCTTGTAACGAATATGGAGTGATTTTAATTCATATTTCAACCGATTTTGTGTTTGATGGTGAAAAAAGAGAACCGTATGTAGAAACAGATGTAGCTAAACCGATTAGTGTTTATGGAGCGTCTAAATTGCAAGGAGAAGTTGAAGTACAACAAATTTTAAAAGAGTACTTTATTATAAGAACCTCATGGTTATATTCCGAATATGGTCAGAATTTTATGAAAACCATGTTGAGATTGGCCGAAACGCGTGAGGAAATTAGTGTCGTTAGTGATCAAATAGGAACGCCTACTTATGCAGGTGATTTAGCGGAAGTTGTAGTCCATATTATAAAAACAAAAGTAAAAAATTATGGAATCTATCATTTTAGTAACTCTGGAGAAGTAAGTTGGTTTGATTTTGCAAAGGCTATTTTTGAGAAGATTAATACAAAAATAAAGGTAAATTCAATAAAAACGGAAGAATATCCAACACCAGCAAAACGACCATTTTATAGCGTGCTTGATAAAACCAAAATAAAAACTGCTTTTAAAATAGAAATACATTATTGGGGAGATAATCTTAAAAAGGCAATATCAAATTTATGTTTAAGGGATGAGATATAGCTATAGATTTTTTTTAAAAACTCTTGACATTATTGATATTTGTAAAATAAAAAATCAGTTTAAAAATTAATAAGGATCATTTAATTTAAATAGATTAATGAATGAAAAATATTATAATTTTAACATGTTTAATTTGTGTAATATCTTGTAAAAGCGAAATTAAATCTAAAGAAAATAACGAAGTGATAAAAGAGGCGAATGTCTCTAAACAGTATAAAAAAGAATTAGTAGTTAAAATAAATATAGAATATTTAAAAAATGATAAAATCTGGTTGTTTTATACAGAAGACTATGCCCAAGATTTCTTTCCTGTAGAGACAGCACTCACAAAATCTATAAAAGGACGAGAGGGCTATCAATGGATTACTTTTGAATTCCCTTCAGGTGTTTTTCCTAAACGTATTAAAATACGTTTTAGTAATAATAAAGATCAAAATTCAATAAAATTAAATGAGATTCAGTTTTCAAGAGATAATAAAATACTTAAAATAGAAGGAGAACGTTTTGTAAACTATTTTAATTTCAGCAAATTTATATATACACTAGATGGCTATGAGTTACGCTTAGAAATGATTGATGGTGTTTATGACCCAAATATTGTTAGTTCTTCTCAATTTGATTCCGAACTTATAAAGCTATAATTTAATGAAAATAAAAAACCTTATTATTTTTGGCACAAGGCCTGAAGCCATAAAGATGGCTCCGCTGGTAAAGGAGTTTGAAAAACATTCGGATAAATTCACAACAAAAATTTGCATTACCGCTCAACATCGTGAAATGTTAGATCAAGTTCTATCTTTTTTTGAAATCATTCCAGATTTTGACCTAGATCTTATGAAGCCTAATCAAAATCTATATTCTTTAACTTCAGATATTATTACTAATTTAAAACCTGTATTGGAAAAGTTTCAACCAGACTATGTTTTTGTTCATGGAGATACAACAACAACAATGGCTGCAAGTATTTCGGCTTTTTATTCAGGAGCAAAAATATGTCATGTTGAAGCTGGTCTAAGAACTTTTAATATGAAATCGCCTTACCCTGAAGAAATGAACAGAACGGTAACAGGGGCAATAGCAGATATACATTTTTCTCCAACACCAACATCTAAACAAAACTTATTAGATGAAAACAAAAAGCAAGATTGTATCTTTATAACAGGAAATACTGTAATTGACGCTCTATTATTTAGTGTTAAAAAAGTGAACTCTAATGGCTTTAATGATAATGAGGTTCAGCACCTAAAAACAATACTAAATCCTAATAAAAAATTAATTTTAATAACAGGGCACCGTAGAGAAAACCATGGGCAAGGATTTATTAATATTTGCGAAGCCCTTAAAAAAATTGCAAGAGAACATCCAAATACTCAAATCGTTTATCCAGTACATTTGAACCCTAATGTTCAAAAACCAGTTTATGAGTTACTTAATAATATTAGCAATATTCAGCTTATAAAACCATTATCGTACCCTGCTTTTGTGTGGTTAATGGAAAAGGCATATTTAATAATAACAGATAGTGGTGGTGTGCAAGAAGAAGCTCCTAGTCTTGGAAAACCAGTATTAGTTTTGCGAGACACCACAGAAAGGCCAGAAGCAGTAGATGTAGGCACTGTTTTATTAGTAGGTACAGATCAAAATAAAATAGTGAAAGAAACTAGAAAACTATTACTGGATGATTCGGCATATTGTAACATGAGTAAACTTCATAATCCATATGGTGATGGAACGGCCTGTGAGCAAATCGTTAATCATATAATAATGGATTCAATGAAATTTATCTCATCTAATTAATCGAAATTAAAAAAAATAAAGATGAATAAACCACAAGTAGTAATCATTGGTTTAGGTTATATTGGCTTACCAACAGCCGCTTTAATCGCCCAAAGCAAAACCCACGTACATGGAGTTGATATTAATCCAGAAGTAGTGGAGACTATAAATTCAGGAAAAATACACATTATTGAGCCAGAATTGGATATAGCTGTGGCAAATGCAGTTAAAGAAGGCTATTTAAAAGCGACAACGAAACCTATTGTTGCGAATACTTACCTTATTGTGGTGCCAACACCTTTTAAAGCTAGAAACGAACCAGACATTTCTTTTGTTGATTCTGCAACCAAAGCAATCTTGCCTTTGTTGAAAGAAGATGATTTATATATTATTGAATCTACTTCGCCTATAGGAACGACAGAAAAAATGATGCATTTAATTTATTCTCAACGTCCAGAATTAAAAGATAAGCTCTTTATTGCATACTGTCCAGAGCGAGTATTACCTGGAAACGTGATGTATGAATTAGTTCATAACGATAGAGTTATTGGAGGAGTAAACCAATCATCAACTGATAAAGCAGTTGCCTTTTATCGGCAGTTTATTAAAGGAGACTTACATAAAACAAATGCAAGGACAGCAGAAATGTGTAAGCTTGTTGAAAATTCTTCTCGTGATGTTCAAATAGCATTCGCGAATGAATTGTCTTTAATTTGTGATAAAGCTGATATAAATGTTTGGGAGCTAATAGAACTTGCCAATAAACATCCTAGAGTAAATATTTTACAACCAGGATGTGGTGTTGGAGGTCATTGCATAGCGGTTGATCCTTATTTTATTGTCTCAGATTATCCATTAGAATCTAAAATAATAGGTAAAGCCAGAGAGATTAATAATTATAAATCCTTTTGGTGTGCTGAAAAAGTACAGACTGTCAAAATGGAGTTTGAAATAAAGCACGGCCATAAACCTAATATTGCTTTAATGGGTTTAGCGTTTAAGCCTAATATTGACGATCTTAGAGAATCTCCAGCAAAATATATTGCACAAAAAGTTTTACAGAATGCAAATAACGAGGAGTATTACATAGTAGAACCTAATATCGAATCACATAAAGTCTTTAAATTAACCAATTATAAAAATGCAGTAGCACAAGCAGACATTATTGTATTTTTAGTTGCCCACAATGAATTTAAAAACCTAACTATACCTAAAAATAAAATTGTGTTGGACTTTTGTGGTGTTTTAAAAAAAGAGGATTTTAAGGGGGCTTAAAGTTTATGAAATCATATATAGATGAAATAAAAGGGGTGAAACCTAAAAGTGTATTAAATAAGTTGATACTTATTACTTCTTTGGAAATTATACTCATAATGATTTTTAAAGAGTATTTACATACTTTTATATATTTCCTCTTAATTATTAATCTTTATAAGTTTTATGTTATACTGTTTAGAGATAATAGATTAACCTCCCCAATTTTCTTTACTTCGGTGGCTTTTATTTTTTGGATGTCCATAGGCAACTTCCTTAATGTAATTTTAACAAAATATTCTAATAAAACCCATTATTGTGATATAACACTATTAGTGTCTGTTTCTTACCTAATCTTATTAATAGGCTTAGCAACTGGCAAAAAAATAAGGTTACCTAAAATAAAGCGTTCGCACTTTTATTTAGATTATAAAAGCGGGGCATTACTTTTATATGGCATCATATTATTTTCTATGGTGACATCAGTAATTTATAATTTTCCGATTATAAAAGCATTATTTCAAGGTAATTATTTTGGCAATAGAATAACGATGATTTACGGAAGAGGATACTTAAACATGTTAGGTTCATTCCACACCTATGCGTTACCATTTCTGTTTATGGTAAAATTTCACAAAAGTATAAAGATAAATTGGTTTGATGTTTTCTTATTATTAGTGTCATTCTTTTTAATTATCATTCCGTTGCAAAGAGGTCCTGTACTTACACTTTTCTTAATGTATTTATTTATTTATAATGATTTTAAAAAACCAATTTCTATAAAGAAATTAATAAAATATGGTTTTATTACAGTATTACTTTTTGGTTCGATAGTTCCGGCAATACGAGGAATTAACAGGGGATATTTAGAGATTTTAAGAAACGAAATAGGTATTCATACTTGGAATTTATCTCATTATATAGAAATGACTCAAGAAACAGGGTATTTTGGGCTAAAACCATTAACGATGGCCTTAGCCATTTTATTGCCAGGACACCAAGTAGGATTTGAGATTTGGATAAAGGAATACTCGCCCATAAACGTAAATGTTGGTGGAGCATCTATGTCTTTAATTGGAGAAGGTTTTATGGAGTATGGATTGGTTGGCGTTATGATTAATTTCTTTATTTTAGGATTATTATTAACCCTATTGTTTAATCATAGAAACAACTCTTACGGTTATTATTTTTTGTTCTTGTATTTTTTAAACAGAACAGAATCTATCATTCAATTTGGTTTTGGAAAAGTATTAATAACCTTTATGATAGTATTTGTGTTTGTAAACCTTATAAATAACTTTAAGCCTAATGTAGTTTCGAAAGAAGATACTAACTAAATGATGATGCAAAACAAATATAATTACAATAAAATTGTATTCTATCTATCAGCTTTATATGTTTGTTTTGTGTACTTTTCTCTTGCAATCTCAAATATATGCTTAGGCCTTTGCTTTTTTGTTTTTGTAATTGGCTTAATATCAAAACAAATTAATTTTTCATTCTCGAAAAGGCAAGTTAAACTATACCTTCTTATTGGAACTCCTTTTCTATTGACTATAATCTCAGTTTTTAACTCATATGAGGTTATAGATTCATTAGATTTTTTATGGCTAAGAGTGCCAATTTTAGCCCTTCCTCTAGCTATATTAAATATAAGAGGCATAGAACAAAAAGATATTACTAATATCGCTAGAGGGTATTTAGCATTCTCTCTTTTAGCAACAACAATTACCCTTTTTTATGCCGTTAAGATCTATTTTGAATATGGTCTTTTGTTAGATCCAGATTTAACTAGCGAATATATAACTCCCATACAGCATCCTTACTATGGCATTTTCACGCTGATTGCTATTGTAACATTATATACCTTTGATAGGGCCATAAAGCAACAAAAAATCAGAGTTTTTCTTATGATATTCTTTAGTGTTGGAGTAATACTATCAACTTCAAGAATGGCTGTGTTGTTATTATTTTTGTTTTGGATTTATGTTATCATATCTCGTTTCAAGAATAAAAAGGGATACAGGTTTCTTGTTATAGGAGGTTTGGGTGTCGTTATGCTTTTTAGTATTTTGAATACGGTTTTAAAAACAAAAATTACAAATACGCTCACTTATTGGGACTCCCCAAGAGCTTGGCTATGGAATAATTCATATAAAATTCTCAAATATTCTAATCATAAAGTAATAGGAACTGGAATTGGAGATTTTTATAGAGTAAAGAGAAGTCCGAAAAAGTTTGTGCATTCCCAAAGAGGTATTTATGGATATAATCCTCACAACCAGTATTTGGAGTTTTTAATCACAAATGGAGTTTTTGGTTTACTCTATTTATTTGCCATGCTTTTCCTGTTATACCTGTGTTATAAAGCAAAATTGCTTTATTCTTTTATAATTATTTTTATTATAGCGTTATTCTCATTTACAGAGTGTATATTTAATCGTCAATTTGGAATTCAATTGTATGCATTTTTCTTACCTATTTCAATAGTTTTGGCAACACGAAAGCAAAGTAATATTTAGTTATGTTTAAATCAAAAAAGGTATTAATTGTTCAGAGGGTAATCACATCTTATAGGCTAGAACTCCTAAAAGGTCTTTGTGATTACTTTTTAGAAGTTGGTATAGTGACGTCTGTTGGAGAGGTCAAAGGAACATTAAAGAAAGCTAAATATAATATTGACGATTTTGAAAACTTAAAGATTTATGAATTAAAATCATGGAAAGTTGGTTATACTGGCGAATCTAGATCAACGAGTTTGTTTGTTTATCCAAGTATCATTAAATTGATTAAATCTTATGATTTTTTGATTATTGAAGGTACAACGAACGTTCTTAATAACAGTTATATTATTCCTATTGCTAAAATATTGAATAAGCATATAATTTGGTGGGATTCTGGATACTCTCCATCAAAGAGAACACTACGAAGAAAATTTATTGACACTGTTATTAAGCCATTGGTTTTGTTGACAGACAAACAAATGGCATATTCTTCAAAAGGTGAGAAATATTTAAGAAAGTATATGGGCGGAAAAAATGCCTTTACAAACCTAAATACTATTGATACGGAGTATTTTGAGAAGATTAGGAATGAGGTTAAGACATCAATCTTAAATTATAATTTTAATACTAATTTAGTTAGATTATTATACGTTGGTGTTGTAGAAAAACGCAAAAGAATACAAGAATTAATAGACCAAGTCAACACCTTAAATTCTGATAATAATAATCGTCAGTACACTTTAGATATTGTCGGAGGAGGAAATCAGTTGGAAGAGTTGAAAAGTGAATATCAAAGTAGTCTAGTAAATTTTCATGGGCCAATTTATGATAAAGAAACGCTAAAGCTGTTTTACTTTAAAAGTGATTTATTTGTGTTACCAGGAGATGGAGGGTTGGCAATATTACAATCATTACTGTATGGATTACCTGTACTCTGTCTTTATGGAGCTGATGGAACAGAAGAAGATTATATTCAAGATAAAAAGTTTTTACTACAGAAGACAGAAGATATTTATGAGTTTTTGAAACATATTGAAACTATTGACAGAACAGAATATTTGGATTATGTAGATAAAGTGTCTTCAAAATTTTGGATTGAAAAGTTAATTAAAGCATTTCCAAATCAATAAATATAGCACTAATGAGAGTTTTACAAATCAATAAATTTTTATACAATATGGGTGGCGCAGAAACCTATATGTTTAAACTATCTGAAGCTCTTAAAGAACTTGGTCATGAGGTCAAGTTTTGGGGAATGAAACATTCTAAAAATATAATTGAAGATGAATTTGATTGTTTTGCAGATTGTATAGAGTTTTATGAGCTTTCAAGTATTCAAAAAATAACAGCTACTCACAATACAATTTATTCGAAGAAAAATATTAAGAAAATAAATTATTTCTTAGATCAATGGATGCCAGATATTGTGCACATTCATAATTATAATTTTCAACTTACACCTTCAATTTTAAAAGTATTTCACAAAAGAAACATTAAAGTTGTACAAACTATTCATGATAGTCAAATGGTTTGCCCTTATCACAGATTGTATAATTTTCAAAGAGAATCTACATGTGTTAAGTGTGTAGAAGGAAGTTTTTCAAACTGTATTAAAGACAAATGCTTTGATAATTCATTATTTAAAAGCACTATAGGAGCCTTAGAGTCTTATCTTTATCATGGATTAAATTATTATAATAAATATATTAATCATTATATAAGTCCAAGTCAGTTTTTAAAGAATTTAGTAAGTAAAAGAGTAAACCAAACAATTGAAGTAATTCCAAATTTTGTTGATGTATTACTTAATCAAAAAGAACTTATTAATAATAAAGATTCGTATTTTTTATACTACGGAAGAGTATCAAAAGAAAAGGGGATTATTGATATCATTCCAATATTAGAAAAGTTAAAACTAAATCTCTATATTGTTGGTAATGGAGATGAAGTATCGCAAATTAAACAATCTGAATATATTACATATCTTGGTCCTAAATATGGAGAAGAATTGTTTTCTATAATAGCCAATGCTAAATATGTAATACAACCTTCTAAATGGTTTGAAAACTGTCCTATGACAATTGTCGAATCATTTTCACTAGGTGTTCCAGTGATTGGTGCAAACCATAGTGGTTTTAAAGAGTTAATAGAAGATGGTGCAACCGGTTTTATACTTGATTTTACGAATAAAGAAACATTAGAAGACGAACTATTAAGAGTTGATTCGCTCTATACAGAAGCTTTAAGGCAACAAGCGTATAAATTTTATGTTGATACGTTGTCTAAACAACAACATTTAACCAAAGTTGTTAAGATTTATGAATCATTACTAACTTAAGTATGAGCCGAAGTTTATTTACAAAAATTGTTTCAAAAATTAAAGGTGAAAATTATGATGTAAACCAAAGTTTTTCGACTTGGGATACCATTTTAATTCTCTTCAATAAATCGGTTGCTTTAGCAAAAGGAATGATTTTTATCAAGCCCTTTTTAAAATCTTCTAAGGGACTTATCTTCAAAGAAAAAGGAGCGAAAATATCATTTAAAAACAAAATAAAGTGTGGAAAAAATTTACTTTTAAAACGGAACAGTCATATTTATGCATTATCAAATAAAGGAATTGTAATAGGTGATAATTTTTCTTTAGGAGAATATGCAATTATAGAATGTACAGGTGTTTTAAGATTAATAGGTGAGTCTTTACAAATTGGAAATAATGTAGGAATAAATCACTATTGCTTCATTGGAGTAAGAGGACCAGTTAAGATTGGAGATAATGTTATTTTTGGACCAAGAGTTAGTGTGTTTTCTGAAAACCATAATTCCGATCGTTTTGATATCCCAATTAAAGATCAAGGAGAAACAAGAAAGAGCACCACTATTGGAAATGATGTTTGGATTGGCGCAAACTCAGTAATCTTATCTGGTGTTATAATAGGTGATGGCGCAATAATTGCAGCTGGAGCAGTAGTGAGTAAAGATGTTCCGCCATTAGCAATTGTAGGTGGAGTACCTGCTAAAATCATTAAATATCGGAAATAATAATCGGCGTTGTAAATGGATTTAAGTAATAATAGTCACCTATAAATGGTAAAAGAAAGTCTATTTAAACATATAAATAAAGTAGTCCCCTTTATTGAACTTTTCACAAAAGCATTAAGTTTTATAGGTGTAATTATAATTACAAGACTTTTAAGTGTTGAAGAGTTTGGTGTATACTACTATGTGGTATCAATTGTAGCTTGGGCTTCTGTCTTTATGGATGGTGGGATAAGTTATTTTATAATCAACAAAAGCATTAAGGATGAGTTAGAAAACCTTGGTCATTATCTGGTTAGTAGAGTGACATTTTCATTGATTACAATTATTATTCTTTGTTTTGTTGTTGGTGTATTAAAACAAGGGGATATCATTTATGTTTTACTCTATTCTATTTCGTTTTTATTTATTTTATTAACGGCATTCTTTAAAATTGTAGCAAGAACACAAGGTAAAGTAAAATTAGATATAGTTACCATTGTTTTAGAACCCTTAATTAGAGTTCTTATATTGTTAGCATTGTATTTTTCGATTTCAAAAGTTAACTTAAGCACCATTTTTGTGGTATTACTCATAACTGCTTTACTTGGTTTTTCCTTGTCGTTCATGTATTTTAAAAAACAAATTCCTTTAATAATAAGACCTACGATTACGCTCAAGGAGATGATTGATATCTTAAAGGAAACAAAGAGCTATTTGCTAATGTATTTGTTTTTGGTGGGTTTGAAGAGAGTAGAGATTATTATTGCTAATTTTAGGTTTAGCAAGTTTGATTCTGGACTATATTCTTCAGCAGATAATTTTTATAATTCTGCATACTTATTTTTTACTGCCTTGATATTGATTGGATTAAAAAAGCACTATGTAATGACCTCAAAAGAGAAACAGAAAAATCTATTTAATATTGCTGCAGTTAGTTTTTTTAGCGTGGTGTTTTTGTATTTTTTTTCAGATGTCATTTATTCAATATTTTACAAAGACAGTTATATTCAAGGTTCTAAAATATTAAGTATCATTTCACTATCTCTTCTGTGCACTCCATTCACATATTTTTTCATTTTAAATAACAATTACAACAATAAAATTAATATCAATGTTCTTGTTTTAGGTTTTTCATTTGTTATTAAAGTTATACTTCTTCTTTTCGCTGAAAATATTTTTATTTTTAGTTATTTTGTTGTTGGTATAGACTTAATAATTATAATTATTTATTCCTTATTATCATTAAAAAAACCGAAAAATCAAAAAAAGAATTTGTGAATTAAATTTTTTGCAAGTTGCACAAAATCTAAAACAACAATAATTTAGCATGACTGATGATTACATAAAATTAGCAAAAAAAATAGCCTCAAATTTTTTACTGGTTAACAATTATTATCCTACTAGTAAATCAAATAAAGCTAAATATGCATTCTATCAAATAATGACCCCATTTGTAAAAGCACATTACAAACTATTTAACTTCCTTTACCCTCAAAGGCCTTGGACTAGCCCAGCCTCAATAATATTTTTTGATAGAGTTTTAAAAGATGATATGGTTGGTTTAGAGTATGGTAGTGGACGTAGCACTCTTTATTTTTCTAAAAGAATAAAAAAATTAGTAAGCATTGAGCATAACGAAGAATGGTATAAATTAGTTCAAAATCGATTAAAAGAAAACAACATAGAAAATGTGGATTATTTTTTATTTCCAAAAGAGCATGTTGATTATAACAAAGACGATTTGGATATTTACCTCAACGAGCATGATGAACAAGAATCTAAAAAAACCTTTGAGAAGTATTATAACAAGGTTAATGATTATCCTGATGGTTTTTTTGACTTTGTAATAATTGATGGTAGAGCGAGAGTTCGTTCTGGATTAAACTCAATTGATAAGCTTAAAAGTGGAGGGATATTTGTTCTTGATAATTCAGAAAGAGAAAGATATAATCCACTTCATGAAGCACTTGAATCTTGGCTAATGGTTAAAACCACAAATGGTATAACAAATACAACTATATGGGTTAAACCTTAGTTGTTTGAGTTTTTGATTTTCTCGAGCGTAAAAAAGTTTGAAAAAACCAAAATATATATTGCCGTTACAGCATTAGTGAAATAGTTACCACCAAAAAAAGCAGACAATAACACGCTAAAAATGGCATACTTTAAAAAGGCGTTATACAAGTAATGCCTTATGATATATTTATAATAAAGGCTTAAGTATAAAACCATTCCAATAATTCCCCAAAAAAAGAATAGATCAACAAAGGCCATTTCTGTTCTTAATATATTAAAAAATCCACCACCTATTAAGTAATTGATAAATGACCAGTCATATTGAGAAGCTAAATTTAAAGTCTCCATTAATAACAAATCTCTTGTTGAAGTAATTGCTGTTATAAATCCATAGTCATTATAGAGAATCACAAAAGGTTTTAAATGAGTTGATAAAAAAAGACTTAAGATGTCAATTGAAAGAAAGATTGCTACCACTAGAAGTAAGAATAAAATATAAAATGTAAACTTTTTATAAAGTTTAAGATGAAAAATTAGATATACACCCACTAAAGCGTAGAAAAAGTAAAGCGTTTTAGTACCAATTAATAAACCACTAATGATGATAATCCAAAAATCTAATGTGATTTTTTTTATCTTAAGATAGTTGTAAACTACATAAATAGTAGCAAAACAATAGATATAAGATGCATGACTATTCATTTGAATTATACCATTATATCCAAATCGATCATGTCCGTAGGTACGAAACAAATCTAGTTTAAATAGAATACCTACTAATATCGCAATAAAGTTTATCCTCAAAAAAAAAAGAATTATAGTGAGTGCTTTATGTATTTGAATGTCTTTAAAATTCAATTGGCTTATATAGTCTGCCATAACAAAAATAAAGGTGTATTTTGCAAAGTATAATAGGTTTTCTAGTAGTTTTTCTTTTAGAGATAATCCGGTATCAATGCCTAGTTGTGAGAAGAAAAAGAGTAAGCCCAATATGACTAATGCCCCAAAAAGAGAAGATGATATTAATTTTCGAGCAAAAACGTAACATAAAAACATCATTTTTATTACAATACCTACTCTATAATGCTCAACGCCATAAAAGTCTAATAATTTTGTTAGAAATTCCGAAATAAAAAACAAAATCAATATTATACTCAATTCATTTGTCTTCTTAAAACTCCAAAAAGATTTAGTAAATATAGGAGAAAGCATAAAATTTGTAAGTAAAAAAATTAGTGATAGATATTTTTTAAAATTATATTTGTAGCTAAATCTACAATAATTTAAAATATTATGAAATTAGAGAAGAGTACTAAAGTATATATTGCAGGATGTGGAGGAATGCTTGGAAGAGCTGTTTATGCTTATTTTTCTGAAAGGTGTAATGTTAAAGCAACAGATATTGACCTTAATATTGAATGGCTAGAATATGCAGATGTAAGAGATTACAAACAAATGGAAGAATCCATAATAGCGTTTCAACCAGAATTAATTATCAATTTAGCTGCGCTTACTGATCTTGAATTCTGTGAAAAAAATGCAGAAAATTCATGGCTAACGAATGCCCTTGGAGCAGAAAATATAGCTTTAATATCCAAAAAACTGGACGTTCCTATGGTTTATATAAGTACGGCAGGAATTGTAGATGGAGAACAAGATCTTTACAATGACTTTGATGCACCAAACCCATTAGGTATTTATGCTAAATCTAAATATCATGGAGAAGTTTTTATAAAAAGCTATCTAGACAAGTTTTTTGTTTTCAGAGCAGGCTGGATGATGGGAGGAGGGCCAAATAAAGACAAAAAATTTATTAATTTAATCTATCAGCAAATTAAGTTTGGACAAAAGGAATTGTTTATTGTTGATGATAAATTAGGAACACCCACATATACGCTCAGTTTTGCTGAAGGGATATTTAAAGTTGTTGAAACTGAACTTTATGGTGTTTATAATCAGGTTTGTGAAGGCGATTGTAGTAGATATGAGGTTGCTGTTGAGCTTGTTGACCTTTTAGGATTAAAAGATGAATTAAAAATCACAAAAGTAAGTTCAGATTACTTCAAAACTGAATATTTTGCGCCTAGGCCAACATCAGAAAAACTGGTAAACATGAAGCTTAATGCAAGAGGAATCAATTTTATGCCACACTGGAAAGAAGCATTAAAAGACTATGCCCAAGTGTTTATAGCGGATTTAAATAAATCATAATTAGATGAGAATAGCCGTTTTAGGCATAAGAGGTCTTCCAGCTAATTATGGAGGGTTTGAAACCTGTGCAGAACATACAACTAAACATTGGGTGGCTATTGGTCATGACGTACTTGTATATTGCCGAAAATCTCATTATGAAAATCAATTAGAAGCAGTTTCTGGGGTAAAATTGACTTATGTAGGTTCGATCCCGATAAAAGGAATAGAAACCTTATCGCATACTTTTTTTTCTATTATAAACCTTATCTTCTTCCATTCAGAATATAGATATATTCATTTGTATAACTCGGGTAATGGAATATTTATCCCTTTTTTAAAGTTATTTGGAAAGAAAGTTATAATATCAGTTGATGGAATTGAATGGAAACGAGAAAAATGGGGTTTTATAGCAAAATTTTTTCATAAACTAGGAGCTAATCTAGCTGTTAAATTTTCCAATAAAATTATTACAGACAACCAAGAAGTTTATAATTTTTATAAAGAAAAATTTGGTATAGAATCAGAAATAATTGAGTATGGAGCCAAATTTATATACAAAAACGAGTTTTCAGGAGAATTTTTAAACAAATATAATCTCAAACGGCAGGAATACTATATTTTTATTGGGCGATTAGTTCCTGAAAAAGGTGTACATCATTTAATAGATGCATACTTAAAACTAAAAACAAATAAGCCACTTGTTATAATTGGTGACGACACTACAGAAACAAGTTATAGGAATGATTTGTTTAAGAAAGGTGAAGCAAATTATAATATTATCATGACAGGGTTTCTATATAATAATGAGTACGAAGAATTACTTTCTAATTCTTATTTATATATTTCTGCAAGTGAATTAGAGGGTACTTCTCCATCACTTTTGGCCGCAATGGGAGCTAAAGTTTGTACTTTGGTAAATGGTATTGATGAAAACTTACAGACCATTAATTCGTCTGGGATAGCGTTTGATAAGTTAAATTATCAAGATTTATTAAAAAAGTGGGAGTATTGTGAAAATAATCCTTCATACGTCTATGAAATGGCAAATAAAGGCTATAATCATGTCAAGGCGAATTATCAATGGGAAGGCATTTCAAAAAAATATCTTAAGCTATTTAAATATTTATAAGTTATTTTTAATCCTTTATTTTTTTTACACGTTCATTAACATACATAGTCTAACAAATGTTTGTGTCAAAATAACTATTTATGAAAGAGTTATTTACTATTGATGTAAACTTGCTCATGGACATAGAATTAAAGCCATTAATAGATGAACGAAAGGAGGCTTGTTGTAGGTATCATATTTCGCTAAAAAGGAATAATCTGAGTTCCAGAAAAGCATGGAAAATCACCTAAAAAAATGAATTAATAAAATTGATAAGTGATTTCTTCTACTATTTTTAAGCACTTATTCTTGCATAAATAATATAAATATATGATAATTAAAACCATCTACGGCATTGGAGCAGGCTACGAAGTAGGCCCAACCATGGCAGTTTTTGCTGAAAAATGACCACATATAAAAGAAACGATGATTGAGTTAAGGCATCTATAAATGCGTTTCAAGGTTAGTACTTAAGTAATAGTTAGACGCTTTCGGTATCTAATTTAAAGACATATTTATAAAATTTAAAAGTGTTAATGGCTAAACAAAAAGGCATTATAAAACTTAAGGGAACGCTTAACGGGTTATGTTACTACAAACTAAATGGAGAAGACATCGTCCGAAAAGCAGTGGGGCCTTCTAAAGAGCGCATTAATAACGATCCTGCATTCATTCAAGTAAAAGGTAATAATCAAGAATTTGCAGCTGCCGTATATCTTACTAAATCTATTAGTATCGGTTTAGGTTCTGTTGCCAAAGCTTTTAAGGATAGCTATATGCACAGTCGGTTAACTGGTGTTTGCCGCAAAATTATTCAAAAAGGTGAAGGAACTAAAGGACAAAGAGAAGCAAATCTTTTTAACGATCCAGAAAGCCTTATAGGATTTCAATTACATAAAGAAAAATCGTTTAATCAAATCAGGGCATTAATACTTGACGTTACTACTAATGCAGAACGCAATATGGTAACCATCACGATTCAAAGACATGCTCATGATAAGTTAAAAAAATACACAAAAAGCGATAGGCAAGTTGTTTATACAGCAGTAGTAGGTTTGGTAGCACCCCAAAATTGGAATAAAACATTAGAAACCTATGAACCAATGTGTGCAGAACAAAATGGCTTAGGGTTCACTATAGAATCAAAAGTAGAATCTTTAAACGACCAATCCCAAAGCATCCAACTTCAGGTTAAAACAAATATGAATATAGATAGTAAGGTCGCTTTAACTGTTTGGTTGGGAATGAGTTTAGTTGAAACAACACAAAATAAACAGGAGGCAGTGCAATCGCACTATGGTATGCAATGTATAGCGGTGCTATAAAAGGTATAAGATGTATTAGACCATAAGGGCAGGTTCACCCGTAGTAAAGGAATACCAAAGCTTACTTAAACCTATTCATTACATATAGGAAACAAATTCTTCTGTCTTGCAGTCTAGTAACTTAAATTTTATAGCTATTGATGAAACATAAAGTTAATTTGATGTTGGTAGCAAAGTATATTTAATGAACTTCCTTATTTTTGTTTAAATTTTAATAAAATGCACATTAAAACCATCTGCTGCATCGGTGCAGGCTACGTAGGAGGCCCAACCATGGCGGTTGTTGCCCAAAAATGCCCACATATAAAAGTAACTATTGTTGATATTAATGCTTCTAGAATAGCTGCTTGGAATGATAAAGACTTAAGTAAACTGCCCGTGTTCGAACCCGGTTTAGACAAAATTGTTGAAGAAGCTAGAGGAAGAAATCTGTTTTTTTCAACTGATATCGATAAAGCCATTGACGAAGCCGATATGATTTTTATGTCGGTTAACACACCCACCAAAACCTATGGGAAGGGTAAGGGAATGGCCGCCGATTTAAAGTACATTGAATTGTGCGCGCGTCAGATAGCAAGAGTCTCTAAACAAGATAAAATAGTCGTAGAGAAATCAACACTTCCGGTGAGGACAGCATCGGCCATCAAAAATATTTTAGAACATACAGGGAATGGGGTCAAATTTCAAATACTTTCTAATCCTGAATTTTTAGCAGAAGGAACAGCGGTTGAAGATTTATTAGCTCCAGATCGCGTTTTAATTGGTGGTGATACTACAGAAGAAGGTGAAAAAGCTATACAGGCTTTGGTTGATGTATATGCCAATTGGGTACCTAAAGAGCGTATTCTAACCACCAATGTATGGTCATCAGAATTGTCTAAGCTAACGGCTAATGCCTTTTTGGCCCAACGAGTATCCTCTATTAACGCCATGTCTCAACTTTGTGAAAAATCGGGTGCAGATGTTAACGAAGTTTCCAAAGCGATAGGAATGGACTCCAGAATAGGTAACAAATTTTTAAAAGCCTCTGTTGGTTTTGGAGGCTCTTGTTTTCAAAAAGATATTTTAAACTTAGTGTATATTGCCAAAACCTATGGGTTAGATGAAGTAGCAGATTATTGGGAGCAAGTCATAATAATGAACGACCATCAAAAGCAACGTTTTTCAGATAACATAGTGAGTACGCTTTACAATACAGTTTCAGGTAAAAAAATAACATTTTTTGGCTGGGCGTTTAAAAAAGACACCAACGATACGCGGGAATCGGCAGCCATTAAAGTGGCTGATAATTTGTTGAGTGAACAGGCTTGTATTGAAGTGTATGACCCTAAAGTAACGGAGGAACGTATGTATGCTGATTTAGAGTATTTGAATACACGAAGTGATAAAGAAAATAGAACCTTATTAAAAGTTCAAAATGATCCTTATAAAGCTAGTAAAGACTCTCATGCCATAGCTGTTTTAACAGAATGGGATGAATTTAAAACCTATGATTGGCAAAAGATTTATGACAACATGAATAAACCTGCTTTCGTTTTTGATGGGAGAGGTATTTTAGATATCAAAGCGTTAGAAAAAATAGGTTTTGTGTGTTATAAAATTGGAACTGGGTCTTAATGTCTTTCACGGCAAAGCGAAGAATCTCAAATTAAAGCATTGAGAATATTTCAGATTCTTCAGTCGTTATGCTCCTTCTGAATGACAGTGTTCTTGTTTATTGTCATTCAGAGCGCAGCGAAGAATCTCGTCCATGTCATTCAGAGCGCAGCGAAGAATCTATGTTTTGTATAATTTCAGTACATTCAAATTTTGAAAACGATTGGGACACATAATTATTTTGTTTATATTTTAACAAATAAAACAAAGAGAGTTCTTTATACAGGAGTTACCAATGACCTCAAAGACAGGTTGTATTTTCACAAAAATCCAGTTCCTTTTTCTAAAGCATTCACAGCAAAATATAAATGTTATTATTTAGTGTATCACGAGCATTTTTTTGAAATAGATGAAGCTATAAAAAGGGAAAAGCAAATTAAAGGATGGAGTAGAGCTAAAAAAGAAGCATTAATTACCGAGTTTAATTCATCTTGGATTTTTTTGAATGATGACATATAGAGATTCTTCAGTCGCTATGCTTCTTCTGAATGACAGTGTTCTTTCTTTTTGTCATTCAGAGCGCAGCGAAGAATCTCAAATTAAAGCATTGAGAATATTTCAGAATCTTCAGTCGTTATGCTTCTTCTGAATGACAGCGTTCTTGTTTATTGTCATTCAGAGCGCAGCGAAGAATCTCTTAAGGAGTATGTTTGAGATGTCTCACCCAATTTGACATGGCAACAGGATTTTCATTGTCATTCAGAATGAAGTGAAGAATCTCAGAAAAGGATTTCACAAAAGAAACAAAAAAATGTTTACCCAAAAGAAGATATAACTTTAAAGTTATTCCATTAAATTTGTACTGTTAGCAAAATTCATAATCAAAAGGTAAAACTATTGAAAAAAGTACTCATTACTGGTGCCGCTGGGTTTTTAGGATCACATTTATGTGACCGTTTTATTTCTGAAGGATACTTTGTTATTGGGATGGATAATTTTATAACCGGAGAAGAACGGAATATCGTGCATTTACTCAGTCATCCAAATTTTGAGTTTATTGAGCATGATGTAACTGAGTTTGTTTCAGTTGAAGGACGTTTAGATTATATTTTACATTTTGCGTCTCCAGCAAGTCCTATCGACTATTTAAAAATACCTATTCAAACGTTGAAAGTGGGATCCTTAGGAACTCATAATTTATTAGGGCTCGCCAAGGAAAAAAAAGCACGAATTTTAATTGCTTCAACATCTGAAGTGTATGGAGACCCATTAGTGCATCCTCAATCTGAAGATTATTATGGAAACGTAAATACGATAGGTCCTCGCGGTGTTTATGATGAGGCGAAGCGGTTCCAGGAAGCCATTACTATGGCGTATCATCGGTTTCATGGTTTAGAAACACGAATTGTACGTATTTTTAATACATACGGACCAAGAATGCGATTGAATGATGGACGTGTAATTCCTGCCTTTATGGGGCAGGCCTTACGAGGAGAGGATTTAACTATTTTCGGTGATGGCTCTCAAACACGCTCTTTTTGTTATGTGGATGACCAAGTGGAAGGGATTTATCGATTATTATTAAGTGATTATGCCTACCCTGTTAATATTGGAAACCCACATGAAATAACCATTAAGGAATTTGCTGAAGAGATTATTAAATTAACGGGAACAACTCAAAGAATCATTTATAAAGAGCTTCCCCAAGATGATCCTTTACAACGTCAGCCAGATATTTCATTGGCTAAAAAACTATTACATTGGGAACCTAATGTGACTAGAGAAACTGGCATGCAAATAACGTTCGATTATTTTAAAACCTTGTCAAAAGAGGCCTTGTATAAGAGTGAGCACAAAGATTTTAAAAAACACATAAAAAAGTAATTTGAAATGCCCATTAATAAGTTGCAAACCAATCGACATGATAAGCAGGCATTCCATCTGTCCGTTAAAAAGCAATAAATAGTAACAGATGAAAACATTTAAACAAGGACGATATTCTAAGTATTTAAAACCGTTGTCTTATCTCGTAGATTTAGGGATAATAAACGGAGCCGTCTTTTTGTTTGATATAAACATGACAAATACCCTCTTGTTTAGTCTTTATATATCTGCTTTATGGATTGTTATTTCATTTAAAAATGACTTTTATGAAGTACAACGGTATACGAAGATCATTCAAGTTATGACACTTATTACAAGACAAATAGTGTTTTTTGCTATTATTTTGTATGCCTTTATTGGAGTTTTTAAACAACCTAATATTAGCCGGCTTGCGCTTGCGGAATATTTGCTATATGTAGCGTTTGCCATAACATTTTTTAAGTTTTTAATTTTTTATTTATTAAACAGATATAGAGCTGCTTTAGGAGGTAATTTAAGAAACGTTGTTGTTATTGGTGATACCGATAAAACAAGACAGCTTATAAGTATTTTTAATAAAAGATTAGATTTCGGTTTTAAGTTTAAAAAGCAATTCGTGATTAACGATGAGTTTTCTATTCAAAAATGTTTCTCATATATTATCGAAAATGAGGTGGATGAAATATATGCTTCAGTGGCAGAGCTATCTAATAAGCAAATCAATAAATTAATTTATTTTGCAGACAACAATTTAAGGCAGTTAAAATTTATTCCTGATAACAAAGATATCTATGCAAAAAAATTAACCTATGAGTATTATGATTATATTCCAATAATATCATTACGAGATATTCCGTTGCAAGTCCCAGTTAATAAATTTATAAAACGAGCATTTGATATTTTATTGTCTTCAGCCATTATTGTTTTTTTATTATCATGGTTAACACCTATTCTGGCAATATTAATTAGATTGGAAAGCAAAGGCCCTATATTTTTTAAACAAACCCGAAACGGATTTAATTATAATGAATTTGATTGTTATAAATTTAGGTCTATGACACCGAATAAGGATGCGCATTTACACCAAGCTACTAAAGGTGATATGCGAATCACTAAAGTGGGTAAATTTATCCGTAAAACAAGCATTGATGAATTACCTCAATTTTTTAATGTGCTCTTTGGAGATATGTCTGTTGTTGGTCCTAGGCCACATATGGTAAGACATACAAACTTATATGCTGAAAAAGTGGATAAATTTATGGTACGGCATTTTGTAAAGCCTGGAATTACAGGTTTAGCGCAGATTAGCGGATTTAGAGGTGAAATAGAAACAGATAAAGATATTATTAATAGGGTGAAATATGATATTTTTTATATTGAAAACTGGTCAATCCTATTAGATTTAAAAATCGCATTACAAACGCTATTAAATGCTTTTAAGGGAGAAGAAAAAGCATACTAATCAATTATAATGGAACCATTAGTCTCTATCATAACACCCATGTTTAATTCAGAGACGTATCTTTCTGAAACTGTAAACAGTGTTTTAAATCAAACGTATACAAATTGGGAATTGCTTTTAATAGACGATGGTTCTACAGATAGAACATTAGAAATAGCTCAGACACTTACCTCAAAATATTCAAATATTATTCTTTTTAAGAATGAAAAAAATTTAGGAGCAGCTCTATCTAGGAATAAGGGAATCTTAGAAGCCAAAGGTAGTTATATTGCGTTTTTAGATGCTGACGACTTGTGGAAACCAGAAAAATTAGAGAAACAGATTTCATTTATGACCGATGATAGGTGTGATGTATGTTTTTCAAGCTACGAGTTAATAGACGAAAAAGGGAATTCATTACACAAAACCGTGAAAGCACTTCCTGTTTTAACATATCACAAACTTTTAAAGAGTAATTATATTGGTAATTTAACAGGAATCTATAACGCTGAGGTTTTAGGCGAAATAACAACGCCTAACCTTCGTAAACGTCAAGATTGGTTGTTGTGGCTAGAAGCTATTAAAAGGTCCGGGAAACCCGCTAAAAGCCTTCTGAAATCGTTAGCATATTATCGAGTTCGAGAAGATTCTATGTCCTCAAATAAGTTTGATCTTTTAAAATACAACTATTGGGTGTATAAAAAAGGCTTAGGGTTTTCAACGGTGAAGTCTGTTTATCATCTTGTTCAATTTTTAATAGAACATTTTTTTATGAAATCGAAACAAACAGTTTCTACAAAAAACTCTTAAATTGTTGTAGTTTACCGCTTTTCGTTCGTTCAATTTGGTCAAGCTTTTCAAATTCCACAGAAAGTCCTTTTTCAAGATAGGTTTCTATATCTGTTAGAATGTGTTTTTTGTTTTCAGATGAAAGTGCTTTATCACTAGTATATTTAATTTTAAACTTACTTCGTGTATGTTGCTCGATAACGAATTCTTTGACGTTTCCATCGTCTTCAATAATGCTTTTGGTAATGTAGTAAAAGGTTAAACCCGCCGCTTTTTTTCCGCTAGGCAATTCGGCAATATCATTAGTGCGTCCAATAAGCTTTTCTAAAATTGGTTTTTTAGGGGTGCTTTTTTTTGAAAGCATCGCAATATCGCCCAAATCGTAGCGAATAAACGGATGTGATTTATTGTACAACGAGGTAATAACAACGCGACCTTCTTCTCCATAGGGTAAAATACAACCATCATCATCGAGTATTTCAACCAATAAATCTTCTGAATTGACAATCCATTCCTGGTGTTTGTTTTGAAAGGCTATCAATCCTAATTCGGCGGCACCATATTCATTAATTACAGGAATCCCTAATTGGGTTTCTAAAAGGGTTTTATCGGTTTCAAAAAGGATTTCAGAAGTCACAATGCAGTATTTTAACGACGGACAAACATGTTTTAAAATAACATGTTCGTTTTTTAAAAATTTAGCAAATTGAACAATTGCACTCGTATAACCATTTATATAATCGAAGGACGTTGTCTTAAACTTGTCGAGGTTTTTTTGAAGTTGCTTATCGCTTAAATCAAACACCGAAAAGCGAAACCGATTTCCCAAAGCATCTTTAATACGTTCTTTGTAATAGCCTTTTTTATGTAATGGAATACCATAAAATCGCGCTTGTTTAGAGGTGTTTAAATCAATATCCAGCCAACTAAATCGGTCTTGAAAAACAGCCCAAGTTAAAGCATGACAAAATTTATCTTTTGCAAAAATAAAAGGGTCGCCAGAAGAGCCCGAGGTTTTATGAATATGCACATTTTTAATATGAAAACCTTCTGAAAGCCGATGGTTTAAAGGTTGTTGCAAATGCCGTTTCGTCATCACGGGAATACGATTCCAGTCTTTAGGATTCGCGTTTTTTGCAAAGGATTTATAAAACGAATTATGCTCTAGATGATGGTTTACAATCTCCTCTTTTTTCTGATTAATGTAGGTTTCAAAATCGGTCTCATCAATATTTTGAATGGATGTTAACGCCTTTCGAGCCTCTTTTATAGGAAATCCGTTAAGTTTTAAAGAAAGATCAAACAATTTCAAAATAATGTGTATTTTTTGTAAAGTAAATAAAAATTATTCGTGAATTAGGGTCATTAATTTTATTTTTGCCATTCAAAAGAAAAACATAATACAATGAACATTCTAATTCTTGGTTCCGGCGGAAGAGAACACACATTTGCCTGGAAAATTGCACAAAGCCCTTTATGCGACAACCTGTTTGTTGCTCCTGGAAATTCAGGAACATCTAATATTGCAACGAATGTCAATATTAGTGTTACAGACTTTAAAGCGATTAAAGAATTAGTCTTAGAAAAAGAGATTACCATGGTGGTTGTTGGGCCCGAAGACCCATTGGTTCTGGGTGTTCACGATTTCTTTTTAAATGATGACGATTTAAAGCGTGTGGCTGTTATCGGGCCACAAAAAAAGGCTGCGGAATTAGAGGGTAGTAAAGAATTTGCTAAAGAGTTTTTATATCGTCACAATATTCCAACAGCAGCTTATGAAAGTTTCACAAAAGAAACGGTTGAAAAAGGCTATGCATTTTTAGAAACTTTGAATTCCCCATACGTGTTGAAAGCCGATGGTTTAGCTGCAGGAAAAGGTGTGGTGATTCTGAATGATTTAGAAGAAGCCAAAGCGGAATTAAAAAGCATGTTAGTGGATGCGAAATTTGGACAAGCAAGTACGAAAGTGGTGATTGAAGAATTTTTAGATGGTATCGAACTAAGCTGCTTTGTGTTAACCGATGGCGAACATTACAAAATATTACCAACTGCCAAAGATTACAAGCGTATTGGTGAAGGTGATACAGGATTAAATACTGGTGGTATGGGAGCTGTGTCTCCAGTACCGTTTGCAACGGATGAATTTCTTAATAAAATTGAAGAACGTATAGTAAAACCAACCATTAAAGGGTTTAAAAAAGATAATTTACCATATGTGGGATTTGTGTTTATTGGATTGATTAAAGTGGGAGACGACCCTAAAGTGATTGAGTATAACGTTCGAATGGGAGACCCAGAAACCGAAGTGGTGTTGCCAAGACTAAAAAACGATTTTGTAGACATTCTGAAGGCTATGGCTAACGGAACTCTTGATAAAATAAACATTGAAATTGACGAGCGTGCGGCAACAACCATTATGTTGGTGTCTGGCGGTTATCCTGAAACCTACGAAAAAGGAAAAGAAATTACTGGTATAGAAAACGTTGTGGATTCTATTCCGTTTCATGCGGGGGCAACTATTAACAATGGAAAGGTTGTAACGTCTGGCGGACGTGTTATGGCAATTACATCTTACGGAAACACGTACCAAGAGGCCATAAAAAAATCTTACCAAAGTATAGAAAAACTACAGTTTGATAAGATGTATTATCGTAAGGATATCGGTTTCGATTTATAAATTTGAAAGACTGCTTAGCTTCTTAATTGGCTATTCGTTACCAAATTTTTTCAGTTGTAGCATCCAATAGGTAAATGCAGCACATCCAATTAATATGAATATCCAAGACATAAAATTTGCAGCCCACCAGCTATCAAGTTCTAATGATCTTAGAGCATCAAAAGGAGCAAACAATACATTTACAAACAAATCTTGTATAGCATAAAAGAAATCTTTCATAGTTTATTTTTTTAATATCTCAAGTTACTTTTAATTGATAAAATAGATATTTCAAGAACTATTTTATTCAAATTGAGTTTCAATGTTAGTATATTTACGGAGCAAAAATACAAAAAGAGTTAATGATTACAAGTATTTTTAGTAAATCTAAACCAATAAATTTTGTCATTGTTTTTTTTATCATGATGGTAGCTTTTACCAAGGCTAATATCATGTTATTTAAAGAGTTAATGTCAATCACAACTTTTTTTGAACAAACAGGGTTGTTTTTTTTATGTTGTTTTATCATTCTTGCGTTTAATTTTATTGTTAGTAAAAACAGTCTAACTAATAATAATCATTACCAAATTCTATTATTTGGGTTGTTCTTTCTCATGATTCCACAAACTACAATAGGTGAGAATATTCTTTTTTCTAATATTTTTGTTTTATTAGGTTTAAGAAGAACCTTAAGTTTAAGAACACCAAACCAGAATAAAAGTAAATTATTTGATGCAGCTATTTGGTTTGCCATTGCCGCCTTATTTTACTTTTGGGCCATTTTATTTTTCGTGTTAATCTTTAGTGCGCTACTTTTATATACAGATAACAGAATAAAAAACTGGATTATTCCTTTTGCAGGTTTAGCTACTGTTTTTATCATAGCAACGAGCGTTTCTATTATTCTTTATGATGATTTTTTTAAGGTTTTTCATTTTACGACCGGAGTTAGTTATAATTATACTAATTATGACACAGCACAATTTTTAATTGCTATTACTATATTATTGTCGTTTGGTATATGGGCATCTTTTTTTTATGTGAAGATTTCTAACAATAAGAAAAAAGCGTTAAGACCTTCTTTTAAACTGATTTTTATTGTCCTAATAATTGCGTTTGTTGTAACGATTTTAGCACCTCAAAAAGATGGCAGTGAGTTTTTATTTTTATTTGCGCCGCTATCTATAGTGATAACAAATTATATTGAAAATATAGAAGAAAAATGGTTTAAAGAAGGCTTTTTAATTCTATTAATTGTGGCTTCTTTAGTGTTATTAGTGCTGTAATTTATCACCAAAAGACAAATCACCTGCATCTCCAAGACCAGGCACTATATATCCTTTTTCATTAAGGGTTTCATCTATAGCAGCTATCCATAAATGCGTATGTTTATCGAAGTATTCTTCTACGTAATCAACGCCTTCCTGAGCGCCTATTGTACTTACCAAATGAATGTCTTTAGGGGTTCCAAAAGGTTTTAACGCTTCAAAAGCAGTTACCATAGATCTGCCAGTGGCTAACATGGGGTCTGCCAAAATAAGAGTTTTGTTTTTTAAATCTGGGCACGCTAAATATTCCACAATAATTTCAAAGTTATCGGACGAGTCAGGGTGATGTCTGTATGCCGATATAAAGGCATTTTCGGCCATATCAAAATAATTAAGCAATCCATTATGAAGCGGAATACCGGCTCTTAAAATGGAGCAAAGCACAATATCATTATCAATAACACGCATTCGACAGTCGCTTAAAGGCGTGGTTATAACAGATGTTTTGTAATGTAATGACTTACTTAATTCATACCCTAAGACTTCTCCAATACGTTCTATATTTCTTCTAAAGCGCATTTGATCTTTTTGAATAGTAACGTCTCTAATTTCTGAAATAAAGGTATTTAAGACTGAATTTTGTTGCGATAAGTTATGAATATGCATGAATAGATACGTGTTTTTTTTGAATAGTAAAGTTAACTAAATTGAAGTATATATGTGTTTATACATTGTATTTTTTAAAAAAGTTGAACGTAAAACAAGAGGTTTGGTTTTTATAAGTTTCTTATATAATTTGTGTAATTTTACGTCTTTAAAATATATACATCATGTTTACAACTAAAGCGAATGCTATTTTTCAGGACGTTATTAATCAATATCACATTATTAACACCGTTGACCAACCTTTTACAAACAAGTATGACGAAAGTGATTTATTAGAACATTTATTATATAGAAAATGTTGGATAGACACGGTTCAGTGGCATTATGAAGATATTATTCGCGACCCGAAAATAGACCCCGTTGAAGCCTTAACTTTAAAGCGAAAAATTGATGCATCTAATCAAGATAGAACCGATATGGTGGAGTATATTGATAGTTATTTTTTGAATAAATATAAAGACGTTACAGTCAAAGAGGGAGCAACGATTAATACAGAAAGCCCTGCTTGGGGAGTTGATAGATTATCAATATTAGCTTTAAAAATATACCATATGAATGAAGAAGCAACACGTACAGATGCTTCTGATGCGCATAGGGAAGCTTGTCAAACTAAGCTAGATATATTATTAGAGCAACGTGTAGATTTATCAACGGCTATTGACACGTTATTATCTGATATTGAAAAAGGAGACAAATACATGAAAGTGTACAAGCAAATGAAAATGTATAATGACGATGAACTAAATCCAGTTTTGCGTTCTCAAAAATAGTAGCCTGTCATCCTAAATTCGCACACGGAGCATATCGACGTGTTGTTCTGTATGTCATGCTTTAAATTTCTATGTCTAAACCCAACCACATACTCGTTATTAGATTGTCAGCTATGGGAGATGTGGCGATGACAGTTCCTGTATTAAGAGCTTTAGGTGTAGGCTATCCAAACCTAAAAATTACAGTACTTACAAGAGAATTGTATAGCCCCTTTTTTAGGGATTTACCCAATGTATCTATGTTCCCTGCTCGTGTAAATAAGGAGCATAAAGGCATTTTAGGATTGTATAAATTAGCAAAACAATTAAAGGCTAAAAAGATTGATGTGATTGCCGATTTGCATAATGTGTTGCGGACAAATATTTTAAAACGGCTACTGTCAAGCTATAAGTTTGTTCAAATAGATAAAGGTCGAGCCGAAAAAAAGGCACTAACGTCAGGGAACATATTCAAACCACTTAAAACAACACATCAGCGATATGCTAAGGTGTTTGAACAATTGGGCTTTCCTGTTGATTTATCAAACCCGACGTTTCCCAAAAAAGCAACGCTGAGTTCTAAACTTCAAGATGCAGTCAATCCTAAACTAAAAATTATTGGTATTGCTCCGTTTGCTGCGCATGAAGGAAAAATGTATCCTTTAGATGCTATGAAGCGTGTTATCGAAACTCTTTCTCAAGAGTATCAAATTCTATTATTTGGTGGTGGCGAAAAGGAGATAAATAGTTTGACGGAGTTTGAAAAAACCTTTAAAAATGTTAAAAATATAGCCGGAAACTATTCACTTGAAGAACAATTAGACATCATTTCAAATTTAGATGTCATGCTTTCCATGGATTCAGGAAATGCCCATATAGCCGCTATGTTAGGTGTGAAGGTTGTTACAATTTGGGGCGTTACCCATCCTTTTGCTGGGTTTGCACCCTTTAATCAACCTGAAGATTATGCATTACTGTCTGACAGAACAAAATTCCCAAAAATACCAACATCGGTTTACGGAAACAAATACCCCGAAGGGTATCAAAAGGCTTCAGGAAGTATTGCGCCAGAAACGGTTGTAGACAAAATAAAATCTATTATTTAAATTTAAAAGAAGAATCTTTTAAACATCATCATAATCAATTACTATTTTTGATGTTGTAGGTTGCGCTTGACAAGTTAATATTAAACCTTCAGCCACTTCGCTTTCGGTTAAAATATTGTTTTGTCGCATGGTTGCTTCGCCTTCTTTTATCCGTGCTAAACAACTACTACAAATACCACCCTGACAAGAATAAGGCGCATCAATATCCTCGTCTAATGCCGCTTCAAGAATGGTTTGTTTTTGAGACATTTCAAAGGTTGTTTCTTCATCATCAACAATAACGGTTATTTCGGTTTTTCCACTTTCAATAGTAGTTTCGTCTTCTATTTCAACAGATTTCGCCGCTTTAAAAAGTTCAAAATGAATTCTGTTTTCATCAATTCCGTTGCTGGTTAACACGTCTTTTACCATATGAATCATGGCTTCTGGTCCACAAAGGTAAAAAGCGTCTACCTCAACATGTTTGTGCTTGTTTTTCATCACATAATTAACCGTACTTTTTTCAATACGTCCAAAAATAGAATTGTCTTCATCAGCTTGACTAAAAACAAACTGAATGGAAAAGCGATCTTTGTATTGATGTTGAAGGTCTAAAAGTTCATTTAAAAACATGGTATCACCCGTTGTTTTGTTTCCATAAACTAAAATAACCTTGCTATGAACTTCTTCTTCTAACGCACATTTTATAATACTTAAAACAGGCGTAATACCGCTACCAGCAGCAAAAGCAGCAATATTTTTGGTTTTAGAATCGTTTGGCGTAAACACAAAACGGCCTTTTGGTGGGGCTACTTCTAAGACATCGCCAACTTTTAATTGGGTATTGGCATAGGCCGAAAATGTACCATCGGTTACTTCTTTAATGGCTATTTTAAGGGTTTTACTTTTAGGAGAAGAGCATATGGAATAATCACGCCTTAATTCATGACCTTCAATGGTCTTTTTTAAGGTGATGTATTGACCAGCTTGAAAAGAAAAAGCAGCGGTTAAATTTTCGGGAACATTAAAAGTAATGCTAATTGATTTACTGGTTTCTCTATGTATTTCTTGTATTGAAAGTTTATGAAATGAAGACATTGGTTTTTTTTTTACAAAAATAGTAAAGCAGGAATACTTTAATAACTATTAAATAATAAAATTAATACATAAAATTCTTATGTATAAGAAAATATGTATATATTTGAGTATGGGAAATTCTAATTTATACAAAGGCAGTTTAACCACTATAATTCTTAAACTACTTGAAGAACATGATAAAATGTACGGTTACGAGATTACCCAAAAAGTAAAAGAACTAACTCAAGGCGAACTTAAAATAACCGAAGGTGCATTGTATCCATCGCTTCATAAACTGGAGGCTGATGGACTGTTAGACGTTGAGGTTGCTAAAGTGGATAATAGATTACGAAAGTATTATAAGCTGACAGAACAAGGAACTAAGGAAACGGTTAGCAAACTAGCTGAACTTGAAAATTATATTAAAACCATGCAAAACTTAGTAAACCCTAAATTAATTCTTGAATAATGCGAAAGCTTTCTAAAGAAGACATACAATTTATAGATCAATATCTTATTAAAAGCGATGTTAAGTTTTGGGATGTTAGAACCGAATTACTAGATCATATTATTTTAGCTGTTGAAGATAAAATAAACAATAAAAATATAACTTTTAACGAAGCCTTATTAGAGGTTCATGAAGGTTTTGGCAATAAACTAGGTCATTTTAAATCTCCATCATTCGAACAAAAATTATACTATAGTAATAAAGGATTTACAAAGTTTATCTTACAAAGACAAAAGGAAACAAGAAGAAAATATAGAAAACAATACAAGGAAACCTTTTGGGCGTTTCTGATGTCTAAAACATTCTTATTGGAGTTTGCGGTCATTATTATAACTGTATTCACAATCTTTAACTATAATCAAAAAGTAGCCTTTATAGTCGCTATATGTTATATGTATCTGCCAGAGTTTTTAAAACTAGGATATTTAGTTTTTGAAAAATCTAGTAGAAAATCATTGAATGTTCAAATAGCTGTTATCGGATTCAATGTATTTTTATTAATAAACTTTTCGTTCATTCAAGGTTTTAACATCTATTTTGAAGAGGTAATCCAAAAACCGTACGTTTTTCTAATCATTTTTTGTTTGGCGGTGTTTCCTTTATTAAGACAAAGTTTGAATATATTTAAATTAGCACTTAAAAAATCCAAAGAACGATACAAATTATTAACCTCATGAAAGTCAATCAAGAGCAAATAGAAGACCTTTATACTTTTACAAGAAAGCATTTTGTAGAATGGTATGACGTGCAAACCGAGCTAGTTGATCATTTGGCTAATGGTATTGAAGAGCAATGGGAACAAACACCTCATTTAAGTTTTGAAGAAGCCTTAAAAATTGAATTTAAAAAATTTGGCGTTTTTGGTTTTTCTGAAATTGTAGAGAAGAAAACAAACGCTTTAGAAAAATATTATAGAAAAGAAGCTTGGAAACTTTTAAAGGAGTACTTTAAATTACCAAAAATAATAGCAACTTCTTTTAGTATTTGGATGTTATTTAAAATACTTCAACTGTTTAATAATAAGGAATATATTGTCGTTTTTCTTATGATTGGGGTTGCCTGTGTTTATTTTTTTTACATATTAAAAGAATTAAAACGAATAAAGAAAATTAACAAACAGACAGGAAAAAAATGGCTGTTTGAAAATGTTATAGCACAATTAGGAGGACTTATTCATTTCTTGAATATAGGGATCTATATGCCTCTTATAAATTTTGACAGACAATGGGACACCTTAGCGCTGTTATCTTTCTCTACATGTTTTGTTGTATATATTTTATTATTGTTTGTGTCTATTAAAGTCGTTACGCCAAGGCTAAAGGAAAAATTATCAAAAGAACATCCAGAATATAAACTTTTATAAAATCTGTAACATTTAGCAATAAAATCTTACTTATACCATATATTTACATTAACTATTAAATTAAAAAACAATGAAAAAAATCGTATTAGCATGTTTGTTTATGATTGCTGTTGCAACTCAAGTTAAAGCTCAAGACAATTCAGAATTTAAAAACGAAACCATAGAGTTTATAAAAATTACAGGAGCTACATCCGCTTTTGATAACGCTATTGCTCAAATTGGTGCGATGGTGCCAGACGATAAGAAGGAGGCTTATACCAAAGAAGCAAATGGAACTTTAGATGGATTGTATAGTAAGATGGCAGACTTGTATATGGCAGAATTCACACAAGACGAAATAAAAGAATTGGTTGCCTTTTATAACACAGATTTAGGAAAAAAATTAGCTTCAAAACAAACAACGCTTGCTCAAAAAGCCATGATGTTTGGTCAGTCTTGGGGTATGGAAGTGCAAACAATTGCTCAAAAATACAACTAGTAATTACCTTTAAAAGAGGCTGTCTAAAAAGTCTATTTTTGGTCATTGCGAGGAACGAAGCAATCTGTAAATTATTAGTGCGTTATCAACAGATTACTTCACTTTGTTCGTAATGACGATGTTTATCTAATTTTCAGACAGCCTTTATTTTTATTTATCTAGGTCTAATTTAAAATTATGATTAAACGTTTTTTAAGTTTAGAGTGGAAACAGTTTTCAAGAGCCTCGTATTTTCAAAAAGGAATTGCTATAAAAATACTGCTCTTTTTTGCCACCATCTATTTTGGAGGAGCTGCCATTTTTCTGGGTATTGGAGTGTTTTTTATATTGAAAGAAGTGCTGCCTGATGTGGATCCAATAATTACAATTAATAACTTTTTAATCTATTGGTTTTTATTCGACTTGGTTATTAGGTTTTTCATGCAGCAATTACCAGTTATGAATATAAAACCGTTAATGACTATTCCTATCAAACGAAAAACTGTTATTCATTATTTATTAGGAAAGACAGCCATCTCATTCTTTAATTTTTTACCACTATTTATCTTTTTACCTTTTAGCATTGTACTGTTAGCGCATGGGTATCCCGTTGTTAATGTGCTGTGTTGGTTTGTATCGGTAATGATTTTAACCTTTTGTGTTAATTTTACCAATTTTTTAATTAATAAAAACAACACTTTTTTCTATGTTATTGTTGGTGTTCTGGCTGTTTTTATAGGATTGGAAGTCTATCAAATTTTTAAAATTTCCGAGCCGATAGGTGTTGCTTTTAATGCGTTATATAATCAGCCTTATTTTGTTGTAATCCCCATAGCATTATTGATTGCTTTATATCGTATCAATTTTAATGATATAAGAAACGGATTTTACTTAGATGGAACTATTTCAAAAAAAGTAGAAAAAGTTGATACAGCCGATTTGTCTTGGTTAGACCGTTTTGGAAGTGTTGCCGTATTTCTTAAAAACGATTTACGTTTAATTTGGCGTAATGCACGTCCTAAGCAAGTGCTCATGATGTCGTTTCTCTTTTTGTTTTATGGATTGGTGTTTTATACGCAACCAACCTATCAAAAAATGCCGGCCTTTTTAGCTTTTGCATCTATGTTTGTTACCGGCGGGTTTTTAATGACCTTTGGGCAATTAGTTCCGTCGTGGGATAGCGAGTATTATAAACTTCTTATGAGCCAGAATATCCCCTACAGAAAATACCTAGAGTCAAAATGGTATTTAATGGTTGTAGCTGTGGGTATATCGTTTATTTTAAGTACGCCTTATCTCTATTTTGGATGGAAAATATTTGGAATGATAGCGGCTGGAGCCTTATTTAATATTGGTTTGAATTCGTTTATTACCTTATTTGGAGGGGCCTTAAATAGAGTTCCGATAGAGCTTAATGTTAAAGCAAAAGCGTTTAGCAATACCAATGGTTTTAACCCTACTCAAATGCTTATTGCATTACCTAAATTAGGACTTCCTATGTTGTTGTTTTATATTCCTTATAAATTGGTAAATTTTGAAGTCGGTCTTATCGTGTTGGCCTTAAGTGGTGTTTTAGGAATTGTCTTTAAAAACTTCTTTTTAAGCCAGATTGAAAACCTCTATCAAAAAGGGAAATACAAAACAGTCGTAGCATTTGCCGAAAAAAAATAAACAATAGTAAAAATTCATAAAAGTTATGATTATAACATCAAATCTTTCAAAAAAATATAACGATAATCTGGTTTTAAGTATCGAATCTCTTGAAATTCCTAAAGGACAAAGCTTTGGTCTGGTTGGCAATAACGGTGCTGGAAAAACAACCTATTTTAGTTTATTATTAGATTTAATTCAGCCAACAACAGGATTTATAAAAAATAATGAAGTGTTGGTTAATGAGAGTGAAGACTGGAAACCCTTTACATCCTCTTTTATAGATGAAAGTTTTTTAATAGGCTACTTAACTGCTGAAGAATATTTTTATTTTATTGGTGAATTACGTAACCAAAATAAAGCAGATGTTGATGCATTAGTAGCACAATTTGAAGACTTTTTTCATGGTGAAATTTTAAATCAGAAAAAATACTTGCGCGACTTGAGTAAAGGAAATCAAAAAAAGGCGGGAATCGTAGGGGCGTTAATAGGCAACCCAGAGGTTATTGTTTTAGACGAACCGTTTGCTAATTTAGACCCAACAACACAAATTAGATTAAAACAAATCATTAAAGATTTAGCTGAAAAAAAAGGCGTAACGGTGCTTATTTCAAGTCATGATTTAATGCACGTCACCGATGTTTGCGAACGTATTGTTGTTCTTGAAAAAGGAGAGGTAATTAAAGACCTTGCTACAAGTGCAGCTACTTTAAAAGAGTTGGAAGCTCATTTTGCGGGTTAGTACTTCATCCAAAAGTCATTTCATTTTATAGGTTAATCAAAAAAGATGTTTATTTTTACCTACTTGCATAATATATGTAAGACTTTATAGTTATTTATTAGATAAAATAAAGAGGTATTGAAAGCATCTTTAAAAGTAATAGTAGTTGTAGTTTTTTCTTTAGTATTGATTACAAGTTGTTCACGAAAAAAGGACAAGTTTATCAATAGGAATTTCCATGCCGTAACAGCAGAATACAATACACTTTATAATGGTTATTTAGCTTTAGAACAAGGCAGAAAAAGTCTTAATGACGATTACAAGGATAACTATTGGGATCTTTTGCCCATTGAACGAATGCAGATACGCGAAGAGATTATGCTTCCCGGGCAATCCAAAAACGAAAATTTTAACCGAGCTGAAGAAAAAGCCGTTAAAGCTATTCAACAACACAGCATGAATATTGAGGGTAAAGAAAAAAACCCTCAAATTGATGAAGCTTATTTGTTATTGGGAAAGTCAAGATATTTTGACCAGCGTTTTGTGCCCGCTTTAGAAGCTTTTAACTACATTCTTTATAAATATCCTGCAAGCGATAAGATTAACCAGGCTAAAATTTGGAGAGAGAAAACCAATATCAGACTTGATAATGACGAACTAGCTATTAAAAACTTAAAGCGTCTTTTAGAGCAAGAAGAATTAAACAATCAAGATTTAGCTGATGCGACTTCTATGTTAGCACAAGCTTATTTAAATACAAAATCGGTTGATAGTGCGATTACGCAATTAGAAATAGCCTCAAATAATACTAAAAGTAACGAGGAACGCGGCAGGTATCGTTTTATTCAAGGGCAATTGTATAATATTTTAGGTAAAAAAGATAGTGCTAATATAGCTTTTGATGATGTTATTGAGCTAAACAGAAAAACACCAAGAATTTATTTAATCAGCGCTCAATTAGAAAAAGTTAAGAATTTTGATTACGAACACGGCGATAAAATAGCCTGTTTGGAACACTTAACTAAACTAGCTGAAAATAGAGAAAACAGGCCATTTCTTGATAAAATATACCACCAAATTGGTGAATTTCATTTAAACAATAATTCAGAACGATTAGCTGTAGAAAATTATAACAAATCATTACGGGCAGCGTCAACAGATAAAGAATTAAAAGCAAGGAATTATCAAATACTTGGCGATATCAATTTTAAAAATTCGGTTTATAAACAAGCAGGTGCCTATTATGATAGCACGATGACTAATTTAAAGCTTAACTCGAAACCATATCGCATTATTAAACGAAAACGAGACAACCTTGAAGATGTAATTTATTACGAAGAGATAGCTCAAGTTAACGATAGTATTTTACGATTGGTACATTTACCAGACGATAAAAGAATTATCTTTTTTGACTCTATTATTGACAAACTTAAAACCAAAGCCGAAGAAGAAAAAGAAAAGCAAGAAGTAGCAGAACGTAACAATGGTTTAAAAACCGTTAATAATAACATATCTGGTATAAACGCCTCACCTTCACGTGGTGGTTTACCAATGCAAGCCGCTACATTTTATTTTTACAATCCAACAACGGTTGCTTTTGGAAAAAATGAATTTATAAAAACCTGGGGCAATAGACCTTTAGAAGATAATTGGAGATGGTCTAGCAAAGGAAAATCAAATAACAGCGCAACTATTTTAAATAATGAAGTGTTAGCTGATGCAACTCAAGATGAGTTGTTTGATCCTCAATATTATATTTCTAAAATCCCTTCAGACACAAAAGTAATTGATAGTATATCCAAAGAACGTAATTATGCATACTACCAATTAGGATTGATTTACAAAGAAAAGTTTAAGGAATTTGAATTGGCTAAAAGCAAATTTGAAGCAGTGCTTGATAGCAATCCAGAAGAACGACTCGTTCTGCCTTCAAAATACAATTTATATAAAATTTATACGCAGTTAGGACAAACAGATGAAGCATCTATAGCAAAAAATGATATTATTTCTAGCTTCCCAAATTCTAGATATGCAACCATATTAAAAAATCCGGAGTTAGCAACACAAAAAGATGATAATAGTCCAGAAAGTATTTATGAAAGCATTTATGAATTACATGAAAACCAACAATACACAGAGGTTATCTCTAAATGCGATAACTATATAAATACATTTGATGGCGACCCCATTGTTCCTAAATTTGAATTATTAAAAGCCACCGCAACTGGACGTTTATTCGGTTTTGAACCCTATAGTAAAGCGATTAATTATATAGCAGTTACCTATGCAAATACAGAAGAAGGAAAGCAAGCTCAAGCTATTGAAACAAACACGCTTCCTAAAATACAAAGCAAAGAATTTGTGTTTGATGACACTATAGCAAATAATTACAATGTAGTGTATCAATTTGATGCTGCTGATGCTTCTAACATAGCAAGTTTTCAAGAAATGTTGGATGAGGTTTTAAAAACCATTAAGTATTATGATTTAACAACATCTGTTGATGTGTATAATACAAACACTACCTTTGTAATCGTGCATGGGTTAAAAAACAAAGTGGTTGCAAAAACGTTTAATCAATTATTAACCAAAGAAGATATAAAGAAAATAAATAAAACATATTTTGTAATATCGTCACCTAATTATCAAACGATACAAATTCACAAAAATCTAGATGCTTATTTAAGTATTGACAATAATTAAATTAATAATAGAATGTTTACGGATAACAAAAAAATTAAAAAAATGGAAGAAGTTACATCAAGCCAAAATATTATTTCTCAAGGAACTAAAATGGTTGGAGACTTTAATAGCGAAGGCGATTTTAGAATAGACGGAACTGTTGAAGGTAATATAAAAACCACAGGAAAAGTTGTAGTAGGAAAATCGGGTTTTGTAAAAGGATCTTTAGAAGGAACAGATGCTCATTTTGAAGGAAAGTTTTCTGGAAAGTTAACCTTATCAGGAACACTAACATTAAAAAGCACAGCCTTTATTGAAGGCGAAGTTGTTGTTGGGAAACTATCAGTAGAGCCAGGAGCAACCTTCAACGTAACCTGTGTTATGAAAGGCACTGTGAAAGAAATGAATAAAAGTGGAGAACAACAAGGACAAAAAACCGGGAAAACAGCTTAAAAACGTTGCCGTACTGTCTGGTATTGCTATACAAATGGGTGTTACCATCTATTTGTTTGTAATTTTAGGCAAGTGGTTAGATACAAAATTTAATTACGGTGATAAGCTATTTCTTATCATTATGACACTTTTAGGAGTCGCCATTTCGTTATATGCCGTTATTAAGCAAGTCAATAGAATAAAATATTAATGAGTAATCCTTTTACACGTTTTACTATCAAAGCAACTACTGTTTTAGCAGTTGCTTTTTGTATTCATATAGCACTATTAAAGAGTTTTCAAATGCCGTTATTTGAAAACAAAATAGTATTATCCTATGTAGTAAACTTAGTCTTGGTTGTTCTTATTTTTGGATTTTTATATGTTTCTAAAAAAAAGTTTAAAGATCAATTAGGATTTTTATTTATCGCAGGAAGCGCGCTAAAATTTGGAGTCTTTTTTGTTGTTTTTTATCCGTTATTTAAACTCGACGGACAGATTTCTAAATTAGAGTTTGCCTCATTTTTTGTACCGTATGGATTAGGCCTTGTTTTAGAAACATTTAGCCTCGTTAAATGGCTAAATAAGTTAGATTAAAAGATACGTTATATCTATCAAATCAAACGTTATAAATAAAATAAAAATTTATTTTTGTTTTTGAGATAAAAACCTACCTTTGCAGCAATTTTTAAGCCACTATTAGTTAGAGTAATATGCGTATAAAATCATATTTAAAACCAATTACATTATTACTGTTTTTATTAACCTTTATGTCGTACGGACAAGAAGGTCATTCAGAAGACCACTTACTTGAAGGGTCAAAAGCTGATAAAGAGACAGAAATGAAAGAATATATTCTACATCATTTAAAAGATTCTTATGATTTTGGTTTGTATTCTTACGATACAGATAACGGCGAAACTAAATATGTAGGCTTTCCTTTGCCAGTAATTCTTTGGGATGGCGGTTTAAAATTATTTATGTCATCTAAATTCCATCATGGAGAAGAAGTAGCTGAAGTTGGAGGTGATTATTATAAAGTGTATCATGCAAAAATTTATAAAGTAGATGGTCCTAAAGGAACGATTAACTTAGATGAACACCATCATGCCACTAATGCAAAACCATTAGATTTCTCTATTACCAAAAACGTTGCGCTGATTTTCATGGTATTTGTTATTTTGTTTTTTATGTTTAAAGGCATGGCGCAATCTTACAAAAAGAACAATAATTTACCTATGGGAATAGGCCGTATATTAGAGCCTATTGTTCTATATGTTAGAGATGAAATTGCGATACCAAACATTGGTGAAAAACATTATAAAAAGTACATGAGTTATTTGTTAACGGTATTTTTCTTTGTTTGGATAGTTAACCTATTTGGTTTAACGCCTATCGGGATGAACGTTACTAATAACATTGCTGTAACCTTATGTTTAGCATTGATTACTTATATTATTACCACATTTTCAGGAAATAAAAATTATTGGAAACATATTTTTTGGATGCCAGGAGTTCCTGTCCCAATGAAAATTATATTAGCACCTATTGAATTGTTAGGAACGTTTATTAAACCATTTGCGTTGATGATTCGTTTGTATGCCAACATTACGGCAGGACATATTGTATTAATGAGCATCATAGGGATGATGTTTATTTTTAATAATTGGATAGGGAGTTCATTATCATTTGTATTAGCGTTTGTTTTGGCAATATTAGAGTTATTAGTTGCCGTGTTACAAGCTTATATTTTTACAGTGCTTTCGGCTTTATACTTTGGTATGGCTGTTGAAGAACATCATGATGAAGCACACTAGTTTATAAAAATTTTATTATTCCTATGAAGATGGGAATCTAAATTGAATGTTTAATTTTTAATTATATATATATTATGGGAAATATTCCTGAAATTGTAGGAGCAGGTTTAATCGTAATAGGAGCTGGAATTGGAATCGGAAGAATCGGTGGTTCTGCTATGGAAGCTATTGCACGTCAACCAGAAGCTACTGGAAAAATTCAAACCGCTATGCTTATCGCAGCAGCGTTGATTGAAGGTATTGCCTTTGCAGCTTTATTTGCAAAGTAAAACACACTAAAGAGTAGCTATAACGGTTGGTTATAGCTGCTTTTTTTAAATTAAACAGAAGTTGTTTTAGAAATATAATTTATTATGGAAGAATTATTTGGAGGATTTTCTTTAGGGTTGTTTGTTTGGCAGGCAATACTTTTTATAGCACTTATTTTATTGCTTAAAAAATTTGCATGGAAACCCATTTTAGATTCAGTTAACGATAGAGAAGAAGGGATTAAGAACGCCTTAGAATCTGCTGAAAAAGCAAAATTAGAAATGCAAAACCTTCAAGCAGATAATCAAAAACTGTTAAAGGAAGCAAGAGCAGAACGCGAATCTATGTTGAAGGATGCTAGAGATATGAAAAACAAGATGATTGAAGATGCGAAGGATGAAGCTAACGAAGCAGCAGGTAAACTTATTTCTCAAGCACAAGCATCTATTGAAGCAGAAAAGAAAGCAGCAATTGCCGAATTAAAATCACAAGTAGCTAGCTTATCAATTGAAATAGCAGAAAAAGTAGTTCGTGCAGAATTATCTAATAAAGACAAACAAGAAAAGTTAGTGGAGTCTATGTTAGGTGACGCTAAATTAAACTAATTATAAATGGCAGGAGCAAGAGCAGCAATACGTTACGCAAAGGCACTATTAAGTTTGGCAACTGACCAGAAAAAGGCAGATGCTGTTAATAATGACATGAAGTTAATGGCCAATACAATTGCTGAAAACACAGAGTTAAGCAACATGCTTAACAATTCAGTAATAAAATCTGAAACAAAAAAAGCAGCTCTATTAGCTGTGTTTCCTAAGCTTAATTCAATTAGTGCAGGTTTGTTTGATGTATTGATTTCTAACAAAAGAATGACTATTTTAAACGATATCGTATTACAATACAGTATTTTGTTTGATGCTTTTAATGGTAAAGAAATCGCAAAAGTAACAACAGCGGTTCCTATGACAAAAGAGTTGGAAGCCAAAGTACTTACAAAAGTAAAAACGCTTACAAATAAAGAGGTGTCCCTCGAAAATATAGTAGATGAAAGCATTTTAGGAGGTTTCATCTTAAGAGTTGGAGACAAGCAATACAATGCAAGTATATCCAATAACCTTAACAAATTAAAAAGAGAATTTACATTAAACTAAAAATAAGATGGCAGAAGTAAAACCAGCTGAAGTATCAGCAATCTTAAAACAACAACTTGCGGGGTTTGAAGCATCAGCTTCATTAGACGAAGTAGGAACAGTGTTAACTGTTGGTGACGGTATTGTACGCGCTTACGGACTTTCAAATGTTCAATACGGTGAGTTAGTTGAATTTGAAGGAGGTTTAGAAGGGATTGTACTTAACCTTGAAGAAGATAACGTAGGGATTGTATTGTTAGGGGCTTCAATAGGTGTTAAAGAAGGATCTGTTGTAAAGCGTACAAAACGTATTGCTTCTATAAATGTCGGAGAAGGGATTGTAGGACGTGTTGTAGATACACTAGGAAGTCCTATTGACGGGAAAGGACCTATCTCTGGTAAAACATACGAATTGCCTTTAGAGCGTAAAGCACCAGGGGTTATTTTTCGTGAGCCAGTAACAGAACCATTACAAACAGGTATCAAATCAATTGATGCGATGATTCCTATTGGACGTGGACAACGTGAGTTGGTTATTGGTGACCGTCAGACTGGTAAAACGGCTGTATGTATAGATACCATCTTAAATCAAAAAGAATTTTATGATGCAGGTGAACCTGTATATTGTATATATGTAGCTATAGGTCAAAAAGCATCAACAGTGGCTTTAATTGCTAAAACTTTAGAAGATAAGGGAGCCTTAGCCTATACAACTATTGTTGCTGCAAATGCATCTGATCCTGCTCCTATGCAAGTATATGCTCCTTTTGCTGGTGCAGCAATTGGGGAGTACTTTAGAGATACTGGTCGTCCAGCATTAATCATTTATGATGATTTATCTAAACAAGCCGTAGCGTATCGTGAGGTATCTTTATTATTACGTCGTCCACCAGGGCGTGAGGCGTATCCTGGAGACGTTTTCTACTTACACTCAAGATTATTAGAGCGTTCTGCAAAAGTGATTAATGATGATGATATTGCTAAAGACATGAATGACCTTCCTGAGGCTTTAAGACCTATGGTAAAAGGAGGCGGTTCGTTAACAGCCTTACCAATTATTGAAACACAAGCAGGGGACGTTTCGGCATATATTCCAACAAACGTAATTTCTATTACAGACGGACAGATTTTCTTGGATGGAGATTTATTCAACTCTGGAGTACGTCCAGCAATTAACGTAGGTATCTCGGTATCTCGTGTTGGTGGTAATGCTCAGATTAAATCTATGAAAAAAGTGGCTGGTACGTTGAAATTGGACCAAGCTCAATATCGTGAATTAGAAGCGTTTGCTAAATTTGGTTCAGACTTAGATGCGGTTACGTTGAATGTAATTGAAAAAGGAAAACGTAACGTTGAGATATTAAAACAAGCACAAAACGATCCATTTAAAGTTGAAGACCAAATTGCTATTATTTATGCAGGGACTAAAAACTTATTAAGAGATGTGCCTGTTGAAAAAATTAAAGAATTTGAAAGAGATTATTTAGAATTCTTAAGAGCAAAACATGCCGATGTACTTAGTACATTAAAAGCGGGTAAATTAACTGATGAAGTTACAGATACTTTAACAGCAGTAGTTAAGGATTTATCAGGAAAATATAGAGCATAATTATTAGATTTTAGTGTTGAGTAGTGACTAAAAACCTCACTACTGAATACTCAATACTAACACTAACAGATGGCAAATTTAAAAGAAATACGTAACAGAATAGCATCGGTATCTTCAACGATGCAGATTACCAGTGCCATGAAAATGGTATCGGCTGCAAAGTTAAAAAAGGCGCAAGATGCTGTTACAGCAATGCGTCCTTATGCTGATAAGTTAACGGAGCTTTTACAAAGTTTAAGCGCAACGTTAGATGCTGATTCTGGAAGCAAATATTCAATCCAACGAGACGTAAATAATGTATTAATTGTTTCTATAACATCTAATAGAGGATTGTGCGGTGCTTTTAATTCAAACATTATAAAGCAAACACAGCAATTAATTGATACGAAATATGCTGGTAAAAAAGTATCTGTTTTTGCAATTGGCAAAAAAGCTAATGATGCTTTTACTAAGAAAAAAATGGTTGTTGCAAATGAAAGCCATGTTTTTGACGATTTAACATTTGAAAATGTTGCTGCTATTGCTGAAACATTAATGGAAAAGTTTGTGGCTGGAGAGTTTGATAAAATTGATATTGTTTATAACAGTTTTAAAAATGCGGCAACACAGATAATAACAACTGAACAGTTTTTACCAATAGTTCCAGCCGAGGGACAAGCTAATACGAATACAGATTATATTTTTGAACCTTCAAAAGTAGAAATTGTTAAAGAATTAATTCCAAAGTCATTAAAAACGCAATTATACAAAGGTGTTAGAGATTCGTTTGCAAGTGAACATGGTGCTCGTATGACCGCTATGCATAAAGCAACCGATAATGCAACAGAGCTTAGAGATCAATTGAAATTAACATATAACAAAGCACGTCAAGCAGCTATTACTAATGAAATCCTTGAGATTGTTGGTGGTGCTGAAGCATTGAATAATTAATTTTGTCGCCCTAAGCGTAGTCGAAGGGTTTATATAACATCAAGCCTCACTTATTTGTGAGGCTTTTTTTATGGCATTAAAATTGAAAGTGTATCTTTAAATTTTAATAATTGATTTATGAATTATTTAAAAAAAACAGGAACTTTTATCGGACTAGTTTTGTTACTTATAACCACCTATCAATGTGCTAGTGCTAAAAAAATTAAAACAAAACTACCTTTGGAGCTAGGTCAGGTGTATTACCAATGGACCCCAGGTGATGACAGCAGAGGCTCTGAAAAAAGTCTATATATACCTGTTATTTCAAACGAAAATGCGATTATTCTAGACAGTGTTTACTTTCAAGGTCAAGTTGCTAAAATTGAACGGATTACTGAGTCATTATTCTTAGGGCGCTTTAAAACTAATACTAGCCAAAAACCCGATTTAATTATGAGTAGCAATCCTCATGAAGAGTATGGGAATACCTTTCAAAAGCCAAAACAAGCAGACGATATCCCCTTTGAATTAAATAACACGCAATGCGTTATTAGTTATAAAGAAGGTAACAAAACCAGTTACTTTATGATTGAAGGAGTTATAAAAAAGTAATTCCTTGCCAATCAAATTTCATTACATAAGAAGTCATAGTGTATGTTTGGTTTAGAATAGCTAAAAACGTAATTTTAGGTTTTTAAATAACCTACTATTGGGCACACTTAAAACATTATTTAAACAAACATTTATTTATGGTTTAGCAACTGTTTTACCAAGAATGCTAAGCTTTATTTTAGTGCCACTTTACACCACTAAAGGTGTATTATCCTCTGTTGCAGAATATGGTGAAGTGTCTGTTATTTTTTCATATTTTGTGCTTTTCAATGTGGTTTTAGCCTATGGAATGGAAACTGCTTTTTTCAGGTTTTTTAATAAAGAGGATAATAAAAGTCAAGTGATAGGAACCGCATCCATTTCATTAATAATCTCATCACTAGGTTTTTTTGCTCTGGCATTAGTTCTTCAAAAACAAATTGCCTTATTTATTGATATTAACGTTAAGTATATCAATTTGGTTATTTGGATTTTACTTTTGGACGCTTTAGCTATCATTCCATTTGCATGGTTACGAGCTACTCAAAAGCCTATGCGCTATGCGGTTATAAAAATTTTAAATGTTGTAATTAATTTAGGATTAAATCTTTTTTTCCTATTAGCGTTAAAGAACCTTTCCCTACAATCAAACTTTTTTGAAAGTATTTACAAACCAAATTTCGAAATTAGTTACATTTTCATTGCAAACTTAATAGCAAGTGGTCTAACACTTTTTCTATTAATTCCGTTTTATCTAAAAACCAAATTTGAATTTAACAAAGTACTTTGGAAGTCTATGATGCGCTATGCTTTTCCAGTATTGATTGCAGGTATAGCTTTTTCAATAAATGAAACATTTGACAGAATCCTTTTAAAAGAATTGCTTCCATCTAATATAGCAGAAACAGATATTGGTATGTACTCAGCCTGCTATAAAATAGCGTTGTTTATGACGCTATTTGCAACAGCTTATAGGTTAGGAATAGAACCATTCTTTTTTAGTCATGCAAAAAGTGAAAATCCTCAAAAAAACTATGCAAGAATTTTAGAGTTTTTTGTTGCCTTTGGTTCTATAATACTCTTAACAGTTGTAGTTTTTGCAGATGTTTTAAAACCATATATAGTAAGGAGCCAAGATTATTGGGAGGCTATGTGGGTTGTGCCAATAATTTTATTAGCAAATTTCTGTTTGGGTATTTATCACAATCTGTCAGTTTGGTATAAGATTACTGATAAAACCAAATTTGGCGCATACATATCTATAGTAGGAGCTATTATTACCCTAGTAATAAATATTTTATTTATAAAAGAGTATAGCTACAAAGCTTCAGCTGTGGCAACATTAGTTGCTTATGCTATTATGATGTTTTTATCCTATTATTATGGAAGAAAGTATTATCCTATTCCGTATAACTTAAAAAAAATAGGATTGTACTTAATTCTTTCAATAGGGTTTTCTATACTTTCATTTTATAAATTTAGAGAACATTATACTATTGGGATTTCAATGTTAATTGTATTTTTAACCATTATTTTTTTCTCAGAGAAAGACCAATTAAAGCAATTATTAAAACGATAGTATGCAAATAAAAATCATTAATAAATCAAATCATGATTTACCAAGTTACGAAACCATAGCCTCAGCAGGTATGGATTTGAGAGCTTATATTTCAGAAGCAATCACCTTAAAACCTTTAGAACGTACCATCGTAAAGACCGGTTTGTTTATTGAATTGCCTATAGGTTTAGAAGCACAGGTAAGACCAAGAAGCGGATTGGCAGCTAAAAAAGGAATTACTGTTTTAAATGCGCCTGGAACTGTTGATGCCGATTATAGAGGTGAAATAGGGGTGATTTTAGTAAATCTTTCGAATGAAAATTTTACCATTGAAAATGGTGAGCGTATTGCTCAATTAGTGATTGCTAAACACGAACGCGCTGAGTGGATTTCTGTCGAAGAATTATCTGAAACGTCTCGTGGAGAAGGCGGTTTTGGAAGTACGGGAACTAAATGATTAACGAATTATGATTAACGATTGTTAATTTCTGAAGAAGGAAATATTCGTGTATTCGTGGCAAAAGTAAAATAATATAAAGTTTAATTTTAAAGATTTCTACCTTCGTGGAAATGAAAATAAAAAATTTCAATGAAAATAATAGTACCAATGGCAGGAAGAGGATCTCGTTTAAGACCTCACAGTTTAACAGTTCCAAAACCATTAATTCCAGTTGCAGGACAGCCTATTGTTCACAGACTCGTTAAAGATATCGTTAAAGTTTTAAACCAACCTATTGATGAGATTGCTTTTGTATTAGGAGATCCAGCTTGGTTTGGAGACGACGTCGTCACAAGTTTAAAAGAATTAGCCACTAGTTTAGGAGCCAAAGCGTCTATTTACCGTCAGGATCAACCACTAGGAACAGGTCATGCCATTATGTGTGCTAAAGAATCACTTTCAGGGCCTGCTGTTATTGCGTATGCTGATACGCTTATAAGAGCTAATTTTAAATTGGATCCAGCAGCAGATGCCGTTATTTGGGTCAAACAAGTAGATAAACCTGAGGCTTTTGGTGTGGTTAAACTAAATGATAACAATGAAATAGTAGAATTGGTAGAAAAACCAAAAGACTTTGTGAGCGATTTAGCAGTTATTGGCATATACTACTTTAAAGATGTGAGCGTTTTAAAGCAAGAGTTACAGCATGTTTTGGATAATAATATTGTAAACGGTGGTGAATATCAAATTAATGATGGTATTAAAGGAATGATGGCTAAAGGAAACGTTTTTAAAACTGGACAAGTAGATGAATGGATGGATTGTGGCAACAAAGCGGTGACCGTAGAAACTAATACTAGAATGCTAGGGTTTTTAAAAACAGATGGTGAAGAACAAATGATTGCTTCCTCAGTTAAAAAAAATAATGCAACAATCATCGAACCTTGTTTTATAGGTGAGCATGTGGTGTTAAATAATGCAACTATAGGACCTAATGTATCTATTGGTGACCATTGTATTATCGAAAATTCAAGTATTAAAAACAGTTTAATTCAAACCAATACAACTATTAAAAATGCTGATTTAGAAGATGCCATGATTGGCAATCATGTAAACTACGACGGTAATTTTAAAACAGTTAGTATAGGAGATTATTCAGTTTTGGAATAGATATTGTAAAAATAAAAAATGTCACCTTAAGCGCAGTCAAAAGGTCTCTATATAAATGAAACACAACATATACATACTATTTTTTTTCTTCGGAATATTATTATGTCCGCAAAATCAGTATGCTCAAGTTGATTTCAATAAAAAACCTAATGACGATCTAGGTAATTTAGAAGACAAATTTCAAGAATCGTTTTTTGAAGCCTTAAAACAAAAAGGTATTGAAAACTATGATAGGTCTGTTACAGCGCTGTTAAAGTGCATCGAATTAGATGATTCTAAAGCGGTTTTATACTATGAATTAGGAAAAAACTATGTGGAACTTAAAAACTTTGGAGCTGCCGAAGGCGCTTTAAAAACAGCTGTTGATAAAGAACCAAAGAATGAATGGTACTTAGATGCTCTGTATAGTTTATACCGATTAGAAAATGACAACGACAAGGCTTTAAAAACATACAAGCAACTTGTAGAATATCACCCAGCTTATAAGGAAGGCTTAGTTGAGCTTTATATGACCAACAAAAAGTTTAATGATGCCTTAAAAGTATTAGATGAATTAGATGCCGAAAAAGGAATCTCTGCATCCAGAGACTATATGCGGAATCAAATTTATGAAGCAACTGGCCGGAAAAAGGACCAAATTAAAAATCTGGAGGAACGTGTTGATAATAATCCTGATAATGAATCAAACTATTTGGCTTTAATTTATCGGTATAGTGAGAACAATGAAAAGGATAAAGCTTTTGAAACAGCAAAGGAATTATTAAAAGCAAATCCAAATTCACAATTAGTTCATTTAGCCCTATACAAGTTTTATTTAGAAGATAATGAAACGGATAAGGCTATAGAATCTATGAAGATTGTTATTAAAAGTCCGCAAATAAAACCAGATGCCAAACTTAAAGTACTTTCCGACTTTGTAAAATTTGTTGGTAATCATCCGCAATATGAATCAGATTTGGTTGAGGCTACAACCTTAGCTAGTAATACTAATAATGCCACACCAATCGTTGAGATTGCTCAGTACTATTTAAAACAAGGCGATAAAGCCAAAGCCTTAAAATATTATGAGCAGGCTTTACAGATAGAACCTGATAATTTTCCGGTTTTACGTAATAGTTTGTTATTGTACATAGATTTAAAAGACTATGAATTGGCTATAAATAAATCCAATAATGCGCTTCAAAAATATCCGGCACAGCCTATAATATATTTAATAAATGGCGTGGCTTTAAATGAAGTTAAAAAAGCTAATGAAGCCATTGATATTTTAGAAGCTGGACTAGATTATATTATTGATGACACCAAAATGGAATCCGATTTTTATACCCAATTAAGTGTGTCTTACACCTTGTTAAACAACGCAGCAAAAGCCAAACTCTTTAATGATAAGGCAAAACAATTAAAAACTTCCAATTAAAAACATCTATATGCCTCATAAAAATCGCTATTTAAGTATCATTTTAAACCTATGCCTTGTTTTTATGATAGGCTGTAAATCATCTAAAACATTACAATCAGATGAAGCAAATTTAAAGTTGTCTACCAAACAGCTTATTCGGGAAACTACTAAAACAGAACCTAAATTCAAAACCTTATCGGCACGCGTAAAGCTTGATATTTCACAGGAAGATAAAGTAAGTGGCTATACGGTTAATCTAAGAATGGAAAAAGACAAACAAATACTGTTAATGTCTACACCCATTTCTGTGGTTAAAGCATTAATCACACCCGAGAAGGTTAGTTTTTATAATAAATTAGATAACACCTATTTTGAAGGCGATTTTAGTTATTTAAGTGATTTATTAGGAACTGATTTAGATTTTCAGAAGGTTCAAAATTTATTGTTAGGCGAAGCTTTGTACGGTTTAAAAAATGAATCCGTTACCGTTTCAGTTAATGAAAATGAGTATGTAGTTCAGCCCAAAAAACAAAACCCACTTTTTGAACTATTTTATTTGATAAACCCATCACATTTTAAAATAAGTTCCCAACAACTGTCACAGCCACAGGAGCAAAGACACCTTCAAATAGACTATTTGTCTTATCAGGAAGTTGAAAAGGAAATTCTACCAAAACAGATAAAAGTAATAGCTGTTGAAGGAGCAGAGGAAATGATTTTAGAGATGGAATTTAAAGCAGTATCTTTGAACGAAGATTTACGTTTTCCTTTTAAAATACCTTCAGGATATCATGAAATTAAGTTGTAATGACGAGTAAAAAAAACATATTTAAATTCGTAGTTTTTACACTGCTCTTATGTGTGTCTAATAGTTTCTCTCAAAGTAATAAGCAGAAAGAATTAGAAGAGCGCAGACAAGAGTTGCGACAAGAAATTCAGAAAATAAATCAATTACAACAAGAGAATAAATCGAAACAAAAATCGCAATTATCCTTAATTGAAAACTATAATTATAAAATTAGTGTTCTTAATAATTTAATTTCGGTTACCAACCAACAGGCGAATCTTATCACAAGAGAAATTAATTCAAACCAAAAGAAAATAACTAAACTTCGCGAAGATCTTACCATACTTAAGGAAGATTATGCTGCCATGATTGTTAAATCTTATAAAAACAAAAATCAGCAGAGTAGGATTATGTTTTTATTGTCTTCAAACGATTTTAAGCAGGCGTATAAGCGCTTACAGTACATGAAGCAGTATTCCGATCATCAAAGGGAACAAGGGCAGGAAATCAAGGCTAAAAGCGAGGAGTTACAAAAAATAAATGCCAACCTATTAAAACAAAAAGCAGAAAAACAAAAACTAGTTGCAGAAAATAGAGAGGTACAAAAAACATTAGAGAAAGAGCGAAAAGAACATGAAATTTTGATGGCATCTATTAAGAAAAACATCAATATTTATTCCGCTCAAATAAGCAAGAAACAACAAGAAGCCAATAGAATTGACAGGGAAATTGAACGCATCATTAGAGAAGCTATTGCTAAATCTAATAAAAAAGCAGGAAATTCAAAATCGTCTTCAAATTTTGCTTTAACGCCTGCAGAAGAAAAATTGGCATCAAACTTTATATCAAATAAAGGCAAATTACCATGGCCGGTTGAAAAGGGATATGTCACTGTTAGATATGGTACACAACCCTCTCCCATTGATAGGTCCTTAACCATAAAAAGTAACGGCGTGCGAATAGCTACCGAAAAAAACGCCAAAGTTCGTGCTGTTTTTAATGGCGAAGTGAGTAAAATTATCGTTATAAAAAACTCAAATCCTATGGTGATGATTAAACACGGTAACTATATCACGGTTTATAAAAATCTATCTAAAGTGTATGTGAAAGAAGGTGATATGGTGAGCACAAAACAAGACATAGGCGAAGTTTTTACAAACCCATCCAACGGCGATACCATTTTAAACTTTATTATTTACAAAAATGTTGATCCACAAAATCCAGCAGAATGGATTTATAAAATGTGATTTTAAAGTTTAGGGTTTAACTATCACGTATCCTCTGCGTGTTTTTCTATAGTGGTTTCCGTTCCAAAAGTAATACCGTTTTCCACGTACTTTTACAATTTTATAATTCGCAGGACGTGTTTTAATAACAGTTACGGTTTCTGGTCTAGTAACTACTCTGGTTGCACATGACGATACACTAATCATGCAAATAGCTGATAATAAAATAAGAAGTGTTCTCATAGGTTTAAATATTTTTAACTATAAGACTTCTAAGGAATAAAAAAGTTTAATTATACGAACAATGCCTTTAGTTCTGTCGCATCATTTGGTTTTATTTTTCCGGCCAATAACAAGCTTAATTGTTTTCTGCGCAGGGCAGCTTCATAACGTTCCTTTTCAAGTTTAGTTTCAGGAGTTATTTCTGGGACTTCTACTGGTTTTCCAGTCTCATCAACAGCCACAAACGTATAAATAGCCTCATTGGCTTTGGTTCTGGCACCAGATTCTCTATCTTCAATCCAAACATCAATAAATATTTCCATAGACGTTTTAAAAGCACGAGACACTTTAGCTTCAACAGAAACCACACTTCCTAAGGGAACCGCTCTATTAAATGCTACGTGGTTAACTGAGGCTGTAACCACTATGCGTCTGGAGTGTCTTCTGGCTGAAATACTAGCCGCTCTATCCATGCGAGCCAATAGTTCGCCACCAAATAAATTATTTAAAGGGTTCGTTTCTCCTGGAAGAACCAAATCGGTCATTATAGTTTTGGATTGTTCAGGTGTCTTTACGTGCATCATGTTTTTTTATGTTGGTGCAAAGGTAAAACGATTTTAGGATTTAATATAATTTATAAGGAGTCTAGTATTGCTAGCAACTAATTTCCTTAAAAAAGAAAAAGAAGGATTAATCTAATTCCTTAACAAGCAACCAAGCATCTTTATTACTGGTTTGTCTAATTTTTCGGATGGCAACAAGTGCTTCTTCACCAGTTTCATAGCTAGCGTAAACAACTTCATGCAAGCCATATTTGTTAACACCAATTTTTCTAGGGTTATAGCCTTCTGCTTTTAATTGTTCGATTTTTTTATCGCAATTTTCTTCAATTCTAAAAGCTCCCGCTACGATATGATAATTACCTGTTTGCTTTTTTACATTGAATGTAACTGCTGGAAGTGGATTATCAATAACAAAAGTGGCTTCCTGGATTTTATTATCTAATTGGTGAAAGGCTTCCTCTTGGGCTAATTGATTATGCGTTTCAATTTGATTCACATAATAGTGAGACGCTGCAAAACCGCCTAGTGATAAAGCAATAACAGCTACGGCTGCATATTTTAAATAAGGAATTGATTTACGTTTTTCGGGTGTAAACGCAATAGTAGTTTCTTTTTCAATAGTTTCAACGGTGTCGCTGTAAAATTCTCTAGTTATAGCAGGTGATACAAATTGCGATAAACCAAAAGCATCCGTTAAATAATTAAGATTATAAGACGGTTCAAACACAATTTTCCCTTCACTATTCAAAACAATATCACCAATATTTTTAAAGGTAAGTGTTTCGCCTTGTGCTAAAAGAGCTTTTAATGTTTTAACGCGCTTGTGAATTTTTTTAGAGGCGACTTCAAAAGGTATTTTTTCAACATCAGCTATATAATGCGCTAGTAAACCGTCATTCTTTTGAATTTGTTCATTAAAAGAAATTGTTTTTTTTGGCGGATAAAACGCATGGGTAGAATCATTAATACTTGCAGAGACGCGTTGCGTTAAAAAAGCACCAAATTCTGGGACGGTAACACATTCGTATCTGTATAATAAATCGCTGATGTAGGTTTCTAGTTGCATAGAAACAAAGTTAAAAAATTATACTTTTAGATAACATTTTAGCAAAACTATTTATTAACAGCGCAAAAATTACTTACTTGTATGCTTAAAATGAAAATGTTAGGATGACAGAAAACGATTTACTTTATACATTGGCTTTGCAAAATGTTTCTAAAATTGGTGATATTACAGCCAAAAAACTTATTAGACATTGTGGTACGGCAGAAGCAGTTTTTAAAGAGAAAAGACAAAATCTTTTAAAAATTGATGGCATTGGAAGCATATTGATTAATGATTTATTTGAATCGAATCACCAAAAAGTAGCAAATGATGAGCTAAATTATATTAAAGAGAATCAAATTAAAGTGCTCTATTTTGAAGACGACGATTATCCTGAAAAATTAAAGCATTGTATTGATGGACCTGTTGTATTATTTCAATCGGGAAATATTAATTTAAAACAACAACACATAATAAGTATTGTCGGAACACGGAAAATAACGACGCAAGGCATCGCATTTTGCGAAAATTTGGTTGAACAACTGACACCTTATAATCCTGTTATTGTATCTGGATTTGCCTACGGAACAGATATTGCCGCTCATAAGGCAGCTTTAAAACACAATCTTCAAACCGTTGGTTGTTTAGCACATGGTCTTAATCAAATATATCCCAAAGTGCATAAAAAGTATGTGGCTGATATTGAAAACAACGGCGGATTTTTTACAGATTTTTGTAGCAGTGATGTGTTCGATAAAAATAATTTTTTAAAAAGAAATAGAATTATTGCAGGTTTGAGTGAAGCTACTATTGTTATTGAATCTGCTGAAAGAGGTGGCAGTTTAGTAACTGCGGATATCGCTAATTCGTATAACAGAGACGTGTTTGCTGTTCCAGGTAGAACAACAGATTCGCAAAGTATAGGTTGTAATAACCTCATTAAATATCAAAAAGCACATTTACTTTCCAATGCGTTAGATGTACCGTATATATTAAATTGGCAGTTGGAAGATAAACAAAAACCGAGCGTTCAAAAGCAATTGTTTGTGGAGTTAGACGGCCAAGAAAAGGTGATTTACAAGTATCTTAAAGAGCATGATAAACAACAGTTGGATACCATTGCCTTAAATTGCAATATGCCTATTTTTAAAGTAGCGGGCGTGTTATTGAATATGGAACTTAAAGGTGTTATTAGGCCGTTACCGGGTAAACTATTTGAGCTTATTTAACTTTTTATACTCAAGAAAAAAGTTAATGATCAAGGCGACAATGATTAGAGATCCAATTATCACAATCCAATTATTGCCTTTATCTGAAAGGAACTGAGATATAATCATAAATAGTTGTGAGGTAATCATTAAAACGGTAAACCAAACGAGCTTTTTCATAGTTGTTTATGGTTTGGAAAGTGGTTAGGCATTTAATTTATTGACGAGGGTAGTATTGATAATTAATTAGTTGTTAGCCTATGTAATTTCTAACCTCTAATATATTTCTTTAAATCAGAATTCAGCATTTCTTTTAGCTCTTTTTCATTTCCTAGAGTTGTTTCAGTAAATAACAATCCAAATGCAGGATATGTGTTAAAATCGAATTTTCTAACAACTAAAACATGTTCTAAATCTTGTTGAAGCATATCAAAATCAAAATATGAAATTTCGGAGGGTTTAATACCTGAATTATTATCTAACAAAATAATGCTGTAAATTTTATCTTTCTTGGTTTTGAAAATTTCATCCCAATTCGGTTTTTTATTTTGAATAAAATATTCATAAGAGTTAAAATCAAAAGCATACCACGAAAGGTCTCCAGTGGTGCACCAACCTCCAAATCGCTGTGGGTTTATTTCTATAGGTTTTATCACTCCTTTTTCATCAATTCTTACTTCAACATGCAAAGGAAAGTTTTTCAAATCAGCTTTTTCTCCTATAGGTTTTAAAAACGTTTCAATGGGTTCTTTATACTTGCGAATGATGCTTTGAGAGGTGGAATAAATGCGGTCACTTACATCAGTACTAGAAGAAAATACATGATGCATAATATTTAGAATAACGACTTCTCCACTAGCATTAAAATAGGCATCTATGGCAAATTCTTCTCCTTCTATAAATTCCTCTATAATAAACGTAGAAGCATCCATAACATCTTTAGGGTAAATGCTTTTTAGATTATCATAGTTTAATTCTTTTTGGGCGGCATACCAATCGGATTTGTTATGTATTATATGCACGCCGATACTAAAAAACCCTAATGATGGCTTAATAACAAATGGTAGTTTTAAGTCATCAATATCTAAGGTTTGAATATCATCTAATTTAATTTTTCTAAACAAGAAGTTAGGAAACAGCTCTTTAGTTAGTTCTCTAAATTTAAGTTTGTCCTTAAATAATCTTATTTGGTTAGGTAGCTTAGTTTCTTTTAGATTGTTGAAAACCCATGTTAATGCATTTTCAGAATTTGTATAAATAAGAGGGTTTGAATTGTTTATAATTTTGTGTTTCGCATCATTTTCAGAAATCCAATTCAAAGCATCATCATTAATCATTGACTTTGCTTCTTTAGTAGAAATAATTTCGAAATTATTGTCCTTAATAGTTTTTAAAAGAAAATCTGAAATATATGGTTTGTCTATAAGTATCATGTTTTATTAAGGCTTGTAGTTATTTTTCCGACAAAATATATGTCGTTTTTAGGAAACGTCATTTAGGAATTACCAAAATGATAGCAACATGTTAATAGCCAGCTTTTTCTCTTACTCTTTTTAAAACATCATCAGCAACTAATTTTGCTTTTTCAGCCCCTAAAGTCAAGGCTTTATCAATTTCGTTGAGGTTATTCATGTAATAGTTATAACGCTCACGTTGTTTTGCAAATTTTTCAACTATTAGCTCAAATAACGCTTGTTTAGCATGACCATAACCATAATTACCGTTTTCATAATTGGCTTTCATCGTTTCAATTTGTTCTGTGTTAGCCAACAAACTGTATATAGCAAAACAGTTACACGTTTTCCAGTCTTTAGGCTCTTCAAGAGGCGTACTGTCTGTTTGAATAGACATAATTTGCTTGCGTAGTTTTTTATCATCTAAAAAGAGATTGATGATGTTTCCTCTACTTTTACTCATTTTTTCACCATCTGTTCCTGGAATTAGCATGGTGTTTTCTTGAATTTTTCCTTCGGGAAGCACAAAGGTTTCGCCCATTTTAGCATGAAAACGAGATGCTACATCTCGTGTCATTTCTATATGCTGCAATTGATCTTTCCCTACGGGGACAATATTAGCATCATACAATAAAATATCTGCAGCCATAAGCATTGGATAGGTAAATAAGCCTGCATTAACATCATCCAATCTATCGGCTTTATCTTTAAAACCGTGTGCTAACGTTAAACGTTGATATGGGAAAAAGCAACTTAAATACCAAGATAGTTCCGTTACTTGAGGCACATCACTTTGTCTGTAAAACACTGTTTTCTCTATATCTAGACCAAAAGCTAACCATGTTGCAGCTACAGAATAGGTGTTGTATCTTAATGTTTCAGCATCTTTTATTTGTGTAAGTGTATGAAGGTTTGCAATAAAAAGGAACGAATCATTTTCAGGGGTATTAGCCATTTCAATAGCTGGAAGAATTGCGCCTAAAATATTTCCTAAATGTGGTGTTCCTGTACTTTGTATACCTGTAAGTATTCTTGCCATAATTTTTTATATAATGCGCAAATTTAAAGATAAGTTATGCAATAAAAAAAAGTGGCATGAGCCACTTTTATAAAAAAGATAAAAAAGGATTATTTTTTAAACAAACCTGCTATAAATAATATTAACGATGCACCAATAGCACCCGTTAAAATATCTCCAATAAGACCGTGCATAAGAGAAATACCTAAGGTAGCAAACAACCAGTTTCCTACGATACCTCCAATGATACCAATAATAATGTTTAGTAGGAGACCAAAACCGCCGCCTTTCATTAATTTACCTGCTAGCCAACCAGTAATTGCACCTATTAATAACGAATAAAGTAAACCCATATTTAAAATTATAAAATTAATATCTATTAAAGATAATCAATTTATAATAGTATTTTTGAGAGGCATGAAGATATTTAAATACATATTTTGGGTTCTATACCGAGTTTGGTTTTATATACTTGTTATAATTCCGATTATAATTTTGTTTCCTATTTTGTTTATTTCTATATTAAAAGAAACATGGTATCCTTACTTTTTTAAATTAGCGCGTTTTTGGGCTCAATTTATTTTAATAGGTATGGGCTTTAAGGTTAAAGTTGAAGCGCATCAAATTCCTGAAAAAGACAAAAGCTATATGTTTATAGCTAACCATACCTCTATGGCAGATGTTATGCTCATGCTTGCTGTAATAAAAAATCCGTTTGTATTTGTTGGAAAAAAAGAGCTAGGTAAAATTCCTCTTTTTGGTTTTTTTTATAAGCGTACTTGTATTTTGGTTGATAGAAGTTCCGCAAAAAGTAGACAAGCTGTTTTTTTGCGAGCTCAAAAGCGCTTAAAATCAGGATTGAGCATTTGTATTTTTCCTGAAGGAGGCGTGCCTGAAGAACATATTGAATTAGATACCTTTAAAGACGGTGCTTTTAGATTGGCTATAAATCACCATATTCCTGTTGTACCTTTAGTGTTTTTAGATAATAAAAAACGTTTTTCCTATACGTTTTTTAGTGGAGGACCAGGAAAAATGCGCGTGAAAATTCATAAATTTTTAGAGACAGGAAACTTAACTGTTAATGATACAAAAATCTTAAACAGTAAAGCAAGAATGATTATTTTAAACCAATTAAAAGTTTAAAAAACAAAAACTGCTCTTTGGGGAGAGCAGTTTTCTAGATATTTCTCAAGAACTTACTCAAAAAAATATCGAGGCCTAACCAAAAACCTAAAATTTAAATCCGATACCAGTATAAACTCCTATAATGTAAGGTTTAAAGTTACCAGATGTATTATTGAAAGTATTGATTTGATATTTGAACAAAGGTTCTAAATTCAATTCAAACTTTTTTGTCATTTTATAATTAAGTCCTAAACCAAAATTAGCACTATAACTTATAGTGTTTAGATTAGTTGCTTTACCAATAAGTGTGCGTTCACCATTAAATTCTGAATATAATTTGTTGTTGTTCAGAAAAAACGAACTAAATCCACCGATAACATTAACGCCTATTTTTTTATTGATTAAAGTGTATTCAATTTCTAAAGGAATTTCTATGTATCCTAATGATTGATTGATTGACGTATTGGACGTTTTAATAAATGAGTTGCTTTTAGAAGCGTTAAGGCTTTCTTCACTAACAATAGATAATTGTGGAGCCCCATCGTTAGAGAGAGCAGGCTCAGCAGGTGCGATATTTTTAATTGAAGAACTTGATCTTATGGCGCCAATAGATTCAAATACAACCACGTCATTTGTATTATATCCTAAGTTGACTTTGTTTATACCAGACCTAATTTTTAAATTTTTGGCAATAGTATATCCAGCAATAACGCCATAACTCATGTTAACTTCACCACTTTTAGAGTTGTTGTTAAATTGAGAATCCAGAGACGATCCTTTTCCAAGGCTATTAAAATATACAGGTGCTGCATTCGGGGTTAAACTCCATTTATTATTTGATGGATTTTCTTCTTCAACGCTGTTTTTTACTTCAGCTAAGACTTCTTCAATTGAACGTGTTTTTGTTTCTGGAGTTGTAACGGTTGCAGAATCTACACGATTATTTTTTGCATCAGCAATTAAGACGCTATTAGTAATAACTTCTTGTTTTTTAGTCGTGATGTCAATACTATTATTTGAATTATCAACGCTAGGTTCTGTCTTGCTTTTTTCTTTAGAAGCAACTGCTATAGAATTGTTTTTATCAATCAAAGGTGCTTGATTTACATCTTTTTTTGGTTTTTCAGTATTTGAGTTGTTTGTATTTAAACTTGATGCTTTTGATGAGGTATGAGCAATTGCTGATGATGAAGCTGAGTTAGTTGGTGTATTTTGTTCTTTTTTAATGTTTTTAACAGCTTCTTTCGTATTGTTTTTCGTGTTAGCATCATCATTATTATTATTATGTTCTTGTTCAGCTTGCTTAAAATCATCTGCGCTGTTCGTTTTTGTTGGGGTTGCTTCTTTAGTATCTACAACTTGATTTGTTGGTGTAACAGTAGTTGTGCCATTAAAATAAATACCACCTATTGTTAGAAATAATAGCAATAGTGCAGCAACACCTGCATAGCGCCACCAAATAGGAATGACTCTATTTTTTTTCTTCTTTTGGTTTAATTGAGCTTCAATGGTATCCCAAACAGCATCACTAGGAGCAACTTCAAAATCTTTAAAGTGTTCCTGAAATACTCTGTCTATATGTTTTTTCTCTTTCATTGTAACGATTGTAAATGTCTTGTTACTTTATAATCTTCAATGGTTTTCTTCAATATCTGTCTAGCTCGTGCTAGATTCGATTTTGAGGTACCTACATTTATTTTCAGCATCTCAGCAATATCTTTATGAGAATAATCATCCAAAACATACAGGTTAAAAACCAATCTGTAACGGTCTGGTAATTCCTGAATAATCTTTAAAAGATAATCAATAGAGACATCATCTTCATCAATATCTAATTCAATATCTTCGGTAATATCTTCGTTAATAATGTCAAAAACCTTTTCATTTCGGTACCGTTGTAAAACGGTATTTATAGTAATTCTTTTTAACCAACCTTCAAAAGAACCTTTGTGTTTATACTGCTCGATTTTTTTGAAAATAGTTAAGAAGGCATCCTGCAAATTATCTTCCGCCTCCACATAATTTCTGGAATACTTTAAGCTAATCGAAAATAGTTTACCCGAAAAGAGTTTATATAGTTCGCTTTGAGCTTGAGTATTGTTATTCTTACAATTTTCTATGAGTTGTTTTAAACCCAAATTCTTAAAACCGAATTAATTAATTAATACTAAGTTTAGTTTGTCACTGGCACCTCAATAGTTAGATATTGATCTACATCATTTTCATCTGTACCTTGCCAAAACTTAAATATATAACTACCATTGCTAGTAACTATAAAATTAAAGGTGGCTTCAACCAATTCATTGTCAAGGTTGGTACAGTTATCATCAGTATAGGCATAATTTATAACAGCTACTGTACGTTCATTATTATTTTTTAAATAATAAAACTCTTTGAAGGTGTGACAGGTTGAAGGTTTTAAATAGGTAACCGTTATAGGATAGGTTTCGCCTAAAGTAAAAGAATCTGGCATATCAACACTTTCAATGGGTAATATATCTAAATTATAATTTACACCATTATCAACACTACACGAGGCAAATAAAATTAATGTTAAACTGAGAATAATTAATCGTTTCATTACAATTTTTTTTAATACGTTTTTCCTTTAAGATGCGAAGACTTTTAAAAGGTTGCGTATTAAAAGAAAAAATCCCGATAACATCGGGATTTTAATTTATTCTTTGGCGGCTTTTAATGCGGCCTTTATTTTAACTTCAAGTTCATCTTGAAGTTCTGGATTATCTTTTATAAGGGCTTTAACAGCGTCTCTCCCTTGCCCCAGTTTTGTGTCATCATAACTAAACCAAGAGCCGCTTTTTTTGATAATTTCAAAGTCCACAGCAATATCCAATATTTCACCAACTTTCGAAATACCTTCACCATACATAATATCAAATTCAGCTGTTTTAAAAGGAGGGGCTACTTTATTTTTCACCACTTTAACTTTTGTTTTGTTACCCATTACATCTCCATTGGTTTCCTTTATTTGAGTTGAACGTCTGATGTCTAAGCGCACAGATGCGTAAAACTTTAGAGCATTACCACCCGTAGTAGTCTCTGGGTTTCCAAACATAACGCCAATTTTTTCACGTAATTGATTAATAAAAATAACGGTACAATTTGTTTTACTAATAGAACCGGTTAGCTTTCTTAGGGCTTGAGACATTAATCTGGCATGTAAGCCCATTTTTGAATCGCCCATTTCACCTTCTATTTCGCTTTTTGGTGTTAAAGCTGCTACCGAGTCAATAACTACAATATCAATAGCACCAGAACGAATTAAGTTATCTGTAATTTCAAGAGCTTGTTCTCCATTATCTGGTTGCGATATAATCAAGTTATCTATATCAACACCTAATTTTTGTGCATAAAACCTATCAAATGCATGTTCTGCATCAATAAAGGCAGCAATGCCACCTGCCTTTTGCGCTTCTGCAATAGCGTGCAATGTTAGGGTTGTTTTACCTGAAGATTCTGGTCCATATATTTCAATAACACGTCCGCGAGGATAACCACCAACACCTAAAGCAATATCCAATCCTAATGAACCTGATGAAATTGCATCTACATCCACAACAGCAGAGTCACTCATTTTCATTACGGTTCCTTTGCCGTAAGCCTTGTCTAATTTATCTAAAGTAAGTTTTAGTGCTTTTAATTTTGCGTCTTTTTCGTTGCTCATCTAATTTTTTATTTCTGAAGTTATGTATGCTAAATTAATACTTCTTTTGTCACAATACAATTTTATCACGCAACCTTTTTGCTCTTTTTGCATCTACTTAATAAAGTGGGAAAAATTTTGCTATAAAATTTAAGAAAACATTTAAGTTGACTAACTCAAACTAGTGGGAAAGCACTTTGCAACTTGTAAAGTGCTTTTTCTATGCATTATATTCTCGGGTTTTTAAAAAAAACATAACTTTGCCGCTTAAATAGTCTTTAATCTTAAAACATTAGTATAGCATGCAACTGTACAATACATTAAGTGCCAAAGAAAGAGCTCAATTAATCGATCAAGCAGGAAAAAATCGATTAACACTTTCTTTTTATCAATATGCCAACATTGAAAATCCTCAAATATTAAGGGATCATTTATTTATAACTTGGAATCATTTAGACGTTCTGGGCAGAATTTATGTGGCTCATGAAGGTATTAATGCGCAATTATCATTGCCTGCAGATAGGTTTAATGAATTTAAGGAACATCTTGATAGCATTTCTTTTCTGCAAGGGATTCGCTTAAATATAGCTATTGAGCAAGACAACAAATCATTTTTAAAACTAAAAATTAAAGTTCGCGATAAGATTGTTGCCGATGGTTTAAATGATGACACTTTTGATGTAACCAATAAAGGTATTCATCTTGGCGCAGAGCAATTCAATGTCCTTATTGAAGACCAAAAAACGGTTTTGGTTGATATGCGCAATCATTACGAAAGTGAAATAGGGCATTTTAAAAATGCCATTACGCCAGATGTAGATACGTTTAGAGATTCATTAGATATTATTGAAGCCGATTTAAAAGATCATAAGGAAGATAAAAATTTGGTCATGTATTGTACTGGAGGCATTCGTTGCGAAAAGGCCAGCGCTTATTTTAAACATAAAGGCTTTAAAAATGTATATCAGCTTGAAGGCGGTATTATTGAATATACCAGACAAGTCAAGGAGAAGAATTTAGAAAACAAATTTTTGGGTCAGAATTTTGTTTTTGATGATCGACGAGCAGAACGTATTAGTGAGGATGTAATAGCACAATGCCACCAATGCGGTGCCCCTTTTGATGTGCACACCAATTGCGCTAATGATGCCTGTCATTTACTGTTTATTCAATGTGATGCCTGTAAGGAGGAAATGGATAATTGCTGTTCAACAACCTGCAAAGAGATTCACGCCTTACCGTATGAAGAACAGAAAGCACTAAGAAAAGGGCAGGGTAATAGCAATGATATTTTTAAAAAAGGACGTGCCGATCATTTGTCTTATAAAAAGGATTTAAGAAATATTTTTGAGACACTAAAACTCAATAAGAAAGAATAAGCTGATGATGCAGAACATTGAATTAATGGCGCCAGCCGGAAATTTTGAATCCTTACAAGCCGCTTTAGATAATGGCGCGGATTCTGTGTATTTTGGGGTTGAACAACTTAATATGCGGGCGAGAGCATCTATTAATTTTACCTTAGATGATTTACCAGAAATAGCCAAACGCTGTCAGGCTAAAGGCGTAAGAACCTATTTAACTTTAAATACCATTATTTACGACCATGATTTATCGATTGTAAAAGCCTTAATTAACAAAGCTAAAGAATCAAATATTACAGCCGTTATTGCCATGGATCAAGCGGTGATTATGACCGCCAGAGAAGTAGGTATGGAAGTTCATATTTCAACCCAAATTAACATCACGAATATTGAAACGGTTAAATTTTATGCGTTGTTTGCTGATACCATGGTGTTAAGTAGAGAACTTAGTTTAAGACAAGTAAAAAAGATAACCGAGCAAATAGAAAAAGAGCAAATTAAAGGACCTTCGGGGAAACTCATAGAAATTGAAATTTTTGGTCATGGAGCTTTGTGTATGGCGGTTTCAGGCAAGTGCTATATGAGTTTGCACTCGTATAACTCGTCTGCAAATAGAGGTGCTTGTAAACAAAATTGCAGAAAAAAATATACGGTTATTGAGCAGGAAACGGGTTTTGAAATGGAGATTGATAATGAATACATCATGTCTCCAAAAGATTTGTGTACGATTGATATTTTAGATCAAGTGGCAGATTCTGGAATTAAGGTTTTGAAGATAGAAGGACGCGGAAGAGCGCCAGAATATGTTGCCAAAGTCATTTCCTGTTACAGAGCAGCTATTGATAGTTTGGAAACTAAAACCTACCAAAAAGAAAAAGTAATTTCTTGGATGCAAGACCTTGAAAAAGTATATAATCGCGGGTTTTGGAATGGCTATTATTTAGGTCAGAAATTAGGAGAATGGAGTGAAGGTTCTGGGTCGCACGCTACCCAAAAGAAAGTGTATATTGGTAAAGGTGTTCACTATTTTCCAAAACCAAAAATTGGCGAGTTTCAAATTGAAGCGTATGATGTTTCGGTTGGCGATACCATTTTAATTACGGGACCAACCACAGGGGTAAAAGAAATGCAGGTGAATGAGATGATGGTAAACGATAAAAATTCTTCAAAAGGAAAGAAAGGCGATTCTGTAACCATTCCGTTAGGTTTTAGAATACGACCATCTGATAAGTTGTATAAAATCGTAGAAAATAAAGTAGAGGCGTAATGGTGATTGTAACCTTGCAACGCCAAAAATGTATTGGCTGTAATTATTGTGTTGAGTTGGCGCCAAACCAATTTCAAATGTCAAAAAAAGACGGGAAATCGGTCTTGCTACATTCCAAAGATAAAAAAGGATTTTTTACTTTAAAATCAAACGAAAACACCATTTTTGATGAGTGCGATAATGCCTCCAAGGCGTGCCCCGTTAAGATTATAAGTGTTAAAATGATTTAGTATTCATGATAATAACACTTCTATTTTAAAGTAAACATAATAATCTTATCTTTACCTTTTAAAATAATTATAAACCTTCATTCGTAATAGTTTTATTAACGAATTCAATATATAAAATGTATGAGTTGTAACAGTTGTTCAACTGAAAAAGACGGTCAACCAAAAGGATGTAAAAACAATGGTACTTGTGGTACCGATAGTTGTAACAAACTAACGGTTTTTGATTGGCTGGCAAATATGTCGCTTCCTAGTGGAGAAAAACCATTTGATTGGGTAGAAGTTCGTTTTAAAAACGGACGCAAACACTATTATAAAAACACCGAAAATCTAACGTTAAGTATTGGTGACGTTGTGGCAACACAAGCTCAATCTGGACATGATATTGGTATGGTGACGCTTACTGGAGAATTGGTACGCGTTCAAATGAAACGTAAAAATATCGACCAAGAAGGAGAAGAAATTTTAAAAATTTACAGAAAAGCAAGTCAAAAGGATATCGATATTTGGTCGGCAGCAAGAGACAAAGAAGAGCCAATGAAAGTAAAAGCTCGCCAATTTGCAATTGACTTAAAGTTACAAATGAAAATTTCGGATATCGAATTTCAAGGTGATGCCAGTAAAGCTACTTTTTATTATACAGCTGAAGAACGTGTAGATTTTCGTGAACTTATAAAAGTTTTCGCAAGAGAATTCAGAACCCGTATTGAAATGAAACAAGTAGGGTTTCGTCAGGAAGCCTCCAGACTTGGCGGTATAGGATCATGCGGACGTGAGTTGTGTTGTTCAACATGGTTAACAGATTTCCGTTCTGTAAGCACATCGGCAGCACGATATCAGCAATTATCCCTAAATCCTCAAAAATTAGCAGGACAATGTGGAAAATTAAAATGCTGTTTAAATTATGAGTTAGACACCTATCTGGATGCCTTAAAAAGTTTCCCTTCAACAGATATAAAACTGCAAACCGAGAAAGGAACTGCTGTGTGCCAAAAAACAGATATTTTCAAAGGCCATATGTGGTATGCTTACGAAGGCGAATGGATGAATTGGCACAAAATAACAACCGATCAAGCCAACGAAATTATCAGTCTCAATAAAAAAAGAACAAAGGTGGCGAGCCTTGAAGAATATGCCGCTACCATTGTTGAGGATACTAAAAACCAGTTTGAAAACGTTGTGGGTCAAGATAGTTTAACACGCTTTGATAGTCCAAAACCCGCAAATAAACGTAAAAAGAGAAGGAACAATAAAAACAGAAGAAAACCTCAAAACTCACAAAACGCTAAAAATAATGCGAAATAATCTATTGTTATTTTTTTTAGGTCTCTTTTTAATAGTTGTTTCATGTGACTCAAAAAGAGTTTATGACGAATATAAATCCGTTCCTAATGAATGGAATAAAGATTCAATAATTACGTTTAAAATAAATCCACCAGATTCTATAAAACCGTATAATTTATTTGTTGATTTAAGAAATACAAATGAATATAAGTATAGTAATATCTTTTTAATTGTTGAAATGGTATTCCCACATGGTAGAACGATAAAAGATACGTTAGAGTACAGAATGACAGATCCAAGTGGTAAGTTTTTAGGAACGGGACTTATGGATGTTAAAGAAAATAAATTGTGGTATAAAGAAGATGTGGTGTTTAAAGAAGCAGGAGAATATACCGTAAATATTCAACATGCCATGAGAGAAAATGGTAAGGTACATGGTGTTGTTTCTCTTGAAGGAATTACAGATGTTGGGTTTAGAATAGAAAACACCAAAAAAAATTTAAAGGAGTAGTCTTATCGAGTGTTTTTTAATAGTTGTAAAAACAATCTCGAAATGAATTTATATTAAAATTAAATGGCAAAGACAAAACAAGTTAAAAACAACAATCAAGAGTTTGATAAATACGTGCGTTGGTTTTGGATACTTTTTTCAGCAGGTATTCTTTTTGTAATATTAATTTTTTCGTTAGCATCTTGGGGCGCTTTCGGTGAGCTTCCAGACCATACACAACTTGAAAACCCCGAAACACATTTAGCAACCGAAATTATTTCTTCGGATGGAGTAACCTTAGGTAAGTTTTATTTTAACGATAACAGAACCCCTGTTGGTTATGATGACTTACCAAAACAATTAATTGATGCGTTAGTAGCAACAGAAGATGCCAGGTATTACGAACACTCTGGAATTGATGCCAGAGGAACGCTTCGAGCTATCGTGAAATTAGGTAGTGGTGGGGGTGCTAGTACCATTTCACAACAATTAGCAAAACAATTATTTCATGGTGAAGGGTCTACTAATATGTTTGAAAGAATATTGCAAAAAGTAAAAGAATGGATTATTGCTATCCGTTTAGAACGCCAATATACCAAGGAAGAAATTTTAGCTCAGTATTTTAATATTTATGATTTTGGGAATTTTGCAGACGGTATTCGTAGCGCATCAAGAATTTATTTTGGCAAAGAACCTAAAAATTTAGATTTAAAAGAATCAGCTATGTTGGTTGGGATGTTTAAAAATTCATCTCTGTATAACCCTTTGCCAGACAGAAACCCCGTTGGAGTGAGAAACAGACGTAATGTGGTGTTGGCTCAAATGAAAAAATACGGATATATAACAGAGAAAGTTAAAGATTCACTCCAAAAAACAGAGTTAGATTTACACTATTCACCAGAATCACATCGAGAAGGTCTTGCAACCTATTTCAGGGAATATCTCAGAGGATTTATGAAAGATTGGATTAAAAACAATCCAAAGCCAGATGGCACCTATTATAATTTAAATAGCGATGGTTTAAAAGTATATACAACCATAGATTCTAGAATGCAACAATATGCAGAAGCTGCCGTACAAGAGCACATGCCTAGGTTACAAGCTGAATTTTTTCATCAAAATACACCAGATAGAAACCCCACAGCGCCTTTTTTAGAACTTGATAAAAGTGAAATTGATGACTTGATGAATCGTTCTATGAAACAATCAGAACGTTGGCGACATATGAAATATGATTTAGGAAAGTCTGATAAAGAAATTAAAGAAACGTTTTATAAACCTATTCAAATGCGGGTTTTCTCATGGAAAGGTGAAATAGATACTATTATGAAGCCTATTGATTCTATGCGTTATTCTAAGTCGTTTTTACATACAGGACTTATGTCTATGGATCCTCAAACAGGGCAAGTAAAAGCTTGGGTTGGTGGTATTAATTATAGATATTTTCAGTATGATCATGTGAAAACAGGAAAACGTCAGGTTGGTTCAACCTTTAAGCCGTTTGTGTACGCTACAGCTATTGATCAATTGCATTTGTCTCCTTGTGATACTCTTCCGCGTTCTCAAATTACTATTGAAGCCGGTAAATTTGGAAACCCAGAACCTTGGTCGCCAAAAAATAATGGTGGTGAATATGGAGGTTATATGACGTTAAAAGATGCGTTGGCAAACTCTGTAAATACGGTAACGGCTAGAGTTATGGATAAAGTAGGACCAAAGCCCGTTGTCGATTTAGTGAAAAAACTAGGTGTGGAATCTGAAGTGTTGCCAGTTCCTTCAATTGCTCTAGGAACAGCAGATTTGAGCGTATATGAAATGGTAGGAGCCTATTCGGCATTTGCCAATAAAGGAGTGTATACAAAACCAGTTATGGTAACTAGTATTACTGATAAAAACAATACGGTACTATATCAAGTAAAACCTGAAACTAGAGATGTATTAAGTGATGAAACCGCCTATGTAACGGTTAAACTTATGGAAGGCGTTACGCAATCAGGTTCAGGAGTGCGCTTAAGAACATCAGGAGCAGAGACTTACAGAGCTGACTATAGAGAAATAGTAACTGGTTATCCGTATAAATTTACAAACCCTATTGCTGGTAAAACAGGAACCACTCAAAATCAAAGTGATGGTTGGTTTATGGGTATGGTACCCAATTTAGTAACAGGAGTTTGGGTAGGTGCAGAAGATAGATCGGTGCATTTTGCAACTGTTACCTATGGACAAGGTGCTGCTATGGCATTGCCTATTTGGGCTTTATATATGAAAAGTTGCTATGCTGATAAAGACTTAAATATATCTCAAGAAGATTTTGATGTTCCTAAAGACCTTACTATTAGGGTAGACTGTTCTGATGATACAGATACAAATACTAATAGTAACACCTCAAAACCTGAAGAAATCCCAGATGATTTGAATTTTTAAATCGTTTTTGCAAACTCAATAAAGAAATCTACCGATTCCGGGTTTTTCATAGAATCAACATTAATTGATTTCTCAAAAGGCATTTTTAGTAATATCTTTTTAATAGGAGCTTCCATTTTTTTACCACTAATAGTATACGGAATATCTGCAACTTCAATGATATCGTCTGGTACGTGTCTGGGCGAATATTCTTTTTTGAGTTGTTGATTAATGGCTGTTTTCACATCGTCAGTCAACTTGTATGATGGTTTCATTTTTACAAATAAAGGCATATAGTGTTGGCCGCCTTCAAGTTCTAAATTAACAATAAGAGAATCTTCGATAGTATTTATTTTGTTGATACATCTGTAAATTTCACTGGTGCCAATGCGTATGCCATGTCTGTTTAACGTGGCGTCAGATCTTCCATAGATAACAATCCCATGCGTTTTTGAGTTGATTTTTATAAAATCACCATGCCTCCATTTATGGGGGAATTGTTCAAAGTAACTGGCTTTATAGCGCTGGTTATTGTCATCGTTCCAAAAATAGATAGGCATTGAAGGCATGGGTTTATCAATCACCATTTCACCTAATTCATCTTCAACAGCTTGTCCATTATCATCATAAGCATAAAGAGACACACCTAGCGCTTTACATTGTATTTCACCTGGGTGAACTGCATATAGCGGCGTACCGCCTACAAAAGCGGTGCAAACATCGGTTCCTCCAGCCATAGAGCATAGCCATACATCAGATTTTATATTGTTATAAACATATTCAAAGGCTTCATGGGGTAAAGGAGCTCCTGTTGAACTTATAGAACGTAAAGATGTTAAGGCGTATTCATTTTTTGGTCTGATATTGTTTTTCATACTAGCCACTAAAAAAGGCGCACTTGTTCCAAAATGATTGATTTTTAAATCTTCTGAAAACTTCCAAAGCATGTTGAAGTTTGGATAGGTTGGACTGCCATCATACAACACAATGGTTGCTCCCATTAGTAAAGCAGATTGTAAAAAGTTCCACATCATCCATCCTGTGGTACTATACCAAAAGTAGCGTTCTCCTTGATGCACATCATTATGAAATGCCATGTATTTTAAATGTTCCAATAAAATACCTCCGTGCGAGTGGACAATTGCTTTTGGTAATCCTGTAGTGCCCGATGAATATAAAACCCAAATAGGGTGACTAAAATCTACAGGTTCAAAAACTAATTGATCTGCTATAGTCTTAAATACTGCGTTAATATTTATAAAGTCTTCTGGAAATTTTGAAATATCTTCTTTGTTTAAATAAGGTAGAACAATACCCTTTTCTAGTGTGGGTAATGCCTTGGAAATATTAACAGCGACTGATGTTTTATCATAAGGTTTGCCGTTATAATAATAGCCATCCGTAGTGATAAAAACTTTGGGTTTAATTTGAGCAAAGCGGTCAATCACACTTTCGGTTCCAAAATCTGGAGACGTACTTGACCAAATGGCGCCTATTGAGTTTACAGCCAAAAATGAAATGGTTGCCTCTGGAACGTTTGGTAAAAAAGCCACTACGCAATCACCTTTTGTTACACCTATTGATTTTAAATAAGCAGCCATTGAAGCTACCTTTTGCTTTAAATCGGCCCAAGATAATTCTATATATTCACCTTGTTCGTTACTGAAAATGATAGCTGTTTGATTAGGTTGAGACTGTCTAAATATATGTTCGGCATAATTGAGTTGTGCGCCATGAAACCACTCAAAATCTGGCATGGTAGTCATTTTTAAAACAGACTCATATGGGCTATGAGAAATAACATTGAAATAGTCCCAAATACTTTTCCAAAAATCACTGGCATTAGTAACCGACCATTGCCATATATCTTCGTAGGTAGTAAAATGCAAATTATGATTGTCTGCTAACCATTTTTGGTAGTTGAATAAGTGACTATTTTCTTTAAAAGATGTTGAGCCTTCCCATAGTTTATTATCAGACATTTTTGTAAAATTTAAGATTCTTAAATATAAGCAATCTATAAATAATGAACGTGTATGTTTTTAATGGAAATATAGAATTAATAAATAATTGAAATACATAATAATTGTAGTACATATCATCTAAAAGTTAAAAATATATGCTTTTCGTCGATTATTGATGTTTTTTAGACGATAAATTGAAAAACTTTGCTACTTTTATAATCCCCAAAACAAACTGAATTAATTTAATAGAATCCCAAATTTACCATAAACTTACGACTTATGAATATTGCAACAAATCTACCTGAACAACCTACTAATAGTACTGAAAGCAAATTCAAAGAAACACTTAAAGAGAATTTGCGATTTTTAAAGAGTGTATTGTATTTAACAAAAAAAGTTTTTATGCTGTAATACAGCATAAAAACTTTTTTTAATAGGTATACTAGTCAAGTTATTTAACTCTTGATACTTTTAAAAAGTACTAACAATTTTTTTGTAAACAAGTATAACTCATATATAAAATACAATACAAAGTATTTTTATATATGAGTTATTTCGTTTTCATGAAGAATGTCATCACCTCTTAAGCGCAGAAATATTTGAGCTACGGCAATGGTGTCTTTTTCACAGTAAATAACAATTCTATCAATATTATTTTCTTCGTAGAATACGCTGTAGACTTCGCTACCGTCTATATCATCTTTAGGAGATGGAATGCCTAAAACATTGGTTAGTAATTTTAAAGAAGTATAAGTTTTATAATCACCAAATTTCCATAAATCTAAGGTGTCTAGATGCGGAATTTCCCATGGTTTTTTACCAAATAAATTTAGTTTATAAGGCAATTCAATGTTATTAATAATCATTCGTCGCGCTATGTACGGGAAATCAAATTCCTTACCGTTGTGCGCGCACAATAGATGTTTTGTTTCACTAAAATGAGAAATCAGGAGGTTTTTAAAGTCCATTAAAATGGAAATTTCATCACCATAAAAAGAGGTAACTCTAAAATTTCTTAGGTCTCCTTTAAAGGTAAAATAGCCGACCGAAATACAGACTATTTTGCCAAATTCGGCCCATATGCCAGCATGGTCATAAAATTCTTCGGCAGTAAACTCGTCTTTTCTTTGGTATTGCGATTTGTGCTCCCAAAGTAGTTGTTTGGTTTCGTCTAAATCAGAAAAATATTGTGTTTCTGGAACTGTTTCAATATCCAAAAACAAAATATTTTCTAGGTTCAGTTTTGAAATCATTTTTCAAGCATTTTATAAGCCTCATTAATATAGGTAGTAATATCTTCAGTAAACGAAGCTACTTCAACGTTTGATCCTTTTGAATGCCCTAGTCTTACAATAATAACGTTGTCCTCTGGTTCTACAATTACATATTGCCCAAGATGCCCGCGCATCATAAAAAAGTCTTTTCCATTTTGATGTTTTAACCACCAACCGTAACCATACTCCGGACTTTCTTTAAAGCGTGGTTTTATAGACTTTGCTACAAAAGCAGAATCTAAGATTTGTTTGCCATTCCATTTCCCGTGGTCTTTAAAAAGTTTTCCATAGCGAGCAAAATCCTTAGCATTGCTTGCTATACAGCAATACGCTTTTACTAAATCATTTTCTTTACTATCTACTTGCCAAAGCGTTGAGTTTTCACAACCTAAAGGTTTCCAAAAACTTTCTTCTAAGTATTTATACATTTTTTTACCAGTGGCTTTTTCAATAACCATGGCTAGTAGTTGAGTGTCTCCACTGGCATATTTATAAACTTTTCCTGGTTCATCAACTACTTTTAAGCCTAACATAACTTTTTCTAAATCGTCATCAAAATAAGCACGTGTCGTGATAGATAATGGAGAGTAGTATGCTTCATCCCAATTGGTTCCAGAACACATACTAGATAAGTCGCCGACAGTCATTTTAGCTGCTAAGCCTTCACTAAAAGTGGGTAAAAAATCACTTACTGGTTGATCTAAACTTTTAATATACCCTTGTTGAATTGCTTTTCCCATAAGTCCAGACACATAACTTTTTGCCATGGAAAATGAATTACTTTTCGAATTTTCTCCAAAGCCATCATAGTAGTTTTCAAACCAAATACTGTCATTTTTTATAATTACATATGCAATAGTACCATTGGCTTTGTTTATTTTTTTTAACGTTTCTGTTTCTTCAACCGTGTTATAATCTTTATGTTCGGGCCAAGGTTGTGGGGTTCCTATAGCAATAGGTTCATTATCAAATTTTTTATAATCTTCTAAATAAGCAGTGGAATGTCCTGTAAGATAAATAGTTCTTACTGCTTTTATTAAATAATCAGTATCTGTTGCGTATAAGACAACAATTAGTAATCCGATGAGAATAACAATCCATTTAAAGAGCTTTTTTAAGAATTTCATTTTTAAAAAGTTTAGTTGAAATAAATATAGGAAAAATTTTATGTGTTTTTGATTTTGAAAGGTTTGAAATTTAAAAAAGCGATTGTTGTTTGAAAGGACTTTCGTGTTCTAACAACCACTGTTTTCTATGTAGCCCACCAGCATAACCTGTTAAAGTGCCATTAGAACCAATAACGCGGTGACAAGGAACAATAATCCAAAGAGGATTTTTGGCATTGGCATTGGCAACGGCGCGAATAGCTTTAACGTCTCCTAATTGTTTTGATAATTCTAAATATGACATTGTTTTTCCGTAAGGAATTTCAAGAAGTTTGTCCCATACTTTTTTTTGAAAATCAGTACCTTGTGGGTTTAATTTTAAATCAAATTGTTTCCGTTCTCCTTCAAAATATTCTTTAAGTTGAATGGCACAATCTTCAAGTTCAACAGGAATAATATCGGTAATTTTTTCTTCAGAATTTAAAACCGTTACAGAGCTGATACCATTAAAATCACCAACAATTTTGGTAAAACCTAAAGGTGATTTAATGATACAGGTTTCCATTAATCTTCGGTAGTTTCATCTTCAATTAATCCTAACTTTTTGGCTCGTGTTTCCCAACTCCGTCTTGCCAATAATTGAAGATCGGGAACATTGTCACTTTCATCCATAATTTCCATTCCCAATAAGGTTTCAATAACATCTTCCATAGTTACCAATCCATTTACAGAACCATATTCGTCGACTACTAAAGCCATATGGTTTTTACTTTCTATCAGTTCTTCAAACAGGCTAGGAATGGGGATGTCTCTATTAATAATAATAATAGTTCTTTTAATATCTGCTAGTTTTTTATGACCGTTCCCAAGAGCCATTTCTCTAAAAACATCATCTTTTAAAACTAATCCTGTAATATTATCATAATCGTTTTCGAAAATAGGAATTCGGGAAAAGCGAATGTTTGAATTTTTATCGAAAAAGACTTTAATAGATTCGTTCTCATTTTCAATTTTCATGACGGGTCTCGGAGTCATAATGTCTTTAACCAAAACATCTTTAAAAGTAAGCATATTTTTAATCACCTTACTTTCAGATTTTAAGAACACTCCTTTTTCTTCAGCAAGATTCGTCATAGCTTGAAAATCTTCTCTACTAAGGGCGCTGCCATGATGCCCTTTGCCTCCAATAAGTTTTGTGGTTAGCTGAAGCAACCATAAAAGCCCCGTATATTTTAATGGAAAAATTAAAATGGTTAGTGCTTTTGAAGTAAAATTAGCCAGGAATTTCCAATAGGTTGCCCCAATGGTTTTTGGAATAATTTCAGAGGCCACTAAAATTAAAAAGGTCATAATTGCCGACACTATGCCTACGGTATTAATACCAAAAAGTTCAATTTTATACGGTAGTTTTTCAGCCTCTATACCAACCATCATAGCTCCTAAAGTATGGGCAATGGTGTTTAGAGTGAGAATCGCAATTAAAGGTTTGTCTACATCTTTTTTTAAAGTTTCTAAGGTTAATGCATACTCTTTTCCTTCTTGTTTTTTTACGTTTATAAATGTAGGTGTAATACTTAATAAAACAGCTTCAAGAATAGAACATAAAAAGGAAAAGAAAATAGATATGGTTGCCCAGAAAATTAGTGCATTCATTAAAACTTATTTTAATTGTGAAAATACAAAATTAAATTCACAACACTTTGTAAAAGCTAGTAGCTATATAGAACTTAATCTTTTTTTAATGCGGTATAAAATACTTCCTGTAAAGCTGGACGAATATTTAGACTATATAAGTTTCTGTTTGCTCGTGTAGGATATACACGATTTGATAGAAAAATAAAAACCAACTCGTTTTTGGGATCTGCCCAAAGAAATGTTCCTGTAAAACCCGCATGACCAAAACTTTCAGCACTCACTTCTGGAGCCGGGTAGGCTTCTTTTAAACTAAGCGTATCGTTCCCAATTAAAGGCTTATCGAACCCTAAACCACGCCTATTATCATTTTTAGGATATTGAATTTTAGTAAACTCACTAAGGGTTGATTCTTTTAAATACTGTTTGCCGTCGTACGTCCCTTTCTGCATATACATTTGCATGAGTTTTGCTAGATCTGTAGCGGTACCAAAGAGTCCCGCATTCCCAGAAACGCCTCCTAAAAGGGCTGCATTTTCATCATGCACCCAACCTTTAGTAAGTGTTTTTCTAAAAATAGAATCGTATTCTGTGGGGACAATAGGATTTTTAAAGTGTTTTAAACTAGGTGTATACCCTAAAGTATAACAAGTCAAAGGGCGGTAAAAGTTGTCTTGTAAATAAGTTTGATAGGGAACACCCGTAATATTTTCAATAAGTTGCGGATATATTAAGGAGGCTAATCCAGAATAGTTGTATACTTTTTCTTTGCTGACTTTTGATCGTTTTATTTGTCTAAAAACCTTATTTTTAAATCTGTTTTTCACGTAAATATTTGGAAAAGCTTCGTTTGAAAACCGTTTATTAGGTTGAGTTTTAACAAAACGTCTTTTTATTTTGCCATCTTTTATAACATCACTTAAAAATACAATATAAGGCTGCAAACCAGATTGATGCGCCAGGAGTTCCCTGAGGGTTATATTCTTTTTGTCTTTTTTATGTCGCCAAGATTTCCAATAATAGCTAAACGGTTTATCTAAATCTAGCTTTCCTTCTTCGTACAATTTCATTAAAGCAGGAAGTGGCCCCGTTATTTTAGTCACCGATGCCAAATCATAGATATCATCTAAGCCAACTTTTTGAATACTATCATAGGTATGAAAACCATAGGCTTCATGAAAAATAATTTTTCCTTGTTTAGCCACTAAAAGTTGTGCGCCAGGAAATGCGTGTTCCTCGATGCCTTTTTGCATGATGGAATCAACGCTTTTTTGAATAACTTTAGAGTCTAATCCTACGGATTCTGGGGTATCATATTGTAATTGTGCTTGCGTTAATTGAACACAAAGAAACAAACAAGAAACTTTAAAAGAAAGACTCTTAAACATCATAAGTACAGAATTAATTTTGCAACATCTTTGGCGACCCTTCGACTGCGCTCAGGGTGATAAAACATAAAGGTTTGTTTGATAGTCGTTAACGATTTAAAAGTTTAACGACATCTTTAGCGAAATAACTTGCAATGATATCGGCACCAGCACGCTTTATTGCAGTAACCTGTTCCATCATCACGGCATCATGATTTAACCAACCTTTTTCTGAAGCGGCTTTTATCATGGCATATTCACCAGACACTTGATATACAGCTACAGGAACGTCGACCGCATCTTTTATTTCTCTAACAATATCTAAATAACACAAACCTGGTTTTACCATCACAATATCGGCGCCTTCTTCAATATCCATTTCTGTTTCCCTAATGGCTTCAATGCGATTCGCATAATCCATTTGATAGGTTTTTTTATCTTTTGGAACATCCACCATATCCACAGGAGCAGAGTCTAAAGCATCTCTAAAAGGCCCATAAAAAGCTGAGGCATATTTAGCAGAATAGCTCATAATGCCAGTATTTAAAAAGCCATCATCTTCTAAAGCTTCGCGAATCGTTATAATACGACCATCCATCATATCACTTGGCGCTACAAAATCAGCACCTGCTTTGGCATGTGACAGACTCATATTGGCTAAAAAATCAGCAGTTTCATCATTTAAAATCATTCCATTTTGAACAATACCATCATGACCGTAAGATGAATAGGGATCCATTGCTACATCGGTCATCACCAACATATCTGGACAAGCATTTTTTACAGTTTTAATAGCGCGTTGCATTAATCCGTTAGGATTTAAAGCTTCGGTACCTTTATTATCCTTTAAATTATCGGGCACTTTTACAAATAATAGAACCGATTTCAAGCCCATTGCCCAAAGCTCCTTCACTTCTTTTTCTAACAAATCTAAACTATAACGAAAGTAATTAGGCATCGAAGGAATTTCTTCTTTTACACCCTTACCTTCAACTACAAAAAGCGGTACTAAAAAATCATTGGGTGTAATAATGGTTTCTCTTACTAAAGAGCGAATAGCTTCATTGGCTCTTAAACGTCTATTTCTTCTAAGTGGATACATAGTCTTATTTTAGGAGGTTAAAAATACAAAGTAAAAAGGTTTTAAAACCTTATTGAAGTCATAATTTAAACCCAATTTTTAGCATGTTTTAATACATGAATTAATTTTTCTTCGTCGCTACCTTTTTCTGGATGGTGATTATAAACCCATTGTACATGTGGTGGCAAACTCATTAAAATACTTTCAATACGACCATTCGTTTTTAATCCGAAAAGCGTGCCTTTATCGTGAACTAAATTGAATTCTACATAACGCCCACGGCGTATTTCTTGCCAATTTCTTTGCTCTTTTGAATAGGGTAAATTTTTACGTTTTTCAACAATAGGAACATAAGCTTCAAGGAAACTATCACCAACTTCAGTTACAAAATCATACCAATTTTGCATGCTCATATCTTCTGATGCTTTGCAGTAATCAAAAAATAAACCACCTATACCACGAGCTTCTTCGCGATGCGTATTGTAAAAATACGAATCACATTTTTCTTTAAAATCGGTATAGAAATCAGGATGATGTTTATCACAAGCTATCTTACAAGTTTGATGGAAGTGTTTCGCATCTTCCTCGAACAAGTAATAGGGCGTTAAATCTTGTCCGCCACCAAACCATTGGTCAATAATATTCTCGTTTTTATCATACATTTCAAAATAGCGCCAATTAGCATGAACTGTTGGCACCATTGGGTTTTTTGGATGCAAGACCAAACTTAATCCACAGGCAAAAAAATCAACATCACCAACTTTAAAATAGGATTGCATCGATTTTGGAAGTTTTCCGTGAACACCAGAAATATTCACACCTCCTTTTTCAAATACATCTCCATTTTCAATCACTCGAGTTCTTCCGCCACCGCCTTCAGGGCGTTGCCAGAGATCTTCTTTAAACGTTGCTTTACCATCAATAGCTTCAAGTTTTGAAGTAATGGTATCTTGTAAATCTTGAATATATTGGTAAAATTTATCTTTCATATGTCAACTCGTATAATTCCATATCCAGAGGTGGTTGTCCAGAAGGAATAAATTCGTGTTTTAATGTTTTTTTCCAAACAAAATTGTTTCTTTCAGCCACCTTAACACTGGCTTTATTGGTTTTATGCGAAATGATTTGAAGTGTTTCAAGTTTTAGTTCTTGAAATGCAAATTTTGAAACTGCACGTATGGCTTGGCTCATCCAGCCATTTTTTTCGTAAGATTTACCAATGCAATACGCAAACTCGCCTTTATTTTTGTTCCAATCGATAGACTTTAAAATGATTAAGCCTGCGATGTTTTTAGTTAAAGTGTCTTTAATGGTAAAGGTATATTCTGATTTTGAAGCCATTAAATCAATACGCTTAACAATGTAAGATTTGGAGCTGTCCAGAGTTCTGTTTTCAGACAGTGTTTTAGGTAAATAGCGTTTAAAACGCTCAGTATTTGATACTAATAATTTATTAAGATTAAGAGCGTCTTCGGGTTTTAAGTATTCAATAAAAAATGTATCTGAACGGTAATTCATTTAATAGCAATTGGTCTATAAGTTGTTTAAAGACTGAATGTTAAAATTAAAAAATAGATTCAATAAACCTACTTTTTAATTTTAAATATTCATGCTTATTTAAAAGCTCTAGACTTCTTTATATTCTTTTACAGCATCAATAAAAGCTTTGGCATTTTCTAAAGGAATATTAGGCAAAATACCATGACCTAAGTTTGCGATGTATTTGTCTTTACCAAATTCACGAATCATTTGATGTACCATCTTTTTGATTTCTGATGGTGGCGATAATAATCTCGCAGGATCAAAATTACCCTGAAGAGTAATGTTTCCGCCTGTTAATTCACGCGCTATTTTTGGAGAGCATGTCCAATCAACCCCTAATGCAGAAGCATTCGATTGTGCCATATCTTCTAACGCAAACCAACATCCTTTTGCAAAGGCAATAACGGGTGCTTCGTCTTTTAAAGCTTCTATGATCTGATTGATATATTGCCAAGAAAACTCTTGATAATCAACAGGAGATAGCATACCTCCCCAAGAATCAAAAATCTGTACGGCATCAACACCAGCCTTTACTTTAGCTTTTAAATAAGCAATCGTAGTATCTGTAATTTTTTGTAATAATTGGTGTGCTGCTATGGGGTTTGTAAAACAAAATTCTTTGGTTTTATCATAAGTCTTACTTCCTTGACCTTGAACAACGTAACAAAGAATAGTCCACGGCGAGCCTGCAAAACCAATAAGTGGAACTTCATCATTCAACAATTCTTTAGTTGCTTTTATAGCTTGCATTACATAGCCTAGTTCTACGTTTACATCGGGAACAACAACAGCATCTACGCCTTTTTGATCACGAACGGGATTTGGTAAATACGGACCAAAATTGGGTTTCATTTGGACTTCTATATTCATTGCCTGTGGGATCACCAAAATATCACTAAACAATATGGCAGCATCCATACCAAATCGGCGAATAGGTTGAACTGTAATTTCACTAGCCAACTCAGGAGTTCTGCAGCGTGTAAAGAAATCATATTTTTCACGAATAGCTATAAATTCTGGTAAATAACGGCCTGCTTGACGCATCATCCAAACTGGTGGGCGTTCAATAGTTTCTCCTTTTAAAGCTCTTAAAAATAAATCGTTCTTAATCATATTGGTTGTTGTGTTTTACACGTAATATTCATTCACTAATTCAATCACACTTTCAACAGTTGGTACCTTAGCTGTACGAACATCTTTAAAGTGTTTTTTTGCTTCTTTTGCGGTAGTTTCACCTATACAAAAAGCTATTTTCTTTGGTTTATTTTGAGATATATAACTTTCCACTGTTGATGGGCTGTAGAACATAACTCCTTCTGTAGAGTCATCAACTTTTATAGATGAATAGACTGTTTGATACGCTTCCACTTCATTAACAGTGATGTTATTTTCTTCTAAAATTTTTGGTAACTCATCTAAACGTAAATTGCTACAAAAATAAGTCACTTCGGTTCCTTCAATATAATCTACTAAATAATTAGCTAAATTTTTAGCGTTATTTTCTGAATGGGTTACGCTGCCAATTTTTTGTTCTATTAATTTTTTTGTCCGCCTTCCAACGCAATAAATACTATTAAACTGTAACTCTTCTGCTGAAAAATTTGTTATTAGAGATTCAACAGCATTCTTACTAGTGATTATAATATTTTTAAGATTTGATTTTAAAATTGTTTTTGGAATTCGGTTAATGCTCACTTTAATGAAGTCAGCACTTTTTACAGATATTTTATGATTTAATAAATGCCTTTGATCTTCGGTTAATGTTTTTGTAGAGTAAACCATGGTTTGTTTTTCCGATCTTAGCAATTCATCCATTAAACGTTTGCCACCACGTTCTATAACATAGTCGGCACAGAATTTTGCGATGGTATGATGAGAACCTAATTTTTCAACACGAGTCACCTCAATTTTTTTAGAGCCATCTCTACTTAATAAAACACCTTTAAAAGAAACTTCTTCGTTTTTAATTTTAGCTAAAGCTCCAATAGGAGCAGTGCATCCACCTTCTAACCGATTTAAAAACTCACGCTCTATAGTAGTGCAAATCTCGGTTTCTTCATCATTTAATTCAGCACAGGCATTTACCGCGTATTCATTTTCTTTAAGAGATGTAATCATCACTGCTCCTTGAGCAGGAGCAGGAATCATCCAATCTAAGTTAATGGCTTCCTCCGGTCGTATACCAATTCTACCTAAACCAGCGGCAGCAAAAATAGCACCATTCCAATCGTCATTGTCTTTTAGTTTTTGCATACGCGAGTTTACATTTCCACGTAAATCAACAATGGTATGCGTTGGAAATCGGTTAAGCCACTGTGCGCGCCTTCGTAAACTACCTGTTGCAATAATGGCCTCTTTTTGCGATAAAAACTCTTCGTTATTTTTAAAAACCAAGGTGTCGTTAATATTACCTCTTTTTATAACGGCGGCTTGAATAATGCCTTTTGGTAAGATGGTTGGAACATCTTTAAGTGAATGAACGGCAATATCAATATCTTCGTTCAACATAGCTATATCTAAGGTTCTGGTAAAAATACCAGTAATTCCTAGTTCGTATAAAGGTTTGTCTAGAACTAAATCTCCGGTTGATTTAACAGGAACTAATTCTGTTTTGTAGCCTAAATTTTCAAGTTGTTGTTGTACAGTTTTAGCCTGCCATAATGCTAATTCACTATCGCGAGTACCAATTCGTATGATTTCAGACATCGATTAAAGTTTCTAATTGGAACACTTTTTTTATAAGCTCAAGGCTGTCATCTGTAGAGATATTATCGTCCTTTAAGTGATGAGCAAAGTGGTTTGTTATTTTTTGAATAATATTATTGCTAATTAATTCGGCTTGTTCTTCATTAAAATCAGCATTTTTTTTGCGTTGTAATTCTAATTCAGCATTTTTAAAGTCGATTAACTTATTTTTTAACGCTTTAATGGTGGGAGCAAATTTTCTGGTTTCTAACCAGTCATTAAACTCTTTTTTTACCTCTTCAATAATGGTTTCAGCAAGAGGAATGTGCTCTTTTCTTTTTTCTTGAGTTTCATCTGTAATTCTAGATAAATCATCTAAATGAACCAGCATTACATTAGGTAAATCTTCAACGTTGTCATGCACATTTTTTGGAATCGATAAATCTAGAATTAATAATGGTTTATCGGACTGGATAAGATGCTTATCAATGGTCGGTCTTTGTGCTCCTGTAGCGACAATTAAAATATCTGAGTTGCTAATTTCCTCTTGTAAATTGGTATAATCCTTAACAACTAAGTTAAATTTTCCAGCAATATGTTCTGCTGTATTTTTAGTTCTATTAATGAGTGTAATGCGCTCATTTTTAGTATGCTTGACTAGGTTTTCGCAAGTATTTCTTCCAATTTTTCCTGTACCAAAAAGCAAGATGTTTTTGTGTGATATGTCTTCAACGGTATGAAATATATACTGTACGGAAGCAAAAGACACTGATGTAGCTCCAGATGAGATGTCTGTTTCAGTTTTAATACGCTTGCTGGCCTGAATAACGGCATTAACAAGTCGTTCTATAAACGGATTAAGTAAATCCATTTTTTTTGAAATAATGGCACTCTTTTTTATTTGACTAATAATTTCAAAATCGCCCAAAATTTGACTATCTAAACCAGAACCAACACGAAATAAATGTGAGATAGCTTCTTGGTTTTTATAAATGTATGCTACTTTTTGAAACTCCTCTACAGTTCCCTTAGTGTTATCGCATAATAATTTGATGAGTTGAAATGGATGTTGAGCAAATCCATAAATTTCGGTTCTATTACAAGTAGATGTAACAACCAAACTTTCAATACCGGCTTCTTTAGCTTGATTGAGTAAGTTTATCCTTGAATTTTCATCTAAACTAAAGTGTCCTCTTATGTCGGCATCAGCTTTTTTATAACTTAAACCAATGGCATAAAAAGAACTACTTTTAGAAACATTATATTGATGCATAAATAGCTTTCAATTTTTTTTTAACAAATGTATGTTGCTCAAATGTAAAAAAACAACGCCAAAAGAACTTTTAGTGTCGATTTGAGGTTTTTAACTGTTTTTTTAACGAGTAAATGATATTTATCATATTTTTGGGGGCAAATAACGTACTTTTTATATCGTAATTTAGAATGAATCCAAATAACAGCAATCTATTACAAGATAAAAATAACAAAAAAAATGTCGCTAAAGGGTATTTTGAAGAAACGGCAGTTGATGATGATTTTTTTGTTCTAGCCTATAAGAATGATGAGGAAAGGGTTATAAATTTAGAGCGAAGCGTTCAAAATAATTTTATACAGTTTCATTTTTGTTTAAAGGGTCTAAGTAAGTTTGTCTTTAATGAGGGCGCTTATATTTTAAACATACTTGAAGAAAATTCGTTATTACTTTATAACCCACAAAAGAGCTTACCAATTAATCTTGAAATAAATCCAAACTCATGGGTTGTTTCTGTTTTAATTTCTATCAAAAAGTTTCATTCCTTATTTTCTTTAGAAGCCAATTATATCTCGTTTTTAAACGAGGATAATAAAGAAAAAAAATATTATAAGGATGGAGAAATATCTCCCTCAATGGCTATTGTTTTAAATCAATTAATCAATTACAACCTAAATCAATCTATAAAACAATTATATTTTAGAGGAAAAGCTTATGAAATTTTAAGCTTGTATTTCAATAGAAATGAAGATACTTACAATATTGAACAGTGCCCTTTTTTAGTTGATGAAACTAATGTAACTAAAATAAAGAAAGCTAAAGATATTATTATTTCTAGAATGGCCGAACCTCCAAGTTTACAGGAATTGGCTGATGAAATTGGGCTAAGTTTAAAAAAATTAAAAGACGGATTTAAACAAATTTATGGAGACTCGGTTTTTAGTTTTTTATTTGATTATAAAATGGAAGTAGCCAGAAAGCTCTTGGAGTCTGGAGATAATAATGTTAATGAAGTTGGTCTTAGAGTGGGCTATAGTACATCGAGTCATTTTATTGCAGCGTTTAAAAAGAAGTATGGTACAACACCAAAGAAATATATTATGTCTTTAAATTAATTTAAAAATGAAATATCTAACTCCAGAAATCGAGGCATTATCTAAATACGAAAATTCGAAATCTTTAGTGCGTTCTAATGTGTCTTGCGGAATTTTTCAAGATTGTGATTATAATGAAGAACGACCTAAATTATACCATCAACAAAAAACAGAACAAGCTAAAAGTTAATCTTTTTGAAAAGAAATAAAGAATAAATCAAAATAACACGTAATGGCGTTATCTTCGTAATAAAAAATAATATTGTTAATGAAAAAGGGTGTTTTACTAGTAAACCTTGGTTCTCCAGATAGTCCAGAACCAAAAGATGTTAAGAACTATTTAGGTGAATTTTTAATGGATGAACGTGTAATTGACCTGCCGCTTTGGGCAAGAACATTACTCGTTAAAGGCATTATATTAAAAACACGTCCCAAAGCGTCGGCCGCGGCGTACAAAAAGATTTGGTGGGACGAAGGTTCTCCGCTAATTGTGTTATCAGAACGATTACAGGAAAAAGTTGAAAAACAAGTAGAGGTTCCAGTTGGTTTAGCCATGCGTTACGGAAGTATGTCTATTCAAAAAGGACTTCAGGATTTAGTAGATAAAGGGGTAGAAGAAGTGTTACTAATTCCGTTATATCCGCAATTTGCCATGGCAACTACCGAGACCATTGTTGTGTTGGCAGATGAGATTCAAAAAGCACAGTTTCCCAATTTAAAAATAGAATCACTACCAGCTTTTTATAATAATCCAGATTATATCAAAGTACTTTCAAATTCTATAAAAAAACACTTAGAAGGAAAAACCTATGAACATCTATTGTTTTCCTATCACGGAGTTCCTGAACGACATATTAGAAAAAGTGATATTACTAAATCGCATTGTAAAATAGATGGAAGTTGCTGTTCAACACCTTCAAAAGCGCATGAATTTTGTTATAGACATCAATGTTATGAGGTCACTAGATTAGTTGGTGAAACCTTAAAATTAAAAGAAGGAACGTTTTCTACGTCGTTTCAATCGCGACTAGGTTTTGATCCTTGGTTGCAACCGTATACAGATAGAACCATTGAGCGTTTAGGAAAACAAGGCATAAAAAACATGGCTATTGTAACTCCTGCTTTTGTTAGCGATTGTTTAGAGACTTTAGAAGAAATAGCTATGGAAGGACAAGAAATTTTTCACGAAATGGGAGGCAAAGATTTTACCACGATTCCATGCTTAAATGATGATGCCGAATGGGTATCATTAGTATCAAAATGGATTACTAACTGGGTTTAAACCACAAATAATAAATGGCAAAAATATCTTCCCAAGACTTGGGGTCTCAACCAATAAGCAAATTACTTATTAAGCAAGCTGTTCCTGCATCAATAGGGATTTTAGTGATGTCTCTAAATATTTTAGTAGACACTATTTTTGTTGGAAATTGGATAGGTTCTATTGCTATAGCCGCCATTAATGTTGTGCTACCAGTATCCTTTTTTATTGCAGCGTTAGGGATGTCAATTGGTATTGGAGGATCGTCAATTATCTCGCGAGCTTTAGGGGCTAATAACAATAAAAAAGCATTAAAAACTTTTGGCAATCAAATAACTCTTACGTTGTTGCTAACCATTAGTTTGGTTGTTATAGGATTAACGTTTAGAGACAGCATTATTTTGTCTTTTGGTGGTAAAGGAGCTATTTTCAATCCTGCTAAAATTTATTACACTATTGTCCTTTATGGTGTTCCCTTTTTAGCACTTTGCATGATGGGAAACACGGTTATTCGAGCAGAAGGCAAACCCAAATTTGCGATGTATGCCATGATGATTCCGTCTGTTAGTAACTTGCTTTTAGACTATATTCTAATTAATGTATTAGACTTTGGAATGGAAGGTGCCGCTTGGGCAACCTCAATTTCCTATGTGCTTTGTTTGGGTTTTATTGTTTGGTTTTTTCTATCCAAATATTCTGAGTTAAAAATAAGCTTTTCGCATTTTGGATTAAGTAAGTCTATTGTGTCAGAAATAGGATCACTTGGGTTTGTAACCTTATCTAGACAAGCTGTAGTGAGTATTACCTATTTATTTATGAATAATATCTTATATGATTTAGGCGGAGAAACCTCAGTAACATCATATGCCATAGTGGGAAGAATGTTAATGTTTGCAATGTTTCCTGTGTTAGGTTTAACACAAGGATTTTTACCCATTGCAGGATTTAATTATGGGGCCCAGAATTTTACTAGAGTGAGGCACACCATTAATATTGCCATCAAATACGCTATGATTATGGCTACGTTGGTATTTATTTTGTTAATGATTTTCCCTGAAGAAATAACTAGAATGTTCACGTCTGATGTAGCTGTTTTAAGTAAAACACCAAGCGATATGCGTTGGGTTTTTGCTGCAACTCCTATTATAGCTATTCAACTTATTGGGGCTGCTTATTTTCAAGCTATAGGAAAAGCTATACCTGCTCTACTTTTAACGCTATTGCGTCAAGGACTATTTTTTATTCCTTTAATTTTAATTCTGCCAAAATTTTACGGAGAGTTAGGTGTTTGGATGTCATTCCCCATTTCAGATGTATTATCTACAGCGGTGACAGCCTACTTTTTAAATAAAGAAGTGAGAAAAGAGTTAATCAATAAGGACTAGTTTATATTGTAAAAACGGAGACTATATGGAGTTTTATAATTATATAAAATCGTTTCACCTCATATTTGTTATTACATGGTTTGCTGGCTTATTTTACATTCCCAGATTGTTTGTTTACCAAATAGAATCGTTTCATAAACCATCACCAGAGAAGGAAATTTTAGGAAAACAGCTTAAACTTATGGCCAAACGGTTGTGGTATATTATTACTTGGCCTTCAGCGATTTTAGCAACTATTTTTGCTATTTGGTTACTTATTTTACAACCGTATTGGTTGCAACAACCTTGGATGCATGTTAAATTAGCATTTGTTATTCTTCTTATACTGTATCATCTTAAAACACATCAATACTTTAAACAATTACAAAATGATGTGGTTAAAAAAACATCTAGTTTTATGCGTATTTGGAATGAAGGGGCCACTTTTATTTTATTTGCAGTTGTCTTTTTGGTAATTTTAAAAAATGCTATTAATTGGATTTATGGACTTATTGGTCTTATCCTTTTAGCACTCCTAATTATGATAGGTTTTAAGCTCTATAAAACTATAAGAGCTAAAAATCCTGATGCGTGATAATATTGGTTTGATTATTGCTATATTTAATACTCTTTACATTTTAAAGCATGAAATTAAAAAAGTTGTCGCTTCGTACACGTATTTTTTTAGGGATGATTATTTTGGTGCTTTTAGCTTCCATTCTTATTGCAGGTGTTGCCATATATCAATATAAAGGGGAAACAGAAGATTATCATAAACAGCGACTTGAGCGTAAAGAAATAGCTATACAAAGGCATATTAACTATGTTTTAAGAGAGACATCCTATCCGGTTACTACCGAAAAAATTCCGTTAATATTTAAAGACGAGATTTATAAAATTGCCGAAGTTCATTCACTTCAATTAAATATTTATGATTTAGATGGATCTCTTTTAAAAACATCAAGAGCCACACTTACGCTAGATACTTTACAAATATGTATGCGTACCGAGGTTTTAAACGAACTTTCCAATAAAGCAGAGCATCGGTATATTGAAAAAAGTAAAGAAAACGGAGAAACATTTCAATCTTCATATTCGTATATATTAGATCAAAAGTTTAAACCTATAGCCATATTAAATCTGCCTTTTTTAGAGAATGACAATTTTCTATCTAATGAATTAAACGAATTTTTAATAAGGCTATTTATTGCCTATTCTTTTGTAATGCTTATTGCTGTAGCCATTGCTTTTTGGTTATCAAAATATATTACAAAATCATTAAAAACCATTAGTGAAAAAATTAACACGACGCGTTTAGAAAAGCGTAATCAAAAAATTGAGATTGAAGATGCAAGTGATGAGATTTCAATATTAGTTAATTCATACAATAGCATGATTGATGAGCTTGAGGAAAGTGCTGTAAAATTAGCAACAGGTGAACGTGAGCAAGCCTGGAGAGAAATGGCAAAACAAGTGGCTCATGAAATTAAGAATCCGTTGACCCCTATGCGTTTAACCGTTCAAAACTTCCAAAGAAAATTTGATCCTTCAGACGAAGATATTTACAAAAAAGTAGATGAATACACTAAAACATTGATTCAGCAAATTGATACCATGAGTTCTATAGCTTCAGCTTTTTCAAGTTTTGCAAAAATGCCAGCGCAACAAAGCGAAACACTTAATGTGGTTAAAACAGTAAAATTGGCTTTAGACATATTTAACGAAGATTATATTGTTTTCAGTTCGGATACTGATGAAATTATTGCTAAGTTTGATAGAACACAACTTATTAGAGTGGTAACCAATTTGGTAAAAAATGCTATTCAGGCCATTCCAGATACTAAAGAACCTAAAATAGTTGTAAGTGTTCAATCTCAAAATAATGATGTTGTAATAACGGTTTCAGATAATGGTTCTGGTGTTTCTGAAGAGAATAAGCATAAGGTATTTGAACCTAAATTTACTACCAAATCTAGTGGTATGGGGCTTGGTCTTGCCATGGTTAAAAATATAGTTGAAATGCACAAAGGCAGTATTTCTTTTAAATCTGAAACCAACATAGGAACCAGTTTTAAAGTAATATTACCTAAAGAAAATTAACTGCTGATAAAAACATACACATATAAAAGTAAATTAAGTAAACATGAGTTATAATAACATTCTATCAAAAGTCACTAATAGTATAAACACCATAATTATTAATCGACCTAACAAGCTAAACGCTTTAAACAAGGAGACTATCAAAGAATTACATAAGGCTTTTAAAGCTGCTGAGGAAGATAGTGAGGTTAAGGTTATTATTGTAACTGGAAGTGGAGAAAAAGCGTTTGTAGCAGGTGCAGATATTAGTGAATTTGCAGATTTTGATGTGAAAGAAGGAAAGAAATTGTCCGCTAAAGGTCATGACATATTATTTGATTTTGTTGAAAATCTATCTAAACCTGTTATAGCTGCTGTGAATGGTTTTGCGCTTGGAGGCGGATTAGAATTGGCTATGGCTTGCCATTTTAGAGTGGCTAGTGATAATGCAAAAATGGGACTACCTGAGGTATCACTCGGCGTAATTCCTGGATACGGTGGTACACAGCGTTTACCAAATTTGGTTGGAAAAGGTCGTGCTATGGAAATGATTATGACTGCAGGAATGATTGATGCTAATCAAGCATTAACCTATGGATTAGTTAATCATGTAACAACTCAAGAAGAATTAATACCGTTATGTACAAAGTTAGCAACTAAAATCACTAATAACTCATCAGTAGCAATTAGTGCAGCCATTAGGGCCATTAACGCCAATTATACTGATGGAATTAATGGTTTTGATATTGAGATAAAAGAATTTGGTAATTGTTTTGGGACAGAAGATTTTGTTGAAGGAACCACTGCCTTTTTAGAAAAGCGAAAAGCAAACTTTCCAGGTAAATAAATAATAAAAGGCTAAAAATAAAAAGTGAGTACCTAGGCACTCACTTTTTTAACAAACTAAACTAAACTAAATAATACATCATATATCGTGATGTGAACTTTTGTAAACTCAAAATTCTTATACAAAAATAAGGCTCTTGAGCCGCCATTAAAACATCTATATTAACGATATTCTATTCTATTTTAACCTAAATTTTTAATAAATACCTTAAAAAAGGTGAGCCATTCATAGAACTCACCTTTTTAACAAACTAAACTAAACTGAATATATCACATCAAACTTTAAATTGAGATGTATTTTGAATATTCTCTTCCATTAGACGAAAGCACCATTTTATAGTCTCCGTGTAATGCAAGTTTATAAGCTTTTTCAATTGTTTTTGTATCGTTAATAGTTTCAGAATGAAGTAAAACACCATCTTCTGAGTAAATTTTTACACTTAAAGGCTCTTTATTTAAAGCCAATTTAGTTACAAACACACATTTACCTTTTGTAGATACATAAGGCTTATAAATGGTCGTTTCGTTCTCATTAACAACCACCTTTTTTTCTTCAACTTTAAATGGAATTGATTTAATTTCAATGTCTTTTTCTAATTCAAAGAAATAATCTCCTTTTGGAAGCGCTGTTAAATCAAAACCTTTAGAGTATGTTCCTGTATTTTTAATGGCTTCTCTGTAAATAACAATACCATTAAGATCTTTAATCAATAATTGATTTCCTTCTTTAACATTATTTAAAGTAATGATTGTTTTATTGATGTTGTTGATAGGATTAGTTTTAAAACTATCATTTGCATGGCCAACTAATGCTGTTAGCATTAATCCTGCTACTATACTTTTATTAATTATTGTTTTTCTATTTTTCATGATTTGGTTCTTTAATAATTACAGTACAAATTTATAATGGATGACTCTGTTACAAAACATCAATTTTGACTAATTTATATGCTATTTTATCAATTTATTCTATGTTAATTTAATGTTAAGTTAAAATAGCATATACTTAGGTTAAATTAATATATGTTTATAAGCTTTTTGTTGAAATTAACTATTAATAGTAAGCATGTTAATTATAGATGTATGTAATTTTTTAATGTGAATAACATCAATAGTATAATATTAGTGGTAGAAATAATTTTAAGGATTACTGAAAGGATAAATACTCAAGATTAATCAAAAAAAAGGTGTACTTAATTGTACACCTTTTTTAACCAACAAATTATAATTACTGGTTATAGAGTAAAAGATTCTTGATAGGTTCTGCTGTCTGAACTTAGTTCTACACTATATTTACCGGGAGCATCTTTTAAAAGTTTATATACTTTTCCAATACTTTTGGTGTTTTTAATAGTTTCAGAATGTATTAATTCTTTATAACCAGTATTACTATCACCCGAATAATAAATTTTCACATCTAAAGGAGCTTCGTTTAAAGCTAGTTTATTAATATAAATGTAATTGTCTTTTAATCTTATATAGGGTTTGTAAATAGTTGTTTCCTTTTCTTTATCAAAGGTCACTTCATTTGAAAATACACTAAAAGGAATTGTTTTTATCTGTAAATCTTTATCTAATTCAAAGACATAATCACCATCCGGCAACTCGGTTAAATCAAATGTTTTAGTATAAATTCCAGCTTCCTTTAAGAGTTCTTTGTATAGTACAAAACCATTTACATCTTTAATTACCAATTTTTGTCCTTTTTTAACATCGTTTATGGTAACCATTGTTCTCGAAATATCTTTTTCTTTTTTAGGAATAAAAGAAGAACCTTCGTTAGTAGCGTTGCTTAATAGGGTAGTTAACATAACTCCCATTAAAATACTTTTTTTAATTACTTTTTTCATGACTTGGTTTTTTTAACGTTCAACATGACAAATGTATCATGCATTAGCCCGTTAAAAAACATCCATTTTGGTCAATTTGTATGTTATTTTAACTGTAAATATATAGTTAACAAATTGTTAAGGTAAAATAGTATATATTATTGTTAATTATATATACTATTTAAAATAATTATGTCGTAAATTTGTAGCAAAAAGAATTATGCCTAATAAGAAACCTACATTCGAAAAAGTGAGCCCAAGCTTTGGTAGTTCTTTATTAATTAAACAACATACTGAAAAGAGGGAAAATAACTTTGCCTTTTGGCATTTTCATCCAGAGTTAGAACTGGTATATGTAAATAAAGGTAAAGGTAAACGACATATTGGAAATCACCTCTCATATTTTAATAACAGTCAGCTTATATTGTTAGGATCTAATTTGCCCCATAACGGATTTACAGATAGATTAACTGCAAATGGTACTGAAACTGTTGTTCAGTTTAAATCTGATTTTTTAGGGGAAGGATTTTTTAATGCACCTGAGATGAATGGAATCGCTAATTTATTTGAGCGTGCTAAAAAAGGAATACTTTACAGACCTGAAGCAAAGAAATTAGTTGGACCCAAAATTGAAAGTTTAATAGATTTAGAAGGTTTTGAAAGGATTTTAATGCTTCTAGAAGTTCTAAATGACTTAGCAAAATCTGAAGATTATTCCTTATTAAATGCAGATGGATTTGCATTTGAAACAAAACCGCAAGACAGTTTTAAAATTGATATCATTTTTAAGTTTGTAAACACCAATTTCCAAAGACATATAAGTTTAGAAGAGATTGCAGATAAAGTTAGTATGACCGTGCCGGCGTTTTGTAGATTCTTCAAAAAAGCAACTGGAAAAACATTTACTGAAATTGTGAATGAATATCGTGTAGTACATGCGACTAAATTATTGAATGAAAGTCAATTAAGTATTGCGGATATTTGTTATGAATGTGGGTTTAACAACTTTTCACATTTTAACAAACAGTTTAATGAGATAACAGGAAAAAGTGCCTCTAACTACAGAAAGGAAATTAAAAAGATTATTGAACAGACATCACTTGTTTAATTAAGCCCATTCCATTCTTTATAAAATTGTTTTAGAAAGCCCTCCATATATTGGTGTCTTTCTAAAGCTATTTTATATCCAGTTTGCGTATTCATTTTATCTTTTAATAAAAGTAACTTCTCGTAGAAGTGATTAATGGTTGGTGCTTTTGAAGCCTTATATTCCTCTTTACTCATATTAAGATTAGGCTTAATATCTGGGTTGTAAAGCGGTCTGTTTTTAAAGCCACCATAATTAAAACAACGCGCAATACCTATGGCACCAAGAGCATCCAATCTATCTGCATCTTGTACCACACTTAATTCTGGCGAGTTAAATTGCTGTGCCTCGTTACCACCTTTAAATGAAATGTTTTCAATAATATTAATAACGTGTTCTATGATAGATGAATCAACATTCAATTTAAATAAAAATTCTCGTGCTATTTTTGGTCCAACGGTTTCATCGCCATTATGAAATTTACTATCGGCAATATCATGTAATAAAGCGCCAAGAGCAACAATAAACGAATCTACTGGCTCATTTTTAGAAATAAGCACGGCATTATTATATACACGCTCTATATGAAACCAATCGTGACCACCTTCGGCATCGGCTAATTGTTGTTTTACAAATGAGATGGTTTCGTTAATTTGCTCTTTTGAAGTCATAATATGATAAAAAGAAAAATTCCTTTCCATATCGAAAGGAATTTTTAATATGAATTTATTTTATAACTGCTGGTTCAACCCATTTAAACTGGAATGAGTTTTCAGGAATTTTCATTCTATCTGCTAATCGTAACATTCTTTCTGGCAGTTTCATGAGGTAATCTCTTGCTTTTTCGGCTTCATCGGTAAGACCTGTAATTTTATCAATTTCCCAACGTACAATGAGTTTTTGTAAAATGTCTACATAATCTCTTGATGTGTAAACCCCAATACGTTGTGCTGTATTCGAAAATTCTTCAAAGGCGGTACTTATTTTGTCTCCAGATTCTCTTAAAAAGTGAGCTGGCATGGTAATTTTTTGTTTCATCATATAATGAAACGCCATCATCATTTGGCTAGGATCAACTTTAAAAATACGGTCAACAAATTCTGAATACGCATGATGATGTCTCATTTCGTCACCAGAAATTATTTTACACATTTTCCCTAATTGTTTGTTACCACTTTTAGTAGCTATTTTAGCAACTCTGTTATGAGAAATGTAGGTTGCTAATTCTTGAAAACTGGTATATACAAAGTTTTTATACGGATCTCTATCGGTACCAATATCAAAACCATCTGCAATAAGGTGCTGTGTGGTTATTTCAATTTCGCGCATATTTACCCGACCCGATAAGTATAAGTATTTGTTAAGCACATCGCCATGTCTGTTTTCTTCGGCAGTCCAATGGCGTATCCATTTAGACCATCCGTTTTGACCCTCAACTTGGTCGACGCCTTCAACATCCATTAACCAGGATTCATAAGTTGGTAAGGCTTCTTCGGTAATCATATCACCTACCAAAACCACCCAGAAATCGTAGGGTAATTCTTTTGATAATTCTCTAATTTCTTTAACATCCTCAAAAAAGGTATGCCCTTCTGAGTTTGGTAGAAAGTCTGTAGGTTGCCATATTTTATCAATTGGAATTAAGTATTTTTCAATTAAGGAATCGACATCTTTTTCCAAAAACTGCATGACTTCTAAACGAACATTTTTTAATGACATATATATTATTTATGGTTGTATATTGTTTTTTATAGTAGCTTCTATTGTATTTATAAGCTCCTCTTTATTGGTAAAGGTACTAACTTTTAAGGGCTTATGAACGGTAAACGTAAGATGATTGCCCAAACCCATGGGGAATTTACCGTAACGAAACATCTTCCATGAGTTATTTATTGAAATAGGAACAACGAGCGCAGATGGAATTTTTTTAAATAAAATATCTAATCCTTTGGTTTGAAACGATTTTGGAACGCCGTTTTTACTTCGGGTTCCTTCGGGGAAAATAACGGCACTTCGTTTATTAGTTTCAATATAGTCGCCAAATTTCATAAGTGCTGGTAATGACTGTCTCGGATTTTTTCTATCGATTAAAGCTGCGCCGCCATGACGTAAATTATAAGACACGCTCGGGATGCCTTTTCCTAATTCTATTTTACTAATAAATTTAGGATGGTGTTTGCGCATGTACCACGTAATGGGGTATATATCATGAAAACTTTGGTGATTGGCAACAATAATTAAGGGCTGATTGGTGTCAATTGTATAAGGGTTTATAAATGTAAAACGGGTGCCTAAAATATTAGCACAACGCATTAAGCAAAACTGTAAGGCATCAACACTTTTTTTATGAGCTTGATATCCAAAAACATTAAAACAAAACCATTGTATAGGATGAAATATAACTAGTGTTAATAAAAAACACAGATAATAAATAATGGTTAATGGATATGATAGTACTTTTAACATGATTCAAAAATAAATAAAAAAACCACGATTTTGTCGTGGTTTTTCTTTTTCAGTCTAAAACTTTAGACTTTCAAATCTTTTTAGCAATACTCGTTGTAAGCATCCATAAGGTTTTCTGCAATAATTTCAGCAGGTCTGCCTTCTATATGGTGACGCTCTAACATGTGCACTAATTCGCCATCTTTAAATAAAGCAATACTTGGTGAGCTAGGAGGAAACGGAACCATATGTTGTCTTGCTTTATCAACAGCGTCTTTATCAACTCCTGCAAAAACAGTGACTATATGTTCTGGTTTTTTTGCGTTTTGCAAACTCATTCTCGCTCCTGGACGCGCATTGGCTGCAGCACAACCACAAACTGAATTTACAACCACTAAGGTTGTGCCTTCTTTCGCTAAAGCTGCATCTACAGCTTCGGCAGTATGTAATTCTTCAAAACCAACTTTGGTTAAATCTTCGCGCATTGGCTTTACTAATTCTGCTGGATACATATTTTTAAATTTTAAAAATTAACTAAATCTGATTGCAAATATATCAATTGTGTAACAAAACAGACAGGCAATCAACTAACAAATATTATATTTGACGATAAATAAAATTGATACTTACATGAGTTTTTCAAAATGGATAGGAGCTGCATTAGGATGGTCGTTTGGTGGCCCTATTGGAGCTATTTTAGGATTGGCATTGGGAAGTGTTGTTGATGGGATGTCTGGTGGTAATGCGAGCACCGTATATCATGGGCAACAAACACGACAACGACCACAAACAAAACCAGGAGATTTTGAAGTTAGCTTACTTATATTGGCTTCTATAGTTATTAAGGCAGATGGCAAACAAGACCAACGCGAATTAGACTTTGTGAGACAGCAGTTTGTTGGTATGTATGGTAAAGAACGCGCCAATCAAGCATTTAGGTTGTTTAAAGAAATAAATAAGCAACAAAATATTTCTACCAGACAGGTGTGTTTGCAGATTAGGCAAATGATGGAACATGCGTCTCGCTTACAACTATTACATTTTTTATTTGGGATAGCAAAAGCTGATGGTATGGTAACCGAGGATGAGGTTGCTCAAATTTATACCATTGCGGGTTATTTAGGCATTAATCATAGCGATTATGAAAGTATAAAAGCTATGTTTTATGAAAGTACCGATAACGCTTACAAAATTCTGGAGGTTAATAAATCTGCCACCAATGATGATATTAAGAAAGCTTACAGAACGATGGCTAAAAAATACCATCCAGATAAAGTGATTCACTTAGGAAAAGAACACCAAAAAGGTGCTGAAGAAAAGTTTAGGCAAGTACAAGCTGCTTACGAACAGTTGCAGAAAGAGCGCGGGTTTTAGAGCGGTTGCAAAAACAAAAGGGCTTGGTGTTTAAAGTAAAGAGTGTACTGTAAGAAGGGTTTTTTACTAACTACATATTATTATAAATAGAACAAAATTCCTGTCTCTAAACCAGAAACAGGAATTTAGTGGTTATGTTATTTTTTCATAGGTCCAATTGGAGCTATTGTTTTTCCATACACTTCATTAAGTACTTGAGCCAATGCTGTATAAATTGCTGAAAACCCACAAGCAATTCCAACATACCCAGCAATGTGTTTTATGGCAACGCTCTCAGTATAATCAGCTAGAGCTAACAAAAAGAAAAGCAATGTTAACGAAGCAAACACAAATTGTAAGGCTCTGTTTAATTTTAGAGTACCTATAAATAAAGCGGCAGTAAAAATCCCCCACATTATTAAATATGCCACCATAGCTAACTTCTCAGGAGCAGCGCTTAATCCCATTTTAGGCAATGTAATTAGTCCGACCAAGGTGAGCCAGAAAAACCCATAAGAAGTAAAGGCCGTTGTTCCAAACGTATTGCCTTTTTTCCATTCCATGATTCCCGCGATGACTTGAGCTAATCCGCCATAAAAAATACCCATTGCTAATATCATAGAACCAAGCTCAAAAATACCGGCATTATGAATATTCAAAAGTACAGTAGTCATTCCAAAACCCATCAAGCCAAGTGGCGCTGGGTTAGATGTAACATCTTCTTGTCTAGTTGTTTGTGTATGGTTGTCCATTTAGTTTATAAAATTATTTTTTTAAATTTATAAAATTATTGCTTAAGTACCCTAATCTATGTAAGAGTTTCAGAAAAAATTTGGACAAGTGCTAAATACTTAATAAGTAACTGATGAAATGGAGAAAGGTTGGTCTTTTGTCATTCCAGAAAAGGTAGTAATTTGTTGTGTTCATAGTCAATTATAAGAAGAGTATTAAATTTGTCAAAAATTAAGGGAGACCTTTGGGTGTATTGACCATTAAGTAATAAACCAGTTTTATGAATGACAAAAAAATCTTAGAACTTTTCAAAAATGGTCAACGCGAAAAAGCTTTCAGTAAATTATATAGCTTATATCCAAAAATTGAAGCTTTAATTGTATCAAAAGGCGGACAAAAACACGACGCTTCAGATGTGTTTCAAGAAGCCTTAATTATACTCAATAGAAATCTAGAGAAATCAGATTTTAAACTTACATCTTCATTTTACACCTATCTATATTCAGTATCTCGATTTCTTTGGAAGAATACTCAAAAGAAATTTTCAAAAGAGGAACTGAAAAATTTTAACGACACCGAAATAGACTGTTTTCATAGTATTTTAGAAGAAAAAAAGTACCAACGTGCCGAGCGTGCCTTTCTTGAATTAGGAGAACGATGTCAACAACTTTTACAACTGTTTTATCACAAAGCATTGTCTTTTAAAGACATTGCAAACGTGATGAATTTTAAATCTGAAAAGATTGCCAAAAACCAGAAGTACAAGTGCTTAACCAAAGCAAAAGACATCTATCAAACAAGTAACAATGAACAATCTTAATTCGGAAAACCATGGAACAACACATTCAACATATAGAGTTAATAAATAACTATTTAAACAATAAACTATCAAAAAGCGAACGTCAAGACTTTGAAAATAGATTAAAAACAGATGCCGAATTTAATAGTTTGTATGAAGACCACATCGTTTTTTTAGAAGGCTTAAAACGACAAACTTTAAAGACCGAAATTAATAAAGCAAAGCAAATTTATGTTAGAAATATCTGGTTCAAATATTTAGGAATTTCGGTGGTTGTTTTAACGGTTTCGGCATTAATTTATATTAATTTAAAAACAGATACTACTATAAAACCCGGAGTGCAACCAAATAACAATACAACTACTAAGATAGTTTTAGATTCTGTGTTTTCAGAACCTGTTTTAAAAGACTCAACAGGGATTAAAGATACTTTGACGACAGAAAAAGTAAAGGTTGAAAAACAAATGGTATCCAGTAAAATCGGACTAACAGAAAAACTATCTGCCGAGGTTGAAATTCACGAAAAAGTAGTTCAAACGTTCACTATTTCTTCTGAAAAGGACACCACTTTAATTTGCAAAGAAGGCACTAAGTTAATCATTAAAGCGAATTCATTTATAACGACAGATAATCGCGAAATAGCAGGTAAGTTAGCATTGAATGTTACCGAATTTTATAAACTTTCAGATATATTATTAGCCAATTTAACAACCACATCTAATGGAAATTTATTAGAAACTGGAGGTATGTTGCATGTTGAAGCAAAACTGAACGAATCTATTTTAAAACTCAAGGAAAACACAAGTATCGAAATTGTATTTCCTTCAAAAGTTAAAAAGGAAAACATGCAACTTTTTTCAGGTGAATGGGAAGAAGGAATCATAAACTGGACGCCTGAAAAGCAAGATATTCCAATAGTTAAAAATGAAATTTTTGAAGAAGATGTTGAGGTCCCTTTTGCTGTTATAGAACAAATTCCGGTATATCCAGGTTGCGAAAATTTACAAAATACCTCTGGTAAAAGATGCATGAAAGATTCTATCGATGCATTTATTCAAAGAAATTTTAATCCGAAAATTATAACAAATCTTGGTTTAAGGGGACGGCAACGAATAAATGTCATTTTCAAAATTAATATTGAAGGTGAAGTTGTTGCTATTAGAACAAGATCAAGTCATCCAGATTTAGAACGAGAAGCAAGCAGAGTGCTTTCATTATTACCAAAAATGCAACCAGGAAAACAAAGAGGGAAAGCGGTTACAGTGCCATATTCATTACCCATTATTTTTGAAGTAGATGGAACCACTGGAATGGTTTTAAACAGTACTAATGCGATGCCCATTGGTACGAATGCTATTCGAGATTCTATTGTTAATATGAGTTTTGAAGATAGATTAAAGTCCAAAGACAGCTTTAATATAAGCGTTTCAGAAGTCAATAATTATATTTTAAGAAGTTCTAATTTAGGTTGGATAAACTGCGATAGGTTTGTAAACAGCAGTAACAACATTAAATATTTATTAAAAATAAATGATTATCGAGGAACTACAGTAAATATGGTTTTCAAATCTATATCTGGTGTGATTCCAAGCAGGAAAATTAATGGTGAATTTTATTTTAAAAATGTGCCAAATGCTCAAGAAATAGTATTGATTGCTATTAAAAAGGATAATGGAAAATTGTATTTTGATATTGTAGAAACTCAAACGCAGACAAAGCCTAGTTTGGAGTTTGATTTTAAGGAGGTCACGGTCGAGGAATTGAAACGTGAATTGGAAAAATTGAATAAGTCGTTTTAGCTTAAGTTATCAACTTCAATCATTTGTTTGTATATTAGATTACGCTTAATTTTATATGACTAATATACTTTCAAAATGAAAAATATTTTCGACTTAAAAGAGACTAACATCATAATTGACAGACTTGATAAATTAGATGCTTACGCAAAACCGCAATGGGGAAAAATGAGTGTCGACCAAATGTTAGCGCATTGTAATGTGACTTACGAAATGATTTACGAACCCAAGCAAGTAAAACCAAACCCTTTTAAAAAATGGATGCTTAAAGCTATTGTAAAACCTTATGTTGTTAGTGAAAAACCATATAAAAAAAACAGCAGAACAGCTCCTGAATTTGTGATTTCAGATTCTAAAAATTTCGAACAAGAAAAACAGCGATTAATCGATTATATTAAGAAAACGCAAAGCTTAGGTTCGGCTTATTTTAACAATAAACCATCACATTCTTTTGGTAAATTAACGTCTGAAGAATGGAACAATTTATTTTATAAACATTTAGATCATCATTTGAAGCAGTTTGGAGTGTGATTTTTACTCCTCAAAAACAAACGTAGATTTATCTTTGCCAACCGTTAAATCAACTGTTCTACCAAAAATCATCGCTCTGTTATCATCTTCATGGCCAGCATGCATATTAAACGCTATAGGAAAATCATATTCAGAAAGCGCATCTACAATGAGTTGTTCTACAGATGAACCCCAGTCAGTTGTGTTTTTTCGAACGTTAGAAATATCGCCTACAATAACTCCTTTACAATTATCAAAATAGCCAGCACGTTTTAAGCTTTGTAACATACGGTCTATATGATATTTGTATTCGCCAACTTCTTCAATAAATAATATTTTTCCAGAGGTGTCCATGCTGGTTTTAGAATCCAACATGGTATGTAATAACGTTAAATTACCACCTATTAATTCCCCAGTAGCTTTCCCTGGTCTATTATACTCAGAACCTTCTAACGTATAGGCTAAAGGATTTCCAAAAATAGCATCTTTAAAGGTTGAAATGGTTTCTTTTATTTCACTTAAGTCGTCTTGCATACTGGTGCACATTAGTCCATGAATACTTTGATAGCCTTCATTTTGCATTTGGTTGTGTAATGCTGTAATATCGGAATAGCCAATCAGCCATTTGGGGTGGTTTCTAAATTTAGAATAGTCTAATTTATCTAAAATTCTAACCGTTCCATAACCACCTCTTGCGCATAATATAGCACTTATAGTTGGGTCATCTAACGCTTTTTGATAATCTTCACAACGTTCATCATCGGTACCAGCAAAATGGTTATATACTTTAAAAACATTGTCACCAACAACCACATGTAAGCCCCAACTTTTTAATAGGTTTATAGATTGTTCTATTTTATCTTCTTTATTTATTAAGGCCCCTGAAGGAGCGACAATAGCAACGGTATCGCCTGCTTTTAAATAGGGTGGTTGTGTGGTTTTATCTTGAGAAAAAACCGTAGTTGTTATAGTGCACAAAAGGATTAAAATTAGTTTTTTAAATATCATAATGTAATGTTTTCTATTCTGTTCAAATTTAAAAGAAAATAAGTAGGGATTCCTGCATAATGTAAATGTACATTTTTTTTCTAAATAGCCTTCAAAATGTGTACTTTTGTGGCTTAAAAATGACTCGTTATTACAAGAGAAACGAAGTAATCTGTTTATTTTGAGTTTCATAATATGAGATTGATTCGTCACAACATTTCTTGCAATGACATTTTAATTAAGATTGATGAATAAACCAAAAAGATATACCATTACAGCGGCATTGCCTTATACAAACGGCCCTATTCATATTGGCCATTTGGCGGGTGTTTATGTGCCAGCTGATATTTACGCACGTTATTTAAGATTAACAGATAATGATGTGGCTTTTATCTGCGGAAGCGACGAACATGGCGTGCCTATTACTATTAAGGCAAAAAAAGAAGGTGTAACGCCTCAAGATGTTGTTGATAAATACCATGCTATTATCAAGCAATCATTTGAAGAATTCGGAATTTCTTTTGATAATTATTCGCGTACTTCGGCAAAAATTCATCATGAAACAGCTTCCGAAATTTTTAAAACTCTATATGATAAAGGCGAGTTTATTGAGGAAACTTCAGAACAGTTATATGATGAAAAAGCGAATCAGTTTTTAGCCGATCGATTTGTAACAGGGACTTGTCCAAAATGCGGTAATGAAGAAGCTTATGGTGACCAATGTGAAAACTGTGGAACCAGTTTAAATGCGACCGACTTAATTAATCCGAAGTCCGCTATCACTGGAAACGTACCTACTTTAAAACAAACAAAACATTGGTTTTTACCTTTAGATAAGCATGAAGCTTTTTTAAAAGAATGGATTTTAGAAGGTCATAAAAAAGATTGGAAACCTAATGTATACGGACAGGTAAAATCGTGGATTGATGATGGTTTGAGACCTCGTGCCGTAACCAGAGATTTAGATTGGGGAATTCCCGTTCCGGTAGAAGGTGCCGAAGGAAAAGTATTGTACGTATGGTTTGATGCGCCTATTGGTTACATATCTTCAACAAAAGAATGGGCAAAACGCGTCGGGAAAGATTGGGAACCATATTGGAAAGACAAAGACACCAAACTAGTTCATTTTATTGGTAAAGATAATATTGTATTTCACTGTATTATTTTCCCAGTAGTCTTAAAGGCAGAAGGCTCTTATATTTTGCCAGAAAACGTTCCGGCGAACGAGTTTTTAAATTTGGAAGGCAATAAGTTATCAACCTCAAAAAATTGGGCGGTTTGGTTACCAGAGTATTTGATTGATTTTCCAAATCAGCAAGATGTGTTACGTTACGCTTTAACAGCTAATGCACCCGAAGCCAAGGATAACGATTTCACTTGGAAAGATTTCCAAGCCAGAAATAACAATGAATTGGTTGCTATTTTTGGAAACTTTATTAATCGCGTGGTTGTGTTAACCAATAAATATTACAATGGCGTTGTTCCAAATCCAAATGAGTTTTCTCAAGTAGATGAAGAAACTTTAGCTGCTATTAAAACGTATCCTAATGTGATTTCGAGTTCTATTGAGCGCTACCGATTTAGAGAAGCACAGCAAGAATTAATGAATTTAGCGCGCTTAGGAAACAAATATTTAGCCGACGAAGAACCTTGGAAAGTCATTAAAGTAGACGAATCTCGTGTACAAACCATTATGTATGTAGCTTTGCAAATTGCAAGTGCTTTGGCAACCTTAAGTGAACCGTTTTTGCCGTTTACGTCAACAAAGCTTAAAGGCATTCTCGGGTTACGTCATAACGAGGAGCAAAGCGATGTGGTTATCTCTTCAAATAAGCAGCTTGCCACCTCTCATAAAATTGAGTCTCGTAATGACGATTTAAGTTGGGATGACATAAGTACAAAAGAAATCCTACTTCCATCAGGACACCAAATAGGCAAAGCAGAATTATTGTTTTCAAAAATTGAAGATGAGGCGATTCAAATCCAAATAGATAAACTCATTGCGAGTAAAAAAGTAAATGAAGTCGCCAATAAGACCGTAGAACCTCAAAAAGATACGATTACATTCGATGATTTTACAAAATTAGACATGCGTGTAGGAACGATTCTTGAAGCCGAAAAAATGCCGAAAGCAAAGAAATTATTGATTTTAAAAGTTGATACAGGCATTGACGTTCGAACCATTGTTTCAGGAATTGCTGAAAGTTTTACGGCTGAAGAAGTTGTTGGAAAAAAAGTGACCGTTTTAGTTAATTTGGCACCAAGAGAACTTCGTGGTGTAGAAAGCCAAGGCATGATTTTAATGACTGAAAATGAAGAAGGAAAATTGGTTTTTGTAAATCCAGATGATGCTTCTATTACTAACGGATTGAAGATAAGTTAGTTTTAGCTTTTCAAAAAAAGCATATAGATTAATTATTGCCTTTAAGTTAAATTTTGAATTGTTTTAAAGTCTAATATAGCATAGTGTTCGTATATTAAATCGTAACAAATAAATTATGATATTCAAGAAATAATTAATCCTTTTAGTGATGAAAGCTTCTATATTTTGATATTATTTCAACAATAATAATCCATCTTTTAAATGGAAATCATATAAACTAATCATATAATCTTGTAATGTAAAAGCATCAAAAAATTTAAACCTTTGTAAAATAAAATAACTATAATAATTATGAAAAAGATACTACTAATTTTTTTAGCAATTGGATTATTCAGTTGTGGGTCGTCAAAAACCGTTAGAGACTCCAAAAAAGTCATTAAAGGTGATTGGACTTTAAATTCAATAACATATAGTGAAATAGGAAAATATAATGTAACCTTACTTAATGATACCTCTAAAGATTGTTTTGAAGGAAGTACATGGCAATTCATTCCTAACAATAACACAGGAACCTATTCTATTAATGAGACAAGTTGTACCACAGGAGTAAGAAATTTTGTTTTTACAATTCAGGAAGTTAATGCAGATACTGGACTTTATGACTTTCTGTTAAAGCCAACAGATGCAAAGCATAAATCTGATACAAATCAAGGTTTTAGATTAAGTTTAACGTCTTTGTCAGAGGTATCTATGCAATGGCAACAAACTGTATATGTTGATGGAAAACCGTTTACAATTACAATGAACTTTAATAAATAATAAAAAAGAAATGAAAAGATTTATAAATAAAATTGGAATAACGCTTTTTACACTCGTTTTAATAATAAGTTTAACAAACTGTAGTGCTATTCAAAATGCGAATAACAAACAAAAAGGAGCTGTTATTGGCGCGACAGGTGGTGCTATTTTAGGAGCTATTATTGGTAATAATGTTGGTAAAGGTGGTAATGGTGAATTAGGAGCTGTTATTGGTGGTGTTGTTGGTGGAGGTGCCGGTGTTCTTATTGGAAACAAAATGGACAAACAAGCGCAACAAATAGAAGAAGAAATTCCAGGTGCTCAAGTAGAACGTGTAGATAATGGTATTGTGGTAACTTTTGATGAAACTAGCGGTGTGTATTTCGATACAAATAAATATAATATCAATAGTGCATCAAAAGCAACATTAAATAAATTAATTGGTGTTTTTAAAGAATATCCAGATACTAATATTTTGGTTGTTGGCCATACAGATAGTCAAGGATCTGAAGATTATAACATGACACTGTCTAAAAATAGAGCCTATGCCGTAACGAATTATTTATCACAAAACGGTATATCGAGTGGAAGACTTACAACCAACTGGTTTGGTGAAACACAACCACTTTATGATAATAATACAGCAGAAGGACGCGCTAAAAACAGACGTGTAAATATTGCTATTTTACCAAATGAAAAAATGGTGCAAGACGCTAAAGCACAAGCAGGCAATTAAAAGATAATGTTATACTTGGATAAATCTCGATTTCAATGTTATCTTGAAATCGAGATTTTTTTTACAATAATTTCAAGATAAATTAATTAATAGTATCGTTAAAGAAGAGAGAAGAGATTAACGTTTATGAATACTCATCAAAAAACAATAATCTGATTTATATCATGTTATAAACAAAAACTAGATATTACTTTTAGCAACGTTAAAGAATATAAGTTAGAAATCTTAACAAAAAAATAAAACAAATGGTATCAAACATTATCCAAGAAGCACTAAATAAACAAATTAGAATAGAAGCAGAATCGTCTCAAATTTATTTAGCCATGGCCTGTTGGGCAGAGGTTAAAGGACTTGAGGGAATTGCTACTTTTATGTACACCCAGTCTCAGGAAGAACGAGACCACATGCTTAAACTAATTAAGTTTGTGAATGAACGTGGCGGACATGCCAAAATTTCGCAACTTGATGAACCCGAAATAGAATTTGAAACCATTAAAAGCATGTTTGAACTTCTTTTGAAACATGAAATTTTTGTATCTACAAGTATTAATGAATTGGTCGATATTACACTAAAAGAAAAAGATTACGCCACACATAACTTTTTACAATGGTACGTTTCTGAACAGATTGAAGAAGAAGCCGTAGCACGTACTATTTTAGATAAGATTAATATGATTGGAGACGATAAAGGCGGGTTATATTTATTTGATAGAGACATTCAACAACTAAGCGTTGTAAGTGCCGCATCTCCTCAAGGAGGCGCTGTTTAAAGTTTAATATACTCAGGTTTTGGGCAAAAAAAAGGACAAAAAAGCGATTAAAAAATTAAAAGAACTTGGTGTTATTTCTTCTAATAAAACCAAGAAAGAGTGCTGTAATAAATACAAAAAGAAGAAAGGGCACCGGTGCTCGAAGTGCCCTTGTTTCGATTTGATAAAAAAAGTAGCCTAAGAATTTAAAAAAATGAGCCAAAAAGTGAGATACTTTTCTAACTTGCGGCTCATTTAATTTTTTAAGTCATGCAACTTATACAATTTATTGCCAGCCAAACGCAGCTTCCAGAACCTTCTATCAAAAATACTGTTGAGTTATTAAACAGTGATTGTACGATTCCGTTTATTTCGCGTTACCGAAAAGAGCGCACTGGTAATTTAGATGAGGTTCAAATAGGTGATATTGTAAAATTTAAAGAACAATTTGAAGCCTTAGAAAAGCGTAAAACAACCATTTTAAAAGCTTTGGAAGAACAAGATGTTTTAACGCCTGAATTAAAACAAAAAATTGAATCTGCTCAAGATATTACAACACTTGAAGATTTATATTTACCCTATAAAAAAAGCCGAAAAACAAAAGCCGAAACTGCTAGAAAAAACGGACTAGAGCCTTTGGCAAAAATCATCATGAGTCAGAATGCCAATGATGTTGAATCGATTGCATTAAAATATGTGAAAGGCGAGGTAAATTCGGTTGAAGAAGCTTTAGAAGGAGCCCGCCATATTATTTCTGAATGGGTGAATGAACGCACCGATGTTAGAAACAACATTCGTCGTCAGTTAGAACGTTTTGCCATGATTTCCACGAAAGTAGTAAAAGCGAAATCAGACGATGAAAATGCTCAAAAATTTCGAGATTATTTTGATTGGTCTGAGTCGTTAAGTCGTATTCCATCACACAGATTATTAGCCATTTTAAGAGCTGAAAAAGAAGGGTTCATTAAAGTTAAAATCGAAATTGATGACGAGAAAGCGCTTTCTAACATTGAAGATAGAATTATTCGTTCTAATAATGCATGTTCAGAACAGATTCAATTAGCTATTCAAGATGCTTATAAGCGTTTGGTGTTTCCAGCATTATCAAACGAGGCGCTTCAAAATGCTAAAGAAAAGGCCGACGAATCTGCTATTACTGTTTTTGCAAAAAACTTAAAACAATTATTGTTAGGTTCGCCAATTGGTGAAAAACGGGTTTTGGCTATCGACCCAGGATTCAGAACGGGCTGTAAAGTGGTTTGTTTAGATGCTCAAGGGCAATTAAAATATAACGAAACCATTTATCCGCATCCACCAAAGAGCGACGCTATTGGCGCTATGAAAAAAATAAGCTCCTTGGCCGATGCTTATAAAATTGAAGCCATTGCCATAGGAAACGGAACGGCATCGCGAGAAACAGAAGCTTTAATACGGAAAGTTCATTTTAAAAATGATGTTCAGGTGTTTGCGGTGAGTGAAGCCGGTGCGAGTATTTATTCGGCATCAAAAATAGCCAGAGAAGAATTTCCAAATTATGATGTTACCGTGCGAGGATCTGTGTCTATTGGAAGACGTTTGCAAGATCCGTTGGCAGAATTAGTAAAGATTGATGCAAAATCCATTGGTGTTGGGCAATATCAGCACGATGTCGATCAAACCAAACTTCAAAAATCCTTAGATATGGTTGTTGAAAATTGTGTAAATGCTGTTGGTGTAAACATCAATACAGCCAGTAAACCGCTGTTGAGCTATGTATCTGGTATTGGACCCAAGTTAGCAGAAAATATTTTTGAATACCGAAATGAATATGGCGCATTTACCTCGAGAAAAGACATTAAAAAAGTGCCACGATTAGGTGATAAAGCTTTTGAGCAAGGCGCTGCGTTCTTACGAATTAAGGAAGCAAAAAACCCGTTAGATAATTCGGCTGTACACCCCGAAAGTTATGATATTGTTGAAAAAATGGCAAAGGATTTAGGTAAATCGGTTCAAGATTTAATAGAGAACAAAGAACTACTTAAAATGATTCCTTTGAAAAATTATGTTTCAGATGCTGTCGGTTTGCTTACGCTTGAAGACATTATTAAAGAACTTGCAAAACCGGGTTTGGATATTCGAGAACAAGCTAAAGTATTTACGTTTAATCAAAACATCAAAACGATTAATGATTTACGAGAAGGGCAGTTGCTTCCTGGCATTGTGAATAATATTACCAATTTTGGATGTTTTGTTGATATCGGCATTAAAGAAAGCGGACTCATTCACGTTTCAAATTTAGCCGATGCTTTTGTAAAAGATGTGAATGAACATGTAAGTTTGCATCAACAAATAATTGTAAAAGTATTGGAGGTTGATATTCCACGAAAGCGTATTCAATTAAAATTACATAGATAAAAAAAAGCGAACCCATGGGTTCGCTTTTTTTATGAAAACAATACTAAATTTATTGATTCATATGTCTTATTTCGTAAATAAACGTCTCTAAAGTTGCACCACTTGCAACAACCGTTAATGCCTTATCAACAATATATCTTACGTTTACAGCGTGAAATCCTAGTCCGACTCCTATTTTATTTAAGAGTTTAAGCTCATTTTCACCATGTATTTGATCTACATGCACCATACGTACCAAGTCGTATAAACGTTCTAAACGCTGGTCGTAAGACACGGGTGGATTAATAGGATGCGATTGGTAATTTTTTAGAATGTCTTTATAGTCACCTTCATCAATATCTAAATTTTTAGCTAATCTATCTAAAAAGGCTTTTTCTTCTGGTGTAATAATCCCATCGGCCATAGCTACACGAACAATAGCGGCAAAATGATCTTCATTTCGCTTTTTAAACCCGCTATCAAATAAATCTGAAATTGACATCTACTTTTATTTTTAATGCTGCAAACCTACATATTTTTTTCGTTTTTTTAACAAAAAAATATGTTTGTTATTTTAGTTTGCAAACAAAATTTTTTGTTTACCTGTTAGGTTTTATAAGTTGTTCTAACTAAAAAAAGTACTCAATAATTGAAACAATCTATTATATAAAAATAACAAATCTAAATTCATTTTTAGTAATTCTTAAACTATATTTGCCGCACTATTACTTTAAAAAACAGGTAATACTAATCGCAACAAACGTATTTAGTTGAGTAAAACAGTTTTGTTACAAACGTATTCACGGGTTTTGCAATCGCAAAATCTTCAAATGGCTATTGCCAAAAATCAAGGTAATACCCACCTTAAAGGGTTAGTTGGCTCATCGCTTTCCTTTATTATTTCAAATGTTTTTAAACAAGTAGAAAAGCCGTTTTTACTAATTTTTAATGATAAAGAAGAAGCGGCTTTTTATTTGAATGATTTAGAGCAATTGTGCGACGATAAAGATGTGTTTTTTTACCCCGGAAGTTACCGTAGGCCCTACCAAATTGAAGAAACTGATAATGCTAATGTGTTATTAAGAGCTGAAGTTTTAAATAGGATAAATTCGCGTAAAAAACCGGCGATTATTGTGACCTATCCCGATGCACTTTTTGAAAAAGTGGTTACCAGAAAGGAACTGGAACGTAATACTTTAAAAATTGCTATTGGTGACAATCTCTCCATTGATTTTGTAAACGAAGTACTTTTTGAGTATCAGTTTAAACGCGTGGATTTTGTTACAGAACCAGGTGAATTTTCTGTGCGTGGTGGTATTGTTGATGTCTTTTCTTTTTCGAACGACGAACCGTATCGCATTGAATTTTTTGGCGATGAAGTCGATAGTATACGTACTTTTGACGTTGAGACCCAATTATCTCTTGAGCAAATAAAAAAGATTAGTATCATTCCCAATGTAGAAAATAAATTTTTAGATGAGCAGAGAGAGAGTTTTTTAAAATATAGCAAGCAAAAGACAGTCGTGTTTTTTAAAAATGCCGACTTGTTCTTTTCGAGAATAGATGATTTTTATTCAAAAGCAGAAGAGGCTTTTAAAAGATTATCGACAGATATAAAGCATGCAGAACCTAGTGAATTATTTTGTAATTCTTTGCTTCTTAAAAAGCAATTATCAGATTTTAATTTAGTTGAATTTGGAAGTGTTTCTACGCTTCAAAAAACCGTCATTGCGAGCGAAACGAATCAAACTCTAAACGAAATTAGTTTCAATACTGTTCCGCAACCAACCTTCAATAAACAATTTAACTTACTTATTGAAAATTTAAATTCCAATTACGATAATGGATTTACCAATTATATCGCTTGTGTAAGTGAGCAACAAGCGAAACGATTTCATGACATTTTTGACGATTCACATCTCGAAGTAAAACCCTATAAAACTATTGTATTGTCCTTGCATCAAGGCTTTGTGGATAACGAAAATAAGGTGGTTTGTTATACCGATCATCAAATCTTTGAGCGCTATCATAAATTTCATGTTAAAAACGGTTATGCTAAAAAACAAGCCATCACCTTAAAAGAGCTGACTAATTTAGATATTGGTGATTACGTGACGCATATAGATCATGGTGTTGGTCGTTTTGGTGGGCTACAAAAAATAGATGTCGAAGGCAAAAAGCAAGAAGCCATTAAGTTGGTTTATGGCGAGCGCGATGTGCTGTATTTAAGCATCCATTCACTACATAAAATCACTAAATTTAATGGTAAAGATGGCAAGCCACCAAAAATATATAAACTTGGAAGTACCGCTTGGAAAACCTTAAAAGCCAAAACAAAAGCGCGCGTAAAACATGTGGCATTTAACTTAATTAAGTTGTACGCAAAGCGTAAAACCGAAAAAGGCTATCAGTACAATCCAGATAGTTATATGCAACACGAATTAGAGGCTTCTTTTATTTACGAAGACACCCCAGATCAAAGCACAGCAACTGCCGATATTAAGGCCGATATGGAAAGCGAGCGCCCTATGGATCGTCTTGTGTGTGGTGACGTTGGTTTCGGGAAAACCGAAGTCGCTATTCGAGCCGCTTTTAAAGCCGTTGATAACGGAAAACAAGTGGCCGTGTTGGTGCCTACCACTATTTTAGCCTATCAGCATTCACGCACATTTTCAGAACGCTTAAAAGATTTTCCTGTAACTGTCGATTATTTAAACCGGTTTAGAACCGCAAAAGAGAAAAGAGAAACTCTAGAAAACCTTGAAAACGGAAAGGTTGATATTATTATTGGGACACATCAATTGGTTAATAAAAATGTAAAGTTTAAAGATTTGGGACTTCTTATTGTAGATGAAGAACAGAAATTTGGCGTCGCCGTAAAAGAAAAACTAAAGACTTTAAAAGACAATGTTGATGTGTTGACCTTAACCGCAACACCAATCCCAAGAACACTGCAGTTTAGTTTAATGGCTGCGCGCGATTTATCAGTTATCACTACACCTCCACCAAACAGATATCCTATCGAAAGTCATGTGATTCGATTTAACGAAGAAACCATTCGTGATGCCATAAGCTATGAGATTGAGCGCGGCGGACAAATTTTCTTTATTCACAACCGTATTGAAAATATTAAGGAAGTTGCAGGCATGATTCAGCGTTTGGTGCCCGATGCTAAAATAGGTATTGGTCATGGCCAATTAGATGGCAAAAAATTAGAACAATTGATGTTAGCCTTTATGGATGGTGCTTTTGATGTTTTGGTAAGTACCACCATTGTAGAAAGCGGATTGGATGTACCTAACGCCAATACTATTTTTATTAATAATGCCAATAATTTTGGATTGAGCGATTTACATCAAATGCGAGGTCGTGTGGGTAGAAGTAATAAAAAAGCATTCTGCTATTTTATTACACCCGAATATTCAGCAATGACTGATGACGCCAGAAAACGTATTACTGCCTTAGAGCAGTTTACTGAACTAGGCAGTGGTTTTAATATCGCTATGAAAGATTTAGAGATTCGTGGTGCTGGCGATTTATTGGGAGGTGAACAAAGCGGATTCATCAATGAAATAGGTTTTGATACCTATCAGAAAATATTAAATGAAGCGATTGAAGAATTAAAAGAAAATGAGTTTAAAGATTTATATCAAGACGATTCTGTTGAAAAAGAATACGTGAAAGATATTACGATAGATTCCGATTTTGAATTGCTATTCCCAGATGATTACATCAATAATATTTCAGAACGTTTGAGCCTGTATTCACAGTTGAACACGATTAAAGATGAAGAAGGACTTAAAACTTTCGAGGCACAACTTATAGATCGTTTTGGAGAGCTGCCAGTTCCTGTGATAGATTTATTAGATAGTGTAAGAATTAAATGGATTGCTAGTAAAATTGGTTTCGAAAAATTGATTATGAAGCATGGTAAACTAGTCGGCTATTTTATTAATGATCAACAAAGTAGTTTTTATCAAAGTAAAGCCTTTACAAAAGTGCTGCAGTTTGTACAAGCAAATCCTAACAGTTGTAAAATGAAAGAAACTCAAACGCGCAATGGTTTACGGTTATTACTTACGTTTGAATCAGTTAAATCAGTTCGGCAAGCTTTAACAAAATTACAACCTATTGTGGCTTGATTATTGCGGATATTTAAATAAATTTATAGCATGTTAAAACAAATTATAGTTTCGGTTTTTTTATTACCTAGCGTGTTTTTTGCACAACATACCATTAAAGGAACATTTACCAATGCAGAAGATTATAAGCATGCACTATTATACAAAATATTGCCTGTTTCAACTGAATATGTTACAAGTTCTGAGGTAAAAAAGGATGGAAGTTTTGAATTACAACTGGATTCTACGGTTGCGCCAGGCATGTATAAAATTGTATATGCCATTCCTAAAGACGAGTACAGTTTTGATGTTATTTATAATGGTAAAGAAGATATTGAACTGACTTTCGATTCAGAAAAAGGAATAAGCTATCAACAATCTACTGAAAATAAATTAATGTCGAATTATTCAAGTAGCATGACTAAGATTAGCCAAAGTATAGGCAATTTTTACAGACAACAAAGTACGGATACTTCTGCTTTAATGAATATCTTCAAAACCCAACGCGAGACTCAGAAAAACTTTGAAGACGCCGCTAAAGGAGCTATCGCACTTGAGTTTATAAAAGCTAATAGGCCTTATATTCCAAATCAGTTTGAAGATATAAAAACGTATATAGGTAATTTAGAAAATCATTTTTTTGATAATGTAGATTTTAATAATAAAACACTTCAAAGTTCGAGTTTTTTGTCGGATCGTATGTATAACTATGTGCTTGGAATGACGACTAGTGGGGATGATAAATTAGATTCGTATAAAAAGAATATTGATGCTTTTTATCTAGCCATGAAAGACGCTCCAATAATTATTAAAAGTAGCTTATTATTGCAGTTATGGGAAAAAATGCTAGACTTGGAGGAAGAAAGTGTTGCCAACTATATTTCTGATGCCTATTTATTAGATATTGCAAAATCATTAAATGATCAAGTTCTTGTAAATGGCTTGTTGCAATTTAAAAAAACATCACTACAAAGTAAAGCACCCGATTTTAGTTTAGATGGCACTGATAATGGGAAAAGGCTTAGTAGTTTAAACGGGTCAGACTATTATGTTGTTGTTTTTTGGAGTAGTGAGTGCTCACATTGCTTACATGAGATTCCAATTCTTGAATCGTACATAGAAACATTACCCAAAGGAGATGTTCAAGTGGTAGCTGTTGGTTTAGAAGACGATGATAAAAATTGGTCTAAAAAAATTACGGATTTTCCAGACTTTATTCATGTCCTAGGTTTAGGTAAATGGGATAATAAAATAGGAGATGATTATAACGTTACCGCAACGCCTACTTATTTTGTTTTAGATAAAGATAAACGTATTATTGCTAAACCAGACACGGTTGAAGATTTGAAATCGTTTTTTGATAAAAAGCATCTTTAAAAGTGATAAAATGCATTTTCTAAATGTTCAATTTTAAATTGCTTTCCTTGTTTAACAATACCAATAATATCAAAGCGAACTTCAATATCTAATTCGTTAACAATAACATATTCATTAACAGCTTTTACTAAACGCTGAATTTGTTTGGGTTTAACAAAATCCTGCGGATTTCCAAAGTCGGAAGTCGATCGAGCTTTTACTTCAATAATGGCAAGAACATTTTCTTTTTGGGCGATGATATCTACTTCAGCCTTATCAAAACGATAATTGCGCTCCACAATATCATAGCCCTTTTCAATCAGAAAATTAACGGCTAGTTGTTCGCCTTTTTTACCAAGTTCGTTGTGTTGTGCCATTTTAATTTATCAAAACTAAAGATACATAAAAACAATATTCAAATTTCAAGTAATTTTTAGTCTTGTCTAAAAATATTTTTATATGTAAGTAAATATATGTACATTTGAACCATATTTCTATAATATGGTTACATTATCTGAAGAGAATTATTTAAAGGCCATTTATCATTTAGGTAAGCAAGGTAAGGAAGCGGTTAGCACAAACGCCATTGCTGAGCATATTGAATCTAAAGCATCCTCAGTAACCGATATGATTAAAAAATTAGCTACCAAAAATTTAGCCAATTATATTAAATATCAAGGTGTTAGTTTGACCGAAGAAGGTAGGTTAGCTGCTGCATTAGTTATTAGAAAGCATCGTCTTTGGGAAGTGTTTTTAGTAAATAAACTTAACTTTTCTTGGGATGAAGTTCATGATATAGCCGAACAGTTAGAGCATGTTAAATCATTGCAATTAGTTAATAAACTAGATGCTTTTTTAGAGTATCCAACACATGATCCACACGGCGATCCCATTCCAGACAAGGATGGAAATTATTCACCTATAAAAAGCATTAATATTTTAGAAATAGATACAGGAAAAGAAGGCACTTTGTCATTTGTAAAAGATTCCTCAGATGTGTTTTTAAGATATTTAAATAAAAACAATTTGGCTCTTGGAGATACTATTAAAGTATTAGATTTTGAGCCTTTTGATAATTCTTTAACGATAGAAACAACCACTAAAAAGATGATCATTTCAAAAGAAGTAGCACAAAATTTATATTTAAGCGTGTAAGATGACTACATACAATCCCATATCGGCATTAATTCTGTTTTTTGTTATTGCAGTATTGCTTTTTGTTTTGTTTAGACCAATAAAAGGTTGGTTTTGGATTCTGAAAAAGAATTTTGGAAGTAATGAGAAAACCATTATTGAAGACATCTTAAAACAGTTATACCATTTTGAAAATTCAGGTAATAAAGTAGATATGAAAACCTTGGTTCAGGTCTTGGGTTTTAATCATACCAGGGTTGTAGATGCCATAAAAAAAATGACGATTAATGATTTGATATATTTTGAATCTGATATCTTAAAATTAACAGATACCGGAAGAGAATATGCCCTTCGGATTGTACGGGTTCATCGATTATGGGAGCGTTATTTGGCAGATAAAACAGGGTTTAGTAGATCAGAATGGCACGATCGAGCAGAGTCGATGGAACATGTCCTAACTCATGATGAAGCAGAGCAGTTGTCAGTTCGTTTGGGTAATCCTAAATTTGATCCACATGGAGACCCTATTCCAACTAAAACAGGTAAAGTAGCTCAAGTAAATGGAGTAGAATTACCCTTATTACCTGTAAATTCTATAGGAAGAATAACGCATATAGAAGATGAGCCCGAGGTTATTTACAAACAAATTATTGCTGAAAAAATTCATATAGGATCCCTTGTTAGAGTGGTTGAAAATAACGCGACGCGTATTGTGTTTTTATCAGAAGGCGAAGAATTTAAATTAGCACCTATTGTAGCGGCTAATTTAACGGTGGCACCTATTGAAAATGAAGTTGTTGTTGAAGATAATATTGCAAGATTATCAAGTTTAGATGAACATGAAACTGCAAAAATTATTGGGATATCAAAAGAAAGTAGAGGAGAAAGCAGAAGACGCTTGTTAGATTTAGGCTTTGTAAAAGGAGCGAATATTAGCATCGATCTAATGAATCCGTTGGGAGAACCACACGCATATTTAATTAAAGGAACGTCGATTGCATTACGAAAAGATCAAGCGGCAAAAATCCTTATTAAAAGAGACTAAATTATGGAAACAAAAATAAAAAGTGCTTGTGAAACTTGCGCTCATTTTAACGCAGAAGGGTTAAAAAAATTAGGAATCCATACAGATGATTTTGATTTTGTAGTGGCTTTAGCTGGAAATCCTAACACAGGAAAAAGCACGGTTTTTAATGCCTTAACTGGGCTGCGACAGCACACAGGAAATTGGCCCGGTAAAACAGTGACCAGAGCTGAGGGTGGTTTTGAATACAATACACAAAAGTTCAAATTGGTAGATTTGCCAGGAACGTATTCATTGCTTTCAACGTCTGAAGATGAAGAGGCTGCTAGAGATTTTATTTTGTTTGGAAAACCTAATGTCACGGTTATTGTTGCTGATGCGAATAGGTTAGAGCGCAATTTAAATTTAGTTCTTCAAATTTTAGAAATTACCGATAAAGCAGTATTGTGTTTAAATTTAATGGACGAAGCTAAACGCAATCATATTTCTATTGACGAACGAACATTGGCTCGCGATTTAGGAATACCAGTGGTTCCAACGAGTGCTCGATTTAATAAAGGAATTCCAGAACTTATTCAAACGATTAGTGATATTGCAAATGGGACCATTGTATGTAAACCACATCGCATAAAAAGTGTTCCTGATAACATAGATAGAGCAGTAAAAAAATTAACAACAGAGATTGAAAAAGAGTTTCCCGGTATTCCTAATAGCCGATGGATTGCCTTTAGGTTACTTGAAGGCGATACTCAAATAATTAATGCGTTAAAGTCAGGAGAACTCGTTTAAATTTTTTCAAATGAACAAAAAAAATATCGATTCTATTATTGAATTATCTAACGAATTGCGTTGGCAAATTGGTGATGACTTTCACGATAATCTAACAGAAAGTATTTATGCAGATGCTTCAGAAATTGTAAAAGACACCGTGCAATCTGATACGTCTAACAAACGATTTCGATTAGATGCTAAAATAGATAAGATTGTAACGAGTAAAGCATTTGGGTTTCCTATTATGTTTTTAGTTTTAGGAGTTGTATTATGGATTACCATTGTTGGAGCAAATTATCCATCATCATTACTAGCAAATGTATTGTTAGATACCATTCATCCAGCATTAAAAAATGGAGCCGCTAGTATCAATATGCCATGGTGGCTGTCTGGGTTTTTAATTGATGGTGTTTATTTAGCGGTGGCATGGGTTGTGGCGGTGATGTTGCCTCCAATGGCTATCTTTTTCCCCATGTTTACATTGCTTGAAGATTTTGGGTATTTGCCTCGTGTTGCTTTTAATTTAGATGCGTTATTTAAAAAATCAGGAGCACATGGAAAACAAGCATTAACTATGAGTATGGGGTTTGGGTGCAATGCTGCAGGGGTGGTTGCAACACGAATTATTGATAGTCCCAGAGAACGTTTAATAGCGATTATTACTAATAATTTTTCGCTTTGTAACGGACGGTGGCCCACACAAATATTAATTGCAACTATTTTTATAGGAGCTATTGTTCCTGAGTCGTTGTCGAGTGTAGCATCGTTATTAGCTGTTATTGGAATAGCTGTTTTAGGGATGGCATTTATGTTTACTGTATCATGGGCATTGTCAAAAACGGTTTTAAAAGGAGAAGTCTCGACGTTTAACTTAGAATTACCACCTTACAGACCACCACGTTTTTGGAAAACTATTTACACGTCGTTAATTGATAGAACCTTAATTGTATTATGGCGCGCTGTAGTATTTGCAGCGCCTGCTGGGGCAGTTATTTGGTTAATCTCTAATATTTATATTGGTAATGAAACTATTGCGGCTTGGGCTATAGATTCTATGGATGGTTTTGGATTTCTTTTAGGACTAAATGGTGTTATATTGCTAGCTTATATTGTGGCCATTCCTGCTAACGAAATAGTGATTCCCACTATTTTAATGCTGACGGTGTTGGTTACAGGAACTTCAGGCGGTGCTGGAGCAGGTGTCATGTTTGAATTAGACTCTATGAATGCTACTGGAGATTTATTAAGAGCAGGTGGTTGGACGTTGTTAACAGCCATTAATTTGATGTTATTTAGTTTATTACACAATCCATGTAGTACCACCATTTACACCATTTATAAGGAAACAAAAAGCTTAAAATGGACAGTTTTTGCTTCTATAATGCCAGTGATTTTAGGGTTTGTGGTTACGTTTTTAGTAGCTCAAATTTGGAGACTTATATTTTAAAAAAAGAAGGTTTAATGGCAACCGCAATCATCATCGCCACAAGCCTTTTTAGAGTTCTTTTTTTTCAAGAAAAATTTTGTAATTAAAAATCCTATAGCTAAAACTAGAGCTGTAATTGCTAATATATTTTGGATAAATGGATTCATAATTATATGAGTCGTTTTTATGAGCGTTATTTTACAAAAATAATAGGTTTATTTCAAGACTTGAAATGCAATAAGGGCGACAATATAGGCAAAGCCACTCATAATAATTAATTGAAGCGCAGGCCATTTCCAGCTATTGGTTTCTTTTTTAACAACCGCTAGGGTACTCATGCATTGCATGGCAAATGCATAAAACAATAAAAGCGAAATTCCAGAGGCAAAATTAAATAGAGGTCCTCCAAGAATGGGGTTTATTTCACCAGCCATTCTATTTTTAATCGTTTCTTCCTGGTCACTACCAACACTATAAATAGTAGCAAGTGTACCAACAAACACCTCACGAGCCGCAAAACTACTTACAATAGCAATTCCTATTTTCCAATCGTATCCTAAGGGACGTATTGCAGGTTCAATAGCACGTCCTGTTAAACCAATATAGGAGTGCTCAAGTTTATGAGAAGCTATTTTTTGATGCAATTCTTCAGCACTTAAATTTTGATTAGCATATTCTTTTTTAGTGATGGTTTCTGCATCATTAAAGTTTTCGCCTGGGCCATAAGAGGCTAAAAACCATAGGACTATTGAGATAGCTAAAATAATTTTACCGGCACCGAACACAAATGCTTTTGTTTTTTCTAAAACCGTAATGGCTACATTTTTTATTAGAGGTAATTTATAATTGGGCATTTCAACAACAAAAAATGTTTTACTTTTTATTTTTAGCACTCTGTTTAAAATATAGGCTGATATGATTGCTGCTAGAAAGCCAATAAGGTATAAAAACATAAGGGTTAGTGCCTGATAACCAAGACCAAAAATTCGTCCTTCAGGGATGACTAAAGAAATGATGATTAAATATACAGGAAGCCGTGCCGAACAGGTAATAAAAGGCGTTACTAAAATGGTTATGAGACGTTCTTTCCAACTTTCAATATTTCTGGTGGCCATAATAGCTGGAATAGCACAAGCGGTACCCGAAATAAGCGGGACAATACTTTTTCCGCTTAAGCCAAAACGACGCATAATTCTGTCCATTAAAAATACCACGCGACTCATATAGCCACTTTCTTCTAACACTGAAATAAATAAAAATAAGAATGCTATTTGAGGTATAAAAATAATTATACCTCCAAGGCCTGGAATAACACCTTCGGCAAGCAAATTAGTAAAAGCTCCTTTTGGCAATTGGGTTTTTGTCCATTCACTTAAGACGGCGAACGTCTTATCAATAAAATCCATGGGCACACTAGACCAATCGTAAATGGCTTGAAAAATGGTTAGTAAAATCACAAAAAATATGAGATAGCCCCATATTTTATGAGTGATAATTCTATCAAACTGCATTCTTAAATCTTTGGCACTGGCAATATCAATAGTCTGCCCTTTTTTAAGAACATCATTTATAAATTGGTAGCGTTTTATCGTTTCTTTCTGTTGTAAGCGTTTTAAATCTGCTTTACTTTTAGTTTTAAAATTAGTAACCGCATCAATTTCGTTTCTATCTGCTTTTCCAAAGTTTACATCTTGAGTAATAACAAGCCAAAGTTTATAAAGAAGTTGGTTTGGGAAAGCTGTTTTTAAATTTTCAAAATAATTTTTATCAATTTCAGAAAGGTCTATGCAATGATTTATTGAGAGTTCTTTATAGTTGGTAATTAAACTTTTAAGCCTATCAATACCTTGTTTTTTTCTTGTGCTTACTAAAGCAATTTTAGTTTTAAGGCGTTCTTCAAGATAGTTTAAATCAAGAGAAATTCCTTTGTAATCCATTCTATCAGCCATGTTAATAACCAAAATGGTAGGTATTTCTAGATCTTTAATTTGTGTGTAAAGTAATAGGTTTCGTTTTAAATTTTCAACATCGCTTACAACTACGGCAACATCAGGAAAATCCTTATCATTTTTATTTAAAAGCAATTCAATAACCACATTTTCATCAAGCGAAGAAGCATTTAAACTATACGTTCCAGGTAAGTCAATAATGTGTGCTTTAACGCCACGAGGTAATTTGCAAATACCTTCTTTTTTTTCAACCGTTATGCCTGGGTAGTTACCAACCTTTTGGTTTAAACCTGTTAGAGCGTTAAAAACCGATGTTTTTCCGGTATTAGGATTTCCTATTAAAGCAACATTTATTTGCTTACTCATACGCTATTTTTTTAATTAAAATATGAATAGCGGTCTCCTTTCTAATAGCTAAATGTGTTCCGTTTATGTTTAAGTACATGGGATCTTGAAAAGGAGCAACTTGAACAAGTTCTACATAGTTTCCAGGTAAACAACCCATTTCTAGGAGTTTTAATGGAATATGAATAGACGATACGTCTGTAATGACACAGCGTTCTCCGCGTTTTAAATTTGCTAAATTGTCTTCCAAGCTTATTTAGATTGATTTTAAAGAAGCAAAAGTAATGTAAAATTTCAGGCTAAAAAAATAGTTAACAAAAAACTATTGGACGTATTCTTGTTTTAGAATTTTTATATCATCCATTAAACGGTCAATATCTTCAGGATTGGTACCATCATAAAACCCTCTAATTTGACGCTTTTTATCTATTAGCATAAAATTTTCGGTATGAATCATATCAAACGGACCACCATCGCCAGTAGTTTTAACTGCTAAATAACTTTTTCGTGCTAAATCATAAATTTGTTTCTTATCTCCCGTTACTAAATTCCATTTGCTATCATCTACACCCTTCTCAATAGCATATTTTTTTAGTTGTGCCACACTGTCTATTTCTGGAGTTACAGAAAAAGACAGTAACATGACATCATCATCATTCTTAATCCTATCTTGAATAGTAGCCATATGATTTGTCATAATAGGGCAAATAGTTTGACATGTGGTGAAAAAGAAATCGGCTACATAAATTTTATCTTTATAATCATTTTGGGTGATGGTTTTTCCATTTTGATTTGTAAGGTTAAAGTCGGCTATTTTATGATACTTTTTTTGATATTGAATGGTGCTATCAACCAAATCTGTACTTACCATAGCAGGTTGATATACAGGAAGCGGTTGGTACACATTTAGTTTGTTATAAATAATAGAGACGATAATTATTGAAATAATTAGAAAAACAATGGCAAACTTCTTGTACTCTTTAAAAAATGACAGCATGTGTTAAAAAATAGGATTCAAATTATAGCAAAAATACAATGAAATTTGTACACATTAAATGTTATGCATATTTAAATTATTGTTAAAAGGAATTACGAAATTGAATTGGTTTTTTAAAGTTGGTTTAAAAGCGTACTTTTGTGCGATTAAAAAATTTGATTAACAATATATGGAGTTTGTTATTAAAATATCTCAATTTTTATTGAGTCTATCTTTGCTCATCATATTACATGAATTTGGGCATTTTTTACCTGCAAAGGCATTTAAAACAAGAGTTGAAAAATTTTACTTATTTTTTGATGTAAAGTTTTCACTTTTTAAAAAGAAAATAGGAGACACAGTTTACGGTATAGGTTGGTTACCCCTAGGCGGTTATGTTAAAATTTCAGGGATGATTGACGAGAGTATGGATACCGAGCAAATGGCACAACCACCACAACCATGGGAATTTCGTTCTAAACCAGCTTGGCAACGTTTAATTATTATGCTAGGTGGTGTTACGGTTAATTTTTTACTAGCCATTTTTATTTATATAGGAATGAGTTATTACTACGGTGATATAGTGTTACCAATTGATAATATTAAAGATGGTTTATTGATTGAAAGCACCGTTGCTAACAAAGCAGGGTTGTTAACAGGAGATAAAATTATTGCAGTAGATGGCGAACCTATTAAGAATTTCTCAGAAATCTCGGAAAAAGTCCTTTTTGGTAAAAAAGTTACTATTGAAAGAGATGGAAAAGAATCTACAGTAACATTGCCAGAAGATTTCTTATCTCAATTATTAGACTCAAAAGAAAAAAGGTTTATAAATTTAAGAGAGCCGTTTGTAGTTGTCGAAGTTCCTGATACCTCATTCAATAAAAATAGTGGATTAAAAAAAGGCGATATTATTTTGGGGTTAAATGACTACAAAACAAAGTATGCAGATCAAGTAAAGGATGGTTTAGAAAAATTCAAAGGGCAACAAGTAGAAGCTAAAGTTTTAAGAGATAATCATGATGTTGTTGTGCCTTTATCAATTAGTGATGATGCTAAACTTGGGCTTGTATATGCTTCTAATTCCACACCGAAAACATTAGAAGCTTTGGGCTACTATAAATATGAAACAAAAGAATACGGTTTTTTTGAATCGTTTCCTGTTGGATTAAAAAAAGCCAAAGATAGACTAACCTCTTATTGGGATCAGTTAGGAGCTATTTTTACTCCAAGTACTGGAGCCTATAAAGGAGTAGGTGGTTTTAAAGCAATTTATGATATATTTCCAGACTTTTGGAGCTGGCAAGTTTTTTGGAGTATCACGGCGTTTTTATCAATCATGTTAGGAGTTTTAAACTTGTTACCAATTCCTGCTTTAGATGGCGGGCACGTTATGTTTTTACTATATGAAATGGTGTCTGGAAGAAAACCAGGCGATAAGTTTATGGAATATGCGCAAATGGTAGGATTTATTATATTAATTGCCTTAGTTTTGTTTGCGAACGGTAATGATATTTTTAAAGCTATTTTTAATTAAAAGTTTTTTAAATATTCTATTTACGTTGGTAGTTTTATTAATAAAAATGACAGCGTGAAACTCAATTTTAATTTTTAGTAATATTTTTTAAATTAAAGTTAAAAGTCGTTTTGTAGTAAATAAAAATATATATATATTTGCGCTCGCAAAAGCGAAAAGATAACACTCCTCCTTAGCTCAGTTGGTTAGAGCATTTGACTGTTAATCAAAGGGTCCTTGGTTCGAGCCCAAGAGGGGGAGCAGATAAATAAACCTCAACTATCATTAGTTGAGGTTTCTTGTTTTAAACCACTTCTTTTTTCATTTTATCCATAGCTGTCAAATATTCTTAAAATGTTTAGAACCGAGATGGAAAACAATTCAATATCAAATAAAGACTATTACTGTATATAATAGCAGAGGAAATTAATTTTTGTAAGATCAAGTTTATTTTCATAAATACCCCCAATTAATGAAATACATCTCAACTCCTAGGAGATTAAAGAGGCCTCAAATTATAGTGTTTATGACCTTGATGTAAAAAAGCTGTTAAGCTTAAATGAAGGCAAAAGAAGATTGTTTTTTTTAGCCTTAGTGGATTCTTTTATTATAATGGGTTTGATACGAGAAATAAGGCCGTAAATAATTTTCCTTATATTATCAAACCCATTTGCTCCTTCAAAAGCTTTAAAACTTAACCCAAAAATTATAAAAATGAAAAAAAGTGTTGAGGAATTATGGGAAATAACAGAATAAACATATGAAAGAATGGACATAAATTAATGGCCTAAAAACATTTTAATCTTCAGCCGTACTTCCGCCTAGACATAGGAAAAAAATCGCCATATGAATAAGAACTGTACAAATACTTTTAAGATGCTCAATTGGAAAGTTAATGAGTATTTGCTAATTCAGCTTAATTCTTAACCCTGGATTATTAAAATCATCCGAAACTTTTATAAAGCCAGGTGTTTTTTGCTTTTTAGGCACCTGATCCCAGCTATTGTAAATTTTTCCGTTTACAAAAAATTCAACTGAAGTACTTTTATTTCTCTGGTCATAGAACAGATTATAGCTGATTCTTGGTGATTTTTCACCGATGTAATCACTATTAATTACTAATTCGGCAATACCATCACCATTCACATCTGTTTGTATACTCTCTAAATTAAGTATTTTAGTATATGATCCATCTAGCATCATGAGTTTTATGGTCTTGTTGAATTTTGATATAATTTCAGAAGCATGTGGATAATCTTTCCGAATGGCCATATGAAGTTTTCTAATTTGAAACGGCTTTTCTGAAATACTTAAGTAGTTTTGAACATCATTAATCTGGTATTTGAGAAGGTATTGAATCAATAGCTGATCAACTAGCATGTAATCAATTTTTTTATCGAGTAATTTTTCAAGATTCTCTTGGTCATTATTGCTGTAAACGATTTCTAAATTTTGAGCTTTTTTTAGAGCCTTATCATATGCATAACCTTGAACTAAACCTATTTTACGGTTAGTGAGTTCTGCAATCCTCGTAAAACTGACATCCATTCCCTTTAACCCTACAAGAACCAACCGATTCTCTAAATAAGCATCAGAGAAAAGTAACGTATGCTCTCTTTCAGGTGTTTTCCAAATAGCCCCTGAGCCATCAAATTTACCATCAGCGATTCCATTTAAAACCTTTTTAAATTCAATTATTTTATTTGAAACATGAATATTATTTCTCGATAAGGCTTCATTAACAATATCTAATGCTATTGATTTCTTTGGGCTCTCATTGGTAAAGGGAGGCCAAATATCAGAAGCCAGTTTAAGGGTAGAAATTTGCGCATCAATGCCTAGAGAGAAACATATGATAATAACTGAACAAATACATCTTTTGTTATAATGAATATCCATTTAGATTGAAAAATGAGGCTTTTAAAGTACAAAATATTTTATTTTGCAATGATATATTGCAATTTTTTTTTACTTTTAAGAACGACTTTAACTCAATTACTATGAAAACTTTACTTACAATTTTCGTTTTTTCCTTTTTCTCGACAATCGTTTATTCACAGGAAAGCATTGATACAGATACGGCAACTTTATATCTAATACGAGACACCAAATCAATGGGGGCATTAACAAGGTTTAATGTTTTTATAGACAACGAATTAGTTTGCAAACTAAAAAATCATCATTACATTAAAACAAATTTAGGAATAGGATCCCATAAATTCTCTGTTCAAATGACTGGTTCAAAAGCAAAATCAGCTGTTGATCATTTTGAGTTGGATTTGGAAAAAGATAAAACATATTATCTAAAAGTAGAAACACCTGGCTCCGTAATGGGCTCCAGTTCTTTTATAGAAATTACCGACCATACTGCAGAAAAGATGATACCGAAATTAGACGAGCAAGCAGATTGCCAATAAACGAATAACCAAAACAGAAATCACTATTTTCAAGCAATTATTTTTTAGGTCCTATTCGTGCCGGGTAATAAGAATTAAACCTTAGAAACCATGAAAAATTTATTTAAAACTATTTTCTTTTCTATTTTCACTTTTTTAATATTCTTTTTTTCGATTTCAAGTTTTGCTCAAGATAAATCAGATGTAGTGGTTATGCTCAATGGTGAAGAAAGATCAGGGAAAGTAATGGCCATTAATGATCAAGTTATCACATTTATTTATGATAATGAAACTCTAGAATATCAAATCAAAAAGGGAGAAGTCAATAAGATTATTTTTGCTAGTGGAAGAATTCAGCAAATTTCTAAAAATTCAAATAAAAAACGTACCATTGAAAATTCAAATCCTTTAGCAAGAAAAGGAAAAATGGCTGTTCTGCCATTTAGAATTATTACAAATATGCCTACGATAGATAAGGATGCTATTGGTAAAAAAATTCAAATAGACTGTGCCAATACTATAAAAGAAGAAGCTCCTATGATAGATGTTATAGACCCGAGAGTAGTAAATGCAACATTAGCAAAAAATAATATCGCAGTGGATCAGCTTCAAAATATGTTGCCTAATGAATTGGCAGAACTTTTAGGTGTAGAAAACGTGGTTTTTGGCTCATACGATATAGAAAACACCGGCACAAGAAGTTACGGCTCTTCGGTAACCACCTATAAATCTAATAGAGAAAAGGATGATAATAAATATAAGAGAAAAGGAACAGAAATTAATTCAGGGAGTTCATCAACAACAGACACATTTGATTCTAGAATGACTATAGATATATACAACGACCAAGGTTCCAATATTTATTCTGTTTCTCGTAAGCCCTTTTCCGCAGGACTAGATAAATACCATAGCACCATAAGTTATTTGATAAAGAGAGCTCCTTTTGGAAGTAAAAGGTGATAATTTAAAATGCTAACAATAGTACCCATTTTTCTAATAATTTTCCTTTTCGGGTTATTGCAGAAATTCTTTGTGGATTTTCACGAAACCAAGCCTAAGCCAAACCGTTAGCAATCATTATATAAAAAAATGATAAAATTCTATAGAACAAAACGATATAATTTTTTGAAGAAAAATAAGTTAGGAAAATTCTTAAGCTATGCTATTGGTGAAATTATTTTGGTTGTAATTGGCATTCTAATAGCAATAAATATTAATAACTGGAATGAAGAACGAAAAAGGAGAGAGCAAGAGCATAAAATAATCCTTTCCTTAAAGTCAGAGTTTTTAGAATCAAAAGAGCTTTTGCTATCCACGATGAAGGAGCAAAAAAATGATTTAATAAGAAGCGATGTTTTAATTCAAATATATGAAGGAGAAAAGCCTTTACCCAAAAATGATTCTATAAAAAAGTTAATTATGAAAGGTGCTTTAGCCTGGCAGAGAGAGGAGATAATATCCGGTTCATACCATGTATTAATCAGTAGTGGAAATTCTGAGTTAGTAAAAAATGACGAATTGTTGAAGACGTTGGCCGAATTTTACTCATTTTATCAAGCAGGCTTCGAAGACAATGAGACAAGTATGAATCTGAAGAATGAAATGCTAAAAATACTTTCACCTGTAATACTTTCTTTATCCAAACTGAATAGGAGTAAGGGAAATGAATTGGATACAATTCCTGATCCTAAGGAGGATGATGCAATTAAGTACTTGTTGGAACAAGATGCATTTTTTGGGCTCTTATGTTATAAAACCTATATCGAAAAGCTTAGATATGATTATCAAGAGGACTTGTTGTTAAGAATAAATAATATTATAGAGATTCTTAAAAAGGAGTTAGAAAAATCAGATAATTAAACTTAAGAGGTATAAAATTCTTTACCAAGTTCCAGTCTTTCTGTAGAACTATGCTGGTTCTCTGACTTATAGGTTTCATTTGCCCAATTGGTTTTTCTAAATACAAAGCAAATCATATAGAATCACATTAGAGGCAAATTTGGAATAGGCAAAACAGATAAGCGAAAACTAAAAAATGGATGAATTTTGAAAAAATAGTTTGCTTTTTGATGTTACTAATCTTTCTGAAAGCTAATATAAGAATGACAAAAAATAAAAAGCCTCTATAAAAATGTAAAGGATTTTTTATTCAAAATAATTTTTTAGTCTTAATAAATTCTATTTCACCTCAACATCATTTTTTCCGAAAAGGTATTGCCTTGAGTATCCTTGATAAGGATTAGATACACCTCTTTAGGATGATTATTCATGAGTATTTCTGATTCTGTGGAATTGACATTCATGACGTTTTTTATCAATTGCTCTTGTGAATTGAAGATCTTATAGGCAGAAATAGGAGTGGATGACCGTATCATAACGGATCCGGTTGATGGATTTGGAAAAATCAAGAAACGTTGCTTTGCATAATCAGCGGTGCCTAAAGAGTTAGCGTAGTAAATATCCAAATTACTATCGGCTGTTACACTGACTTCTGGAATTGCCGGTGTTGAAACTAAGTTATTATAAAAATCCCCAACGTCGGTTAGCGTGGTTCGACGGGAATCTGTGTAACAATCTGCAACTCCAGAACTGGGTTGAAACCAGCAATAACGTTCAATATAATCCAACGTTTCCAGATATGGCAAGGCCAACTGCATAAATCCGTAATTGGTAGCCGCAGATCTGTTGGGATTGGCGTTGAACTCTGTAATCCAAATAGGCAAACCATACAGGTCGTGCACTCTTTTTAGGTAATTTTTAAATCTGTTAAACACATTTTGAGGACTTTCATTTGGCGAGTTTTTAGGTTTTGATCCCCAATCGTACCAATGCACTCCAATTACGTCAATTCTGATGTCTTGAGCAGTTGCTTTATCATGAAATTCTTTGAGCCAACCAAAAGGGGCCTCTTCTCTGCAATTTGGAGATACCAAGAGGGGGAGCAAGTTATAAAAGAAAAGCATCAGTTAATACTGGTGCTTTTTTATTTTATAAAACTATTCTATAAGATTTCTGTATACTTTGTTTAATATTTTTTAAGTTAAAAATTTGAGCAAGGTGTTGGTTTAAATTCAACTATTTTATTACTTGTTTCACTTTACAGAAAGCAATCCTCAATAAATGATATTCAAAACTAAATTGTTACTAGCTGTTTCTAATTTTATTAATGATTTACAATATATTATATCAATGGATGTAATAATATTTTGTAAATTTATTACATCCAATTTATTAAATAACTTCAAATTCCAGAATAAACAGTTTGCTATTATAAAGTAAATAATGGATTATTATGCCCGTGTTTCTCATATGAAAAGTTAGAGCCAATCCTAAAAAGAAATGCTATAATTGAAAATCCATGTTAAAAAACCAAATTTATTATGGCTACCTATGATAAAAAGAAGGAAGAACTCATTATTGAGTTACAGGAATTAAGGCAAAAATATGATTCTTTATTAAAGTCAACTCAAAGAGATTTTCTTGAAAATACACTTCAGAATAATGAGGCAAGATATATAGGGTTGTTACAGAATCTTGAAGCGGGGATAGTGGTTCATGCTCCAGATACTTCTATTTTGATGAATAATTCCAGAGCGTCAGAATTATTGGGATTAACCGATAATCAGATGAAAGGCAAAGAGGCCATTGATCCATCATGGAAATTTATAAAAGAAGATTTTACCACCGCACCATTTGATGAATATCCTGTTAATAAGATTGTAAAAAGCAAGAAAGCAATAAAAAATCAAATATTAGGAATTTACCATCCTATTAAAAACCACATGGTTTGGGCGACTATCAATGGTTTTCCTGTGTTAAATACTAAGGGAGAAATAACAGAAATAGTTATTAGTTTTATTGATGTTACCGAGCGAAAACAGGTAGAAAAACGGTTAAGAAAAAGTAGAGATTCTATTGAAAACTTAACTAATTCTTTATGGGATATTGTGTTTTCAGTAAGAATGCCTGAGAGAGTAATTGAGTGGTGTAATACAAGTATTAGGTCTATTGGCTATGAGCCCTCTGAATGTATAGGAAAAGGCACAGATTTTCTTTACTCCAATGAGGAAAATTATTTAGATTTTGGCAAAAAATTACAAAACTTTTTTAATGAGGGGTCTGATGTTTTAAGAACAGAACAAATATTTAAAAAGAAAAATGGAGAAACATTTACAGCCGATGTTTCGCTTACATTTGAGAAGGAAGACGGTATTATTGTTCGTACCACAAGTGTCGTTAGAGATATTACCGAACTTAAATTAGCAGAAGAAGCACTAAGTAATAGCGAAGAAAATTTAGCTATCACGCTCCAATCTATCGGTGATGGTGTAATTTCAACAGATATAAACGGGAGAGTTGAGCACATGAATCCGATGGCTGAAAAGCTTTGTGGCTGGCGTTTGGCTGATGCCGTTAGAAAACCTTTAAGCGAAGTATTTAACATTATAAATGCAGAAAGCCGTAAAAAAGTTGAGAATCCTGTTGAAAAAGTTTTGGAAAAAGGTGAAATTGTTGGTCTTGCCAATCACACAGTTTTAATTTCTAAAAACGGTAGCGAATATCAAATTGCCGACAGCGCTGCTCCCATCATAAATAAAGAAGGGTTAATTAGGGGTGTCGTTCTGGTTTTTTCTGATATAACTGAAAAGTATGCTGAAGAAAAGAAATTAAAAGAAAGCGAAGAACGATTTAATCTGGTAATGAATGCGTCTAACGATGGTTTATTTGACTGGGACCTTATAACCAATAAAATATATTACTCTCCAGGATGGAAAAAAATGCTTGGATATGAAGATCATGAAATTCCTAATGATTTCTCTATCTGGGAAAAAATAACAGATTCAGAAGACGTTAAAAAATCATGGGAGCTTCATCAGAAACTCATTAATAAGCAAATTGACCGCTTTGTAATGGAGTTTAAAATGAAACACAAAAACGGTCATTGGGTTGACATTCTCTCGCGTGCAGAAGCTGTTTTTGATGCTGATGGCAAAGCAATAAGAATGGTTGGAACCCATGTTGATATTTCCAAGCAAAAAAAATTAGAACAACAACTATTACTTTCTAAAGAGAAAGCAGAGGAAAGCAAGACATATCTAGATAATATAATTAACAAGATTGGTGACCCCATTTTTGTGAAAGACGAGCATAGTAGTCTGCTTCTTGTTAATGAAGCGTTTTGCAATATGTTCGGATTAAATAAAGACGAAATAATAGGTAAAACACTTGCTGAAGATGTGTCTCCAAAAGAGCAGGAAGTTTTTTTAAAAATTGATAAACAAGTCCTTAAAGATGGGATTGAAAATATAAATGAAGAGTCTCTTACAGTGAGAGGTGGTGAAACTCGAACAATTGCGACACATAAGACTCGTTTTTTAGATAGCAATGGTAAAAAATATTTAATAGGGGTAATTCGAGACATTACAGACATTAAGAAAACCCAACTAGAATTATTAAAAGCTAAAGAAAAAGCTGAAGAAAGCGAACTTAATTTGCAACAAATAAATAGCAGTTATAAACGGAGTAATCAATTATTAGAAGCATCACAATCTATAGCAAAAGTAGGTGGATGGGAACTAAATTTACTCACTAATAAACTATATTGGACTGGTGAAACTTACAGAATTCATGATACATCACCTGAGGAGTTTAATCCTACAGTTGAAGCAGGTATAGGATATTTCCTGCCAGAATCACAGCAAATTATAAGTAATGCTTTAGAACTCGCTATAACGCAAGGCAAAAATTATGATTTACAACTTGAAACTTACACAACAAAAGGACGAAAAATAAATGTAAGAACGACAGCTGATGTTACTATTGTTGATGGAAAACCAACAAAACTAACAGGAATATTTCAAGATATTACTGAAATAAAAAAGATAGAACTCGCCCTTATTAAGGCTAAAGAGAGCGCAGAAGAAAGCCAAGCAAAATATAGTAAAATGGTAGAAAACATGAATAGCGGTGTAGCTATTTATCAACCTATTAAAAATGGAAAAGATTTCGAAATTATTGATTTTAATAAAGCCGCCGAAAAAATTACAAATACATCGGCGAAGGATATCATAGGTTCCACCTTATTAAACGAATTTCCTAATATGGACAAAAGCTCTTTATTTACAGCGCTTCAAACCGTATTTAAATCAGGAAAAGATGTACACATACCGCCATTTTTTTATAAAGATAACCAAAGAGAAGGTTGGAGGGAAAATTATATTTACAAATTACCATCAGGAGAAATTGTTGCTATTTTTGACGATATAACAGAGCGTAAAACTGCAGAAATAAGTTTACAAAATCAAAACGAAGAATTAATCTTTGCTAAAGAAAAAGCCGAAGAAAGCGATCGATTAAAATCTGCTTTTTTAGCGAATATGAGCCACGAAATTCGCACGCCAATGAATGGTATTTTAGGTTTTTCAGAACTTCTAAAAACACCTAATCTTTCGGGCGACCAGCAACAAAAATTCGTAGGAATAATTGAAAAAAGCGGTAAGCGAATGTTAAATATCATCAACGATATTGTTGATATTTCAAAGATAGAAGCAGGGTTAATGAGATTGGATATCAACGAATCAAATATCAACGAGCAAATAGAATATATTTATACATTTTTTAAACCTGAAGTTGAAGCCAAAGGGATGCGACTTTTCTTAAAAAAGGCCTTGCCTACAAAAGAAGCCACCATTAAAACCGACCGTGAAAAATTGTTTGCCATTCTTACCAACCTTGTAAAAAATGCCATTAAGTATTCCAACGAAGGTTCCATAGAATTTGGATATGTCTTAAAAACAGATAACGAAACGGTTAATCACAATCAAAAAGCAGAATTAGAATTTTTTGTAAAAGACACAGGTATTGGCATTCCAAAAGATAGGCAAGAAGCTATTTTTGAGCGTTTTATTCAGGCAGACATAATGGATAAAATGGCCAGACAAGGAGCTGGTCTTGGGTTGTCAATTACCAAAGCATATATAGAAATGCTTGGAGGTAAGATATGGTTAGAGAGCGAAGAAGGAATTGGCTCAACATTCTATTTTACCTTGCCTTACACTATTGAAACGAATAGAAACCAAATAAGCAAACAGATTAAGGCTAGTAATAATTTAGAAAATAAAGTAAAAAACTTGACAACTCTTATTGCTGAAGATGATGAAACATCTGAGGTATTGATTTCTATGTATGTAAGGGAGTTTAGCAATGAAATTATAATTACAAAAAATGGCAAAGAAGCTATTGAAGCGTGTAGTAAAAACCCTAACATTGATTTGATTTTGATGGATATTCAAATGCCTGAAATGGATGGGTATAAGGCAACACGCAAAATCAGAAAATTTAATAAAAATGTAATCATTATTGCACAAACAGCCTATGGATTGTCTGGCGATAGAGAAAAATCCTTGGAAGCAGGATGTAATGATTATATAACAAAACCTATTGACAGAACTAAATTAGAATCACTAATCCAAAAGCATTTCACGAAACGATAAAAAACACCTAAAAATTAAAATCACAGATAGCATTTTATCTATAATTAGCAAGAAGACAAAGGCTTATATTAAAATATAGGTCTTTCTTGTTTTAATTTGAGAGTGTGTTTTCAGCCATTTTTACAAGTTGCCAATACGGAGGTAAATAGCCGTTTAATTTTTTAAAAGTCTCAATTTTTACTTTTGTTTGTGTCTTACAATTTTGAAATTTTTCAACAAAATTATTATTCTTTAATGCGCTTATAGCGTCCATTCCTTCTGGAATCACGCCTTCTTTGCCCATAATATTAAATATATAGGAGTAGCCTTTAATAACTCTTGCTAGCGGCAGCATAAAAATATTGTAATCTAGTTTTGCTCCATTATTAGCTTCACTTAGTAAAGCATCCATTACGGCATTATCTAGATGGTCTTGAAAAAGAATATCTTTATCCCTCCATTCTGCAACAACACTTAACATAGGGTCATATTCGAGGTCCGATGGCATTTGAGTTACAAAATTCTCTACTCCAAAAGTATTAAGCCAGTCCATAACTCCATCTGACGAGATAGTCGATTTAAACTCCCATAACGATATCCCAAACTGTTTATAGGCATAAGAACCAACTTCAGAACAAAACATAGCACTAGAATCGTAATAATCCATTTTGAAGTCATATGGGATATGTCTAGTTTGCGATTCCTTAAAAATATATGAAGAAACCTGATATGGAAGCATGGGATTTGATTCTATTTGAGGTAAATCATTTCTAGGTCTCATAACTATAAAGCGCAATTTTTTATCATTCAAATAAGTTTTAAGTGATGATATTGCAACACCTTTTTCAATGTGAGCCTCCACAAAATAAGGTTTATTTGTAGCTTTATCAATATGAATAATTGCAACGTGCGAAAAATTTCCAGGATAATCATTTCCTCTTGAAATAAATGCTGAAACTTCGGCACCACCCCGACTTATCAATAAATCTCCACTATGAACTTTTATTCCTAGGATATTAACCGAAGGCGTTACAGATGGTTCTTCAGTTACATACATTGTAGAGATAAAATCATTATTATTTGATTGTAATAAAACTTCTTCTACAGATGCTCTCATACCATATAGTAAGCGGTAAGATGTATTACGGGCATTTATATGATTCATATTCCAAAAGCGAGAATCTGATTTTATCTTTTTTCTAACCCTATTATAGTAGTTAATATACCAATCTGATTTCTTTGGTTGTGCGGCAATTAAGGGGGTTATGTTAAAGAAATTAGTCTCAATCAAACTGTATAGGCTATCGTCTGGTTTGCTTATTGTGTTTTCAAGAGTATTTAATAGAGCATCTGCGTTATAACTCAAGTCATTTACAATAGAATCCAATTCTATAGAAGGAATTCTTTTAGCTTCTTGAAATCTTATTTCTAAACCTTCCCAAAGGCTATCTTGGTTCCAAATAAAAGGGTTATGGGTTGCCTTTTGAATGTTTTTTTCATTTGAGGGAAAGGGAATAAGCAGTAAAACATATAAACCTAAAATAACTAATAAAAAAATATAAATTTTTTTCATGATGTTATATAATTTACAAAGCGTTAAAACTAATAATCGAAACCTTCCAAATATAATCCTTTCGTCCGAATAATAATTAATTGTTTAAGTTGCTTACAATTACTTCTTATTTTGTTGTGGATATAGTTATTTATTTTGTTTCTTTTGCATAATATATTTTTCGAGTAATCAATAATTGGCTCCATAGTTCAAGGGATAGAACAAAAGTTTCCTAAACTTTAGATCCAGGTTCGAATCCTGGTGGAGTCACAAAAAACGAATCTAGTTGATTTTTTAAAAACTATAAATTATGATTTTAAACGCACCTATTACATTTTATCCCATATTAAAAGAACGTATTTGGGGAGGAGAAAAACTAACTACAGTATTTAAAAAAGAATCAGATAAAACTAATATTGGCGAAAGTTGGGAGCTTTCAGATGTTGAGGGAGATGTCTCTGTGGTTGCTTCAGGTGAATTACAAGGAAAAACTTTAAAAGAACTAATTAAGACCTATAAAGGCGCATTGGTTGGAGAAAAAGTTTATAAAACGTTTGGTAACGATTTCCCTATTCTTATAAAATATATCGACGCTAAAACACCGCTGTCTATTCAAGTACATCCAAATAATGAATTAGCAAAGGAGCGCCATAATTCATTTGGAAAAAATGAAATGTGGTATATTATGCAAGCCGATAAAAATGCTGAATTAATTGTAGGGTTTAATCAAGATATTGACAAAAAAACCTACTTAAGTAAGTTAGAGGAAGGCAACGTATTGGAAATATTAAATTCCGAAAAAATATCTAAAGGTGATACGTTTTACATTCCAACAGGAAGAGTCCATGCCATTGGTGCCGGGGTTATGCTTGCTGAAATTCAACAAACTTCTGATGTAACGTATAGAATTTATGATTACAAACGAGTTGATGCTACAACAGGAAAAGAGAGAGAACTGCATACAGATTTAGCAGTAGATGCCATAGATTACAAACAGTATGATAACTACAAAACATCTTATGAGCTTAAGAAAAACGACTCTAGTGAGTTAGTGTATTCTCCTTATTTTAAAACTAACATTATTCAACTTGAAGGAGCCGTTAAGAAAGATTACAGTAATTTAGATTCGTTTGTTATTTATATGTGTGTTGAAGGGGATGCTGTTGTAACCTGTAATGACAAACAGTTTTCATTACAAGTAGGTCAAACCATGCTTATTCCTGCAGCCGTTAGTACTATTGAATTACAATCTGAAAACGCCAGAATTTTAGAAGTATTTCTTTAAAAGTTGGCTAATTATTATTGATGAATATACTGTTTGGCTTGCTCAACAACTTGTTTTGAGTTGCCAATAAATATGTGGTCATTGGCAATAATAACAGGTCTGCTTAAAAAGGTATAGTGGTCAAGAATATAATGTTTGTAATCGCGTTCTTCAAGCGCTTGGTTTTTTAAATCCATTTCTTTGTAAAGTTTGGAACGCTTACTAAAAAGAGCTTCATAACTACCTGCAAGATCTTTCATTTCATCTAATTGCTTAACCGTTATTTCTTCAGTTTTAATGTCTTGTAAAACAAATTCTGAAGGCAGATTCAACTCTTTTAAAATTCTAATACAGGTACTACATGTTTTTAGGTAATATACTTTTTTCATCTGTTAATAATTTAAAAACAAAATAAAGCAATTATATCATTTAACCTATATTTATAAAAAAATAAATACCATGCATTTTACCTTAGAAGTACTTTCAAATACCCGGAAATTTTTCAAAAAATATTTAGAAACTTTATCTCTTGAAGACTTAAATAAAATCCCAGAAGGCTTTAATAATAACATTATCTGGAATGTTGGGCACATCCTTGTTACGCAACAGCTATTAGCCTATAAACTATCAGGATTACCAATGATGGTTAGCGATACGTTAATTGCTAAGTATATGAAAGATACAAAACCTGAAGGATTTATAAATCAACAAGAAGTTGATGAAATAAAAGAGCTACTATTTTCTACAATTGAAAAAACAAAAGAAGATTTTAATAACGGCCTCTTTAAAAACTTTAAAGAATATACGGTTTCAACAACAGGCAACACCTTAACAACTATTGATGAGGCTTTCCAGTTTATTTTATTTCATGAAGGTATGCATTTAGGCTATGTTATGGCCTTATTGCGTGGTGTCAAAAACTAAAAGTGAGTTTACATCATCATACGGGATGGTGAATTCTAAAGTACCTGCAGAATAGGCTGCTATTTCGTAGGTATTATACAATAAAATAATTCCATCTTCGGTATAACCAATATTGGCTGGAAGCACAAAGTTTTCAGAATCAAAAACCGCATCTTTTTCGTCAATATTATTTTGGTAATAGGTTTTAGCAAGCTTAAAAAAGGCTTTTTTATCGTTAAATAAATCAGTGTTTGCGATTAATTTTCCTGTTTTTGCATTAAAGTTTAAAAATGAAATGTTTAAGTTTCCGTGGGCGCCACCAGTATCCATATAGGACGTTAGTGCAATGCTTATTAAGCTTTCAGACTGGTACATAATATCGCCATCTATTTGAGCTTCCCAGTGTTGATCGCTATCAGGAAAATCATTTTTAAAGGCATCAAATTCTTGATTAAAGGCATCAATACTTTTTTTGATTGTTTCTATTTTAGAATCATCATCATATTCTCCAATTTGTAAAGAAGCAATCACCTTGTTTTCAATAATTGAATTGATAGAATTTACGGCAGGTGTATCTCCTTCAGCTAAAGGAATATTGACTTCGACTGCTGAGTTATTACCTCCGGTTATGCTGGTTTCTTTAAAAGTAATTAGGGGATCCTCTTTACAAGAAATGAAAGTAAAAAAACAACAAAGAATAAAAAGATAGCGTTTCATTGAGATACAAGATTAAACACCCTAAAGGTAAATATTGCATTTGAATACACCGAATTATAAAGTACTTTTGTACAAATACATCATAAAATGAAGTTTAACACAAAAGTTATACATGGTGGCCAAGAGCACGATTTAGCTTATGGTGCTGTAATGCCTCCAATTTATCAAACAACGACTTATGCACAAACAACTCCCGGAGGACATAAGGGTTATGAATATTCAAGAACTCATAATCCGACACGACATGCTCTAGAGAGTGCGTTTGCAAGTATTGAAAACGGTAAATATGGACTAGCATTTGGGTCGGGGTTAGCTGCTATTGATGCTGTAATGAAGCTATTAAAGCCTGGCGATGAGGTTATTTCAACTAATAATTTATACGGAGGCTCTTATAGGTTATTCACTAAAATATTTCAAGACTTTGGCATTAAATTTCATTTTGTTGAAATGGAGAATGTATCTCATATTGAAACCTACATCAATGATAATACAAAACTTATCTGGGTAGAAACGCCAACGAACCCGATGATGAATATTATTGATATTCAAGCAGTGTCAATACTTTCAAAAAAGCACCATATTTTATTAGCAGTCGATAATACATTTGCCACTCCCTATTTGCAACAACCTTTAGAACTGGGAGCAGATATCGTGATGCATTCCGCCACCAAATATTTGGGAGGCCATAGCGATGTTGTTATGGGAGGCTTGGTCGTTAACGACAAGGCGTTGGCAGATAAGTTATATTTTATTCAAAATGCCAGTGGAGCTATTTGTGGTCCACAAGATAGTTTTCTAGTATTACGTGGTATTAAAACTTTGCATGTAAGAATGCAGCGTCACTGTGAAAATGGAAAAGCTATAGCTTATTTCTTGAAGACGCATCCAAAAATTGATAAGGTTTTTTGGCCTGGTTTTGAAGATCATCCTAATCATGCTATTGCAAAATCTCAAATGAAAGATTTTGGAGGTATGCTATCATTTACAATAACAGGAAATGATTATAAGCAAGCTATTAAAACAGTTGAAAACCTTAAAGTTTTTACTTTGGCAGAATCATTAGGGGGCGTAGAGTCACTTTGTGGTCATCCAGCAAGTATGACACATTCTAGTATTCCAAAATCGGAACGTGAAAAAATAGGAATTGTAGATTCTTTAATACGGTTAAGTGTTGGTATAGAAGATGTAGATGATTTGATTGCCGATTTACAACAGGCTTTGTCTTAATCCAGATAAAAAATATAGCCTACATTAAACCATAGTAACCAATCATTATATTTATTATAATCTAATTGATGGTTTAATCCATCAACCCAGTCATTAAAATAATATTGCCATCTCAAGTCTAGCATTAAATCAGACGTGGTATTAAGTTTATATCGAACACCCACACTTGAAACAACAGAAAACGTACTTCCAGAAGAGGCATCAACGGATCCCGGAGCCCATTGAGAATAAAAATTGGTAGGGTTTAACACATTACCATAAGCAAGAGGGTTTGGATTGTCATAGGTTGTGCTAACTTCTGGAGAAAAAAAGGTATAATGCACACCCAAACTAACAAATGGTGCAAATCTAGGCGTAAAAGCTTCAAAAGCATGAATACTTAAAGGATAAAATTCTAATTGTGTTCCAATATCAAAATTATTAGCCACTCCTTTGTGCCCTCTTAGCCTTTTGGCATCTTCAGAGGTTTTACTAGGGTCAACCCATTGTCCAAAATGTTCTAATTTAGTTTTATTCCAGGATATTTCATTACGCACTTTAAAGTGATCATTAAAATAAGAGTCTCTATTAATTAAATTTGAGTAATTTCTTCGGTAAGAAAAGTTAAAGTATTGAACAACACCTATACCAAAACCCATATTACCAATGTTTGTCGCCTTGTCAGTTCTACTACCAAAATCTGATCTAAATTGGACAGGACCAGCAATAATGCCAATTTCTGGTGAAAAACCAAATTGAGAGAACGCTGCTTGCGTTATTATAAACACGCAAAACGCAGCAGCTAAATGTTTAAAATTAAACATACTATGGTTTATTTTTTTGAGGCATTAACTTAGCAAATATATAAAAACAGAATTTAGAATCAAATCATTATAAAAACGTAGAAATAGCAATAAAATTATTTATTATGAAATTATAAAAAAATCGGCTTTTTTTTGAAGATATCGTATCTTTGTTATAATATATTGAAAAGTTCATAATTATTAACTCAAATTTGAATAAATGAAAAGTAATATTGAAGCATTTTTAGATCTTGTAAAAGAAAGAAATGGTCAAGAACCAGAGTTTTTACAAGCCGTTCAGGAAGTTGCAGAAACAGTAATTCCTTACATCGTCGAGCACGATATTTATTACGGTAGAAACATTCTATTAAGAATGGTAGAACCAGAAAGAGCGTTAACTTTTAGGGTGTGCTGGGTAGATGATTCTGGTGAAATTCAAGTAAACAGAGGATATAGAATTCAAATGAATTCAGCTATAGGCCCGTTTAAAGGCGGTTTGCGTTTTCATCCAACGGTTAACATGAGTATTTTAAAGTTTTTAGCTTTTGAACAAGTATTTAAAAATGCGTTGACCACACTACCAATGGGAGGTGGAAAAGGGGGAAGTGATTTTGACCCTAAAGGTAAAAGTGATGATGAAATTATGCGTTTTTGTCATTCATTTATGAGTGAATTATTTAGACATATAGGCCCTAATACAGATGTGCCAGCAGGAGATATTGGAGTAGGTGCCAGAGAAATTGGCTTCCTATTTGGTATGTACAAAAAATTAAGAAATGAATTTACTGGGGTTTTAACAGGTAAAGGATTATCTTGGGGAGGCTCTTTAATACGACCAGAAGCAACAGGTTATGGAACTGTTTATTTTGCAGAAAGTATGTTAAAAACTAAAGAGGAAGATTTAAATGGTAAGGATGTTGTTATATCTGGATCTGGTAATGTAGCGCAATATGCTGCAGAAAAATGTCTTCAGTTAGGCGCTAAAGTTTTAACATTATCTGATTCTTCTGGATATATTTATGATTCGGAAGGAATAGATGCAGATAAGTTAGCGTATGTAATGAATCTAAAAAACGTGAAAAGAGGGCGAATAAGTGAATATTTAGAAAACTATCCTCATGCTAAATTTGTAAAAGGAAAAACACCATGGGAAGTTAAGTGCGATATAGCTTTACCATGTGCCACACAAAATGAACTTCATGAAGCCGATGCTAAAATGCTGTTGAAAAATGGCTGTATTTGTGTGAGTGAAGGAGCTAATATGCCATCAACTATTGATGCTGTACATGCATTCCAAAAAGCTAAAATTTTATATGCGCCAGGAAAAGCATCTAATGCAGGTGGTGTTGCAACGTCTGGTTTAGAAATGACTCAAAACTCGTTGCGTTTTAACTGGACGAGAGATGAAGTAGATTTAAAACTGAAAAGCATCATGTCTAACATTCACGATGCATGTATAGAGTTTGGTACAGAAGAAGATGGTTATATTAACTATGTAAAAGGAGCCAATATTGCAGGATTTGTTAAAGTGGCTGATGCCATGTTAGCGCAAGGTATCGTGTAAAACAAAACATCGTTATAGTTTAAATAAAAATGCATAAAAATAGACTACCAGATTTAAGAAATTACGAATTTGAAGAAGTTGCATTTGGAGAATTAATGCAAAACAGAATTAATAAAGTTCTTATAGTTTGTTCTAACTATGATTTTTATATGTTAGAAGAAGATGGTAGAATAGATGAACGCATTTTTAACGAATATACAGATTTAAACTTACGATATCCTCCAAATTTCGTACATGCAAACTCTGCTAAAAGAGCTATAAAACTAATGGCTGAAGTTAAAATAGACTTAGTCATAACGTGGTTAGATATTGGTAATTATAACGCATTCGAAACTTCAAAAGAGATAAAAGGGGCCTTTCCGGAGGTCCCAATTGCTGCTCTAAGTTTTTACTCTTCAGAATTAAGAAGTAAATTAGAAAAGAGTAATAAAGGCATTATCGATACTGTGTTTCACTGGAATGGTAATGTTGATATTTTCTTGGCAATTATAAAATTGACAGAAGATAGAATGAATGCTAAAAGAGATATTAATCAAATTGGTGTAAAAGCCATCTTGATGGTAGAAGACTCTTTAAAATTCTATTCAAGATATTTACCCATTATCTATAAAATTCTTTTAAAACAAACGCGCGCTTTTATGTCTGAAGGCTTAAATGAGCACAGAAGCATGATGCTTATGCGAGGGCGCCCAAAAATGTTATTGGCAACAACTTATGAAGAAGGCTTAGAACTTTTTGAAAAGTATAAAAGTAATTTACTAGGCGTAATTTCTGATGTTAATTATTTTAAAGATGGCAAAAGAGACCCAGAAGCAGGGTTTGAATTTTTAAAATATGTACGAAGTTCTCAACGTTATTTTCCTTTTTTAATTCAATCGTCCGATAACAATAATGAAGAAAAAACCCATGAATTAAAAGGTAAATTTTTATACAAGCACTCAGAAACATTAGGAACAGATTTAAAAAACTATATCAATAAATATTTTTCATTTGGTGATTTTGAGTTTTGGGATCCAGAACAAATGAAAGTGTTGGCGGTTGTAAAAAATTTAAGTGAACTCCAAAAAGCTTTAAAAACGGTTAGTAAAGCGTCTATTGCGTATCATGCTAAGCGAAGTGAATATTCTAAATGGCTCAAATCTAGAGCCTTATTCCCTTTAGCAAATCTATTTAGTAATGTAGAGTATGATGATTTTGACGACCTAGAACAAATTAGAGAATTTTTAATAAAAGCTATAAGGGCTTATAGTATTTATAGGTCTAAAGGTGTTATCGTAAAATTTGATAAAGAGAAGTATGATGAATATTTAGGTTTTGCCAGAATAGGAGATGGTTCTCTTGGAGGTAAAGGACGCGGACTAGCTTTTATAGATTCATTTTTAAAACGTCATAAGCTTTTTAGGAAATATGAAGACGTTTATATTTCTATACCCAGAACCGTTGTAATAAGTACTGAAGTTTTTGATGAGTTTATTGAACGATACGATTTAATTAGGTTTGCTGCTAACTCAAATAGCGATGAAGAAATATTAAATAAGTTTATTTCAAAACCTCTGCCTCAATGGGTTTTAGAGGATATTCAAGCATTTCTAAATATTGTAAAAAGACCTATAGCAGTTCGTTCTTCTAGTGTTCTAGAAGATTCCCATTTTCAGCCTTTTGCGGGTGTGTTTGCAACATATATGATTCCAAACACCAACGACAGCCAAATGCTGGAAACCCTATCTAATGCTATTAAATCGGTGATGGCATCAGCCTTTTTTCAAGCAAGTAAGGCCTATTTAAAGGCAACATCGCATACCATAGAAGAAGATAAAATGGCTGTTATTCTTCAAGAATTAACAGGTAAACAATATGATGATATTTACTATCCAAATATTTCGGGAGTTGCAAGATCTATTAACTTCTATCCTATTGGAAATGAAAAACCAAATGAAGGAATTGCGAATATTGCTTTAGGTTTGGGTGAAATTATAGTTGGTGGTGGCCGTAGTTTGCGTTTTTCGCCTTACCATCCTAAAAAAGTCTTGCAATTGTCTTCGCCAGATTCAACCCAGCGTGATACACAGCAATATTTTTACGGTCTAGATTTAGATCCTAAAAGTTATAAAGTTTCAATAAATGAGGGTGTTAATAAAAAGAAGGTTACTTTAAGACAAGCTAAAAACCATCCATCTTTAAAATTTGTTGCTTCCACTTACGATTTGCAAAATAATATCATCAGACCTGGTGTTTTACACGATGGAATACGCGTAGTAACTTTTGATAATGTTTTAAAATACGGTTCGTTTCCGTTGCCAGAAATCTTAAAAGATTTATTGCACGTTGGGCAACGAGAAATGAGAAACCCAATAGAAATTGAGTTTGCTGTAAACCTAGATGTTCCCAAAGGGCAACCAAGAATTTTTAGTTTTTTACAAATAAGACCCATTGTTGAAAGTGTTGTAACCAATAATGAATTACCTGAAGACTTTAATGTTGATGATACTATTATATATACAGAATCTGCATTAGGAAATGGCACTTATGATTATATAAAGAATTTTGTGTATGTAAAGCCAGAAACATTTAACCCTGCAAACACAAGAGAAATAGCTTATGCGGTCGAGAATATAAATAAAAAGTTTACTGACAAAGATGAACAATACATTTTAGTTGGACCAGGACGATGGGGCTCAAGCGACCCTTGGCTAGGAATTCCTGTTATTTGGCCTCAAATTTCTTCGGCTAAAATAATAGTCGAAGCTGGTTTAAATGATTTTAGAATCGACCCAAGTCAAGGCACACATTTTTTTCAAAATTTAACCTCTTTCAAGGTTGGCTATTTTACTATTAATCCTTTTATGAATGACGGCTCTTTTGATTTAGACTATTTAAATAAACAAGAAGCCTGTTATGAAGATGAGTACTTAAGACACATTTGTTTTAAGGATCCATTAACTATTATTATTGAAGGTAAAAGCAATAAAGCAGCTATTTTCAAGTCTGGATTTAAAATCACAAGGCACCTAGAATCCTTAGAAAATTCTATAGATGATTTACCGCCTGAGGGGTTTATGTAATGTAAATCTATTTAATTTTAGGTAGTACATATATACTTTAAACCGCGTAACATAATGTGTTATAAAATTTCAACTTAATTTATTGAATTAATAAAAAATGCGAACATAAATCATGAATTATTGATTTTAATATTGGTATTTTTGCATTATATTTTAAACACTTTTATATTTAAAGATCATGAATGTAAAAAACATAATGACAAACCTTGAAACCAAGCATCCTGGTGAAAAGGAATACTTACAAGCAGTACATGAAGTATTGGAATCTATTGAAAGTATTTATAACGAAAACCCACAATATGAGTCCGCTAAAATTATCGAACGATTAGTTGAGCCAGACCGTGTTTTAACCTTCAGAGTTTCTTGGTTAGATGATGATGAGCAAGTACATGTTAACCTAGGTTACAGAATACAATTTAACAATGCTATAGGCCCTTACAAAGGTGGTATCAGACTGCATCCGAGTGTTAATTTAAGTATTTTAAAATTTTTGGGTTTTGAACAAACTTTTAAGAACGCATTAACAACGTTGCCTTTAGGAGGGGCCAAAGGCGGATCTGATTTTAATCCAAAAGGAAAATCAGATACGGAAATTATGCGTTTTTGTCAAGCTTTCATGCTAGAGTTATGGCGCATTATTGGACCTAATACAGATGTTCCTGCAGGAGATATTGGTACCGGAGGAAGAGAAATTGGGTATATGTATGGCATGTACAAAAAACTTAAATCAGAAAACACAGGAGTTCTTACTGGTAAAGGGCTCAATTGGGGAGGTAGTTTGATTAGACCTGAAGCTACTGGTTTTGGAGCTACCTATTTTACCAATGAAATGTTAGTATCTAACAACGATTCTTTCAAAGGTAAAATAGTAACGGTTTCTGGTTTTGGTAATGTAGCTTGGGGGGTAGCTCTTAAAGTAACAGAACTAGGAGGTAAAGTAGTAACAATATCTGGTCCTGATGGTTATATTTATGATGAAAAAGGGTTAGATGCCGATAAAATAGACTATTTGCTAGCGCTTAGAGCGTCTAATAACGATATTGTTTCTCCGTATGCAGATGAGTTCCCAGAAGCCATATTTGTTCCAGGCAAAAAACCTTGGGAGGTAAAATGTGATATAGCTATGCCAAGTGCTACACAAAATGAATTAAATGGTGAGGATGCGGCACAATTAATTGCTAATGGCGTTAAATATGTTGCTGAAGTGTCAAACATGGGATGTACTCCAGAAGCTATTGAAGTGTTGCACGACGCAAAAATTCCTTTTGGTCCAGGAAAAGCAGTTAATGCTGGTGGTGTTGGTGTTTCTGGTTTAGAAATGTCTCAAAACGCCATGAAATTAAATTGGACCGTAGATGAAGTGGATGCCAAATTACATCATATGATGTCATCAATTCATATGGCATGTATAAAATTTGGTACTGAAGATGACGGTTATGTAAACTATGTAAAAGGTGCCAATATTGCTGGATTTATTAAAGTAGCAGATGCTATGTTAGACCAAGGTATTGTATAACAAAAACTATAATTTATAATAAAAAGCTTCCTTTATTGAGGGAGCTTTTTTTATATATTTATATCATTTTCAAGTAATACTCGTTAGATATAAATATATTTGAAAGTTTAAAACAGTATCTATGTTTAAAAGAATAGTTGTATTTGCAATTTATCTCTTTCCGCTCTGTTATTTTGCTCAAGACTTTTCTGGGCTTTGGAAAGGCTATTTTTCGTTTTACAATATTAAAGACGTTGTTCAAGGCAATAATAAAATTTATGGAGCTTCAGAAAATGCTGTTTTTAGCTATGATACACAGACTCATGATATCAAAGAAATTACGACGGTTAACGGGTTGTCTGGAGAGCAAATATCTACCATTTATTACAGCGAAGCTTATCAATTATTGATGATCGGTTATGAAAACGGACTCATAGAAATCGCATTTGATAACGATGATAATGTACTAACTCTTGTAGATATTATAGACAAGGCAACCATACCACCAACAAACAAAAGAATCAATCACTTTAACGCTTATGGCAATGTAGTGTATGTGGCTACAAATTATGGAATATCTGTTTTTAATTTAGATAGGCTAGAGTTTGGAGACACCTATTTTATTGGAAATTTAGGAAGTCAGACCAAAGTAAATCAAACAAGCATTTTTGGCGATTATATGTATGCGGCTTGCCAAGATGGAAACGGATTGCGAAAAGCACTTATTTCAAATCCTAATCTCATAGATTATCAAAATTGGCAAACCGTTACAACGGGTGATTTTTTGGCTGTTGAAGCTGTGCAAGATAATTTGTACGCCATAAGAACCAACAGAAGGCTTTATAGCGTTATAAATGATGTTTTAAGTGAATTAGTATTATATGATAACCCACCGCTGGATGTAAAATCGGTTAATGATAATTTAATAGTCACCACCAAAAGCAATGTTTTTGTGTATGATGCTAATTTTAATATCCTTTCTCAAATAGGCCTAAATGCAGACTATAATACAACGTATTCTTCAGCAAGCCTTGTGTCAGATAATGTATATATAGGAACAAACGATTTTGGAGTGTTAAAAACGGTATTACTATCGCCAGTTACTTTTGAAGAGGTACATCCTGATGGACCCTTATTAAACACCCCGTTTTCTATAAAAGCAACACCCAACAATCTTTGGGTAACATATGGAGATTATACTATTTATTACAACCCTTCACCTTTTCGAACTTATGGAATAAGTCATTTGAAAGATGAGCGGTGGGTTAATATTCCTTATGATAGTCTATTTAATTCAAGAAATTTAAACACGATTGCTATAAACCCTCTTAATACGAGTCAAGTTTTTATTAGTTCTTTTCAGGATGGGTTATTAGAAGTCGAAAATAATCAAGCAGTAATCAGGTACGATCAAACTAACAGTGGTTTAGAATCTCTTTACTTGCCTGGTAGTCCAAACTATATTAGTTTAAGGTTGTCTGGATTAGTTTTTGATAGTGCAGGATTACTGTGGTCTATAACATCTTTACTTAATAAGCCTTTAAAGTCTTATAACCCAAGCACCAAAGAATGGAGAAGCTACGATTTTACAAATATTATTAATGATCCTATTCAAGATAATTTGGGGTTTAATAATTTAGTTATTGATCCTTCAGGAACAAAATTCATCTCTTCATTTTCTAAAGGTGTTATCGGTTTTAATGAAAATAATGGAAATCCATTATTAAAAAATATAAGTGAGGAAGCTAATTTACCAGATAAGTCTGTCAGGACGGTTGCTTTAGATAAAAGAAATCAACTTTGGATAGGCACTCATAAAGGCTTACGAATTTTATACAATACGTCCAACTTTTTTACTGATGATAATGTGCAAGCCGATGATATTATTATTCTAGAAGATGGTATTCCAAAAGAATTATTATTTGAACAATTTATTTCGGATATTGAAGTCGATGGATCTAATAACAAGTGGATAGGCACCATTGGTTCTGGGCTTTTTTATTTGAGTTATGATGGTCAAAAAACAATCCATCATTTTACTAAGGATAATTCACCGCTGCCATCAAATGATATACAAGATGTTTCCATTGATAATGCAACGGGAGAGGTTTATATTGCAACTAGTAAAGGCTTAGTATCCTTTCATTCAGGAGGCTCTAATCCGCAGGAAAACTTACAAAGTGCTTATGTATATCCAAATCCTGTTCGTCCAACGTTTAATATCGTAGATCAGAAAGTCAAAATTAAAGACATTTCAGAAAATGTAAATATTAAAATAACCGATATTGAAGGTAATTTGGTGGCCGAAGCCCAATCGAGAACCAATTTACGTTATAATGGCTATAATCTTGAAATTGATGGCGGAACTGCCTATTGGAACGGTAAAAACCTTGCTAATAACGTGGTAGCGTCTGGGGTTTATTTAGTGATGCTTTCCGATTTGGATACCTACGAAACCAGAGTTATAAAATTAATGGTCGTTAGATAATGATTGTTTCAACCCATGCAATTGTAATTTCAAAACTACGATATCGCGATCATGATTTAATTGTAAAATGTTACACGCAGCAATACGGGGTGCTGAGTTTTTTATTACGAGGTGTTTTAAAAAGCAAAAAAGGACTTGCCAAAACAGCCTATTTTCAATTATTAACGCAATTACAATTGGTTATTGTTTATAACCCTAACAGGTCGTTGCACTCTATAAAAGAAGCCAAACTTAACCATTTGTACAGCAGCTTACATTCTAATGTATCAAAAAGTGCTATCGTTATGTTTTTGGCCGAAGTGCTGTCAAGCATATTAAAGGAGGAAGAAGAAAACAGCACGCTTTTTAGCTATATAGAAACCACTTTATTGTGGCTAGACACCCATACCGAATGTTCAAACTTTCATTTGCTTTTTTTATTAAACTTAACAAAATATCTCGGGTTTTATCCTGAAAACACCACCGTCGATTTCCCGTTTTTTAACCTTCAAGATGGTAAGTTTCAATTGAAGCCAATGGGACCTTATACAATATCTGGTGATAATTTTAATCTCTTAAAGCAATTACTTGATACTAAGTTTGATGAGTTATCTCAGTTAAAGATAAATTCCAAGCAGCGTCAAGCATTTTTAAACATGATGCTACAGTATTACGAACTTCATTTGGGTGATTTTAAAAAACCAAAATCGCTACAGGTATTAAACCAGGTTTTTGGCTAACTAGTGTCATTACGAGGAGCAAAGCGATGACGTAATCTTTTTATTTGGAGTTAAAAAGTCTATAGATTGCTTTGTTTTACTTGCAATGGCATTAAATTAGTGACTAACTGAGTTAGCAATGACAAGTTTTAAACTTAATTTAAAATAGCTTTTTTGGTCACTAAAGAACCATTCGATAATTCAATGTTCGCAATAAAAATGGATTGATTTAAATGAGGAAGATTGTAAGTTTCTTCGCTGTTAACACCCTTTAATTTATATAACATTCTTCCTTGTAAATCAATAATATTTATTGATTTAATAGACGTATTGTTCGCTACTTTAAAGCACACTTGATTTTGTCCTTGTTTGAAAATTTTAACAGTATTACTCTCTAATGTAGCTGTATCTGTCGACAAAGCAGCGGTTTGAAATACAATTTCAAAACGACTATTAAATTCTCCAACTTCCGAACTAAAGGTGTAGTCGTTAGCAGATAAATCATGAATTGTGTTAAGTAGGTTATCTTTTAAATAAATTGTATGTCCTTTCAAAAAATCACCTTCCATTTGCGCTATAGAAATAGTATAAACAGTTGCTTCTGTAATTTTAGTTTTAAAGCCTAGAGCAATAACTTCTTCATCAGTCAAACTGTTTACATTTTTACCTTGAATAACATACTTTTTAGATGAATTTTGAATAGTTGAATATAATAATGCGGCCCCTGAATCTGATTTTGGCGAATCATACATTAAGCCATCATTGTCATTAGTGGCGCCATCAACATATCCAACCAAAATTTGACTAAACACACCGTTGTTTGATTTTAAATCAATCCATAATTTATTTGAAACGATGTTATTTGTGGTGTTTTTAGTGTTTGATGATTTAAAAAACTGGGTATTATCGGTAGTTCCTTTTACACGCATATTATTTTTAAAAGTCAAAATTCCATCCGCTTTTGCAGTTAGAGATACTCCTTGTCCCGAAGGTATAAATTGGGTAGGAATCACCTCGCTTGCACCCGCTACTCCAGCATGCATTCCAACAGAATAAGTGGCATAATCATTTTGACTAAATTTCCCACTACTATTTGCTGGAGTTGCTTGAGACCAAAAGGACACAGTACCTTCTATTACAGAACTATTCTCGGCGTATAACTTATCAAAATCAATAGCAGATGCATAAGGATTACCAATTAAATTTGGATGACCTTCAGAATTTGCATCACCAGTATATGCTATAGGTGTAGTTATGATTCCTGTATTAAAGGTACCCGTAAAGGTTACATAGTCTGGACCAGGAAAGGTTGATGAGGTTGACGATGTTACTGCATAGGCTACTCCGGGAATCATAACACTATTTCCTGGAGCTATTTGCCAATCATTTCCGTCATCATCAAAATTATCATTATTAGCATCTAAAAAATTACTCGCCTCAAAGTAAAACCTTCTGCTTGAAGACACATTAGGAAACGCCTCTGCTACAGTCATGTTTGCTACTGGCGAGCCCCAAAACGTATAATAATACCAGGCGTTTTTATTGGCAGTTGTTTTATTAACATGTCCTGTTCCGGTAAATGTTCCATTATCGTTTACTTGTACAAAAGCACCTTTAGTTTCTACAATAAGGTCACCATTTATAACAGCATCATTTTCCACTTCAACATAGGTTTCATTGTCAACTGTTAGTGTTTTACCAGCATTAACTGTTAGTTCTTTACAACTAAAACTTCCTCTTATTCCAGTATTAAAATCATCGTCAATAGTCACTATTTTATTAGATGATGGAAGCACACCGTTAATCCAACTGTTGTTTCTCCAAATAGCATCTAATAATGTTCCTGTTACATTTACATTATCAAAGGTGTGAGATTTAAACCCGTCATTACGTAGTTTAACAATAATAGTTAAGTTGGAATAGCCATTATTTTGAAGATTACTGAGTGTTATGGTTGTATCACTAAAATTATTAAATTTAGATTGTATTAAAACTTCATTTCCACCGTCTATAGAATAATAGGCACTAATATAATCACTACTATTTATTCCCCATCCACTAACGCTCACATCTAGCGAGATATTTAAATCTGTATAATTAGAAATATCAATAGATGAACTTGTCCATACATCCTCTCCTTGAGAGTAAAACGATCTCATTTGATTGTTATTTACATCAAAAGGGCTCAACCAGGACGTATAATAATTATTAGAAGACCAGTTAGAAGTAGACGTTGTACCATTGTTAGCGGTAAACGTTTCATTATATAGACTGGTTTGAGCATTGCTTAAAGCAACACTGCTTAAAAAAAGTATTGTAAACGCTATTAATTTGGTAATTGTAAAGTTAAATTTCATAATTAAAATAGTTTTGGGGACTAATTTTAAATGTATGGTCGTTTTATCGACGATTTTTACATGTAATATCTTTTCATCTGTTTTTTTTATATTTGTTTGCAGTTTATCGGAATTTATTGCATTTCAAACAACTGATAATCAAATACTTAGCAAATTTATTATATAGGATAGATTGTTCAATAAAAATTAGATTAATGGTTAATATATTTGTTGAAACGAGTTAAAATGGTAGAAACAGTCTTTTTTTATTTTTAAATAAGTACGTAAAAACCCAGAGTCTTTTGAGTTGCGCTCAAAAGACTCTGGGTTACACTAGAAGTACAGTCAATAAGTTACTTTTTAATGGCTTTTTTGGTAATTACTGAACCATTAGATAATTCTATTTTAGCAATGAATACAGCATTTTTTAGGTTGGCTAACTTATACGTTTCTATGTTATGACTTCCTTTTAATTGATATAATTGACGCCCTAACAAATCAAAAATAGTCACTGTTTTAATGTTGAGGTTGTTAGATGCTTTAAAGCTTACATGCGTATCATCAATTTGCAAAATTTTTACCGTCGAGTTATCCAATTGAACGTCTGCCGTAGATAAGGTGTTACTAGCTTTAAATACAATTTGAAAACGGTCGTTAAACTCACCAACGTCTGATGTAAATGTATAATCGGAAGTTGATAAATCGTGTAAGATATTGGTAAGGTTGTCAAGTACATAGATGGTATTAGTACTTAAAAAATCACCTTGTAGTTTTGCTATAGACAAGGTGTACAGGGTGGGTACATCAATTTGGGTGCTAAAACCAAGGTTTATAATTTCATCTTCATTTAAACTGCTTTCAGATTTACCTTGAATAGCAAACACTTTGTTTGACCCTTCAATAGTAGAGTATAAAATGGCAGCTTTACTACTGGAATTTTTTTCTGCATCAAAATAGGCACCATCGTAATTATTGGTAGCCCCTTTTGTATAGCCAATAAGAGTTTGATTAAACACACCGTTATCAGAGGTTAAATTGACCCAAAGTTTGTTTATAGTTGATGTTGATGTATAGGATTTTGTATTTGAATTTTTGAAAAACTGACTATTATCTGAAGCACCTTTTACACGCATGGAGTTATTAAAAGTTACGTAGCCTTTCGCAATAGGTTGTCCCTCAGTATTAGGAGTGGTTGAAACAGGCGTAGCTAAATCAGACATTGTAATAAAAAACCCTTGTCCTGAAGGTATAAAGTCATTTGGTTGTTCGCCATCGCCACCAGCTACACCGCCCATTCCATTAATGATGGCATAATCAGAATCAGAAAAATTACGATCTTCGTTACCATTTGCTATTGATGAAGGCGGTGTGTTTTGCGACCATAAATAGATGGCTCCATTTGTATAAGGGTTTCCATTAATATCAGTTCCGCTACCATTTGTTGCTATCACCGTATTAGCAGCTAAAAATGAATTAGCATCAATAGCAGACGGATACGGATTACCAATAAAATTAAAGTTTTCATCAGCTTTTTCAGAGTCATTTCTGTAAATAGGAACTGAAATAACACCATTATTAAAGGGCCCAGAAAATGTAAATTTGATGTGTTTGTCTGAGGTTCCTGGAGCTGTACTATATGCGAATTCTGAAAGAGTAGCAGCATAACCAACACCACGTTTCATAACGTCAGTACCACTTACCAATTGCCAGTCATCTCCATTATCATCAATACCATCTTGTCCAGTGCTTGCTGTGCCATCATTATTTGTTTCTTTCTTAACATCTAAATAATTTTGAGCATTAAATGAAAAAATTCTAGTAGGGTTAGCATCACTTAAAGCAACTTGTATTTGTGGTTCAAAAACAGGGGAACTCCAATAGGTATATTCATACCAAGCATTTGTTGCTGCTGTTAGTTTTTCAACTTGAATTAAATTAGGGGTTGTTAAAACGGCACCACTAACGGTTGCATCATCATTAACTTGAACAAATGCTGCTTGTGGGTTTACAAGAATAGCTCCATCGACAACAACATCATTTTGTACTTCAATAAAAGTGTTGGAAAGAGCCCCATTAATAACATCATTAATTGATAATGTAGCACCAGAATTAACTGTTAAACTGCACGCAGAAAAACTACCATAAGTAGCTGTGTCATAGTCAGCATCAATAGTTACAGAGGTATTCGCTGTCGGTGGACTAGGAATCCATCCTCCAGCAGTCCAAGTGGAGGAATTAAGACAACATGCTGCCGGTGCGTTTCCAAAACCTATCATATTTTGTCCATCTGCAATTTGAGTAAATCTTGTGCTTGGGTCTGTCCAACCTGCAGTGTCCCCATCACATAAGCCATTTATAATTTGTAAATTATTACCTTCTGTTGATACACCTCCACCACTCCAGGCTGTAATAGGATCATCACCACAAGTTCCAAAGGCATCTTGTAACACACCACCTAAGTATAACTGTAAGGCATCATTACCGTTAAAATCGAAACCGTATTCTTTAATATCAGAGAGGTTAGTTCCGTTAGCGATTGCATAATCTGTTAAATTTTTTGTGCCAATTACCCAAACTTCATTTGCACGTAAAGTTCCACTTGTGATTTCTGCTCCAGGGAAACCATCGGCACAAGGATATCCGTTTCTTCCAACATAAACTTGTAAATTATTTGTACCTGAAAAAGTAATATCAGAACCTGAAATATTATAAATTTCAATACCTTTTGGAGTTGACCCAAATGAAGTCTCTATGTATTGACTAATAATTATTTGAGATTGCCCAAACCCAAAACTCACGGCAAAAAATAGTGTTAGTACTAGAGACAGGAATTTTATAGAAGTAATTTTTGTATTCATATGCGTTCAAATTAAACTTTGTGTTTTTTAAATGCCTAATATGTCTGTTTCAATTGTTACTTTTGGGTTTATGCAAGCCAAAAAAACATATACTGTACAAGAAGCTACCAAAAAACTAGAGCATTATTGTGCGTACCAAGAACGTTGTCATCAAGAGGTTAAAAACAAGCTAACCAATATGCATATGATTCCTGAGGCTATCGATGTGATTATCGTTCACCTGCTGGAACATAACTTTCTTAATGAAGAACGTTTTGCCAAAACATTTGCTAGCGGTAAGTTTAAAATTAAGAATTGGGGGAAACGCCGAATTGCTTTTGAACTTAAGAAAAAAGACGTTTCCAAAGTTAATATAAATCAAGCACTTACAGAAATATCTGACGAGGATTACATCGATGTTTTTAATGATTTAGCCGAGAAAAGAGCCAATTCAATCAAAGAGTCCAACGTTTTTAAGAAACGAAAAAAGTTTGTGGATTATTTTTTATACCGAGGCTGGGAGTCGCATTTGGTGTATGAAAAGGCTAATGAGTTGATACAATAACCTATCGTCATTACGAAGGAGGCACGACTGAAGTAATCTTTTGAATTGGAATTCATAATCTTTTGAATCGTAGTTTAGAATCATGAGATTGCTTCGCTTTGCTCGCAATGACGGTTCCAATTCGTCACTGCGAGGAATTGATGACGTGGCAGTCTTTAGTTTTGTAGTTGGTAATCATGAGATTGCTTCGCTACGCTCGCAATGACGTTTCAATGAGGGTAAGATTGCTTCGCTACGCTCGCAATGACGTGCATTTCGTCATTACGAAGGAAGAATGACTGAAGTAATCTTTTGAATTGTAGTTTAAATCATAAGATTGCTACGCTTTGCTCGCAATGACGGTTCAATGAGACAGAGATTACTTCGCTACGCTCGCAATGACGGTTCAATGAAAACACCAATAAATTAGTATATTTAATCATGCACAAATCACATGTATATTTTATGACTAATAAAAACAACACCGTTATTTATATCGGTGTTACCAGTGATTTGTTAAAAAGGGTATATCAGCATAAAACAAAATCTTATAAAGGGTTTACACAGAAATATAGTTGTGATAAATTGGTTTATTTTGAAGAGTTTTCAGATATAAACCAAGCTATTTTAAGAGAAAAACAATTAAAATCTGGAAACAGAAAACGAAAGGAGGATTTGATTAACTCTAGCAATCCAGAGTGGAATGATTTATCTGATGGCTGGCTGTTTTATTTTGATTGAGCTCGTCATTACGAAGGAGGCACGTCATTACGAAGGAAGAATGACTGAAGTAATCTTTTGAATTGTAGTTTAAAGCATAAGATTGCTTCGCTTTGCTCGCAATGACGGTTCGATGAGACAGAGATTGCTTCGCTTTGCTCGCAATGACGGTTGCATATAAAAAAAGCGGAAAACAATTGTTTTGCTTTCCACTTTTTAAAATGATATAAAGAGCTTTTATAAATTAAATGTAGCTCCTAAATTTACTGTAAACTGATTGTATAATGTTTCAGCAGGTGTTAACGTATCGGTATTAAACTTAGCAAAAGGGGTGCTTAATTCAGTAAAAATTCCAAACCCATCTGTAAAGAAATAACGCATTCCTAAATGACCACCAAAGTTTTTTAGGCTCACATCTAAACCTGGGTAAATATCAAAGTTCTCATCTATATTCACCACATTTCCTAAGTTAGCATTAAAGCGTGCTTTTAAATCAAACCGATCTTGAAACTTGGCATCAATGGCCTCATTTACATTTAAGGCATACGATGAAGACAAACCTAACGAAATGTTTTCGCCTACACCCACATCGTAACTAGCATTAATTCCGGTTGCATTATCTTGAAAACTAGCACCTATTTGAAATTTGTCATCGCCATTACCTTTAAAGGCTTGTGCATTGATCAATGAAACAGTAAGTAAGCTAGCTATTAAAATTAGTTTTTTCATGTCTTTTTTATTTTAAAATTACGAGGCAAAGATACCAATACATCGTAATAATTTTCTTAAAAAATATACAAATAATAATGGGTTTTACCAAGTAAATGACCTATGAAGTTATTCTGTTTTTAGTATGAGCTCGTATAATGGCTTGGTTGTTTTTCCAGTCAATCCATTTTTGTCCTTTTAGGCGTCTCATCATGTTGTCAAAGTTTCTCATAACCAACAGGTTATAAACAGCTTTACTTAAATTTACTGGGTTTCGGGGAATGGCACGTAAACTCATAGAAAAGCCAGGTGTTATATACCGCATATAATGCCAGTAGCCTTCGGGCATATACAATATCTCACCATGATTGAGTTGGGTTTTATAACCTTTAGCTTTAGTAAGTAGAGGCCATTTTATAAAATCGGGGTTGTTAAAATCAATATCTTCTCTGGTTATTAAAGAGTGCGGAATTTTGTATAAATAGTTACTTTGTTTTTGATCAAAGAGAATGATTTCTTTGGTTCCTTGAAAATGGAAATGAAAAATATTGGCTAAATCGATGTCATAATGCATAAATGTATAGGAATCATAACCACCAAAAAAGAGCATAGGAATATCTTTCATAAGGCGTAAACCAAAATCTGGAAAAGTAAAATCTTTTTGAAGCTCCGGAATTTCCTTTAATGCATTCCATAAAAAAATACGATATCTGGTAGGCTCACGCTTTAATAAGTCAATATAATCACTCATTTTCATGGTTGCATGAGGCTCATTAAAACCATCTTTATAATCTACTGGGCGGTCATCGTACAACGGAATGGTTATATGTCCTGCCACCGTTTTCATATAGTCTAAATTCCATTTGCTATAGGCTGGCCAGTCCTCTATAAAACGCTCAATAACCACAGGCTTTTGTGGTTTAAAATAGTGTTTTAAAAACTCCTCTTTGGTAATAGTTTTTACCCTAGGAATATCTTGTAGATTAAGTGCCATTAATATTATTTAATGAATCTGTAAAGTTAAGCAAACGTTACCAAATTAAGAATAGTATTTTGATATTCTCTTAAAGGTTTTACCTTCTGGAATTTAGGATATTTTGCTTTAACAAATGTATAAAACCGTGACATCTGAGATAAAAAAACAACTATTTTAGCTCGAAAAACGTATCAAAAAGTGCATAAAACTTTTCAGGTTCTTCTAAATAGGGATTGTGCCCACTATTCTCAAACATTACAAACTGTGCTTGTGGCATAAAAGTTTTATACTGCACATTAAATTCGGGTGTAGATACGCCATCATACCTACCAGCAACTATGAGTGTTTTAGCGGTTACATTTTTTAGTTGTTGCCTAAAATCTTGGTTAATCATGCTGCCACTAACATCAAAATCACCATCTCTCCCAATAATAGTGGTATAGACATCGTTCGCCCAACCGCGATACGGTTCTTTAGGTGCAATTCCTTGAATAGATGTATCGTGATAATATACATATTTGGTTGGAATATTGGCATATAATGATTTTAATGGTTCTTGGCTCGACACGTAACCTAAGGCTCTTAAAGAATCAACTTGTTTCCATTTTTCTGGAAAATGAGTTTTAGCATAAAAGTTGTAGCTATCGCAGTTCGCTTGCCACATGGTGCCACTATGGAAACCGCTAATAAGCATTAATTTATCAACGTTATTGGGGTATTTAATAGCATAGGCTTGTGCAGGCACAGTTCCGTAAGAATGCCCAACAATCGATATTTTATCAAACTTTAAAAGCGTTCTTAGCTTTTCAATAAGAGCGACATCATTTTCAACTGAATATTCAGATTTATCTTTGGCATCATCACTTTTTCCGCGTCCTAAAAAATCAAAAAATACGACCGTATTGGTTTTGTAATACTGGCCAAAATTGGCTTGCATATAGTCATGAGAATTTCCTGGGCCGCCAGGTAAAAAGAAAATAGGATCGCCAGTTCCTTTGACTTCTACATTAATCTTGTAGTTATCAATGACATAGAATTTAGATTCAAATTTATTGAAGATGTCTGGGTCTCTTTGTGAATAAGCATTAAAAGATAATAATATACCTAAACATAATGCTAACGTAGTACGTTTCATAATAAGTTAGTTTTTGTAAAGATACTTATTTTGAAAACAAACTAAATGAGGTGTTCCCTCAGTCATAAGACGCTAGTAGTTAATTAATTGTCTTCCTAATTCGGCTAAAAAAGGAAATCCAATCGTATCATACTCATATTGATTATCGTTAAAAATCTGATTGTTGTTAACGTGAACCGTCGCTGTAATAATGTATTCTTTGTTTGTTTTTTCATTAACGATATAGGCACAATCGGTTAAGTAGCCATAGGCATCACCCACTTTATTATACATTTTGATATAACTAGGAAGTGGTTTTTTAGAATCGCCAAACACTAAAAATTTCACATAGCTTTCATAATACTCATCTGAGGTATAGCCAGCTTCTTGAGGAAGTATGGTCATGGTTTTTATTAAAAAGGCTCTGTCATCTGGAGATAAATGAAATTGTTTGTCGTACGGATACAATTCAGGAAACATAAGCTGTTTCATAATGTTGTGCAAGGAGGTTATGGGTAAATAGTTTTTTCGAGAAAAATCCATGGGTTCGTTAACCAAACTATCACCAACCATATAGCCTTGTCCTTTGATTATCTTTTGGAGTTGTAAAGGTTTAACAGGTTGGTTTACTGTGGAGTCTGTTTTAAAAACCGCCTCATTATTATCATAAAAAACCAATGGTTTTGTAGTGGTTACATCAGAATTTGGAACAGATAATCTATGAGAAATTCTGGCTTTGATGCCTCTTTCTGATAGTTTAGCGTTAATATAATCTTGTCCTAAATACTCAAATAGCCTGTTGTAGGCTTCATTATCACTAACTGCAAATATTTTTTTTATTTCAGTAGCAAAAGTGCTTACTACCGTGTCGCCTTCAACAGAAAAAGGGGTGTCTCTGTTAATTTGCTTATTGGTATTCAATTTTTCTAAAGCAAGAATAGCAATGGGAAACTTTACAGTGCTTGCAGGATAAAAATAAACACTATCATTTACTTGAAAGCTATAGTCTTGAAATGATACTGAGTCGCCATTTCTTTTAACTTCTGTATATAAAATTTGAACTTCGTGATCTTGAATATGGTCAACTACGTTTTTAATTTTTGGATTATCTGATGAAAGGACTTCTAAAATAGGGTCTTCGTTTTTTTGAGTACAACTCAAAGAGCAAATAAGTAGTGTAAAAACAAAAAATCTCATAGTCAAGTGATATGTTACGTTGATATTTTAAAAATAGAGTCGCAATAAATTTATATAAAAAAACCGCTAACTAGCGGTTTTTTTGAATTCTATTTTCATTCTTAGAATCATCAATCTCTTTGCCGTTTGATGGATGTATCTGATTCTAAAGGTTTTTGTCTAAAAAGTATATTTTTAGGTCATTGCGAGGAACGAAGCAATCTGTAAGTTATTAGTATTTCAACAACAGATTACTTCACTGCGTTCATAATGACGTTTTTTGATTACCTTTTAGACAGCTTCATATTATTCTTTGTCTTTTGAATCCTTAACATCCGCTTTGTCAGTGGAGGGTTCTATATCTGGTTTAGTTTTTTCTTCAACATTTTTACCCTTTAAATACTCAGGTAATTCCATACCAGCCATATTAAACATGTCTTGTAATGGTGGAACCGATTTATACATACCTGAAAGGAAATTTGCTGTAGACGATTTCCCGTCTTTTCCATTGCCGTTATCCCACACCGTTACTTTATCTATTTTAATATTCTTAATAGCTTCGGCTTGTATTTTAACCAATTCTGGTAATTTATCTGCAATTAATAATAACACGGCATCTTTAGAGTTGTTACCGGCAGCTTTTACAATTTGATCTAAACCAGCAGCTTGCTTGGTTAAGACTTCATAAAGACCTTTGGCTTCAGCTTCAGCTTTTAAGAAGATAGCATCTGCTTCCCCTTTTGCACGTCTTCTAATTTTTTCAGCTTCAGCTTCGGCATCAATTTCTACTTTACGTTTATCAATTTCTGCAGGAACTATAATATCGGCCATTTGAGAAGAACGCTCTCGCTCTGCTCTGGCAGTTTCTGCTTCTTTTTCAGCAGCATATGATTCTTCCAAAGCTTTTGCACTTTGTACTTTTTCTGATGCTATGGCGACACGTTCTGCTTCTGCTTCACGTTGACGACGTAAAGAATCTGAGTTAGCTACGGCAATTTTTGCTTTGTTTTCACCTTCAACGGCTTGTGCATTAGCAGCTGCCACTTGCGTTCTTTCATCTTGTACCGCATTGGCTTCACCAATAGATCCATCTCTGGTTTTTTCGGCAACCGATTTACGTGCTGCATTGATGGCGTGAGCCGCAGCTTCTTTTCCTAAAGCTTCAATATAGCCTGATTCATCTACAATATCGGTAATGTTTACGTTGATAAGTTTTAGTCCGACCTTCTTCAATTCAGATTCAACAGATTGTGAAATGTTGGTTAAAAATTTATCTCTGTCTGAATTGATTTCTTCAATATCCATGGAAGCCACGACTAAACGTAACTGACCAAAAATAATTTCTTTTGCCAATTCTTGAACATCTTGTAAGCCTAACCCTAATAAACGCTCAGCGGCATTTTGCATAATGCCAGGTTCTGTTGAAACCCCAATGGTAAAACGAGAGGGTACATTTACACGAATGTTTTGTCTACTTAAAGCGCTAATTAAATTTACCTCAATAGACATGGGTGTTAAATCTAGAAACTCGTAATCTTGAATAACGGGAAATATAAACGCAGCACCACCATGAATACATTTGGCAGATTGACCACCACCAACTTTACCATAAACTACTAAAATCCTATCTGAAGGACAACGTTTATAGCGCCTTACAAGGACAATAAAAAATATAAATACAAAAAGGACTGCTGCAATAATGGTTATTGGAAGTCCAAAACTAAAGGCATCTTGTGCAATAAGTGGTAGCATAAATTATTTGTTAAGTGGTTCTACAATTAAAATTCCGTTTTCGGTAACATTTTTTACTATGATAACAGAACCCGATTTTAAATCGGTTTCAGAGTCGGTAAGCGCTTCAAGTTCTCTTAAAGCACCTTGAATTCTCACATGTGCCTTTCCAATAGTTGACCTTTTTGCTCCAATAGTTAAATAAACTTCACCAACAGCATTTATAGCATTTTTGAAGTCTAGCGTACCGCTGTCATTAAGTTTTTGCATATAATAAAACATGGCTGCCATAATAGCCATCATTGCTAAACCACAAACTAAGGATATGATAACGGTAAGAGGTTTTGATAGGTCGGAATCTATGCAGGCTATGCCACTCCAACCAAATATGGTAAAGAATCCAACCAGATTTTTGAAGGTTATAAATTGAAATCCTATACCAGTGTCAGACTCTATATCTGTATCTACGTCTGCATCAAGACCATCTGTTTCTGCACCAATAAAGGTAAAAAGCATCATGAAGATAAAGACTAAAGATGCTATTAACGCTATACCCCAATAAACTTTAGGAAATAACTCTAAGTTTGAAAACCACTCAACCATAATAATAAAACTTAAATAGTTTTGTAAGATAAAACTTTAAAAAGAGTTTTACAATACTAAAATATAATTTTATTAATAGGTGTTTTAAACTATTTTTTCGTTACAATAAATTCGGTAATTATTTAAAATGATAGGTGAGTCCAAACAGCATATTTCCTTTAGGCATAGGGACTAAGTTGGTTTCCGTATAATCTGTATTAAAAATATTATTTGCAATTACAGACACTTCAAAACCATTAAATATTGCATTGATACTGGCGTCTACTACCGAATAACTTTCTCCGTTGGTTCTTTCGGCGTATTTGTAGACTATATTTTGAGTGACATTTTTTATAAAACTGGTACTTAATTTTGAGGTAACGTGATGTTTTAAAGAATTAATGGAATATCTAGAAAAGTTTACATTTAAACTTTTAATATCATCTTCTAAAAACGAATAAGACAGATTTAAATCTTGATTTAAGTTGCCTAGTTTAAAATTGAAATTGGTAGCTAACTCAAAGCCTTTGGTATTTAGTTGTCTTATGTTTGTTGCTTGCCAAGGGTCATCTGCATTGTCTTTAACAAAATCAATAAGCTTGTCTGCATCTCTGTTAAAAAATGCGACCGATGCGCTAAAATGATTGGTAAAAAATTTTAATCCTAATTCTTCAGAAATGGCTTCTTCAGGTTTTAAGTTAGCATCTCCAAGTGTTGTAGGATCGCTATAATATAAATCGGTATAGGTTGGAATTCTGTACGTGTAGCCAATATTTCCATAAGCTTTTAACTGGTCACTTAATTTGTAACTGATATCAACTCCTGGAAAAGCATGAAATTTAAAATCGGAAAAATAAGTAACGGCAACACCAGGCGTAATATCCAATTTATTATCAGCCAATTTAAAGAGATGTTCAAGGAACATAGTGGTCATAAAACGGTTTCGGTTTCCTAAATTATTACTAGATAGATATACTTTTGCGATGTCAATACCAAAACCAGTGATCCCTAAATTGGAGTTGTATTGCATGTTCATTTCGGCACCAACCTTATTCGTTTGGTGTAGGTTTCTGTAAATTGATGGGTCTTGACGCACAAAAATATATTCATCTTGATTGCGTCTCCAATACATTCGGGGTTTTAAAGTAAGACGTTCCTTTTTTATTTCAGTTGAAACACCTACCAAACTGGTTTGTGTTTCTTCATATTGATTGGTAGCTGTAGGGCTTGCATAAAAACCATTTGCTCCAAATTTTCGTTCGGAAAAAGCGGTCATCAAATTAATAGGTAATTTGGACTTATTAAAGGTGCTTTTTATAAAATAGTTTTGATTGTCGTAATCGGTATTGTATCGGTAACCATCAGAAACATTTCTTGAAACATGCACTAAATGTGAAGAATTTTCTAAGTTATTGGCTACCGTGACTGAGGCATTTTTTTGTGCGTAAGAACCTGCTTCAACACCAAGAGACATCGAGTTTTCCTGATTTTTTTTAGTCACAATATTAATTGCTCCCGTAAAGGCATTTTGCCCAAATACTCTAGCAGCCGATCCTTTAATAATTTCAATACGTTCAATAACCTCAAGAGGCAGTGCCATATTCATAGAGTGGTGTCCCGTTTGGGCATCATCTACTTTAATACCATCAATAAGTAACAGAGTTTGATCAAAACTACCACCGCGAATGTATAAATCGGCTTGCATACCAGAAGTCCCTCGACGGCGTATATCAACACCTGCAAATTGTTGTAATACATCGGCAACGTTGGTAGCAGCACTTTGTTTAATATCTTCAGATGAAATCACCGTTATGGTTCTTGAGTTTTCTTTAAAAGGTAAACTTATTCGAGTAGAGTTGATGATTACTTCACCAAGTGCCGTCGTATCTTGTTTTGTAATTTGCTCGTTTTGGGCATCTAACATTACAGACATTAATATAGATACTCCTAAGAAATAGTATTTTTTCATAAATAAGTAATAGACTCTTTTTGGACGATGCAAAATTCGTAACTTTCTGGACTAGTTAAGTAGTCCAGTTTTAAAATAATGAATAGTCCGGTTAATACACTTTTAAAGCAGTTAATTTTTCTTGAAAAATCAAATTCAACAGCCATTTATATTCAGGCTGCACAACAAATTATTAACGCCATTCAACGTGGGTATTTAACAGAAGGTACTTGGTTACCTGGTACGCGTACGTTTAGCGAATTATTTAATATTAACAGAAATACGGTTGTTGCCATTTACGATGAATTAGCCTCTCAAGGGTGGGTAGACATTATACCAAATAAAGGGACTTGTGTTTTAGTTCCGGAACAAAAAACAGCGTCAATTAAAGCAACTTCGCAGCGTATCGATCAGGTACACGATTATTCAAAAACTACAGGTTTTCCCTTTCAACCGTCTTTTAATTTGGCACCTACGCGTGAACAGAATCAAAAAACATACAGCATTAATGATGGGCAACCAGATTTGAGATTGCACCCAACACATCAATTTTCAAAATGGTATAGTGCTTCCATGAAACGAAAATCTTTAATTTCAAAATGGAATCAAACAACGTTACCTTCTTATTCTAGCTTCGAAGTTCAACTTTGTAATTATTTGAATGCCACACGCGGATTTCATATAAAATCTCATAATTTAATGAGTACAAGAAGTATAGAAATGAGTCTGTATATTGTATCTCAGCTATTATTAAAACCAAAAGATATTGTGTTGGTTGGCGATTTAAGTAATTATGCAGCCAATATGATTTTTCAACAATCTGGCGCTATAATAAAAACTATTCCAACAGATAATAATGGTATCGATGTAGACTACATTAGAACACATTTTACAAAACATACCATTCGCTGCATGTATGTATGTGCCAATAGGCATTACCCAACAACGTGTACTTTAAGTGTAGAACGCCGTTTGCAGTTAATGCAACTTGCTAAAGATTATCAGTTTGCTATTATTGAAGACGATTTCGATTACGATTTTCAGTTTGATGGCTCTGCTATGTTACCTATGGCGAGTTCAGATGCCAATGGCGTTATTATCTATTTAGGAAAACTAGGACAATCCTTGTTTCCTAGTTTTCAAACGGGGTTTGTAATAGCGCCAGAGAATTTAATTTCGGAAGCTAAAAACTATTTAAAACTATTAGATAGTCAAGGAGACTTAATTCAGGAACAAATGTTATCCGAACTTATTTTTGAAGGAGAAATACATCGGTTAATTAAGAAAAACATTATAATCTATAAACAAAGACGCGATTTTTTATGCGACTGTCTCACCAAAAATTTTAAGGAACACTTATATTGGGAAAAACCATCGGGAGGTTTAGCATTATGGCTGTGCTTTAAATCAAACATATCTTTAGTTAAGTTAGCTGAACAAGCTCAGAAATACGATTTGTTTCTTCCCAAAATAATTCTTTATCAAAATAAAAATACCTGCAGCATTCGTTTTGGATATGGAGATTTAAACGAAGAAGAAATTGAAATTGTGGTCAAGAAGTTAAGAGCTGCTTATGATTTAGTCTCAATTAATTAACTATGTATGGTCTGTAAAAAGACTTCAAACTCACTTTGTAAAACCTATATTTTTTGACGAAAATTATTGTTTTACGATAATTATTTATATGTTTGTTATTGTTAAACGATAATTTCATGAAAAAAGTAGCTTTAATTTTAAGATGGCTGATAATATTATTTTCTTTAAGATTGGTATATTTATTTGGCAGACAGATTTGGTATGTTATACAGAGTTATTTGAATGGAACAGTTGAGAAACATGTGTTTTTTGGAATTAAAATACCTGATGATTTTACACAAACGGGATTTCTTATTGTTTCTGTTGTTAGTTGTGCTATTCTAATTTACTTGTTTTTTCTACTTTATGTTTTTAGAAAAGTTATTCAGGGTCTGATTAAAAATCAATTATTTATTTCTGAAAACGCTGAACAATTGGTTAAAATTAGTAAGGGACTTTTCTTTTTTGGTGTTGTGCTATTTTTGATTCAATTCGTATTAAGAATGACACAATCTTTTCCTGCGGTTGCTGTAAATAAGGGTTTAGCATATTCTGCGAGTTATGACTTAGGGTATAAAATTGGCGTAACTATTAATTTGTTACTATCAAATGGTTTCCCCATTTTTATATATGCTCTTTTTATCTTTATTATCGCCAAACTTATTAAAGAAGGGAATCTTTTAAAGCAAGAAAACGACTTAACAATATAACTCATGTCAATATTAGTAAATCTGGATAATATGTTGGAAAAGCGAAACATGAAAAGCAACGAATTGGCTGATATTATAGGCATTACAACCGCCAACCTTTCTATTTTAAAAACAGGTAAAGCAAAAGCCATTCGCTTTTCAACTTTAGAGGCCATTTGTATGGCGCTAGATTGCCAGCCAAGTGATATTTTAGAGTATGTTGAGGATTAGTTTATGCTTTTTACCCTAAAAAATGTACTTTTGGAATATTCTAAATATTCTCGCTATTATGAAAACCACCTTTTTTATGTTCCTGTTTTTTATTGTAAGTATGAGCTTTGCTCAGAACAATATCATTGTAAAAACAGATGATGGCAGACGTGTCTTACTTAAAGCAGATAATACATGGGAGTATATAGATATGGAAAAGCCAGCTACTAATAACACATGTAATCTAGCCGAGGATTTTGTTGAACCCGAATTGAACAGTAAAATTCAATTGCAATTAAAAAGGGGACGCGCCGCTATTGAGGATGTAAAGCAAAAAGTGGCTAACGATTATAATTGCGAAATATCAGATGTTATACTGATGTCGTTTAAAGAACAAAAAGTAAAGGCCGTATACCATTTTTGTGCTAATGGCACTAAAGTAACCTATAAACGCACAGGCAATGCTATTATTAAGAGTCCTAAGCTTTTTTAAAACGATGATAAATTGTAGTTGAGTTTAATATAAAAGTTAATCTATATATTCAATTTTACCAGTTTCTCTATAGGCTGATTTATAAACCCACCTGTGGTTTCCTCTTATTCTAGCATCAAGTAAATCAATATTTAATTTTTCAGAAAGAGAAAAAGCTTTTTCAAAAGCTTCGTTGGAATCCTCTAGGGCAAATACCCTCAAAAATTTATTTTTTTTATACCATAGGTTTATTTCATAGCCACTATATGCATTAAAAACAGATATGTATTTCAGATCTTCTAAATTTTGCCATTTTTCATTATAAGTGAAAATTCCAATTGAGTAACTATGCATTATTTTAAAATTAGAAAAATTAAAATGAATATAGTGTCTCGATATCAAGGGAAGAATAAAAACAATCAATACCCCAAAAAGCCAAATTAAATGAAAAGTCACATTGGCAAGGTCTAAAGTGGTCAATTCATTAATAACATTATCGCTAAAAAAATAAATGATAAATGTTAAAAAAGCTGAAAATATAACAGAAAACAGGATACGATTGAACCAAGGTACTTTGGGCTCTCTTATTGTTAATTCTTTATCATACATCAAAACAAATGTATGAAAACCATGTATTTTTAAAGCCATTTACATTTAGTAGTTTGCAACAACTGTTACTCCTATTGCTGTTTTAAGCAATAACGATGGCTGTATGATTTCGCGAAGAGATTATTCTTTGCTATAAAGGACGTTGTCTTTCAGGTATAATGATGTTCTCAACCATAACATAAATATAAAAACGAGTTTTATTTTCACTGCCTCCTATTCGCTAAAAGCGGGGGAGGTTCTCCATTAAATGGATTCCATCTACTTATTGTTTTTGCTTCCATACCAGCTGCCGCTATAACAGCTCTGTCTCCATAACGCTCACGCATTTTGTCTATAGCTTTACATAAATGAAGGTGTTTTTCGTCGTCTTCAAATAAATTAATTTGGTGCCCGCCTTCAACTAAATGGCTAAACTTAACACCAATAAGTCTCACCAATAATCTACGATGATATAGTTTTTTAAATAAGTCTAAAACCACAGGCATAATAACATGATCCATAGAGCTATAGGGGATATGCTGCTGCTGTGTATAGGTTTGAAAATCTGAATATCGAATTTTAAAAGTAACACAGGCTGTTAATTTATTGCCTCGGCGTAACTGATAGGCTAAGTTTTCGGTCATGGCAATAATGATGCTTTTTAGTTTAGCAATATCTGTAGTGTCCTTATTAAACGTGCGTTCTGTAGAAATAGATTTGCGTTCGTGATATTGTACAACAGGACTATTATCTATACCGTTAGCCTTTTTCCAAATGGATAATCCGTTTTTGCCAAGTACTTTGTGCATTAAATCCATAGGCATTTCTTGTATGGTTTTAATACGTTTTACACCTAAATCGCATAAAGATTTATAAGTAACTTCGCCAACCATTGGGATTTTTCTAACGGAAAGTGGTGCTAAAAAAGGCTTTTCGGTACCTGTAATAATCCTGATTTCATTGTTGGGTTTCGCTTCTCCCGTTGCTATTTTAGAAACGGTTTTGTTAACAGATAACCCAAAGGAAATTGGTAATCCTGTTTCTTTTATGATGCGTTGGCGTAACTCGGATGCCAATTTGTGGCATCCAAAAAACTTATCCGTTCCCGTAAGATCAATATAGAATTCATCGATAGAGGTTTTTTCGTATATGGGTACGTTTTCTTTAATAACATCGGTAACGTCTTTTGAGAAATTACTATAAACCCCAGAATTTCCACGAAGTACAATAGCTTCAGGGCAAAGCATTTTTGCCATACGCATGGGCATGGCAGAATGGATGCCAAAGGTTCTGGCTTCATAACTACAAGAAGCCACAACACCTCTATCGCTTGTACCGCCAATAAGTATGGGTTTACCTATTAAACGACTATCAAGCAAGCGCTCGCAAGACACAAAAAAAGTATCCAAATCCATGTGTACTATGGCACGTTCGTTACTCATTTACAATGTTTTTATAATGTTATGTTTTCTTCTTGATAGAAATTTTGGCGATGGGTCGCTATATCTTGGGTCTTGTATAATAGGTAGTTTTGCCATAGCTCTCACTTCGATAGTAATGCAATCAAACTCTTCTATAACTTTACCTGTTATTTTATAAATTCCTCTGCCTCTAAAAGGAAATTTTGATGCTACGGGCGGAAAGTGAACCGTGTCTATAAAGTCACCATCACAATCTAAAAAAGTACCGAAATGCATTATTTTTCCGTTTGATGTTGCGGTGTTTTTGGTAGTAATTAAATAGCCTTCGATACTAACCGTTTTACCAATGTATTTTATGAGGTCTTCGGCTTTAAGCGTGCATTTTAATTCAGTTTCCAGTAATTCAAAAGGACTACAAAGTGGGAATCCTAGTAGTTCGATAGCATCGAAAGCATTTTCTAAATAATCACTAGGGAGCTGGGGTGTTTTATAATGTAGTTTTTCAGTTTTAAATAAGGTCATAATAGGATCTTCAATAGACACTTTACTAATTTTTAAATGAGCTTCCCAAAGCAATTCACGCTTGTTGATTGTTGTAAATCGAAAGGCATTAATCTTTATGAGGATAGAAATTTGCTCTACCGATATAGGAACACGGTCTATAAAATCGTCTAGACTTTTAAATAAACCATTTTTTTGACGTTCTATAAGTAGTTTTTTTATGATTCTTGCTTCTAATGCATGTAAAAACATAAAGCCTAAATAAATAGTTTTTCCTTTGATAATGGTTTCATTAAAACTCTGGTTAATGCAAGGAGCTTCAATAATACCACCATGCATTCTGGCTTCGTGCACATACAATTCTGTGTTATAAAACCCACCAAAATTATTAAGGGTTGCAACCATATATTCTAACGGATAGTAGGCTTTTAAAAACAGACTTTGATAGCTTTCTACAGCATAAGAAGCCGAGTGGCCTTTAGCAAAGGCATAGCCTGCAAAACTTTCTGTTTGTCGCCAGACTTCTGCTGTGAGTGCTTCGGACTTTCCGCTTTTTTTGCAGTTATCAAAAAAAAGTTGTTTTACTGCTAAAAACTCGTCACGAGAACGAAACTTACCAGACATGCCGCGGCGTAATTTATCGGCTTCACCTAAAGTTAATCCACCAAAAATATGAGCTACTTTTATAACATCTTCTTGATATACCATAACGCCATACGTTTCTGGCATAATGCTAAGTAAAACGGGATGTGCATTTTTTATACGTTCGGGGTAGCGGTAACGCAAAATGTATTCGCGCATCATGCCCGATTTGGCTACTCCTGGCCGAATGATGGAACTGGCAGCGACCAACCCTAAATAATGATCTACTTGTAATTTTTTAAGAAGCATACGCATGGCTGGAGATTCTACATAAAAACACCCGATAGCTTTGGCATTTCTTAGTAAATCTTTAATACGTTCATCTTGTTTGAAACGCTTAATATCATGAATATCAATAGGTGCTTTTTCAGGATGGTTATATTTGACAATATCTACCGTGTCTTTAATTTTTCCTAGGCCTCGCTGACTTAAAATATCAAATTTATAGAGTCCAATGTCTTCAGCTACAATCATATCAAAGTGTGTGGTAGCATAGCCTTTTGGAGGCAAAAACGTGGCGGTGTAATAATGAATGGGTTTTTCCAAAATAATAATACCGCTGGCATGAATACCCAAATAATTTGGAAACCCTTGAATATATGAGCTGTATTTAATTACTAATTGGGATAATTTGTCTAATTGATGTATGTTGTATTTGCCACGCGTTAGAATATCCATTTCGGCTTTTGGTAAGCCAAAAACTTTACCTAATTCTCGTACTGCAGCTCTAAATTTAAAAGTGTTATAAACGGTGAGTAAAGCCGTGTGTTTAAATCGACTAAAAATATAATCGGTAATGTCGTCTCTATCTGTCCATGAAAAATCAATATCAAAATCGGGTGGATTTTTTCGATATAAATTAATAAACCGTTCAAAATAAAGGTCGAGTTCTATGGGGTCTACGTCAGTAATTCTTAGTAAATAAGCAATAATACTGTTAGCTCCACTACCACGGCCTACATAAAAATAACCTTTGCTTCGGGCGTATTTTAAAATTTTCCAGTTGATTAAAAAATAAGAGACAAACCCTTTTTGTTTTATAATTTCAAGTTCCTTTTCAATACGACTATAAATAATGTCGTCTGGATTTTTATAGCGATAATTCAGATTTTTGTAGGTTAGTTTTTTTAGTAACCTAAAATCTAAAGCTTCATTATTTGTGTACGATTTTTGGTTATTTGGTATTTCTTGCGAAAAATCAAATGCAATATGACACTCATTTAAAAGGGATGACGTGTTTTTAAGAAGTTCTGGAAATTCCTGATAGATACCACATAATTCATCATATGGTAACATCTTATCCGTTTCCTTGCCTTCTTCACTTTTTGGAAGCTTGCTTAATAAAGTATTATTGTCAATAGCACGTAATAACCGATGGGTGTTGAATCCTTTTTTATTTTCAAAAGTAACCGTTTGTAAAACCACTAATTTGTTTTGTAGTTTGGACCATTTAGAGAACTTAAAATGATTAAGGTCTTGAGGTTTGATGCCTATAAATTCATTAGGCTTTAACTGATAGTTTTTGTGATGTATATAGGGGTAAATAACAAAAGTGTCTTCTAATTCTGGTGCTATATCAGGAATGCTTAAATTGGAGTCATGTAAAAATGCAGACAGGTATTCGTTAATATTTTTAAAGCCATTATTGTTTTTTGCAAGGAGGATGAATTGTTGCTGCGCACCATTTCTAAAATCGACACCTAGTACAGGTTTAATACCATATTTTTCAGATAACCTTACAAAGTCCAAACATGAAGACGTATTGTTAATGTCGGTCAACGCTAATGTTTGTATGCCATTTTCAGAAGCCATAGCAAGTAATTGTTCTGGCTTTATGGTGCCATAACGTAAACTATAATATGTGTGGCAATTAAGATACATGTAGATTTTTTAAACAAAAATAACTACAAATAGTAGTTTTTGTTGCTTATATTTGTAGCAATTAATGTTAAAAATTGAGATAAGATGACGCCTATTCAGATTAACATAAAACACTTAAGATTGTTAAAAAAGCTTTCTCAAGAACGTTTTTCAGAAGAACTGAAATGTACACGTTCGATGATTGGATCTTACGAAGAAGGTCGCTCCGAGCCTCCAATAGAGAGGCTTATAGACTTGTCAAACTATTTTAATATCCCTATTGATATTTTAGTTAAGAATGATTTGAGATTGGCAAAAGACACGTCATTCATAGAAATAGGGAGTAAGCGCGTATTATTTCCCATTACAGTTAATGAAAATAACGAAGACCTTATTGAAATTATTCCTGCACAAGCGTCAGCAGGTTATTTAGCTGGTTATGCAGACCCTGAATATATAGAGCAATTACAAAAAATTAAATTACCTTTTTTACCTACGGGAACTCATCGTGCTTTTCCGATAAAAGGCGACTCTATGTTACCCGTAAAAGATGGATCTTTTATTGTAGCCAAGTTTGTTGAAGATATTCAAGACATTAAAAATGGGAGAACCTATATTGTTTTAACTAAAGATGATGGTCTAGTTTATAAGCGTGTTTATGATAAAGATGCGGATACTTTAATTTTGAGTAGTGATAATAGATTTTATAATCCTTACGAAGTTAAAAAAGATCAAATTTTAGAATTATGGGAGTTTACCTGTTGTATAAATACGCAAGAGTATAAAGCCGAAGAATTAAAACTGAGCAGTATTATGAATATGTTTCAAGAATTAAAAGTGGAATTGGAATCCATAAATATTCAGAATAAACCTTAAATTTCTATACCTTTAAAACAATTTAAAAAAGATATTTGTTGTTACAAGAACGATGAAAATATGATACGACATAACGCTAAACCGCTAACTTTCTTTACTCCAGATGATAGTGATAATTCAGGAGCTTTTTTCTTTGATACAGGGATTTCTGCAGGATTCCCGTCACCTGTCGACGATTTTAGAGAAGAACGACTATCTTTAGACAGCATACTTGTTAAAAATAAACTAGCGACGTTCTATGCACGCGTAAGTGGTCAATCTATGATTGGTGCGGGACTAGACGATAACGATTTGTTGGTTATAGATAGAAGTCTAGAACCTACAAACAATAAAATAGCCGTTTGCTTTTTGGATGGAGAATTTACGGTAAAACGTTTAAAAGTAGATAAAGATGAGGTTTGGCTACAACCAGAAAACCCTGATTATCCTATTATAAGAATTACGGAAGACAATGATTTTCTTATTTGGGGGATTGTTACCAATGTAATAAAGAGGGTGTGATTTTTATGTTTAAGTAAATCCATAGAATCTCTTTAATATGGAAAAAACATAGTAAATCACAACAACACATTTAGACTAGTTGTTTGTGAAACTATAACACATAAACGAGGAACTCAAGTGGATGCTTACCCTGAAATCATACTTACAAGTGCTGAATCTTACTTTTTACAGGCTGAAGCAGTTGTTAGAGGTATAGAAACAGGGGATGCTCAAGCGTTATTTGCATCTGGTATTGTAGAGGCCATGAAATTATGGAATATTTCTACGGGTGATGCTGAAACTTATATTGCTAATTCATCTATTGCTGATATTTCAGCGGGTACTATGGATGAAAAATTAGAAAAAATAGCATTACAAAGATGGTTGAATGCTTACACAGATGGATTCGAAGGCTGGGCAGTAGTTAGAGATACAGGATATCCTTCAGAATTATATGCTGGTGTATCAAATCCTACAATTTTCGCATTAGGTAACTTGAACGGCGCTTATCCTCAAAGATTACGTTATGGATCTAGTGCACAAGCAAATCCAAATTTTGCTGCTGCAGTTTCTGCTCAAGGAGCAGATGTACAGGCAACAAAATTATGGTTTGCAAAATAATCATATAGTATAAAGTTTAGTTTATAAAAAGAGGTTGAACACGTGTCAACCTCTTTTTTTATTTATTTCATTCAAGAAAGATTTTGAAAACTAAATCATATGAAAATTGATAATTATAAATGCATAAAATAATCAAAGAATATGAGCAACGATACAACAATACCATCATCAAAAAACAACACATTAGTTCCTATTTTAATTATTGCTGGGCTATTTTTTATTTTTGGCTTTGTAACATGGATTAATGGTGCGTTAATTCCTTTTATGAAAACTATTAGTGAATTAACATCAGCACAATCATTTTTAGTAGCCTCAGCATCCTATATCTCTTTTGTTGTGATGGCACTTCCGGCATCTTATATTTTATCGAAAATAGGCTATAGAAAAGGAATGTCGTTAGGACTGTTTATAATGGCATTAGGTGCATTGGTATTTATTCCAGCAGCTGAAGCTAGAACGTATTGGATGTTTCTCTCAGGAATATTTATTCAAGGAGCAGGAATGACTTTGTTACAAACGGCCTCAAACCCTTATATTACTATATTAGGTCCTATTGAAAGTGCTGCAAAGCGTATTGCCATTATGGGAATAGCCAATAAGGTAGCAGGCGCATTAGGATCTTTAATTTTTGGTACAATTTTGTTATCTGGTATCGATGAAATTAAAGAGAAATTAAGTACCGTTACAATTTCTGAAAAAGGACAATTACTAGATACTATGGCCGATAGTGTTGTAACACCTTATATAGTTATGACCGTTGTTTTGATTGTATTAAGCCTATTGATATTAAAAGCGCCTTTACCCCATGTTGAAGCTGAACCCATTGAGGAATCAAAGGATGGAACAACGTCGAAAACGAGTATTTTTCAATTCCCTCATTTATGGTTAGGGGTTTTAACCTTGTTTATGTATGTTGGGGTTGAAGTTATTGCTGGAGATACTATTATAGCTTATGGAATTTCTTTAGGAATACCCGCTGCTGATGCTCGTTTTTTTACAACCTTTACATTAATGGCTATGGTAGCCACGTATGCTTTGGGAGCTATTTTAATTCCAAAATTTATTAGTCAAACTACAGCTTTAAAAGCAAGTGCCGTAATTGGTATTGTCTTCTCAATATGCATTGTATTTACAACAGGGTATACATCCGTTTTATTTGTTGCTGCTTTAGGAGTGGCAAATGCACTAGTTTGGCCTGCGGTATGGCCCTTAACGTTAAAGGGCCTTGGTAAGTTTACAAAAACGGCTTCTGCCTTGTTAATAATGGCTATTTCAGGTGGAGCAATAATTCCGCCGTTATACGGAAGATTGGTTGATGGTAATAAAGCAGATTTAATTGCGCAAGGCATGAATGATATTTCAGCAGCTGCTGAAGCCGCAACGAGTGGATATTGGATTTTGCTACCTTGTTACTTCATCATTTTATACTATGCTATTTGGGGCCATAAGCTAGGGTTAAAAGTGAAAAGTAGTGTATTTTAAAAAGTTTGATGCAAAAAAAATGCCAAGCTATGCTTGGCGTCTTTTTATATTTTATAAAATACATTAGTCTGCTAAGACAATAACTTTATTGTCTTTCATTTCTATTGTTCCAGAATTAATCTTAACCGTTAGTACTTTTTTATCATCAAAATGAGGAATTACTTCACCGTGAAGATGATCAAAGTCTAAATGGCTTTGAGAGTGCGTTTTAATTTTAACAGTTCCCTGTTTTAAAAGCGATACAATTGGAGCGTGATCTTTTAACATTTCAAACTCACCATTAACTCCAGGAACAGATACAGAATCTACTTCTGAACTAAATATGGTTGCTTCTGGTGATACAATTTCTAAATACATATTTCTTATTAGTTGTTAGTTGTGGATTGTTTGTTGTCTGTTTTAACTAAAAACTATCAACGAATAACCATTAACCAAATTAAGCATCTGCCAACATTTTTTCTCCAGCTTCAATAGCTTCTTCAATGGTTCCTTTGAGGTTAAAAGCTGCTTCTGGCAAGTGATCTAATTCACCATCCATAATCATATTAAATCCTTTGATTGTTTCTTTAATATCAACTAATACACCTGGGATACCAGTAAACTGTTCAGCTACGTGGAATGGTTGTGATAAGAAACGTTGTACACGTCTTGCTCTAGATACGGCTAATTTATCTTCTTCAGAAAGTTCTTCCATACCAAGAATAGCAATAATATCCTGTAATTCTTTATAGCGTTGCAATAATTCTTTTACGTTTTGAGCACAAGTATAATGTTCATGGCCTAAAATGTCAGCAGTTAAAATTCTAGACGTAGAATCTAACGGATCTACCGCTGGATAAATACCTAGCTCAGCAATTTTACGAGATAATACCGTTGTTGCATCTAAGTGAGCAAATGTTGTAGCAGGAGCAGGGTCAGTTAAATCATCCGCAGGCACGTATACCGCTTGCACAGAAGTAATAGATCCTTTTTTAGTTGATGTAATACGCTCTTGCATAGCACCCATTTCTGTTGCTAATGTAGGTTGATAACCTACCGCAGAAGGCATACGTCCTAATAATGCAGATACTTCAGAACCAGCTTGTGTAAAACGGAAAATATTATCTACGAAGAACAAAACGTCTTTTCCTTGGCTATCACCAGCACCATCACGGAAATATTCAGCAATAGTTAAACCAGATAATGCCACACGAGCACGAGCTCCTGGAGGCTCATTCATTTGTCCGAATACAAACGTTGCTTTAGACTCTTTCATTCCGGCTTTATCAACTTTGGCTAAATCCCATCCGCCTTCTTCCATAGAGTGCATAAAATCTTCACCATATTTGATAATACCAGACTCAAGCATTTCTCTTAAAAGGTCATTTCCTTCACGAGTTCTTTCACCTACACCAGCAAATACTGATAAACCACCGTGACCTTTTGCGATATTGTTAATCAACTCCTGAATTAATACCGTTTTACCTACACCAGCACCACCAAATAATCCAATTTTACCACCTTTTGCATAAGGCTCAATCAAATCGATTACTTTAATACCAGTAAATAAAACTTCAGTAGAGGTTGATAATTCATCAAACGCAGGTGCTTGACGGTGAATTGGTAAACCAGCTTTTCCAGCTTTAGGTAAATTACCAAGACCATCAATGGCATCTCCAATAACATTAAATAACCGTCCGTAAACATCTTCACCTATTGGCATTTGAATAGGAGCTCCTGTTGCAGTAACTTCAGTACCTCTACTTAAACCGTCTGAGGAATCCATAGCAATTGTACGAACGGTATCTTCACCAATGTGAGATTGTACTTCTAATACTAAAAGTGACCCATCTGGTCTTTTAATTTCTAACGAATCATAAATTTTTGGAAGTTCTGAATCAGATCCGAATTCAACATCGATAACTGGACCTACTATTTGAGCAACCTTTCCTGTGACTTTAGCCATTGCTTATATGTTTAATATTATGCGTTTTAATTGAAAAAATTCGCGTTATGTTTTCGCGTGCAAAGATAGATTTTTTAATTTAAAATAAAAGCTGTTTTTTTTCTTTTTTGATATAAAAAACGCCTTCAACTAGAAGGCGTTATGTAATATTATTTTATTCTGTTCCTTATTGTAGTAATGGAGAATAGTTTGTTGGATAGTCACCAATATTAGCTACATTTCCAGATTCAACAAAATTAGAACCAAAAGCGGCATCTATAGCTTCTAAAAATTTGTCAGCCATATACGCATAACCTCTTGCAGTAAGATGAATACCGTCTAAACTAACGGCACCTCCGGTTACTAAACTAGTCGTTAGTGTAAAATTATCAGAAACAAGTCCTGTGGTTGCAGCCTCATCAAGAATGCTATTTAAATCAACTAATGCCACATTTGGGTTTGAGGAAGCCACACTTGCAATGGTAGCATTATAGGCATCTGTTGCTGCTTTAATTTCGGCTTGCTCGCTAGGTATTAGCACCCATTTATCTTCAAGAGGAAGTGTTACACCTTCTGTAGAAAACTGTGCTGCCAATTGTTGAGATAAACCATATCCCATTAAGGCTTGCATTGCCGTAGTATTTACAGTTCCAATAACACTCATACTAGGCAAAACAAGTAAATCATTTGCTGTTGCTTGTCTTGATTGACCATAACTAGCACCAAACAAAGCTGCTACTGTACCAACTGTAACAGGGTCTGTTGGTAAACCAAAACTTTGTAATAACCCGGCAAATTCGGGACTTGCACTTAATACTCCTGCTATTTGAGCAGATATGTCTGTTAAAGTCTCATCTTTTATTACAACTGCACTTGCGGCAGTCGTAGAAAAAACAATTGAGCGTTCTTCTGCATTAGTAATTGCTCCTACTGATTGTAAATAAGCAAAGACGTTATTTAATTGACCAAAAATTCCATTAAGTGTTGGAATTAACGGACCAAAACTTGAATTTGATGGATCTAAAGGACTATAAGGAACCGTTGTAAAATGTGGTAAATCTGTAATGTATGGTACATTAGTAACAACCCCTTTAGCACCACCAGAAGTGAGCATAGTAACTAAAGTGTTAAACGCAAAATCAAAAGTTGGAGAATCTGTAATTGGATTGGATCCATCGCCTCCTGATGTAGCGTACCCTAACACATCATTACCACCAATTTCTGATAGGGTAAAAAATGTAGGATTTTGAGCCATTGCTAATTCTAAAATAGAGGCGTTCGGTGAACTTCCTGTTAAGCGAATAGCATATGGATTGGCTGCTGCTGGAAAGTTAGCTATGTTTCCGTAGCCATTTGCTAGCAGATGAAAACTTTTGGCACCAGGAACACCTAAGTTATTAAAAGTTCCTGTTGGGTTGTTAAGTACAATGTCTGTACTAACAGTTACTGGACCAATTACGGATTCTAATGATACAGGGCCAGCACCTCCAAACACTAACCTTGGATCTGTAATTCGGTTTCCTCCAGCGGCCAAACCACCATAATTATCATTCATTAAAGGCTGGGTAAATGTTCCGCCACCTAATTTTGCAAATTCTTTTGCTATGATATTTGGAAACGAATTTTCTTGGCTTGCTTTAAATAAAGCATTGTCTGTATAGCCTGCGGTAAAAGAAGCACCAAGTGCTACATAGTTTGAAAAGTCTGCCGTTCCAGTAGTTAATTCTGGTAATGGTTCTACTACCGGAGTTCTAGAAAGATCTTCTTCTGTGTTACAAGCTGTAAATCCTAATAGGATTATTAACAGCCATATATATTTTGCATTCATAATAATTTTTTTATAAGTTGTTAATAGTCCATGAAACATAGTACATGGAACCTATGTAGCCTGTTCCAAAAGCAGTAGTATATTCTTTTCCAGTAAGATTAGTTGCACCTAATTTAAACATAGATTTCATACTAGGTATGGTTAAGTTAATTTGTGCATCAACCACATGATATTCTGGTATTACACCATCACCAAAGGTCGCTTCCCAATAGTAATCATCACTAAACCTGTAAGACACATTAAATCCAAAGTTTTTGAATAATTCTGTATTTCCAAAAGACGCTTTGAATTTATGCTCAGGCGTATTAAAATTTGTTACGAAGTCTGGATATTTAGCTTGGTCAAAGTCTAATTTTGCAAATGTATAACTTCCGCTTAAATCAAAATTGCCAAATACTTTAGTTGATAATCCAATTGAAGCACCATATGATTTAACATCGGCTTCTGCGTTAGTATAAGTGCCATATACTTGATAATCTTCATTGGCCACTGCAGCCACTGATAAGGAATTATCTCCTGCTGTCCCATACAATGGGGCTATAACATATCCTTGAGAGATAAAATCTTTATACTTATTGTAATAAGCACTAAAGTCAACAATTAGGTTTTTAAATTTCCCTCGATAACCTACCTCGGCAGAAGTAACTTGCTCCGGTTTTACTAAGCCCGGATTGGCCACTTTTAAAACACTAGGATCACCAGTTGCAGCAAGTTGCTCTACAGATCTTCTTGAATATGAATTTGTATAAGCTGTAGCACCTGTTTGTGTAATAGTACTTGGTTGACCAAGTGCTTGACCAGCATCACTTATGTTGTAGGGTCTTGAATAGCGATTTAAATTATCTGGCGCAGAACCCATTAAAACATAGGCTCCAGTATCTAGACCAATAAACAAATCTTGGGTTGTTGGATTTCTAAACCCTGTTTGTACAGAGGCTCTAATATTATGGTTTTTATTGATGGTTAAACCTGCAGATAATCTTGGAGAAAAGAAACCATCAAAGAATTCTGATTTATCATAACGAATAGAACCGGTTAGTTTTAAACTTAAAGCATCATTCAACTCAATTGGTTTTTGAATTTGAGTGTAAATTCCATATTCTGAATAATCTATAGGACCATTTTCTGGAGTATCAGTATAAATAGTACCCGATGAATTTAACTTATATTTTCTATAAGACCCACCCACTTGTATTTCAGCCCAATCAATTAAATGGCTAAAATTGTAGTTTCCATCGGCATGGTAATATTTAGAAGCATCCTGAAATTTAGAACCTGTTATTAAATTAGGATCATTGATACTTTTATTATAAGCAGCGTTAAATTCAGGAGTGCCTGGTAAAAATCTACCAGATTCAGCAACGGCTCTAGCAGCTGCATGAGCCTGCGCGTCTGTTGCCCCACCAAGGGTTGATTGAACATAAGTACCAATATAATCTCCAAACCATTGTGTATCACTTTTCCATGCTCTGTTAATCTGAATAGCTGTTGCCACCATATCATAGGATTTTCCAGCTTTATCTCCAACTACATAGCCTCTTAGAAAGAAATTATTATTTCTTATTTCTAATTTATGCTGTTCTTGGAAGAAACCATCAATATGATACCTGTTACTTCCTTGGTAAATAGTTGAACCTGTACCTGCTTTTCCCACATAAGATATTTCAAAATCATTTTCAAAAGGGCGATAATATAAACCCCAATCTGCTTTAATGCTTTCAGCATTATAGTCTGTTAAGTCCGCTTCATCATAACCTGTTCTACTCACAGAAACGTCTGGAACAAGTGATTTGTAGGCTAATGGAGCTTTAGATCTAATATTTGTAGCAACCACATCACCATAAACATTAACACCATTGTAATTTATATTAGTTTCTCTTGTACCTCCATTTGAATTTTTATCTACTCGGCTATTCGCAGCCCAATCAGTTCCTTTTAAATAACCAAAGTTTACTTTAGCAGCAAATTTGTTACTAAATTTATAGGCTGCCCGAATGCCAAAATCAGTGTATGGATTATCTCCTGCGGCTTGTTGAGATGTTATTCCTTGTTTGTAATAAGCGCTTATTCCATGGTGATCAAAAGGGTTTTTACTGCGCATAAATAATATTCCATTAAAGGCATTTGCACCGTAAAGAGCAGAGGAGGCACCTGGAAGCAATTCAACACTTTGAACATCGGTTTCAATCATACCAACTAAATTTCCAATAGGAAAGTTTAATGCAGGGGTGGAGTTGTCCATGCCGTCAACCAATTGCATAAACCGGTTATTAGCAAAAGTCGCAAAACCTCTGGTGTTAACAGATTTAAAAGTTAAACTGTTTGTGTTTACATCGACACCTTTAAGGTTTTCAAGGCCATCATAAAAATCGACTGAAGCCGTGTTTTTTATTTCTTTAAGTCCTAAGCGTTCTACTGTAACAGGAGATTCAAAAATACGTTCTGGTGTTCTAGAAGCAGAAATAACGACTTCATCTAATGAGGTTCCTTCAGTTAAAACAAAATTAACGGTTTGATTATCTTTAGTAATCTGTTCTGTTACTGTTTCAAAACCAATAATACTTGCTTGCAGGGCAAATGGAGGATTTAGATTAGTTTTCAGGGTAAAGTTACCATCAAAATCAGTAACTGTTCCGGTAGAAGTTCCAACAATTATAATGTTGGCTCCTGGTAAAGGTTGACTACTATCATCAACAACGGTTCCAGTAATTGTTGTTTGTGCATTTGCTAATCCGCAAAAAAACAACATTAAAATTGGGAGAATTGTTTTCATTTATAAGTTAGTTTAATTTAAGTGTGGCAATATAAAAAATAAAATGAGGTATAATTACATAAATATAAAAAAATTATGCGCGCATAGTAGTTTCTTGTCAAAAAAAGGCGTTAATACTTGCATCATCAGCAAAATTATAGCCTTTTATTGAGAAATTAGCATATTAAACTGAATAGTAAATTTAATATGTGTAGATTTAAAAAAGTCTGTTACAACTTATTCTACGGTAATTAAACTTGACAATTCTCCAGATTGAAATGAGTTAATGTAAAACTAACTTGGTTTTGTTTCAATCTTTCCTAAGAAGTTTAGAATAATAAATAATATTCCAACAATCATTTGTATGAAGAATATAAAATTTAACTCTTCTTTTTCAATCAAATTAACAATAGCACTGAGAGTAAATATCACTCCATAAAAATACCAAAATACTTTTCTGGTTTTTTGTTTTTTGTTATCTGAAACTTTCATCATTCTAATTGAAATAAAATGAAGAATTCCAACACTGATAAAAACAATTAACATAATTACAACACCTTTCCCCATGAACCAAATTTAAGAATTATTCATTTAATATCAACCCAACACTTACAGCTTTTGGTGGTTTAATTTTTTGTAATCTTTTTATCCGTTTATTCATTTTATCAAACAATCCAAAAACTTGTTGGGAAGTAAATTTATCAGTTCGTTGAGGTTTATATTCGGAAGTATTTAGATAATCACTTATTTCAAGAAAAGTAAATCCATCATCTCTCATTTTTTTAATGAGATTGAATTTTTCTTCTTGATTTTTGGAAATTGGAAGAACCCAAAATTTTGGAGAGGTAATCTCAACAATACAAGTTAAGAATACCTCTCCATTATAATTATCCGATAAATACCCCCTTTCAAGATTACTCCACCGTAACAGACTTTGCTAAATTTCGTGGTTGATCTACGTTTTTACCTAATAAAACAGCAATATGGTAAGAAAGCAATTGTAAAGGGATAGTCGTTAATAATGGAGATAAAGATTCTAATGTTTCAGGAACTTCGATAACATGATCTGCTAATGCTCTTACATCAACGTCTCCTTCAGTAACGATAGCTATAATTTTTCCTTTTCTTGATTTAATTTCTTGAATATTGCTCACTACTTTTTCGTAGTGTCCTTTTTTAGTAGCAATAACAACAATAGGCATGTTTTCGTCAATTAAAGCAATAGGGCCGTGTTTCATTTCAGCAGCAGGATAACCTTCGGCGTGAATATAGGATATCTCTTTTAATTTTAAAGCACCTTCAAGTGCCACTGGGAAATTATAGCCTCTTCCTAAGTATAAACAATTGCGTGAGTCTTTATAAATATCTGCAATCATTTTAATATGAGCATCAGACTCTAACGCTTTTTCTACTTTCTTTGGAATCATTTCAAATTCAAGTAAATGATGACGGAACTCTGAACTAGAAATTGTGCCTTTAGCTCTTGCTAAACGTAATGCAATAAGTGATAAAACAGTAATTTGTGTTGTAAAAGCTTTTGTAGAAGCTACACCAATTTCTGGACCAGCGTGTGTATAAGCCCCAGAGTGCGTTTCTCTCGCAATTGAAGAGCCTACAACATTACAAACTCCAAAAACAAAAGCACCTTTAGATTTTGCTAGTTTTATAGCTGCAAGCGTATCGGCTGTTTCTCCAGATTGAGAGATAGCTATAACGACATCTCTTTCTGTTATAATAGGATTTCTATATCTAAATTCTGAAGCATACTCTACTTCTACAGGAATTCTCGCTAAATCTTCAAATATATATTCTGCAACTAAACCTGCGTGCCATGATGTACCACAAGCTACAATAATAATTCGGTCTGCAGCAAGAAATTTTTTCATATTGTCTTCTACACTGGACATTTTTATGATAGCTTCATTTCTGTTAAGTCGTCCTCTATAGGTATCTGTAATAGCTTTAGGTTGTTCATAAATCTCCTTCAACATAAAATGCTCAAAACCACCTTTTTCAATTTGATCCAAGTTCATTTGAAGCGCCTGCATGTAAGGATTTACTAAGGAATCATCTTTTATTTTTCTAACCTTAATATCTTTGTTTAACCTAATAATAGCCATTTCTTCATCTTCTAAATAAATGGCATTTTTGGTATATTCTATAAACGGAGAAGCATCACTAGCTATAAAATATTCGCCTTCGCCAACTCCAATAGCTAAAGGACTTCCTAAACGAGCAATAACTATTTCGTTAGGTTGTGTTTTATCAAAAACAGCAATAGCATAGGCCCCTATTACTTGGTTTAATGCAATTTGAACTGCTTTTCCTAATTTAACGTTTTCCTGTTTTTTTACTTCTTCAATCAGATTCACTAATACTTCGGTATCAGTGTCAGATTTGAATGTATATCCACGAGAAATTAACTCTTTACGAAGTGATTCGTAGTTTTCGATGATACCATTATGAATAATAACTAAATTTTGAGAATTTGAATAGTGAGGATGCGAGTTAACATCATTTGGAACACCGTGCGTTGCCCATCTGGTATGTCCAATTCCTATTTTTCCTTTTATGGAAATTTCATCTGCTAACTTATTTTCTAAGTCTGCAACTTTCCCTTTGGTTTTACATACTTTTAATTCTGAGTTATCGAATAGAGCAATACCTGCGCTATCGTAACCTCTATATTCTAATCGTTTAAGTCCTTCAATAACAATTGGGTAGGCTTCTCTGTATCCAATATATCCAACAATTCCACACATAATTAATTTGGGTTTTTAATTTTGAACAAATATGTATAAAAAATCTTAACGAACTCTAATATATTATGTAAACTTATTGTTTTAAACGATGAAATTCACTTCTATAATCATATTAGAAGTGAATTTTACCGAATAATGTTTAATAATTAAAATCTTATTTAGGGTCTGTAAAGAAGACCTCTAATTCCATTCTTCTATTATCTGGTACATTTTGATTGCTACCGTATAATATGGTACCTCTTGGAGTTATAATTGATGCTGAGGGCACACCTGTTACGGCATCATGACTATTTAAAATGTCTGAGCTAGAAGTTTCATTAACGTTTGTTGACAATACCAACCCTATTTTAGTGTTTGTAGAGTCTCTAAGTAAAATATTATTTAAATGCTCGGTAAGACGTATTTTGTATTTAGAAATTCCATTGTCATCCGTTTGGCGTTGTCCTAAATGAACGTATTTCGAGTTTAATGGATCTGTTGTGCTGCCTGTTGGGTCGTAATCATAATCGGTTAAAAATATATTGTTTTTAATATCATAAGCGTAAAGTCTATCATATTTATGATAATCAACTGGAGCAGTCATGTTTTCATCTTCGTAAACTACTAATTGAGCTTCGTTAATGAGTTTTTTTAATTCAAACTTTCCGTTTTTTACAATATAGTTTCCATTGGCGTCTACCGCTCTGTAGGTTTTTTTAAATGCATCTAATGCACTAATTTGTTCACCATTATAATCAACTGTACCTGTAAACAAATCAACTTCTGCCATAGAACCTTCAGCACCTTTTAAGTAAAGTTTTTCATCGCCATTAGTCTTGTCTCCATTAGCTAAAGGAACTGGGGTATAATCGTTAATAAAGGTATTTAATATATTGCCTGTAAAGTTAAGCGTATAAGTACTTTGAAGTCTTTCTCCAGTTGTAATGGTAGAATCATAAGAATAATATATAGTTATTTTAGAAGCAGAGGATCTTAAGTTGAGCATAACCATATTGCCATCATTACCAATTGCTTCTGCTTTAAAATATAGGCCTCTAAAATAGTTTTTAAAGCTATTACCGTTACTTAATTCTGTACTTCCTTCTTTATCTATAATGGCAGTTTTCCAAAAAGTAGGATCTAACATAACTCTTAAAGCAGGAATTGATCTTTCAAGGGTTTCTGTATCTCCATTCACTATTTTTTCTACAATAGCGTCACTACTAGGCGTAAAGTTTCCATTTTCATAGATAAGATCTCCTTTAAAATCGTCAAAATTAATAGAGCCACTTTCTGTTATTGCAAAATTATCTGTGGCATTAATGTCTCCATTAGCATGAGAATAAAACTTTTGAGCCTCGTTAGTCTGTGAGTTCGGATCAAAATCTCTTAAAAAATAGTTGTTTTGGTAAACACTTAGTTTTATTGGTGCAGTTCCGTATAAAGAATCACTAATCGAGTAAACAGTATTTCCATCTGCATCAGGTGAGTCTGCAGCCGTTTTACTATAATATGGGATACTTAAAACTACAGAGTCAATAGCTGGATTATCACCAAAACTAGGGCTAAATGATGTTGGGACTACTTGCGCAATAATACTTGCTTTTGTTTGTCCGTAAACAGGGTCGTTAAACACACCAAGCTCAGTAGTCGGTAGATTGTTTATTTGAAGAGAATCGAGTTTTTTGTTAAACGATGTTATAGGCACCAAAGCATGGTCTGTCTCGAAGTTTTTCACACCAATAACGTCGCTTTCAATAGTGTTAAATTCTTTATCACATCCAATAAATGTGGCAGCAATTAACAAGAAAACACTAGTAAATTTAAGGGCTTTAAATATTTTTTTCATATCTTTTTTGTGAAGAACAACAGGTTTATGCAATAACTTTTGAATTTAAAAAACTTGTATAAGCTTCACCAAATTCGTCTTTATATTTGTATTCTAAAACAGGTTTTTTAGAATCTTTTAAATAGGTTTCTAAATCAGCTGGAATGTTTTCAGATCCAACTATTAAGGCATCAGAATAATTGATAGCCACTTTCATCAAGTTAGTGTAAGAAGGAACTTTAAGCACTTCAATTGCAGTTTCATCAATGTTATCAAATTTCACTTTGTTAAGCATATCTTTATTCAAGGTATCATCGAAACTTTGACTATAAATAGAGGTTACAATTTTGCTGTCGCTAAATAATGGCTCATCCTTGTAATACTCTTTTAAGTACAACGGTAATAATGAAGCCAACCAACCATGAACATGAATAACGTCTGGAGACCAGTTTAATTTTTTAACGGTTTCAATAACGCCTTTTGCAAAAAATATAGCACGCTCATCATTGTCTGGAAACAGGCTTCCGTTTTCGTCTGTTAAAGTTGCTTTTCTTTTAAAGTACTCGTCATTATCAATAAAATAAACCTGAATACGTTCTTTTGGAATAGAGGCTACTTTAATAATAAGAGGCATATCAAGATCGTTTATAACCAAATTTATCCCTGATAATCTTATAACTTCGTGTAGTTGATGTCTTCTTTCATTAATATTTCCGTATCTAGGCATGAAAATTCTTATTTGACCACCTTGTTGATTCACCAATCTTGGTGCCTCAAAAGACATTGAAGAAATTTCGGTTTCAGGTAAATAAGGCACTACTTCAGATGATACATATAATATCCTCTTATCTTTCATAAGTTCGTTTTTGTTGCATTTTCAATGGCTCTATATAACATAAATAACCACGTTTTTTTAAATCAAAAATTGCCATTTGCCTATTTAGAAAAGGGCTAGCTTTATAAAAATCAAAATAAAAAACACGCAAAAGTACAAAAATTTATGCAGATTGCTTGTAAAATCTTAAGTTTGCACCCGTTAAAATTTTATTAAATAATGGAGGTTTTTTCAGATTCAGAGCAAATTAATGAAGTGATTGAAGCTATTAAGGCTCAACATTTAAAAATTGGATTTGTTCCTACCATGGGGGCTTTGCATGAAGGTCATTTAGCTTTGGTTAAAAAAGCATTACTTAATAACGACAAGGTTTTTGTTAGTATTTTTGTTAACCCTACACAATTTAATAATGTTAACGATCTTAAAACGTATCCAAGAACTTTAGAGGATGATCTTAAGCTTCTTGAAGCTATTTCGAGTGAAATTTTGATTTTTGCTCCGTCAGTAGATGCTATATACAAAGGAAATACTAAGTCTAGAAAATTTAATTTTGACGGACTTGAATTAGAGATGGAAGGTAAGTTTAGAGCAGGTCATTTTGATGGTGTTGGTACAGTCGTAAAACGATTGTTTGAAATTATACAACCAGACAATGCTTATTTTGGAGAAAAAGATTTTCAGCAATTACAAATCATTAAAAAACTTGTAGACAATTATAATATTCCAGTTAACGTAGTAGGTTGCGACATATATAGGGAACGCAATGGTCTGGCTATGAGTTCTAGAAACACTAGACTGACAGATGAGCAAAAAAATGCAGCACCATTCATTTATAAAACTTTAAAAGCTGCCAAAGAACAATTTGGCACAAAAAGTGCTGATAAAGTTACTAAGTGGGTAACAATGCAGTTTAAAAATCATCCACAATTAAAACTGGAATATTTTATAATTGCAGATGTTGACACGTTAAAAACAGTAAAACGAAAATCAAAAAATAAAGTATATAGAGCGTTTATAGCAGTATATGCAGGTGATATTAGACTTATTGATAATATCGCATTAAATTAATTATCTTTGCCACATGCAAGTTCAAGTTGTAAAATCTAAGATTCACAGAGTAAAATGTACAGGTGCGGACCTTAACTACATTGGTAGTATCACTATTGATGAAGATTTAATGGATGCAGCTAATATTATTCAAGGCGAAAAAGTTCAAATTGTTAATAACGATAATGGAGAGCGCCTCGATACGTATGTTATTCCTGGGCCACGTAATAGTGGTGAAATTACTCTTAATGGAGCCGCCGCCAGAAAAGTTTCTGTAGGCGATACATTAATATTAATTACCTATGCCTTTATGGATATTGAAGAGGCTAAAATATTTAAGCCCTCTTTAGTCTTCCCAGATGAAGCCACTAATTTGTTAAAATAATCGGTTGAATCAAAATACTAAAAGAACACTAAAAATTATACTCCCATTATTATTGGGAGTTTTTTTGGTTTGGTATTCATTGTCAAAAGTGTCTTTTGATGAATTACTTGTTTATTTTAAAAAGGCTGACTATAAATGGATTTTTATAGGTGTTTTTTTTGGGTTATTAAGTCATCTTTCAAGAGCTTATCGTTGGAGGTTCATGCTGGAGCCTTTAGGCTACAAAATTAAATTGGGAAATAGCATAATGGCTGTTTTTTCGGCCTATTTAATCAATTTTACTATTCCAAGAGCCGGCGAGGTTGCTAGAGCGTCTATTTTAAGCAACTATGAACAAGTTCCTTTTGAAAAAGGATTTGGGACCATAGTTTCAGAACGTATTGCAGATGTTATAGTAATGCTAGCTATTATTGCAATAACTCTCTTTCTTCAATTTGAATTTATTTATAATTTTTTTGTATCCAGATTTAATCTTTTTAAAATCATGACTGGCGGACTAGTTCTTCTTTTTATGGCTATATTGATTTTAGTTTTTATTAAAAGAAGCAACTCGTTAATTGCATTAAAAGTTAAAGCGTTTGTTAACGGATTAATTGAAGGCATATTAAGTATTTTTAAAATGAAAAAAAAATGGGCATTTATTTTCCATACACTATTCATTTGGGTTATGTATGTGCTTATGTTCTATGTAACGTCGTTTGCTGTTGAAGAATTAGATAGTATTTCAATAGGAGCCATTTTAATTGGATTTATTTCTGCAAGTTTTAGTATTGCTGCAACTAATGGCGGAATAGGCTCATATCCATTAGCCATTTATGCAGCATTTTCAATTTTCGGAATTGCAAAAGAACCAAGTTTGGCGTTTGGCTGGATTATCTGGTCATCACAAACACTTCTAATTATTATTATCGGCGGTTTATCGTTAATATACTTGCCCATTTATAACAGACAAAAGAACAGTTAAAACTTTGCTTTTAAACTTTCGCTTTATTTGTTACCTTGCCTGTATAAAATCTCAAATCAAACAAATTAACACATGAAATCAATTATTTATATTTTAGTATTGGTGGTCTCAATAAAAACTATGGAGGCACAAGTTATTTACGAGCCTTTTATGTCTACTAAGCTAGATGAATCACGCGAACTAAAAATTCAATTACCTAGAGGTTACGGTGAAGACACAGATAAAATATACCCTTTGTTTATTGTGTTTGATGGCGATTATATGTTTGAAGCCGTTGCAGGTAATGTAGATTATTATTCCTATTGGGAAGATATGCCAGAAGCTATCGTGGTTGGCGTTAATCAATCAGATAAACGTTTTGATGATTGTATGTATTCAGGACAAAATTCACTTCCTATCGAAACAGGTGCTAAGTTTTTCGAATTTATTGGGACGGAGTTAATTCCTTATTTAGAAAAAAAATATAGAATTGGTAATTTTAAAGTTGCTGTGGGTCATGGAGATACAGCTAATTTTATCAACTATTTTTTACTTAAAGAACAGCCAATTTTTAAGGGATACATTGTGGTTAGCCCAGAACTGGCCCCTAAAATGAATACCTATATTCCAGATAGGTTAACAAATCTTAACAACAAGACATTTTATTATTTAGCGACAACTACTAATGATATAGCTTCTATCAAAGAAGGAACAACAGAGTTAAACCAAAGTATCTCTGCCGTTGATAATGAAAAGGTATTTTATTATTTCGATAATTTTGAAGGTCCTTCACATTATTCAGTTCCAGCACATGCCATTCCAAACGCTTTAGAAGATATTTTTTCGGTGTACCAACCCATTAGTAAAGATGAGTATAAAGAAACAATACTTAAATTAGAAACATCTCCGGTAGAATATCTTGAAAATAAATACCAAGATATCAATGAGTTGTTTGGTATAAAAAAACAAATTCTAATCAATGATTTTAAAGCTATTGAAGCTTGTATAGAAAAGAAAGAAGAATTTGAATATTTTGAGGAATTAGGAAAGTTAGCTCGTAAAGAATATCCTAAAACTCTTTTAGGGAATTATTATTTAGCCCGTTTTTACGAAGAAACAGGAGAACCAAAAAAAGCTATGAAAACATATCAATCGGCTTATATACTTGAAGAAATTGGTGGAATTACTAAAGATTTAATGCTCGAGAAAGCCGATGCGATTAAAGAAGATTTTGGGTACTAAAAAATAAGATTCCCACATTTATGGGACGTATATATGGCTAAAGTAAAAACAACTTTTTTTTGTCAGAATTGTGGTAGTCAGTACTCAAAGTGGCAAGGCCAATGCACTGCTTGCAAAGAGTGGAATACTATAGTTGAAGAAGTTATTCAGAAGGAAGAAAAAACTGATTGGAAATTATCAAGTTCATCAACAAAACGCGTCTCTAAACCCTTGCGTATTCAGGATATTGATACGTCAAAAGAAGCAAGATTAGATACATTTGATTCAGAATTTAATCGTGTATTAGGAGGCGGCATTGTTCCCGGATCTTTAATACTTTTAGGAGGAGAACCAGGTATTGGTAAAAGTACGCTTCTTTTACAAGTGGCTTTAAAAATGATCTATAAAACCTTGTATGTGTCTGGAGAGGAAAGCCAAAAGCAAATAAAAATGCGGGCAGAACGTATTCATTCAGAGAGTACAAATTGTTATATTTTAACTGAAACAAAAACTCAAAACATTTTCAAACAGATTGAAGCTTTAGAGCCGGATATTGTTATTATCGATTCTATTCAAACCCTTCATAGTGATTATATAGAATCCTCTTCTGGGAGTATTTCACAAATAAAGGAATGCACAACGGAGCTAATTAAATTTGCTAAAGAAACAGCAACTCCCGTAATTTTAATTGGACACATTACAAAAGACGGTAATATTGCAGGGCCTAAAATTTTGGAGCATATGGTAGATACTGTTCTACAATTTGAAGGCGATAGAAATCACGTATTTAGAATTTTAAGAGCTAATAAAAATCGGTTTGGTTCTACAAATGAATTAGGAATTTATGAAATGCAGGGCTCAGGCTTGCGAGAGGTATCAAACCCATCAGAAATTTTAATTTCAAAAAAGGACGAAGAGCTGTCGGGTAATGCTGTAGCTGCTACTTTAGAAGGAATGCGTCCGTTAATGATTGAAGTACAAGCCTTGGTAAGTACAGCGGTTTATGGAACCCCCCAAAGAAGTGCTACGGGTTTTAATGCCAAACGACTTAATATGTTATTAGCTGTTTTAGAAAAACGAGCAGGCTTTCGTTTAGGCGCCAAAGATGTGTTTTTAAATATTACGGGGGGCATCAATGTTGATGATCCAGCGATCGATTTAGCGGTTGTAGCTTCCATTTTATCTTCTAACGAAGATATGGCATTACCAAAGGATTATTGTTTTGCTGCAGAAGTTGGTCTTTCTGGTGAAATTCGTCCAGTACAACGGGTGGAGCAACGTATTTTAGAAGCAGAAAAATTAGGTTTTTCAACTATTTTTGTATCCAAATACAATAAAATTTCACTTAAACCTACCGTTATTAAAATTCAGCTGGTTTCTAAAATTGAAGATTTGGTAAGTATCTTGGTTTAAATAGGTTTCTAACATTTAAAAATCGCGGTAATTTTTAATTATTTGAAAAACAATAAATTAAAACTTAAATATTGTAGCTTTTTACACACAAATAAGCAGTGTTTTTAGTCGTTTATTTAAGTATTTCATATTTTTTATCGGTTTTTAATCGGATTTTTTAATCACTTTATCGAAAAAAAATCACTTTTCCCTATTGCGCATACAAAGAATATATTAAATTTGTACAATTAGATGTAAGGTAAACGGTTTTGTTCTCTTTATAACTAATATACTTCCCTCAGTAGTTTTAAAATCCATTTTACTAGCAAGAGTTAAGTAGTACTTATGAAATAGTCCTAAATAAGATGCTTGACTTATGAAATTAAATTACTACAATATCACTTATGTGATATTAACATTGCTTATTATTGAATTCTTTACTGCGCATCGACTTCAAGCCCAATATTGTAAGCCTAATAACATTATATCTAATAACACAAATTATATTTCCAATGTTTCATTTGGAACTATTAATAATTCGAGTATTGGAACAACAGGTAATTATACTTATTATTCTTCGGTAGCAGCAACAGATGTTGTTGTTGGTGAAACAATTAATGGGTCTATAAGTGTAACACTTAATGGTTGGAATACTAATGTAAACACGGTTGTTGTTTGGATGAACTTCAATAAAAATAGTGATAATGATTTTGAAGATAGTGGCGAACGCTTTTTATTTACTGTAAGTGATCAATACGCACCAGGTAATAAGGTGTTAAATGTGCCTATAAGTATTCCAGTACCCAGCACAGCAGAATTAGGGTCTTCAAGAATGCGAATTGCTTTTAGAACTAGCACAAATACAGATTTCTCTTCATGTGAATTTAATTTTAATGGAAAGGGACCTTGGTATACCGGAGAAGTTGAAGATTATAAAATTAATTTTATATCGAATGATAAAGATACAGATGGCGATGGTGTTTATGATAGTGTAGATTTAGATAATGATAACGACGGTATTTTAGATAAACAAGAAAATAGCATATTAAGTTACGGTGGGTTTGAAAATGTTCCTGTAACAAATAACGGTAATAATCAAGCTGGAGAAGGTGTCAATGCAAATACCATTTTACCTTGGATTTTAATCCCTGGCGATTTAGGATCAGGTGGTACACCAAACGTTGTTCAGGTTGATGGAGATGTTTATAATTACGGAAATGGAGGGCCTCCATTTGATGCAGACCCTAACACGAATGAAGTTGGTTTTAAACAGCATTATTTCGATATTAATGGTAATGCAGATATATACCAATCTTTTACAATTGCTAATACAACTAATATAACGTATTCAGGATATTTCTCGCCAAGAGATAATAATAATTCGGCAACCGCCAAAATTGCTATTTACTCTGGTATAGGAAATAATAAAACTGGAGCTACTTTAGTGGCTGATACAGGCACAATAGCGATTCCAGTTCAAAATGGATCATCAAAGGCAACACCTTGGACTTTAGTTCAAGGCACGGTTACGTTAAGTCCAGGAACCTATTCATATGTGGTTACGATGTCTAATTATGGAAATTTTGATGAAGGATCTGTAAAAGTAACCAATTCAAACTTAGACACAGATGGTGACGGTATTGCAAACATATATGATCTTGATAGTGATAACGATGGCATTTTTGATGCTGATGAAGCTGGTCATGGACAAAGCAATACCAATGGTGTTGTTAGCAATGTAGTTGGAACAGACGGTATTCCTGATGCAGTTCAAACATCGCCAAATTCGGGCACAGTTAACTACGTTGTTGCAGAAAGTTCAGATGATTCTGATTACATATTGAATTTTCTAGATATTGATAGTGATGGTGACGGCATACCCGATAATGTTGAAGCACAACCAACTATTGGATATATCCCACCAAGTAATATTAGTGCTAGTATTACAGATGCTAACCATAATGGATTAGATGATGCTTACGAAACTGCAATGGGTGGAACAGATATAAGTCAGTTGGCAGATACCGATAATGATGGTATTAAAGATTATTTAGACACAGATTCTGATAATGATGGAGTGCTAGATATTGATGAAAATGGACAGGCAAGTACTGCGAACAATAAAGATGTTGATAATGATGGTCTTGATGATAACTTTGATACCATAATAAGTTATTTAGATGTTAATGATGAAGTATCAACCGGAGATATAAACGATTTAGTCAATGCATTTGGAGATGCTAATAGTGATATAAATTCTGGTGGAGATTTAGATTATAGAGATTATTTTAATTCTAATCCAAAACCACCAACTGAGGCTATGTTGGATTTTAATGGGATAGATAATTACTTATCTCGAGATTCAATGTTAGATGGATTAAACGACGTTACTATAATGGCATGGGTAAAATCTGACGTAGGTAATTCTAAAGATATGACTATTGCTACTGAAGATGCCGCTTGTAAATTATGGCTAAAAAATGGTAATATTCCAACATTTACTATCAGAACCAAAGACAGAGAAAGATCCGCTGGGGGCTGTAAAAATTGTAACGCGATTAATTTTGATGAATGGCATCACCTTGCAGGAAGTTTTTCCAGTTCAACAGGATTAATCAAACTTTATATTGATGGCGTTTTAGTTAACATAAAAAATATAGGAAAAAAAGGAAGTCCAATCGCTGTAACAAGTGACGCTAATAATACTTTTGAAATAGGCCGATTTTCAAATAAATTAACAGATTCCGAATATTTTAAAGGGGATATTGATGAAGTTAGAGTGTTTGATATGTCTTTAACAGATAGCCAAATACAACAAATGGTGTATCAGGAAATTGAAAATAATTCAGGAAACTTAAAAGGAGCTATTGTTCAAAAGGATATAGCAGATTTATCTTCAGGAAACAAAGTTTCTTGGTCAGATTTGTTAGCGTATTACCCAATGACGTCAATAAATAGTGGATCAATTTCAGACCATTCAAGTAACGGATATGCTTTGAATATTCATAACATATCTAATATTCAAGAACAAACAGCACCTTTACCTTATATAACCCATGAAGATGGCATGTGGTCAAATCAATCAACATGGTTACATGGAGATGTGTGGGATATAGAAGATGTGTCAAACAATAAAGATTGGTGTATCATAAAAATTTCAAATAATATTACATTAAATCATTCTATTAAAACCAATGGTTTAATCATAGATTCAGATCGTACACTAACAGTACAAGGAGACAATCTTGTTGAAAACTCTTGGTATTTTGAGCTCAATGGAACATTAAATCTTGAGGGCGATTCACAATTAATACAAACCACAACCAGTGATTTAGTAACATCAGCTACAGGTAAACTTTTAAGACGACAAGAAGGTGTTTCTAGCTCATATTGGTATAACTATTGGTGTTCACCAGTGGGAGCTACGGGGGCAACAACCTTAACAGATAATAATGCATCAACCAATAATTTAAACAATACAGATTTCAGGTTAGAATTACTTAAAGATGGCACAGGTTTCCCAGTACAATTTACTTCATCATATTCTAAAGCGGGCTATATAAGCACATATTGGTTATATTCATATATGAATGGTGTAACCTATTGGGATTGGGCAAAATTAACGCCTAAATCTAATATAAAACCAGGGGTAGGGTATACACAAAAAGGTTCAGATAACGGTGGGACTCAAGAACAATATATATTTGAAGGTAAACCTAACAATGGTACTATTTTAGTGGACGTAAAAGATAAAGGTGGACCTGGTTCAGAAGTTTCGGTTTCTGCCACTACTAGTTTATTAGGAAACCCTTATCCGTCGGCATTAGATGTCCATAAATTTATTGATGACAACCAGGGTGTTATAAGTGGAGATTTGCAATTATGGCAACAATGGGCAGGGAGTTCACATAACTTAAAAGATTATGAAGGGGGTTATGCTCAGGTGAACAAAATGGGAGGTGTAAGAGCCTATCAATTTGTTGGTTTTAATGGAGCAACAGCTTCTCAAGATGGAACCAAAACACCAACGCGATACTTGCCTGTTGGTCAAGGTTTTATAGTTGAGGTTGTTGCAGATGGAACTGTAGAGTTTAACAACAATCAAAGAGTTTTTATAAAAGAAGGAGATTTTGTAGAGGGTAATTACGATAATGGCTCCACATTTTTTAAAACCAGTAATACAAAATTAACAGAACAAGTGGCTGCGACAGACTCACAAGCCGATGAAATTCAAAAAATCCGCTTAGATTTTAGTTCTGTTGAAGGTCCTAAAGCTCACAGAGAATTACTTTTAGGTTTTAGCGATATTACTTCAGACGGTTATGATTATGGCTATGATGCCGAATGTGGAGAACTAAACAATAACGACTTAAACTTAAATTTTGAGGGTAAAAACATGAATATTCAAGCTTATGGCCCCATTACAGAAGATAAAGTAGTTCCATTAAACTTTAGTTCGTCTGGAAATAATTCTTTTGAACTTAAAATATCAGAACTTGATAATATTGACAGTAGCCAAGAAATTTATTTAAAAGATAATATGACAGGTGAATATTTTGATTTAACCCAAGAGACACCGTATAGCTTTACATCAGAAGCAGGGAAATTTAATAATAGATTTGAAATCGTTTTCCAATCTGAAGCAAAAACACTTGGTATTGAAGAGTTAAAGGCTACTGAAAACTTTATTTACTATCAAAATAATACACGTTCTTTATTTGTCAAAAAGTTAAATGGGTCAGTGACTAAATTTTCACTAATTAATATAACAGGACAATCTGTTTTTGACCTTAATGACGTGTCACAAGAAACATTAAACAACGGACTTAAAATACCAAATGTATCGTCTGGAGCCTATATTGCATGGTTTAGAACAGATACAAACCAAGTTCTTACTAAAAAGATTATAGTAAATTAATAATCATAATTTTTCTATAAAAAAACCAAAGCAATTGTTTTGGTTTTTTTTTGCTTAAAAATTAACCATTTAAGGATAATTCCTTAATTTCGCACCTCGATTAGAAATTGGATATAATGAACGCGAAATTTCCTGAATATAAAGGACTTGACTTACCAAAAGTTGCAGAAGAAATCCTAGACTATTGGCAAGAACATAAGGTATTTGAAAAAAGTGTCACTACACGCGAAGGGCATACCCCTTTTGTGTTTTTTGAAGGACCTCCTTCAGCAAACGGACTTCCTGGAGTGCACCATGTTTTAGCACGCGCTATTAAAGATATTTTTCCGCGTTATAAAACTATGAAGGGCTTTCAAGTAAAGCGTAAAGCAGGTTGGGACACACATGGGTTGCCTATTGAATTAGGGGTTGAAAAAGAATTGGGTATTACTAAAGAAGATATAGGAAAAACCATTTCGGTTGAAGATTACAATACCGCCTGTAGAAAAGCTGTGATGCGTTATACCGATGTTTGGAACGACCTTACTCAAAAAATGGGTTATTGGGTAGACATGGATAATCCATATATTACCTACGAACCTAAATACATGGAATCTGTTTGGTGGCTATTAAAACAGATTTACAATAAAAACTTGTTGTACAAAGGATATACTATTCAGCCGTATTCGCCAAAAGCGGGAACAGGTTTAAGTTCGCATGAGTTGAACCAACCAGGAACCTATCAAGATGTTACTGACACGACCGTAGTTGCTCAGTTTAAAGCTAATGAAGCATCACTTCCCGACTTTTTACAAAATGAAGGCACTATTCATTTCTTAGCTTGGACTACAACGCCTTGGACATTACCAAGTAATACAGCCTTGACGGTTGGATCAAAAATTGACTACGTGTTGGTTGAAACGTTCAATCAATACACCTTTGAACCCATCAAAGTTGTTTTGGCTAAAAAATTGGTTAATTATCAATTTTCTGGAAAGTTTGTTCAGGTTGAAAATCAAAGTAAATTATCAACTTATAAACCTGATGACAAAAAGATTCCTTATTTTATAATTAAAGAATTTTTAGGTAAAGATTTAGTAGGCATAACCTATGAGCAACTATTACCATATGCCTTACCAAATGACAATCCTGAAAATGCATTTAGAGTCATTTCAGGCGATTTTGTAACCACTGAAGATGGTACAGGAATCGTTCACACCGCTCCAACGTTTGGAGCTGATGATGCTTTGGTAGCAAAACAGGCTGTTCCAGAAGTGCCGCCTATGTTGGTGAAAGACGAAAATGGAAACCTAGTACCGTTGGTAAATTTACAAGGGAAGTTCCGTCCAGAAATGGGCGAATACGCTGGTAAATATGTAAAGAATGAATATTATAATGATGGTGAAACTCCAGAACGTTCTGTAGATGTAGAATTGGCTATCAAATTAAAAGAAGAAAATAAAGCCTTTAAGGTTGAAAAATACAAGCATAGTTATCCAAACTGTTGGAGAACCGATAAACCGATTCTCTATTATCCGCTAGATTCATGGTTTATTAAAGTAACAGATGTTAAAGAGAACATGGTTGCTTTAAACAATACGATTAATTGGAAACCAAAAGCAACAGGAACTGGCCGTTTTGGTAATTGGCTAGCTAATGCGAATGATTGGAATTTATCACGTTCTCGCTATTGGGGCATTCCATTACCAATCTGGAGAACTGAAGATGGAAAAGAAGAAATTTGTATTGGTTCGGTTGAAGAACTAAAACAAGAAATGGCGAAAGCAGTGTCTGCAGGAGTGCTTTCAAAAGCTATTTTTGAAGATTTTGAAGTCGGAAATAATTCCGAAGAAAATTATGCAAAAATCGATTTACACAAAAACATTGTTGATGAGATTGTATTAGTTTCAGAAACTGGCAAACCTATGAAACGCGAGAGCGATTTAATAGATGTTTGGTTTGATTCTGGTTCGATGCCTTATGCACAATGGCACTATCCTTTTGAAAATAAAGAAAAAATTGATAAAAACGAATCGTATCCAGCAGATTTTATAGCAGAAGGTGTTGACCAAACTCGTGGTTGGTTCTATACTCTTCATGCTATTGCAACCATGGTGTTTGATTCTGTTGCCTATAAAAACGTGGTATCTAACGGTTTGGTTTTAGATAAAAACGGACAAAAAATGTCCAAACGGTTAGGTAATGCGGTAGATCCATTTGAAACCTTGTCAACTTACGGTGCAGATGCTACACGTTGGTATATGATAAGTAATGCAAATCCTTGGGATAATTTAAAATTCGATTTAGAGGGCATTGAAGAAGTAAAACGAAAGTTCTTCGGAACACTTTACAATACGTATTCATTCTTCCAACTTTACGCAAATCTTGATGGATTTACATATTCTGAACGTGATATTCCATTGGATGAACGACCAGAAATAGACCGTTGGATTTTATCTGAATTACATACCTTAATTAAAAAGGTAGATGCCTTTTATGCCGATTATGAACCCACAAAAGCAGCACGTGTTATTTCAGATTTTACTCAAGATCATTTAAGTAACTGGTATGTGCGTTTATGCAGAAGACGTTTTTGGAAAGGTGATTATGAAGCTGATAAAATTTCCGCCTATCAAACGCTGTACACGTGTATGCTTACCATTGCTAAATTAGGAGCACCAATTGCACCATTCTTTATGGATAGGCTGTATATGGATTTAAATTCAGTAACTCATAAAGAATCTTTTGAAAGTGTGCATTTAGGTGAATTCCCTGTATTTGATGAATTATACGTAGATGCGTCTTTAGAACGCAAAATGGAAAGCGCTCAAACAATATCATCGTTAGTATTGTCGTTAAGAGCTAAGGAAAAGATTAAAGTACGTCAGCCACTTCAAAAAATAATGATACCTGTTACTAGTAAACAGCAAAAAGAAGAGATTTTGGCGGTGTCTGATTTGATAAAACATGAAGTAAACATTAAAGAAATTGAGTTGTTAGAAGATGCGTCTGATATCTTGGTAAAACAAATAAAACCTAATTTTAAAACCTTAGGGCCTCGTTTTGGAAAGGATATGAAAGCTATTGCTAATGCAGTAATTAACTTTACGTCAGAAGATATTAACAAAATAGAACAAAGTGGGGTTTTAGACTTTGTTATTAATGGAAAAAATATAACTTTAGGCCTCGATGATGTAGAAATTACGTCACAAGATATTGAAGGATGGTTAGTTGCAAATGAAGGCGCATTAACAGTAGCCCTTGATGTTACAATAACTGATGATTTACGTAAAGAAGGTATTGCACGTGAGTTGGTAAACAGAATACAAAATTTACGAAAAGATTCAGGATTTGAAGTAACGGATAGAATTGATGTAACACTTCTAAAAGACGATAAGATTGTTAAGGCTGTAGAAACAAATATGTCGTATATTAAGGCAGAAACCTTAACCGAAGAACTTGAAATTATGGATCAATTAAACAATGGTATTGATGTTGTATTTGATGATGTAAATACAAAATTGTTTATTAAAAAACATTAAAAAACTATGGGTACAGATACAGTAAGATATTCAGATAAAGATTTAGCTGAATTCAAAGAATTAATCAAAGAAAAGATACAAAAAGCACAAAACGACTTGGAGCTTATAAGAAGTGCGTATATGAACGACCATAATAACGGTACCGAAGATACGTCGCCTACTTTTAAAGCTTTTGATGAAGGGAGCGAAGTAATGAGTAAAGAATCTAACTCGCAACTAGCTATTAGGCAAGAGAAGTTTATTCGCGATTTAAAAAATGCGTTAATTCGTATTGAAAACAAAACCTATGGTGTTTGTCGTGTTACAGGAAAACTTATAAACAAAGAACGTTTAAAGTTAGTGCCACACGCTACCTTGAGTATTGAGGCAAAAAATATGCAACAATAATTACAGTAAGTTATATATTGAAACGTCTCAGTATTTGGGACGTTTTTTATTTTTAGAAAGCTACGTATAGATGTCCTTAAAAAAATCTATCATCATCATTATTTTAATTTTACTTGTTGATCAAATAAGTAAATTTTACATCAAAACCCATTTTGCATTAGGTGATGAGTATCGCGTATTCCAATGGTTTCGAGTTTATTTTGTAGAAAATGATGGTATGGCATGGGGTACAAAAATAAGTGATTTTGTGTCGTTCATATCAGACCGAACAGCTAAAATTGCTTTAACGGTGTTTAGAATAGTTGCAATTTTTGGTATAGGATATTGGTTGTTTGATGCCACAAAAAAGAATAGTCCTAAAGTGTTGTTATTGGCGATTGCCTTTATTTTTGCCGGAGCTTTAGGTAATATTATAGACTCTGTATTTTACGGGTTACTGTTTAGTGATAGTCATGGACAAATAGCCACGTTTTTACCGGCAGAAGGTGGCTATGACGGATTGCTTCACGGCCGTGTGGTTGATATGTTGTACTTTCCGCTTTGGAAAGGGTTTTTACCTGAATGGTTACCGTTTTTTGGTGGTAAGTTTTTTACGTTTTTCGAACCTGTTTTTAATGTAGCCGATATGGCTATTAGTACTGGGTTTATGATGCTTTTGGTGTTTAATAAAAAAGCGTTTTCTAAAAAAAGTGATTAAAAGGTTAAATACTAATAAGTAAGTATTTTCTACATCGTTTGTATTTATTAACTTTATCTTTTTGCAAGAAATAACTCAAAAAGATAAATAATGAAAGTTAAACACCTATTTCTTAAAGTATTCTTACTAGTTAGCTCCAATATTATAATTTCTCAAAATACTTATGATATTATTTTTCCTGGTAACGATAGAGATCAGAAGTGTCAACAGTGTATTCAAATATTTAATCAAAAACCTAAAGAGGTTAAATTTGCAATTAAGCGGCAAGGAAATAATCTTTATTTTCAAATAAACGACAAAAAATGGCTTAATCAATTGTTTAAAAATTCTGGCGATGGAATTGCTGTTGATGTAGTATCAAAGAATGTTTACAGCTGCGATTTAGAAACTATTGAAAACAGTCAAATTAAAGGGTTTCTTACCAAACCTATCTATGCGCAGAAAATAAAAAGTGGATTAAAACCTAACGGAGACAACTTTTTCCGCGTGCATGTGGGAAGGATTCCAGATACCTTAATAAATAAAGAATTAGAATATAATATATTGTTTTTAAGCAATAAAAACTTATGTCAATACTACGTGATTTATAATTTAGAATCTTACCCTTGGGATTTACTCGATATGGGTATGTATTTAGATTCTTTAACTTATGACACAAAACAAATAAAATCATCAGAAAAAGAAGGTTTTATACTCAGAAACAAAATCTTGAAGTTTAAAATTCCTTTTAAAAAAAATAAATCTGAATATTCTCAAGAAGATATCAAACCAATTTATGATTCTTTAAGATTGACAGATTTTAATATTAAGAGCATTAAAATAAAAGCCTATTCATCGGTCGAAGGGAGTTTAGAGCATAACATTGAATTGCAGGAACAACGAGCTAAAAGTATTGTTACAGCGTTACAAAAATTTCAAAAACCAACTATAAAAACTAGTGTGTCATCTTCTGAAAATTGGGTAGAATTTTTAAATGATATTAAAGATACTAAATATAAAGAGTTAGCAGAATTGACTAAAAATCAAGTAAAGGCAAAACTTGTGGGAGCACTTTCTAAAGAAATTGAACCAATTTTAAATAATCATAGAAAAGCAGTTTTAGAATTAGAACTAGAGAAGAAAGATAAGTATAAGAGCATGTTATCCAATGAGCTGTTAGCGAAATTTAATTCTGCTATAAATGAAGAACAATTAGATGATGCAATAGAGATTCAAAATTCTATTTTCCAAAAGTTAAAGGGAAGCGAAATCTCTCCGGAATTTTTAAGAAAAATGCGAATACCAAAACAAGCGATGTTTGCAAAAATAATCAACAAAAATGCTGCTTATAAATACATGTTGGATATAAGGCAAGCACTTATTGTTTATAATGAATTGATTGAACTTGAAAAACTAGTGCCAAAAGATGGTGAAGTAAAATATAATATTACCGCGATTAAAATAAAGCTTTGGCGTTTTAATGCTATTGAAATTGACGAAATAAAGTTGAAGAATCAAATAAATGCCTTAAAGAATTATGGCATAGATAATTCTCTTATTTCAAGAATGCTGGTTAATTTTCATATTATTAAAGCTGAAAACTTAATGCGAAAAGGAGACTATGTAAACAAGGATAAATCGGTGTCATACATTAGGAATAATTATAAAAATTTTCCGTTATCTGATTATGATTATTTGAGTTTAGCTCAGTTTTTTAGTTACTATGGCAATACTGATATGGCGGTAGAATTACTAGAAAATAAAGCCAGAAGCATTGAAATTGATGAAGATTTGCTGTTTTATTATTTGAATTTAACCTTAATAAATAAAGAACTAACCCAAGATTCAGATTATAGAACAATTTTACTAAATGCCAGTAATATGAATAAAGAACGATTTTGTAAATTATTTAATTCTGTTGATAATGGGGGTGTTACATTTCAGTTGTTAGCTAATGAATATTTAAGAGAAACGTATTGTGAGATTTGTAATAACTAAAATTGATAAATCTTCTTAGGCGTCACACAATAATTCAGTTTCACATCACTTTCAAAAACATCTGTAATAGCATTTTCTGCTTCAAAAAAGCTTAACCCTATTTTTATAGTTTCTGGCATGCACTCAGACAGAAACCGATCATAAAACCCTTTGCCATAGCCAACACGGTTTCCATGATTATCAAAGGCTAGAAGCGGAACAAAAACAACCTCAAGTTTGTTAGGAAAAATTTCGATACCGTCAATTGGCTCTGGAATGTTGTAATTGTTCTTCTTAATAACGGTATTATCGGTTAACAAAAAATGACTCATCAAACCTGTTTTAAAATCACTTTTAGAGATGACAATGTTTTTATCCTTCCCAGATAAAATATTCAAAATATAATCGGTGTTTACTTCTTTTTGTTCTTCGATAGTTAAAAAAAGATGATAAAATGTAGATTCCCAAATAGGCAGTTTTAATAATTGATTGGCAATAGACAAACTTAAATCTTCTACCTGATTTATAGACAAATCTTCACGAAGGGTTTTATATTTTTTTCGTAATTCAGATTTTGTCATAACCGAATTTCTATCCTTTTAATTTTGTAGTAATATGAAATAAAGCATCACCTTGATACACCAACGAAGCCTCGTTTACATTAATAATATAGCCATCAATTTTAGATTTCACCTCGTAATGTTCTTTTCCGTAAGGATCGGTAATTTGACCTAAAACATCATTAACTTTCACCTTGGTATTGATGCTAATTTTAGATTTAAACATACCAGAATGTTTGGCTCTAACCCATTTACTTTCGTCAACAAATACGGTAGGCTCTTTTGGTGGACTCACTTTTTTCTTTGCATTTAGCATATCAAAATGATTTAAAATACGCTTAATACCTTCAATACCAATTTTAGAAATGGTATCATCAACAAAAAAGGATTTACCTCCTTCAAACAATAAGATAGGTTTGTCTAATTGATAGCATGCATTTCTGAATGATTTTCCTATGATATTGGAGTATAGCGTGAATGGAGCACCAAAGACCGAAGCTAAAGTTTCTAGTTGAGGTTTGTCTTTTCCTATTCTAATTTGTGCGGCGTTAAATCTGCTGGCGCCACCCGTATGAAAGTCAATTACTAAATCGACATCTGGAATAATGTCTGTCATCAATCTATTGGCTACGCGACTCGCCAAAGACCCATTAGCATAGCCAGGAAAAACACGGTTTAAATCTCGGCCATCAGGAAAACTTCTGGAACTATTTAAAAATCCAAAAACATTTAGAATAGGCATACAAATAATAGTGCCTCGTTTGGGTTTGTTAATGTTTTTTGCAATGATTTGGCGCACAATATCAACACCATTAATTTCATCGCCATGAATACCAGCGGTGAATAAAATGGTTGGCCCTGGTTTTTTGGAACGTTCAATAATAACGGGCACTTCAATACTTGTGGCCGTATGAAGTTTGGCGATATTAAAATTGATTTCTTTGGAGGTTCCTAAAGGAATGTCATGACCTAAAATAGAAATGATTTTCTTGTAATTTTTAGTCATAAAAATAAATTACACGTTACGTTCTATATACCTAATAATTGATTTTGCAATGTCTTTTTTAGTGGCTTGTTCAATACCTTCTAATCCTGGAGACGAGTTCACTTCTAAAATTAATGGTCCGCGAGACGATTGCAACATATCAACACCACAAATACCTAATCCAAGAGATTTTGCTGCTTTTAAGGCGGCATTTTCTTCTTCATCCGATAATTCTATTATTTGGGCACTTCCACCTCGGTGTAAGTTTGATCTAAATTCACCTTCTTTACCTTGGCGTTTCATGGCTCCAACCACATTACCGTCAACTACAAACGCTCTAATATCGGCGCCTTTCGACTCTTTGATGAATTCTTGAACAATAACACGTGCTTGCAACCCATTAAAGGCCTCTAAAACAGACTCGGCAGCATTATTGGTTTCCGCTAAAACAACCCCTAAACCCTGAGTACCTTCCAGTAATTTAATTACTAAAGGCGCACCACCAACATAATTTATAATTTCGGCAACGTCTTTGGTATAATTTGAAAAAACTGTTTTTGGCATGCCTAAACCAGCACGAGATAACACTTGTAAACTTCTTAGTTTATCACGCGATCTAACGAGTGCTTGCGATTCTACAGTTGAAAACACTTTCATCATTTCAAATTGTCTTACAACAGCAGTTCCATAAAAAGTAACACTGGCACCAATTCTAGGAATAATAGCATCAACATGTTCTAAATGTCTTCCTTTATACAAAATAGCGGGATTCTTTTTTTCAATAATAATCTCACATTTTAAGGGATCAATTATTTCTACATGATGTTTGCGTTTTACAGCTGCTTCAACAAGTCTTTGTGTAGAATATAAATGAGGATTTCTTGATAATATTACAATATTCATTAGGGATTGTTTTGTTCTTTAGTTTTAAAAGATAGGTTTTTTAAGCTGACATCGACAATAAACTTTTTATTTAAAAAGCGTCTCCCAATTAAAATAGGGTATTTCATGTCGTCTCTGGTGCTTAAGGTTAAATTTATTTTATACTTTTTATTAAATATTAAAATGGTTGTTTTAACCTTATAACGCTGTTGTACTATACCATTACTACTTTTAACTTTTGCAATGGTGTAGGTTTTAAAAATAATTTCTTTACCATTATAAAGCGGATGATCCTTGTCGTAAAACGTGCATTTTAGCATACCATCTTCAACATGTACCTTGTGGCAATGTATAGAAGAGGTATAAGCACCTGTGTCAATTTTTACATCAATATCAAATAAACCAAGCAACGGAAAGTCTGCTTTATCTATTCGACCGATAACTTTTTTAGGCATTTTTAAATTTAATAATGTGACGCAAGGTAACAAAAAAAAGGATGTTAAATTATACTCAAAAAAGCGTTATTATTGAAATGTTTTTGGATATATACTATCTTTGGATTTATGAGTCAGCCTGCTTTAGACATTCAACTACAAACTTTACCGCATCAACCAGGCGTGTATCAGTATTTTGATTCTGAAGGAACCATAATTTACGTGGGAAAAGCTAAAGATTTAAAAAAACGGGTATCTTCTTATTTTACAAAAACCCATGATAATGGTAAGACTCGTGTGCTAGTAAAAAAAATAGCAAGCATTAAACATATCGTTGTCGATACTGAAACAGATGCGCTTTTATTAGAAAATAATTTAATAAAAAAGTATCAACCACGGTATAATGTATTGCTTAAGGACGATAAGTCGTATCCTTGGATTTGTATTAAAAAAGAACGGTTTCCTAGAGTATTTTCTACACGGCGTGTTTTTAAAGATGGCAGTGAATATTTCGGTCCTTATACCAGTATGAAAACGGTTTCAACCTTATTAGATTTAATAAAAGGCTTGTATAAATTGCGTAATTGTAATTATGATTTGTCTGAAGAAAAAATCAATAACGGCAAATATTCGGTATGCTTAGAGTATCATCTGGGAAATTGTAAAGGTGCTTGCGAAGGTTATGAAACCGAGGAAGAATACAGCCAAAACATCATTGCTATAAAGGAAATTTTAAAAGGAAATTTTAAAGATTCGTTGTCGCAATTTAAAACTCAAATGAAAGCGTGTGCAGAAAATCTTCATTTCGAAGAAGCACAAAATATTAAAGAGAAAATTGAAATCCTTGAAAATTATCAAGCAAAATCAACCATTGTAAATCCTAAAATCAGCAATGTCGATGTGTTTTCTATTATGAGTGATGAAAGTTATGGCTACATTAATTTTTTACAAGTATCATATGGTTCAATCATTAGGTCTCATACGCTCGAAATTAAAAAGAAACTCGACGAAACCGATAAAACACTTTTAGAACTCGCGATTACAGAAATCAGGCAACGATTCAATTCAAATTCTAAAGAAATTTATGTGCCATTTCAAGTCGATTTGGGTGACGATATAAAGGTTACTATCCCCAAGTTAGGTGATAAAAAACATATTTTAGACCTATCGCTCCGCAACGCTAAATACTACAGGATGGAACGGTTTAAGCAAATAAAAATTACCGACCCAGACCGGCATGTTAAAAGAATTATGGCGCAAATGAAAACTGATTTGCGATTGTCTGTAGAGCCAAGACATATAGAGTGTTTTGATAATTCAAATATTCAAGGGACCAATCCGGTGGCAGCGTGTGTGGTTTTTAAAAACGGGAAGCCGAGTAAAAAAGATTACAGACATTTTAATATAAAAACGGTTGAAGGCGCTAATGATTTTGCGTCTATGGAAGAAGTTGTGTACAGACGTTACAAACGTTTGTTGGATGAAAATCAATCCTTACCGCAACTTATAATTATTGATGGCGGAAAAGGACAATTGTCGTCAGCTTTAAATGCTTTAGACGACTTAAAGCTAAGAGGAAAAATTGCCATTATCGGAATTGCAAAACGTTTAGAAGAATTATTCTATCCAAATGATTCAATTCCCTTATATTTAGATAAGAAAAGTGAAACGCTAAAAGTGATTCAACAGTTGCGAAATGAAGCACACCGTTTCGGTATAGAACATCACCGTAACAGACGAAGTAAAGGTGCGTTAAATACCGAATTAGAAACCATTCCAGGAATAGGAGAAAAAACTATTGTTGAATTGTTAAAACAGTTTAAATCGGTAAAGCGTGTTTCGAATGCCAAGTTAGATGAGTTAGAATCTGTTGTTGGGGGGGCTAGAGCTGAAAAAATTTATAATTATTATCATAATTCATGAAACGTTACTTGCTACTATTATTGTTTTTTATTTCTTGTTTTCAAGGGTTTTCCCAAGAGACAACTAAACATGATGTTAAAGTAGGCTTGGTTTTAAGTGGAGGAGGAGCCAAAGGGTTGGCACACATTGGCGTTTTAAAGGTTATTGATAGTTTAGGAATACAAGTAGATTATGTTGCTGGCACTAGTATGGGTGCTATTATTGGAGCGCTATATGCTTCAGGATATTCTGGTAAAGAGCTTGATTCTGTTTTTAAATTGGTAGATTTTAGTACTCTAATTAGCGACGATTTACCGAGAGCTTCTAAGGCTTTCTATGAAAAGAATAATTCGGAACGCTACGCTGTAACGTTGCCTTTTGATAATTTTAAAATTAAATTACCATCAGCTATTTCTAGAGGACAAAATGTTTATGGATTAATTTCAAAATTAACATTGAGTGTTTGTGATATTAAGGATTTCAGCAAATTACCAATCCCGTTTTTTTGTATTGCAACTGATGCTGAAACGGGAAAACAAGTCGTTCTTGATAAAGGTAATTTGGCACAATCTGTTATGGCAAGTGGGGCTTTGCCTTCATTATTTCAACCGGTTATAATTAATAATCAAATGCTTATAGATGGCGGTGTTATAAATAATTATCCTATTGATGAATTAAGAGCAAAAGGAGTTGACGTTATTATAGGGGTTGACGTTCAAGATGGCCTAGCAACGCGTAAAGAGTTAACTTCTGCAACCGATGTCTTATTACAAGTTAATAATTATAGAACGGTTAACGATATGAAAAAGAAGGTTAAAAAAACCGACATTTATATCAAGCCAGACATCAAAGATTATTCAGTAGTTTCTTTTAGCGAAGGGGCTAAAATCATACAAACAGGAATCGAAGCAGCTATTTCAAAGAGTGATTCTTTAAAACTACTTGCTAAAGAACAATACAAAAAACCTAAATTAGAAATAAAAAGACCTAATTATGATAGCATTAGTATCAAGTCTATTAACATTGAGGGTAACAAGAAATATTCAAGAGCCTACGTTTTAGGAAAGTTAAAACTTAAAGGAAACGAAAAAGTAAGTTATAAAAAGTTTAATAAGGGAGTCAATAATTTAATAGCAACAAATAACTTTGATTATTTTCAATATGAGTTTAATAAATCTAAGGATAGCGATGGGTATGATTTAAATGCTCAATTAACTGAAACTAAAATTAGTGCTTATTTAAAATTGGGGATTCACTACGATAAGTTATACAAAAGTGCAGCCCTTATAAATCTTACAAAAAAGAGATTATTAGCTAAAAACGATATTGCTTCTTTAGATATAATTTTAGGAGATAATGTAAGATATAATTTTGAATATTTTATTGATAAAGGCTTTTATTGGAGTATTGGTGTGAGGTCTAGATATGATCAATTTAACAAAAACGTAAATGCCCAATTGTTATTACAAGATGATCAGATAAGTATTACTGGATTAAATAAAGTAGATGCAGAATTACAAGATCAAACCAATCAATTTTATTTACAAACTCTTTTTAGAAAAGATTTTGCTTTAAGTCTTGGCTTGGAGCATAAACGCTTAGAAATAAAATCAGAAACGTTTAGCATAAATCCATCATCAAGGGAGTTTGTTTTTGAAAAAACAGATTATTTAAGTCTTTTTGGAAACATTAAATTAGACACGTATGACAACAAATATTTCCCTAAAAAAGGTGTCTATTTTAACGGATCATTACAAAACTATTTTTATGCTTCAAGTTTCAACTCCGATTTTAAAAATTTTTCAATAGCAAAGGCAAATATTGGTTCTGCTTTTAGTGTTTCAGATAAATTAGCTTTTAATGTTCAAACAAGTGGTGGATTCAGATTGGGAGATACGTCAACCAACACATTAGATTTTGCTTTAGGTGGTTATGGTAATGATTTAATTAATAATCTAATTCCGTTTTTGGGATATGATTTTATATCACTTGTAGGGAACAGTTATGTGAAAGCCTATTTGGGTGCCGATTATGAGATTTTTAAAAAGCAACATATCACGTTAGAAGGCAACTGGGCAAATGTTGATGATAATATTTTTGAAACGGGCGAATGGTTTACGCTTCCGGACTACAGAGGTTATGCTTTGGGGTATGCTATTGATACTTTGATAGGTCCTATTCAATTAAAATATAGTTACTCGCCAGAACAAGGACAAAGTATTTGGTATGTTAATGTTGGATTTTGGTTTTAATACTAAAAAATAATTCAATTGATTCTTATTAGGCTAAAAAGTAGTAAAAAAGTACTTTTGCATAACAAATTTTTTATGACAGAGAGCTCGAATGAAAGTATCTAAAAGAATAAATAAGATAAGGATGCGCATCATGCATCAATTGACTAAAAACATTGGGAATTCACACAAAGAAACCATGTTGTCTCCAGGTGAAAAGCCAACGATTAATCGAGTTTTAATTTCAAGACCGAACCACAGATTAGGCAATCAATTATTGTTAACACCTTTAGTGCAAGAAGTCATAAATACATTTCCAAATTGTAAAATTGATTTGTTTGTTAAAGGAGGAGTAGCTAATCTTGTTTTTCAAAATTACGAGCATGTAGATACCATCATACAACTTCCAAGAAAGCCATTTAATGAGTTAATAAAGTATATAAAATGTTGGTTTAAGCTAAAAAAGTATAGATATGACTTGGTAATTAATGGTGATAAAAACTCATCTTCAGGCCGACTGTCTACTCAAATCGTAAAAGCACCGTATAAAGTGTTTGGTGAAACAGATGAAGAACTTGAAAAAATGTTCGATGATTATGACCATATTGCCAAGTATCCTGTTTATCATTTAAGGAAATATCTAAATCTTTTAGGTTATTCAGAAAGCAAAAAACCCATTCCTACCATAAATATTAAGTTGAGTGATGATGAAATTAGTAAAGGGAAAGCCACATTGAAAGAGGTTGTTAAAAATGATAAGCCAACAATTTGTATTTATACCAATGCTACAGGAGATAAAATTTACGATGAAGATTGGTGGGCTATTTTTTACAATCGTTTAAAAAGTGATTTTCCAAATTATAATATTATGGAATTATTACCGATTGAAAATATTTCTAAGATTAATTTCAAAGCACCTAATCATTATAGCGAAGATGTTAGAGAGATGTGTGGACTTTTAGCTAATACAGCTATTTTTATAGCTCCAGATAATGGCGTGATGCATTTAGCAAGTGCGGCTCAAATACCTGTTGTTGGATTTTTTAAAGTGACTAAGCTTGAAAAGTATCAACCCTATGGAAATAAGAGTATAGCATTTAATACTAATGAGACAAATCTTAATGATTGGTTAAAAGGCATTAGCAATATATTAGGTTAATTATTTTTTACGATATTTGTTAGTGTATGGCACTTTTTTGGAAAGATTTACTGCAATTTTTACACTACCTTATCAAGAGAAATCCTGAATAAGAAGGCTTTAATTATAATTTTACGTATCTTTTTAAAGTTTAACAACTTAAGTTTTAAACGTTGATTTTTTAATCTTAAAAATGTAATAAAATGCCATTTTATCATAAATTAGGAAAAATTCCGCCCAAGCGACACACCCAATTTAGAAAACCAGATGGGAGTCTGTATTATGAGCAGCTCTTTGGCACTATTGGTTTTGATGGTATGTCAACCAATAGCTACCATGAGCAGCGTCCAACTCAGGTCAAAGAAATTAAAGGGCAATATAGTGTAGCGCCAAAAATTGCAAAAGCAAATCATATACAGTCTTACAGATTTGTTGGTTTTCAGGTAAAGCCAGAAGACGATTTTCTAGATAGTAGAAAAGCAATCTTGACCAATAGTGACTGTTCCATCATTTTGGCAGCACCAAAGCAATCTACTAAAGATTATTTCTATAAAAATACAGATGCCGATGAATTAATTTTTATCCATAAAGGAACAGGAAAATTACGAACACATTTAGGAAATATCGATTTTAAATATGGTGACTATCTATTAATTCCAAGAGGTGTTATTTATAAAATTGATTTCGATACCGAAGATAACAGACTCTTCATGGTTGAGTCGCATCGTCCTATTTACACACCAAAACGTTACAGAAATTGGTTTGGACAATTATTAGAGCATGCTCCGTTTTGCGAGCGTGATATTCGTCAACCACAAGAACTTGAAACGTATAACGAATCGGGAGACTTTTTAATAAAAGTTAAAAAGCAGAATGACATTTTTGATATGGTGTATGCATCACATCCGTTTGATGTTGTTGGTTATGATGGGTTTAATTATCCCTATGCGTTTTCAATTCATGATTTTGAACCCATAACAGGAAGAATTCACCAACCGCCTCCAGTACATCAAACCTTTGAAACCGATGCCTTTGTAGTATGTAGTTTTGTTCCTAGATTGTACGATTATCATCCGCAGTCTATTCCAGCCCCTTATAATCATAGTAATATAGATAGTGATGAGGTGTTGTATTACGTAGATGGCGATTTTATGAGCAGAAATGATATTGCTGCAGGTCATATTTCCTTGCACCCTGCAGGCATACCTCATGGTCCACATCCTGGAGCAACCGAGCGAAGCATAGGTAAAACAAAAACAGAAGAATTAGCCGTTATGATAGATACTTTTAAACCATTAATGGTCACAGAGGAGGCAATGAAAATTGCCGATGAAAACTATCATAAGTCTTGGTTGGAGTAAAAAATGAAAAGAGAATCAAGAAAAAAGAAAAGAGAAGTTGAGTAATAGAAAAAGACATAACTATAAGAACCTTAAAATTTGGAATATAGGAATTGAAATTGTAGATGATATTTTTAAAATTACTGATAGTTTTCCAAAAGAAGAGAAGTTTGGATTGGTTTCACAAATCAACAGATGTTCTGTCTCAATTCCAAGTAATATAGCTGAGGGTTCATCTAGAACAGACAAATCTTTTTCACATTTCTTAGATATTTCTTTGGGTTCATCATTTGAACTTGAAACACAATTAATTATAGCGAATAAAAGAGAATTTATTTCAGAAGAACAATTAAAAACATTAGAAGAAAAAATAGCAGAGTTCCAAAAAATGACAATGAGCTTTCAAAACAAACTCTAAAAGTCTTTTCTCTCTATTCTATCTTCTCTATTCTAAATTAAACTAATGAGTAAACAAGTAAAATCAGTAAACTACGGTTTAGAAAAAATATTTGAAGGGGCACAAGATTTTTTACCACTTTTAGGAACCGATTATGTCGAGTTCTATGTCGGTAATGCTAAACAATCGGCACATTTTTACAAAACTGCTTTTGGCTTTCAATCCTATGCGTATAGAGGTTTAGAAACAGGCTCGAATGACTCTGTAAGTTATGTATTAAAACAAGATAAAATCACATTAGTATTAACAACACCTTTAAGCAGTAAATCACCAATCAATGATCATATTGTAAAACATGGTGATGGTGTTAAGGTTATTGCGCTTTGGGTTGAAGATGCTAAAAAAGCTTATGAAGAAACCACCAAACGAGGTGCAAAATCATATATGGAGCCTGTGGTAGAAAAAGATGAACATGGCGAAGTGGTTCGTGCTGGTATTTATACCTACGGAGAAACAGTGCATATGTTCGTAGAACGCAAAAATTATAACGGAACGTTTTTGCCAGGTTTCAGAAAATGGGAATCAGATTATAATCCAACACCAGTGGGTTTAAAATATATTGACCACATGGTAGGCAATGTGGGTTGGGGACAAATGAATACTTGGGTGAAGTGGTATGAAGAGGTGATGGGTTTTGAAAATTTCTTATCCTTTGATGACAAACAAATTCATACCGAATATTCTGCCCTCATGAGTAAAGTGATGAGTAATGGTAACGGACGTATAAAATTCCCCATAAACGAACCTGCAAAAGGTAAAAAACGTTCTCAAATAGAAGAATATTTAGATTTTTACGAAAGTGCAGGAGTACAACATATAGCAGTTTCAACAGACGATATTATTGCTACCGTGTCTCAATTAAAAGCAAGAGGTGTTGATTTTTTACCACCACCACCACAAGCCTATTATGATGATATTCCACGCAGATTAGGAGAGCATAAAGACATGATGACAGAAGACTTGAAAGAGCTTCAAAACTTATCTATCATGGTAGATGCCGATGAAGAAGGTTATTTACTTCAAATTTTTACAAAACCAGTTGAGGACAGACCAACATTGTTTTTTGAAATTATTCAACGCATGGGAGCTAAAGGTTTTGGAGCAGGAAATTTTAAAGCACTTTTTGAGTCTATTGAAAGAGAGCAAGCCAATCGAGGAACGCTTTAGTAAATATACAGATCAAAATTTTCAACATACGCTATCAATTACTGGTAGCGTATGCTGTTTTTTGTAACAAATTAACGTTAAGCTCTTCTTATAATGATAAACCGTTAAAGTAATTTTTATATTTTTGGAACAGTAATTGTAATTTCTTTATTTGAAACAAATATAATTGTAAAGAAATTATATTATCAATGACCCAATAACAAATGAAAAAAACACTACTTATAATTGCCGCAATATTTACGATGCAGTTGTCGTTTTCTCAACAAGAATCTTCATTTGGTGATGGTGAATGGTTTAAATTTAGGATGAGTTATAGTGGATTCTTAAAAGCAGGAAATGCAACTCTTTCAGTTAAAGAAACAAAACTTAATGATAAAGATGTTTATCATGTAACAGGAAAGGGTTGGACAACTGGTATGATTAAATGGTTTTTTAAAGTAAAAGATAGATATGAAAGCTATTTCGACAGAGAAACCTTATTGCCTTACAAATTCATAAGAAATATAGATGAAGGAGGTTACACAAAAGATTTGGAAATTGATTTTGACCACAGAGAAAACAAAGCCTATGTAACAGATAAAAAAAACAATACCAAAACTGTATATGCTACCACACCAAATATTCAAGACATGGTGTCAACCTATTACTATTTGCGTAATACTATAAATCCAAAAGATTTGAAAATTGGTGATGAGATTAGAACAGATATGTTTTTTGATAAAGAAAACTATGGTTTTAAATTAAAGTATTTAGGAGAAGAAACCATTAATACAGATTTTGGAAATATAGAATGTTTGAAATTTAGACCTTATGTAATGGCAGGACGGGTTTTTAAAGAAGAAGAAAGTTTAACCCTTTGGGTTTCCAGAGATAAAAATAAATTACCTTTACGAATCAGAGCAGATTTAGCAGTAGGGTCTTTAAGGGCTGATTTGGAAGCTTTTAAAGGATTGCAACACTCTTTCAAGGTAGTTGTTGATAATTAAAAGAATTTGAAAACAAAAACAACTGATCAACTTAGAGAGAAATATAATAAAATAGAACAAGACTTAGATGTTCATTTAGAAGGATTGTTATATAGCAAACCCATTACCTATTGGGATTATATTCAAACAGACGCACTTTTAAATCTTCAAATAACGCGTACGACTTTGCCCGATGAAAATGTTTTCATCATGTATCATCAAATTAATGAGCTATTGTTTAAAATGATTCTTAGCGAAATTGAGCAGGTGGCAAAAACAGAAGAGGTAAGTGCCGTATTGTTTTCGTCAAAAATGATGCGCATCAGTCGTTATTTTGATATGCTTACTTCATCTTTTAGTATTATGAAAGATGGAATGGATGTTGAGCAATACAACAAATTCAGAACCACCTTAACGCCTGCAAGTGGTTTCCAAAGTGCTCAGTACAGAAAAATTGAGTTTGCGTCAACCGAACTTATTAACCTTATTGATAACCGTTTTAGAGAAACCATAGATAGAAATTCATCCTACGAAAATGCTTTTGAACATTTGTATTGGCAGGCAGCTGGGAAAGATTATAAAACAGGAAAAAAAAGTTATACATTAACAGTTTTTGAACAGAAATACAAAGAGGAATTTATTAGATTTACAAAATTTTATAACACACATAATTTGTGGACTAAGTTTAAGTCTTTGCCACAAGAAGAAAAAGAGAATAAAGAATTAATAAAAGCCATGCGACATTATGACTATACGGTCAATATAAAATGGGTTATGGCACATTATAATACAGCAAATCATTATTTAAATATTGGTGGGCAAACCACCGAAGCAACAGGAGGAAGTGAATGGGTAAAGTATATGCATCCAAAATATCAAAAAAGAATATTTTTTCCAGATTTATGGACAGACCAAGAATTACGGGATTGGGGAACAGAAGTTTAATACTAATTTTAATAGCAATATCTTTTTTTAATTGTAAAGAAAAAGAACAACAAAATTTAAAAAACGAACCCGACGATTTGGCCGTTGTTGAGCCAGAGGAAGTTCACGAGTTTGGGTTTAATTTAAATGATTATGTAGTTAAACGAGATACTGTAAGAAACGGTGATACCTTTGGGGACATTTTAGAGCGCAATAAATTAGGATATCCTAAAATTTTTAATATTGTCCAAAAAGCTAAAGATACTTTTGATATTGCCAGAGGGTTACAAGTAGGAAAGCCCTATACTTTGCTTTGCTCTAAAGACTCATTACAAGAACCAAAATGTTTTATTTACCAGCCAACTCTTGAGGAATATGTGGTGATTAACTTTCAAGATTCCATACATGCTTATACTAGCAGGAAACCAATTACTTATATTGAAAAAACGGCTACAGGAGTGATTAAAACAAATATTTCTGAAGCTCTAGACGAGCAAGGGTTAAGTTTACGTTTAGCTTATAAAATGGCCGATGAAATTTATGCATGGACTATTGATTTCAATAGACTTCAAAAAGGAGATAAATTCAAAGTTATTTACACAGATAAGTATATTGATGATTCTATTTATGCTGGGGTTTATAATGTTAAAGCCGCTTATTTTTTACATAACAACGAACCCTTTTATGCGTTTCAATTTGAAACAGATAGTTTAAAACATATAAAGGATTATTTTAGTGAAGACGCAAAAAACCTCCGACGTGCTTTTTTAAAGGCGCCTGTTCAATTTAGCAGAATATCATCTCGATATAATTTAAGAAGACGTATTGCTTATTACGGAAATAAAATCAGACCACATAAAGGAACTGATTTTGCAGCCCCAGTTGGAACACCAATCATGGCAACTGCTAATGGTACTGTAACAAAGGCAAGTTATACAAGTGGTAATGGTAATTATGTGAAAATAAGGCATAATGCAACTTATGAAACACAGTACCTCCACATGCAAAAACGAAAAGTTAAAGTAGGGCAGTTTGTAAAGCAAGGTGATGTTATTGGTTGGGTTGGTATGACAGGGAATACAGCAGGTCCTCATGTATGTTACCGGTTTTGGAAAAACGGAAGACAAGTCGACCCGTTAAGAGAAAAACTACCTGAGGCTGAACCGATTTCAGAGTCACTTAAAGCAAAGTTTTTTGATTTTATAAAACCTATAAAAAAACAGTTAGACAGCATTCCTTTTAAAGAGATAAAAGAGGAAAGATTAGAAGATAAAAACCTTGAGAATAATTTAATTTCACAGATAAAATAATGGCATTTCCTAATATAAACCCAACAGAAACTAATTCATGGAAACATCTTCAAAAACATTTCAAAGACATGCAAGATGTTCAAATGAAAGATTTGTTTTATGAAGACAAAAATAGAGCAGATAAATTCACCATTAAATGGGATGATTTTTATGTTGATTTTTCAAAAAATAGAATCACTGAAGAAACATTAAGCCATTTATTGCAGTTAGCTGAAGATGTTAAATTAAAAGAAGCCATTCAGAGTCAGTTTTCAGGAGAACTTATAAATCAAACAGAGGGAAGAGCAGTTTTACACACTGCATTGCGAGCACCAAAAACGGCTAATTTTGAAGTTGATGGAGTTAATGTAATGCCAGAAATTTATCAGGTAAAACAAAAAATTGAAACCTTTACGAATGAAGTTGTTAATGGAGATAGAAAAGGATTTACAGGAAAATGTTTTACCGATGTTGTAAATATTGGTATAGGAGGTTCTGATCTAGGACCCGCAATGGTAGTTGAAGCATTACAATTTTATAAAAATCACTTAACCACTCATTTTGTTAGTAATGTGGATGGGGATCATGTAAATGAAGTTATAAAAACATTAAACCCAGAAACGACGCTTTTTGTTATTGTTTCAAAAACATTTACAACACAAGAAACGTTGTCTAATGCGAACACCATTAAGGAGTGGTTTTTAAAAACTGCTCCAGAAGATGCTATCGCAAAACATTTCGTAGCCGTTTCAACCAATATTGAGCATGTTAAGTCTTTTGGAATTGATGAAAACAACGTGTTCCCTATGTGGGATTGGGTTGGAGGTCGTTTTTCTCTTTGGAGTGCGGTTGGATTATCAATAAGCTTGGCTGTAGGCTATTCTAATTTTGATAGTTTACTTGAAGGCGCTCATAAAATGGATACTCATTTTAAAAATGAAGACTTCAAAACTAATATTCCGGTAATTTTAGCCTTGATAAGTGTTTGGTATAATAATTTCTTTAGCGCTGAAAGTGAAGCAATTATTCCGTATTCTCAATACCTGAATCAGTTCGCAACTTATTTGCAACAAGGTATTATGGAAAGTAATGGTAAAAGTGTAGATAGAAATGGCAATCCTGTAGACTATCAAACAGGTACTATTATTTGGGGAGAGCCAGGAACAAACTCTCAACATGCGTTTTTTCAGTTAATACACCAAGGAACCAAATTAATTCCTGCTGATTTTATTGGGTTTACAAAATCGTTGCATGGTAATCAAGACCATCAAGACAAGTTAATATCAAACTTTTTAGCACAAACAGAAGCCTTGTTAAATGGAAAAACTAGTGCTGAAGTAAAAGCCGAAGGAGCTAGTGAGACGTTGTTACCGTTTAAAGTATTTGCAGGTAATAAACCAACCAACACGATTTTTATTAATAAACTAACTCCAGAAAGTTTAGGAAAACTTATAGCCATGTATGAGCATAAAATATTTGTGCAGGGTGTTATTTGGAATATTTTTAGTTACGATCAGTTTGGTGTTGAATTAGGAAAGCAATTAGCGAGTAAAATTTTAAAAGAATTTAACAATTCAACGGTTAATAAACATGATTCTTCAACCACCAATTTGTTAAATTATTACAAGAACTTATCATAACCGCATTAATAGCTTGCTAAATCGGTTTTTTTCTAATTTAAATAGTGTTAAGATTGCGTTAATTATTATATACACAATTGTTAATATTTATTAACATAAGGGTAATATTAAAAATAATATTATGCTTATTTTTGCTTCACTAATTCAAGTATTTAATATTTATTAAAATTATGAAAAAAACTACTCAATTTTTATTGTTAACTGTAGCTCTTGTTTTTTCTACAGTTGCCATGGCACAAAGTACTATTACAGGTACTGTAATTGATGCTGAGGTTAATGCACCACTTCCTGGTGCAAACATCATAGAAAAGGGAACTACAAACGGTGTTTCTTCAGACTTTGATGGTAAGTTTACTTTAACAACTAAAGCTACTTCAGGACAGATTGTAGTATCTTATGTTGGTTACGGATCTGTTACTTTATCTTTTAATGGAAGTCAAGATCTAGGTCAGATTACTTTATCAGCTGATAATTCTTTGGGTGAGATAGTAATTGTAGGAATTGCAGATGTTGCAGTAGATAGAAAAACACCTATCGCTGTTTCTTCGATTAAAGCATCAGAAATTGCTTTAAAAGTAGGAAACATGGAATTTCCTGAAATTATGAACAGCACACCTGGTGTTTATGCTACAAAAACAGGAGGAGGATACGGTGACTCAAGGATAAGTTTAAGAGGTTTTGATCAGACGAATACATCAATTTTGATTAATGGTCAGCCCGTTAATGATATGGAAAACGGATCGGTTTATTGGTCAAACTGGCAAGGTCTTACAGATGTGGCTTCTGGAATTCAGATTCAGAGAGGTGTTGGAGCATCAAGATTGGCGGTACCTTCAGTTGGTGGTACAATATCTATTTTCACTAAAGCTTCAGAGCGTACTCAAGGAGGTTCTGTAGCTCAAGTTATTGGTAATGATGCTTACACTAAAACAACAGCATCTTACAGTACAGGTCAAAATGATAAAGGTTGGTCTAGTAGTTTCTTATTATCTAAATGGTCTGGTGATGGTTATGTAAATGGCACCAAAGGATCAGGATGGACTTATTTTGCAGCGGTTGGATATGCTCCAGAAGGGTCTAAGCACGAATTTAACTTCTCTTTCTTAGGTGCTGGACAATGGCATCACCAACGTTCTTCTTGGGTATCTATCCGTGATTACCAAAACTTTGGTGATAGTGGAATCGACAGAAAATGGAACACTGACGCTGGATTTTTAAATGGTGAAGAGTTCAACATGAGAAGAAACTTTTACAACAAACCTTTAGCTACCTTTAACTGGGATTATGAAATAACTGATAACATTAAATTAGCAACGTCATTATACGGTTCTGCCGGTCGTGGTGGAGGTACTGGTCCAAGAGGTAATAATTTCCGTAATAGTGATATCGACTTATATCCTTTTAATATCGACTTAACGGAGCACTTAAATAATAGAGGTAATGGTGCAGCCTCAAGAAACCCTGACGGATCAATCAATTTTGATAATGTAGTTAATGTAAACAGAACTACTACAACCCCATACTCTGGAGCAATAAGCGGCTATAACGGTCTTTTAATTGGATCTAATGGATTTAGAGATGATGGTGTTAACAGAGCTGTACTTGTTAGAAGAGCTTCAATGAACTCTCATGACTGGGTTGGAATGATTTCTAATTTAGATATCAAAACAGGTAAAATGAGATATAGTGTTGGTGTTGATTTACGTGATTATACAGGTTATCACTACCGTGCTTTAGAGAACCTAATGGGCTTAGATGCTTACTATTCTACCGGTAACCAAAATAGTGCAGGCGAAATTATTGAAACGACTATCGATGCATCTCCTTTCAAGAAAACTGGTTTAAAAGGACCAAAAATTGATTATTATAACATTGGTTATGTAGGATGGCAAGGTTTTAACGGGTTAGCAGAATACTCTGGTGATTCATTTACTGCTGTATTACAAGGTGGATTATCAAATCAGTCATTCCAAAGAGAAGATTTATTTGATCAGCCTACCAATCCTTTAAGTAAAAAGAAAAATGTTGGTGGTGGCTACATAAAAGGTGGTGCCAATTATAACCTTAATGATGCTAATAATGTATTTTTTAATGCTGGTTATATTAGTCGTCAACCAAACTTTGATGCAGTATTCCCTGGTTTTGCAAATGACATTAATCCAGATCTTCAAAACGAAAAAATCACTTCTTTTGAAATAGGTTACGGATTGAGATTACCATCATTTACAATGAATATAAACTTATATACAACAAAATGGGGTAACCGTTTTATTTCTAGAAGTTTTACAATTGATGGTGGTGCTACAGGTACAGCTCAGTTTAAAAACATTGAAGAATTACACAACGGATTTGAATTAGAAGCAAACTATACACCAACCTCTAATTTGAAGTTAAAAGGAATGTTATCTATAGGAGATTGGAAATATACTAAAGATTTTACATCAACATTGTTTGATGATACCAATACACAAATTGGAACAGGAACCCTATACACTAAAGATGCTAAAATAGGTGATGCTGCTCAGTTTGTTGCTTTCATGCAAGCAGATTATAGTGTTAGTGATCATTTAGCCTTTGATTTAGGTTGGAGAAATGTTAATAACCTATATGCTGATTACAGTATTCTAGATTCTGATTTTACGCAACCTGATAATAAAGGTGCATTGAAACTTCCTGCTTATAATTTAATTGATTTAGGTGCTACTTACCGTTTCAATTTATTTGGAAATAATGCTTCAGCTAGATTAAATATCAATAACTTATTTAATGAAGAATATATTGCAGAATCAAATACTAACATTCATGCAGATGGATCTAACCCAACTTACAAAGGTATTGATGTTAGAAACTCTGTTTGGTTTGGATTTGGAACTACATGGAATTTCTCTTTAAGATATAATTTCTAATATAGTCTTTATTTAAAATTTTAAAAACCGCTTCATTTGAAGCGGTTTTTTTATATATACATATTGCTTCACAATTTAAAATAGATGAGTATTTATTTAATTACTACATTTGTAATTCAATAAAAATTAAAAAAATTATTCGATGTATAATACTGTCATAACAATTCATTCCTATTGGGCCTATGTAGTCCTTATAGTTTTACTAATAGCTGTAATAAATGCCATATACAAAAGCGTTGCAGGTAAAGAATACGAAGCTAGAGATTTTAGAATTTCACTGTTTACTTTAATCGTATCGCATATTCAATTGCTTATTGGTTTTGTACTGTATTTTGTGTCTCCAAGATTTGATTTGTGGAGCGAGTTAGGAGGAAAAGTAATGAGTAATTCATTAGCAAGGTTATACCTTGTAGAGCATCCTTTTGTAAATATTATTGCTGTTACTTTAATAACTATTGGTTATTCAAAACATAAAAAGAAGTTAACTTCACAATCTAAATTGAAAATAATAGCTATTTTTTATACCATAGCGTTGGTGTTATTTTTATCGCGTATTCCTTGGAGCACTTGGATGGGATAATAGTTAAAAGATTAAAATTTATAGTATGGCCTATCAGAAGTTTAAATTCTGGTAGGCCTATTTAATTTCTTTAATTACATAAACATACACAGGAAAATGGTCGCTATAGCCTCCTGTAAATCCTTCATATCCCCAACTTCTATAAGGATATCCTTTGTATTGTCCACTTTTTTGAGTTAAATAGGATGCGTTAAAAATGCCTGCTTTAAAAAACTTGTAGGTAGAAAAGTCTTTATCGACCCACGGTTCTGTCATCATTATTTGGTCAAATAAACTCCATGAATCTCTGTAAGCAGTTGTTCCCAAGCCATTTCTATAGAAATTCTCATAGGGGTTATATAGTCCTTTAAATCGTACTTTAGTCTTCTTTCTTTTGGTTTTTAATACATCTTTGACGCTCGGACTTGTTGGGTCATCATTTAAATCGCCCATGATAAAAACCTTAGCATACGGATCTATAATTTGAAGTGAATCAACCAAATGCTTAGTAAGCTTTGCTGCTGCAATCCGTTTAGGATTACTGTTGATGCCTCCGCGTCTTGAAGGCCAATGGTTAACAATAATATGAATAAGATCTCCATCTAATTGTCCACTCACTAATAACTGATCTCTAGTAAAAACACGTTTTCTGTTATCATCATAAATCTTTAATTCATGACTACTTGAGGAAATTGGAATAAAAAGATTTTTTTGGTATAACAGAGCGACATCAATACCACGAATATCAGGTGACGGATATTGAATAATCCCATAATCCTTTTTATATAACAAAGAATCATTTATAAGAGTTTCTAAAACTTCTCTGTTCTCAACTTCTGAGACTCCAATAAGGGCAGGCGTATTATGGGTGTCTGTAAAACCAATATCAGCAATCACTTTTGCCATATTGTGAATCTTCTCTTTATAAACTTTAGAACGATTGGTTTTAAGTTCCATAATAGGACTAGACTCATCAAACTTAGTAGGGTCATTAATAGTATCGAACAAGTTTTCCAAATTATAGAATGCTACTGTATGTATTTTATAGGTTTTTTTGGCTTGAGCTTTTATTGGAGATAAAGAACTTAGCAAAAGGAGAACCATAATACACTTTAATAGTTTCATGAATAGCGGATAAGATTAACACTATTTTTATTACAAAATATAATTAAAAATAATATAATTTGTAATAAAAATGTTAATTTGTGACATATAAAAAATCTTTTTAACAAGAATAAGGGGTGTAAATACAAAATTAAACATGAAAAGTAGGTTGTTTATTTTTTTGTGGGTTACTTTATTTACGGGTGCAACTTTTGCACAAGAAACACTAATAAAAGGGAGTGTAAAAGATGCTATTTCTTTTGAACCTCTTCAAGATGTTACTGTTACTATTGAAGGTACTGAACAGACTACTAAAACCAATGCTTTAGGAGAGTTTTTGTTTTCTTCTAATATTCCATTAGGCGAACAAGTTTTAAGGATAGACAAAGACGGATTTATTAGTAAAAGATATCCTATAACGGTTAATGAATTTAAAACGGTAAATATTACCGATATGACTTTGGAATATGATAATGTTGCGGCGCAAAACTTATTTACTATTACATTATCGGATGATGAATTGGATAATGACGAAAATGGATTAGGTAATATTTCTGGTTTATTGCAGGCGTCTCTTGATGTTTTTCAACGTACTGCAGCTTTTGAGTTTAGTTCGTCTTTTTTTAAAATACGAGGGTTAGATTCTGAAAATAGTTCCATTTTGATTAATGGTATAGACATGAACAAAATTTATAATGGTCGTCCGCAATGGAGTAATTGGGGTGGATTGAATGATGTCTTACGAAATCAGGATCTTACTTTTGGATTACAGCCATCCAGTTATCAATTTGGAGGTATTTTAGGCACAAACAATATCAATGTAAGAGCATCAAAAATGTCTCCTGGAGGACGTGTCACGTATTCAAATAGTAATAGAAGTTATGCCAATAGATTTATGGCAACATATGCTTCTGGGTTATTGAAATCAGATTGGGCGTATACGGTGTCTCTTGGCAGGCGCTGGGGTAACGAAGGATATCAGGAAGCAACGTTATATGAGGCCAATTCGTTATTTGTTTCTGTTGAAAAAGTTTTTAATGATACCCATAGTTTGAATTTTACAGGCATATACGCGCCTAACCGAAGAGGAAAGTCGTCTCCTAATACGCAAGAGGTTTATGATTTAAAAGGAATAAAATATAATGAATATTGGGGTTGGCAAGAGGGTAACAAACGAAACTCACGTATTAAAGAAGTGGTTGAACCTATTTTAATGTTAAACCATTATTGGACTATAAATAGTAAAACAACTTTAAATACCAATATCGGTTATCAGTTTGGGAAATTTGGAAATAGTCGATTAGCCTATGGAGGAGCAACTCGTATTGTAACTGCTGACGGTCAGGAATCGTTTGAAAGTGGCGGACGAAATCCAAGTCCTTCATATTATCAAAAACTACCGAGTTATTTTGAACGTAATTTCCCTGATGATTTAGAATTTGCTTACGGTGCCCAACAAGCTTTTTTAAATGATGGACAAATTAATTGGCAAAGTATGTATGATGCCAATATGATTAATGCGACTCAAGGGAAAAATTCGACCTATATGCTATATGAAGATAGGGTAGATGATAAACAGTTAACCATAAATTCTATCTTAAATGCTGAATGGAATGAGCATATATTAGTTGATGCATCCATAAATTATAAGAAACTAAAGTCTGAAAATTTTGCAGAGGTTTTAGATCTTTTGGGGGGAACAGGGTTTTTAAATGTAGATAGTTTTGACGGCGTTCAGTTCAATTTAAAAAACCCAAATACTATTGCTGGTGAAGGAGATACATACGGATATCATTATAATATGTTGGCTAATGTGCTTTCTGCATTCGCTCAAATGCAATTCAACTACAATAAAACCGATTTTTATGTTTCAACAAGTTTAACCAATACTCAATACCAACGCGAAGGATTATTTCAAACTGAAACTTTTGCGGATAATTCTTTTGGAAAAGGCGAAAAACTATCTTTTTTAGGGATAGCCACCAAAGCGGGCTTCACGTATAAACTAACAGGAAAACACGTATTTAATGTGAATGCAGGCTATATTACCAAAGCGCCATCTATAAGAAATAGTTATACGAACTCGAGGTCAAATCATAATATTGTTCCTAATATTTTAGAAGAAAAAATAAGCACGGTTGATGTTAATTATATTTTTAGATCGCCGACTATTAAAGCAAAACTTACAGGCTTTTATACGCAACTAAAAAATGCCAATGAAATTTCATTTTTCTTTGCTGATGGAATTGGTAATATTATCGCCGATTCAGGAACACAACAATCGGGAACTGATGACACCGAATTTATTCAAGAAATTTTGCAAGGCATCAATAAAAACCATTTAGGGGCTGAGTTTGGTGTGGAATTTCAGGTGACACCCACAATAAAGCTAAAAGGAGCAGGATCTTTTGGGCAATACACTTATGCTAATAATCCCGATTTGTATCTGTCTTCCGATAGATTTGAGAATGTGTATTTAGGGAAATCCTATTTAAAGAATTACAAACTGGCTGCGGGTCCACAGCAAGCATATTCAGTAGGGTTTGAATATAGAGACCCCGACTATTGGTGGTTTGGTGCTACGGTAAATTTTTTCAAGAATACGTATGTGGACATAAGTCCGCTAACACGAACTAATAATTTTTATACGGATGTTGATGGCTTACCTTTTATTGATTATGATGAAAATTTAGCCAAAGCATTATTAAAACAAGAACGCTTTGATGATTATATGGTGGTTAATTTAATTGGTGGAAAATCTTGGAAAATAAAGCAATACTATATTGGGCTTTTTGCAAGTGTGAATAACCTGTTAGATGAAGTTTATAAAACAGGCGGATTTGAACAAGGAAGAAATGCGAATTACAGACAATTAAGAGACGATCAAGCTTTAGATAAACCTGTTTTTGGTTCTAAATATTGGTACGGTAGAGGGACTAATTATTTTATGAATGTATATGTTAGATTTTAAGAATTAGAAAATATGAAGGCTAGATTTTTAAGTATTTTGGTTAGTATCGTGTTTATGTTGTCTTGCGTGAATGACGACGATTACAGCATACCAACTCCAAAAGATGGAGATAACATAACAATTCCAGCAAATCAATTAACCACCTTTAAAACCTTATATTCAAGATATGCGCAAGCAGTTGCAAATGGTAATGCGATAGCTATTATTGATGAAGAGGAAGATTTATATGTTGAAGGGTATGTGATATCCAGCGATCAAGCAGGTAATTTTTTTAAAGAACTCATCATTCAAAATAAAGTAGATGATAGCAATCCGGACGACGACCCAAGATTTGGTATACGAGTAGATGTTAATGTAGGAAGTTTATCTGATACCTATGAGTTTGGAAGAAAAGTGTATATAAAATTGAATGGCTTAACCATAGGTGAATCTAATGGTGTGTTAACGCTTGCCAAAGGCGAAGACCAAAATTTAGAACAAATACAGGAATTTGAATACAGAAAGATACTTATTAGAACTTCCGAAGTTGTTGAAATTAAACCCAAAGTAGCCTCTTTGATGGATTTAACTGAAGCAGACCAAAACACGTTAATTCAATTAAACAATATGCAACTTAATAGATTTGAGCTTGGCGCAACCTATGCCAGTGAATCCTTTGATGAATTTGATGGTTTTAGACTGTTGGAAAATTGCGATTCGGGTATTTCTATTTTTTTGCAGACTAGTACGTATGCAGATTTTAAATCACTCATTGTACCACAAGGGAAGGGTAGTGTTACAGGTATATTTAGTAGAGATTTTGGTGATGATTTTAATGTGTTCATCATCAATAGTGCAGCAGATATAAATTTTGAAAGTAATGAACGCTGTGACCCTATGGAATTAAATTGTGGGTTAGCCACGACATTAGGTTCAGCGAATTTGCTAACGGAAGATTTTGAATCTCAAAAAAATAATAAGCCCATAGAAATTGATGGTTGGACCAATTATATTGAAGCAGGAAGCGAAGCATGGGAAGCCTATTCGTCAACATCATCTAATGCATCGTTAGGGCGGTCGGCTCGATTTCAATCGGCAAGTTCTGGTGATGAAAGTAACATAGGTTGGCTCATAACACCAGCAATTGATTTAGATACTCATCAAGGTGTAACATTGCGTTTTAAAACTTCTAATAGTTTAGCCGATAGTAGTTTTATGGAGGTTTTATATTCGCTTGATTGGGATGGTACTGAAGCCAACATAACATCTGCAACATGGGGCGTGCTTTCTGCGGCTTATGTGGTAAAAGATACCGATTCTTTTGTGCCTTGGTTTAACTCTGGTAGTGTCGATTTATCCTGTGCTTCAGGCACTATGTATATAGCCTTTAAATATACGGGTAGCGGACAAGATAATTTTGATGGCGTTTATGAATTGGATGATATTAGTATTGATTATGTGCCTTAATGTTTTTTTAATGGTTAAAGTTCTTCTTTAGACCATTGAGCTCTTTTTGCTAAATCAGGGTGGTTAGGAATATAAGAGAGCCCTTTTGTATATATTCTATAAGAAGATTGATATTTATTTTTGTAATAGTAATAATTACCGGCTTTAAGATATAAATCGGCAATTAAAACCTTATTGACGTTATCAACTAAATTATTGTCATCCACAAGAGATTCAAATTTTTTTAAGTAATCTGTACCCGTTTCAATTTTTTTACTTTGGAAATTTATTAAAGCAATGTTACCATAAAAGTGTGCTAAGCTTATATTATAGCGGTTATTGGATTTTAAAAATGTATACTTTTCACTCATTTCAAGAAAAGATTCCAAAGAACTCAAATCATACATAGAAAGCATAACCTTTTTGAAGCAAGCATATTCTATAACTTGTTCTGCTGTTTTGCTTTTTGGATTTAAAAGTAAAATTTCATCACAATAATCCAATGCTTTATCTAATTCTTCATCGGTAGCTGCAGCTCTAGCTAAGTAATCATATAAAAATTCTATTGTTTCGTTTTTTACTTTTTCAGTTTGAATAGTTTTAAATTTCTCTATTGCTTGCTCAATAAACACATTATTAGTGTCATCATGTTCAATCATTTTAAAAAGTAAAGATTTTACATTACTAATGCTATAATCTTCGGGATAATTTGAAATGGCTAGCAATTCAATTAAATAGTCTATGTCATCTATCTTATTAAATTCTAATTCATTGACTTTTGTAAACATTATACTCTTGAGGATGGGTTTAATAAGAGGTGATGAATAGAAAACTTTAGATTTTCTTAAATTATTCAAAGCATTGTCGTAATCTGAATCGTTTAATTTAGTTAATCCATTGTTGTAATATTGCATGCCTATTAAAGCTTTTTTATCAATAAACTCCTTCCCGTAATAATAATCTTCATAAAATTTTATATAACCCTTATCGAGCACTTCTTCTAGGGTCACTAGTTTATAGGCAATTAACTCATCTATAATTTTTTTCACTTCAGACTCTTTAGGAATTGTAAAACCATAAGCACCAGGAACAGTAGTCTCTAAATATATTTTATAGGTATCTGGATAGGCAATTAAAAAAACGTGTGAAGGGGTTTCTTTTACATGATAAGGGATATCTAACTCATCAAAGGTAAAAGCATATAGTGCGGAAGCTGTTACACAGTTGTATGTTCCATTATTGAAAATATCAGTAAAATAGGAATCTAAAACATATTTCTTAAAAAACCTACTATGTATTTCGTCATATATTTCTTTGACTCTTCTTTTTTCTTTTTTAGCTTTATCTTCTTTTAATGGAAAAGTTTTAATTAGAGATAATATTTCTTGTTTATATTTTTTAACGGTTTCATGATTCATCGATGAATCAATAGCAAATAAGCTTTCTAAAAAACTATAATTTAAAGAATCTTTTTTGTACGAATTAAAAATGTCTTTTTCAAAAGAAGACGAATATGTTTGTCCATGAAAATTAAAAATGGTTAATAATGTAATTACCAAAATTATTATTTTGCTTTTTTTCATGAAAAGACTAGTTCTATATATTAAATAACTAAATTAATTAATTTATAGGAAAAATAACATGTTAATCTATTTTTTTATTTTGATTCTTTGCTAAAAAAACAAATTTACTTCTTAAAGATAGCATACACGGGAAAATGGTCGCTATAACCGCCTTTGTATTTTTTACCAACATAGGTTCTAAAAGGAGTACCTTTAAATTTACCATTAAAAAGTTTTAAAAAATCTTCGTCAAAAATATTGGCCGTATCAAATTCTAATTTGTCGGGGGTACTTTCAAAAAAATTAGTTGAGATGATAATTTGATCAAATAAATTCCATTGGCGGTTATAGTTAGTCGTTCCTCTATTAAAAGACCGTAAGGTGTCCATGGCATTGTATAAGTTAGATTCGTGGACTAAATGTTTAATGCTATTGCTAGAAGGATCATCGTTAAAATCACCCACAACAATAATTTTGGCGTTAGGGTCATCTAATCGTAAGCTATTAATTACCTCAATAACTTTGTTAGAAGAAGCCATGCGTTTAGGCTCGGTTTCTTTTTCGCCTTCTCGTCTGGACGACCAATGATTTACTATCACATGAATATCTTCGTCTTCAAGCACCCCAGAAACCAATAAGATATCTCGCGTATAATCAGGTGTTCCATCATCATCAACCAAATGAATTCTAAAGGTTTCAGAATGTGTTACTTGAAAACAGGTACTGTCATAAAGCAACGCAACGTCTATTCCGCGTTCGTCTAACGAATCGTAATGCACAAAACCATAATTGCACTCACTTAAATGTTTGGATGCTAACAGATCTTTTAAAACCGTGTCATTCTCTACTTCCGCTAAACCAACAATGGCCGGGTGTTTACCGGTCTCTTGCAATCCTATATTCGAAATGGCAAAACCTAATTTCCTCAGTTTGTTTTCATAGCGCTTATGGGTCCATTTTTTTACCGAAGTTGGTAAAAAGTCATTATCATTTGTTTGTTGATCATCTTGGAGGTCAAACAGGTTTTCAAGATTATAAAATGCTACGGTATGTAAGTTGGAAGTTTTTGTAGGTTTTTCTAAAAAGTCAGCCATGATTTAAAAATATCGTCAAAAATATAAAAATTAAAACGGATGCAATTGCGTAACTTTGCATATAAATTTTTTTATGTTAGAGAAGAAAGATATTGCTTTAGAAAGAGCCGTTTTAATAGGGGTTGTTACTAAAGATCAGGATGAAGATAAATCTAAAGAATATTTAGATGAACTAGAGTTTTTAACATTTACGGCTGGTGGATATGCCGTAAAACGCTTTACTCAAAAGATGGATATGCCCAATCCTAAAACCTTTATGGGAACAGGGAAAATTGAGGAAATCAAGAAATATATTGATGAAAACGACATTGGCACTGCTATTTTTGATGATGAATTGTCATCGGCACAAGAGCGAAATATTAGTAAGATTCTTAATTGTAAGGTGCTAGACAGAACCAATTTAATTCTCGATATTTTTGCACAACGTGCTCAAACCAGTTATGCAAGAACTCAAGTAGAGTTGGCGCAATGTGAATATTTATTACCTCGTTTACGTGGTATGTGGACGCATCTTGAACGCCAAAAAGGAGGGATTGGAATGCGCGGACCTGGTGAAACAGAAATTGAAACCGATAGGCGTATTGTGCGCGATAAAATAGCTTTGCTTAAGGAACGTATTAAAACGATTGATAAGCAAATGTCTGTTCAGCGAGGTAATCGTGGTGCTATGGTTAGAGTTGCTTTAGTTGGTTATACTAATGTTGGTAAATCTACCTTAATGAATGTGATAAGTAAAAGTGAGGTATTTGCCGAAAACAAATTGTTTGCTACATTGGATACCACGGTTAGAAAAGTAGTGATTAAAAATCTGCCTTTTCTGCTATCTGATACTGTAGGTTTTATTAGAAAATTGCCTACACAACTGGTTGAAAGTTTTAAAAGTACCTTGGATGAAGTGAGGGAAGCAGATTTATTACTTCATATTGTTGATATTTCACATCCTAACTTTGAAGAGCATATAGACTCCGTCAATAAGATTTTAGGAGAAATAAAAAGCTCTGATAAGCCAACCATTATGGTATTCAATAAAATTGATTCCTATTCAGCAGAGCCTTTAGATGAGGATGATTTAGAAACTGAGCGAACAAAGAGTCATTATTCATTGGATGAATGGAAACAAACTTGGATGAGTAAACTTGGCAATAATGCTTTGTTTATTTCGGCATTAAATAAAGAAAATTTAGAGGATTTTAAAAAACGTGTGTACGAAGAAGTGAGACAAATTCATATCACACGATTTCCATACAATCATTTTCTGTATCCGGATTATGATGAAAATCAAGCATAAAAAAAGCGCTTCTTTCAAGGAAGCGCTTTTTTGTATTTATAGACTGTAGTATTAAAATTTATAACTTAAACCAACTGTGTAATACGTTTGTAATTTATTATCTACGTTATCAAACGTTGGCTCAGTTTGAGTAGGAACTGCTAACGGGTCAAACTGCCCTAAAGCATAATTTAAAGCTTCTTGTTTATTACTTCTTAAACCAAAATCAAAACCTACACCAATCATTTTCCATAAGGTATATCCAAAGGAGTTTGTCCAAGTAAAGTTAGACAAGTCACTGCTTTTATAACTTTGGAATGTAGAAAAGTTACTTTTAAAGTTTATGGCACCAATTTGTCTTGTGTAATCTGCAACAATTTTAGCTCCTAATGATGACTCAAAAACAGTATCATTATTACTAAACACAAAATTGTAGTTTAATGGATGAATAACGACAATTAAATTTTTTATTGGTGTCCAAGTAGCACCAACACCAAGATCTAAATAGCCTGGATCATTAAAATTATTTAATAGTGTGGTTCTGTATTCCATTAATCCAGAAACCGCAAATGCTTTAGTAATATTTCTACCATACAACGATGATATGTTAAACACATCTGTTGTAGGCTTAAAGCTTTTATCATCGGTAGTAATATCTTTGTTGTCTAATTTTACCCAATTTAAATTGGTAGTCAATGAGTTTCTCCAAAAAAACTTTTCCTCAATTAAATTAGCATAACCATTAAAAGTAATTCCAATATTTCCAGATGCGTTATTTGGTGCTCCTTGCGAGTACCAGTTATTAAAGTTAGAGATGTTACCACCAATGGTTCCAAAGGCACCAACTCTCCAGCCTGGAAGTGCATCTATTTGCGCTTGTAGAGCATTAGCTTCGGCTTGTAAAGCATTAGCTGCAGCTTGCTTTTCAGATTTTTGAGCTTGTAACTCTTCTTTAGTTTGTGCATTTGCCGTTACTATTCCTAAAAGGAAAATGGCTAAAAAAAATAATTTTCTATTCATGTTTGTAAGTTTTTTCCAAAAATAATTAAATTCTAATTTTATTCCAGAGTCTAATAATTAAAATTTATAGTTTAAGCCAAGAATCCAATATGATTGAAGTTTATTACTAATAGTATCAAACGTTGGCTCAGGATCTCCACTTGTTGCATCATAATTAATAGCATTAAACTTTAAGGCTTCCTGTTTGTTACTTCTCAATCCAAAGTCAAAACCAACTCCTATCATTTTCCACAAAGTGTAACCGAAAGAGTTGTTCCAAGTCCAGTTTGATAAATCTGAACTCTTGTAACTTTGGAACATAGATAAATTAGTTTTGAAACTAATTTCCTTTATTTGTCTGGTATAATCTATAAGTATTTTTGCACCATAAGATGATTGAAAAATGGCATCTGATTTACTAAATACTAAGTTGTAGTTTAATGGATGAATAACAATAACAAGGTCTTTAATTGGTGTTAAAGTTGCTCCAATACCAGCATCGAGATATCCAGGATTATTAAAGTTGTTTAAAATAGTTGTTCTGTACTCGCCTAAGCCAGAAAGCGCAAATGTTTCACTTAATTTTTGTCCATATAACGAAGATATATTGAAAACATCTGTAGCTTCGCGCCATCTTTTATTATCATTCGGATTGTCTTTATCATCAAACTTAACCCAAGACAAATGCATATTTCCTGCATTTCTCCAAAAGAAGGATTCTGTATCAAGATTAGCAAAAGCATTAATGGTAAAACCAACATTACCAGACTTGTTGTTAGGTGCTTTTTGAGCATACCAGTTATTAAAGCTAGAAACGCTTCCTCCAACAGTTCCAAAAGCTCCTTTTTTCCAGCCTGGAAAGGCATCAATTTTACCTTGGGTTGTGTTAACACGATCTTGAGCGATTTTAAGAGAGTCTTTTTGTACAGCAAGTGTTGCTTTTAGCTCTTCTAAAGTTTGAGAAAAACTTAATGATGTAGTTAAAAATAATGCTAAAATTAAAAGTGATTTCTTATTCATTTGTTAATGAAAATTAATTTTTTAACGCGCAAAGATAAAACATAAAAAGTAATTAACTAGTGAAGAATGTATTACTTGTTTTTATACAACGGCACAGAAGAACAGGCTTCTCCATACATGATAGATTTAGCCACTGGTTTAAGTTTGTTGGCTAACATAATATAAGCATTTTGAGGCACTGGTTTTTTAGAACAACCTTTAATAATAACAGGTTTGTCTTTGAATTCTGAAACATCTAAAGGGTTTAAAACATCTTGGTAAATTGAGGTTTCAAGTAGCTCTAGGCTACCAATAATTATTTTTTTAGCAAAAGGCTCTAAGTGAATACTGATTAAAATAAATGCCCAAGCAGGAATAATGGCATCACTGCTGCAGGTTAGCGCTACATAAGTATCTTTTAATTGAGACCAGTCATATTGCGTCACTTGGTTTCTAAAGTCCTTCTCACGCAGCACAAATCCTTCAAACAACCAGTCTTTAATATCAAACAGAACACGTTTGCCTTCAGGATAATAGTCTTCAAGGTTGACAGTAATTAATTTGCTATTCGCTACGCGATTAATGATTTCGTCTTGCATTTTAAATAAAATGAATTAAAGCATCCCTAATTCAAGCTTTGCTTCTTCACTCATCAACTCATGTGTCCAAGGCGGATCAAAGGTAATTTCTACTTCGGCACTTTTTACAGCGTCAAGTGATTTGATTTTTTCTTCAACTTCTAGTGGTAAAGTTTCTGCAACAGGACAATTAGGAGTTGTTAAGGTCATTAAGATTTTAACATCATAATCTTCGTTAACAAAAACATCATAAATCAATCCTAATTCATAGATGTCTACGGGAATTTCGGGGTCATAAATTGTTTTTAAAACGCCTACTATTTTCTCTCCTAATTCTGTGGTATTTATTGTTGGTTCACTCATCTTTATAAACTTATTTAAGTTGTGTTTGGTATGCTATGGCATACATTTTTAACTGTTTTATCATACTTACTAAACCATTAGCTCTAGTTGGCGATAAATGTTCTTTTAATCCTATTTTCTCTATAAAGTCCATATCGGCATCAATAATATCTTTAGGATGCTGATTTGAAAATACTCTAATTAAAATAGCAATAATTCCTTTGGTTATAATAGCATCACTATCGGCTGTAAACTGTATTTTGTCATCATTCATTTCAGCATGTACCCAAACTTTACTTTGGCAACCTTTTATAATATTACTATCGGTTTTATATTGGTCGTCAATTAATGGTAAATCTTTCCCTAAATCAATCATATATTGATAGCGTTCCTCCCAGTCCTCAAACATGGAGAACTCATCAATAATTTCATTTTGTATGTCTTCAATAGTCATAATCATCATTTTAAACAAAAATACAATAAGAAATGTTGCTATTCAATATTTTCTGAAATTGATAGGATTTCTTTAACAAGAGGTTCGATTTCTTTGGGCGGATGACCATGATCGAAACTTGCTGTCTCATAGGTGGTTCCGTCGATTGTTATTTTTAAGTTTGCAATTGCAGCGCCATCAAAAAAGCGATTTTCAGTTGGCGCTTTTAAATTAGGGATGTTTTCAAGATCAACCGTTTTAAGAGTGTTTATAATATTCTCCCAAGCGTTGTCACTACAGGTTTTAATAATTGGTTTTGTATTACGTTTATTAATGACTGTTATTTCTTTTTTATTTATGGTTATGAGTTTGTAAAAACCTCTTGAAAGGGCAGAATATTCAAAAGTAATATTGGTGCTTTTTTGTGTTTTAACCATTGTTAAAACAACATCGGAATTACTAATTAATTCTATAATAGAATCATTGCGTTTTATATGATTGATTGTTGATAGAACCTCAAGGAATTTTGATTCAATTTTATTGTTGTCCTCGGAGCAAAACATTTTTGTACTTGCTAAAGGACTAAATGAAAGATTGGATGAATGATATGAGTAATTTCCAAAAAAACGATTGCAACCAGAGAAACCATTTACTTTTTGTAAGGTGTCAATAAAATTTAATTCCAAGTTGTATTTTGTAACATCTTCATTACGCAGTGTTTTTACAATGTATTCGCCATTTAGCATGACCTGTGAATTTTGTTGTTTCTGATTTAAATTAGATGCAATCTTAGTGCTATTACAATTATTTAAAGTAAGGAAACTTAATAATATTACAATAATTTTCATACTCATGTTTTTACATTAAGAAACTACAAAAAGAAGGCCAAGATTTTAAGCCAACATCATATTAGCCTTTTTAACTGCTGTAACTAAAGAATCAATTTCCTCTTTTGTGTTATAAAAAGCGAAGGAGGCTCTAACGGTTCCAGGTATTTTAAAGTAATCCATAATAGGTTGTGTGCAGTGATGCCCTGTTCTTACAGCAATTCCCATTTTGTCTAAAATGGTTCCAACATCATAGGGATGAATGCCTTCAAGATTAAATGAAATAACGGATGCTTTCTGTTTAGACGTTCCGTAAATTTTCAGACCATCTATCTCAAGAAGTTTTTCGGTAGCGTATGCAAGTAGCTCATGTTCGTAAGCAGCAATCGTTTCAAAACCTATAGCATTCATATAATCTATAGCAGCTCCAAAAGCAATACCGCCACAAATATTTGGGGTTCCAGCTTCAAACTTATGAGGTAAATCTGCATAGGTTGTTTTTTCGAACGTCACCTCAGCAATCATTTCACCACCACCTTGATATGGTGGTAATTTGTTAAGCCATTCTTCTTTTCCGTAAAGCATGCCAACACCTGTTGGACCACACATTTTATGAGCGGAAGCCACATAAAAATCTGCATCTAAAGCTTGAACATCTGGGATTATATGCGGGCAAGCCTGTGCGCCATCAATTAAAACGGCTGCACCAACGTGATGCGCTTTTTCAATGATAGTTTTTATAGGATTAATAGTTCCAAGAGCGTTTGATACATGATTTACAAAAACTAGTTTCGTATTTTTAGAGAGTAGTTTGTCGTATTCAGAAAGTATCAATTCGCCTTCTAAGTTCATAGGAATCACTTTTAAAATGGCTCCCGTGCGTTCGCATAACATTTGCCAAGGCACAATATTACTGTGGTGTTCTAGGGCAGAAACAATAATTTCATCGTCTTTTTTTAAGATGGAAGAAAAACCGTTTGCTACTAAATTAATACTGTGTGTTGTGCCTGATGTGAATATAATTTCATGTATAAACTTAGCGTTAAAATGCGCTTGAATTTTTTGTCTTGCTTGCTCGTATTTGTCGGTTGCTTCTTGACTTAACGTGTGTACGCCACGATGAATATTGGCGTTGTAATTTGAATAATAATCAACGATAACATCTATTACTTGTTGTGGTGTTTGCGAGGTGGCTGCATTATCAAAATACACCAAAGGTTTGCCATTGACTTTTCGAGAAAGTATGGGGAAGTCTTTTCGAATGGTTTCTACGTTGAACATAGCGTTGTGTTTAGCCCCGATAGCAGCGATATCCTTTTTTGCTTTTTTTGGCAAAAAAGATAAAGCGTATAGCGGGAAATAGCTTCAAAAAAATAAAAATTTAGTTCTTATTAAGAGATTCCTGCTTGCGCAAGAATTACAAATCAAATCCGATATTAACGCCCAGTTTGTTAGCAATAATTTTGGTAATGCGTTGTTTTATTTCTGGTATTTTAACCGAATTCAACACGTTGTTACTAAAGGCGTACATAAGTAAGGCCTTAGCTTCCTTTTGTGGGATTCCGCGCGAACGTAAATAAAACATGGCACTTTCATCTAACTGACCAATAGTACAACCGTGAGAACATTTTACATCGTCTGCAAAAATCTCTAGTTGAGGCTTCGTATTGATGGTTGCTTTATCACTAACTAAAATGTTTTTATTGGATTGAAAAGCATTGGTTTTTTGAGCAATTTTATCGACAATAATTTTACCGTTGAAAACTCCCGTAGAATTTTCGCCAAAAACACCTTTGTAATCTTGATGACTTTCACAGTTAGGCTCCATATGGTGAACCAAAGTATTGTGGTCTACATGCTGTTTGTCGCCAATAATAGTAATTCCTTTTAGTGTAGAATTAATACGTTCACCTTGTTGCGAGAAATTAAGATTATTTCGAGTTAATTTTCCGCCAAATGAGAATGTATGAACCGAACAAATACTTTCTTGCTTTTGCTTGATATATGTATTATCAATTAAAGACGCATTTTGATTATCGTTTTGAATTTTATAATAATCTACAATAGCACGTTTGTTTATAAAAAGTTCTGAAACGCTATTGGTTAGCACAGGATTATCATTTAAACTTTGATGACGTTCGATAATTTGTACATGAGAATTCTCATCGACCACAATTAAATTACGTGGTTGTAACATGATTGCCGATTCATTTCCTGTTGAAAAATGGATGATTTGAATAGGCTTAGCCACCATTTTATTTTTTGGAATATGAATATAGGCACCTTCACTTGAAAACGCTGTATTTAAAGATGTTAAACTTTCTTGTTTAGCAATCTTATTAAAATAATTTTCAATTAAAATACGGTATTTTGGTTTTGATAATGCCGATGACATCAAACAAATATCCATACCATCGTGTGTTGTTTGAGATAGGTGTGATGAATATTTTCCATCGATAAAGACAATTTTATAAGAATCTATATCATGAATGAAATATTTTTTTACATCATTATATTCAATAGCATTTTCCTGTTTAGGGAATACACTAAAGTCGTTTTTTAAAAGACTATTTAATGAAGTGTATTTCCAAGACTCTTCTTTTTTTGAAGGAAAGCCTTGTTCTTGAAAATTTTTAATAGCGTTGGTTCTAATAGAGTGTAAATAAGAATCTTCGTCTAAATGATTTTCAAAAGCCCAGAAGGATGATATTAGTTTTTCTTTTAAATCCATTTGCTTTTTTTTAAGCGTTCACTTCTTCTTTAATCCAATCGTATCCTTTTGCTTCTAACTCATGAGCTAGTTCTTTAGTTCCGGATTTTACAATTTTACCGTTATGTAATACATGTACAAAATCTGGTACGATATAATCTAATAAACGTTGGTAATGCGTAATGACTAATACAGCGTTGTCTTTACTTTTTAGTTTGTTAACACCATTAGCAACAATGCGTAGCGCATCAATATCAAGACCAGAATCTGTTTCATCAAGGATAGCTAATTTGGGTTCTAGCATTGCCATTTGAAATATTTCATTACGCTTTTTCTCGCCTCCAGAAAACCCTTCGTTTAATGAGCGCGATAAAAACTTTCTGTCCATTTCCAACAACTCTGCTTTTTCACGAATCAGTTTCAACATGTCTTTTGCAGGCATGTCTTCAAGTCCTTTAGCTTTACGAGACTCATTGATAGCTGTTTTTATAAAATTAGTTACTGAAACACCTGGTATTTCAACTGGATATTGAAAGGACAAAAAGATACCTTTGTGAGCACGATCTTCGGCAGCTAATTCTTCAATATCTTCACCTTCAAAAAGAATGGTTCCTTTAGTAACTTCATAGTCTTCTTTGCCTGCAATAACCGATGCTAATGTGCTTTTTCCAGAGCCGTTAGGGCCCATAATAGCATGAACTTCACCTGGATTTATTTCCAGATTTATACCTTTTAAAATCGATTTATCTTCAACACTTGCGTGTAGATTATTAATTTTTAACATTGTTTTTATTTTATATGAACGCTAATTCTAAATTCTTTGTTTTTTAAAGTTGTACAGATGTCTTTATTATCCAACAGACCCTTCTAAACTTATTTCTAATAATTTTTGAGCTTCTACAGCAAACTCCATTGGGAGTTTATTAAGAACTTCTTTACTAAAACCATTTACAATTAAGGCAATGGCCTTTTCTGTATCGATACCACGTTGGTTACAATAAAAAATTTGGTCTTCACCAATTTTACTGGTTGTAGCTTCATGTTCTATTCTAGCGGTTTTGTTTTTTGCTTCTATGTATGGGAATGTGTGAGCACCACAGTCATTACCCATAAGCAAACTATCACATTGCGAAAAGTTTCTTGCATTTTTAGCACGTGCATGAACTTGCACTAAACCGCGATAACTATTTTGTGATTTACCTGCCGAAATACCTTTTGAAATAATGGTAGATCTCGTGTTTTTACCTAAGTGAACCATTTTAGTACCTGTATCAGCTTGTTGGTGATTGTTGGTTACAGCAATTGAATAGAATTCACCAACAGAGTTATCGCCTTTTAATACACAACTTGGATACTTCCAAGTAACGGCACTTCCTGTTTCTACCTGAGTCCAAGAAATTTTTGCATTTTTCTCACATAACCCACGTTTAGTCACAAAATTATAGACACCACCTTTACCTTCAGAATTTCCTGGATACCAGTTTTGAACGGTGCTGTATTTTATTTCGGCATCATCTAATGCTATTAATTCTACAACGGCTGCGTGTAACTGATTTTCATCTCTACTAGGCGCGGTACACCCTTCCAGATAGCTTACATAACTACCTTTATCTGCAATAACAAGGGTTCTTTCAAATTGACCAGTTCCTGCTTGATTAATTCTGAAGTACGTAGACAATTCCATTGGGCATTTGACGCCTTTTGGCACATAACAAAAAGAACCGTCACTAAATACGGCGCTATTTAAAGCGGCATAAAAGTTGTCTTTTTGCGGAACAACAGTTCCAATATATTTTTTTACTAATTCAGGGTGTTCTTTGATAGCTTCGCTAATCGAGCAAAATATGATACCTTTTTCGGCTAAGGTTTTTTTAAATGTTGTAGCAACAGAAACCGAATCAACAACGACATCCATAGCAACCCCACTCAATTTTTTTTGTTCATCCAATGAAATTCCTAGTTTAGCAAAGGTTGCTAATAATTCAGGATCAACTTCATCAAGACTATTGTACTTTGGTTTTTTGTTTGGAGCCGAGTAATAAGATATGGCTTGAAAATCTGGCTTTACGTATTTAACATTGGCCCAATCTGGCTCAACCATTTTTTCCCAAGCACGAAATGATTCAATTCTCCAATCAGTCATCCATTGAGGTTCTTCTTTTTTGAGAGAAATCGCTCTTACAATATCTTCATTTAAACCAATAGGAAACGTATCAGATTCTATATCCGTATAAAATCCATATTCGTACTCTTTGGTTTTAAGTTCTTCTCTTAAATCGTCTTCAGTATATTTACTCATTGTATTTGTTGTTCAATATGATTGTTTTATAGCGAAAAAGACTCGCCACAACCACAAGTTCTGTTTGCATTTGGGTTGTTAAAAACAAACCCCGTTCCGTTAAGTCCACCTGAATATTCAAGCGTGGTACCTATAAGGTATAAAAAGCTTTTCTTGTCTACAATAATTTTCACATCATTATCTACAAAAACTTTATCGCCTTCATGATTCTCTTTATCAAACTTTAAATCGTAAGATAAACCAGAACAACCGCCACTTTTTACACCAACACGTACATAATCAGAAGCTGGATTATAACCGTCTTCTTGCATAAGTTCAATGACTTTTTTCTTAGCTGTATCTGAAACTTTAATCATATTTATTATGTGGGTTTCACCCCTTTAATGTTAATTTTTATTGGTTGATAAATGAAATTTTCAATACTATTATCCTCTTTTTTTTATTAAGAAGGTTTCTAAATAGAGTACAAATATACAATATAAGTCATGGATTTCCACATATACTAACATTATATTAGTAAATGCGTTTATAGGTTTTTCTTATGGATTTAGAAAGAGAAGATTATTGTTAAATTATACAAATAAGCTTCTTATTTTTGCAGCATGATAGAAGATAAAAACCAACAGCGCACAGCTTTAAGTGATTTAGGTGAATTTGGACTTATAGATCATTTAACTAAGAATTTTAAAATAAATCATAAGTCAACCATCAAAGGTATTGGTGATGATGCAGCAGTTTTAGATTTTAAAAATGAAAAAATTGTTGTTACGACAGATTTGTTAGTTGAAGGCGTACACTTTGATTTAAGTTATATGCCTTTAAAACATTTAGGCTATAAAGCAGTTATAGTTAATTTGTCCGATGTTTATGCCATGAATGCAACACCAACTCAAATTACAGTCTCAGTTGCTGTCTCAAATAGATTTCCGTTAGAAGCTTTAGAAGAATTGTATGCTGGTATAGAAACGGCTGCATCAATTTATAATATTGACGTTGTTGGAGGAGACACAACTTCATCAACAAAAGGTTTATTAATTTCAGTTACTGCCATTGGTATTGTTAAAGATGACAATGAAGTGTATAGAAGTGGTGCTAAACCAAATGATTTATTGGTTGTAACAGGAGATTTGGGAGGAGCTTACATGGGCTTGCAGGTTTTAGAAAGAGAAAAGGAAGTTTATAAAGTAAACCCCAATAATCAACCAGATTTAGAACCTTACACCTATATTATTGAGCGTCAATTAAAACCTGAAGCAAGAAAAGATATTGTTAAGTTGCTAAAAGACTTAGAGGTAAAACCAACGTCGATGATTGACATTAGTGATGGTTTGTCTTCAGAGATTATTCACTTGTGTAAGCAAAGCAATGTAGGTTGTGATTTGTTTGAAGAAAAAATTCCATTAGATCCTACTGTAATTTCAACCTGTGAGGAATTTAATATTGATAGTACTACGGTTGCTTTAAATGGAGGCGAAGATTATGAATTGTTGTTTACTATATCGCAAGACGATTTCCCTAAAATAAAAGCCAATCCTAATTTAACAGTTATTGGTTTTATAAAAGAAAAAGAGGCTGGGTTGCATCTTGTAACAAGAGCAGAAACAAGAATTCCTATTAAGGCCCAAGGATGGAAAAATTTTAGTGCCTAAAAACTAATAAGTCATTAAAAACTATTTTCTCTTTTGATTTTTCTTTACGTTTATTATGAATTCGTTCTAAAACATCATTGATTTCTTTAAACTTAGGAGAAAGTTCAATTAAAGAGCCATTTCCGTTAGTAGTTAACTGTTTTTTACAATTTTTACAAGTGTACTCTTTGACATGATAGGTGACATTTCTGGTTATACGATAATCGTGACCAAATACCTTACATTGAATGTGTTTCATAAAAAAACGTTTGCTTTTTAAATTAATAACTTTTGGAGAGCTCCTAAGTTATAAAAACGTTTTTGATGATTAAAGCAGTGTATTGTTAAATCGATGAAGTGATCAATTTCTCCTTTGAACGTTCCAGCCTGGAGTTATGAATGCGCTCTAAAATGGCATTTATTTCTTTAAACTTGGGCGTAAGTTCTGTGAGATGGCCATTACTGTTAGTTGTCAATTGTTTTTTGCAATGTGTACAAGTGTATTCTTTAACAAAGTAGGTAACTTTTTTAGATACTACAAAATCATGACCAAACAGATTGCAATACATGGTTGGTATGAATGCTGGTTTATTTGTAGTTTTTTTCATGTGCATTTGGTTTATTTAGGATATAAATATAGAAAAAAAAACTACAAAAACGTTTAAAGGTTATATTTTTTCGACGAAATGCAATATAGTACGTAGGAATAAGCTCTTATTTTCTACGTGACTCATGTGCCCATCCGGAAATTCAACAATTTCAATAGTTGACTTCTCGCTTTGCTTTTTTAAAGCTTCGTAATCTAAAACAGGATCTTTTTTGCTTATTATCATTAGCTTTTTGAAATTGCCATCTCTGAATATTTCTATTCTATTCTTTCTTACTTTCATGCCTTCAAGAGCAGCTACAATACCTTGTACGGGCATTTTTAAAGCTTCTTCTTTGATGTGTTTAATTTCTTTTGAAAATAGTCTTCTGTTTTTTGGTCTAAATAAATTTACAATAGCAATCCGTATAAACGATTTATGATTCTCTTTTACCGCAAGAATAGCACGATCTCTATTTTTTTTACGTTCAGTAGTATCATCTTCTGCGGTTGAGTTCATAAGGCATAAACCAAGAACTTGTTTTTTAAATTTTTCAGCAAAAGCTAACGCCACATAACCACCCATGGAGTGCCCAATAAAAATAGAGTTTTTAATATTCAAAAAGTCAAGAACAGCTTTTACGGCTTCGGCCATTAATTCCATACTATGCACATAACCTAAACATTCTGTTTTACCATGTCCAAGTAAATCAATACAGATAATCCTATTCTTTTTTGATAGTTCCGTAATAAAAGGTTGCCACATGCTCGTATTCTCTAAAAATCCGTGCAGTAAAACAACGGGTATTCCTTGTCCATGATCGGTGTAAAATATCTTTATGCCTTTGTGTTGTAAAATCATTTTTTAAAAGTGTTGGACAAAGATATCATTGCGTTATCAATAAAACTAAACAAAGCTATGTATTTATCTTTGTGTTATTTAAAGATTTTTTAGTTTAAAACAGTCTCTTTTATTTGTGTTTTAATTCTGTGATCTTTTGAGATTCTATAGGCTATTATGTTTCAGGTGTTTATTAACTACAAAATTATACGAAAGTATAAAATCGCTATCAAATGATAAAAAAACAGCGCAATCGTTATAGTGATAAAGATTACATTCCAATCAAAATATTTAGCTCAAATTTGCGTATAAATTAGAAAAAAATGGAAAAAATTATAGTCATTGGAGGTTTATCGGCAGGACCATCTGCAGCAGCAAAGGCAAGAAGGGAAAATGAACAAGCTGAAATTATGTTGTTTGAAAAAGGAGCTAATATAAGTTATGCAACTTGTGGTATGCCGTATGCGTTTTCAGGAGTGATAGAAAGTAGAGATCAATTAATGGTTGTGAAACCAGAATTACTTCAAAATAGATTTAATATTGATGTGCATCTTAACGAAGAAATTGTAAAAATAGATACCAAAAATAAAGTAGTGTATTCAAATATTTCAGATTATGAATACGATAAACTAATTTTCGCAACTGGGGCCAGTTCTATTGTGCCGCCTATTGGAAATATAAAATTGGCAAATAATTGGTCCACATGTCGTTCTATGTTCGATTTTGATAAAATCACAAAAGAAGGCTTAACCAAAGAATCAAAACATATAACAGTTATTGGTGCTGGTTTAATTGGAGTTGAAGTTGCTGAAAATTTAAAAGAAGCTGGTAAAAAAGTAACGTTAATTGAAGGTTCCACGCATGTTCTTAATATGTGGCAACAAAAATTTGGAAACTTCGCAGCAAACGTTTTAACCTCTGAAGGTATTGAAGTCTTAACAGAAAGTTTAGTGTCTAAATTTGATATTGACGAAAACGGAAAAATAAAAGCGGTCGTTACGAAAGAAGGAAGACAAATTCCAACCGATTTTGTGATTTTAAGTGTTGGTATTAAACCCAATACAGATTTACTAATACAGGAAGGTGCAGAAACCATTGGTAACGGTGCGTTAAAAGTAAATGAGTTTATGGAAACATCGCTAAAGGATGTGTATGCTGCAGGCGATAATGTATCAATTAAAAATTTACAAACTAACGAATTTGATTATTTTCCTTTAGGAACACATTCTAATAAAGCAGGTAGAGCTGCAGGTGCGAATGCCGTTGGAAGGAATATTTCGTTTAAAGGCGCTTACAAAACAGCCATTGTAAAAGTGTTTGATTATACCTTAGCAAGAACAGGAATGAATGCAACTACCTTAACCGAAAAAGGAATTGCTTTTAAAACAGTGTTGTCTGTGGCAGGTTCAACACCCAGCTATTATCCAGGTCAAAAGGATTTAATTACTGAAATTTATTATAATCCGGAAACCGAAGAAATTTTAGGAGCAGAACTCTTTGGAGAAGTTGGTGTAGATAAACGTGTAGATGTATTAAGTACGGCTATTTACGCTAAATTAAAAATAACCGATTTAGCGCAATTAGATTTAGCATACGCACCACCATTTTCACCAGCCAAAGACCCCGTTGTGGTGACAAGTTATGTAACAGAGAATATTTTAAACAATAGAAGCGAGCAAATTTCTGTAGAAGACTTAGAAGCTTTTATTAACAATCATTCTAAAGAAGATTATTTACTAATAGATTCAAGAACGGTTGATGAATACGAAAAAGGAACCATTCCTGGAGCTATAAATTATCCACTAGACCAAATAAGAAAGCAGGTTGATTTTATTAAAAGTCAAGATAAAAAAGTTGTCATTTTTTGTCAAAAAGGCTTAAGAGGTTATTTAGCCGAATTAATTCTTAGAAACAATGGTGTGACCAATGTTTTAAATGTTGCTGGAGGTTTTAAAATTTGGCAAATGTATAGTGACCATATAGAAATACCGGAACCTGTATTGGCTAAATATTAAGAGAGACTTACTAAAGAATCTTAAATCTAGTTTTTAAACCGTTTAATTGTTATAATTAAGTAGTCATCGAAATGTGTTTGTCTTCTACTAAAATTAAAGTATCTTAGAAAGAGATAATTTAAAATTTTAAAAAAACAAATCAACTATTTTTTTAACACAACGGATGAATAAAATATTTATTATTGGCAATGGTTTTGATTTAGCTCACGGATTACCAACTTCTTATAATCATTTTGTTGATGATTTTTGGAAAAAAATTACCATAAATTACGAAGAGGAATATATTAAAAAGATTGTATATGTAGATGAAATTAATTCAGGCTTTCTAAATTACAACTCGATAAATTCTTTTGATAATATTGTTGCAAATATTGAAGAACATTGTAAAGAATATGGATATTTTTATGACAAAATAAATCATCAATATTATAAAGATAGATCGAGATCTCACCCTATTTTTAAGTTTCGAAATGAATTTTTTAAAAAATTAAATACTCATAAAGCAATTTACAATTGGGTAGATGTTGAAAATTTATATTATTATGAATTAAAGAAAATTGCTAAATCACCTAAATTAAATTTAGGTCAATCAGATGAAGATTTTTTGAGAGGTAGAAAGAAGTTGGTTAAAAAACTTAACATTGAATTTAGCCAAATAAAAGATTTGTTCATTAAATACATGAAAAATGAGGTAATTGATAAATATGACTTTTCAGATAATTTAGGTAGTCGCTATTGGAAAGAATATTATGATATTATGATGCCATTTTCAATCAGCCTTGATGACAAATCAAAGATATTTTTTGAATTCACTGATGATGAGGATGTTCAAGAATTGATGAACTTGTATGACGATCAAAAGGAAGGGGCTTTCTTTAATCAATCATATTTTTTGTGTTTCAATTACACTCCAACTGCTCAAGTGTATTTTTCAATAATGAATGAAGGAAAAATCGAAGTTAAATTGAATTATATTCACAATAGTATTTTAAATGAAAGCGATTCAATCATATTTGGTTTTGGAGACGAAATTGATGATGATTACAAGCTAATCGAAAATATTGACGATAATGAATATTTAAAGAATTTCAAATCTTTTCAATATTCACAAAATTCAAACTATAATTATTTACTAGCTTTTATTAATTCAAATAGATATCAAATTTGTGTACTAGGACATTCATGCGGATTGTCAGATAGAGTTCTTTTGAATACTCTTTTTGAACATAAAAATTGTAGATCTATTAAAGTTTTTTATCATGAGTCTTCTAAAGAGGATAACTATACAGATATAATCAAAAATATTTCTAGACATTTTACAGACAAACAACTTATGAGAGAAAGAGTTGTAAATAAAACATTAAGTTCACCAATGAAACAGGTGCAAATGCCAATGATAAATAAAGAATCTTAAATCTAGTTTTTAAACCGTTTAATGGCTAGAAATGCATTGTCAACATAGTCTTCTTCAACCAAAATAGTAAATTCATTAGTGGTTGAAATAACCTCATAAAGTACGACGCCTTCCCAAGCTAATCGTTTAAAAAAATGATAATATAAACCTGCAATTTTAGAGTTATCTTCAGGTAAGTTTATACTAATGGCCGTTAGTCCTTCTTGTATGGCAATAAATGTTTCATTTTGAAAATGACTGTTAATATAGTCATTTAAACTACTGGAAACAATAATATTACTTTCATGAATACCTCGAGTAAACGTGTAAAATAATTGAGGCTCTTCATTTATTTTTTCCAAAATTTGAGCGTGATTATTAATCAGTGTTTCAGAATTTTTAACGGTAAAGTCCGTTAAATTGGATCGTACGGTTATGTCACCTAAATTCTGAATCACCTTTTTCATCTTTACAGAATTCGTTAGAGAAACAGGCGGATTATAGCGCCTTAACGCCATCATAATAGCGCCGGGTTTAACCTCCTTTTTTAACATTTTACTTATTGGCTCCGTTAATTCTATAGCTAAAGCACTAAAGTTTATAATGTTTCTGGAAAGCGCTTCTTCTAAGTAAGGTTGCGCTATTAAAATGTCTTCCACACAGTTAGATACCGTTTTCATGTTAATTATTTAACAATTTGTGCAAAAGTAATCATTTTTTTTAATAAATATTATATTTTGAGTTATGTAGTATACTTTCGCTCAATAAATTAATTAAAATGAAAGTATTAAAATTTGGAGGCACTTCTGTTGGTTCTGTTGAAAACATGTGTAATGTTAAAAACATAATTAATGATGGTAAGAAGAAAATTGTGGTTTTATCAGCCATGTCTGGTACAACCAATATTTTGGTATCAATAGCAAATAACATTTTAAATGATAAGCCTAATGAGGCCATTGAAAAAATAAATAAATTACACGAAACCTATTTTAGCACCATAGATAATTTACTTTATAATGAGTCATTAAATGCGGAGGTTAAAAAATATGTTACTGAAATTTTCAACTTTTTAGTTGAATGCACTTATCAAGAGTATTCACTTCACCTAGAAAATCAAATTGTTGCTCAAGGCGAATTGCTTTCTACCTATATGTTTCATAATTATTTGGCACAAGAAGGCATAAAATCAACATTATTGCCTGCACTCAGTTTTATGCGTATTGATAAAAATAAGGAGCCAGATTTGTTTTATATCAAACAAGATTTTGAGTCTGTTTTTCAACAAACTCCAAAAGCCAATATATATATTACACAAGGTTTTATTTGTTTAGATGAAGAAGGAAATATTTCAAATTTACAACGTGGTGGAAGTGATTATACAGCTACAATTATAGGGGCTGTAATTAAAGCCGAAGAAGTTGAAATTTGGACAGATATTGACGGTATGCATAACAACGACCCAAGATATGTTGAGAATACTAAGCCAATTTCAAATTTATCATTTGACGAAGCTGCGGAACTAGCTTATTTTGGGGCTAAAATATTGCATCCGCAAACGGTTACTCCTGTTAGAGCTGATAATATTCCGGTTCGTTTAAAAAACACGATGAATCCTCAGGCTTTTGGAACGTTGATAAATGATAACCATATTGAAAATGGTGTAAAAGCTATTGCTGCAAAAGATAACATTACAGCCATCAAAATAAAGTCGGGTAGAATGTTATTAGCACATGGTTTTCTTAGAAAAGTATTTGAAATTTTTGAAGTCTATGAAACAGCTATCGATATGATTACAACCTCTGAGGTAGCCATATCTTTGACTATAGATGATGATAAAAATTTAGATAAAATTTTACGCGAACTTGAAAAGTTTTCTGTGGTTGAAGTTGATAAAAAACAGACTATTGTTTGTTTGGTTGGTCATTCTATCGTAAACCATCATGAAACCTATAAGTTATTTCAAATATTACAAGATGTTAAAATAAGAATGATTTCATACGGAGGTAGTAACAATAATATTTCGTTATTAATAAACGCCGACGATAAAATAACAACGCTAGGCAAACTAAACCATTATTTATTTGAATTAGTCACTCTTTAAAATTAAAATTTAGTCAGGTTAGCAAAAAGGGTCGTTTAAAAACGACCCTTTATTCTTTTTTATGAATTCATGATGTCTTCAATTTCCTCTATTTCAATAGGAATATTGCGCATTAAGTTAAAAGGTTCTCCTGTTTTTTGAATCACCACATCGTCTTCTAAACGAATTCCGAAACCTTCTTTTGGAATATAAATAGCGGGCTCTACAGTAAACACCATGTTTTCTTGCATAGGTTCTGTTAAAATACCATAATCATGCGTATCTAATCCCATATGGTGTGAGGTTCCGTGCATAAAGTATTTTTTGTACGCAGGCCAGTCTGGATTTTCATTTTTAACATCCGCTTGGTCTAGAAGTTTTAGTCCTAATAACTCTGAGGTCATAAGTTTCCCCACTTCTGCATGGTACTCTGCCCAATCTGTACCTGGAACCAACATTTTGGTCGCTTCATTTTTAACGCGTTTTACTGCATTGTATACCTCCTTTTGTCTATCGGTAAATTTACCAGAAACAGGAATAGTTCGGGTCATATCACTCGAGTAATTAGCGTATTCCGCTCCAACATCTAACAAAATTAAATCACCTGCTTTACACTGTTGATTATTTTCAATGTAATGCAATACATTAGCATTGTTTCCTGATGCGATAATAGGCGTATAAGCAAATTTTTTCGATCTGTTTCTTAAGAATTCGTGCATAAATTCGGCTTCTATTTCGTACTCCCAAACATTAGGTTTTACAAAATTTAAAACACGTCTAAAGCCTTTTTCTGTAATATCGCAGGCTTGTTGAATTAAATCTAATTCTATTTGACTTTTAACAGAACGTAATCTTTGTAAAATAGGAGCACTTTTAGCTACAGAATGTGCAGGATATTTTGCTTTTAACCATTTTGTATAACGATCTTCGCGGGTTTCGGTTTCTACATTGGCACGATAATGTTCGTTGGTGTTAATATAAACGGTATCACATTGTGTCATGAGTTCAAACATGATTTTTTCCATGTCTTGAAGCCAATAAACAGTTTTAATGCCACTCGTTTCAAAAGCGGCTTCCTTGGTTAGTTTTTCTCCTTCCCAAACAGCAATATGGTCGTTCGTTTCTTTTAGAAATAAAATTTCACGATGCTTTTCTTTTGGGCAGTTTGGAAATAACACTAAAATACTTTCTTCTTGGTCAACACCACTTAAATAAAATATATCACGACTTTGCTCAAAAGGCATCGTACTATCTGCGCCTATGGGATAAATATCATTTGAATTGAATACAGCCAAACTATTTGGCTTCATCTGAGATGTAAAATTTTTTCGGTTTTCAACAAAGAGACTTTGTTTTATAGGATGATATTTCATAAATATTTAATTTAAGCATAAAATTATAAAATCGAGATTGGAACAACATGGTAATTCCATGATTTTTTGAGAAATCATAAATTTTGTTTCATTTTTAACGTCTTAAAACTATATAACACGGTTTTAAACAAGCACAAGGATTAAATTACAACTATTCTTTTTTGATTGAGTTAAATAAATATAGAATTAATGTGTTTATTATTTAGGTAATTATTTTGTTAAATATGTGGTCTAAAGGCAGTATATATTTGATAATATCAGACTTTATTTTTACTCTATTTTAAATCATTCTAAATAATTATTTAAGTGTCTTAGTTTTTGTCTATAAAAATATTGAAGTGTATTTTTGTGTACATTTAAATAACTTCAAAAAAAATGAGCGGATTTTTAAAATCTTCGATTGGAAGAAAGGTAGCCATGGCGCTATCGGCTTTTTTCCTAATGTTTTTCCTATTAATGCATGTTTCTATCAATTTACTATCTGTTTTTAGTGCAGATGCATTTAATACAGCGTCGCATTTTATGGGAACAAACTGGTTGGTTCAATTTATTATGCAACCTATTTTAATTTTTGGTGTCGTATTCCATTTTGTCATGGGATTTATTCTAGAGTTTAGGAATAAAAAATCTAACGGCATAGCTTATGTGAAAAATAATGGTGCTGCTAATTCTTCTTGGATGAGTAGAAACATGATTTACAGTGGGCTCGTTATTTTAGCATTTATTCTATTACATTTTATTGATTTCTGGTTTCCAGAAATTAATCATAAATATATTGAAGTCTTACCAGAAGACCCAACAAGATACTTTGGTGAATTACAGCATAAGTTCACTCCTCTATGGCGAGTTGCTGCTTATGTCGTTTCATTTATATTATTGGGCTTACATTTGGGGCATGGATTTACGTCTGCATTTCAATCAATGGGTGTCACAGCAGGCAGAAAGAAAACATTAAAAACCATTGGTAAAGTCTATTCAATTATAATTCCATTAGCGTTTATTTTTATTGCGCTTTATCATCATTTTAACCATTAATCTTAAACACGCATGGCTTTAAATTCACGAATACCAGAAGGTCCACTAAAAGATAAATGGACAACTTATAAAGATAAAATTAATCTTGTTAACCCAGCCAATAAACGACTTATAGATGTTATTATTGTTGGAACTGGATTAGCAGGTGGATCAGCTGCTGCAACCTTAGCTGAGTTAGGATATAATGTAAAATCATTTTGTTTTCAAGATTCTCCAAGACGTGCACACTCAATTGCTGCCCAAGGTGGAATTAATGCTGCAAAAAATTATCAAGGAGACGGCGATTCAACTTATAGATTATTTTATGATACCGTAAAAGGTGGCGATTATCGTTCTCGCGAAGCCAACGTATATCGATTAGCTGAAGTTTCTACAAATATTATTGACCAATGTGTTGCTCAAGGTGTTCCGTTTGCACGTGATTATGGCGGATTATTAGATAACCGTTCTTTTGGAGGGGTGTTAGTTTCCAGAACGTTTTATGCAAAAGGACAAACAGGTCAACAATTATTGCTAGGTGCTTATTCTGCCATGAACCGTCAAATAGGTCGTGGTAAAATTAAAATGTATAGTCGCCATGAAATGTTAGATGTAGTTATTGTAGATGGAAAAGCAAGAGGTATTATAGCACGTAATTTAGTAACTGGTGAAATTGAGCGTCATTCGGCTCATGCTGTTGTGTTGGCTACAGGGGGTTATGGTAATGCCTTTTATTTATCAACATATGCCATGGGTAGTAATGTAACAGCTGCGTGGAAAGCCCATAAAAAAGGTGCTTTTTTCGCAAACCCATGTTTCACACAAATTCATCCAACATGTATTCCGGTTTCAGGAGATCATCAATCTAAATTAACATTGATGTCTGAATCCTTAAGAAATGATGGTCGTATTTGGGTGCCAAAGAATATGGAGGATGTTTTAGCAATTAGAGAAGGTAAATTAAAACCAATTGATATAGCAGAAGAAAACCGAGATTATTATTTAGAACGTCGTTATCCAGCTTTCGGTAATTTAGTACCAAGAGACGTAGCATCAAGAGCAGCAAAAGAGCGTTGTGATGCAGGTTACGGTGTCAATAAAACTGGAGAAGCTGTGTATTTAGATTTTGCAGCGGCTATAGAACGTTACGGAAAAGAACAAGCACACGTTAAAGGTCTTGATGAAAATGATAAAGCCGTCGTTACTAAATTAGGTAAAGATATTATCAAGGCTAAATATGGTAACTTATTCCAGATGTATGAAAAAATCGTAGATCAGAACCCATATGAGACACCAATGATGATTTATCCTGCAGTTCATTATACAATGGGAGGTATTTGGGTTGACTACAACTTAATGACTACTGTTCCTGGATTATATGCTATAGGAGAAGCCAATTTCTCAGATCACGGCGCTAATAGACTAGGTGCCTCGGCATTAATGCAAGGTTTGGCCGACGGCTATTTTGTGTTGCCGTACACCATTGGTGATTATTTGTCTCATGACATTCGTACAGGGCCAATACCAACAGATTCTAAAGAATTTGACGAAGCGGAGAATCAAGTGAAATCAAACTTAGATAAGTTAATAAACAATAACGGTAAGTATTCAGTTGATTATTTCCACAAGAAATTAGGAAAAATAATGTGGAATAAATGTGGAATGTCAAGAAATGCAAAAGATTTAAAAGAAGCTATTTCAGAAATTGCAGAACTTAGAGCAGAGTTTTGGAAGGATGTTAAAATTCCTGGAGGCGCAAATGAATACAATGAAGAGTTGGCTAAAGCTGGCCGAGTTGCAGATTTCTTAGAACTGGGAGAGCTTTTTGCAAAAGATGCTTTACAAAGAGAAGAATCTGCTGGTGGACATTTTAGAGATGAATATCAAACACCAGAGGGAGAAGCTATGAGACGTAAAGAGTTTCAGTATGTATCAGCATGGGAATACAAAGGTGAGCCTAAAGATGCTGTTCTCCATAAAGAAGAATTAGAGTACGAAAATATTGAAGTAAAAGAAAGAAGTTATAAATAACAGATTAGTTATGAAACTAACATTAAAAATATGGCGTCAAAAAAACGCTAACGATAAAGGAAAAATTGTTGATTATAAAGTTGATGATGTTTCTCCAGATATGTCTTTTCTTGAAATGCTTGATGTATTAAATCAAGATCTTATAGATAAAAATGAAGAGCCTATAGCATTTGATCACGACTGTCGTGAAGGCATTTGTGGTATGTGTTCTATGTATATCAACGGACGTGCTCATGGCCCAGATACAAGTATTACGGTTTGTCAACTGCATATGCGTAGTTTTAAAGATGGAGATACTATTTATATAGAGCCATGGCGTGCTGCCGCTTTCCCTGTAATTAAAGATTTAATTGTCGATAGAAGCGCATTTGATCGCATACAACAAGCTGGTGGTTTTATATCGGTTAACACCTCCGGAAATACTCAAGATGCTAATGGTACTTTAATTTCAAAACATGCAGCTGATACGGCTATGGATGCCGCTACATGTATAGGCTGTGGTGCTTGCGTAGCAACATGTAAAAACTCAAGTGCTATGTTGTTTGTTGGTGCAAAAGTATCTCAATATGCATTGTTGCCACAAGGGCAAATTGAAGCTGCTGATCGTGTTCGTAATATGGTAGCTCAAATGGATTTGGAAGGTTTTGGTAATTGCACCAATACTGGAGCTTGTGAAGTAGAGTGTCCTAAAGGAATAACATTAGAGAATATTGCTCGCATGAACAGAGAATTAATGAAGGCAAGTATTTAGGCATTCATTATAAAATACATAATAATCAAAAAATCCCATGTATTTTCATGGGATTTTTATTTAGATTTGCCGTCCATTTTTAACAAGCCTTAAATGCAATTGAAAATTAACTTTTATACAATATTATTTAGTTTAACGTTTATTTTTAACTACGGACAAAGTAATAATTCTCATACCCATAAAAATTCTGTTTCAGGACAGTTATTTAGCGAAGCATCCTTATTAAATCATATTAAAACACTATCATCTGATACGTTTGAAGGAAGACGCACAGGAACTAGAGGCGCTTTAAAGGCCAGGAAATATATTATTAATGAATTTAATAACCTGGGAGTTTTGCCCCTTATTGAGAATTACGAACAACCATTCTCATTCTCAGAAAAAGGCAAAAGCTATCAAGGAGTTAATATTTTGGGCTTGGTAAAGGGTACAGAATATCCTAATACATATATTGTTATTAGTGGTCACTATGATCATGAAGGCATAAAAAATGGAGAAATTTATAATGGTGCCGATGATGATGCTTCGGGAGTAAGTGCCTTATTTAGTTTTGCCGAATATTTTAAATTAAACCCGCCAAAACACTCTATAATTTTAGCTGCTTTTGATGCAGAGGAATTAGGCTTACAGGGTTCAAAATATTTTGTAAATCATCCCAACATTTCTTTAAAAGCTATCATGGTTAATTTAAACATGGACATGATTAGCAGAAGTGACACACATATATTGTATGCCGTTGGAACACGATACAATAAAACACTTAAATATTTAATTTCAAATTTTAAACAATCTGATGGTGCAAAACTGATTGCTGGTCATGATGGTCAAGATAACTTAGAGAATTGGACCTATTCATCTGATCATGCATCATTTTATAAAAAAAGAATTCCTTTTATATATTTTGGTGTTGATGACCATGAAGACTATCATATGCCAACAGATGATTATGAGAGAATTCAACCTAAATTTTATATAGAATCTGTAAAAAATATCATATCAGTTTTTAAACAAATTGATGTGTTGAATTTTTAAAAGTATGCTTTTAACTGAATGGTTCCAGTATGAATAGTTTTGCTCGTTTCAGTCTTTCTTCCAAAATAACTTAAGTTTAAATCTAGAAATTTAGTGAGTTTTTTTTGGGCCAATAAATTCCACGTAAAGTTTTTTCCTGGTTGTAGACCTTCTAACATTTGATACGAGACAGGAGAATTTGGATTCCCAATAAAATCATTCAAAAAATAATTGAGTTCACCATTAATAGCCACTTTTTGGTTGTTAGAAAAGGAGAAAGACATCCCGTATTTTTGTTGTTTTAAAGACTCTAAATCACCTATAGTATTCGAGGTTGAAGCATATTGAAAAAACACGTCAAAACGATTATTATCATTAAACAAATAGGATAGCTTAGGGTTATAACGCTGTTTATTAAAGTTATAATTTTTACTTGAATAGTTCTCGCTTACACTTTTATTAGTGTCAAAATAAGCGGAGAGATCAAGCAACCAAGATTCTTGAATTTTATGATTGAAATTTAATTGGTGACTTTTCAAGCTATTTTTAATAAATCCTACCGATAGAACGTTTTGAGATTGGTTGGATAAAAAGGTGTAAGATGTTGTATAATGTTGCTTGCCTCTATTAAAAAACAATACGTTTCTTAAGTTTAATTGTAGTCCAAGTTGATTATCTAAATTTGTTTTAAAAGGATTAATGTTAAAGTTATTGCCGTCTCTTTTGATTTTTCTATCAATTAAATAACTGGTTTGGTTGTAAAAGTGTGACCAAAATTTCTGGGATACATTCTTGCTAACAGACCATGAAGAAGGATTGATAGTTAAACTTTGACTCAACCTGTTTTGGTGTGTTTTTATAAAAATTCTATTAGGTAACAAGACTCTTATAAATTTTCCCTGATCCTGAAATTGAGCTATTTCAAATTCTTCCAATTCTTGAATCCCATTGTTGTTATAATCATTCCATGTGAAAGTGCCTTGACCAGGCTCAACCTCTACATAAGTAAAATCTTGTTGAGCTAGAGCACCAGAATTGGTTTCAAAAACAGTATTCCATTGTATGAGTTGTTTAAAAAACTTTTGGTTGTATTGTAATCTTGAGTTTAACGATTGTTCATCAGCAATATCTGGATCTTCATGATTAAGAGTTCTATAATTAATATATATAGACAGATTGGTGTTCTTGTTCTTTATAAGTTTAGAGTTTAAATAAAAGGTATTGGAGGTATTTACTTTTTGTAATTGATTGTTTCTTATACTATCATTCACTCTGTTTTTATAGCCAATTTCAGCAAATACATTCGTGCTGTCTCCAATACCGTAAAAGACGTCGTACGATTTAAATTTCTGGCTCAAAGGCGTTAATTCCGAAGTAACAAGATTTTTTTGTTCATTATCTTCAATAGCTATTTTAGTACCTAACCAACTTTTATTGAAACTATACGTAATTCTGTTATAGGATCTCAAAAATGATGAATTATTGATGTCTGATGAAGCTTTTAGGAAACTTGAGAATGATTGAATATTGAATTTGTTTAATTGTAAATTTATAGTAGCAACCTGCCTGTTTCCATTAAAGTTTTCCGAATACCCCAAATGCTCAAATTCATATGAAACACTCCCTTTTTTAGAGTGATTTAATAATAGCCCGGTTGTGAATAATTGTTGATTTCCAAGAGGGTTTTCAATATTCCAATCACGATTGAATTCTGCCTTGTACAAGCGTTCAATCGTTTTAAAATTCTTTTGAATATAATCAATATCAGCGAATACATTTAAGTTCCAAAGGCTGTCGTTTTTTACAATGCTTTGTGTTATTTTGAGTTTTCCAGCGAAGCCATTGTTATTAGCATCGTCAAGATTAGAAAATAAGTTGAGGTCATTTTTGCTTCCTGCAGCTTCAAAATCAAGCCTTGTTTTTTCAGTTGGATGATAACTCCCATTTACCACCGCAAGTTGAAGTTTTGTTGGCGCAATCAACTGAACAATAGGTGCGTAATTTCCTTGCGGAATCCCTCCAACAGGTTCTATATAATCATAAATATTAGAAATGGCATTGATGCTACTTAATATGTAATTACCTTGATTGGCACCAACCAAACTAAAGGTAACACGGTACAAAACATCATCTGGATTATTAGAAAACACAAAGGCTTCTTTACCATTAATGAGCTCTTTTTTGTATAAAATCCGATTGTCATTTAATGTTTCTTGAACTTCAGAAGGCGCTACCATTAATGATGTGTTATCTCCGGCATTTGCGAGTATTTGAACTTGTTCCTGAGACAGATTTTGTTGTAAGGGTTGGTTTTTAGCATCATTTTCTGAATAAACAGAAACCCCCAAATCAATTTTATTGCTTTCATAAGTGGCACCGCCGTAAGCCACCAAACGTGAATAATTACGTTCGCTATATTGATAATCGACTGTAATTCGCATTTCAGACGTAATAGGAAACGTCGAATTAAAAATGATTTCACCTGCATTGTAATCAATAATATAATCTTCATCTTCACCACGTTTTAACGCAACGCCATTAACGTAAACCGTTTCACTTCCCGAAACAATAAGCACATACAATTCGCCATTTTGTCCTTGAAGTTTGTAAGGCCCTTGATTGCCTTCCTGAGCCGTAAACTGACTTCGAGTAAATTGTCCTCTTACCAAGGCTCCAGCAGCAAATAAATTGGTTTTAGTGTCTTCATTTCCCAAATTGACATTAACCATAAGTCCTTGAACACGTTTTGAAAAATTGCCAAAATAAGAGTTGGTTTTTATTAAATCAATATCGCCTGCACGTACATTCCACTGGTCACTATACAACTCAATAAACACCTGGTCAAATTCATCCAAACGTTGCGAATACCCACTTTCCTGTAATGGAATATTAGCGTCTTGTATGGAGGCGCGTAAGGATACTTTATCATTTAATTTTCCTGTAATTTGAAGATCTAATTGACTATTTAAAACAGAATTTTGATTATTACCAATAGTAACTCCTCGCGAAATACTTCCCGAGGTGGTCAACCCATCAAAAGGAACAAAATTTGATTCTTGATTGCTTTGAGATAGTTTGTATAGTGTTTGGCTATTATCATTATTTTTAACGATAATTTTATCATCTAACTGTTGATAGGTTTTGGTTAAAAAATCGGGAAATTTAAGATAATTAATGATGATAGAATCTGTTGCAACTGGTTTTTTAAAAGTTAAAATTGCTTTAGGAAAATCAACGCTATAATGTGATTCATCAATAAATAAACCATCTGTTGTTTTAATTGAAAAGTAATTGGGGTTAATACTAACACTATCAATTGCAATGGTATCATTTACAGCAACTTTTTTAGTTCTATAATTAGAATTATGGTTTTGAGCCAATGCACAAAATCCCATAAAAAAGATAACAAGGAAGCTGGTAAATTTCATCTGATACTTAAACTACAAATCGTTTAAAATATTTTGTTAATAGTTTTCGTTAAAAGTGCTTTAAAATAATAGTGTAAAAGTAACGCATTATTTATTTTAGCTGAAATTAACTCACTTTTTGTAAAAAGTGAGTTGTACCAATAAAAGGGGGGAACGCACAATAATGTATTACAAATAATGAAGATAATCTCATATAACGTCAATGGTATCAGAGCAGCCATAAACAAAGGATTTTTAGATTGGTTAAAAAGTGCCAATCCAGATGTTGTTTGCTTGCAAGAAATCAAAGCCTTAAAAGAACAATTAGATTTAAATCTTTTTGTTGAGGCAGGATACAAATACAACTATTGGTTCAGCGCTCAAAAAAAAGGGTATAGTGGTGTGGCTATTTTAAGTAAAATTGAGCCTAATCATGTTGAATATGGCACGGGAATTGAGTCAATGGATTTCGAAGGGAGAAACCTTCGGGCAGATTTTGATGGGGTCTCGGTAATGAGTTTGTATTTGCCATCTGGAACCAATGATGCGCGCTTAGATCATAAACTGGAATACATGGATATGTTTCAAGACTATATCAATAAACTTAAAAAAGACATACCTAATTTAATTATTTGTGGCGATTACAATATCTGTCATGAAGAAATTGATATCCATAACCCTAAAGGACTAAGTAACGTTTCTGGTTTTTTACCTGTAGAGCGCGAATGGATAGGAGACTTTATTGATAGTGGTTTTATTGATTCGTTTAGGTATCTTAATAAAGAGCCAAATAATTATACATGGTGGAGTTATCGTGCTAATTCAAGAGCCAATAATAAAGGTTGGCGATTAGATTATGCAATGGTTGCAAATCCATTACAAGAAAACATTAAAAGAGCCGTTATACTATCTAACGCAGTGCATAGCGATCATTGCCCCATTTTAGTAGAAATAGAAAAATAAAAAAAGCAAACCTTAAAACAGAACGTTTAAAATGATTAAAAAAATCTCATTACTAGTATTAACATTTGTACTTCTTAGTTCATGTGTATCTCCCAAAATTTATAAAGAGTTAGAAGGAAAATATAATAACTTAAAACAAGAAAACAGAAAGCTTTCCGATGAAAACGACATGCTTTTAAGTGCTAAAACAGCGGCTGAAAATGAATTAGATCAACTTCAATCTGCTTATGATAAAGCGGTTGCGGAACGAGACAAACTTCAAAGTGATTATAATGCCACCAAAGCTAATTATGACGCATTGAAGGATTCTTATGATGCTTTAGAAAAAAATAGTTCGGCAGCCATTGCAGCCAATTCTCAAAAAAACAGAGAATTGTTAGCACAGTTGGAGGCTAAAGAGCAAGCCTTAGCAGCAGAGAACCAACGCCTAGAGAAACTTAAAAAAGAATTGGAAGATCGATCGAATCGTGTGGCAGATTTAGAAAAAGTAATAGCCGATAAAGATGCGGCAATGACAGCTTTAAAAGAGGCTATTTCCAGAGCGTTAACAGATTTTGAAGGCAAAGGATTGACTGTTGAGCAACGTGATGGTAAAGTATATGTTTCTATGGAAAACAAACTGTTATTTAGTTCAGGAAGTTGGGCTGTTGGAACAGAAGGAAGACGTGCGGTAAAACAATTAGGAAGTGTATTAGGACAAAACCCTGATATAGCGGTTTTAATTGAAGGCCATACCGATAATGTGCCATACCAAGGGAATGCCCAATTAAGTGGCAATTGGGATTTATCTACCAAAAGAGCAACAGCAATTGTTAATATTTTACAAGAAAACCCAGCTATTAATCCTGAGAACTTAACGGCTGCAGGACGAGGTGAATTTGCTCCTGTTGCTACCAATGATACTCCTGAGGGTAGAGCTAAAAATAGACGGATTGAAGTTATTTTAACACCTAAGTTAGATGAATTGTCTAAATTATTAAATGATAATTAAGAAACATCATTGCGAAGATACTCTTTGTAATAATAGAGTTCTTTAGTTAACAAAGTTTTAAACCTTTCAGAGAAATAGAATCTGAAAGGTTTTTTTATCTTTAAGCTTTTAAAAAAAAAGTTAAAAATTGTTATGAAATACACAACACTTCCAAATAGTGATATAAAAGTTAGTAAAATTTGCTTAGGGACTATGACTTGGGGCAATCAAAATACCGAAGCAGAAGGTCACGAGCAGATGGATTATGCCGTTGAACATGGTGTTAATTTTTTTGATACCGCTGAAATGTACCCTGTTCCGGCAAACCCTGAAACACAGGGAAGAACGAGTAAGATTATTGGTACTTGGTTTAAAAAAACTGGTAATAGAGATAAGGTTGTTTTAGCAAGTAAAATTATTGGTCGCTCAAGTGATTATTCAGCTCATATTAGAACAACAGGACTTACGTCCGAATCAATTAAAGAAGCAATTGATAAAGAGTTACAACGCTTACAGACTGATTATATTGATCTGTATCAAATTCATTGGCCAGAACGTTTAACCAATACATTTGGTATAAGGGACTACAAACATGACCCTAGTGATGAATGGAAAGATAATTTTAATGAGGTGTTACATGCACTAGATGAACAAATTCAAGCGGGAAAAATTCGTCATGTAGGCATGTCTAACGAAAAAGCGTGGGGTGCCATGCGGTATATGGAAGAATCAAAAACTCATAAATTACCACGAATGAGTACCATTCAAAATGCTTATTCTTTAATTAACAGGGTGTTTGAAGGCGATATGGCTGAAGTATCTATTAGAGAAAACATTGGGTTACTAGCTTATTCGCCTATGGCATTTGGAGTACTTTCCGGGAAGTATATTAAGGGAATAGCAGGGGATGATGCCAGATTGAAATTGTATCCAAGATTTGCACGATATAGCAGTGAGCAATCTACAGAGGCTACAAAGCGTTACTTAAAAATAGCAGAAGATAATAATATGACTTTGGCTCAAATGAGTTTAGCTTTCGTAAACCAGCAGCCATTTCTAACCAGTAATATTATTGGTGCGTCCAAAATGGAGCAGTTAAAAGAAAACATTGATAGTATTGATATTACATTGAATGAAAATATATTAGAGCAAATTAATGCGGTACATGCTGTGATTCCTAATCCGGCACCTTAGTTTTTGTCATCTCTACTCAGGTATAATCTTTATAAAAGACAAAACCCCTTACTTTCAAAAAGCAAGGGGTTTTTGATTATTTCATCAGTATTAAAAGCAGTGTTTAAAAAAATTATTTGAATAAGTAGCTGAAAAATATTTATTTGAAATATTGAAATTATATGTAAATTGACGCACAAATTCATGTAATTAATTTGATAGTAATATGAAATGGCAAGGTAGAAGACGAAGTTCTAATGTTGAAGACCGCAGAGGGCAGAGTAGTTCTGGTCAAGGAATTGGTGGGTTTAACCCATCATTATTAATGCCTTTAATTAGAATTCTTTTTTCTAAAGTAGGACTTTTTATTGTTGGAGCATTTTTAGTTATTTCTTTAGTAATGGGCAAAAATCCGTTGTCTTTAATTAGTCAGTTTTTAAGTGGTGGACCAATACAGACAGAATCATCTACAAGCTATGAGCCAACAGCTAAAGATGAAGAATTAGCTGATTTCAGTGCGACTATTTTAGCAAATACCGAGGATGTTTGGAACAAACTTTTAGATAATTATAGAGAGCCAACCTTAGTGCTTTTTACTGGTTCGGTGTCGTCTGCATGTGGGTCTGCTTCTAGTTCTACGGGACCTTTTTATTGTCCGGGTGATGAAAAGTTATATTTAGATTTAAGTTTTTTTGACGACATGGAACGTCAGTTAAACGCGCCAGGAGATTTTGCGCAAGCCTATGTGATTGCTCATGAGGTTGGGCATCATATTCAAAAAATAATGGGAACTACTGCTAAAATGGAGCGATTAAGAGGACAAGTTAGTCAGACGGAATATAATAAATACTCGGTTAGACTAGAACTTCAGGCCGATTTTCTTGCAGGAGTTTGGGCGCATTATTCTCAAGAAATGACACGAATGATGGAGTCTGGTGATCTTGAGGAAGCTTTAAATGCAGCTAACGCTATAGGTGACGACCGTTTGCAAAAGCAATCCAGTGGAAGGGTAGTTCCAGACTCTTTTACTCATGGAACGTCTGCACAACGCATGCGATGGTTTAAAAAAGGATTTGATACAGGAGATTTATCTCAGGGTGATACGTTTAGCGCTACTTCGTTATAAAGGTTCTTTCTTGAAATATTTAGATTTGCTATGTCTTGTAATGAGTTACACTAAGCTTGAGCTTAGCGTTAGTGGGGGAAGTAGTTAATTAATGCTATATTCAACCCTAATAGTTGCCTTGTGAAAAATAAATTCTGTTTCCGTTTCAGTATAATCAATGTTGTCTATGTAAATAGTATATGAATCATTATTTATACCAGTACGGATTTCTCCAGAAAATTTTATGATATCAGTATCTGGGTTATCCTCAATTTCATGGAGTGTCTCCCATGTGAAGTTAGGTTCTTCTAATCTGACTGTTACTGTGGTTTTATAAATCTTATTAATAGATTTAAAGTGGTTTTCAAATCCTACTAATACTAACTTCATGTCTGGATTTTCAGTAATTACAACGCATTGTCCAGGTTCAATTTCAAATGATTCCATGGAAGCTTTGTTAAAACAATCAACAGATTCTTCCTTATCTTCAGAATTGCTTGTACAACCCAAGAATAAGATGGCTATAAGGAATAAATCAAAATATTTTAATGTAATCATATCATTTAAGTAAACATCGGTTGTTTTAATGTTTGCGTATTATTCTTCAAGATTATATTCTACAGATATTAACTTAATTGAGTTAATCCTTGCTATATCAAATGAATCTTCTTCGTCAAAACTAAAAGTGCAACTTGAGTTAGCTTCTATTGTATAGCATGGAGATTTATTAGAAGAAAGAAGGGTTGTTTCTAAGCCATCAGCATTTTGAGTTATTCTATAAAACCCATTAATAGTAACATCATTTGGATTATGGAATTCTATTTCGTAGTGTAATCTAAAAGTGTTATTACCAGTATCAGGAGTAAATTCCCAAAATAAAACATTATAAGTTACATTTTTTAATGGTTCTTCTTCTGGTTGATTGTTATCTGAGTTTGAGCATGAATAAGTCAATACACTTAAAAATAAAAAAGATATGAATAAATTAAGGAGTTTCATTTAAAATACTATTTTAACATGGAATTATTTGGCACTAAATATAAGGAAATAACTTACGCAAATGTTTTCTGATATAGAAAAATTAGTCGTTATTATACCGCCCACTAGCGCTAAGCTCTGCTTAGTGGGAGAAGAGCAATTAAAGTTGATTTAATTCTAAATTTGTAGCTAGTTCAAAACTTTACAATAGCGATTTAAGCGGCATCCTTTTTTTGCCATTAAAAGCAAAAAAGATATAGTCTTTCGGCTTCGTTCAAGGCAAACTACAAGAGTGGTGCTTTAGCAATTGCCTAAATTCTCGATAAAATTTTGACAAAAATCAAAATCACTCGAAGTGCCATAAAACAAAAACCCCTTACTAAACAAATAGTAAGGGGTTTTTTAATTATTTAATTTGTTTACCATCTTTATCAAAAAAATGATATTCTAAATATGTGTAAGCATCTCTTGGTAAAACTTTAACCCATTTTTTGTGTTCAAAAAACCATTTTGAACGCACTGATGGAAAACCTTTTGTTAAAAAGGCTGCTATAAAAGGATGTGTGTTTAAAATCAGCTTTTTATAGTCTTTTTTTGATAATTGTTCCAGATCGTGAGTAATTTTAGTCACCAATCCAATTGGTGCTTCTACTTCTTCACCATTATTAATGGCATCTGGATTTTCTTCACGAGTTTTTATGTTCATTTCTGGACGTACTCGTTGTCTTGTTATTTGTATCAAGCCAAATTTACTTGGGGGCAATATTTTATGCTTTGCTCTATCATCCTTCATTTCATCACGAAGGTGATTAAAAAGCTGTTGCCTGTTTTCAGCACTGGTCATGTCTATAAAATCTATTACAATAATTCCACCCATATCACGCAAGCGTAATTGTCTGGCAATTTCTGTAGCAGCTATTAAGTTAACTTCTAATGCTGTATCCTCTTGGTTATTGGCTTTATTAGATCTATTACCGCTATTTACATCTACAACATGCAGGGCTTCTGTATGCTCTACAATTAAATAGGCGCCTTTTGCCATAGAAACGGTTTTACCAAAGGAGGTTTTAATTTGTCTTTCTATTCCAAATTTTTCATAAATAGGAACATTAGACTGATACAATTTGACGATTGATTCTTTATTGGGTGCAATTTCTTGCACATAATCTTTAATTTGATAATAAAGCTCTTCATCATCAACATGAATACTAGTGAAGGTATCATTGAATATGTCTCGTAACATAGACGAGGCTTTATTCATTTCTCCTAACACTTTACTTGGATGATGGGCTTTATGTAGCTTTTTACACATTGCCGTCCAACGACTAAGCAAATTTTGTAAATCTTTATCTAGTTCGGCTACTTTTTTGCCTTCTGCTACGGTACGAACAATAATTCCAAAACCTTGTGGTGTAATACTTTTTACCAACCGTTTTAATCTATCCTTTTCTTCTTTACTTTCTATTTTTTGAGAAATAGAAATACGATCAGAAAAAGGAACTAAAACGATATATCTACCAGCTATTGATAACTCAGAACTGATTCTGGGACCTTTAGTTGATATGGGTTCTTTTACTATTTGTACTAATAGCGATTGATTTGATTTTAAAACATCGGCAATGCTTCCGTTTTTATCAATATCTTTTTCAAATGGGAAATTTTTTAAAGAAAAATCTTTTAGTTTACCTGTGCTTACACGTTTTGTGAATTTTAAAAGAGAGGGAAGTTTTGGGCCTAAATCATGATAATGCAAAAAGGCATCTTTTTCATAACCTACATTTACAAATGCAGCATTTAGTCCTGGTACTGCTTTTCTTATTTTGGCGATAAACACGTCACCAACAGAGAAGTCGTTACCACCTTCGTCTTTATGTAATTCAATAAGTTTTCCATCTTTTAATAAGGCAAAATCAACATCTTCTGAACTAGATCGAATAATCAATTCTTTATCCATTAAGTTAATTTTTATCCATACTCTCTAGTTAAAAGTTAAAAAGTTAAAAGTTAAAAGTTAAAAGTGTAACACCAATAACCATCAACTAAAAGCCATCAACTAGCAACCAAATTATACAGATGGATTATACATTATTTTAAAATTCAATAATTTTTAATTATCAAATTTAATGCCTTAGGTTGTCTAAGTGATTTTAAGACTTCCTTTTTCAAGGCATTTCACAGGATTTTTTAAATCCGTGGAGTTCAAAAAAGACACATAAAAGTGTTTAAATTATTAATGAACTCATTTCAAAGAACTTTTGTGTTTCAAAAACCAAAAAAAAGTAGCTTAGAAACTACTTTTTTAGATTATTTTTTCTTTTTGTGACGATTAGCGCGTGCACGTTTTTTTCGTTTGTGCGTTGCAACCTTATGTCTTTTACGTTTTTTACCGCTGGGCATATATTATGTTTTAAAATTAATAATAAATTAAAATGTTGTTACTTAACGTCTACATTAGTTTTTACGCCTTCAACAAAAACTTTTGCAGGTTTAAAAGAAGGAATATTGTGTGCAGGTATTTTTATAGTAGTGTTTTTTGAAATATTTCTACCAGTTTTTTCTGCTCTTGTTTTAATAATGAAGCTTCCAAATCCTCTTAAATAAACGTTGTCTCCGCTTTCTAAAGAGGTTTTTACTTCGTCCATAAACGTTTCAACGGTTGCTTGAACATCACCTTTCTCGATTCCTAATTTCTCAGAAATTTTTGCTACTAAATCAGCCTTAGTCATTTTTAATATTTTATTTTAGTTACTGTATAAATTTAAAGGGATGCAAATATAGGAATTTAATATTCAATATTTCAAACCTAATTCATTAAAATTTAAGATTATAAACGTTTATTTTTGCCAGCTCGTTTAAATTAAAGAATGGTATTTTCAAAAACAATAATACATTGGTACTCAAATAATAAGAGAGACTTGCCCTGGAGGCAAACTATTGATCCTTACCGCATTTGGTTATCCGAAATTATTTTACAGCAAACACAAATCAAGCAGGGATTACCTTATTATGAGTCATTTATCAAAGAATTTCCATCAATTTTTCATCTTGCAAAAGCTCAAGAAAGTGAGGTTTTAAAATTATGGCAAGGTTTGGGGTACTACTCACGTGCTAGAAATTTGCACACCACAGCAAAATATATTGCCGAAGAATTAAATGGTGTATTTCCAAATACCTATGAAGGCTTGTTACAATTAAAAGGAGTTGGCGATTATACAGCTAGTGCTATAGCGTCTATTTGTTTCAATGAAGCCACAGCTGTTGTAGATGGTAATGTGTATAGAGTGTTATCGCGTTATTTTGGTATTAAAACACCCATAAATTCTTCAAAGGGCTCCAAGGAATTTAAATTGTTGGCACAAGATTTAATTGATAAACAAAATCCAGCAGAGTTTAACCAAGCTATTATGGAGTTTGGCGCTATACAATGTAAGCCACAAAATCCAAATTGTGAGGATTGTCCATTTCAAAATAGTTGTGTAGCACTACAAACTAAAACTATTAATGAATTGCCCATTAAATTAAAAACCATAAAAGTTTCTAAGAAGCACTTTAACTATTTAGTCTTTCTTTCTAAAGACAAAAAAACTTTTTTAGAAAAAAGAGAGGGTAAGGGTATTTGGCAGAATTTATATCAATTTCCTCTTTTAGAAAGCAAAAGACATTTAGATGTTAACGACATTGAAAAGCATATAAATAAAAATGAGTTGTTAAAGAATGTTGATTATGAATTGTCCCTATATAATGAAGCAGTAATTATTCATAAATTATCTCATCAGCATTTGTATGTAAAATTTTGGATTATAACAGTTGATGCTGTTTTGCCTAAAAGTATTTCAATTGATACAATACACGACTTTCCTGTGCCCATTCTAATAGGAAATTTTATAGATCATTTTAATTTTTAAGAGTTTAGTCTTCACTGTGATATTTTTTTATTAATTTTAAAAAAATGAGAAGCAATTGGTTAATTTTGCTTTTTAAATACAACAAAATTTTATGTCTGGAACATTAAATAAAGTGATGCTAATAGGGCATTTAGGAGATGAAGTAAAAATGCATTATTTTGAAGGAGGCGGATGCGTAGGAAGATTTCCTTTAGCTACCAATGAAACTTATGTAAGTAAACAAACTAATGAGCATGTAACCAATACAGAGTGGCATAATATTGTAGTACGTAACAAGGCAGCAGAAATTTGTGAAAAATACTTAAGTAAAGGTGATAGAATTTATGTTGAAGGACGTATAAAAACCAGAAAATGGCAAGATGATAGTGGAAACGAACGGTATTCTACCGAAATTCAGTGTACCGATTTTACGTTTTTAACAACTAAAAAAGAGAGCGAAGGACAAACACAAAATAAGACAGCTAGCCAAAAAACAGATAATCAACAAATGGCTAATGAGCCTATTGAAGAAGAGAATGATGACCTTCCATTTTAATTTGTTTAACTAATATCTATATTATTTGGATCCTGATCCCCCGAGTTTTAAAACCTTATTAATGACAATTGATTTTTCTATTGTTTCTGGTCTTGTACTTTTATTTTTATTGCTGTTCTTTTCAGCACTTATTTCTGGAGCCGAAGTTGCTCTTTTCTCACTTACAAGAACCGATATAGAGGATGGTTTAGAAAAGAAATCTAAACGCATAGAAATAATTTCAAAACTATTAGAGCGGCCTAAAAAATTATTAGCTACTATACTTGTTGCGAATAACTTTATCAATATTGGCATCGTCATCTTATTTGCATTTTTAAGCGAGATTATTTTTGAAGGTGTAGATATGACGATTGACTTTTATTTTTTCAACTTGAATATTAAGTTTTTTGTTGAGGTGATATTAGTTACCTTTTTAATTTTATTATTTGGTGAAATTTTACCAAAAATATACGCTAGCAGAAACAAGGTTAAGTTTGCAACATTTATGGCCTATCCGTTGCGAGTTTTAGATGTATTGTTATCACCATTAAGTATGCCTATGAGAAGTATTACCATTGGTATTCATAACAAATTGGGTAAACAAAAATCAAATTTAAGTGTCGACCAATTATCACAAGCTTTACAACTTACAAGCGAGGAAGATACCACTAAAGAAGAACAAAAAATATTGCAAGGCATTGTGTCTTTTGGAAATACCGATACCAAGCAAGTTATGCGCCCTAGAATAGATATTTTTGCGCTCAATGTCGATCAAAAATATTTAGAAATCATGGAAGAAATTGTTGAAAACGGGTATTCTAGAATTCCTGTTTATAAAGACAATATTGATAAAATTCAGGGTATTCTTTATGTGAAAGATTTACTACCCTATTTAGATAGAAAACAGTTTGATTGGACAACTTTATTGCGGGAACCTTTTTTTGTACCAGAGAATAAAAAGTTAGATGATTTAATGGCAGAATTTCAAGAGAAAAAAGTGCATCTAGCGGTTGTAGTTGATGAATACGGTGGAACGTCTGGATTAATATCTTTAGAAGATATTATTGAAGAAATAGTAGGTGATATAAGTGATGAGTTTGATGATGAAGATTTAAAGTATTCAAAATTAGACGATCATAATTTTGTTTTTGAAGGCAAAACAGCTCTGAGAGATTTTTATAAGATTACAAAAGTTGAAGACGAAAACATGTTTGAAGAACATAAAGGTGAGGCAGAAACCGTTGCTGGTTTTGTTCTTGAAGTTTCTAGAAATTTTCCAAAATTAAACAGTAAAATAAATTTTAAAAATTACGTTTTTACTATTGAGGCTTTAGATAAAAAACGCATTAAATTTGTAAAATTCACTAAATTAGAATAATGCCAAGTGTGTTTAAAAATCATTTTACAAAATAAAAATTAATAAGTGGTTAACTATTTGTAGCCTCTATAAAAGTATGATAAGCAGATGAAACATTGTTGGTATATAGGTTTAGTGTTTTTTGTTATTATGGGTTGTAACGATGATGTTGTTCCAAAACCCAAAGCATATTTACGTTTAGAATATCCAATAGCTAATTATGTTAAAACACAAGTTGATGACATACCGTTCTCTTTTGAAGTGAATACCCTAGCTAAAAAAATTACAGAGAAGAATATAAAAAGTACAACAGAGAGTTATGGAATTAACATTGCCTATCCGAGTTTAAAGGGAACTATTTATTTAACTTATAAATCCATAAATCACGATCGTAATAATTTGTTGGCTTTTGTAAAAGATGCACAAAATTTTACACAAAAGCATACTATTAAGGCTGATGAAATTATAGATAGAGCTTATGAAAACAAAATGAATAAGGTGTATGGTATGTTTTACGAAGTTGGTGGTAATGCTGCATCACAATCACAGTTTTATGTAACCGATAGTGTTGAACATTTTTTAACAGGTTCTCTGTATTTTTATGCAAAACCAAATTATGACTCTATTTTTCCAGCCGCAAAATATTTAGAAAAAGATATTAAGCACATCATGGAAACTGTTAAATGGAAATAGCACATAAAAAAAGCTTCTCATTTGAGAAGCTTTTTTTATGTAGATATATAGACTTACTTATACTTCAGTTTTTTTAGCACAGCAAGGCTTGTTGCAATCTTTAGCACACGCCATTTTTTCAGCATCTGTTTTATTAGCACATTTTGCGTTACAACCTTTGGCTTTTGTTTTGCAATTCGCACAGTCTTTTTTTGTGCAGTCTGGATTGCATTTTGCAGCGCTTTCTTGTTTGTTAGTTGAAAAATCTTCAACTGTTTTCATATCACTAACTTTATACATGTCACCAGCTTTACCAACGGTTTCAACAAGAGAAGTAGGTGTTACTTTGGCTTCGTCATATTCAACCATAGCTAATTTACGATCAAAATCCACAGTCGCAGATTTTACACCATCCATTCCTGCAATTTTTCTTTCAATAGTTTTGGCACAACCTATAGCGCAAGTCATCCCATCAATGGTAAACTCAGCTTTAGCATATGTTGCATTTGGGTCAACTGATTTTGCTGCTTGGGATGCAGTTTCAACTTCTATGGTTTTTACTTCAGGATTAGCTTTATTTTTGCAATTAAAAGAAATTAGAGTCAGCAATAAAACTCCCATAATGTTTTTAAATGTGTTCATTATTTATAAGTATTAAAATTGTTGGTGAAAATACAAAAATAAAGTCTTCTTTTGCGAAAAAATTAATCATTCTAATTTTTGAAAAAGAATCGTAAACTATGAACGAAAAACACACAAAATGGATGTACCTTTTTATACTTTCAATTATTTGGGGAAGTTCGTTCATTTTAATAAAAAAATCACTTTTAGGTTTAACGGTGTATCAGCTAGGTGCATTAAGAACTATTATTACTGGATTATTTCTATTTGCTGTAGGATTTAATAAACTAAAATTAATTTCAAAAAAAGAATGGAAATGGCTTGCTATTTCAGGGTTTTTGGGCTCTTTTTTTCCAGCATTTTTATTTGCTATTGCTGGCACAGAAATAGATAGTGCCGTCATTTCAATTTTGAATTCATTAACACCATTAAATACGGTTTTAATTGGTTTTGCAGCGTTTAAAATAACATCAACAAAACGACAAGTTTTAGGGGTTTTGGTTGGTTTTGTAGGAACAACCATGCTTATTTTAAAAGGAGCAGAATTGAATCCTAATCAAAATTATCTATTTGCAGGATTTGTAATTTTATCTACTGTAATGTATGGCACCAATGTAAATATTATCAAACGCCATTTACAAAATGTGCCTCCTTTGAGTATAGCTGCAGGTAATTATATGGCTATATTTTTTCCAGCTGTTATAGTTTTATTGTTTACAGATTTCTTTTCGGAAGCGACCTTTAAAAACCCAGAACTAAAAATGTCTATGGTTTATATAACCATACTTTCTTTTTTTGGAACCGCTTTGGCGAAAGTATTATTTAATAAATTAGTTCATATTGCAACACCTGTGTTTGCTTCATCAGTGACATTTTTAATGCCAATTGTAGCTTTAACTTGGGGATTTTTAGATGGAGAAACGTTTGGAATGCTTCAAATATTTGCAAGTATGATTATTTTGTTTGGGGTTTATTTATCGCACAAGCGCGTGTCTAGTTAAAGAATATTTCTTTCTAATTATTTGATTACTAATGACGAAAATGAAGGTGTAATTATTTTAAACCATAATTTTTTCCGAAATTTAAATGAATTAAATAAAAAATATTATGAAAAAAATAATCCTTCCCGTTAGATTTGGCCTTGTAACAAGTGCCGTATTAATTGCTTACTTTTTATTTCTTGCCCTGTTTAATAAACACACCAATCCAATATTCAGTTTTTTAAATGCAGCCATTACAGCTATTGGTATTTATGAGGCTATTAGGTTTTACAAATTAGAACAAGGTGACGCATTTACATATACAAGTGGTTTTTCAGCAGGAATTATAACAGGAGCCACAGCAACCATTGTGTTTACTTTATTCTTTTTATTGTATTCGACTGAAATTAATCCTGATTTTCTAGTCGAATTGCTCAAAACTATGAATGGCGGTTTCGATATTAATGATGGTTTGGTTACTTTTATTGTTGCTATTATGGGCTTTGCTACAACGATTGTTTCTGCCCTTACAGTGATGATGCTTTTTAAAAATAGCGGAAATATGTCTCAAAAGAAATAAAACGTTTGTAAATTAATTTATTAGCAGTATATTTGCACTCATTTTTAAATAATTTAATTAATAAAACGTTACGCTATGTACGCAATTGTAGAGATAGCAGGGCAACAATTTAAAGTTGTAAAAGACCAGAAAGTTTTTGTTCACCGTTTACAAACTGAAGAAGGAAAGCAAGTTGCTTTTGATAATGTTCTTCTAATTGGTGATGGTGACAATGTAACTGTAGGCGCCCCAGCTATAGACGGAGCTCAAGTAGGAGCAAAAGTCTTAAAGCACCTAAAAGGTGATAAAGTTATAGTTTTCAAAAAGAAAAGACGTAAAGGTTACCGTAAGAAAAACGGTCATCGTCAATCTTTAACTGAAATTATTATTGAAAGCATTGCTGCTTCAGGAGCTAAAAAAGCTGCCAAAGTAGAGAAAAAAGCAGAACCAAAAAAGGCAGAACCAAAAGTTGAAGTTGCTGCTCCAAAAGCAGAAGCTAAACCAGCTAAGAAAGAAGAAGCTACCCAAGATTTAAGTAGCCTAACGGTTGCTGAATTAAGAGAGATGGCAAAAGCAAAAGAAATTACAGGATATTCTTCAATGAAGAAAGCTGAATTAATTGATGCTTTAAGTTAATATAAAAAATAAAATCGAAATAAAATGGCACATAAAAAAGGAGTCGGAAGTTCGAAAAACGGTAGAGAATCAGAATCAAAACGCTTAGGTGTTAAGATTTTTGGTGGTCAAGCTGCGATAGCTGGAAATATTATCGTTAGACAAAGAGGAAATACACATCACCCAGGAGAAAATGTATATTCTTCAAAAGATCATACATTACACGCTCAAGTTGATGGCGTTGTAAAATTTACAAAGAAAAAAGATAATAAATCTTATGTTTCTATTGAGCCTTTTGAAGCTTAAGAAACAATTCTTTTAAGTATAACAAACCTTTCTGTTTTCAGAAAGGTTTTTTTATTTCTTCAAAATATCATTTATAATTTTTAAATGATGTTTGGTGTGTATTTCTAAAAATCGTAACGTCTGGTTTTTTGATAATTTTCCAAAAACAAAATGCTTATAATAAGCTTGTTTTGGTAATTGCTTTAAGTGTTCAATATGTGTTCTTGCTATTTGTATTTGGGTGCGTAAATCTTGAGGAATAATAATTTCAGGTGGCATAACAAATTTTGGAGCTTTTACTTTTCCTCTTGGAAAATAGCCTAATGGAAATAGAATACTACGCCAAAAATTAAATGTTCGTTCGTAATCTTTTGAATTTGAGTTTTCGATCCATTCACTAACGGCGTTAAACACTTTTAAGGTATGGTCTAGTTGCCAACCCACTGTTGATTTTGAAACTTTAGGATTTTCTTTGTCAATTAATGGAATATATGCTTCTAACTTGGATAGCTGGTTTTTTAAAATAGTTAATCTTCTATTGTTCATTTACAAAAACTTTAAGGCATAAGATATTGATTTAATCCATACCTTAGGTATTGTGTTGTTATAAAATGTAAACAAAAAAAGTCCCAAACATTTCTGCTTAGGACTTATAATTTTATTCATTATTGAGAGATTGCCACGTCGCAAACTCCTCGCAATGACGATATATTAATATCTGTAATACTCAGGTTTAAAAGGACCTTCAACGTTTACACCAATATATTTAGCTTGATCTTCCCGAAGTTCAGTCAATTCAACACCAATTTTTTCAAGGTGTAATTTTGCTACTTTTTCATCAAGATGTTTTGGCAACATATATACTTTGTTTTCGTAAGCCTCACTATTGGTCCATAGTTCAATTTGAGCCAAGGTTTGGTTTGTGAATGAGTTACTCATTACAAAACTTGGATGACCAGTAGCGCAACCTAAATTTACTAAACGACCTTCTGCAAGTATAATAATGTCTTTTCCGTTAATGGTATATTTATCTACTTGAGGCTTTATAGTGTTTTTGGTATGACCGTGGTTTTTGTTTAACCAAGCCATATCAATTTCATTATCAAAATGTCCAATGTTACAAATTATAGTTTTGTCTTTTACAGCTTCAAAATGTTGTGCTTGCACAATATCTTTATTTCCTGTAGTAGTTATAATAATGTCTGCATTAGGTGCAACAGTTTCCAGTTTTTTAACTTCAAAACCGTCCATAGCCGCTTGTAATGCACAAATTGGGTCAACTTCAGTAACTGTTACAATACTTCCAGCACCTTTAAAAGAGGCAGCAGTACCTTTACCTACATCGCCATAACCACAAACAATAACTCGTTTTCCAGCTAACATAACATCGGTAGCTCTTCGAATAGCATCAACAGCACTTTCTCTACAGCCGTATTTATTATCAAATTTACTTTTGGTAACAGAATCATTAACGTTGATTGCTGGCATAGGTAAGGTGCCTTCCTTCATTCGTTCATATAATCTATGAACTCCCGTTGTAGTTTCTTCACTTAATCCTTTTACTCCTGATACAAGTTCGGGATATTTATCTAAAACCATATTAGTTAAATCTCCACCATCATCTAAAATCATGTTAAGCGGTTTTCTGTCTTCTCCAAAGAAAAGTGTTTGTTCAATGCACCAATCAAATTCTTCTTCAGTCATATCTTTCCAAGCATAAACAGCTGTTCCTTCGGCGGCAATTGCAGCAGCAGCTTGATCTTGTGTTGAGAAAATATTACAAGAACTCCAAGTTACTTCTGCTCCTAATGCCTGTAAGGTTTCTATAAGTACAGCTGTTTGAATGGTCATATGTAAACAACCTGCTATTCTAGCTCCTTTAAGTGGTTGTGAATTTTTGTATTCTTCACGCAGACTCATTAAACCAGGCATTTCGGCCTCGGCTAATTCAATCTCTTTTCTTCCCCAGGCAGCTAGCGATATATCTTTTACCTTATTAGGAACGTAAGCAATTGTTTTTGTGTTCATATTAGTATATTTGTATTTAACAATTTTTGCCTGCAAAGATAACTAATAACTTTCAGAAAATTAAATGCCTCTTTATAAATCCATTACTCCAAATTCACAAACTACTGTTAAAATATGGAAGATTACAGAGTCTTACGATGATTTGATAAATGGAATTTCTTTAAAATCAGAAAATTTAGAACGAGTTTTAGGAATGAAAAGTGAATTACACCAACGCGGTTTTTTAAGTGTGAGACATTTGTTGGCCGAGTTTGGATATCAGGATTCCGATTTGTTTTATGATGAAAACGGAAAACCGCACTTACATGATGGTAAACATATTTCGATTACACATTCCTTTATTTTTTCGGCTGTTGTTGTAAGTGATGATGTCGTTGGTATAGATGTTGAAAAACAGCGCGATAAAATAACCATTATTGCTCATAAGTTTCTTGATTATGAATTTGATTATCTAAGCAAAACCGATGAAGATTATATTAAAAAACTAACACGAATTTGGTGCGTAAAAGAATCCTTATATAAACTGTTTGCAACGCCTGGGTTAAGCTTTAAAGATCATTGTTTGGTTATTCCATTTGCAATAGAAGATGACAAAACATATGCTTGGATTGATTATGACAACAAAAAATACCGCTACAACATTAACTTTTTAGAGTTTGAAGGCTTTACTTGTGCCTATGCCTTAGTTTAAATGACAACGATCTACAAAAACATACAGGCATCGATAAAAAATAATGAGAAGTTATTTGCGGTTTTAATTGACCCAGATAAGATAGCTTTTAGTACTATTTCAAGTTTTATTAAAAAGCTGAGTACATCTATGGCAACCCATATTTTTGTTGGCGGAAGTACTGTTAAAGAACATGCTAGTCATGATTTGGTTATAGAAATAAAAAAGTATACTAAGATTCCTGTTATATTATTTCCGGGAGATATCCAGCAATTAACAGGAAAAGCCGATGCTCTTTTATTTTTATCATTACTTTCAGGAAGAAACTCTGAATATCTTATAGGAAAACAAGTTAAAGCCGTTTCAAAATTACGTACAATGAACCTTGAAGTTATTCCAACGGGTTATATTCTAATTGAAAACGGAAAGCAAACAAGCGTTGAAAGAGTTACCAGAACAAAACCTATTTCGCGAAACGATATTCAAAACATAGTAGATACGGCCAAGGCAGGGGAATTATTAGGAATGAAACTAATTTATTTAGAAGCTGGTAGTGGTGCTTTAAAGCCAATAACAGCAGATATTATAAGCGCAGTTAAAAAAGAATTAAATATTCCGTTACTAGTTGGTGGGGGTATAAAAAACAAAAAGCAATTAGACGATGCGTATAATTCAGGAGCGGATTTGGTAGTTGTTGGTACGGCTTTTGAGGAAGATGAATCGTTTCTTGAAGAATTAAAAAAGAATTAATAACTATGAAAATATCAGTAGACTTAACCTTATCTCCTTTGCAAAATGATTATGAAGTACATGTCATTAATTTTATAAAAGCATTGAGAGCATCAAAATTTACCGTGTTGGAAAATCCGTTAAGTACCCAAATTTATGGGGAATATGATGAACTAATGTTATTTCTTACCAAAGCCATTAAAACATCTTTTGAAGGAGCCGATATATCTGTCCTTACCATGAAGGTTGTTAAAACAGATAGAAGTGATTATGAACCACATTTTTGATTTTTTTATAGATCCATATCGCGATGCTCCAACATTTCAAATTGTTTTAGAAGCGATTGCTTTTGTGTTTGGAATTATGAGTGTTTGGTATGCCAAAAAGGAAAATATTTTGGTTTATCCAACGGGGCTAATTTGTACCGTTATCACGGTATATCTTCTATATATTAGTCAGTATTTTGGAGATATGATGATGAATTTTTACTATTCCGTCATGAGTATTTATGGTTGGTGGAACTGGTCTAGAAAAAAAGGAAATAAATTTGTGGTACCTATTTCAAGAACTACAACAAAAGAAAAATTAATAGGGGTTTTGTTATTTATCTTAACCATGATAGTTACCTATTTTGTTTATAAAGGATTTGATTACACGTTACAAATTCCCAACTATATTGATATTGTAACATCGGGTATTTTCTTTACAGCTATGTGGTATATGGCTGTTAAGAAATTAGAAAATTGGACTTTATGGATTATTGCTGATTTAATCACTATTCCGCTATATGCCTACAGAGGTCTCGGGATGTTATCACTTCAGTATTTAATCTTCACTATATTAGCAATTCAAGGATACATTGCATGGAAAAAAATCTTAAACAACAACCGTCAAACTGCATAAAAGTTGTTTTGTTCGGCCCAGAATCTACTGGAAAAACCACGCTATCAAGGCATTTAGCACGCTATTATAATTCGGTTTGGGTACCAGAATATGCCAGAGAATATCTTCAAAATAAGTGGAATGAAGAGCGTAAAACATGTGAACCAAAAGATTTACTGCCAATTGCTGAGGGACAAATGTTGTTAGAAAACAAGTTAGCACAAAAAACAGATACAGTACTAATTTGTGATACCGATTTGTTGGAAACAAAGGTCTATTCTGAGGCGTATTATATCGGTTCTTGCGATCCTATTCTAGAAAAATATGCTCTCGAAAATTCATACGATTTATATTTTTTAACGTATATTGATACACCTTGGGAAGCAGATGATTTGCGTGACAAACCTGATGAGAGAGAAGCTATGTTTAAGGCTTTTGAAAATACCTTAATAAAATATAAACGGCCATACGTGTTGTTAAAAGGAGATAAAAAAGAACGTTTAGACTTGGCCGTGAAACATATAGATAACTTGCTAAAAAGTAAAAAATGACATTTTCTGAAAACGACACTATTCAAATTGAAAATCACGGATTAACTATTGATAAAGTTAATGAGCAAGTTAAGCTTATTACATCTGGAATGTCTTATTCAAATTTAAAGGAAGCAGCTACGGTTGGTAATGGTATTCTTAATATTGAAAACCAAAAGGAATCTCATTATATTCAGTTATTCGAACGTAAGAAAAATGAACTTTCTATGGTAAAGTTTGTTCCTGCTTCTGGTGCGGCTACTAGAATGTTTAAATTTTTATTTCAGTTTTTAAATAGCTATAATTCTAAAGAAGAAACTCTTGAAGATTATATAAAGAGAATGGATAATGTAAACGTTCAAACTTTTGTAAATAATCTTGAGAAACTACCATGTTTTGAGGAGGTGGTTCATAAAATCCATAAAGTCATTCCAAATTATAACGACTTGTCTTATGGTGAACGTTGCATAGAATTTGTAAAGACCATGTTGGATGACGATCGATTAAATTATAGTTTTTACCCAAAGGGTCTCTTGCCTTTTCATAGATATAAAGATTATGTAGCAACGGCCTTTGAAGAACATTTGTTTGAAGCCGCCTATTATGCATCTTCAAATAATAAGGCAAATTTGCATTTCACCATTTCAGAGGTACATCACAATAAGTTTCAGGAAGAACTTAATCATATTCAAGAAGAGATAGAAAATGAAACAGGAAACAGTTTTAATATTTCATTTTCATATCAAAAATCAACTACTGATACCATTGCGTTAACACAAGACAAAGAAATTTATAAAGAACAAGACGGTTCTATTTTATTTAGGCCATCGGGGCACGGCGCTTTATTGGAAAACTTAAACGACCTTGATTATGATATCGTTTTTATAAAAAACATTGATAATGTTGTTGTAAAGAAACATTATCAAACCATATCAAACTATAAAAAAGTATTAGCAGGTATTTTGTTGGAAGTTCAAGAGCAGACATTTAAATTTTTACACCTTTTAGAAAAAGGAGATATAGATGAAAAAGGCATAGATAGGATAACAGAATTTATGACCAATAAATTGAATATTGTTATAGCTACAGATTTTGAAACCGCTTCCTTGGAATCTAAAATATTTTATGTAAGAGAGAAGTTAAATAGGCCTATTCGTGTTTGTGGTATGGTTAAAAATGAGGGAGAACCTGGCGGCGGTCCGTTCTGGGTAGAAGATAATAAAGGAACAGTTTCCTTACAAATTGTAGAATCTGCTCAAATAGATAGTACCATAGAAAGCCAAATAAGTTTATTACAAAATGCGACTCATTTTAATCCTGTTGATTTGGTTTGTGGCGTTAAAAACTATCGAGGAGAAGTTTTTGATTTAACAAAGTATGTAGACCACGATGCCGCTTTTATAACATCAAAAACACAAGCAGGAACCGATATTAGTGCTTTAGAACTTCCTGGGTTATGGAATGGCAGTATGGCTTATTGGAATTCTATTTTTGTTGAGGTGCCACTTATTACGTTCAATCCGGTAAAAACAGTAAACGATTTAATTAAACCTGCACATCAAATGTTATAATGGTTTCTGAAGATGCTCTCATATCAGAATTAAGTTTTAAAGCTGTAAGAAGTTCGGGTAGTGGCGGACAACATGTTAATAAAGTATCGTCAAAAATTGAGTTATCCTTTAATTTAGCAGAATCTTTAGTGTTGAGTGATTTGCAAAAGGAACGTTTGCAAAACAAATTAAGCAGCAGATTAACAAACGAGAATGTTCTTATTTTGCAATGTGACGAAAGCAGAAGCCAGCATAAGAATAAAGAGTTGGTAATCAAACGTTTTTTGCAAGTAATAAAAGACGGTTTAAAAGTTCCTAAAAAACGTATTCCAACTAAAATATCAAAATCTGCTATTCGAAAACGTCTAAAAAGTAAAAGCCAACTTTCCGAAAAAAAAGCAAATAGAAAAAAGCCTAACTTAGAGTAAAAAATAAGTAGTAATTATCAATTGTCAATTGATAATTGTTAGTACCTTTGCATTGTTCTCAAAAAAGGGGTGCCTATAAACGGCTGAGATCATACCCAATGAACCTAGAACAGGTAATGCTGTTTAGGGACGGCGATAGTAGCCAATTAAATTAATATTAATCAGAATAATTACCTCTTTTTATTCGAATAAATTTATTTTATCGGATGAAAAACCTATTCAAAATTTTGGCACTCTTAGTGCTGTCGAACTCCGTTTTTTCTCAAGAAAAACAACAAGATTCAACAAAAATTCAAACTTTAGACGAAGTTTTGGTAAATGCTGTTCGCGTTAATGCAGATTCACCAATTACTCATTCCAATGTTACAAAGGAAGCTTTGGAAAAGCGCAATCTTGGACAAGATTTACCCATTTTATTAAACTTTTTACCATCTGTAGTCACCACGAGCGATGCTGGATCTGGCGTTGGTTACACGGGTATTAGAGTTCGTGGAGTGAGTGCCCAATCAACAAATGTTACCGTTAACGGAATTCCTTATAATGATGCGGAATCCTTAGGAACATTTTGGGTAGATTTACCGGATTTTGCGTCGTCAGTAGAAAGTTTACAGTTGCAACGTGGTGTTGGTACATCAACAAATGGCTCTGGTGCCTTTGGTGCAAGTATTAATATTTTAACCGATGCTATTTCAGAAAAAGCCAATGCAGAAATCTCCAATTCTTTTGGAAGTTATAACACTAGAAAACATAATGTAAAATTCAGTACTGGAACTTTAAATAATCATTTTGAAATTGCCGGGCGTTTGTCGCAAATCAATTCTGATGGTTATATTGACAGGGCAACGTCTGATTTGAAATCGTATTTTCTTCAAGCGTCTTATGTTGATGGTAATACGCTAATTAAAGCCTTGGCTTTTGGCGGATATGAAAGAACCTATCAATCGTGGAATGGTCTTGAAGATTTAAATCTTTTAAAAAATCATAGAACATTTAATACGGCTGGAATGTATACCGATGAAAATGGTAATACTCAGTTTTATAAAAATGAAGTCGATGATTACAAGCAAGATCATTATCAACTGCATTGGAATGAGCGTTACAATAACAATTGGTCTACTAATTTAGGGTTAAATTACACGTATGGTAGAGGCTATTTTGAACAGTACAAAGAAGATGAAGATTTTGCGGATTACGATTTGGCAGAGTTGGTTATTGGTGGACAAACCGTCAACACAACTGATTTAGTAAGAAGACGTTGGCTTGATAATGATTTTTACGTGGTGAATGCTAACGTAAACTATAAAGATGAGGCACTAAATTTTACTTTCGGAACATCCTTTAGTCATTATATTGGTGATCATTATGGTGAAATTATTTGGGCGCGATATGCTAGTAATTCAGAACCTGGAGATCGATATTATAACGGGGAAGGCAATAAAAAAGACGTTAGTATGTTTGCCAAAGCCACTTATAGATTGAATGATAAGTTGAGTCTTTATGGCGACCTACAGATGCGTTTTGTAAATTATAAAACAACAGGATTAACTTCAGATAGAGTTAATATGTTGATAGATGAGCAGTACAATTTTTTCAATCCTAAAGCTGGAATTAACTATAAATTTAACTCAGAAAACAGCTTGTACATGTCTTATGCACGAGCTAATAGAGAGCCCAATAGAGATGATTTTGAAAACAATCCTACAATTAAACCAGAACAGCTTAATGATTTTGAATTAGGCTGGAGACACAATACCAATACGTTTAAATTAAACGCCAATGTATATTATATGTTATACAATGAGCAGCTGGTGCTTTCTGGAGCTATTGATGATGTAGGGAATCCTATTCGTTCAAACAGTGGTGAAAGTTACAGACTTGGTTTAGAGTTAGATGCAGCAGTTCAACTGTCAAAACAATTTGCTATTCAACCTAATGTAACTATCAGTTCAAATAAAAACAAAAGTACTATTTCTCAAATTGATGGTGATCTTGTCGATTTTGGGAAAACAAACATTTCATTTTCACCGGAATTAGTCGCTGCCAATGCATTGGTTTTTCAGCCAAAACATAGTCTTCAGCTATCTTTTTTAAGTAAATATGTGGGTGAACAATTTATGGGAAATACAGATTCTGAAGCCTCAAAATTGGATAGTTATTTTGTAAATGATTTTAATATTACTTATGAAATAAAACCAAATTCTATATTCAAATCTATTGTGCTATCAGGATTGATAAACAATATTTTTGGAGTAAAATATGTGTCTAATGGATATTATTATACGTATGATGATACGTGGTCTAATCCTAATCAAGTTACAACTATTGAAGGAGCAGGGTATTATCCACAAGCAACCACTAACTTTTTGTTGGGAGCTACGCTAAAGTTTTAGTTTTCTTTGTCCCAAAATTTATTAAAAAGCGGTTTTTAAAGCCGCTTTTTTTAGTAGTTTGAAATAATAAGTGTATTGCCTGATTGTTCAACGCGATAGTTTTTTAAACCACAAACTAAGGTTGAGCTTTTAAGAGGCTGACCGTTAATTAAACTATAGGTATTTCCGTCGCCACAACTGCAAGTGGCTTCTAAACCAGATATTTCAAGGCGACAACTGTTGCTGGGTGAATGGTTCGGGTCGCTGGCATCCCAAGCTAAAAAATTGGTTATCGCATTGGTGACAATAATACCATTGTTTCCAACATTGGGAATATAAACAGATTCGGTATCAAATTGAAGTTGACTATATTGAGGAAGACTTAAATTAATAGACAAATTAACATTCAAATCCAGCAAGAATTTACAGTTTTCATTTTCATTTCTACTACCACTACAAGCTAACAAATTCATTGCTAAAAAAAGATATAAAGGGCGCTTCATCCAAGTCATAATTTAGTATGCAATTTACAACAAAAAGCAAATTGATTTAAATATTTTGTATATTTGTATGTAATCTCGTAGTATGCGAGATTTTTTTTATGCTGAACATGGTTCAGCATCTTTTATTAATAAAACGATGAAGTTATGAGTAAAGTATCATACTATACACCAGAAGGGTTAAAAAAATTAAGAGACGAACTTAAGCAGTTAAAAGACGTTGAACGTGTAAAAGCTTCAAAAGCAATAGCAGAAGCTAGAGATAAAGGTGATTTAAGTGAAAATGCAGAATATGATGCTGCTAAAGAGGCTCAGGGAATGTTGGAAATGCGTATCTCTAAATTAGAAGATGCTTTGGCAGGAGCACGTGTTATTGACGAATCTCAATTAGATAATACTAAAATTTTAGTATTATCTAAAGTTAAAATAAAGAATCAAACCAATGGTATGGAAATGAACTATACTTTGGTAGCTGATGGTGAAGCTAATTTAGCAGCGGGAAAAATTTCTGTTAATTCACCTATTGGTAAAGGATTATTAGGAAAGTCTGTCGGTGATGTTGCCGAAATACAGGTGCCAAACGGTGTTATGAAGTTTGATATTATCGAAATTTCCAGATAATTTAGTAATAAATAACTTTTTAAAAAGATTCCTAATTGTTTTTATTAGGAATCTTTTATATTTACATCTATTCATAACTCTCAACACTCTCAATGTCCTATGGCTTCAATATTTACAAAAATAATTAATGGCGAGATACCATGTTATAAAGTTGCTGAAACTGATAAATTTCTTGCGTTTTTAGATATTAACCCTAATAGTAAAGGACACACGCTTTGTATTCCTAAGCAAGAAGTTGATAAAATTCTAGATTTAGATGAGGAAACGTATAATGGATTAATGAGTTTTTCTAGACGCGTAGGTATCGCTATTGAAAAAGCGATTCCGTGCAAACGAGTAGGCATTACTGTTATTGGTTTAGAAGTACCTCATGCGCATGTACATTTAATTCCGCTTCATACCATGGAAGATGCACGCTTTATCCAGAAAAAAACGTTAACAGCCGAAGAATTTCAAGATGTTGTCAGCGCCATTCAAGCTAACTTATAGCCCGTTTTAATGCAATTTGAAAGGTGGTTCCTTTACCTATTTCAGATTGTAGTACTTTAATTTTTCCGTTATGGAATTCTTCTATAATGCGTTTGGTAAGCGACAGACCGAGTCCCCAACCGCGTTTTTTAGTCGTATAACCAGGTTCAAAAATAGTATTGAAATTCTTTTTAGAAATTCCTTTTCCTGTATCAGAAACTAGCACTTTAATATCATCTTCAAGCTCAGAAATGGTGATGGTAATTTTACCGCGACCTTTCATGGCATCAATAGCATTTTTCACTAAGTTTTCAATAGTCCAACCGTAAAGTTGCCTGTTCAGATTAACGAAAATCTCTCCGCTTGGTGTTATTAATTCAAATTCAATAAGTTTTGAAGAGCGTGTTTTTAAATAGCTGTAAGCATCTATGGTTTCTTTAATAATATCAATCGGCTCTAAAGTAGGAATAGATCCTATTTTACTAAACCGTTCTGTGATGGTTTGCAATCTGTCAACATCCTTTTCAATTTCTACAATATAATCTGGGTTTACAGGTTCGCTTTTTAAAATTTCTGTCCAACCAATTAGAGAGGATAAAGGAGTTCCTATTTGGTGGGCCGTTTCTTTTGCCATTCCAGACCATAATTTGTTTTCGGTAGCAGTTTTATTACTTCGATAGAAAAAATAAACCACAGAACCAAACAAAACAATAATAAGTAAGAGTGCTAAAGGGTAATACATTAACTTATTAAGTAAATCAGAATTTCCGTAATAAATAGTGGCTAAAACTTCGTTTTGATATCTAATTTCAATGGGCTTATTTTCATTCTGAAACTTCAAAATTAATTTTTTTATATAGGTAGAGTCTTTAGCCTTTTCTTCATCAATATTATTAAAGTCATAACTCCCGTCTTTACTAACTTTAATCATGGGAGTTGTTTTATTACTTTGAAGAATTTCTATAGGAAGATCGCCTATATCAATATTTAAATCACTGGTTTTATTGAGTTCCTGTTGAGCAATGGACCAATTTTGCATTTTTGTGCGTTCTTCAGCTTTAAAATTTTGAAAGAATACATAGGTATTCCATAAAATGAGGGAGATAATAATGAAAGAAACTACAATCATAACCCAACGAAAGGCGTTTCTATATTTTGTAAAAATCATTAAAACTTAATTTGAATATGAATATAATGCAAATCTGTTAATATTATTGTCCTAGATGTTAGTAAATCAGTTTTTAGTTGAAAACTAGATTACTTACATTTGCTATAAGAGTTAATATTTCAGACAAAGTGAAACTAACGGGTCTATTTTGTTAAGTATTAATATAATAAATCGTTAGTTTTGTGAAAATAACAAGTTGAATGATATCATTTGATCCTAAAAGTACCCCAACAAATATTTTACATGCCTATTTATTAAGTGCGGTAGCGCCAAGGCCTATAGCATTTGCCAGTACTGTTGATGTTGATGGGAACCCTAATTTGTCACCATTTAGCTTTTTTAATGTATTTAGTTCTAACCCTCCAATTTTGGTGTTTTCACCGTCAAGACGAGTAAGAGATAATACCACTAAGCATACGTTAGAGAATGCAGAAGCTACCAAAGAAGTAGTTATTAACGTGGTTAATTATGATATTGTTCATCAAATGTCGTTAAGTAGTACCGAGTATGCTAAGGGCGTTAACGAGTTTGATAAATCTGGTCTTACGATGTTGAAATCGGATGTAGTTAAACCGTTCAGGGTCGCAGAGTCTCCCGTTCAGTTTGAATGTAAGGTCAATGAGATTATTAACCTGGGTACGGAAGGCGGTGCAGGTAATTTAATTATTTGCGAAGTGGTAAAGTTTCATATTACTGAAGAAGTTCTTAATGACGACAATACCATCAACCAAAAGAAATTAGATTTAGTATCCCGTGCTGGAGGTAGTTTGTATAGCAGAGCCAATAAAGGGTTTTTTGAAATTCCAAAACCTTTGAGTAAATTGGGAATAGGCGTTGATAATTTACCTGAAGATATTAAAAACAGTATGGTTTTAACAGGTAATGATTTAGGTATTTTGGCTAATGTAGATAAAATACCAACTAAAGATAAGGCAAAAGAATTTATTGATAGTTTGGGGGAACGTTATCCAAACATAAAAAACGCATCACACAGAGAAAAACATAAGTTGGCTCGTAAATATTTAAGTTTTGGAGATATTGAAAGCGCTTGGAAAATATTGTTAAGTTAAAAGTAAATAGTAATTAATACATATAAACAAAAATTAATGGAAGTTCAAGGAAGAATTAAAATGATAGGAGAAACCCAAACTTTTGGAAATAATGGGTTTAGAAAAAGAGAAATTGTAGTAACTACAGAGGAACAATACCCACAACACATTATGGTGGAATTTGTACAGGATAAAACAGATTTGCTTAATAGTTATAAAGAAGGTCAAGAAGTTAAAATAAGCATTAATTTACGAGGCAGAGAGTGGGTAAATCCACAAGGAGAAACCAAATATTTTAATTCTATTCAAGGATGGCGTATTGAAGCATTACAAACAGATGCGTCAAGTGATAATTTACCACCAGTACCGCCAGCTGATGCCTTTGAACCAGCAGGAGACCTTAATGAAGAGGATCACGACGATTTACCTTTTTAATTAATACCTATTAAATAGGAGATTTATAAAAAAATTAACCTCGATGTTCGTAACATATCGGGGTTTTTTAATTTTACATCCTTGCTAATGAAGCATGACCGAAGCTATCTGTTTATTATTTAATTGTGATTGACAGAGTACTTTATTCTTCGTAATGATAAATAAATTAGTAAAATAATCTGATAACATGCACTGCCTAACAAACAATACAGGATTTCCTGATGTGTCTGAAGCCTCAGAAGAAGGAATATTGGCTGTAGGAGGCGATTTATCTGTCAACAGATTAATAGAGGCCTATAGTCAAGGTATATTTCCTTGGTTTGAAGCAGAAGAACCTGTTTTGTGGTGGTCGCCAGATCCGCGTTTTGTATTGTTTCCAGAAAAACTAAAAGTTTCTAAAAGCATGAAACAAGTATTGCGTAACTGCGATTTTGAAGTCACTGTTAATAAAGATTTTAAAACGGTTATCTCAGAATGTGCAAACATAAAACGCGATGGACAACCAGGAACTTGGATTACTAATAGTATGATTAAAGCCTACACACAATTATATGACTTGGGGTATGCTAAATCAGTTGAGGTTTGGAGATGCAATCAATTGGTTGGCGGGCTTTACGGTGTGGATTTAGGTAATGGTGTTTTTTGTGGAGAAAGTATGTTTAGTAAAGAAAGTAATGCCAGTAAAGCAGGGTTTATCACCTTTGTGCAAAACAACAATTATAGGTTGATAGATTGTCAAGTTTACACACAGCATTTAGAAAGCTTGGGTGCAGAGGATATTCCTAGAGATGAGTTTTTAAAGTTTTTAAAGTAATACCTTTTCAGATAAGTTATATTTATTATTCGTGCATTGTTACCTAAAATCAAAGTAGTTTTACTAATTTTTCTTCATAAATTTCGTTATATTTATAGGTGCTAACAGAATTTTTTAAATAGCGTAGTTACCTTCCTTTTAATAATACAAAACCCCAAGAGAATGAATTTTATAGACTATTATAAAGTATTGGGACTTGATAAAAACGCCACTGATAGTGACATAAAAAAAGCCTATCGGAAACTAGCACGTAAATATCATCCAGACGTAAACCCCAATGACAAGGACGCTGAAAAGAAATTCAAAGAAATTAATGAAGCCAATGAGGTATTGAGTCATGTTGAAAACAGAAAAAAATATGACAAATATGGTAAAGACTGGAAGCATGCTGAAGATTTTGAAAAAGCCAAACAGCAACAACAATCACATAGGCAATCGTATCAACAAGGTTCTTCTGGCGAAGGGTATTCAGATCAGGATTTTTCAGATTTTTTTGAATCTATGTTTGGTGGAGCACGATCGTCATCAAGACAAGGCAGAAATGTACAATTTAAAGGACAAGATTTTAATGCCGAATTACAATTAAATTTAAGAGATGTTTACAAAACACATAAGCAGGAGTTAACCGTTAATGGTAGTAAAATAAGGCTAACTATTCCTGCAGGAGTGGAAAACGGTCAAATAATAAAAATAAAAGGAAAAGGCGGTAATGGTATAAATGGCGGTCCCAATGGGGATTTGTACATAAAATTCCTCATAAATAATCATACGCAATTTAAAAGAGATGGAAACAATTTATATACCCATGTCGATTTAGATTTATATACCTCTATTTTAGGAGGAGAAACGACTATAGATACCTTTAATGGGAAGGTTAAACTAAATGTTAAACCAGAAACCCAAAACGGGACCAAAGTAAAATTAAAAGGAAAAGGATTTCCTGTTTATAAAAAAGAAGGTCAGTTTGGTGATTTAATTATTACGTACAACATTAAAACACCGACTCATTTAAGCGATAAAGAAAAAGAGCTATTCAAAGAATTACAAAAAATAAGATAGTTATGGATGCAAAAAACTTAATACAAATACAGACCCTTTGTTCGCATTATAACCTTGAATTTTCGTTTTTTGATGAATTAAAGAATATAGGACTGATTGAAATTGAAATCGTTGAACAAAAACAATACATTCATCAAGACCAAATAGGAAATCTTGAAAAAATGATAAGACTGCATAACGAGTTAAACGTTAACCTAGAAGGCATTGATGTGGTTTTTAATCTTTTGGATAAAGAACGAGAATTGCGGAATGAATTAAATGCGTTAAAAAATAGATTACGACTTTATGAAAACGATTAAAAAAACTAATTTTTTTATATCATGGTAGAACAAATAATTACTTCGGAAAAAAACATTTTAGCTATTGAAGTTATTGATGGATTTACGGAAACTGACGAAAAAATATGTCAAAAATTTTTTCAAGAAAAGTTGGATCAAGGATTTAAACAAGTCCATATTCTAGTGAAATTAGACGAACTAAAAATTAGTAAAACTAGCGTTAAAACCTTTATGGAAGATGTTATATTTGCTTTGAGGAATTATAAAAAAATGGGACATCTTGCCATAGTAGCACATTCAAACATACTAAAAGCTTTGGTACCTATTGATAATTTGTTTTTTCAAAGAGCCAAAGAAGGACGACTAGAGCGCTATTTTGATGTGTCTCAGATGGATGAAGCCATGGCGTTTGTTTCTGAAACGGCAACTAGCTAATAAACTTCAATAGTCAATAATTATAAGTTTTGAGAATTATTATTATTCTCTTAGACACATTTTTGAAATAGTTAAAAAATAAATGAATGGAAAATTTTTGGGATATGCGTTTTAAACAAGACGCGTATGTTTATGGTACACAGCCAAATGCTTTTTTTAAAGAAGCTATTGATAGGTACAAGCCAACAGGAAAACTATTGTTGCCAGCAGAAGGAGAAGGACGTAATGCAACCTATGCCGCTAAAAAAGGTTTAAATGTGTATGCTTTCGATACCAGTATTGAAGGTAAAAATAAAGCCATGAAATTAGCAGAGCGCAATAATGTGAGCATTAATTATGAAGTGGGAGATTTTTTTAATCTTGAATTACTTAATGAAACATTTGATGCGGCTGCACTCATTTTCGCTCATTTCTCACTTGATATTTTGCAAGATTATCATAAAAAAGTGGTCGAATTATTAAAACCTAACGGACTTATTATTATTGAGGCCTTTAGCAAAAATCATATAGAATTTCAAAAGGTAAACCCATTGGCTGGTGGACCGAAAAATATAGATATGCTATTTTCAAAAGAAACTATTGCAAGAGATTTTCCTAATTTTGAGATTCTTAAATTAGACGAAATAGAAGATACGCTTAAGGAAGGTGAATTTCATAACGGTAAGGCTAAACTTATTAGGTTTATAGGAAGGAAGATGGTTTAATTTAAATTTTTAAAATTGCCGAGGTTAAAACAAACAAACTATGGTTAGCTTTAATGTTATAAGCTTCTAAACGATATTCTAAACCGGTTTGCAATTTTAAATCTTCAGTTAATTGCCAACCTATTTGAAAGGTGACTCTTTGATCTATGGCTGGTGTGCTTGTTTTACTCAAACTTAATAAAGACTCCAAAGCTCCAACAAAATAAGCTTCTCCAATATCAAGTTTTTGACCATTTAACGGAAAATCTATTGCAAAACGATACCGTTGTCTAAAAATAGTTCTTGTATCTATAATACGCTGTTCAGTTCTAAAACGATGTCCGTACCGAACACCTAACTTTTGTGTTTTATAATTAAATTGTTGTGTAAAACGTATTTCGTTTTTACCAGATTCAAACACATCCCTGTTTCGATAAAATACACCAAAACTTAAAGCGTGATTATAGTTTAATTTTAAAGTTGAAAAGTGAAAGATATCGACTTGTTGTTGTTTGTATTGAATGGTTGCATCACGATATAAAAAATATCGAGATCTAGCTGTAAAGTTTATACTATATGTGTCCGAGATATCATGGTTTACGCCAAAAACAGATTCACCTAAAGTAATAAAATCATTTTGGGCTTTTGATATTAAACCGGCAAATAATAGAACTAAGAATAAGAGAGTTTTAATATAGCGCATATTCGTATGAAGATGATGAAACAGGTCTTGATTTTTCAAATTCACCATTACTTTTAAAGGTAAACTCTTTTAAAAGGTGTTTTCCATTACTTTTTATGTCTGCAATAATCTCAAAATGTGTGTTTTTATTTATGGAATCATCAAGAACAAAATTGATAAATTGCAGGTCGTTAGTATGTGAAGCATTAATATATTGTTTTTGTATTTTAATAAATCTAACATGGTCAAAATAGGTATTGAAGTATTTTAATATAGTTTCAAATGATACTTTAGGAATATCTTTTTTCTTTATAAGAACTTCAACGTCTTCTAAAATGCCATTCGCATCAAATTCAACACTGTAATGTTGCTTTTTGTATTTAAATTTAGCTTCAAAACTCAGTTTATCACCATCTGATTCTCTATAAAACCTCAGGAGTTTTAATTGATTTGGAAGCTTGTTAAAATACTCTTGAGCTACTTTAGGGAATTCATTAACCTTTACACGCTCTTCTTGTTCATTCTTTGTTTGAGAAACACCGAAAGAATAGCAACATAAAAATAAAACACTTGTTAGCAGTTTAAACGTCATTATATATAAACCAATTAATTTCAATTGTAAAATTGAAAAAAAATATTTAAAAAAGTGTAATAATCGTTAACTTCTACCACTAATCTTTAAAAACAGTGTTTGAGTAACGATTTTTATATATCGTCCATTTTACCCTATTCCGGAATAATAATTAAAATATGTAGGGCTTATACAGATTCGCAAGAAGATTTCGAAGATTATTATCAAGAGGTCTGTTTGCAAATATGGAGAAGTCGAGATAAATTCCGTGGAGACGCTAAATGGTCTACTTGGATATATAGGTTAACGCTAAACATATGCTTAACATTAATCAAGAAAAAGAAAAGACATCGTGAGCATTACGATTCAGATTATAAGATTCAAAATGAAATTGTAGAGGATGAACATACCTTTTCAGATGAATCACTTAACCTGTTATACGATGCAATCAAACAATTATCAGAGATTGACAGAGCCGTTATTCTGCTTTATCTTGAAGAAAAACCAAATAAAGAAATTGCCGATATAATTGGAGTTACACCCAATAATATAGGTGTTCGAATTAATAGAATTAAAGAACGATTAAAAAAAATACTAGATGGAAAAATCAATTGAATCAATTTGGAAAGAAGGATTTTTAGATAGCAACGCTATGGTAGCACCAAAGTTAAATAATCTTTACAATCAAAAGTCCATTCATATTATTGATAAATTTAAAAGGATGTTTAAAATAAATCTGATTGCACTAGTTGTATTTTCTTTTATTATTTTAATAGTATCTTTTTTTTCAAAAATTCCTGTCATGGGAATACTAATGTTCATTCTTTTTAATGTTATAGTTATTGTAAATAAAAGACTATTTAAAGGCTTGAATACTATAGATAAAAACGTGAGCAGTTATGAATACCTTAAGTCTTTTGATACGTGGATGAAAGATCAAATTGCGGTTAATTATAAAATGTCAAAATATATTTATCCGTATATTTTTATAGCTTTGGTTTCAGGGTTTTGGTTTTCAAACCCATTTAGGGAAACTTTAAACAGGCTATTTGGTAATTATCAGCCTTATATGGTATTTGATGTTCCCGTATTTTGGGCAATTGGAATGCTTTTAATGGTAATACTATTGGCGATTTTTGGTGGACGAATTTACAAATGGGATTTGAACATTGTTTATGGTCACATATTAAAAAAACTAGACGAGCTAATCGCCGATATGGAAGATTTAAGAGCTTAATTGGATGTTTAGGATAAATTTAAACTTCGTTATATCTAAAACAACCAACTTCATGGTCGTTTACCATACCTGTGGCTTGCATATGCGCATAAATTACCGTTGAACCAACAAACTTAAACCCTCGTTTTTTTAAATCGGTACTAATGCGATCACTTAGTGCTGTATTGGCAGGAGCATCTTTATAACTTTTAAGCGTATTTTTTATAGGTTTGCCATCTACAAAACTCCAGATGTATTTTGAAAAGCTCCCAAATTCTTTTTGAATTTCAATAAAAGCCTGAGCATTGGTAATCGTAGCATTTACTTTTAATTTATTTCTAATAATACCTGCATCTTGCAATAAAGCATCAATTTTATTCTGTTGGTATTGTGCTATTTTTTTATAATCGAAATTATCAAACGCCTGTCTAAAATTTTCTCGCTTCCGTAAAATAGTAATCCAACTAAGACCTGCTTGAAAGGTTTCTAACATTAAAAACTCAAAAAGAGTTGCATCATCAAAAACAGGAACACCCCATTCTTGGTCATGATAGGCTTCATATAAGGCGTCTCCCTCGCACCAGCCACATCTATTTTTTTTCATGATTAAGGTTGTAAGTATCAGCTTAAAAGTATGACAAATATCATATAAAAGGAAACATTAAGAATGTAATTTTGTTTCGTTAAATTCAGAAAATATGAATGAGATTATAAAAAATGGAATTGAACGTAGTATGTCTTACATGGCCTATAGAAGTTTAATGAAACAATTGGTTGAGGAAAACTCAAATACTGGTCTTGAGAAAAATGAAAGTTTAGCAGAATATACAAAGCTTAATGATAGGCGAATGAATCGTTGGGATAAAACCTTAAAAATAGCAGATGATTCTAAAGCTAAATTATCTCATTTTAATGACAACATAACTTGGTTAGTCATTACCGAAAGTTGGTGCGGAGATGCAGCTCATATTGTTCCTGTTTTATATAAAATAGCTGAGTTAATTAATATTAATTTTAGAGTTGTTCTCAGAGATGAAAATTTGGAGTTGATGGATCAATTTTTAACCAATGGAGCCAGAGCTATTCCAAAATTAATTATGATTGATAATGTGACAGGAAATGTATTAAATACGTTTGGACCACGACCTTTGGAAGCCACTAAAATGGTAATAGATTATAAAGAACAACATGGTGCTATCACACCAGAATTTAAAGAAGCATTACAAGTTTGGTATAATAAAAATAAAGGACAAAGTATTATAAATGATATTATTGAAATACTTTGTAAGTTAGAACCTAGTATTTGCCAACAAAATTAAAAGTAATAGAACCTAACTGCTTGTTCTTATTAGGTTTCGCATTAAATTTCGCTTCTTTTGCATATTCTAAAGCACTCTCAATTAAACACTCATTAGTTGAGGTTGATGAGGTATTTACATACGCGTCAATGACATTTCCCATAGCATCTACGGTGATATTAATTACAATTTTACCGCCGGCTTCGCAAAGATAAATGGGGATAGGTAGATACTCGTCTGTTCTATCTACTAAAGAATACCGTATGGTACTTTTTCTATTGTTAGAGGTATTTGTATTTTTTTTAGTGCTTTTGTTTAAAAACGAGTTGACTTTTGAAAACGATGAAACTTCTTCATGATTCAAATCTGAAATATCGTTATTGTCGCTTGAAGATTCTTTACTAATATCTTCATTTACTTGAGATTCAGGTCGTTTATAATCTTCTGGAGGAGCAATAGGCTTATAGGCTTCAGCAAACGACTTTTCTTTAACGGTTTCATTAAAGGCTTTGTTTGTTTCAGCTTTACTATTATTTAATTGCTCTAAAGCTTCAAGTACTTTAGCTTCTTCTTTGGTAAGTTCCTTTTCAGGTTCTACTTCATAATAACTTTCAGAAGATCTTTCATTCTGTTGTTTTAAGCTTAAATTAAAAACAGAAAGCACGACCGTTCCTGCAATGAGAAACGTAAGTAATAGGGCTTTTTGTTGATTGTTAAATTCCAAAGATTTAGGTTTTTGTGATAGCAATATCACTATATATACGACAAATTAAGACAAAAAGTTTAAAATAACATAAATTCCATAAAAATTGAAACGCTTAATAACTATTTAAGGGTGTTATATCTAGAATGTTTTTTTGTAAAATTTAATCCGATTAAAAAAGAAGATATACCGTAAGAATATTTATTAAGGAGCAAGATTTTTAATAAAATCCTCAACAGATATAGCATTTTTAACATCAAAATCGCCAATTTTTGTTCGTCTTAGTGCCGATAAATGGGCACCAGAGTCTAAAGCTTTTCCAAAATCATGAGCTAAGGAGCGTATATAAGTACCTTTACTACAAACGATTCTGAAATCGATATGGAGATTATCAATTTTAGTGATTTCAAATTCAGAAACACTTACGGTTCGTGATTTTATGTCAACAACTTCACCTGCTCTGGCAAATTCATACAGGCGTTTACCATCTTTTTTTAAAGCTGAAAACACAGGAGGCTTCTGTTCGATGTCTCCAATAAATTGTTTGGTAGTTTCATGAATTAAATCATGAGTAATATGGCTCGTTTCAAACGTGCTATCAATCTCTGTCTCTAAATCAAAAGAAGGTGTGGTACTACCCAAAACTAGGGTGCCTGTATATTCTTTAAATTGTCCTTGAAAGGTGTCAATTTGTTTGGTCATTTTACCTGTACAAAGCACTAATAAGCCGGTGGCAAGCGGATCTAAAGTTCCTGCATGACCGACTTTTATTTTTTTTAATTTGAAAGCTTGACGAATTTCCCAGCGTAACTTATTAACTACCTGAAATGATGTCCAATGCAACGGCTTGTCAATTAACAATACTTGACCAGATAAATAATCTTCAGGTGTTAACATTATACAGTAGTTAAAGGATACAAAAAGTAGTGAATCAATAACAAACCAACTCCTAAAATAATACGGTAGTATCCAAAAATTTTAAATCCTCTTTTACTTAAATAATCAATAAACGATTTAATAGCTAAAAGTGCGACTACAAAAGCAATAACATTGCCTATAATTAAATAATTAATTTGATTGCTGCTAAGCTCAAAACCAGCTTGGTAATAATCAAAAAGTTTCTTAGCAGTAGCCCCAAACATGGTAGGAACAGCAAGAAAAAACGAGAATTCGGCAGCTGTTTTTCTATTCAGTTTTTGTGTCATCCCACCAACTATACTCGCACCACTTCGTGACGTACCAGGTATCATGGCAAGACATTGAAAAAAACCAATTTTTAAAGCCGTTAGATAACTTATGTTGGTGTGAGCCTGAGGATTGTCTTCATCTACAACTTCATTGGCTTTAAACCAATCATCTACTTTCAATAAAATAAAACCTCCAATAATTAATGAAATAGCAACTACAATTGGGCTTTCTAATAACTCATCAATGACATCATTTAAAAGTAAGCCTAAAATAACCGCAGGAATAAAAGCAACTAACAGTTTAAAATAGAAATCAAAACTTTGAAAAAATCGTTTCCAATAAAGTACAACTACCGATAAAATAGCACCAAGTTGAATAACTATGGTAAACAATTTAGTAAAGTCGTCGCCTGCAATCTTCATAAAAGACGAAGCGATAATCATATGTCCTGTTGAAGAAATCGGAAGATATTCAGTAATACCTTCAATAATGGCAAGTATAATAGTATCAATTAAATTCATGAGACAAAAATATCAAAATTGAAGATGTATTTTATTAAATTGTAGTTTATTTTACGTTAAATGAAATTTGTAATTGCTCCAGATAAGTTTAAAGGTTCCTTAACAGCCATACAATTTTGCAATGCTGTAGAGAGCAGTTTAAAAAGAATCTTGCCTAATGCTGAAATTTACAGGTTACCTTTATCTGATGGGGGTGATGGAACCATAGATATCTTGGAATATCATCTTCACGGAAAACGACTAAAATTACAAGTTAATAACCCGTTGTTTCGGCCTATTCAAGCCTCGTATTTATATATGGATGCCATAAACACAGCATTTATTGAAATGGCTGCAGCTTCAGGAATAGCGCTTTTAAAACCAGAAGAGCAAAATTGTTTTTATACAACGTCGCTTGGAACAGGAGAACTCATTAAACATGCTATAAAAAAAGGAGCAAAAACGATAATTCTTGGTATTGGCGGTAGTGCTACGAATGATTGCGGTATTGGAATGGCTGCCGCTTTAGGATATACGTTTGAAGACGAAAGAGGAAAGGAACTAAGCCCTGTTGGAAAAAATCTATTAAAAATTCATCACATCAATACAAACCATGTTTTAAAAGTTTTAGATGAGGTTGAATTTAAAGTGGCTTGTGATGTCACCAATCCGTTATTTGGAAGTAATGGGGCGGCCTATGTTTATGGTTCACAAAAAGGAGCATCAAGTAGTGAAATAGCACAATTAGATGAAGGGTTACAACATCTTTCTAAGCTTTTTATAAAACAATTTGATAGAGATATTCAGAATTTGAAAGGTGCCGGAGCTGCTGGCGGTATGGGTGCCGGAGCTTCGGTTTTTTTAAATGCTGAATTGCAATCAGGAATCGATTTAGTGAAGGGTTTAATAGATTTTGATGCTAAAATAAACAATGCCGATTGGATTATTACAGGTGAAGGCACATTAGATAACCAAACGTTTTCAGGCAAGGCGATTCACGGGGTAATTACTTCCGCGAAAGCGAAAAACATAAAAGTTGCGGCTTTTTGTGGGGCAATGGACTTATCAGACACCGATATTAAAAACTTCGGAATCGACTATGCCGATGCTATTTTAAACTATTCTAAAAATTTAGAGGATGCTATAAAAAATGGATATAACTATATTGAAGGAATGGCTGAAAAATTTGCTAAAATGTTCGTGTGAACCTACTCTTTGTCTGGATTTAATAAGATAGCATAAATCTGAATCCCAAAACCAAGAAGTACCAACATTGGCGCCAAGCGAATACGTCTGAAACTAAAAATTTCAGGATTAAAAACATTCGGGTCGTCGCTACCACCGCCAGACATTAAAATAAAACCTAAAGCAATACAAGCAATGCCTATAAACATAAATTTATAGTTTTTCTTTCCGAATACAAAGACACTCTTTGCGGCTTCTTTACGTTTTTTCTCTCCCATGATGTTTTATAAACTAATATGCAAATTAACGGATTTATTTAAAATAGCCTTGTTAAGAATATAATAAATTGTTTTTAGTAACCAACAAGTAGCAACCAACAAGTCGCAACTAATAATACAACTGGTCTGTTTTCAAATTTAAAAAACGTTGTGTTGCAATATGTGTACTAATCCATGTGATGATAATTCCTAAGGTAAATACAAATACAAATAATAGGGTAATTAATACGGGATTACTTATTAACTCTAATTCTGGGAATGTTTTATTTAAATAATATAAAACAATAGCCATTCCTATAAGCGCTATAATCCCACCAATAATACCCAACCGTACACTTTTCCAAACAAAAGGTCTTCTAATAAATTGTTTGGTAGCACCAACCATTTGCATGGTTTTAATGGTGAATCTTTTAGAATAGACTGCCAAACGAATAGAACTATTTATAAGTAAAACTGCAATCAACGTGAAAATGCCACTAATCACTAGTACCCAAAAACTAATTTTTTTAACATTGTTGTTCATTAAAGTCACCAAATCGTTATCGTAATCGACATCATCAACAAAGTTTTTACTTAGCGCTTCATCTGAAATTTTTTCTAACTGATCTGAGGTTACAAAATCTGCTTTCAAATGGACATCGATACTATTTTGAAGCGGATTATAACCCACAAAATCCATAAAGTCTTCTCCATTTTCAGCCTTCATAAATTCGGCTGCTTGTTCTTTCGAGACGTATTCGGTAGATTTCACATAATCAGACATCGCCAAACTTTTTTCAAGCTGTTTCATTTCAACATCTTTGGCAGTATCTTTTAGATAGATAGTCAATACGACTTGTTCTTTAAAATGGTCTGATACTTTTTTAGCATTTAAAATTAACAAGCCTAACAACCCTAATAAAAACAGAACCAATGCGATACTTAAAACCACAGAAAAGTAGGATGAAATAAGCCTGCGCTTTTGATGATTTTCAAATGATGAACTCATATAGATATATTAACGTTGTAAAAATAATAAAGTATATTTAAACTCTATTTATATAAACTAAAACATATGAACATTGTTGTAATCGGTGCTGGTGGCGTTGGCGGGTATTTTGGTGGAAAATTAGCTAGATCTGGTTGTGATGTTACGTTTATAGCTCGCGGAAAACATTTAGAAGCTATTAAAACGAAAGGCTTACAAGTAAAAAGTATTTTGGGAGATTTTACTGTGTACCCCAAAGTGACAGATAATTTGAGTGATATAAAAAATCCCGACTTGATTATTTTAGGCGTTAAGTCTTGGCAAGTTTTAGGTATAGCTGAACAATTAAAATCTGTTATTGGGTCTGAAACTATGGTATTACCGTTACAAAATGGTGCGGATAATGCAGATAAATTATTGTCTGTTTTACCAAAGGAAAATGTGTTGGCTGGGTTGTGTAAAATTGTAAGTAAGGTTGAATCACCTGGTGTTATTAATCATTTTACGTTTGAACCCGAAATTGTTTTTGGTGAATATGACAATAAGAAATCTGAGAGAATACAAAATCTTAAATCCGTTTTCGATAAAGCGGGTTTTAAAAATACTCTATCTGAGGATATTCATTTAGATATTTGGAAAAAGTTTTTGTTTATCGGAACTATTAGCGGCATTGGTGCTTTAACGCGAGCCGTTTTTGGTGTGATGCGTGAACAAGAAGGAATTAGAAAAATTATTTATGATACCGCGAAAGAAATGGTCGCTATCGCGAACGCAAAAGGTGTTGGGTTAACTTCTAAGGATATTGAAATCATTGTAAAGGTTATTGACAGTTTAGATTACAATACTACTGCATCAATGCAACGCGATATGATGGAAGGCAAACCGAGCGAGCTAGACAATTTTAATGGCTATATTGTGGCACAAGGAAAAGAATTGGGTATAGAAACACCAACCAATGCTTTTATTTATCATTGTTTGAGGCCACAAGAAATTAAAGCACGAAGTTAGGACATAGTTTTGGGCTTTTTACTCACCATATAAACGCCAATAACAACCAGCAAACAACTTATAATTTTTACAAGATTTATGTCTTGGGTATACTGTGTTTGCGATAGGATATTCGCATAAACAGCAACCATAACAAAGCTTATTAAAGGCTGTAAGTATATATAACTACTGGTTACCGATGGTGTAACATACTGAAGCGAATAAATATTAAATAAGTAAGCAAAAAAGGTGGTAAATAAAACTACAAAACCAATAACCAAATAGGTATTTAAGGTAAAGCCACTAAAGTCGGTGTTTAGAAAATCGCCAATTCCCACTGGAAATGTAAACAAAAATCCGAATAAAAACACCCAACTTACCACTGTTATGGCTTTATATTTCTTCATTAGAGGTTTTACAAAAACAAGATAAAGCGAATAACTGGTTGCATTTAAAAAAACGAACAGATTCCCTAGAACAGAGCTAGTTCCCGAAGCTTTGTTGCCGTATAAAATCAACGCTATAGCGCCTACACCTCCAATGGTAATACCTAATAATTTATGTTTAGTAATGCGCTCTTTCAATAAAAAGGAACTAAAAACTAAAACAATTACAGGAACCGCTGTCATGATGATTGATGCATCAATAGGTGATGTAAGATTGATTCCATGAAAAAACAAGAGTTGATTAGCGGCGGCACCGAATAAACCACAAAACATCAAACGTAACATATCACTTTTGGCAACACGTTCTTTAATAACAAAGCTTTTTAATATCCAAAATAAAGGCGTGGCAAAAAGCAACCTGATAAACACAAAGGAAGAGGGTCCAATTTTATCGGGCATAATGCCTTTGGCAATAATAAAATTGACACCATAAATTAAGTTGGCACCAAGTAGTGCTAAATGCGCTTTAAATAAGTTATTCTTCAAGGATGTACTTTCAATTTGGATGCGAAAGTAGACTTTTTAGGTTATTTTTCTAATGAAATGAGAATCTCTTTGATTTCTTTTTTAGCATGATTATAGCCAATTTCATAAGCTTTGTCAATGCCTTTTGCTTCAAAAGTTCCTATTTTATCAATTTCTTGTGGCATAAAAACATAATTACATAAATTAAATTTTTTTACATTATTTGCTTCTAAACCAATATGATATACCCGATGCATTAATTTTATAGACGTATTAACATCTGATTCTTGAACAGGTGTTATGGGGTTAACAAAACCGCCAATAATTTTTCTAACCTTATTTTTTTTAATAGGTTCTACAGGGAAATTATTTAAAATACCACCATCTGAATAAAAGTTATCGTTAATTTTTAAAGGAGAAAAGATAGGAGGTAATGCGCACGATGCAATTAAGGGTTTTATTAATTCGCCTTGGTTAAAATATTCTAGTTTACCAGACAATAAATTGGTGGCTGTTGTTGTTAACGGATATTTTAATTTTTCAAATGAATTTTCAGTAAAAAACGTTTTAAAAAACTTTTCGTATTTCTCACTATCTAAAATTCCGGGTTTATTTCGTGCGTATAACGAAAACGCCAAAATGGGTGTTTGTTTAAAAAACTTAAGCATCTCATCTGTATTATATCCGGCAGCATATAAAGCACAAACCAGAGCGCCTGCGCTTGTTCCAGAAACCTGAGTTGGGACAATATCGTTTTCTAATAAAACTTGTATTAAACCAACATAGGCAATAGCTCGCACACCGCCGCCAGATAGCACTAAGCCAATTTCTTCATTCATAATGATGTAATAATAAGGTAAAATAAAGATACAATTATATATAAATACTCCGAAGTAATACAAATAGCTTTTAGTTTTTTCTTTTTAAACCGTAACTTTGCACCTTTAAATTTCGTCATGACGAGAGTGAAACGACGTGGTAATCTTTTTTAAATGAACAGATTGCTTCTCTTTGTTCGCAATGGCGATCATATTTATAAGATAGAATGATATACAATTTTAACGAGATAGAAGCCAAATGGCAGAAATATTGGGCCAAAAACCAAACGTTTAAAGCAGAAAACCAAAGCGACAAACCTAAATTTTACGTGTTAGATATGTTTCCGTATCCAAGTGGTGCGGGCTTACATGTTGGACATCCTCTGGGATATATTGCTTCAGATATTTATGCGCGTTACAAGCGCCATAAAGGGTTTAATGTGCTGCATCCGCAAGGCTATGATAGTTTTGGGTTGCCCGCTGAGCAATACGCGATTCAAACAGGTCAACATCCTGCAATTACGACTGCTGAAAACATAAAAACGTATCGTCGACAGTTAGACCAAATAGGATTTTCTTTCGATTGGTCTCGTGAAGTTAGAACATCAGATCCGAGTTATTATAAATGGACACAGTGGATTTTTATTCAACTATTTAATTCATGGTACAATAACGAATCCAATAAAGCGGAAGATATTTCAGAATTAATAAAACTATTTGCTTCGGAAGGAAATGCAAACGTGAATGCGGTTTGTGATGATGACGTAGAAGTGTTTTCTGCTGAAGAATGGAATACTTTTGATTCGGTTAAACAACAAGAAATATTACTTCAATATAGACTAACCTATTTAGCTGAAACTGAAGTAAACTGGTGTCCTGCTTTAGGAACGGTATTGGCAAACGATGAGATTGTAAATGGCGTTTCCGAACGTGGTGGCCATCCCGTTATCAGAAAAAAAATGACGCAATGGAGTATGCGTATTTCTGCTTATGCAGAACGCTTACTTCAAGGTTTAGATACCATTGATTGGACCGATTCTTTAAAGGAAAGTCAACGTAACTGGATTGGAAAATCCGTTGGAGCCTCAGTTTCGTTCAACGTCATTACGAGTGAAACGAAGCAATCTGTTAACAATGAAAATGTCACCCTGAACGCAGTCGAAGGGTCTCACAAAATAGAAGTCTTCACAACCCGCCCCGACACCATTTTCGGAGTCAGTTTTATGACACTTGCGCCTGAACACGAATTAGTATCGCAAATAACCACTCCAGCTCAAAAAGCTGAGGTTGAAGCTTACGTTGAAGCCACAGCAAAACGTAGCGAACGAGATAGAATGGCCGATGTAAAAACCATTACAGGAGCTTTTACTGGCGCTTATGTTGAGCATCCGTTTACCAAAGAACCTATTCCGGTGTGGATTGGCGATTATGTGTTGGCAGGCTACGGAACCGGTGCCGTAATGTCTGTGCCATGTGGCGACCAACGCGATTATGATTTTGCAAAACATTTTAATATCCCGATTCCTAATATTTTTGAAGGCGTTGATATTTCTGAAGAAGCTTTTGCTGATAAAGACAAAACCATCATTGCTAATAGTGATTTTTTAAATGGTTTAAACTATAAAGAAGCCACCAAAAAAATTATTGAAGAATTGGAAAAACTAGGGCAGGGACAAGGAAAAACAAACTATCGTTTACGCGATGCTGTGTTTAGTCGTCAGCGTTATTGGGGTGAGCCATTTCCGGTGTATTATGTGAATGGCATGCCGCAAATGATCGATGCCAAATATTTACCAATTAGTTTGCCCGAAGTTGAAAAATATCTACCAACCGAAACTGGCGAACCACCATTGGGTAACGCTACTGTTTGGGCTTGGGATACCGCGAAAAATGAAGTGGTTTCAAATGATTTGATTAATAACAAAACCATTCATCCGTTAGAGTTGAACACCATGCCAGGTTGGGCAGGTAGTTCACAGTACTTTAACCGGTATATGGACCCGCATAATGATAACGAGATTTTCTCGCAAGAAGCCATCAACTATTGGCAACAAGTGGATTTATATATTGGCGGAAGCGAGCATGCCACAGGACATTTGTTGTACTCTCGTTTTTGGCAAAAGTTTATGTTTGATAAAGGTTTAGTGCCTTATGATGAGTTTGCTAAAAAACTCATTAACCAAGGGATGATTTTAGGCACAAGTGCGTTTGTGTCAGTTCTTGGTATTCAAGTTTTATTTTTAGATGAAAATGAAGAATCATCATCCAAAAATGAATCCCCGAAGTCAATAGGAGTATTAGTTTCTAAAAGTGAGGTTGAAAAGTATAACTCCAAGCAAGAAAATAAAATTGATAATTTTCTTAATTCTTTAAAAGGGAATTCAAAGTATATAAATTCTTTTGGAAAAACTGTTACTGTTCATCAAATTAATAATATTCATGCAGACGTTTCTTTTGTAAACGCATCTGATGAATTAGATATTGAAGCATTCAAGATTTGGAGACCAGAGTTTAAGGATGCCGAATTTATTACAGAAGAAGATGGAACCTTTAAAGTAAAACGCGAAGTCGAAAAAATGTCTAAGTCCAAATACAATGTGGTCAATCCAGACCAAATATGTATCGATTATGGTGCAGATAGCTTAAGACTTTACGAAATGTTTTTGGGTCCGTTAGAGCAATACAAACCTTGGAATACGGCTGGAATTACGGGTGTGCATTCATTCCTTAAAAAACTTTGGAAATTGTATGTTGATGATAATGGGTTGAAAGTAACCAATGCAGAACCATCCAAAGACAGCTTAAAAACACTTCATAAAACGATTAAAAAAGTAGAAGAAGATATCGAGAATTTCTCGTTTAACACCTCGGTTTCAACCTTTATGATTGCAGCCAATGAGTTAACCGCTCAAAAATGTACATCTAAAGATATTTTAGAGCCATTACTAATTTTAATTTCACCGTATGCACCGCACATCGCTGAAGAATTATGGAGTCAGTTAGGGCATAACGAATCGATTGCAACCGCAGCATTTCCAACATTTGATGCTAGTCATTTGGTAGAAAGCAATAAAGTATATCCTATTTCATTTAATGGTAAAATGCGTTTCACGATGGAATTACCGTTAGATTTAAGTAAAGAAGCCATTGAAGAAGCTGTTTTAGCCCACGAAAAAACCAAAGAACAATTACAAGGCAGAACACCTAAAAAAGTGATTATTGTTCCTGGTAAAATCGTCAATATTGTAGGATAACATCGCTTTTATTCAGTTTATATTGGGGTCTAAAAAATATTAAATATTTTTTAGACCCCTAATTTTTTAGGGTTTTCGACAAGAAACAAATAAATTATGTCAATCAACCCCTATTTAATTTTGGGGTATCAATTAAAATATTCAATTTTGACAGATAAAATAATTGATATCATGATTATAGGTGTGCCCAAAGAAATTAAAAACAACGAAAGCCGTGTAGGCATGACGCCTGCAGGTGTATTTGAACTAACCAAAAACAACCATAAAGTCTATGTACAAAGCGATGCTGGATTTGGCAGCGGGTTTTTTAATGACGATTATATAGAAGCCGGTGCTCTTATTCTTGAAACAATAGAGGAGGTCTATGCAATCAGTGATATGATTGTAAAAGTAAAGGAGCCTATTGAATCAGAATACGCATTGATAAAACCAGATCAAGTTATTTTTACCTATTTTCATTTTGCATCTAGTGAAACCTTAACTAAAGCCATGATAGACAGTAAGTCTGTTTGTATTGCTTATGAAACGGTTGAGGATGATGATGGCTCGTTACCATTATTAGTTCCCATGTCTGAAGTAGCTGGGCGTATGGCCATTCAACAAGGTGCTAAATATTTAGAAAAACCTATTAAGGGTCGTGGTGTTTTGCTTGGTGGTGTGCCAGGTGTTCCTCCGGGAAAAGTCTTAGTGTTAGGGGCTGGTATTGTGGGTATTCAGGCTGCTAAAATGGCCGCTGGTTTGGGTGCGCATGTCACGATTATGGACATTAATATGAAACAGTTACGTTATGTAAATGATATTATGCCCAATCATGTGGTGACCGAATTTTCTAGTCAGTATAACATTAGAAAGCGTATTAAAGAAGCCGATTTAATTATTGGTGGTGTCTTGATAAAAGGTGCCAAAGCTCCAAAATTAATTACCCGTGATATGCTAAAAGATATGCATCCAGGAGCAGTTATTGTAGATGTGGCTGTAGATCAAGGTGGTTGTATAGAAACGACTAAACCAACTACGCACGAAGATCCAACTTTTATTATTGATGATGTGGTTCACTATTGTGTGGCGAATATGCCGGGAGCCGTTCCTTATACATCTACGGTGGCTTTAACAAATGTGACATTGCCTTATGTGCTTAGATTGGCTAATCAAGGTTGGGAACAAGCCTGCGAAAGCGATAAAACCTTAGCTAAAGGCTTAAACATTGTAAAAGGCGAGGTCGTTTATAAAGAAATTATTGAAGCTTTTCACTGGGATTAAATCTCTTTCAATCTGACAAAATTTCATAAGTAAAAAGTGGCGCTATTTTTGTTATATTTAATTTGTAATTAAAGAATAATAAAAATGATTGGATATTATATATTAATAGGTGCGATTGCTTTAGTAAGTTGGTTAGTAAGCAGTACCCTAAAACGAAAATTTGAAAAGTACTCTAAAGTACATTTAAAAAATGGTATGAGTGGTAAAGAGATAGCTGAAAAAATGCTATCGGACCATGGTATTTATGATGTAGAAGTTATTTCTGCACCTGGTCGTTTAACAGATCACTACAATCCAAAAAATAAAACAGTCAACCTTAGTGAAGCGGTTTACAATCAGCGTAATGCCGCTGCTGCTGCCGTTGCAGCACATGAGTGTGGACATGCGGTTCAACATGCCAAAGCCTATAGTTGGTTGCAAATGCGATCTTCTTTGGTTCCTGTGGTAAGTGTAACCTCTGGAATGTCGCAATGGTTAATCATTGGAGGACTTGTTTTAGGTGGTGCTGCAGGCATGGGACTAGGATGGTGGGTTGCTGCCTTAGGTGTTGTGTTTATGGGCTTTGCTACTATATTTAGTTTTATTACGTTACCTGTAGAGTATGATGCTAGTAACCGAGCCTTAGCATGGTTGAAAAACAGAAATATAGTAACACCAGATGAGTATGCAGGTTCTGAAGATGCTTTAAAATGGGCTGCTAGAACCTATTTAGTGGCTGCAATTGGTGCATTAGCCTCGTTGTTATATTGGGCGTTGCAAATTTTTGGAGGTAGAAACTAACATGATACATTAAAAAAAGTTAAAAAGCCCTGAAGTATTTTAGGGCTTTTTTGTTTATTTATAGAGCAATCAAAATACCATGAATCACCCTTTAGAATACTATAAGCAGCAATTAAAAACCTACCAAAGCGAAGAACAAAAGCGAAATAAACAAATGGCCTTTTTAAGTACAATCAGGGTATTCGTGTTTTTAGCAACTGCTTTTGGGATATATATGCTCTTTAACTCTTGGCAATTCGCTAGTATGTCTGGTATAATAGGAGCTATAGTATTTATCTATTTACTTTTAAAATATACCAGGATTAAATCAGAAAGAGATTTTTATACTGAGCTCGTCAAAATCAATCAGGAAGAAATACAAATCCATTCTGGAAATTTTCATCATAGAGATGATGGTTTACAATTTCAAGAAACCAATCATTTTTACAGTTTAGATATTGATTTATTTGGAAGAGGATCTTTTTTTCAATACATAAATAGAACAGCCATTAAAGAAGGAACTCAAAAGCTAGTTGATGCTTTAAAGGCTAATAATATCAACAATATTAAATTACGTCAAGAGGCTATTAAAAATTTAAATTCAAAACCCGAATGGCGACAACATTATGCAGCCACATCTGCCCTTATTAAAGTAGAAACGCCAGCAGCCTATATTATTGATTGGTTAAAAAACTATAAACCTTTTCTGCCAAAAATAGTAAAATGGTTACCCCTTGTGGTTAGTTTGGCTTCTTTCGCGCTATTAGGATTGATTATTTTTGATATGGTTGATAAATCATTAATTGGATATTGGTTGCTCGTTGGGTTGGCAATAACTTCTGTGTATCTCAAAAAAATAAGTGATTTAGCCTCACATTGTGATCAATTGAAAGATACATTTCGTCAATACGCCTTGCTTTTAAGGCAAATTGAAAGTACTACATTTTCTTCTGAATTGTTACAACAAAAGCAACATCAAATTCAATCTGAAGAAAAAAAAGCATCAGTGATTTTTAAGGAATTTTCTAAGTCTTTAGATGCGCTTGATAATCGGAATAACCTAATTTCAGCCATTTTTGGAAACGGATTATTTCTTTTAGATTTAAAGAACAGTTATCGGGTTGAACAGTGGATTAAGCAATACGCACATAAAGTAGCCGATTGGTTTGAAGTGGTCTCGTTTTTTGATACCTATAATTCGTTCGGTAATTTTGCGTTTAATCATCCAGATTTTATCTTTCCGGAGATTGTAAATAATAATTTCGTTATAAAAGCAGAACAATTAGGACATCCATTACTTAATAAAGAAAAACGCGTTGATAGTGACTTATTGATAGATTGTGAGCAGTTCTTTATTGTTACAGGCGCTAATATGGCAGGAAAGAGTACGTTTTTAAGAACGGTTTCCTTGCACATTGTGATGGCTAATATGGGCTTGCCAGTATGCGCCAAGTCAAGTCAATATAGCCCTGTTAAGTTAATTACCAGTATGAGAACTTCTGATTCTTTAACCGATGAAAGTTCCTATTTCTTTTCGGAGTTAACCCGTTTAAAGTACATTGTGGATGCCATTCAAAAAGAACCTTATTTTATTGTGTTAGATGAAATTTTAAAGGGTACCAACAGCACAGATAAAGCCATTGGTTCCAGAAAGTTTGTTGAGAAATTGGTAGCGTCTAATGCTACTGGAATTATTGCAACACACGATTTAAGCTTATGTGAGATTGAAAAGGAACTCGATGCCGTTAAAAACTATTATTTTGATGCCGAGATTATTAATAACGAACTTTATTTTGACTATAAATTAAAAGGGGGTGTTTGTAAAAACATGAATGCCTCTTTTCTTTTGAAAAAGATGAATATTGTTTAGTTTTTTTATTTAAAAAAAAGTGACTATTTTATAGATAATGCATCTAAAAGGATAGAGAACATTTACATTAAAAAATATGAAACAAATAAAATTAATAGTTGTAATTGCACTAACAATTCTAACTTCTTGCAGCAGTAGCGAACGTGTTATTACAAATGACGGTAAAGTATATACGGTTAAAGGAAATTCTTTTTATACTAACGATAAAGACGTAACGGATAAACTGACAAAAGTTGAAAAAGAAAACATACAATCTATTTTAGAAAAACGTCATGAAGTCAAACAAGCTGAAGAGAAAAAACAAGATCAAATTGAAGAATCGTTAAAGCAATTAAAACAAAAGGAGAAGGAACTTAACGAACAGCAGAAACAATTAGATGATAAAATAGAAGCTAGAGAAGACGCAAGAGACGATTTTTTTGAGATAAGAGAAAAATTGAATAGTGTAAAAGATGAGTATACCCAATTGAAAAATAAAGGAGGTTTGTCTCCAAATGATGATGAAAAATGGCAAAAGCGACTTAAAAAATTAGAACAAAAACTAAAAGAAGCAGAACTAAAAATAAACAATTAATTACTTAAAAAAGATAAAAAACAGTGCTCATAATATAAATCTGAGCACTGTTTTTTTAATACATGTTTAGTTTAGTAACTCATTTAAGTTACAAACTATCTTGCTTTAGTGTTTTTTGTTTTTAGGATGTACCAAAGTCATTTCGTCAATTAAGTTTGTTGCTCCAGCATATTTATCAATTATAAAAAGCACGTAACGTAAATCGACCATAATATTTCTACAAATTTCAGGATCATAGTACATATCACTCATTGTACCTTCCCAAACACGATCAAAATTTAATCCTACAAGGTTTCCATAGGCATCAATTGCTGGACTTCCAGAGTTTCCTCCAGTGGTATGGTTTGTTCCTAAAAAACAGACTGGAACTTTCCCGTTTTTATCAGCATATGGCCCATAATTTTTAGTTTCATATAAATCACGTAGTTTTTTAGGTACATCAAATTCATAATCGCCGGGTACGTATTTCTCCATAACGCCATCTAAATAACTCACGGGGTTATAGTATACCGCATCTCTAGGAGAGTAACCCCGCACTTGACCGTAAGTTACTCTAAGCGTGCTATTTGCATCTGGAAAATAACGCGCGTTAGGCAAAGCTTCCATTAACGCTGTCATATAGGTGGTTTGTAAAGCTGTGATAATCTCGTTTTTTTGCTGAAATTCTTTATCAATGGTATTATAATATTCATCAATAATAGGTTTGGCATATTGATAAGCAGCATCTTCATTCAATTTTTTAAGAACATCGTTAACATCACCTTCAAATAATTTTAAGGCATCGTCTAAATTGGTAAATGCCGTTTGATTATAAATTGAAACATCGGCTTCTTTGCCATATAAAGGCATGATGTTAACAAAAACACCTTTATCCACATTAACATCATAATTTTTATGTATGCCTTTCAAGATTCCTGTTAATCTCTCTTTCGCTTTTTCTAAATAGTCAGGATGGGCAGTGATTGCTTGCTCAAACTGATAGGCTCTAAGGGTCATTTGCATCAACTCATTCGTCACTAAAAAGACTTCAATAAAATTACGGCGCTTGATATCTACAGGTGCGAAATCTTTATATAACCGGTCAAATTCCGGCAAAATATAACCATACTTTTCAACTAAATTTTTTTCTTTTAAAGCGTTTTTAAACGTGGCTTCAAAATCGCGTCTTTTGGCCACAGCATTGCTTTTTTTAATACCTAAATCTTCACCAATCCATTTTTTCCATGCATTCGCAATTCGGGCTTGTTTTGAAGCGTATTTAATTCGGACAGCATCATTTTTTTTCATTTCAGCATCAATCACTTTTAAAGCAGCTTCGCGAATAGCGATATTGGTTGGATTGAAATTTTTAGTAATGTGCTCGATAGCAACAGCAGGTAAATACTCATTAGTTGTGCCTGGAAATCCGAAAACCATTGTAAAATCCCCTTCTTCAACGCCATCTAACGAAATTGGTAAAAAGTGTTTTGGTTGGTAGGGTTTATTGTCTTTACTGTAGGTTGCTGGATGATTATTAGCATCGGCATAAATTCTAAATATTGAAAAATCACCCGTGTGTCTTGGAAATACCCAATTATCTGTGTCGCTTCCAAATTTACCAATACTTGTTGGAGGTGCGCCAACCAAACGAATATCTTCAAAACGCTCTGTAACAAATAGGAAATACTGATTGCCTTTATAAAATGATTTAATCTTTACGTCTTGCCAAGATTCTCTTGGCCAATTTTTCATAATGCCATTACTGGTTTTTGAGATCATAGACTGTTTATCTTTCTCAGTCATATCATCATTAACCATGTCTAAAACCTCTTTTGTAACATCATGAATACTTACAATGAACTCTACATACAATCCTTTATTTGGCAATTCTTCATCAAAATTCATAGCCCAAAAACCATTTTTTAAATAGTCGTTTTCAAGTGAAGAATGAGATTGTATTTGACTAAAACCACAATGATGATTGGTTAATATTAGACCTTGAGGAGAAATTACTTCCGTGGTACAGCCGCCATTAAAATGACCAACGGCATCTTTTAAACTGGAGTGATTAACATCGTAAATATCTTTAGCTGTTAATTTGCTTCCAAGATTGGTCATTTCTTCTTCGTTCATACCTTCTAAAAGCGAAGGAATCCACATGCCTCCTTGTTGAGCAGACATTGTTGCTGTTAAAAAAAACAGTATAATTTTAAGAAATTTCATAATGTAAAAAATTCAAAGGGGTTAAAAATAAAAGCATCTATTTATTATTGTAAATTTACTATATATTTAATGAAAAATATGCAATATCAATCTAAACTTCCTCATGTAGGGACATCAATATTTACGGTAATGAGTGCTTTGGCATCCAAGCATCAAGCTATTAATTTGTCTCAAGGATTTCCGGATTTTGAGAGTGACCCCAAACTGATTGATTTAGTAACGAAAGCTATGCGAAAAGGCTATAATCAATACGCGCCTATGGCTGGGGTTTTTGAGTTGCGAGAACAGATTGCTGAAAAATTTGATTTACTCTATCAATCAAGTTACGATTCTGAATCAGAAATTACAATTACAGCGGGTGCTACTCAGGCTATTTCGTGCATTATTTCGGCATTCGTTAGTAAAGACGATGAGGTTATTATTTTTAAACCCGCCTATGACTCGTATGAGCCCTTTATTGAATTAAACGACGGCAAAACCATATCAATCCAATTACAACACTCTCAGTATAATGTCGATTGGGAACAGGTAAAGGAACAGATTACTAATCGTACAAAAATGATTATTATCAATACACCTCACAACCCTAGCGGTAGTATTTTTTCAAAAGAAGACATGCTTCAATTGGAAGCAATAACAAACGGAACTGATATTGTGGTGTTGAGTGACGAAGTATACGAACATATTATTTTTGATAGTGAAAAACACCAAAGTGCGTGTTTGTTTCCCGATTTAAAATCACGAAGTTTTGTGGTGGCTTCTTTTGGAAAAACGTTTCATAATACGGGATGGAAAGTGGGGTATTGTTGCGCGCCCAAAGAATTGATGAGCGAGTTTAGAAAAGTGCATCAATTTAATGTGTTTTGTGTAAATCATCCTTTGCAAAAAGGTTTAGCAGAATATTTAAAAGAACCAAGTTATTACTTGAACTTGCCTCAGTTTTATCAAGAGAAAAGGGATTTGTTTTTAGGATTAATTGAATCGTCAAGGTTTAAGTTTTTACCATCAAAAGGTACGTATTTTCAGGTTTTAGATTATTCAGACATCACTACAGAAAACGATGTGGAATTTGCCAAGCGATTAACTGCAGAATCAGGAATTGCATCCATTCCATTGTCGGTATTCAATACCAATAATTTAAATAATAACGTGTTGCGATTTTGTTTTGCTAAAAGCAATGAAACCCTTAAAAAAGCAGCAGATATATTAAATACCCTATAATCATGCAAGAGCAACTTAAAATAGCCTTAATTCAAACAGATTTGGTTTGGGAAAACCCTAAAAAGAATCGAAAACAATTAAAAGAAAAAATAGAAAGCATATCAAAGACTGTTGATGTTATTATTCTTCCAGAAATGTTTTCTACAGGATTTACTATGAATGCTAAAGAGGTTGCTGAAACCATGGATGGAAAAACGGTGGCATGGATGAAAAAGAGAGCCTTAAAAACAAATGCCGCTATTGTTGGAAGTCTTATTATTTCTGAAGGCGAAACCTATTATAATCGCTTGCTTTTTGTTGAACCTTCTGGAGATATTCAGGTATATGATAAACGACATACGTTTACCTTGGCTGGTGAAGATAAAGTTTTTACTGCCGGCAGTAAAAAATTAATTGTTGAGTTTAAAGGCTGGAAAATTTGTCCGTTAGTATGTTATGATTTACGATTTCCTGTTTGGGCAAGAAACATTGAAGATTATGACGTCTTGCTATATGTTGCCAATTGGCCAAAACCTAGAATTTTTGCATGGGACTCCTTACTAAAAGCAAGAGCCATAGAAAATATGTGTTACTGTATCGGAATTAATCGTGTTGGGTTGGACGAAGTACAAAATGAGTTTTGTGGTCATTCTGCAACTTTTGATGTTCTTGGAAATGAGATAATTGCTTTTAAACCCAATAGGGAGCAAGTAGGAGTCGTTACTTTAGAAAAGAATCATATTAATTATTACAGGAACAAGCTTAAGTTTTTAAACGACAAGGACAACTTTACTCTTCTTCCTTAAACACAAGAGTTTCTGGATAGCCCCAATCAGCACGTATTTCTATTTCTTTAAAAAAGCTAACACGTTCTGGTTGTATTTTTTTTAGATAATTACCAGTGTCAAATTTTTTATTACCATTAGTATCAAAAATAACGCGAATAGTATATTTTCCAGGAGTTAAATTTAAAAAATCTAAAATTTCTTGTTTACTTGAATACTGTTCATATTGAACATCACCTTTTTCATTAACTAATTGAAAAATAATGGGATACGTAGCATTAACTAAGGTAAAACGCGCATATCCAAACTCCGATGACTTTTTTGTTTTAACATTAAAATTTAGAGTATCATTTTTAGTGTCAAATAAATCTGTAAACGCTTCTGGTAGCACCTGAATCTTATAAGTGTTGTCTTCCGTTTTCTTGAAATTAAATATGTAATTGTTGGTAATAGTATCAAATGTTGTCGTATAATCAACCAGAGTAGAATCTTTATCCATGATGGTTATTTTTGAAGCATCAAAGGCAGTGAATGGGATAGATCCTGAAACTTTCAAATCTTCATCAACTCTTATAGCTCCTGTTGGGGTAGCTTTAATAGTTAAGGAGTCACGCTTTTTGTCCCCAAGATTAACCGTATAGTCTTTTTCGAAATCTTTGTTTGTTACTTTGAAAACTAATGAATCTGCTTCAATTTTAGGCGCATACCAATAATATAAAGAATCCGTTTTTTCGTCTTTTGTAATACGGTGTTTAAAGTCTTCTGGAGTATCAGATAGTAAATCAATATGCATATGTTCATAATCACCTTCATATCCAAAAACAATTTTTTGGCCTGCAATATTTTGAGGTCTGAAAGATCTAAAATCTAAATTTTCTGAAAATAGGCGTAAATTGTATGTAGAATCTGTTGGAACGGTTATAAAGTGGTTATAAAACGCAATTTTATCTGTTTTTTGTTGAAATTTGTTATCTTGATTTGCGTCTTTTAAGGCATATAGCATGTAAGTCCCAGCCTTAATATTTTGAATAGAAAAGGTGGTTGCACTGTCTAAGGTATTAGTAACATATTTTGGATTTTCTTTATAAATAATGGAATCATTAAAGGTAGAGTCCACTTCATACAAGCCAACAGACACGAAGGTGTCTGGCTTTTTGTCTAAGGCATCAAAAATTTGACCGTTCACTGTTAATGAATCTATATAATCTCCCGTTGAAAACACATAACGATAGTAAGGGAACAGATTTCCTTCATTGTTATCAGAAATACTGTTTCCAAAATTAAACGCATAGGTTGTGTTAGGCTGAAGGGTGTCAAAAATTTTAATGGTAATAGATTTACTAGCACTGCTAAAGGGGGTTATTTCTGGCAGTGTTTTCATTGGTGGTGAAATAATTAGTTGTTTTTGTATATCTTTAATCTTAATGTATTCATCAAAATATATTTTAATTTCTTTGCCTTTAAAATTTGTTGAAAAATTCTCTGGTTCAGATTTTAGTATTTTAGGCGGTGTAATGTCTTTGTCGCCACCTTGAGGTGTTCCTCGGTTGGCACAATTAATAAAAATTAGACCTATAACAACTATAAAAATAAAATTTGAAACCGTTTTATTCATTACCAAAATAAAATTTAAGCAAACCTACATAATTTTACAGATATAACGACAAACTCGTTACGCAATTGCCATGGATGCCACACTTATTTTTATATTATCTGCACGATTTAAAACCGAGATGCAAGCTTCCATGGTTGCTCCAGTCGTAATTAAGTCATCCACCAATAAAATATGTTTGTTTGCTATGGTGTGTTTGTTTTTAAGAGTAAATAATTCGTTTGAGTCATTCCATCTTGCCAGGCGTTTTTTTAGTACTTGCGATTCTGTGTTGGTTACTTTTAAAAGTATATTATCCCTATAAGGAACATTTAAAGCCAAAGCAATGTGTTGTGCAAATTTAGCAACTTGATTGTAACCCCGTTTTTTAAGTTTCTTTGTGTGAAGTGGTACCGGAATTACAAGGTCAATATCTTCATAAGCTTTCACCGTTTTTAACTCACCTCCTAACCAATCACCTAAAAAGACACCAATTTGTTCTTGCCCTTTGTATTTTAGACTATGAATTAATTGTTGAACAATTCCTTTTTTTTCAAATCGTAATAAAGCCGTCGCATTGATAACTTTAACGCGCCCATAAAACACCTTTAAAACGGTATCATCATCATTAAAATGAAAGTCGGTTACAGGTAAACTGTTTCTGCAATGGGTGCAAATATCTTGTTCGTTATCACCTAAAAGGTCATGACAAGCATAACATACTTTAGGAAAGAATACATTAACAATAGATTGTAGCATTGAAAGACAATATGAACTTTTGTAAACTTAATTAAAAAATAAAAGAATTGACTACTTATTTTTTAACAAACAAGCTATTTGTTTGAAGCGGTTTTATATTTTTGCACCATGGCAAATCAAGACGATCAATTTAAGAAGGTAATTTCGCATGCAAAAGAATACGGTTATGTATTTCAAAGCAGCGAAATATATGACGGTTTAAGCGCAGTTTACGACTACGCCCAAAACGGGGCAGAATTAAAGAAAAATATCCGCGATTATTGGTGGAGAGCAATGGTGCAAATGAATGACAATATAGTAGGTATTGATGCTGCTATATTTATGCATCCAACCACATGGAAAGCATCGGGGCACGTTGATGCGTTTAACGATCCGTTAATTGATAATAAAGACTCCAAAAAACGTTATAGAGCTGATGTCTTAATTGAAGACTACTGTGCTAAAATTGAAGCTAAAATTGATAAAGAAGTTGATAAAGCAGCAAAACGTTTTGGTGATGCCTTTAATAAAGAAGAATTTATTTCTACCAATGGCCGTGTTTTAGGCTATCAAGAAAAAATAAATACAACGCTTTCGCGAATGGCAAAATCTTTAGAAAATGAAGATTTAGCGGATGTGAAGGCACTTATTGAAGAGTTAGAAATTGCTGACCCGTTAACAGGATCAAGAAATTGGACAGAGGTTAAACAGTTCAATTTAATGTTTGGAACCAAATTGGGTGCGTCTGCCGAAAATGCGATGGATTTGTACTTGCGTCCAGAAACAGCACAAGGTATTTTTGTTAACTTTTTAAATGTTCAGAAAACAAGCCGTTTAAAAATCCCTTTTGGGATTGCTCAAACAGGAAAAGCGTTTAGAAATGAAATTGTAGCAAGACAATTTATATTTAGAATGCGTGAGTTTGAACAAATGGAAATGCAGTTTTTTATTAAACCTGGCACTCAAGCCAAATGGTACGAGCATTGGAAAGAAACACGAATGAAATGGCATTTAAGTTTAGGAATGGGGGCAGAGAATTATCGTTTTCACGACCATGAAAAATTAGCACATTATGCTGATGCTGCTGCCGATATTGAATTTAAATTTCCGTTCGGATTTAAAGAATTAGAAGGGATTCATTCTAGAACTGATTTTGATTTAAGTCAGCACGAAAAATTCTCAGGTAAGAAACTACAATATTTCGATCCTGAAGAAAATAAAAGTTATGTTCCGTATGTGTTAGAAACGTCTATCGGTTTAGACCGTATGTTTTTAGCCGTATTCTCAAATTCTTTAGTTGAAGAAGAACTTGAGAATGGTACAACACGAACCGTTTTAAAATTGCCAAGTGTATTAGCGCCAGTAAAAGCCGCTGTTTTGCCATTAGTTAAAAAGGATGGTTTACCTGAAGTAGCCCGAAAAATCGTAGACGAATTAAAATGGGATTTTAATGTAGATTACGATGAAAAAGACGCTGTTGGAAGACGTTACAGACGCCAAGATGCAAACGGAACACCATTTTGTATTACAGTAGATCACGATACTTTAGAGGATAATACGGTTACGATTCGTCATAGAGATACCATGGAGCAAGAACGTGTTAAAATAGATGATTTAAGAGATTTAATTAAGAAGGAAGTCGATGTACGTTCTTGGTTGATGAAAATGTAACTAATTCTTGCAAAAGCAGGAATCTTAATAAAAACAAAACCCAAGCTTTCGTTTGGGTTTTGTTTTTATATACTTATTTGTCTATCTATTTGCTGATCCAGTGAAATAAAGGTTTCCGTTCGTGAAACACCAGGAATAGATTGAATTTCCTTTTCTAGTAAGTGCATTAAATGCACATTGTCTTTACAAAGAATTTTAATAAATACATTCCAACTTCCCGTAGAGTAATGGCATTCTAATATTTCAGGAATTTTTTTTAGCTGTTTCAGTACGTCACTATGGCTCATGGCTGTATCTAAATGAATACCAATAAATGCCATGGTGTTATATCCTAAAACTTTTGGATTAATAACGAATTTGGAACCCGAAATCAAACCAGACTTTTCAAGTTTTCTCAATCGTTGATGAATAGCTGCGCCAGAAATACCAACATTTCTTGCAATTTCAAGAATGGGTGTTCTCGCGTCTGCCATCAGAGTGCGAAGAATTTTTTTATCAATGCCGTCTATTTCTAGATTATGATTTGCAACCTTCATTACTTATAAAGTTTTAAATAAAAACATAAAAGTAGTAAAAGGATTCAATCTAAAACTAAATATTGCGTTAAGGATTGCTCATGTATTCTATTTTAAATATTTGAGTTCGTGAATACTCCGTATTTGAACAATTTGTTTGAGCTCTTTTTATGTTTAATGAATTAATAATGTAAGGTTGAGCTCAGTCGAAACCTTTAAAAAATGTAAGAAGTTAAAAACCTTTCGAATGTGCTCAAGGTGACATAGAAACAATATATGATGTAAATTTTTTAAAGACAACAGATTATTTATTGAACTCTAGTTTTTAAAACATAAAAAAGGGAGTTGAGAAAGCCTAAACCGACAGGGAAACACCAAAACCTTATATATTTAGCGGGTTGTAACCGTGATAAGGGACTTCTTTTTCTTTAAACAAAATACCAGAATCTGCCAGCTCTTTTAGAATAGGTTCGTAAACTTCTTTGGTAATAGGAATTTGAACTCCAGGTGTGGTTATTTTACCGTTTAAAATTGCAAGTGTAGCGCTAGCAACAGGTAAGCCGACTGTTTTTGCCATGGCTGTATACGTTTGATCATCACCTAGAGTAACCATAGTTGAGTCTATTTGATAGTTTTTACCATTCAGTTCATAGCCAAATTTATGATACATGACGATCATATCTTTATCATCTTTATCAAGTGTCCAGCTATCCATTAGCATTTTTTGTAAAATTTGTGCTGGTGTTGCTTTTTTAAGTTCTACCATTTTTTTAGAGTTGAAAATATCAAGTTCCAACAACTTATCCCAAACAATATCATCTTGATCAATTTTTAGAGTATGTCTAAATTTTAATTCTACCGAATCAGATGGACTGTAAGGTAAAAAGGCATTAACGAAATCTCTATAACTCATATTTTCACTATCATCAATGGTATAGCTATCATCTGTCATACCTAACATAACAAACATATTCCATGCACGACTAAATCCAACACGCCTCATGGTACCACGATACAGTGTTTTAATGGAGTCTAAACCATAAACATGTTGATACTTTAAAGAATCTCGGTTGGCATACACTTCAAACCTGCCATAATCCTCAATATCTAAAAATTCAGTTCTTCTAAATAATCTGTGGTAAGGGATGTATTTATAAGTACCTTCTTGCAGAAATTTGGCAGCTCCACCTTGACCCGCAACCACCACGTTTCTTGGGTTCCAGGTAAATTTATAATTCCAGAGGTTATTGTCGCTTTCGGGTGCTACAAGACCTCCGGTGAAAGATTCAAACAAAATCATTTTACCTCCATTGGCTCGTATGCTATCAATGACTTTCATGGCGCTCATGTGGTCAATACCAGGGTCAACGCCAATTTCATTCATAAAAATCAAACCTTTTTCAATGGCTTTATCATTTAAAGCTTCCATTTCTGGACTTATATAAGAGGCGGTAACCATATTTTTCCCAAATTCAATACAATCTTTCGCTACATCAATATGTAATCGTGCAGGAAGCATGGAAATAATAATATCAGCATTTTTAATTGCCTCTTTTCTTGAATCTAAATCAAAGATATCTAGGATAATTGCTTTAGCACGAATATGATTATTAATAATCTTCGACGCGTGGTTAATGTTGATATCTCCTATGGTTATGAATAAGTTTTCGGTTTCTGATTTATCTAACAGATATTTTATTAAGTAAGACGTTGATTTTCCTGAACCAATAACTAAAATGTTTCGCATAATGAATTTTGTTAACTAATTTTGTTGAGACTAATGTAATAAATACAAAAGGTTTTATAAACTGAAATGTAGTATAGATATGAACAAGCAAATTTTAATTTTAGCGTCATTTTTAGGAGTTACTGCCATTGTTTTAGGAGCATTTGGCGCCCATGGATTGAAAGAATTAATTCCCGCGGAATCCATACAAACGTTTGAAACAGGTGTGCGATATCAAATGTATCACGCTCTTTTACTGCTTTTTGTAGGAAGTACGACCTTTATTTCAGCTAAATCAAAAAAACTCATATTCTATTTTGTTTTAATAGGGTGGTTGCTTTTTTCTGGATCTATTTATGGCTTGGCGACGAATTTATTAACAAATTTTGATTTTAAAACCATCGCATTTGTGACTCCAATAGGAGGTTTATGTCTTATCATTTCCTGGGTTTTATTGTTTGTGAATTTCATAAAAATGAAAGCAAATAATTAATATTTTTATATAATAACACAAAAATATTCTTTTATTTTGCCAAATAATCATTTTTAAGCAAAATTATGACAAATTACAACCAACTTACGAAAACGATTGAGTTAGAACAATACGGCATTAAAAAAGCTAAAGTAAGGTATCAACTTTCACCAAAAGAACTTCATGACATAACTTTAGAAAAGGGACAAGGCGTTGAGGCGTCTTCTGGAGCTTTAGCAGTTAATACTGGAGAGTTTACAGGTAGATCTCCTTTGGATAGATTTATAGTTAAAGACGATGTAACTAGAGATAATATTTGGTGGGGAGATATTAATGTTCCGTTTGATCCAGAGAAGTTTGAAAGCTTATATACTAAAGTTGCAGAATATCTCTCAAATAAAGAGATTTTTGTGAGAGATTGTTATGCGTGTGCTGATGAAGATTATAAACTTAATATTCGAGTTATTAATGAATTTCCTTGGAGTAATCAGTTTGCTTACAATATGTTTCTTCGCCCTACAGAAGACGAATTAGAAACGTTTGATGCGGAATGGTTGGTTGTTAATGCGCCAGGGTTTAAAGCAAATCCAGAATTGGATGGCACCCGTCAACATAATTTTGCCATTTTAAATTTCACAAAAAAGATTGCCTTAATTGGCGGAACTGGCTATACGGGCGAAATTAAGAAAGGTATTTTTTCGGCCTTAAACTTTATTTTACCAATGTATAAAAACACCCTGCCAATGCATTGTAGCGCTAATATTGGTAAAGATGGGGATACAGCTATTTTCTTTGGGCTTTCAGGAACCGGAAAAACAACACTTTCCACAGATCCAAACCGAAGTTTAATTGGCGATGATGAGCATGGTTGGACAAAAGAAAATAGCATTTTTAATTTTGAAGGAGGATGTTATGCAAAAGTGATTAATTTGTCTGCTGAAAATGAACCGGAGATTTTTGAAGCGATTAAACCGGGAGCCATTTTAGAAAATGTCATTTTAGATGCTGAGGGTCATGTTGATTTTGCTGATACTGCCATTACCCAAAATACGAGAGTAAGTTATCCTATCAATCACATTGAAAATATTAAAGTCCCTTCCATAGGAAAGAATCCAAAGCATATTTTCTTTTTAACAGCTGATGCTTTTGGTGTTTTACCTCCTATATCTAAACTAACACCTAGTCAGGCAGCGTATCATTTTATGTCTGGATATACGGCTAAAGTTGCCGGAACTGAGGCAGGTGTTGTAGAACCTCAACCATCTTTCTCGGCATGTTTTGGAGCACCTTTTATGCCATTACATCCTGCTAAATATGCAGATATGTTAAGCAAAAAAATGAAAGAAGCAGGTGTCAGTGTTTGGTTGGTTAATACAGGCTGGACAGGTGGCCCTTATGGTGTAGGAACCCGAATGAAATTAAAGTACACTCGTGCTATGATTAATGCTGTTTTAAATGGGGATTTAGGATTGTATACTTATGACAGCTACCACATTCATTCAGTATTTGGTGTGGCTCAACCTAGAGAATGCCCTGGAGTTCCAACGAAGGTTTTGAGTCCGAGAGCTACCTGGAATAATGATGAAGCTTATTATAAAACGGCTTTTAAACTAACTAACGCCTTTAGAGAGAACTTTAAAAAATTTGAAGCCTTTGCCAGTGAAGAAATACGGAGAGGTGGTCCGCAACGCTATGCGTTTTAACATAAAAAAAGAGCGACTTAAAAATTAAGTCGCTCTTTTTTTTATTTATAGATTGAGTTATTTGCCTTTATTAACTTTATCAATATACTTTTCTAAAGCCATGGTCATAGATGGAGTTTCTTTAGTAGGTGCGGCAATATCTACACGTAATCCCTTTTCTTCAACCGCTTTAATAGTGGTGTCTCCAAATACTGCTATTCGTGTATTATTTTGTTTAAAATCTGGGAAATTATGAAATAATGATTCAATACCTGAAGGACTAAAAAAGACTAAAACATCATAGTATACATCCGCTAAATCAGAAAGATCACTAATTACAGTTTTGTAAAAAGTAGCTAATTTCCAATTAACTCCTAAAGCAGTCATGGTTTCAGGAACTTCAGGTTTTACCTTATCTGTACACGGCAGTAAGAATTTTTCGTCTTTATATTTTTTAATTAAAGGCGATAATTCAGAGAAAGACCGTTTACCAACATAAATTTTACGTTTTCTGTAAACTACATATTTTTGCAAATAAAAAGCGACTGCTTCAGATTGACAAAAGTATTTCATGGTATCTGGCACTTTAAAGCGCATTTCTTCAGCAACTCTAAAATAATGGTCTACAGCATTTCTACTCGTTAAAATAATAGCTGTATAGTTATTTAAATCTACTTTTTGTTGTCTGATTTCTTTAGCAGAAACGCCTTCTACATGAATAAAAGGTCTGAAATCTATTTTTACTTTTTGCTTCTCTTGAAGATCAAAATATGGAGAATTTTCTACTTTAGGTTCTGGTTGGGACACCAAAATGGTTTTCACTTTCATAGGGCGCAATTAGTTACTTCAGTTATTATGAATTAAACACCTTGTACAATATGATATAAGGTGCAATTTCAAGAGTGCAAAGATACAAAATAAAATAAAATAAGTTTCGTTTTATTAAACTTTGATGCGTTTTTATAGTAGTGATTAAGCCCATAATATTAACTACTAATAATAAAAATATAATTATATAAAGGATAATTAACGAAGGTGTAATACTAAACAATAAAATTAGATTAACAGGAACTAAAAACAAACCTATAAAGTTCTTGTAACTTATTTTTTGAAATAAATATTGGTCAATCAATTTATCGATTTCAAAAAGGCTTCCTATAAGTCGTTCTAAAAGAACTTTTATTAAAATAAAGATGCCAATTCCAATCGTTAATTTAAATATAACATCGATGTTAGGTGCAAAGACCTGATTTGAAAGTTTCAGGTAAATAAATCCGAAAATAGATAAAGAAAGTATCAGGTTAACAAAAAGTAAGGCATCAAATCTGTCAAAAAACTTTTGTTCTCTAGCATAAATCTTAAGGTATTTTGAGTTCCCTAACACATAAACAAAATCATTAAAACGTCTAGGGAATAGTGATTTTGCAACTGCTATAAAAGCAATGCCAATAACTATTAAAATAGTAAATAATTCAAATGTTTGTATAGTACGAAGCATGCCCTAAAATTATTATAAATAATAATACCTACTTTAAATTATTAAGGAATATTTAAAAAAAAGTATCTTTTAAATAATGTACATTTGCTAAAATTTATAAGTTTTTAATGCTTCCTAGGCAAAACAAAACTGTTTTTAGGAAAAATGAAATATTAAAAACAATACTATGAGAATACATGAAACATGCTTTAGTAATTATACCAACCTATAACGAGATTGAAAATATTGAAGCCATAATTAAAGCAGTGTTTTCGGAGTCTGAATTCACTCATATTCTTATTGTTGATGATAGTTCTCCAGACTTAACAGCTTTAAAGGTAAAAGAACTCCAAAAGGAGTTTCAACAGCGATTGTTTTTAGAATCAAGAGTAGAAAAATCAGGTTTAGGAACAGCTTATATACACGGTTTTAAATGGGCTTTAAAGAAAAAATATGACTATATTTTTGAAATGGATGCCGATTTTTCACATGACCCTAAAGATTTAATTAAGTTATATAATGCTTGTAGCACAAATGGTGCAGATGTTGCAATAGGTTCAAGGTATATAACTGGAGTAAATGTGGTAAACTGGCCAATGAACAGAGTTTTGATGTCTTATTTAGCATCTGTTTATGTACGCATTATCACTGGTATGGCAATACGCGATACTACTGCAGGTTTTGTTTGCTATAAAAGACATGTCTTAGAAGCCTTAAATTTAGATACTATTAAATTTATTGGGTATGCCTTTCAAATAGAAATGAAATTTAAGGCGTATATTAAAAAGTTTAAAATTGAAGAAGTTCCTGTTATATTTACAGACAGAACGAAAGGACAATCAAAATTAAGTTCTGGCATAATTTCTGAAGCAATCTTTGGGGTAATTTCAATGAAAATTAAAAGTATTTTCAAAAAGTAGAGTTATGAAGGAAAAAATAATACTTATAAAAAACGCACATATTGTAAATGAGGGCGCTGTATTTTGTGGGGATATACTAATTGAAGGAGAGTTTATAAAGGAAATAAGTAGTTCAATTAGTGCAAAATCTTCAGATGTCCATGTGGTTGATGCCGAAGGTAAATACGTATTGCCAGGAGTTATTGACGACCAAGTGCATTTTAGAGAACCAGGACTTACCCATAAAGCAACCATTGAAACAGAATCTAGAGCTGCAGTAGCTGGCGGTATAACGTCATTTATTGAAATGCCTAATACGATTCCGCAAGCGACTACTATTGAAAAATTAGAAGACAAGTTTGAAATTGCAGCAAAAACATCGTACGCCAATTATTCATTTATGTTTGGTGGTACTAATGATAATTTAGAAGAAATTTTAAAAGTTGATGCGAACAAAGTTGCTGGCTTGAAATTATTTTTAGGATCTTCTACAGGTAATATGTTGGTTGATGACCCAATAGTTCTTGAGAAAATATTTGCAAGCACCAATTTATTAATTTCTGTTCATTGTGAGGATGAAACAACAATTAAAGCAAATCTTGAAACGTACATAGCTAAGTATGGTGAAGATATTCCTATTAAATGTCATCCAGAAATACGAAGTGAAGAAGCTTGCTATTTATCATCATCAAAAGCTATTAAATTAGCAGAAAAAACAGGTGCTAGATTGCATGTTTTTCATTTGTCTACAGGAAAGGAAACTAAATTATTCAGTAATAAAACCCCTTTAAAAGATAAAAAAATAACAGCCGAGGTTTGTATTCACCATTTATGGTTTTCAGATGAGGATTATGATACAAAAGGAACCTTAATAAAATGGAATCCAGCGGTAAAATCCAAAAAGGATAGGGATCAACTTTGGGAAGCTCTGCTTGATGATAGAATAGATGTTATTGCTTCAGACCATGCCCCACATACGTTAGAAGAAAAGAGAAATGTTTACACGAAAGCACCTTCTGGAGGACCTTTAGTGCAACATGCCTTATCTGCTATGCTAGAAATGTGTCACAAAGAAAAAATTTCTATTGAAAAAGTGGTTGAAAAAATGTGTCACAATCCGGCTATTTTATTTCAAATTGAAAAAAGAGGATTTATAAAAGAAGGCTATTATGCCGATTTAGTTTTAGTAGATTATAATAATCCATATACTGTAAAAAAGGATAATGTTTTATATAAATGTGGATGGTCTCCTTTTGAAGGAACAACGTTTAAGTCGAGAATAACTCATACGTTTGTAAATGGTAATTTGGTTTTCGAGAATTCTAAATTTCATAATTTTAAATCTGCAAAACGCTTAACTTTTAATAGGTAATGCTAAAACGTTTTTTTACATATATGTTTCTAGGATTCTTAGCGGTATCATGTTACACCATGAATAAACCTGAAAAGCCAAAGCATTTAATTTCAAAGAAGGAGATGGTCAACATTATCATAGATTTGAAATTAATATCATCTTCAAATGGAGCCAATAAAAAGATTTTAGAAAATAAAAATATTTACTCAGACGATTATGTTTATAAAAAGTATGATATAGATAGTGCTACATTCGCATTAAGCAATAATTATTATGCTTTTTATGTGAAGGATTATGATGAAATTTACACAAAGGTTAAAGATAGTTTAGAAGAGCTATCTCAATTTTATACAAAGTTAGAAGAAACTGAACTTAAGGAAAAGAAGAAACAAGATTCTATTAATGCTGTAAGAAAAAAGGATTCAATAAACAATCTGTTAAAGCCAAAAGCTTCTTTAAAGGAAAAACTAGAAAAAGATTCAATTCTTAATCCTAATTTAAAAAATAAAACAAAGCCTAAAAAGCTTATTCAACCTGCTTCAGATAAAGCGTCCCAATCTCTGTAATACTATCTTTGACCGGTTTAAATTCAAAATTTAAATACGATTTTATTTTGGTAGTATCATAGGATTTTTTAGTAGATAATGATGTTACTAAATGTTTAGTTAGTTGCCTACGTTTGCCAGTTAATTTGTGTGTTAACCAATCTAGTCTCCATGCTATTTGCAATAACCACTGAGGCGCCAATTTTTTAGGCGGCGAAGTGTTAACCGAAATAGAAATATCCCTAAGAAAATCTTTGTAACTCCAGCTTTCAGCAATCAGGATAAAACGTTCGTTTGTTATGTCGCTTTTTGTAAGTTTGATCATAACCGATACCACATCTTTCACATCAACCAACCCAATAGAACCAGCGGTATAATGTTTAAAGCCATGATGCGCTTTTTTAAATAAACTACCACTTCCATAACGCCAAATACCTGCCCCTAAAATAACACCAGGATTTACCATTACAATATCTAGACCTTCTTGAGCAGCGCGCCAAACTTCCATTTCAGCACCGTACTTTGTAATGGCGTAAACATTATTACTAGCTTCAGGATTCCATTCGCTTTCTTCAGTTAACATTTCAGTATCATCGAGAGTTCCAATGGTAGCAATAGAGCTTACATAACAAAGTTTTTTAATTTTTTCAGATATACAAAGGTTAACCACATTGGCCGTTCCTTCTATATTTGTTTTTCTTAAAAGTTGATATTTATCAGGTTCAAAAGACACAAAAGCCGCACAATGGTACACATAGGAGACGCCCTCAAAGGCATCTGTTAATGATGGGATGTCTAAAATGTCTGCTTGAACCCATTCAATCGAATCAAAAAGAGGCGTGTAACTATCAGTATAACACGAAAATACCTGTTTTATATTATCTAATTTACGTTCCGTTCTATATATCGCTCTAACTTTTTCACCATTGCTTATAAGTTTATAAAGCAAATGCGAACCAACCAAACCTGTACTACCTGTTACTAAAATCATACAACGAATGTAAAGAATTATTCATAATTCATCAGTAATTATACATTGATTTTTATCTTTGCCGTAGTTTAGTAAAAATATAAAAACATGATAAAGAATTTTGTAGAAGAATTGACTTGGAGAGGCATGATACATACCGTAATGCCTGGTGCAGAAGAGCATTTAATGGAAAGTATGCGTAGTGCTTATGTAGGATTTGATCCTACGGCAGATTCTTTACATATAGGAAATTTAGTCCCTATTATGTTATTAGCTCATTATCAACGCTGCGGACATCGTCCGGTTGCGTTAGTTGGCGGAGCGACAGGCATGATTGGTGATCCTTCAGGAAAATCGAACGAGCGTAATTTGTTGGATGAAAAAACACTACGTCATAATCAAGAAGCTATAAAAAATCAGTTGTCCCACTTTTTAGATTTTGAAAGTGATGCAGACAATGCGGCGATTTTGGTGAATAATTATGATTGGATGAAAGATTTTTCATTCCTTGAATTTATTCGCGATGTTGGGAAGCATATTACCGTAAATTATATGATGGCTAAAGATTCTGTAAAAAACAGAATTTCATCTGAATCTACAGAAGGTATGAGTTTTACAGAGTTTACCTATCAATTAGTTCAAGGATACGACTTTTTACACTTATATAAAGAAAAAAATTGTAGCATTCAAATGGGTGGGAGTGACCAATGGGGAAATATCACCACAGGAACCGAATTAATTAGACGAATTGATAATGGAAAGGGATTTGCCATTACTTGTCCTTTAATCACAAAATCTGACGGGTCTAAATTTGGAAAGTCTGAAGGCGGTAACGTTTGGTTAGATGCCAACAGAACATCACCTTATAAATTCTATCAATATTGGCTAAACTCAAGTGATGAGGATGCAGAAAAGTATATTAAAATATTTACGTTTTTAACAGAGTCTGAAATTAACGACTTAATAGCAGAACATCAGGAAGCGCCGCATTTACGTGTGTTACAAAAGCGTTTAGCTGAGGAAATTACCACGATGGTGCATTCTAAAGATGATTTAGATAATGCCATTAAAGCGAGTAATATTTTATTTGGAAATTCTACTAGTAATGACTTAAAGCATTTAAACGAACAAACCTTTTTAGATGTGTTTGATGGTGTACCTCAGACAGAAATTTTAAAATCTGAAATAGAAGAAGGGTTAGATATTATTGCTGCTTTAGCTGAAAAAGGGGGATTTTTAAAATCGAATGGAGAGGCCAGAAGAGCTCTTAAAGAAAATTCGATTTCAGTTAATAAAGAAAAAGTAAAAGAAGATTATAAAATTACAGTGTCTGATTTAATTAACAATAAGTTTGTGTTGCTACAACGTGGTAAGAAAAACTATTTTGTAATTAGGATATCATAAGAAAAGCCTGACGAAGAACATCAGGCTTTAAACTAACCAACCAGCTTGAAAATAATTTCTTTTTCATAGCTGATTTTTTGGTCGTAAATTTTTAATAATCCTTACAAAAAAAATAGATTTAATGTGTCTTCATTACAAAGAGCACAATGACAAAGTAATTTTTATAAATGGAGTTCAAAAATAATAAGATTGCTTCACCGCGTTCGCAATGACGTTGCAAGAATATGATTGCTTCTCCAGAGAGCTATAGGGATTTGCAATGACGAAAAAATTAAAGCACCATTAAATTACACCCACGAATATCTGAATGGTCAAAGCGTCCAATGACTTCAAAAGAATCATCTTTGTAAACACGTCCTAAATCTTGTGTGGCAATAAAAGAGCAAGAGTTTATATTGGCTAAATCAATGACATTAAGTCCGCCACTTTTTCCTGTAGGTAGTATACTTAAAGCATCTTCAGTATCACGAGCTAAAACCTTCATCCAATTAGGAGTATTAAAAACACCGTTCCCCTGTGAATACGCCTGACTCAATAATTCGGTCATACCATATTCGCTATGAATAGATTCAACGCCAAAACCAACTTTAAGTTGACTATGGAGTTCTTCGCGTATCAATTCTTTTCGACGTCCTTTCATGCCTCCGGTTTCCATGACGATGGTATTATTTAAGCTAAATTGATACGTCTCAATTAAATCTAACAAAGCAAAGGAAACACCAATGAGCAATATTTTTTTCCCTTGTGAATCTAATAGAGTTAAGGTGTTTTTTAATTCATCTAAATTATTGAGATAAAAACCACTTTCTGAATGCTTTGATTGCGTAATCATAGCATCTACCATATAAATCAGTGAAGAACCTTCGCGCTCAAGATAGGATGGTAAAAGCGCTAGTATGACATAGTTGTTTACACTTCCATAAAATTGTTCAAATCCCTTAGTAAAACTATTTTTATAAATATCTAAATTGGTAACCAAATGTTTACTTGTCTTACTGCCAGTTGTTCCCGAACTTGTAAAGGTGGTTTGTATATTATTTTGAGAGCTTAAAACTTCGTGAGTTTTAAAGAATTGAATGGGTAAAAACGGAATGTCTTTGATGGTTTTAACATCACTTGGATGTTTGTATAACAAATCACAAAATGATCTGTAAACAGTATTGTTTTTAAACTGATAGTTAAAAACATCCAACGCCAATTCAGTGAACTTTTGTTCAGATTGAATATTAAAAATGGCATTTGTATCTATCATAGATTTAAAAACGCAAAAGTACTAAAATAAAAAAGCGTTACTATTAGCAACGCTTTTAAAATTGTATTTTTTAAGTTTATTTTATTATTAATTTCCGGGTTTCACTGATGTTGTTTTCAGTAATTTTTAAAATGTAAACACCGGTACTTAACTGTGAGATATTAAATTCTTTACCTGTTAATACAGTAGACGATATTAGCTTGCCTAAAACATTATATACGGCAACCGTTTTATTTAATCCTCGTTTAGATGTAATATAAATGTATAATTTTCCGTTACTAACAGGGTTGGGGTATATAGAGAGACCTTCAATATTTTGTTGTTGCTGTTGGGGCGTATAATTCTGATTTGATTGAGAAAACCCTTGAAGAGAAATCAAAAACAAAAGAGAAAAAATAAAAGTTAAAACGTAGTTTTTTTGCATAGTAGGTTGTTTATGTTTTAAAATTACTAAATTCTTTCAAAAGTTATACCAAAGTATTGTTAAAAAAACATGTTTTTAATCGAAAGGTTAAAACACTGTAAGTTATACGTTACCTTATGGTTATTTATATTAAATTTACTCTAAATCTGTGTTATTAATTTTATATTTACTTCAAATAATAAACTTATAATCGTAATTACAGAATGAATAAAAAAGACATTAAAATACTTTTAGTTGATGATGAGCCAGATATTTTAGAGATAGTAGGTTATAATTTATCAAATGAGGGCTATCAGGTGTTAACTGCAGAAAATGGTCTTGAAGCTGTTAAAAAGGCTAAAAAAGAACTTCCTCATTTAATTATTCTTGATGTAATGATGCCAGAAATGGATGGTATAGAGGCTTGTGAAATTATTAGAAAAAGTCCTGATTTAAAAGACACAGTAATTACTTTTTTAACAGCTAGAGGTGAAGATTATTCTCAAGTAGCAGGTTTTGATGCTGGAGCAGATGATTATATAACCAAGCCTATTAAACCAAAAGTATTAGTAAGTAAAGTTAAAGCCTTATTAAGACGTTTTAAAGAACAAGATATTGATAATACTGTTAAAATAGGCAATTTAGTTATCAATAGAGATGAGTATAAAATTATTTTAAACGGCACAGAAATTATTTTGCCAAGAAAGGAATTTGAGTTATTATCTTTATTAGCATCTAAGCCTGGTAAAGTTTTTAAAAGAGATGAAATCCTTGATAAAGTTTGGGGAAATGAAGTGGTTGTAGGCGGAAGAACCATAGATGTTCATATTAGAAAACTAAGAGAAAAAATAGGTGATGATTGCTTCAAAACAGTTAAAGGTGTAGGCTATAAGTTTGTAGATTAATGCGTTCAAAATTCAAAAAAACATATAAGTTTGCAATAAAAACATCGCTTTTTATAACGCTATTTATAACGCTCTTAATGGGTGTTTTTTTATATAGTTTTTATACTATTAACTGGCTGATTCTTTTAGTCTTTTCAATAATATGCTACGTTTTTGCATTTTTAGTTATTCAGTTTAGGGTAGAACGATTTATCTACAGGAGAGTAAAAAAAATATATGATGATTTAACACTTTTAGAATCTGCAAGTTTAACACGCGGCCCAATAAATACGGATATGGGTACGCTTACTCAGGAAATAGATAAATTTGCTAGAGATAAAAAACTAGAGATAGAAACATTAAAAGTTAGAGACCAGTACAGAAAAGAGTTTTTTGGTAATGTGTCTCATGAATTAAAGACACCGTTATTTACTGTTCAGGGCTATATTTTAACGTTGCTGGACGGTGCTATGAATGATGAAAAAATACGTGAAAAATACCTAACTAGAGCCAGTAAAGGAGTTGAACGACTGGTTTACATAGTTAATGATTTAGACATGATTACCAAATTAGAAATAGGTGATTTACGTTTGAAAATTGAACGTTTTGACATTGTTGAAATGGTAAAAAATGTATTTGATATGTTTGAGATGCGAGCCAACAAGAAAAAAATCACATTAACATTTGATATTGAGTATAACAAACCCATTTTAGTCAATGCCGATAAGGAACGTATCCAGCAGGTATTGATTAATCTGGTTGTAAACTCCATAAAGTATGGTCGTGAAAAAGGAACAACCGAGGTAAGTATTGAAAATCTTATTAAAAACAAGGTAATTGTTAGAATAACTGATAATGGAATAGGAATTGGAAAACCTCATTTATCAAGACTCTTTGAACGTTTTTACAGGGTTGATAAAAGCGGTTCTAGAAGTGAAGGCGGTTCTGGTTTGGGACTTTCAATAGTAAAGCACATTATAGAAGCGCATGATGAAAAAATATATGTTGAAAGTGAATTTGGTGTTGGTAGCGAATTTTCATTCACCCTTGAAAAGGCTAAATAACTGACTGAAATTTAGATTGTTTTCGACGACTTCAAAACCTTTATAATCATTAATTTTTTTTAAACAATCAAATGTAAAATCACTTTGTTTGCAGTAGGGTGCAATTTGTAACGCTTGCATTCTTTTTGCGAGATATAACTGTTCATTTTGTCCGGGTGTCGGAATAAAAAAGACTTTCTTTTTAAATAACACAGCTAAATCCATAATGGTGGTGTAACCAGAGCGCGATACCATGATATCACTTTGTTTAATTGCGTTTTCTAGTTCCAGACTTTTCATAAAGTTATAAATAGTCATATTATTTTGGTGTGTCATTTTTTGGGTATGTTCAATCACTCCTTTTACAACTAGTATAGATTCTTTATAGTTTTTTAATTCACGCAAAATTTTATTTTCTAAAAGTGACCGTTGAGGTTCTGGACCCGATAACAATACCAAAATAGTATACTTTGATGTTGTAGGTTCAGTTTTATTAAACCGGCTTAAAGGACCTAAATATTTAAGATTGAGTTTATGGTTGTTAGTGTGCCCAAGTTTTCCACTTAAATTCTGATTGTTTTCAAAATCTGGAACCCAGCATTCATTATATTTTTTAATAACTTGTTGATGTAACTTGGTTGTTAACCAAGTCGAAGTAAAACCGCTAAAAACTTTAAGTTGATGTGTGATGTAAACAGTTGGAATATGCTTGTTCGAAGTATAAATACCAAAGCGGTTGTCTGAAATGATTCCTTTGATATCATGAGTTTTAATAAGATCTTCAACGACTTTTTTTTCTTCTTGAACTGACTTAAGTAATTTTGGAATAGTTTTAAGCAATTGCCATTTTAATAAAAAGCCATATTTAGAATATTTAATTTGGTAAGATGGAAGTTCAAGACATGTTAGTTTCGGAAATTCCTTTTTGAGTAACTGTAAAGCGTCACCATCGCTTGCTATTATGGGTTCAAAATCGTGTTCAATTAATGCATTAATAATAGGGATACAACGTGAACCATGACCTAAACCCCAGTTTAACGGAGCTATTAAAATTCGCTTTTTGATATTCATCAGTTAGACTATTTTTTATAGGTTATATGCCATTAAAATTCATCAATTTTAAAAGGAGTTATTCTCATTTCATATAAAAACAAAGATAAAGCTAATTTGTTTCCTTAATTTTACCAAAATTTTTAAAAGAGTGGGAAGTAAAAATAAACTGAAACGATTTAAAGAAAACGAAACGTTTAAGAATGTATTTCAACCAACAAGAGATGAATTAGTTAATCAAAACTATTCTTTAAAGGGTAATTGGAATGCTAATTTTTTTAAAAATAACAATCCATTGGTTCTGGAATTAGGCTGCGGAAAAGGTGAGTATTCGGTGGCTTTAGCACAAAAATATCCTAATAAAAATTTCATAGGTATCGATATTAAAGGGGCTCGTTTTTGGCGAGGCGCTAAAACAGCCATTGAAGAAAATCTAGATAATGTAGCTTTTTTAAGAACCCAAATAGAACTTGTCGATTATGCTTTTGCCAGCAATGAAGTAGACGAAATATGGATTACCTTTCCAGATCCGCAAATAAAATATAAGCGAACCAAACACCGTATGACGAACTCAACGTTTTTAAAAAAGTATAAATCTATTTTAAAACCAGAGGGTGTTGTTAATTTAAAAACTGATAGCGAGTTTATGCATGGGTATACTCTAGGGTTATTGCATGGTGAGGGACATGAAGTACTTTACTCCAATCATAATGTGTATAAACAAGAAGGGAGCCCGGAAGAAGTAACTAGTATTCAAACATTTTATGAGGCCCAATATCTAGAACAAAACAAAGCAATTACGTATATTAGGTTTAAAATTAAATAACATTGAACATTACTTTTATCTTTTTTTTAGGACTTATTGTATCGTTAATTGGTATTATACCTCCGGGGTTATTAAATATGACAGCTGCTAAAATAAGCTTAAAAGAAGGTCATGCTCGGGGTATTCTGTTTTCCATAGGTGTTTGTGTTATTGTTTTTGTGCAAACCTATTTAGCTTCAATTTTTGCTAGATATATGTCTAATCATGCAGAGGTTATTGATATTCTTCAACGAGTTGCATTTGTAATTTTTGTATTAATTACTGTATATTATTTATTTATAGCTAAAAAACAAGTAAAACCTCAATTAGAACCTCATATAAGAAGCAAGCAAAGTCGGTTTTTCCAAGGACTATTTTTATCGGCTATTAATGTGTTTCCTATTCCTTATCAAGCGTACATGACTATTACCTTAGCCTCTTTTGGATGGTTAGATTTTAGTCAAATTAATATTATTTCTTATGTGGCTGGGGCTGGCATGGGGACGTTTGTTATGTTGTATGTGTATATGTTTTTTTTCCATAAAATAAAAGATAAACCCATTGCGTCTCAAAAAAGCATGAACTATCTTATTGGAAGTATTACGGGTATTATTTCAATCGTCACATTGATTAATATTATCAAAGAATTATAGTGTATGTCATCAGAAACTTCTAGTTTTTTTGATAGAGTTTATGAGGTTGCAAAATTAATACCCTATGGAAGGGTGACCTCTTATGGCGCCATTGCTACATATCTTGGAGCTGCGAAAAGTGCTCGTATGGTTGGTTATGCTATGAATGGTTCTACAGGAAAAAAAGTACCTGCTCACAGAGTAGTAAACCGCAAAGGATTATTAACAGGAAAACATCACTTTGATGGAACGAATCTTATGCAACAGCTGTTGGAAAGTGAAGGAATTAAGGTGGTAGATAATCAAATTCAAGATTTTGAACGTGTGTTTTGGGATCCTTTAAAAGAATTATAGATTTTTTAATCTAAGAAAATACCGGCACCCAATGTAACTGTTGAAAAGTTCTGGTTTCCAATTCTAAGGTGTTGATATCCAAAAATTAGTTTGTATGTATTAAGATGATAATTGATGAGTCCATTTAATTTATTAACGGTATCATCATTTATAAAGGTTTGATTAAAATTTGCTTCAAGACTAATTGGTTTAGCAAAAAACAATTCAGCACCTAAACCGTAGGCAAACCCAAACCTATTTACAGACCCATCAATGTATGAAGTTCCTAATCCCCACCAAGCATCAAATTTTTCTGTTCGAACACGGTGGTATTTTGCAAGAGCTGTATAAATAGCCAAATTATCATTTCCAAAGTTGGGATTGTTTTCCCATAATTGAAGATAATCTAATTCCAATGCTACTCTTTTTAAAAATCGCATATCTAAATTTAGTTGAGATCCTTTCAATCGGCTGTTTTCAGAAATATATCTAGCGGATAATGACGTCCTAAAAATAGGCGTGTCCTCGTTCCATTCATAGGTGTAGTTTCCTGTATTTAATTTATAGTAAGGATATTTGCTTAAATAGGCATTACTTGCTTGATGACCTTGCTCAAAGGGCGATTCAATAGCAATGCCATAAACGGTATAAGCAAATGCTTGTACAAATACCTCCACAAACAAACCGCCAAAAACCTCAGTAAAAAAACTACCTTCAGAATCGTTGTTATTTTCACCTTCACTATAGGATGTTTTAGAATTTTTTGTAGAAGTTTCATTTTTCTTTAAACTTTCTTCTGCTTTTCCAATTTTACTTTGTGCATGACTAGAAAATCCAATTAGTAGTATAAAACCAAAATAAAGAATAGAGTTTTTCATAAGTCAAAAGTATGTTATTTATAGAGAAATTATAGCACACTAATCATACCAAATATATATCTAAAAAAATGTATATAGTTTAACAATCATTTCAATACATCTACTTTAAAATATAAACTTTTCAGCGTATATTTGTACTTTAGAATAAATCTAAATTATTAATTAATAATTAGATTTATTGAAATGATTTGAAACTCAAATTAAATAAACACACACATGAAATTAAGTAAACAAGATATACTTAAAGCGCTTGAAACTATAACGGCTCCAGGAGACGGAGGAAATATGGTTGAAACAGGAGCGGTTAAAAATGTAATGACGTTTGGCGATGAAGTTATTGTAGATATTACGATTACTAATCCTAGTTTACAAGCTAAAAAAAGGACAGAAGTTGATATCATGAAAGTTATTCATGATAAGGTTTATGAAAAAGCTAAAATTACAGTGAATGTAAAAGTTGAGGCTTCAGAAAAACCAAAAGTTAATGTAATTAAAGGAAATGCCATTCCTGGTATTCAAAATATTATTGCAGTAGCTTCAGGTAAAGGAGGCGTAGGGAAATCTACCGTTACGGCAAATTTAGCGGTGTCTTTACAAAAAATGGGCTTTAAAGTAGGTGTTTTAGATGCGGATATTTATGGACCTTCTATTCCTATTATGTTTGATGTTGAAAAGGAACGTCCTTTGGCTGTAGATATTGATGGCAAGTCTAAAATGAAACCTGTAGAAAACTATGGCATTAAAATTTTATCGATTGGCTTTTTTACGCAACCAGATCAAGCTGTTGTATGGAGAGGTCCTATGGCAGCAAAAGCCTTAAATCAAATGATTTTTGATGCGCATTGGGGAGAGATAGACTTTTTATTAATCGATTTACCTCCAGGAACAGGAGATATTCATTTAAGTATTATGCAATCACTTCCTATTACAGGAGCCGTTATTGTTAGTACACCTCAAGTTGTGGCATTAGCCGATGCAAAAAAAGGAGTTGCAATGTTTCAACAAGAAAGCATCAATGTACCTGTACTAGGTATTATAGAAAACATGGCCTACTTTACACCAGAAGAGCTTCCAGATAACAAATATTATATTTTTGGAAAGGACGGAGCAAAGCATTTAGCCGAAGATTTAGGTGTTAAGTTTTTAGGAGCCTTACCATTAGTGCAAAGCATTCGTGAGGCAGGAGATGTGGGAAGTCCAGCAGCATTACAGATAGATACACCTTTAGCTGAAGCGTTAAAGGAGATGACCCAGAATGTTGTGCAGGAAGTTGTAAATAGAAATGAAGATTTGCCACCTACTGAAGCAATAAAAATTACGACTATGGCCGGATGTGCCGCCGTTAAAAAATAACTTATGACCTCAGAAGAATTAAGGTTGAATGTTGAAAAAGCGTTAGAAGAAATTCGTCCGTTTTTACAAAGTGATGGTGGGGATATTTCGTTACTATCTATTGAAGATGATAAACATGTTAAAGTTCAACTGTCAGGAGCTTGTGTTGGATGTACTGTGAATCAAATGACCTTAAAATCGGGTGTAGAAATGACCATAAAAAAGTATGCACCTCAAATAGAAACTGTGGTTAATGTTATTTAAGTTATAAAATTAATTTAAATAAAAAGGGCTATTAAACTTAAAGTTTAATAGCCCTTTTAGCAATAGTTTAGTTAAGTTTAAATTATTTTTTCTTTTCTTAAAAAGGTATCTAAATTATCAGCAGCATCAAAACAGTTGCTAACTTTTTCGACTTCATTACAATAACGAGAATTTAAATTGTGTCCTTTACATTCAAAACTTGTTAAATCAACTTTTTCAAAATTTGAATTAATGGTAACACATTGTTTGTAAAGACTCTCAATGGTATTGCAATCTTCAATATCAACACCATTTTTTAATAGATATCCCTTTAAATAAGACTCAATAGCATGTTGCGAATTTTTGCAAATTAAATAGGAAACGATATCTTCTTCGGGTCTAAATAATTCTTCTTTAGCTTCATTGAGTTTCTCTTGGGCAGTTTCAAAATGTTCTTTGGCTTTTGTTCCCATAATGAATGGCTTTTTAAGTTTATAATTATCAAAAGTTTTATTCTAAATACCAGTATTTCATGGCATTTAGAATAAACTTTTAAGATATTCAAGTTAGGTTAACTCCTAGGTTTACAGAATTACATATCTCTGTAAAGCTCTAAGCGTTCCCATTTAGAATCTACAGCTTCTTGAGCTTCAGCAAGTAATGATTTACCTAATTCAGCATCATCTTTAACAACTCTGGTAAAACGTGTTTCGTTATACATAAAGTCGCTTAAAGGAATTGTTGGTTTTTTAGAGTCTAATCTAAATTTTTTCCCTTTTGGTTGTTGAGGGTCAAATCTAAATAAAGGCCAATAACCAGATTCAACTGCTTTTTCTTGTTGTTCAGCACCATGTTTTAAATCATAACCATGCTCACCACAATGAGAATAAGCAATGATAACTGATGGCCCAGGATATGCTGCTGCTTCTTCTATAGCTTTAAGTGTTTGTAAATCTTTGGCACCAATGGCTATTTGAGCTACATATACATTTTGATATGATATAGCTTGCAGTCCTAAACTTTTTTTACCAGTTCGTTTTCCTGATACAGAGAACTTAGCACTTGCGCCTAGAGGTGTTGCTTTAGAAGTTTGTCCACCAGTATTTGAATATACTTCGGTATCCATGATCAAAATATTGATATCCTCGCCAGAAGCTAATACGTGATCTACACCACCATAACCTATGTCGTATGCCCAACCGTCTCCACCAAGAATCCAAACAGCTTTCTTACGTAAGTACTCGGTTAACTGGCTTAGTTTAATGGCGTCATCGTTGTTGTCAAGAATTTTTAAAGTTTTCTTAAGCTCTTCAATGTCTGCTATTTTTTTGCTTTTTTCTGTTTCTGTAACTTCTGGGTTACTTAAAATAGATTCTACGATTTCACTACCTACTAAAAATTCTAAAGATTTTAATAAATCAACAGCTATTTCTTGTTTTTTGGTTAATGCTAATCGCATACCTAATCCAAATTCGGCATTGTCTTCAAATAAAGAGTTTGCCCAGGCAGGTCCTCTACCAAACTCATTAGTTTTGTAAGGTGTAGTTGGAAGATTTCCACCATATATAGAAGAACATCCTGTAGCATTTGCTATTAAAATACTATCTCCATATAATTGAGTAAGTAATTTAATATAAGGAGTTTCTCCACAACCAGAACAAGCACCAGAGAACTCAAATAAAGGTTCTAAGAATTGTGATCCTTTTACGTTTGTAATTTGTAATTCATTACGATCGTAATAAGGAAGACTTGTAAAGTAGTCCCAATTAGCAATCTCTTTATCTTTTACATCCAGTTTTTTGGTCATGTTGATTGATTTAAAATCATCAATCTCTTTACTTACAGCAGGACAAACTGCCACACAAAGGTCGCAACCTGTACAGTCTTCTGGAGACACTTGTAAAACATAAGATTCCGTTTCAGCATTAAAAGGTCTTCCTTTAGCGGGAACTGCTTTTAACGATGATGGCATATCAGCTAATAGATCATTTGAAACTACTTTTGATCGGATTGCTGCATGAGGACAAATAGCCACACATTTATTACATTGTGTACATAAGTTTTCATCATCCCAAACAGGTATAAAATCAGCAATTCCTCGTTTTTCATATTGTGTAGTTCCAGTAGGGAATGTACCATCTACAGGGAACGCACTTACTGGTAATTCATCACCAGCTCCAGCTAATATTTTTTCTAATACTTCTGTTACAAATCCATCAGGAGCATCAGTCATAGCGGATAATAAATGTTTCTCGCTTGTTGATACTTTAGGATAGTCTACTTTTTGTAAATTTTCAAGGGCTTTATCAACCGCGTTGAAATTCATTTTCACAACTTTTTCTCCTTTATGAGAATATGATTTTACAATAGCATCTTTAATTTTTTGTATAGCTTCTTCTTTTGGTAAGATACCAGAAATAGCAAAGAAACAAGTTTGTAAAACCGTATTAGCACGTTTTCCAAGATTAGCATCATGAGCCACTTTACTAGCATCAACTACATAGAATTCTGCTTCTTTTTCAATGATTTCTCTTTGAAGTTTTTGTGGTAATTCATTCCAGATTTCATCTTTTGAATATGGTGAATTTAATAAGAAAGTACCACCTTGTTTCAAGTCAACTAACATATTGTATTTTTCAATAAAGTTAAATTGATGACTTGCAATAAAATCAGCTTTATCAATTAAATAAGTAGAGTGAATTGGATTTGGACCAAAGCGCAAGTGAGAAATAGTTTGTGCACCTGCTTTTTTAGAGTCGTACACAAAATAACCTTGTACATAATTATCAGTTGTATCACCAATAATTTTAATTGAGTTTTTGTTTGCTCCAACCGTACCATCAGAACCTAAACCATAAAACATACAGTTTATTGTAGAACGTTTTACTGTAAAGGTATTATCAATTTCTAAATTGGTATGGGTAACATCATCATAAATACCAACGGTAAAATGATTTTTAGGTTTGGATTTTAATAATTCATCATAAACACCTTTAACCATTCTAGGATTAAACTCTTTTGATGATAATCCGTAACGGCCACCAACAACTGTTGGCATATCTCTATCACTTTCAGAAAGTGCAGAAATTATATCTAAATAAAGAGGTTCACCTATACTTCCTGGTTCTTTTGTTCTGTCTAAAACAGCTATTTTTTTAACTGATTTAGGAAGTTGTTTTACAAAGTCTTCGATAGAGAAAGGTCTATACAATCTAACTAAAAGAGCACCAACTTTCTCGCCATTTTCAACCATTTCAGCAACAGTTTCCTTAACTGCACCTTCACCAGATCCCATAATGATTATAACACGCTCTGCTTCTGGATGACCTATATAATCAAACAAATTATAACGTCTGCCAGTATGTTTATAAAACTCATCCATTGTATTTTGAACAATTTCTGGAACTCTTTGATAATATGGGTTCGCTGCTTCACGAGCTTGGAAAAATACATCCGGATTTTGAGATGTTCCTCTAACAACAGGATGATCTGGATCTAGAGAGCGTTTTTTGTGCTCCATAATATTATCTTCGGGCATCATAGCCTTAATAATACTATCTGGAATGCTATCTATTTTAGAAATTTCGTGAGACGTTCTAAATCCATCAAAAATATTTAAAAATGGGACTCTAGATTTTAAGGTTGCTACTTGAGAAATAAGAGCAAAATCTTGAGCTTCTTGCACAGAACTACCAAATAACATAGCAAATCCAGTTTGTCTGGCTGCCATAACATCTGAATGATCACCAAAAATAGACAACGCATGTGTAGCAATTGTTCTTGCTGCAACATGAATAACGCTTGGAAGTAATTCTCCAGCTATTTTGTACATATTAGGTATCATAAGAAGTAATCCTTGTGAAGCCGTAAAGGTGGTCGTTAACGCACCAGCTTGAAGCGAACCGTGAACTGCTCCTGCGGCACCACCTTCACTTTGCATTTCAACAATTCTAGGAATGTTATTCCAAATATTTTTTTGTCCTTTTGAACTATAAACATCCACATGCTCACCCATAGGAGAAGCTGGTGTTATAGGATAAATAGCACAAACTTCATTAGTCTTGTGTGCTACTCTGGCCACCGCTTCATTAGCGTCACAAATGAGTTTTTCAAATCCTTTTTCCATGATTTTATATTTAATTAATTTTTCAGAATTTTAATATGGGGTGAAATTATAAACATTGCATAACTAATTCTATGACTTATGTCAGTTCAGAAAAAAAACGCGTTGTTTTTATTTTATGATATATATCATATTTAGAAGATGTTACTCATTGGATCACATAAAAAAAGGTATAAACATCTTTTTGTTTATACCTTTTTTTGTCATACTAAAATCTAAAGAAAATAGTATGCTTGTGTGAACATTAATTTTTTAAAACATAATATTTTGAATAAAAATAACCGTTTTAAATAATGGTGAGATTATTCACCGTGTAACCAAGCTTTCTTAGTTAAAAGTTCGTCTTCAGACTCTACATGATTTTCATCAGGGATACAACAGTCTACTGGACAAACTGAGGCACATTGTGGTTCATCATGGAATCCTTTACATTCAGTACATTTGTCTGAAACAATAAAGTAAAATTCGTCTGAAATTGGATCGTTTTCTGCATCTGCATCAACCTCTCTTCCATCTGGAGTTGTTACGGAGCCGCTTAAAGCAGTTTCGTCAGAGTAAGCCCAGTTTTGATCTGGTTCATAAATAGCATTGTTAGGACATTCAGAAACACATGCATCGCAATTTATACATTCATCAGTTATAATTATAGCCATAATTTAAAGTGTTTTTTATTATAATATAGTGCAATATTAATCTTAATTTCAATTCTTTTAAATGACATAAATCATATTTCATATTAAAAAGTGAAATTATCTTTGATCACATTAAATATAATAACATTTAATGAATTTGAACTAAATTAAATAGATTATGTTAACAGAAAAAATGGAGCTCCAACCAGAAGTGTTAGAAGCCGTTGTTATTCGTTTTGTTGGAGATTCAGGTGATGGTATGCAATTAACAGGGACCCAATTTTCCGATACGTCGGCCATGTTTGGTAATGATATTGCTACCTTCCCTAATTACCCTTCAGAAATTAGGGCGCCACAAGGAAGCTTATATGGTGTATCAGGTTTTCAAGTACATATTGGTAGTGTTGAAGTGAGTACACCAGGCGATAATTTAGATTTATTGGTGGCCATGAATCCTGCGGGTTTAAAAACTAACCTGTATGCATTAAAGCCGGGTCATACTATTATAGTTGATACAAATGCTTTTACTAAAAAGAATTTAGAGAAAGCACAGTATGAAAATAATCCACTTGAAGACCATAGTTTAGATAACTATAGAGTGATTCAAGTCGATATGACATCGTTAACTAAAGAAGCGTTAAAAGATGTTGAAGGATTAGATAATAAATCAATTACTCGAAGTAAAAACATGTTTGCTTTAGGGATGGTGTATTGGATGTATGGAAGAGAAAAAGATCACACCATTGATTTCTTCAATAAAAAATTTAAAACAAAACCTCACCTTATAGAAGCTAATACTAAGGTTTTAAATGCAGGTTATTATTTTGCTGAGACCTTAGAATTAATTCCAAATGCCTATACCATTTCCCCTGCGAAAATGGCAGCAGGAACCTATAGAGTTATTATGGGTAATACAGCTACAGCTTGGGGATTTTTAGCAGCGGCTGAAAAATCTGGTTTAGAGTTGTTTTTAGGATCATATCCTATTACACCAGCTACAGATATATTACATGAACTGGTAAAACACAAACATTTTGGTGTAAAAGCATTTCAAGCTGAAGATGAAATTGCCGGAATCTCTTCGGCCATTGGAGCATCTTTTGCCGGAGATTTAGCGATTACAACAACCTCCGGACCTGGTTTAGCATTAAAAGGTGAAGCTTTAGGTTTGGCTATGATGATGGAATTGCCATTGGTTGTAGTTAATGTACAACGTGGAGGTCCATCAACAGGGTTACCAACAAAAACAGAGCAATCAGATTTATTACAAGCTATGTATGGCAGAAATGGTGAAAGTCCAGTGATTGTTATTGCGGCGAGTACACCTGCCAATTGTTTTGATTTTGCGTTTCAAGCATCTAAACTAGCTTTAGAACATATGACACCTGTTATATTATTAACAGATGGTTATATAGCTAACGGATCGGCACCTTGGAAAATACAAAGTATTGATGAGTTGCCAGAAATTAAAAACAATATATCTAAAGGCGTTATAGAAGATTGGCATCCTTACACACGAAATGAAGACACGCTGGCTCGTAATTGGGGCATACCAGGAACAGAAGGTTTTGAACACCGTTTAGGAGGTTTAGAAAAAGACAAAGTAACTGGTGACGTCAATCAAGCACCAGAGAATCATGAAGAAATGACGAAGATCAGAGCTGAAAAAGTGAAGCGCGTTCAAAATTATATTCCAGATATTAAAACAGAATTTGCCGATTCAGGAGATTTGTTGGTGGTAGGATGGGGAGGAACCTATGGTTCGTTGCATTCTGCAGTAAAACAAATAAACGAAGAAGGTTATAAAAACATTGGGTTTGCTCACTTCAATTACATTAACCCTTTACCAAAAAATACGGGTGACTTATTATCTAGATTCAAAAAAATTGTTGTTTGTGAATTAAATAATGGTCAGTTTGCTAAGGTTTTAAGAATTAATTTCAATGGTATTGAGTTTTTACAATTTAATAAAATTCAAGGCTTACCTTTTGGAAACAATGAACTTATCGAAGAATTTAAAAAAATAGTAAAATAATTATGGAAGCAACTCTTGAAAAAAAATACACTTTTAAAGATTTCGCTAGCGATCAAGAAGTAAGATGGTGTCCTGGATGTGATGACTATGTTATTTTACGTTCTATGCAAAAAGCACTTCCAGAAATGGGCGTGAAAAAAGAAGATGTTGTATTTGTATCTGGTATTGGATGCTCATCTCGTTTTCCTTATTATATGAATACATACGGAATGCATACCATTCACGGCAGAGCTCCTGCCATTGCTACTGGAGTAAAACTGGCTAATCCTGAATTGAGTGTTTGGGTTATGACAGGTGACGGTGATGCGATGGCTATTGGGGGTAATCATTTTATCCATGTGTTAAGAAGAAATATCGATTTAAACATTGTATTGTTTAATAACGAAATTTACGGATTAACAAAAGGGCAATTTTCACCAACATCATTAGTTGGTCAGAAAACAAAATCGTCTCCTTACGGAAATACACAACCACCATTTCGTCCAGGCGAGTTAGCCTTAGGTGCAGGTGCCAGATTTTTTGGAAGAATAGGAGGGAATGTACCAAAAGACATAACACAGATGCTTATTGAAGCACATCAGTTTAAAGGAACCTCATTAATAGAAGTCCTTCAAAATTGTGTTATCTTTAATGACGGATGTTATAGTAATATTACAAATAAAGACACAAAAGAAGATAAGCAGATTTATTTAGAGCATGGTAAACCCATGATTTTTGGTAAAAATCGGGACAAAGGATTGGTTCTAAATAATCTGAAATTAGAAGTGGTGACTATTGGCGAAAATGGTATTACTGAAGATGATATTTTAGTCCATAATGCTAAGGAAAAGGATCCAACAATGCATCAAATGTTAGTACGGTTAGAATATCCTGTCGCAACAGGAATCATCAGAAGTTTTGAGGACGTAACTCTTGAAGAACGAGAAGATGAATTAACAAGACAGGTGAAGGCAAATTCTAAGTTTACAAAAACAAACGATTTATTCTTTTCAGGAGAAATATACATGGTAAAATAAATTTTATTACTTAAGATTATAGAGTATTTTTTAAAAATAAATAGTATTTAAAATTAATTTTTAAAACCTGACATATGTTAGTATTCAGGTTAATTAATACAACTAATTTTGAATTTTTTAAAACAGATCATTTAAATGGGATCAGAAGCGATTATAGTATTTTTACTAGCGGGAATTATATTAGTTGCAGGAGCAAATTTCTTATCAAATTTAATTTCTCATAAATCAGATAATCCACAAAAACGAGAACCTTATGAAAGCGGAATGGTTACTGTTGGACCTACTTGGGTGCAATTTAAAGTTGGCTATTACCTCTTTGCTATTTTATTTTTAATTTTTGATGTAGAGGTAGCATTTTTAGTGCCGTGGGCTGTAGTTTTTAAAGACTTTGGGTCTGTAGCAATAATTGAGATACTTGTTTTCTTATTTATTTTAGGATTAGGGTTAATTTATGCATGGAAAAAAGGAGCATTAAAATGGGAGTAGACGACAAAGAACGATATTTATCGCAAGCAGAATATAGAAATCAAGAAATTCCTGAAGATTTCCCCGGAAAAGTTATTCCGGCAGGAAATGGAGCTAACGTGATTGTTACTTCATTAGACAAAATAATCAATTGGGGGCGATCAAATTCACTTTGGTCGCTTTACTTTGGTACCAGTTGCTGTGCTATAGAAATGATGCAAACCGGAGCCGCCAGACATGATTATTCACGGTTTGGTTTTGAGGTGGCAAGACCTTCCCCAAGACAAGCCGACTTAATCATTATTGCAGGAACTATCGTCAATAAAATGGCACCTGTGTTACGTCGTTTGTACGACCAGATGGCCGAGCCCAAATATGTAATTGCTATGGGAGCTTGTGCTATTTCTGGAGGACCATTTTTTTATAATTCGTATTCAGTAGTAAAAGGAGCCGACCATGTCATACCGGTTGATGTGTATGTGCCCGGTTGTCCACCTCGTCCTGAAGCTTTGTTGCAGGGTATGCTCATGCTTCAAGATAAAATTAGAACTGAAAACATGAAGCAGAAAGAAAATCCTATTGATGGATTTGATGAAGGAAAATAATAAGAAGTTATGACTAACGAAGCCTTACAAAGTTTAATAAGTAGCTGGATTCCAGATTTAGAGTTTTCTGAAGAAGAATCTCAATTTTTAAATATTACAGTTACGCCCGAACATCTTCATCAATTAATGAAAGATTTAAAGACTAATAAAGAAACTAGTTTCGATTATTTGTTCTGTTTAAGTGGTGTTGACTGGCAACCAGAATTAGGTGTTGTGTATCATTTAGAATCTACAACCCACAGACATATGCTTGTTGTAAAAGTAAAAACTGCCGATAGGGAAAATCCAACAATAGATTCTGTTTGTGATATATGGAAAACAGCCGAATTTCATGAACGTGAGGTTTTTGATTTCTTCGGAATAACATTCAATAATCACCCTAATTTAAAACGTTTGTTTTTAACAGAGGAATGGGAAGGCTTTCCATTAAGAAAAGACTATGAAGATGAGATTAACATGGTAATTAAATAATGATGGAAACAACTGCAGTTAAGAGTAATTTCAAATCAGAAGAATATTTTATTAATATGGGGCCACAGCATCCTGCTACGCATGGTGTGTTACGTTTGTTGTTAACCATTGATGGTGAAATCATTAAAAAAGTAGAGCCGGATTTAGGCTATATTCATCGTTCCATTGAAAAAATGTGCGAGCGTGACAGCTATCAGCAAATCGTACATCTTACAGATAGAATGGATTATTTGTCGTCACATATAAATAACGAAGCTGTTTGTTTAACTGTTGAGAATGCGCTTCAATTAGAAATTCCAGATCGCGTTCAAGTGATTAGAACTATTCTTAGTGAATTAACTAGAATAGCATCACATTGTTTATGGTGGGGTGTTATGGGTATGGACGTTGGTGCATTAACGACGTACTTCTATGGTTTCAGAGATCGCGAAATGATTAATGATATTTTTGAAGAAACCTGTGGTGCCAGACTCACGATGAATTATAATATTCCTGGTGGTTTAATGTTTGATATTCATCCAAATTTTGTAAAAAGAACTAAAGAGTTTATCACTCATTTCAAAACAAAATTACCAGAGTATGATACCTTACTAACAGGTAATATCATCTTTCAAAAAAGAACTAAAGGCGTTGGGATTTTATCAAAAGAAGATGCCATTTCTTTCGGAGCTTCCGGTCCTGTTGGTCGTGCTTCGGGCTATTCATGTGATGTTAGAAAGCATCATCCGTATAGTGCTTATGATAGAGTCACTTTTAATGAGGCTTTGAAAACAGAAGGAGACACGTTTGCAAGATACCAAGTTAGAATTCAGGAAATGTGGGAATCAATGGCAATCATTGAACAATTGATTGATAATATTCCGGAAGGAGAACATAAAGTAGCAACCAACGCTGTCATCAAATTACCAAAAGGCGAGTTTTATCAAAAAGTAGAAACAGCGAGAGGGGAGTTAGGAGTTTACATTATTAGTACAGGAACAAAAAATCCGTACCGTGTTAAATTCCGCTCACCTGGATTTTCAAATTTATCATTGTTAAACCATATAGCAGTTGGTGGAAAAATAGGAGATTTAGTAGCATCTATGGCTACGCTAGATCTTGTAATACCTGATATTGACAGATAACATGAGCACAATGAATATATCTTTAAGCATAACAGAAACAATTCAAGATTGGCTTATTACCATGATGCCAGAAGGCGTTGCAAGTATTCTTGCAATGACTTTAGTTGCCTTGATTTATTTAGCAATTTTTGCTGTTGCCGGATTGTATTTAGTACTTCTTGAGCGTAAAGTTGCAGCCTGGTTTCAATTGCGAATTGGACCTAACAGAGTTGGATACTGGGGACTATTTCAAACGATGGCAGATGCCTTAAAACTAGTTTCAAAAGAGTTAACAGGAACTGTTAAAGCCGATAAATTTTTGTACAATTTAGCACCTTATTTTGTCATTATATCTTCATTAATGGCATTAGCTGTGTTTCCGTTTACACAAGAATTTCAAGCTTTCGATATTAATATAGGAATCTTCTTTTTAATTGCTATTTCATCTATTGGTGTTATTGGGATTTTATTAGGAGGTTGGAGTAGTAACAACAAATTTGCACTTATCGGAGCGATGCGAAGTGGGGTACAAACCATTAGTTACGAATTATCGGTGGGGTTGTCATTATTAACTATGATTGTTATTACAGGAACTTTACAATTATCAGAAATAGTAGAAGTTCAAAAACATGGTTGGTTAATTTTACAAGGTCATGTACCCGCTATCATAGCGTTTATGGTTTATATGATTGCTGGAACAGCAGAAACTAATAGAGCACCGTTTGATATGGTTGAAGCCGAATCTGAATTAGGAGCAGGCTTCCATACAGAGTATTCTGGAATGAAATTCGCCTATTTCTTTTTGGCAGAGTTTATTAATATGTTCATTATTGCTGCGATTGCTACTACCGTATTTTTTGGAGCCTGGTTATCACCTTTCGGAATTACCGAATCTCTTCCTTGGTTAGGTATTTTCTGGTTCTTAGGAAAAACATTGTTATTAGTATTTCTAATGATGTGGTTTAGATGGACGTTCCCGCGCTTAAGAGTAGATCAGTTATTAACGCTTGAATGGAAATATTTGTTACCAATCAACTTGGTTAACATCGTGATAATGGCCATCATTGTTTGGTTGAACTTAACCATTAAATTTTAAAGGCATGAGTTATTTTTCAGATATATATAATGGAATAAAAACACTGCTAACCGGCATGAGTGTTACCGGTAAGTACTTTTTAACTTCCAGAAAAGGAGCAATTACGCAGCAATATCCAGATAACAGGGACACCTTAAAAATGTTTGAACGTTTTCGTGGTGAAGTTGTAATGCCTCATGATGAAAATAATGAACATCAATGTACTGGTTGTCAAAAATGTGAACTGGCTTGTCCCAATGGAAGTATAGAAATCATTTGGGATAGAGGGATTGATGAAGCAACAGGTAAAAAGAAAAAATTTATAGACAAACACGTTTACCATTTAGGATTATGTACTATGTGTGGTTTGTGTATTGAAGCGTGTCCTACCGATGCCATTGTCTGGGCTCAGAATTACGAGAACTCAACGTATGATAGAACACAATTAACTAAAGTTTTAAACAGGCCTGGATCAAAAGTTAAAGCTGGCGTAGAAGATTAAGCATATGGAAAAATATATTTTTTACATCTTATCGGTTATAATCATTGCATTTGCAGTGGCTTCAGTAAGCAGCCGTAAAATGCTTCGTTCTGTAATATACCTATTATTTGTTTTGTGCGGAATAGCTGGTATTTATTTTTTAATTGATTACAATTTTTTAGCAGCCATTCAACTTACGGTGTATGCAGGAGGAATTATAGTACTTATTATTTTTTCAGTTCTGCTTGTTCATCATATTGAAATGGAACTAGAAATGGCTAAACCATTAAGAAAAGTCCTTACAGGCTTGTTATGTTTATTAGGTTTAGGCGTTTTTTTATATACCATTTATAATAATGACTTTAATGTGGTAGAAAATAACGTTACTACGTCTACCGCAGATATAGGAGCTAAACTTTTAAGTTACGATGCAGGCGGATTTATATTGCCATTTGAGGTAATAAGTTTATTACTCTTAGCGTCTATGATTGGAGCTATTGTGATAGCTAAAGGAAGAAAACTAAATGACAAAAATAACGAAGCGTTATGATAGCAGGCATTAGTATATACGAGATTTTAACGGTAACATCCATCTTGTTTTTTATTGGGATTTACGGTTTTATAACACGGAAGAATTTGATTTCAGTATTGATTTCTATTGAATTAATATTGAATGCATCTGTGGTAAATTTTGTGGTGATTAATAAGTATTTATACCCAGATATGTTGCAAGGGGTTATTTTTTCAATTTTTATTATAGCCGTTGCAGCCGCCGAAACAGCCTTGGCAGTTTCCATAATAATTAATCTTTACAGACAGATTAGTTCTGTTGAGGTTAAAGACACTGAAATCATGAAATATTAATAGGTTGAATTATGAATATTAGTTACACTATATTAATTCCTTTAATTCCACTAGCAGTATTTTTATTGTTAGGACTTAATAGTAAACGAATAAAACCTGCAATTTCTGGTTATATTGGAGTTCTAGGGTTGTCTGTTTCGGCCGTATTATCGTTTTATACAGCCTATCAATACTTTTTTGTAAGTGGAAAAGTGGATGGCGTTTATCAAACCTTTGTCAATAAAAGTGTATGGATGAATTTTACAGAGACATTGCATATTGATATGGGTGTTTTAATCGACCCTATTTCAATCATGATGCTTATCGTGGTTTCCATTGTATCGCTCATGGTTCATATTTACAGTAGAGGATATATGAAAGGGGATGACGGATACACCCGATTTTTCTCATATTTATCACTATTTACGTTCTCTATGTACGGATTGGTTTTGGCAACTAATCTCTTTCAAATTTATATTTTTTGGGAATTGGTTGGAGTGTCTTCATTTTTATTGATTGGCTATTATTACACCAAACCGTCAGCAGTTTCAGCTGCAAAAAAAGCATTTATAGTCACTCGATTTGCCGATTTAGGATTCCTAATAGGGATTTTAATTATGGGCTATTTTACTGGGACCTATGATTTTGAAACCTTAAACAACCCAGAAGGAGCGGTTATTTTAAATTGGGCCTCCACCTCATTCATGGGACTTTCAGTAATCACTTGGGCATTACTATTAATATTTATTGGAGGTGCTGGTAAATCAGCTATGTTTCCGTTACATATTTGGTTGCCTGATGCTATGGAAGGTCCAACGCCAGTTTCGGCTTTAATTCACGCAGCTACCATGGTTGTTGCAGGTGTTTATTTAGTAGCGCGACTATTCCCAATGTTTTATTTTGTCGAACATGGTTTTGCATTGAATGTGGTTGCTTATGTTGGCGCTTTTTCTTCATTGTTTGCGGCAATTATAGCGATTACTCAAACCGATATCAAACGTGTTTTGGCATTTTCAACCATGTCACAAATCGGTTATATGATGTTAGCCTTAGGCGTTTCTGGTTATGATGGTCACGAAGGCGTCGGCTATATGGCATCTATGTTCCATTTGTTTACGCATGCCATGTTTAAAGCCTTATTGTTCTTAGGTGCTGGTTCTGTAATTCACGCAGTACACAGTAATTATTTAAAAGATATGGGTGGTTTACGCAAGTATATGCCCATTACAAATATTACGTTTTTAATCGCTGCATTAGCTATTTCAGGGGTACCACCATTTGCAGGATTTTGGAGTAAAGATGAAATTTTAGTAGCTGCTTTCGAACACAATAAACTAATTTATTACGTAGGCGTTTTTGTAGCAGGATTAACAGCCTTTTATATGTTTAGAGTTTATTTCGGAATCTTCTGGGGTAAAGAAAAACAATATGAGCATGCGCCTCATGAATCACCACTATCAATGACAGGGCCTTTAATAGTTCTTGCTATACTTAGTGCAGTAGGAGGCTTCATTCCGTTTAGTGAATTGATTACTCCAGATAGAATTGGTTTTGAAGCTCATTTAAATTATCCACTTGCTGCCATTGCAACTGGTGTTGGTTTAATTGGAATTGTATTGGCGTGGGTGTTTTATAAAAAAGAAAATAGCTTATCTGATAAATACGCACTGGCATTTGGCCCTTTTTATAGATGGGCAAGTGATAAATTCTATATTGATGAAATATATTTATTCATCACAAAGAAAATCATATTCAAACATATTTCTGCACCGATTGCAAAATTTGATAAAAAATATGTTGATGGTACCATGGAAGGCATTGGTAACAAAACTGTATTGATTTCTAAAGCCATAAAAGGAATTCAATCTGGTAAGGTGCAAGATTATGCGTTTTCATTTGTTATGGGAGCTGTCATCATAGCATTAGTGTTTATTTATTTATGGACAAACTAAATGGATTAATATGGATATTTTAACTCTTTTCATAATTGTACCTATAATCACCGTTATAGCTTTAGTCTTTTCTAAAGGTTTAGAACGAGCGCGTGTTGTTTCAATGATTGGAAGCTTCATTCAACTAGGTATGGCAATCAATTTATTGTTTGCGTATTTGAGAGAAATAAAGGTTAATAGCGACATTATGGTATTTACCAAAGATGTTGTCTGGTTTAAAAATTTCAATATTCATTATAATATTGGAGTTGATGGTATTTCGGTTGCTTTAATATTATTAACGGCTATTGTCGTTCTAGCAGGTGTTTTTATTTCATGGAAAATGAAAGAATTGCCTAAAGAATTCTTTATTTCACTTATTGTATTATCACTAGGAGTTTACGGGGTATTTATCTCCATCGATTTGTTCACCTTATTTGTGTTTTTTGAGATCGCTGTAATCCCAATGTATTTGTTAATTGGTATTTGGGGCTCTGGTCCAAGAGAATACTCCGCAATGAAGTTAACCCTAATGCTTATGGGTGCTTCGGCTATTTTATTAGTGGGGATTTTAGGAATCTATTTTAATTCCAATGCAGACGGCGGTGCTTTAACATTCAATATTCTGGAAATAGCTAAGGTTAATATCCCAATAGAAGCTCAAAAACTATTTTTCCCATTTGTCTTTATAGGTTTTGCTGTTATAAGTGCATTATTTCCTTTTCATACCTGGTCGCCAGATGGTCATGCTTCAGCACCAACAGCGGTTTCTATGTTGCATGCCGGTGTTTTAATGAAACTAGGAGGTTATGGTGTGTTTAGAATTGCCATGTTTTTATTGCCAGAAGGAGCATTGCATTGGTCTTGGTTCTTTATCATTCTAGCGGCTATCGGCGTTGTTTATGGAGCGTTTTCAGCTATTAGACAAACCGATTTAAAATTTATAAATGCCTATGCCTCGGTAAGTCATTTAGGATTGGTATTATTTGCCTTATTAACGCTAAATAAAATAGCTTGGAACGGAGCCATTATTCAATCACTATCACATGGACTATTAACAGCCTTATTTTTTGCACTGATAGGAATGATTTATGGTAGAACACATACAAGAGATATTAGAAAATTGGGTGGTATGATGAAGATTTTACCATTTATTGGTGCTATTTATGTCATTACCGGATTAGCTTATTTAGGATTGCCAGGATTTAGTGGTTTTGTGGCCGAAATGAACATTTTTGTGGGAGCTTTTCAGGAAAATTCAGATACGTTTAATAGAATCTTAACCATCTTGGTAGTATCATCAATTGTTGTAACATCAGTATATATACTAAGGTTGGTTGGAAAAATAATGATGGGGCCTTTAGAAACGAATGATGTTAACGACTTACCAAAAGCAACCTGGTTTGAGAAAACAGGTATTTTGTTATTAATGATTCCCGTAATTGGAATAGGTGTAGCGCCATTCTGGTTAAGTGAAATGATTATGAAAAGTTTAGAACCCTTTATTCAAGGAGTATTATAAAAAATTAAACAGATAACTAAAATGAATTTTAGTAGCTTTTTATTAATGCGTCAAGAGATTATACTTTTAACAATTATTCTATTGTTATTAGTTGCTGAAATTTCAATCTCTAAATCCAAAAAACAAAGTATCGTCCATTTGGCTATTTTCTTGTTTGGAATTCATACCATTGTTGGTTTTTTGCCAATAGAATCAGGCAAACTGTTTGGAGGTATGTTTCACTCAAATGAGCTTGTGCATTTCTTTAAAAATGTACTTAATGTTGGCGTTTTTATTTTATTGCTACAATCAGCAGACTGGTTGCAGGAAAAGGTGGTGGATGAGAATAAAGGAACAGAGTTTTTCATCCTTTTATTTTCTTCATTATTAGGAATGTATTTTATGATCTCTGCAGGCGATTTCTTAATGTTTTATTTAGGATTGGAGCTTTCAACATTACCTGTGGCTGCGTTGGCTGCTTTTGAAGTGACCAAGAGAATTTCCAGTGAAGCAGGAATTAAATTTATTTTGTCTGCTGGATTAGCCTCAGGAGTTTCCTTGTTTGGTATTTCTATGTTATATGCTACATCGGGTTCTATTTATTTTGATGATATTATCACGATGATTTCAGCCACTAACTTAACCATATTAGGATTTGTTTTGTTCTTTGCTGGATTAGCTTTTAAAATATCATTAGTACCATTTCATTTCTGGACTGCTGATGTTTATGAAGGAGCACCTATTAGTGTGGCGTCTTATTTATCAGTTATTTCAAAGGGAGCAGCGGTTTTTATCCTCATGATCTTATTCTTCACCGTATTTAAAACATTAATGCACGTTTGGGAAAACATAGTTTATGTCATAGCATTGGCAACCATGTTTATAGGTAATTTATTCGCCATAAGACAACAAAATATGAAACGGTTTTTAGCATTTTCATCGATTGCACAAGCAGGATTCATCTTGTTAGGATTAATCACTGGAACGCAATTAGGAACCGCTACAATTATATATTTTGTAATGATTTATATCTTTTCCAATTTGGCTGCATTTGGTGTCGTACAAGCAATCTCATTAAAAACAGGAAAAGAGAATATGAATGATTATGAAGGCTTGTACAGAACTAATCCTAATCTAAGTTTGGTGATGATGTTGGCCTTATTTTCACTGGCTGGAATACCACCAGTAGCAGGTTTTTTTGGTAAGTTTTTCTTATTTACCGCAGCCGCAAGCGAAGGGTATTATTTGTTAGTATTTTTAGCCGTTGTTAATGTAACCATCTCATTATACTATTATTTATTGGTAGTTAGAGCTATGTTTTTAAGAACAAGTGATCAAGCTATTCCGTATTTCAAGAATAAATTATATATGAGATTAGGGCTTTTAATTACTGTAATAGGTATTTTAGTGATTGGTCTTTATAGCCCATTGTATGATTATATTTTTGAATTAAGTAAGAATTTAAATTAGAAGGTTATGCCATTAGAAGGAAGTCATAAATTTGGAAGTATTGGAGATACTAGAGTAACGTTTGTTCAAAAGGGAGCTTCTGAAGATCGAATGAATTTTTTAAAAAAACTATTGGAGCATAATGGGTTTGAAGTTATTATTGAAGAAGAGAAAAAGAAAGCAGAAGAAGACCCCCAATTATATACTGTAGCGGTCACTGATATGGTTTTTAATCCAACTATTTGGGTTTACGAAAGAAAACTAAAAACCTTTGATGGACATAAAGTTAATCAAGACTACTGGGAACAGCGCTCAGAGGACACCAATCCGCATTATTGGAATAATGGTGACAAATAATGTGCTTTAAATTTCTGGAAGCATATTTTTTACTACACAATCATCTTTAACAAAATTTAATTCCTACTAATTTAGTAGGAATATTTTTTTATTCTGAATTAAATTTTAATTTTGCTGCTATTTCTTATTCTTTTAAAAAAGTAAAACGGTAAAAACGAAGAAATTTAATTGCTATGAAAGATGTTACCATTAAAATAACAGATAGAAACGGAACCAAGCATGATATTGTAGCACCAACCGATATGGCTATGAACCTTATGGAAGTTGTTCGCTCTTACGAATTGGCTCCAGAAGGAACGATTGGAGTTTGCGGTGGGATGGCTATGTGCGCTTCTTGCCAATGTTATATTTTAAGCGATACAGAATTACCAATAAAGCAAGATGAAGAAGATGCGATGCTTTCTGAAGCGTTTTATGTCAAACAAAATAGTCGTTTAGGCTGCCAAATACCTATTACACCAAATCTGCATGGATTGGAAGTAGAATTGGCTCCAGAGAGTTAATACTTTAATTTAAACTAAAGCTGTAAATCCTAGAAAAGCTAACGATAATAAACCAGCTACCAATAAATTAATAGGTACGCCTTTCATGCCTTCAGGAATGTTAGCGAGTTCTAATTGCTCTCGTATACTAGCAAAAACTATTAAGGCTAAACTGAATCCTAAGGAATTTGAAATAGCAAAAAATACGGCTTTTATCAAACTACCATTGTCTAACCCAAGGGCTAATATAGCGACGCCTAAAACAGCACAATTCGTTGTAATTAAAGGTAGAAAAACCCCTAGTGCCTGATATAATGGTGGACTCACTTTTTTCAGAATTATTTCTACCATTTGCACTAAGGCAGCAATAACCAAAATAAAGGTAATGGTTCTTAAATAATTTAATCCGGCAGGCACTAACACATATTCATGTAGCAAATAGGTCACCGTTGTGGCTATGGTCATTACAAATAATACCGCTCCAGACATTCCAACTGATGTCGATACTTTGTTAGAAACCCCTAAAAAAGGACAAATACCTAGAAATTGTGATAATACAATATTGTTAACGAATACGGCAGCTATGAGTATAATTACATAATCCATATTAAGCAGTTTTTGTTGTTAGTTTATTGAAGATAACGGTTAAATAGGCTAGGGCTATAAAAGCACCTGGTGGTAATATGAAAAGTATAAACGTATTGGCATCATCTGGCACAAAACTAAGTCCAAATAAACTTCCGCTACCTAATATTTCACGAACAGAGCCTAATGCTGTTAAAGCCAATGTAAATCCTAAACCCATTCCTAAGGCGTCAATTATTGAAGATAATACATTGTTTTTTGAAGCATAGGCTTCTGCTCTTCCTAATATAATACAGTTCACTACGATTAAAGGAATAAAGATTCCTAATTGCTCATAAAGAAAGGGAACGAATGCCTCTAAAATCATTTCTACAATCGTTACGAAAGATGCTATAATGATAATAAATGCCGGAATACGAACTTTAGCAGGTATTAGGTTTTTTACTAATGAAACCACAATATTAGACATTAGTAATACAAAAGCTGTAGCCACGCCCATGCCTAAGCCATTAAATGCTGATGAGGTAACACCTAGCGTTGGACACATGCCCAGTAACATTACAAAAATGGGGTTTTCTTTAATAATTCCTTTTAAGAAATTTTGTTTTTGATTTAGAGTTTCAGCCATAATTCTTAATGTTTTAATTCAATTAACGAACTATTATTTTTTATAAAAGCATCGTAAGCCATTTGTGTTGCATCACAAAATGCTCGTGAAGAAATTGTAGCACCTGTTAAAGCATCAACGTCGCCACCATCTTTTTTTACTGCCAATTTAAAGTCTGAAATATTGATGCCTTTAAATTGATTTAAAAATTTATCTTCGGTCATTTTAGTACCTAAACCAGGGGTTTCTTTTTGTTCTAGAACTACTACATTTTCAATATCACCATTAGGTTTAAAACCAACCATAAGTTTCACTAAACCACTAAACCCTTTATCGGTTGACCCAATAACAGCAGCCCCAACAAATTCGTTTTTTGAATAGGCAGGATATATTTCTACACTGTCTGAAACCTTATCAGATGTTACCATTTTAACGTCTTCAACGGGGTTATTATCAAACGCAGGTAATACCAATTTTAAGGCGTTTATTTTTTTCTCAAGTTTAGCTTTAGCCTTTGGTTCTATGGTTAAATCATTTACAAATCCTAATGCGAAACCAGAAACTAATGTAATGACCAAAAGTGATAACAACATTCCGAAAAAAGTAGATTCTTTTTTACTCATAATTACACGATTTTAGCTTTAATTTTCGAGCCAAATCTTCGAGGCTTAAAATATTTATTGATTAATGGCACAAAGGCGTTCATAATTAAAATAGCGAACGAAACACCTTCAGGATAGGCTCCAAAAAGCCGTATCACTACCGTTATTATCCCTATGCCAATGGCGAAAATAATCATGCCTTTTTTCGTCATAGGGCTGGTCACTAAATCTGTTGCCATATAAAAAGCACCCAAAATAGCGCCACCAGATAGGATATGAATGATAGGGTTCGCATAATGCTCGGGATCTAATGCCCAGAAAACACCAGTCATAACCGCCATAGTCATTAAAACCATAACAGGAATATGCCAAGAAATAACTTTTCTGAATATTAAATATAATCCTCCAAGCAATAATGCTAGAGCCGACATTTCTCCTAAAGAACCTCCCGTAAATCCGAACAGCATATCTATAGCTGAAGGAATTCTCGAACTTATTTCAGTCATGGTGTCTCCATATTGAAGTCCTTCTTTTATGACGCCGAGAGAGGTCGCGCCTGTAACGGCATCAACAACATTAGTGTTGTTTTCTATGGCTGTTGGCCACATCGTCATTTGAACAGGAAAAGAAACTAATAAAAATACACGGCCAACTAACGCAGGGTTAAAAATATTAAAACCTAAACCGCCAAAGGATAGTTTGGCAACACCAATAGCAACTAATCCACCAACAATAACCATCCAAATAGGTAAGTTTGAAGGCAAATTAAACGCCAGTAAAATTCCGGTGAGCAACGCAGAACCGTCGGTGATGGTTACTGCGGTTTTTAAAAGATATTTCTGAATAAGGTATTCAAACAAGACACACGAGGCAATCGCGACTGAGGTTACAATTAAAGCACCCAATCCGAAAACATATATAGATACTAAAAAAGCAGGTGATAGTGCTATGATGACATCGTACATTAGTTTTTTAGACGTTCTATCTGAATGAACATGCGGCGAAGCCGATACAATGATGGGTTGCGTACTCATAGTTAGTTTTTAACCGTATTTAATTTTTTAACAATCGTTTTCCCAAATCGGATATAATCTAATAGCGGACGATGCGATGGGCACACGTAGCTACAAGAACCACATTCAATACAAGTCATAATATCTTCGGAACCTGCTTTTTCATACATCCCTTTTTCAGATAAATTCATTAAAAGATGAGGTTCAAGTCCCATTGGACAAACCTCGACACACTCACCACAGCGAATACAGTTTTTTGGTTCGCCTCGGCTCGCTTCATCTTCAGAAATAACTAAAATTCCTGAGGTTCCTTTGGTAACAGGAACATCTAAGTTTTTAATAGCTTTTCCCATCATGGGGCCACCATTAACAATTTTACGAGTACCTTCTGGTAAGCCGCCAACTTCATTAACTAAATCAGAAATTGGGGTTCCTATTTTCACCCAATAATTCGAGGCGTTTTCTAATTTTTTTCCAGTAACGGTAACCACACGCTCAATTAATGGTTTGTTATGTTGAATCGCTTGATAAATCGCAAAAATGGTTCCTACATTATGCACGATAACACCAACATCTAGTGGTAATCCGTTTTTAGGAACTTCGCGGTTTAATATGGCTCTCACCAATTGTTTTTCACCACCTTGCGGGTATTTTACTTGTAGCGCTGCGACTTTAATACCAGAATCGTTTACAGTGAGTTTTTTGAAAATATCAATGGCATCTTTCTTATTATTTTCAATACCAATAATGGCTTTATCAATATGAAGGGCGTGCATTAAAATTTTAATGCCAACAAGAATTTCTTCAGCTTTTTCAAGCATTAAACGATGATCGGCCGTTAAATAAGGTTCACATTCTACCCCGTTAATAATAAGATGATCTAAAACGGTTCCTTCTTTTACGCTCAATTTCACATGAGATGGAAATGTCGCACCACCCAGACCAACAATTCCGTAGTCGTTAATACGTTGGAGAATGTCTTTTGGTTCCATAGTGATATCCTTTTTTAGAGGATAGTCTATCTCTTCAAAATTCGATTCGTTTTTAGCATCGGTACGAATAACAATACATTGTTTTTTGTATCCGCTGGTATCAATTATCTTATCTAGTTTGGTAACAACTCCTGCTACTGGTGAGTGCACATTTGAAGACACAAAACCACCAGATTTAGCAATAACTTGGCCTATTTCTACTTTGTCTTTAACATTAACAATTATTTCTGAAGGAATACCTATGTGTTGCGAAATAGGCACGTAAACCATTTTTGGTACGGGCATCTTTTTGATGCTTTTCGCTGAGGTTAACTTATTTTCTGGAGGATGAATACCGCCTTTTGGAAATGTTTTAAGCATCGGTCTTTATATTTTCAGATTCAACTTTCGCTTCAACTTTTGGCGTTTCTTTTTTGACTTTTTTAGGTGGAAAATTGGTCTCTATAATAGAATGCGTTGGACAAACTTCTACACATTTTCTGCAAAGCGTACAGATAGCCGGGTCTATATAGGCTAAATTGTTTATCATAGTAACGGCATCTTTTGGACAAATATCTTGACACTTAGAGCAACCAATACAGGCAACATCACAGGCTTTTTTTGCAATACCGGCTTTGTCTTCATTAAGGCAACCAACAAATACTTTTAAATCTCTTTTGTTTTTAGGTCGCATTTCTATAATATCTCTGGGGCAAGCTTCTACACAGGCACCGCATGAGGTACATTTATCTGAGATTACAACTGGTAATCCAGTTGCTTCATCCATATACATGGCATCAAACTTACATACAGTCACACAATCTCCATCACCTAAACAACCGTATTGGCAATCGGTTTCTCCACTATAAATCATAGCGGAAATGGCACACGATCTTGGACCTTGATATTCGGTAGTTTTTGGTCTAACATCACAACCACCTTGGCAGCGAACAACAGCAAGCGTTGGGTCTTTTTCTGCAACCTCTTTACCTAAGACTTCGGCAACAAGTTTCATAACATCGTTACCGCCAACAGGACAAAATAGGTTTGAAATATCTTCGGTAGCAACTAATTTTTCTGCGAAAGATTTACAACCAGGAGAACCACAACCGGCACAGTTCGCAGCGGGTAATAAATCTTCAACTTCAGCGATTAAAGGGTCTTCATAAACATAGAATTTTTTAGAAACAACATACAACACAATTGCTGCAATTGACCCTAATGAGACTAATAAGAAAACACTATATAAAACAGATTCTGACATACGAATTTATGTTTTTAATATGGATATTTTAAAGGCACTTTTAAGTGTGTTTTTTAAAAAATAAAGCGTTATATAATATGGCAATAGAATACCAAGCGATAATATTCCTGCCATCCATTCTTTTAAAAAACTTGATGCTATTAATAGCGTAGAAAACATGAGTATAAACGGAAAGACATAAGCCCAAAAAACGGCTTTCAAGCCTAAAGCTTTTTTTAAAACTACTTTCACGTGTTCGTTAATGCTAAAGGAATCGTTTGAGTTTATGATTTCAATATCTTTAGTATTGGATTCTGATATACCACAGGCCGATTTTGCCCGACAAGATTCACAATGCACATTTTGTTCTAAAGAGACAATAACAGAATCTCCAGTTATTTTTGAAATAACTCCTGAGTGGACAAATGTGTTTTTTTCAGATACTCCTAGATTCATATCCTTTAAGTTAAAAAGTATACAATGCTAAAGTACTCGATGAGTATATGAGAATATATGATTTATATCAGGTTATGCTAGGTTTTACATAGATTCTCGTTTACGAAAACGTTATAGTTTAAAAAAATATTATAGAATTGTAATCGATTACTCTATTTGTAAAGAAACGTTCATAATTTAACCAATTATAATTCTCGATTTTTTTTTAGGTTAAAAGCTGATGCAATTAAAATATAAAGAAGAACTATGTAGTTGCAAAAAAGGATTTGAATATAAATTAGAGTTAATTAGTATTTAGTACTTTCTTTATAAATGGCATCTAATAAATTATTTTTTTCTTTAGTATCGTTTCCTAATTGCCAAAACATGATGCCGCCTAACTTATTCTTTAAGGCATAATTTGTTTTTAATCTAACTGAAACGGTATCATCGTAGGAAATAAAAATACTATCCTTTGCACTATATAAATAAGGAGCACTTGCTATGGAATCCCAATACCTTTTATAATTGTTATTAGTTTCAAATTCTTTTCTTATTTGGCTATATGCACTCCAACCAATATATGGACCTTTATTAGGTTGGTAGAGTCCGTTGTTTTTTGGAGGAACTCCTTGCCAAGCACGACCATAAAAGGCAGCACCAATAATAATTTGCTCTGGCTTCACGCCCAGATTTTTACAATAATTGATTATTTTGTTAGCAGAACGTAGCTCGTAGTCATAGCCTAATTGTGCTAGTTCCTTCAATTACTGAATATTCAGGAGATTGTTTTAAATCGTCATTTTTAATCCAACCTAAAGGTGTGTGATGTCCTGTAAATGGAGACGAACCACTTGTTTGGTCGTAGGTCATAACATTCATATAATCTGCATATTTTAACACCTCATTAATTTCTACATTATCATAATAACGCTCCCATCCAGCAGAAGCAAATGTTAAGGTTTGATTTCTTTTTAAAGAGTTTAAAGCTTTTCTGAGCTCTTTCATTAAAAGTGTGAAATTTTGCTTGTCTTCAGGCCATCCTTTTGTCCCAGCAGCAGGTATTGTTGGGTATTCCCAATCGATATCAATACCATCTAACTGATATGTTTTATTAAACTGAACAACACTATTTACAAATTTATGTCTACTTTCTGGTGTGTAAGCCATATCAGAAAATCCTTTTGAACCCCAACCTCCACAAGCTACCATGACTTTTAAGTTTGGATTATTTTTTCTCTGCGCTACTAGTTTTTTGAGTTTTTTGCCATAATCTTTATTTTGAAATTTCATTTCATTGTCAATTACTTTTGTAAAAGAAAAGATGATATGAGTTAGTTTATCTAAAGGGAGGTTTTCAGGATTATAATGTTCTTCTGGAACATAATAGGCAATAATTGAAAAAGATGGCGTGTTTTTATCTGAAGAATATGGAGTAACATTTACAACATACGGCATTAAACTAAAAATAATAATAGCGTAATATTTAAAATAATTCATTGGATTGATTTTTAATTTATTCTTTTTTGTAATCTACTAATTTTCTTGGTCCCTCAAGTACATTTCTTACTATTTGAAGAAACCCATTGTCTGTGGTATCAACCTGCCACTTAATCAGTGAAATCTCTCCATTTTCAATTTCAATACCAGTTATGCTGCGTGGATGCACACAACTACCATCGTTGAAAAATGCAATATCTCCAGGTTCAGAAAAACGAGGTCGGTGGGTATGGCCTACAATAGTTACTAAATTATTGTTATCAGTAATCCATTTTTTGATTCTGCGCTCAACCTTAATAAGTTCTTTGTAATTTTTGGCAGGACTTGTTGGGTCTGCAATGCCCATAATATTTAAAGGTTTCCAAAGAATTCTAACCATAAAACGACTCCATTTCCAAAACAGATAATTCCACCAATCTGCTTGATGACCATGCGTTAAAAATAGCTCCTGATTTGTTTGTGTATGTTTTAAAATAATGCCTTCATGGTATGTAATATCTTTAAACAACTCAACATCTTCTCCTGTTTTTACATCAAAATAGGTTGAGAGATATTTTTTGACATAATTCGGGTTTTTATATACCATATCATGATTTCCCCACATAGTGTGTAACCTATGTTCTATATAAAATTGCTTCATGAGTAGATACACATTTTTATGGGCCTCAAAAACTGATTTAAAAAACAGGTTTTCCCATAACTCATCGCCATCACCAATTTCACAATAAATAAAACCGTTATTGTAATAGTGTTTTAAAGCATGGAAGTAAATATTGCGGTTGTTAGCAAAGTCATCTGCAAAACTGTTGTCTCCTCTGTGACAGTCACTAAACAAAATAAATTTTGAAGTGTCATCAAACTCAATAACCTTAGCTGTTTTATAGGCGTTGTCTAACCGTTTTTTTGATGTGAGCATATAGTAAATGTAAACAAAAAAGTAATTTAATTTGAAACACTTTTTTAAATTCTAGGGTATTAATTTTTTAGTTTTTGAATGGCATAGGGAAGTATGCGCTCAACAAATTTGGTATAAGCTAATTCTGAAGGATGTAAATTATCAGAAGCTACTAAATCTGGATTGTCTAAGCCCATTCTTGTAATGTCTGTAATCGGTATAAAATCTATATTTTTTGAATCACAATAGTTTTTCGCAAAGTTATTATAACGGTCTATATCATTAGAAATAGTTTCATTACCATTCCCAAAAGGTGTGTACGCATAATCTGGTATTGATACCACAATAACATTACTTGAATCTCCTTTAGCTTTTGCAATGGCTATGTCGATGAGTTGGGGAAATTCGCTTTCATAGACAGAAAAAGGCTTATTTTGAAATTGATTGTTAACACCAATTAAAAGTGTTACTAAGTCAAAATCGGAACTAGGGTTTTCAGAATTTATAGCATTTATTAAATTAGTTGTTGTCCATCCAGTCCTTGCAATAATTTTTAATTCAAATGTTTTGTTGGAATCAAATTCTGCAATTAAAGCATCTTTTAACTGTTCTGGAAATCTGCAAGTTTCGCATACACTCTGTCCAATTGTGTAACTGTCTCCTAAGGCAAGCAATTTGTAGTTATCTTGGGGGTTCGTGTTTTCTTCGGTAGTTTCATCAGTTACAGATGTGTCATCTGGAACGGTTATTTGGACGTCTTCGGTTTTTTCTTTTTCTTTTAAAACAGCAGTTTCACTGTTACAACTATAAGTTATGCAGCAGATTATTAAGTAAAATACCTTTTTCATTTTTTTCCATAAATATACATATTTATCTATTCTTAAGTTATTTGCAAAAAAAAAATGCTTCTTTAACTAAAGAAGCATTTTAATTAAAATAGTATTAAAGTTTATTTAAAAGCATTTAAGCCTGTAATATCTAAACCTGTAATAAGTAGATGAATATCGTGTGTGCCTTCATAGGTAATCACGCTTTCCAAATTCATAGAATGACGCATAATGCTATATTCGCCTGTAATACCCATGCCTCCTAAAATTTGTCTTGCTTCACGTGCTATATTAATAGCCATATCTACATTATTCCGTTTAGCCATTGAAATTTGCGCAGAGGTTGATTTATTCTCATTACGCAAGGTTCCTAAACGCCAAGTTAGTAATTGAGCTTTAGTAATCTCAGTAATCATTTCGGCTAGCTTTTTTTGTTGTAGTTGGAATTGACCAATAGGTTTACCAAATTGCATACGTTCTTTACTGTATCTTAAGGCGGTATCATAACAATCCATGGCAGCACCAATAGCTCCCCAGGCAATGCCATATCTTGCAGAATCTAAACATCCAAGTGGTGCGCCTAAACCAGACTTATTAGGTAATAGATTTTCTTTTGGAACTTTCACGTTGTCAAAAATAAGTTCACCAGTTGCACTTGCACGTAACGACCATTTGTTATGTGTTTCAGGGGTAGAAAACCCTTCCATACCACGTTCAACAATCAATCCATGTATGCGGCCACTTTCATCTTTAGCCCAAACGACTGCTACTTGTGCAAAAGGCGCATTAGAAATCCACATTTTCGCACCATTCAATAAATAATGATCGCCTTTATCTTTAAAGTTGGTAGTCATACCACCTGGATTACTTCCATGGTCTGGTTCGGTTAATCCAAAACATCCCATCCATTCTCCACTTGCTAACTTTGGTAGATATTTTTGACGTTGTTCTTCGTTACCATATTTCCAAATAGGATACATAACTAAAGATGATTGTACAGAGGCTGTACTTCTAACACCTGAATCACCACGTTCAATTTCTTGCATGATGAGTCCATAGGACATTTGGTCTAAACCAGCGCCACCATATTCCATAGGAATATAAGGTCCAAAAGCGCCAATATCTGCTAAACCTTTTATTATTTGAGTTGGAAACTCTGCTTTTTGGGCATACTCTTCAATAATAGGAGAAACTTCACGTTTTACCCATTCGCGAGCAGCGTCACGAACTAATTTATGTTCTTCAGTTAAGAGTTCGTCTAAATTATAATAATCTGGTGCTTCAAATAAATCTGGTTTCATGCTATTTAGTTATATGTTAAATGCATAATTCTAAAATTATACAATCTTTTTTTATTAAAAATGTAATAGATATCAAATTTAACTAAAGTAAATGATTTTTATGTTACTGATAAGAGAAATAATTTAAGGTATTATCGATTTAAAAATTTAGCAAGTAAACAATGAAAATGGTGCACACCTTGCTCTCTTGTTGGCGAAAATCGTCCCGCTTTATAAAATGATGAGCGCACCCCTTTTTGTACATTTTCTACAATAGCTTCATCTTCTTGTTCTACTTTATCTAATGCACTACCAGCACCTTTATTCAACTTGTCTGAATCATATACATAAGATATAAAAGATACTTTAGTTTTGTTTATGCTTAGTGGCTGTACAATGTTTATAGAAAGTCCCCAGGGGTAAAAATTAAACATCATATTAGGGAAAACCCAGTAGTAATAGGCAGCTACATTTTTGCCGTAATCAATATGATTTTTGGGTAGATTAAATACGTTTTTAGTATCTTCAGTATATCCAATTTGTAGATTGCAAAAGTCATAAACTTCCGTTTTATAACTCCCATAATCCAATACCGCATTTAAGTCTTTATGAACAAAGGGAACATGAAATCCTTCCAAATAATTATCACAATATAATGCCCAATGAGCATGAACTGTAAAGTTTTTATTTAATGATGGATCTAAAATAAATTCATTCAAAGGCAAAAATCCTATGCGTTCATTCATCTTATCAATGACTTGCTGAAAATCAAAAGAAGGGTTTAATCCAGCAAACAAAAATGGCCCCCATTTTTTTAAAGGAAATGTATGAAGATTGTCACAAGGCTTAGGGAAATCTTGAGTCTGTCCAAACTCAGGCATATGCTCAAAGTCCCCTTTGAGATTAAATCGTCTACCGTGATAGGTACAGGTTAGCTTTTTTGAAAGTCCCGATTTTAAAGCCACTAAATTTCCTCTGTGAGTGCATACATTGGTTAAACAAGATATGGTATTATCAATATCTTTAGTAAGTAACATAGGTTCTGTTAGATAGCCATCAAGTAAAATTAATGGATAGGTTGATTCTTTTAATGAAACCAATGATTCATCACCAATCCATTGCCAAGATTTTAAAAATATTTTTTCTTTTATAGTTTCAAAAAGAGTGTTATCTCTATAAAATGAAGCAGGAAGTGTTTCTGCTTTTGTAATATCAGGGTTAATTTTAAAATTATATGACATATACTATTTAATTGTATATTTAACTGCCCTGTAATTTACATAATTAAAGTATATCTACTTTTAAAATTCACTAAATGAATTCAAAACCACAAAAAATTGGTTTAATCACAGCAACGTCTTTAGTTGTTGGCAATATGATAGGAGTTGGGATATTTGTGTTACCAGCAGCTTTGGCTAAATACGGTAGTATTAGTTTATTGGGTTGGGTTTTTACGGCGACAGGTGCATTAATCCTAGCTAAAATATTCAGTAATTTAAGCAAAATTATTGTTAATAAAAGTGGTGGTCCTTATGCATATTCCAGAGAAGGTTTTGGCGATTTTATTGGGTTTTTAATGGCTTGGGGTTACTGGATTTCATGTTGGGTAGGAAATGGTGCCATAGCCATCGCCATTGTGGGAGCTTTAAGTTTCTTTTTCCCTGTGTTGGAAACAAATTCGTTATATTCTGTTAGTATTGGATTGTCCTTAATCTGGCTTTTTACTTGGATTAATACTGGAGGTATCAAAGAATCAGGAATCGTTCAGGTTATAACAACAGCATTGAAGCTATTGCCTTTGGCCTTTGTTATTATTGTTGGCATTTTCTTTTTTGATTTTGATAATTTTCCAGCATTTAACTTAACAGGAAAAAGTAATATGGCAGCATTTCCTATGGTAGCAGCCTTAACATTATATGCATTTATTGGGATTGAATCTGCTACCATTCCCGCGGAAAATATTGAGAATCCAGGGGTTGTTGTTTCAAAAGCGACTATGTTTGGAACGATATTAACGGCTATTGTTTATATTTTGGCCACCGTGGTTCTTTTTGGAATACTTCCAACGGATATTTTGCAAAATTCTCCAGCACCATTCGCCGAAGCAGCTAAGCTAATTTCTGGACAATTTGGTGGATATTTTGTGGCGGTAGGGGTCATTATCTCTGGTTTGGGTGTTTTAAACGGGTGGATATTAATAACAGGTCAATTGCCGCTAGCCACCGCGAAGGATAATTTGTTTCCAAAAATTTTTAAAAAAGAAAATAAGAAGGGAGCTCCTGTATTTGGATTGATTATTGGTGGCGTATTATCTACCGCTGTGATGCTTATGAATTTTACAAAAGGACTTGTAGACCAGTTTCAGATTATTGTTGAAATTGTTGTATTTACAGCTCTTATGGCGTATTTGCTAACGTGTGCAGCGTATATTTTAATTATTATTGAAAGGAAATTGCACCTCAATAGTTGGGTCAAAACCTTTGTTTTAGGAGGGTTAGGGTTTTTGTATTCTCTTTGGACTATCTACGGATCTGGGCCAGATACGGTTTTTTATGGTTTAATCTTGTTGCTTTTAGGTATTCCGTTTTATCTTCTGATGCTTTACAACAAAAGAGAAAAATAGCTACATCTTTAAATAAAAATCTTTGGTAAGGTTTATGTAGTCCTGAGTATACTCATGCCTTGAAGTTTCAATAATGAGTTCCTCTGTTTTTACATCGCTTTCGCGGAATGAAAATTCTAAAAGACTTCGTTTTATATCAGAAGTTTCATTGCCCTTTACATGAAGAATTCTGTTTGGAAATAAATTAAAGGTTGACGCTAAAGAGACAAAGTTTGCTTCTTCTTTAAAAGGAATAATAACTGAAAAAATTCCATCTTCTGAAAGTAATTGAGATACGCTTTCAAGTAAGTGACTAAATGGTAACGCATCAGAAAAACGAGCCATGTCACGTTGGTTATTATCAGTTTTATAATTTTCAGAATAGAATGGAGGATTGGATACTATGATATTGTATGTGTCTTCAATCTCATCAACAAACTCTTCTAAAGACGCGTGATAACAAAACAAACGATCGCCCCAAGGGGCATTTTCAAAATTGTCAACACACTGTTCATAGGCATCATCGTCAATTTCAATCGCATCAATAAGTTCTGCTTGGCTACGTTGTGCTAACATCAGCGAAATGATACCCGTACCAGCTCCAATATCTAATATTGAAAAGGGATTTTTTTCTAAAGAAACCCAAGATCCAAGTAAAACAGCATCTGTACCAATTTTCATGGCGCAACGGTCTTGATTTACGATGAATTGTTTGAAAATAAACGGTTTCTTAGACATGGCTTGGTTTAATTTTTTTATTAAATAGTTAAAAAGTCATAATTTCTATAAAACTATGTTAAAAATAATACTATTAGGAGTCTTATTTGAGTTATAAATACGTAAATATGATTCAGAAGGATAAAGTAAAAAATAAAACATGACACATGAGACATTTGGAAAAAGTTTTTAGGAGGTTAAACGAATTATTAATTATGAATTATGAGGTTGAAATAATTTATCTTGAAGCTCATGATATAGTAAATGATGAAGATTTAAGAACATTTTTTAGGGAAAGAAATTTTGAAAGAAATGAATTTGGAAGGGCCTTAAAGAGAGAAGTAGTTAAGCTTGGGGGCAGCCCAAAAGGATTAAATGATTTAAGTGACAGGTATTATAAGGATTGGATGAAGTTCAAAGAATTGCTTGATACAGATAATGAATATGAGCTATTGAATGAAATTAGCAAGATAAAAAGACGCAATATAGCAGCTTACAATAAGCTTTTGCAAGAGAGAAATTTATCATTGTCGCTTTGCAAATTATTGGTGAAACAAAGAGATAGTGTTCAAATGTCTTTAAATTCGTTAACAACTAAAAAAGCAATCCTTGTTTAATTGAGTTGGATTAGTGAGAAAAGCACAAAAGCCGACCCTTAAAGTCGGCTTTTGTGCTTTAAATTATAAGTACAAATCAATCAACCCTTCTGGTGTATTTACGATAACGGTTTTTTTCTTTCTGTCAACCGTTACAATAAATTCATCATTAACAGGAATTAAAATTTCTTTACCATCTTTTTCTATTTCAAACAAGGCTTGAGCAGTAGTGTCATTAACTCCTGTTATAGTTCCAACTAGGCCATAGTTTTTGTCTTCAATAGTAAAACCAATAACTTCATGGAAATAGAATTTATTACCTTCAAGTTTTGGCAAAAATTCCAGAGGTAAATACACGTCACTCTTTATTAAGCTATCGGCATCGGCTTCTGTCGTGACATCTTCAAACTGCACACGCAGTAAATTAGATTTATGCAACTGAGAACTTTCGATAAAAAAAGGTATGAATGTATTTTTGTAATCAAGAAAAACGGCCTCTAGATTTTCATAAAGTTCCGGCTCATCTGTATCTAGCTTTATAAGTAATTCTCCATTAAAACTATACTTTCTAACAATTTTACCTAGATAAAAACAATCTTCAATTTTCATAACAAATCTATCTGTTTGAGTGCGGTTTAAAACCATTAAATATCAAGTTAATTATACCTTGACTGTACTCTATGTGACACTTATGGGTATAAAAAACTCCGATAATTATTATCGGAGTTTAAAAGTATAAAAAAATAATATTTTTATTCTTCTTTTGCTTTAGGAGTCTCTTCAGCTACAGTTTCTGTAGTGTCTTCAACAATCTCTTCAGCAGCTTCTTCAGTTGCAGCTTCTGTTTCTTCTTCTGCTACTTCTTCTTCAACTACAGCAGAGGCAGCTCTAGCTTCATTAACAGCTTTTTCAGCTTCTAATGCTTTTGCTTTTGCATCTGCTTGTGCTTTTGCCAAATCATCAACTTTAGCAACAACTTTTGATCCTTTTTCTTCTAACCAAGCATTAAATTTTGCTTCTGCTTGTTCTTCAGTTAAAGCTCCTTTTCTAACACCACCTGCTAGGTGATTTTTAAGTAAAGCGCCTTTGTAAGATAAAATAGCTCTTGCAGTATCTGTTGGTTGAGCACCATTTTGTAACCATGTTACTGCACCATCAATATTTAATTCAATAGTTGCTGGATTTGTGTTTGGATTGTAAGCACCTAATTTTTCTAAGTATTTACCATCTCTTTTTGAACGTGCATCAGCTGCAACAATCCAATAGTAAGGTTTCCCTTTTTTACCGTGTCTTTGTAATCTAATTTTAACTGGCATAATAATTAATTATTTGGGGTTCTCGACCCCGGTTATTAATGAGAGCGCAAAGATACTATATTTTTTTAATTTACAAGAGATTATTTTACAGAGAATTAAATCAGTTTCAAGCCATTTTTTTTAAAACAACAAACAAACGGGAGAAGGTGCCTTTACAGAATGTAAAAATGACAGTTTCCCTGAGTTTGAATCAATTTTAAAAACAGTGATATTATTACTCTTTTTATTAGCTACTAAAAGGAATTTTCCAGTTGGATCTAGAGTGAAATTTCTCGGCCAATCGCCATTAACAGACATACTTTGTATTTTTTCAATAGTTCCATCAACGGTATTACGTTTAAAAACAGCAATAGAATTTTCTCCTCTGTTAGAACCATATAAGTACTTTTCATCTTTAGATAAATGAATGTCGGCACAAGCGCTAGCTCCTTTATACGAATCGTCTAAAGTTGAATAGTTACCTATTAGTTTGAAGGAATCATTTGTGTGTTTTACTGCGGTTATCGAGTTTCCAAGTTCGTTAATAATGTATATAAAATCTCCGTTTTTAGTGATTGCAAAATGTCTAGGTCCTGATTTTTCAGGAATGTCTACAATAGAAGGCGATACTAATTTGTATGAGTCAGCGTCTGAGTTTAATTTATATTGGTAGACTGCATTGACACCTAAATCTGCAACGAACAGGTTATCATTAAAAAACTGAGCAGAGTGGGCATGAGATTCTTTGTTTGAAGTTTTGTAATCAAAAACCTGCGATGCTGTATCAAGTGTTCCGTTATTAGTAATGTTGTAAATAGAAATAGTGCCACCAAGATAGTTGGCAACAACCGCTTTGTCTCCTTTTTTATTAGTTGCAATATAACAAGGAGCGCCACCATTACTAGGAACCGTATTTAAAAACTGGAGTGATCTATTTTCTTTAACAAAAAATGACGAAACGGAACCGCCTCCGCTTTCGTTAACAGCATAGACATATTTTTTATCAGGTGAATAGGTTATAAATGAAGGGTTTTCGGTTTCTACTGCTAATTCTAAATTGCTCAGAGCACCGGTCTCTGTATTAAACTCAAGGTTATAAATACCTTTACTTTCTCCGTTAGTATATGTGCCAACATATAAAGGTATATTTTGTGCTTTGCAATTGAATAGACTCGCCAAAAGGCATAAAAAAAATAGTTTAAAATTCATTTGAAGTTTTTTAAGACTTTAAAATTATGAATTTAAAACTATTTAATTAAAAATTCTTAGGGAGAACTTTTTTAAATATCTAAAGTAGAAATTTCATTAGAAATTAGGGTGTCCATATTATCTAACGAAATTGTTGCTTTACTTTTTGTCATCAATTTTTTCATTATTTGATTGGTGACTTCTTTTATGTTTTGTTTTTTTTCAGTTGATTCAAAATGAGTTTTAACTTTCTTATTTACCTTTATTTTTAAATCTGCTAAAAGAGCTCTTAAAGGCGCTCCTTCTAGCCATTCGTTATAAGACTCTATTTCATCATTGATAATGCAAGCAACGTCATCTGTAGCGGCTAATCTATGTTCTTTTGTTTCTTCAAGCTCGACTGAAATTGAATCTAAATCATGAAAAACAATATTGTTTTTGTCTGCTAATTTTTTATCAATATTGCAAGGAACCGCTAAATCTATCAGTAATGTTTTTTTATTTGAAGCAGGAACTTCTTTAATTAAATTAGGGCAATTACTTGCAGCACTAATAATTACATCGAAATCATCAAAATTATTGGCAAGCACATTAGGCCATGGATAGGTTTTACATTGATTGCTTTGAGCCAGGATAATGGCTTTTTCTTCACTACGGTTACTAATGTATATGTTGTTGAAATTAAATTTAGAATTGTATTTAAACAATTGTTTTACAATATCACCAGCGCCAACAAATAATACTTTTTTAGACTTAACAGAAACCTTATCAAAGGATTGTCTAATTACTTTTAATGATTTGTAGGCTACGGAAGTTGTTCCGTCTCTAAAATCGGTTTCGTTACTTATACGCTTATGAGTTTTAAATACGGCTTGTAAAGCGCGTTCTAATAAAGAACCTTGTAATTTATGACTCATTGAAAATTGATGTGCCTTTTTTATTTGATGAATTATTTCTGCATCACCAAAAACTAAAGACTCTAAACCAGAAGAGACTTGTAGAAGGTGTTTTACTGTCTCCAAAGTGTTATTGCTATAACAGAACAAAGCTTTTTCTGATACTATACTTTCGTTTGATTTATTCTTTATAAAAAAGTCAAGAATGGTATTTGCAGAAGTGTTAACAGATTCAAAGTAAATTTCTGTTCTGTTACAAGTGGCTAAAATAAACAAGCCAGATACATCAGTAAAATCATTACTAATAATATGAGTTAAGCGTTCTTTTTCTTCTTCAGAAATATGATATCTTTCTCTTTGAACAGTAGTTGCTGTTTTATGTGAAATACTTATATAACGTAGTGATTTTTCCATAAATAGTTTAACTATAAAATCTTCAAAAATTTATACAGATTTATTATTTAACTTCAAAGATAGTAAGAGGACATTACATAGATAATGACATTTATCATATTGTGTAACATATGTTACAAAAAACAATTATAATAAGGTTCTAAATATGTTACAAAGAAAAGCCGAACAAATTTTGTTCGGCTTTGTTAATAAAAGTATAGTGTGATGTTTATTCTTCCAATGTTCTCATGTAATTTACAATAAGCCATCTGTCTTCATCATCTGGTATTTTTTTTGTAAATTCAGGCATATCGTCTCTACCAATGGTAGTTTTGTAATATAAAGCACCATCAGATTGACTTTGAAATTCTGCAGTAGAAAAATCTCCTAGATCTCCTTTTAATCCATCTGCTTTTGTTCCGTCTCCGTAACCTTCTTTACCGTGGCAAGATTTACAGTGTTTGTCATACAATGATTTACCAATTGACAAATCTTCTTTAGGATTTGTTGGGTTTTTCATGTTCTCATATTTCGCTGGAACTACCCATTTGTCTTGTTCTACTTTTGTGAAAGCTAAAAGTGCTACACTTAAAACTCCAATAACCATTAATAATTTTACTGTTTTCATGTTTGATTTAATTTTCATTTTGTGATTTTAATTCTAATTCTTTTCCTTCTTTTTTAATATCAAATAAATTTTTAATACTGTAGGCATAGTTTGCCCAAACACCAATTAACAAAATAGATAGGACAACATACATCCAAATAGGTGCAGCTTCTGACCATAATTTATTTGTTTCATGAGTGATTTGTTTATTGATTCCCCAATCAATATTTTTTTTCTGAATAACGTTGCCATAGTTATCATTATCTATAATAGATGCAAAAACATCAACATTCCCATTTTTATCTCCTGAGATATGTTCTGGAAACTCAAATTTAAAAGCTCCATCAGAGACAAATTCTCGTTTTATGGGCATGTTAGATATCATACCACCTATAGAAAATACTATTTCAGTTTCGTCAATTGGGATTTTGGTTTGTAAACTATCAAGAGTGTATGCGTTTAAAATGACCGTTTTAACGCTATCTATTTCTTTTAAATTTAATTCAAGAAAGACATCTTTTATGGCAAGTTCATCTTCTTCAGAATCTAAAGCATCAGTACCGTCAAAAACAGCTTTTAAGTTTATGTAGCCCTCGGCATTAGCTGTGTAGGCTTGTTTTGCAGGAACTATTAATTGAGCAGTCCCTTCTTTATCTGTTTTTGCAGTACCTAAAAGAATATCTTTATCTTCGGTAACATTATAAAAGTTAATATCGGCACCATAAATAGGCACTCTATCTTTTCTGTCTTTTTTATTGGAAGCAATATAACTAACTTCTAATTTGCGTGAATTATCAGCTTGTTTTGTTGTGCTTAAACCAAAACGAACTCTGTAGTTTTTTAAATTGACTTCTTGAGCAAAACTTTTGGTATTAATTAAAAAAGCTAGAGCAACAAAAATTAATGTATATATTTTAGTTCTCATAATTTCTAATGATTATTTGATAGATGAGGTTTTCTTTTTTGCTCTCTTTCATGATCTATAATTCCAGACATCGGAATGATTGGAACTAGTTTCATAATTAAAATAAAGAACAATATGAATGCTGCTATACCGGCAAAACTCAATGCCCATTCAATCCAAGTGGCCGTGTATTGAATATATTCGGGTCTAGTATCTTGAATTGGCATATAAGGGCTTTCTAAAGTAGGAACCACAATAAGATACCTATTCATATACAAACCTAATATAGCTATCACAGCAGCGAATGTTACTGATTTTATTGTTCTAAACTTTTTAAAGAAAAGAATAACTACAGGAACTAAAACACCAATATAATTGGCAAAGATGAAGTTCCAAAAATACCTATTGAAAAGTGTATCTAAAAGCTTGACATCTTCAATTTTATGACTAAACCAGCGTGAAAAATATTCACTGAACGTAAAGTATCCAAATAATAATGAAATGATTAAAAGAATGACACCAGCTCCCATAAAATGAACTTTTCTTATATAATGATCTAAATGATAAAATTTACGAATCAAATACATTGCTATAATAATAACGCTTACTCCAGAATATAAACCTGCAATAATAAAGTAAGGTGCAAAAATGGAACTATTCCATCCAGGCTGTAACGTTAAACTAAATATCCATGCTAAAACTGAGTAAGCAACGATTGCTAGAGCAATAACCATGACAGACATGGTTCTGGTAATTTTATGTAATGTTTCTCGTTGTGTTGGCGTATCGTAATATTTAATAGCCAATGTTTTATACAGTTTTTGTCGCCATTTTGGAGCGTTTTCACTGTTGTCTCTCAACATGGCAAAATCTGGTATAAATGTGAGATATAAGTAGATAAAACACCCTAATAAATCGGTCATAATAGCTATGATGTCCCAAGTGATCGGCGATTGAATTCTAGGATATAAAAACAAGTAATACAATCGGTCTAACCTGCCAATACATAACAAAATGAATATAGGTCCAATAATTAATGACAGTACGGTTATAATTTCAACAATTCTGGATACTGAATTTTTCCAAGGTGTTTTAAAAAAGTGTAAAATACCCGAAATAAAAGCTCCGGAATAACTAAGGCAAACAAAAAATATAAAATTAATGATGTAAATACCCCACACCACATTATCTCGCATTCCTGTAACAATATGTCCTTTAACAACTTGAATTACAAATGCTACAAGCCCTACCAAAATAACACCTACTAAAAAAGCAATCCAAACTTTAGAAGTCTTAGTTGATTTCTCCAACATTGGAGAAAATTCTTGAACTAATTCTTTTTTTCTTTTAATGACATCCATAATTTTGGCTTTTAAATTAGAGTTTTCCTTGTTCTTTAAATTCCTTAACTATAGGAACATCTTTATAACGATCTAAAATCTCTTCATCAACATCGAATCCGCGTTCTACAGGGAATTGTCTGTTAACAGCAGGTAAATAGTACACGTTAGGTTTGGTTCCTAAATGTTCTAAGTGTCTGTAGCCACCTCTGTCTTTAATAAGTTGAGAGAAACTAACGGTTTCAGTTCCATTAGTAACAATATCTTCGTTTTTATCACCAAAATAAATAACGCCCATAGGACATGATGATGCGCAATAAGGTAATTTTCCTTGTCGTAACATATCTGGACAGAAGTCGCATTTCATAACAGTTCCTTCTGCTGCTGGAACTTGAGTTTCTGGAGAGTATGGTTGAGACTTATCGTCAAATTTTTCTTTATGTCCCCAATTAAAGGTACGTGCAGAATATGGGCAACTTGTTATACAGAATTTACACCCTATACAACGTTCATTATCTATTAAAACGATACCATCATCACGTTTAAAAGTTGCTCCTGTTGGGCAAACAGTTACACAAGGGGGTTCGTCACAATGAAAACATGGTTTTGGTAACCAATAAGGAGAACCTTCTTCATTGTTTTGCATAAGTTGAACTTTCATAAATTCCTGATGATCATCAAGTTTATGGGCTTTTTGACAGCCTTCAACACATTTTCTCGCATTTTTACATTTAGACAAGTCAATGACCATAACAAATTTTTTGTCAGGAATTCCTTTTCTTGACTCTTCAGGTGTAATGACAGCTTCGGGATAGTTATTGATACTTTCAGCATCAACTTCTACCATTTTCCCATCTGGAGTTAGAACTCTAACTTTTTCACCCGATGCTTTTTTTTCTTCGCCTGTTGCTAAGTTTGATATTAATGAAGCTCCAGCAACAGCACTAACGCTAGACATGAGACCTAGGCGTAAAAAATTACGTCTATTTTCACTGCCGTTTTCTGTTTTTTTATTTGCCATAATATTAGAGAAACATATAAGTTAATATGTTATTATAATCATCAAAATTAGAGGTTGGTGTCCGAAAATCATATGATTAATATCATGTTTTGTAACAAGTGTTACATAATTCTGTTTTGAAGCAATTCTGGCATTAATTAAAAGCAAAAAACCGAACAACTAGTTGTTCGGTTTTTCTTTATTAAAGTAAGTTTTAAGTTTTATTCTTGCAATGTTCTCATGTAATTTACAATAAGCCATCTGTCTTCATCGTCTGGTATTTTTTTTGTGAATTCAGGCATATCATCTCTACCAATTGAAGTTTTGTAAAACAAAGCACCATCAGATTGACTTTGAAATTCTGCTGTAGAAAAATCTCCTAGATCTCCTTTTAATCCATCTGCTTTTGTTCCGTCTCCGTAACCTTCTTTACCGTGGCAAGATTTACAGTGCTTGTCGTACAATGATTTACCAATTGATAAATCTTCTTTAGGGTTTGTTGGGTTTTTCATATTTTCATATTTAGCCGGAACGACCCACTTGTCTTGCATAATGCTTGTGAACGAAAAGAATATAAATGAAAATATTCCTAAGATTGTAAAAATTTTAATTGTTTTCATGGTTTTTGAATTTTAGATTTTGAAATTTTAAATAAATTAATGATTAAATAAATAATTAAACCCCATAATCCTAAGATTACTAAGTTTGGAAGGATAAGTAACATATATGGTGTTTTATTTCTTGGAGACCACATGGTTCTTTCATCAAATGTTGATTCATCAACTATGGGGACACCAATAGGAGCATTAACAAGTGCTTTTACTGTTCCAAAGTCATCAGTGTCTTTAAGAACCACTTCAAAAGTTAAATTTCCATCAACGCCAGGTATATCTTTATCTATAGGTACAATAATGGTGCCATGTTCATCGGTTGTATTATATTCTGGCCCAATTCTTAAAGGTCTAAATAAACGTTGAACCTGTACATGTAATAAACGGTCAGTTAAAGGAGTATGAGTACTAGCATCAAAAAGGGTTGCTTTTATATAATTTATGCTGTCTATTTCTACTAAATTAGCTTCTATATTAGCGTTTTTAAAGCTCAAACTTTTCGAGGCTTTTTTAAAAGAATCGTTGCCTTTAAATGCAAAACTCAAGTTGTAAGTACCTGTGGAGTCTGGTACAATTTCATTTAAGTTTTTTAAAGTAAACCTGCATTTACCTTCCATATCTGTAGTTGCTGAACCAATGTTAATTTCTTCGTCATTAGCAATATTTGATATGGTAATATTTATGTTGGCTACATCTTCAGTTTGTCTATCTATTTTAGAACTGGCTTTCATATCAAAATAGGCCTCCCCATTCATAACTTTAAAAAAATCAGTTCTAAGTCTAACAGTATTCTTTTTAGTCTGTGCGTAATTTTTTTGCGTACCAATAGACAGTAACATCAAACCAGCTAACAAAAACGTTATAAAACGAAAATTTAATGTATTAGTCATGATGAAAGCGGTTTATTAGTTTTTGTTGCTTCTTGTTCATCGGCAGTTCTTTGAATAGGAATAATGGGCAGGTATCTTACAAGAAACGTAATAATTAAAAGCGCCATTGCTAAGGTAGCAAATGTAATGACCCATTCGTGAATACTTGGAAAGTAATGGTGCCAAGATTCGGGAACTCCTTGAATTGGTAAAAACGGCTGCAATAACGTAGGTGTTACTATTAAGAATCGTTTCCACCAAGAGCCAACCACAACCAATAATCCAATATAAAACATGGGTAATGGCTTTCTTCCTTTTTTAAATAATAATACAATAATAGGAATAACCAAACCTCCAATAATAACAAACCAAAATAATGGAGCGTATTGACCAGAATACAAATGATTTAAATGGGTAACTTCTTCTTTTTTTGAGGTGAATTCTGGAATAACATATTCATTAATATTAAAGTAAAGATATATTAAGCAGGTTAACACCAGAAACTTTCCTAGTTTATCAAAATGATACTCTGTTATGTAGTTTTCTAATTTATTAGCTTTTCTGATAACATATACTACAGTTACTAATGCGCCAACACCGGCAACAGAAGCACCTGAAATAAAGTAAGCACCCATATTAGTGCTATCCCAACCAACTCTAAATAAGGTTGAAAACAACCAAGCGTCAACAGTTTGTAAAATAAATCCAGCCGGTATAATTAGAATAGCAATAATATGAATGGATTTAAGTTGAATCTTTTTTTGTTTGTCACTACCTGTCCAATTGAGTGAAAATTTTCCATACCATTTGCTCAGTTTTGGATGGGTCTGACTAAAATGTTTTTTTAGTATGGCTAAATCTGGAAGTAATGGAAAATATAGTAACAATAAACAAATTACGATGTAAGTTGGAATAATGATGACGTCCCATATAATGGGTGATTGCATTCTACCATGAATAAACAGATTCATTAATCTATCAGGTCTTCCCATATCAATCATAATGGTTAATCCAGCCATGATTATGCAGGCAACAGATATTATTTCAGCAATTCTAACAATAGGTGTTCGCCATGCATTATCAGTAAGTCTTAAAACAGCAACCGTTACGGCACCAACAAAACTGGTTGCTACAAAGAACACAAAGTTTGAAATGTAAATACCCCACAGGGCATAATCGTTCATATTTGTTACAACTTGCCCTTTAATCACTTGGTCTATATAGGCAATAATTCCTGCAATACTTATAATAATAAGGGCGGTAGTCCAGATAACGCCTTTTCTACCAAACTTTTGAGGAGCTAAATCGTTGATTAATGTGTCTGAAGCTTTCATAAATCATCTATTTTTTCAACAGAATTATAATTTCTGTATTCACTTAAGCCTTCTTTAAAATCAACTAATCTATTAACAGGAGGCAGATAGTAAACACTTGGTTTGGTTCCCAAACCTTCCATAAGCCTGTACCCACTTTTTTCTTTTAATAATTTGCTCAATCTCAACGTTTCATCACCATTGGTTACTGTGTCTTCATATTTATCACCAAAATAAAACACACCGTTAGGGCAGGCTGTTACACAATGTGGTAACTTGTCTTCTTTTATTGCGTGCGGACAAAAATCACATTTATCTACCGTGCCTATTTTACTTGGCATACCTGCAAATTCAATAGAGTTGTGCTCTTCGTGTGCCATATTCATATTTAATACAACTTCACTGGCTTCACCATAATCAGGCTCACTCCAGTTAAAAACCCGTGTTGAATAAGGGCAAGCGGCCATACAAAAACGACATCCTATACATCTGTCATTATCAATTAAAACCAAACCATCTCTTCTTTTAAAAGTCGCATCAACAGGACAGACAGTAACACAGGCCGGATGATCACAATGCATACAAGTTGTGGGCATCCAGTAAGGCGCAGTATCTTCTTCTTCCTGCATTTTGTAGACTTTTAACCATGCGTGTTCTCCTGTGATGTAATGGTGTTTATTACAGGCAGATTGACATTTTAATGCATTTTTGCATTTAGCCAAATCAATAACCATAACAAATTTTCGATTAGGCATACCTTCTCTAAGATTGTATTTGGTTTCATGATCTTGCGAATGGGCTACTTCAACAACTTCTGAGGCATCAACTTCAACAATGGTTCCATCGGTTGTCATCAATTCCATTTTCTCTCCAGAATTGGTTTCTGATTTTCCGTATAATTTTGAAGCAAGTTTAGAAAAACCTATTCCGCCAATTATTGCTGCTAATCCTAGTTTTAACCCATTGTCAAGAAAATAACGCCTATTGTTTGTACTGTTATTTTCCATAATGATAATATGTTATATTATTAGTGATTAAACTTTTTTACCTAGCCAATTGAGAAATGAGGAATTTGAAATATTTTTGTGAATTACTTTTGAGTTCTTTAAGGAACTTGCTTTTATTTTTACAATAGTGCCGTCTGGTTTTAGCAAAGTTTCGTATTCATTACCAGTACTCTTGCTTATTGTTTTTTTTGATGAAGATTTGCCAAATCCTAAAAAGGGAAATAAGAATGAAGTTCCTAAAATAGGTAAGAAACTCCTTCTGGAAAGAGGTTTTCCTTTTTTTGAAGAGTTGGACATATGTTTTTTAATTTTAGTTGGTTTAAAAAAAAACAGTATAGCATTTAATAAATCTATTCAATGCTATACTATTAAAGTTAAGAAAAATTTTCTAAAAATTGTAAACTCTTGTTATGTTAAATCCAATTAACATGCCTTTATCAAAGAAATCATTGGTATTTTTCATATAATTTTGTTGTGGAACAATACCGTTGAAGTTTGTAATAAATATTTGGAATGCGTGAGCTGATGTTGAAAACTCTACTCCTAAACTAATTCCAGGGTTGTTATAGCTAAGACCTGTATCAGGATCATCCTCTAAACTTGTTATAGGTTGACTATAATCAAATAGAATAGATGTCTGTGGACTTATTTTTAAACGACCACCTAAGGCAACCGAAATTCTGTCATTTTCGTATCCATAGTCCACTGCATTATAATGAGATAAACTTGGTGCAATTTGCATTGAAAATTTAGGACTAAATCTGCGAGCCAATATTAATTGATGAAAGTATGAGTATCGATCTTGTTTTGTTAAAAACACACCATCATTTGCACTACCAGAGCGACCATCAATAGCAATATTACCATAATAGGTAAGGCTAAACGGGGTGCTTCCAGAGCGGGTTTGTGTTAAAATACCAGCTTTTAAGTTGAAATCACTGATTCTATTTTTTTTAGTAATACCATAGCCAACAGTTACCCAATCTAGTATAGAATAAGATAATCCTATTCTAATATTTGAGTTGGCGCCATAAATTCCTAATAGCGAGTTCTCTTCATCCATTAAACCAAATCTATGTTGCATAACCACTTCCAAAGTGTTTTTGCTAAACAGCACATTTGTTTGGTTATCAATAATGCTTGAACTTTCAAACGCAGGACGTTCAGGTTTTTCTACAATTGAATCTTTTGCTTTTTCTTGTGAAAAACTTAAAAGCGGAACAATTAAGAAAGTAAATAGTAATATTTTATAATTTTTCATTTGTAACGTCTTTAAATTAGTTGTTCTCAGCGCCATCATCTATCCACTTTTTTATAAGTGCCAAAGATTCTGCGTCTACGTTTCTATGGTCATTAATTGCTAACATGGTGTAAAATTTACTACCGTTTGCATTTCCAGCATTAACATATGCTGGCACTAAAGCAGCATACTCGCCTCCAGCTGTTAAATTTGGATTTTGCCCAGAAGCGTTATGACATTGTGTGCAATTATATGATACAAATATTGGTGTAATGTCGCTGCTAAATGATATAACTTGGTCTGTTGGTATTTCTACTACAACTTTTTCAGGAAATTCATCATAATAACATGAAAAAAACAACAAAGTTATACTGCTAACGAGAACTATTTTTAATAGTTTTTTCATTTCATTTTATTTTAATTTTGAACTTTTAACTTTAATTTCTAGTAGAAATTTATGTTAGCTTTTATAAGCGATTTCAATAAAGTTAATTTTTTAAAGCACAGGAGGATAATATCTCCTGTGCTCAAAATATTTAGTTATTAAGGTTGTAAATTCTCAATAGAGTTTTTAATTAATGCTTTAGCATATTTTGGGTTATGAATACCTTTACTTTTATCCTCTTGAAGGAAAAGGTAGTTAAAAGCAGCTTGTGCAACTTTTACATTATATGTTCCTGGAACGGGCTCTCCTTCTGCTGTAAGAACACCTTCAGTTTCTAATAATCCTAGTAAAGTATCCATGTCTTCTTGTAATCCAGCAACTTCTGTTGGAACTCCACTAGTATGGCAAGTTAAACAAGCATTATCTGTTGGGTTCCAAGTATGGCCTCCATTATCCGCTGCTGTTGGTTCTCCCATATGGCAAGAAACACAAGAAGCTCCTTGAGCATGACCTGCAGTACCAACACCTGGATAATCTGTAGTTCCAGCTAGTAATGCACCTCCTAAACCTTTAAGAAGTGTACTTTGTGGTCCGTGATGAGGTCCCCAGTGAGAACTAGTAACAGCAAAGTTTCCATCTGCATCTGGAGTAGGGTATGCTGTTCTAGGTTGGTGACAGCTAACACATAAGTTACTTGCGCCAATTGGGTCACTATCATTTGTCATATCAATAGTAATTGTAGGGTCAATAACTAAAGCAACAGGATCAAGTGTTCTAAGTGCAAAATCATTACCATCATTTTCAAAATCAAATGATCGATGGCTAGAGTGACAAGTAGTACAAGTAATAGTTTGTTTTCCTTGGTAAGCTGGATTACCTTCTGCAGTGAAACCATATTCGGTGTAATCAATAAATCCGCTGCTAGTATGACATTCAACACACCCCGTTCTATTAGTGTATTCAGAAACAGTTTGCCCTGTATACATCATAGTTTCAGTAGCGTGAACAGATAAGTTGTAAGCCGTATAAATTGGATCTCTATGGCTGTTTGAATGGCAGGCTATACAGGCTTCAGCTGAAGTGTCAGCGCCATCAACACCATCAACACCATCTATTCCGTCTTTACCATCAGCTCCTGCAATAGGAGTATACTCGCTGGTACATTGGAAAAACATAAAACTTGTCACAACAATAGTCAAGTTTAGTATTAGTTTAAAATTTTTCATAATAACTGTATTTGATATTTTTCATTTAAAATCTTGGTGTAAAAGTATGTAACAAATGTTACTCAAAATATGATAATTGTCATGTCGCCTTATCTTTTTTTTAAAAGAATTAATATCCTAAATAATTTATTTTTTGTTTATAAGTGCTCATAAAATTGCCTGTTTTAAAACGTAATTATTCTTAATTTTAACGTTTAAATTTTTGATAGAAACACTTTATGTACTTAATATTTGATACTGAAACTACAGGATTACCTAAACGTTGGGATGCACCTATTACTGATGTTGATAATTGGCCCAGATGCATTCAAATTGCATGGCAATTGCACGATGCTATGGGTAACTGTATTGAACATCAAGATTATTTAGTGCAACCTGATGGGTTTAATATTCCTTATGATGCCGAAAAAATTCATGGTATTTCTACTGAGTTAGCCCAAGAGCAAGGAATACCTTTAGTAGAGGTTTTAGAAAAATTTAATAAAGCGCTTAGTAAAACAAAGTTTGTCGTAGGTCAAAATGTAAAGTTCGACCTCAATATAATGGGAGCCGAATTTGTTCGCGAGGATATTGCAAATCCCTTACAAGAATTACCTGTTTTAGATACCTGTACCGAGCATACGGCTAGTTTATGCCAGATTCCTGGTGGCCGCTATGGTAAATTTAAATTACCTACGCTTACGGAGTTGCATGAATTTTTATTCAAAGTACCTTTTGCTGAAGCTCATAATGCCACTGCCGATGTTGAAGCCACAACACGTTGCTTTTTTGAATTGGTTCGCTTGGGCGAATACACTAAAGAACAATTAGACGTTCAGCCAGATTACTTTAAGGATTTTAATAAAGCTAATCCTAATGAAATTCAGCTTATAGGATTAAAGCATATTAACCTCAAGCAAGAAAGTGCCAAAATTAGAGAGCGATTAACTAACGCTGAAGACAATCAGGTTTCCACCGAAGAAATTAAACAAAACATTTCGGAGTTAGCTGAGGTTGATTTTGTTCACCTTCATAATCACTCACAGTTTTCAGTGCTACAATCTACAATGAGCGTTGCCGATATTGTATCTGCAGCAGCAGAGCATCATATGCCTGCAGTTGCTTTAACAGATCATGCAAACATGATGGGGGCTTTTCATTTTGTAAATGCCGTAAAAAAGCATAATGCAACTGTTAAAGATAAAATAAAAGTCGCAGAGGAAAGCGGAGAAAAAGTTACAGATAAAGAAATCAAGCCCATTATAGGTTGTGAATTTTTTGTTTGTGAAGATCATACCGATAAAAGCAGAAAAGATAATGGCTACCAAATTGTACTGTTAGCAAAAAACAAAAATGGCTATCACAATTTAGCAAAATTATCGTCACATGCCTTTGTTGATGGATTTTATTATTTGCCCAGAATTGATAAAAAACTCATTCAGCAATATAAAGAAGACTTAATTGTTTTAACCGGAAATTTATATGGTGAGGTACCAAGCAAGGTTTTAAATGTTGGAGAAAATCAAGCAGAAGAAGCATTGCTTTGGTGGAAAGAAGAATTTGGCGACGACTTGTATATTGAGTTAATGCGTCATAAACAAGAGGATGAAAATAGAGTAAACACCGTATTAATTGAATTTGCTAAAAAGCACAATGTTAAATTAGTTGCTACCAATAATACCTATTACAGAAAAAAAGAGGATGCTAATGCCCACGATATTTTGTTGTGTGTAAAAGATGGTGAGAAACAAGCAACACCTATTGGTCGAGGTCGGGGTTATCGCTATGGGTTACCCAATCAAGACTACTATTTTAAGTCTTCTGATGACATGAAGGCCTTATTTAAAGATGTTCCAGATGCCATAAGTAATATTCAGGAAGTTGTTGATAAGATTGAGCCTTATGAGTTAGCACGAGACGTTTTATTGCCAGCATTTAATATTCCCGAAGAATTTAAAAATGAAGAAGACTTAGTCGATGGAGGTAAGCGTGGGGAAAATGCGTTTTTACGTCATTTAACTTATGAAGGAGCTAAAAAACGCTATGGTGAAGAACTTACAGATGAGATTAAAGATCGCCTAGATTTTGAGCTTAGTGTTATTGAAAACACAGGATATCCCGGGTATTTCTTAATAGTTGAAGATTTTATTAGAGAAGCGAGAAAGATGGATGTCTCTGTAGGTCCTGGTCGAGGGTCGGCTGCCGGTTCTGTGGTGGCGTATTGCCTTTGGATTACCAATATAGATCCACTTAAATACGATTTACTGTTTGAGCGTTTCTTAAATCCAGATCGTGTGAGTATGCCCGATATTGATATTGATTTTGATGACGAAGGGCGAAGTCGCGTTATGGATTATGTCATTAAAAAATACGGTAGCAATCAAGTTGCACAAATTATCACTTACGGGACGATGGCCGCAAAATCCTCTATTCGTGATACGGCTCGTGTATTAGATTTACCATTGTTTGATGCAGATAGGATTGCTAAGTTAATCCCCACCATGTCTAAACTGAGTAAGATTTTTGGTTTAAGTGAAAAGGAATTAGCCAGTAAATTTCGTTCGGAAGATTTAGAAAAAGTAAATCAGCTTTTAAATATTTCTGAAGGTGACGATTTAGAAGCCGAAACCGTAAACCTCGCAAGAACTTTAGAAGGATCGGTTCGAAATACAGGAATTCATGCCTGTGGCGTTATTATCACGCCCGATGATATTACCAAGTTCGTTCCGGTGGCAACAGCCAAAGATTCCGATTTATATGTGACGCAGTTTGACAACTCGGTTGTGGAAGCAGCAGGTTTGCTGAAGATGGATTTCTTGGGATTAAAAACACTAACATTAATTAAGGATACCGTTAAAATAGTTAAGGCAAAGCATGATATTTTACTAGATCCAGATAGTTTTCCGTTAGATGATGAAAAAACCTATGAGTTATTTCAACGTGGAGAAACAGTAGGAGTCTTTCAATACGAATCTCCTGGAATGCAAAAACATCTTCGCGATTTAAAACCGACTGTGTTTGAAGATTTAATAGCGATGAATGCCCTTTACCGTCCTGGACCTATGGAATATATTCCGAGTTTTGTTAGAAGAAAACATGGCGATGAGGAAATTGAGTATGATTTACCAGCCATGGAAGAATACCTTAAGGAAACGTATGGTATTACGGTATATCAAGAGCAGGTGATGTTGTTGTCTCAGAAGCTGGCTGGATTTACAAAAGGTGAAGCCGATGTGTTGCGTAAGGCCATGGGTAAAAAGCAAATTGCGGTTCTTGACAAGATGAAACCAAAATTCATAGAACAAGCAAGTGCCAATGGGCATGATGCTAAAGTTTTAGAAAAAGTTTGGAAAGACTGGGAGGCGTTTGCAAGTTATGCTTTTAATAAATCGCATTCAACCTGTTATGCATGGATAGCCTATCAAACAGCCTATTTAAAGGCGCACTATCCAGCGGAATATATGGCGGCCGTGTTGTCTAATAATATGAACGACATCAAACAGGTTACTTTTTTTATGGAAGAGTGCAAGCGAATGAAGCTTGATGTTTTGGGGCCAGATGTAAACGAATCGTTTTACAAATTTTCTGTAAATAAAGATAATGCTGTTCGTTTTGGAATGGGTGCTATAAAAGGAGTAGGGCATGGCGCCGTAATGACTATTGTTGATAACAGAAAAAAGGACGGATATTACAAGTCTATTTTTGATTTAGCGAAGCGTATAGATTTGCGTGCAGCTAATAAAAAGGCTTTTGAAAATTTAGCGTTGGCAGGAGGGTTTGATTGTTTTACAGAAACTCACAGAGCTCAATATTTTTATGATGATGGCGATGGTATCACCTTTTTGGAGAAAGCTATTAAGTATGGTGCAAAACATCAGGAAAATGAAAATTCTGCCCAGGTAAGCTTGTTCGGAGATGCCAGTGATGTTCAAATTGCAGAACCAGAAGTCCCACCTTGTGAAGAATGGGGAACCATGGAAAAGTTGTCTAAAGAAAAAGAAGTGGTCGGTATTTATATTTCAGGACATCCGTTAGATGATTTTAAAATTGAAATGAATACATTTTGTAATGCGAGTATCAGCTTTTTTACGAATTTAGAAGCCTATGTTAATAGAGAACTTGTCTTTGGAGGTGTTGTTACCGATGTGCAACATCGTGTGAGCAAGCAAGGGAAAGGATGGGCACTTTTTACTATTGAAGATTACACCGATAGTTTTGAATTTAGAATTTTTGGTGAAGAGTATTTAAAGTTCAGACATTTTTTATTGAAAAATAACTTTGTGTTTGTTAAAACCCTAGTTCGAGAAGGATGGATAAATAAAGATACTGGTAAAAAAAGTGATCCGCGTTTACAGTTTAATAATTTCCAATTGCTACATGATGTTATGGATAGTTATGCAAAAAAATTATCTATTCAACTAAATATTAAGGATATTGAAACTAATAAAATTACAGCTTTAAAGGAACTTATTCATATGCATCCAGGAAATCAAACACTTAATTTTGTAGTGTATGATCATGATGAAAGTATTAAGCTAACTATGCCAAGTAGAAAACAAAAGGTCGCTATTTCGCAAGAGTTATTGTGGGAATTGGAAAATCAATCCGTTTTTTATAAGCTTAATTAATTTTTTAGTCTAATTTTTTGAGCATGAAATCAATACATTTAGAGTGATAATAGTACAAAACAATAAAAGTATAAGTAAAACAAATTGCTCACCTGTAAGCTTAAGTCTTTTTTTTGACTAATTTTGTAAAATAATTTGAAGTAAATCACAATTTAAAATAAAATATTATGGCATTAGAAATAACAGATGCATCGTTTGAAGAAACTGTATTAAAAAGTGACAAACCTGTTATGGTTGATTTTTGGGCTGCTTGGTGTGGACCATGTAGAATGGTTGGACCAATCATAGAAGAAATAAGTGAAGAATACGCTGGAAAAGCAGTAGTAGGAAAAGTAGATGTTGATGCTAATCAAGAATTTGCTGCAAAATATGGTGTTCGTAACATTCCAACAGTTTTGGTTTTTCAAAACGGTGAAGTTGTTGGTCGTCAAGTAGGTGTAGCTCCTAAAAACGCTTATACAGAAGCTATTGATTCGCTTTTATAGTATATATTGAAAAAGAAAATTGAAAGGTTTACTATTATGGTAAACCTTTTTTTTATTTTAGATAAAAATTAAATAAAGATGAGTGATAAAATAAAAGTTCAAGATGCTATTGATAGCAAGTTAATTGAACAAAGAAAAGTGTTTCTTTGGGGACAAGTTGATGATAAATCCGCTAAGCATGTTGTAGATAGATTAATGTATTTAGATGCTTTAGCTGTTCAAGATATCCATTTGTATATTAATAGTCCAGGGGGTTATGTAACTTCTGGGTTTGCTATTTATGATTGTATAAAATCTTTAAATAGTCAGGTTTCTACAATTTGTACTGGATTTGCAGCTTCTATGGGGTCTATAATTTTATCAGCAGGTGCAAAAGGAAAACGTTTTATTCAACCGCACGCACGAGTTATGATTCATCAACCAAGTGGAGGAGCACGTGGTCAAGCCAGTGATATTGAAATTACTGCGAAAGAAATAATGTTAACCAAAGAATTAAGTGCTCAAATTTTAGCTGATAATTGTGGGCAAACCTTTGAAAAAGTAATGAAAGATTTTAATCGAGACCATTGGATGGGAGCAGAGGAATCTGTTGCGTATGGTATTGTAGATGGAATTATTTAAAAGTTTTTAAATACAAGCATGGACTTTCAGCACGAACTTGATAAAGTTAGCGGTTTTAAAAACCTTGAGCTACTTGCAAAACAAGTGGTTGAGGGTTTTATAGCGGGTATGCATAAGAGTCCATTTCATGGTTTTTCAGCTGAATTTGCGGAACATAAAATATACAATCAGGGAGAAAGTACACGGCATATAGATTGGAAGTTATTTGCTAAAACAGACAAGTTATATACCAAAAGGTATGACGATGAAACTAATTTAAGATGTCATATCATCATAGATAACAGTAGTTCCATGCACTATCCTGAAAGCACTAGCTTTTCTATTGATAATCTAAATAAAATAGCTTTTTCAGCGTTGGCTTCCGCTTCTTTGATGCACATTTTAAAAAAGCAGCGCGATGCTATAGGGTTAAGTATTTATAGCGATTTATATGATTTTTATGCACCTGAAAAGGGAAGTGAGCGTCATCATCAAATGCTGTTGCATCAACTCAGTGAAATGGTGGTTTCTAAACCATTGAAACGACAAACCGAAACCTATCAATATTTACATGAAATAGCTGAAAAAATTCATCGGCGTTCCATGATATTCGTGTTTACCGATATGTTTCAGTCCACGGTTGAGCAAGACAAGTTGTTTGAGGCACTTCGGCATTTAAAATATAATAAACATGAAGTTATTTTATTTCATGTGTTTGATAAGCAAAAGGAATTAACGTTTGATTTTGATAACAAACCAAGACGTTTTATTGATGTGGAAACGGGTGAATTTATTAATTTATATGCCGATTCAATTAAAGATAATTATCATAATGCCGTTGAAAATTATTTTGAAACCTTAAAGTTAAAGTGTGCACAATATAAGATTAAATATGTGGAGGCAGATATTAACAAAAACTTTAATAACATACTCACAACGTACATGGTAGAGAGGCAAAAATTTGCTTGATTAAAATATTATTTAAAAAATTGCAAAAAACGTTTGAGATATAAAAAAAGCCGTGTATATTTGCAACCGCAATAAAGCAACGGTCTGGTAGTTCAGTTGGTTAGAATGTCGCCCTGTCACGGCGAAGGTCGCGGGTTCGAGTCCCGTCCAGACCGCTAAATCGGAAATCAAAATCCCTCAAAACCTTGTAAATCCTATGATTTACAAGGTTTTATTTTTTTAGAGCAATCATATAATTTGATATCATTTGCATCTAAAAGGTCACAAATCGTCAACATATCTTCTTTATCATAAATATGTTGACAGAATAACGTAACTTACTCATAGTTAAGATAGTTGATTTGACTTTCGTCCAGCAATGTTTAACCATTAAAAGACGACAACTATGCGAACTTCATCAACATTTTCAGTACTGTTTTGGGTGTACGGTAAACGTGCCGTAAACAACAAGGCAAATATCTACGTTCGACTTACCCAAAATGGCAAGCGCGTAAACATTAGCCTTAAACAGAAAATTGAAATTACTACTTGGAATGAGAAAACCCAAAGAGCCAACGGAACAGGTAAAGATTCACGTATTCTCAATCTTTATTTGAACGAGGTACAATCAAAGATTTATAGAATATACGAGGACTTACAAAAGGAAGAAAAACCATTTACTTCTCAAATGGTCAAAGCCAGATTTTTGGGCGAAGACAAAAAACGTTTTTCATTTCAAAATCTTATTGATTATTATAATGAAAAGATGCAGCACAAACTGCATAAAAATACATTGGGTCAATATAAAACTAGCCAAAGATATATGTTAGAGTATATTATAAAAGAATACAAGGAGACTGATATTTTTCTTTCTAAACTAGATTATAGTTTTGTTATTGGCTTTGAAGATTTTATGCGCTCTTATATTCCGAAACCAGGACATAGTAAAATTGGTAATAACACCGCTATGAAACATATAAAACGTCTTCGTAGAATGGTAACCCTCGCATATCGAATGGAATGGTTGGATAGAGATCCCTTTATCAATTTTAAAATGAAGATTGATAAAAAAGAGCGTGAGTTCTTGACAAGCGAAGAGTTAAAGAGCGTTGAGGACTTGAGCTCTTCAATAGAACGTTTAGTTGTTGTCAAAGATTTATTCGTTTTTAGTTGTTATACCGGTATATCATATAGTGATATTGTAAAGTTGACCCAAGATAACATTGTAATAGGAATAGATGGTAAACCGTGGATAATGGCAGCTAGGGTTAAAACAGGTACACCTTTTAAAATTCCATTATTAAATCAAGCACAAATCTTAATCGATAAGTATAAAGACCACCTCAGAACTCATAGTAGTAGAAATCTTCTCCCAAAGCTTTCAAACCAAAAACTAAATAGTTATTTAAAAGAAATAGCCGACCTGTGTGGTGTCAAGAAAAATCTTACTTTTCATATGGCACGTCACACCTTTGCTACAACAGTAACATTAAGTAATGGTGTACCTTTAGAAACCGTTTCAAAACTTTTGGGACATACAAAACTGTCAACAACCCAAATCTATGCTAGAGTTGTGGAAAAAAAAGTGAGTCAAGATATGGCAAAACTCAAATCAATATTGAAGTGATTTTAAATTATAAGTGTTTTTAAAATGAATTTTTAATTTTCACACATTTAAGTTTTAAATTATTTAAAGCTAATTAATTAAGTCCCGATGAAATCTAATAATGTTTTCTTGTCTTAATTCTAAATAATTAGTAGAGTTTTTCTAAAATTGAAATTATTTTTTCAAAAGAGACGTTAAAATCACTTAGATTAATATTAGTCTTTATAATTGGTACAATCTATTCATTTAATTACTAAAAAAAGATAGTTAAATTGTTAATAAAATGTACATTTTATCGACGAAAATTGCTTTTTATCGAAAAAATATATTATATTTGCTACAAAATAAGAAATCATGTTTGGATTTTTATTTTTGTTATTTGATAAAAAAACGCTCAAAATTATAATAAATGTACAATACTTACTTAACCAAAAAAATGACAAATAAGAGTAATTTTATAGCTCTTATTTTTTTTACACTATTCCTGTTGTTTAGTTTTACTACAGTAAATGCTCAATCCTGTACCATAAATGCAGGTTTAGACCAGACAATTTGTGTTAATGATACATTTCAATTAGATGGTAACTCACCTGATACTTATGCCGAAGGACCAACATGGACTCAAATAGCTGGACCGTCTGTAGTCATTAGTGATCCATCTATCGATGATCCTATTATAACTGGTTTTTCCGGTGGAAATACTTATGTTTTTCAATTATCAGCAACCTGCTTTAATGGCGATACACCAATACAAACAGTTTCAGTAACTGTACAACCTATAACTATTGCTGATGCTGGAACAGATATGGCTTCTTGTCCAGATAGCTCAGGCTCATTAATTATTAATGCAAATACTCCTGGAAATGCAGGAGAAGTTGGTCAATGGTCAGTTCAAGGAGGAAACGGAGCAGGTGTTGTGATTAACCAACCAAATTCAGCAACATCAACAATAACATTGCCAGAAGGTAGTGCAGGGACAACAGTTTTACGTTGGACAATTACTGGGCCAGAATATGCGCCTGGTCAATATTGTGAAAGTTTTTCAGAAATTACAATTACTAATTACGGTGGAGTAGATCCAGTCGACGCAGGTCCCGATCAAACATTAACTAATTGTTATACGGTTTCTCAAAGTACAAACTTAAATGGGAGCTTTGGAGGTGCTAATTTAAATGGTCAAGTTGGTACATGGATATTTGTAAGTGGACCTGCCAATCCGAGTATTGCTAACCCAAATAATAATACTACTAGTGTTAGTGGTTTGGTAGAAGGTGTTTATGTCTTTAGATGGGATGTTGTTGGACCTTGTGCCAATGGAAGTGATACAGTGACAATAACCGTACCACCTGCTACACAAGACGTAACACAAGCTACAACTACAAATAACAACCAAAGGTTTTGCGATGCCTCGGTAACTGAAACAACATTAATTGGGTCTCCTCCAGATTTTACCAATGAAACCGTTCTTTGGGAACAAATAGATGGAAACCCAGCAGTAACGATAGTTGATCCAACAAGCAGTACAACCCAAGTTACTGGTCTTGTTGCTCCAAATACTTATCAATTCAGATATACAATAACTAATAGTATTACTGGTTGCGCATCTAGATCATCGGTAAACATAATATATAATACAAGCCCAATCAGCATTTTAGTAGATTCTGGTAACGATTTAATTCTTGGTGCTTGTGGTCAAACATCGTTTAACGTTCCTTATACCTCGACAAGTGGAAATAGAACCCAATATAGTATTGTGAGTGGGCCAAGTGCTTCTACATTAACATTTCCTACACCATATGTTAATTTGGGAAGTGCTAATAATGGAACTGCAACAATTAATAGTTTTGATGTTCCAGGTAATTATACTGTAAATTTTAGAAGAATAAGAAATGGAAACCTTTTTGTAGGAAACTGTAATCAAGCTAACGATGATATTGTTATTGCAGTTTCTAACCCTATTTCTGGGTCTAATGCTGGTTCTGATCAAACATTTATTTGTGGTCAAACGTCAGGCTCATTGGCAGGTAGTGTTATATTACCTGGTGAAACTTCCGTTTGGTCACAAATTTCCGGACCAAACACTGCGACTATTAATGATATTTATGCGCAAACAACAACGTTATCTGGGCTTATTCCAGGAGAATACGTGTTTAGATATACAGTTACTGCTGGACCAAATTGCACACCACCAGCTACTTCAGATACTAGTATTTTTGTGTCCCCTTTAGATAACAATTCTGTAAATGCAGGTGTAGATCAAACAGTGTGTTTTAATGCTCCAGTACAATTGGCGGCAGATCCTCCTGCAGATAGTCAAACGGGAACTTGGTCGTCATCAGATCCTGGAGTTACGTTTTCTGATGTAAATGATCCAAATGCAATAGCAACAGGGTTTTCTTCTCCTTCAACTGTATATACGTTAACCTGGTCTGTATTAAATGATTATATTAATTGCGGACCTGCCGCAACAGATACGGTTATTATAACTACAACTGCTGATGAATCTCCAACAATAGCGAATGCAGGAGTAGATTTTTGTTTTAGCTCTGGTGTAACAACCCTACCGAATTTGAATGCTAATTCACCCGATGTAGATGAAACAGGAACTTGGACTCAAATCTCTGGGCCATCTGCGGTAACATTTACTAATCCAAACAGTCCAACATCAGAAGTAACAGGGTTGGTTGACGGGCAATACGAATTTCAATGGGAAATTGCTTATTCTGCTCCTGCTCCAAATTCATGTCCAGCAACAACAGATACTGTTGAGGTAGTTGTTGCAGATACAGGTGCCAATGTAGATGCTGGTCCAGACCAAAGTTTGTGTCTAGATCCAGTGTTGTTGTCTTTTACTATGAATGCGACCGATCCAGTTCCGTTAGGTGGAATTGGAACATGGAATTTAGTGTCTGGTTTAGGAGGTTATACAGTTGATGATATAAACAGCCCAACAGCAACCTTTTCAAATCTTTTAGATGGCACTTATGTTTTTGAATGGGTAATTTCTTATGGTAATTGTGTTTCAACAGCAACGCCAAATCAAGTTACTATAGAAGTTGGAATACCACCAACACCTGCTAATATTCAAGGAGGCGATCAAGTAATATGTGCAGCTACAAATACGGTTATAACAGCTGATCCTTTATTAAATCCAAATGCTGAAAGTGGTTCATGGACAGTAATATCTGGTCCAAATACACCAAACATTGATAATCCAGGGAGTAATTCTATTAATGTTACGGGATTAACAACAGGAACATATGTTTTTAGATGGACCACTGTAAGCGGCTCTCCTTTATGTCCAAATTCTACAGATGAAATTAATGTAGAGGTCTATGCACCTTCATCTGCTGGTGCAGATCAGCAATTATGTCAAGTTAATAGTGCTTTTCTTCAGGCTACTCCGGGTACTACTGGGACTTGGACAATAGTTTCAACTACAAACCCATTAGGAATAGGTTCATTTAGCCCAACGCAATCACCAAGTAATAGTAATACGGCTAATGCGCCAGTTGAACCAGGTTATGAATATGTTTATCAGTTTGCAACGGATTATACTGGTTCTGGGGCAGCTTGTAACAATTCAGACCAAGTCACGGTAACTGTTAGTAATGGACCAAGTGAAGATGCTGATGCTGGATCAGATCAATATATCTGTATGGCTGACACAACTACAGCTACATTAACTGCAGGAAATTTAGCAATACCTGTTGATGTAACTTCAGAATGGAGATTGTTGTCCCAACCTGGTGGAGCAACGATTACCTTTACAACACCAAACAATAGCACATCAACAGATGTAAATGGTTTAACTGTTCCAGGTATTTATATTTTTGAATTAAATTTTGCGTCTGGCTTTTGTACAGACAATGCAGATATAGTTAGGGTAGAGGTTTTTGAAGCTCCTGGTCCTATTGATGCAGGTCCTGACCAGCCACTAGCTTGTCAACAAAATACACAATTAAATGCAACAACACCAACTGTTGGTCTTGGTGTATGGACTTTTGCCAATCCTGGCGATGATCCCTCAGGAGGACTTGTAGTAATTGATAGCCCAAATAACCCTCAAACAACTTTGTCCAATATTCCAGACGATGTTGGTAATGATGGATTAGACGATGTATATGTGTTAACATGGACGGTATCAAACGACCCTCCTCCATCTTCTGGAACAACTTTTACCAACCCTTCATTATGTGCACCACAATCAGATACTGTTACTTTAACCTATACAGGCACACCACCTTCTCAAGCTATTGCAGGCCCAGATCAAGAGTATTGTGATAATACTCAAGCCTTTCTTGCGGCAACACCTTTAGCAGAAGGAGTGGGTACTTGGACACAAACTGCTGGAAATCCAGCAAGCATTACAGCACCTAATAACCCTAACAGTCTAGTGTTAGGACTTTCACAAGGAACTTATGAGTTTACGTGGACTGCAGTTGGAGGAGGTTGTACCTCGGTAGATACTATGGAAATCCTTATATATTCGGACCCAATAAGCGCTAATGCAGGTCCTGACCAATCCTTACCTGAATTTTCTACAGTAACTTTGGGAGCTACTCCAGCTTCAGCTGGTCAAGGAACATGGACGCAAGTATCTGGACCAACCCCAGTTAATTTTATAGATAATAATAATCCAAATACTTCAGTAACGGGAACAACTGTTGGTACTTATGTTTTTGAATGGACAGTTTCAAATGGAACATGTAATAGTGCTTCTGACCAAGTAACAATAACAATTCTGCCAATTTCAGATTTAGAGCTAACAAAAAGTGTCACGCCTAGTAGTGTGAATGTTGGAGATATAGTAACATTTACAATTTCAGTTTTTAATAATGATGCTAGTGCTACAAACTCTGATGCAACTGGTGTTAGTGTTGAAGACATATTGCCTTTAGGGTATTCATTAGTTACAGGGACAGTATCCAATGGAGGCTCTTTCAATTTAGGAACGCAAACTATTACTTGGACTAATTTGAGTATTGCAAATGGAGCAACATTAAATTTAACATTTGATGCTACTGTAAATGCTTCAGGTTCATATATAAACACTTCTCAAATTATTGCCAGCGATAATCAAGACCCAGACAGTGACCCAGCAACAGATGAAACGGTAGATGAAGATGGGGACGGTAACGGTGATGATGATGATGAGGATTCAGCTTCAGTAACTATACAATCTGCGGATTTATCATTACAAAAAACGGTGTCTCCAACTAATGTAAGTGTTGGAGATTTAGTTACGTTTACAATAACTGTAACAAATACTGGAGCAAACACAGCTACAAATGTTAATGTTTTAGATCAGTTACCAAATGGTTACACCTATCAATCTGATGATTCAGGAGGTAATTATAATTCTGGAACTGGAATTTGGAATATTGGTACAATAACTACAAGTTCACCAGCAATCTTAAATATTACAGCTTTAGTAAATGCACCGACAGGGACATCAAACGAATATTTAAATATCACAGAAATTACGTCTAGTGATCAAGCAGATCCAGATAGTAACCCAAATAACGATGACGGTGACCAGAGTGAAGATGATGAAGATAATGCACAAATTACTTTAGAGCAAGCAGATTTAGAAATAACAAAATCAGTTAACCCTCTTTCAGGATCTGTAGGCGATATAGTATCTTTTAGTGTTCTTGTCGAAAACAATGGGCCAGGGAATGCCACAGGAGTTGATATTCAAGACATACTTCCTAGCGGGTTTGATTTGGTACCAGGTACAATTTCTAATTCAGGAGTTTATTTTTTTGGAAATAATTCTATTGAATGGAATAATTTAACTATTGCCAATGGAGCTTCAATGACATTAACTTATGATGCAGTTGTTAATAATTCAGGAAATTACACCAATTCCGTTCAAGTAACAGCTAGTGATCTTGATGATCCAGATAGCGACCCAAACACCGATAATACAGTAGATGAAGATGGAGATGGCAATGGTGATGACGATGATGAAGATACAACTACATTCATAATTGAAACATCCGATTTAGAGTTAACTAAGGGTATAAGTGCGGCAAGTAGTTCAACACCAAATGTGGGTGACACGGTAACCTTTGA
>NZ_JAAKGI010000015.1 GCF_011762485.1 Yeosuana marina
TCCGTCATCGCTTGGCTCTGAAGCGGACGCATCTGTGGCTGTAATACTTACTTCTGAGGCGTCGTCATCGGTGATGGTGACTGTGGCTTCGTCGTTGTTTGTGTCGATTGTAATATCGGCATCCCCGGAAGTAATCGCATTTAATGTAAGTATAACGGTTTCTGAATCTTCAAGAATATTATCGTTAACGACTAATACATTTATGGTGGCCGATAAACTTCCCGCAGGAATGGTTACAGTGCCTGTTAGTGGCGTATAATCGCTCGTAGCTGTTGCTGTTCCTGAAATAACATAACTTACTTCGGTATCGGTTGAAGAAACTAGGCCTAAACTTACAGTAAACTGACCGTTGTTATCTGGCTCGGCTGCGGCATCATCGTTAGCGGCAATTGTTAATACTGTTGCATCGTTGTCCGTGATGGTTCCTAGTCCGCTATCATCAGTAATCGTAATATATCTTCCGCCAAAATCGTTTTCAGCTAAATCGACTGTAAACGTTTCTGTTGGCTCTAAAATATCATCACCATTCACAGTAACTGTAATGGTTTGTGTTTCTCCTGCTGCTCCGCTAAAGGTTAATGTTCCCGATTGAGCCACATAATCTAATCCAGCTTCTGCTTCGGCGTTTGTAGTTGTGAAGTTTACGGTAAATGGTCCATCGGTGGTTTGACCATTATGTGTTACTGTAAATGTATAATCTACGGTTGAACCGCCATCAACTTCAACTTGAGAAATATTATTAATTGCTAAGGTTGCAGCATCGTTATCTGTTATGGTTCCTATGGCCGATGTTATGGCACCATCACTTAAAGTAACTAACTGACCATTATTCACTAAGGCGCTTAAAACCCCTGTAAATAACTCAGTAGGTTCGGCAATAACATCATCTGTTATAGATACTGAAACTGTTTGAGTATTAGAATTTGAACCTCCAAACGTTAAAGTTGTAGATGCGATTGCGGTATAATCTGAACCTGAAACAGCTGAGCCATTTGACGTTGAAAATATAACGGTCACTTCATTTTGAATAACAGCGCTCGAGGTAATCGTATATTCAGCAGTTCCTACGCCTTCATCTTCTGTAAATCCTGCGATTGAAATCACTGCAACATCATCGTCGTTTATTACGCCAATAGCTGTCGCCGTTCCTATTGTAACTTGTTGATCGTTATCTTCAACCAATGCAATAGTTCCTGTAAATGATTCTTGTGGTTCTAAAACTAAATCACCTAAAACCTCAATTGGAATATTTACAAATAAGGTGTTTGAAGGAATGGTATATTCAACGGTTGTTTGTGCTGTAAAGTCTGTTGCAACAGCAGTTCCGTTGGTTGTTGTAAATGAAATTATAATTGGTTCTTGAGCAATATAATCTAAGGTGGCTACAAAATTATGCAGCACATTACCATTGGTTTCGGTAACGTTAAATCCGGTTAAGGTAATCGCATTTAAAGGATCGTCGTCTACAATAGTTCCAAGACCTTGAGCATCATCTATGGTTGCGGTTCCTGTTGAAATGATATTGCTTAAATCGACGGTATAAAATTCATTTAAAGGTTCGGTAATTAAATTATCAATTATCGGAACCGTTATAGTTTGTGTATTGGTTGTACTTGTATTCGAATTTGAACCTGCTGGGAACGTTATGATTCCGGTAGTTAAGGTATAATCCGAAGGCTGAACTGCTGGATTAGTCGCTGCGCCGTCGTTGGTTGTAAAGTCTACGGTTAACGCATCTTGGATATGACCAGTTAGGGTTACGGTAAATACGGCTGTTCCGATTGCTACATCTTCGGCTACAGTAATATCATCAATAACAACGCTGGCGGCATCGTTATCATTTATAGTCGCGGTTGCCGTTGGCGTAGGTATGGTTACTGCCTGATTATTAGCTACTAAATTACTAAGTGTTCCAATAAAATTTTCGGTAGGCTCTACTAAATCATCATCATTAATGGAGATTGTTATGGTTTGAACCAACGGATTAGCAGCGCCAAAGTTTAAGGTCGTTGTTGGAATAGCCGTATAATCTGAACCTGCAAATGCATTCCCGATTGCTGTTCCAATATCCGACGTTGCAAAATCGACTGTAAAGGCATTTTGAACAGTTCTACTTAGCGTAATCGTGAAATCGGCTGTTCCTGCATCTTCATTTACAGTAAATGCTGAAACCGCTAAGGTTGCCGGATCGTTATCGTTTATAGTTGCTGTTGCAGATGAAGTTCCTATAGAAACTTGTTGTGCATTGGCATTTGTTAACGTAATATCTGAAGTGAACGCTTCTTGAGGTTCGGTAATTAAATCGCCAAGAATATCAACTGGAATGTTTACGCTTGTGCTTCCTGCCAAAATAGTAACGACTGTTGCGGTTTGTGCGGTGTAATCATTTCCGTCAAGCGCAGTACCATCCGATGTTGTGAAACTTAATACAATGTCGTATTGTGCTGAAATGTTTGTACTTGCAACAAAATTCTGACTTTGAGTACCATCGGTTTCGGTTACGGTAAAGCCAGCCAAATTAATTTCTAAGGCATCATTATCTAAAATGGTTGATGTTGCCGTTGCTGTTGTAATGGTAACTTGCTGTCCGTTTATATTACTTAAAGCAATCGTTCCGGTAAATGTTTCGGTTGGTTCTGCAACTAGGTCTCCTAAAATGCTCACAGGAATATTCCAAGACGTTGCACCTGCCGTTAATGTGTATGATTGTGTTGTTTGTGAGGTTAAATCACTTCCCGATGTTGTGGAAACATTTGATGTTGTAAACGTTACGATAATATCTTCTTGAGCTTCAATATCGCTAGTCACCACAAAATTAGCTGTTTGAGTGGCCTCGGTTTCTGTTATGGTAAATCCTGCTATTTCTAAGGTTAACGGATCGTTATCGGTAATGGTTCCTAATCCTTGGTTATCTGAAATAGAAGCAATTCCTGTGCTCACCAAATTACTTAAATTAACGTTGTAAGTTTCCGTAGGTTCGGCAATAGCATCGTTTAAAATAGGAACTGTAATTGTTAATGTCGAGCCACTTAAAGAACCGCCAACAAAAGTTAGTGTTCCCGATGTTACAGTATAATCGCTTCCTGCCAGTGCATCGACATTTGCAGTGGTATAATCGACCGTTAAATCATCTTGAATATCGCCGGTTAATGTTACTGTGAATGTGGCATTTCCATCAGCTTCATTAACGCTTACATCATTAATAGCGATACTTGCTGAATCATTATCGGTAATGGTTCCAGTAGCTTGAGTTGAAGCACCGCCTCCAAAGAATGTGATACTTTGATTGGCTGCATCAACGATATTGCTTAGGGTTCCTATTAAATCTTCTGAAGGTTCAACAAACGTATCATTTGTAATAGGAATGGAAACCGTTTGTATTAAAGCATTTGCGCCACCAAAGTTTAGGGTTGAAGTAATGCCTGTGTAATCTGAACCTGAAAGCGCGGAATCATCAAACGTTGCGAAATCTATGGTAAATGCCGATTGGACGGATTTATCCATTGTAATTGTGAAATTGGCTGTTGCTGTTGCTTCATTAACTGTAAATCCAGCGATTGAAATGACTGCAGAATCATCATTTGTTATCGTTCCTACGGCAGAATCATCTGCAAAAGAAATGGCTACTCCCGGAGCACTTACGGGCACAATATTACTTAGGTTTACTAAGAAGGTTTCGTCTAATTCTACAATCTCGTCGCCATTAATTGTGACTGCAATAGTTTTGGTTTCATCTTCAGTTCCTATAAAGACTAATGTTCCCGAAGTGGCTACATAATCTGAATTTGCTGTGGTTGCTGTAGCATCTGCAGTTGTGTAGTCGATAGATAAACCGTCTTCAACCTCTCTATCTAAAGTTACCGTAAAAGTAAGTGTTTTTGTACCACTATCGCCTTCAACAATCGATTCGTCGGCTATTGATAATGTGGCATTATCATCGTTTGTAATGGTACCTATTCCTGTTTTTCCGCCAGGAATTATTGTAATATTTTTTCCTGGAGCAATAACCGTATTTAAGACAACGCTAAAAGTTTCGTTTCGCTCTACCGCTGTGTCTCCGTTTACGGCAATTGTAATAGTTTGTGTTTCACCAATGGTGCCGGTTGTGAAATTTCTGGTTCCACCACTACCAGTAAAATCTGTTGGTGCTTTTGCAGTGCCATTTGAGGTATAGAATGAAACGCCATAACCACCTGCAACCTCATCTCCCGAATGTGTAATTGTAAATACAAAATTAGTTGTTCCAGTATTTGTTTCAACTTGAGTGACACTGTCTATTGAGACAAAAGCCGCATCATTATCTGTATTATTTACAGCAACATCTGCTGGGTTTAATGGGTCGTAATTAGGGTCGGTTGTTGATGCTGCGTTTACCGTATTCTCTATAGTATAAGCTATTGTTCCGTCTACAATACTTTCGTCTACACCTGTTACGGTAATAGTTTGAGGAGTATCCCAATTTGCAGAAGTAAACGTTAATTGTGATAAATCTACCGTTCCTTCGTTGGTGTTGCTACTCGCCACATCTACAACGACTTCCTGTGTTAGGTCTAAATCTGTACCTGGTTTGCTGGTAAGCATAATGGTGAAGGTGGCACTAGTTCCGGCTTCACTGGTGGTTAAGGTTGTTGGCGTTACAATAAATCCTGCGGCATCGTTATCATTATTTACGATACTTACATCGTCAACCACTAAACCGTCATATTTAGGATCGGTTGAAGAGGCGTTACTTGTTACAATATTGTAGGTTACATTTCCGTCAACAATATCATCGTCCTTACCTGTTACGGTAACGGTTTGCGGTGTATTCCAGTTTGCCGCCGTAAAGGTTAATGTTGTTGGGCCGAATGTATCACTTTCGGTTGTATCGTCGCTTGAAAGTGTTATGGTTACATCTTCAGTTGGTTCGGTATCTAATACAACTGTAAAGGTGGCTGTTCCGCCGGCTTCAGTTGTTGGACTGCTTATTGAAGATACTGTAACTCCTGCTGTATCATTATCTTGGTTTATGGCGTTAACATCGGCTGGATCTACATTTTCGTAACCCGATAAATCATCTGTAAGTCCTTGATTTGTAGTTAATTCAACAATGTAACTAATATCGTCATCATCAACATCGTCATTTACACCTGTAACGGTTACCACTTGCGGTGTATCCCAGTTGCTTGCATTAAATGTTAATTGAGATTTATCAACAGTTCCTTCGGTAGTATCGCTACTTACAACATCAAATACCACGGTTCCTGTTGGTGCAAAAGGAAGTACTACGGTAAATGTATCGCTAGTTAAGTCTTCAGAGGTTGTAATATCTGTTTTAGAAACAATAATCGTATTATTTGCCAGAGCATTAACGGTAATGGTAAAATTACAAGTCTCGGTATTTCCGGCTTCATCGTAAGCAATATAAGTTACAGTTGTAGTTCCTAAGTTGAATGTGTCACTACTTAATTCGTTAATTCCTGAAGCTTGAGCTGCCGCAGTTGTAGCGCCAGAAAGCTCGTAAGTTACTTGGGTAACGGCACAATTATCTGCATATGTTGGCGCTGTAATTCCTGAAACCACGACAGAAAGATCTCCAGCAGAAGCAACATCTTGAACAATGTTAGCAGGACAAGAAATTGTTGGGTTTTGCGTATCTGTAACGATGACATTAAAAGTTACTGTACCCGAATTTACTGGTGATGAATGATCTGCTACCGTCCATGTAACGGTAGTTGTTCCTTTTTCAAATACTTGTCTGTTTAAGGTTGTATTTGGCGCAGTTACAACCGTAGTAGCTCCACTTAATGTATAGGTAATGGTTGGTGCAGTATCGCAATTATCTGTTGGATCCCAAGACGCATCAGCATGCGTGTAAGTACAAACGTCTGCATCAACTATTTCATTTCTATCTGATAAATCGTCTAATGTTGGTGCCTGAGTATCATCTACTGTAACTGCGGTTGATACAACATTTGTATTACCAGCTTCATCGGTGACTCTTAAATAAACGGTATTACTTCCAATATCGTCACAAGTAAAAAGAGCTGTAGGACCAAAATTAATATTGTCTCTAGAAATTTCATAAGTAACAATACCACAATTATCTGTAGAAGCATTGTTAATTTCTGATGGTAGTACGATGACTGTACCATCTCTCAGTAATTCAGCATTTACAGTTTGAGCAATTGCAACTGGTGGCTCGATATCGGTTACTGTTATGGTATATTCTGGGGTTGTTAAAGAATTACCTGAAGCATCTGTCGCGGTCCAAGTAAGCGTTGTAACACCTTTATTAAAAGCTACACCATCTAGACTACTTCCCGTACCTGTAGTCGCACCAGTTAAGGTATATTGAACTAATGGGATATCACAATTATCGGTCGCCGCTTGATCCCAATTGGTATCTGTTTTTGTATAGGTACAAACTCCTGTATTTGTATTTTGAGTTTGATTGGCTGAAACTAGTGTAAATGAAGGCGGAATAAGATCAACAATCGTTACATTGGCATTACAAGTTGATACGTTACCATTCACATCGGTAATTGTTAAATTAACAATATTTAAACCTAAATCGACACAAGTAAATGCAGTTTTACTTGCTACTCTGGTTGCGATTGCGCAGTTATCTGTAGAATTATTGTCAATATCATTTGCGGTAATCGTAGCATTACCTAATGCGTTTAATGGCACTACAATATCTTTACAAATTGCTGTTGGAAGGATATTATCTTCAACGGTAACTGTAGTTGTACAAATATCTGTATTTCCGGCAATATCTGTAACTGTTAAAGTAACATCTACAGGCGTTGCCGTATTTGCGCAGGTGAAGGTATTAGGAAATACTTCGCTTGTTACTATAGAACAATTATCTGAAGAACCTGCTGAAATGGCATCGATATCTGAAGCCACTAAACTATAATTTCCTGAAGCATTTAGCTGAACAGTAATTGGAGTACATGCAGCAACGGGATCTATATTGTCTTCAACAGTGACAATGGCATCGCATGTTGACACATTATTACTTGTATCTGTTACTGTTAAAGTTACTGTATTTGCACCAAAATCGGCACAAGTGAAATCGGTTTTACTTGCGACAATACTTTGAATACCGCAATTATCGTTAGAACCATTATCAATATCTCCAGCAACTATTGATGCATTTCCTGAAGCATCTAGTTGAATGGTGATATTTTGGCAAATAGCATTAGGTAATTGATTATCATTTACCGTAACGGTGTAACTACATTGCGAAGTATTACTATCGGCATCAATAGCTGTCCAAGTTACGGTTGTAATTCCTGGGTTAAATTCCTGATTATTTAAACTCATATTTCCTGGCGCATCGGCTAAAACCGTATCACCCGATAAAGCATATGTTAAACTTGTAACAGCGCCACATGCGTCGTTTGCAGTTGCATCCCAAGTTGTGTTACTATGTGTATAAGAACATATGTTATTATCTGTTGAAACTACTTGATCTGTAGTACATGTAATTGTTGGAGCTACATTATCTTCAACAGTTACTAAAGCGCTACATGATGCCGAGTTTCCATATAAATCAATTCCTGTTAAGGTTACTGTATTAGTGACAGGATTAGAACCAATATTCGAACAATCAAAATTTGTTTTATTAATTGTAAGACTTAATAGTCCGCAAGCATCAAAAGATCCGTTATCGATATCATTTTCTGAAATAATTGCATCTCCGTTTTCATCTAGTTGTACCGTAATATTTTGACAAACAACGGTGGGCGCAACTGTATCAACGACTGTAACAATGGCTGTACACGTATCTTCATTTCCGGCAGGGTCTGCAACAGTTAAGGTGACTTCATTTTCGCCAATGTCTAAACAATTAAAGGTACTTGGTGTTGCTGTTCTTATAAGCTCGTTACTTATACAATTATCGTATGAACCATTATCGACATCTAAGCCTGAAATGGTTGCAATACCATTAGCATCTAAACTAACTGTAATATTTTTACAAACGGCAACAGGTTGTACATCGTCTAAAATTGTTACTGTAGTATCACAGGTTGAACTATTTCCATTAACATCGGTTACTGTTAACGTCACGGTATTATCACCAAAATCATTACAATTAAAAACCGTTTTACTAGCCGAAATACTGGCAATACCACAAATATCGCTTGAACCATTATTTATACTGGCTGCTGTAATAGTCGCTGTACCAGACTCATCGATATACAAGGTTACTGGTTTACATAAGGCTGTTGGAGGTATATTATCTTCTACAGTTACAGTGGCTTCACAACTTGAGATATTACCATAATTATCTGTTAATGTAACAGTCACAGCATTCGCACCAACATCAATACAATCAAAAGAGCTTGGTGATACTTCGGTTGTTGCAATTCCACTAGGGTCTGAAGACCCTAAAGCTATATTATCAATATCGGTTGATAACAAAGAATAACTACCCGTATTATCTAATTGAACGGTTATGTTATTACAAACTGCTGTTGGAGGTTCATTATCGACAATAATGACTTGATAAGAACCTGAATTTGCATTACCATAAATATCGGTTGCTTGCCATATAACAGTGTGTGTTCCTGCGGTAAAAGTTTCTCCTATAATACTTGTATTGGTATCGGTTCCTACTACGTCTCCGCCATCAATCTGATAGGTAATGGTCTCTAAAGTACAGTTATCTGAAATCGTTAAATCCCATGAAGCATCAGTTGATATATTTGCGGTATACGTAGCTAATCCGGTATTTAAGTTTCGTGTTTGTGTAGCAATGGTTTGAACTTGCGGCACCTCAACATCGGTTATTGTAAATACAGTTTCACAGGTTGCGCTAACATTATTACTAGAATCGTACAATCTCCAAAGTACCGTTGTGGTTGGATTTGCAAGGGTTCCCACGGGAATTTGAGCACCTACTAAGGTCGCGTTTATATCGGTACCTACTTCGGCAGCACCATTAATAGAATAGGTTAATTTAGAAACTCCAGCGTTATCGTTAAAATCATAGGGGTCGAATTCTGAGCTTGTCACAGTAAAAAAGCAAGAGCCCACATCGGCATCACGACTTACAGTAGCATCAGCACAACTATTTATAATGGGGTCTTCAATATCTGTTACTATTACTTGAATGGTACATGAGGTTGAATTTCCGCTATCGTCTGTTACTGTCCATACCACGTCCGTGGTTCCTACTGGGAATGTTTCTCCTAAAAGCGTATCAGAATTATTATAATTGTTTTCTAGGGTTGCTAAACAATTATCTGAAAAACTTGTTGGATCAAATTCGGTTCCTGAAGTCGTATAATATGCTTCTCCTATGTCTGTATTTCTATTGAATTGATTTCCGGAGTCACCTGCTGGACAAGCTATAGTTGGATCAATATTATCGGTAACTGTAACATCAAAACTGTAATTAAAAACATTACCATATTCATCCGAAACAATATATGTAACTGGAGTAATACCTACTGGGAAATCATAACCAGAAACGGCATAAGCAGGTGATACTGTAATTGATAAATTTGCTTGAGAGGTTGCATTATCAATAAATGTAGGAGCTGTATAATTTACAACGGCCGAACATCCTGTAGCATCAGCAGAAATACCTGTTGGGGCATTTTCTAGCCTCGGAAGTTCAGTGTCTTCAATATAGGCGTAAAACGTTGCTGAACCAAGGTTTCCGCTGTCATCGGTAGCTTTCCAAACAATGGTATTTTCTCCTATTTGCAATTGTAAGCCGTCTAAAGAAGGAATGTCAAATTCATTCACAATTTTAGTTACAATTCCGCAGTTATCGGTAGCTGTTACATCATCAAACTCACCACCACTTACCGTATAGTAATTTTGATTTAAGTCTGTGCTTCGCGTTTGATTTCCTGGAACTACAAGTATTGGAGGCTCATTGTCTGTAATTGTTAACACAAACGTACAGCTTGCTGTTTGTGAATTTGAATCTGTTGCCGTCCATGTAATTGCTATTTGACCAGTTGTTGGGCCATTATCACTTCCTCTAGGAATACTAACTCCCGAAAGTGTGTTATTACCTGTTACTAATTCTAAGGTCTCAGGATGTGTAAAACTCCAACTAATAGTTGGTGCTTCACAATTGTCGTCGTAAGTAATTGGGTCGAATTCGTTACCTAAAACTTTATAGGAACACGTTCCGGCATCTGCACTACGTGTTTGATCTGCTACACAGGCGATTGTTGGTACGGCATCTGTTACAACAACATCAAAAGAACATGTTGATTCGTTATCATTATTGTCGATTGCTGTATATGTTACTGTAGTTGTTCCCACTCCAAAGAGTGTTCCTGGTGAATGGGTAGATGTAAATGACTTTACGCCGCTGCAATCATCGGTTGCATTTAGAGCTGGCCAAGATACAACGACTTGGCATAAACTTCCTGTTGCTTGGGCCGTTAAATCTGTTGCAGGACAATTAGAAATTACAGGTGCTTCATTATCATAAACCGTTACTTGTTGATTATAGACGGTTGTATTTCCTGCTTCATCTGTAAGTTGCCATCTTACATTGGTTGTCCCTAATAAAAATGTGGCTGGAGCATTACTTATAATGGTAATATCTTCTGGTGCCGAACAATTATCCGTTGCCGTTGGAGGGGTTAATGTAAAGGTATTTGTACATGTTCCTGGATCTACATTCACAGTAACATCATCAAATGGCAAATCTAAAACAGGCGTCTCTCTATCTAATACTGTAAACGTAAAACTACAGCTACTAGTATAGGTAGTTCCTCCTATTTCTTGAGTGGCTGTCCATGTAATGGTATTGGTTCCAGCTGGAATAGTAGCTCCCTCTAAAGTCGTGTTAGATGGTGCGCCAGCTAAATCGTGTGTCATGGTTCTATTATCTCCTGAAACGGAAACAAAGGTTGCATCGTAAGTTGTAACACCTTCCGGAACGGTATAACTACAATTACCAGAATCTGAATTTTGAGACACATTGCCCGGACAACTAATAATAGGATCGAAGGAATCTACAATTGTTACATTAACATCGCAGGTTGCTGTATTGGGAGTTCCGGGATTATTATCGGTTGCAGTCCACGTAATGGTATGGTCTCCTAAGGTTAAAAGTCGTCCGTTTATATATCGTGTTCCTGTAATACTATTTACATAAGATGCTAAGGAACAATTATCTGAAACTGTTGGTGTAAACTCATCACCATTTACGTAATAATAATCCACATATGGATTTGAATATTCTCTGTAATAGGTTTCTGTTGGGCAAACAATCACAGGCGCAATATCATCCGTTACTGTAATAACTTGAGTATGATTAACATAATTGCCTCGAGTATCTCTTGCAGTCCAATACACATTGGTTACACCCAAACTAAAAGTTGTAGCGTTTGTTGATTTTGTATAAGTAATATCTACAGAATTATCACAATTATCGGTGGCTGTTGGGGTCCCGACAATAACATTGGTGGCATTACAACTTCCTGCATCTACGCTTACTGTAATATCTGCTGGCCAAGAAACTACAGGGTCTTGATTGTCGTAAACCTGAATGTTGTAGGTACAACACACATTACTGTCGGCTCCATTCGTGGCAGTCCAACTTACGGTTGTTGTTCCTCTATTTAAAACAATACCGTCTAATGTAGTTGAACCAGTGCCAGTTGTTGCTCCAGTAAGTTCATAGGTTAATGTTGTCCCGGGTGTTGTAGATGAAATATCTAGTTCATTTCCAGAAATGGTATAGGTACAAACATCTAGATCTGTTGTACGCGTTTGATATCCTCTACAGGTTACCGATGGCGGATCGTCGTTATTAATAGTAACTGTTGTGGAACACGTAGAAACATTACTATTAGCGTCTGTAAAAGTCCAAGTAACTACTGTTACACCTACAGGAAACTGTTCGCCTGCAAGTGTAGTACCATTATTATAATCGTTAGTTTGTGTTATTGTAGAACAATCATAAACATTATAAGGATTAAATTCATGATCAAAAACGGTATAATAATTTTGCCCCTCATCTACCTCTCTACAAATCGACCCGATACAATTAAATGTTGGTGCATCATCATCTACAACTGTGACTGTTTGTGTAGCGGATGCTATATTTCCGTGCACATCTTCAGCATACCAAGTTACCGTTGTTGTTCCAATGCCAAAAATTAAATCTCCTTGGTTATTCCAAACATCTATTACACCACTACAATTATCGCTTGTAATTGGTGTTCCTAAATTAACTCCAGTTGCATAACATCCTGAATTAGTATTAACTGTAATATCTGCAGGTGCGGTAATTTGAGGGTCTTCGATATCGTTAACAAACACATAGAAGCTGCAATCATTTGTATAAACTGTACCATCAACAGTTTGAGATGCCGTCCAGGTTACTAATGTTGTTCCCTGCGGAAATATGGCGCCTGCTAGCGTTGAAGAATTGTTGAAATTATTGGTAAGCGTTGCGCCTGCTGTGGTTGATGTGGCATTAAATTCGGTCCCTGAAACAGTATAGGTACAAACTCCTAAATCGGTATTTTTTGATTGATCACCCACACAAGTGATTGCTGGATATAAATCTGAAACCACATTGACTGTAATGGAGCACGTTTGTGTATTTGCTGGTGTTGCCGTATCGGTTGCCGTCCATACAATCGTATTAACACCTTCGTTTAACTGAACACCTGTTAAATTTGTGCCAGAACCGGTAGTTGCACCTGAAAGACTATAGGTATAAGTCGAAATTCCGCAATTATCGTAAACAATTGGTTTAAACTCATTATTACCTACGGCATAATAGTTTTGACCTTGACCATACACACGTGTATAGGCGCTTGAAGGACAACTAATTACTGGACTCACATCATCAACAACAGTGATTTCTAATGTTTTAATGGTTTCATTTCCGTAATTATCTTTCACGCTCCAGTTCACGGTGGTTGTACCAACTGGAAACTGTTCAAAAGCTAATGATCTGTAATTGTTATAATCGTTTAAAATGGTATAATTGTTTGCGGTACAATTATCTGTAATCGCTTGCGGATCGAACTCACTTCCTGAAACAGTGTAAAAACAACTTGTTGATGATGTTGACTTAGTTACTGAAACGGTGGAACTAGCATCAGCGATTATTTCATAATCTGGAGCTGTAATATCTAAAACTTCTACTTGATATTGCATGGTTGCTACATTACCTCCTGCATCGGTTACGGTCCAAACTACGATTGTTATTCCCACAGGAAATTCAAAACCTGCTAAAGTAGCTGTTCCACTTTGGTTGTTAACAAGTGTGTATGTAGGACAGTTATCGGTTACCGTTACTGGGTCAAACTCCGTTCCAATAGCAGTATAAGAGCAACTTGTTGAGGGTGCGTTTCGTGTTTGGTCTAATACAGTAGATAAGGTTGGAAGCACAGAATCTTTAACCGAAATATTAAAACTACAGGTTGCGGCATTTCCTTTCGTATCGGTTATTGTCCATACCACAGAATGAACGCCTGCCGATAAAACGACACCCGCTAAAGTTGTAGAAGCACCTCCGGAAACACCATCTAATGTATATGAAACTGTTAAACTGCCTGAATCGTCACAATTATCTGATAATAATTTAGGGTCAAACTCGGTTCCTGAAATCGTATAATTACAAGCAGTACCTGGAATATTTCGTATTTCGTTACCGTAACATTCAAACGTAGGTGCTTGATTATCGGTTACCGTAATTGTAAAGGCATCAGCAACAACAGTATTACCATTTACATCTTGCACAGTCCATACAATAGAATATGGATACACCTCATCTGTTGCTAATTGCACACCAGATAATGAACCTGACCCTGTAAATACGGTACTGCCATTTTTGATAATTACGTAGGTAGGTACTTGTAAATCGCAGTTATCTGAAATATTTCTTAAATCGAAAAATGTATCCGAAATCGTATAAAAACATTGTGCAGGATTTGCATTTCTATCATAATTATAACTTAATGCTGGATTTCCTGTTGGCTGCTCGAAAGTTGGATTTTGGGTATCCAATACTCGAACATAAATAGTACACGAGCTAGTATTATTAAACTCATCAACTGCAGTCCAAGTTATTACATTATTCCCAACAGGTAATTCTTTACCTTCTAAAGTAGTGGTGCCATCAAACGAATTTGTTGCTGCGGTAAAGGCACAACCATCGGTGGTAGTTGCATCAAACTCGGTACTTTGAACAGTATAAAAACAAATTCCTGAATCTGCATTTCTTTCAAAAGGTGCTAATTCTGAACTACCTGAAGGACAGCTTAATACTGGCGGAGTTAAATCGACTACAGAAACATTAAAACTCATTTTAGCAATATTCCCAGAAGAATCCGTTGCAGTGTAAGTTATTTTTGTGATACCCACAGGAAAATTAGAACCACTTGCTAATCCTGCCGTTTGCGTAAAACTTGTTATAGCACAATTATCGCTTGCCGTAGGTTCCGTCCATGTCACCACAGCATCACAGCCTGTTGAAATTTCTTCAGTGATATCTGAAATGGGAGTAATAGTAGGTAATGTAGTATCTGTGACAGTGACCCTAAAACTTGCTGATTTATTATTAGTGCCATCACTAACTGTCCAAACAAGAGTATTAATTCCAGGCGCTATTAAAACACCATCTAATGTTGAAGCGATTACAGGCGTGCCTCCATTAATAGTATATGTTACAGAAGTTATAGAACAGTTATCTGAATAGGTTGCATCAAACTCGGTTCCTGAAACGAGATAACCACACTGCCCAATTGTTGTTCCTTTATTCTGATTTCCAACAGTTGTTAATGCTGGTGCACGATTATCAATAACCGTTTTTGTAAACACTAATGGTATTGATGTGTTGCTGCCATCAGATGCGGTCCAAGTAATCTCATTAACACCTTGTAATAAATTTTGACCTGCCAAAGAGCCTGTACCCGATAAGGTTGTAGCACCAGTAACCGTGTATGACAAGGTAACTCCAGATGTACAATTATCTGAAGCAATTGGATCGAGTTCAGATCCCTTAACTTGATAATAACAAACTCCAATATCTGTATTTAAATCGGAATCTACAGTTCCTGCCGTAGCCGTTAACGTTGGAGCAAAAGGATCGACAACAGTAACCGTTGCTATGCAAGTACTTATGTTTCCGGAAGCATCTTTAACAGACATAGTTACTAAGTTTTCTCCTACATTAGTGCAATTAAAGCTTGTTTTACTTAATGTAATAATTAAACTATTTGATGGTGTACAATTATCTGAGGAACCGTTATTAACATTCGCTACTGCTAATGTAGCAACACCAGAAGCGTTTAAAGATATGGTTGGCGAGGCACAAATAGCTGTTGGAAGTTGCGTATCTGAAACAATAACATCGAAACTACAAGCATTACTAATATTTCCATTTGCATCGGTAGCTGTATAGGTAACTGTTGTAGTACCCACATTAAAAGTATCTCCAGGATTATGAGATTTTGTCCAAACTAAATCACCCTGTGCTGTACAATTATCTGTTGCTATTGGTTCTGTCCAAGTTACCGTAGCGAAGCAAGAGTCTGCATCTGTAGACTGCGTAATGCTAGAAGGACAATTACTAATTACTGATTTTCGATTATCCACGACCGTAACATCGAAAGAACAAGCAAGACTCACATTTCCTGCTTCATCTTGAGCTGTATAGGTAACCGTTGTTGTTCCTGGAGCAAAAACAGAACCTGGTGTGTGCGATTTTACCCAAACTAAATCTCCTGTAGCAGTACAATTATCATTTGCAGATGGTTCTGTCCAAGACACGGTTGCTTCACAAGACCCTAAATCGGTTGATTTTGTAATATTCGCAGGACATGCAACAATTACTGGTAATTGCGTGTCGTTAACGGTTACGTTAAAAGTACAGGTTGCACTCGTATTACCGGAAGCATCAATTGCAACATAGGTTACCTCTGTAGTTCCAACAGGAAAAACAGAACCTGGAGTATGTGATTTTGTCCAGGTAATAACACCTGGTGCGGTACAATTATCTGTTGCCGTTGGTTCTGTCCAACTTACAACTGCACTGCACAAATTCAAATCATTATTTTGAACAATATCCGATGGACAATCTACTATTACCGGTATTTCATTATCAATAATAGTTACTGTAAAGCTGCAACTTGTTGTATTTCCAGAGGCATCTACTACCTGAAAGGCATTAGTAGTTACCCCTAGAGGAAATATGCTTCCGCTAGCCAAACCAGCTATTTGCGTTGTTACAGCGCCTATACAATTGTCGGTTCCAATAGGTACTGTATACGTTACAATGGCACCGCAAGTTCCTGCGGCTACATTTTGAGAAATATTTTCAGGACATGTTATTTCAGGCGCTTGGCTATCGGTTACTTTAACATTAAAACTTCCCGTTGCGGTATTTCCTGTATCGTCTGTAGCCGTGTAGGTAATTATTGTTGTACCAATAGGAAATGCATCGCCCAAATTTAGACCAGAAGTTGGACTCGATTGATATGTTAAACTTTGTAATGTACAATTATCTGTTGCAGTAGGTTCGGTCCAAGTTACAACGGCACCACAAGAATCTATATAGTTATTAACTGAAATATTTGAAGGTAAATTTACAATTACCGGATCTTCATTATCATTAATCGTTACCGTAAAGCTACACGTATCGCTATTCAAAGCAGCATCTGAAGCTGTAACAGTTACGGTAGTTACTCCTTTGTTAAAAACGGCGCCATTTAATGTTGAAGCAATAGTGCCTGAAGTATCGCCTGATAATACGTATGAAATAGATGGCGTACCACAATTGTCGGTGGCCGATGCATCCCAAGAAGTACCTACATGTGTATACGTACAGCCAGAACTCGCATTTCGTGTTTGGTTCGCAGCGCAGCTCACGGTTGGCGCTTCTGAATCTGAAATAGAAACATCGAAGCTACAGATTGTTGTTAATCCGGCAACATCGGTGACTGTCCAAGTTACTGTGGTAATGCCTGCTAAAAATGTAACACCATTTAATGTAGTTCCAGATCCTGATGTAGCGCCACTTAATTCATAACTAACTGTTGTCACCGAACAATTATCTGTAGCAACGGCATTCCAAGCAGCTCCGCTATGAACATATGAACAACCACTATTTGCAGGAACGTCAATTTGATCTCCAACACAGGTAATTTCAGGAGCAATCGTGTCTATTAATGTAACATTAAAATTATAGGTGCTTTGGTTACCTGATTCGTCTGTAGCTATAATTTCAATAGGCTGCACAGTATTATGATCACTAATAGTTGAACCCGCTACAGGGTTTTGCGTTAAAGTTATGTTGCCTACAGACGAACAATTATCTGAAACTATAACAGTACTTGTATAGTCCGGTAATAATACACTACATGTTCCTGCAAGAGGATTTAATATTTTATCGCCTTCTCCAGAAATAGCTGGTGGCGTACTTTCTAAATTTACTGTTAATGACTGTGAAGACGAACAACCAAATTCACTAATAGCCCTTATAGTATAATTAGCAGCAGCAGTTATGGTTGTATTATAAGGTAAATCTGCGAGTTTAGCAGTATTCGCTGCATTCCATAATTCATAGGTATTCCCGTTAGTTGCTGTGGCGCTAATATCAAAAGCTATTCCATAACAAACAGGGGCTCCTCCATTAACAGTAGCAACTATATTAGATGGTAACGGATTTACAGTAATGGTTACCGTAGACGAACTTATTGGAAGTGAGGTATTATACTGGTCTGTAACACTCACTAAAGAATATGTAGTTGTAACACTTGGAGAAACTATAATAGGATCTCCACCGTAGGTCGGACTTTCAGGATCGGCATCACTTGTATAATTATTAACGGTATAATTATTCGAACCATCGCTATATATTATAGTATACGGGCTAATACTTGTTCCTATAATAACTTCAAGTGTTGCACTTTCTCCATCGCATATCGATATCGCTGTATCTCCACCAGCAACTTGTAATACGGAGTCTTGAGCATAAACCTTTTGAAAAGATGCTGATAAAAAAAATAAACTGATGATCAAAAATGTTGACATCAGTTTATTTATAATATTTAATTGGTTTAGTAGTTGTTTTTTCATAGTACAAGTATATTTGGCTGAAAAAAATATTTTATATATACTTATTACTTAAAACCATTACTTGGTTTCAAATAAAAATATTATTGTTTTTAAATTTTTCTTTTATGATACCATGAAGACTGTAAACAAATTTGGTTTTATGCTCAAGGAAACAATTTGGCGCTTTAAAGACATAAATTAAATCATTTAATAATCATCCATATTTTACCATACATCGGATAAATTTACACTTAATCTGTTTTTTAAAATATGATAATTGTTAGCTTTTACAAAAAAGGACAGTAATTATTGACAAATGTCATTTTGTTATTGATTTTTGAAAATTGGCATGTTTAAAAAAGAGTAAGTAAGTAGTAATAAAAAAAGTCCAGTCAAAAAGTTTGACTGGACTTCTATAGCTTATTTGTAATAGTATACTCGCGGTATTTGGTATTACTGCTTAATTAATATTTTCAATTTGTTTTTACTTTTCATTAAGGTTTGCAGCATGACTTAAATATGTTTTCCTTTTAGTAAAATTGTTTTTTTCACCAAAAGGAGGATATCCAATTTTTGAAAGTGTTATTTTAATTACTTCAACATCTTTCGGACTTGTATGTTCAAAAGTTACTGTAGCGTACTTATTTTTAATAAATACATTACTTATGTTTTTTATTTTGGAGAGTACATTTATAATGATAACTTCACAATTGGCGCATTTTAAGTTTTTTACATATAAAGTTGTTTTCATTGTCTATTTTTTTATTTAGATATTTAAAGGTATGTTTTGAAGAATTAATGGAAATGATAACAATCAGTCTCTATTGTTTTTGGTCAAAATGATTATTGATTTTGAGTTCTTTTATAGTTATTTTGTAGCCAAGTTTAAAATCATAATGGCATGGTTTGGATAATAATGAACTATAAATTTGTTTTCTACCTTAGTAACATCTAGCGCTAAAAAGGCATCTTTACTAGCTTTATGTTTTCAACAACAGAGTGCATAGTTCCAGTTAGTTTAACAATATGACCATTTACTTCGCCTTAATTTTTTTAATTAAAATTTAGCTGATTTTTCAAAAGCTTTGCTAATTCTTCTTTGAACCTCATTAGTGTTTAATTTGGTTTTATAATTATATTATTAATAATACCGTTGACACCATTTAATTTTTGTATTGCATTTCTGCGGCTATTTTTTTAGTATCAGAATTAACCGTGGCTTCAAGTGTAACGATACTATCTTTAACAAATACACCTATTTGAGTTTCATCAATATTAGGTTTGTTTTAATAAAATCGGTTTCAAAATAAAACGAATCAATTAACCCAAAATAAATATTGTCTAGTTGCCATAGGAGTCAAGTTCTGACCCTCTGGGGCTTGTAATTTTTAATCGTCTTGCCAAACAATTATCGATGGCATCAGTAAAATAGCTGATTAATAAAAGCCAGTTAAAAATAAATCTGAAATCTAACCAAATAAAGCTTAATTAAAATGGAGCCGCAGCTTATTCTGTAAAATGAAAACCAATCGGCAATGTTAAAGTTTTTAAATGTAAGCATGCCTTTTGCTGATTTGTTTAAAAATACATGTTGATTACAACATTAAAAATGAGGAATATCAGTTCTTTAATGTCGGAATTTTAATAATCTCTAAAGTTGAAGATGCTAAAATGACTTTACCTTTTGTTTCTTCAATTTCTTTAAGAATTTTATTATTTAAAACATGTTTTGTTGAACGCCTCTTTTTATAATCCACTATATATCTTAAATTGAACTGTATCCAATTATCTGTTAATGTTATGGCAAGTGTTGGATCTACAACGGCATCTTCAATATAATATTTGTTCACAATGTCTTTCCATTGTGATTTTGAATTGGCAGTATAGTCAGAGAGCGTTTCAGAAGCAATTTTAATAACAATTGATTTTGCTAATTCAATATCTGATCCATATCTAATAGGTAAATTAAACTCTTCCCAAATAAAAGGGAAATCTTGTGAGTAATTATAAATGGGACCTTTAAATACAAAGGCATTACTTAGTTTTACAATGCGTCCGCTATAATTATCACTATGGATCCATTGTCCAATTTCCATCATGGTGGTGTACATACTGTTTACATCGATTACATCTCCTTTAATTCCGTTAATTTCTATTCTATCACCTGGTTTATAAACTTTAACAATAAATATAAACAAAGAGCCTGCAATACTTAAGATAAGTTCTTGTAATGTAAAAGCAATACCTGCAGTGAATAGTCCAATGGCGAGTGTAAAGTCTTGAATATTACCTGTAAAATAAAAAAAAGATAAAATAATGATGACAACATATCCGATAATTTCTATACTCTTTTGAGATTTGTATCGTGCAGAAGTATCACTAACATGTTTTCTTAAAAAGCGTCTAAAGAGCTGGATTAGAACAAAAACAACAGAAACTAGTAGTATGTATTTAAAAATACTTATAAGCATAGGGTTCTCTGTAATCCATTGTTTTATGTCTTCCATGGTAATAATTTCTAAATCTTCATAACTGCTTAATTATAAAACTTTTAAGTTATTAATTTAAAAGATATTTTTTGTGGTGTTTACGAAATGATATTCAACATTACAGAATGATTTTATAGATGCTGTTTTATAACATTAATAATATCATTTTTTTGAAGCACTCCAGATTGTCTCCATAATTGTTTGCCATTTTTAAAAAGAATCATGGTAGGCACACCTCTAACTTGGTATTTACTGGCCAAAACTTGATTTTTATCAACATCAATTTTCACAATTTTGAGAGCATCCTTTAGTTCTTCCTTAACCTGCTTTAAAATGGGTGCAAGCATTTTGCAAGGACCACACCAATCGGCATGAAAGTCAACCAAAACAGGTTGATTTGAACTTATAATATCATTGAAACTACTCATCATTTTTTTATTTTTTCAATTCCATATCTAAATTGGCCAGCATTATCAATTCAGATTTGTTTATGCCTGAAAATGCTGCAGCTATAGCTCCAGCGGTTTTTAATATTAATTCTTTCACATTAGAGGTAAATAAATGTTTTTGTTCATTTTTATAATTTACAAAATCATCAAAACAGGCATTAGCGTCTGTTTTCTTTTCGCTATTTAACCAATCAAAAACAATTTCTATTTGGTATGCTGCATCTGTAGTGTAAATGTCTTCTATAGAATCTAACTCTAACCAATGTTGTTTTACTAACTCTTTAAGTTTATCAAATTCAGAGTTTTTTACATTATTATCGGCTACAGCAATGGCATAAAAAAGTTTACCTAGATTCTGATAAAATTTAAGGGTCATTTTTTTTCTCTTTTTCATAACCTTTATGATTGTCTTATAAATTTAATTCATTGTTTATTAACGCGTTATGATAAATATCATTATGAGTAAATAAATATGATTTACGCGAAATTTTTCGTAAATTTAGTGTGTTAGCCAAACCAAGAATAACAGTAATACTTTTTCAAAAACAAAGTATGTATGTTAAGGCAAGAAGACAAAATATCTAATATTCTTTTAGAAACTATTTCAGAGGCTGTTATTATCGTGGATAATCATCAAAAAATAGTTGAAGTAAATGCTTCTGCCGAAAGAATCTTTGCTTATAAGAAAGATGAGCTAATTTCTAAAGACTTAAATATCCTTCTTCCATTTAATTATCACGAAAGTCTTTCCATCCATTTTGAAGAGTTTTTAAAAACTGGCAATAGAATAAAAATCAATGATTCAAAAGATGTTTTTGGTATAAAAAAAGATGGAGATATTGTTGAATTAGATATTGAATTGATTCCGTTTACTATCTATAACAAGACTTTTGCAATGGCATTAATAAGCGATATTTCTGAAAAGAAACGAAAAGAGGAAGAACGCCATCATCTATCAATAATTTTTGATGAATCGTTAAACGAAATTCATGTTTTTGATGCTAAAACATTGAGGTTTATTAATGTAAACTATGGCGCCCAAAAAAGTCTTGGTTATTCTATGGAAGAATTAATTGATATGACTCCAATAGATATAACACCATGCAAAGATGAAGGTGAGTTTAGAACTGCCATTGATATTTTGCTTAAAAAGAACGTAGAAAAATTAGTTATTGAAACGGTTCAAAGAAGAAAGGATGGTACAGAGTATCCTGTTGAAACCCATTTACAGCTATCGAAATTAGGAGATAGGGAGGTTTTTGTTGCTATTATTTTAGATATAACAGAACGAAAAAATTACACTAAAAAACTTGAAAAAATAGTAGAGGAGCGCACTCAACAACTTAAGTATGCTTTAGATAAAGAAGTTGAAATAAATCAATTAAAAAGCAAGTTTTTATCATCATTATCACACGAATTTAAAACACCTTTAAGTGCTATTTTAACATCTGCCTTATTATTAAGTAAATACCAATTAACAGAGCAGCAAGAAAGGCGTAATAAGCATATAAAAACCATAACAGATAAAGCGCAGATATTAAACAATATTCTGAATGGGTTTTTATCTATTGAGAAATTTGATACCGGAAACCTAAGCTATCAATTTACCAATTTTAAAATTAGTGAAATTGTCGATGAGGTGATTTATAATGCAAGAATGCTTATTAAGGAAGGTCAGCAAATAAAGTATACAGAAAATGAAGATTTATCATTATATCAAGATGAAAAAATTATTGAATTAATATTATCTAATTTAATTCAAAATGCCATCAAATATTCGCCGGAGGATACAACCATATACTTAGACATAGATCAGGACGAAGAGATTACAACCTTTAAAATTAGAGATGCTGGAGTAGGTATTCCTGAAAATGCACAAAAAAATATTTTTGATCGTTATTTCAGAGCTGAAAATGTTATAAATATAGAGGGTACAGGAATCGGTTTGAACATTGTAAAAAATCATCTCGAAAAATTAAACGGGAAAATATATTTTGAGAGCAAACAAGATGTAGGTACAACATTTACGGTATCAATACCAAACATAGCAAAACAATGAAAACAGTTTTACTAATAGAGGATGATCTCGCTTTAAGAGAGAATACTTCAGAAATTCTGGAGCTATCCAACTATGAGGTTATAACTGCTTCAAATGGTTTGATAGGGGTATCTCAGGCTGAAAAATTTTTGCCAGACATAATTTTATGTGATATTATGATGCCTAAACTTGATGGTTATAAAGTGCTTGAAAAACTGTCCAATAACAAAAACACTAAGTACATACCGTTTGTTTTTTTATCAGTAAAAGGGCAGGTTCAAGATATAAGAAAGGGCATGAATTTAGGAGCAGACGATTATATTACTAAACCATTTACAGAAGAGGATCTTTTGAGTGTTATAGAAAAACGATTGGCGAAAGCATCCGTTTTGCATGAATCTGTAACCGATGGCAATACTATTACTGCCGAGCCCTATGACGAGGAGATAAAGACTCTTAATGATTTAAAAAACTATTTTGATGATTACGGAATTCTATTTGAATTCAACAAAAACGATATTATTTACAGACAAGGAGATCACTCAAACTTTATTTATCTTATTAACGAAGGTGCTGTAAAATGCTATCAAATAGATGAACAAGGAAAAGAATTAATAACAGCTTTATATAAGGAAGATGATTTGTTTGGATTTACATCATTTATCCACAATGTGCCTTATAAGGAAACCGCAACAGCTATTGAAGATATTAAGTTGTTTGCAATTTCAATAATTGAATTTAAAAACATTCTTAACAATAATCATAAAGTTGTTTTAGAAATTATAGAACTATTAGCTGATAATTTATCAACTTTAAAAGAGCAACTTTTGCAAATGGCTTATAGCTCTGTTAATAAAAAAACAGCCGCTACTATTGTTCGATTTGCCGAAAAGTTAAATCATAAGCCTGGAGAAACCATAAAAATTTCCCGAAGTGATTTGGCAAGTGTAGCGGGTATAGCTCCAGAAACATTTATTAGGGCACTCACAATTTTTAAAAATTCTGGCATAATTAAAACAGACGGAAAAAATTTTAAAGTTGTTGATTTGGAGAAACTTAAAAAAATAAAATAGATATGGATAATTCACTTTTTTTAGCAAAGTTTTGGGGATGGTATTTAATTATTTTCTTTTTGATATTAAGTTTTAACCCCAAACGAATAAAACAGATTTTTACAGATTTGAAAGATGAAAAATTTCTAATTATTACAGCGTTTATTGCGATACTAGTAGGATTGATTAATATACTATTTCATAATATTTGGGAACTAAACTTTAAAATTATTATTACTCTAATTGGTTGGATGTCGCTTTTTATTGGGTTGGCATTATTTATTTTTCCAAAACGTACTGTACCAAAATTAGAACTTATTAACATAAAATTTGTTCAAATAATTTATATGCTTCTATTTTTCGTAGGATTATTTTTGTTAAATATTGTTTATAATATAGTTCCTTTTTAAATTTTTGTATACAGACTGATATCCATCAGTTCAAAACTAAAATGGTTGATGTAAATTAGTGCTATAAATTAAATGTTATTTATTGAATTGCAAGATTAAAACAAAGTGTTTAAGGCTATTGTTTAGCAAGAAAGTTCAGACGCATTTTTAGTGATATTGATTGTATTGCAGAAAAGCAGAAAATAGAAATTTAAAGCCAGATAATAACATTAAATACTTTTAGGATACAGGAAGTTTAGGCTTCCTGTTTCTATTAAAGTTATATCATTAATGAGTACAATTAATGTCTTACTAAAATAATAAGACACTATGAGGTGAAAAAACGAGAAAGTATTTACTTTCTCGTTTTTTTGTTTAAGTCTAAAGTGTCAAAGACAAAGTACAATGATTGTTATAGACTGAATGTAATTCTTCAAGAGTATATTTCAAAAAAAACTGAGATTACACATAGACTTCAGTCTGATAAATATCATTGCGATGCTGTAGTTTAGTCTTTAACTTTAGTTATAACCATTAACAGCCATGAGAAAGATTTTGATTCCCACTGATTTTTCCGAGAACGCAATGAATGCCATGCGTTATGGCATTGATTTGTTTAAGTATGAGATAAGCGAGTTTTACTTTATGCACGCTTATCAAGATGAGATTTATGCCGATGAAGCATCATTGACAAGAGAGACTTTAGAGAAGGTTAAGGATGAGGTTGCTAAAAGGTCTAAAAAGCAACTTCAAATAACACTTAAAAACATTAACGAATATTCACCAAACCCTCGACATACTTATAATGTAGTGTCATCAAATAGTCTTCTTATGGATGAAGCTGATAGGATTGTGGATGAGCAAAATATCGATATTATTGTTATGGGGACTCGTGGAATAACAAATGATAGAAACCTAACGTTTGGGAGCAACACCCTTCAGATTATAAAATATGTGCAATGCCCTGTTTTAGCAATACCTGAAAACTACGAATACACACAACCAAAGCATATACTATTTCCAACGGATTATATGATTCCATTTAAACGAAGAGAGTTAAAATTACTTTGTGAAATAGCAGCTCCTTTTAGAGCAATTATAGACATGCTTTACATATCTAGAAGCAAAAATCTTTCAATGAGGCAAGAAGATAATAGGGCATTTCTTAAAGAAACCTTATGCAAAAATACTGTCAATTTTAAAGTTGCTAATGGTCGAAATATTGTAGATACTGTTTATAAATATATTAAAGAAAGTAGTATTGATATGTTAGCCATGGTAAATTCAAGACATTCTTTTTTAGAAAATATATTGTTTCAATCTACAATAGACGAATTTACACTGCATCTAGATATTCCATTTTTGGCATTACAAAATATGAGACGGGACTAATTATAAATCGAAAAAATCATGAAAAAAATACTCTTGCCTACCGATTTTTCTAAGAACTCTTGGAATGCTATAAAATATGCTTTACAGTTGTTCAAAAATGAAACTTGTAAAATGTATTTGTTAAACACGTGGACACCTACAATCTATCAAGTAGAGTATTTGTTGGGTAACCCTGCAGAATTTAATATCCCTGATCCTGTTATGGAGTCCTCGCTAAAACAATTAAAAACTATGGAGAATAGGTTAAAAAAAGACTATCCTAACCCAAAACATACTATTGAGACTATGTCTGTTTTTAATAACCTTATTCCAGAAATAAAAGAGGTTGTTGAAGCAAAAAATATCGATTATGTAGTTATGGGCACTAAAGGTGCTACAGGAGCAAAAGAGGTGTTATTTGGTTCTCATACCGTGCATGTTTTTAAAAGCATAAAATGCCCAGTGCTTGCAATCCCTGAAGATTTTAAATTTGAAACACCTCACGAAATATTATTTCCAACAGATTTTGAAGTAGATTATAATACTGAATTTTTAAGGCCTTTATTAGAAATCACATCTATGTACATTTCTAGAATAAATGTTTTAAATGTTTCTTTTGGTTATGATTTAACTGAAGAACAATTAACAAACAAACAAAAATTAGAAAAGTTCTTTAAAAACACAACCTATCTATTTCATAGGGTTTCGAATGAATCAATTCAAGAAGCTATTACTGAATTTCAAAGGAAATCACGCATTAATTTGTTAGTTATGATTAATAATAAACATTCATTTTTTGAAAACCTGTTTTTTAAATCAACTATAAATCAAATAGGCTTCCATTTGAATATTCCATTTTTACTCATTCCTTCAAAAGGCCATAACATTTAAATTATGAAAAATAGAATTTTATTACCAACAGATTTTTCAGATAATTCATGGAGCGCAATCGTTTATGCTTTAAAACTTTACAAGGATGAAGCTTGTGTATTTTATTTTTTAAACTCAACGACCATGGAAGTGTCAACTATGACAAACTTTTCAAATAAGTTGCTTAAAACCATGCGCGACAATGCTATGAGAGAATTATTAAAATTAAAAGAGATGGCAGAAAGTTCTGATGCAAACCCAAATCATGAATTTGATATTATTTTAAGCATTAAAGATTTAAATGCAGCCATAGTAGATGCTGTAAGTAAGCATACAATAAATCTTATAATCATGGGGACAAAAGGGGCAACTGGCACTAAAGAATTTTTATTTGGAACGAATACTGTCCACCTTATTAACAATATGAGCATGTGTCCTGTATTAGTGGTTCCTGAGGAGTTTGATTTTGTTAGTCTAAAGCAAATAGCTTTTTCTACAGATTTTAATCGTTTTTATAGTGATAATGAATTAGAGCCTTTTTTGCGATTGGCAGATTTATACAATGCCAAGATTAGAATTGTTCATATTAATATTGAAGAAGAGCTTGACGATATTCAAAAGTATAATTTAATATCCCTAAAAAGTTTTTTGAAAGACTATGATCATAGTTTTCATTGGATGCCTCATTATGCTTCGAAATGTGTTGAAATTAAAGATTTTGTTTCAGAGTTAAGTATTAATTTGTTAGCTATGGTTAATTATAAACATAGTTTTATCGAAAAATTAATAAAAGAACCAGTAATAAAAAAAATTGGATGTAAACCTACAGTGCCATTTTTAGTTATTCCAGAATGAACTAACAGTCTTTATAATTCAAGTTTCTAATTTAAACAGGATTACTTTTTTGATAATTTAATTTTATATTAAATGAAACGAGTGGGGATATGGTTAGATAAAATAAAAGCACATATTGTAACTTTTCATGATAGCAAAGAAAGTTTTATCACCATTCTTTCAAATGTTGAGAATGTTCATGTGCATGGTGGTTTTGGTAGACGATTAATAGGCGGTCCACAATATGGCGTTCAAGACCGTAAATATTTAGAACGCGAAAAACATCAATTAAAAAAATACTTTAAAACTATTATTTCAGAAATTAAAGATGTGGATGAGATTGTAATTTTTGGACCAGCAGAAACTGGCGAAAAATTTTATAAGGAATTAACAGAAAAGCATAAAGATTTAGCAACGAAAATTATAGATGTTGTCAAAACTGATAGCATGACTAAAAGGCAAGCAAAAGCTTGGGTTAAAGTCTTTTTTAAAACAAAAGGTTGTAGGTTTCTTTAGTATTAGTTGTCGTTTTATATAATTTTAATCATGAATACAAACACTATAGATATCATTAAATCATCAGGTGAAAAAGCTAAATTTTCTTTAGACAAATTAAGAGGGTCTTTAAAACGCACCGGGGCAGATAACCAAACAGTTAATCAAATTGTTGATACAGTTAGAGATGAGTTATATCAAGGTATTTCAACAAAGGAAATTTATAATAGAGCATTTGCAATGCTTAAAAAAAAGAAAAGTTATTTGGCTTCCAAATACAAACTTAAAAAAGCAATTTATGAACTGGGGCCTACTGGTTTTCCTTTTGAACGTTTTGTAAGTGCGATATTGAAATTTTCTGGTTACGAAACCGAAGTTGGTAAGATTTTACAAGGGCAATGTGTTACGCATGAAATAGATGTGATTGCACATAAAAACAATGAAACCACTATTATTGAATGCAAATTTCATAATGATCAAGGACTTAATTGTAATGTAAAAATTCCACTTTATATAAATTCAAGATATAACGATGTAAAGTCTCATTGGAATTCTAATCCTAAAAATGGCACTAAACTCACAAATGGTTGGGTAGTAACAAATACACGCTTTACAGAAGATGCCCTGCAATATGGTAACTGTGTTAATCTTTATTTATTAAGTTGGAATTATCCAAAGGACAATGGGCTAAAAGATAGAATAGACCGCTTAGGCTTATATCCAATAACCGTTTCTACATTATTAACCAACAGAGAAAAACAGTTTTTATTAAGCAGAGATATTGTGTTATGCAGAGAGTTAGTCGGTGATGCTTTTTATCTAGATCATTTAGGTGTTTCAGAAACAAGAAAAGAAAGAATTATGAAAGAAATAAAAATGCTTTGTCAGAATTAAAATCATACCAATGGAAAATGTTGTTAACATAAATTTTTTAGGAGGAGCAGGGGTAGTTACAGGCTCTAAATTTCTTCTTGAAACTTCAGAAAAAAACATATTGATAGACTGCGGTATGTTTCAGGGTCTAAAAGAATTAAGAGAACTTAATTGGATAGACCTTCCAATTGATGTTAAAAATATAGATGTTGTATTATTAACCCATGGCCATTTAGATCATGTTGGCTATTTACCAAGATTATTAAAACAAGGTTTTAATGGTAAAATTATAGGTACAGCACCTACATTGGCAATTGCAGAAATTATTTTAAAGGATAGTGCTAAAATTCAAGAAGAGGATGCCCAAAGAGCAAACAAGGAAAACTATACAAAGCACAGACCTGCATTACCGTTCTATACTATGCTTGAAGCAGAAAAAACCATTGGACTATTTCAAGTAGAAATGATTGATACATGGTTTACACTTTCTAAAAATATATCTTATCGCTTTCAATATAACGGGCATATTATTGGGGCTACATATATTGAACTTGATATCAATGGAAAACGGTTTGTTTTTTCAGGAGATATTGGCAGACAGAATGATTATTTATTAGATGACCCTAAAAAACCAGAATGGGCAGATTTTTTATTTATTGAAAGTACCTATGGCAATAAATTGCATAAAGAAGAGGATATTGAAGAAATCTTATCACAATTAATAAAAGAAACCATTTTAAAAAGAGGAAATTTAATTATCCCAAGTTTTGCGGTAGAACGATTACAAACACTTATTTATATTTTATGGAAACTTTATAAAAGCAATAAAATACCAAACATTCCTATATTTATTGATAGCCCTATGGGAAATAAAGTTTTAGAGGTTTTTCAACGTTTCCCAAAGTGGCATAAATTATCTGTTTCAGACTATAAAGCAATGTGCAATCATGTAACTATTTTAGAATCATACAAAGAAACATGGGAAACCATTGATAATAAAAAATCTAAAATTATTATAGCTGGTAGCGGCATGGTAACTGGTGGACGCGTGCTAACGTATTTGCAACAATTAATAGATGAAGCTTCTTCCACTGTTTTATTGGTTGGTTATCAAGCAGAAGGAACTCGTGGAAGACAATTGCAAGATGGCGCTCATGAAATTAAATTTTTTGGAAAATATTATCCTGTTAAAGCTACCATTAAAAGTATAGAAAGTCTGTCTGCTCATGCAGATCAAATGGATTTATTAAACTGGATGAGTAATATTAAGAATATTCCTAAAAATGTATTCTTAATTCATGGTGAGCCACCTGCCTTAGATGCATTTCGCATCAAAATTAAAGATACTTATCAATGGAATGTTACAATACCCAAACTATCAGATATTCAAAAATTAATGGTTTAGTATTATAAAATTATATGGTAATTAATAACTAACAAGGGTTAACAAAAGTACATTAAAGTATCTGTGCCTCACTGATATAAATCAGTGCAAATTATCTGCTTAGAGAGTACATTAGTGTTGCAAAATAAGTTTAATTTAAAATAATAATATTATGACAACGCTAAAAAAACACAGAAAACAAAGCGAATTAACACCTTTTGAAAATGGGTTGTTAACCCCTTGGAGTAATAGTTTTTTAAGACCTTGGAAAAACAGATTATTTCGCACTGATATTGAGGATTTGAGTAATCTTTTACGATTTGATGACGTTTTTAAAGATGATTTTTTTGAAGACGATAGTCTGATGCCAGCAATGAACATTAAAGAACATAAAGAAGATTTTGAAATTGAATTAGCAATTCCTGGATTTAACAAAAAAGATTTTAATGTTGATATAGAAGAAGACGTTCTTCACGTTTCTGGAGAAAAAGAAATCGAAAAAGATGAAAAAGAAGGTAAATACTCTCGAAAAGAGTTTAGTTACAAATCCTTTAAAAGATCCATGATGCTTCCAACATCTGTAGATTTAGAACAAGATGTCAAAGCCACTTATAAAAATGGGGTTTTAAAAATTAAACTTTTAAAAAAAGAAGAGGTTATTAAAAATGAACATCCAAAAAAAATTATTGAAGTTATTTAGTTTTTCCAAAAGCAGAAAGTAAATATTTGTTTTCTGCTTTTTTTAATTTAAAAAAGATAAAAAGATGGAAACAAATCAATCTACATCGAAATACCAAGAATGGCTTAGTCCAGAAATTATTCACAAAGCTACTCTTAACTGGTTGTCCGAAATAGAATTTATTAGAGACGAGCAATTATTCTTTGATGATTTAATTAAATCTTATACGATTCAACTTGTAGATTCAAAACACTTTAAAAAAAGTAAGGTGATTGTTGATGAATTAAAAGCATTTGATAAAGAAACTAATAACATACTTAAAGAAGTGAAAGGGCATGAGAGGGCATTGGATATATTAGTAGACGGTATCGACCAAATAAAAGAGGAGGAAGCTTATAGAAAGGAACATTTAAGACTCATTATTGATGTTAGTAATTTTCAAAATAACTATAGAGCTATTAAAAAACAAGTTTTTAAACTAATAAAAGGTATTATTAAAGAAGGAAAGCAAAAACGCTTATTAGTATAGTATAAAAATATAATCAATAAACTTAAAACTATATATGTTTTCTATATGATTTTATAATTTGAAGGGCTTTTGAATCCGTAAAATACACTTTAAATTTGACAACCACGGAATTTATAGAGAACCTTTGCCTTTTTTGGTGAAGGTTTTTTATTTGATATTATATTTAAGTTACAAGATTTGATTTTTATGTGAGGATGTATATTTTAATTTTTTAGTATTAGTTGTAATTAATATTTATTGCATTAATTATAATAGTTGTTGTTTTAAACATTCTTTTAATTTTTTGACTCATTTTTTTGTGCAGTAACAATTTCATAAATGCAATGTTTTGAACAACTTAAATATACTTTGTAGTATTAATCTTTCTTAAAAAATAAAATATTTTACTTTTTATTGTAAAAATTCGACAAAATGCTTGTTTTTTACGATTAATTACATAAATTTGTTTTTTCAACCTTAAGTCTTAGATATGAAATTAAAGATTTTTTTATTCAGTATTAGCATGTTTTTAGTAGCAAATATTGGTTTTGCTCAGAAAAAGAATGCCGCTAAAAATATTATTAGAGATAATGTTTCAATTAGCAAATATCATGATATAGAGGAACTACAAAATATGCAAAAAGGAGAATTATTAGATCTTTATATTGAGCGTATTGATGTTCTTGTAAAAATATTACCGTATATAGCATTTACGACGAAACCAGGTGTTACTATGGAGGATTTGGGTATTCCAAATAATAGTGATAATAGAAAGGCTTTAGATTCAGAATTTGAGTCTACTGACGATTATCTAAAAAATAGTACTGAATTTCAAAAGAAAATGCTGCCATATTCAGATACTACAAATTTAATTTCTGGAATTTTATTTTTTGAGGAAACTTTAAAATCCTTGCATGAGTATGGTCAATACCACTAATTTATTAATTTAAGTTATGGTATTTTTATATAGTATAATAAGAGAACATTTTGTATTGCAGAATGTTCTCTTTTTTATTTAAATCTTTAACATTTAATAACTCATCTTAGTCTGGTTTTATGGGATCTACTTTCATAATTTCCTTCTGAGAATTTGAATAGGGGTCTATTACATTACTGACTTAATTTTAATAATGCGAAACTATCCTTAGAATCTACTTCTTATTCTTTTTGAGAAGAGTGTTTTATTTAATTTGGAAATAGTTTCAGTGCTTATGGCACCAAAATTGCTTAAACCTAAATAGTTTTAACGCTTAAGGCGTCAAAACCGCATAAAATTTATTAATAATTTAAATTTAAAAGTGCATTTTATCGATAAAATTTGCATTTTATAGGATTTTTTTATACTATTGTATCGTTGTTGACATAAGTAAATTAATCAAATAATGCATTTTATCGATAAAAATTGCATTTTATAGGATTTTTTTATTATAATTGCATATTAATTGACAGAATATTAATAATTAATTTTTTGAGATGAAAAAATTTGCTCATATTATAGGGATTATTCTTTTAGTAATTGGGAACACCTACGCCCAACAAGAGAAGGGGATAGTAGGTGCTAATAATTGGCTAAATAACTGGACAGAGTTTAACCCTAATCAAGTTGATTATGGTGAAGCTACTCAAATCTTAGCGGGTAAGATTAGTCAAGATACTAAATTGTATAAAAAGCATGTGTACCTTTTAATGGGAAGTGTTTTTGTTACAGATAATGCTACTCTCACTATAGAGCCAGGAACAGTAATAATTGGTGATTATGCATCTAAAGCATCTCTCACAATTACCAAAGGAGCTAAAATTATCGCTGACGGTTTAGAAACAGATCCAATTGTATTCACATCAAACCGTGGTGTTAAAAGATCTGGTGACTGGGGAGGTTTAATTATTCTCGGTGATGCTCCTTCTAATAAATTCGGAAACGGCTCTGTAGCTTCTTATCATTCAGAACTGAATGCAGCTGATTATGTGTATACAAATTTTGGAGGTACTGATTTAAAAAGTAACTCTGGTATTTTGCGATATGTTAGAATAGAATATGCAGGTAAAAGAATTAGAGGAGTTGGCAATTTTAATGGACTATTATTGGCAGGTGTTGGTAATAAAACCACATTCGAAAACGTCATGGTAAGTTTTTCTGCTGGTGATTCATTTGAAGTATGGGGAGGCGATGTTAACCTAACTAATATGGTTTCTTATAATTCAAACAATAATGATTATGGTTTTAATTTTGGAACGCAAAGTCAGTTAGTAAACTCTTTAGCTATCAGATCGCCTTACATTTCAAGTAGTAGTGGCTCCAGATGTTTACAAATTCGTTCTTATGATAAAAAGGAAGAAGTTGATTTTTCTAAAAAAGGAACCTCTGTGATTGCCAAAAACTTAACATTTATTAATACGAGTGAAAATTTAGAGAACGATATAAAAATGGGTTTAGTTAAAGAAGCTGTCTATATTGGAGCAAACACGTCTTTAGATATGGACAGGAGTGTGATTTCAGGATTTAATCCGGCAGTTATATTAGAGGATGACATTAATATCAATATTGATAACTTAGAAAAAATCAAGTTTAGTGATATGTATTTCAATAATTGTAATGGAAACATTTTTGTTGAAAACAATTCTAATAATGAAGATTTAGAAAATTGGTATGGGAACCGTGCATTTTTTAATGTATACTCTAAAGGGCGTAATTCAGAAACATTTATTGATATAAAAAACTCAAAACGACCTGACTTTAGATTAAGAATTAATAAAATAGCAGCAACAAACGTAGACTCAGATTAGATTTAATGAATTAAGGGCAAAGAAGTTTAAGTAATTATTTAATCAAGCCTTAAAGAGTTTCTATTACACCATAACTCTTAAATTATTAACTAAATATGTGTATACAAATTCTAACAAGATGTTAGAATTTAAAGTGTATTAAGAAGTATAGCCTTTAAAAAAAACAGCATGAGAAGTTTTACCATTAATGTCTTTTTTTTGTTAGCTCTATCATTTACTAAAAATGTTTGCGCTCAAGTTGTTCTTGGAACACCAAATTTAGGTTTTACTCAAGCATGTGCAAGTCCATCATTTAATAGTTATAATGCTACATTTACATTTTCACCTGAGTCATCAGTAAATGCTTCAAATCAATTTATTATAGAGCTTTCAGATGCATCAGGAAGTTTTATAGATGCTACAGTAATATTTACTTCAACAGCAGGTAGTGTAGTAACATCTCCTGCAACTTTAAATTTTTCATTTCCAGAAACCGTAGCAGGAGAAGGTTATAAGATTAGAATAAAAAGTACATCACCAGCTTCAACGAGTTCAAGTTCAGTTGCGTTTCCTGCGTATTTTAAAGTTCAAGACAGTCCCTTTTCTATTAATAATTTAGTGGCAACAGCCGTATATTGTACTGGAGGAAATTATTTATTAACCATAGATAATCCCGGAACAGGTACTAACGATTCACCATTAAACTATCCGTCGCTAACCTATAATTGGTATAAGGAATTAACATCAACTACATCAGTTTTTGTTGATTCAGGATCTACTTTATCTGTAAGCGAACCTGGAACTTATTTTGTTGAAACCAATTACGGATCCTGTACATCTAACTCGTATTCAAATCGTGTTACTGTAAGTGAAGCTTCTGGTGGTACCGCAGCTACAGTAGATTCTAGCTTAGGCAATCCATTTTGTCCAAGTGGCGGTGCAACTACATTAAGCAGTAGTGTTACTGGTAATAGTTACCAATGGTATAAAGATGGACAAGCTATTACAGGAGAAACAAATCAAACCTATGATGCTAGTGAGGCAGGGACATACGCTGTAGATATTAACTTTGGAAGTTGTACAGAAAATGCTTCTATAGATCTTCAAGTAGAACAATTCACAAGTAGCTTAGATGTATTAGATGTTAATGTTATTGAATCAGATGAAACTTTGGTTGCAACGGTAACAACAGACGCTGATACTCCACAATATGATTGGTATTTTAATGATACTCTTATCTCGGGAGCTATTACGAGTAGTTATGAAGTTACTCAAGGAGGAATTTATAAGGTCGTTATAACACAAACGGTTGGTTGCAACATCTCTAGTGAGCTTGTATTTGAAGTGCAAGAATCTAATCAATTTCCAGATGTAGCAGATATACCTAATGTAATTAGCCCCAATGGAGATGGTATTAATGATACCTGGGTGATTCCTACTGAGTATGTTAGCGGCACAAATTCGGAGGTCTTAATAATAAGCTCTCAAGGAAAAATAGTCCTTAAAACAAATGACTATAAAAACGATTGGCCTCAGGATGGATTAAATTTTAAATCAGTAAACCCAGTTTACTATTATATTATCACAACACAAGATAATAAAACAAGAAAAGGATCAATAACAGTAATTAAATAAGATGAAGAAATATCTATTATACATCGTTTTATTTTTTTGTGCTACACAACAGTTCTATTCTCAATCTCAAGAGGATGGAGTTGTTTCGTTTGCATTACCTGTTAGAAATTCTTTAAAGTTTAATAGATATATAATGAATCCTACATTTAGTTTTGTTAGAGAACAAAATAAGTATGTAAGTATTTATAATAAAAGACAATGGGTTCAATTTGATAATGCTCCACAAACTTATTTGTTGAGTTACGGCGGTAGGTTTAGTGAAAACTCTGGTATTGGTGTTGGCTTGTTTCAACAGGATTATGGAGTACTTACAACCTTTGGAGGTGTGTTAAATTACGCTTATAATGTTGCTATTAACAGAGAAAGCAATTTAACATTTGGTATGAATCTTGGGTTTTATAAAAGTGGTATCAATAATGGAAAGGTTGTAACAAACTTTCCAGATCCGTCATTAGATAATATTCCTTCAAATTCATTGTTAACCATAAATCCTGGAATAAACTATGGAACAGCTTTTCTCGATTTTGGTTTGTCAATAAACAATTTAGCATTATATAACTTAAAAACCTCAAAAATGGTTGAAGATGATCCTGAACGAAGTATTCAGGCGCATCTTATGTATACAGGTTATTTATTGGCTAGAGGTGGTTTCTTTGAAGAAGCTAAATTTTCTGGTTTAGTGAGGTCTGAGTTTAAAAAGGATCAAACAGTTGTTTCAGGAATAGCGATGCTTAGTATTCCAAAAGGACTTTGGGCTCAGGCAGGTTATAATAGTCTTTACGGGCTTTCAGGAGGAATAGGTTTTAATCTTACCTCCCAAATTGCTATGGAGTATAATTATGAAAAGGCCATGGGTGATTTGACAACTTTCGGAAGTTCTCATGAAATTACGTTGGCATATAGGTTTAAAAACAATGAACGATATATATATGGTGATGATGATGAGCAAGGTGCACTTATTACACCTATTAAAAAGTCTAGACCAGTTAAAACAAAACCAAAAACGGTTACTAAACCTAAAATTGATAAAAAAGCTAAGTTAGCAGCGGAAGAGAAAGCTAAAGCAGAGGCCGCAGCTAAAGCTAAGTTAGCAGCGGAAGAGAAAGCTAAAGCAGATGACGCAGCTAAAGCTAAGTTAGCAGCGGAAGAGAAAGCTAAAGCAGATGCCGCAGCTAAAGCTAAGTTGGCAGCCGAAGAAAAAGCAAAAGCAGATGCCGCAGCCAAAGCTAAGTTAGCAGCCGAAGAGAAAGCAAAAGCAGATGCCGCAGCCAAAGCTAAGTTAGCAGCCGAAGAGAAAGCAAAAGCAGACGCGGCAGCTAAAGCTAAGTTGGCCGCAGCCAAAGCTAAGTTAGCAGCTGAAGCGAAAGATAAAGCAGATGCAGAAGCCAAAGCAAAAGCAGCAGCAGAAGCCAAAGCTAAAGCAGAGGCACAGGCTAAAACAAATGTTAATGAATTAGCAGAACTAGCTAAAGCCAAAGCAGCAGCAGAAGCCAAAGCTAAGTTAGAGGCTCAAGCCAAAGCTAAATTAGCATTAGAAGCAGCCAAAGCAAAAGCAAACGCCGAAGCCAAAGCTAAAGCAGAGGCCACAGCCAAAGCAAAAGCAGCAGAAGAGAGAGCTAAATTAGCAGCAGAGGCTAAAGCTAAAGCTAAAGCAGATGCCGCAGCAAAAGCTAAATTAGCAGAGGCAAAAGCTAAAGCAGAAGCAGATGCTAAAGCCAAAGAAAAAGTAGTAACTCAACCAGCTAACGATAGTAATAAACCTGTAGACGAATTGGCTAGATTTACTAATGAAACCAAGAAAGCTCAGGAAGATTTATTAACAAAATTAAGTGAGAAGATAGCAAGTAAAGAGCAAGATCTTAAAGATTTAAAAGAAGAAAATGATTTAGGTGATAAAGGTATTTTCAAACAACCTAAACCTTTTAAAAGTGTAACAGCAGAGAATAAAGCTTTAGAATCTTTGAAGTCAGAAATTGACAATGTTATTAAGAAGCAAGATGATAAAATAAATGAGTTAAACAGATTGTATAAAGAATCTAACAAAAAAGATTCTACAAGTATGTATTATCAAAAAACAATTAATGAATTAAAATCTCTTCAAACACAAACTATAAAAACCAAAGAAAATTTGGTGTCGAAATTAGAGGAAATTAAAATAGCTACAGAAATAGAGAGAAAACGTAGAATTAAACGAGCAACCTATGATAATGAAGAGGACAGGTATGAAAAAGATAGAGCAAGGTTAAATCAAATAAAAGCAAATACCTCAGTAAGCTCGGTACCATTAAAGACAGAAGATTTTGATTTTGGTGAAGAGCAAAGTAACATACAAATTATTAAAGATGTTAAAAATGTTGAGAGTGGTTATTATTTAGTGATTGCCGTTCATAGCAGCGTAGCTAAAAGAGATGACTTCTTAACAAAAGCAGTTGAAGCTGGGCAATCTAATATTAACTTCTTCTATGATGTTAATTCAAGTAAATACTTTATTTACTATGAAAAGTTTAATGATTTAGCAGCAGCAAACAATGCTTTAAAAGAAAAAGGAAGTAAACCATACAATAGCAAAATGTCTATTGTGAAAATTGAAAATTAAGAACTCATTAAAGCTTATTTTGTAATATAATTCTTCTAAACAAAATAAGCTTTTACCGTTTAAATGCATAAAAATTGGATTAAGTGCATATTTTTTTGATTTTTGTTCTTTTTATTAGAAAAATTTTACGATATTTATCTCGTTAAAATACATTTTAATTCAGATTAAAAATTTTAGTAGTAGTATAAAGCCTACATTAGCTGATTTTAGATGTATAGTAACAACAAGTAATGTTTCTTTTTGATTTGCTTAAAAGGAGATAAAGAAATACTAAAATTAGCTATAATGGAAAAAATTACTTTTTTGGATTTACTACTTTCTGGACTCTTTTTTTTAGAAAATTTTGCTAAAAAAATAATATCCGTTTTCACTACGATTACAAAAAAAGCAGGTGGTTTAGTAGTTTCAGATACTTTTGGTTGGAGTAATTTATTACGACTAAAAAAAGGAACTTACCAATTGGTGTTTTGTTTAGCTTTATTGAGCAGTGCAACAGCTTTTTCTCAACTTGCTGTACCATTTACTCCAAGATTACCAGGTGGTAGTGTTAAAGTAAAAGGGGATATTGTTTTAATAGGTAATAGTATAATTACTGGTAAAAGTGTTTCGTTACCATATAATGGAACAACCAATAATAATAATCTTGAAGGCGAATATATAAATGTTGCCAGTGGAGGTGATCCGTCAATTTTTAGTTCAAGTACAGCAGATTTAAATATCAATAATTCCTGTAAAAGTATTTTATATGCCGGGTTATATTGGGCGTCTATTTATCCTTTAGAAGTCGCTACCAATAAAAATCAACAATTTGTAGGGACGCCTAGATTAAATGACTGGAATCAAGTAAAATTTAAACTACCTACAGGGGGTTTTATTGATTTGGTAGCAGATAATAACCCAGATCCGGTTGGAGAAGAAGATGATATTATTTTTGATGGTTATGACCCTGTAAATATTAATAACTCTTTTAAAGATTCACCCATCATTTGTTATAAAAATGTAACTAGTTTATTACAAGGGTTAGCAGATGCCGATGGAACTTATACGCTTGCCAATTTAAGAGCTACTAGAGGTTGGAGAACTGGTGGATGTGCTGCGGGTTGGACACTTGTTGTTATCTATGAAAGTCCTACAATGCCAAGTAAATTTATATCAACTTTTGATGGATATGCAGGTGTTCAAGGAAGTACTTCTCTGGAAATTCCAGTTGCTGGTTTTCAAACTTTACCAGCGCCTTCTCCTGTTATTGCCAAAATCGGGGTGTCTGCTTTAGAAGGAGATTGGGGAATTAAAGGAGATTCATATAGTTTTAAAGCAAGTACATCTGGATCATATACATTTATAAGTGATGGACTAAATCCTTGGAATAATTTTTTTAATTCCAGATTAACTAATGAAGGTGCTTGGTTAAACAATAGGAATCCAAATGGTACTAATGCTCTTGGTTTTGATATTAAGAGTGTAAGAATACCAAATGGAGGTAATAGTGTTCTGCCTAATGGATCTACTGCGGGAGATTTAAAATTAACGACTAGTGGAGATGGTTATGGAGCTTTTGTAACGTCTTTTGCTGTAGATATTATTGAACCAAAAATTTTATTAACTAAAATTGTTGAAGATAAGTTTGGAAATGAGATTGGAGGCGCCAATGTTACACTTGGTGATGAATTAAATTATGTAATTGGTTTTCAAAATATAGGGAATGACGATGCCACTAAGCTCACCATTAGAGATGTTCTTCCTATAAACGTTCTTTTTAATTACCCTTCAGATTTGGACATATTACCACCGGGTGTATCTGTTAAAAGTTACGATCCGATAACGAGAGAAATTGTTTTCGAAGTTGAGGATTGGGTTGTGACAGAAGGCGATCCTTCACCAGAAGAAATTCGTTTTAAAGTACAAGTAGTGCCTTCTTGTAATATGTTGAGCGATGCCTGTTCTAATAGTATAGATAACCAGGCTTATGCAACCTATGAAGGTGTTTTTAATCCTAATTTTACTATTTCTGACGATCCAAGTATTAATAGTAATGCAGGCTGTATACTAACACCAAAAGCCACTAATTTTTTAGTTGGGGTAGATGATTGTTTATTTACACAAACAGAAACGCTTTGTGGAGACAGTGTAGTATTAACAGCGGCTAACGGATATAGCTCATATTCATGGTCTACAGATCCATCAGGATCTCCAGTTATTGGAACAACTCAATCAATAACGGTAAATAACACAGGAACGTATTATGTTCATAATACAGCAGTTGCACCATGTTTGTCTATTAATCAAGAGATTACTGTAATACCTTTCGGAAATACAATCACGAACCCTGTAGCACCATTTGCTGATGAGGTTGTTACGTGTCCAAATGATGGGAAATTATTACCCAATATATTTTTATGTGGTGCTAATGCCGAAAGAGTTATTCAAACGGGTATTTCTGATACCTCATCTATAATTTGGGAAAAGCTAGATGAAGGTAGTTGTACTGCAGTTGTAAATACTGATTGTGCTAATGAAAGTTCAACTTGTACATGGACACAAGTAGGCACTGGACCTGACTTTACAGCTAATACTTCTGGACAATATCGTATTACGTTAAATTATACAGGAGGCTGTTTTAATAGATATTACTTTAACGTCTATCAGAACTTATTAAATCCAACAGTTACCACCAAAGATATTATATGTACTACGCCTGGAGAGATAACTGTAGGAGGTGTTCCAGGTGGTTATGAATACAGTCTTGATAATATAACATACCAAGCGAGCAATGTTTTTCCAATTACATCTCAAAACAGTTATACGGTATATATTAAACAAGTAGGAGTAACTTCTAACCCTTGTATTTTTACTGTACCCGATATTCAAATCCGTGAAAGAAATTTTACAGTGTCAACTGTTATAACACAACCTTATTGTAACGGAGATTTAGGTTCTGTAAAAATAGCCGCTAATGATGTTAGACCACAATATTCTTATGCTATTTATAGTGGGGGAACCTTGGTGAATAGTGCTGGTCCAATAGTTGAAAAGGATTATGAGTTTAAAAACTTAAATCCTGGAATATATACAATAGAAGTAACTACCGAAGATGGATGTTTTTATAGCGGAGATATAGAAATCATTAATCCACCCTTATTAACAGCAACAGCTTCTATTACTAAACCTTTAACCTGTACGGATGGTGAGATTACAATAAACCCAGTAGGAGGTACACCACCATATAATTATATTATAAATGGAGGCTCTATTGAAACAGACCCAGTAATTGTTGTTACGACACCTGGAGTTTATAATATTATTGTATATGATGCCAATAATTGTCTTGCAACGACATCCATAACGATAGATGATAATCCGGCACCAGTTTATACTATCAGTACAACAGATATTTTATGTTATAATGATAACTCTGGAGATATTCAGTTTAATGTTACCAATGCTAACGGATATACTTTAGAATACAGTATTGATAATGGGATTACTTACGTTTCTAATCCTGTTTTTTCAAATCTTTCTCCAGGGAATTATCAGGCAATAATAAAATATACTCTTGGAGCATCAGAATGTTTTACAATTCCAGAAAACATTACCATAAACCAACCAGATGAGGCACTAACAGCTTCGGCAGGTGTATCAGAATTAGCAGGATGCGGCCCTTCAGGTGAAGGAAAAGTACGTATTACTAACCCTCAAGGTGGTACACCACCGTATGAATATAGTTTTGATAACCAAGCTACTTGGGTAACCACAAATGAATCGTATGTGTTACCAGGAACTTATACGTTGTATATACGAGATGCTAATGGTTGTATTTATGCTATGCCATCTATTACTTTAGACCCAGAACCAGTAGCACCAACTATCAATGTTTCAGATCCTGATTTTAATTGTGATGGAACAGCCGGTGCCACAGTAACAGTAACCAACCCTGGAAGTAGCTCTTTTAATTATAATTATTTATTAGATGGTGTGCCAAATCCCAATACCGCTGATCCTAAAACATTTTTAGATGTTTCAGATGGTTCTCATTTAATAACCGTTGAGTATATATTGCAAAGTGTAACAACCTATAGTAATTTATTGAAGGAAGACTTTGGAAGTGGATCACCAACTACAAGTTCTGGTATTGCAAGTGCCTATTGTTTTAATGACCAGCGTGTAAATCCGCCATATAACTGCGGTACGCGTTCAGTGGAAGATAATCAATATTCTGTTGCTAGTTTCTTTTGGAGGTCAGACGATCCTTCTGCTAACAATACAGGAGCTTGGTATCATTTTAAGGACCATACGACCAATGGAGTTGACCCTAATGGCAGATATTTGTTAGTGAATATTGGATCGGCAGCTGGACCATACGGTATTTTATATAGTAAGCCTATCTCTGATGTTATTCCTAATCAAGATATAAAAGTTGAATTATACTTAGGTAATTTAATACGAGCTGCACGAAGTGGGGCAAAACCAGATTTTATTATACAATTAGTAGATAACACAGGCGCAGTAATCGCTGAGCAAAATACTGGACAAATTCAAAATAACGAGATTTGGAATTTAAAATCCTTATCTCTAAACCCAGGTAATAATACTGATTTAACATTTGTTATTCGCTCAGGAAGTATTCTTTATAATGGTAACGACGCTGTTATTGATGATATTAGTGTATATCAACTGCCAAAAAGTTGTGTCACACAGGTGGACTTCCCATTTATTGTTGATTCTGGAAAAGCCTTTGCTTCTAGTACAACAGGATCTACAAATGTTACTTGTAACGGAAGTGCAGATGGAACTATTACAATAGCAGCACAAAATTTTGATCCCGCTAGTGGATTTGAATATTCAATTGATAATGGTATCACTTGGACTACACAAATGACCTCGCCATATACTATTACAGGATTGGCTGCAGGTAATTATGATCTTATGGTGCGCTATGAGACCTGTAGTTTTACGTTTTCTCAAACTATTACGGCACCAGCACCTTTAGGAGTTAGTGTTTCTGGAACACCAGTAACATGTCTTGGAGGTTCTACGGTAACGGCGATAGCAACTGGAGGAACAACTGCTTATTCATACCAATTATTAGATACAGCAACATCAGCATTAGTATCTAATTTTCCTAGCAATGGTATTTTAACAAATGTGCCAGCAGGAGATTACACGGTAAGAGTCACTGATGCCAACGGATGTACTGCAACAGATACAATTAATCTTGTAGATTCAGCACCTCCAACAGCTTCAATAGCCATGACATCAGACTATTGTTACGATCCTGTAAATGGAGCAACTCTTGAAGTAATAGCTTCAGGAGGGGTTACACCTTATGAATATAGTATTAATGGAGGTTCTTTTGGGTCTAGCAATATTTTTAGTAGCCTAACACCAGGAAGTTATGATATTATTGTAAGAGATGCTTATGGTTGTACCGTTGCATTGCCAACAGAAACAATAGCACCACAAGTAACTGTAAATACAACGCTAACAAAAGAATTAGATTGTTCAGCAACACCAGATGCAACAATCACAGGAACTATCACAGGCGGATATGCACCGTTTTCATACGCGGTATCAACAGATGGAGGAGTCACTTACGGTTCTTTAGTGTCAACAGGTTCACCATTTGTTTATACAGCAGCATCAAGTGGAAATTATCAATTCCAAATAACAGATGCAAGAGGATGTCAATCTGTATCAAATGTAATTACAATATCCCCCATAACCAATCCAGTAGTAACAGGAATAGCAACGAACGTTAGTTGTAATGGGGCATCAGATGGAAGCGTACAATTAGTAGGATCAGGTGGATCAGGTGGTTATACATATAGCGATGATGGAATAACTTTTACAGGAACCTCATTATTTACAGGATTATCAGCTTCAGGATCACCGTATACATTTTATGTACAAGATAGTAAAAACTGTACATCAAGTGTATCAGTAACCATAACCGAACCAACAGCATTGGTAGCTTCAGCAACTGCAACAGATTTGAGTTGTAGTGCTACTAATACTAATCAATCAGCAGAAATAACTATAGCAGTTCCAACTACAGGAACAGCACCTTATCAATATAGTTTTGATGGAGGCGCAAACTTTAGTTCAGCGAATACCTTAACAGTAAATGATACTGGAATTGATCAGACATTTTCTTATGTAGTAAGAGATGCTAATGGCTGTACAACAGCCCCTCAAAATATAACGATAGTAGCTTTAGACCCACCAACAGATTTAACATTTTCATCAGCAGCTGTAACTTGTATAGCAACAACAACAGATGTTACTCTAACAGCTACAGATGGCGTTGGACCATTGGAATATGAAACTATAGCACCATCACCAACAATTGTTGCAAAACAAGCATCTAATGTATTTACAGGCTTAGCGCCAGGAACCTATGTATTTAGAGTAACCGATGCTAATGGTTGTTATTATACAGAATCTTATACTGTAGCTCCAGTAACACCGATAACAATTACAGGCTTAAAATTAAGTGATGTATTATGTTATGGAGATAATACAGGAGCTATACAATATACAGTTTCCGGATATGCAGGAACTTATACAAGTACATTAACCAGTGGAACTGGAGCATTAAGTCAAACAGGAAGTACTGTAGATTTAACAGGTTTAGTTGCAGGAAGCTATACTCTAGAAGTATCAGATGATATTACAGGATGTACAGCAAATACGACTATTGTAATAACAGAACCAACAAATCCATTAACTTTTACAGCAACTTCAACTAACGTATATTGTACAGAAGATAATTCACAAATTACGGTAACCCCAGCAGGCGGAACAGCTAGTTATATCTATGCAGCCGTAGTGTCAGGAGCATCGGCACCAGTAGTTTATGACAGCAGTAATGTGATAACCGTTGATACCAATTCCGCAACGGATTTAGTTTGGGATGTGTATGTACAGGATGCTAATGGATGTATCACAATAGATACGATCACCATTACAGAAGATCCGTCACCAACAGTAACCACACCAGCGGTAGCATCTAATCAATGTTCGGTAGCTTCAGGATTTACCTTTACAGCTACAGGAGCCTCAGGAGTACCACCATATGAGTATAGTATTAATGGAGGTGGATCGTATCAAGCGAGTCCAACATTTACAGTGAATACACCAGGAAGTTACACGGTAACTATTAGAGACGCCAATGGTTGTACTAACACCAGTCCGACTCCAACGGTCGTCTATGTGCCACTTGATGCAAGTGCACTTTTAACAAAAGATTTAACATGTTCAGCACCAGCTGCAGCATCAATTGATGTAACAACTTCTGGTGGAAACGCGCCTTATAGTTACAGAGTTAAAATAGGAGCAGGGGCTTATGGTGTTCCAACATCAATAGTAGGAGCTTCATTTACATACACAGCTCCTGCAGCAGACACCTATCAGTTCGAAATTACAGATGCTAATGGATGTACAAAGGAAACCAATGTTATAACAACGAATACGATTGTAAATCCAGATATTACTAATGTAATTGAAACTCAAACTATTTCTTGTAATGGTGAAGAAACTGCTGCTATCAATATCACAATTGATAATACAAAAGGATTGGCACCATTTGTAATCAATGTATTTAATAATACAACATCTCAAAATTATGGCACACAAACCTCAGGCTTATCTGCAGGCGATTATATTATAAGGGTTACAGATGCAAAGGGTTGTATTGATACATTCCCGATTACAATTTCGGAACCGCTTGCTATTAATACAACATATCATGCAGTTCCTATTACCTGTGGAGCTTTAGGAGTATCACAAGGATCTGTAATAATTGATGGTGTTACCGGAGGAACAGCTCCTTATGACTATATTGTTACAAGTTCTAATGGCTATTCAGGATCAGAACTCAATAATTTAGGAACAACATCAACTACTTTCGATGTAGTAGATTTTGGACTTTATCAAATTCTCGTGGTAGATGCAAATGGATGTTCTCAATTGATTCAAGATGTATTAGTGGCATCTCCGCCAACGGATTTAGATATAAATGTAAGTTCGCCGCCAGCTGATTGCTCTACTGGAGGTTCAGCTTTAGTTCAAATAGGAACTACATTGGCTAGTTCTGGACCATTCCATTTTGCTATTTATACAGGTCCAGGGATGACGTATACTTCCCCAACTGTAGCTCCATGGCAAGATGAAAGTTCTTTAGGAAGTAAAGAGACTATATTTACTAATTTAATACCTGGAGCTGCTTATACTTTTATCGTTTTTGATGAATCAACAAGTTGTTATTATTATGAAGCTTCAACAATTCCTATTCCAACAAATTCATCATTAGATGCTACAGCAATCACTGCAAATAATGTGACTTGTACAGGAAGTGCGGATGGAAGTGTTAGTTTTGATATAACAAGTGTTTATGGTGTTACAACCGACGTCACCTATGAAATTTTTGATTCACTATCGTTGGTGTCAACGGGTATCACAGGTTCTGGAACCGTACCTGCTAATGGTACATTAAATGTCACTAATTTAGGATCATTACCTCCAGGGAATTATGTTGTGGTAATAACCGAAGATGTTGGAGCTACTAACGCAGGTTGTAGTGTAGTTACCCCAGCTGTTAATATTTCAGAATCTGCAAACTTATTATCAGTTTCAGCATCTGTTTCAAAAAATGAAAATTGTAATGAACTAGGTGTTATTTCAGCTACCGCACAAGATGGTACTGCACCATATACATATCAACTTTTATTAACATCAGATCCTGCTCCAACAGCTGCTAGTGCAGGTTGGGCAGCTACAAATACTTTTAATGCTGTTGCAGCAAATTATACGGTTTATGTAAAAGATGCATATGGATGTATACAATCTGATACTGTAAATCTTACTAAGGACGTAGAACCAACGATTGCACCAATAGCTTCACAATGTTTTGATGGAAGTCCTATCAATATTACCGTAGTGGAAGGAACAGGAACGGCCATAGCACCATTG
>NZ_JAAKGI010000016.1 GCF_011762485.1 Yeosuana marina
TTTCTTACATTTAACTGCATACCTAATCTGAAAAATGGCTCTTAAAATCCGCTACTTTTCATATAGGTACACGTTAGCACACATATGAGAAATGTACTTTTAATCATATTATTTTTTAGCATCAATCTTTGTTTTTCTCAAACAGAAATTGACCAAAATAGATTGTCTAATTGTGCTTTAGAATTGACCAAACAAAAAGTAACTTATGACCCGAGCTACTTCTCTATTGAATATCCAAATGGAGATGTACCAAGTGATAAAGGGGTTTGCACAGATGTTGTAATCCGTGCTTACCGAAAAATCGGGATTGACTTGCAAAAAAATGTTCATGAAGATATGAAAGCCAACTTCAGTGCTTATCCGAAAATATGGGGACTAAAAACAACTGACAAAAATATTGACCATCGGAGAGTTCCAAATTTGATGACTTATTTCAAACGTAAAGGTACCGAAAAACCGATTTCGGACAAGGCAAAGGATTATTTACCTGGAGATATAGTTTGTTGGAATTTGGGCGGTGCAATAACCCACATTGGAATTGTAGTTAATAAAAAATCTGATGATGGAAAACGGAATCTAATTGTTCACAATATTGGCAGCGGACAAGTTTTAGAAGATTGCCTTTTTGATTTTAAAATTATCGGACATTATAGATATAAAATATAAATACGTGTGCTAACATCGTGTAAAAATAATTGCTTGGTTCTAGCCTACTCGGAAAATCCTGCGGATTTTCCTCTGGTTCGTTCCATTTTTAGTAAGTTAGTTGCTTGCACACGCAACTATCCTTACACAATCACGTTGGCGCTAATTTAAAAATGAACGAGATTTCGATTCCATACCACTTACTACTACCAAGTATACTGACTGCACTGTTTCTTATTTTAATTGTGATTAAGAGACAAAAGCTTTTAATCGAAAACAAGAAGAAGTGGATCTGGATTAGTTTGACCGTTTTCCTAGGAGCTTACCTTTTCATAGTTGGCTTTGCGACTATAAATGACATTTACTATCAATGGGACTTAAACAACTTTGACTTGAATAAGGACGGGTTTTTCGGTGGAGAAGAAATAACTCCTGAACAAGAGCAAGCTATGTTTCGATTGACAAATGACGTTGGAAGGAATTTTTCATTTATAACCGGACTAATATTCGCGATTATTCTTGCCATTCCAACATACATGATTGGGCAAATAATTGAATTAAAAAAAAGAAAAAAAACTAGCGCCAACAACGGCTATAGCTAATGCTGGCTTGAAAGTAAAAAATGATATTTTGTACTTCCAATAACCATCCTGCTGGCGAGGACGGAAACGTTTCCAAAATGCCGCACTAGCCATAGCCAGGAACGTTGTAACACATTTGACTAAACTAAATGAATATAAAAAAAATATTATCTGATTTTGGAAGTTGGATTTTTGCTGGACTTACATTTTTAGGATTCATAATTATTTATGCAGGAATTGGTGGACGAGGAAGATATAAAGCTACAGGAGAAACAAATTTTTATTTTGTAGCGATCGGAATAGTCTTAGTTTTACCTTTTCTTATTTATATGCTTAAAACCAAAATTCTTATAAATAAAGCAGAAGATGAAGAAAGTAAAAGAATTGCTGACCTAATTAGAACCGGAGATAAAGTTATTGTCAATTTAGATAATTTAGAAATACAAAGTAATAGCTATAAACAAGAAATCGAAGTTGGAAGCGGATATAACACTCGGAATGAATATATTGATGTTAATCATAACGTGATATTGATTGATGTTCCATACAATAATGACTCAATTAAATACAAATTGAACATCGATATGGACACTACAAAATTAAAAATGCACTTTGCGATTAAACAGGAAACTGAATTATATATCGACCCAACAAATCCGAATAACAATTATTTGGATTTACGATTTTTAGAAAGTTGAATAAAAAACGTGTTACAACACCGTATAAAAATAATGCTTAGTTTAGTGCTTAATCAAAGGTTAGTGCGTTTTGCTAGCATCTGATTTTCCTTCGGAAAATCCTCACACACAAAACCGCACTATTCTTATACAATCACGTTAGTGTTTAATAAGACGGACTTTTGGATCTTCCCAGGTTTATTGCTACCCAAATAAAATTCAGGACGAATAGCCAATACAGCAAAAGGAGTATGGAATTGGACTTATGTACAATTTCGGACTGTCCAAGCTTTCGATTGAAATCGTATGAGAGTTCCACTATCAAATACGAATTTTGATTCGCATAAAGCTTGCCCAAGTTAGTGTTATTTTTCGACAAAGTCAATAGACAAACCAAAGACAAGGCTTTTACAGTACTGGTATTAAGCACGTTAAAAATTCATGGGCAGCTTTTAAAAAAACGCCACCTTATCAGCCACTGATAAAATGCATGATTTTAAAACCATAAACCTGCGCCAGAAATGCCATTGTATCGTCCAGTCTGACTACGTAAATGGAGGCATTCCCATTGGCCATTGGCTATTTACTAAACACAACAGCACGCATAAAACATAGCTGTCAAAAGTATTAAAATCAAATTTTTGTCTTATTTTTAAGGCAAACAATAAAAATGAAATCAGTGGATATTTAACCGCTACGTTTCATGCACGCTACAGTTGGCACACATTTGAGAAATGGAGATATTTAATAAATTCATAACAAGATTTGATAAAAATGATGATTTAGAAAAAGCATCTGTATCTGACATTGAAAAACTAAAAAAGGAATTAAGAATCAATATCCCAAATGACTTTGAACTATTCCTAACCAAATATGGAAATGTCTATACACCAGATATTTTGGATATAATAGTTGACAACGAAATTGACTTATATGACGTCCAAGAATTTTGGACAACGGAAAGAATAATTTATGACAAACAGAACGAATGGACAGCTCAACTTTCGACTGATTTAATCCCTTTTGCTTCAGATAGTATGGGAAACATTTTTGCGTTCTTGACTTCTGACCTAAAAGAAAAAAAGGAAAGTTCTGCAGTTTATTTTTTCGACCACGATTTTGACACAGTTGAGAAATTAACTGACTCATTTTCAGAATGGATTGACAATTATAATCGGATATAAAAAACGTGTGCCAACACCGTGTAAAAATAATTGCTTGGTTCTTGCCTACTCGGAAAATCCTACGGATTTTCCTTTGGTTCGTTCCATTTTTAGTAAGTTAGTTGCTTGCACACGCAACTATCCTTACACAATCACGTTGTGCTTCATTATAACCAACCGCTAACCAATGATAAAATTCTTTAGAAAAATCCGTCAAAAACTACTCT
>NZ_JAAKGI010000017.1 GCF_011762485.1 Yeosuana marina
TACTGATACACTTGATGTACAGTTTTTACTATCTTGTACATAAAATGTATACGGTGATCCTGAAGCTGATAATCCTGTGAATAATGAGGTTCCTGTAAAAGTTATTCCATCATCGCTATATGTATAACCACCTGATCCGCCTGATCCTACTAATTGTACGCTTCCATCTGATGAACCATTACAACTAACATTCGTTGGTGTTCCTGTTACTACTGGATTGGTTATAGGGTCGACTGCGATTGTACTTGTTGAAATACATCCATTAGCATCTGTAATTTCAAACGTATAGCTGTCTACATTAGCTAGAGAAACTGAATATGTAAATGTAGGGCCTGCAATAGGTGCGCTTGGTGCACTTGGCACTCCTGCTCCTTTTTGAACCGTATACGTAAATGGTCCATTACCACCTGAAATAGTCACTGTAATCACGGCATCTGGTGATGCTGAACAATCTAATTCTTTGGTTACTGCGGCTATTGAAGTCAGTGGCACATAGACAACCGTTGGAGTCGGACTGGTGTTAGTACAACCATTGGCGTCTCTAATAGTTACCGTGTAACTTCCTGGTGTATTCACTGTAAATGTTGGACTCGCTTGATACGATCCACCTCCATTAATACTATACTCATATGGTGGTACTCCTGAGGCTCCTGTAGCTGTAAAGGTAAATCCTGAAGCTACCGAACATTGATTAGATGCTACCGCTGGTGTGGTTACTGTTGGTGACGGATCTTCTGTAATGGTGATCGTATCTATTGTGATACATCCATTAGCATCCTGTACATACACATCCCAAACTAAATCCGTTGCGGAATTGGTATCAACGGTTATCACATTACTGCTGTCATAAACTACTGGTGCCGATGCTCCTGACACTACGGCTGCATAGATATAACTAGCTGTTCCGCCTGCTGGGGTTACCGTAATTTGTGAATTATCTTCTGTACAATATACGTTAGTTGAAGTTGCTGTAAAAGTTAATGGATTTGTTGGTTCTGTTATTACAATAGTCGTATTTGCTGTACATCCTGTAATATCATCTGATACTTCTAGAGTATAGCTTCCTGCAACTAAACCTGTTAAATCTACAGTACTTCCTGTTTGACTTAATGCTCCAGTTCCACTGGTTAATGTACTTGTATAAGTTCCTGCATATCCGGAAACTGTATATTGTATAGCTCCTGTATTATCTCCATAACATAATACATCACTTAATTTTAAGCCTGTAATTGTTATCGGTGTTACTGGAGCTACAGTATAAGATTCTGTATAATAACAACCATTAGCATCGGTTACTCTAAATACATAGGTTCCTGGCGCTAAGCCTGTAAATACATTAGATGCTTGTTTTGCAACAATTGTTGGTGATGGTGCTATAGTTTCATATTCCAATGGTCCAACGCCATCTGTAGCTGTTAGAGTAACATCTGTTGTTGTTGCTATACAAGTTACAGCTGCTGATGAAAATGTTAAATCTGTTGGTGGATCTAAAGCTACTATCGTTATATTTTGAGGTACTGTTGTACAGCCATTAGCATCTCTTACTACATAAGAAAATGTCTGATCAATTCCTGTATCATTTACTGTTAAGGTATTCGCTGAACTAAAGTTTGCGCCTCCATCAAAACTATATTGATAAGGTGCTGTTCCTGTAGTTGGAACTGCTATGGTTATTTCTGCTGATTGATTAGTATTAGTAGCACTACAACTCAAATCTGTTGCTGTTGCTGAAGCTACCAATGCTGTTGGTTCGGTTATGGTTACTGATACACTTGATGTACAGTTTTTACTATCTTGTACATAAAATGTATACGGTGATCCTGAAGCTGATAATCCTGT
>NZ_JAAKGI010000018.1 GCF_011762485.1 Yeosuana marina
GAGAAATAACGAAAGCACAACACCGTATATAATTTATTGCTTGGTTCTAGCCTACTTACGAAAATCCTCGCGGATTTTCTATTCGGTTTTTATTTGCTAAATTAGGTACTTAAAGCACGCAACAAACCATATACAAAACCGTTACCACACATTCGAATCATGAGTCGAGTATTAGACTTTCTTAATGGATTAGATAATTATGAATTAGCATTTTTTGCTAAATATAAGAGGAATACCTACATGAAAGAGACTCAAAAAATAATCTCTGATTATCTTTTGGAGAAGGGTTATTCGAAATCCAAAATTGACCGACTTATTGCGGATAATCCGAAATCAAAACTTTCTGACCATAAGGAAAGGTGTCCAAGATGTTATTCGGACAAAATCCGAAAAAATAAAGTGGAATGGACTAACGCAGCCGAAAGTAACGGAATTGAAGCTCGTGCAGCAACCTGGGACGCAATTGGTGGACGAGTGAACTATAAAGATGAAGTTATTTGTAATGTTTGTGGATATTGGATTAAAGATCCTAATCATCAAAAACCATTACCAAATTCAAAAAAAATAATGAATGGAATATGGGACATTTTAATAGGAGTATTACGGAATATAAAAAACGTGTGGTAACACTGTCTATACTCCATTGCTTCTGATTTTCCTTGCGGAAAATCACTCGCAATAGTCTAATGGTCAGTGCCTTTTTACTAACTTAGCGAAAAACACCACGCAACGGAAGCATAGACGCACCGTTACCACACATTTGAGAAAAACTATGAGAACCAACTTAATTACTGCAATTCTAATATTATTTGCACTTCAAATAAATGCTCAATCTCTGGACGAAAAAATAGAGAACTTACTGGAATTAGATGGAACTATTAGAAATATTGAAAATCTAATAACCCAAACAATCGATTATCAAAAACAAAATAATTTTGGAATTTCAGATAATTATTGGGAGGCTTTAGAAAAAAAAGTCACAAAAAAATCGCTAGCAGAATTTAAAACGTTAGTTAAACCAGTATACTCTAAAAATTACACGGAATCAGAAATTGACAATCTTATAACTTTTTACAATTCATCAACGGGAAAATTGGTTACAGAAAAACAACCGATAATAATCGAGGAATTAAATTTACCATTAATGCAATGGTCTCAAAATTTAGGCTCTTTTATAATTGAGGAAATTGAAAATAGAGGTGAAAACGAATCAACCTCTGACGAAAAAGAAAAGTTTAAAACCGAATTTAAAGACAAATACGGCTTACAAATACTCAATCTTACTGACCTTGCTATCGACAAAGAGAATAATATCGGAGATTTATTAATCGATTTTGGCAAAACAGATGGCAAAAAAGATGTAACCAAAATAATTCGAGTAAAAAATAATTCAAATAAGGAAATTGAATTTCAAGAACCAAAATTTTTGAGCAACGAAGTCATAAAATTTGATTTAGGTAACGAACCTCTAGGAATTGGAAAAACAAGGGATTTAAAGATTACTTTGATCGCTGAATTAGCGGAAAACAAAAGTTATTCAATGTCGAGTATTAATTATAATAATGGAGAAAGAATCCAATTCGGAATTAAATACGATGCGCCTGCAAAGGAAATTAGTTTTAAGATTTCTGCTAGAAAATTAATGTTTAAAAAACTAAAGCAAGACTTCTCTAAACCTTACGTTTTCATCTTAAAAAATACAGGCAAAAAAGACTTTTACATTTCTGATATAGAATTAGATAAACAAATTGCTTACTTGAACTGGAACAAAGAAACTATTAAACCAAATGAGGAAACTGAAATTAGAGTAGTTTTTTCAAAACAATTAATTGCAAAACAGAAAAATACAGACTCGAATTTGAAATTGGAAGTCGATTTAACGAAAGGAGAAAAAGGAGGTTTTTCTAGTTATGCTAACGAAACGATTGAATTAACAATTGAATAAAAAACGTGTGGTAACACCGTGTAAAGCTTATTGCTTGAGCTTTTTCCATCTGAAACATTATTGACTATAAATTGTTGATCCTTTTTTACTAAATTTATAACTAAAACCGCAACAAGCCTTACACAAACACGTTATGTGCAATTTGAACAGAACGACCAAAATTTAATAAAATAACAGAATATGAATAGCGAACTATACGAAAATGAAAAAGTTGATTTATTTCAAGAAGCTACTGGAAATGAAATAAAATTAACCAACGAACAAATAAATGAAAAGTATAAGAAAGGTGAAGTTAGAATCATAACTGAACAAGCTCGCTACCCACTAAACACAATTGTAAATATGGTGAATAGTGAAGATTATATTCTTAATCCAGAATTTCAAAGAAGACATAGATGGGATGGAACAAGAAAATCAAAGCTTATAGAATCTTTTATAATGAACGTTCCGATTCCACCAATTTTCCTTTATGAAAGAGAGTATTCTGTTTACGAAGTGATGGATGGACTTCAAAGGCTTACTGCGATATCCCAATTTTACGAAGATAAATTTGCATTACAAGATTTGGTCGAATGGAAAGAATTAAATGGATTAAAATACTCTCAATTACCAGAGCAAATAAGAAAAGGAATCGACAGAAGATACATTTCATCAATAATATTACTACAAGAAACTGCTAAATCTGAATCAGAAGCCAATAGATTAAAGCAATTAGTTTTCGAAAGAATTAATAGTGGTGGAGAAAAACTAAAACCGCAAGAGATAAGGAATGCTCTGTTTCCTGGTGGATTAAACAACTTGACAATAAGCCTTTCACGTAACAAATATTTCTGCAAATTATGGAATATTCCAGAACCTGATGAAACAGAAATAACAACAGGACAAGCCAGACAAGAAGTGATTGAAGATAAGTACTTTAAAGATATGTCTGATGCAGAACTAGTACTTAGATTTTTTGCTTATCGTCAAATTGACCAATGGCAAGGGAATACAATGGAATATTTTTTAGATGAATTCTTAAAAAAAGGCAATGAACAATTTAACGAAAGTGTCTTAGATAATTTAAAAGATTTATTTAATAATACTGTAGAGTTTGCATTTGAATTGTTCGATGAAAAAGCCTTTTGGCTTCATAGAAGTAGAGAGGGCAAATGGTTTCACTATGAACGACCAACCAAAATATTGTATGACCCATTGATGCAAGTCTTGGCTAATAATTTAGATAAAAAAGCTCAAATCTTAGCTAAAAAAAGACAAATTATTGGTGGCTTAGCAGATTTTCACAAATCACAATATGATTCATTCAAAGGTCGTGACACTAACAAAACCAAAGTCTTAGAAAGAATTGAAGTTTTAAATGAATATATAAATAGTTTTATCAATGCGTAATATTTTAAGTGATTTCCAGAAAGAAATGGATTTGCTTAAATTATATATAGATTTTCAAAATGCGAGTTATAAAAATCAATCTAAAATTGAAAAAACAAAAGCTGACTCTGTTTTAAAATCATTAACTATATCAAAAATTAAGCAATTTGATTTTAACTCTCATATCATCTCTATTTATGGAGCATATGAACATTTCGTAGAACAACTTTTTGTAAAATACTTAAATGAGATTTGTTCAATTATTAAAAGCTATAATTTACTTCCGGAAGAAATTCAAAAAAATAACTTGAATAAAACTCTAGAAATTATTAAGCAGTTAGATTATCGGAAAAACAAAAATGTTAAACCAGAAAAATTAATCGAAATTTTACACAAGAATATAAATGAAAATTCTTCTGTAATTAATATTGATGCTTTTAAAAACCATAGTGCTAACTTTAGAATTACAGTTATTGATGCATATTTTTCTGAAATAGGCATTAAAAACATATCAAGTTTAATTAGGCAGTATGAACCATTAAAAAGTTTTTTAACGATTAATGTTTCGGATTTTGCATCCAAAAAAAACAGTATTGTATTTCCAATTCTTGAGCATATCTGTGACCTTAGAAATGATATTGCACATGGAGTAAACAACGTTCAGTTAATTAATAAATCGATTCTATTTGAGTATATCGATTTTATGAAAATATTTACTACATCACTATATGAATTAATAAACAACAACTATCTATCCAAAATATATGAATCTAACAATGATGAAATTGAAGTAATCAGCATTTTTAATAAAGAGATATTGTGTTTTAATACTAAAGGGAAAAAAGTCGACAGAACTTCTAAAATTTTAGTGAAATCAGAAAATCACTTTCCAAATGTTTTTTTAGCAAATATTAAAGACATTCAACATAACAAGGTAAGTATTGCCAATACAGAATTAAATAAAAATATCGATATTGGAATCTTGGTTGACAAAAAAATAAAGAATACCATGAATTTCAAATTGATAACTGAATAAAAACTGCACATAACACCGTGTATAATTCATTGCTAGTTATAGCTTACTTACGAAAGTCCTCGCGGACTTTCTATCTGTGATTTATTTGCTAACTTCAGTACTGAAACACGCAACGAAATCATACACAAACACGTTACAACACATTAAAGAAAAATATTTATACAAATTAAAGTTTGACTCTCATTAAAATTTATTAATTTGTAACCAACTGACAACCAATAAATACCAATCATAATGAAAAAACGAATTTTATTAATTTTCTCAATGTCATTCTTATTAATGGCATCTAAATGCGAACCGAAATTTTGGAAAACTTATAAACCTGTCCAAGACAATGTTGTTGGACTTTCAGTAAACGCTTTTACTGAAGAAAAAGGCTTTGTTGAAAATTTAAGTCTAGGTGGAGAAATCTTTATTGATGACACCCAAGAAAAATTTGTAAATAACAAAGGAAGTGATTCAGAGGTTGAAGCGCTTAAAACTGAATTATCTTTTGGTATTGGCTCAATTTTTAAAAAGTCGGATATTCAAACTTATGATTTAAAAATTAACGGAGTTACAAAAACTCAAATAAAAGACATCAATAATATAATGCCGAATGTCGATTTTATTTATGGTGGGTTAAAAGCCGACAAGGTAGAACTAGATATTACTCAAAAACCAGAAACGACTGTAGACCTTGATCTATCAAAATATAAAGATTTAATAAAAGATAAAATAGGTGTTGAGATAAACAACATAAAAGCGGAAAAAAAGGGAGATAAAAAATATGAATTAAGAATCGAAAATCCAAATATATTCTATTCAATTCAAATTGCGTCTATCAATGAAACATTTGGTTTAAGTGGGAATTGGATTAAGAAATTTAACCCAACAAAAAATGCACCTTCTACTATAGTTCTAAATCAAGGAGATAAAACTAAATTTATTCGTCCAGTTTATTCAAAGCTTTGGAGTGGTGCAAAACCAAATTTAGAAGTTTGGTTAAAAAATGATAATGGAACTTTAAAAGTCTTTTACACACCAGTAAATGGAACACAAAAAGAAATTGATTTATCAAGTTTTTATGACAATAACAGTAAAGATTGGACTATAAGAAGGGAATTAATTTATACATATCCTTTAAGTTCAGATGTTTCAAAACAAATTTACTTATATGTAGATGCGAAAGACGATAATGGAATGATTACAATAAATAACAACAACTCATTTATAAAGTATCCTGAAAGAAGGTTAGAAATAAAATAACGTGTTGTAACACCGTGTATAATTAATTGCTTTGGCAAGTGCTTCTTTGGAAAATTCCTTCGGAATTTTCTATGGCAAGTATTTGTTTACTAAATTAGTTGCTTAACCACGCAACTAACCATACACAATCACGTTACAAGCAAGCCAAAAAAACATTCGTACTTAATGACCGAATTTACAGAATTATACCAAAAACTGTCTAATAGCGAACTTTTGAAAATCATTTCGGAGGCGGAAAAATATAATCCAATTGCAATCGAAACAGCCAAAACGGAAATTGAAAGTCGACAACTTACCGAACAAGAACTAAATCAAGCCAAATCTCAAATAACGGAAAAAGAGAATACCAAAAAACGTGAGATTGAGAAAAGGAAACAGCGTGAGGAAAAGATAAAAAAGAGTACTTCTACTCTATTTGAGACCATAAATCCAATTCAAAACGGAATTCAAACACCTGAAAAAATTATCAGACTGACAATCCTAATTTTTGGTGGTTTAGCAATTTATCGACTTTACCAACAGTTTGGAATGTTTCAAGTAATATTTCACGAAGGGATTTCAGATTGGGATTTCAGTATGGTAGAATACTTTTTTCCGATAATCATACTACCAATTGCAGTAATCCTATTTTGGAAAAGAAAAAAAATTGGATGGATTTTGCTCTCTATATTTCTGACCTATTCTGCATTTAATACAGTTGTACTTTTCTTTATGAATTTAGGAAGACAACCTTCAGGAATTCCTGCGCTTGAAAATCTTTTCCCTACAGTTTCGTCAGGTGTTTACATAATGACTTTACTATTTTTTGGTGGATTTCTATTTCTAAACTGTAAAGAAGAAATACGGAATTTCTTTAAGATTTCCAAACAGACAATGATTGCAACAATCGTATTAACTTTCATCGTCAATTTAATTTTTATTTACTCAATACTCGGATAATGAATTTGATTTTGAATATATTTAAGTGGATTTTGATAATATTATTTTTCCCATTATCATTGATATTTGTTGCTTATTACAAACAGAAAAAAGCGAAGAAAGAATACTATAAAACTGGGAGAAAGGCCAGCTTGTAACAAAGTATATAAAAAATAGCGCAAGTCTTTGCTAAAACTAAGGCTTGGGCATTTTTGGAAAGTCGCCAAATTTTTAAATTTGACGATTTCCAATAAAAAGATAAATAGTAAAATTTAAAAATTCGGCTTGTGTTCATCCGAAAAGTTATCGCTTATTTTCAGCGCTACTTTTCATATACGGAGCCGTTGTAGCTAATTTGAGAAAAATGAAAAACCCATTAATTATTATACTTCTGATATTTACGAATTTCCTTTTTGGACAAACAAATGTATCCGAAAAAGTTTCAGAATCTTTTAATATTGACAATAGAGACAGACTAGACAGTATAGCAAAGCAACTAAACTATAAAGGTGGTGATAAAATAAAAGTTCTGACAATTTTTACAATCGATGAGGAAGGAAATGTTACAGACATAAAAGCCCGTTCTGTACATCCGTTATTTGAAAAAGAAGCTATTAGAGTATTAAGCTTGCTTCCTAAAATGCCTCCTGCCAAATACAACGGAAAAACAATTAGCCAAAAATACTCAATGCCAATAGTTTTTGAAATAGAAACTGAAAGTGCTAAAAAGCAAAGACTTAAAAAGGAAAAACGGAAAAGAGAAAAAGAATTGAAAAAAGAAAAAAACTAGCTACAACATTGTATAAAAATAATGCGTAAGTTTATTCCTTAATCTAGAGTTAGTGCTTGTTTGTTTGCTTCTGATTTTCCTTCGGAAAATCCTCGCACTCAAACTACGCACTATTCTTATACGTAACCGTTGTACGCAATTTTGACCAAAAAAGAATATATAATTATGAAACTAAATTTAATCATATTATTTCTGTTTTTAAATAATTGTGCTAGTATTAACTCTCAAAGTAAATCTAATTGCTCAATATTTTTGAAACCTCTTATAACAGTTGATTTATCTGTTGACAGTAATAAATTTGATATTTTAAATTATTTGGATGAATCTATCCAATTAACCGGCAAAGAGATTAAATATCTACCAAAAGATGTGGATTTATATAATGGGACAAAAAAAATGACTTTATCCAATGGATATGTCGCTAATGTGAAATTTCATTTACGTTTTAGAAAAGAGAATTTGGTTGGTTACAAAGCATTTATCGATATAGGAGATAACTACTCATATTTTTGGGAACTGATAGAAACAATCAAAAAATTAGATAAAAATAATGTTAATGATTTTATTTATAAATCGGACAAAAAATCTGCCTACTATGACCTCTATGAAAATAAATGCTGTAAGCGTATTTTTAAAGTAGGTAGGAGTTTTGATAAAGCAAGAATTTTTGAAATACAAGTTGCTGTTAATTAAAAAACTGCGTACAACACCGTGTAAAAAATAATTGCTTGGTTCTTGCCTACTCGGAAAATCCTGCGGATTTTCCTCTGGTTCGTTCCATTTTTAGTAAGTTAGTTGCTTGCACACGCAACTATCCTTACACAATCACGTTGTACAACATTTCCCAAAAACGCAAAATGACACCTGAAATAGCTAAACACATCGGAATTAAAAAAGCATTACAATCTGCAACAATTGGAATTTTAATTGCGTTTCTTTTTATGATGTTACTTGCAGGCGGAAGTCCACAATGGATGGTTGAATGGAATTATTGGATAAACATCATTATCGGAATTGGAATTTTTTACGGACTTGCATATTGGTTCGGAAAAAATGCTGGATATGAAATCTTAATAAAGAAAAAAGATTCTGATAAAGTCGGAGCGAAATACGGGTTTCTGACTTTAATAATAACCGCTTTCCTTGTCGGATGGACTGGGTTTGTGCAAGAAGGAATGGAACCTTATGATACTTTTTGGGACTCATTTGAAGATTATATTTTCAAACCGTTCTTTTGGATTATGGTAATTGGAATAATTCCAGCAATTCTAGTCGGAATTCAATTTGGAAAGTGGATTAAGAGAAGTAAAAATATAGAAATTGACTAACGAAGAAATAAGAAGCGAGTTTGAGAAATTTGTTGGGAATGAAAAATATAAACATTTCATCCTGACCATTTATGAAGCATTTCCTTTGCGAAAAAGACTTTTCTTTTGGCAGGAACAATTATTAAAGGACTTTACTAATGAATTTGACCTCGAGATAATAGAATTTAGTAAGATTCACGAGATATTTAATTATTGTCCAGTACATAATTATCAATTGAAAAGGGATAACGTTCCAATAGTAGATGGTAATGAAATCAATTCTAAAATATCTTATGAGAGAGAAAAAGAGCTTTTCCCTTTGGCGAATATCATTGCACCAAGAGATTTAGAACGATTTAGTTATCCTAAAACGGTTGATGTTGTTTATTGTAAAAAATGCAGAGAACTAAATAAAAAATATAATTAAAAAACGTTGTACAACACCGTATAAAATTAATGGCTAGTTCTCGCCTACTTACGAAAATCCTCTCGGATTTTCTATCTGGTGTTTATTTGCTAAATTAGGTGCTTAAACACGCCACTAATCTTATACAATCACGTTGCCAGCAATTAGAAAAAACGAATAACTATAAAATATGGGATTACCAACAAGTTACAGTCAAGCCTATGGAGTTCTTGGAGAATTCTTTGGAAAAATTCGTGATGCACAAGCACCAGACAAGTTTGGACATCAAAATTTAAAAGATTTAGGTTATAAATCAAATAACCACAGACCTTTTATTCCTTTAATGAAATCTCTGGGATTTTTATCATCTGATGGAAGTCCGACACAACGTTACCACGAATATAGAAATCATTCCAAATCTAAAGAGATAATGGGAGAAGCTCTTAAAGAAGCTTATAGTGACATATTTTTAATCAAATCTAATCCAACAGAGAAGGATAAAGATTTAGTTCAAGGTAAATTCAAAAGTTACCATAATGCTAGTGATAATGTAGCAAAATTACATACTAATACATTTTACGCTCTTTTAGATATAGCGGATTTAAACCATTCAACTAAACCGAAAGTAGTTGTTCAAGAAAAACAAGAAGAGAAACAATCTTCAACTGGAAATAAGCCACAGGAAATTCCAACTCAAAAAATACTTTCAGCATCTAAAGTAGGACTTCATTATAACATACAAATTCATTTACCTGCTACTAAAGATGTTGAAGTTTACAATGCAATATTTAAATCACTTAAAGACCACTTAATTGACTGATAAAAAAGACATACGAGATTTTTTTTTCAGAGGATTAATGTTTGAATCTGAAGCCGAAGAATTCCAAAAAGCTGGAATTCAAATTGGTGCTGACAATCAGTTTACTGAAAAAAAATTATTAGCAGAAGCTCTATCACCTTTTGGTGTCAACAGACGAAATAATGGATTAGAAATGGCAAGACTTTATGCTGTTGTAAACTGTTTTGAAAATGAAATTAGAGCATTTATTCGTGAAACTCTAGAAGAAAATATAGGTTTGGATTGGTGGGACAAACTTTCGCCAAAAATTAAATCACACGCAGAAGGAAGACAAGTGTCCGCAATGAAAGATTCTTGGCTAGAAGGAGAAAAAAGTGACCTTCTTGGATTTGTAGATTTTGGAATGTTAGCAAAAATAATGATTGAGAAATGGGAGTTTTTTAGCAACCTAGTTCCTTCTCAACATTGGTTAAATCAAAGAATGGACGAATTAGAAAAATCTCGTCATTTCATTGCACATAATAGAATGCTTTTACCATCTGAATTTCAAAGAATCTATATGTATGTTGCGGATTGGAATAGAGTAATTGGATTATAAAAATAACTGCTGGCAACACCGTGTATAATTCATTGCTAGTACTCGCCTACTTACGAAAATCCTCGCGGATTTTCTATTCGGTTTGTATTTGCTAGATTAGTTGCTGAAACACGCAACGAAATCATACACAAACACGTTGGCAACAAGCTAAAAAAATGACGTTCCAAGATTTAAATAGACATATAATACCAATGACCGAATTTACTCTGAAATGGAGATTTACGGACGAAAAATATGATTCTCTCTCTGAACAACATATTGCGGAATTAAAACCTCTGGACAAAATTGGAGCCGAATATCTCGCTGACTTTATTAGTGACTGTCGAGTTCATAGCCGAATGCCTTTTAAAAATGACTTGTTTCGAAATCTGGACAGAACAAAAATTCTCGACGGAAACGAAAAGAAAATAACTAAATGGTTATATCAAAGAGCAATTCCATTTGACAAAGATGTTTATCTATCTTGGGATGGACAAAACGGAATGATAACTAAATGGAAGTTTGTTGTTAAATATTGGGATTCCCTTTTTTACGGAGGTTCAGATGATTTGACAATTTTTGACCAAAGTCTTGAATGGTGTTTGTTTTTCTTCCACGAAAATGAAATATATTACGGAACAAATAAACCTTACGAACCAATTGCTGAATATCATAACGATTGGTTTATGATTTAAAAAATATGGAACAAAGCCAGTTGCCAAAACATTATAAAATTAATGGCTAGTTCTCGCCTACTTACGAAAATCCTCGCGGATTTTGAACTGCCCCCAAAAAGTTAGACACTATTTGAGGGTATTTTTATGGAAA
>NZ_JAAKGI010000019.1 GCF_011762485.1 Yeosuana marina
TAAAATAACCTTAATCCTCTCTTTTGTTCTTTCTAATTTATTTATCTAATTTAACAAAAGACAAACTTAAGCCGTATATAAAAAATTGCTATTTTAGGCTAAATTTAAAGGTCGTTGCTCGTTTGTTAGCTTCTGATTTTCCTTCGGAAAATCCTCGCACACAAACACGCAACTTTCCATATACAATCACGTTACAAAACATTACCGATGAAAGTTCTGATTATACTATTTAGTTTAACATTTACCATTGGTTATTCTCAAAAACTATATGATTTTGATTATATAATGGAATATGATGCAATGATATTCTACGAAAAACCGGTTAAAATTAGGAATCAACGTTATAAAGTTTCTAAACAGAATGTGAAAAGGTATTATTTAATAAATTCAAAACAGAATGAATATTATGCGATTATTTCCGAAGAAGATAGTTTAAATTATAAACTCGTTTTCCAAGACCACAAAAGAAAACTCTTTTCAAATGCTGTAATCTTAAAATCAGAATTAAATGACGCTGATCTGATTAATATGAATTGTAGGGATATTAGAGGGTTATTAAATCCCTTGCATTTAAATCGCTTAAAAAAAGAAGATTTTGATCATATCAAATTAAAAGATACATTAATTAATAATAAATCATTTTTTCATTATAAATACAGCTGTAATAATTCAAAGAAAAGAAAAAGAAAAAAAATTGGAACTTTTTACTTCATTATTGATAAATCATCAAATTTTGATTTACCTCTTTTCAGAAATCTTGATCAATATGAAAAATGGATATTAAATGAAATGATCCCAATGGGATTAATAAAAGAAATATATTATATCGATTATTACGGAAAATTAAGATATACCGAAAAACTTATTGATTTTATAAAAACTGGCAAGAAAATTTATATGCCGAAAAGCTGTGGTTTAACAGAAATAATTATTGAGTAAATAAAACGTTTTGTAACACCGTATATAAAAAATTGCTAGTTTTATCCTAAACCAATATTAGTTGCTTTGTTTGCTAGCTTCTGATTTTCCTTCGGAAAATCCTCGCACTCAAACACGCAACTTTCCATATACATCAACGTTGTGCCCAATAAAAAACTCAAAATGAAATCAAGATTATTCCTACTAGGATTTTTTATTATTTTAATCTCTTGTAATAAAAAAGAAAATGTCCCCTCCAAAATAACTATTGATTTAAAAGCCAGAACTGATGACAATCCTTTTAGAAAAACATTATTTACTTTGAGGTATTTAAATACAGGGCTAGATGAATTTCAAGGTATAATTAATAAAGACAGTTCTTTTGTAATGTATTTAAATACTATTTCCAGCAGAGATTTAGAAAAGGCTATAGAAATTGGGAAAGTCAAAAAAGAAAGTACTGATTCTATTCACAGCAAAATCTATGTCCTAAGTGGTTTTAACAAAGGTAAACGATATTTTATAATAGATGTAAATGAAAATAAGGACTTTAGTGATGATAAGTTAATTGAATTCAGTAAAAATATTACCGATAAAGAAACTTACCGTGACTCATTCAATGTAAAAAGCTTAAAAGTAACTAAATTTTCAAACGACAAATTCTATAAACAAATAGCACACCTTCAATTTCTCCCCGAGCATAATTCAATTTCTTATATTCAAGAAACCGAAAAAGAAAAGTTTAAACATAGTTTACAAATAATGGCCTTAGAACATGACTTTTTATATGGAACATTTGAACTCGATAAGGTTAATTATGGGGTTGGCGTTAAAGAAGGAATGTTTGGAACTGAAATTATTTTTAAAAAATCAGACACCACCTTTTATTCAAGAAATCATCAATTATTTGCCGATTATAAACTTATGGATACTTTAAAACTTGATGATAAGTATTTTAGAATAGACAGTTTATCATTTTTCCCTTCAAAATTAATCATAAATGAAATTCGAAATGTTGCCACTCTCTATGGATTTAGGACAAATGAAATTTCAAAAAATTACGAAATTACCGACTTGCAAAACAATAAGTCAACTCTTAAAGAGTTGACCGAAGAAAAAGGGTTTATTTTGCTGGACTTTTGGGGTACTTGGTGCGAACCCTGTAAAGAACTTACCCCTGAATTAGTCGAATTACACAAAAAATACAACAAACATATTGAATTTGTAAGTCTAGCTTTTGAATTAGACCCAAAACCTGTTTTAGAATACACAAAAAACAATCAAATGAATTGGTATAATGGAATAATAAACGGAAAACCGAAATCTGGAGATATGTCATCTCCAATAATTGGTGGTTTAAGAATTCAATGTTATCCTACGTTTATTATAATGGACTCCAACTTGAATATTCTATATCGGACATGTGGGGGCGAAGATAATTATTTAGGGTTAAAGAATTTTTTAAACTCAAAATTTAAATAAAATTACTGGGCACAACAAAGAACTGAGTTAAAAAACAAGTCTTTTTAGACTAATTTTGAAACAAAGTTTTCATCGTATGGTCTTCCTGATT
>NZ_JAAKGI010000020.1 GCF_011762485.1 Yeosuana marina
TCAAAGGTTACCGTGTCACCCACATTTGGTGTTGAACTACTTGCCACACTTATACCCTTAGTTAACTCTAAATCGGATTGTGCTGGTACTACAACTTCATCGTCTTCATCATCTTCACTTTGGTCGCCATCATCGTTGTCTGGGTTACTATCTGGATCATATTGATCGCTCGCTGTTACTTGTGCTACATTCCTATATTCTCCAACTACTCCAGTCGGTGCATTGACCGTGACCTGATAACTTACTGTTACTCCTGTTAATGGTACATTTGCTAAATCCCAAGTAATAGTTGTATTTCCTGGATTAAAAACCCCTCCATTATCTATACTTCCTGACACTAATGTGTAACCTATTGGTAATACATCTTCTAAGCTTACATTGGTAGCTACTGAACTTCCTCCATTGGCTATTGCTATACTAAAGGTTAATACATCGCCTACATTTACTGGTGCGCCATTTGCATCTACTACGGTTTTATCTATTGATAAATCTGCCGTTTGTGGTGTAATGGTAAAAGTATCTTCATCATCATCATCGCCATTACCATCTCCATCTTCATCTACGGTATCATCTGTCGTTGGATCACTGTCTGGATCATATTGGTCACTTGCCGTGATTTGCGCTGAGTTTGTATACTCTCCAACCGCTCCAGTTGGTGCATTAACCGTTGCTTGATAAGTTACAGTTATACTGCCATTGGCTGGCACAAACAATCCTAACCAGCTTGCTGTATTTCCTGTAGCTGTTCCTGCGTTGTTTACTGTTCCTAGCGTGTAACCTATAGGTAACACATCTTCTACACTAACGCCTGTGGCATCATTAGAACCTTCATTTGTAATTACTAATTCAAAAACCAAGATATCTCCCACATTTGGTGTGGCACTACCTGATGACAGTCCTTTCGCTATACTTAAATCTGCCTGTGCTGGCATGATTGTGATGGTGTCCTCATCGTCATCATCGCCATTACCATCGCCATCTTCATCTAC
>NZ_JAAKGI010000021.1 GCF_011762485.1 Yeosuana marina
TTTTGTTGGTCGTGCATTGACTTCTTAGCCTACAGGTTTTACAGGCTTGGCGGTTTTTGTAATGTTTTACTTTGTGGTTGTTTTTATTGTAAATGGTACCGTTGGTAGTTAGTGTTTCGTTGTTAGGGCAGGTATAGGTATCTTGTTGAGAATCGTACTTAAATATCTGCATATCATACAATCCATTTTTCTGTGAAGAATGTTCTTTTGGCGAGCAGAAAGTAGTGAGTCCGTTTTTCGAACAAATGTCAATTTGTTTTCCTGTGGTGTATCCTTTGTCTGCTATAACATCCATGGTTTGGACTCCCAATAATTCTTTGGCATTCAATGCCATTGATGATAGTGCATGTGTGTCGTTTACCGTTCCGGTATCATTGTTTACAAAGAGCTTGTGTTTACTGTCGCATCCTGCTTGCACACAATAACCGACATTGATGATATTGCGATGTAGCACCACACTTCGAGCGTCTGGATCAGTCAAGCTAATCTGCGATTCTCCACTTGCTTCAAGTTGCTTTCTGATCTGATTATAATTGTCCTTTTTATTGTTTTGGTAAGCTATCTTCTTTTGTGTTTCTTCTTTCTTTTCTAACGCATCCTCTAGGTCTAGCTGTTGTTCATATTCTTTGATTTTGGTGTCGATATAATCCATGTGGCGGTCTATCTTTTTTTCATTGAAATTGTTTTTCAAGCTGTTCTGGGCTCTAATTTTAAAGGAGTCTATGGCGATGGTTTGTCCATCAATTAGATCGATTTCTTTGAGCAGTTTTACAAAATACCGAAACGCTTGTTTGAAGGCCTGGGAATTGTTTTTTCTGAAGTATGCTATTTTTCTAGCCGATGGGTTCAATCCTTTTAGAAGCCAAATGACTTCAATATTTACTAGGCAGGCCTGTTCTAATTTACGTGATGAGCGTAATTGATTTTTGTAACCGTAGATGTACAATTTCAGTAAATCAGCCGACCGATAGGGAGGTCTTCCCTCTTGTCTTAGTACATCGATAAAACCTAATGCGTCCATGGGTAACATATCCACAAACAAATCTACAATTCGTGCCCAAGAATCTTGTCTAACAGCAGATTCAAAATCCATCATTAGTAATTGGTTTCTGTTGAATCCATTAATAAAATCCATAGAAATAAGTATTGATTATCAGTACTTTAAGATACGA
>NZ_JAAKGI010000002.1 GCF_011762485.1 Yeosuana marina
CCAACGCCATTAACACTTGTGGAAACAACCAATATCAATGCGAATTGTAATTTTGGAGCTCAAGTAAGTGTAACAGCAGGTGGGGGTACACCAAATTACACCTATGCATTTGTAGAAAATGGTGTAGGACCAATAGCTACGGATTATACATCAAGTGCTAGTGCGGTATTAGATCCAACAACCAATACAGATTGGGATGTTTGGGTGATGGATGCTAACGGATGTACAACCCAAATAGATGTTGTTATTGATACAGACCCATTACCAACGGTAACGGTTCCAGCAGTAGCATCAAATCAATGTAATTTAACTGGAGATCCTTACACGTTTACAGTAACAAGTCCTACTGGAGTCGGACCTTTCACCTATTCAATAGGAACCGGTTTTCAATCAAATCCAACATTTACAGTGTCAACACCAGGAACTTATAATGTAACCCTTAAAGACGCAAATGGTTGTACAACTTTAATGCTAACAGATGTAATTATTTATCCTGCATTAGATGTAACGCCTGCAATAACTACGTTACCAAGTTGTTCTGAAGGAGATGGTGTAATTACTGTAACAGGTTCAGGAGGTTCAGGAAACTATGCATATAGCATAACTCCTTCTGCATCTATAACGCAAACAGGTAATGTATTCTCAGGTTTGTCATCAGCAACTAATTATACAGTTACTATAGAAGATACAACAACTTTATGTACAAAAGATGTAATAGTGAATTTACCAACAGCCACTCCTGTAACTTTTACAGCGACATCGTCTGATGTAAGTTGTAATGGCGGAAGTGATGGCGGTATTACTGTAAATTTACCAGCAAGCAACGATAATCCGGTTTATACCTATGAGATTACAGCAGGACCTACTACGGTAGCTACTCAAACTTCAAATTCTTTTTCTGGATTGGCTGCTGGAACCTATACAGTTTTAGTAACCTCTGGTAGAGGATGTACATTATCACAAGATGTAACGGTAAATAAGCCAAATCCTATAGTAATTTCAGCACCTATAGTGGTTGATTATGCTTGTTCAACAGGTACAAACACAACCAATTTTGCAACTATTACCGTTAATACTGTAACGGGTGGATCCGGTACATACGCCAATTATGAATTTATAAAGAATGGAACTGTTGTTCAGTTTAGCAATAATAATGTATACACTGAATCGGATTTATTAGGAGGCACATATACAATTAATGTTTATGACGATAATGGATGTTCAGGTACAACAACTGCTACCATAGCACCTTATATTCAACTAGATACAATCAATGTAACTATTGATAATGACATTACGTGTACAAATGATGAAGATATTACTGTTTCGGTAAGCAGTATTGGTGGTACACCAACAAATTTAGAATATACATTAGAAGATTTTGCTGCCATTTTACCTACTCAAACGAATACAACAGGTATTTTTACGGCATTGCCAATAGGAAATTATATAATTACTGTTACCAATTTAGATACAGGATGTAGTTTACAAAAAGTACATTATATAAGTGATCCAAATACGTTTGATCTTACAATAGATTCAGTTGTTGATGTTACTTGCTTTAATGATTCGGATGGTAGTGTTAATGTGACGTTTATTGATAGAGTGCCTACGCCAACAGACGAGGCAGGTATATTTGATTATACTGTTACTGATGCTTTAAGTAACCTAGTTACTTCTGGAACATCAACAAATGCAGGTCCTGTGTCCATATCAGGATTAGCATCTGGAACCTATACTATAAATGCAACTTTAACAAATGCACCGTATTGTTCAGTAAGTAAAAACTTTACAATTACAGCGCCAACAGCAGCTTTAGCTATTTTTGAAACCCATACAGAAATTACCTGTGTAAGCGGTAACAATGATGGCTCTATTTCAGCAACAGCAACGGGAGGCTGGCCAGGTGGTTATGAATATCAATTGGAACTAACTTCTGGTACTATTATTACTCCGTTTAGTAATGTGTCTAATTTTAGTGGTTTAACAGCAGGAGATTATGTAGTTAGTGCAAGAGATTCTAGAGGCTGTATTGCTTCAGATGTTGTTACATTAGCAATACCAATACCAATATCAGCAACGGTAACTCCAAGCACAAATTTATTATCATGCTTTGGAGACACTAATGCGAGTATCACAGTGAGCGGAGTAGCAGGAGGTCAAGGAAGTAATTATACCTATACACTGAATACAATTTTACCAAATCCTAGTACGTCAGGACCTCAGTTGTCACCTGTATTTACAGGATTAGGAGCTGGTACTTATACAGTAGATATAACCGATGGCTATAACTGCGCATTTACATCTGCTAATATTGTAATAGCAGAACCAGCTCAAATACAATCATTATTAGTAAAATCAACATCTCAAACATGTTTAACAGGTACAACACTTACATTAAGTGCTACAGGAGGAACAGGAAATTATGAGTATAGTGATACGGCTGCATTTACAACAGTTTTAGGATCATTTGTATCATCAACTACAATTAATGTGACTCCAGGAACGTATATGTATTATGTACGAGATGCTAATGGTTGTTATGCTAGTGTGTCAAATCAAATAAAAATAGATCCGCTTCCACCATTAGTGGTTTCTGTAGACGCTACCAATGCATTTATTAACTGTGCTGGAGATAATACAGGTGTCATTGTAGCAACTGCTCAAGGTGGTCTGGGTAGTTATGTGTACACATTACAAGATAATTTAGGAAATCCTATTCCCGGAGCCGTACAAAATACACCAGGTGTTTTCACCAATCTTTTTGCTGGAAATTATCAGGTGCAAGTAGATAGTGGAGATTGTAATACAGTATCGACTGTAATAGCTATAACAGAACCAGCGTCGCCACTAACAGAAAGTCATACGTCATTCGATGTTACTTGTAATGGGTCTGACAATGGAGTATTAGAAATAAATGCTTCAGGTGGAACAGGAGTTATTAAGTATGCTATTTCACCGCAATTAAATCAATTTTTTGATACACCAACCTTTGATCATCTTGCGCCAGGAACTTATGATGTAATTGTTCAAGACGAATTAGGTTGTTACATCGTATTTAATTTCACAATTAATGAACCAAACCCACTGATGGTTAACATCGTTCCGGGATCATTAATTCCAGAAGTTTGTACAGGTGATTTGAGTGGTGAGTTTAGTATTGATATTACTGGAGGAACCGCACCTTATAGTGTTGCTTTAGACGATATTAATGCTGCGTATACAACAGGAAACTTAGCTCAAACACAATTCGATTTTACCGGATTAGCAGGAGGTGATCATGTGGTTTATGTAATAGATGGCCAAGGTTGTGAGTCTGAATGGAATATCACATTCCCAGAATCTGTTATAATAGATCCAGAGGCAGTTGTTGAATATGGATGTGTAAATAATATGTCTTCTAATACCGTTACGGTAACTATAGATGCCAGTATTACCAATCCTTCAGATGTAGATTACTCCCTTGATGGAGGTCCATATCAGGCTAGTAATATATTTATTGATGTAGCTCCAGGAACACATGTTATTGATGCAAGACACACGAATGGTTGTATAAAATCAACTGCACCGTTTGTTATTGATCAAATAGATCCATTAGCAATGACTATAGATGATACCCAGATAAATCAAATTGTAGTTACAGCTACTGGTGGTTCAGGAATATATGAATACGCGTTAAATGGCGAATCCAACGGTAGTTCAAATACATTTGTTATTTATCAGTCTGGAGACTACACAGTTTCGGTAACAGATAGTGATGGTTGTACAACTGAAATCACAAGGTATTTTGAATACATAGATATTTGTATTCCAAACTATTTTACACCGAATGGAGATGGTGTTACAGATGATTGGGCTCCAGGATGTACCATAACATATAAAGATCTTGAGTATTCAATTTTTGATAGATATGGTCGAAAAATTGCCACAAAACGTCTAGGACAAACATGGGATGGTACCTATAATGGAACACCATTACCAACTGGAGACTATTGGTACGTAATAAAATTAAATGATAAAAATGATGATCGTGAATTTGTTGGACATTTCACTCTTTACAGATAAATAAAATTAGCAATTATGCCCTCAAACCTTAAACACACACACATGCAAAGACTAGTTATATATCTGTTTCTCATTGTTATAGCCAAAGGTTATAGCCAAGAGCTTAATTTGCCTGTATTTACTCAATACCTGGCAGATAATGATTTTGTGGTGTCTCCAACATATGCTGGAATAGGCGATAATTTAAGAATAAGGGCTAATGGGTTAACACAATGGGTAGGTATTAAGGATGCTCCAGATAATCAGTCGTTGTATGTTGATTTTAGAATTGCAGACCGATCTGGTGTAGGAATATCTTTGTATAACGATAGCAACGGATATACTAAGCAAACAGGCGTTAAGTTTTCGTTTGCTCATCATATTATTTTAGACTATTATTCTAAACAATACTTGTCATTTGGTATTTCGTATAATATTAATAATTTTAAAATTGATGTCAATAAGTTTGATACAACATACGAAATACCCATTTTAGATCCTTTTGTAACTGATAATAGAGCGACTTCAAATAATAACTTTGATGTAGGTATGTTGTATAGGAATAAAGGGTTTTACTTAAGTTTTAATGCAAGTAATATTTTAGATAAAAAGGTTGCAGATTTTAGAGTTTTAGAACCAAGTTTGCTATTGAATTACCAAATCTATTCAGGTTATAAAATTAAGGGGTCTAAAGGAAGTAGGGTAGAAATAGAACCTTCTGTGTATTATCAAATGTTTAGCAGTGATAAACGGTCTAGTACAGATGTTAATATAAAATACAGAAAATATAATAGAAATGAAGATTATTTCTGGGCAGGCGTATCTTACCGTTTTCTTAATGATCAATTTTTTAAACCTTTAAATGTAGGCCCTATGGCCGGGTTTAAAAAGTCTAATTTTTATTTTGGGTACTCGTACCAAATAACGACTAACGATTTGTCAGGTTTTAATTCTGGTACCCATGTGGTTACTATTGGTTTCGACTTTTTACAATCAATCAGTAATTGTCCGTGTACACAAAGTCCCATACATTAATGCCATTTTTTGTTAAAATATTTTACCTACATATAAGTTTCGAAATTTTTAAAGTACAAAAATTAAAATTTTGTAAATAATTGTATTTTAGAGTGTTAAGTATTAATATAACGTTGTAGTTATGTCTTTTTTTACAAAAATTAACATTATTTTAACATAAAATCCTTTCAGTATAGCGGTTGTTTTTTAACCTTATCGGCAAACACAATTTTCATGAAACTTATAAAAATTAAAAGAAAAACTAAATTAGAAAAGCGTTATAGTATTAAGATGGGTGAATTAAGTACAAATGTTACTTATATCAGAAAGTATTTACTTGGTTTACCAGTTAAAACATTGCATAAATACCGTGAAACTTATTACGGTGCAATAAAAGATTGCGAGGATTGCTCAATAGCTCGGTAATCAACAAAACATAAAAAGCTTACAAAGATTAAAATATTATCTATTCAAGGTAATTTCTATCAATTTTTTAAAACAATTTAATGAAAGTATTAGTAATTGGAGCAGGTAACATGGGGCTTACCTATGCTCAAGGTATGTCTAAATCAAAACTTCTTAAAAAAAGAAATATCATGATTTTAGACACTTCCGAAGAAAAAATTAAAGAATTAAATGAGATTTCTCACTTTGATGTCTATAAAGATTTAAAGGACTGTGTTCCATTTGCAGACATTGTTTTTATAGCTGTTAAACCCTATCATTCAGAAGAATTATTTAAAGCAATAGCACCTTTAGTAAATAAAGAGCAAATTATTATATCAATAATGGCTGGTATTACTATTGATTATATGAAAGACTTAACAGGTCTTGATAAAGTTGTAAGAGCTATGCCAAATTTACCAGCTCAGATAGGTAGAGGATTAACCTCATATATAGCCTCAGAAGCAGTGTCAAAAGTAGAACTTATATTAGTTGAAAATCTATTAGATACTACTGGAAAATCTATTTTAGTAAGCAATGAAAACTTTATTGATGCTTCAACAGGTATTTCGGGTAGTGGACCAGCATACGTATTCTACTTTATGCAAAGTATGATGGAAGCTGCGCTTCAAATGGGATTTTCAAAAAATATTTCAAAGGTACTAGTAAGTGAAACGTTTACAGGGGCAGTAGAATTATTTAATCAAGCAGATCATTCGCCTAATAAATGGATGGATATGGTAGCATCAAAAGGTGGTACCACACGAGCCGCTCTTGACTCAATGGAAGATAATAATGTAAATGAATTAATAAAAGAAGCCGCATTTGCAGCATTTAACAGAGCTGTTGAATTAGGAAAATAAGATGGAAAAATACAAAGAAAAAATAGTGATTAAAGTTGGTACTAATGTTATGACCAACAAAGATAAACGAATAGTAAGACCTGTTTTAAGACGATTGGTAAGACAGATTGCTGAACTCTATGAGCGTGATATTATTACAATTCTCGTGTCTTCTGGTTCTGTTATTGCTGGAAAAGAAGTCTTAGGACGATCAAAAATAAAAGATAAAACGCAAAGAAGACAAGTATATTCTGCCATTGGACAACCTAGAATGATGCGCTTGTATTACAATATTTTTATGGATTATGGTATGAAGTGCGCTCAAGTGCTTCCAACTAAAAGAGATTTTAGCCCAGGAGTTCATAGAGAAAATATGATAAATTGTTATGAAGGATTATTGTCTGAAGGCGTTATTCCTATTTTAAATGAAGATGATGCCGTTTCAGTTACCATGTCCATGTTTTCTGATAATGACGAGTTAGCTAGTTTAGTTGCTCAACTAATTAATGCCGACAAACTTATTATTTTAACAGACATTGATGGGTTGTATGATGGGCATCCAGATTTAGATAGTAGTAGTCTTATCGAGGAAGTTAGTTCAGACGACAATGTAGACAAGTATATTAAGGAGAGCCATAAAGGTGAAGCAGAAGGTAGAGGAGGCATGGGGTCTAAATTAGACTATGCAAAACAAGCAGCTTCAAATAGCATTCCTACATTTATAGCAAATGGAAAGCGAGACAATACTATTATTGATATTATTGATGGTAAAAGTGTAGGAACAAAAGTTGTTTCATAGATTTTTATTTCAAATTCATAGAAAGCAAAAGTATTCTCTTAATAGCCCGTTGTTTATTTGATTAACATTTTATCATGTTAACAAAATCAAAAAAGCAATGGGTTATTTATGTTATTTTTTTTATAAATATAAAGGCTTATGATTTAAATCATGAAATTTATTGGCTAATAATTGATAAGTTTGCAACTTAAAAAAATAAAATATGGTAAATGATAATAATAAATGGAACCATCCATACAAGCCAGCAAAGAAGTACGATAAAAAAGTAGCTTATTTTAGTATGGAATTTGGTATCCATCAAGCATTGAAAATTTATTCCGGCGGATTGGGCTTTTTAGCAGGTTCTCATATGCGTTCTGCTCATGAACTTAAACAAAATGTGATTGGAATTGGAATGCTATGGAAATATGGATATTATGATCAAGCTAGAAATGAAGACCAAACACTTCGTACAGATTTTATAGAAAAATCATATAACTTTTTAGAAGATACAGGCATTGAAGTTTCTGTAGAATTACATGACAATCCTAATGTTAGAGTTAGAGCTTATGTGTTAAAACCAGAAATTTTTGGTTCTGTCCCTATTTATTTATTAAGCACAGATATAGATAGTAATGATTTTTTATCAAGAACCATTACCAATCATTTATACGATGCCAATGAAGTAACTAGAGTGTCTCAAAGTATTGTCCTTGGTATTGGAGGAGCAAAAGTAGTTGAAGCTCTAGGAGGTGCAGACATCTATCATTTAAACGAAGGGCACGGGTTACCGGCTTTTTATTATTTAAGAGATCAAGGTGTTAAACGTAAGCAATTTGTTTTTACAACGCATACACCAGAGAAAGCTGGTAATGAAGAGCGAGAAGGAGAGCATTTAAATCGCTGTGGTTTTTTTGGTAGAAAGCTTTCTCATGAGGAGCTAGCAAAGGAAACAGTAAATAACGGTATGATTAATTATACAGTTTCTGCTTTAAGAATGGCAAAGAAAGCAAATGCTGTGTCAAAATTACATGCAGTTGTTGCTAATGATATGTGGAAGGATTTTAGTGATATTTGCGAAGTCATTCCTATTACCAATGCTCAAAATCAAAACTTCTGGCAAGATGGAGAGATTAAAAATGCTTGGAAGAAAAGGAGTAGTAAAGCTTATCTAAAAAGAAAGTTAGAACTTAAAAAAGAACTGTTTGACGAAGTTTTGAATCAAACTGAAAAACTATTTGATCCAAATGTATTAACCATCGTTTGGGCAAGGCGTTTTGCCGGTTATAAGCGTGCAGATTTATTATTGTACGATTTAGAACGCTTCAAGAAGTTAATTTCAAATTCTAAATATCCAGTACAAATCATTTGGGCAGGAAAACCTTATCCAAAAGATTTTTATGCGATTGATATATTTAATCATTTAGTAAATCATTCTAAAACGGCTTCAAATTTAGCTGTTTTAATAGGATATGAAATAGATTTATCTAAGATGCTCAAAGAAGGATCGGATGTTTGGTTAAACACACCTAGAATAACACGAGAAGCTTCAGGAACAAGTGGAATGACGGCTGCTATGAATGGTTCTGTGAATGTTTCAATAAATGACGGATGGATTCCTGAATTTGAAAAAAATGGTGAGAACTGTTTTGTGTTACCAGAATTAGACCATAATATGCCTGTTTGGGAGCAAGATAAGATAGATGCTGATAATTTGTATGATATTCTTGAAAACAAAGTACTTCCAACGTATTATGATAAACCAAAGGAATGGCAAAAAATTGTATTTCAAGGAATTGATGATGTTATTCCAGAATTTTCAAGTCATAGAATGGCAGAACAATATTACCAAGAACTTTATAAATAAGATACTTATTATTCAATTTAGAAAGGCAAGCTAGTTTAGCTTGCCTTGTCTTTTATAAAGAATACATTTTAAAAAATTAAAAATCACATTAATAGCGACTACAAAAACAAGTTGACACTTAAGGTTTTTGTAAATTTGCAGGCTTTATATTGGTTATTTAATCTACTATGGAATTAAAAGTTAAGCAGAGAATTGCTTTAGGCGTTTATTTTTTTCTAACCGGTGCTAGTTTTGCTACATGGGCTTCACGAATACCTACTATCAAAACATTTTTTAATTTTAATGATGCGCAGCTTGGTACAATTCTTTTAGCAATGCCAATTAGTTCTTTAATAGGGTTGCCTATTTCGGGTTGGTTAGTATCAAAATTTGACAGTAGAACACCACTAATCATTTCTTTTGTTTTCTTTTCTGTAGCACTAACCTTAATTGGTTTTGCAACAACTCCTTTTTTACTAGTAGTAGCTATTTGTCTTTTTTCATTTTGTATGCGAATTCTAAATATTGCTATTAATACGCAGTCAATAACGTTACAGAAAAAATTTGAGAAGCGTATTGTAGGATCTTTTCATGGCCTTTGGAGTACTGGAGGTTTAGTAGGCGTGGCATTTTCAACTTTAATGGTAAAAATGGGAGTCTCAATACATGCCCACTTACTGTCCGTTTCATTATTAACATTAATAACAGCGTTAATAGTCTATAGGTTTACTTTAAAGAATGATAAATCTACAACAGGAAATAAGATAATTTTTGGAAAGCCAGATCCTTTTATTTTGTATTTAGGATTAATTATTTTTTTAGCAGCTATTTGTGAAGGAGGCATGTTTGACTGGAGTGGCGTATACTTTAAAGAAGTTATTAAAGAAGAGGTGTTTACATATGGTTACCTTTCTTTTATGGTGTGTATGGCAATTTCTAGATTTTTTTCAGATAATATTATTCAAAAAATAGGGATGCAACAAACATACATTTTAAGTTCTTTTATCATTATTACAGGAATTTTAACAGCAATTTTATTTCCGTTCTTTTGGACTTCATTGTTAGGATTTTGTTTGGTAGGGTTTGGAACAGCTGCCATTTTTCCAATGACGTTTGCATTAGCAGGAACCTCAAATAAGTATTCACCAGGTATGGCTATTTCAATCATTACAACCTACGGAATACTAGGCATGTTTATTGGGCCACCAGTCATCGGGTATTTAGCTCATGCTTTTGGTTTAAAAAACGCCTTTTATATTTTTGTTGCTATTGGTCTTCTTATCATTCCTTTTTCAAGACAGTTTTTTCGGTATCAATCAAGACAAAAGTAATTTTTAATCTTCTCAATTTTAATTTCAACAAACTTATTTCAAGGGTTTCTATTTGTAAAAGGTGCATATAGATTTTACAAGTGATAAAATAACAAACAAATAAGGTAAAAATGATGTTTTAAAAAGGCATGGTAAATCTTATATTTTGAATATTAAATAGGTTCTTAATAAACATGATAAATTGTAATTGTTTAATGAAACATAAAGTAAACAGTTTTATACGCCTAAAAAGAAACATTGAATGATTAGCAATTAAAAAGCTCTTGATTTTTTCAAGAGCTTTTTCTATTAATTTTGTATATAAAGTATGTATTTAATTTTCAACAATCTCAACTTCAAATAATTTATCCCAACGTTTGCCAGTTACAAAGATGGTTTTTGTTTTAGGGTTATAAGCTATCCCATTTAAAACGTCTAAACCTTTGTGTTGAGTAACTAGTTTTTTTAATGGAGAAAAATCAATCACAGCAATTACAGCACCATTTTTAGGGTTTATAATAGCCACGCCATCTTTTTGATATCTGTTGGCGTAAATTTCACCATCAATATATTCCATTTCATTAATCTCTGTAATTTTTCCTTTATTGGTGTATACTTGTATATAGTCTTGTTCAACAAGCGTTTCTGGGTTTAAAGTCCATATTTTTTCGGTACCATCACTTTTATAAATGATATTGTTATTATGGCATAGACCCCAACCTTCTTTGCTGGTTCCGTATTTAAAATTATTAAGTTTTTTAAACGTATTAACATCATAGATAAATCCAATACCTTTTCTCCATGTTAATTGGTATATTTTGTTATTTAAAATGGTAAGACCTTCTCCAAAATACTCATCAGCAAGATTTACATTTTTTAAAATTTCACCAGTTTTATAATCAACTTTTCTAAGTTTAGATTCTTTGTATTGCCCCGTGCTTTCGTATAAAGTATCATTAAAAAATTCTAAACCTTGAGTATATGATGTAATATCATGTGGATATTCATTAATTATTTTATAGGTATAGATCTTGGGTTGTTCATTATTTAAAATAATGATGTTCTCGTTAATTGATTGCTGTTCCGAATTAAAATAAACAGTAGCAACAATCGTTTGTTTTCCTAATTTAAAATTATTTAATGCTGTTGATACTCCAATTTTTCTACCATCTAAAGAATACGATATGGAATCAATTGTATGGTTTTTTGGGTTTTCTAAAGATAGCCTTAAGGTATCACTATTAGAAAAGGTATTGTTTTTTGAGTTGGTGTTTAATTTAAAATCGCTTTTTTTTTGTCCGTTATTAGAGCCACATCCTATAATGATAAGACTTAAAAATATGATAGTGAGGTATTTGTAAAATTTCATTGTTATTGTAAATTTTAAGCAAGATATTTATTTAAAATCAGTTTAAAAAATCATTGTGAAAATTTTAAAAGATTGTATCTTTGCACTCGGCAAGTCCTACACAACCAGCTCCTGTTGAATCCTCCAGGTCGGGAACGAAGCAAAGGTAAATGGTCGTAGCGGTGTGATGTAGGTAGCTTGCCTTTTTTTATGCCTTTTTACGAAATTAGAAATCCTTATCGTTAAGCTTCAATCAATTAATTTTCATCAATTTTTGCGCAAAAATTTTCTTTTTGAGTGCAATTCTCAAATTCATTGTTAATTTTACATTTTTAATTGTTAATTCTCAAACATGTCTAAAGTTGTTTTAATTACTGGTGGATCTTCAGGTATAGGAAAATCTATAGGTGAATTTTTAACTCAAAAAGGGTTTATTGTTTACGGAACTAGTAGAAATCCAGAAAACTACCCAGATAGTCAATTTTCGTTGTTACCCTTAGATGTTAAGGATGTAAAAACCATCGAAAAAACGGTTAGTACAATTATTGAGAAAGAGGGTAAAATAGATGTAGTGATAAATAATGCAGGCGCAGGAATAACCGGGCCTATTGAAGAAACACCAGAAGCAGAAATTAAAGCCAATTTTGAAACAAATTTTTATGGCCCCATTAATGTTATCAAGACTGTTTTGCCACAAATGCGAATTCAGAATTCAGGTTTAATTATTAATATAACGTCTATTGCTGGTTATATGGGATTACCATATCGAGCTATTTATAGCGCAAGCAAAGGAGCTTTAGAGTTAGTAACCGAAGCTTTTAGAATGGAGTTGAAAGGTTTTAATATTAACATGACGAATGTTGCTCCCGGAGATTTTGCCACTAATATTGCCGCAGGAAGATATCATGTGCCGTTAAACGAAGTGTCGCCATATTTAAAGCCTTACGGAAATACGTTAGATTTAATGAATGCACATGTTGATAGCGGCAGTGACCCGAATATGATGGCCAAAGCTATTTTCAAAATTATGAATACTAAAAACCCAAAAGTGCATTATAAAGTGGGTGCTTTTATGCAGAAGTTTTCTATCGTTTTAAAGCGAATCTTACCAGACACTGTTTACGAAAAACTTTTGATGAATCATTACAAGTTATAAAAAGTCAATTTTTATGATAATAAGTTAAAAATCTATTATTTAGAAGACTCTTATTATTGTAAATTTGCCAAAAGAATTTAAAACAAACTTAAAACAAGTATAAAATGAAATTTTTTATTGATACCGCAAATCTAGACCAAATTAAAGAAGCTCAGGATCTTGGAGTTCTTGATGGTGTAACTACAAACCCATCGTTAATGGCTAAAGAAGGAATCACAGGTCATGATAATATTATGAAACACTATGTTGACATTTGTAATATTGTAGATGGCGATGTGAGTGCAGAAGTGATTGCAACAGATTTTGATGGAATGATTCGCGAAGGAGAAGCTTTAGCTGAATTACACGATCAGATAGTTGTTAAGTTACCTATGATTAAAGATGGTATTAAGGCTTGTAAATATTTTTCAGAAAAAGGTATAAGAACTAATGTAACACTAGTATTTTCTCCAGGACAGGCCTTATTAGCGGCTAAAGCAGGAGCAACCTACGTATCGCCATTTATTGGACGTTTAGACGATATTTCAACCGATGGGTTAAACTTAATTTCTGAAATTAGACATATCTATGATAACTATGCATTTGAAACTCAAATTTTGGCGGCTTCTGTTCGTCATACTATGCATGTTATTGATTGTGCTAAACTAGGCGCCGATGTTATGACAGGACCTTTAAGTTCTATTGAGGGCTTATTAAAACATCCTTTGACTGATATAGGTTTAGCTAAGTTTTTAGAAGATTACAAAAAAGGAAATTAAATTTTCTATAAGATATTAAAAAAGCCTCAATTTTTAAATTGAGGCTTTTTTGTTTAATTATCTATTAAGTAGCCCAAGTAATTGCTCTTCAAAATTGCTTGCAAACATATTCGTGTTGCTATTAACAATAGAATTATCTTTATCAATAATGAAAACTTTAGTTATCGGATAAACAGCCAAAATATTCATAGACTCTTCTGGCTTTTCAAATTGATACTCGTTTCTTAAAGAAAAGTTATTCCGTTTTAAGGTATTTCGCCAAGAGTTTAAATTAATATCATCAATGTTTATAGCAATAAAATGCATTTCTGGATATTTAATTTTAAGTTCAGAAGCTTTATGATGTGTTTTCTTAAAGTGGTCGTAAAATTTATTCGACCAAAAATAAATTACTGTAGGTTTTGATATAACTGATTTAATTTTTAATTCACCATTTTCAGTATTTACCAAATCAATGTTAGGAAAAGTACCTCCAGGTTTTAAGTTATTTAGCGAATGAACAAGATTAGTTATGATTTCTTTGTTTTTATCATCCGTACTTTTATTTAAAAATGATTTTAAAATAACATTATCATTATCGATATTTTTATTTTTTGTTAAAAACGAAATGGTAAAATAGTAGAGAAGCTCATTTTTTATAGATGTATTAACTACCAAGCTATCAACAATATTAAGTTTGTCAAGATTGTAACATAAAGAGGTATTATTAAAACAGTCTTCTTTTGAGTGATTTAAATGTTTTTCAAGTGCTATGTTATTAAAACTGGATCTTAAAAACGAATTGTAATTCAGGTAGCTAGTATTATATAATTCATTGTTGTATTCAATATTTTTCCTGTAGCTATAGAAATCTTTTGGTAAGGATTTTAACAGATTACGCTTATTGGAATTGTAATTTACAAAAGGATAAATTTCTTTGCTAGAATAATAGCTGTAATCAATATTTGACTGTGCAATTTTGTTGAATAACGGAGAGGTTTTATACTTATTTTTAAATCTATTTAACTTCTCTGTTTTATTATTTTTAATAGAATCTATTTGTTTTTCAAACGCTTCTGGATTTAATTGGCAAAGTTTAAAAATTTTATGTTCATCAATCTCATTTTGTAAAAATTCATTGATTAGATAATTATTTTTTTTAGCACCTTCTCCAGTATAAACTAACGATTCATCAAAATCAAAAGTATTAAGTCTAAACATAATACTGTCTAGAGGTTCTAAAAATACGGTCTGAACCTCGCTACCATGTCTAAACGTATACATGCCGGGATTAAGATTTTTTAGTTTGTAAACAAATCTATTGTGAGAATCTAAGCTAATAGTATCAATCACCTGATCAGCTCTAGATAGCACAATAAAATTGTTATTTGGATTAATAATTTCACCACCTAAATACGCATAATCACTTTGGTCATTATCATTTTTGCAGGCAAATAATGATAATGCAACAATTATAAAATAAACATATTGTCTCATAAAATCCCTTCTATATGGCCTTTAGTACTTAAAACCATTGTAATACAAATTTATGTCTTGTATTTAAAATGTCTTGTTAATACGCTGTTAAATGTTAAAACTTAGAGGAAAATAAGCGTTTTAAAATAACTTAGCGATGTTGCGTCTTACGGTTTAATTTTTCTACTTTTGCACAAATTTTAAAATTACATTATGTTATCAGTTTCTAATCTTTCTGTTCAATTTGGAAAACGTATTCTTTTTGATGAAGTGAACACCACTTTTAATAATGGTAACTGTTACGGTATTATTGGAGCTAACGGTTCTGGTAAATCTACTTTTTTAAAAATTATTTCAGGAAAACAAGATCCAACATCTGGTCATGTATCGCTAGAAGCTGGCAAACGTATGTCTGTGTTAGAACAAAATCATAATCTTTATGATGAACATACGGTTTTAGAAACTGTTTTAATGGGAAATAAGCCATTATTTAAAATTAAGACAGAAATTGATGCTTTGTATGCAGATTACTCTGATGAAAATGCCGATAGGATAGGAGAACTTCAAGTAGAATTTGAAGAAATGAATGGTTGGAATGCAGATAGTGATGCTGCTGCTATGTTATCAAATCTTGGTATCAAAGAAGAATTTCATTATACATTAATGGCAGATTTAGATGGAAAGCAGAAAGTACGTGTGTTATTAGCACAGGCACTTTTTGGAAATCCAGATGTGCTAATTATGGATGAGCCTACCAATGATTTAGATTATGAAACTATTTCTTGGTTAGAGAATTTCTTAGCAAATTATGAAAACTGTGTGATCGTTGTGTCTCACGACAGACACTTTTTAGATGCTGTTTGTACACATATTTCCGATATAGATTTTGGTAAAATAAACCACTATTCTGGTAACTACACGTTTTGGTATGAATCGTCTCAATTAGCAGCACGTCAACATGCACAACAAAACAAAAAAGCTGAAGAGAAGAAAAAAGAGCTAGAAGAATTTATTCGTCGTTTTTCTGCCAACGTTGCAAAAAGTAAGCAGGCTACCAGTAGAAAGAAGATGATTGAAAAGCTAAATATTGGCGATATTAGACGTACAAGTCGTCGGTATCCAGCTATCATTTTTGAACGTGAAAGAGAAGCTGGTGATCAAATATTAAATATTGAAAAACTTGCAGCTTCTACTGATGGAGACGTATTGTTCAAAAACATTGATTTAAACTTAGCAAAAGGAGATAAAGTTGTTGTTTTTTCTAGAGATTCTAGGGCAACTACAGCATTTTATCAAATCATAAATGGAAAAGAAAAAGCAGATGCCGGAAAATTTGATTGGGGCGTTACAACTACACAGTCTTATCTACCGCTTGATAACAGTGAATTTTTTGAAAATAATTTAACTTTAGTTGATTGGTTGCGTCAATGGGCTACAACTGAAGAAGAGCGAGAAGAAGTTTATATTAGAGGATTTCTAGGGAAAATGATTTTTAGTGGCGAAGAGGCACTAAAAAAATCAAATGTCCTTTCTGGAGGTGAAAAAGTGCGTTGTATGTTAAGTAGAATGATGATGGTTAGAGCGAATGTTCTAATGCTTGACGAACCAACAAACCATTTAGATTTGGAGAGTATTACTGCATTTAATAATTCTTTAAAAAACTTTAAAGGAACCATATTGTTTACAACACATGATCATGAGTTTGCTCAAACAGTAGCTAATAGAGTTGTTGAGTTAACGCCTAATGGTATTATTGACAGATATACCACGTTTGATGAGTATATGCAAGACAAAAAAATTAAAGAATTACGCGATAAAATGTATGCAGTTACTGCTTAATTAGTTTCGTGATTCTGAAGTGATTTCTTCAACAACTAAAACTGCTCTATCAAGTTCGTCTTTATTGACATAGAGTTCTTGAAGACCAGGAATTGAAGAGCCAAAACCAGCTAGACGTGCTGATTCTGTTTCATCCTTGATAACAGCATTTATGCCAATAGATTTTAGTTTATCACTAATGCGTTGAACATTGATGAAGTTTCCTGTAAATACTTTTATATAATTAGAATCTGTCATTGTAAATTTCTTTATTGTCTTCCTAATAAAGGTACAAATTTTAAGAACACTTTAATGTGATACTTGAAATTAAATTTGTTAATTAACAGTTAACATATTTATATTAAAGTAGAATGCCTTTTTAACTTTTAAGGTTGTCAACAACAATTCTTTTTTCCCTATTGGCCACCTCCCAGGCTGTATAAAATATTAACCGTGTTCGGGTTTCCAATAGGTCATATTCAATTTTATCAGGCGTATCTGTTGGCTTATGATAATCAGCATGTGTACCGTTAAAATAAAAAATAACAGGAATGTTGTTTTTAGCAAAATTATAGTGATCAGACCTGTAATAAAAGCGATTAGGGTCATTGTCATCATTATAAGTGTAATCAAATTCCATATTAAAATAGGTGTTGTTTACAGCTTCAGAAATATCATGGAGTTCTGTGCTTAATTTATCTGAACCAATTAAATAAAGATAATTTCTATCTGTTTCATGTTTAGTGTCTACACGTCCTATCATGTCAATATTCAAGTCAGCAACGGTATTTGAAAGCGGAAAAACAGGATCAACATCGGTATAATATCTAGAGCCATAAAGGCCTAATTCTTCACCTGTAACATGCAAGAATAATACCGAACGTTTCGGTCTGTGGCCATCATCAACGGCTGTTTTAAAGGCTTTAGCGATTTTTAAAAGAGCTACAGTACCAGAGCCATCGTCATCAGCACCATTATTTATGTCGCCATTTTTTGAAATTCCAATATGATCTAAATGAGCAGAAATAATAACAACTTCATCAGGTTTTTCACTTCCTTTTATGTAGGCCAGAACATTTTCAGATGCGTTAATGCCATTAGAAAAAAATGATTCTGGGATGTCTTGAAAATAATCACCTTCAGAAATAGGCGAAGGGATTCCCATACTTACATACTGATTTCTTAAATAATCAACCGCCTTTTTTTGTCCGGGTTCTCCCGTTTTTCTACCTTCAAACTCGTCTGACGCATACGTATAAAGAGCTTCTTTTAATTCGGAAGCCTTAATTGTTTTTGCATATGCTGAAATATCTTCAGAATCTAAGATATTATTTTGAGAATGGCAGGAAGTAAGAGAACAAAAACAGATAAAGAGCGTTAGTATTTTTTTCATTTTTTAAAATATTTCTTGATTATCAAAGTCTATGGTAATTCGATTTTCTTGATTTGCGAGTTGCCAAGCAGTAGCAAAAATTAATTGAGATCGTTTTGCAAGTAAATTAAAATCTATTTTGTCGACCGTATCAGTTGGCTGGTGATAGTCTTCATGTTCACCATTAAAATAAAAGATGATAGGTACTTCATGTTTTGCAAAGTTATAGTGATCAGACCTGTAAAAGTAATGATTACTATCTTCTTCAGTATTATATTTATAATCTAAATTGATATTAAAATAGGTGTCATTAACTTTTTCAGAAATATAGTGAAGCTCATTACTTAGTTTATTAGATCCAATTAAATAAATGTAGTTTCTATTGTCAGTATGACAATTATCAACTCTACCAATCATATCAATATTTAGATCAGCGATGGTGTTTTTCAAGGTAAATACAGGGTATAGAGTATAATACTCTGAACCATACTTACCAATTTCTTCTGCTGTAACATGAAGAAATAGAATGCTTCTTTTAGGACTAAATCCGTCGTTTTTGGCAAGCTTAAATGCTTCAGCAATTTCCATAACGGCTGATGTTCCAGAACCATTATCATCGGCACCATTATTAATTTCTCCTTCTTTAGTAATACCTAAATGATCATAATGTGCTGAAATAATAACAACTTCATCTGGTTTTTCACTGCCTTGAATATAAGCTAAAACATTTTCAGACGCTTTTATATCTTTCGGTAAAAATGATTCGGGTATAATTTGGTAGTATGTGTTGTTACCTAATGGAGATTTAATATGCTCACTTTGATAATACGACTTAAGATAGTCTGAGGTTAGTTTTTGACCTAATTCTCCTGTTTTACGACCTTTAAATGAATCAGACGCTATTATTAATATATGTTCCTTTAATTCTTTTGGAGTAATAGTATTGGCGTATTTAATCACTGATGCACTATCAACTAAATGAATGTTGTCTTTTAGGTTTTGGATTTTGGTTGTATATTTTGTTGTGGCACATGATCCAACCAAGGTTAAGGCAGAAATAATTAGATAGGTTTTCATTTGGGGAACCTTTTAAAAATCAAATATAGATAAAAAAAAGAAAAAAAACCTTAGTTATTCAGTGCTAATATCATCTAAATCAAGTTCTTCTAAGTCTTCAATAGCATTTTCTTTTGACTCTTTTTCTAATTTTTTTAATTCCTGTGTATTGGTTACTTCTTTTTTAGAAAATACTGCCTTATAGGTTGTTAGCGCTAGTGACATAATAGTTAGAAGAAAGATAAATTGAATAATTTTCTTAACACTTCCAGTTTTTTTGGAAAGATAGAAAGCTATTAATCCAAACAATAAAGCTACTACAGCAGGAAAAATGGCTAAATTTGAAACAGGAAGAACAGCTAATATTATTGATAAAATTGCCGCTATTAAAGCAAGAATTGTAAATATTCTTTTCATTTTTTAATATATTTAATTTTTAAGGCCTTGTGCAGATTTAATTTTAAGTTCGCCAGTTCCTACAGGAATTTTAAACTTACCATATACAATAATCTTGTTTTCATCTGCCGTTAACCACAAAAGATTGTTATTTTTCCCTTGAAGGACATTTTCACTTGAGCTTATAGATAGTTTGTAACATTCCTTTTTTCCAATATTAGTAGAAATGGTTTCTTTACCAAGAAATGTTATTTGAGCTTTAATTTCCTCTATATCAAAAACAATTGTAAAACTTTTTTTTGAGCCAACACTCATGTTTTTGTAATCAAAAAGTCTAATGTTATATAAAGTAGAAACGATGTCTTTAGTACCTGTGTTAATTGAAAAACTCTTTTGTTCTTCCTTTTTATTTTTTTTACGTTGAATAGAATTTATAGTATTTGTTTTGTGGTTGAATGTATACTTCATGAATTTGTAGTAACTCCCTTCGTTAATATCGCGTTTGTATAGGTAAGGTGTTAAATTTTTAGGGTTTACATAGCTTTCGTATAAATCGACAATTTTGAAAAAGCTATCCCATTTACTGTAGGTTGTAGCCGTACATTTAAGCCTTAAAAGTGTCGCTTTCGAAGTTTTAGCATCACTAGTTTCCATAGTTACTTCAGCAATGTCAGTTAAAATACCAGACATGTTGTAGGATGCTGTATAAGTTAGTTTCTCACCTGCTGCAATAGCATTTTTTTGAGCCTTATTAGAAAAGGATGCTAAACAAAGTAAAAAAACGACTAGTTTTTTCATGTATAATTTATGTGTTTTTTATAGTGCATATAGTACCACTTATTGTGCCGAAAAATACGATGCTTTATGTTATTATGCTAATTTTATGTTTTGATAATTAAGTTAAAAACAACTAACATTTGTCATAGTTTTAGTGCTTTTCAAACACTATTTTTAGTAATAATTAAAAACTTTAAATAGATGAAATCGATACTACTACCAACAGATTTCTCTAAGAATTCTGAAAACGCTATTAAATATGCTATGGAATTGTTTAAAGATGTTCCTTGCACTTTTTATGTATTGAACGTCCAAAAGGCATCCTCTTTTATTTCAGATGATATGATGGCTATGGCATCCTCTGCTACAATTTATCAAACAATTGTAGAAGTGTCAAAGAAGTCACTCACTAATTTAATTGCTAAAATTGAAAAAAAATATAAAAACGAAAAACATTCATTTCAATCTGTTGTTGATTATGACAATTTTATTGATTCTATAAATCAAATAAGTATCAATAAGCAAATAGATCTTATTGTGATGGGAACTAAAGGAGCTTCAGGCTTAGAAAGAGTTGTTTTTGGAAGTAATACGGTACATGTAATGCAACGTTGTATTGCACCTGTACTCGCTATTCCAGATGGTTGTTTATTTACTAATTTAGATAGAATAGTATTTTCTACAAATAATCTAACACTACATAATGTTGAAGAATTAAAACCGCTTAAAGATTTATTGGTTCTTCATAAGTCAAAATTAAATGTGCTTCATTTTGATGATTTTGAGGGAGCAACCAATCAAAAAAAGGAAAATAAGCTCTTTCTTAAAAAACATTTTAGTAATGTAATAACATACGAAAATATTGACTCTTATAGTAAGGATTTTTATAAAACTGTTTCAGGATATATCCATGCAAATGATATTAAATTAATAGCTTTAATGAGAAAGAAGCACTCATTTTTAGAGCGTTTATTTAATCAGCATCCCGAAGAAACATTAGCTTTTAATATAGACATTCCTTTTTTAGTGATGGAGAATACATGATTTTTGTAACATTTTTGAGGGTAACTCGTCTTATAAGTACATCAATTAAAAACACATAACCATCATGAGACAAGACAATCAACTATTAGTTATTACGCACTTAAGTCAGTTGGCAACAGCTTTAACAGGCTTTGGAGGCTTATTAATTCCTTTGATAATTTGGGCTACTCAAAAAGAGAAAGTTTATAATATGGACGAACAAGGAAAGCGTATTGTAAATTTTCAATTGAGTTTAATTATTTATGCCATTATTTGTATTCCACTAATATTATTATTGGGCTTAGGAATTTTAGGATTTATTGTTCTTGGAGTTATATCTATTATTTTTCCTATTATTAATGCTATAAAGGCTAGTAATGGAGAAACTCCAGACTATCCAATGTCTATTCATTTTATCAAATAAATATCACTAATTAAGTTAGAGAAAAATAAAACGCTCACCAATTTTGGTGAGCGTTTTAAAATGTATAAAATAGTTTAGATAGTTTAAGTATTTAGCATAACCGGCATTACTAACATGGTTATTAATTCACCTTCATCCAGTCCATCAATAGGTGTTAAAATACCAGCTCTGTTTGGTAAGCTCATTTCCAATCTAACTTCATCTGCATTTAAGTTATTAAGCATCTCCGTTAAAAATCGAGAATTAAATCCTATTTGCATATCGTCTCCTTGATAATCACAAGTTAAGCGTTCTTCTGCTTTATTGCTATAATCAATATCTTCTGCAGAAATATTTAATTCTGCACCTGCAATTTTTAAACGTATTTGGTGTGTGGTTTTATTTGAGAAAATACTAACACGACGAACAGAATTTAAAAACTGAGTTCTGTCTATCATTAATTTATTAGGATTTTCTTTTGGAATAACAGCTTCGTAATTTGGATATTTACCATCGATTAAACGGCAAATTAATTGCGAATTTTCAAAAGTAAATTTTGCATTAGAATCGTTATACTCTATAGCAACTTCTTCTTCACTTCCAGCTAAAATACCTTTTAAAAGATTTAAAGGTTTTTTAGGCATAATAAATTCAGCACTTTGAGAAGCTTTTAAATCTTCTCTTGTGTATTTAACCAATTTGTGAGCATCAGTAGCAACAAACGTTAATCCTTCTGGAGAAAATTGAAAAAATACGCCACTCATTACAGGACGTAAATCGTCATTTCCTGCTGCAAAAATAGTTTTACTAATGGCGGTTGCTAAAACATCACCAGTAACGACTGTTTTACTTGGGTCTTCAAGAGCAACAGATTTAGGAAACTCTTCACCATTGGCATAGGCTAAAGCATATTTACCATGATTTGAACTGATTTCAACTGTATTATTGTCTTCAATTTTAAATGTTAAAGGCTGTTCAGGAAACGTTTTTAACGTGTCAAGCAATAATCTTGCAGGTAAAGCAACATTTCCTTTGCTTTCACTTTCAACATTAAGCACAGAAACCATTGTAGTTTCTAAATCACTAGCAGAAACGGTAAGTTTGGTATCATCTAGTTCAAACAAAAAATTATCTAGAATAGGTAAGGTGTTAGAGTTGTTAATAACACCACCCAACACTTGTAATTGTTTTAATAAATAGGTACTGGATACTATAAATTTCATTTGGTTATTTATGTTTTAGTTTACAAATGTCGCATTCATTTTATGTGAATTCATATTAAAATACCATAGGAAATATGAATGTTTTGCGTATTTATAATCTTTTTTAGTTAAAAAAAATACTACTTACAAATATATTGGATACAGACTAATATTGGAAACAAACTTATTAACATTTAATGCGTGAATTTTTTCTTTCGTATGTAGTTAAATATAAATCCAAAAATAAGCAGTAAGACTAGTGGTAATAAGATGTTTAAGAGTTGCCATGTCGTTTTTTGATCAGCTATTTTTTGTTGATCTAAAAAAGCAACTTCAATTTCTTTGGAACGAATGTTTATAAGTCCATCATCATCAAGTAAATAATTTACAGCGTTCAATAAAAATTCCTTGTTACCATAGGTTTTTCCGGTCCACCTATCAAAACCTAATTCTTGTGGTTTGTTTCTAACCACATCATTTTTTATAATATCCCCATCTGAAATTATAATCATTTTTGTTGGAACACTTTCGTCTTTTTCATCAGCAATCTTAAAAGGCTTTATACGGTTATGGTAGACCGATGTAAATTTACCTTCTAATAAAACAGCTAATGTTTGATTGCCTTTGTTAAAAAGCGCCGGATTTTGCTCTTTTGTAACAATATCTAAGCTAATTTCTCTTGGTGTTCCTTCTAGCTTAGTTAATGGTGCACTTTCTAATAAAATAGTCTTTTTAACAGAATTTTTTAAAGTATCTATTTGAGTCGCAAAATCAAATATTACTAAATTTATATTATTGACTATAGGATGACGACTGTTTGAAGATGCTAAAGGAGAATAAGGCCATCGTAAATTTTGAAATTGCGAATTACTACCTTCTCCAATGGCCAAGGTTATAGGCGCCGAATATAAAGTGCTTACTAATAATCTATTAATACGTACACCGTATTTAAAAAAGAAATCGGTAAGATTTAAATCTCTACCTGCGGCATATGTTTTTCCGTAGTCATTGTATAAACTATCTTTTTCAGCAATAACATCGTCAATAAGCCATAAACTTTTGCCACCATTCATTGTATACTGATCGAGAACTAGTTTTTCTTTTTCAGTAAAAGCTTCCGTTGGTTTTGCGGAAATAATAAGGTCAAATTGATTTAATTCTTTGAGTGTTTTAGGAGCGTTGTTGGCAACACTATCCAATGTGAAAGGTGCTATTTTATAATACTCTCCAAGTTTTTTTACAAAATCGAAAATATGAATATCGTCTAGCTCGCCATTACCTTTAAGAATAGCTATTTTTCTTCGCTTGGGTTTTGTTAATTTACTAAAGGCATCAGCAAAGGCATATTCTAAATGCTGAACAGAGTTGGTGACTAATTCTTGCTGTGAGACCCCAATTTTATTTTTCACTAAGGAAACCGTAACGGTTTTGCCATTATAACTAGCCAAAGCCCAGGGGAAAATAACTTCTTGAGACGTCTTTCCATTTTCTTGAACGCTTAGCTGCATAGGTGTTAAGCCTCGTTGACTTAATTGTTGAATAGTTTTATCGCTATTAGCTTCATCTTCTAACGGATTGATAAAATGGAAAGAAATATGGTTGTTATTAGCTTCAAATTCTTCAAGTAATTGTTTGGTTTCTCGTTGTAGACGCCTAAATTCCGAAGGAAAATCATCACCAGTTAAGAACACATCAATAACAATGGGCGAATTAACATCTTTAATAACGTTTAAAGAGGCTTGACTTAATGTGTACCGTTTATCATGCGTTAAATCAAAACGTTTAAAAGCTAAGCTACTTAGGTAGTTTATTGCAATTAATGAAATAATTAAAATGATGATTTGTTTGCTATTTTTCATCAAAAGTCTTTTCTAATTGATATTGAGTTATGCTATTTACGGTATCTTGTTTAAAATTAAATTCAAGACATTCCTGCATATTGTTAAAAGCACCTGGCTTAAACCCTAAATTATAATTCCATTTTTCAGGCGAATTTGCTTTTATGGAGTCATCCCAACCATACCACTCACTTTTTCCTAATTTGTCTTCCAGTTCTTTTTTTGTTTTTCCAATAAACAAGCTGTCTCTTATTATTTCATCACTCATTTCATAACGCAGTGCAGGTTTTTCTTTCCAGGCGTCTGAGTCAAAATATTTTTGGTGATGATAACTGCTAAATATATTGATAAACGGATAAAACACATAAAAATAGAAGATGGGTGTTAACACCAAACTTATTAAAAATCGCACCCATTTGCGTTTATCTATAGTACCGGCAAAAAACCAAAGTAAGATAAAAACGATGCATAAAAGGATGATAAAAGCCGGGGTAATAATCATAAGGCGTTATTTGTTAAAATTTAGTTTGGTTATCATCACAAAAAAAATGGTAATACTTAAAAAGTAAATGATATCTCTGCTATCTAAAACACCACGACTCATACTTTTAAAATGATAACTCATTCCTAACTCTTCTAAAAAGGTACTGGATGTAATATCTGCAAGCCCATCAAAACCAATGTAAAATACAAAACAAATAGTGATAGCAATTAAAAAAGCAATTATTTGGTTTTCAGAGATAGTTGAAGAAAATATACCAATAGCGGTATAGGATGTTATTAAAAACAATAAACCAAAATAAGAACCAAGAGTGCTCCCAATATCAAGGTTTCCAATAGGATTTCCTAACTGATATACTGTATACACGTAAAGTAAGGTTGGTAAAAGGGCAATAATGATAAGAATGAGGGCTCCAAAATATTTACCTAAAACAATGTTCAGTTTTGAAATGGGTTTGGTCATTAATAACTCAAGCGTACCTTGCTTTTTTTCATCAGAAAAACTGCGCATAGTTACTGCTGGAATTAAAAACATTAAAATCCAAGGAGCGATTAAAAAGAACGATGATAAATCTGCAAATCCATAATCTAAAATATTAAAGTCACCTTTAAAAACCCATAAGAATAGTCCATTGAGCAATAAAAAAATGGCAATTACTAAATATCCAATTGGTGAGGAGAAGAATGAATTTATTTCTTTTCTTAAAATTGCTAGCATTTATGTTTTTTTAAGGGGTCATTACGAAGAGGTAATGACAAAATAATGTTTTTCAATTTATGAGATTGCCACAACAAATTTATAAATTTGTCTCGCAATAACTGTTTATTAATTAACTGAAGCAATCTTATCGACACTCCAAGCCTCAGGTTTTGCATTAAATAATGGTTTTGTTTTAGACCAAACAGCTTTAAATAAGTCTGATTGTCTGTAGGTCTCTAAATCTGCTTCAGATTCCCAATAACTATAGGTGAAAAATATATTAGAATCTTTTTTATCTCTGTAAAGTTCTAATAAGTTACACCCTTTAAAATTTCTAATTTTGTTTTTATTCAGTTCAAAATTAGTAAGAAAATCGTCAATATGGTTTTCAGAAAAAGACATTTTTACAATTCTTATAAACATCTTAAATTAGTCTTTTAAAAAATTAATACTCACGGTATCCATTAAATTTAAGCCCATGAGTGTAGAAGCACTGCCAACAGTAGCGCTATTACTTTTGTAAACCGCTATTTCTAAAAAACTACCAGAATTAAAAACCACTAAACCTCTGCCTTCGTCATGGCGTTTGTCTTCGGGTATTTCAAAATTAACAAAATCGCTATATTTTTTATAAATAGTTTTAAACTTATAACTTCTAGCAGAAATTTCGAAAGATCGTCCTTTTTGGATGGCTTCAAAAAACGATTTTTTAATGTTAGTCACTACATTTCCGTAGTTGTCAATATAAAGTACGCTACCAATAATTTGTGATTTGTCTTCATTAACATAGGGCACAATATTTTTAATTGGTTTTATTTGGGTAATAGTTTTTCCAATAACTTCAAGGGTGCCGCCTCGTGCAATATGGCAGGCAACTTTAACAAACACATCTAAAACAGGAAAACTAGTTTGAATTTTATCATGAATGTTAATTTCAACAATTTTTTCTGGCACAATTTCAGAGCAAATCATACTCATAATACCATTGTTGGCACAAATAAAGTAGTGATCGTCTAGTTTTAGGGCAATGTGTTTGTTTTCTGCATTTAATTCAGAATCTATCCCAATGACATGAATGGTACCTTTCGGAAAACTTCGATAGGCATTTTGAATAATATATGCTGCTTCAGAAGTGTTAAAAGGCGAAATAGAATGTGAGATATCAACAATTCGAATTTCTGGCATTTCACTATAAATAGCTCCTTTAGTAGCACCAGCAAAGTGATCTTTTTCTCCAAAATCAGTTGTTAGTGTTATAATTGCCATGCTTAAAATTGTTGATATGTTTTTAATGAGACCTCAATCAAAATTATGTATTTTTGAGTTTTACAAAGCTAATAAATCATTTCATCTGAATAAATTTTATTTAGGTTTATGTTAGACGATTTTTAAAACAAAAAAAGTACGCCTTTGAACGAAATTATTATTGAACTTGAAGAAATTACTCCAAAAGAATTTTTCGGAGAACACAATGTTAACATTGAACTATTAAAAAAATACTTTCCTAAATTAAAGATTGTAGCAAGAGGTAATAAAGTAAAAGCATTTGGAGATGAAGAGCTTTTAGAAGAGTTTGACAGACGAATTACCATGCTCTTAAAGCATTTTGCGAAATATAATAAACTAGATGAGAACACTATTGAGCGTGTTTTAACCAGCCAAAGTAGTGATGATTATTCTACGTCAAAACAAAGTGGAGAAGTTATTGTTCATGGAGTGTCTGGAAGGCTTATAAAAGCGCAAACAGCCAACCAACGTAAAATGGTTGAGCTTATGCGTAAAAATGATATGGTTTTTGCAATTGGTCCTGCAGGAACTGGTAAAACCTATACAGGGGTTGCTTTAGCTGTTCAAGCCTTAAAAAACAAAGAAGTTAAGCGTATTATATTAACAAGACCAGCGGTTGAAGCAGGTGAAAATTTAGGGTTCTTGCCAGGTGATTTAAAAGAAAAATTAGATCCGTATATGCAACCTTTATATGATGCTTTACGCGATATGATACCGGCTGAAAAACTAGCGATGTATATTGAAAACGGTACCATACAAATTGCACCATTAGCCTTTATGCGCGGTAGAACTTTAGATAATGCGTTTGTAATTTTAGATGAAGGTCAAAATACAACGCATAACCAAATGAAAATGTTTTTAACCCGAATGGGGAAAAACGCCAAGTTTTTATTAACAGGAGATCCAGGTCAAATAGATTTACCAAGACGTACTATTTCTGGTTTAAAAGAGGCTTTATTGATTTTAAAGAATGTAGAAGGTGTTGGGATGATATTTTTAGATGATAAGGATGTCATTCGTCATAAACTGGTTAAAAAGGTTATTGAAGCTTATAAAAGTATAGAAAATAGAGAGTAATGAGCAATACTATCATTGACACCAATTTTAAGTTTCCTGGACAAAAAAGTGTCTACAAAGGAAAAGTTAGAGAAGTCTATAATATTAACGATAAAGAGTTGGTTATGATTGCAACCGACAGGCTTTCTGCGTTTGATGTTGTTATGCCAAAAGGTATTCCCTATAAAGGACAAATACTAAACCAGATTGCCACCAAAATGATGGCAGCTACAGAAGATTTAGTTCCTAATTGGTTAACAGCCACACCAGATCCTAACGTAGCCGTTGGTCATTTATGTGAGCCTTTTAAAGTAGAAATGGTTATTCGAGGGTATATGTCTGGTCATGCAGCAAGAGAATATAAATCTGGGAAAAGAATACTTTGTGGAGTTGCTTTGCCAGAAGGCATGAAAGAAAACGATAAGTTTCCAGAACCTATTATAACACCAGCAACCAAAGCTGAAATGGGAGATCATGATGAAGATATATCTCGTGAAGGAATTCTTAAACGTAGTATTGTTTCAGAAGACGATTATTCAGTTTTAGAAGATTATACACGTAAATTATTCCAGCGAGGATCAGAAATTGCTGCATCACGAGGTCTTATTTTGGTAGATACCAAATACGAATTTGGTAAAACCAAAGATGGAAAAATTGTTTTGATAGACGAAATACACACACCAGATTCGTCACGCTATTTTTATGCCGATGGCTATCAAGACAGACAAGATAGAGGCGAAGCACAAAAGCAATTATCAAAAGAATTTGTACGCCAATGGCTGATTAGCAATAATTTTCAAGGGTTGGAAGGACAGACCGTTCCTTTTATGAGTGATGACTATATTGAAACCGTTTCAGGCCGTTATATAGAATTATATGAAAATATTACAGGAGAAACCTTTGTAAAAGCTGATGTATCTAATATTCAAGAGCGGATTGAAGCGAATGTTTTAGAGTATTTAAAGTAGAATAAGATTGTAATTATAAACAAAAAGACTTTATCATATGATAAGGTTTTTTTTGTTATTGATGTTTAAAGAAATACATATCCTTTGGGATATAAATTTGTTCTGATGATTATTTTTTTACTAAATCCACTAATTTCCGTGCCAGATTATAAACAAAATGGTTGGTTCGGGCATAGAAAAAGGAAATGATACATACTCCAACAATAAATAGTAAAGCACCTATGATGGCTTCCATAGGATTTAAAGATTGATTGTAAAACCGTTTTAATCCGTAGCCTGTAAAACTTCCGAAAAGAATAATAAAATGGATTACATAAATGGATAGGGTTTTTTCACCAATCCTAGCTATAATAGATTGTTTTAAAAATCTTTCAAAGGTGTAAAATATACCAAATAAGATGAGCACATTACCCAAACGTGTAAACAGGTAATTGTAGTCGGCACTTAATTTTAATAATTCTATACCAGTAAATTCATATAGTTCTAACAAAAACCATGTAGAGCAATACATCAATAATAAACCAACAATAAAAAAGGTAATGATAGTAAATATTTTAAATAGATTGCGGTGCGCATGTCTAAAAAACACGGTAGATAAAAAGGCTCCAAATGCAGAATATCCAAACCATGGTAAAATAGTGAATACAGAACCGTTTGCTTGGGTCATATAGTTAGCAATAATGAGAGGCAGATTGTCTATAACTAAATCTCTATATAAAGGTTCTGTTACAAAACATAAACAGCCAATTGAAAAAAGTACCACAGAAAATAGGTAACTATAATGCTTAAAAAGGATATGAAGACAGACTAAAATAATAAGTGATAGTCCAATACATTGTAATACGTCAATCACTAAAAAGTAGGGACTAAAATAGCCGTCAAACCAACTTAAAATATTTACACGAAGACTGTACCCAATTATTATAAGTAAAAGCCCTCTGAACAATCCTTTTTTTATCCTTGGACGGTCATTGCCTTTGGCATGAGCACGTAACAGTAAATAGGTAAAGACTAAGCCAGAAATGGTAAAAAAAACGGGTGCTGTTATTCCTCTAAAATAAGACCAAATGATATAAATGGTATTCGTTTTATCTCGGTAAACAGGATCGATAAGTGTATCAATAAAATGCCCTTGTAACATCATTAAAATAGCAAATGCTCTAACAGCATCTATAAAATATAACCGGTTAGAATTCAAGGAGTGTGCGTTTGTTGTGATAAATTTTAATTTTAAAAATTAAAGCTACATTCAGCTAAAATAATATATTTATAGAATAATATTGAAAATTTAAACAATACATGGAACAATTCATTGAAAAATTCTCATCGTATGCATGGGGTTTACCTTTAGTAATATTGTTAATTGGGGGAGGATTATACCTTTTGGTGTTATCTAGGTTTTTGCCCTTTAGATATATAGGTCATGCCATACAGGTACTTAGAGGTAAATTTGATGATCCTGATGATCCAGGTCAAATTAGTCATTTTAAAGCGTTGTCGACAGCCTTATCATCTACCATAGGTATGGGAAATATCGCTGGAGTTGCTGTGGCTATCTCTGTAGGAGGTCCAGGAGCCATGTTTTGGATGTGGGTGAGTGCTATTGTTGGAATGTCTACTAAATTTTTCACATCTACTTTAGCTATTATGTACAGAGGAAAAGATAGTGCAGGTGTTTTGCAAGGAGGCCCCATGTATTTTATAGTTGAAGGATTGGGTAAGTCTTGGAAACCACTAGCCATCATGTTTAGTTTTTTTGGGATGATAGGGGTACTACCTGTTGTTAATGTTAATCAATTAACACAGGCAATTAACGATATTGTTTTAACACCAAATGGTGTAGAAGTAGGTTTTACAACTAATGTGATTATTGCAGTTGTCTTGGTTGTTTCAACATCAATCATCATTATTGGAGGCTTAAAAAGTATTAGTAATGCAGCTTCTAAAATGGTGCCTACCATGGTGATATTATATTTTGTTTTGGTGATAATTATTTTAATTACTAACTATAGTGAAGTTCCTAAATATTTTGCTATGATTTTTACTGATGCATTTTCTGCTGAAAATTTTAGAGGCGATCCGTTTTTTGGTGGTATTTTAGGAGCTTTGGTTTTGCTAGGGATTCGTCGTGGTGCTTTTTCAAATGAAGCAGGTATTGGTACAGCCCCCATGGCACATGGAGCAGCAAAAACTGATGAGCCTGTGCGTGAAGGATTAGTAGCTATGTTAGGGCCAGCTATTGATACGCTTATAGTTTGTACACTAACGGCTTTGGCTATTTTAGTAACCGGTGTATGGCAAACAACTTCTGATAACGGTGTAAGTTTAACAGCATCTGCTTTTGACGCTGCTATGCCCGTTTACGGAAAGTATTTGTTAATGGTCTGTGTACTAATTTTTAGTGTATCCTCGTTGTTTTCGTATTCCTACTATGGCTCTAAATGTTTATCCTTTTTAATAGGCGATGATAAAAAGCATTATTTTAATTATGTGTATATACTTAGTATTATTTTAGCTGTTATGACACCATTTAGTATGATGCTAAACTTGATAGATGGCGTGTTTGCTTTAATGGCTATTCCAACTATGGTTTCAACGCTTATATTGGCGCCTCGAGTTATCAAAGAATTTAATGGGTATAAGAAAAGAATTGAATCATAAGGCACTCTTTTTAAAAACTATTTGTTCAATAAATAGTCCCATTTAAGGTGTTTGCGTTTATCTAAACGAGCTAAGATTTTTAAGAAAACAAGGGCTGTTATAAGAGCATCTCCAGTAGCGGTATGACGATCTACTAAAGGAACATTTAGTTCTTTTGATAAGTCGTCTAAGGAGATGGGTTTTAGTGTACTCTGATAAATAATGTGTTTAGATTTTTTATACAAAATTCCAGTGTCTATAAATTCGTTTTTTAGTTCATCCAAACCATGTCTTAAAAGCATTTCATTAATCATATTTTTATCAAAATTGGCATGATGAGCTATTAAAACAGCATTTTTTATGTAGGATAAAAATAGTTTTATGGCTTCTAATTCAGTAACTTTTTCTAGTAAGCCTTTTTTCATTAAACCATGTATTTCAACGGTTTCTGGTTTAAAAATATCTTGCTCCAAATAGAGCTCTAGGCTATTGTTTACTTGGATTTTTTTTTCAATAAAAGAAACGGCTCCAATGGATAAAATCCGATCTTCTTTGATATTAAAACCAGTAGTTTCAGTATCTAAAGCAATAAAACGTGTATTCTGGATATCACCTTTTTTAGTGTCATTAAAACAATCAAGATAGTCGTTCCAAAAATCCGGATATGTAGGTGTCTTTTTATTGAACCACGATAGCTTCATTTATATAAAATTTTTTAAATCAAAGCGTAATTTCAGGCTTTCTTGAATTTCGTGTATTGGTTTAAAGCAGCGACGCAGTTTTAATTGTTCTTCTTTGGTTAATGTTTTCAACTCGATAAATTTTCCAGAATTATTAAGCAAGATGCCTTGTTTTGTTTTAAACTTTAAGAGCGCCTTAAACGCATACGAACAAGATTCATATAGTTCTTTATTATTAGGATCTATTTCTGCTAATTTTTCATAACGTTCAGAGGTGTTGTTGATGCCTTTTATTTTATTATTCAAGATAAGTAATCTTGCTGCATCAATTAATGGCATCATAGCTCTACTTTTTATATTGAAAAGATCTTTTTGTTCGCCATCCTGTTCCACTAAAAATTGTTTAAAAAAACCAAGAGGTGATGGACTTTTTACAGCCTCTATGCCTAGAAATTTTATAAATGATAAGGTTTTATTTAAGTTTTCAAAAATGGAATCTGATAAGTCGTCAATTAATTTTTCATCCCCATATACATGACTATAATCAAAAAATATAGATGACAGGAGTATTGCTTTTTCATCAGGATTTAAAATCCAATCTTTAAATTGTAATTTCCATTCGCTTAAAGACTTGCACCACTCTGGATTGCTAGCCATCATATCTGCTTCACAATATTCAAACCCTATTTTATTTAAAGACTTAGTAACTAATTTGGCAAGTTTTAGAAAATAGTCTTGCGTTTCTTTGTACTTACTTTCTGAAACATCATTAAAAACAATGGCATTATCTTGATCTGTAAAAAGTAATTGTTCTTTTCGTCCCTGACTTCCTATTGCCATCCACGAAAAAGATACAGGAGGTGGTGTAGGCATTTTTTTTAAAGCTATTACTATGGCTTGAGCAGTCACAGTGTCGTTAATTTGAGAAATAATTTTTATGATATGAGATAGTGGAATGTTTTGCTCTAGGTAACTTTTTAATAAGTTATTGGCTTTTAATCGTGCTGTTCTAAGTTTTCTGGTTCGTTTAGCTCGCTTGATGGCTTTTAATATTACGGATGGATTGTTTCCTAGTGACACCAAAATATCGTGATGTGTTAAAACACCAATAAGTCTGGAATTTGCTGTGCCATCTTTTGTAATGCATAAATGACCGATATTGTGTTTTATCATTTGCAATTGCCCATCGGCGACAGTTAGGCCTTTTTTAGCCGTTATTACAGGAGAACTCATAATATAACTTACTGATGTCTCTATGGGAAATAAGCCGGTAGCAATTTTATTTTTAATATCACTATTTGTAATGATACCCATAGGATATTCATGCTCGTTGGTAACAATAATACATCCTATTTTGTGAGTACTCATTTTAATAGCAGCATCTTTTAAGGTTGAATCAATATTACAAGTTATAGGCCTTTTAGTATAATTAGCAGATTGAAAATTGACCATGTCCTGAGAGGTATGGGGTAAATAATCAACAAAAATTTTTCCGGTTTCCTCTGCCGTGTATGGATCGTAAGCATTCGTTGCAAACGCTGTAATTAAGTATTTATAAACACTGGCGTTATCACTTGTTACCGTTTGAAAAATATCAATAGGGACGGCGTAAATTATTGATTCTTCATTAGCAGTAGCTGTTAATTTGTAATTTTCCTTGGTAATGAGCGGTCTAACACCAAAAACATCACCAGCATCACAAATGTTTAAGACCTCTTGTTCATTGTTGCTATTAGTATGAAATAATGTCACCGCTCCATTTCTAACCAAATAAAAATCAGTATTAAAATCATCACCTTTTTTAAATACAGTATCTCCTTTTTCTAGATATATAATAGATACTTGTTTTGATATTTCTAACAAGTCATCATTTTTTAAAAGATTAAAAGGAGGATATTTTTTTAAAAAATCAAAAACACGATCTGCAATAGAGTTTTTCATACTGCTAAGTTATAAAATAGTGGGTAATAAATTTTTTGTGTAAAGTGTTTTTGAAGTGAATACAAAGAATTAAAATAGGATTTGAAAAAAAGGGAGTGATTAAATATTTTATATTTGATTTATTGTTACTATTTTGATAACTTCATTTTTTTTCTGAAACATATTTACTAATACTGCAATCATATTAACAACTTATAATCATATCAACAAAAAATTAAACCAAATTAAATAAAATCATGAGTAACTATCACATTAAACATTTAGAAGAATATTATCAAGTTTATAGGAAATCTGTTAGAGATCCAGAGAATTTTTGGGAAGAGGTTGCCGAAGAACATTTCATGTGGCGCAAAAAATGGAATAATGTGTTGAGTTGGGATTTTTCAAAACCTGAAATAAAGTGGTTTGAAGGGGCTAAATTAAATATTACCGAAAACTGTATTGATAGGCATTTAAGAACAAAAGGTAATAAAACGGCGATTATTTTCGAACCCAATAATCCTGATGAAACTGCACAATATATCACATATAACGAATTGCACAATCGTGTTTGTAAGATGGCGAATGTGTTAAAAGCTCAGGGTATTTCAAAAGGCGATCGTGTTTGTATTTATCTACCTATGATTCCTGAATTAGCGGTTTCATTACTTGCTTGTGCCAGAATTGGAGCGATTCATTCGGTAGTGTTTGCTGGTTTTTCTTCAACAGCGTTAGCAACGCGTATTAATGATAGCGACTGTAAATTGGTGCTTGCTGCAGACGGGTCATATCGTGGTTCAAAAACCATAGATTTAAAAGGTATTGTTGATGAAGCTTTAGAGCAATGTCCATGTGTTGAAAATGTGTTGGTGGTGAACAGAATTAATTCAGAAGTAACCATGAAAGACGGACGCGATGTTTGGTTGCAACCACTATTAGACAAAGCTTCTGCAGATTGTGAGCCAGAAATCATGGATGCTGAAGACCCGTTATTTATTTTGTATACGTCCGGCTCAACAGGAAAACCAAAAGGCATGGTGCATTCTACCGCGGGTTATATGGTGTACACAGCTTACACGTTTAAAAATGTGTTTCAGTATAAAGAAGACGATGTGTATTGGTGTACGGCAGATATTGGTTGGATTACAGGGCATAGTTATATCGTTTATGGTCCCTTAGCAAATGGCGCTACCACAGTTATGTTTGAAGGAGTGCCACATTATCCAGATTTTGGACGCTTCTGGGAAATTGTAGCCAAACATAAAGTCAACCAATTTTATACAGCACCAACGGCTATTCGTGCATTAGCAAAACAAAATATTTCATTTACTGAAGAACATGATTTGTCATCTTTAAAAGTATTAGGGTCTGTAGGAGAACCGATTAATGAAGAAGCATGGCACTGGTATAATGATGCGATTGGAAAAAGGCGCAGTCCTATTGTTGATACGTGGTGGCAGACTGAAACAGGCGGTATTATGATTACTCCAATACCATTTGCAACACCTACAAAACCAACGTATGCAACTTTACCATTTCCAGGTATTCAACCAGCTTTAATGGATGAAGAAGGAGCAGAGTTAAAAGGGAATTTGGTTGAAGGGCGTTTGTGTATTAAGTTTCCGTGGCCGTCTATAGCACGCACGATTTGGGGTGACCATCAAAGGTATAAGGATACTTATTTTTCAGCATATGAAAATAAATATTTTACTGGTGATGGTGCTTTACGTGACGAAGTAGGCTATTACAGAATAACTGGTCGCGTAGACGATGTTATTATTGTTTCTGGTCATAATTTAGGAACAGCACCTATTGAAGATGCAATTAACGAGCATCCAGCCGTTGCCGAATCTGCTATTGTTGGCTTCCCTCATGATATTAAAGGAAATGCGCTTTACGGGTATGTTATTTTGAAAGAAACTGGAGAAGGAAGGGTTCATGATAATGTACGCAATGAGATTAATCAAATTATTACAGAACATATCGGACCGATTGCAAAACTTGATAAAATTCAGTTTACAAGCGGACTACCCAAAACACGAAGTGGAAAAATTATGCGTCGTATTTTAAGAAAAATTGCTTGTAAAGATATGAGTAATTTAGGTGATACATCTACCTTACTAAATCCTGAAGTTGTGCAGGAAATTATTGATAATGCTTTGTAAATAAGTTTAAAATAAAGTTAAAAAAAGCACCATTTCTTATGGTGCTTTTTTTATATTAACCCAATACGTTTTAAAGGTGTTTTAAACCTTGAGAGTACTAAATATCTATAGTTTTTACGATTAAACTATTTTAAAATCCAATAACAACTCACCTTCAATAGATGCTTGTAAGTGATCACCTTTTACATTTAAACCAGTTCCTGATGCGGGAGTTCCTGTAAAGATGAGGTCTCCAGGTTCTAAGGTCATAAAAGAAGACACAAAAGAAATGATTTCATTAAAGTTATAAATCATAAAACTGGTATTACCAACTTGCTTTTTCTCTCCATTAATAACAAGGTCAAAATTAATATTATTTAAATCTTGGAAATTTGAAACTGGTTTGAAATTAGAAATGGGAGAAGCACCATCAAATCCTTTAGCCAATGCCCATGGCCCTTTAGTTTCTCTACTAGCACTTAGTACATCTTTGGCAGTATAATCAATACCAACTGCAATCTCTGAAATGTACGATGCAGCATCTTCAAATTCAATATCCTTTCCTTGTTTACCAATTTTTATAACCAATTCAACTTCATAAGCAAGTTGCTTGGTAACTTTAGGATACACAATATTTTTATTACCTGTAACTAATGATGATTCTGGTTTTGTAAATATGGTTTGAGCTCCTGTTTTAAGCCCTTTTATTTCAGTTTTATCGCTTACATAGTTTTTTCCAATTCCTATTATTTTCATTTTAAAAAGTACTATTTAATTATAGCAATAAAAATACTAAATTAAAGGTATCACATTAAAGTGTTTAATAACATTTTAAAAATAATAGTTCTTTGTAACTAAGGTTACTAAGTACGTTAATCTAAGACTCTATTTTTGAGAAAAATTTAATAGATGAGAATAGTATTTTTATTAGTTATTGTAGTAATGGTTACTGCTTGCAAAGGGAAAAAATCAGATAATACTACATCTGAAAAAGAGATAGTGATTTTAAAAAAAAATAGTTACGACGCAAGAGAAAGTAAAGAATTACTAGAGAAAAACTGTTATTTATGTCATAGTCCAATTGCTCCAGAAGTAACGGGTCGTATTGCTCCTCCTATGGCTGCAATTAAGGCAAGATATATTAACATGGAAGGCTATTCAAGAGATGAGTTTATACAAGCCGTAGGACATTTTGTAGAAAATCCAACGGTAGAAAAAGCGTTGATGTTTGGTGCTGTGAAAAAATTCGGTGTGATGCCAAAACAAGTGTTTCCAAAAGAGACCATTGAGAAAATAGCAGCTTTCATGTATGATTATCAAATAGATGAGCCAGAATGGTTTAAGTCGCATTGGGAAGGTCACGGGAATTCAAACTATAATCAAATGGGATACCAACTTAAAGATCAAAATAAAGATGAGGTTAAAACGTATACAGATATAGGATTGGAATATGCTTTGGAAACAAAAAAAGTATTAGGAAAAAACTTAATGGGAACCATTCAAAAGGAAGGAACTGAAGCGGCTTTAGCGTTTTGCAATATACAAGCAATGCCTTTAACAGATAGTATGTCTGTTAAATTCGATGCAAATATCAAAAGAGTGTCCGATAAAAACAGAAACCCCAATAATAAAGCCAACGAAGAAGAATTAAAATACATAGCAGCATTTAAAGCTAATGCCTTAGCAAAAAAAGAACCGAAACCTATAGTTATTGAAGAGGCTAATAGCGTGCATTTTTATTTTCCAATTCCAACAAACACTATGTGTTTGAAATGTCATGGAACAAAAGACGATATACGTCCTGAGGTTCAAGACAGAATATCAAAACTTTACCCCAATGATTTAGCTACAGGTTATAAAGAAAATGAGATAAGAGGTATTTGGAGTATCACTTTTAATAAAAAAAGTAATTAAGAAGTTTTTTTAATCCCTATCTAGTTTTTGTTTATCTTATGCATAGAATTTAAAAGCATCAATTATGGCAAAATCATTAGACTCTAAGAAAAATGTAAAAAAAGAGGCAGTTTTAACTCCAAAAGAGAAAAAAGCAGCAAAACTAGCTAAAAAAGCAAAAAGAACTTAGCAAGTTGTAATACACATTTAATAATAAAACCACTTTTTTTAAAAGTGGTTTTTATTTTTATTAATAGTGCTCCTGCTAAAATTGGTTATTTTTGACCCCTATTCTTTCAAAAAAAAATTCATGCAACATTTAAAAAACGATTCAAAAAATAAATCTAAGCAAAAAGTAACCATGGCTCAGGCTTTTAAAACTATTATCTGGCCACGGAAAAATTTGGTATTTATTGGTCTAATTTTAATTATTATTAGAAGTTTGGCAGGTTTAATATTGCCATGGCAAAGTAAAGTATTGTTAGACGAGGTCGTGCCAAATAAAGATCATACTCAGTTATATTATTTAATAGGCATAGTCATAGCCGCGATTTCTGTACAGGCAGTTTCATCATTTTTATTAACCCGTATATTAAGTGTACAAGCACAATTTTTAATAAGTGAATTGAGAGCTAAAGTGCAAAAAAAAGTACTGTCTTTGCCCATTAGCTTTTTTGATAATACTAAATCGGGAGCCTTGGTCTCTCGTATTATGAGTGATGTAGAAGGCGTAAGAAACTTGATAGGAACTGGCTTGGTACAATTAGTAGGTGGTTCATTTACAGCGATTGTTTCTTTAATAATTTTGATAAAGCTAAATCCATGGATGACGCTTTTTGTATTTGTGCCGCTTTCAATATTTGGGTATATCGCGTTAAGAGCGTTTAAATATATTCGGCCTATTTTTAGAAATAGAGGAAAAATCAATGCCGAAGTTAAGGGACGACTTACCGAAACATTGGCAGGAGTAAGGGTTATAAAAGCTTTTAATGCAGAAGCGCAAGAGAGTGCCGTGTTTGAAGCAGGCGTTGAAAAGTTATTTCAAAACGTTAAAAAAAGCTTGACAGCTACAGCATTTATGACCAGTTCCTCAACTTTTTTGATTGGAATAGCGACCACGGGTATTATGGGAATTGGTGGCTATTATATGATGCAAAGTGAAATGACTACGGGAGACTTTTTATTCTTTACTTTGATACTTGGTTTTATGATAGCTCCCATTGTTCAAATGAGTAATATAGGAAGCCAATTAACTGAAGCATTAGCAGGTTTAGACCGAACCGAAGAGTTAATGAATATGACTGCTGAGGAAGATAATGAAGAGCGAATCATAAATTTAGAAAGCATTAAAGGGGAGATAACATTTAACGATGTATCGTTTGCTTATGAAACAGGTAAAAATGTCTTGCACAATATAAGTTTTAAAGCACCAGCAGGATCTGTGACTGCTCTAGTAGGAAGTTCAGGTTCGGGTAAATCTACCATTGCTGGGTTGTCAGCAACGTTTTTGAATCCTAAATCTGGTATCATTACCATTGACAATAAGGATTTATCAAAAGTGAATTTAAGTAGTTATAGAAAGTATTTAGGTGTTGTTTTACAAGATGAGTTTTTATTTGAAGGAACTATAAGGGAAAATATTATGTTTCCCAGACCTGATGCTTCAGAAGAAGACTTACAAAATGCTGTTAAAGCAGCCTATGTAAACGAATTTACAGATCGTTTTGATGATGGTTTAGATACGTTAATAGGTGAACGAGGCGTTAAATTATCAGGTGGACAACGTCAACGTTTAGCTATTGCAAGAGCTATTTTAGCAAATCCTAAAATTATTATTTTAGATGAGGCAACTTCCAATTTAGATACTCAAAGTGAATCTTTAATTCAAAAAAGTTTAACTCAATTAATAAAAGATAGAACCACCATAGTCATTGCACATAGGTTGAGCACTATTAGAAAAGCAGACCAGATTTTAGTGATTGAAGCGGGAAAAATTGTTGAACAAGGAAATCATGATCAATTAATAGCAAAAGAAGGACGTTATTATGATTTATATACCTATCAAGCAAAAATATAAGTTATGGTTATACAAGATATGCAAACAGTAGAGTATGCAACCTTTTACAGTGGTTATATAAATAAAATACTGAAAAATACAGTTTTAATTGAAGGGTTTGAAACGGGTTTTAATACGGTGTCATCATTTTTTAGAGCAATTTCCAACGATAAATTAAATTATAAATATGCTCCTGATAAATGGACTATTAAAGAAGTCTTTCAGCATATAATAGATACCGAACGTGTTTTTATGTATCGTTGTTTTAGAATCGCAAGACATGACCATACGCCTTTGGCAGGTTTTGAGCAAAATGACTATATACAACCATCAAACGCAAATCAAAAAACTATAGAACAATTACTTGAAGAATATCATATAACAAGACAGAGTTTTATAGTATTACTAAAAAGTTTAACAGAAATTGATTTAAAACAAATGGGCAATGCCAGTGGTAATGATATGTCTGCCAGAGCAGCAGCTTTTATTGTGTTAGGCCATGAGTTGTGGCATTTGGATATTATAAAAGAGCGTTACCTTTAAATTTAAGCAGTTTGAAGAGGTGTGTTTCTCTTTAATACCATAAATACTATTAAAGACAATATCCCAAAAACAGAAAACCCAATAAATAACGGTAAAACAGAAGTCTTAACAAAATTACCAATGTAATTAGCAATAGGAACTGCTAAAACAGTTGATACAAAACCATTAATCGCTGCACCAATTCCTGCAATATGTCCTAAAGGCTCCATGGCTAAGGCTCTTAAATTCCCAAATAAAAACCCAATGGCAAAAAACTGTAAAGCAAAAAAACCGACTAACACGTATATGCTAGGGTTGTTGCCAGACCAAAACAAAAACACATATAATAATGATATTGCTACATAGGCAATAGCAGAAACAAATGCCATTTGCATCATACCATATTTAACTACTAAAACACTGTTTAAATAGGTCGCTAACCCAATGGAAATTGCTAAACTGGCAAAAATGTAGGGAAACATATCTGCTAAGTCATATTGATTTTCAAAGATTTGTTGAGACGTACTTAAATATACCATAAATGAGCCTGTGATAAATCCAGAAATAATGGTAAATCCAATAGCATCCTTATATTTTATAAACTCTTTGAGTCCGTCAATAAAAAGGTGCGATGAAAATTTTATTCGTTTTTCTTTGGGTAAGGTTTCAGGTTGTCGTTTCCAAAACCAAAAGATAATTATAGAACAATATATTAAGTTAAAATAGAAAATAGATTCCCAATTATAAAAATGAAGTAAAAACTGTCCTAATGTTGGTGCAATTACGGGCACTAAAATAAACACCATAACAACAATAGATAATATTTTAGCCATGTAATCTCCACTATAAGAATCTCTTACGATAGCAATACTCATAGTTCTCGGAGAGGACAGCCCGACACCTTGCAAAATTCTACCAAAAAGCATCATCTCAAAACTTTTGGTAGTAACACAGATAATACTGGCAATAAAAAATACAGCAAACCCTATGAAAACAATACGTTTTCTTCCAAAGCTGTCCGACAACGGACCGAAAAAAAGCTGCCCACATCCAATTCCTAAAAATATCATAGTTATTAGAAGCTGATTGTTAACCTCTTTGGTAACACCGAGAGAATGTCCTATATTAGGTAAGGCAGGTAATAATGCATCAATAGTTAACGCCACAATAGCCATTAAAGAGGCCATTAAAGCTATAAATTCATATTCAAAAGTGTTTTTAGTTTGCATGGCGCAAAAGTAATGGTTTCAATATTTTTAATACTAATTAAGTCTTATTAATTATTAAATTTGTCAACAGCAATTAATCCATTTATTCTAAGATGAATATAGAGCCACTTTTAAAATACATGAGCAATTTTATTACGTTATCGAAAGATGAAGAAGATATTCTTTCGTCTAAATTGTTGTATAGAAAGTATTTAAAAGGACAATATATTGTACAACATGGTGATGTTTGTAAATACACAGGTTTTGTGGTTTCGGGTTGCACAAAAACATTTTTTATGGATTCAGACGGACAGGAGCATATTGTTATGTTTTCTATAGAAGATTGGTGGACCTCAGACATAGGGAGTTTTATAACCCAAACGCCAGCAGATTTTAATGTGCAATGTTTAGAAAACACAGAACTCATTATGTTTTCTCAAGAAATTATTGAAGATTTATATATTAGAATACCAAAACTAGAACGCTTCTTCAGGCAAATCGTTGAAAAGGGATTAGTTGCGTCACAGAAACGAATTGTGAGAAGTTTTAGTCTTTCTGCAAAGGAACAGTATCTGTATTTTAGAAATGAATATCCAAAAATTGAACAACGTATTCCACAGTATATGATAGCTTCTTACCTCGGTATTACTAAAGAATTTCTCAGCAAAATAAAGAGCCAACTCATCTTGGAACAGTAAATGTTAAACTAGATTAACATCATTTAATAAACTACGTTATTTTTCTCATTAGACTTATTCGAGATCTTTGTATCATAATATTAAGTACTGGTATTTTGAAAACATTGATTGAAAAAATAAGCACTATTAATGATATGATTCTTCAAGGAAATTCCTTAGAGGCTTTCGAAGCGTTTTATCATGATGATGTTGTAATTCAAGAAAATGATAATCCAGAATGTATTGGGAAAGAAATTAATAGAAAAAGAAAACAAGATTTTTTCGCTGCCATAACTGAGTTCAGATGTGCTAAACCATTAAACCTTGCTGTTGGAGAACAAACCACAATGGTTGAATGGCATTTTGATTATACACATAAAGAGTTAGGAGTTAAAAACTTTACTCAGGTAGCAGTTCAGAATTGGAAAGACGGAAAAATTATTAAGGAAAAATTGTATTACGAATCTTAAATCATTTAAAAAAAGAAAAATTATGAAAAATTTATTTAAAACAGCATCAGTTATTGTTGCATTTGCAGCATTCTCTTTTACAACTGTTGAAAAAGAGATAAAGGAAGTAAAAACAGAAGAAAGTAAAGTTGTTTGGAAAGGGTATAAAGTTACAGGCTCTCACGAAGGTCATATTGGTATTGAATCGGGTTCATTAGAATTTAGTGAGGATAAATTAGTTGGAGGTAATTTTGTAATAGATATGACATCTTTAGTGTGTACAGATTTAGAAGGTGAATACAAAGGAAAATTAGAAGGTCATTTAAAATCTGATGATTTCTTTGGAGTTGCAACTCATCCTACTGCGTCATTAGTGTTTACAGATGTGAAAGCTTCAGGTAAAAATTCATATGATGTTACTGGAGATTTAACGATTAAAGGGATAACAAACCCAGTGTCTTTTAAAATTTCAATTTACGGTAGTAAAGCCACTGCTTCTTTAAAAATTGATAGAACAAAATATGATGTAAGATATGGTTCTACCAGTTTCTTTGATAATTTAAAAGATAAAGCTATTTATGACGAATTTGATTTAGTATCAGATTTGGTCTTTTAATTTGAGTAACTAATTAATAGTATTTAAAAGCGTTCCTAACAGAACGCTTTTTTTGTTTTCTAAGTTTTAAGTGCCATTTTTAAAAGACTATCTTTGTTCTCTATATAAAAAACTATGCCTTTTAAAAAATTAATAGAGCCACTTAAAAATGCTTTAACACAAAATGCGATTACGAAGCCAAAACCACTTCAAAAAGCAATTCTTTCTAAAATAAAGGGCGGTCATAGTTTATTTGTAATAGCACCAAACGATTCAGGAAAAACCACAAGTATAGTAATAAGTATCATTAATAAATTAAAAAATGCGTTTGAAGATGCGCCGCGAGCTTTGATTTTTGTAAAAGATAAGCAAGCTGCATTAGACTTAGCAGATCTCTTCAATACATATAAAAAAGGAACTGATTTGCGGGTTTATTGTGCTTATGATGAACATAATATTGAACTGCAACGCGAAGAAATTTACTTAGGAACCGATATTGTTATTGCAACCCCAAAGCGTTTAAATAAAATATTTTATTTAAACGGTATTAACCTAAATAAGCTTCAAATGTTTGTTATTGAAGACGCAGAATTTCTATTTAGGAACAATAATTTTGCTGATGTTTCAAGAACTCCCGAAAGCATAGAAAGATGTCAATATCTTATTTTCTCTAATAAATTTGATACTCGTTTTGAACGTTGGCAAGATTCATTTATGAGTAATGCTCAAATAATTGATATAACATAGCAAATTATGCTAATTTATATTTGATTAAAATTACAAAGGAATATTTCCATGTTTTCTATCGCGTTTTTCAATAATTTTATCTTCTAGCATAGAGAAGGCTTTTATAAGTTTTCTTCTCGTATCTTTTGGTAAGATAACTTCGTCAATAAAACCTCGTCTGGCAGCAGTATATGGATTAGCAAAGGTATCAGCATATTCAGATTCTCTTTCAGCTAATTTTTCATCTGGATTTTCAGCAGAAGCAATTTCTTTTCTAAAAATAATTTCACTAGCGCCTTTAGCTCCCATTACAGCAATTTCTGCACTTGGCCAAGCAAAATTCAAATCAGCTCCAATGTGTTTAGAATTCATCACATCGTAAGCACCACCATAGGCTTTACGCGTAATAACAGTAACTCTTGGTACTGTAGCTTCACTTAGCGCATACAATAATTTAGCACCATGAACGATAATGCCATTCCATTCTTGATCAGTTCCAGGTAAAAAACCAGGAACATCAACCAATACTAATAACGGAATATTAAAGCTGTCACAAAAACGTGTAAAACGAGCTGCCTTTTTGGAACTATTTACATCTAAAACACCTGCTAAAAACATGGGTTGATTGGCTATAATACCCACACTTCGTCCTGCAATTCTGCTAAAACCAACAATAATATTTTCGGCATAATCTTTATGAATTTCATAGAAAGAATCTTCATCAATAATACCTTTTATAACCTCATGCATATCATAAGGTTTATTAACATTATCGGGTAAAATATTTGATAAAACCTCTCTTATTTCATCATTCAGTTTATACGGTAAATTCTCCGTTGTTTTTTTATTGTTTTGAGGAATATAACTTAATAGGGTTTTAAGGTCTTCTAAACATTCAATATCATTGGCAGAGGTTTTATGAGCAACACCGGATTTTGTGGCATGTGTTGTTGCACCTCCAAGTTCTTCTGAAGTAACATTTTCGTTAGTTACTGTTTTAACAACATTGGGACCCGTTACAAACATATAACTACTTTGCTCTACCATTAACGTAAAATCGGTCATAGCAGGTGAATACACGGCACCTCCAGCACATGGCCCCATAATAGCAGATATTTGCGGGATAATACCAGAAGACTGAACATTTTTATAGAAAATCTCTGCATACCCGCCTAATGAACGAACACCTTCTTGAATACGTGCTCCACCAGAATCATTTAATCCAATAATAGGCGCTCCAACTTTAAGTGCTAAATCCATGATTTTACAAATTTTCTCTGCATGAGTTTCCGAAAGAGAACCGCCAAAAACTGTAAAATCTTGTGCATATATATAGACTAATCTTGTATTGATGGTGCCATATCCAGTAACAACACCATCCCCAAAATAAATCTCATCTTGCATGCCGAATTCTGTCGTTCTATGCGTTACTAAAATGCCGATTTCTTCAAAAGACCCTTCATCTAATAAATAAGCAATGCGTTCTCTGGCAGTTAGTTTTTTCTTAGCATGTTGTTTTTCAATACGTTCTTGTCCACCACCCAAATGTGCTTGAGCAATGTAATCATTCAACATATTAATTTTGTCTTCTTTTGACTTCATTTAATGGTGTATTAATAGGTTCTAAGGACTCCTTATCTGATATATAAACTTATGAATTTGGTAAACGAACTAATTTCTGGTCTTCCAAATACTTTTTTAAAGCGATTAAAGCAGCTATTTTCTCTTCTACTTTTAAATGCTCTTTTGTTGCTTCTAGCTCATAGTGTTTTTTCACAAAGTTGGTATCAAAATTACCCGAGCGAAAGGCTTCATGTTCAAAAACATATGTGCCAAAGGGTAGCGTTGTTTTAACACCTTGAACATCATAGTCACTTATGGCTTTAAGCATTAATTGAATAGCTTCCTCACGTGATTTGCCATAGGTGATAAGTTTAGAAAGCATCGGGTCGTAATAAATAGGAATATCCATACCTTCTTCATAACCATTATCAACCCTAATGCCTTTACCAACAGGCAGTTTATAAGTGTCAAGATGACCAACACTTGGTAAAAAATCATTTAAAGGATCTTCAGCATATACTCGCAGTTCTAAAGCATGACCATGAATTTTTAAATCGTCTTGTTTCATAGGCAAGGCTTCACCACGAGCAACTCGTATTTGTAGTTCAACTAAATCGACACCTGAAATAATTTCTGAAACGGGATGTTCAACTTGAAGTCTGGTATTCATTTCTAAAAAATAGTAGTTGCGATCGGCATCTAATAAAAACTCAACCGTTCCAGCGCCTAAATAATCACATGATTTTGCTACCAAAACAGCAGCTTCTCCCATTTTATGTCTTAGCTCTGGTGTTAAGATTGATGATGGCGCTTCTTCAACTACTTTTTGATGCCGTCTTTGAATACTGCATTCGCGTTCAAAAAAATGCAATATATTACCATAGCTATCAGCCATAATTTGAATTTCAATATGCCTTGGCGAGGTTACATATTTTTCAATGAATACGGAACCGTCTCCAAAAGCAGATGTTGCTTCACTAATAGCACGATTCATTTGTGACTCCAACTCGTTTTCTTTTTCAACAATCCGCATGCCTTTTCCACCGCCACCGGCTGATGCTTTTATTAAAATAGGAAAGCCTATTTCTTTGGCTATTTCTTTGGCTTTTGAAATATCTGTTATAGCTTCGTCTATACCCGGTACCATAGGAATATTGTAATGTTTTACGGCTTCTTTAGCAGCCAGTTTACTACCCATAATTTTGATAGCTTTTGATCGAGGACCGATAAATACGATATTGTTTTGTTCGCATAATTCCGCAAACTCGGCATTCTCACTTAAAAAACCATAGCCTGGATGAATAGCATCTGCATGCAATTGTTTTGCTACCTCAATAATTTTATCACCTCTTAAATACGATTGAGTAGATGGTGGTTCGCCAATACAAACGGCTTCATCTGCAAATTTAACATGAGGTGCGTGTCTATCCGCAGTTGAAAAAACTGCAACAGTTTTAATACCCATTTTTTCAGCCGTTTTCATAACTCTAATGGCTATCTCTCCACGATTTGCAACTAATATTTTTTTCATACTATTCAAATTCTATTAGTAAGGTGTTTTTTTCTACAGCATCTCCTTTTTTAACGGAGATGGATTTAATAATACCTTGCCTAGGAGACGTTAAAACATTTTCCATTTTCATAGCTTCTAAAATAAGTAGCGCATCATTTTCATTGACTGTTTGACCTACCGATACATTAATATCTAATATAAGTCCTGGCATTGGCGCTTTTATTAAACTAATATGTTTTGTTGAATTTAAAGTAAATCCCATGTCTTTAATTAATAGATCTAAAGGATTGGAAATACTGATACTATATAAATTATTGTTTATTTTGACGCTATATAGCTTTTCATTGAAATCCGAGTGTATAATTTCTGCTTGATGCGATTTGTTTTGATGAAGAATATGATACGTGTTTTCTAAATTTGAAATAATGTCTAACGTCTCAAGGTCTTTTGCTGTAAGGTCAAAATCTATTTCTGAGTTAACTGTGGCTTTAAAATGCATAGAAATAAAAGTTTAGTTTGATATAAATATAAAGATTAAAACACAACTAACATAGTATAATTATAAATCTATAACTATCAATATCTTAACTCAAGAAGGATATTGTGTTTTGTGGTTTAAGCCGTTAAGAAATTTTAAAATTACTTTGTTCCTGATGCCTTTTAATAGCTTTACGAGATACTATAATGCCAATTGCTAAGGATATAAATGCACCAATTCCAATACCCGGAACAAAATCAATAAACAAGAAAAAATCATAGGCTCCGTGGAATAGGATTGCTAAAAGTAAACCAGTAAGATTTAATAAAATTCTGTTGTTTGAAAATTTAGCTTTCCCCATATAATAGCCCATGAGTAAAGCAAATGAGTAGAATAAATTTGTGGGTGTATTGTTAAAAACTTGTTGAATATGTTTAAAAGAAAACCCTTACATATGTATTTTCTTATATTATCTTTAGGGCTAAATAAATAGAACCATATGAAAAATATGAATTTTAAAAATTATCCTTATTCGTATTTAAATAATATTCAATCAACTTTTGGAATAATTAGGAGTCAAGTTAATTTGAATAGCGATTTAGTTAGAATAACTTTTGATGATGATTTATGCATAGTGGTTGAAGATATTGATTATAATTCTTCATTTAAATACGCAATTCAAAATCCAGTTTTGAAAGAAGGGAAAGTATATTATGATATAACACATACCCCTAAAAATTCAAATGTAATTTCAGAAAACAAATTTACGACTGAATCAACTGGTACTAGAATAAAAGATAATATTAAAGCTTGGATACATCTTGTATCAATCTACCAAAATATAAATATTCACCCATATAATAATGTTCTTAAACATTATCAAAATGAAATATTCAATAGTTTTAAATTCATAGAAGACGATAATGATGATAAACCACTAGAATATAATCAACAAGTAAAAATCACAAATTTCTTAAATGCAGTAGTTGTTGAATTAGAAGATAGTGATGAAGATAATGATGAAATCATCCAAGAAATTAAATACCTAAATAGTAATATTACCCAATTAACACAAAAACAAATTAAAAATGCTTTAAGTTGGTGTTTTGCAAAAATTAGATATAAAGGTATTGATATAATTAATAAAGTTACTAGGGTTGGTGTTGATTATGGTTTGACTTTGTTATTAGAAAAAGCCTTAGAAACGATAATTAAATAATTTTTTAAAAAACATTTAATTACTTCTTACTCAATAAACACTCACACATTATACAGCCCTAAAGCATTACAAACGTAGCATGCGCAGGTATCGCAGTAAATGCTCTTAATAATGCTGTTTGAATTCCGCCTTGAAAAACATAGGTGATATTTTCTATAGCTGCAAAACCCATGGATACCATGACAGCATAGATGATGCCATCAAAAGGCTCGTTGAAATCAGATTTTGGTTGGGCATAGTATCGAACAATAATGTATTTACTAAATTCTTCAGTTAGACCAACAACAAAAAAAGCTTTTATAAACTGCTGAAAAATACTGTACTTATCAGGCAGTGGTAAAATGATATTAAAAACAAAATATAATACGGTGGTAATGATGATACTTACAATAGCACCAAACAAAAAGTTATAAAACAATAAGCGTCTGGGTTCTTTCTCGTATTTATCTTTAAGATAGATGTAGACGATTATCGCCAGAACAGGAGCTAATGCAAAGATTAATAAATTCATATTTATAACCGATTACTCAACTACTTCTTTGATGCTTTTTAATACAAATTCGTAGTATGACTTGTTGCTGGCTACAAAGTGATTGTTGTCTCCTATGTTATTTATCAGTTCTTGAAATACGTCAAAAGAAACCAGTTTTAAATCTTCAACTTCTTCCTCTTGGGGTGATAGTTTGGAAAGCGGCACATTAAGCTCTGCAATATAAGTATGATGGAATTCATTATCTTTTATGCCTGACGGATAAGATTGAAAACATTTAAAAACTCCTATTTTTTGTAAATCATTTGGAGTAAGTGTTAACCCGATTTCTTCTTTAACTTCTCTTAAAGCACCATGAATTATTAATTCCCCAGCATCAACATGTCCAGCGACAGATACGTCCCAAAGCAACGGACAAATAGATTTTGAGGCAGAACGCTGTGCTAATAGGATATTACCATCTTTGGTGTACAACCAAACATGGGCTGTATTATGGTAATATCCTTTAGCATGAATTTCAGATTTTAAGGTTTTTCTGCCAGTAATTGTACCGTCTTCATTGACTATGTCAATATATTCATCAACCATAATTATAAATCAATATACTATTCATTAAAGCCAGAACGAACTACTATTTAAAATAGCTAAATGTTTCTCCGTCTTTAATATTTAACAAGGTTTCGTAAATTAATTTGATAACGTTTTCAACATCGTCTTTATGTACCATTTCAACGGTGGTGTGCATATAACGCAACGGTAACGAAATTAAAGCAGATGCGACACCTCCATTACTATAAGCAAATGCATCCGTATCTGTTCCTGTGGCACGCGATAACGCTGAGCGTTGAAACGGAATCTTGTTAGTCTCGGCCGTATCAGTAATAAGATCTCTTAATTTTTGTTGTACAGCAGGAGCATAGGCTACTACAGGACCTAAACCAATTTCTAAATGACCTTCTTTTTTCCTTTCAATCATTGGTGTAGTCGTATCATGCGTAACATCAGTTACTATAGCTACATTTGGTTTTATTCTATTGGTTATCATTTCGGCACCACGCAAACCAATTTCTTCTTGAACAGAATTGGTAATGTATAACCCAAAAGGCAATGTTTTCTTGTTTTCTTTAAGAAGACGCGCCACTTCAGCAATCATGAATCCTCCCATTCTGTTATCTAAGGCACGACATACAAATTTATCACCATTAAGAATATGAAATTCATCCGGATAGGTAATTACACAACCTACATGAACGCCCATTTTAAGAACTTCATCTTTGTCTTTAGCTCCTATATCAATAGTAATATTGTCAGGTTTTGGGGCTTCTTCTTTTGCTTTATCTCTGGTATGTATCGCTGGCCAACCAAAAACCCCTTTTACAATACCTTTTTTAGTATGAATGTTAACCACTTTACTCGGTGCAATTTGGTGGTCACTTCCGCCATTTCTAATGACATAAATCAATCCATTGTCTGAGATGTAATTTACGTACCAAGAAATTTCATCGGCATGCCCCTCAATAACTACTTTGTATTTCGCGTCAGGATTAATAATACCAACGGCTGTTCCGTAAGTGTCTGTAATAAATTCGTCTACATAAGGTTTTAAATAATCCATCCACAATTTTTGCCCTGTCCATTCATAGCCTGTAGGTGCTGCATTATTTAAATAGGCTTCTAAAAAATCCATTGATTTTTTATTTAATATCGATTTTTTTGACATACGTACTATTTTATTTAGTTCCCTGTTCTTTGGGATGTTTTATAAAAGATTTATGATGTAAAAATAAGAGGATTTATTCAGTTTTAATAATTGAACAAGGTTTAATGTAACAAAAATTACTATTTTCACACTAACTACTTAATTATTATTAATTAAAATAGTCATATCAAATTACTAACAAAAAATATTATCCTAAAATACAGATGCTTTTCATTAAGGAAGGCATCTTTTTGTTTTAGATAAATTAGCACCAATATATTTGAGTAAATCGATACCACATGACCTTTAAAAAATAAAATATCCTTATGAAACTCATCATTAAAGATTTAACAAAGACTTACAAAAATGGCGTTAAAGCTATTGACAATTTAAATTTAGAAATTGGAGCAGGAATGTTTGGATTGCTTGGTCCTAATGGCGCTGGTAAATCATCGTTGATGCGAACGATAGCGACGCTGCAAAGTCCGGATTCTGGTTCAATCACATTTGGTGATATTGATGTACTTGAAGATAAAATGGCTCTCCGTAAAATATTGGGGTATTTACCACAGTCATTTGGTGTATACCCTAAAATGTCGGCCGAAGCATTACTGGACTACTTTGCTACTTTAAAGGGGGTAAAATCAAAAGAAGACAGGTTAAAATTGGTTAAAGAGGTTTTAGAGATTACCAATTTATATGATGTTAGAAAGAAAGACGTAGCAGGATATTCTGGTGGTATGAAACAACGTTTTGGTATTGCACAATTACTGCTTAACAATCCAAAATTAATTATTGTTGATGAACCTACTGCAGGATTGGATCCGGCTGAGCGTCATCGGTTTTTAAATGTATTGCGAGAAGTTGGAACTAACTGTACGGTTATTTTTTCTACCCATATTGTTGATGATGTTAAAGAGTTGTGTAACGAAATGGCTATTTTAAATGGAGGACAAATTTTAAAACACACAACGCCTGCTTTGGCAACAGAAGAAATTAAAGGGCAAATCTGGACAAAGGTGATTGAACGTGACGAATTGGAAGCTATGGAAACGGCGTACAAAGTGTTGTCATCTAATTACAACCAAGATAATACTTTAAACATTCGTGTTCATGCTATGGAACAACCTGCAGCCGATTTTAAAGAGGCTTCTCCTCAGTTAGATGACGTGTATTTTATTGCTTTAAAAGAAGAACCTATTCTTGCTTAATTAAAGTCATTATTTACTAATCAAAACACACATACATGTTTTCTACAATATATATTCACGAATTAAAATACTGGTTTAAAAAACCTGCTTTTTACATTTACATGGCAATTTTTTTATTGCTGGCTTTGTTTTTTTCAGCGAGTGCTGCTGGAATTTTTGATTTTTTAACGGTTACAACAGGTTCTTCAAAAATAGTAAACTCACCAACAAGCGTTGTTGGTTTGTTTAATGGACTAACGACGTTTGTTTTCTTTTTATTTCCTTCCATTATCGGCGTTTCTATTTATAGAGATTATAAAACCGAAATGCACACTATTTTATATTCGTATCCATTTTCAAAAGCACATTATTTATTTGCTAAATTTTTGTCAGGTATTACCATAGTCACAATTATCGTTTTAGTGATAGGACTTGGAATATTTATAGGTTTTAGGTTACCAGGAACGAATCAAGATATTGTAGGTCCTTTTATTTTGATGTCGTATGTACAGGCTTATTTTGTATATATAATTCCTAATATTTTACTGTTTGGAGCTATTGTTTTTGCGGTGGTAACGTATACAAGAAATATAGCCGCTGGTTTTATAATCGTTGTATTATTGATGCTTATCCAAGGAGTTTTAGAGAATTTACTATCAGACCCAGAGAATCGCTTAATTTCAGCACTTCTTGATCCGTTTGGGTCACAAGCGGCAAATTATTATACAAGATATTGGACGGTAGCGGAGCAAAATGAGCTCATGTTACCTGTTAAAGGGGTTATTCTTTATAACCGACTCATATGGTTAGGAGTTGCTTCTGTTGTATTCGGATTGGTTTACAAATACTTTAGCTTTTCTCAAAATGCGTTGTCGTTTTCATGGAAAAAAATAAAAGGAGAGCGGTCTACAAAAAGTAATTTTGGAGGTATTACAAGAATTCAATTACCTAAGGTTGATTTTGATTTCTCCTTCATTCAAAATTTAAAAATCACTTGGAAACTGTCAAATATCGACTTTAAATACATTATAAAAAGCTGGCCGTTTATTAGTATTGTTTTAGTTGGTTTAATTTTTATACTCATATCTTCTACGGCATTAGGAGAGTTGTTTGGTACCAAAACCTATCCGGTTACCTGGCAAATGCTACTAATACCAGGGAATACGTTTTCTATATTCATTAATATTCTAACTTTTTTATATGCAGGAATGTTGGTTCACAGAGGAAAACTTGATAATATGAATCATTTAATCGATGTGACCCCAATTCCTAATTGGACCTTATTAGTTTCAAAGTTTGTCGCGTTATTAAAAATGCAAGTTGTCATGTTATTGGTTATAATGATAGGAGGTATGACAATTCAAATATATCATGGGTATTATAATTTTGAAATAGGTCATTATTTATATGAATTGTATGTATTAAATTTTATTGGCTTTGTTATTTGGGCCTTGTTATCTTTGGTTATTCAAATTATTATAGGCAATGTATATCTAGGATTGTTTGTGCTGTTAGTGATTTCTATTGGTATTCCTTTTTTATCATTGGCAGGTATTGAGCAGTCTATTTTTAAGTATAATCAAGCTCCTGGATTTCAATATTCAGATATGAATGGATATGGCTCAACGCTAACACCTTACGTGGTCCATAAATTATATTGGCTATTTAATGGGTTACTGTTTTTATGCATTTCAGCCTTGTTTTGGGTTCGAGGGTTGCCCCATTCATTTAAAGAACGACTAGCTATTGCAAACTCTCGTTTTAAAGGCTTTGTTTTGATAGCTTTTATGTTATGTTTTGCTGCTTTTATTGGTTTGGGTTCTTTAATATATTATGAAAACAATATTGTTAATACGCAAACGTCTTCAAAAGAAAAGGAAAAACAAGCTGTTACTTTTGAAAAAACCTATAAGAAGTATGAACATGCTATACAGCCAAGAATTGTATCTGTAAATTGTAATGTGAATATATTTCCAAAGCAACTCAATTTTGATGCAGATGGAACCTATGTTATGGTCAATAAATCTGATGTGGCTATTGATAGTTTGTTATTAAATTACAATGACTATCCGAGTACTTTTGAGTTTAGTAAGTCTAATGAATTAGTTTCCAAAGACAGTGTCTATAAATTTAATATTTACAGATTAAAAGAGGCATTACAACCAGGTGACTCTTTAACTTTGCGTTTTACAGTTCATAATAAAACCAATACATGGTTGAATAAAAATTCACCAGTTTTAGAAAACGGAACGTTTATAAATAATTTTCAAATGTTTCCATCCTTAGGATATAATACGGGTGGTGAGTTACAGGATAATGAAGTTAGGAAAAAGTATGGTTTACCCAAAAATGATTTAAAACCGGCTCCTACAGATTCAACAGCCTTAGGGAATACTTATATTTCAAAAGATTCTGATTGGATTGATTTTGAAGCGACCGTAAGTACATCTCCAGATCAGATTGCAATCGCTCCTGGTTATTTATTAGATGAATGGACGAAAGACAACAGGCACTATTTTCATTATAAAATGGATAGTAAAATTTTAAATTTTTATGCCTTTAATTCGGCTAGATATCAGGTTAAAAAAGACAAATGGCATGATGTTAATTTAGAGATTTATTATCACAAAGGACACGAGTATAATTTAGATAGAATGATGGCTGGTATGAAAGCGTCTTTAGATTATAACTCAAAAAACTTTAGTCCATATCAACATAAACAATTACGTATTGTTGAATTTCCAAGAACTGGTGGAAGTTTTGCGCAATCGTTTCCTAATACCATTCCGTATTCTGAGGGTGTAGGTTTTATAGCTGATGTAGATGATACAGATGAAGGCGGTGTCGATTATCCGTTTGCTATAACTGCACACGAAGTATCACATCAGTGGTGGGCACACCAAGTTATTGGAGCCGATGTATTGGGAGCCACGATGTTGTCTGAAAGTTTATCAGAGTATGTTTCCCTAAAAGTGTTAGAACATCAACAAGGAAAAACCAAGATGCGTAAATTTTTAAAGAAAGCATTAGACGACTATTTAACCCAACGTACCTTTGAAAGTAAACGGGAAAAGCCATTGATGTATAACGATGGACAAGGCTATATACGTTACCAAAAAGGCTCTCTTGTGTTTTATGCATTAAGTGATTATATAGGTGAAGACACCTTAAATAATGCCTTAAAAAAGTATGTCAAAAAAGTAAAATTTCAAGATCCACCATATACCACTTCCGTTGAAATGGTCAATTTTATTAAGCAAGCAACGCCAGATAGTTTACAGTATGTTATTCATGATATGTTTGAAACCATTACACTGTATTCAAACAGAATTGTTGATGTAAGCTCAAAAGAGTTAGACAATGGTAAATACCAAGTTGATATGGAATTTAATGTGAGCAAGTACAGAAATAATGAAAAAGGACGAAAATATTACGGTTTAAAAGAGGGTGATACCTTAAGTTATCAAACAGAGAACATGAAAAAACCAGAATTATCGGTTCCATTAGAAGATTATATTGATATTGGTATATTTGCCAAAGAGGTGGATTCTCTTGGCAAAAAGAAAGAAAAAGTGTTGTATTTAAAAAAGCATAAAATAACTAGTATTAATAATAAGCTCAGCATTATAGTAGATGAAAAGCCAACAGAAGTAGGGGTAGACCCTTATAATAAATTGATTGACACCAAGTCTGATGATAACAGACGAGAATTCTAGGATATCAATTAATTCTCAAAAAAATGCGCAAAAACTTGATTTTTTTTGCGCATTTTTTTTAATAGAAGCTAAAGTCTATCTTTTAAAAACTAAATACAATAATTATTAATTTTTAAGAGTTTAAAAGTCTCTAAATTGTTAATTTTGAATAATAAAAAAAGCTGTTTTTTGTATATATGAGTTATCTGCGTTATATCATTTTTTTATGTCCTTTTCTTGTTTTTTCACAAGAAAGAAATCCTGTTGTCAAAGATTCAACTGAGTATGACTATTATATTGTTGAAGGCGATTCTGTGCCAAGAGAGACTATCGATCTTAAAGAAGTATATCTGCTTAATAAGTTAAAGTTTGATAGTCGTGAGGATAGATTTAGATATTTAATTTTAAGACGGAAAACTATCAAAGTTTATCCGTATGCAAAAATGGCGGCAGACCGATTGGATTCCTTAAATGCGCGCTTAGAAAAATTAAAAACAAAGGGAGAAAAACGCCGCTATACCAAAATGATTCAAAAATATATAGAAGGCGAATTTTCAGAAAAACTTAAAAAATTCTCTCGAACAGAAGGACAAATATTAATTAAGCTTATTCATAGACAAACAGGTGAAACAACCTTTGATTTATTAAAAGAACTTAAAAGTGGCTGGACTGCATTTTGGTATAATACCACCGCGAGTATGTTTGATTTGTCATTGAAGGAGGGATTTGACCCGATGAATGTTAAGGAAGATTACTTAATAGAAGATATTTTACAGCGTAATTTTATGAGCGGTGTATTAGAACGCCAAGAACCTGCGGTAAAATATGATTTTTACGAATTGACAGATAAGTGGTTACATAATAAAGAACCAGATAAAAAGTAGGTATGAAAACCCAATCTCTTTTCGAAGAAAAATTAAATGCCCTAACACATGCTTTTGGAGCTATGTTAGGTATTGCTGCTCTGGTTTTGCTCATTGTTTTCAATACACATAAATCAGATTGGAGCCTTTTTAGTGTTATTGTTTATGGTCTTTCAATTATTATTTTGTTTTCTGCTTCAACATTATATCACTCGGTAAAGAGCGAAAAAAACAAACATTATTTTCGCATAATTGACCACATTAGTATTTATCTGTTAATAGCTGGTACATACACCCCTGTGTTGCTTATTACTTTAAGCCATAGTATGGGATGGACACTATTTTGGATTGTTTGGGGCATAGCAGCTTTCGGAGTTATTTTGAAACTTTTCTTTACAGGCAGGTTTGAGGCGTTTTCTACATCACTGTATTTGTTTATGGGTTGGTTAGTGATTTTCGACTTTGCAAACTTGTCAAACGCTTTGGGTAACGGTATTTTATGGTTGTTTGCAGGAGGAATGGCTTATACGGTAGGTATTGTTTTCTACGCAATACATCGTATTCCATATAATCATGTTATTTGGCACTTGTTTGTGTTAGCGGGTGCTATTTGTCACTTTTTTATGATTTTTTTATATGTTATTTAATTTATGATCAACTTTATATTAGCCACTACCAAACAGCACTTTAAGATTATAGAAACACTAGCAGATGCTATTTGGCGCGAACATTATATACCAATTATCGGCATAGAACAAGTAGAGTATATGCTTAAAAACTTTCAATCTGCTGAGGCGATGTATTCGCAACATAACGAGGGGTATCAGTATTTTTTAATTCATTTTAATGATGAGCCTATTGGTTATCTGTCTTTTATAAAACAAGATGATAGCTTATTTTTAAGCAAGATTTATGTATCAAAAGGCTATCGGGGCAAAAAAATAGGGAAAGCAGCTATGGATTTTGTTCAAAAGAGCGCTTTAGAGCAGACGTGTAAGTCTATAACCTTAGGTGTTAATAAGTATAATAGTAAATCGATTGCAGCTTATGAAGCTATGGACTTTAAAAGGGTAGGAGAAGCGATTACAGATATTGGTAATGGTTTTGTGATGGACGATTATAAAATGGAGAAGGTATTGGTGTAAATAAAATCATCGTTTAATTTTTAGTTTTTATTATTTATGTGATTACTTCGTCATTGCGAGAGAAACGAAGCAATCTGTCTATTTTTCGTTCTGCTTCATGAGATTACTTCGTCATTCGTGTCTCATTCCTCGTAATGACTAGTAGGTTAATCCTCTAAAATATCTTTATAGTCTTCAAAAAAGTTTTCAAAGAGCGCCATGTGTGTGTTAAAAAATTCCATAACATCTCGCCAGGTGTTTTTATTGTGTATTGATACTTTTTGTTCTAAGAGAACATAAATTCTAGAAATTTCTTTGTCATTGTCTAAAAAATATTCCTCATCAAATATAGCATTAGGCAGATAATCGCTTTTTAAAATTGATTGAAGAGATTGCAGTTTTTCCCAGTATTTAATGCGGTTTTCAAGGTCGTCTTCTAAATCTAAAGCAACTAAAGCTGTTTTCGTATCAAAATGGAATTTAAAGCTGAATCCTTTTATTTTAGTATCGTATAAAATCCATTTTCTGGGAAATGATTTCCCAAAACTAGTCCAAAATTCATGTCGTAATTGTCGTGATTCTTCTTTTGAAAACAAGGGATTCGTTATTTAATAATGTTTTAAAATACTAGAATGTGGTTATAAATTTATAAAATATAAGCGATGGCCACAGCAGCGATAATCGTGATTAGTTTAGTTAAGTTAAACTTATGGTTTTCATTACTTTCAAATAAAATAGTTGTAGAAATATGTAAAAAGATACCAATGACCACGGCAGAAATTTCGTGGTAATAGACCTGAATAAATTCAAAATACTCTGATAAAAGCACCCCAATTGGGGTCATTAAAGCAAATAAAATCAAGAAAAAAGCAATCTTGGTTTTGCTAAGTTCCGACGCCAAGAAAAACGTGGATAAAATAATGGATACGGGCAATTTATGCACAATAATGCCATAAATTAAATTATGATGCGCTTCAATAGGAATACCTTCTAAAACCGAGTGGATACTTAAACTCACAAACAATAACCAAGGAAATACGTTACTTTCTTTATTTAAATGCACATGTCCGTGTTCGGCACCTTTTGAGAAAAACTCCAAAATAATTTGAAGTAAAATTCCAACCATGATAAACAGTCCTATCGATTTATCGTTGTTTTGATATACCTCGGGTAAAAAGTTAAAGACCGTAATAGACAGTAAAAAAGCACCACTAAAAGCTAACAGGAGTTTTAAATTTTTACGCTGCGATGGTTTTAAAACCAACACAATTAAAAACCCTAAAATGACACTTATTACAGGAAGAATTAAATTTAACATACACTTCTATTTAAAAATCATAACTAAACGCTCAGACGTTTCTGGATTAAATTTATTCAATTTATAGTCGCCAAAAATATCAAGCAAGTGCACACCTGCTTTGTCGAACAACTGTTCAAAATCTTTCAGAGAAAACGCCTTCACACGCTCTTGAAACGTATAATTTTCTTCGTTATGTACAAATTCAATATCTTTTATAATATAACCGTCCAGAAGATATCGTTTTAAAAAAAAGGTAATGCCATCGACAATTTTCATTTCTTCTGGCACTAAATGTTCTATCACAAAATCCGAATTCATAAAATCAATTACTCCAAATCCAAAATCGTTTAATTCTTTTTTTATAGATTTAATAGTTTTCAGGTTGTCCTCTTCATTTTCAAAATACCCAAAACTGGTAAATAGGTTAAAAACAGCATCAAATTTTTGCTTGTAAGGTTTACACATGTCATGCACTTTAAAATGCAAGGTGTCATTTTCAAACTGTTTGGCAAATGTAATGCTGTTTTTAGATAAATCAGCACCAATTACATCATAGCCTAAGCTATTTAAATAGACCGAATGTCTACCTTTACCACAGGCTAAATCTAAAATACTACCGCCTTCAGGAATATTTAAATAATCGGTAAGCGTATCCATAAACGCCTGCGCTTCGCTATCGTCTCTATCTTTGTAAAGTATGTGATAAAATGGACTGTCAAACCATGAAGAAAACCACTTTTTACTTTCTTTAACCATTTGCTCTTTTAGGAGTTTCCACGTTACGTGTTGTTATACCTTTTATTTAAAAACTTTTGAACTGAACTTAAGGTACAAAACAAAAGAATGTTACTAAAATCCGCAACCTAATTTTTACTAAACATTACGATTGCGGCAAAATTAAGCTATTTTTGTAATCTATTTACGATTAATAATGGAGAATAATTTTACGATGGTAGCCAAAACATTATTTGGCTTTGAAGATTTATTAGCAAACGAACTTACACAACTAGGAGCACAAGATGTGAAAACAGGGGTTCGTAATGTGAGTTTTTCGGGTGATAAGGGCTTTATGTATAAAGCTAATTTAGGCTTGCGAACCGCTATTAAAATTTTAAAACCCATCGCGTCGTTTAGAGTATCTGGTGAGCAGGATTTATACAATAAAATCCATGATATGGCTTGGGAAGATTATTTAAAACCTTCCGGAACCTTGGCTATTGATGCGACTATTCATTCTAATTTATTTTCGCATTCACTGTACATTGCTCAGAAAACCAAAGATGCTATTGTAGATCGATTTAGAGAGAAAACGGGAGAACGCCCTGATGTGGATTTAAAATTTCCAGATTTAAAGGTGAATGTTCATATTGATAGAAAACAATGCACCATTTCTTTAGACTCGTCTGGAGATTCGTTGCATAAACGCGGGTATAAAATAGCCACGAATATAGCGCCTATTAACGAAGTTCTCGCAGCTGGATTGATTATGTTGTCTGGCTGGGACGGACAAACTGATTTTATGGACCCTATGTGTGGTAGTGGCACCATTCCTATTGAAGCCGCTATGATTGCCTGTAATATTCCACCTAATCTAATGCGAAAAGAATTTGCTTTTGAGCGTTGGCAGGATTGGGACGTCGAGTTGTTTGAAAAAATTGAAGAATCCTTATTGGGTAAAACGCGCGATTTCCATCATAAAATTGTGGGGTATGATAAAGCTCCAAGTGCCGTTGCCAAAGCCAAAGAGAACGTTAAAAACGCGCAATTAGATGATTTTATAGAGATTAAACACGAAGATTTTTTTAAAACCCAAAAAGGAGGCGACGAGAAATTACATATGGTGTTTAACCCACCGTATGGTGAGCGTTTAAATTTAGATATGGAAAGCTTTTACAAAAGTATTGGCGATACCTTGAAGCAAAACTACCCAGGTACCGACGCCTGGTTTATTACCAGTAATCTCGATGCTTTAAAGCATGTGGGTTTACGGCCTTCCAGAAAAATACAGCTATACAACGCTAAGCTTGAAGCACGTTTAGTGAAATACGTGATGTATGAAGGCAGCAAAAAAGGCAAGTATATGAAATAGCCGTCATTGCGAACGCAGTGAAGCAATTTGTTTAATAGAAAGATTACGTCGTCATTCGTTCCTCATTCCTTGTAATGACGTTTGGACAAACATTAATTTCCAGTTTTCAATTTCCATTATTATACTTGTTAAAGGGTTCTTATTATATTCATAACGCAATCTAAACTTTGATATACCATTTGAATTATTTGGAATAAAAATAGCATTGAGCTTAAATTCATTTTTGAAATCTAAAATATCGATATTATTTTCTTGTTTTTTAATAATATCTATGATTTTAGGGCTAAACTTTTCAATAATATCAACGTACTTTTCCTCAATTTCTTGAAATAAAACTTTTTGATTTTTATTTATTCCATCCTTTTCGGAATAAAAAAAAACATCTACAACAGATTTATTTGGCTCAAATATGATTTGACATTGATAATGACTTTGATGAGTACCTCTTTTTTGATTAAACCACATAAGTCCAAATTTTGGATCAGTAATTTTTTTCTTAAATAAGAAAGGTTTGTTTGGAAAAAATATTTTTTGGAATGTCATTCTTTGTGATTTATTTTTCAATTACGGTTAAAGGTTATATTTGTGATTTGAGCAGTTTTAAACCCGAAGAATTTTAATAAGTAGGCTAGAACCAAGCAATTATTTTTGCACACTATTGGCTGCGACTTCAATCATTTCTTTTAATAGTTCATAATTGTTTTCTTCAAGTAGATTTATATTACCAGAAGTCGCACTTTTTATTACAATATTAGTTTTGCGTAAAGTTTCGATCATAGGCATAATTTGAGAACTATAGTTATTAAAGAATCTAATTAAATCACCTTTACAACAAGGAATTTTATAACCACTTTGAGAACTTAAAATCAAAATTTTGTTCTCTCTTAGGTTACCTATGATTTCTTTGCTAAAAACTCTTTTATTGAAGTTAGCATCTCGAATTTTAATTCGGTCAATTATTTCGTCGGAGTAAATATATTCGTAAGGATCTATTTTGAATCGATATATCAAATAGTTTAAACAAATCAGTTGATTTTTTATTTCGATCTCTTGTCTTTCTTGATTAGCATTAACATACTCATTAATTCTAAAAAAAATAAAGTCAACCAATTCCTGATTATAACTCTCATCTTCATTTTCAACTTTACGGTATAATTTAGGCGGATTTTCTGGCCATTCTCTTAAATGTAAAATATGTCTATTTAGTATTCGAAGAATTTCAGAACTTCTTTGCTCTACTTTACCTGGCTCATAACATTTTGCAATACTTCCTGTAATAAAATCTGCAAGTTGAATTAATGGCTCAGATTTACTATCAGAAAATTGAAATTCTGGACCTCTAAATAATTCGGTTTGATTGTGGTTGTTTTCAACATAATTTATAAACCCATCCATAAATTGTTCAGAACCGTGATTATCTGCAACTAGTTTTAAGTAGGGGTAATAGTCATATAATTCATGATCTAATAATCCGTTTACGTATTTGAAAAAACTATTTCTAAATTTTAAACCACTGTCTTCAAATATTTTTCTTTTGTCTACAATTACGCTATAAATCCTAAAATCAAGAGTTGATATTTTTTTAAGAAAGTTTATTCTGTTATCAAAATCTCTAAATGATTTTGAATTTGATTTAACTTCAGGAGCTTGTGTAAAGTAACTAGATATCTTCTTAAATTCTTCACGAATTTGGACAACAGAATCTTCGTCAATTATTATTGCACTAACTATAAAGAAAGTTGTTACACCATCTTTTTCGAAGTGTATACTTTTATCACCAGATTCATCTATGTACCCTATTTTTTTACTCAAAATTTTCTTTAGGCTTGCAGGTAACTTATGTTAAGCGAAGTTAGAATTTTCTTACCATAAACACAATACGCATTTGTAAGTACTTTTCAACAGTTATTAACTATTGGTGTAAAATATTATATTAGTTTTTCAAGGGTATCGAAATACCAACGGCTATTGCTCCAGTAAACTGTTCAACAGTTGGTTGAAAGTAATAGGTAAAACCAAAATCGACATTATTATGTCTTCCTAATTCTACCCCAATAGAAAACGGAATATGATAAATAAGTCCGCTTTTATTGATATTTGTAAATGCCGTAAACGTGTCGAATTTCCCTATGGAAGCTCCTATTCCTATTTCAACATAGGGTGCAACCCAAGGAATTGGGGCTCTTACTCGTGCTTTACCACCAATTAAAAAGGCTTTTGCTTCGCTTTTTTCATTGGTTGGATTGTCATGAAGATCTTTTCCGTTAGAGTTGGTTAAAATTAATCCAGCGTAGGGTCTTAGTTCAACCCAAGAAGCAATGCCTAAAACATATTCTCCTTGCAGATAAAAGCCGCTGTCTGCAATATCATCAGCACTATAATAGGGCGCACTCATTCCAAAACCAATTTGTACGTTAATAGATTTTTCCTTTACAAATTGTGCTTTAGCTACATTAGAAAGCAATAGTATTACTACGAATAGAGTCAGGTTTTTTTTCATGATGTGTTTTAACTGTGAGGTGAAAATTGTTTCAATTGATTTTTACGGTGTTAGTGGTCGTTTTTTACTTCTTTAATTTCGCTTTTGATTCTTTTGTTAATGTCAATCGTTGAACCACTAAAAGCAAATATTAATGTCTTGAATTCTCTGGCATATTTGTTTGTAATGGAATCAGCCAGAACACTAGATTTAAAATAGGGACTGGTTTCTTTTAGTTCATTATCTTTCTCACGGTAGTTTTTAATCCGTATCAGATTAACATATTTTTGGTCGAGATTAAACCAGTTAATGTAATCTGCATTAAACGAAACTGCTTTGATACCCAATTTTGTATAATAATTTATGGCTCCCGCTTGTCCGTAGTTGTCGCAAACTATAAGTGTTTGGTCAGCGTTGGGTAATTTGGAATAAACGGAATCTACTTTTTTAGCCAGTTCTTTCCATCCAAGCATATCAGCATAATCTTGAGGTATTAAGTGGTCTTTACCATCTTCCCAACGAAGTAATCCCAATTCTTTGTAGCTGTCGGAATGTGTAACTATGTACTCCGGACTCTTATTTGGAAATGCTATATTGAACATAGGAATAAAAATTAATGCAGGAATTGCAATAGCAATTGGTTGTAAATATTTTTTCCAACCACTCTTTAAAATTTTTGCAAGAAAAACAGAGCCAAAAGAAATGTAAATAGGGTAAAGCCCTATAGCGTAGTAATCTTTAGCTTTGAAAAAAATAAAGACGATGAGTGTAAAAAAGAATGACCAAAAGAAAGCTTTATATTTTTTAAAAGGTTTATAGACAAGTAACGCATATAAGCCTGAAATAATTACGAATAACGACCCTATAAAAAACAAGAGTTGTGATTTTAAAAAATCAAACCGGTCGATATTTACCAATTGTGTGTTTGAAAGCTCTTTTAGATGCGTAATGACAGGAAAATTATTATTGTACTGCCACAGAAGGTTAGGACTTATAAGAAGCAACCCTAAAAGTAAAGCAAGGTATAATTTTCTTTGAACGAATACACTGCGTTGCTTGGTTAGTAAAATAGCAGGAAGAAATCCTAAAAGTAAAAAAACGATGTTGTATTTATTTAGAAACCCTAAAGCAAATATTATAGCTGCTACAAAGAGCCATTTTGGGTTTTCGGAATTGAAGTATTTAATAACGATAAAGAAAACGGTTGTCCAACTTAAAACGTCAAAAGAATTAGGTTGATACAAGGTGTTGAGACTTAAAAGCGCGGAAAATAATACGCTAGTAGCTCCTAAAATCAAAGCAAAAAGATTTCCTTTTAATTCCTCAATAGCTTTCCAAACCACAAGAATAGTCAAGGCACCAAACAAGGCAGGAAAGAACTTAACCCAAAAAACTGAATTTCCTAAAAGATAAATAATTCTCGAAATCCAAGACGTAAATGGAGGAACAGATAGATACCCCCAAGCCAAATGATGCCCCAAATCTAGATGAAGATATTCGTCTCGTTGTAAATCGTATTCAGGACTTATTAAAACGTATTGAAGTACAAATTTTAGAGTTATAAAACCTACTAAAATGAATCCCTTTTTTGTCATTGAATTCTGGGGGTTTGGTTTAATGTATGGTAATGGCGAGATAACATTTGTTTTAATTGATGTTGTTTAATGATATGCCAAATTAAAATTTTATTATGAATATTACAATACGCACTTATATTAACTTTTGTGTCAAAAAAACGATGAGTTTTTAAATAAATAGCTTAAAGTATGACCAATATTAGTTTTTAAGAAATAAATAGAAACTAGTTTTGTCATTCATTAATACCTTAAGTTATGAGCCATAGTAAAGTATGTATTGTGTGTAAAAAATCATCAGAAGAAACACCTGTTACCAAATTTCACTATAAAGACAGCACCTTTTATATTTGTCCGCAACATTTGCCGGTGTTAATTCATAAACCAGAAGAATTAGTCGGGTTATTGGATGGGGCAGATACCTTACAAGGCGGATAAAAATATTGTAGTTTCTGTGAAGTTTTTGTGATGAACTTGTATCGAGAACTCTAATTATTAGACGGGCTCTCGATATAAATTTACATCATGTTGTTATTTATAAACAAGTATTTACCAGTTTAAGCATTGGCTGTTTTAAGCGTTTCGTTTAGAGGAACCATTGGTTTAATATCCTTAAGTTTTCTTGAATATTTTCTTCCATTTAAAAACTTACCAACAAAACTAGCTCTCACAAAATAATGATAGGTTGCAAAACAAATAAATGCGGTTCCTGACATTACAAGTACAAACTTTAAAAAGGCTGGTATAGCTATACCTAATAGTAAACCTGGTAAAAAGGCAGTTAGCGGTAAATGCAATAAATACACCCAATATGACGAGTCTGAGACATATCGCATCACTGCAGAATGTGTGCTGGCAAATCTTATAAAAAGGCCTGTAAAGCCAAAAATGAATAACCATACATTTATAGATTTTATTGCCATGATTACCTCTAATGATAAGACACTTTTATCCATTAAAAAGTAGGTTGTAAAAAGAATCATTCCTAAAATACTAAAAACCCAATCGTAGTTCATAAAACTACTCAATAGCGATTTTGATTTAAACAAAACCCACCCGAAGAAATAAAAGAATGCATAAAAAATATACGTATTAAAATCTGGCGTAAAACTTAGTGATGTTGCAACCCAAGAACGATTCATTGTTAATAATAAGAAAAAGGTAATGAGTGCAAATACGACAATTTTTAGCAACGGACGCTGAATAATAAAACTTACTAATTGACTCGATTTTGATGTAAACCAAGGAAGTTTGTTAAATAGTAATCCTATAATGTACGATGTGATGGAAAACAGGACTAAATAATACAAAAACCATAGATGCATGGTATGCCCCGGAATAAAAGCAGATGGTTGTGAAAAGGTTGCAAGAGCCGTTGATAATGCATTACTTCCTCCAGCAAAAATAATGTTAGAGTACGTGAAACTTATCGTTACTAAGGGCCAAAGCAAAACTACAAAAACAAGAAAAGGTAGTAAAATGCGGTTTACTCTATTTTTTATCATTTTTGTTGACGATCTTTCATGAAATAGGAGCGAGGCGAAAAAACCGGCTACCACAAAGAAAATAGGCATTCTAAAAGCATGAACAAAACTTGATATCCAATCTAAATATAAACTAGTGCTTAGTGGGTCTTTTAATGGCCATGATGCACCATAATCTGCGACAACATAGGTGTTAGCAGAATGTAAAACAATGCCTAGCATCATCATAATAGCTCTTAAGGAATCTAAAGCATGCAGACGTTCCGTTTTTTGTGAAGTCATTTTGGTTGGTTTTTGGTTGGTTATAAAGTCCACTAATATATAATTTATTGATAATAAAACAAATACACACTTATAAGTACTTTTTAACAACATGCAATTACTATACTTTTATATCATGACATATCTTTAGAATCTATATATTAGTGCATCATTATTATTTTTATACGATATGATTAAAAGAATATATTTTTGGGGTTTCAAGGTTGTTAAGTCAACAATAGTCATCAGTTTTGGGTGTTTAGTATTGATGTTATCAATGACTAACTGTGTAAGTATAGCTGTTAACACAACATCTGAGGCGGTTCCCCGAATCGCATCAAAGGAAGCGGGCGTACGTGTATTATCTTGGAATATATCCGGAGATGCTTTTGTAAGAGAGCCAGAGACTTTCAGAGCTTTTGTTAAAAAAGCACAAGCGAATGTATTATTGTTGGATGAAGTAGATCCTTCAACAACTGAAGACCAAATACGAAGTGCCATTAAGGGAACGACGTTAAACCAAAACGATGTTTGGTATATTAATTTTGGACAAAGTGGTGGGCGTCAACGCGATGTGATTGTTAGTCGCTTGCCTCAGGAAAGTCTGCCAGAATTTTCTAGGATAATACCTTATCCTGAATATGAGAAAGACCGAATACGTAAGCGAATGATTGAAGCTGATATGACTAAATATACTAAGAGTTTAGAGGATGGCATTGCTGTTAATGGCGTCATCCTTAGAGAAGAGGGGCGTAGATTGTTGGTAGTTTCAATGGATTTGGAGTGTTGTGGGAATGAACCTGATAGCTGGGAGGAAGATAGGCGCCGAATTGAAACACGTGAAATCCGCAAGATTATTAGGCAAGTAATTAACAGAACACATATAGACGGTATCATAGTAGCAGGTGACTTTAATTTGGTAAGTACAGGGATTCCGTTGGTGAATCTTTCGGGACCTTATAAACCGCCGCATGCTGGCTTGATAGCCGCAGAACTGTATCATCAAGATGGAATAACAACTTGGACTTGGGATGGTAGAGGAACACCTTTTTCATCAAGGGCGATGGATTTTGTGCTGTATAGTCCGAATGCCATAAAACTAAAAGAAGGCTATATTTTTAGTACCGAGAATCTTTCGATAGAGGAGCTTAAAAAAATGGGAGTGCAATCAGAATCGTCTTCAAAAATGTCTGAACATCTGCCTCTGATAGCAGAATTTGTATGGCAATAAACTAAGAATTGAAAAACTCGTGTTTTTCAACAGACTGAAAAATCGCCTTTAATTATCCAAATTTACTTAGTTGTTCCAGTTTATCAGTATTAAGAATTTCAATTTTTTTGTCATCAACCTTAATAATACCTTCTTTATTATATTTGGACAAAGTTTTAATGACACTTTCTTTGGAGTAACCAAGTATGTCTGCAAAACCAGATCGTCCTACTGGAAGTTCATAGATATTTGATTTGTATATTCTTGAAAAATCTAATAGCATCATTGCTAAGGCACCTTCGATATTTTTTTGTGATAGGGATGTAATTCTATGAAAAATACCATTGCTGACACCGGCCATGTGTTTTATTAAGCTTATAGCAAATTCGCCATTTTCTTTGATAAATGTTTCAAATAGCTGCATAGGAATAAAGGTAACATTCGTTTTAGTTAACGATGTTGCTGTAAAATCAAATTCATTAAATGCAAAACAGCAAGCTATGCCAATAAAAGAATGTGCTTGAGTTAGTCCAATAGTACACGGTTTAGAGTCGTTAACAATTTCTAATTTAACTAAACCTTCGGTTAAGTATAAAACATTATCAGCTAGGATCCCTCTTTTAACAATGGTTTCATCTGGTTCAAATTCCAGATCAACTTTAGTTTCAAACAACTGCTGTTTTTGTTGATCAGTTAATAAATTCAAACATTCTGTGGCACTCAAATAATGATGATTACTGGCCTTTTTATTCATCAAAAACTCGGGCATGATACTTTAATTTATTTTAACAATTTAATTATTCATTGGCCGTCATGTAAAGTTACATCATAATCAATGAAAAATACCATGAATTATAAAAAGATTTGTCGTTTGTTTTTACTTCATAAAAAGCTGGTTTACAACTACTTTTATGTAAGTAATAGTTGAGAACTTAAAACCTGAATCATGGAAAATTTAGCTTTAAAATCATTGTTTATTATTCCTGTTCTATTCATCGCAGATTATATGGTTATGTTAATGGTAGGAAGCATTAGTCACCTATTAGGATTTACAACTAGTTTTAGTAGTATTGGTATGGTTGTCATACTCGTCTCTTTAGTTGTTTTTATTATGGCTTTAACCCCAGAGATTAAAGCATTGATAAAAAAAGCATAATTGGTTAGTAATTTAATATTTTAAATAATTACTAAGTTATAGGTTTTTATAAATTAGTAGTTAGATTTATTATGGTCAGTTTTCTTGATTTGTGTCACTTAATAATGGGATGGTAAATTTAAAATCGCTGCCTTTTCCTTCTTCACTTTCAACCCAAATTTTTCCACCTAGCTTTTGTACAAATTCTTTACAAATAAGTAAGCCTAAACCTGTACCTTTTTCAGAATTTGTGCCTAAAGTTGTAAAATTTGAATCAGGTTTAAACAGTTTGTTTTTGTTGTGTTCACTCATTCCAATTCCATGATCAGAAATAATAATTTCAATAGTGTTTGAGTGTTCTAGAGTATAAATTTCAATTTCCTTATTGATATGAGAGAATTTAATGGCATTACAAATAAGATTTCGTATTACTGTGGTTATTAGATTTATATCGGTGACCACGAAAAGGTCTTGAGTTTGACTGTAGTTTATAGAAATGTTCTTAACCTTTGCATTAGCACATGTTTCAATTAAGTCGCGAATTGTAGATGATACGTTTATTTTTTCGGGTTTGTAAATAATCTTTCCAGTTTGAGATTGAGCCCATTTTAATAAATTATCAATTAAGAGGAGTGTGGATTTAGATGAGGTATTTATAATGGTTAAATACTGTTCCAATTCGTCATTACTCATGTTTTTATAATTATCTAAGAGCAATTCAGAAAAACCTATAATGCTGTTAAACGGACTTCTTAAATCATGACCAATTATGGAAAACAGTTTGTCTTTGGCGGCGTTAAGTTCCTTAAGTTTTTTTGTGATATCTAGATGCGTTTGTTCTGTTATTTTTCTTTCAGTAATATCGCGAACATTAAGAACTATGGATTTAATTGCCGGATTATCTAATTGATTGCTACCATTAGTTTCCAAATATACCCAACTACCGTTTTTGTGTTTGTGCCTATACTGGACTCCTTCAGTTGTTTTATTTTTAAGAATAGCTAGAAATTCAGCTTTAACGAACTCTTGATCGTCTGGGTGAATCATGTCTTTTATGACTTGAATATTTATGAGTTCGTCTTGACGAAAACCTAATATTTTTTCACATGACTGACTGACGTAATGTTGAATGCCTTCAGAATTTAAAAGCACAATCATATCAAAAGAATTTTTGATAAGATGTGTTAACGTTTCTTCTTGCAGAAAAAAGTTGTTTGTAACCATTATTAATGGGGCTTGAGAGACTTTTAATGCATTTTACATGGAAGGAATACACTAAAATAGTGTTTTTTTACTTAAAAACCTACCTGTATTAATTAGAATTGTTCATTTTAGAATGCATATAAACAAAACGTTATATAAGCATGCGTATTAACAGCAAATATTTTACTACTTATCTTGAAGGAACGACCATAACAGGTATTTTAGAATGCCTAATAATATGTTCGGCAACACTACCAACCAAAAGATGAAGTAAACCAGTTCTTCCATGTGTACCCAATATGATTAGGTCGGCTTCCCATATCTCAGCCGTTTTTATAATATCTTTTGAAGGCAGACCTTCTGGTATAAATTTCATGATAGATGTACCATTGTACATAGCAGCTAATTCATCTAGAGTTTGTTCGGCTTCTTTTTTTAAAATAATTAGTGCTAGTTCTGCAGAAATTCCTGCGTCTATATTACCCAAGGCTTTGGAAGTATCAATAACATACAACAAAGCAACTTTGGCATTAAGTTGATGAGATAATTCTAATCCCTTTTTAGCAGCGTTCATAGAATATTCGCTACTATCAACAGCTATGAGGATTTTTGAGTAAGACATGATATCTTGTAATTGTATGCGTTCGCTATACTAATTTACGAATTTATAACATACAAAGTCTAATCTAAGAATTACTTTATTTATAACCATTACTGCTTTATCTGCTCAAGTATTTAACTATAAAGTATATATAACCCCTAATGGTCAACAGGTTTTGAAACCCGATTGTTTCATATAATAGTAACGAGTTTAAAAAAACTTATTTCGGTAAGTTTAATGTTTTGAAGGAAATACCATCACAGGTATTTTAGAATGTCTGATAATAGATTCTGAAACACTACCAACCAAAAGATGCATTAAGCCAGTTCTTCCATGTGTACCTAACACAATCAAGTCGGCTTCCCACTTTTCAGCCGTTTTAATAATATCTTTTGTAGGGATTCCTTGAGGCATAAATTTTATAACTTCTGTGTTACCCTCATTCAAATCGGCTAGTTTGTTAAGTGTTTGTTCTGCTTCTTTTTTAAGTAGAAACAAAGCTTGTTCAGGATAAACGCCTGTATCAATATTAGCAACTGCTTTGGTTGTATCTACTACGTATAATAAGGCTACGGTAGCATCCAGTTGTTTTGCCAATTTAAATCCATTTTGGGCGGCTTTTATTGAGAATTCACTGTTGTCAACTGCGATTAAAATTTTGGAGTATAACATAATCTATTTTTAAAGTTTTAATTTGAAAGCAATAAAGAATGTGTCTTTCACAAACTAACCAAATTAATAGTTTTTAAAAAACTAGTAATCAGGGTGTTATTGCTTTTTACGAATTGAAATGAACAATCCAACACGTCTAAATTACAAAATTAGAAGAAATCACCCCAAAAAAAGTAGTATTACTTTATGGAGCTTTTTACGACTATGAAATAAAGATTTTGCAGCGTAACTCGACTGGTATATTGTATGACCTTTTAAAAAAGATAATTATTTTTTATCCTTTTTGTATAGAGGAATTAAATAAGATAACGTATACCCGTACCCGACACCAATTTTGCTACTATCGTAGGTTTTATTAAAACCAGGAATATAAATATTTTGAAAGTTATTTGGTTCTGTCTCGCTAACCAAACCTTTAAGCTGTGCATTTAATCCTAAATATAAATGATTGAATAACTCTACTTTAATACCAATAATAAGCTCTACCCAAAAAGCGGATAAATTATTAAATTTTTGAGCGTCGCTAGAACTGTATTGCGGTTGCCAATATTGGTCTGTACTATACACGCTAAAACTGTTTAGAGTTTGACTAAATGTTGAAGCACCAATCCTGAATCCAGTATAAACCATATTTTCCATATCTAACCAATTTCTATATAAATTGTAGTCTATACCAGCTTTTAAATAGGTTCCGTTACTTGTAACATTTAAATAATCATTAATCGTATTCTTTTCTTCGATACCTAATTCACCAGCAACATATAAATTTTGTTTCAATCTGTAATCGGCATTAACTTCAAAGCCTGTATATTTATCATCAATAGACGTACGAATTAATTTACCAATATCTCCACCTACACGAAGGCCATATTGTTGTTTTACTTTTACGGAATCATTTACGGCATTAACAATGCTGTCATTTTGTGCATCAACCGATACACAAACTAGCAGACCCATTAAAAAACTAATGAAATAACTTGAAATGTGCTGCTGTCTCATCTTCTACAGATTGGTTTTCGGTTAATGATTCTTTTGATTGTATCCAGTTGTCAGTTTTCGGTATGGTAAGAGTTACATTTTTAAAAATGGTTTTATAACCACAGGCTCTTGATACATACACTTCTTCAGTTGAATAATTTATGGTAATAATATCTTCGTTACCACCTATAGTGTCATCAGATGTGTCATCAGGAGTACCATTATCGTTATAAGTATAATCTTCATGAAGTTTATATTGTGTACTGGTGGCATCTGTTTTTAGAGGAAGTACAATAGAATCTGTTGTTACTATATTGTAATTGGGTAAAGGGGCATCATTATCTACACCTTGAATACGAAACTTAAACACGTTTTTTTTGTTTTCCTGGTTGGAAATATCATAAAACCTAATAATCAAACTAGGTGTTGTTGGCGTGCTTTCCGGACAAATGTCATCAGGTTCGCAACCTATAGTCATGATGGTAAAAATACCAAAAAGTATCGCTAATATTTTATAGTGTTTCATTTACTTTTAAGACTTCAAAATTAGTGGGCTGTTTCAGATCGTTTTTCCAAAAGTACAACATTTTCAACATGAAATGTTTGCGGAAACATATCTACAGCTTGTACTTTGGTTACTTTATAGTCTCTATCCATCAAGGTCAAATCTCGTGCTTGTGTAGCGCTATTACAGCTAACATACACAATTTTTTCTGGTGAAATATTTAATATTTGTTGTACAACATCTTTATGCATACCATCTCTTGGCGGATCTGTAATAATAACATTTGGCTGACCATGAGTGGCTATAAAATGAGCATTAAATACCTGTTTCATATCGCCTACAAAGAAGTCAACGTTCGTTATGTTATTTAATTGTGCATTTTCTTTAGCAGCTATAATAGCATCAGGAACTGCTTCTACACCAATTACTTTGTTTGCTTGCTTAGCGATAAACTGAGCGATGGTCCCTGTTCCTGTATAGAGGTCGTAAACTAATTCATTGCCAGATAAACCTGCAAAGTCTCTGGTTATTTTATACAACTGATAAGCTTGAGCAGAGTTGGTTTGATAAAAAGATTTAGCATTAATTTTAAATTTCAATCCTTCCATCTCTTCAAAAATATGGTCGTTGCCTTTATAGCAAATCACCTCTTGGTCGTAAATAGTATCGTTAGCTTTACCGTTAATAACGTATTGAAGCGAGGTTACTTGCGGAAACGTTTCTGCGATATAATCTAACAATAATTCGCGCTTTGGTTTGTCGTCTTTAAAAAATTGAATCATGACCATAATATCACCAGTGCTAGCGGTTCTAATCATCATGGTTCGCAAGAGTCCTGTTTGATTACGCGTATTAAAAAACTCAAAGTTATTTTCAATTGAAAATTGCTTAACTGCGTTTCTAATTGCATTAGAAGGATCTTCTTGTAAATGACACGTGTTGAGGTCTAAAATTTTATCCCACATACCAGGAATATGAAATCCTAAAGCATTTTTATCACCTAAATCTTCATCAGATTGAATTTCTTCTAAGGTTAACCAGCGTGCGTCGCTAAAGGAAAACTCCATTTTATTTCTGTAGAAATATTGTTTTTCACAACCTAAAATTGGGGTGACTTCAGGTAATTCAATATGTCCAATACGAACAAGATTATTAACAACTTCTTTTTGTTTATAAAAGAGTTGATGTTCATACCCCATATCTTGCCATTTGCAGCCACCACAAACACCAAAATGTTCGCAGGCAGGTTGTGTTCGTTTATTTGAAAGTTTATGGAATTTTACAGCCTTTCCCTCATAATACGCCTTACGTTTTTTAAACGTTTGAATATCGACTACATCTCCAGGAACAGCGTTAGGTAAAAGAATCACTTTTCCGTCAGGGGCTTTTGCTATGGTTTTACCCTTAGCTCCCGCATCAATGACTTCTATATTGGTAAAAATTTGTTTTTTGTTTCTTCTTGACATGCTGCAAAAGTAATTTTTTTGCATTAAAAAACGCCTAAATAGTATCAGGCGTTTTAAAATATTTAATAAAATTACGGAAAGTTATTTTACACTCATCATATAAGCTTTAATAGCCTGCAATTCATCATCTTTTAAGTTTTTAACAAAACTATCTAAATTAGCTTTCATAATGGTCACTTGTCCTGGATTAGTATCTACAATAGGGTCTGATTCACTCTTTAAAAAAGCAACAATATCAGCATCTTTTTCTTTGTAAATTCTGCTAATATCTTTAACAGATGGCCCAACCACTTTGGTATCTGTTAAATGACAGGTAATGCAGGTTTTGTCTTTAAATAATTGTTGACCTTTTTTTATTAAAGCTGTCTGTTCAGGCGATACTTCAACGTTTTTAGGTGCTTCCTTTTTAACCTCAGGATTTGTTTCAATTGTTATTTGCTCTGGTTGTTTATTTGTTTTTTTGTTGCCACAACTGTAAAAAGAAATTACAATACTTAACAGAATTAATGATAAAATTTTTTTCATTATACTTTAAATTTAATTTTTACAAAACTATTAGTTTAAAATTTAATACATAGTAACTGATGTTACGAAGTTTATGATAAAAATTTGTTTATAAAGTTCGCAATAATTTTAATAAGATTTCTTGAAGCAATTAATATTTGTTAATTTGCAAGCCCTAGGGATGATTTCTCTCCCACGCTGAATTTTCGAGTCTTCGAAAGGATAAAGGTACAGTAGGAATGGTTATTTTATTAATTAAAAAATAAATTAAAATGGCTGTTTTAGAACAATTAACATCTCAGCAAGCAATTGAATTAGAAAACAAGTATGGTGCACACAATTACCATCCGCTACCCGTAGTATTAACCCGTGGAGAAGGCGTTTATGTTTGGGACGTAGACGGCAAACGCTATTACGATTTTTTATCGGCTTATTCTGCGGTAAACCAAGGACATTGTCATCCAAAAATTGTCAATGCTATGGTTAAGCAAGCACAAACCTTAACATTAACATCCAGAGCTTTTCATAATGACATGCTTGGAAAATTTGAAAAATTCGCTTGTGAGTTTTTCGGATTTGATAAGTTACTTCCTATGAATACTGGAGCAGAAGCCGTAGAAACGGCTTTAAAGATTTGTAGAAAATGGGCGTATGAAGTTAAAGGAATTCATGAAAATGAAGCGGAAATTATTGTTTGCGAAAATAATTTTCATGGACGTACAACCACTATTATTTCGTTTTCAAATGATCCAGTGGCACGTCAGCATTTCGGACCGTTTACTAAAGGCTTTATTAAAATTGAGTATAATAATTTAGAAGCTTTAGAAACCACCTTAAAAAACAACCCGAATGTCGCAGGGTTTTTAGTAGAGCCTATTCAAGGTGAAGCTGGAGTTTATGTGCCTAGTGATGATTATTTAATAAAAGCAAAAGCGCTTTGTGAGCAATATAATGTCTTGTTTATAGCTGATGAAGTCCAAACAGGAATTGCCAGAACTGGTCGTTTATTGGCCACTTGCGGTAATTGTTCATGCGCAGATAAAAACTGTTCAGGAACACCAGATGTAAAACCAGATATTCTAATTCTAGGAAAAGCAATAAGTGGAGGTGTATATCCAGTTTCTGCAGTTTTAGCAAATGATTCTATTATGAATGTTATTAAACCAGGGAATCATGGTAGTACTTTTGGAGGAAATCCAGTAGCTGCTGCGGTTGCTATGGCAGCTCTTGAAGTAATTAGAGACGAAAAATTAGCAGAAAATGCTTTTAAATTAGGAAACCTATTCAGGAGTGAACTTCAAAAATATATTGACACTAGTGATTTAGTAAAATTAGTAAGAGGTAATGGTTTACTTAACGCGATTGTAATTAATGATGATGAAGATAGCGATACCGCTTGGAACATCTGTTTGGCATTACGCGATAATGGTTTGTTGGCAAAACCAACACACGGAAACATTATTCGTTTTGCGCCACCATTGGTTATGACTGAAGAACAATTATTAGACTGTGTAAGTATCATTATAAAAACACTTAAAGAGTTTAAAAAATAAATACATGGAAGAAAAATCAGTTTTTGAAAGTTTTGAACTTGAAGTAAAAGATGAAATTAAAGGTTATTTAAGCGAAATTTCAAAATGGTCTTATTTTTTGTCAATAATGGGTTTTATAGGCGTAGGTCTTATGGTTCTGGCAGGTATTTTTATAGGCTTTTTTAGTGGATTAAATAATTTAGCAGGAAGTAGTAATACGTTGTATAACCTTGGTTATTCAATGGGAATAGGTCTTTTTTATATTGTTTTAGCACTCATTTATCTATTTCCAGTGCTCTATTTGTTTAGGTTTTCTAAGAGAGTAAAAAGTGCTTTGAAACTAAATAGTAATGAGGATTTTAGAATTGCTTTTTTAAATTTAAAATCGCACTATAAATTCATGGGGATTTTTGTTATCGTAATTATAAGTATTTATGTATTAATCCTTATAGGAGCTATGGGAACTGCATTTTTCAATTAATTTATACTATTAAACGTATAAAAAAGGCGACCAAATTTGGTCGCCTTTTTTATGATTTCAATTATATTATCAGCCTTGTTGTTGTCTAGCTTGTTCAATAGCGTCTTCAATAGTTCTTGTTAGTTCATCCCAGTCACTTGTTGCAACCACATAAATAATTCTAATAAGAATCAAACCACTTATAATAGCAGATATAAGAGCTACAGTTTTAGCTGTTTTCATCGCTTTTAAATCTCCTTCATAATCATCAGGATGTAATTCAGCATCTTTAACTTTGTTATGGGCCATTACATATGCAGGTATTGATAGAACAGCTCCACCTAAGCAGCAACAAATAAATCCTAAAATTGATAATACATAAATTAAAGTTGGGTTTAGTTTTTTCTTCATTTTAAACAGTTTAAATTATTTTTTTTATAATAAAACTCAATATGATAGCAATGATTGAGGTTATAGCAAGTATAGATATTATTTTATTTGAATTTTTAAATTTAAAGAAAAAATTTAAACCTATAAATGTGAATAAAAGTATTAAAAGATAAATAGCAGGATACATTTTAAAGGCTGCAGTAAATTCTCCATGAATGACAAGTGATAAGGATCGTTGTATTCCACAACCCGGGCATTCCACTCCAAAGAGTTTTTTGTTTAGGCAAGGAATCATGTAGTCATCAAGTCCGGACATAAAAAGTTCTAATTATAAAGCTAATATAGTAAAAGGAACCATGTTGAGGAAAAAATAAAATCTAAAATTAAAATGAATTTGGAAACGCTTACAAACCATAATTATTTATGTAATTTAGTTTTTCAATAATTAAATGGTTACAAAATGAAATATTTAAACTATATACTCATCATTTTAGGTTCTGTTGTTGCTATTTCTGCTAAGTCGGGCACTGAGCAAAATGAGTATATTTTAATAGGAGGCATTGCGTTGCTTATGATTGGTATCTACAGAATTTCTAAAACCATTCCAAGTAAGCAAGATGCCGATGATACTGATGATTTTATTAAAGAGGAGTAATTATGGATTTTAAAGTAGGAGATTCGGTATTGGTTATTGATGAGGATTTATCAGGTGTTATAACTGAGATAAAAGGAGATTCAATTACCATTGAAACTAAGGATGGATTTTTTCTAGATTTCAATTCTGTTGAACTAATGAAAAATAAGACGTCTCAGAATTTTAAAAGAGAGTTGTTTACACATTCAACTATTAATGAAGTTATTTCAGAAAAAGAAAAACCATCAAGAAGAAAACAACCCACTATTAAGGCTAAAGAACGGTATCAACCCACTATGGAGGTTGATTTACATATTCATCATTTGGTTAATTCAACAAAAGGCATGACCAACCACGATATGTTAACCTTACAATTGGATACAGCCAGACGTCAGTTAGATTTTGCCATTAAAAAACGAATTCAAAAAGTGGTATTTATTCACGGGGTAGGAGAAGGTGTTTTAAAAATTGAATTAGACTATCTCTTTGGACGCTATAATAACGTAAAATTTTATGATGCCAATTACCAAAAATATGGTTTAGGTGCTACCGAAGTTTATATTTATCAAAATGTGTCACCAAATGATTAATTAAAATCTGGTGTGACATTAATTGAGGTTGATAATGAACTATCCTCTAAAGTTCCAAAATCAAATACATCCTGATAAATATTTGGTAGTGAAATATTTTTAAGATATAACGATACAACATACGTTTTATAAATGGTATGCACTCTATAAGCTGTCGCTGCAATTTGAGTTTTTACATCTGGGTTTAAATAATCAGCACCTACGTCTGCATTAGTTACATCATTGCCAGGGTTTAAATCTTGAGAACTATTTTCTTCATCTCGTGTCAATATACCATCACCATCATCATCAGTGTCTAAATAATCAGGTGTGCCATCACCATCAGTGTCTTGTGCATCATCAAGTATGCCATCACCATTAGGATCTGGGTTTTCATCTTTTGTGAGCACATTGTCACCATCATCATCAATATCTTTATAGTTGGGAATTCCATCACCATCGGTATCATCTTCATTGGTTAGTTGGCCATCACCATTAACATCCTCTAATTCAGCAGGAATTCCATCATTATCATCTTCGGTTAAAACCGTATTAATGACAGCTGTACCTGAGGTACTTTCTAAATCATTGGTAATAAAAATATCGGAAAGCGGAACATCATTGCAAAATAAATTAGAAGGCAAGGATGCATTACTGTAAGACCTATAATTAAATGGATTTGTTGCACTAATGGTAAACTCTTTTTCATACGTATTATCATCACCAACAGCAATAATATCGTCTAAAGTTATAGATGGAATTTTTATGGATAATGATTCAGAAGGATCATTTTTTGTTTTGTAGAATACCAAACCGTCTGAGCCACAAACTTGAAACGTATCACCAAAATCAAATTCAACAGTAATAACATTTCCATCATTACAGGATGAAACAAAAACTAAACTTAAAATAATGACTAGAAAAAAAGTGTTACGCATTGTATTTGGGTTTTGACAAAAATAATGGAATTGTTATTTATAACGCATCATATTGATAATAATTTTATTTCAAGTATTTTTGAACTCTTAAAAGACAAGTATTTTTTTATTGGGTTTAGATTTTAATTTTTAAACAAGAATTTCTCTTTTTATGAAGACCGTTTATTTAGATAACGCTGCAACGACTCAAATTCATGAGGACGTTATTGATGCCATGACTCAAGTTATGAAACAAAGTTATGGTAATGCATCGTCAACACATAGTTTCGGAAGGTCAGCAAAAGCTCTTATTGAGAAATCCAGAAAGGCTATTGCCTCATTTTTTAAGGTGTCAGCAGGAGAAATTGTATTTACAGCAGGTGGAACTGAAGCCGATAATTTAGTTTTAAGAAGTGCTGTAAGAGATTTACATGTAGAGCACATTATTATTTCAAAAATAGAACATCACGCAGTGTTACATACTGTTGAACAGCTTCAAACAGAATATCATATTTCAATTAGTTATGTAAATGTTGATGCGAGTGGTGAAATTGATTATGCACATCTTGAAAAGTTACTTCAAAACCCTAAAAAAACCTTGGTGAGCTTAATGCATGTGAATAATGAAATTGGCAATATTTTAGATATCCAACGTGTTGCTACTTTATGTAAAACAAATAAAGCTTTATTCCATAGTGACACGGTACAATCAGTTGGTCATTACCCTTTAAATTTAAAAGAAATTCCAGTTGATTTTATAGCCGCAAGTGCTCATAAGTTTCACGGCCCCAAGGGCGTTGGTTTTGCTTTTATTAGAAAAAACTCAGGGTTAAAACCTTTGATTTTTGGTGGTGAACAGGAGCGAGGCTTACGAGCAGGTACAGAGAGTGTTCATAATATTGTAGGGATTGAAAAAGCGCTGAGTATTGCCCATACAACTATGGAAAGTCAGCAGGCCTATGTTCAAGATTTAAAACAGCATTTTGTAGATGGGATTAAGAAAGAAATTCCATTAGCTACTTTCAATGGCCATTCCGGTGATATTGAAAAAAGTACTTATACTATTGTGAACGTTTGTTTTCCAGTTTCAGCAGAACATTCTGCCATGTTATTATTTCAATTAGATTTAAAAGGGATTGCCTGCTCTAAAGGGAGTGCTTGCCAAAGCGGAAGTATACAAAGTTCGCATGTGTTAGCAGAATTATTAAGTGAAACCGATTTACAAAAACCATCCATTCGTTTTTCATTTAGCACTTATAATACCAAAGAAGAGATTGATTTTGTAATAGAGCAATTAAAAACTTTAATAGTTGCTTAATTATTTTTTAACTCGTTTTTCAAGATCTGTTCTATCAACTTTTAATGGTCGCCCTATAGCAATTCCATTTCTAAAAGTTTGTGTATGTAAACTTAAATCACCTTCGGGAATTTCAAATGGACCTGTATATTTTAAACCAAATTTTGCTGGATAGGTATTATTAATCGTATAAAATATTTCTGTGTTTGGTATAGAATTTTTTAATTCACACATGAGTTTACCATTTTGTTCATAAATGGTTATAATGGGGTCTAAAACCGCTTTTGAAATATTTAAATTGGCATTATCAAATCTTGTAAAATGATTTTCAACTCGATTGATAAAACTGGCCCAGTTTTTTAATGTTTTTGGACTCCAAAATGTTTCTGATAATGCCATAGCTCTTGGGTAAGTCATATAAAATGCAAACGGCATAGTCGGTACTTTTTCGGCCCACAGATTTCCTTGTCCTCCTAAAATAAACTTTGAATCTACGGTGTCTGGAACAGGTTCAAAACTATAACAGGTTTCTAAGCTTAAGTCTGCATATACTTTATTTTCAACACTGTAATCGCCTTGTGTATAATCTAGATACGCAAACGTGGTCGGTGTCATAACCACATCATGTCCAAGTTTAGCAGCTTCAATGCCTCCTTTCATGCCTCTCCAACTCATAACTGTAGCTTCATCTGCAAGGCCGCCTTCTAAAATTTCATCCCAACCAATTAGTTTTTTACCTTTTGAACTAATTATTTTCTCAACTCGTTTTACAAAATAACTTTGTAATTCTTTACCATCAGCAATGTTGTGTTCTTTCATAAAAGATTGAACGTCTTTGTCTTCTTCCCAATACCCATTATACGCCTCATCTCCTCCCATATGAATATAGTCTCCAGGGAAAAGCTGAGCAACTTCAGTAAACACTTTATCTACAAAATCATAAACATTTTCATCTGCAGGATTTAAGGTGTTTTCAATCAACATTTTAAATTTTCCATTACCATACCATTCAGAGAATTTCACACCTGGACTAACAAACTTGGGCTCTTTTTTGGTCGACAATTCTGGGTAGGCAGCTAAGGCAGCCATACTGTGTCCGGGCATATCAATTTCAGGGACTATGGTAATATTTCTTTCTGCTGCATATTTTACAACATCTTTTATTTGTTCTTGGGTGTAAAATCCACCATAGGTAGCTTTTTCATGAGGTTTTGGATACGGTCTGCTTTTTCCGAAAGCACCAAACCGCTCCACGCGCCATGCTCCAACCTCTGTTAATTTGGGTAAGGATTTTATTTCAATGCGCCAGCCTTCATCATCGGTAAGATGCCAGTGAAATACATTCAATTTATATTGAGACATTTTATCAATGTATGTCTTTACTTCATCCACTGTAAAAAAATGTCTGCTTACATCAAGCATTAAACCTCTCCATTTAAATCGCGGATAATCTTTAATCTCACAACCTTCTATAGTTAGTGTTGATAGCTTTTGGTTGTTCTGTTCAAATTTTGGAGTAAATAATTGCCTTAAGGTTTGAAACCCGTTAAAAATACCAGCGGGTTTGTTAGCACTTAAGGATATTGTATTGTTATCAATTTTTAAATTGTAACCTTCATTCCCCATTTCAGAATCAAGTGTTTTTAAAAGTTTGATAGTAATAGTTTTCTTGGATTTTTGGTTGTTTGAACTTAACTGAAATCCTTTTTCTTTTAATAAGGAAATAAAATTTTCTGCATACTGAATAACCTTCTCATCTTCCGATTGAATTTTAATTTGTACTGTATTATCAAATGTGAAGAACGAATCATTAGATTTGAAACTTACAGGAACAGGAATAATATTGTTTTGAGCATTACTTAACTGAATTGTAATGATGACAAGGAGAATTTTAAGAATCGTTTTCATTTATTTAGTATACTATTTTTTAACTATTATTGGTAATAAAGATAGAGAAATAAGGTTTAATTTATCTAGCCAATACAACTTTTGTATGAGCTATTATTTTTTTATCAGATACTAACTTAACAAAGTAAATTCCGTTAGATAGTCCTTGGGTTGTCCATTGAAACTTTGTTTGTCCGTTAGCAATAGGAGCATTAAAAACAGATTGTCCGAAAACATTAAAAATTTCGATTTGAGTATTTCCTGATATGTTTTTAAATGAAAATGTAGTTGAAGTATTAAAGGGGTTTGGATAATTAATTAGTTTGCTAGATTGATTTTTAGAAATATCGTTAACACCTAAATTGGAATCTAAAGTCAGTTTTAAAGCAACAGGACGGTGATCGGAAACATTTTGATCATATTCTGTCCATCCATTAGAGAGGTAGTCGTCAATTTTAATAGTTTCAGTTGTTGAACTTGCTAATTCAAATTCATCAAATAATTCATTGGTAATTAAAATATGATCTAAATGTGATGGCCATGTTGGATACGACCAATTAGTATTACTGCCAAAAGCAATATCGTGATCTGCGAACAAGTAATTACTTGTATCATCTATCAAACTTTGAAATACATTATTATTTGTATCATCTGATAAGACATCATTTAAATCTCCTACCAGAATAACATTTTCATTTTGGAGGTTTGTATCAATATAATTTTTTAGCAGATTAACGGCTTCATATCGTCTGTTTTCTTCATCAGTTGTATCACCTAAACTTAATGTACCATCACCACAACACTTTAAATGATTATTGATAATATATAAATGTTGATTGTTATAGGCGATATCAACAACCATTGGGGCTCTAGGAAATACATTCCAATAGTTAGAGGTGTCAAATATCCTATAAACGCGATTTACTGTAATAACATCTGGTTTATATAAAAAAGCTAGCCCATCATATTCAGTAGATTCAAAGTGACCATTATAATTAGCCAAACCATCTACCAAATCACTAAAGGCAGTTTGGTTACTTATTTCTTGAATAGCTATAAAATCTACATCTAAAGCTTCTATAATTTGAGTTGCATAATAGATGGTAGCTTGATTATTTTTTGGAAATTCTTGGATATTCCAAGTCATAACTTCAAACGTATCATTAGTTCCAAACGACAAATCATTAATGGTTTGTGCAGATAACGTAAAAGATAAAAGTAAAACGAATATGAGTATGAAGCGTTTCATTTGTATGAATAAACTATACAAAGTTATTTAATTTAATTAAAACTTCATGGTCGTTCTTACATTAAAAACTCTCGGTGTTAAGTAATTAGGAATCGCATATTGACGCTTAGTATAAACATCCCTTACCCAAGTATTCGTAATAGAGTTTTGAACATCAAACATATTGAAAATTTCAAACCCAAAAGAGAGTTCTTTAAATGGTTTTTTCCAACCACTTTTAAATTGCTTGTTTTCATCTACCAGTACAAACTGTAAACCAAGATCGGCTCTTTTGTAAGCGGGTAATCTGTTTTGATATTCGTATGGATTGGCATAACTGGGAGAACCGCCAGGAAGCCCGGTGTTATAAACCAAATTTAAATACATTTTCATGCTAGGAATATTGGGTACGTAATCTTGAAACAAAGCTGCGAATTTCAGGCGCTGATCCGTTGGCCTAGCTATATACCCTTTGTTATCAATGTTCTCTTCGGTTTTTAAATATCCAAAGCTGAACCAAGACTCTGTTCCAGGAACAAATTCGCCATTTAATCGCATATCTAAACCGTAGGCATACGCTTTTGCGTTGTTATCGGCTCTGTAACGAATACGAACATTTTCTAATGTATAAGGATTGACATCGGTTAAGTTTTTGTAATACGCTTCAGTTGTTAGCTTAAAAGGTCTGTCCCACATTTTAAAACTATAATCATTTCCTAAAACCAAATGAAATGATTTTTGCGCTTTTACGTTGGGCTGAACAGTGGCTGCAGAATCACGAAGTTCTTTGTAAAATGGTGGTTGATAATAGATTCCGGTTGCAATTCTGAACAGCATATCTTTTTTCCAGGACGGCTTAATAGCAAATTGAGCTCGCGGACTAAATACAGTTTGATTTGAAGAGGAAATGTTATCACCTGTAACCATCCAATTATGAACTCTAACACCAGCATTATACCAAACATCGCTAGTTCCTATGGTTGAGCGTTTACTCCATTGCGTGTAAGCCTGAATTCTGTTTATTTGAGCGTTATTTGTTGCTCTTACATTTTGAAAAGGTTCTATAGGGCCACTATACGATGCGTAAGGTTGTTCGTTTATTGGTGTTGTTTTTGGCGGTCTAATTGAAAATCCAGCAGAATCAATAACCTCCCATTCAATCAAACGATCTCTGATATCTTCGTGGGTATATTTAACGGACCATTCAATTTGATTATCATTAATATTGTATTGTCCTTTATGCTCAATATTGGTAATAAGTGCATCTAAATCATTTCTACCATGGTTTAGCTGGCTACCAATACCTTCACTAAATTCTACATCACCAAAATTTTCATCGCCTATATTTGAATTTACTTCACCCAAATTATATTGTGCTAAAATATCAAAGTGTTCTTCTTCAGTCGTGTGATATGTTGACGCAATAAGATGCATAGTTAATTTGTCATTCGCAAAATAAGTGCCTTTAAAGGCACCGAATAACGTTTGATACTGATCTTTTTCTTCACCTTCATAATAAATAATCAAAGCCATTGGATCGCTTAAAGTTCCAAAGTTTGTTTGTCTAGCCTGTGGTTGATAATTGTACTTGTTTAAGGAAGCATTTCCTAAAAAACTCAAATGAAATTTATTAGTAAACTTATAGGTTAGATAGGTTTGTACATCTGAAAAAGTAGGATCGTAATTGGTTTGTGTTTCTTTCGCGTTAACGAGTAAACTATTATTACGATAACGTATGCCTACAATGCCAGAGAGTTTAGAATCTTTGCTGACGCCTTCAATGGAAACACTACCTCCTAAGAGACTCAAATCAGCATTGATTTCAGATTGATAAGGGGTTTTATAAGTAATATCTAAAACGGATGATAATTTGTCACCGTATTTGGCTTGAAAACCTCCAGCAGAAAATTCAATATTTTCAACTAAATCAGTATTCACAAAGCTTAAGCCTTCTTGCTGCCCAGATCTTACTAAAAAAGGACGATAAATTTCAATACCATTAACGTATACTAAGTTTTCATCAAAATTACCACCACGCACAGCATATTGTGTGCTTAATTCATTATTGTTATTTACACCGGGCAAGGTCATTAATAAATTTTCTACACCGGCATTAGCTCCGGGTATTTTCCTGATGGTTTCCGGATTTAGTGTTGTAATACCTTCGACCGTATTTTGACTTTTTCCAGTAATAACAACCGTTGCTATTTGCTCTATAGACAAACTCATTACGGGATTAAACTCTAGCGTTTCTCCGTTTTTGAGATTAAAAGTGCTTATTATTTTTTTATGTGAAAGGTGTGTGAATTCAATGGAAACATCTTTGTTTGACGGTATGTTTAGAATATAAAATCCGTTGTCATTTGTTTCTGTTCCAACAGTACCAGCTTTTATGCTAACATTGGCAATTGGCTGGTTATTAGTGTCAAGAATAATCCCTTTAATGATAGCTGTTTGAGAATGCCCAACAAAAGTCATTAAGGTAAATAAGAACAGATTGACAACTAAAGATTTTGTTTTCAAAAGCAATTTTTTTATTTCCTATAAAAAACCGATTCAAAAGTAGAGCTATTTCCAACATTATCCGTAACAATCACCTTTAAATTGTTTTTGGTATCGGTAACCACACCATCATTAAAATCGTGTATTAATGTTTTTGTTTTGTAATCATATTCCATTAAAATCCATTTGCCATTTACAGTTGCTCTATAATTTGAAATACCAGAAAGGTCATCATCAATTTTAAGTTTTAAATATCTAAAATTACTTAACCATTGACCATCTTTAAAGTTGATAGGTTTTACACTAGGCTTTTCGTCGTCCATAGTGAGGGCATAGGTGCCAAGTGTTTTAGTAAAAGTGTATAAGTTGTTACCGTTTCTTTTTGTTGATGAATAAGCTGGAAAATTTTTATAGCCTAAAAGTTCCGCTATATATAGTTTGTTTTTGTCTTCATCAGAATAGTTACTTACATCATAACTAATTTTTATACTTTTCTTTAACGGAATAGTATCTTTATCAAGTTTAAGCGTATCGTTATCCACATGAAAGTCAATATAAAAATCATCATAAAAGGTGTCTGGATACATGTCTACAGAAACACGACCTTCTTTTAAGTTTGTAGTTTGGTTTGCATAAATATAGTACGGTGTAGTTTTAGGGCTAGTAAATTTAACAGAATTATTTTTTTCTCCCTTAATGGTTAAGGTTACCCATGTGTCATTCTTTTTAAAGTCAGATACCCTAATTTTGTAAACAGAGTAGGTGCTATCTTTAATTTTAATAACACCATTATTAATGACTGAATCAAATAAACTTAACGGATTATTATCTACAAATAGTTTTTGTACACGTTGTCTTTTTGTTTTATAAACTTCATAGTCTATCAATCTATTGATGTATTTCGTTTCATCAAAACCAAAGGATTTAAAGTTCAATTCAAAATTCTCGTTACCATTTATAAATGTTTGAATATTATAAACGCCATTTTTATTGGCAGCTAAATCTTGTCTGTCTGTAGTTCCAACAGCAAAACCAATATCGCCGTAAGCTTCAATATTTTCAACAACGTAGTCGCCACTTTTTATAGGGATTAAGCGCAGTTTTTGTTTAACTGTTGAGTTGTTAACGTACGAACTATCGCCTAATGGATAGGCATATAAATCACTAATGATTGGCTTGGAGGTATCTTTAATGTCAAACCCAAATAGCATAGGGTTTATGGGGTGTTCTTCTTTATCGCGGATTTCAAAATGAAGATGTGGGCCGCCAGAACCACCAGTGTTACCACTATAAGCAATGATATCACCTTGATTAACAGGTAATTCGCCAGCTTGAGGGAATACTTCTACTTCATAAGATTCTTTTTTATATTGTAGTTTTTTAATATATGCTTCAATTTCTGGGTTAAAATGCTGTAAATGACCATATACAGAGGTGTATCCATTAGGATGTGTTATATACAAAGCTTTACCATAACCATAATGGGATATTTTTATTCTACTTACGAAACCACTTGCCGACGCATGAACTTTTAAACCAACACGTTGCTGCGTTTTAATGTCTAAACCCCCATGAAAATGATTAGATCTCAATTCGGCAAACGTACCAGCGAGGACGATAGGAATATCTAAAGGATTTCTAAAATAATCTTGCGGATACGGGTTTTGAGCTTTAGAAAATATGCTAAGAAATAATAGAGGGACAAGGATAAATCTCATAAAAAATTGCGGTTATACCAAATTCACTTTTTAAACGTTTTATAGTCATTTGGTATTGTTGATAAAAATATTAATTTGTTACAAATATGCAAAGTATTAAATAAAATTAGGGTCATTGTGTTGATAATGAGTTATAATAATGATTTTTAATTTTTTTTATGAAAACAATTGTAATTTATGGCAATCTATGTTAACTTTGTAAGATAGGTATTGAAATTTGTAAATGAGTAATATTGAAGATATTGTAGATTCTCTAGAAAACAAAATCAGTAAGGTTTTACATAAACTAGAGATTTTAAAGCAAGTTAACTCAAAATTAAATGACGAGTTGGCTGCTTCGAAACAAGAGATTCAAAATCAAAAGATGCATATTGCAGCTTGGGAAGAAAAATATGAAGCTCTAAAAATGGCAAATACAATACTTGGTAGTGACGAAAATAAAAGAGAGACTAAGCTTAAAATAAACGCACTAATTAGGGATATTGATCATTGTATTGCTCAACTTGCTGATTAATGTAACATAAATTCAATGTCAGAAAAGCTTAAAATAAAGCTGTCTATAGCTAACAGAGTATATCCTTTAACTATTGAGGCAAGTCAAGAGGAAGGATTGCGCAAAGCAGCTAAAAACATTGAAGCAATGATTAAACAATTTGAGCAAAGTTATTCTGTTAGAGATAAACAAGATGTGTTGGCTATGTGTGCTTTACAGTTTGCCTCGCAAGTTGAACAGAAAACTATTGATAAAGAGAATGTAAACGAGCATGTTGAAGACAAATTAAATGCGCTTAATAATTTATTACATTCTTACTTAATCTCTTAACGTTCTTTAAAATAAACTAAAAGTTACTGCCTACATTGGTTATTTTTTTTGATAAACTCAACGTTAATTCTTTAAAAAGGGTGAGTTTAAGTTGTAAAAGCAAGCTGCCTTGAGCAGATCCTTGATCAGCTTGTTAGCCCTAAACTTGTTTTTAAGGAGTTTATACAAAACTTTATACTGGTGTAGGCTTTTTTATATATAAACACTAACTAATTATCATGGATAACCCAATTATATTAATTGTAGGAGGAATTCTTTTAGGAGTACTAATAGGATTTATCATTGCAAAAACATTAGAAAAAAACAATGCTTCGAAGCTCATTAAGGGAGCTAAAAAAAGTGCAGCTTCTATTCTTAAAGAAGCTAATAGCGAAGGAGAGTCAATAAAGAAAGATAAAATACTGCAGGCTAAAGAGAAATTTTTAGAGCTTAAAGCGGAGCATGAAAAAGTTATTTTATCACGTGACAAAAAAATAGCTGAAGCGGAAAAACGTACTCGTGATAAAGAATCTCAAGTATCCTCTGAATTGGCTAAAAGCAAGAAACTTAACGATGAGATTGATGCTAAGATTAAAGATTATGACCATAGACTAGACATACTAGATAAGAAGCAAGTGGAGATTGATAGGCTACACAGAAGTCAAGTAGAGCAATTAGAAGTTATTTCTAGTTTATCTGCTGAAGATGCTAAAGCACAGTTGATAGAATCTTTAAAAGGAGAGGCTAAAAGCGATGCCATGGCTTATGTACAAGCTACCGTTGAAGAAGCTAAGTTAACAGCACAACAAGAGGCTAAGAAAATTATTATTAATACCATTCAACGAATAGGAACAGAAGAAGCTGTTGATAACTGTGTGTCTGTATTTAATATAGAATCAGATGATGTAAAAGGTCGTATTATTGGTCGTGAAGGACGCAACATTAGAGCGATTGAAGCAGCGACTGGTGTAGAAATAATTGTTGATGATACGCCGGAAGCAATCATCTTATCTTGTTTTGATTCTGTAAGACGTGAAATAGCACGATTGTCTTTACACAAATTAGTGACCGATGGAAGGATTCATCCTGCCAGAATTGAAGAAGTCGTTAAAAAAACCAAAAAACAAATAGAACAAGAAATCATAGAGGTTGGAAAACGAACCGTTATCGATTTAGGAATTCATAATTTGCATCCAGAACTTATTAAAATGGTTGGAAGAATGAAATACCGTTCTTCTTATGGTCAAAACCTATTACAACATTCGCGTGAAGTTGCTAAACTTTGCGGTGTTATGGCAGCTGAGCTAGGTTTAAATCCTAAACTAGCTAAACGTGCAGGGTTACTACATGATATAGGTAAAGTGCCAGATGCTGAAGCAGATATGGAAACTCCACATGCTATTTTAGGAATGCAATGGGCAGAAAAATTTGGTGAACTACCAGAAGTATGTAATGCTATTGGAGCCCATCATGATGAAGTTGAAATGAAATCATTAATATCACCAATTATTCAGGTTTGTGATGCTATTTCAGGAGCACGTCCAGGAGCAAGACGTCAGGTTTTAGATAGTTATATTCAACGTTTAAAAGATTTAGAAGATATCGCTTTTGGATTCCAAGGTGTTAAAAAAGCGTATGCAATTCAAGCAGGAAGAGAATTACGTGTGATTGTTGAAAGTGAAAAGGTCGATGACCAGAAAGCTGCAGATTTGTCTTTTAGTATTTCACAAAAAGTTCAAACGGATATGACGTATCCTGGTCAAGTAAAAGTGACTGTTATTAGAGAAACACGAGCGGTTAATATTGCAAAATAAGTACTCAAAAAAAATCCAGTTTAATTAAACTGGATTTTTTTTGTTAATTGGAAATTTGATGATAAAAGTAGAACCTTCATTTACCTTGCTTTCTACTTCTATTGTTCCATTGAAAGTTTCTACATGGTTTTTTATAAGATACAGACCAACACCTTCTGAATTTTCATTATAATGAAAAGTTCTATATAATTTAAAAACTTCCTTTCCATATTTTTCCATATCGATTCCTATACCATTATCTTGAATGGTAATTATAATATTGTCGTTACTAACAGTAGAATTAAACAGGATATAAGGATCTCTATCTGGATGTTTGTATTTTATTGCGTTAGACAATAAATTCTGAAAAACGCTTTCTAAATACGCAGGATTGAAATCGATAGAAATTGATGGATCAACCTTATTTATAATTCTAGCATTAGATTTGGTAATTTCTACTTCCAACAAAATTAACGAGTTGTTAATATACTCGTACACATTTAAATTTTGTACATCGTCAGACTTATTATTCTGAATCGATACTATTTCATTTAAATTATATATTGTTTTGGATAACGATTGAGAAACAGTTTTTAAATGAGTTATCAACTCTTCTTTTTCTTCATCTGATTCTGCCTCATCATAAAACTCTAAAAGGTTTTCAAAATTTGCTGCATGTGACTTTAAATTATGAGTTACAATATGGGCAAAATTATTAAGTTTGTTATTCTTTTCAATGATTAATTTAAGCGATTTAACCTTAGCGAGTTCATCTTCTTTTTGTTGCGTAATATCGAGATGTATGCCTATTATTCTTGTAGGTTTACCTTCATCATCTTTTTCAATTATTTTGCCTTTATCTAATACCCATTTATAGGTGTTGTCTTTGCATAATATTCGATGTTCATTTTCATAAAAAGGAGTTAATCCGTTGAGATGATCTTCAAAATCTTTAAAATATTTCTGTTTATCTTCTGGATGCACTCTATCGTTCCAATCGTTAGGATTAGATCCAAACTCATTGGTATTAAAACCAATTATTCTTTTTGATTCTTCTGAAAAAAATACGCGATTTAAATTAGCATCATAATCCCAAATGCCAATATTTGAATTTTTTAGAGCAAATTGCCATTTTAATTCATCAAAATTAATGGAGTCTTTAACGTTATGATTCATTTAACTAAAGATTTGAGAGCTTTATTCTTCTTTTTAAGAAAAATAATATTGTAAAGATAACAAATAATCGATTAAAATGTTAATTTATCAGATGAAATGCAATTATTTTCTTGGATGATACTTTTCTACAATTTTAGACAGATGTCCCTTATCTAAATGTACATAGATTTCGGTGGTTGTTATACTTTCATGACCTAACATCATTTGAATAGAACGCAAATCGGCATTGTTTTGTAATAAATGTGTAGCAAACGAATGACGAAAGGTATGTGGCGAAATACTTTTTTTAAGTCCGATTTTTTCTGCAAGTTGTTTAATAATAGTGAAAATCATGGCTCTAGTTAGCTGTTTACCTCGTCTGTTTAGAAATAATGTATCTTCATAGTTAGGTTGTATTGGTATGTGAGGTCTAATTTGGTTTTTATAGATGTTTATATATTTTTGAGTAGTCCCTACTATAGGTACAAAGCGTTGTTTGTCACCTTTACCAGTTACTTTAATAAAGCCTTCGTCAAAAAATAAATCGGATAGTTTTAAATTAGTTAATTCACTTACACGTAAGCCACAGCCATATAAGGTTTCCAGAATAGCGCGATTTCGTTCACCTTCAGGAGTACTTAAATCGATTGCTCCAATGATGGTGTCAATTTCAAATTCGCTTAATGTGTCCGGAAGTTTTCTGCCAATTTTTGGAGATTCAACAAGTTCTAAAGGATTTGAATTCCTATAATCTTCAAACACTAAATAACTAAAAAAACTACGTAATCCAGATATAATTCTAGATTGAGTTCGTTCATTAAGCTCTTTGGCGATGCTATAAATAAACTGCTGAATAATATCTGGTGTAATCGAAATAGGAGTGAGGGTTATGTGATTCTCTTCCAAATAGGCAATTAGTTTTTTGACATCAAGTACATAATTATCAATAGAGTTTTTAGAAAGTCCACGTTCTATTTTTAAATAGAGTTGATAATCTTTAAGTGCGTGTAGCCATTTCATAGATGTAAAAATAATATAATTACATTATATAATTAAGTAAATAAACAACTCCTTGAAATGCAAATTATTCGGATTAAATGAGTAAAAATATAAGAAATTATTTGTTAATATGATAAAAAAGAACTTAGTTTGCTTTGAAATAATCAAAATAACTTTTAAAAATTATGAAAAAATTATTATTCTTAGCTGTTTTTACCGCTTTGTCAATTACAGGAGCTAATGCTCAAAGCGGATTTAAAGTTGGAGTAAATTTAGGTCTTCCTACAGGAGATATTAAAGATTTTTACTCATTAAATATTGGTGTAGATGCTAATTATTTATGGCAAGTTTCTGAAGAATTTGACGCAGGAATAACTGCTGGATATTCTCATTATTTAGCAAAAAGTTACGATATACCAGGAGGTGGCAGTATAAAAGGAGATGATGCAGGTTTTTTTCCAATAGCTGCTGCAGGACGTTTTAATGTATCAGAAGATTTTATAATTGGTGCTGATTTAGGATATGCATTGGGTATTAGTCCTTCAGGAAATGATGGTGGATTTTATTATGCTCCAAAGTTACAGTATGGAGTAAGTGAATCCTTAGATATAGTTTTAGCATATAAAGGAATAAGTGTTGATGGAGGAACTTTTAGTTCTATTAATTTAGGAGTTGAGTTTGGTCTATAAGAGATTATAATAGATGATAAAAAGGAAGCAAATTTGCTTCCTTTTTTATGCTCAAAAATTAATATCTTTACTTCATGAAAAAAGTAATCATCATAAATGGTCCAAATTTAAATTTGTTAGGCAAACGAGAGCCAGCAATTTACGGAAGTTTAACTTTTAATGAGTTTTTAGAAAAAGTAAAACAAAAGTATTCTAAAGTAGATATTGATTATTTTCAGTCGAATATTGAAGGAGAGCTTATTGATAAAATTCAAGAAGTTGGATTTAGTTATGATGGTATTGTTTTAAACGCAGCGGCCTATACGCACACGTCAATTGGTATAGGAGATGCAGTAAAAGCAATTGAAACACCTGTTGTGGAAGTTCATATTTCCAATACCTTTAATAGGGAAGAGTTTCGTCACCAATCGTATATTTCTCCCAATGCCAAAGGTGTTATTTTAGGTTTTGGATTGCAGAGCTATGAGTTGGCTATTCAAAGCTTTTTATAATAGTCTCCATTTTAGGTTAAGATTTTTCACATAATATTAACGTATTCTTTTGTTTTATTTATCACTTACTTGTGAGAATTTTAACAAGTTTTTGAATTAGATTTGATTTATTAATCTTTAAAATTAAATCTATTATGAAAAAAATGTTACTTTGTTTAACACTATCTACTTTATGTTTTGTTAGTATGAATGCGCAAGAATTTAAAGTGGGATTTGCTGCAGGATTACCTATTAGTTCTTCACATCAATACTCGGCGTCATTTGATGCCAGCTATATTTTTAATATTACTGAAAAATTTGATGTAGGTTTAACCACAGGGTTTTCACATTGGTTTAAACGACCAGCATTTAATTCTGGGAGTCTAAGAATTTTAGAAACAGAACAAGTTTCTATATTGCCTATTGCTTTAACGAATCGTTTTAATATTTCTAAAAAAGTTACTTTAGCTACAGATTTTGGTTATGCTATTCCTGTTAGATCTCCTGCATACGGAAGTGGATTGTATTTTGCGCCAAAAATTCAATATGGAATTTCTAAATCTATGGATGTTGTTTTAGGATACAGAGTGGCTAAATTAGATTATGAATTAATGACTTCTACTATTGATATGCTTTCACTTGGGATAGAATTCAAATTATGAAAATTAAAATTGCCATAGCTTTTATATTGTTTTCCATGAATATGGCATTGTGTCAAGATAAAGAAACCTCAAATAATTCAAATTATTATAAAGCCTATTTTACACAAATTAGATTGACTAAGAATTTCGTATTTCAACAAGAAATGAATTCAAGAACAGAGGTAGACTTTAAGACTTTTGAATTTCCATTGCTTTTTAAGTATAATGTAACAAAAAAGTTTAGTTTTTTAATAGGACCTAAATTTGATTTACTTAGATATGGTAGAGAAAATTTAACGGCAAAATCTGCATATATAACTTTTGGTGTTCAATATGATGTTTCTAAAAGCTCGCTATTATATGCTAGATACAATTATAGGTTAACAGAAGAAATTCCTATTGAAACAGATTATACTTTTGGTTCTAAAAGCTCATTTAACTTTGGTACAAAAATTAAATTTTAAAAAAAAAGTGATTCAATTTGAATCGCTTTTTTTCTTTCTATAAATTCCAAAAAACTTAATTAAAAGTTCGATTACAGAGATCTTTCTTGCTATTTGTTAGTTCTTTAATTGATTGAAATTTAAAAATTATCTCAAAAGTTAGCTGTAAATTAACATTATGGTATTTTATTTGCATCCTTTAAAAAAAATAACTGTACAGGGGTGACCTATGATAAAAACTTGTGTCTAAATAACTGTACATAAAATTTTCAGTTGGAAGAGATAATTGTAGATAATTCAATAACCGATGAAGAGTTGGTAACTTTAATCGTAAATAATAAAAGTTCACAATTGTTTTCAGTTATTTATGATAGGTACTCTCATGTAGTTTACAACAAATGTATCAGTTTTGTTAAAGATACAAATGAAGCGCAAGACTTAACGCATGATATTTTTGTAAAACTCTTTATAAAACTTAAAACGTTTAATCATAAATCTAAATTTTCTACTTGGCTTTATTCTTTTACGTATAACCATTGTGTTAATTATGTTCAAAGAGATTTAAATAAACGAAAAGATAAATTTTTAACAACGGAAGATATAAATGATTTTTCAGAAGTTTATCAGAAATAAAGGATGAGTTTATATATGAATTGAAATCTGATAGTCTGCAGAAGAGTTTAGAGCTTATGGACCCTAATGATAAAATGATTCTTTTTATGAAATATCAAGATGATATGACGATAGAAGATATACAAAAAACATTAGAAATAGGAAAAAGTGCTGTTAAGATGAGATTGAGTAGGGCTAAGAGTAGACTAATTAAAATTTATAAAACTTTTTATTATGGAAAATCCGTTTAAAAAAGTATTACATAACGAAAAGTTACCAGAGGTCATTAAGAAAAAAGTAATGAGTGATATTGACTTGATTAAATTGACCTTAGATTTCACAGATTTATTCGCCATAAAATATCCTGATGCAGTTAATGATATCTTGAAATCCAATAAAAAGAAATAAACTAAACTCTCTAAAATTATAACAAATGAATACGAAACTAGACTTAAGGCTTTTAGAAGAATTAATGAATAACATATATAAAGTATTTCCCAAAATAGTTTTTGGGCTTTTATTTATTATTGTTTCCTGGCTTATTTTGAAAATAGTTCTTTACGTTGTTAAAAAATCTCTGAATATTACTAAAATAAATCATCTCACTAAAAAAATTAATGAAGTTCCCTTTTTAAGTGCAACATTAAATATTAAACCAGAAAAAATAATAATAATATTTATTAAATGGTTTTTAATCTTGGTTTTTGTTATTGTTGGTTCAGACCTTTTAGGTTTAGACTTAATATCTAACGAGGTGAGTAAATTGATTAATTATCTACCTAAAATTTTTAGTGCATTAGTCATTTTTATATTAGGTATTTATGGTGCTACATATTTAAAAAAATCAGTACAGTCTTTATTAAAAGCTATAGATATTAATGGTTCTAAAGCTATTAGTCAAATTATCTTTATTGTTCTTGCTTTAATGGTATCTATCATGACATTAAACCAATTAGGATTAAATACAGAAATAGTAACAAGCAACTTGTTTTTAATATTAGGCGCAATTTTAGCTGCCTTTACAATTGCTTTTGGATTGGGGTCTAGAGATATTATATTCAGACTATTATTAGGTTTTTATTCTAAGCGAAATTTTAATGTTGGTCAAAGAATTCAAATTGATGGAGAAGAAGGTGTTATCGTTTCCATTGAAAATATTGCAATGGTTGTTTCTTTTGCCAATAAAAAAGTGGTGTATCCCGTTAAATATATTACTAATAAAAAAATTGAAATTTTAAATTAAAAAAAGTGTCTTTTTAAATAAAAGGGTGTCATAATAATAGAATTAGTTTAATATCCATTTTATGAAGGACAGTCTTAGTATCATCTTTATAATTATACAAATTAGTATCTTATTGTTTTTACTAATTCTTATATATGGAGCTAGAAAAGATTATAAAACATCTTTTATCCAATTTTATAAATTAAATTTAAAAGATAAGAATGATAAGAATTTAAAAAAAAAGAAATAAATGAATAAATAAAATATTTCCAACCTATACATGAATTTTTGAATGAGGGATTATTCAAGTAATCTTAAGGTTGGTTGGTTACTTGAAAGCTGCAATTAATTTAGGGGTAATTTGGGATAATTATTTTTAATTGTAGTAAAAAGGGCTTGATCTCTCCAATCAAGCCCTTTCTTTGTTTGAGAAATTATATTTAGTTTTATAAATGAATCACTTCATCATAAGCGTCAGCAACAGCTTCCATAACCGCTTCACTCATTGTAGGGTGGGGATGCACTGTTTTTAAAACTTCATGTCCTGTAGTTTCCAGTTTTCTTCCTAAAACTGCTTCAGCAATCATATCGGTAACACCGGCTCCTATCATATGGCAACCTAACCACTCACCATATTTAGCATCAAAAATCACTTTTACAAAGCCATCTTTGTTACCGCCAGCACTTGCTTTACCAGAGGCTGAGAACGGGAATTTTCCAACTTTAATATCAAACCCTTTTTCTTTAGCTTGTTTTTCGGTTAACCCTACACTTGCTATTTCAGGTGTACAATAGGTACAACCTGGAATATTTCCATAATCTAAAGCTTCAACATGTTGTCCCGCAATTTTTTCAACACATAAAATACCTTCTGCAGATGCTACGTGTGCTAAGGCTTGACCAGGAGTTACATCACCAATGGCGTAATACCCAGGGATATTTGTTTGGTAAAAATCATTAACTAATATTTTATCTCTATCTGTTGCAATACCTACTTCTTCAAGTCCAATATTTTCAATATTTGTTTTAATACCTACAGCACTTAAAATAATATCGGCTTCAAGCACTTCTTCTCCTTTACTTGTTTTTACAGTAGCTTTAACACCATCGCCAGACGTGTCAACTTTCGTAACTTCAGAAGAGGTCATAATCTTAATCCCAATCTTTTTAAAAGAACGCTCTAATTGCTTAGAAACATCTTCATCTTCAACAGGAACTACATTAGGTAAGAATTCAACAATAGTTACATCTGTTCCCATTGAATTATAGAAATAGGCAAATTCAACACCAATAGCACCCGATCCAACTACAATCATTTTTTTTGGTTGCTTTGGTAAAGTCATAGCTTCTCTGTAACCAATAACTTTCTTTCCATCTTGAGGTAAACTAGGCAATTCGCGAGAGCGAGCTCCCGTTGCTACAATAATATGATCGGCACTATATTCGGTACCATCAACTTCAACTTTTTTACCTGGCTTAAGTTTTCCAAAACCGTTAATGACATCAATCTTGTTCTTTTTCATTAAAAATTGAACACCTTTACTCATGCCTTCGGCAACACCACGGCTACGTTTTACCACGGCATCAAAATCTTTATCATAATCCTTAACAGACAAACCATAATCATCAGCATGTTTTAAATATTCAAAAACTTGTGCAGATTTTAATAAAGCTTTTGTTGGGATACATCCCCAATTTAAACAAACACCACCAAGACTTTCTTTTTCAACTATAGCGGTTTTAAAACCTAACTGTGAGGCTCTAATAGCTGTTACGTAACCACCAGGACCACTTCCTAGAACAATAATATCGTATTTACTCATGAGAATTATTTAATCATTAAATCAGGGCACGAATTTACGAAACGTATTTTGAATAAAGAATTTAGAGCCTTATAAATTTGAATCTTTTGTTACCTTTACTGCGCAAGAATTAGAATATGAATATACCTAGAACTAGTTATCCTCGAATTATTATTATAGGTGGAGGGTTTGCAGGAATTTCTTTAGCAAAAAAATTATCGAAGCAAGAAGTTCAAGTGGTCTTGCTTGATAAACATAATTATCATACGTTTCAGCCCTTGTTATATCAAGTGTCTACAGGTGGATTAGAGCCAGATTCTATAGCGTATCCAATTCGGAAAATACTTAAGCATTTTACCAATTTTCATTTTAGGCTAGCAAATGTTACTGAAATTAAAACAGAGACTAATGAAGTTGTTACTGATATTGGTGTATTGAAGTTTGATTATTTGGTTATCGCTTCAGGATCAAAGACTAATTATTTTGGAAATTCAGATATTGAAAAGCATAGTATGGCTATGAAAACCATACCACAATCGCTTAATTTAAGAAGTTTAATATTAGAGAATTTTGAAGATGCGCTTTTAACTTCAGATTTGAACGAACGCAATGCTTTAATGAATTTTGTAATTGTTGGAGCCGGCCCTACAGGTGTGGAGTTAGCAGGCGCTTTGGCTGAAATAAAAAAGGGTATTTTACCGAAAGATTATCCAGATTTAGATACGCGTTCCGTACAAATTAATTTAATTCAGTCTGGTGACCGAATTCTTAAAGAGATGAGTGAAAATGCTTCAAAGAAAGCTGAAGATTTTTTAGAGAAATTAGGGGTAAATATTTGGAAAAATGTAAGGGTTACCAATTATGATGGTAAAACGGTCACAACAAATACAGACATCATCTTTGAAACGGCTACCTTTATTTGGGCAGCAGGAGTAAAAGGAGCTATTATAAAAGGAATTGACGGATCTGACTACATAACTAAAGGGAATCGAATTGTAGTAAATGAATTCAATCAAGTTAAAGGCTTTAACCACATTTTTGCTATTGGCGATGTAGCTTGCATGGAAAGCGACCAGTTTCCAGGAGGATTACCTATGATGGCTCAGCCTGCCATACAGCAAGGTCACCAGTTAGGGGATAATTTGCTTCAACTTATAGAACAGAAGCCTATGATGCCTTTTATGTACAAAGATAAAGGGGCTATGGCTACGATAGGAAGAAATAAAGCGGTGGTCGATTTAAAACATTTTAAGTTTCAAGGTGTTTTTGCTTGGTATGTCTGGATGTTTGTTCATTTATTTTTTTTAATAGGATTCAGAAATCGCGTGGTGGTTTTTATAAATTGGGTTTATAACTACATTAGGTTTGATAGAGAAGCTCGTTTAATTATTAGACCGTTTAAAAAGAAATTTAAACCAGAATAGACTTAAATCCTTCAAAAAATAAAAAACCAGAAATAACTTTCTGATTTACAATATTTTGTTTAAGTTTATAGAATTAACCAACCAAAAATAACCAAAATGAAAAAACAGATCACAATTGCCATGATGATATTTTCTGTCGTCATGTTTTCACAAAAGAAAAAAAACGGAACCATTTACAAAGAACATCCTGCTATTACTGTAGTTGAAGCTATGCAACAAGCTTTTATAAAAGGCGACACTATTGCATTAGCGGGCTATTTGGCCGATGACTTTAGGGCCTTTAACGGTATGAACAATAATCCAGATGCTAAAGGGCAATCTAAATCAAACTTTTTAAAAAATTCTGATTTTTGGAGTAAAAACATTTCGTATTTAAGTATTGCTAGACAAGGTGAAGCCTATCCAGATGCCATAGAATATAATGGCGATGATGGTTTATGGGTGCAAACTTGGGACTATTTAAGAGGTGTTCATGATGAGACTGGTGTAAAAATAGACCAACCTATTCACAGATTATTTGTTGTAAATAAAGACAATAAAATACTGAGAATGATAACGTATGATGATGATGCTATTTGGAGTAACCTTAGACAAAGTTTTGCACCAAGAACTAACGGTACTTTATATAATCATCATGAAAATATTAATAAAGTACTAAGAATGGTTGCTGCTTTAGAGCATAGTGATGTTGATAAAGCCTTTAGTTTTTTTACTGATGATGCAAGATTTTCTAATTTAGATATGGCTAATGATGAATTTCATACCGTCGCAGAAGAAAAAGAAGGATTTACTAAGATGTTAGATAATTGGACCATCGAAAGTATCGATGTTCGTGGATATCCTGATTATTTAGAATATGAATTAGGAAATGCGAAAGTTGTACAATCTTGGTGGGATTTTAGAGTAAAAAGAAAATCGGATGGTAAAAAAATAACGATTCCAGTTATGCTAGTTCATAATTTTAATGATGACGGTATGATTACTAATGAAATGGGATATTACACAACCCAAGCTATGGCTGCAAAATAATAAGTGTAAATTGCTTACATGAAAGTGTCTTTATAAATTTTGTAAAGGCACTTTTTTTGATTCTAGTGGTTTATAATTTGTCCGTAAAATGACCTCTGTCTTTTGCTTTACTAAATTTTTCTTGATTATATTTTGAAGAATCTCCTTTAGGAATAGATAAAGATTTCCATTCTTCTCCTTTAATAAGCTTTCCTATAAACACAATCTGCCCAACATGATATGCATAATGGCATAACTGTCTGTTAATTGCTTCTGTGATTGTATGTCCTTGGTTTCTAATGTAAATAATACGTTCCAGGTCATTATCATTTAACGGACGTATTGCTCCAAACAAACAATTCCAGCCTTTATTCCAGTTTGTAATAATATCATCTTTTGAGTGGAATGTATCAATAAATTCTGAGTCCCGTTGCCGCCAAGTTTTTTCACCGTCTTCAGTAAGGAAGTCGGTCCACCTGCTTAACATATTTCCAACTAAATGTTTAACAATAATGGCAATGGAATTGGAGTCTTTGGCAAATTCTTTTTGCAATTCTTCAAATTGCAATTGATCAAACGTTTTATCGCCTAAACTTTTGTAATATTCAAATTGCCTTATGGCACTTTCAAGATAACTAGTCTTCATCATTTTTAAAATCAATACTTAATGAATTCACACAATAACGCGTTCCTGTTTCTGTTGGGCCATCATTAAACACATGACCTAAATGTCCGCCACAGTTTGAACATACTATTTCTGTGCGAATCATACCATGCGATTTATCTAATATAAAGTCTACCGTTCCTTTGATTGCTTCATCAAAACTCGGCCAGCCACAATGTGCATCAAATTTACTATCGCTTTTAAATAAGGGTTGATGGCAACCAGCACAGACATAAGTGCCGTTTTCAAAATGAAGATTATACGTTCCTGTATGAGGTCTTTCGGTACCTTTATGTCTCAGAACTTTATACTGCTCTTCAGTAAGTTGTTCTTTCCATTCATTTTCTGTTTTTTCTATCTTGTATTTACTCATTTTTTGGTATAAATTTTAATGCGGCGCCATCGATGCAATGGCGTAATCCTGTGGTTTCTTTTGGACCATCGTTAAAAACATGCCCTAAGTGACCGCCACAAACGGCACAATGTTCTTCTCTTCCATACATTTCAGAACCACTTGAAAATGCTACGTTTCCTTTAATTTCTTTATCAAAACTGGGCCATCCAGATCCTGAATCATATTTATGTTCGCTTTTAAACAAGGGTGTATTGCAACCAGCACATACATAAATTCCTTCTTTGTAATTTTTATTTAACGGACTTGAAAACCTAGGTTCAGTCCCATTTTCTCTTAGCACATAAAAGGCCATGGGGGATAATTCAGCCTTCCATTCTGCTTCTGTTTTGGTAACGGAATAGGTTTTTGAATCCTTTTTTGTCTTTTGAGCATTGCTATTGCAACTAAAACACGTAATTATTAAAGTTATAATTATTAATTTTTTCATTATTCTTATTTTTTTTGATTTAGTCGCATAGTTTTTTAAAAAATAACATATTTGCATTGAAAAACTATTGAATGATTTAAAGTGACTAATAAAATAGTTTTGGGTCTAAACACTAAAGGTACATTTTTTGTACATTTATAAATTAATAATAAACTACATGAATATGAAAATAAAAAAAGTAAGTGTTTTACTGGCTATTTTGGTGTTAATTTTATCATGTGCCACGAATCCATTTACAGGAAAACAAACTATGGCATTAGTGCCAAATTCTCAATTATTTCCTACTGCTTTTGCTCAATACGATCAATTTTTAACTGATAATAAAGTTATTAAAGGAACAGCAGATGCTGCTATGGTAACTCGTGTTGGTCAGAAAATTGCAGTTGCGGCGGAACGCTGGCTTAATGCTAATGGACATGTTGGTTATTTGAAAGATTACAAATGGGAATATAATTTAGTTGATGATAAAACCGTCAATGCTTGGTGTATGCCAGGAGGTAAAATTGTGGTATATACAGGTATTTTACCAATAGCAAAAGGTGAAGCAGGTTTAGCTGCTATTTTGGGACACGAGGTTGCACATGCATTGGCCAATCATGGACAACAAAGGATGAGTGCAGGAATGATTCAGCAAGGTTTGGCAGTTGCAGGAAACATAGCTATTAAAGACGAAAAATCAAGAAATGCTTTCAATCAATATTATGGTGTTGGCTCTCAAGTAGGAGTGATGTTACCGTTTAGTAGAAGCCATGAAACGGAAGCGGATAGCATTGGCATCATTCTAATGGCAATTGCTGGTTACAACCCTGATGAAGCTGCTGAGCTATGGAAACGAATGAGCGCACAAAGTGGAGGACAAGCTCCGCCTGAAATTTTAAGCACACACCCTTCTAACCAGTCACGGATCGCAAACCTTACAGCTTTAGCTCCTAAAGCAAAAGAAGAAGCAAGAAAGTTTGGTGTTACTAGCTTTAAAAATTAAATACAGTTATCATTTAAAATATTTGTTTACTTTAGAAGCTGCTATAAAAAGCAGCTTTTTTTATTATGAATAGATTAGAAAAAGGAAGTAAAAAATTATTAAACGCCTGGGCTTTCTATGACTGGGCGAACTCAGTTTATAGTTTAGTTATTGCTTCGGCAATATTCCCTATTTATTACGGAACACTATTTAGAGTTGCAGATATTGAAAAAGTAAAAGTTTTTGGTGGAGACATCGCCAGAGCCCCTTTAATAAGTTATACAACGTCTATGGCTTTTGTATTTATTGCTATAATTACGCCTTTAATTTCTGGTGTAGCTGATTATTTAGGAAATAAGAAAGTATTCATGAAATTCTTTTGTTATTTAGGTGGACTTTCTTGTGTAGGGTTATATTGGTTTTCTTTGGAGCATATCTATTTTAGTTTGATATGCTACTTTTTAGGCTTAGTTGGCTTTTGGGTTAGTTTCGCTATAAATAATTCGTATTTACCTGATATTGCATTTCCAAATCAACAAGACAGAATTAGTGCTAAGGGCTTTTCTTTAGGGTATGTAGGAAGCGTTATTCTTTTGTTATTTAATTTAGCAATGGTAATGAAGCCTGATTTTTTTGGAATTATTTCAGATGCTGGCGGTCTTGCTGAAATAAAAGCAATGAAATATTCTTTTGTTTCTGTTGGTATTTGGTGGATTCTTTTTAGTCAATATACATTTTACTATTTACCAAAAGGAACCAAAAAAGAACAACCCAAAAAGCATATTATTTTAAATGGCTTTAAAGAACTAAAATTAGTTTGGAATCAGTTAGGAGAGAATGAAAAGCTAAAACGATATTTGGGTGCATTTTTTGTTTATAGTATGGCCGTACAAACCGTTATGCTTATTGCAACTTACTTTGGAGAAGAAGAAATCGCATGGGGTACAGATGCAGAGCGGACTATGGGGCTCATTGTAAGCATTTTGGTTATACAGGTTGTTGCTATTTTAGGGGCTACCGTTACAGCAATTATTTCAAGAACTTTAGGAAATATAAAAACCTTGATATTGATTAATATGATATGGGCAATTATATGTGTTTATGCATATTTTGTAATCACACCTATGGATTTTTATATAGCTGCTGGTTGTGTAGGTATTGTAATGGGAGGAATTCAAGCATTATCCAGGTCTACCTATTCTAAATTTTTACCGGAAACAACTGATACAGCGTCATTTTTTAGTTTTTATGATGTTGCTGAAAAAATAGGAATTATTATAGGGACGTTTCTCTATGGTTTTGTAGCTCAAGTAACAGGAAGTATGCGCAATGCCGTTCTATTTTTATTTATTTTCTTCTTTATGGGAATCGTACTCTTGTTTAAAGTACCAAAAGAATCTTAATTCAATTAAAACGGCGCCTTAGGCGCCGTTTATAGTTTGATTTATTTAGTTTAAAATTAGCTTGAAATACTTCCAGATCCTGCTACTTTAGTATCTTCTTTTTTAGGATGTCCTTTGTAAACAATATCTCCCGAGCCACTTACTCGTGCCTTTATACTTTCTGTACTCGTAACTTCAGCATCGCCAGAACCAGCTACAGAAATATCTGTGTTTTTTGACTGTAATTCAAAACTATGAAAATCTCCCGAACCAGCTACTTTAGCCTCTAGGCTATTTGTATTACCCTTAAATGTAAGGTCTCCAGAACCAGCTACAGATCCTTTTATATTCGAAGCATTTACATGTAATATAACATCACCAGACCCAGCTAGAGATACATCTAGATTATCACATGTAATTAAATCGTCGTTCCATAAATCTCCCGAACCTGCAAGCGATATTTTGCTAATGTCTTTAAAAGGAATGGTTATTTTTATAGTTTTTCGCATGCTTGTTTTTAAGTTTACATGGTCTTTTACTTTTACAATTAAGTTATTGCCTTTAACTTCGGTAACAATATATTCAAGTAAATTTTCTTCACCTTCAATTTTAATGTTTCCTTCATTTCCGCTTACAAGAATGTAATCAAAGGAACCAGCACATTTTATACCGTCATAGTCAGAAGTCGTTCTTGTTATTGTGGTTATATTACCATTTCCTCTAATCGTTTTACCCCATTGTGCGTAGGTTGTGGTTGCAAAAAATAAGCATGCTATAATTAGTACTGTTTGATTTTTGAATGATGTTTTCATAATTTAAAATTTGATTAGTTTCTTTTAAAGGTTACGCTTCCGTACTCGGAATTTATTTTAATTAAGTTTGATGAATTACTAGCGCCAAAATAGCCTTGATAGTAATTTTCATTGGACTCGATACGTTTTTTAGTGAATTCAAAACCATCTGTATTTCTAATAGATCCGTATTCTGTTGAAATTTCAAAATTAAAATGATAGTCAGGATGGTAGCCAATGGTAATTCCTAAATAATCAGATTCAATATTAATATTTCCAGCATTAGCTGTCATTTGGTCAATTTTAAGTGAACCATAATCTCCTTTGATATTTAGATTTTTGTAGATATCTCCAAATCTCATGGTTAAATAATCGCCATTTCCTGTAATGTTGTTGGCATTATTAATATTTATAGACCCATAATCACAATTAAAATTTACATCTTCAGCTATTTCAACAATTGATTTTGTATAGTCTGCATTTATATCAAGATGTTTAGTTTTAGCGACGGTAAACCCACTATAATCTGCATTTATTTTTCCACTATTTATATATTCAAAATAACAGTTGTTAGTGTAATCAAAAGCAAGAACATTATTCTCGGCCATTAATTCTTTAGTAGTAATTTTTCCATAATCGCAGTTGATGGTTGCTTTTCCTTCTAACTTATCTAAATTAATACTTCCGTAATCATTATTTAAGTCTACGCTATTAGAAATGGGAAGTTTAACAAGATAATTAATTTCCATACTTACATTGCTACTACCGCCCCAGTTCCACCATGACTTTTTGTTATTATTAAAAATAGTTTTGGCTTCAACTAAACTTGACGACGCACTAAAGTCTACAGTAATATCACTTAATTTTTTCATTACTTTGTCTTCGTCGTTACCACTCACTTTTATGGTAACTTCAATAGCAATTTTATTTCCGTTGTAGGTAACAATATCGATATTTCCATAGCTGTTATCAATTTTTAAAAGTGCCTTGCTGTTTACAGTGTATTCTTTCTTGATTGTTTTTTCTTTTTCGTATTTCCCTCCTTTTAAGGTATTGTTACTTAAAACAATAGTTGGGATTAAAAATAATAGGTAAATAACCTTATATAGTAATTGAGTTTTCATGATTATTTTTTTTAAGTAGTTTAATATTTTCAATGGTTTCCATGACATTTTTTAAGATGTCAATTCTGGTTTGAAAGTTCGAAATCATGGCATAGATAACGCGTTTATCATCACCACTTTCGGTCAAATCAATTTTAAGAGATTCATAATTTTTTTCAAGAATTTTCATTTGCTTCATAGCATCATTAATGAGTGCTTCGGTATCTGGCGTTCTAGCATCATTAAGTTTTAATAATTCTTCTGAAATTGCCGTAGTAAAGAAATTTTCTGTTTTAGACATTTCAGGTGAAACACTCGCTAGATCATTAGTTTCTTCAGCTGGTTTTAATAGTGTGATTAAACTAATACAAATAGCTAATGATGCTGCAATACTTAAGAAGGTTTTCCAGAAATTAGAAGCGCCCGAAGTATTTTTTTTAGCTACAAGTTCTTGATTTTTAAGTTTTGATAAAAACCGATCTTGATGTCCGAGATTTGGATTTTCAATATCAAATTCCGAACGTAATTCTTCAAAAAGCTTATTAATATTATCTTTTTCCATAGGTTCCTTTTTTAAGCGACTAGTTCTAACTTTTTTCTTAAACTATCTTTAGCACGAGATATCATCGTTCTGCAGTTAGCATGAGAAATGTTCATAATCTCACAAATTTCCTCGTAATCATATCCTTCAATAAGGTGAAGATTTAGACAGATTTGATAATTTTCTTTGAATTCTTTCATAGTTTCTAAAACTTGATTGACTTTAAGGTTTGTAAACTCATGTTGACTATCAATTCCATCATTTGTGTCTTCAACTTTATAAATAACATCATCTAGAGGAACGTTGTTGTATTTACTATTCTTTTTGTAATGGTAAATACTGTTGTTTATTACAATTCGTTTTAACCAAGCTCCAAATATTTTGACATCTTTAAGACTATCTAATTTTGTGAACGCCATCAAAAAAGAGTCTTGCATGATGTCTTCAGCTTCAAAAGAATCTTTAACAATTCTTAACGAAACGTTATACATGGCCTTATAATATCTATTGTATACTTCTAACTGAGCAGATTGCTTGCCAGATTTACATAGCTCTATAAGTTGTTCAATATTTAGTTTGGTTAGCGTCACTAAAAACAAATTGGTATTATAATGATGATTATGTTTTTGATTTGTTACAGTTTTATAAAAAAAAATTCCCACATCATGTATAATGTAGGAATTCAATAAATTTTAGGGTTTTAAAAAATTAAGATTCTGCAGGTTTTTCTGCTTTTTCAATCTTGATATTAAGTTCTTGCGTTTTGCTGTCTAAATCAATAATGATTTTGTCACCATCTTGTACATTAGAGGTAATTATTTCTTCAGCTAAAGCATCTTCAATATATTTTTGAATAGCTCTTTTTAAAGGTCGAGCCCCATATTGCTTATCAAACCCTTTTTCAGCAATAAAATCTTTGGCTTTTTTACTCAGTTTTAAAGTGTAGCCTAAATCTTTTATTCTCAGTAAAAGTTTTTCTAATTCAATATCAATGATTTTATTAATATCTTCTTTTTCTAAAGTATTAAAGACAACCACATCATCAATTCTATTTAAAAACTCTGGCGCGAATGATTTTTTTAGTGCATTTTCAATAACACTTTTTGCATTAGCGTCTTCTTGAGATTTTTGAGAAGCCGTACCAAAACCAATTCCTGTACCAAAGTCTTTAAGTTTACGAGCACCAATGTTAGATGTCATAATAATAATGGTATTTCTAAAATCAATTTTGCGACCTAAACTGTCTGTTAGATAGCCATCATCAAGAACTTGAAGCAACATATTAAACACATCTGGATGTGCTTTTTCAATTTCATCAAGTAAAATCACCGCATAAGGTTTGCGTCTTACTTTTTCTGTAAGTTGTCCACCTTCTTCATAACCGACATATCCTGGAGGTGCACCTACTAATCTTGAAATAGCAAATTTTTCCATGTATTCGCTCATGTCAATTCTCACAAGTGCTTCTTCGCTATCAAATAGTTCTCTTGACAATACTTTAGCTAATTGCGTTTTACCAACACCAGTTTGACCTAAAAATATAAATGACCCAATGGGCTTGTTAGGATCTTTTAGCCCCGCTCTGTTGCGCTGAATGGCTTTAACAACCTTAGCTACAGCATCATCTTGACCAATTACTTTTCCTTTGATGAGATTTGGTAACTCAGCCAATTTATTAATTTCGGTTTGAGCAATTCTATTAACTGGAATGCCAGTCATCATAGAAACGACATCAGCTACATTATCCTCAGAAACAATTTCGCGGTGTTGTTTTGTGTCCTCTTCCCACTTTTCCTGAGCAATTTGAAGTTCTTTTTCTATGCGTTTTTCATCGTCTCTTAACTTAGCTGCTTCCTCATATTTTTGTTTTCTTACAACTAAGTTTTTGGTTTCCTTAACATCTTCAAGCTGTTTTTCTAGCTCTAAAATTTGTTTCGGCACTTCAATATTAGTGATATGAACACGAGAACCAGCCTCATCTAATGCATCAATAGCTTTATCTGGTAAAAAACGTTCCGTCATGTAACGGTTAGTCAATTTTACACAAGCTTCGATGGCTTCTGGTGTATAATCAACGTTGTGATGCTCTTCGTATTTACCTTTTATATTGTTAAGAATTTCTATAGTTTCTTCAACTGTTGTTGGTTCCACAATCACCTTTTGAAAACGACGTTCTAAAGCGCCATCTTTTTCGATATATTGTCTGTACTCATCAAGGGTTGTTGCTCCTATACATTGAATTTCACCGCGTGCTAAAGCCGGTTTAAACATATTGGAGGCATCTAGGCTTCCGGTTGCTCCACCAGCACCAACAATCGTATGAATTTCATCAATAAATAAGATCACGTCGTCATTTTTTTCAAGCTCGTTCATAACGGCTTTCATGCGTTCTTCAAACTGTCCACGATATTTTGTGCCAGCAACCAAACTTGCTAAATCTAGCGTAACAACTCTTTTATTAAATAAAATTCTTGACACTTTTCTTTTAATAATCCTAAGGGCTAAACCTTCGGCAATAGCAGATTTACCAACACCAGGCTCTCCAATTAGAAGAGGATTATTCTTTTTACGCCTGCTTAAAATCTGAGAGACGCGTTGAATTTCTTTTTCACGTCCTACAACAGGATCTAATTTTCCTTCTTCTGCCAAAGCGGTTAAATCTCTACCAAAATTATCTAATACTGGTGTTTTTGACTTTTTATTAGTCTTACCGGCAGCAGGCGTATTAAACAAATTGTCTTTTGAAGTATCACCTTCAGAACTTGTATCATCATCTTGAAACGATTCAGATTTAGGTTCAATATAATTGTTGTCGTTAGTAATCATAAATTTAAATTGTTCTTTAACGTTGTCGTAATCAACTTTTAGCTTATTTAAAAGCTTGGTAGTAGGGTCGTTTTCGTTACGTAAAATACAGAGTAATAAATGCGCTGTATTAATAGACGTACTTTGAAAAAGTTTAGCTTCTAAAAATGTTGTTTTCAGAGCTCGTTCTGCTTGTCTTGTAAGATGTAAATTCTTTTTTTGATTAGAAGTTACAGTAATGTTAGGGTTTGCGGGGCTTAATATTTCAACTTTTCGTCTCAAATGATTTAAATCAATCTCAAGAGCATTTAAAATATTAATGGCTTTACCATTTCCATCACGTAAAAGACCAAGCATTAAGTGTTCAGTACCAATAAAATCGTGACCCAAACGCAGTGCTTCTTCTTTGCTATAAGCAATAACATCTTTTACTCTTGGTGAAAAATTATCATCCATAATAAGTTCCTTTCTGCTTTAAAAGTAATAAAACAATTTAGTAAATTCAAAAACTATACCTTAAATTGTCTGTAAGTCGCTAATTGACGAAAAAAACTTTAAAAAATCAAAATTTTTGAAAGCATACTTATTAACGAAATTCGCATGCTAAATTGTTAATAAAAAAACACTAAAAAACAGGCGGAAAAGTCCTGATATAACTGATGAAATAGTTATCTTAGCACGGTTTGAAATATTCGAAAAAACAACTAATTAAATATATATGGCTGAGGGAGAAAAACTTATTCCAATTAACATAGAAGATGAAATGAAATCGGCTTACATTGATTATTCAATGTCGGTCATTGTGTCACGTGCTTTACCAGATGTAAGAGATGGTTTAAAGCCAGTTCACAGACGTGTTCTTTTTGGAATGCATGAGCTAGGAGTTAGGTCAAATACGGCCCACAAAAAATCGGCAAGAATTGTTGGTGAAGTTTTAGGTAAGTATCATCCACATGGTGATACATCGGTTTATGATGCCATGGTGCGTATGGCACAAGAGTGGAGTTTACGTTATATGCTTGTTGATGGACAAGGTAACTTTGGATCGGTTGATGGAGATAGTCCTGCGGCCATGCGTTATACTGAAGCACGTATGCGCAAAATATCTGAAGACATGTTAGCAGATATAGATAAGGAAACAGTCGATCATCAATTAAATTTTGATGACACGCTTAATGAACCTACCGTATTACCAACTCGTATTCCAGGACTTTTAGTTAACGGAGCTTCTGGTATTGCCGTTGGTATGGCAACCAATATGCCTCCACATAACTTAAGTGAAGTCGTTGATGGTATTGTTGCTTATGTTGATGACAATGATATAGAAGTAGATGAACTTATAAAGCACGTTAAAGCACCAGATTTTCCAACAGGAGGAACTATATATGGCTACGACGGTGTAAAGGAGGCTTTTCAAACTGGTCGTGGACGCATTGTAATGCGTGGTAAGGCTAATATTGAAGAGGTAGCTGGACGTGAATGTATTATTGTAACAGAAATACCTTATCAAGTCAATAAAGCAGATATGATTAAAAAAACTGCTGATTTGGTTAATGATAAAAAACTAGAAGGTATTGCAACCATTCGTGATGAATCTGATAGAAACGGAATGCGTATCGTTTATGTTTTAAAACGAGATGCTATTCCAAACATCGTATTAAATAAGTTATATAAGTATACGCAACTACAATCATCATTTAGTGTAAATAATATTGCCTTAGTTAAAGGCAGGCCTCAATTATTGAATCTAAAAGATATGATTCATTATTTTGTTGAGCACAGGCATGAGGTTGTTGTTAGAAGAACGACTTACGAATTGCGTAAAGCAGAAGAAAGAGCTCATATTTTAGAAGGTTTAATCATCGCTTCGGATAATATTGATGAAGTCATTGCTTTAATTCGTGCATCTTCAAATGCGGATGAGGCTCGTGAGAAATTGATAGCACGTTTTGAGCTATCAGAACTTCAAGCAAAAGCTATTGTAGAAATGCGTCTACGCCAATTAACTGGTTTAGAACAAGACAAGTTAAGAAGTGAGTACGAAGATTTAATGAAAACCATAGAAGATTTAAAAGATATTCTTGATAAAAAAGAACGTCGTATGGAAATCATTAAAGAAGAGCTTATAGAAGTCAAAAATAAGTATGGAGATGAAAGACGCTCAGTTATTGAGTATGCTGGTGGCGATTTAAGTATTGAAGATATGATTCCGGACGAAAAAGTTGTAATTACGATTTCGCATGCAGGTTATATTAAACGTACATCTTTATCTGAATATAAAACGCAAAACAGAGGTGGAGTAGGACAAAAAGCATCTACAACCAGAAATGAAGACTTCTTAGAGTATTTATTTGTGGGTACAAACCATCAATACATGTTGTTCTTTACTCAAAAAGGAAAATGTTTCTGGATGCGTGTTTATGAAATACCAGAAGGAAGCAAAACTTCAAAAGGTAGAGCAATCCAAAACTTAATAAACATCGAGCAAGATGATGCGGTAAAAGCATTTATTTGTACTCAAGATTTAAAAGATGAAGATTATATAAACAGTCATTATGTCATAATGGCAACCAAGAACGGACAGGTTAAGAAAACATCTTTAGAACAATACTCTAGACCTCGAACTAACGGAATCAACGCAATCACCATTAAAGAGGACGATATTCTGTTAGAAGCGAGACTTACTACTGGTGAAAGTCAGGTAATGTTAGCTCTTAAATCAGGAAAAGCGATTCGTTTTGAAGAAGCCAAAACGCGACCAATGGGAAGGAATGCTTCTGGTGTAAGAGGTATTAGTCTAGCTAATCCAAAGGACGAAGTAATTGGTATGGTTACTATTGATAATCCGCAAGAAGAGTCTGTATTAGTAGTTTCTGAAAATGGCTATGGAAAACGAACTTATATTGACGATCCAGAGGATGGTGAACCAGTTTACAGAATTACAAACCGTGGAGGCAAAGGAGTAAAAACTATTTCTATTACTGAAAAAACCGGTAATTTAGTAGCTATAAAAAGTGTTACGGATAGTGATGATTTAATGATTATCAATAAATCTGGAATCGCTATACGGATGTCAGTTCAAGATCTAAGGGTGATGGGACGTGCAACACAAGGAGTAAAATTAATAAATTTAAGAAACGGAGATTCTATTGCTGCTGTTGCAAAAGTAATGCATGATGATGATGTTGAAGAAAATGATGAAACCATTGAAAACAATGAAGAGTTGGGACATGGCACAACTCTTGATAATGATAATACAGAAGATAACAATTAACACATTAACATTAAAAATTATTAAAAATGAAAAACCAAGTTATAATAGCTTTAGCATTCTTGATTAGCACCTTTTCGTTTGGTCAAAAGAAAGAGTTGAGAGCTGTTGAAAAATCAATTAAAAGCAATAATTATGCAGAAGCTAAAGCTTCATTAAGTCAACTAGAATCTATGCTTCCTACTATGGAAGATAAGTACAAATCAGAATATTATTATCTTAAGGGACAAGCATTTTATGCTAACGGTGCTGGTTCTAATAAAGATATTGATGTCGCTTTAGAATCTATAGGTAAAGTAACAGATGGTTATACAGATGAAATATCTGAACTAAAGAGAAACATGGTTAATCATTTACTAACCAAAGGTAATGAAGCCTATGAGAAAAAAGATTATGTAACTTCTTCACACGATTTTGAAAATGCCTATAGAGCGTCTGTACAAGATACAGTTTATCTATATTATGCAGCAGCTACTGCGGTAAATTACCAAGATTATGATAGGGCATTAAAGCTTTATAAAGAGCTTAAAGACTTAGGATATACTGGTATTGAAAAACAATATTATGCCGTAAAAGCAGATACTGGAGAAGAAGAACTTTTTCAAAATAAAAATATGAGAGATTTATCTGTTAAAGCTAAAACCCATATTAAACCGTCTGACCGAATGACAGAATCTAAAAAAGCTGAAATCGTTAAGAATATAGCGCTTATTTATGTTAGTAAAGATGATAATGAGAAAGCGCTTGAAGCAATGAAAGATGCCAGAGCAGAAAGTCCAGATGATATTAATTTAATACTTTCTGAAGCTAATGTTTACTATAAAATGGGGAATAAAGAAGAGTTTAAAAAACTCTTGGAACTTGCAACTACTAAAGATCCTAAAAATCCAGAATTACAATATAACTTAGGAGTTATAGCTTCAGAATCAGAGCATCCAGAGGATGCAAAAACTTATTACAATAAAGCTATTGAATTAGATCCTACTTATATAAATGCTTATATTAATCTAGCTGCTTTAATTCTTAATCAAGAGCAACCTATTATAGAAGAGATGAATAGTCTTGGAACATCAAAAGCTGATAATTTACGTTATGATGAATTACGTGAAAAACGTCAAGGATTATATGAAGAAGCGGTTCCTTATTTAGAAAAAGCCCTTGATATTGATTCTAAAAATCTTAGTGCAGCAAAAACCTTAATGAATATTTATAGTGTGACTGGTGAAACTGCAAAATATAAAACAATGAAAGCAAAGGTTGAATCTATAGAAAATGAAAACTAATTCTATAATTTCTATCTTTTAGAATAATTAAAAAGCCGCAATTTGCGGCTTTTTTTATATTATTTTTTTAATGACTCTAAGTTTGTGAGTGTGTATTTTTTTATCGACATGATAGATTCCTGAATGGTCTAACCTATCAATTCTTACCTGACCATCTGCATGAATAATATAATTATCGGTCATAATAATACCAACATGCACAATATCACCTTCATTATTATCAAAAAAAGCTAAGTCACCAGGCTCGCTTTCTTCTATAAAACTGAGAGCTTCTCCTTGTGTAGCTTGTTGTGGAGCCTCGCGTAAAAGACTGTATCCGTTAAGTTTGTAAACCATTTGAGTAAATCCCGAACAATCTATACCAAATGGGCTTTTACCACCATTAAGATACGGAGCATTTAAATATAAAAAAGCAGTTTGAATGAGGTTGCTTTTTTCTTTTTTACCTTCTACAAGATGACCGTCATGCGAATGGTTAAGTAAGGATAATCCGTTTAATGAAGACCCTAATAAAATAGGATGTAATTGATCGTTTTTATCTTGAATAAATTCAACTAAATCAATAGATAGTTTTGGTTTGGAATGGTGTAATATTTTATAGTTTTCCTCTTCTATTTCTAAATATTGCTTGTTTTCAATCCACCCTTCGTAAGAATCAAATGCAAGTCGTATTTTACTCCAAAATTTGCGTTGTTCTAGTATTTTAAAATAGTCACCATACAATAATTGCGATATCAATTCACTCTTATCAGAAGGTTCAAGTCTTAAGGGAACAATGCTTAAATTACAAATTCCGTATTGCATTCAGAAAAAATTAGTTACGTTCTATTATAACTGCTGATGCACCACCACCACCATTACAAATAGCTGCAGCACCAATTTTTGAGTTGTTTTGTTCTAAAACATGTATTAAGGTCACTAAAATACGTGCTCCTGAACATCCTAAAGGATGACCTAAAGACACAGCGCCACCATTAATATTCACATTTTTATCTGTAAGCCCAAGAATTTTCATGTTTGCTAAACCAACCACAGAGAAGGCTTCATTAAACTCAAAATAATCAACATCTTTAATTGAGATGCCGGCTTTATTTAAAGCTTTCGGTAATGCTTTGGCGGGAGCTGTTGTAAACCAATTAGGTTCATGCGCAGCATCGGCATAACCAGTTATTGTGCCAAGAATTTTTAAGCCTAATTCTTTCGCTTTGTCTTTACTCATTAATACCAAAGCAGCAGCTCCATCATTTATGGTTGAAGCATTGGCCGCAGTAACAGTGCCATCTTTCGTGAAAGCAGGACGAAGACTAGGTATTTTTTCAATCTTCACATTAGTAAATTCTTCATCCTTACTAACTATAATAGCATCCCCGCGTCGTTGAGGTACTTCTACAGGTACAACTTCATCCTCAAATTTTCCATCGTTCCAAGCGGCTTCAGATCGTTTATAGGATTGTATTGCAAAAGCATCTTGATCTTCTCTAGAAAATTTATATTCCGTTGCACAGGCATCAGCACAAACTCCCATAGCATTTTGATCGTAAGCATCTACTAAACCATCTTTTTGCATCCCATCAAGTAAGGTTGTTGAGCCAAATTTAGTTCCTGTTCTTTGGTATAAATAATGAGGGATTAAGCTCATATTTTCCATGCCTCCAGCAACAATAATATCGGCATCACCAAGCGTAATAGATTGAGCAGCTTGCATAACGGCCTTCATTCCTGATGCACAAACTTTATTAATAGTTGTACATGGAACCGTATTGGGGATACCTGCAAATATAGCAGCTTGTCTTGCGGGTGCTTGACCAACACCGGCTTGAACAACATTGCCCATAAGAACTTCTTGAACCAGTTCTGGTTTCAATTGTATTTTGTCTAAGGCTCCTTTAATGGCTATGGCTCCTAATTTTGGAGCAGGAATAGTTGATAACGATCCTAAAAAACTCCCAATAGGGGTTCTTACAGCAGATACAATAACCACTTCTTTACTCATTATTCTTATCGTTTAGTTATGTAGTTGCGAAATTAATCAATTTTTAATAGAAATTAGAACGAATACTCTATTATAAAAAATCAAAAAAGCTTAGTTTTTACTACATTTGAAAACCTTAACGTATATAATGAAAGACTTTATAAATAAATTGTACAGAAATCATTCCTTGATTTATAAGGGATTATTATTTATTTGTACCACCTTTTTAATCGTATATCTATTTCCTAAAACAGGTAAGTTTAAATATAATTTTGAAAGAGGAAAACCATGGCAATCTGAAAATTTATATGCACCATTTAATTTTGCAATAAAAAAATCTGAAGATGAGATTGCAAAAGAAAAGAAAACAATTTCAGACCATTCATTTTTATATTTTAATGTAGATGCATCAATAGAAAATGAAGTAAAAACGTTATATAAGGACAATTTTAGAGCAGCTTTTCCTGATTCAATCCCCAGCTCAGAACTAAACACCTTATTTAAGGCCGGGAATGAGATTATCAAAGAGTTATATTTTTATGGAGTTTTAACTGAAAACTATAATTTTCCAAGTGATAAAACATCTGTTATTCTTGAAAATAGAGTAGAAAAACATACTACAAAATACTCGAATCTAGTAAATCAAGATCAAGTTACATCTATAATAAACAAAGTTTTAATAGATCAAAATGAAGCGGAATATAAAAACGAGTTTACTTCATTATTCTTTGATTTAGTTCAGCCCAATCTAGCTTATGATCAATCATTTACAGAAAAGGTTTTAAAAGAAGATTTAGACAAAATAGCCTATACCCGCGGAAGTATTGAAAAAGGAACTTTGATTATTTCTAAAGGAGAGATCGCTGAAGGAAAAAAATATCAAATTTTGGAATCTTTGAAATCTGAATTTGAGTCTCAAGTTTGGAGTTCTTCAAACTACAACTGGATTTTATTTGCGTATATTTTATTAGTTTCTTTAGCCCTTTTAATGCTGCTGTTATTCTTAAGAAAATATAGAATAGAAGTTTTTGAAAACAACACCAAAGTAACTTTTATATTTTTCAATATACTGTTGATGGTATTTATAACCACTTTGGTGGTTAATTATAACTCAAAGTATATTTATGTAGTTCCTATTTGTATTTTACCTTTGGTGTTTAAAGCTTTTTTTGATGCGCGTTTAGGGATGTTTGCTCATGTAATAACCGTTCTGTTATTAGGCTCTATCGTGCCTAATAGTTATGAGTATATGTTTCTTCAAATTATTGCAGGCATTGTTACTATTTTAACAGTTTCAGAGTTATATAAACGAGCAAATTTGTTTATTTCAGTTGGTCAGATAACATTAATATATATCATTGCTTATTTTGCCTTTTTTGTCATCCATGAGGGAAGTGTAGAAACTATTAAATGGGAAACGTTTATATGGTTTATTTTATGCGGATTAGCTACCTTGTTTGTTCAGCCTTTGATATACATATATGAAAAACTTTTTGGGTTGGTGTCTGATGTATCACTTCTAGAATTATCTGATACCAATACAAGATTGCTTAAAGAATTATCAAATAAAGCTCCAGGAACATTTCATCACTCTTTAAACGTGGCAAATCTTGCCGAGTCTTGTGCAAATGAGGTTGGAGCTAATGCCATGCTCATTAGGGTTGGAGCATTATATCATGATATTGGCAAAATGAAAAACCCGACGTATTTTATTGAAAATCAATCAACAGGAATCAATCCACATGATGAATTATCATCAAAAGAAAGTGCCAGAATTATTATAGATCATGTTATTATGGGGATTGAAATAGCCAAAAAATATAATTTACCAGATAGAGTTATTGATTTTATAAGAACACACCATGGAACCAGTATGGTGTACTATTTTTATATTAAAGAAAAAGAATTTCAACAGGGAGACGTAGATAAGGCTGATTTTTGTTATCCAGGGCCTAAGCCATTTAGTAAAGAAACGGCTATTTTAATGATGTGTGATAGTGTTGAGGCCGCCTCAAAAAGTTTAAAGGAACCTACATCAAGCAAAATTGATAAGTTTGTAGAAAACATTATTAATAAACAAATTGAAGAAGAACAATTTTTAAATGCTAACATTACTTTTAAAGAAATTCAATCTATAAAAAAAGTGTTAAAGCACAAGCTAGCAAACATTTATCATTTGCGTATAGAATATCCTGAATAAATTTAATAAAAAGTTAAATAAATAGTTGCGTTCTTAAACATGATACGTTACATTTGCATCCGCAATTTTATTGCTAACGTTCATTATTAATAGGAGAGGTGCCAGAGTGGTAATGGAGCAGATTGCTAATCTGTCGACGCGTAAGTGTCGCCAGGGTTCGAATCCCTGTCTCTCCGCAATTTTTATTGATAACCTTCGGGGTGTAGCGTAGCCCGGTTATCGCGCCGCGTTTGGGACGCGGAGGTCGCAGGTTCGAATCCTGCCACCCCGACTTTTTAGTATATCAAATAGTATAAAAAACTTGGTAATCTTATGATTATCAAGTTTTTATGTTTTAAAGGGTTACATTTAATTTGAATTGTTTTAAATAAAAATGTGACCTATTCGGTTACCTCCGAAGAAAACCCATAAAAAAGGTAACCGAATGACCTGATTTGACTTTTGTTTTTAATGTTCAACTTAAAAATGAAAGATTATGACACATTCAAACACCTTCAGTGTCCTGTTCTGGTTAAAACTGGCAAGTGCCAAGAACAGGAAAGCACCCCTTTATGCCAGAATCACGGTAAACGGAAAACGCTCGGAACTGTCCCTAAAGCGAAAAGTACTTATTACCGATTGGGACAGCACAAAAAGCAGGCTGAAAGGCACATGCGAATCAAACAAGTTGATCAATTCCTACCTAGAGCAAGTTCATGTAAAACTGTTCGAGTGTTACCAAAAAATGCAAAGCGGTAACAAGCTAGTGACATCTGGTATTATCAAAGCCCATTATTTAGGGAACACAGAGACCCGCCATTCACTGTCTGATATCATAGCATACCATAACACCCATATGAAGGATACCCTGCGTTGGGGGACACAAAAGAACTATTATACCACCCATAAGTATATCCTTCTCTTTCTAAAGGAAAAACACAAAACAAGGGATATGTTCCTGTCCGAACTGGGTTATAAGTTTATCATAGATTTTGAACGCTTTTTAAGGCATCAGAACAATATGGGAAATAACACGGTCATGAAACATATTGAGAGATTAAGGAAAATGGTAAGCCTGGCATTTAAAATGGAATGGTTGGACAAAGACCCATTTATTAAGTTTGAGGCGAAATATGAAAAAAAGGAGCGGGGTTTCTTGACTTTGGAAGAACTGCAAAGTATAGAAAATAAAGAGTTTAAAATCAGACGATTGCAGTTGATAAAGGATCTGTTCGTGTTCAGTTGCTATACAGGACTGTCCTATGGCGATGTGATGAACTTAACGAGAGATAATATATGTAAAGGGATAGACGGCAAGCAATGGATCTATTCCCAAAGGGAAAAGACCAGTGTACCAGTAAAGATACCCCTATTGTCAAAAGCACTGGACATCATTAAAAAGTATGAGACATATCCAAACACAATAAACAAACAAATCCTGTTTCCAACTATCTCAAACCAAAAGTTGAATTCTTATTTAAAGGAGATAGCCGATGTTTGCGGAATACAAAAGAACCTGACGTTCCACATAGCAAGGCACACCTTTGCAACAACCGTTATGTTGTCCAATGGCGTTCCCATTGAGACCGTATCAAAATTATTGGGTCATACCAAGCTATCAACGACCCAAATCTATGCAAGGGTAGTAGAGACCAAGATAAGCGAGGATATACAAAACCTACAAATGAGATTTGAAACGAAGAAAGAACAAACCCAAGCCATCAACTAAACAATAATTTTTAAGGCTTGAAAAGGATTTCCTTTCAATACACTCTGCATAAGGCAACGGGAGTGTATTGAAAGGAAATTTTATTTTTTCTATAATAAAGGGTAGCAGACCAAACTCAAAATTAGTATAAAATGACTTTTTTTTAACTCAGTTCTTTACAGTATTATTCACTTAATTTAGCCGTAATTTTATTTAACCATTCTGAAAATCTAGGACATTTTTCTATAATGTTTTCAATTCCAATCATTTCAAATATTAATTCCCCATCACCAGTTTTATCATAATTAAAAATTCTTTTTAATCGTTTTGATGGAGCAGTGTCAGGATGATTATTTATATCTTCAGGATTACTGTATTCATCTAATATAGAATCAATCTGTAGTAATTTTTCATCTTCATCTATTACAAGTTCGAAACCATTTCTATTTGAAAACATTAAAGCTTCAAGTTCATGTCTTTGTATGTAGGGAATAAAATCGCTATTGTTTTGAAAATCTTTAAGTATTGCACTTTCTATTTGGTTGATTTTTAGTGAGTTTTCGGTATGACCAGGAAAATCATTTGGAAGGCAGAAGAAATCAATCAATGTAGTTATTATAACATTACCTTGAGCAAATGTTCTTGTAACTTCATTTTTAAATTTTTCATATCCTACAACGCCTCCTTTTTTATGCTGTTTTCTATTAGTTATGATTGTTTGAGCATGCATTGAATTTCGAAAACCTAAACCAACCAAATATGGTACTATTAGATTTTGTACCAATATTATTTCTGTGTCTCCTTCAACTATAAATACAAGTCGTTTCATTAGATATTATAAGGTTGCGCTCCAAATTTGTTCTGACCCCATAAATCTCCTAATGTAAAATCTTCAAGCCATGTATTTAAGTCTTCACTTTTTAATCTTTTAAATACAGAAGTATTATTTTCTCTATCAGTAACAATAATATCTTCTGGTTGAAAATTATCTATTAAATTAATTGACTGAGTTGATATAATTATTTGTGTTTTTTCAGAAGCTTTTCTGATTAATGCGGCTAATTTATTAATAGCTACAGGATGAAGCCCTAATTCAGGTTCATCTATAATTATTGTAGTAGGAGGATTAGGTTGCATTAAAAGTACAGCTAAACAAATAAAACGTAGCGTACCATCTGAAAGATGGTAGGAATTGAAATATGTTTCAGGATATCCTTTTTCTCTCCATTCAAGTTGGATTTTTTGATCGTTTAGACGGTTAGGCTCAAGAACGAAATAATCAAAAAAAGGTGCTATTGATTTTACAGTTAATTCTATGCGCTTAAAATATTTAGGTTCTTTCTCTTTTAGATAATATAAGAATGCAGCTAAATTTGAACCATTTCTTTTTAAACGATTATTATCATGAAGATCTGAAAAGCCTTTCATTGGAGATGTGTCACTTGTGTCATGAAAATGATAAACATCAAATTCTTCCAATCTGTTATTTACATAGTATGCTTGACGAGAATTAATATGTTGAAAATTTGATTCTAAAACATTTGTTTCATATTCAATTTCCCTCCAATTCCCCCATTTATATGCAGTTTTGACAGATTTAATAAACAAATTTTCTTGACCAGCTTCTAATTTAATCATGAATTTATTTTCATTATCATTATTTTTAAAAAAGATGTTGATAACAATCGATTCTGTTTCACGTCTACCAAAATGTAATAAGCTGTCAGGTCCTCCTTTTTTTTGAACATAGTTCTGGAAATTCCCAAGATGTATATTACGAATTAAAGAAAACAACGAAATAAAATTACTTTTTCCTACACCATTACCTCCAAGTAAAATATTTATTGGGCTTAAGTCAAGACTTAAAGACTTTATACTCTTATAACCTTCTATTTCAATTTTATTTATCATTAATTAAATATCCGCAATTATTATTTTAAATAACAAAGTAAATCAATTTTTTTTAAGTCAATAATAATGTTCTCTATATTTAGCTTTTCAGCATTATTTTTATTAAACCTTGTTTTGAATATATTAAATATCTCCATATCTTAAATGTGTACCAACCTGATTGTATAGTGCGATTTTGAATGTGAGGATTTTGCTTCGCTAGTTTGCTGCGCTCGTGTCCGAAGGAAAATCAAAAGCCAGCAAAACTTTACTAGCCCTTAATTAAACACTAAACTAAGCAATGTTTTTAAGGTATTGTCCGCAGTTTTTTAATATTCAGTTATATATGTTTTCAATTCGATTTATTGTCTTTTCTATTGTTTTCATTATTTCTTCTTTTTCAAAATCGAAACTTAAATCTCCTTTTAAATATCTTGCTTTATTTCGTAATTCCGAAAGTTTGTTAAGAACTATTCTTTTGTCTTTTTCGAATTCGTCTGATATATTTTTTGCTCGTTTATTGTATTCGGATTTGATTCTGTTATGATTGGCTTTTTTGTCCAAACCAGACATTGGTTCTAATAATAATTCAGATTTCGCCAAAATTTCCATTGAACTAAACGCATTGTCTATAAAAGCATTCAACAAGTTTTCTTTTGAAGCATATTCAGCAGTTATATAAAATTCTTTTGCTGAATCAAGATGATTTTTTATTATAGCTTTATTTCTATGAAAATCAAATGAGCAATGTAATAGCTTGTCATTCAAAAAAATGAACGTTGCGTGTCCACAATTTTCAAATTCTTTTTCGTTTAGAGTAATTTTGTCAATAATCTCTCTTTTTTTTCCGTTTTCGATTTCAACGTCTTTTAGTTTTGCGTTTGCAGAAACTTCATCGTTCAATCTTACGAGTGGCTGAGTTCCATTTGGAAAGAAAATTACTTGACCAGCAAGTAATTTAAAATCTGAGTCAATTGTTTTCTCCCTCTTTCTTTTTTCAATTTCTGGTGTGAAAAATAATCCCATAAAGTTCTTTACTAAATTATCTGAAAACTCTCTCGAATTACTTGTCATTATTGGTTTGGTCAAATTACGTACAATGTATTTGTATATCTAGGAAAGTGCGGGTTTGCGTGTGAGTATTTTCCGCAGTAAAATCATACGTAGCAAACGTGAAACACCCTTTATTTCAGCTTAAAATAAGCAATTTTTCATATACTTCTTTGTTGGCAACCGTTTTTATTGTCAGATTACTAATTTTTAAACTCAAAATATGATAAAATTCAGTCATTTTTTAATTCGTCAAAATTTTTGGTTTGTGATGTGTCATTTAACTGCTCTAATGTGGGTTTCGATGTCCATTTTACAATGGAATCAAATTTTGAATTTAGAGTATCAATATCATTCTTTAATTTCCGAAAATCAGAAATTGGAACAGTTGGTTGAAAAACTTTATAAATTCCAAGTAAACCAAAAAGAATGAAAAAAGTTAAATATATTTTTTGGTACGTGTTCAAAGGTGTTTTTTTTGCAGACTTTTCGTATTTCAAATGTCCACCGAGTTCTTTTGCTTTAATTCCTTTGTCCGTAAGTCGAAATTCAGCGTGTGATATTTTTATGAAATAGCCATACGTAATTCCTAAATCTGCAACTTTTCGAGATTCGTCAAGCATTAAATGTTTATCATCTTCGGTTGCGTTGTCAAAATCAAAGTCACTACATTCTTTTTGCAATACAGTCCAAACGATGAAATTACTTATGTCTGTAATTTTAGTTAGAACGATGTCTAAATATTCAATAGTAGTTTTATTCATCGGCTTTTCTTAAACGGTTACCAACGTTTATCTTTACTTTATGCGTATAAGGAAAGTTGCGTGTTTGTGTGCGAGGATTTTCCGAAGGAAAATCAGAAACTAGCAAAGGAGCAACTAACTTTGGTTTAGCTAAAAATAGCAATTTTTTATGCAAATCATTTCATTTTTCTATTTGAAGATTTTTTTTAAATTATCATCCTTAAATAGCAATTCAGAAAGTATTTGGTTTGACTTTTCATATTTTTCGTCAAATTGTAATTCATTAGTATATTTTTGAATTTCTGTATTAATAATATTTGCTAACTCCGCAATCTTGTCATCTTCTAAATCAGCGTTTTCCAATATTTCGAATAAATTATCCACAAATCTGAAGGCAGAGTCTGTTAATAATTCACTCCTATATAAAAGTGCCTTTAATAGTTTAGCCTTTTTTTCATAAAGCTTTCTTTTATTTCTTATTTTTTCTAGAATTACTTTTACACTCTTTAAGTGTAAATTACCATAGGCTATTTTACAATCTTCTTCATTATCTATCGATATGTTTTTGTCAAAATATTTATTGAATCGATTCTTTATTCCATTGTCAAATTGCTTTAAAACGCTTAGAAAGTCATTTGAATTAACATCGTGAACAAATTTATTTCGGAATGTCATAAGCAATTCTAAATCTAAATGTTCTTCTTTTAGAATTACATCAATGTCGTGTAATAAGTCAATCTTATTCTTAAAACTTATTCCAACTTTTTGTCCGAATAATTTTGTCGAATTTTTATCTGAAATTCCTAAATAAAGTAAAAGCAAGTCATTAATTGCATCCTCTGTCTGTAGAGTACGTTCCAATACAAAAGTTCTAGTTTCTAGTTGAATTTTCCCCAATTTCATCTTTATATTTCTTATGAATGACCAATGTCTTAAATATATTCCATCGTTTTGCGGTATGGTTATTAAGGGATTTCGAACTTTTAACCTATTAAGTTACAGCTAAATTTAGAGCTGGTTATTACTCACCAAAAACCACTAAAATCCTTATTCACTATACCTCGAGTTGGCGTTTCGTTGTTTTTAATTACTCATTTGGTATTTATTTCTTCTGTTCTCAAAGGCTACTTTACCACCTTCTAATATTTGGCACACATCTTTTACTATTTCAGGATTTTCTAAAGCTCCCGACTTATAAGAAAGTTCTTCGTTCCTATTGTTTGCAACAATAACTTGCTCAGCATCTGTATTTACGACAAGATTAGCATTATGCGTAATTATTATTACCTGTCGAAATTTTTTTAAGCTTCTAAAAATTTCAATTAATTCCGCTGTAATGAAATGATTATCCAAATCATCTTCTGGTTGGTCAAATAATATTGGTGTTGAGAATGTTTCTGTAGCGAGTTTTAAACATAGATAAACGGTACCTCTTTGTCCGACAGATATTTGATTTAATTTTTTTCCTCTAAAGGTAATTTCAGGTTGAACATATAAGTATTGCAATCGTTCCTTTGTGTTATAAAATAATTTTTCAATATCAGGAAAAATGTAATTATCTGGATTGTCTTCAATTTCATTATATCTATTCTTTAAAAAATTTGCAAACGAGATATGGTCATTAATTTTAAAATGGTTTTCTAATTCTCCTTCCTTATTCTTGTTCCTCCAATACCTTCCATTAATGCAATCTCTTAACTTGTTGTAAAAAATCTTAGAATCAAAAAATATTTTACCCTTTATTGCAATTGATTTATCCGTTAAAATTTTTTTTATAATATCTTTTTGCTCTTTAGTCCATTCTACCTTGCCTGCAAGCAAGTTAGACCAAGATGTGTCAATCAATTCAACTTGTTTTGTAAGCTCAGACAATACCTTATCGCATAAGCTATTTCTTGTAACAATCTGATTATTAAAATCTACTTGCTTTTTTTCAATTGTTGCTAAATGAGATTTTAAACCTTCTATATTTCGTTTGTATTTATCGGCATTCTCAAGTAGCGAAGACAAATCACCTTTATAAATCTCTGCAAATTCTTCCTTTATTTTTGTGTTATCTGATTCGCAAGTCTGAGTAGACTTGGTTACTTCAACTTTTATTTCTTCGATTTTACTTTTTTGATCTGTAAAATCGATTAAAGGTATTTGTTCTTTACTTTCTTCTATTGATAGGTTAATTCGATTCCTGAATTCATCAAGTTCTTTTTCTAAGTCAACTAGTTTTTTTATTCGTAATTCATTCTGTTTTATAACCTTTACATTGTTAGTGTATTTTTCAAGCTTCTCTTTATTGGATTCATTTGTAATGCTCCCTAACAAATCTTGATTTCGCTTAATGACTGACTTTACTATTTCAGCATTGTTTATTTTTGTTCCATTATCATTGGTTTGCTCAAACCAGTTTTTTAAATCGCTAAGTTTTTCAAGTTCAGTATCTATTTCGTCTTGTAAATCAGTTGCAAAGTCTTCAAAAACATCAAGGTTAAGCATCCTTTTAATTTCTAGGCCTAATTTATGTGCATCCAAAGCTAAATCTTTGACCTCATTTTGTTTAATATACAGAAATGCTAGATTATGTTGGGAATCCATTGAATAACTTAACTCTTCACCATCAAATGATTTTGAATAATTTACAAGGAAGTTCTCTGAATTAAGATATTGATTTTGAGAATAACCGAACCCTTTTGCAAAATAATCCATTAATATACTTTTGCCCTCACCTCGACCTCCAATTATTGAGACCATGCTAGGATTCAAAGGAATTTCACACGTTTCAAATGCAAGATTTTGGTTTTCAAATATTTTAAAACTTTCAGCTATTTTTATTTCAGAAAAGAACGGTCTTTGATAATCAAGAAGTGGATTAGTTTCCTGTATTCGAACTCTATCTGTTGGTTCAAATATTATTTGCTTTAATCCTTCAAACGTGCAATCTGCTTTAATCCATGTTATTTTATTTGATGGATATTTACCATAATTTTTATATTCATGAGCATCGCTTCCAGCGATACAAGGCTTAGGTTTATTTCCTAAAGTTTTAAAAAAGTTCTCAAAGAATTTTTCATTTTCAGACGTTTTTATTCCTGAAATCAAATCAATATTAACCTTATCTCGTGTCTCAAAAATATGAGCACTTTGCATGAAATAATTGTCATCATGAGGGTGGTCTTCCCATTTTAGTTTTAACAAGCCATCACTTGTATCATAGGGAAGAATTACAAACCCAGTATCTTCTGGGATTTGACTAAATGCCTTATTTAATGACTCTTTGGTGACTTCTGCGGTAATTGAACCCAACATTAACAATTTATCATTATCAAGTTTTTCTGGATTCTCAAAACCATGCTTTTTTGCCTTACTTTCATCTAGGCTTTTTGCAAACCGAATTAATGCATCGTCAGAAAGCTTCTTATCAATCGAACGGATATACAGCTCAGATTTGAAGTCTATTAATTCTTGTATTGATAATTTATTAGATAAAATTACGTGAATGTTAAGTCTATAATCAACAGGACACTCTATTCTTAACTCCATTCCAGGGAATATAGTCTTCTTTAATTCTTCTGCATGTTCTTTTAAATATTCTTTAAGGGCTATATACCAATCAAAAGTCCAATAATCCATGAGGCAAAAAACATCCACATCACTATTGTTTACAACCTCGATAAAATTTTTAATCTCAGTTGTTTTTTCTTCTGAGGTCATTTCTCTCAGCTTTTTTGAACCTATCCAATGAAAAGAAGCAGGGGTATGTATGTGTAAATCCCATTTTCTCCATTCAGAGCCTTTTGTATTCATGTTTTTAATTCAAGGTTTATTTTATGTAGTACGCTCTTCAAAATGAACGCCAACTTACTTATATACAGAACTTTTATCCAACCATATTGGTTGTCTATGTGTAACTTTCGGTTGCTTTTCTCTTTTTTATCCATGCTTCTTCATTTGAAATAAGAATAAAAAACAATTTAAATATCAAATGTAAATCGCCTTACAAAATGTTAAATACGGAAAACCGTAAGCGTTCTGAAATAAAATGCTTAATTACTGATAGGGAGAAGTTAAATGTACTAAATAATAGTAAGTAATTACTCTAGTAATATAAAAATAATTGGGAATTTAGAATTATTCCACACAAAAATCAGGAGTATTCCCAAAAATAAGTTACGGACTTATAGGAAATGTACCATCCATAAATCTCTATGAAAATTGGTGAAATGGAACTAAGGATGGGAATAGCAAGAGGGTAACACGCTGCGCGATGTTACTGGCTCATATTTCACTTAAAATCAGTAATTTACAAATTTTAAATAGTTGTATTTATTTCAGATTTGCGGCAAAACCTCTTGAAACCCCATTAAAATCGCATTTATTTGCGGCAAACCCATAGGATTTTATGCGATTTAGTGAATATTGAACTGTTGTAGTGTTTGCCAAATACGTATTATTTGACTTTTACAATAAATAGTTCCGTAAGCCCTATAAACAGGCAATAATTTACAGTAAAAAGTATGTGGCTGATTTGTATTGATTGGTATTGTTAGCTATTGGTGTTTCATAACTTTTAAAAGGGTATCAATTCACTGTTTTTTAGTAAAAAAGCTTCGTAGCCCAATGAAATCAAGGAATTTTTTAGTAAAAAATGAAATCATCCTTTAAATTTCCCAAAAACATTGCATAGTATTAGCTCGATAGATGTTGGGGCTTTAAATCCGTAAAAAAATTAAAAAGCCAAAATATATTGGATATAAAAGGTTTAGAAATCCATCCCAAAGAATTATTTGATTTTAACTTTCCAATGCAGGAATCAGATAAGTGATTTTTTTGACCGTTGTTTCTTTCTTTCTTTCTTTCTTTCTTTCTTTCTTCACGTTTTTTTTGTAATCTCTCCTCTATTTCAATGTCCAATTTTACGAGAACTACGTTTTATCCACTATAACCAATACTGTTTCAAGTTTCATTGGGATCAAACGTTTTTAAAATTATGGATTTTGGGACTGCATAGAGCGAGGAGAATCCATAAGTTTAAAAATGCAGCAAGCTCGCCCAAGCGAGCGCGGTAGCTTAATTTCCGTGATTAAGTTAATGCAACCTAGTGTTTATAAGGGTTTTCAAGGGGATTAACATAATTATAGTATTTTTTTCATTCAATAAAAACGATTCAAATCAATTTAAATATCTGATTTATAGTTAAATATAGACAAATCAAATAAAGCAACGCTGCGCTAGCACGTTGCCCTCTTGCTGTGCATTTAACTCAACTCTCATTTTTAGATATTGTGGACAAGTTAGTTAATTTTAAAGCTTAGATTTTCCATTGTTATTTAGTCTGGTTATTGTTCTTTAATATGCTAATACTTAAAAATATCCTTAAATTTAAAAAATATTCTTTCAGCCACACTTAAATCCTCAGTTACTATTTCTGCATTGCCTAGTAACTCTTGAGTAAACTTAAAATGTTGATTATAGGAAGTTTTAGTTCCCTTGGGAAGTGAAATAAATACCGTATAATTTCCATCAGAGTTTGGAGAAATAGAAAAATTAATAACCTTGCCAATTAACATACCATATTGTTGATAGGGAAAATTATCCAATTTAATTAACACTTTTTGTCCTATTGTTACTTTTCCAGCATTTTGAGCAGGTATTACAAGTTTACCTACCAAAGCGGAAGTATCGGTTGGTAAGATTGAAAAAACAATATTCCCTGAGATTACAAATTGGTTTTCACCCCAATAATCTTGAAAACTTATAACTCCATTTATTGAAGAGGTCAAAACATAATTATACTCCCAATTCCTTATGGCTTCTTTAAGCACATCATACGATTGGATTAAGTTATTTAAAAATTTGGTATTATCCTGTTGTTCATTGATAAGTGTTTTTTTCAAAGTATGATTTGCATTAGAAATAGCTTCGGTTATTTGGGAAATAGAAATAACCATGGCGCTAATATTTTTTTGCATTTGTATAAACTCCAACTGTTTTAGTTCATAGTCTCTTTGGGAAATAACACCTCTTTCAAACAGTTTTTTATCTCTTTCAAAATCTGTCTGTTTTATGATATATTCTTGCTCTAATAAGTTTTTTTGATTGATCTGACTAATTAATCTATTCTTTAATTCTTGAAGAGACACTTTATTTCCACCTAATTGATTTTTGTAAGGATCTAAATCTTTCAATAAAAAATATTCCATATAACTTTTTTCAAAGCCAATATAGGCTATACTAACATCACCCAATATAAGATAAGCTGTTTTTTCAAAAGGGAATTTAAAAGAACCAATATTAAATGGAAGTGTATCAATAATACTTTTTAATGTGTATACATCATTAAAGTTTGCTGTGTTTTTTATGATAGCAAGTTTTTGATTTACTTTAACCGTATCACGGTTTTTTATGAAAATTTTCTCTAGTTGCCCTGAATATCTTGAAATGACTTGTTCTGTTGGTTGTTTGGTTGTTACCAATACCTTAGCTGTGACAAAATCAGGATATTTAATCATAAAAGAAAGAGAAACAATAATACAAACAAACATAAAAATGAGTGTAATACCCCATCTTACAATCCACGAAGGCGGATTTGATAAAATCTCCTGAACTTCTTCAGACCGTAACTCTAAATTATCCTCTTGTGTTTTTTTAGGCATTTTGCGTTCCACTTAATTTTTCTAATTCTAATTGATTTTTAACCAAATGATAATAAGCACCTTTCTTTTGGAGTAATTCATTATGGTTTCCAGACTCTATAATCATTCCCTCATCCACAACAACAATCTGGTCAGCATTTTTAACGGTACTTAAGCGGTGAGCAATTATAACTACCGTTTTATTTAAAAAGAATTCATTTAAATTTCTCATTATTACTCGCTCATTCTTGGCATCTAAAGCAGAAGTCGCTTCATCAAAAAATAAAATTTCAGGATTTTTGTAAACTGCCCTCGCTATAAATAATCGTTGCTTTTGACCTGTACTAATTCCTATACCTTCATTACCAATTTTTGTATTAAAACCTTGTGGTAATGATTGTATAAACTCATAAATGTTTGCCACTTTAGTGGCCTTAATCAAGCGTTCTTGGTCGATGGTATCCTCTCCAATCGCAATATTGTAAGCAATAGTGTCGTTAAACACATAACCTTCTTGCATTACCACACCGCAATTGGTTCTCCATGCTTTATGGGATATAGCATTTAAATAGTGTTTCCCATATAAAATGGTTCCTTTTTCAGTATCATAGAATTTTAGAAGAATTTTCATCAAGGTTGTTTTTCCGCTACCACTGGCTCCTACTATTGCGGTAATTTTATTAGCAGGAATTTGCATGCTTAATCCTTTTATGACATTTTCGTCATTGCCTAAATATCTAAAAGTAATATCTTTAATGACTAAATTTTGATTTGATTTAATAGAAGTGATTAAATGCTTTTCTTTGCTTTCTTCGTCTTCTTTATCATGAATTTCACTCAAACGTTCTAAACTTATTTTTGCGTCTTGAGTTGCTCGAATAAAGCCAACTAATTGTTCGATAGGACTATTTAATTGGCCTATAATATATTGTATAGAAAGCATCATTCCTAATGTTATAGAACCTTGGATGACCAACAATGCTGAGGTAAAAGTGATAAATATGTTTTTCGCCTGATTTATAAAGGAAGAACCTGCACCTTGAGTTTGTTCTAAAATTAAACTTTGCATAGAGAGTTTAAACAATTGAGCTTGTACATATTCCCATTTCCAACGTTTTTGTTTTTCGGCATTATTCATTTTTATTTCCTGCATACCATTTATAAGTTCTATAACAGTACTTTGTTCTTGACTCATTTGGGAGAAACGCTTGTAATCGAGCTCTTTTCTGCGTTTTAAGAAAAACAGAATCCAAAGGATATAGGTAATACTGCCAATGGCAAAAATGAAAAATATTGACGTGCTATAATAAATAAGCACAGCCCCAAACACAAATAGATTTGCCATAGAAAACAATGTATTTAATGTAGATCCTGTAAGTAAGCTCTCGATACGACTATGGTCGTTAATGCGTTGCATAATGTCTCCCGTCATGCGTGTATCGAAATAGGCTATAGGAAGGTTCATAAGTTTAATAAAAAAATCTGAAACCAACGAGATATTTATACGTGTACTTAAGTGCAAGAGAATCCAACTCCTAAAAATCCCTACACTTGTCTGACCAAGAAACAACATCAATTGGGCTATTAAAACCATATATATAAAATTGATGTCATGGTTTTGTATGCCTACATCTACAATGCTTTGTGTTAAAAATGGGAAAATAAGTTGTAACATACTGCCAACAAACAGACCAATCACAAGCTGTAGAAGTAAATTCTTGTATTTAAATAGGTATCGAAACAAAAACCTAAACGACTTTTTATCGGTCTCATCCCAGTTTGATCCTTTAAATTTCGAGGTAACTTCCAGTAATAGTGCAATGCCTTCTTTAGTGTTTTCTGTGGCATTATTGCCTATCCAACATTTTATAAAATCTTCTTTTATATAAGTTATTAAACCGTAAGAAGGATCTGATATATATACCTCATTTTTTTTGATTTTATAAAGCACCACAAAATGGTTTTTATTCCAATGAACGATTAAGGGTAATGGAGCTTTTTTTAATTTATTAAAATCAAGCTTTACTCCTAAAGATTTAAAACCGATAGCTTCTGCCGCATCACTTAATTTGAGTAAATTACTTCCTGCTCTGGTGGTCTCAGACAAATCGCGTATATCTTGTAAAGATATTAATTTGCCATAATGTTTAGCCACAATGCGTAAACAGGTTGGACCACAATCTTTAAAATCAGCTTGCTTATAAAATGGAAAAAATTTAGTCATTTTCTTTTATCAAATCTTGCATTTCATAATATTTAATTGCTTTTTGTTTTAAGGGGTTGGCACTCCATTCTTCCCATTGATTTGTATAAGGACTGTATCCACATTTTAGAGGTTTTGCATATTTATTATTTGGTTCTTCCAAATAAGCTCTACAGTCAGTGCAAACATGTCTAAACTCACAGTCTTTACATGTTTCTATTTCATCTTTAACAATATTCCAATACTTTTTAAAATCCTTATTTTCTAATACCTCATGTAAGGTTGTGTTCTTAATATTACCAAAACTCTGACACATAGAAGGGCAGTTTTTGATGAAGCCTTCTTTGTCAATAGATATTTTTCTGTTCAAACATGTATTGTAATGTTGAGACTCACTAAAAAGTTTAATATTTGAATAAAAGTATTCCGTGTTGATAATGCCACAATGTTTTTCATCGATAATATTTCTTTCAACATACATTAAATAACCCATTTTATTCCATATTGGTTTATGGCTTATATTGCGAGGAGAATTGTATAAAATTATCGAATGGATTCTAGGATTATTTTTAATTAAAATATCTAATTCAGATTTGGAGATTTCATTATAATTGGGTAAAATAAAATCTATGTGAATTAACCTTGACTTTTCAAAATTGATTAAGTTGACAATAGAATTAATAAAATCAAGATTAGTTTCCCTAAAAAAACGGAATTGAATGTGAGAACATTTTAAATATTCAAGCTGTTTAAGAATGCTTTCTAAATCATGCTTTAATTCATCATAATCAATAATCATATTTGTTATTAAAGAAGGAGAATGCCACTCCAAGCTAATTTTAGGAAATAATTCGGGGCTTGAATTAAAAAAAATCAAATTGTGTTTTGCTAAAAATTCAAAATACTCATCTATTACTTCGTCATATAGTTTTTTGTACTCTTTTTTTATGAAATCTATAGTTTTTCCGTTATAGTTTTCTAAAATCTCAAATAAACCGTTAGGAATAAAATAGTATTTGTTATTTTGTGTATCACATAGAATGCTCCTATTTGCTCCTTTAACAGGAATACAATTAGAAAATAGAATAAAATTGTCAGAACTCAAATTAAAAAATCTTTGAAATTGGTTTGGTAAATGGTTTTGTTATATTATAAGAATTTTTATAAGCTTTTATTGATACTAAATTTGAAGAATTTATCTCTACTTCTTTAAATTTTAAACCATTATATACATTAACAGGATCTTTTTGCTTCATTTTTTAATAATTTGGAAAATTTATTTTCAATGTAAAAATTACAGGCTTCATTCACAAAACTAATTTGTCCAGCAGGATTTATTTCTAAAAAATAGTACTCACCTTTTAAAAATAGTAAATCTGCAGAACCGTAATTAAATTTTAAGTTTTTAAATACTTTTTCTAAATTACGCTTAATTTTATTAGGTAATAAGTAAGGGACAATTCTTGTGTTTTCTAAAGTTTTTATTTGTGTTCTACAATCAACAATATTATCAAGGGTATGAATTGACATGGAATAAAAATCACCTTTTATATAAACTACCCTAATCTCAAATTCTGATTTAATTCGTTCTTGAAACAAAGAAATTGAAAAAGTCTCTGGTATTTTAAATATGATTTTGGAATCAACGGAGAATGTCAAATTAAAGTTGTATACGTTGTCTTCGTTCTGATAAAAATGTTCATCGATTATTCTTTTACAAATAATGCCATTTTTATCTTTATATTTATTGTAAAATGTTTTAAGTTGTTCTTTGCAATCTGTAATTAAAGTGTCTGGAACTTTAAATCCTTGTTTTTGGGCTTCTAATGCAGCATAAAGTTTATTGGTTTCAAAATCACTATATAATCTTCCAGTTTTAGGAACTTCTAAATTACTCAAAAAGGAATCAATTAGAGATTGATAGCAATTGGTTTCAAAGACACTACTATTGGTATTGATCTTACCTCCATTAAACCAAATAGTTTTTACTTCAGAAATATTTTCAATCTCATAAAAGTCATTATTTATTAAAAAAAAAATTTCTGAATTAATATTTATTTGCGAAATTTTTGTTGTATCACGGCTACCAACTCTTATAAAATTTACTCCTAAATTATCAATAACTTGGTTTACAAAATCATCAACATCTTTACTATATATTAAAATCATAAAGCTGATTTATTTAGTGTTCGTAAAAGAACCAATCATCAGTTAATTTCATTATAAAGTCATATCTTTCATTGAAAAATTTTTCATCTTCATTTTTTGTCTCATTTTCATAAGGTATAATAATATATGACCCATTATCAATTATAAACCCGTATTTATTGTTAAACTTATATGCTATTTTATTCACTTGCATTTGATTGATAGGATTACAGGATTTGCTATTATATAAGTTGCCTTTATATATTTGAAAGCATGTGTTTCCTCCTTTTAAAAAAACATTTAAGTTATCCCGAATGGCATCATATTCTAACTTTTCTGAAGCTGTTTTTATTAGTTCTTTAATTTCTGACAACCGGCTACTACTTATTTGGTGACTGTGCACTATTAATACAAAATATTCTGGACTTGTTCCTATAGTGATGCTGTCTTGGGAAAATACAACACCAACTTTTTCTTCTGTGGGGAAACCTTCTTTCTCAATTAGGTTTATAAATTCACCATCAATAAATTCAGTTGTTTTAATTAATTGAGCCTTTTCTATTTCACCTCTACTATTTTTTATATAATCTATTTGATCAAGAGTTACTAACTCTTTTAAGCGATTTATTAATTTATGATTCAGGCCATCATTATATTCTTTGTTTAGACTGGGATATTTCTTTAAAAATGTTTGCCAAAGAATGTTCTTTTTTATTCCATCAAATATTTTTGCATCAAAATAAGTTATTGGTACACCTTTTAATGCTAGTTTTTCACACCAAGAAATTGAAGTATTATAATCTCTGGCAATAATAGAACAACGTACAGCATTATGTATGTCTCTGGCAAACATATATTTGTTGTCTTTTAAAAAAACATCATATATTTCTTTAGCTTTGCCATATTGTTTATGCCAAATAAAATTCTCTGCTTGATCGATTTTCGCGTAGTATAATGGAATCTTTGGTTTTGAGAGTTTTTCTTCATTAGATACTTGAACATTGTTACGAATAATAACAGTTGGATTTAGATTCCTTTTCTCTTTTCTGTTTTTGTAATCCAAGTTAGTTTTTTCCTTTTTTGAAAAAATTAATTTTCCTATCTCAAATATTTCTGCATAACAATACTCAGATCCAAAAACAAGAATAGAATTTTTATTTATTTTTGATTGAATATTAAATTTACGCTCATTTCCAAAAGTTGTTTTTGAATGTTTGTAATCGTGTAAATAGAAAGAGGAAAATGAATCTAGAATAATATGACTACCAGCTTTTTCCCCTTTGTAAGTTACATTATATTCTTTTGGATCATGTAAATCATTTAAATATAAATTATTAATAGTATCCTTTTTTTGCCCGATGAAGACATCAACATCATTCCTGTCTCCTTTTCTATTATACCTATTTTTGCCGTCCCATCCACCTTTTACAAGTCCCTGAATGTTAAAAATACTGTCTTTAGGATTAAAACTAATTACATTGATTTTAACATCTAGTTTATACATTTCGACATTTTCAGTAAAGGCAAAATTCATTCGGTTAATTAATGAATAATCCATACCGTAATTTATTAATCCTTTATAATCCCTATCATCAACAAAATAAGGTAATGTGTCTCCTTTTGGAAACCATTTGTACTTTTGCATGTACCACCAAAAATTATAGATATCTGAATCAATTTTATAATTATCTAAATCGAGCTGTGTGAAGTTTTCGGTTTTAGCCAATCTTTCTTGTGAGTAAACGAGGTTGAAACTTAATAAATTTGAAATTAAAAAAATCAATAAAATGGCAAACGATTTCATGTTTATAGTTTTGGTTATTTTTTTTTCTATCCAAAAAACAGTTCAGAATATATTTAAACGTTTTAAGGATAAAATAATTTTAGTAAGTCATTTTATAAAATTAAGCCATTATGAATTAAAATTTCGTAATGGCTTAATTTTTAAGAATAAAGAGACTGCTCGTTTTTGAAATAGCTTTAGAATAGATATTAAATATTATGTCTAAATAGCATGTATTTAGGTGTAAACAATATTTGATCTATTATGGTAAGTTACTTGTCCATTAGGACCGGTTGAGTCAAATCCATAATCATAAATACATGCCCTACCATTCATAGTGCCTTCAGTTCTTCCTCCTTCAGAAGCTACTCTCCCTCCATTAAGCATGAACATTTGCTCTTTTTTAAGGGAATCGCCCTTAAATTTGTTTAATTTTAAACTTTCTAGTTTCATTGTTTTTAATATTAAGTATGCCTACTCTTTCAGGGTTTCGGCGTTCCCTTTTAAGTTATTGAATTATTAAGGAAATTAATAACTATTTCAAAACCTTTCATCTAAATAACTTATTAAAGTTTTGCTAATTTAATATTTAAAGAAAAAATGAAGGTGTTAAAAACACTTACTAAAAGTGAGCAAAACGAACAATTTTAAATAATATTGAGTTTTAGATAAAACCCTTTTTCTTTGCAGTTAAGACTAATTCCCTGTCACTGTCACTATTTATATTAAAAAAAGATCTTAGCTTTCTTTTTCTTTTTTCAATACCTGTTTTAGATAAAGGTATTGACTCTAATAGGTCTTTCATCCTTGCTCCGTTTGAAAGCTCTTGTAATATTTTTATATCGTAATCACCCAAAACAATAGTAGTCGAAACTCTTTTTCTTAATAAATTTATTATTGTTTGACTGTAATATGTTTCATTAGAAAGAGAACTTTTTATTGATGTAATTATATTTTGAAAGTTTATATCTCCCTTAACTAAAAAAGCATCTGGGTTTATTCTTTGAAGAATATTATTCAATTTTAAGTTATCGTTAAAACCGGTACATACAATTATTTTAGCTTTTGGAAAATAAGCTTTTATTTTTACTCCTAAATCTTCTCCAGAAAAGATTTTATGAATTGGAGAAGGAGGTAAGCTAATATCAAGAAAAAACAAATCAATTTTTTTGAATTTTGAATATTTCTTTATTTTTTCATAGGCAGATTGACAGCATTTTGCTTCTTCAGTCTTGAATATGACATTTTCTAAATCTTTTTCAACTAATGCCAAAGCATTTTTAAAAGTGTCAATAATTATTTGATGGTCATCAATAATTAGGATATTGTAGGTCTTTTTCATTTATATAATTATAGTTAAAAATTTAAATCGTTGTATGAGTTAAATTATTTGCTATTAACTATTTTTTGAGGGAATTTATCTACTAAAGTACATGATTTATGATTACTAATAACACTTTTTTTATGAAATTTTTGATATCGCTCATTCGATGATGTTATTTTGATTTAAATCTAAAAAAAGCGAAAGATTTCCCTTATTGGATACTTATGTAATATGTGGTCTTATTTTATAATAAATGTGACTTTTCGGTAATTTAAGTTATATGTAAACAGTAAGATAGTCGATTAAAATAAATTATGAATAGTTTGTCCTTGTTTTATAATTAAAACAAAATTATATTTGAATTACTTTAAAAAGGCAAAACAAAACAAAAGTTCTTATCAAATAAGTTACCTATTCGGTTACCAAGGAGTAAATTTATATGTAACTATTTGAATATTAAAAAAAATACGTTGGAGGAGTTCTGCCTGCCACCCCGACTTTTTAAGAGATAAAAAAAACCTGACATTCAATTGATTGTCAGGTTTTTTTATTTAAAAATAAGTATTAATTTAATAATTAAACCTTAAGGCATATAAAAAATAACTTGACGTAATACGAAAAAGGTTTAGCCACCTATTATGTGCTTTTTATGCTCCCATTCTAAATCTTAAATTTTTTTCAAAATTATCATCATTAACCTTTGATTTAAATTATAAAATTTTAAATTAACCGTACAAATTAGTTATATATTAGTACTTGAAATGAAAAAACTAATAATATCAATTGTATTCTTTTTTATTTGTTTTAGCTATGTAAGAGCTCAAACCCTGCCACCTATAAAAGTATTTAAGCCAGAGGATTATAATGCCGATAATCAAAATTGGCAAATTTCACAATCCGACAGTAAATTCATATATGTAGCTAATAATAGAGGACTTTTAGAATTTGATGGTTCAGAATGGCATTTATATGAATCTTTAAACAAATCAATCATTAGGTCTGTTAAAGTTATTGGCGATAAAGTATACACTGGATGTTACATGGATTTTGGCTATTGGAGTAAAAATTCCTTTGGAAAATTAGAGTATGTATCATTGTTGCCCAAACTAGAACAAGATATTGAAGAAGATGATCAAATTTGGAACATACTTGATTTTAATGAATGGGTCGTTTTTCAATCATCTCACAACATCTATTTTTACAATACGTTAAATCAAACCTTTAAAATTATTAAAACCGATAAAATAATTTATAACATTTTCAATATTGAAAATACTATTTTTTATAGCGTTAGAAACGAAGGTATTTATAAAATAAAAGAGGGTAAACCTGAGCTTGTCACAGAGGGTTATGCAATAAAAAACGACAAAATTATTAGTATTTTCTCTATAAATAATGAGGTGATTTTTCTAACTCAAAAATCTGGTTTTTATAAAATAAATAATGATAAAGCTATAAAATGGAACATTGCAGCTAGTAATATCTTTGAGCAATTTAATGTTTATTGTGCATTACGATTAAAAAATGGTCAATTCATCATTGGAACCATATCTAATGGAATAATTAATTTAAATTCAGATGGATCATTTAATTATCAAATAAACCAAAAAAATGGGTTAAGTAACAATACGGCATTATCGTTACTTGAGGATACAGATAATAATTTATGGGTTGGATTAGATAATGGAATTAACTGTATTAACATAACGTCTCCAGTTCAAGTTTATAATGACTTTGATGGAGTTTTAGGGACTGTATACACATCAATAGTGTTTAAAAACATCTTGTATGTGGGAACAAATCAAGGCTTGTTTTTTAAAAACATAAATACTAATGACCATTTTAAATTTATTGAAGGAACCAAAGGGCAAGTGTGGACTCTTTTTAATTATAATGATGAAGACTTATTATGTGGTCATCATTTAGGAACTTTTAGTATTGAATATGATAAAGCACTACTAATAGACAATAATACATTAGGGTCTTGGTCTTTCAAAACCATACCAAATCATAAAAATTTACTGTTAAAAGGAAATTATAGTGGTTTGTATATTTTGGAAAGAAAAGATGGGAAATGGTTTGTTAGAAATAAAATTGAAGGATTTAGTAGTTCTTCAAGGTTCTTTGAATTAGATAAGGACAATCATATTTTTGTAAGTCATGAAAATAAAGGTGTGATAAAATTAACAATTGATGATAGTTTTAAAAAAGTAACTAAAAATGAAGTAGAACCATCATTAGAAATTGGAAAAAATTCAAGTTTAGTAAAATATAGAGGCACTATTTTATATTCATATAGCAAAGGAATTTTTAAATATGATCAAACGGATAAAATCTTTAAGTACGATAGTCTATTAAGCCCAATTATTAACAAAGAAAACTATGTATCTGGAAAGTTGGTTGTAGACAGCAAAGGTATGTTATGGGCCTTTCCTAGAGATAATATAAACTATGTTTTAAATGACAATTTAACAAATAAACCACAAATACATTCTTTAGCTATCCCTCTTAATTTGCGAAAAGTGATATTAAGTTTTGAAAACATTTCGCAAATTAAAAACAACCTTTATTTGCTAGGAACAGCCAATGGTTATTTAACTATTAATTTAGCTAAAACTAAAGACAATAACGAATACTTCATATATCTTAACAGTATAACGTTTAAAGATCTTGATAATGTTGTAAAAGCATATGATAAAAATCGATTTATTGAATTTAAGCCTAAAAAAGGAATCATAACTTTTAACTATTCTACTCCTAATTACGATAAATATTCGGAAGTTAAATATCAATATAAATTAGAAGGATTTAGCAATCATTGGAGTGACTGGTCTAGTACTTCAAAAGCAAGTTTTGAAAATTTAAGTTTTGGTAATTATATTTTAAAAGTAAGATCTAAAGTAGGAAATAAACTTTCACAAAATATTATATCCTATAACTTTAAAGTCAATAGACCCATACTTTTGTCTAATCTGGCATTATCTATATATTTTATAACTCTAATTTTAATTGTATTTATTACACATAAAGTTTACAAGCGACATTATGATAAAAAGCTTAGACAGGAGCAATCCGAAAGCGAAAAAACTATTATCGAAATTAAAAATCAACAACTTAATGATGCTATAGAAAATAAGAATAGGGAACTTACTATTTCTAAAATGAGTATTATTAAAAAGAATGAGCTTTTAAATAGTATTAAAAAAGAGCTTAAAAGTCATGAAAGTCCCAAAAATATAAGGTCGGTTAATAAATTAATTGATGATAATTTAAATAATACAAAAGACTGGGAATTTTTTGTCAAAGCCTTTAATAATACGGATAAAGGCTTTTTAGAAAAGGTAAAGAAACTACATCCAAATTTAACCTCAAATGATATAAGGTTTTGTGTTTATCTACGATTGAATCTTTCATCAAGAGAAATTGCAGATCTACTAAACATAACTGTTAAAAGCGTTGAAACCAAAAGATACAGGCTGCGAAAGCGTATGAGGTTACCTCATCAGGAAAATTTAATAGACTACATTTTAAGTTTGTAACCCTACACCTGTAAAATACACCCCTACAAACCCCCTACAAGAGTAAATTTTAATTCTTTGTAATCGGTTACACTTTTACGCAAACCTTATAGTTTATAAGGGTTGATTGAGGATAGTGTAAATAAATGGATGTTTTTTTGAGTTGTCTGTTTTTTGTGGTGGTGTAAAATACAGATATCGTAAGATTTAAAAGTAAATTTATCATAAGTAAATTATTTAAAACTCAATTTAATTGCTAAACAAATTAATTACTAATGTTTAACTAAACTAAAAGATTTATGAAATTAAAATTATGTTCTAAAACAAAAAAGATCTTTTTTTCGATTTTTTTATTCTTTGGAGTTTTTGCAATTCAGGCTCAAACTCTAGAAATTAGCGGAACTGTATCAGACGAAAATGGTGTGCCTCTCCCAGGTGTTACTGTTGTTGTTAAAAATACAGTTAAAGGAACCGCGACCGATTTTGATGGTAAATTTACCATTGAAAATGTCCAACAAGGAGAAAGTCTTGTGTTTTCTTTTATAGGATATAAAACGATTGAGCGTACCATTAACAACGCTGATTACCTAAATATTTCTTTAGAATCAGAGTCTCAAAACCTAGACGAGATAGTTGTAACAGCTTTAGGTATTAAGAGAGAGCAAAAGGCTCTTGGTTATGCGGTGCAGGAAATTAAGGGGGAGGCTCTTCAAAGAGTTCAAGGTATAGATGCTGCTACATCGCTTTCCGGTAAAGTAGCTGGGGTATTGGTTACAAACCCGACAGATTTTAATGCGGAACCAACTATCACTATCCTTGGAGATAGTCCACTGCTAGTTATTGACGGTATTGCATATCAAAATAAAACTTTAAATGATATTGCTTCTGAAGATATAGAGTCATTAAGTGTACTTAAAGGAGCGACAGCTTCTGCATTATACGGTTTCCGTGGAAAAAATGGTGCTGTTTTAATTAAGACTAAAAATGGTAGTAAAGCTGAAGCGGGAGTATCAGTTAACTTGACTACTAACACCATGTTTACTGCCGGATATTTAGCAATCCCTGAAAAGCAAAGTGTTTATGGTCGTGGTGAAAATAATACCTATCAACAGAACAAAGACCAATCTTGGGGTGGATTAATGGATGGTTCCATTCAAAATCAATGGGATCCCATTGCAAAAGAATATAGAGATTATCCATACTTACCTGTAGGAAAAGACAATTTCAAAAACTTTTTGGAGCAAGGTTACATTACAAACAATAACGTTAATGTTACATTCAAAGAAAATGCAGTAGCTCTTAGAAGTTCGTTAAACTGGACACAAAATAAAGGCCGTTATCCAAATTCTAAATTAGATAAATATACCTACACCTTTGGTGGCGATATCAATTTAGATAAATTTCAATTAACATCTAATTTATCATACTCCAGAAGGTATACCCCAAATCAAGGTTCAAATGGATATACCTCCTATGATCCTATGTATACCTTACTGGCTAATAGCTCGTCCGATTTTAATGTTTTAGATTATAAGGATAATTATTGGTTGATTCCTGGTGTGCTACAAAACAACCAATTTGGTTATGATTTGGAAAATAATTCCTACAGTGGAAAAAACCAGAACAGTCCTTATTTTGACCGATATGAAAGAACAAATGAAACACTTCGTGATATTTTTAATGCAGATTTATCCTTAAGCTATGATATAACAAACTGGTTAAAAGCCACAGTACGTTCAGGTTTAGATTTTTATGGAGATTCAGGAAGATTAAGTTTGTCTCAAGGGTCTTATACTTCACTTGGTGATACCGGCCTTCCATATTTTACATATAGGTCTGGATTAACATTTAATGGTTCAAGAACAGGCGCCTATTTAGTAGGTAAAACCACGGGATTTAGTTCTAACAGTGATTTGTTACTTACTGGTTTAACTAAGTTTGTTGATGACAAACTTGAATTGGAATATCTTGCAGGAGGAACTATTTTTTATCAAAAAGACGAAAACATTAACGCTACAACAGTAGGTGGTATCTCTGTGCCCGGATTTTTCTCATTAGCGGCATCAGTTAATCCTGCAACAGTGGCTGAAGAAAGACGTGCACGACAAGTTAATTCAGCATTTGGACGTATAGCATTGTCATGGAATAAATTGATATATTTAGATATAACAGGTCGTAATGACTGGAGTTCTACCTTAGCAGGGCCAGGCATTCCAGCTTCAAAGAAATCTTATTTTTACCCATCAATTTCAAGTAGTTTTATAGTTTCTGAATTATTAAATGAATCAACAAAAAGTTGGTTAGATCTGTTTAAAGTTAGAGGATCATGGTCACAGTCAAAAAACCCTGCAAGCATATATGAGATTAATGGTGTATACACATCTGTTTCAAGTATTTGGAATGATTATAGCGGTAGTTACGCCCCCAGTTCTTTATATGACTTAAATAATGTTCTTCCAGATTCTGAAGAAACTTACGAAATAGGGTTGCAAGGAATGTTCTTTAAAAAACGACTAACAGCTGATGTTACGTATGCTAATAGAAGAAGATATAATACCTTAACTTCTGCGCCATTGAGTTCAACTTCTGGATATACTTCTAATGTAATAAATACTGATGAAGAAAAAACTAGAAAAAGTTGGATTGTAGCTTTAACAGGAACGCCTATAAAAAATGAAAATCTGCAATGGGATTTGGGTATTAACTGGTCAACTTATAAAGAGGTTTACAGCAAATTGGATGATACTTATTCTTCCAACAGACCATGGGTTAAAGTTGGCGAACGAACAGACGCTTATACAATTGCTAAGTACCAAACAGTTCCCTCAGGAGAATTTGCAGGTCAACGTGTTTTTAGAAATGGACTTGTAGAAAGAGACAATTTTTCTTCAGTTATAGGATATAAGAGTCCTGATTGGATTTGGGGTATGAATACCACTTTGAGATATAAAAACTGGAGTTTATTTGCATCATTAGATGGTATTGTTGGGGGAATGTCTTCATCAACAACAGAGGCTTATATGTGGTTGCAAGGTGTGCACCCAGGTACTCTGACTCCTGAAAGAGCATTAGATGTGGCTACGCCCGGATCTACAAACTATCTTGCAGACGGTGTTATGGTAGTTTCTGGTGATTATACAACCGACAGAAATACTGGAGAGGTTATTGAAGATACCCGTGTTTTTGCACCCAATGATGTACCAAGAACCTATAGAGATTACATAAGATCTATACATGGAGGTACTGCATGGGGAGGTACTGGAAGAGAAGAAGATATTTTTGATAGAACATTTTTTAAACTACGTGAACTATCAATAACCTATACCGTTCCTAAAAACATTTTATCTAAGTGGGGACCTGTAAAAAATGCCTCAATAAGCTTTATAGGACAAAATGTATTGTTATGGTCTAAGGAATTTAAATATTCTGATCCTGATGGTGGTAGTGATAATTTTGCAGATCCTTCTTCAAGATATCTTGGAACTAGTATTAAACTTTCATTTTAATAAATATAACTATGAAAAACTTAAAATATATTTTTATAGCAACATTTTTCCTTAGTGCTGTATCGTGCAGTAATTTTGAGGAAATAAATACAAATCCGGATAAATCAACAACCGCGACACCGGATATGCTTGCGTCCTACACATTATATAAAACATTTAAACTATCTAATAATAGTGGTGATGTTTATACTCAAATTACTTTGTTTAATCATCAAGTTACAAAGTTGCGCACTGATGCAGATCCTGGTCAATATTATTGGTCTTATTATCCATATGGTAGTACAGGTATGTATAAATATTTAACTGATCTAAACGATATGGTTCGGTTTGCTGAAGGAAATGTGTCAGAACCTTCTTATAAAGGATTAGCTTTATTTTTAAAAGCATATTATGGCTTTGCAGCTACTTTAGATATGGGAGATATTCCTTATTCTGAAGCGGGTATGGCAAAAAATGGAATTACACAACCAGTTTATGATAAACAAGCTGATGTATTTGCTCAAATTTTAAATGATCTTCAGGAAGCTGAAGGATATTTTGCAATTGGTGCTGAATTAGGTGGTGATTTTATGTATGGTGGTGATGCTGATAAATGGCGAAAACTCTGTAATGCCATGCAGTTAAAAGTGATTCAAACCATGAGTAAAAAGGTAACTGCCGATCAAAAAGCACGATTTGCTGCTATTGTAAATGCAGGTCATTTAATGACCAGTTATGATGATGATTTAAAATTGGTATATACAGAAAATGTTAATGCAAGCTATCCTTTTTTTGAGGCTAATAATCAGAGAATGGATATGGCTCCTTCTACATTAACTGTAGATGCTTTAAAAAATAATAATGACTATAGATTATTCTATTTTGCTGAACCTGCACAAGCTGAAATTGATGGTGGTTTAACTGAATCTGATTTTGATGCCTATGTTGGAGCCCCTTATGAAATACCTTCAAACACATTGTCCATCAATAATGATGCTGGTATGTATTCTTTATTGAATTTGCGTTATGTTCAATTTAGAGATAATGATCCTTTGTTGTATTTTACCTATTCCGAACAATGTTTTATTATTGCTGAAGCTATAGAAGAAGGTTGGGTTACTGGTAATGCGCAAGAGTATTATGAAAATGGTGTAAAAGCTCAATTGTCTTATTACATGAATCTGCCTCACACGGCTGGTTTAGTGCATGGTATGGAAATTACACAAACCTATATTGATAATTATTTTACAGGAGAAGCTGCTTACAAAACAAGCGGTACCAAGCAAGATAGATTGAAACAAATTTTAACACAACGTTGGTTAATTGATTTCTTTCAAGCTAATAGTACGTATTATCCTCAATTTTTGCGTACTGGGTATCCAGAGTATATTTTAAATCCAGCAACTAATTTAAACGATGATAATTCGAGCGTTTTTCCAAAGCGCTGGGGGTATCCACCAAGTGAGTTAACTACCAATCCTGAAAATTATCAAAAAGCCATTGATTCGCAATATAATGGTGTTGATAATACAATGGGTGTTCCATGGTATTTACAATAATTAAATATTAAATTATTTGAGTAGTTAGTTTTTAGTTAATAATTGTTTTTTTAACACCTAAAGGGCTTAAAACTCTTTAGGTGTTATTTTTAAGCCAATTAAATACCCTTTAAGGGTAAATTACCTAATATTTATTATCTAAAAAGTTAATAAATCAAAAGTTATATTATGAATTTGAGATTTATAGTAATAATTATGTTGGCAACGTTATGTTCATGCGGTAGTATGAATTTTAAGATGTCAAACAATAACAATAAAGTGGTTGCACATCGAGGTGCATGGAAACAAAACAACTTACCAGAAAACTCTATAGCCTCTTTAAAACATGCTATTGAATTACAATGTGCTGGCTCCGAATTTGATGTAAGAATGACGTCTGATAGTATTTTGGTTATAAATCATGATCCCCATTACAATGGGTTACTTATTGAAGACACTAAATATGAAGATTTAATAAAATTTAAGCTTTCAAACGGCGAAAAACTTCCTACTTTAAAAGAGTACTTAATAGCAGGAATAACAAACAATACAACCACTGGACTAGTTTGTGAAATAAAGCCATCAAAAGATAAGAATCGAGGCAAATTTATTGCCAGAAAAGTAGTGGGTTTAGTTAAAGATTTAAAAGCAACACCATACATAGCTTTCTATATTAGTTTTGATTATGATATTTTGAAGGAGATTACAAAAATTAGTAAAACCAAAACTCAATATTTAAATGGAAGTAAATCTCCAGACAAAGTTAAAGCTGATGGGATTTCCGGAATTGATTATTATTTGAAAGTTTATAGAGATCATCCAGAATGGATTAAAAGATCTAAAGAAATAGGCGTTTTATTAAATGCTTGGACCGCTAATACTCCTGAAGATTTAGACTGGTTACTTGAAAATAATTTTGATTTTATTACAACCAATGAACCAGAACTCTTATTAAAGAAAGTAAGATTATTAAAAACAAGAAACTATTAAATTTCTATAATCTATAACCCTAAAAAATATGAGAAGAGCTATTTTTTTAACGTTATTATTACTTCCTATTATATCTTTTTCTCAAGGTTTAATTACCAATACCATTAACCGAAATACAACAACCTTAAACGGCACGTGGCATTATATTATTGACCCTTACGAAACAGGCTATTATAATTATAGATATGAGCCCTATGATGAACAAGTAAAGAACGATAACAGAGCGTTTTATAATAATTATCATACCGACGATAAATTAGAACTAGTTGAATATGATTTTGATAAGTCACCTACGTTATTAATACCAGGCGATTGGAACTCTCAAAGCGAAAGTCTTTTGTATTACGAAGGCACTATTTGGTATAAAAAATCGTTTGATTATCAAATTTCAAATCCTTCAAATAGGCTATTTCTTTATTTTGGAGCCGTCAACTATAAGGCTGAAGTTTATCTAAATGGTCATAAATTAGGAACTCACATAGGAGGATTTACAGCTTTTAATTACGACATATCTTCCATTGTAAAACCAAAAAACAATTACTTAGTAGTAAAAGTAGATAATAAACGATCTAAAGAGGCTGTACCAACCATCAATACAGATTGGTGGAATTATGGTGGTATTACTCGGGATGTAAAACTTATTGAAGAACCACAAAGCTTTATTCAAGATTACAGTATACAGTTAAAAAAAGGTAACAACAGCATTATTTCAGGTTTTGTAAAAATTAATAATGTTTCAAAAAAAGAAAAAGTAACAATTTCAATACCTGAATTAAATATTAACAAAACGATTGAAATAAGCACAAATAATGACATAGAATTTGAAGTAAAGGCAAAAAACATACAGTATTGGTCGCCAGAATCCCCCAAGTTATATGCTGTTTATATAAAAACTGATTATCAAACACTCGAAGACCAAATTGGTTTTAGAACTATTGAAGTCAAAGGCCCTAAAATTCTTTTAAATGGGAACCCTGTCTTTTTGAAAGGCATCTCTATTCATGAAGAAAATCCGATGCGAGCAGCCCGTGCATTTAACGAGGCCGATGCTTTGGTATTATTAAATTGGGCCAAAGAGTTAGGATGTAATTATGTAAGATTAGCACATTACCCACATAATGAGCATATGGTAAGGTTAGCAGATCAATTAGGGATGATGGTTTGGGAAGAAATCCCAGTGTATTGGACCATAGATTTTAAAAATGAGAACACCTTAAATAATGCCAAAAATCAATTGACGGAGGCTATAACCAGAGATAAAAACAGAGCCTGTATAATCATCTGGTCAATGGCTAATGAAACACCACCCTCTGATGCTAGAAATAAGTTTTTGATTGATTTGGTAAATCATACCAAAACCTTTGATAACACTCGGTTAATTAGTGCAGCGCTTGAAACACACAATAAGGATGGTGTTCAAATGGTTGATGACAAAATGGGGGAATATTTGGACATTGTAGCTTTTAATCAATATATCGGTTGGTATGGAGGCTCATTAAAAAATGCACCAAATGCTAAATGGGATATAAAATATAATAAGCCCGTAGTGATTTCAGAATTTGGAGGAGGCGCTTTACAAGGATTACATGGCACTATTGCAGAACGATGGACAGAAGAATATCAAGAATATTTATATCAGCAAAATTTAAAAATGATTGATAAAATTCCAAATATTAGTGGGATGAGCCCGTGGATTTTGGCCGATTTTAAATCGCCTAAAAGACTACTTCCTATTATTCAGGATGGTTGGAATAGAAAAGGTCTCATTTCAAATAATGGTATAAAAAAGAAAGCGTTTTACACGCTTCAAGAATATTATAACAATAAAAAATATGAGTAAATTATTTTATTACAAAAAGTTAATTTGTTTTGTTTTTAGTTTAGGCCTGCTGTTTTCATGCAAAGATAAAACAGCAGAGCCTCCTAAAACCTATCAATTAGTTTGGTCTGATGAGTTTGATGACAATGGCGTCAATTTGGATAATTGGAATTTTGTTTTGTGGGATGCTGGAAAAGTAAATAACGAATGGCAAAAGTATGTTAACGACACAGCTTATTATAAAGTTGAAGATGGTAAGCTTTATATTACGGCGAAAAAAACAGGAGAAAATATAAAAGGCGGTTATACTTCAATTAGGCTTTCTACTCAGGATAAAAAAGAATTTCAATATGGACGTATTGAATTTAGAGCAAAGATGCCAAAAGGTAGAGGTACTTGGCCTGCTTTATGGATGTTAGGTTCAAACCATGATGAAGTGCGCTGGCCTAAATGTGGTGAGATTGATGTAATGGAACATGTGGGATCAGAACCAAATATTACAACTACCAATATCCATACTAAAAGTGATTATGGTTATACAAACAACAAAACTGCAATCAACTTAAAATCAGCTGAAAAAGAATTTCATAACTATGGAATAATTTGGACAAAAGACGACATAAAATTTTATGTAGATTCACCTGATAATATTAAGAATACGTATTGTCCAGAAGAAAAAAATTTAAACAATTGGCCTTTTGATCAACCATTCTATTTAATCATGAATTTTGCAGTGGGTGGAACTTTGGGGGGAAAAGAAGGTGTTGATGAAACTATATTTCCTCAAAGTATGGTGGTCGATTATGTTAGAGTTTATCAACTAAAATAAATAATATTATGTTAAAAAACACTGCTTATTTATTATTTGTCATCGGGTTGTTTTTAATGTCTTGTAATACACCCAAAAAAGTTTACAAAGATTACAAATTAGTATGGTCTGATGAATTTAATGGAAATTCTGTAGATTTAAATAATTGGTCATTTCAACTTTGGAAAGCAGGTAGAGTAAATAACGAGTGGCAAAAATATGTTGAAGACACGAGTAATTACAAGCTTAAAGATGGTAAACTTTATATAACCGCTACTAAAACTGGTAAAAATGAAAGAGGCGGATACACCTCAACACGTCTTTCGAGTTATGGTAAGAAAGAGTTTAAATATGGGCGTATAGAATTTAGAGCTAAAATGCCTAAGGGCAGAGGCACTTGGCCAGCGTTATGGATGCTTGGTTCAAATATTAAAGAAGTAGGTTGGCCTTCTGGTGGAGAAATTGATATTATGGAATATGTAGGTTTTCAACAAGATACAACACATACAAATGTACATACCAAATATCAATCTGGTAAGACTGACTTTCATAAAGCAATTCCCATTAAAACAGCTGAAGAAAATTTTCATACATATGGTATAACATGGTCTGAAGATAAAATCGAATTTTATTTAGATACTCCAAATAATGTTATAAATACATATGCACCTAAAATAAAAACTTTAGAAAATTGGCCATTTAATAAACCCTTTTTTTTAATAATGAATTTTGCAGTTGGCGGTTCGTGGGGAGGTAAAAAAGGTGTTGATGAAACTATCTGGCCACAATCTATGATTGTTGATTATGTTAGAGTTTATCAGGAAAAATAATATCATATGAAAAAGATAGTATTCATAATGTCATGCTTAGTTTTGACTATAACGCATGGTCAAAACCTTTCTGTAATGACTTACAATCTAAGATTAGATGTAGCTTCAGATGGTGATAATGCATGGTCTATTAGAAAGGACTTTTTAGTGTCTCAAATACAATTTTATGAGCCAGATATTATGGGGGTTCAAGAAGCTTTACCCAATCAAATGGATAATTTAAAATCAGGATTAAGTGCTTATAAAGCCATTGGTATTGGAAGAGATGGCAATAATAAAGGAGAATATTCGGCCATTTTCTACAATGCTAAAAAACTCAAGGTAGAAAACGAAAACACCTTCTGGCTTTCCAAAACTCCCGAAAGAGTTTCAAAAGGATGGGATGCGGCCTATCCTAGAATTTGTACTTATGGCTTGTTTACAGATTTAAAATCATCAAAGAGTTTTTGGGTTTTCAATACCCATTTGGATCATGTAGGTAAGCAAGCACAGTTAAATGGTATAAAACTTATTCAACAAAAAATTGTAGAGGTTAATACAAAAAAATATCCAGTGGTTTTAATGGGAGATTTTAATGTTGAACCAAACAGTTTACTAATTAAAAAATTATCTGAAGACATGTTAAATACTGAAACCGTCTCCAAATCAACCTTTGGTCCCAACGGGACGTTTAACGGTTTCAAATTCAATGAACCTGTGACCAGAAAGATAGATTATATTTTTATGTCTAAATCACATAACCTTGAAGTAAATAAACAAGCAGTTTTAAGTGCTTCCATCAATTTAAAATATCCATCGGATCACTTTCCTGTGTATGCTGAATTTACATTGGAATAAAATAATTTCAAGAGTGTACCTTTAGGGTAGAAACGCTCTTTAATGCATGTATTGAATGACAACTAGGTAACTCACATTAGTAGTTTAAGTGGAAAACCAGACCACTAAGGGTAACACCTAGAATCATGAATTAATAATACTTAACATATGAAAAAACTACTTGTTATTGTTCTGCTTTTTGGATTATTTTCTTGTAAAAACGATTCGCAATCTGTTAAAAATGATAGAACCCCAAATATTCTTTTAATAGTTGTTGACGATCAGGGCTATGCCGACTTTGAACCCTTTAAAAACCACGACCCAGTTGTTACAACTCCTAACATAGCAAAATTGGCAAAAACCGGAATGATATTTACAGAGGCATATACTACCGCTCCTGTTTGTAGTCCATCCCGAGTAGGCATACTAACAGGTAAAAACCAATTCCGATGGGATAAATATGCGGGATGGGGTCCTGGGTTGCCAGATTCGGTTAAAACCATTACCGAATATTTAAAAGAAGTTGGTTATACTACAGCTAGAATTGGAAAAAATGATTTAGGAAGGAATTTTCATAAATATGATGTTAGAGAGTACCCTTTAAATCATGGTTACGACGAGTTTTTAGGTTTTAGTGCCCATGCTCATGATTATTGGCTGCTTTCTCAAGATATAAAAGATAGAACACCAGACCCCGAAGGTACAAGTGCGGTCTTAGGGCCATTAATGTATAATAACGGTGTAAAAAGTTATGGCGAAGGCTATTTAACAAACATTTTTACAGACGAAGCTATCCAGTACATTAAAAAGGAAAAGGACCACCCTTTTTTTCTAACGCTAGCCTATAATTCCGTTCATCATTTAATTCACGAAGTGCCACAAAAGTATTTAGATAAATACAATGTAAAACCAATCCCAAATTATAGTCCAGACAGTTTAATGGCTTATGGAAAGCACCCAGCTGGATCGTATGCGGCGTATTACGACAAATATTCGCGTTTAGGAGCTATACAAGATGAAGATTTAAGAAAGTATTACCTAGCAAATTTGGATTGTTTGGATGATAATATTGGACGGGTTTTAGCATCCATTAAAAAAGAAGGTTTAGAAAAAGAAACGCTCATTATATTTCTTTCTGATAATGGCGGCACCCCATTAAACGGTGCAAATAACAGTCCGCTTACCGCTGGTAAATATTCGCTTTGGGAAGGTGGTATTCGTGTACCTATGGCTATGAGTTGGCCTGGAAAAATAGCCCCTCACCAAGAGCAAACTGCTTATGTTTCCGCTGTCGATATATTGCCAACAATAGCCTCGGCCGTAGGCATAAAACTAAACGACAACACTATTGACGGTGTGGATTTATTACACCCTGTTAAAGACAGACTGTTAGTTTGGAAATGGCAAAAAACTTGGGCAGTTCGTAAAGGAGATTGGAAGTTGACCAATACTAATGAAAACCATTGGAAAAGTAGACCTAGCAATCTTTATATAAAACCTATTAGGGATGACTTCTCGCTAAAATTATTCAATTTAGAAAATGATCCCGGAGAGAGAACAGATATGTCTAGTCAATACCCAGAAAAAGTAAAAGAACTGGAAACAGAATACCAAGATTGGTGCACAACCAATATTGGCAACTATTAATTTAATTTGAGATGAAGAAACAAATCTTATTGATTATACCAATACTCTTACTTGCTATTTTATTATATAGCTTTAAGAAGCACTCAGTTGATAACAAAAAAGTGCATTCAGTCACTGATTTAGATAAAAAAATAGAGCAAAAAGTTGATTCGGTACTGGCTCTTATGACAATCAAAGAAAAGATTGGTCAAATGGTACAATATAGTGGGCGCAATATTAAGACTGGACCCGATTCCAATACCAATGAAAAAGAGAAAATAGAGAAAATAAAAAACGGAATGGTTGGCTCTATGCTGAGCGTTGTATCAGTAAAAAATACACGTGAATTTCAGCATTTAGTCATGGATAATTCTCGATTAAAAATACCTTTACTTTTTGGTTATGATGTTATTCATGGATATAAAACCATATTCCCAATTCCGTTAGGAGAATCTGCAAGTTGGGATTTAGAATTAATCAAGAAATCAGCTTCAATTGCAGCAAAAGAAACATCGGCATCTGGAGTACATTGGACATTTGCACCAATGATAGATGTTTCTAGAGATGCACGCTGGGGAAGAATTATGGAGGGTGCTGGAGAAGATCCATACTTGGTATCTCAAATAGGCGTTGCAAGAGTTCAAGGATTTCAAGGAAATGATTTATCATTGGACAACACGATTGCTGCTTGTGCAAAACATTTTGCTGGGTATGGTTTGGCAGAAGGAGGAAGAGATTATAATAGTGTTAATATCGGTGAATATGAACTAAATAATGATGTGTTACCGCCTTTTAAAGCCGTTGCAAATGCAGGAGTTGCCACATTTATGAATGCGTTTAATACACTTGACGGAATTCCTGCAACAGGCCATAAAGGTATTCAAAGGGACTTATTGAAAGACAAATGGAATTGGACAGGTTTTATTGTCTCAGATTGGGGTTCTATAGGAGAGTTAGTTCCTCATGGTTTTGCAAAAGATAAATATCAAGCCTCAGAAATTGCTATTAAAGCAGGGAGTGATATGGATATGGAATCGTATGCCTACGAGGATAACCTTGAGCAATTAGTAAATGATGGTAAAATTGATATTGCTTTAATTGATGATGCAGTAAAAAGAATTTTAAAGTTAAAATTTAAATTAGGCCTATTTGATGATCCTTACAAGTACTGCAATGAAAAGCGAGAGAAAAGGGAAGTTTATTCTGTAGAAAATCAAAATTTCGCAAGAGAAGTTGCAAAAAAATCTATTGTTTTATTAAAGAATAAAAACCAACTGCTTCCTTTAAAAAAACATATAAATTCTATAGCGATTATAGGCCCTTTAGCCAATGATAAAAACGCACCAATAGGAAATTGGAGAGCGCAAGGTGTGGCAAATTCTGCGGTATCGCTTTTAGAAGGAATCAAAAGTACAGCAAGCCCTAATACCAAAATTGTTTATGAGAAGGGTTGTGATTTAATACCAAATAATTATAAAGAAAATAAAATAACAACTTCTAAACAAGCAACAACAGATGATGCTAATCTACAAAGAGCAATTAATGCTGCTAAAAATGCAGAGGTTGTGCTTTTAGCCATTGGTGAAAATGCGTTTCAAACAGGTGAAGCTAAAAGTCAGGCTGAAATTGGGTTTACAAAGGCTCAATTAGAATTGTTAAAAGCTATTTATAAGGTAAACAATAATATCATCATAATTTTAATGAATGGCAGACCTATGGATATTACATGGGCGTCACAAAATGTACCTACTATTTTAGAGTGTTGGCATTTAGGGTCTCAAGCTGGTAATGCTATTGCAGATGTGGTATTCGGAGATTATAATCCTTCAGGAAAATTGCCGGTATCGTTTCCATACAATAGTAATCAAGAACCCTTTTATTACAATCATCAAAATACAGGAAGACCCAATAATAGTCATAGCAGATTTTATTCTGGATATACAGACAAGCCTAACGAAGCGCTTTATCCTTTTGGATATGGCTTAAGTTATACAACTTTTGAATATAAAAATCTAAGGCTAGATAAAACTGACATTAAAAAGGATGATTCTATAAAGTTATCTATTGATGTTTCTAATACTGGTAACATGGATGGAGAAGAGGTTGTTCAATTGTATATTCATGATTTGGTTGGAAGTTTAACGCGTCCAGTTAAAGAATTAAAAGGGTTTGAGAAAATAATGTTAAAAGCAGGACAGACAAAAACTATCAACTTTAACATCGATGACAAATTATTACAATTCTACACAGTTAATAAAAAGTGGGAAGTTGAACCCGGAGATTTTGAAGTTTATGTAGGAGGTAATTCTTCAACAACATTAAAAACGGCATTTACTATAACAAACTAATTAAACTAAATATCATGAAACACATCTACACAAAGTTAGTATTAGTTATCATTTTAGCTTTCATGGCTTCATGTAAAAACGAGGTCAAGAACGCTATCCCATCAACTAATTTGAATATAAAAATCGCAGATAGCAGTGTTATTTTACCACCGTCATGGGCCTTTGGTTATATTTATGGAGCTTACACTAATCAAGGGCAGAGTGTCGCATTAATAAATAATATTATAGAACATGATTATCCTATTGATGCATTTTGGATAGATTCTTGGATTTGGGATTGGCAAAATGAAGGTAAAGGACCCGATAAGTATATAGATTTTGTTGGAGATACTATTTCATATCCAAATCGTAAAGAGTTTTGGTCTTTTATGGAAGAAAAAAACATAAAATCTGGCATGTGGGTTTGGGACTGTATTTTAAAAACAGGCAATGAAGAGGCTTATGAAGATTTTAAATCTAGAGGATTTTTCAAAAACGAATATATAGAAACGAGTTCATGGCATAATGGAAGCAAAACAACCATTATGGATAGTGAAGAAAAAGTCAGCGGAACATGGTGCGGAAATATTGATTTTGAAAACCCAGAAGCTGTCAGTTATTTTAAAGAACGAATGAGTCATTTTTTTGATGAGGGTGTTGATTTTTTAAAGTTAGACAGAACAGATGCCGTTCCAGTTGTAAAAGCAATGTTTGAATTAACTCAAGAAAAAGGAAAGGAAACAAAAGGTAGAGGTTTTATATTTTCTCACAGTAATGGCGTTGAAACTGGAGAGTATAAAAAATATCCTGGTAAATGGACTGATGACACAAGGTCAGACTGGTCTGCTTTAAAGCATAAAAGACCATTTCAATCTTGGATACCAAAAGTTGGTTTAAAAGAAAACATTGCAATGTATACCGATTTGAATAAACATTATCACGAAATACCTTTCTTAGCTAATGATATGGGAGGCTTTGCTACCAATCAAGATGGTTTTATTGACGAGGAATTATATATTAGATGGTTACAATTTGCGACTTTTGTGCCATTAACAACCCCATTTTCGCAACCTGAAAATAAATCTGGTAACATTGCATTTAATATTTCTGAAAGAGCTGACAGCGTATTCAAGACCTTTTCACATCTTAAAATGCAGCTTTTTCCATATATATATACCTATGCTCATAAGTCTAGAATAGAAGGTGTTAATACCATCAGACCAATAAAAGATGATTTATACACCTATCATTTTGGAGATAATTTTTTAGTAGCTCCTATTTATGAAGAAGGCGCTAGATCGCGGGTTGTAAATTTTCCTAAAGAAGACACGTGGATCAATTATTGGAACGGCGAAGAATATACTGGAGGCACTACTGATACCATTCAGGCCAATATTAATGTCATACCGCTTTTTGTTAAAAAAGGAGCAATTATACCTATGCGAAGTTATTCAAGAAGTGTTACTTTGGGGACAAATGACTTTTTAGAATTGCATGTATATCCTGGTGAAAGCGGCAATTTCCAATTGATTGAAGATGACGGGATTTCTAACGAGTATTTAAAAGGAATTTTTGCAATTACCAATATAGATATGTTACCCCTTAATGATTCCTCTTTTAAATTAACCATTAACCCTGTAAAAGGCTATTATAAAGGAATGAAGGAAATTCGTAAATGGCAAGTATTTGTTCACTCTAATAAAACATATAATGACATAAAAATAGGCGGCAAAACACAACCTTTAACTCAAGAGAATGGTGTTATGAAATCAGAGATAATTTCAGGAAATATTAATGACACACTTGAATTTATATGTCAATAAGTCTAAATTAAAAACAGAACATAATGTGGTCTTTCAAAAATTTTAAAGTAGTTTTATTACTAGCTCTAACAATTATTGCATTACAAAGCTTTACAACTAAATTGCTTCCTAAAGTATATGTTATTGGAGATAGTATTTCTATTCATTATGGTCCATATCTAAAAACATCCTTAGAAGGCTTTTTTAGTTACGATCGCAAAAGAGATAAAGGAGAAGCTATTAAAGATTTAGATCATCCCGTAGGCGCCAATGGTGGAGATTCAGGAATGGTGTTGGCCTATTTAAAAGAGTTAAAAGATAGTACCGATTTTAAAACTGATTATCTGCTTGTTAATTGTGGACTTCATGATATAAAACGTAAATCACCAAACGATTCAACACAAATCAGTTTAAAAAAATATAAGGATAATCTGCAATCAATCATTACAATAAGTAAAGACATGAAGGTGAAATTAGTATGGGTTCGTAGTACTCCAGTCGTAGATAGTATACACAACAAAAGAGTGCCTTTTTTCAGATTTGAAAAAGATTTGATAACGTACAATAAAGCAGCAGATAGCATAATGCATCAAGCGCATATTCCAATCATTGACTTATTTACGTTTACAAAGAAATATATTCCTGATGCCTATTTAGATCATATTCATTACAAAAAAGAAATTCGTGAAAAACAGGCAGATTTTATAGCTGGAAGTTTAAGTGCCATTTTTAACTGTAACCAAGAGGACTAAAAAATATTTAAAAGAAATGAGTAATTTATCCTTTATCAAAAGTCAGTTTTTTAAGATTTTTTGCTTAGGGCTATTTTTAACTGGAACCATTTCATTTTCTCAAAGCCAAAAAAACATTCTTGTTTTAGGTGATTCTAATGGTGCTTTAGATTATGGTTGGGTTAATCAACTTAAAACAAAGTTGCCAAACGATAACATATTTAATACATCTAGACCAGGAAATACCATTGGGTTTGATAACAATGGTCGGGTTGAACTTAATACACTTAAAAATCTTGATTATTATTTAAAGACTGCTCAAGATAGTTTAGGTCGCATAGATTACGTGATAATGATGCTTGGAACTAATGACGCTAAGTATGTTTTTAAAGATAGACAAGATGAGGTAGTCTCAAATATGAAATTATTAATTACACGAATTAATAATTATAATTTTAAATCCAAACCTCGAATTATTATTATGTCTCCACCTCCATATGGCAGTGATAACATATTGGCTGAAAAATATCAGGGAGGTTTAAAAAGGGTGAAGCGTATTGCTAGAAATTTTAAAAAAGTAGCAAAGACATATGATTGCGATTTTGTAAATGTTTATAAGGCATTGAAAGATGTTTTTAATCACTACACAAAAGATGGTGTTCATTTGGAGAAAGAAGGCCAAAAGGCTATTGCTAATTTGGTGTTAGCCCAATTATCCAAAGAGAAATCTGAAAACAAGTATGTTTCAAATCTCATGGACATTTATTTACTAATTGGACAATCAAATATGGCTGGAAGAGCACCCATTGAGTTACAGGATCGCGATAGTATTAACGATGTATATCTTTTTACTGGTAAAAATGACAAACCATGGGAGGAAACAGCAAATCCAATCAATAAATTCTCAACGGTTCGTAAAGATATAGCTATGCAAAAATTAAGTCTTGGCTATGAGTTTGCTCATGAATTACATCAAACATATCCAGATATAAAAATTGGTTTAGTCGTAAATGCGAGAGGAGGAACTTCTATTGAAGAATGGAAACCTGGAGAAAAACTATATAATGCAGCTTTAAACCAAACACGAAAAGCATTAAAATATGGTGTTTTAAAAGGAATTATTTGGCATCAAGGGGAATCAAATGTTTTAACTTATAAAAGTTACATGCCAAAAATAATAGAATTGATTAAGTCTTTTAGAAGAGATTTTAATAATAAGAATTTACCATTTATTGTTGGGCAATTGTCCTCAGATAGGGCTGAAAGAAATGATTTTAATACCATGATTTTAAAATTACCAAATGCATTAAAAAACGTAGGCGTTGTTAGTAGTGAAGGAACGAAAACTATTGATAAGACGCATTTTGATAGTGCAAGCCAAAGGCTCCTTGGTAAACGATATGCTCAAGAAATGATAGCTATTTTGAATAGTACACCTAAAAGAGCAAGACAAAATAGGGGAAAAGAAGTAGTTAATTAAAAATAGTGAAAACAAATATATAAAGTGCAAAAACACTGCTGCACGAGATATTAGACCTTTGTGCAGCAGTGTTTTTGCACTTTAATAAATTCCATATTACTCAGTAATCATATTAAAAGCACCTTTTGTTATAAATTCAGAATCTTTTGGAAAGTCACTCGCATTTAAAATTTGAGTAAAGCCATTGGAAGATTCTCCAATATTTACAAGAACTTTTTTATAAGAGGTATCATTTTGTTTGATTAAAGCAAAGTGAGCATTTTCAATATTTACAACAGCTTCGGTTGGCAATGCATCAAACTGATTACTTGAAGTTAAAATATCTGTTTCTATGTACATGCCAGGAGCAAAAAGCTTCGCATCGTCCTCATTAACTAAATCACCATGAATATCTATGGTTCTGTCTTGTGCATTAATAGATCTATTGATTAAATGAACTTCGCCATCGTAAGTTGCATTACTGTCTCCTTGAAGATGAATTTTTATAGGTTGTCCTTCTTTCACTAATGGCAAGTCTTTTTCAAATATTTTTAATTCTAAATGTAAATGATCGCCATTTGTAACAGTTAAAGCAACATCAGAAGGATTTAAAAACATACCTTTTGAAGCTTCAATAGAGGATACATTTCCTGAAATTGGTGATAGAACACTAATGATTGAAGTAATTGATTCTCCAGATAATGTATTAGGGTTTATATTCATGAGACTTAATTGTTTTTTCAAGGATTGATACTGCGCTTGTGTTACCTTGTATTCTGATTCTGCCTTAAGAAAATTCTTTTTTGAGGTCACATTATCAGCCAATAAAGCTTTTTGTCTTTCATAATCAGACTTTAAATAGTTTAATTTTGATTTGGCTTCTAGAAAGTCTTGTTGAATTTGGACATATTCAGGATTTTCTAGCGTAAATAATACTTGTCCTTTTTTTACAACATCACCAGGTAGAAGGGTAATGTTTTTTACATAGCCAGCAAAATAAGCACTAACGGTAGCTTTATTTTGCGGAGGAACATCAAACATACCATTTGCTTTTACCATGGTATTAAATTCAACTTTTTCCATCTTTCCTAACTCCATGTTTGATGATTCAAATTGAGATTTGGTAATAGTCAACATATTGTTTTCTAATGTGTCTGAATCATTAATAACAATTACATCTTGTTTGCTTTTAGAATTACAAGACATTAACAGAATTGTGAATACTACCAGAAATCCTTTTAGTTGTATCGTGTTTTTTAAGTTACTTAGCATGGTTTCTAATATTAATAGGTTAAATAGTTTAATTCTAAAATGGTAGAATTATAGTTATATAAATTTTGTAAATAATTAATTTCAATGGTTCTGGAACTTTCTAGTAGTTGTACATACTGAAGAAAATCGATCTCTCCATTTTGAAATGCTTTTGACGCATTAATAGTAAGTTCTTTAGACAGGGTTTTACCAGTATCGTTATAATACGTAATGGCTTCTTCATATTTTTTTAAATCTGAATATAAACGCTTGTATTTAGATTCAAGTTGAATTTTGTAATTTTCATAATTATTATCTGTAATCATAGTTTCAGTTTTGGCAGCATTTATTTTAGCTTTATTAGCGCCAAACCATAGCGGTATTGCAACACCAGCCTGAAATCCTGAATAATTTTTAGCATTTAAACCATTGTTTGTTCCTCTAAAAACAGAAAATTGTAAATCTGGAAGTAGTTGCTGCCGTTCTAGTGATAATTTTGTTTGAGACAACTCTTTGGCCATTTCAAAATATTGTAAACCTGGGTTTTCAGATGCTTTCCAATCTTTAAGTTTTAATAGAGGAGAGGAGTCCTCTATGACAACATATGTTGAATCAGATTGTAACCACTCATGCAAGTTTAAATAGGCTTTGTTTACATTTTCTTCACTTTGTGAAAGCAGTAACGCTATTTCTTTTTGTTTTGTGTCTGCCGTTAATTTTTCAAGTAAGTTGGTTTCGCCGACATCATATCGTTTATTTGCAGCGTTTGAAAACTGTTTATACAAACTATCAAGGAACTTATATTGTTTAACAACATTGGTTCTATACACAACATTATAGTAGGCTTGATATACCTCTTTTTTTAAGACGCGCTCGTTTACATTATATTCTTGAAATGATAATTGTGCTTTTTGTTTTTCTGCTTTTCGTTGGGTTCCGTAAATGGTTGGGAATTGAATCGATTGATTTAAACCAAATACTTTTAACGGCTCGCCATTTTCAGCAATATTATTTTCATCATAATGATAATAAATCTGAGTTTTATCAAAATTGAAAGCACTTCCAACCAATTGCTTTGATTGGGTTACTTTATTAGCTGATGCTTTCAAGCCTTTATTGTGTTCTAAGGCTATTTGAATAGCTTGGTCTGCTGTAATTTCTTTAGTTTGCGACATTCCTAGAAATGGTAATAGAAAAAGAAGGAAAAACCCTAAAGACTTATTTTTTATTTTACGTTTTGGAGTATGACCTTTTCTGTCAAACATGGCATAGAGTATAGGTAAAACGATAAGCGTTAGAGCAGTAGCACTTATTAGTCCACCAACCACTACGGTTGCTAGCGGTCTTTGTACTTCGGCTCCGGCAGAAGTTGAAATAGCCATAGGTAAAAAACCAAGAGCTGCTGCTGCTGCCGTTAGTAAGACGGGGCGTAATCTGTTATTTGTTCCCATAAGAATACGTTTATTAATATTTCTAATGCCGTGTGCTTTAAGTTCTTTAAATTCTTCAATGAGTACAATACCATTTAAAACAGCAATACCAAATAGCGCAATAAAGCCAACACCTGCCGAAATACTAAATGGCAAGCCTCTAAGATAGAGAAGGAATACACCACCAATAGCAGATAGAGGAATGGCACTGTAGATTATTAAGGCTTCTTTTACCGAGTCAAAAGCAAAATATAGGAGTACAAAAATTAACACAAGTGCAATTGGTACTGCAACTTTCAATCTGGCAGAAGCTGTTCTAAGGTTTTCAAATTGTCCACCATAACTTACGGTATAGCCCACAGGAAATTTTACATCGCGATTAATGATATTTTGAACGTCCTTAACTACAGATTCTAAGTCACGATTTCTAACATTCACACCAACCACAATGCGTCGCTTGGTATTATCTCTAGAAATTTTAGCTGGACCCTTCGTATAACTAATATTGGCAAACTCACTTAATGGTAAACTATTTCCGTTAGGAAGTAACACCGAAGCTGTTTCAATATTTTCAATATCTTTTCTGTGTTTTTCGTCATATCTAACTACTAAATCAAACTGTTTTTCCCCTTCGAAAACAGTTCCTGCTGGCATGCCTGCAAATCCTATAGTTATTATTTTGTTGAGATCTTCAATATTTAAACCGTATTTGGCAATGTTTTTTCTGTTATACTTCACAGACATTTGCGGTAATCCAGCCGTTTTCTCGACAGAAATATCGGCTGCTCCATCTACATTTTGAATGGCTTTTTGAACTTCAAGAGCTTTTTTGTAAAGTATATCTAAATCATCTCCAAAAATTTTAATGGCTAAATCGGCACGAACGCCCGTAATCAATTCATTAAAACGCATTTCAATAGGTTGTGTAAATTCATAATCAACTCCAGGAATTTCAGAGAGAGCTTCTTTAAATTTATCGGCGAGTTCATCTTTTGTTTCAGCAGACACCCACTCACTTTTAGGTTTTAATTTAATAATCACATCGCTTTCTTCCATAGACATGGGATCTGTAGGAACTTCGGCAGCTCCAATACGACTCACAACTTGTTCAACTTCAGGAAAGGTTTTTAGTATTTTTTCCATACGGGTAGTGGCTTCCACAGTTTTGGTTAAAGACGTTCCAGTTTTAAGCACCGGTTGAATTACAAAATCTCCTTCGTCTAAAGTTGGTACAAATTCACCTCCCATTCTCGTATATATAAATGCTGTCACTATTAGTACCGAAACAGCAAGGCCTAATACTAATTTTTTTTGACGCAATGCCCAAGATATGGTTGGTCTATATTTCTCTTCAAGAAAGTTGATTAATCGTGAAGAAAGCGTCTTTTTTTCTGTGTTTGAAGGTTTAATAAATAGCGACGCCATAACCGGAATATAAGTAAAGCATAACACCATAGCACCGATAAGAGCAAAACAAAATACGAGTGCCATAGGACGGAACATTTTACCTTCGACATTTACTAAGGAAAGTATTGGAATGAAAACAATAATGATAATAAGCTGCCCGAAAACAGCAGATTTCATCATTTTAGTAGCTCCTTGGTATGTTATTTTATCTATTAAACCTTGTCTTTCATCTTTTGGAAGTGTTAATAATTTAGCGCGCTGACTGGTTATTTTAAAAGCTATAAATTCTACAATAATAACTGCGCCGTCAATGATAATACCAAAGTCAATAGCTCCTAAACTCATTAAATTGGCATCTACTCCAAAAATATACATGAGTGATAAAGCAAAAAGTAAACACAATGGAATAACGGAGGCGACAACCAAACCAGAACGGAGGTTTCCTAAGAGAAGAACGACCACAAAAATAACTATTAAGCACCCTAAAATAAGGTTTTCCGCTATAGTTGTGGTAGTTTTTGCAATCAGCTCACTTCGTTCTAAAAACGGATTGATACTGATGCCTGGAGGTAATGATGATTGTACTTCTTTTACACGGTTTTTTACAGCATTTATTACGGCATTTGAATTAGCGTCTTTTAACATCATGACCTGACCCAGCACTTTTTCGCCTTCACCATTACCAGTTATGGCACCAAAACGATTCGCTTTTCCAAAGCCAACTGAAGCAATATCTTTAACATAAACAGGAACGTTATCTCTCGTAGTTACTACTATATTTTTAATATCCTCAAGAGAGTGAACAAGCCCTTCTCCACGAATAAAATAACTTTCATTCTGTTTTTCTATATAACCACCGCCAGCAATACTATTATTCATTTTTATCGCATCAAATGCATCAAAAACAGATATGTTCATAGCTCGCAAACGCTCTGGACTTAAGGCTACTTCATATTGTTTTAAATAGCCACCCCAGGTATTTACTTCAACGACACCGGGAATTCCGGATAATTGACGTTTTACAATCCAGTCTTGAATAGTACGAATATCCGATAGAGAATATTGATCTTTATATTTTGGATCTACATTAATAATATACTGATAGATTTCGCCAAGTCCAGTAGAAACGGGTCCCATAAAAGGTGTTCCAAAGCCAGCAGGGATTTTCTCTTGAGCATTTTTTATTTTTTCAGCAATGAGTTGTCTGGGTAAATAAGTACCCATTTCATCATTAAAAACAACAGTTACGACAGATAGTCCAAATTTAGAAACCGAACGGATATCTTTAACACCTGGCAAGTTTGCCATTTCCAACTCAACAGGGTAAGTTAAAAACTTTTCGACATCCTCAGTTGATAAATTTCTTGAGGTCGTAATAACTTGTACTTGGTTATTGGTTACATCTGGAACAGCTCCAATAGGAATGTTAGTTAGTGAATACAAACCGAAACCAATAATACCAGCAGTAAAGAGTAAAACAATAAGTTTGTGGTGAATGCTATATTGAATAATTTTTTCTAACATTTTGGATATTTTTTAGTGCAATACAAAGGTACGCCAGTATGTTAACTTTTAGTTAATTACAGCCTTAAGATTTGCTTAAAAAAGGAAGTTTTTGGAAGGTTTGTTTTTGAATAAAAAAAGGTTCGGGAACCACCCCGAACCTAACCAACCGTTTAAGAAATATTATTAATCAGATAATTAATGATTTCTTAAATTTGAAGCTAAATTAAGAGTTTTTTTTGAAATAATAATAATTTATTTCTTAAGATTTGGTTAAAATATGATCGTAAAAACAGATCCCTTATTAATGCTACTTTCTACTTTAATGGTTGCATTAATTGCTTGAGCTGATTTTTGTGCAATTGAAAGCCCTAATCCATTGCCTAATATATCTTTATGGTCTAATGCGTCTGAACGGTAAAAGTGATTAAAAATATTTGAGATATCTTCAGACTTAATTCCAATACCTTCATCTTTTATGCTACAAATAAGTCTGTCTTTAGAAGTGGATATAGATATATTAATTGATGCATTATCTTTTGAATATTTTATTGCATTATTTATTATGTTTTCAAGAATAAGATTTGCATAATATTTTTTAACCAAAAGATCTTTTGTTGTGTCTGTTTTTAAATGAATCGATAGGTTTTTAGACGTAATGTCTTTATTGTTTCGTAACAAAATATCATCGACAAGGGTTGGCAATAAAACGGTTTCATTAAAGTTCAATTTATTTGAAGAAGAATCCAATCTTGCTAAAACCAATAACTGTTCAATGGTTTCTGTCATTTTATCAATTTCAGTAAGGCTGTAGGTTATTTTTTCTTTATATTCCTCATGCTCTCTGGGTTTTCTAATTAAAACTTCAAGGGTACCTCTTAATGATGAAAGAGGTGTGCGTAATTCGTGTGATGCGTCTGATGTAAATTGACGTTCTCTTTCAATAGCATTCTCTATTCTTATAAGTAGTTTATTAATGCCAGATGATAAATCATAAAGTTCATCTTTGTAAATAGGTAACTCAACGCGCTCATTTAAATTATTTTTAGTGATGCGATTTGTTGTGTTAGTAATATTTTTTATAGGAATAATGCTTCGACCAGCTAAATATCTTGAAATGAAATAAAGAACGGATAACAATATTAAATAAGACAGTATTAAAACATTTCTTAACTTGTTTAATACCATTATAGATGATTCCAAAGACATAGCAGCAATTAAATAGCCTTTAATTTCTCCTTTACTCTCTATAGGTTTTTGAATTTGCCTGATTGTTTTATCTTTTAAAAACGCATTGAAATGGGTGCCAAACTTGTTTACATCTTTAAATGATAATTGATCATTTTTAAGGTTTGGCGATTTATCCATCACCTTCCCATTCGCATCCATTATTTGAATAAAAACGGGATTTATTTGAATTTCTCTATGCTCAATTTCTTCCCATTCGGCTTTATTTGAAAATTTAATGGTGTTGTTAAGTAGTTTGATTTCGCCAGAATGTTTTGATACTTCAAAAGTTAAGTCCCGGTCAATATTATTGTACATGGTTTCTTTTACGACGATAAAAACAATGCTGAATATTATCGCAACAATGATAGCTGTGGCTATCATGTAATGCAGAGCAATTCTATTTTTGAAACTTAAATTCATCTATTATTTTCTATTGTTTTTGAGTATATCATACTTCATTAGCAATATAACCAATACCCCTTATAGTTTGAATATAATTTTCATCGGGTGTAAGTTTAAGTTTTTTTCTAAGTGCATTAATATATACATCAATAACACTTGTATTGTAATCAAAATGAATATCCCAAACACTTTGAATGATTTGTGTGCGTTTGCAAACAACACCTTTATGTCTCATTAAAAATTCTAAGAGAGCAAATTCTTTTTGGGTTAAAAACAGTTCCTCATTGTTTTTAAAAACTTTATGACTACTCGTATTTAAGCTAATATTTCCGAGTGTAAATATAGAGTGCTCATCAAATTTAGGTCGTAATTGAACCTTAATGCGCTCTAAAAGTTCATCAAAATGGAATGGTTTTTTGATATAATCATTCGCACCAGATTGCAGACCAAATATAGTTTCATCTACAGTATCTTTCGCTGTTAAAAATATAATAGGAGTATTTGTAAACTCTTTCCTAAATTGCTTACAAATTTCAATACCTGTTAGTCCAGGTACCATCCAATCAAGTAATAATAAATCATAATTTCCCGATAAAGCTAGTTTTAAACCCTGCACGCCTTCTTGGGCAACATCAACAGTGTATGATTCCTCTTCTAAACCTTGTTTAAGGAAATTAGAAATACCTATCTCGTCTTCTACTATTAGGATCTTCATGTTGCAAAAATTATTTATTAATTTTAAATAATAACAAAAACTTTCTTAAAATTTGCTTAAAAGAATTGACAATTAGCACTTTAATAAGTGGAAATAAAAAAGTCTGAGAAAAATAAACTCAGACTTTTTAGGCTAACAATCAATTCAAAAAAAAAAATTTACTGAAATATCAAAAGATCAACCATGAATCTTTGTCTAGAAAAATAAATTTCTACCTTATAAGTCAAAATTAAAATACTGATGACTTACACAAACAAAATTAAATGCTTGATTAGATATAAAAAATGATAAAAATCATCTTATTTAAATTGACTATTTGATTTATATATGATGTGAAATACTTCTGTTAGCTAAGTTTTGGCGGTTCTAAATCTTGCAATTCATTTAACTGCTTTAATAATTCAAAAGTTTTTTTAGCTTCAACTTCATCAACCACACTAATAGCAGCTCCCACATGAACCATTACATAATCATTAATGTTGGCTTCTGGCACTAGAGTGAGGCTAATTTCTTTAATAACACCATCAAAAGAGACTTTACCTGTTCTAAAGGTTTCATCTAGTTGACCTGTTATTTCTATTAATTTTCCTGGTATTGAAAGGCACATAAGTCTTTAAATTATTAAATTAATTCATGTTTTCTTTTAGCCATTTATACCAAGCATCCATTCCTTCTCCGGTAGTGGCAGAAACTTCAAAGAATTTTAAATTAGGATTTACTCGTAAAGCGTATTCCTTTAGTTTGTCAATATTGATATTTAAATGAGGCAAAAGATCTATTTTATTGATAATACAAATATGTGACGTATGAAACATATCTGGGTATTTAATAGGTTTGTCTTCTCCTTCAGTAGTACTAACAATAACAACACGTTTAGATTCTCCTAAGTCGAACATAGATGGGCAAACTAAATTACCCACATTTTCAATCATTAAAATGGAGTTTTCTTTGATGTCCAGTTTTTTAACTGCATCATAAACCATATCACTTTCCAAATGACAACCTTTACCGGTATTGATTTGAATAACGGGAATATTTAAAGCATCTATTCTGTTTGCATCATTTAGTGTTTGTTGATCCCCTTCAATAACATAAAACGATTTTTCATCTTTCAGATCGCTCAGCGTTTTTTCTAAAATCGAGGTTTTACCAGAACCTGGAGAGCTTACCAAGTTTAGAGCAAAAATGTTTTTTGCTTCAAAGTAGCCTTTATTTCTTGCAGCCATAAGGGCGTTATGTTGCAGAATATCTTGTTCAAGGTCTATAACTGTTTTATGGTGATGGTCATGCGTGTGAGAATGATCATGATCGTGTGTATGAGAATGATCATGACTATGAGTATGACCCTCATGTGAGTGCTCATGGCTATGAGTATGTCCATCATGATGATGGTGTTCATGAGCTTTTATATCTTTTGGATTTTGAATGGTTATACCATTCTCTTCAGATCCGCAACCGCAAGTTCCACACATAGTTTTGAAATTTATGATTTACTCAAATATAGTTAATTAGTACCGTATCTTTAAAGTATTTTTTAGCTTTATTAAAATTTACAACTCCTTTTTTGCTTAAACCTATCTTTAATTCCCATTCATAACCTTCTATCCCTAAAATAGATACTTCTGGTTGATTTTCATACAGTGTATTGCATAAATATAATATGGTTTCGGGTGCTAAGGCATGTGAGCTAAAGCCATATTTTTCTGATGGTATACATGGTTTTAAATAATAACCATCCTCAGTATTTTCTTTGGTGGCATCAACAAAAATTACTTTATCATAATTGGAAATTAATTCGGCATCTTCAATTTGAAGCTGATATTTGTATTCCAAATCAATAGATGTTTTCTGCTCTTTTAAAAAATCTAAAAACAACCAACCCAAGCCATCATCTTGTCTGCCATTATTCCCAATTCCGACGATTAATATGTTATGATCTAATTTTTTCATCTACAAGGTTTCCTTCGTGATCTTCCAACCTAACAATTAAAGGCATTTGTCCCAAAGCGTGTGTTGCACAACTTAAACACGGATCGTAGGCTCTAATAGCGACTTCAACTTGATTAAGCATGCCCTCGGTAATTTTAGGTTCTCCACTAATCACATTTTTAGCAACCCATTTAACAGCCTGATTCATCGGCTCGTTATTATGTGTTGTAGAAACAATAAGATTACAGCGTGTTATTCGGTCACGATCATCAACTTCATAATGATGAATTAATGTGCCTCTAGGCGCTTCAATAATACCGATGCCTTCACTGCGGCGTTCTCCTTTTCTTACTAGGTCACTACTTAGTATATCTTCATCATTCAACAATTTTTTCATCATTTCAGCACAGTATAACATTTCAATAAGTCGAGCCCAATGAGAATACATGGTTTTGTTGTTTATTTTACCATGTGTTGATAGTTTAAAAATAAGCCGTTCCTGTTCTGCTAAAGGTGTTTCAATACCATTACAAATATTAATCCTAGCCAATGGGCCAACGCGATTCCATCCTTTGTCTCTTCCTAAATCTTTTAAATATGGGAATTTTAAATAGGACCATTTTTCTACACCTTCATTAAAATATTGAATGTAATCATCGGAAGGAATATCGTTTAAGGTTACTTTGCCATTGGCATCCAAGGCCCGTAAATTTCCATCGTATAGTTCCAAAAAACCATTGTCTTTATTGACTAAGCCTAAATGTCCTGACGGATATTCTGCAAATTCATCTAACCATTTTTTATTAATATCATGATAGCCTTTTAAGAAATCAATAATCTCAACTGACCAATTGATCATGGCGTCGATAGAAGGGATTTCTTTGCTATTTAAAAAATAGTCTCTTTCTTTTAAAGTTATTTTTTTATGAACGCCTCCAGGAACAGCAGAAATACCATGAATACGTTTTCCTGCAATAGTTTTAATGATTTCTTGACCAAACTTTCTCATTAAAATTCCTTTTTTTGCCAATTCGGGGTGCGCAATAGCAACCTCGGCTACATTTCGCTTTGCAGGATCTGCATCAACACCAAATAATAAGTCTGGTGAAGCTAAATAAAAGAAGTGTAACGCATGTGATTGGAATATCTGTCCGAAATGTAAAAGTTTCCTTATTTTTTGTGCGGGTAAAGACAAATCTTTGGGTTCTATACCTACAATTTGATCAATGGCCTTCGCTGCAGCTAAATGATGACTTACAGGACAAATGCCACAAAGTCGCTGAACCAATACAGGAGCTTCCCAGTAGGGGTGCCCTTGAATGAAACGCTCAAAACCACGAAACTCTACAATATGAAAAAAGGAATCTTTTACGTTGTTGTTTTCATCTAAATGAATGGTCACTTTGCCATGTCCTTCCACTCTTGTTACAGGGTCTATAACTATTTTTTTCATGCTCAATCGTATTTAAATTCTTCGTGAGTAATAGAGTATTCCTCGTTTAATAGAATATTTTTTACAACTTTCCATATATGATTGGCATTTGGAGGACAACCAGGAATATAATAATCTATTTTAACTATTTCATTACACGGATATACATTGTTAAGTAGTTTAGGAATATCTTCATGATTTGGAATTATATTCGTTCCAATTTCACTTGTTAACCCATGTATGTAAGCTTCTTCTAAGCATTCTTTTAATGGCACAAAATTTCGCATGGCAGGAATACCTCCCATAATGGCACATTCACCAAAAGCAACGAGGATATCACATTTTTTTCTGAATTCTTTGAGAACTTCTATGTTTTCAGAATTAGCACAACCACCTTCAATTAAACCAATGTCACATCGTTTACTAAACTTTTTAATATCAGTTAACGGTGATTTGTTGAACTCCACTATTTCAAGAATATCCAGAATCTCTAAATCAATATCTAGTAACGACATATGGCATCCAAAGCATCCGGCTAAGGATGTTGTTGCAACTATAAATTTATTTTCATCATTTCTTTTTATAAAGTCGGTATGAATTTCGGTTTCTTTTAGTGTTCCGCTGATGTCATATTTTCGGTCTCCAAATGGTTGTTCATAAATCATACCTTTAACCAAAATAGCTCCTACAGGACATATACTCATGGCATGCATAGCTTCAGCATCAGTTAATTTTTTTTCTTGTTCATAATCAATATGAACACGGGTTTTTACACCTCTACTAACAAATGAAAAGACATCTTTGCCATCTTTGGTTTTAATTTCTTCAACACAGCGTTTACAAAGAATACATCTATTAGATTCCATAATCATTCTGTCCGAAGTGAAATCTACGACTTTGTTGCTATAAACATGAGGAAAACGCGAATTAGTAATACCCATATCATAACCTAAGTTTTGCAACTCACAATTGCCACTTTTTTCGCAGGAAGGGCAAAAATGATTGCCTTCTGCATACAGCATTTCAATAATTGCTTTTCTGGTATTTAAAAGTTCTGGCGTATTTATTTCAACTTCCATACCCTCGTATACCTTTGTAGTACAGCTAGTTGTTGTTTTACCGTTAACGCTTACTGTACAAATTCGGCAGGTGCCTAGTGGCGGGTTGATTTCATGAAAATGGCATAAAGTAGGGATGTAGATACCATTTTCTTTAGCAGCTTCTACCAAGTTCTTTCCTTCGTGCGCTTGGTATTTTTTTCCATCAATAGTTATGTTTATTAGATTATTCATAAGTACTTTCTATTTCTTGGATAATTGTATTGTAGTTTTCTACAGCGTTTTCAATATTGAACGAATGATTAAAATTGCTTTCTGCTGTGAGGTGTTTTTTAAATTCTTCTGGAAATTTGAGCATAGCGGTAAGCAAACAATTTGTAGAAGTTTTTCCAAGTCCGCATCTACTAGATTGTTTAATGATAAAGCTCCATTCCCTTATTTCTTCTAAATCTTTTAACTCTGCATGACCAAACATGATTTTGTTAATTTTCTTATTGAGAAGGAAATTCCCCGTTCTACATGGTACACAAATACCACAAGACTCTGCAACAAAAAACTTGGTGATATTTTTAAGAATACCTATTAAGTCGCGTTTTTTATTAAAAACCATAAATGACCCACCGCTTCTAAGTCCAACACCGCTCATTTTTCTTGAATATTCAATAGGGTCGTTAAACTTAAACTGAATGTGTTCTGCTAACAAATTCTCTCCAGATATTTCTCTATCAAAATCAACTTCAGATAAACATTCGCCTGAAAAACCATTAAATAAAACTACATGCGGATCTTCAGCTTCGATTAAGTTTAAGAAATCTTTTAATTTCATACCCCATTCAATTTCGTAAACACCGGGCTTCTTACAATCACCGGAGACGCTTAAAAGTTTGGTTCCAGGAGTTTGTTTGGTGCCAATTTTCAAGTAGTTTTCTAATCCCATTTCTAGTATTCTTGGGACGGTACAAAGTGTTTCTACATTATTTACAACCGTAGGTTTGCCTAAAAAACCTTTTTCTACAGGAAAATATTCTTTGGTTGTTGGTTCACCACGTTTTCCTTCCATAGAAGCAATAAGGGCTGTTTCTTCACCACATATATAAGCACCAGCTCCTAGTTGTACAGTAACTTTAAAATCAAAACCTTTTAGACCCAGAATATTTTTGCCCAACAAACCAGCTTCTTCAAAGTCTTTGATAGCTGCTTCAATTTTGTCTTTTAAATATAAATACTCGGCTCTTAGGTATATGGTTCCTTCAGTAGCTCCAACGGCATAACCAGCTATTGTCATACCTTCTATTAAAAGCCCTGGATATTTGTTCATTAAAACCCGGTCTTTAAATGTTCCGGGTTCTCCTTCATCGGCATTACATATAATATATTTTTGGTCAGATTTATTGTTTCTACACAATTTCCATTTCATACCCGTTGGAAAAAAAGCACCACCTCTTCCGGAAAGTTTGGATTTACTAATGAGGTCAATAACATCTTCAGGTTTTAATGAAACCAATTGTTTTAATCCTTCTCCTTTTGTATACGTTTTAAAGAAAATGGTTTTAGCATCTTTTTCTGGTCTGTACTTAATATTATCTTTAGGATAATTGCTTAGTGATTCAAGCGACTGCCCTTTTTTTAATTTTGAAATGATGGTCTTAACTTTTTTTGGAGTAAGATTTGTAAAAGGGTAATTATTTATTAGAGCAGAAGTTTCTTGATCACTTAAACCAATACACGAGGTTTTAAAGAAGCCAAATAAATTATCTTTAGTAACATTACCTATAAGAACCCCTAATTCATCTTGAAATGTTTTTTTTACTGCCTGATAATCTTTATGCTGAGAAATAGTGGAGCAATTTAAATAGATGGTGTATTTCCCTGCATTTTGAAGATGAAAAAAATGATAAAAAGAGATAACACCTTCTAATTCAATCATAGAGATGCTGAATTCTTTCGCAATTTTTTTCATATCATCACGACTAATGAACCGTCTTTTTCTTTGAATATCCCAAAGAACATTTAAAAGGTTAGATCTTTGTAAAGCGTTTTCTTTAGTAACCATAATTAAGAACATATGAGTTTAACTAAAAGTACTTTTATATAAGAAAATAGGACATGACAAAAGTCATTTCAGGATGGAATTGCGATTTGATTAATTGTTACTTGAAAAAGCAGAAATATTTTAGATAAATATGTTAATTAATTATCATATAATCAATCAATTAGGATACTTCAAGACTTTTTACTAATAATTCTTTGCCCTTAATAATCCCTTTTAAAAAACTATTGCAGTTTGGACAAGAGTCGTAGATGTTATTTAATTTAAAAATAGTATTACAATCTCCACATTTTGCTTCTCCTTGAATAATATTAACTTTCTTAACGGCGTTTTCTAATACGGTATTTTTGACTGCTGAAGGCCACACAAAATCAAGAGAGTCAAACTCAATACCTGCTAACGTGCCAATTTCTAATTCAATCAAGTCAACTTTATGTTTCTTGGCTTTTTTTGTTTCTTTTTCGGCAATATCAACAATTCCTAAGGCTATTGATAATTCATGCATTAAGTTAAATTTTTAAGAATATAATTTATTTGTAATTAGAACAATAGTAATTATTTAAAGAAATTAATAATATGATAAATATCATGTTTTATGTAAGAATGATTTTTTAGTTTTAAGAGTTTCGATACTAAATGTATTGAAATTAAGAACTTTAACAAACTAAACTTTAATTATGGCTAACAATAAAGAAGTAAGAGAAACTTATTATGAAAGCATAATAAAACAAGGCTATAGTAGAAGAGATTTCATGAAATTTGCCACCTATATTGCGGCCTATATGGGGTTGGAAAACTCTATGGTAGGGCAAGTAGCTAAATCTCTAGAGTCTACTTATAGAGTGCCAGTAATTTGGGAGCATTTCCAAGAATGTACCTGTTGCAGTGAGTCTTTTATTAGATCTGATCATCCTATTGTGGCTGATATTATTTTAGACAAAATTTCATTAGATTATACATTAACATTAATGGCTGCTTCTGGACATCAAGCAGAAGCCGCTAAGCAGTCCACGATGGAGAAATACAAAGGAGAATATATTCTTTGTGTTGAAGGCTCTGTGCCTATGGGCGATGATGGTAATTACTGTTGTATAGGAGGTAGATCTGCTAAAGATTTATTAATTGAAGCAGCTGCAGGTGCTAAAGCTATTATTGCATGGGGAAGTTGTGCTTCTAACGGATGTGTACAGGCTGCAAAACCAAATCCAACAAACGCCACACCAATTCATAAAATAATTAAGAACAAACCAATTATAAGAGTTCCAGGTTGTCCTCCAATAGGAGAAGTGATGGCAGGAGTTATTGTTCATTTAGTAACCTTTGGAAGGCTGCCAGAATTAGACCGTTTAGGAAGGCCAAAAGCATTTTATGCAAAACGTGTCCACGATAGTTGTTATAGAAGACCTTATTATGATGCTGGATTATTTGCAGAAACATTTGACGACCAAAATGCTAAAGACGGATATTGTCTTTATAAATTAGGTTGCAAAGGCCCGATGACTTATAATTCTTGTGGTACCATTAAATGGAATAATGGAGTGAGTTATCCAATTCAGTCCGGTCACGGTTGTATTGGTTGTAGTGAAGATAGTTTCTGGGATAATGGACCTTTCTACGAACGATTAGCTAAAGTACCTGGAATACATGCCGAAGGTCTTGCTGATGATATAGGAAAAGTTGGAGCAGGAGTTCTGGCTGGTGGTTTAGCGGTCCATGCTATAGCAGCTAATATTTCTAAACGAAAAGAATTAAAAAGTAGAATTAACCGAGGTAAATCAAACGAAAAAGATATTGACTCTTAAAAATAAAAATTATGGCAGATAGAATAGTAGTTGATCCTGTTACCAGAATTGAGGGTCATTTAAGAATTGAAGCAGAAATTAAAGACGGAAAAATAGTTGACGCTTTTAGCTCCAGTACCATGGTAAGGGGTATTGAGGAAATTGTAAAAGGTCGCGATCCTAGAGATGTTTGGGCCTTTGTTCAAAGAACATGTGGTGTCTGTACAACAGTACATGCATTAACATCAGTTAGAGCTGTTGAAGACGCTTTAGGAATTGCGGTTCCACCAAATGCTGAAATGGTTAGAAATATTATGGAAGGCGCTTTATATATGCATGACCATACTGTTCATTTCTATCACTTACACGCCTTAGATTGGGTAGATGTGGTTAATGCCTTAAAAGCAGATCCACAAAAAACATCTGAGTTAGCGCAAAGTATATCTAGCTGGCCAAAAAGTTCGCCAGGGTATTTTTCAGATATTAAAAAACGGATAACCAAATTTGTTGAAAGTGGTCAATTAGGCATTTTTGCTAATGGCTATTGGGGGCATCCACAAATGAAACTACCAGCAGAGGTAAACTTAATGGCTGTAGCTCATTATTTGGAAGCGCTAGAATGGCAAAAGGAAATTGTAAAAGTTCATACCATTTTTGGTGGAAAGAATCCACATCCAAATTATTTGGTTGGAGGTATGGCTTGTGCCATAAATACAGAAAATCCTGGAGGTATTAATGCAGAGCGATTAGCCATGGTTAAAACACTTCTTGACGAAGGAAAACGTTTTATAGAACAAGTATATATTCCAGACCTTTTAGCTATTGCATCCTTCTATAAAGATTGGGGAGCAATTGGAAAAGGTTTTGGAAATTATATGTCTTATGGAGATTTTCCAACAAATGGTTACGCAGATCAATCTAGTTTTAAATTTCCACAAGGTATTATTTTAAACAGAGACCTATCTAAAGTTGTAGATGTAAATCATAGAAGCTCAGATGAAATTAAGGAATTTGTAAATAACTCTTGGTACGATAATTATGCAGAAGGTAAGGATACTGGAAGGCATCCATGGGAAGGGGAGACTAATATTAAATATTCTGGACCAAAACCACCCTACGAACATTTAAATGTAGAAGAAAAATATAGTTTTATTAAAACGCCACGATGGAAAGGTATGCCTATGGAGGTTGGTCCGTTAGCGAGACTTTTGGTAGGGTATGCTAGAGGCAATAAAGAAATTCAAGAATCTGTCAACGCGGCATTAGGACAGTTAAATGTTCCTGTGGATGCCTTATTTTCAACTCTTGGAAGAACAGCTGCTAGGGGTATTGAAACACAATTAGTTGCCAATTGGACCATGGAGTTTTATGACACTTTAATTCGCAACATCAAAAATGGCGATGAAAGAATGGCTAATACCGAAAATTGGGAACCATCTACTTGGCCAGCAGAAGCGAAAGGGGTTGGCTATATGGAAGCTCCTCGTGGTGCTTTGGCGCATTGGATTAGAATAAAAGATGGAAAAACCGCAAATTATCAACAAGTGGTTCCAAGCACGTGGAATGCCTCTCCAAGAGATCCAAAAGGTATACGTTCTGCTTATGAGTCTTGTTTAATAGGAACACCTGTTGCAGATCCAGAATTACCTTTAGAAATTATTAGAACCATACATTCGTTTGATCCTTGTATTGCATGTGCCGTTCATTTATACGATGAGCATGGTAAACACATATCTAAAGTAAGCAATGTAGGAAGTTGTGAAATTTAGCTAAATGAAAAGATCATGAAAAAAATAAGAAATTTTAAACGTGTTTACGTCTGGGAGCTACCAGTCAGGATCTTTCATTGGTTAAATGTTTTAGCCTTATTTGTATTAGTTATTACCGGATTTCTTATTGCTAATCCACCAGCATTATTATCTAGTGCAGAAGCCACTAATTTGCACTCTTTCGGTATTGTTAGGTTTTTGCATTTTACTGCTGGATATATCTTCTTTTTTGTCTTAGTTTTAAGAGTGTATTGGGCTTTTGCAGGTAATAGATTTGCAAGCTGGAAAGCCTTTTGGCCATTCACTAAAAAGAATTGGAATAATTTCTGGCACGTCATGAAAATTGATATTATGCTTATGAATGAAAAAGAAGAAGATATCACCAAAATTAGCATAGGTCATAACAGTGTTGCAACGCTTTCTTATGTCGTTATGTTTTTATTGGCTCTTGTTCAAATAGCTACAGGGTTTGCTCTATATGGAGATATGGCTTCATGGTGGTTACCTAAAATGTTTACTTGGGTTATTCCACTTTTTGGTGGCGATTTTTTGGTGAGGAGTATTCATCATACGGCTATGTGGTTATTTATTTTCTTTGCAATGGTTCATGTTTATTTGGTATTTTACCATGATTGGCTAGAAGGTAGGGCAGAAGTGTCATCCATGTTTGGAGGGTATAAGTTCGTTTGTGATGAACGACTTAAACATGCTGATCATGAAGTAGAAATTAAGGAAGAAGGAGAAATTGTTGCTTCTAAAAAATATTAATTAATCTAGATAGATTCATCCTAGTGCATGATTTATATGTATTTGGATGAATTTATTTTTTTATTTTAAGATATGAAAATACCAGAAAGAACACCAGTCGCTATAAGTAGCGACTCCTATTTTTTTGAAAAAGATAAGTCCGATAGTATTTTGATCCTAGGTGTTGGTAATTATTTAATGGGAGACGAAGGCATTGGTGTTCATGTCATTCAGGAAATGTATAAAAGAGAACTACCAAAATATGTAGATATTCTGGATGGAGGAACTGGTGGATTTTTATTATTGAGTTGTTTTCAAGTGTATCCAACTATTATTTTTGTTGATGCTACCATGGATGGTAAACCGGCAGGAACTATTTCTTTAATTCGTCCAAAATTTGCATCCGATTTTCCATCTGCATTAAGCGTTCATGATGTGGGTTTAAAAGATATGATTGAGGCTGTTTACCTTATGGAAAAGGTGCCGGATATTCATTTGTTTACTGTTTCTATTGAAGAATTAAATCCAATGACAATAGCATTAAGCCAAAAAGTGAAAGATGCTATTCCTAAATTAATAAATCAAATCTTAGAGCAATCTGAAAAACTTCATTTAAAATTGTCGTAAATTTATAGGACGTTTGAAACTATAAAACTTCATGCAAAATACCTATAAAATTCTAATCTCTGGTCAAGTACAAGGTGTCGGGTTTCGTCCTTTTGTATTTAATTTAGCTCAGGAATTTTTATTAAAAGGTTCTGTTTCAAATGATGAAAATGGTGTCATTATTTTGGTTCAAGGTTCAGACCAATCCATTCATAGTTTTTATGAGAGGTTAATTAGTTTTCCACCGCCAGTTTCTAAAATTAAAAAGAGTTCAATTCATGAAATACAGTATCCTAAATTTGATGATTTTAATATAGTTCCTTCAAAAAAAAGTGGACAGCTTGATTTAATACTTACACCAGATTTTGCTATTTGTAAAGATTGCCAGAAGGATATTATTAATCAAGAAAATAGGCGCTTTAATTATCCGTTTACTACTTGTGTTAATTGCGGCCCGCGATGGGCGATAACAGAAACGTTTCCGTTTGAGAGAGAACATACAAGTTTAAATGAATTTTCAATGTGTGATGAGTGTATTCAAGAATATACCAATCCTTCAGACAGACGGTTTCATTCACAAACAAATACGTGTACTACCTGTGGAATTGATATGCATTTAGTTGATAGTTCTGGCAAAAAAGTTGAAACATCTAAGCATACATTATTTAAAGTTATTGCTAAATTTTTGTCAGAAGGAAAAATTATAGCAATTAAAAACACAAGTGGTTATTTATTATGCTGTAATGCAGAAAACGAACAGGCTGTGCAGGAGTTGCGAAACAAAAAGAATCGACCTAACAAACCATTTGCTGTATTATATCCTTCCATTAACGGATTAAAAAACGAATTACAAGTAGATGAGTGCCATATAAAGTCTTTAACGTCAACAGAACGTCCAATTACACTCATATCACTAAAAAATTTTAAAGGTAAAATAGCTTTAAATAAAGTAGCACCAGGACTTACACAATTAGGCGTCATGCTTCCTTATTCCGGGATTTTACAGTTATTGGCTAACGAATTAAACTTTCCTATTGTTGCGACTAGTGGAAATATTCATGGCTCGCCAATTATAAGTAACGATAAAGAAGCTCATTTAAAATTAAATAGGGTAGCCGATTATTTTTTAAATCATGATTTAAGCATTGTGCATCCTCAAGATGACTCGGTTGTAAAATTTAGCAACCAATTTAATGTTGAAGTTTTGTTTCGCAGATCACGAGGTTATGCTCCCAATTTGTTTAATACTTCTATTACATCCACTAAAAAAATCATGGCTTTAGGAGCACATTTAAAAAGCACCATTGCTTATGTTCCTAACTCCTATGTTTATCTGAGTCAGTATTTAGGTAATTTAGATAATTATGATGTTTATGAGCGTTTTACCAAAGTGATTCATGATTTTATAAAGGTATTTGAACAAAGGCCAGAAGTTCTTTTAGTTGATGCGCATTCAGGATATCAAAGTACATTGTATGGTGAGGAATTATCTCAAGAATTTAATGTTGAATTGTATAAAATTCAGCATCATAAAGCTCATTTTGCATCTGTATTAGCGGAACATGATTTATTTGAGTCTAATGAGCCAATTTTAGGTGTTATCTGGGATGGAACAGGTTATGGAGATGACAGTAAAATTTGGGGAGGTGAATTTTTTAAATACTATTCAAATACAATAGAACGAGTTTCTAATTTTGACTATTTTAATTGGATAGCAGGTGATAAAATGTCGAAAGAGCCTAGGTTATCATTACTTTCTTTAGCCAGTAAAGACATGAAAAATATACTGGATGATAAGTATGAAATTCATGAATTGGAGATTTATGAAAAATTGAAACTAATTAATCCATTACAAACCTCGTCTGTTGGAAGATTATTTGATGCTGTGGCGTCTTTATTGGGTGTTTGTGATTTTAATACGTATGAAGGAGAAGCTGCTATATTACTTGAAAACCTAGTAGAATCATACAATTTAGATGATTGTTGTTCCTATTGTAATACACTTGAGAATGGTTTAATTCCAACTAAAAAATTATTATTGAATCTATTTATAGATTATAGAAAAGGGACTTCTAAGGAAACAGTAATAATCAATTTCTTTTACACCTTAGCGACTATTGTTTTTAAAATAGCCCAGAATTATAATTTTAAACATATAGCCTTTAGCGGTGGGGTGTTTCAAAATACAACATTGATAGATATGCTTAAAGAAATTGGAGAAAAGGAATATAAGCTGTATTTTAACATTAACTTGGCTCCTAACGATGAAAATATTTCTTTTGGTCAAATCATGTACTATTTAAAATGTAACAATAAATGAAGTATTTAACGGAATATAGAAACTTAGAGGCAACCAAAAGTTATTTAGAGCTTATCCATAAGGCGGCTACTAAACCATGGAAAATAATGGAGATTTGTGGAGGTCAAACACATGGATTGGTTAGAAATGGAATCTTAGACTTATTGCCAGAAAATGTACAGATGATTCATGGTCCTGGATGTCCAGTTTGTGTGACGCCTTTAAATTTAATTGATAAAGCCATCGAACTTCTGGAAAACGGCGTTATTGTGTGTTCTTTTGGAGATATGATTAGAGTTCCTGGGAGTAAAAAAAGTCTACTTGAAGCTAAATCAAACGGAGGTGATTTACGAATTTTGTATTCACCAATAGAAGCAGTTAAAATCGCTAGAAATAACCCAGATAAGGAAGTTGTATTTTTTGCTGTTGGCTTCGAAACAACAGCGCCAGCAAATGCTTTGTCAGTGTTGCATGCACAAAAAGAAGGGCTTAAAAATTATTCTATTTTAGTATCTCATGTGCTAGTGCCTCCCGCTATGGAAGCTATTTTAGATGATAAATTTTGTAATATTAATGCATTTTTAGGTGCAGGTCATGTGTGTGCTATCATGGGGTATAAAGAATATTATCCACTGGCAAAAAAATATAAAATACCCATTGTGATAACGGGTTTTGAGCCGCTTGATTTAGTACAAGGTATTTACATGGCGGTTATGCAATTAGAAAAAGGTGTTTATGAAGTTGAAAATCAATATTCAAGAGTCGTTAAAGAAGAAGGGAATTTAGCGGCATTAAAAGTTATTAATCAAGTTTTTGAAGTAGGTTCAAGAGAATGGAGAGGTATAGGTGAGATACCAAATAGCGGATATGTTTTAACAAAAGAGTTTAAAGAGTTTGATGCCGAAACAAAATTTGGTATCAGTCATATAAAAGTAGCAGAAAACCCAAATTGTATTGCAGGTGATATTTTAAAAGGTATTAAAAAACCACATCAATGTAATCAATTTGGAAAAGCCTGTACACCTTCAAATCCGCTTGGAGCACCAATGGTTTCTTCAGAAGGGGCATGTGCAGCATATTATCATTTTTCAAGTAATTTAATTAAAGATTGAAATGAATAAGGAAACATTAGGATTTGAAACGATTCAGTTAGGTCATGGTAGTGGTGGTTTAATGACCCGAGATTTACTAGATAAAATTATATTTAAAACGTTTAGTAATACTTATTTGGATCAAAAGCATGATGGTTCCATTGTCAGTTTTAATGGTGAAATAGCAATTTCAACAGATAGCTTTGTGGTGTCTCCTATATTCTTTAAGGGCGGTAATATTGGAGAACTAGCTGTTAATGGTACTGTTAATGATGTAGCCATGTGCGGCGCTATTCCAAAGTATTTATCTTTAGCTTTTATTGTAGAAGAAGGTTTAAAAATTGATGAGTTTATAGAAATTGTGAATTCTATAAAAAACGCAGCTGACAAAAGTGGTGTTCAAATAATAACGGGAGACACTAAGGTTGTAGAACGAGGAAAGGGCGATAAAATTTTCATCAATACAACTGGTTTTGGTGAGGTTAATCCTAAAGCAAACATAGCAGCAGAACATATTAAGACTGGCGATAAAATAATTTTGAATGGTTTTGTAGCCCAGCATGGTATGGCTATCATGTCAGAAAGAGAAGGGTTAGAGTTTGAATCGACTATAGAAAGTGATACCACCAATTTGAATTTTTTAGTAAACGATTTGATTAATGAATTTGGAGATAAAATCCATTTATTTAGAGACCCAACAAGAGGTGGTGTAGCCAGTGTGCTATCTGAAATTTCGCAAGACATAAATAAAGGGATTGTTATTTATGAAGATAACATTCCTTTAGAAAAGCAAGTGGCTGCTGCCTGCGAAATTTTAGGATTAGATCCTTTATATGTAGCGAATGAAGGTGTTTTTCTTGTAATTGTTGATGATTCGATTTCAGAAAATGTCTTAAATTTTATGAAGAAAGATAAAAAAGGGAAGAATTCAGCTTACATTGGAGAAATAACAAATGAGCATTCAGGTAAAGTTGTAATGCAAAGTTCAATCGGAGGGAAACGAATAGTAAGTCCGTTAATAGGCGAACAATTACCACGTATATGCTAAGAAAATAGCCAGTATAATCCTATAATAATAGCAAAAATTCCACCAGCATATCGTATTCCTTTAAATAAAGTATCGTTATGTTCATTTTTGCTAAAAGAAGAAATTTGACCAATAAGTAGTGCAAACGTAGTCATGGCTAAAACGATACCTGTACTAAATCCAACTAGATAGTAAACAGAATCCATTTGATCTTTAAAACTGGCAACAGGAATAAAGAGCAAAAAATGCGAAATGCCTGCCAGACCATGCAAAAAACCAATAGATAATGACGCAAAACTACTTTGTTTAACAGTTGTATGATGTGAATGATGGTGAGAGTGTTCATGCGAATGATTATGTTCATGTTTATGAATAATTGGTGCGTTTTCACTATGAACATGTAAATGCTTATGTTTTTTATTTTCTTTGAATATTTTGTAAAAAGACCATGCACCAATAGCTAAAAGTACAATACCAACTAGCTGCTCACTGTAATCAGAAATTTTTTCAACAGGAATAAGCTCTCTAAATATTAAAAATAAAACACCAATAGCAAGCATACCTGCTAAATGTCCGATACCCCAAAACAAACCAACTTTCCATGCTTTTTTTTTGGATTCAATGGCAAATGGAATCACAGCAGCTAAATGATCTGGACCAGTTATTACATGTAAAACAGCGGCTAATAAAGCAGCTATAAATGGAAATGAATTACTCATTTAAAATTAATAATTGAGTTAATGATACTATTTTGTTTATTCAATTCTTATATAATTCTCGGCGTATATAGGATTACCGGAGTCATCTATTTGAACTTGAGAAAAGTTGTTTTTGTCTAATTTTAAGTCAAAAACAAACTTCTTTTGTTCTTTAATGGCTTGGTTCATTGACTTAGATCCAAAATCGATAATCTCTATTAAGGAGTCATTATCAATTTTATAATCGCCATAACCAAACCAATCTACTGAATCGGAGTCTTTAAAACGAGACCACATCACCTTTGAATTTGTATACATTTTAATTTGTTTATAGTCATCAGAGGCTTTTATAGTGTCAATTACTTGATTGTCCTTGTAATTGTAATAACTTATTAATTTCCAAGCGCCATTCATAGTTAGTTTTCCCGAAGACGATTTCATGTCATTTGATTCTATATTTGAATCAGCTTTATTTTTACACGAGACCAAAAAAGTCAAGCATAAACAAAAAAATAGTGTTCTCATAATTCGTTTAGTTTAGTAATTGCTAATCATACAATTTACAAAAAAAAGAGGCATCAACTTTATAAATAATTAGTAATTATTATGTGATAATAACTTTTGATAAATTGAATGTAAGTTTTACCGTAAAAATTCTACTTTTGTTGTACTTAAATTAAATTTGATTATGGCACAAAATGTTGAGAAAGTAAATTGTCTTATTATTGGTTCTGGACCCGCAGGTTATACGGCCGCAATTTACGCGGCTAGGGCTAATATGAAACCTGTTTTATATCAGGGAATGCAACCAGGAGGACAATTAACCACTACTAATGAAGTAGAAAATTTTCCAGGATATCCAAATGGAATTACAGGACCTGAAATGATGATTGAGTTACAAAAACAAGCACAACGTTTTGACGCAGATATTAGAGATGGTTGGGTAACAAAAGTTGACTTTTCGGGGGGTATACACAAAGTTTGGATTAATGAAACTACTGAAATTCATTGTGAAACTGTTATTATTTCTACAGGAGCATCTGCTAAATATTTAGGATTAGATTCAGAACAAAAATATTTAAAATTAGGTGGAGGGGTTTCAGCCTGTGCGGTTTGTGATGGGTTCTTCTACAGAAATCAAGAAGTAGTCATTGTTGGAGCTGGAGACTCTGCTTGTGAAGAAGCTCATTATTTATCCAAACTTTGTAAAAAAGTAACGATGTTAGTAAGAAGAGATGAGTTCAGAGCTTCTAAAATAATGGCAGACAGAGTTAAGCATACAGAAAATATAGAAATTCTATTTAACACAGAAACAGACGAGGTTTTAGGTGATGGGCAAGTGGTTACAGGAGTAAGAGTATTTAACAATAAAACCAATGAAAAACACGAAATTCCTGCAACAGGGTTCTTTGTGGCTATTGGACATAAACCTAATACCAATATTTTTAAAGAGTATTTAGAATTAGATGAAACGGGTTATATTATTAATAAACCTGGTACTTCAAAGACTAATGTAGCTGGTGTTTTCGTGTCTGGTGATGCTGCAGATCATGTGTATAGACAAGCAATTACAGCAGCTGGAACAGGTTGTATGGCAGCCTTAGATGCAGAAAGATATCTAGCAGCTAAAGATTCGACTTTTGAAGTATCAACTTCTACGTATAATTAGAAAAACTTAATTAAAAAGAGTGCTAATTGTTCTGTCTTTTTAATTTTTAAACGGGATGTGGCGCAGTCCGGTTAGCGTACACGGCTGGGGGCCGTGTGGTCGCAGGTTCAAATCCTGTCATCCCGACAATTTGGGTATCAATGGATATCAAAAGAATGGTAATTAAATGATATTCAGCGTTTTAATATTTTGTTTGAATTCATTTGTACCCATTTGAGTACAAATTTGAAGGTGTCCTATTAGGTGTCCTATTTTTAGGAAATAATTTCTTAAATTTGTATTAGAAGTAGTATCTTATTTCATCTTTACAGCGATTTGGCTTTCGTTTAACTGATTTATTCATCAAAAACGAAAGTAATGACATTCCTAAAAACCTTCAATGTCCATTTTTGGCTAAAAATGACGGTCTTAAGAAAAGACGGAACATTCCCGATTTATGCAAGGATTACAATAGATGGCAAACGAGCCGATCTAAGTACCAAACAAACCACCTTAGAACATAGCTGGTGCAAAAATGCACGGCGTATCAAGCCCAAATTTTCAGGTTCCAAGGAAATCAATGATGTCCTTGAAAACATCCAGTCCAGAATAGTTTTATGCTATAGACAACTATCTGACAGCGGCGTTGTTGTTTCTGCCCAGGCAGTTAAATTAAGGTATTTGGGCAAGGACAAACCTGTTGCCACAATTGATGACCTAATACATTATCATAGGGAGAATGATTTGATCTATTTAACTCCTGGAACGGCCAAAAACTATCCGTCTACGGAAAAATACCTTCATAGGTTTATTTTGAAAAAGTTTAAGTCAACAGATTATTATTTAAAGAACATAAATTATTCCTTTGTGGCCAGCTTTGAAAGTTACCTGAGACACTGTGCACCTTTAAGAAAGGCGCAGCCCCTAGGAAATAATGGCATAATGAAGCACATGGAACGTTTTCAAAAACTAACAACCTTGGCGTTGAAACATGGCTGGATAAAAGAAAACCCTTTTTCCTTATATCAGTTAAAGTTTGAGGAATTCGATAGTGCCTTTTTGGACCAAATAGAAATTGATAGAGTTAAATCGCTAAATTCGAGCAATGTTTCATTAGAAGACACCAAGAACATTTTTATCTTTTCTTGCTACACAGGTTTATGTTACATAGAGGTGAAGAATCTCAATACCAAAAGTATAGTTAAGGGAATAGACGGTGAACAATGGATAATGGTCAAGCGACAAAAAACAAAAACCCCTGTAAAAGTGCCACTTCTCAATGAGGCAAAAGGAATATTGGAGATTTATAGAGATCATCCCTGTGAACAGAATGGCTATAAGCTTTTACCTGTGCTTAGCAGCCAAAAGGTCAATAAGCATTTAAAGAACATCGCTGGGTTATGTGGTATTGATAAAAAACTAACATTCCATGTTGCACGCCACACCTTCGCCACTACAATAACCCTTTTAAATAATGTGCCACTGGTCACGGTATCAAATCTTTTGAGTCATAAAAAAATTTCCACGACCCAAAAGTATGCCCGTGTCATAGAGACAAAGATTAGCAGGGATATGTTGAAGCTTAAGAAAACCTTAGAGGTGATTAATCTAAAAAGTGAAAAACGTAAAAAGTCAGATACAATGGGGCATTTGAGAATTGTTTAGCGAATTAATAAAATTCTACTAGATACAAGTAAGTGGATAGGGCGCCCAATGTGAGCCGCTTTCAACGGATAAAAGTAAGCATAGCAATAATTTATTGTAAACCTTTTTATAGCTTAGGTAAAAAGAGTTTTTAAGTGGTTCAAAATTTTCCTTTTTTACTGGTTTACTGTAACCGTTTTTTGCACACAGGGTTATAACAAAACTATAAAGCATTTATAAACGATATTTTTTCAAAACCTTTAAGTGTGGCAAAAAAGTTAGGAAAAGCATGACCGTTCTTATTATTTGATAAGAGAGCCAATCTACAAGCCTGTTAAGGATACTTGCTCTTCGTTTAAGGTTACTCTTGGTAATTTTCCTGCATTTATTTATTACATTATTAAAATCCTTGCGTAAGGCTTCAGCAAAATCGGGTGAATATATTCCCACATTCATTTCAATGCTGCCAAAGCAACTCAAACTGTTCAGGTTAAACGATCCAATTGTGGCCCATTGGTTATCTACCACTGCCGCTTTGCCGTGCAGAACAGACTTATTCCACTCATACACTTCAATGCCTTGGGCTATAAAGGAGGAATATAAATGTTCAGTTGCCCTATGTACTAAAGGGACATCACTAACACCTGCTAAAATAACTATTATTTTCACTCCTCTATTGCTGGCTTTTTTAAGCGCTTTAGACATCTTTATTCCTGGTAAAAAATAGGAGCCTAACAGGACTATTTCTTTTTTGGCTTGAAGTATTGCATTTGTATATGCATCACAAACCTCTGTTTTCCTTTTCAACCAGTCATTTTGTATAATTCCAATAAGTGTTCCGCTACCGGCCGAATGAAAAACGGGTTTAATCTTTTTGAAACTTCCCTTCTTAAAAAAAATAATCAGAGCACAGTTTTTGTAAATCCGCGGACACGGGACAATCTAATTTCACAGCATAGTCAAGCCAAGGTTCCAATTCTTTGGATCCGTGATATTTATCTGCTATATTGATTCCACCTATCAGCGCCGTTTTTCCATCTACAACCACTACTTTGTGGTGCATACGCCTGCCCAGATAAAAATTGTTCAAGGAGAATAAAGGTAAAAAAAACCTTATCAGAATACCGTGTTGTATCAAATCCTGTACAAAATTATCCGGAAGTACGGAACTACCAAAAGCATCCAATAAAACATAGACTTTTACTTTCCGTTCGGCAGCTTTTTTTAAGCAGGATGCAACACTATTTCCTGTTTCATCGTTCTCAAAAATATAGGTTTGAAGATGGATTTCTCTTTGAGCATTTTCAATCATTTTTGTTAGTTGATAAAAATATTCTTCTCCTGAATGTAGAAGTTGAATATGGTCCTTATATGTGCTCATCTCAAATCCTTTATTTTCATTTCTATCCAGTGTTTACCAATGATACAAAGCGAAGCTTTTAAATAGTTTGCTTTTGAATTATTAGAAATATATTCATTCTTTGATTAAAATATTCTATTTATCCTCCATTAAATCAAGTTTTGTGCTTTAATTTTAGCAAAGGTAAAATCAAGCCCATAGTAGCCAATACTATAATACCAGCAACAACAAAAGGATAATAAAATCCTCCAGAAATTAACCAAACCCCTAAAATTGGACCTAAAATCTGACCAACACTATTAGTTGAACTTTGTATGGAAATGTTCCTGCCTGTGTTCTCCTTTGAAATCAAGGATACCGCGGAAAGTAAATTAGGAGTCACCAAAGCACCACCAATTGCGAAAATAATAATCATTACATAAACATATAAACCATTATTAAAAAAAGGAAAGGCAATAAGAGAACCCCCAGTTATTAATAAACCTAAAGCTATTTGCTGTTTTGAAGACATGATTTTTTCTCCATAAGTTGCAAATACAGGTTGTAAAATTGCCATAACCGAACCACAGAGCATAAAGCCAAGGCCGACTTGCTTACTGTTAAAGCTTAATTCATCTTTACCATAAATGGAGAATACAGTTTCAAATAAAGTAACTACAAATTGCATTACAAAAGAGAGTATTAACAGGACAATGAAATATTTGTTAAATGAAAAACGTAAACTTATTGTTTTGGTTGTTATCTTATGAAAGGGTACAGTATTTTTTAACCATTTTGATAGAATGATTAGGACTATTAATCCAAGCATCGCCACAAAAATGAATGGTACTGAAAACCGATTTAAATGCAGTACGCCAATTGAATACTCTAAATGTAATGGTGTTTGAGAAAGGAATCCTCCAATTACAGGTCCAAAAATAACCCCAGAACTAATAGCAACTCCGGACCAAGCCATTATTTTTGTTCTTCGTTTTGTAGAAGTAATGTCACTTAAATATGCATTACTTACAGGGATAACGGAAGAAGTGAATATTCCTCCAAAAATTCGCGCAAAATAAAGCATAATTAATGAGGTAGCAAAACCAGTAAGCAATTGCATTATTATAAAACCTATCAATCCACAAATAATGATGGGTTTACGACCATATTTGTCGGAAAGCTTTCCCCAAACTACCACAAAAAGCAATTGAAAAAGCGGATAAATACTGGTGAGTAAACCAATATGGAAATTTACAAGATCCGAATCTAGATTGTCCTTTAACGCTAATCTTTCGGTATAGTAGGGAAGGGTAGGTAATAAAATACCATAACCCAACATCACTACAAATAAACTCAACAGGATCAAAACTATCCTGTTGAGTTTTTCTTTTCTTTTCATTTATTTTTTGCTGATTTTTCGCTTTAATAATTGCGCATTAATGGCCACTATAATTGTACTCAAACTCATAAAAACAGCTCCTACTGCTGGTCCTAAAACAAAGCCCGAAGAATATAGAACTCCAGCCGCTAGCGGAATAGCCACAACGTTATAACCTGTAGCCCAAATTAAATTTTGGATCATTTTGTTATAGGTGGCTTTTCCAAACAATATTAAGTTGGCAATGTCCTGTGGATTACTATTCACCAAAATAATATCGGCTGTTTCAGCAGCCACATCTGTACCTGAACCAACGGCTATCCCAACATTTGCTTGTGCAAGTGCAGGTGCATCATTTACACCATCTCCCGTCATCGCTACGAATTCACCTTTGCCTTGTAGATCTTTTACGATTTCCACTTTTTGGTGCGGTAGCACTTCAGCATAATAGCCATCCAAACCAAGTTTATCGCTAACCGCTTTAGCTGTTTTTTCATTGTCACCAGTTGCCATCAAGACTTTGATATTGTTTTTTTTGAATACTTTGATGGCTTCCGCAGATTCTGGTCTAATCTCATCGGCAAGGGCAATATATCCAGCAAGTTTTCCCTCAATTAAAATAAATACTACTGTTTCAGCGGCATCACTATATGCATCTTTGGGAATGCTTATTTTTTCATCTCTGAGATAACCCGGACTCACCACTTTTACTTTTTTGCCCTCAACAGTTGCCTCAACCCCTTTACCCGTAATGGCTTTGAAATTTTCAGGTTTTGGGATAGTAACTTTATTTTCTTTGACCTTCTTGATGATGCCAACGGCAATAGGATGTTCCGAACTTTGTTCTAATGCACTGGCCAGTCGTAAAACTTCTTCCGAAGAGTACTTTTTATCTACCGATTCTATACGAGTAACACCAAAATCCCCTTTGGTCAATGTTCCTGTTTTATCGAAGAGTAATACCGATATTTTTCGCGATTCTTCAAATGCTGTCCTATTACGGATCAATAGTCCATTTTGTGCAGAAACTGCCGTAGAGATTGCAACAACTAATGGAATAGCGAGACCCAATGCGTGAGGGCAAGCAATTACCATAACTGTAACCATTCTTTCTAATGCATATACAAATGGAAATCCTAGAATTAACCATGTCGCCAATGTACCAAATCCAATAGCCAAGGCAATATAAGTCAACCATTTTGCAGCTCGATCCGATAGATTTTGCATTTTAGATTTGGTTTTTTGGGCTTCTTCAACCATAGTAATAACCTTGTTGAGATAGCTATCTTTACCAGTATGTTCCACCTTGACTTTTAAGGTGCTATTTCCGTTTACTGAACCGCCAATAACTTTGTCATTCAACTCCTTTTTGACCGGTTTGGATTCTCCAGTAAGCATAGATTCGTTTAGGTAACTTGTGCCTTCTGTGATGATTCCATCTGCAGGGACTTTCTCCCCAGGTTTTATTAAGATAATGTCATCTTTCAATAAGTCTTCTAATTTAATATCTTCAATAATTTCACCTTTTACTCGGTGTGCTTCTGCTGGCATCATATTTACCAACAATTGCAATGCTTTTGAGGCCCCCAAAACACTCTTCATCTCTATCCAGTGGCCAATAAGCATAATAGCGATTAGTGTAGCCAGTTCCCAGAAAAAATCGACCCCTTTTAGACCAAAAACCGTGGCAGAACTATAAAAATATGCAACGCTTATCGCCATGGCAATTAGAGTCATCATTCCAGGCGCGGTTTTTTTAACTTCGGACCAAAAACCTTTTAAAAATGGCCAACCACCATAAAAATATACTACTGTGGAAAGGGTAAAAAGAATATATGGATTTCCTGGAAGTAAAAGTTCATATCCAAAAAATTCCTGAATCATTGGCGAGAATAGCAATATGGGAACGGTTAGGATTATAGTTACCCAAAAACGTTTTCTAAAATCGGCAATCATCATTTTATGATGGTCATGCCCTGCCATTCCCATAGGAATAGCACCATGGTCATGATCCATTTTAGAATGGTCTTCTTTTTTGTGTTTCATCTTTGAATGATCCCTTTTACTGTGGTCCATCCTACTATGGTCGTCCGATTTTGGGTCTTCCATTTTCGAGTGATCCATTTTTGAGTGGTCATCTTTGTTATGATTCATTTTAGAATGATCCATCTTTGAATGATCCATTTTTTTGTCCTTGTGATCTTTGTTATTGTCCATATTATTCTATTTAAGTTTTATCGTAATTTTTTTCGCATTGCTTCTGAAATGTTTTTGGCATACATACCGTAGGCATCTACCAAAAGCCCTTTAACTCCATTTTTGGAAGAAATGGCATAAAGTATGCTGTTGTCATCTGTACTGCTCATTCCTTCAAAACGATATATTTTATCAACTTCAAAATCTTCTGGGTTGATTTGCAATTTCAGAGATGCACATTCTAAACAAGTTGGTTTAAGGTTAAAATTATATGTATAATCGTTCGTCTGTAAATCGTTTATTGCCTCTGAAAGGGTGTCGTAATTTTTCATCTTTTTCTTTATTTATAGGTTATTGTAAAATAACTGTTATCTTCCTCTGTAAATTTCTGAAAGGTCAATAAGCCATTGGCGTTCAATTTTTCGTTGACAGTATAGTTGAGTTGTTTAATACGAATCCCCCATGCATAGGCCTTAATATTTATGTTTGATTTAATATTGTTGTTCTTACTGTCAAATTTTCGGGCATAAATTTTTATGATGCTTTTTGAACCAAAAAAATTCAACAGGCCCGAATCAAAGTTCATTTCAAGTTCTATATCTTCCAAATTTTCCAAATCGTATAGCTCTTTAAATTTTTTAGAAGTTGTATTGATTTCAGTTTCTTTTGATTTTGGGTTTGAAAACGGAAATACCATTACCATTACACTGGCTTCATCAGGTTTACATCGGTAGGTCGTTGTATATTTATCAGTAGATTTTTTGTTTTTATCAAACAGTTCAGTCACCACGTCAATTTCATAATAACCATTTCTTTTCTTTAGTTTTCCGACATTAAAGGTTTGTTTGTTCAGAAAATTACCATTTTCATCAAAATTTTTACGTAAAACAAATCTATCGGACAACTGCTCTATGAGCATTTCATTTTGAGCATTTAATGAAATACCAAAGAGCAATAAGACCATTATGGGATATAATTTCATCATTTATGGTTCATTAACTCTTTAACTTCTTTAGCGATAACATCGCTTAAATCTATGGAGTTGGATGGGTGCGGAATAGTGTTACAAGTTACAATTTTTTCTGCCCCGGAATCTAATAAATCCTGATAGGCATTTCCTGAAAATACCGCATGAATGCCTATGCAAATAGGCGGCTTCATCCCAGCCTTTTTTAAATGTTGCACGGTTTCAATCATGGTATGGGCGGTTGAGATAATATCATCTACCAAAATAGGTGTGGCATTTTTATATTTTTCTACATCGGGGATTGAAACTTCCACATTACGGTCTCCGTGTCGTATTTTTTGCAATACTGTAAAAGGTGCACCTGCTTTTTTGGCCACTTCGGAAACCCATTGCTCACTTTCAGAATCGGGACCAATAAGAACGGGGTTCTCAATGTTTTCCTTTATCCATTTTGAAATATCATCTGCTGCGTGGATAACTTTATTGGGAATATGATAGACTTCTCCCAAAGCACTTATTCTGTGTAGGTGAGGATCGATGGTTGTAATGCTATCAGCGAATCCCGAGATTAATTTTCCAAAGAACGAAGAGGTAACACCTTCGCCTTTATTGAATACCTTGTCCTGACGCATATACGCTAAATAAGGAGCGACTAAACAAGTGCACATCGCACCTAAAGACTTTGCCGTCTGTCCTAAAAAATAGAGTGGCAATAATTTTTCATCAGGATCGTGTAATGTACAGACTAAAACTACACATTTGTTTTTTACATCTGAAAGAATGCGGGTGTATGATTCTCCGTCTGGGAATTTGCGTAAGGTAGCTTCACCAATTTCGGCATTCATTTTTTTTGCCAATAGATTTGTTTGCTCTTCATTTCCCGGCAAGCTGAATAAAATGGTTTTCATTTTCTCTAATTTATACTAAGGTTAATATATCGTTGTGGTTATTTTCATATTCCAAGGCATAATGCAATTCACCTTGGGATTCTGCAAACACCGTATATAATAATTGGTCTTGGTCAACTTTATCCCCTAAATGGACATTCAATAAAATACCCGCAGATTTTGATTGGGGTGCCCCGGAAAGTTTTGCAAGTTTTGCAATCTTTCTATTATTGATAAGTTGCACTGTACCGGATCTTTTTGCTTTAATTTCAACTTTATATGGAGCCAATACGGGATTGGTAAAACGGCCTTGTGCTCTGCAGATAGCGAGAAACTTTTCGAAGGCTTTTCCAGATTCCAAAAGCTGTTTGGCTGTAGCGGCACCTTTTCCTTTCATAACCTTTCCTGATAGCTCCAATAACTCACCTGCTAATAACAACACTCTTTCTTTAAGATCTCTGGGTGCATTATCTTCATTTTTTAGCACACTTAAAATATCAAAGGCTTCCAAAGATGGTCCAATACCTCTGCCGACTGGTTGCGTACCATCTGTAATGACGACCTTTATATGCAGTCCCACAGCAGTTCCAACGGTTTCTATATGGTTTTTTAATTTTTGAGCCATTTCCATACTACGAACCTTTGCGGTTTCGCCCACAGGAATATCAATGACCACATGGGTTGAACCAGCTGCAGCTTTTTTTGATAACACCGAAGCGATAAGTTGGCCCTCACTGTCAATATCTAAGGCTTTTTCAATTTTTATGAGCACATCATCAGCAGGGCTTAATTGCGCGGTCCCACCCCAGACAAAACAGCCCCCTTCTTTTTCGACTACAGTTTTAATTTCTACGGAAGAAAGGGTCACATTGGTCATTACTTCCATGGTGTCTGCGGTTCCGGCCGGGGAAGTGATGGCCCTTGAAGATGTTTTTGGCATCGTTAGACCGTAGGCAGCTACTATGGCCACTATCAAAGGTGTTGTTCGATTGCCGGGTAATCCTCCAATGCAATGCTTATCGACCACGATTTTTTTGTTCCAATTCAATTGCTTTCCTGAAGCAATCATTGCCTTTGTGAGATTGGATATTTCATCAATATCCATTCGGTCACCTGCACATGCCGTAATGAATGCAGATAGATGTATATTGGAATAATCGCCTTCTACGATATCGGTTATGATTTCTTTATAAGCACTATAATTTAGCTTTTGATTATAAATTTTTGCTCTTACGTGGCTTAAGGATTCTATGGGCTCCAGATGGGAAATGTATAGGGTGTCATTTTCAGAAACCCTAAGTTTTTTTGCAGCTGCATCCGATAGACCAATCTCATTGGGCAATAGAATATCTGAATTTATAACGTTGAGGCTTGCCACGATGGAATACATTGCCTTGGAAACCCTTATTCTTGTGAGGGCTTCAAAGCCTTCGGAAATACAGACGTGGCAGTCCTCACGCATATACACAACGTTCTCATTGTGGGTGTAAATTCCAAGGTGCTTGTATTTTAGTATATTTGAGTGTTGCTCCATAACTGTTATTATTCTTTCGATTTATATAGTCTATTCTATTTCTTCTATATTGTATAGTTGCGGGATTTCCGCATCCCATCCATAGGTTTCCTTTATTCCTTTTTGAAGAGCTTCCGCACCTTCTTTTTCTCCGTGCACAATAAAAATTCGGGCTGGTTTATCTTTTATTTTGCTCATCCAATCTATAAGTTCAGCGTGGTCTGCGTGTGCCGAGAGGCCTTGAATTTCGGCTACTTCCATTTGAAAGGATACCGTTTTCCCATACACTTTTAAATCCTTCTCGCCTTCCAATAATTTTCTTCCACGTGTTCCTTCGGCTTGATAACCAACAAACAGTAAGGTATTGTTAGGGTTTTGTGCCTGTGTTTCGAGATAGTTGAGCATCCTTCCTCCCGTGAGCATTCCGCTGCCTGCAATAACGATTTTTGGCTTGTTGTCCGTTCTCAATTCCATGGTCTCCCTGTAACTGCTCACCACTGTGAAATAAGAACACATTTCATCGCATTCGTGGGCTTCTAATTTGTGCCAATCTCTGGTACTGTGGAATAGCTCTAATACATTAGCACCCATAGGGCTGTCCATAATCATTGGAATTCTAGGAATTTTGTTTTCCTTGAGCAATCTCCAGAAAATCAACATCATCAGTTGGGCACGTTCCACTGAAAAACTTGGAACAAATAGGCTGCCACCTCGGTTGATAGTTTCATTGACCAATTTTTCTATTTGTGGAATAGCTTCTATCTCATCGGGATGAAATCTGCCGCCATAGGTCGATTCTATGAAAAGCACATTGGCTTTTTCTGGTTTGAGTGGCGGGTACAATAATAAGTCGTTTATCCTACCAATATCACCTGAAAAAACAAAGCGTTTTCCGTGTACATCCAATTCTATGAAAGTAGCACCCAAAATGTGTCCGTTATACTGAAAACGAGCCTTGATACCGTCGAACATTGGGATCCATTGGGATTGGGGAATTGCCTTAAAATGAGGAATGGTTCTTTCCACATCCTTTAAATCGTAAAGCGGTTCTGCCGGACTGTGTTTTGAATAGCCTTCCTTATTGGCACGTTCGGCTTCCTGTTCCTGGATTTTTGCACTGTCATTCAAAATGATTTTGGCAATATCCAAAGTGGGATTGGTACCATAAATAGGGCCATTAAATCCTTGCTTTATCAACCTTGGTAGATATCCCGTGTGGTCCATATGGCCGTGGGTAAGCAATACCATATCAATTTCAGAAACTTTAACGGGCGGATATTCCCAGTTTTTTAGGCGCAGTTCTTTAAGACCTTGAAAAAGACCACAGTCTATCAATATTTTGTTTTCTCCTGTGTCCACCAAATATTTTGATCCGGTTACCGTGCCAGCGGCTCCTAAAAAATGGATGTTTATTTTATTGTTTTTCATCTTTTTTATTTTTAATATCCCAAAACCCTTTTTTTGCTTCAATGAAGATATGGATAGACCTATTTCTTCATTGGTCGCAACCAAGTCGTTAAGGTTTTTATTGACCGCATTTTAGTGTCCACCACAACAGGAAGGCGAATCTCCTTTTTCTTGGTTCGATTTGTACAGTTCGACTATTTCATTATAGAGATTACGGGAATCTTCTTTAATAAGTAGCGCGAACTTCTTTACGGATTGTGGTTCGAAGTTTATCATCCCCAGCAATATTTCAAGAGCTTCTTCGAGTAATTTTGGGTCGTCTTCCAATGCTTGGTAAAATGGCTCTAAATCTATGTTGTTCTGTTTTTGCAATGCTTCTGTTTTCATCTGTATGGTTTTTTTAATATTTATGAATGTTTGTTTTATTGTTCTACGCAGTTATTTTAATGTGACCTGCATAATTCTTCTGAGTCTTCGAGAATATTTTTGTGTCTTGATTTTGGCACCCCAATTTTTTCTAATAAATCAGGGTTTTCGTGAAGCTCTTTGCAGAGTACAATACCCTTGTCCAATAATCTGCTTTTCTCAGCTTTTGTAAGGGTTGTTAAGGCCGTTAATGGATGTAGGCCAGATTGGTCTATTCTGTATTTAAGACTGTTGTTTATTGGATAATTCCAACTTACAAGTCCCAAGCCCATGCAGGTTCCATATTGAATGGCATCTGTTGTAAAGCGTGTATTGGTATATACCCAACCTTGGTGAAACTTGGTTTCATGCCCTGGTTGCTTTTCCCATTGTTTCTCTACATCCAGAAATCTGGACTGGATATAAAGTGGGATTTTTACATTACAAAACCTACCTTGGTCGCTGTGGTATTTACATTCTATCATATAGTGCCTATTATCTTTTAAGGCCGTTACGTCCACTTCGTGTTTTACACAATGGCCTTGTATAATGACACCGACTTCTGTTTGAAATCCTTCGTGTCCCAGAATTTTGCCTACAAATTTCTCAAAAGGAAACCCTGTGGGACCTAGTTCCATAATGGCTTTTTTTAGTTTATATCTTGATGCACTTGCCCTTGATTTACCCTTTAGCATCTTAAATGCCATTTGGTAGATTTTTTTGGTGGTAATTCCGTCATATAATTGGCCTTTAACTTGCTCAACTATTTGCTGGATCAATTCTTCACTTGCCTGAGAGCGCCTTAAGGAATTGATTAGTTTTTCAACATTGAATTCAACAATGTCACCAGAGTATTTTACTATTTTAATTGAGTTTTCCATTTTTAGATATGTATAGTCATTACGGGCAATGTTGAATGGTTGGTTACGCCTTCAGCGATACTTTTTGAAAACAAACTTAAAAACCCGGTTTTTCCATGGGTGGCCATTGCAATTAAATCAATAGGGTTCTGCTTAATAAAAGTATTGATTCCCGTTTCTACAGAAGGCTCATTATAAACGGCCATTGAGTAATTTTTTATTTCCGGGAACTTGTTCAATAATTGTTCTATTGGGTTTAAACCAAGTTCTATACTGTTGAAATCCACCTCGGTATTTATTCGTAACAAATGGATGCGGGCATGACACTTTTTGGCAATGGGTATCACTTGATTAAAAGCCGTGCTTATATCTTCCTTGAAATCTGAAACAAATACAATATTCTTGAATGGGAAGGTTACATCCTCATCTTTTACCACAATTACAGGAGCGTTTGCCTTCCTCACGATTTCTTCAACATTACTACCAGTAATCTCTCTGATTATGCCCTTGGTTCCGCTACTGCCTGTAATGATAAAATCGTGGTGAAAATGTCCTGAATGCTCCAAAATATCAGCTTGCCCGGCATCAAATTGAAGAAAAGTAAGGCATTTAAGCCCTTTGTGTTCAGCTTCTATTTCCAACTCGCGCAATTTGGCTTTGGCAATGCCTATTTGTTTTACGGTTTCGGGATATCGTTTTTCCTTTATTTTGTCCAACTTGACCCAATTTACGGGGGTTTTCATAAGGTGCAAAAAGTGAATTTCTGAATTATATAACTTGGCCATTTCTATACCAAGTTGTGCCGCTTTACTGCAGTTTTCAGAGAAATCGGTGGGTACAAGTATATTTTTCATTTTATCTAAGTTTAATCATTTGCTATCCATTTAAAATCACAGACTTTAGCTCCTCCTGCAATGCTATTGGTGCGTTCTAATTTGGCATTCCACATTTTAGCAAGGGGAAAATCCAAAGCGCACCAAGTGTTGACACAAAACTCTGAAAGACCTTTGTCCTTAAAATATTCTGCCACAGGACACTTTTCGCAATTAAAACGAACAACATCATCTGGTTGTGGAATATTTTTCCATTTATAGGAAGGGCTGTTAAAGGGAAACATCCTAAAAAGTTCTGTGGCATATGCCAGCCTTTTCGGATTGTTTTGATATTTTAATCTTGTTAAGTCCCAGGAAAACCCCCCCATAATTTTATACACCTTCCAAGCTATATCATAAAAATATTGTGTGGTTTTTGCATCGCTTATACCTCTTTCAGTAAGTTCATTATAAAAAGTGGTGGACATACTAGCGAGATGAACCATAACCGTACCTCCCAAGGTGGGCTGTTTACCAATATCCCTTCGCAATAGTTTATAGCGTGACCAATATCCTTTAAGGATTGATTTTATTCCCTCCTTGTCAAAGTTGGGGGACAGTACTTTTCTGGTAGCCCCTGCTACTTTCATCTTAAACCAAAACAAAATAATTCGTAACAAATCTTTAAATTTTAAAGTTTTTAATCCGTTGTTGCAATTTCATTTCCTGATGGAACTTGTTTTTCAAAACAGTCCAAATTATATATTGTCGTTTCAGCTATATTAGCCAAGGCTGTTTGGGTTAAAAATGCTTGATGACTGGTAATTAAAACATTGCTAAAAGTCATTAAACGAGCAATCACGTCATCTTGTAAGATGTCATCGGAATGGTCCTCAAAAAACAATCCTTCCTCTTCCTCATAAACATCCATACCAAAATAACCTATTTTTCCATTTTTTAATCCTGTAATTACGGCCTTTGTATCTACCAATCCACCACGACTTGTATTGATGAGCATTACACCGTTTTTCATTAATTTAATGTGTTTAGCATTAATCAAATGCTTGCTCGAAGGAGTTAAGGGTATGTGCAGAGTTATTATATCTGCTTCCAGGCAGATGGTTTCGCAATCCGAATATTGAACTCCGTATGAATTTATCAAATTTTCATCTTCAACAACATCTTGAGCAAGAATGTTACATCCAAAACCGTGAAGTATTTTTACAACTACAGCACCGATTTTTCCTGTTCCAATAATACCAACAGTTTTTCCGTTAAGGTCGAAACCTGTAAGCCCGTTCAATGAAAAGTTTTGTTCGCGAACCCTATTATGCGCTTTAATCAATTTTCTGTTCAATGCAAGTATCAACGCCATGGTGTGTTCTGCAATAGCATAAGGCGAGTATGCCGGAACCCGTGAAATCTTGATGCCCAATTCGTTAGCTTTTTCAATAGCTACGTTATTATATCCTGCTGTACGAAGGGCAATATATTTGACTCCCAAAGCATTTAGCTTTATAAGAACGCTTGCTGATGCATCATCTCCAGTGAATAAGCTCACGGCTTTAGAACCGTTTGCGAGAATAGCAGTATCTTCGGTCAATCTATTTTCAAGCAATTTCAATTGATGTTTGCCCTTATTTGCCTCAATAATATAAGGTTCTTCAAACCTATGTATGCTAAATATGATTGTTTTCATTTTTTTACTTTTTAATTTATCTACGAGTTAAATAGAATGTATATAACTCCCACTACAATAACACTTCCAAAAGCAAGCAATACTAATTTACCTGTACGTTTGGAACCTTTGAAAAAGGCAATTCCCAGTTTGACAATCATATTGCTAATGGTTGCGGTGATAATAACATTGCCTGCCAGTGCGAGTTTCTCATCAATGGAAGCAAATTTTGACATACTTATTGTTATCGCATCAGTATCGGCCAGTCCAGCAATTAGGGCCGAATAGTAAAGCCCCCTTTCACCAAAAAAATCATTTGCATAAAAAACAGCGAATAGGATTAACACATAAATTGCCCCAAATCCTAGGGCATTCCATATATTAAGTGGATTTCCAAGATTGATATCGGTTCTTGGGACATCAGTATCCTTTTTAATAAATATGAGTGCACTGATTAAACAGATGAGCGTAAGGATGAAAAAAGGAATGGTCAGATAGGTTATTATGTCATTATTAAAAATATATGCCAGCACCGCAAGCCTCGGGAACATTATTGCCGAAGCGATAATTATTCCAGCTGCATATTTTTTTGAAAGTTCTGGAGATTCCTTGCTTCGTGATGCATAAATCCAGGCTACGGCTGTACTTGATATCAATCCGCCTAAAATGGCCGTAAGCAATATACCTTGTTTGGAACCTACGTATTTAACCAAAAAATAGCCTATAAAGTTCAAAAAGGAAACAATGACAACAATGGAGCCGATTTCAAAAGGATTTAATAAACCTTCTGGCCCATAGTTTTCATTCGGTAAAAAGGGCAGTATCAATAGTGCAATAATTGTAAATTTAATAAATGCGAAAAGTTCTACCGAGGTGATATTCTTTATAAAAGAGCGAAATGTTGTTTTAAGCGATAATAAAGTCATCACTACCACTGCTGTGGCAACAGCCTCTTTATGTAAGTGGTTAGCAACCATTACGCCAAGAATTAAGGTAGCAAATAATGCCAAATTAGTTGTAATACCGGTCATTAAGTGCTTTTGTACAATTGAGATATGGCTTAATCCCAAAAACAACAAAAAAGTGGCAACTGTAATAATGACAAACCAGGGGGTATACACCTGAGAAAGATTACCCAAAATAAATCCTATGATTGCAACAATGGGGAATGTCCGTATTCCCGCAAAACCTTGCTCTTCTTTTAATTTATCGTATTCTCTTTCTAATCCAAGGATTAAGCCAATGCCCAAGCTAATGATTATACCAAGAATAAAGGGGTTTATATTTTTTAAGGATTCAATCATATTTATTTACTAAATAGCTTTAAAAGTTCCTGTAATTCTTCTTTTACTTGATGCTGTTTTATCACTTCGTCAAAAGGTGTTAGATTCAATTGATTATTTAAAAACCCGACCATTTTATTTTTAGCTCCACTTAATATTCTCTCTACCGCTTCAACTCCCATTCTAATACCCAACACTCTATCGAAAGCAGATGGGTTGCCACCACGTTGCACGTGTCCTAATCTTGCAATACGCAAATCGATATTGGCATTGATTTCCCTTATTTTGGATGCAACAAGTTCAGCACCTATTTCATCACCTTCAGAAACCAAGATAAGAAAGGCATCTTCGCTATTGTAACCCTTGACTTTATCCAATAGGTAAATGAAGTCCTTTCCACTTTCGGGAATAAGAATGGCGTCTGCACCCGTTGACAATCCCGAATGAATTGCAATATAGCCAGAATCCCTCCCCATTACCTCCACAATGAATACACGGTTATGCGATTCGGCCGTATCCCGGATTTTATCAATGTTTTCAATGGCCGTGTTTACTGCGGAATCAAAACCGAGGGTATAATCGGTTCCAGAAATGTCATTGTCAATGGTTCCCGGGATGCCAATAAATGGAAGGTTACATAGTTCTGAAAAAGCTAATAGCCCCCTAAAAGTACCATCACCACCAATGGCTATCAAGGCATCTATGTTGTTTGTGAGTAAGGTTTGTAACGCTTTATTACGACCTTCCGGTTCCATAAAACGTTTGCTTCGTGCGGTTTTGAGCATGGTTCCTCCTCTTTGTACTTTTTTTTGCAAATCGTGGGATTTCAATGTTGTGAAATCGCCATCAATCAACCCTTCATATCCTTTACGAATTCCCGTTACTTTTATGCCTTTTGCTTCTGCAGTTTTTGCTATTGCGTACAACGCAGCGTTCATCCCAGGGCTATCGCCTCCTGATGTAAAAACACCTATATGTTTAATTTCAGTAGTATACATTAAATAATATTTTTTATAAAAATGTTTTTTAATATTTAAGCAATAAAAATTTTATCATCCAGATACACACTTTGTACTAGGTTGAGTAATTCCAATCCTTCTTTGAATGGTTTCTGAAAGGCTTTCCTACCTAAAATCAAACCAGAACCACCGGCTCTTTTATTGATGACGGCAGTTGTTACCGCTTCTGTCAAATCTGATTTGCCTTTGGAACCTCCTCCAGAATTGATCAACCCAATCTTACCCATATAACAATTTGCTACTTGTAATCTACACAAGTCAATAGGATGATCTGTGGTCAGTGTTTCATACATGGCATCATCAAATTTGCCGAAACCTATATTCTTAAACCCAAAATTGTTTGTTGGAAGTTTCTGTTTGATGATATCTGCCTGAATGGTAACTCCCAAATGATTGGCTTGCCCTGTTAAATCTGCTGATGCGTGAAAATCTTCCTTTTCTGTTTTAAAGGCATCATTTCGAAGGTAGCACCATAAAATGGTTGCCATTCCTAAATTGTGGGCTTCTTCAAAAGCTTCAGCTATTTCCTTTAGTTGTCGGTTACTTTCCTCTGAACCAAAATAAATGGTGGCACCTACGGCAACAGCACCCATATCCCAAGCTGTCTTTACCTTGCCAAATAATGTTTGGTCATATTTATTGGGATACGTGAGAAGCTCGTTATGGTTGACTTTCACAATGAAGGGTATTTTATGGGCATATTTTCTAGCATTTAGCCCCAAAACGTCAAATGTAGACGCCACACCATTGCAGCCTGCTTCAATAGCGAGTTTTATGATGTTCTCTGGGTCAAAGTAGTCTGGATTTTTATAGAATGAAAAGGCTGCACTATGTTCAACACCTTGATCAACGGGAAGTATACTTAAATAGCCAGTGCCACCTAGATTTCCGTGGTTGTACAACTGTGCAAGACTCCTTAACACCTGTGGATTTCTGTTACTATTTTCAAATACCTTTTCAAAACAGGTCTTGCTAGGGGTTTGCAATTCATCTTTTGTTATTTTTTCACAAACGTGATTTAGGTAAAAATCAGCTTTGTTTCCTAGGTTTTGTATTATGTTTTCATATGTACCCATAATTCGTTATTTATTTTGCTTTACAATATTCATTTTTCATTTTTTACATAGAAGTATTTTACAATATCCTTCCATAGATAGGTCTCCTTAATATTAACGAACCCAGCTTTTATTAGATTCTGTTTGGTTTTACGGTTAATGTTAGCACCCATGATAATTAGTGGTATAAAATTGAACCAGTCCATTAGTGTGCCTAGTACTTTGCCATTACTACGAACATGTTCTAACATAACGAGCTGTCCATCTGGTTTTAGAACTCTTTTAATTTCTTTTAGTCCCTTAACGGGGTCTGGAACAGAGCAGAATACACAACTGGTAATAACAGTATCGAAGGTATCATCCTCAAAATCCATATTTTGCACATCCATTTCTAAAAAATTCACATTTGGTAAGCTCTTCTTGTATTTTGTCATTGCTTTATCGAGCATGTTTTTGCTGAAATCAATAGCTGTTAAACGTATATCTTTAGAGTATAATGGAAGATTTTTACCAGTACCAACCCCAATTTCAAGGGTCTTACCGTTTACCTGCTGAACAAGTTCTTTTCGCCATTTATCAAAACCACTGGTTCCCATTGGCTTTTCAAATGAGTCAAAATATTTTGCTATTCTATTGTAGCGTTTCTTTATTTTTCCCTTTTTGTCCATTTGTGTTTTTTATGCAATAGATAAGCTTTGATTTGTTTTAAAGATGGATTTTGAACCATCTTTTTCTATTCCCAAAAGTGCACGTATGGCATCGATGGTTTCTGGAATGACAATGGCTTGGTTATCGACAACATAGGCATAAAAAAGTTCATTACCCTGCACCTTTAGCATATCTTCCCAAAGAGCTACTTCATACATGTCACCCCAGGGTCTTCCCATATCCATAAACATCTCCTTGATGGTATTGTTTGAAACGAGCCCTTGGTCATAGCGTATCAGCTTAATTCTGCTAGAAGTTTTAAAGGCGTTCAGCACTTCTTCTTTGCTTGCTTTTTTCTTTAATTTCACATTCCAGTAGTGCATGTGGCTCAAGGTTTCGGGAACTTTTACTGCGGAAGTGATGACGTTTAAATCTGGATCCACGCTTTGTGCATCGGGACCTTGGTGGCTGGGAATTTCTTTTTCGGGCAACATGGTGTTCATAATACCTCCTAAATGGCTTTCCCAAGGGTCGGTTGCCCGGCGCAATAACGTGCCTCTTGCATAATCCAGTAGCCCTGCTCTTTTTAAAGCGCCAAGGGTTCTTAATATCGAAGTAGTATTACAAGAGACCACTCTAGTAGCATCAAGATTTAAAGCCGTTTCATAATTGATTTCCGCACTAAACGAATGCCCTGTGGTTTCATGTTTTTCGCCACCTTCCACAATAAATTTGATACCTTGTTTTTTATAGGTTTCCACATTTTTAGCTGCTATGTTTTTTGGGGTGCAGTCCACTACAAGATCTACTTTTTTCAAAAGGTCTTGCATACTCCCTTTTACTGTAATGCCAGTATTTTTCATTTCCTTTTCGGCATCTGTGGTGGCTACATAGATATTATAGCCCTTTCTTACGGCATTTTGTATGCGCCAATCGCTAATAACATCGCAAACCCCCACGAGATTCATGTCGTCTTGTAAATTAATGGCATCGGCAACTCTTTTGCCGATGACTCCGTATCCTACCAATCCTATATTTTTCATGCGTTTTATTTTATTGATTTTTATATTTCTTTTATCTTTTGTTTTTTATTTGCGGTCTCCATTCCCATTGGCATATTGCCGTCGTCATCTGTATGTGAAATCATAAAAAGGCGTTCTGCGACGAGTATTAAAATAATCCCGATTGCTGCCACAATGAGTACCAATGGATCGCTCAGGTATTTTAAATAAAGAAATGCAGATAGAACTGCAACATCCATTACAATGGCTATTATTGGGATGATTGGAAGAAAGTCCACTTCTTTTCTTAGGTGACGAAATAGTCCCCAATGAATTGCAATATCCATAATGAGGTAAAAAATAGCTCCTATTGAAGCAATTCTTGTTAAATTAAACAATATAGTCAGTAAAATGGCTAAAGAGACCGTGAATATGAGGGCTGGGTTTTTAAAGTTCCCCATTCTTTTTAAAGACGGTACTTGTTTCATATTGCTGAGCATTGCCAATAAGCGAGATGCCGAAAATACACTAGCGATGACACCAGACACGGTTGCAATTATAGCAATGAAAATAGTTATCCAAGACCCCCATTCCCCAAAAACAGGTTTTGCGGCTGCCGCTAGGGCGTAGTCTTTTGCAGCAATAATCTCTGGAATGCTCAAGCCACCTGCTACTGCCAAGGCCAAGGCCACGTAAATGAGGGTGCATATAATTATGGAAATAATAATGGAACGCCCAAGGTTTTTATGAGGGTTTTTAATATCCCCTCCCTGATTGGTAATGGTTGTAAATCCTTTATAGGCAAGGATGGCCAACGCCAATGCAGCCACAAACCCTAACCCCTTAGGTATTGTTTCACCACTTTGTGGGATATAGTTCCCGGTAATATTGGCAAATCCAGAGACTATAAGGCCAGCAATGGCCAGCAATGCAATCCCTACAACTTTAATTATTGCCGTGAACGTAGCAGTTGCGCCAATAATTTTATTGCCTAAAATATTCACGATATAAGCAGTCACCAAAAGTAAAATACCCAAAATAGATGAGTAACCAGCAAACCTTTCGGGGAACAATCTAAGCGTGTAGGCTCCAAAAGTGCCCGCCACCAAGCTTTCCGAAACCACCATTGACACATACATTAATAAGGAAAAGACACCGGTAATGGTACCTGGACCGTAGGATTTATTCAAAAATTTGACTACACCTCCAGAGGAAGGAAAAGCGTTTGAGAACTTTACATAGGAATAAGAACTGAAACCCACAACAATGGCACCTGCAATAAAAGAGATTGGAAATAAATCGCCAACCAATTCTGCTATTTGTCCCATAAGGACGAATATGCCGGCACCAATCATAACTCCCGTACCAAGTGATACGGAACCTATTAAGGATAGTTTTTGATTATCTCCACTGTTTTTCATTTTTAATTGTTTTTTTATTAATGTATGATGAATTTGGTTTAAAATTTCTAATGATAAGCCTATTGCTTTTTTCGTAGGTGAAATAACTAACTGCCCAGTTAAAACCAACCATCAACTTATTCCTGAAACCACTTATTGACATTAAATGGACAATAGACCAAAGTAACCAAGCAAGGTAACCCGCAAACTTAAAGTTTCCTAAATCTGCTACTGCACGTCGTTTTCCCACAGTTGCCAGTGATCCTTTGTCTTTATATTTAAAAGGCGTTAATGGTTTTTTATTAATTAGGTTCATCAATGTCATGGCAAGATGTTTGCCTTGTTGGATGGCTACTTGGGCAACCTGAGGATGTCCTTTCGGAGTGTCTTTTGAAATCAATGAAGCAATATCTCCTATGGCATATATGTTATTATAACCTTCCACCTTTAAATAAGCGTCCGTTTTTAAGCGATTTCCATTTGTTATATGCTCTTTATCAATTCCTCTTGGAAAATGGCCTTTAACACCTGCTGTCCAAATAAGGTTTCTTGCCAAAAGGGTGTTACCACTTTTTGTTTGGACAACCTTACCATTATAATCAATGACCGATTCATTCAATAAAACCTTAACACCTAGTTTTTTTAAATATTTCAAGGTTTTTAAAGAAGCATTTTTTGACATGGTTCCTAATAGTTCATTGGATGCCTCTACCAAATAAATATGCATCAATGAAGCAGGATATTCAGGGTAGTCCTTTGGTAGAATGTATTTACAAAACTCCGCTAAAGATCCGGCCATTTCTACTCCTGCAGGCCCCCCGCCAACAATGACAAAATTGGTTAAGGCATCACGGTCCTCATTATTGCAAGTAATTGTCGCCTGTTCCAGATTTTGCAGCATCATATGGCGAATATTAAGGGAATCTCTAATATCTTTCATCCCCAAACAGTTTCGCTCCACATTTTCAAGGCCAAAAAAATTGGTTTCTGTGCCAGTTGCCAAGACCAAGGAATCATAGGTTAAACTACCTTTATCAGTAATAAGGGTATTGGAGGAGGGTTGGATTTCCTCTACATTTGCCAATCGAAAAGACACGTTTTTATACCCACTGATTTGTTTTCTAAAAGGGAAAGCAATGCTATCGGGCTCAAGGGCACTAGTGGCCACCTGATAAAATAGAGGCTGGAATTGATGAAAGTTATTTTTATCCAACAGCACAACTTGAACGTCTTTATTTTTTAATTTTTCAACCAATGCCAAACCTCCAAAACCTCCTCCAATAATTACTATCCGAGGCAGTTTTGAATCTGGTAAACAAATGGAATCTGAAATACTACAATGTGTTTTCATGTGGTTTTTTGTCATACTACTATTTTTAATACAATGTTGGTTTCAATAGTATTACCCAACATTATTTTTCGAGCAAACAATACAGTATCTATAGTTGTCTTTTCTCAGTAACATCTTGTTTTCTTACTATCAAGACTGAACAGTTTGCATGTAATGATACGGCCTGCGAAACCGATCCGAGCAAAAATCGCGAAAACGCTCCATAGCCATGTGAACCTACCACTATTAAATTGGCCCCATAATTTTCTGATTCATCAAGAATGGCATTTTTTGGTGAACCTGGGACAACAGTTGTAGTAATGGATAGCTTTGAATTAGCCTTTTTTAATGACTTGGCCGCATCTTTAACGTTTTTTTCAGAGACCTCTTTTGCTATAAGTATAGCGTCATTATAAGTACTGGGCAATCCACCCATAGGTACCGACCCCATGGCACTGGCTAAGGAATTATCAAAAATCGATAGGATACGCACTTCGGTATTAAGTTGAAACGGCATTCTCGCAAGTTCTTCAACAGCCACTTTACTGTATTCTGAACCATCTGTTGCTAACAAAATTTTCATCATTTTAAAATTTAATTATTTTTATTTGACTTTATAAGTTTTCTCCAATATAGGTGCTCATATAATCCTGACCAGAACATTCCAAAAGTGAAGGCAAACATTAATTCTTCAAGAGGGATTCCTAGTAAAAGAATACGAGTTAGGTTTTTAAAGTTCCAATACAGTTCCACATATTGGGGATAAAACACAAGGATACTTCCAAAATAAATAAAGTAAAGTATGGTAAACAATATGCCTCCAACAAATACCTTTCCTTTTAAATCTGGTCTACAATAAATGGTTGCTAAACCACCACTAAACAAGCCTATAATGCCGCAATAAATGTGGTTGAGCGATGTAAAGAGTACCATGATGATGAACATTATTATTGGTACAAAAAGAATATAGTTATGTAATTTATGCCTCTTGTCTTTCCTGTCTGCATCGTTCATGATCGTATGGTCTCTTTTAAAAATAAGATTGTACAGTATAGTACCGATGCCTCCTATAGCAAAAGAAAATATTAGGCTTTCAATATCAAAACCTGTTTTTTCCGCCAAATTAAATAACGAAGGAGGAAACCAATACTCTGGCACAAACAAAGGTTCGGTAAGCCCAAAGGGCATTGTAATCAAGCTCATTTTGAGCATTATTTTCCTTACCTTTTTTTTAGACAAATATATAATTGCCCAAAGTATAAGAATAATCAAGGACCATATCAACCAAACGTATTGCATAACCTTATTTTTTTTGAAGGTTTAAATATGAAACGGTTTCTTTTACTGAAAGCGGGTAGGTAGCATTACCGGCCCTAACATAAAAGGTTGTGCTTTTACCATCATTCACATAAACGGGATTGGGGTAAGGTTCAACATCAATCAAACAAATATCCTTTCCATCCAGTTCATAAAACGATACATGACTGCCAAAGGATGCTTCACGGTCTATATAGGTTGAAATAATGCGGAATACTTCCCGCTCAAATCCGTCCTTGTTTTTGTGCTTAAGGGTCTTAAAATCGTTTTCCAGACCAAGGATCTTGCCTTCATCATCTACCCCAACAATCAATTTACCGCCTTTGGCATTCATAAAGCCTACAATGGTTTTGGCAATGACAACCTCCAGTTCTCTATTGGGTGTTTTTTTAAAATAGTCATAACGCATGGACGATTTAAATTCTACCCAGTCATGTTCACCCAGTTCTATTAGTTTTTGCACATCTCGTTTTAAAAGGTGCTTTTGTTTTTTTAGCAGGTCTTTGGTCTTGGTTAAATTAATCCAAAACAATCCAGAAAAAATCCCCAAAATAGCACCAAGAGTTGCAAGGATACCACTCATTCCTACCATGTTAAATGTAAAAGACTCCAGCAAACGCTCTTGAAGGATATCTTTAAATACCATTGTGGAATAAGGGATATGGCTAAACTCAAACCAATAGACCACCATGGTGAATGGATGTATGAGGAAGTAAAAAACACTGGACCCAATAAATACATGAACCAATATTATTTTAATGTTTTTTGTCATCTTGACCATCATTTATTTTAGCATCAAATTATTTTGTTTTTATTTGAGCATTATAAAAACCTCCTATACAGGCACCTATTAACCACCAAAGAATAAAAGTTTGGACTATTCCCATTAACACTTCTAATAGTGGAACATCCATTCTAATGATACTGGATGTGTCCAAACCGTGCAGTAGGCTGTTGAAAAAGGTAATTGTTCCTTCTTGTCCAGTTGTAGCCATAACAATCATACAGCCCAAATAAATTATTGCTCCTGTAAGACCAAAGGCGAAACCTAATTTTTTTACATTTAATCGATACATAATTTTATGTTTTTTAATTAATTATCCGAGTTTAAAATCTTTTTAGATTCTTCAAATTCTTCCTTGGAAATTTCACCTTTTGCAAAGCGTTTTTTCAAAATATCCAGTGGGCTTTCTTTCTTTGATTTTTGATATGGAATATCGGCAGGGACAAAGAATATCCAAACAATGAATACCATCCATATAATCCACCATATTAAGTGCATACCTCCAAAATGTCCGTCGTAAAAATGCATAATGTTTAATTTTAAGTTATTATTAATTTATTTCTGTAATCGTATAACCCCCAAGTGTATTGAGTTGCTTTTGTAATTCATCAACTGAAAGGGCTTCTTTCATTGTGATGATCGTAGTTCCTTTAGGATTTAGAAAAATTTCTGTTTTTTCAACTTTTGGATGTGCCTCTAAAGCCTTTTTAACTCTCGTAACGCATCCTGCACATCCAATGCCCTCAATTTGAAATTTATGTTTCATATGTAGATATTTATTGTCGTTTATTGGTCTATGTAATTCGCATATCTTCATTGGTATTTGCGACCAATTTTTTGTTTATGCTCATTTCATAGCTTTATCCTTTAATGATGAAGATGGTCTTCATGCTCTTTTTTAGTTTCAATAGAAGTGGCCTCTTTGCCCTGTTTGTTATTGTTCTGCTTTTCTGAATGGTTATGCCCTTCATGACCATGGGAGCCGTGAGGCATAAATAGGTGACAGGCAAACATAAAAATGATAAAAATGAAGAGAGAAGAACCGTCTCCTATCCCAAATGATGGTGCTAAAAAGATGAACAGGAGTGGCAAGCCACAACCAAGAACCATCCATAACCAGTGATTTTTCATTGTTTTAGGTTTTAACTGTTAATAAATTAGTGATGTTCTAAATGGTCTTCTTTGGTTTCCCCATTCATTCCATCCATCTTATCCATTCCTTCGGCACTCATCATCTTGATACAAGAATTCATGCATTCTTCACTCATCATTCCTTTCTCGCTCATTATTTTCATCATGGATCCCATCATTTTTACATTTCCCATCATTCCCCTCATCATGGAGTACATCATTGTACTGTCCTTCATCATCATTTGCATACCTTCTCCTTGCATCATGGAGCCCATCATTTTTTTGTTTTCTTGCATCATTTGCATAATGTGATTGCTTCCCTGCATATTCTCCATAAATTCTGTCATGAAATTGTGGTTTTCTGCAATGGTCTTGAATACTTCACTCCTTGTTTCAGAATTTTGAAGCATAGCTTTCACATCTGTTTTCTGGTTGCAACTGCTTAAGCTTAAAAGCCCAATTGCAGATAAAGTAATTACTAGTTTTTTCATATTTTTGATTTATTGAGTTAAACATTTATTATAATTTTTATAAACCCATTCCCAACACTCTATATAACCATTTTGAGGGGAATGGATTATCAGCTATTAATTTTTAGGTTTAAAAAATCTTCAATTTTTGAGCTTTTCTTTTCTGTTGAGTACGTTTTTATTGTTGATCAATTTTTTTAATACGCCATTTGCTGTTACTTCCTTTTATTGCTATTAATTTATCCGAAATCAATCTGGATGATATGATAGGTGGGTTTTTATCATTCTTATCTTTAGGTGAGACGTGAATGGCCAATTGGGTTAAATGCTCAATGGGTTTCCCTTCCATATCTATGACCACTTCGAAATAATGATAGCTAACAACATCTTTTTTAAAAATATGGTTGTAACCAATGGTTTCTTTTTCAACTTTTAGAGCCAATGCCTTGTTACCTTCAAAATTGGAGGCATTCAAAAATTGTGGTGTAATGATGGTTTTACCAGTTTTATCGATATACCCATAATAGTGCACACCTTCTTTTTGAAGTGTAATTAAGCATCTTTCATTACTAAATATGGGATAGCTAGTATCGTCATTTTTGGTTAGTACCAAATCGTCTCGAAAATCAATGATTATTTTACCATCTAGGTCAATAAAACCCCATTCGTTCCCTTTTTTTATGGCAGCTACTCCATCATGAAAAGGTGATATATAATCGATATTTTCTATGGTTTGTGCAAGTCCTAATAGAGGAAGTAGCATCAATGTAATAAATAGTTTTTTCATTTTATTTGGTTTTAGAGTTTTTAAATTTAGTTATAGACGTCCTTCTTATGCTATATAATTTTCGATCTTATCTATATAATTTCATCATAGAAATTTCGTTTCCAGTTTTCTGCGTTTTTATAGTCAGTCATACTCATTCCAACAACATCTTTAAATTGGCGTGACAAGTGGTTGACACTACTGTAATCCAACAAATAGCCTATATCTGAAAAAGAATGTTGTTTAAGTTGGATGAGTTCTTTTGCTTTTTCAGTTTTCAGTTTAATAAAATATTTTTCAATGGTTGTTTTTTCATTGGCAGAAAACAATTTGCTCAATGTTTTATAGTCACGATTTAATGCAGAGGACAATAATTCTGAAGTTTTCACTTTAATGTTTAGAGGTAATTCTTGTAATTGCTCAATCAAGATTATTTTGATTCTTTCTAAAAGCATTTCTTCTTCGCTTTTTACAATTTCAAACCCATTGGAAAGAAGCACTTTTGTGACATCCCCTGTGATATTACTATCTGTTTTGTTCGTGGCCTCTACTAAAAGCCTTCCTAATTCTAATGACAATACAGTTAAACCCAACTCTTGTAATTCTTGTTTGATTACTTTGAGGCAACGATTGCAGACCATGTTTTTTATCCAAAATTCTTTTGGTGAACTCATAATATTTTATGTTTTGTCGTTGTACATCATGTCCAATTTTAATATGGCTAAGACTATACAGGTTTAGTAGGGTAAATTATATTGTTGAGAATTAGGAACAACAATTTTTTGCCAGAAGTAATATTTGGCTATTATAATATAATGTGCAGATTGAATTCAATCTACAATGAAGAAAATCAAATTAAGTAAGTCTCGAGTAGAATTTGTACATCCTTAGTCAGCAATGGTGGTCGATAATTATCAAAAGGAACTAAATTTTTCTCTTTCTCTGCAAATAAGTTTTGGTAAGTATAATAGAAGGTGTTAAGGAAAACAATGGTTTGAATCCTAAGTTCACTCTTAGAGGTTTCGAAAACATTATCAGCTTGTTTAACAATTGTTTGACTATCACAACAATCCTTTTCATGAAGTGCAGAACAGTTTTTAACTGAAAAATCATTCTTCTCTATATAATCTTCGCAAACTTTAGCTTTACCAAAAAAAGCCATGCTGACTAATTCATTATCACAATAGTGTATATTAACCCTAAAAGAAGATGTTGTTAGCAATATTAAAGCTGCTAAAAGGAAAGATAGTATTTTAGAAAAAAAAGATTTCACTTTATAAAGCTAACATATTTTTGGTTAACATTCAAAAATATCTCTTATGGTTAAACAAAAATATGATATATATCATTTTATGTATCTAACTTTACTCTTTTATTTGTATCTCAATATTTGAGCGAATAAAGTAAAAAATATTTTGTAATTTTTTTTATTTTAAAAACCGTAGCTTAAAATAAAGAATGTTTTATATATCCAAAATATATGTTAAATAAAGCCAAGATGCTGAAATTTTTGTAGTTTTGTAATGATAATGAAAAAATTCTTGTTCAAAATATTATCTATTTGTATGGCACTTTTAGTGCTGTTATCAACAATATCTTTTACTATAGACATGCACTATTGTGGTGATACATTGGTTGATGTTGCAATATTCCATAAAGCTAAATCTTGTGGCATGGATATGGAGCATACAAATACTGACTATTCGGTTATCAATAAGAATTGTTGTTCTGAAAAACAGATTACTGTTAAAGGTCAAGATGAACTAAACACATCTTTTGATAATTTAACGCTCCACCAACAACAGTTTGTGGCTTTATTTGTATACACATATGTTAACCTTTTTGAAGACAATAATGAAAATGTAACTTCATTTAGGTCATATAGACCTCCACTAGTTATCAAGCAAATCTACAAGCTTGATGAGACTTATTTAATTTGATTTTTAAACAATAGACTGTATTATCCAATGGATATTTTCCATTAGGATGATTTCGAGTATTCGGTGTTTTTATAACACCAATGTCTAATGTTTAAAAATTAAATTATATGTTAAATAAAATCATTCGCTATTTTCTTGAAAACAAGCTAATAACATTCATGTTGCTGTTCGCCTTTATTATTGGGGGAATTGTAACGGCACCATTTAATTGGGAAACCTCATGGATTGAACGAAGTCCCGTTCCCGTTGATGCCATTCCAGATATTGGAGAAAACCAACAAATTGTATTTACGGAATGGATGGGGCAATCGCCACAAGATATTGAAGACCAAATTACGTATCCATTAACAACGGCCTTATTGGGAATTCCTGGCGTAAAAACAATTAGGAGCAATTCCATTTTTGGATTGTCCAGTATTTATATCATTTTTAATGATGATGTCGATTTTTATTGGAGCAGAACCCGTATCCTAGAAAAACTCAATTCCTTGCCACCGGGAACGATACCTGATGAAGTTAAACCTGCACTAGGTCCAGATGCTACGGCATTAGGGCAGGTATATTGGTACACGTTGGAGGGTAGAGACCCAAAAACTGGCAAACCAACAGGTGGCTGGGATCCACAGGAATTAAGAACCATACAGGATTTTTATGTACGCTATTATCTAACGGCCACAAGCGGTGTTTCTGAAGTGGCCTCGGTTGGTGGTTTCCTTAAAGAGTACCAGGTGGAAATTGATCCTGACGCCATGAAAGCCAACAATGTGAACGTAAACATGATTATGAACGCCGTTAAGAACAGCAATCTGGATATTGGTGCGCGTACATTAGAATTTAATAAAGTTGAGTATTTGGTTCGTGGATTGGGATACATTAAGAATCTATCCGATTTGGAAGAAAGTGTAGTTACTGTACATGACAACGTGCCCATTCGGTTAAAGGATGTTGCAAAAATACAATTTGGGCCAGCTACCAGAAGAGGGGGATTGGACAAAAGTGGTGTAGAGGCCGTTGGTGGTGTAGTAGTCGCCCGTTATGGAGCAAACCCTCAAGAGGTTATTCATAATCTTAAAAAGAAGATTGATGAAGTTGCACCAGGATTGCCCTCTAAGACACTGGCTGATGGTACAGTTTCAAAAATCACCATTGTCCCTTTTTATGATCGTTCAGGTTTGATTCAGGAAACCTTAGGAACCCTAGAGTCATCATTATCCCACGAAATTTTGATAAGCATCCTAGTTGTAATTGTATTGGTGCTAAACCTTCGGGCATCTGTTTTGATTTCAACCTTGCTGCCTGTTGGTGTTTTAATGACCTTTATATTGATGAAATTCTTTAATGTAGATGCCAATATTGTGGCACTTTCTGGGATTGCCATTGCTATAGGTGTGATGGTGGATGTTGGTATTGTGTTTACCGAAAATATCATAAGGCATCTTGAGATGCCCGAAAACGAGCATATAGGTGGTAAAAAATTGGTACAAGTAATTTATGTGGCAACCGTAGAAGTCGCTTCTGCCATCATGACCGCATTGGCAACAACCATAGTAAGTTTTTTACCCGTGTTTGCCATGCAGGCCTCAGAAGGAAAATTATTCAGACCCTTGGCCTTTACCAAAACATTTGCCTTGGTATCCTCATTGTTTATTGGCATACTATTTATTCCTGCCATTGCACAGGTATTATTTTCCATAAAATTAGATAAAAGGAAAACAAGCCGCATATTCAATTCTATTTTAATTGGTTTTGGTATCGTGTTTTTAGTAGCTTATGGAAGTTATATTGCCCTCGCCTTAATCGCATTTGGGGCCAATAATTTATTGACGCAAGTACCGGAAAGAACATTTTTGAAAAACAGAATAAAACTACCGTATTCGGATAAAATTGCCAATTACATCAATATTGGTATTACCGTATTAACAGTGGTTTATTTTTTAACGATTGAATGGATGCCTTTGGGAGCTTCCAACTCTACATTTGTAAATTTCATATTCGTAATTATTATTGTAGGAACGGTTTTAGGACTTTTGATGACTATTGTTCATTTTTATTCAACAGTTCTAGCTTGGTGTTTAGAAAATAAATGGAAATTCCTGTCAATTCCAATAATTGTGGTGTTCTTTGGTATTACCATTTGGTTGGGTTTTGGCAAAACGTTCAGTTTTATGCCAAATTTTATAAAAGACACTGATGTTTGGAAAAGTGCTGAAAATTCGTTTCCGGGGGTTGGAAAGGAATTCATGCCCGCTTTAGATGAAGGTTCTTTTCTATTAATGCCAACGACCATGCCTCACTCTGGAATAACTGAAAACATGGAGGTCATTGCGAGCATAGATAAGCACATGAACTCTATTCCCGAGATAGCAACGTCTGTTGGTAAATGGGGGCGTGTCAATTCGGCATTGGATCCAGCGCCAACCTCGATGTATGAAAATACCATAAATTATATTCCTGAATACATAATAGATGCTGATGGAAGAAGAGTGCGTTTTAAAGTTGATAAACATGATGCATTTGTTTTAAGAGATGGTACAACGTATAAGTATGGTAAGGATGAGTTCAGAAAAATAACTAAAGAGCAATTGATTGAAGATGAGGATGGTGAGTACTTTAGACAATGGCGCCCAAAAATTAAAAAAGCGGATGACATTTGGAATGAAATTGTAAAACATTCCAAATTTCCAGGCTTGACATCGGCCCCAAAATTACAACCTATTCAAACACGATTGATTATGTTGTCTACGGGCATGAGGGCCCCCATGGGCATAAAGGTATTTGGACCAACATTGGAATCCATTGAAAAAACAGGATTTGAATTGGAAAACCTGTTAAAGGAAGTTCCCAGTATAAATCCGTCTACCGTTTTTGCCGACAGGGTTGTTGGTAAACCCTATTTGGAAATGAAATTAAATCGACAAGCCATGTCTAGATATGGTTTAACAATTAAGGATATGCAAATGCAACTATCGGTCGCTGTTGGTGGCAAGCAATTAACCACTACCGTTGAAGGCAGGGAACGTTTCCCGGTTCGGGCACGTTATGCACGTGAGTATAGGGACAATCCTGATGATTTGAAGAAAATTTTAATACCAACACCTGCTGGGGTACAAGTAGAGTTGGGTGAACTGGCATCCATTGAATATGTTCGCGGACCTCAGGTAATAAAAAGTGAGGACACTTTTTTAACGGGATACGTAATTTTTGATATGAATGAAGGCAATGCCGAGACCAATGTGGTTGAAGATGCGCAGAAGTTGCTAAAGGAGAAAATGGATTCGGGTGAATTTAAATTACCCGCAGGGGTAACATACCGTTTTACTGGGAACTATGAAAATCAAATCAGGGCGTCTAAACGGTTGATGTTGGTCGTGCCAATTTCATTGATTCTTATCCTATTGATTTTATATTTCCAATTCAAGAATTTATTGCCATCGTTAATGGTATTTACGGGCATTTTTGTTGCTTTTGCTGGTGGTTTTATTATGATCTGGTTATATGGACAGGACTGGTTTTTAAACTTCAAATTTGCTGGAGTCTATATGCGCGATCTGTTCCAGTTGCACACTATTAATCTCAGTGTAGCAGTGTGGGTAGGTTTTATTGCGCTATTTGGCATTGCTACCGATGATGGGGTTATTATGGGAACCTACTTAACCCAGGTCTTTGAAGAGGAAAAGCCAAATACCGTTAAAGGTGTAAGGACTTCTGTTCTGCATGCAGGGTCTAAAAGGGTACGGCCAGCAATGATGACGGCAGCTGTGGCCATTATTGCCTTGATTCCTGTCCTCACGGCCACTGGAAAAGGAGCCGACGTTGTAGTCCCTATGGCAATTCCTTCCTTTGGAGGCATGCTGTTGCAAGTGATGACCATGTTTGTAGTTCCTGTTTTATACAGTATGTGGAAAGAACATGGTTTAAAGAAACAACAAAAAAACATACAATCTTAAACTTAAAAAGATGATAATAAAAATGTATAAAATAATTTTCTTTGGCTGCTTGTTGCTACTAAGTTTGAACACTTTTAGCCAATCAGTATTAGAAAATTATCTAAAAATTGCAGCTGAGAATAATCCTGAGTTAAAAGCATCGTTCAGTGATTATATGGCTGCCATGGAAAAAGTGCCTCAGGTAGGCACTTTACCTGATCCTCAAGTTGCGTTTGGTTATTTTATTCAATCACCAGAAACCAGGGTAGGCCCTCAAAGAGCAACTTTCAATTTATCACAAAGCTTTCCTTGGTTTGGGTTGTTGAGTGCTAAAGAAGATGTGGCCACTGAAATGGCAAAGGCCAAATATGAAGTCTTTGAAAACGCAAAATCCAATTTATTTTTTGAGGTGAAAACAGCTTATTACAACTACTATTTTATTGAGAAAGCTATACAGATAACCAAAGATAATGTGGAGATATTGCAAGTTTTTAAACGACTTTCTTTGGTGAAAATAGAAGCAGGTAAAGCATCCATTGTCGATGAGCTCCGTGTGGAGTTGGAATTGAATGATCTTGAAAATCAATTGGCATTATTTTTAGACACTAAAGATGTATTACAGGTAAAGTTCAATAACCTATTAAATAGGGAAGATACATCAGAAATAATGGTACCAGAGCTATTATGGCAAGACGAAATTCCTCTAGATCAATTAAAAATGCTTGATGAAATTTATGTATCAAATCATCAAATTAAAAGTATTGATCATAAACTTAATGCCTTTTTAAACCAAGAAATTGTGGCCAAAAAAGAAGGGCTTCCAAAGTTCAATATTGGATTAGGGTATACCGTTGTTGGAAAAAACCCATCGTCAATCGCTTCCGATAATGGTAAGGATGTATTTATGTTTCCTTCTGTAGGTCTTACCATCCCTTTATATCGCAAAAAATATAAGGCAATGATTACAGAGGCGAAATATATGCAGGAGGCAGAAATTTCACGAAAAGAAGACAAAAAAAATACATTGGGCACCATTTATAAAAACACGCTTAAAGAGTTCAATGATGGCAATAGGCGTATAGCTTTAAATGGAAGACAATCTGAAATAGCTAAAAAAGTTTTGGATGTTTTAATGACTTCTTACTCTACAAATTCAAAAGATTTTGAAGAAGTCTTGCGTATTGAACGTCAGTTGTTAAAGTACGAATTGGAACAGCAAAAGGCATTGACCGATAAAAATGCTGCAGCAGCGTTTATGGATTATTTAATAGGAAAATAAGAAACATTATGAAAAAATATAAAAATTACATCATTGCAGCCGGTATTTTATTTATCGGAATCATTTTAGGAAATGTGTTTTCTGGAGGAGGTTCAGAGGGCGTACATAAAGACGGTGAACACAACCTTGTTCAAGATCCAGTAACAAAATTGTGGACTTGCTCCATGCACCCGCAGATTCGTATGGAAAAACCGGGCAAATGCCCAATTTGCGGTATGACTTTAATACCGCTTGATGCAAGCTCTAATGCTAATGAGGAAAAAATTGCAGAAAATGAAATTGTACTCACGGAAGAAGCTATTCAGTTAGGAAATATTCAAACCACATTAGTTGAAAAAGCAAGTGCAACAAAAGAAATTCGTTTACTGGGCAGAGTCCAACCTGATGAACGTAAGTTATTTTCTCAAGTCTCCCACATTCCGGGACGAATAGAACGCCTATACGTTAATTTTACAGGAGAGAAGGTGGTTAGAGGCCAAAAAATTGTGCGTATTTATTCTCCAGAATTGATATCCGCCCAAAAGGAACTTTTTGAGTCAATAAATTCAAGGGACATCTATCCACAATTGTACACAGCAACCCGTAATAAACTAAAACTATGGAAGTTGACCGATGCTCAAATTGATGCCATAGAAGAATCAGGAAAGATACAAGAGCAAATAGATATTTTATCTGATTATACAGGCTATGTCATGAAAAGAGATGTGGAGTTGGGGGATTACATAAAAGAAGGAAGTGTATTATTTGATATTGCGAATTTAAGCAGTGTTTGGGTCATGTTCGAAGCATATGAGGCCGATATTCCATGGATACAACTTGGTAATGTAGTAGATTTTACCATCAATGCCATTCCCGGGAAAATGTTTAAAGGGAAAGTGACTTATGTCGATCCCTTTGTGTCTTCAAACACAAGGGTTGCCAAAGTACGGGTGGAGCTTCAAAATCCATCAAATGCACTATTGCCAGAAATGTATGCAAGTGGTATTATTAATGCCAAATTAACCAATGTTAAAGATGCTATTGTAATTCCAAAATCAGCAGTTCTTTGGACGGGTAAACGCTCAGTAGTATATGTAAAAGTTCCTCATGAAAAAACCATTTCGTTTGTATATAGGGAAATAACCCTAGGCCAAGATATGGGGAATTTTTATATAGTAAAAGATGGGTTAGTTGGTGGAGAAACAGTGGCATCCAATGGTGTCTTTAGAATAGATGCCTCAGCCCAATTATTAGGTCAAAAAAGCATGATGAACCCAACTGGCGAAAAAGGAAACACGGGAGGTATGGCAAATATGCCAGGAATGGACATGGGTGGAGATAAAAAGAAATCAGCTGGAGCTAATAAAATGACGGACGAGGAAATGAAAAACATGAAAACTTCAAAAGAGACAATGGATCCAATGAAAATGAAAAATGATGTTGACCATTCCAAAATGGATACTCGAATTTCTGTATCAAAAGATTTTAAAAGCCAATTAGAAAATGTTTTCAATCAATATATCCTACTTAAGGATGCTTTAACCAAAGATGATGCTAATGCAGCCCAAAAATATGCAGGTGAACTCTTGAATTCCATGAAAAAGGTTGAAATGAAATTATTAACAGATATGGAAGCGCATAACCATTGGATGACCATTAGTAAAGAAGTAAATGCATCAGCACTTTCGATATCCAAAACAAATGATATTTATAAACAACGAGACCATTTTAAGCATTTGTCTGCCCATTTATCAAAAGCCGTCAAACTATTTGGTGTCAACCAAAAAGTATATGAACAGTTTTGCCCTATGGCCGATAATAATAACGGTGCTTTTTGGATGAGTTTAAGCGAGAAAATCAATAATCCATATCTCGGTAAAAAGATGCTGACCTGTGGTGACACAAAAACAATAATTGAAAATTAATAAAAACTTTAATAACAAAAACAGATGAAAAATTTAAAATTGAAATCAGCAGTAATGATAGCTTTTATATTAAGCGTATCAAATTTCACCTATGCACAGCATGATCATAGTAAAATGAACATGGAACACCAAAATAAAGATATGATGAATCACTATGGTAACAACATGGTTAAATTAAATGATGAAAATTTAACTAAAGCGTATATGCACTATACCATGATAAATGAAGCTTTGGTAGAAACAAACGCCGCAAAAGTTCAAATGACTTCTAAAATGCTTGTTGAGATATTAAATTCTTATGGAAAGGCTTCAGATGCAGCACAAGTTGCCACACAATTGGCTTCTACTTCAGATATTAAGGAGCAACGTGTATTGTTTTCTGATCTATCCTCAGCATTCGAACCTTTATTAAAAGGAAACATCGTAGAAGGTGAAATATTTAAAACGTTTTGTCCTATGGCAAATAATGGCGGTTCATATTGGTTTTCCAATTCCAATAAAATTGAGAACCCATATATGGATAAAGCTATGTCTGGCTGTGGTAGTGTAAAGGAAACATTTAAGCCCATCTAATTAATAGCAATAGCTGGTTCCGTCCGTTTTATTACGAGTTTGGAACCAGCTTTTTAATCTTAAAATTAAAGTCATGAAAGAAATTAAAGCATTTTTCCGCATAAATAGAGTAAATGATGTAGCATTAAATTTGCAAAAAAACGGTTTTTGTTGTTTTAGCCTTTTTGAAGGCGATGGTTCAGGAAAACTTTCTGATCCGGATAAAGAATACCCAAGTTTAAGACATCCTTTTTTGCACTACAAGATTGCAAAATTAGAAATAGTGTGCAATAAAGAAGATGAAAATGCAATTGTTAAGATAATAAAAGAACATGCACATACAGGTAAAAGTGGTGATGGCTTAATCTATGTGACCAATGTAGAGCAAAAAGTAAGAATAAGAGATTAAAAATAAGACCTGTTAAGAAAAGAGCTTGGAAACCTTATAAAAATAATTTGTTAATTATAGTTTTTCAATTATTAAAAACGGGTTCTTTTCTTCAACAGGCACAATGATAAATTTATAGAATCATGAAAACAAGTAGAAAATATTTATTTATAAGCGCATTATTTATAAGCGCATTTATAAGCAGTTGTAAAAATCAGGACAATAAAAAAGAACCAGTTGGCACCAATCAGATTGAAAGTCCAACAAAAATGATTTCAAAATCCGCTCAAGCAGCAAAAATAGAATCAAGTAAAGTGTGTTACGTCAATAATAAATTTATGGGTATTGACCAAATTCCTGTTGTGTTTGAGGGAAAAACCTATTATGGTTGTTGCCCTGATTGTGTTGGGAAATTAAAATCCATAAGAGAAGTTCGGTATTCAAAAGATCCTCTTACCGGAAAAGAAGTAGATAAGGCATTAGCTTATATCGTATTGTCTCCCCAAGGCAATAATGATGTTCTTTATTTTGAATCAGAACAATCGTACAAAAAATATTTTAAATTTCATAAAAAATAGTTTAAATTATATAACAGAAAGATAAGAAAAACGAAAAAAATGAAATCAATTTATATTATACTTTTATTTTTATGGTCCTCATTCTCATTGGCTCAAGTTGGTACAAACGGTAAAGACAGAAAAGAAGAGGGACGACCTATAAAAGAGTATAATCTTACTTTAAATAAAAATAAAATGACCCTTGGTGGTGTTACTGCCAATGCCATGACCATAAATGGTAGTGTTCCTGGACCTACTTTAGAATTTAATGAAGGTGACCTTGCCATAATCAACGTAACCAATAAAATGGATGAAGAAACGTCTGTGCATTGGCATGGATTGATACTGCCAAATTTCTATGACGGTGTTCCTTATTTAACTACACCGCCTATAGAGCCCGGTGAGACATTCCAGTACAGAATTCCAATTAACCAGTCAGGTACGTTTTGGTATCATTCCCATACACTTTTACAAGAGCAAAAGGGAGTTTATGGCTCTATAGTTATTCAGCCAAAAGAGAAAACCTTGGATTATGATAAAGATTTGGTAGTGGTATTGTCTGATTGGACCAATGAAAAACCAATGAATGTACTACGTAACTTAAAAAGAGGGAACGAGTGGTATCAAGTTAAAAAAGGAACAGCAGTACCGTTGAGTAGGGTAATTAAAGAAGGTGCTCTGGGAGCACAGTTCAAATTTTGGCGGGACCGTATGGAAGGTGCAGATATTGCAGATATATACTACCCTGCATTTTTGTCAAATGGTAAAAAAATTGCTGAATATCCAGAGTTTAAACCAGGTGAAAAAGTGAGACTTCGATTTATAAATGCTTCTGCCTCTACCTACTATTGGATGGATTTTGGTGCTGGCAACCCGATGATCGTTGCAAGTGATGGCGTTGATGTAACACCAATTCATAAAAACCGGTTTCTTTTTGCAATTGCAGAGACCTATGATGTTATAGTAACTATTCCGGAAGGAATTTTAGAAATTACCGCCACAACTCAGGATGGTTCTGGTAATACCTCAATTCGCTTGGGAAGCGGAAAACTTTTTCCAGCAACTGTAATAGGTAGGCCAGACAAAGTAGCCATGATGAAGCAAATGGCAAAAATGGATATGAAGATGGGTGCGCCTGCGATAGTTGGAAATAAAAAGAAAAAGACACCAGAGGTTTTGATGCAGAAATATGGAATGAAGATGGATATGAAAGATGGACAGATGAACATGGGTATGAATATGAAGAAGGATGAGATGAGGCCCAAGGAGGATGACCATATGACTAGGGATAAAATGAAGGAAACGAAAACAGGATCGGTCTCAATGAGCCATACTGAAACCATGGGCAAAATGAAAGACCATATGAATAATGATATGCCCAAGATACAAAAAGATACAACAGCTTTTGATTACAATGTTCGTAAAACCTATTTCAACTATGATTTTTTAAAGGCCAAGGAAAATACCACTTATAATGCAGATTTACCCGTAAATGACATCTTGCTCAATCTAACAGGAAATATGCAGCGTTATATCTGGAGTATGAATGGAGTGCCATTGTCCGAAACGGATAAGATTAAAATTAAAAGTGGTGAAGTTACAAGGATTACGTTAAATAACCTTACAATGATGCACCACCCAATGCATTTGCACGGTCATTACTTTAGGGTGATTAATGAAAATGGGGAGCGATCACCATTAAAACACACTGTTAATGTGCCACCGATGCAAAAAGTCGTTATCGAATTTTATAATGAAGAGTATGGCGATTGGTTTTTTCACTGTCATATTTTGTACCATTTGGTAGGGGGTATGGCACGGGTGTTTAGTTATGATACACCTAGAGATAAAAGGATGACCGACTTTCCAGTTCAAAAACTTGTAGATGAAACAGATCGATACTACTCCTGGGGGTTGGCTCGTACAGGTTCAAACTTTAATGAACTCTTTTTAACGTCAAGTAATATTAGAAATGAATTTAGTTTGCGTGGCGAGTTTGATTATAGCCAAAACGCTGAAATAGAAGTAAATTATAATAGATACCTCAATGATTGGGTGCGTATTTATGCAGGAGTAAATACAGAAACATCAACACCAGATTCTTATGATACTTTTAATACAGTAGGATTAGTTGGTATTAAATATTTTACCCCATATAGATTTAATGTAGATGTGAGTATAGATTATCAGTTGCGCCCAAGAATACGTATGGACAGAGAGTTATTGATTTTTCCAAGAATATTCCTAGAAGGCGAATACGAGTACAGAGCAGATTTTGGATGGGTAAACCATCTGGAGAATAACAAATCGTATCAAGGTGAAACCCAGTGGCTGGTTGGTGCGTCTTACATTCTTTCCCGTAATTTTTCCATACAAGGAAATTATAACAATAAATATGGCTGGGGAGGAGGTCTATTAGTTCGATTTTAATTATGTCAACCTATAAAAAAAATAGTATTAGCTTAACAGGTGCAGTGTCATTAGGTACTGGCGTGATGATTGGTGCTGGTATCTTTGCTTTATTAGGCCAAATTGCTGAACTCTCAGGGAATTTTTTCCCGTTTGCATTTATTGCTGGAGCTATCATATCAGGTTTTAGTGCGTATGGTTATATAAAAATGTCGAATGCATTTCCATCCTCAGGCGGTATCGCAATGTATTTGATTAAAGCTTATGGCAAAGGTACTGTTGCTTCATCAGGAGCGCTGTTAATGGCATTTTCTATGATTATTAACGAGAGTTTGGTTGCCAGAACTTTTGGTTCTTATTCTTTACAGCTTTTCAATGTGAGTAATAATAGTGTTTGGGTGTCAATATTGGGTGTCATCCTTATTGTTGGTGCTTTTCTAATTAATATTTCAGGAAATAACATTATTGAAAGGTCTTCATTAACAATGGCCATTATAAAGATTGGTGGTATTTCTATTTTTGCAATTGGAGCACTTTGGGCTGCTGGTTTTTCTTTCCAAGATATTGTTAATGTTAATAATGACTCAACCTACCCAATTACAGATTATTTAGGGGCATTGGCTTTATCAATTTTGGCATATAAAGGATTTACCACTATTACAAATAGTGGTGGAGAAATTGTAAACCCAAACAAAAATGTAGGACGAGCAATTATTATATCTCTTGCAATATGTACCATAGTTTATCTGTTAGTAGCATTTTCTGTCTCCTCAAATTTAACGATTTCTGAAATTGTTACAGCTAAAGATTATTCGCTGGCCGAAGCATCTAAACCTGCCTTTGGTAAATATGGATTATGGTTTACAGTAGGTATCGCCATAGTGGCTACCATATCTGGAATTATAGCCAGCATTTTTGCTGTATCAAGAATGACGGCAATGCTAACCGATATGAAACTTATCCCGCATAAGCATTTTGGGATGCCTGGAAATATTCAAAGGCATATGTTGGTTTACGTTACTGTCATAGCAATTGTATTAACTGTATTTTTTGATTTAAGTCGTATTGCATCTCTAGGAGCTATTTTCTATTTGGTGATGGACATAGGTATCCAATGGGGCATATTAAAAAATATAAGAAAAGAGATAAAGGCTAATTTCTTTATGGTACTAACGGCAATAATTTTGGATATAGTGGTTTTAAGTGGCTTTTTATGGATTAAGGCAAGTTCAGATGTAACTGTTATAATTGTTGCATTAGTCGCCATAACGCTTATCTTTTTTGGCGAAAAATGGTTTTTGAAAAGAAGTGATAACAAATAAAAAGCAGAAATTATGATGTATACATGGATTATTGTTTTAGTAATAATTGCTTTGGCGGTTATACTATATGCAGGGAAAAATGGGATCAAAATCCCCAAGAAGGAGAGTCCTTCGGAAATTTTGGACAGACGCTTTGCAAATGGTGAAATATCCAAAGAAGAATATGAGGAAAAAAAACAAGTCATTAATTCAAAAAATTAAAAAACATGAACTATTATTTTAATAAAACAGTAAATGGAACTTTTGAAGAGGTTATCGATAAAGTTACAAAAGGATTAAAAGAAGAAGGTTTTGGAATACTTACAGAAATTGATGTAACAGCAACTTTAAAGAAAAAATTGGGCGTAGACTTTAAAAAGTATATAATATTGGGAGCTTGTAATCCACCTTATGCACATAAAGCGTTACAAGCAGAAGATAAAATTGGCACCATGTTGCCTTGCAACGTTATAGTACAGGAAATTGATAAAGACATTATCGAAGTAGCTGCGGTCAACCCAATGGCATCAATGCAAGCTGTGGAGAATGAAAAGTTGAGTGATGTTGCCAAAGACATAACCGCAATGCTTGAAAACGTAATAGAAAAGTTATGACTCTATAAAATAGAGCAAAGCAGTATTTTATTAATATAAACTTAAAACAAATAAAAATGAGAAAAACAAAATTATCGATTGGAATTTTTGCAATAGCATTTGCAGCCTTAACAGTAATGTCTTGTAAAGACAACAAAAAGGAGTCTGTTGATTCAAATGGGCATCATACAGAAATGGGGGCTAAAGAAAACCACATGGGAATGAATAATGAAAGTGAAGAACATCATCATGAAGATGGTGATGAAGATCATGATCATGACAAAGGAGCTACAATGAAAACTAGGGATATAGAAGCATCCACTCAAAAAAACGCTGCAACAGCGCCGATTATTGATGCCTACCTTCAAATTAAAAATGGATTAGTTGCCGATAATAAAGACAATGCCGCAAAAGGAGGAACAGCATTGCTTGCCGCTTTTTCAAACTTTGAGATGTCGCAACTTAATGAAGAGCAACATACAGCCTACATGGACATCGTTGAAGATGCTAAAGAACATGCAGAGCATATTTCCGAAAGCCCTCTTGAGCACCAACGGGAGCATTTTGAAACATTGAGTACAGATATCTCTGATTTGGTAACATTATTGGGTACAAATAAAACCTTATACCTAGATTATTGCCCAATGAAAAAAACAAATTGGTTAAGTGAAACCAAAGAGATTAAAAACCCTTTTTTTGGTAGTAAAATGATAACCTGTGGGAATGTAAAAAAGAAAATTAATTAAATGAAAGTAGTTAAAATCATAGCATTGGTTTTATTGGTGGTTTTTGTAGGAATTCAGTTTGTTAAAACCCCACGCAATCAAAGTGATGTTGTGCCTAAAACAGACTTTATGTTGGTTAATGATGTTCCGAAAGCTATTGGGAACAAGTTGCAAATTTCCTGTTATGATTGCCATAGTAACAATACGGCCTATCCTTGGTATAATAAAGTACAGCCAGTTGCTTGGTTTTTAGAAAACCATATTAAAAAGGGTAAGTCTGAATTGAATTTTAGTGAATGGTCAAACTATTCAGATAGAAGAAAAAAAAGCAAATTAAAATCGATAATAAGTCAAATTGAAGATAATGAGATGCCATTGTCTTCATACACTTTGATTCATAGGGATGCCATTTTATCAGAATCTGAAAAGGAATTGGTTATAGGATTTATGAAACAAATAAAAGACAGTTTAAAATAAGACCTGATGTTAAGTATGGAATGGTTTCTTTTATTGATTAGTTAAAACCCTTCATAAACCAGGTACTAAAACATAAGATTATGAATGACTTTTTAAAACAGTGGGGAGAAGGCGCATTTACATCATTAGGCTTCTTCTGGAAATCTGGTTGGGCATTTGTTTTGGGTTATGCAATCAGTGCCATGATTCAATCATTTGTTCCAAAAAAGAAGTTGACCAATTATATTGGTGGATTAAGTGTTAAAAGCGTCTCCTTATCAACGCTATTCGGTGCTATAAGCTCTTCTTGTTCTTTTGCAGCATTGGCAACTGCACGTTCGCTCTTCAAAAAAGGAGCTCATTTTATTACTACAGTTGCTTTTATGTTTGCTTCAACCAATTTAGTAATAGAATTGGGTATTTTAATTTTTATTTTTCTGGGAGCAGAATACGTAGTAGCAGAAATTATTGGTGGATTGGTTCTTATTGTAATAAGTTCGATTCTTATTAAATTAACATATCCCAAACAATGGATAAAAAACGCTCGTGAAAAGTTAGAAAAGGAATCAGATATTAAAGAAGAAGACTTTGATTGGAAAAAGCGCATAAAATCAAAAAAAGGATGGTATATGGTCAGCAAAAGCTATAGTATGGAGTGGGGAATGGCCTGGGAGGATATCTTGATTGGTTTTGTAATTGCAGGATTTGTAGCGGTTTTTGTTCCAGATAGTTTTTGGCAGGCCATATTTCTACAGGATATGGTGCCCATGTCTGGGGAACCTGGATTTTGGATTCGGTTAGAGAATGCAGCGGTGGCTCCTTTTGTAGCTGCCCTTACCTTTATAGGGTCAATGGGAAACATTCCTTTGGCTACAGTACTTGCTGGTTCAGGAGTAGCATTTACCGGAGTAATGGGATTTATATATTCTGATTTGATGGTGCCTCCTTTAGTAGACATGAACAGAAAATATTACGGAATAAAGGTAGCCTTATATATTGCAGGGATCATGTACATAAGTATTTTATTCACGGCCTTAATTTTGGATTATGGGTTTGAACTTTTTGATGCTATACCGGAATCTGTTAAAAAACAAGCCGATGGCAGAACTTTTAAAATAGATTATACGTTCTGGTTTAATATGGTCTTCGCTGTAATAACAAGTGTTTTGGTTTATTACAACATTAAGAAAAAGAAAAAAGATGGAGATTGGAAGGGTTTCAATTTTTTAAAATTAGGTTTCAAACGTTTGATAGTCTATCTATTTGCTTTGATTCTTTTAATAGGATTGGCATTGAAAGCCTTTTTGTGAATACCCAATAGTTGTTGGTATGGATGTTTTATCTAAATAAAAAATGAAAAAGACACTTTATATAAAAAATATGGTATGCAACCGATGCAAGGCAACGGTGAAAAGAGAGTTGGATGCACTGGGTTATAATATAGTTTCACTTAAATTAGGACAGGTAGTTTTTAATGAAAGTATGCCTAAAGATAATTCTAAATTAGAAGAAAATCTTAAAAAACACGGTTTTGAGATTATCAAAGATGAAACAGAAGTATTGATTGAAGAAATAAAGATTGCACTTATAAAAAAAATCGAAAATCAAGACAACTTAAATATTTCTTCTTATTTGTCTAAAAATTTCAACAAATCCTATTCTGCCTTAAGTAAGCTGTTCAGTAAAACTGAAGGTATGACCATTGAAAAATATGAAATTAACCTAAAAATTGAAAAGGTAAAAGAATATATGCAGTTGGGAGAATTAAATTTTTCTGAAATAGCCTATAACCTTAATTATGCGTCAAGTAGCCACTTGGCAAGACAATTTAAAAACATAACAGGCATGTCAATGACCGAATATAAAAACTTGCAACAATGGGAGAGAAAAACCCTTGACCAAATTGTATAAACAATGACCCGAATTATGTAAAGGGAAATAACATGATATGCTTAATTTTAACTAGAGTAAAGTCAAAATAAGTCACAATATAAAGAGTAATCAATAAATTTAAATATTATGAAAACATTAGTAACATTTTTAACGGTAATTGGTCTGTTTACCTTAACAAGCTGCAAACAAGATGCCAATGTAAATGCAATGATGCAAAACCCAGAAATGAGAGGTCAAATGATGCAAAACATCGTAGGTGACCATGATATGATGACAGAATTTATGGGAAAAATGAAAAACAATCCGCGTGCTATGCAAATGATGCAAGGGGATAAAGGAATGATGAATATGATGATGAATAGTGAAGGTATGAATATGATGAATGACAGTATAATGTCAATGAATATGATGCACTCCATGATGAAAGACGAAAAAATGATGACTCACATGATGCAAATGATGCACGATCAAGGCATGATGAGCGATGAGTGTATGAATTCCTGCATCAAGATGATGAGTGCCAAAGGAATGAACACGGGCAATATGCATACAAACTAGAGCACATTTTAAAATCTAGAAATCATGATGTATTTATGGATTATCCCACTAATAATTGTCCTTTAGGCAATTTGGTGGTTCGCAAAACAAGAAAAATAGATAAACTCTAAAAAGATGAAACTTTTATTAATCACTTTTATCCTAATAGGATTGGGAATAACGGGAATAGCCATAAAACTTTGGGCCAAAAAAGGAGGTAAGTTTGCCGGAACCTGTGCAAGCCAAAACCCTATGCTCAATAAAAATGGAGAACCATGCAGTATGTGTGGAAAAACTCCCGATCAGTTTAAAGACTGTGATGAACCTAAACGTTCCTAATAGTGAATGTCCCAGTATAAAAAATAGCAAGCTGTGACAGAAAGCCACTTGACCAAAATGTATAGAAAATGGTCCGAAATTGTAAATTGAATTTTGAAAGAAGAATGTTTTTGGGTTGATGGATTAGTAGCCGTGCGTTTTACATTTTTAAATATTGGAAATTTAACATGGTAAATAACAAAAGGTACTAGAACAATTATGAAAGAATGCTGTAAAGAGAATCACCAAAACACCAACAAAAAGTTTAACATAAAGAAATGGCTCAACTATATAGCCTACACGATAATAGCTCTAATAGTTGTTGGTGCATTGGTTAAACAATTGCTTGGTTAGGAGGATAAATCTAAAATTCGCGTCTATTAATTTTAGATAAGCAATTGTATGACCATTAATAACTAGCTATTATTATAGACATAACAATAAAAAGAAGTGAGTGAAACTAGAAGAAATAAAAGAAAGAACAAAAGGAAATCACATAAAACGAAAAGTGATATTTCAAGAAAAGATAAAATTATTGGAATACTCGCCATTATAATTATTCTTTTATTAGGAACTATTGCTGGTTACTATTATTCGCTTTCCAACGCCAGGTAATATTTGTTTTAGTCATAAAGAAAATGAACATTATCCTCAACATAAAAAAAATGGTTTGTCCTAGACGTATTTCGACAGTATCGATTATTTTATAGAAATTAAATATGCTAATTGTTTAGGATTAAAGCTTTTAAATTGCAGTCTATTGGAATTTCGGAAGTTAGAAGTAGAAAATATTAGAGGATGTACGTGAGTTAAGTAAAAGTAAATAGAATAATAAAATATGATGCGTTTTAACCAAAATCCTTTATAATATGATAGGATTTAAATAGACCTTAACATAAAATTAGATAAATAAGATAATGAAACACACTTATAAAATAACAGGAATGACTTGCATGGGTTGTAAAACCAATGTTGAAAGTGCTTTAGGAAGTTTAAAAGAAATTACCCAAGTAACTGCAAATTTAAAAAAGGAAGAAGTTGTTGTTGAAATGACATCCCATATTTCAATAGAAAAATTGCAAGACACCTTATTAAAAGCGGGGTTGCATTATACTATTGAAATGCCCGGACAAGAAAGCAATAAGCAAGAAAACCACAAGCATTCGCATGAAAGTGTAAAGGAAAGCAGTAGCGAGTTTTATTGCCCTATGCATTGCGAAGGAGAGAAAACTTATAAAGAGGCCGGCGATTGCCCAATATGTGGAATGCATTTAGTAGAACAAAAGGCTGAATATACATGCCCAATGCACCCAGAAGTTGTAAGTGATGAGCCAGGGAAATGTCCTAAATGTAAAATGACCTTGGTGCCTAGAGAGTCTTTAGGACTAAAACATGGAAAAACAGAAAGCAAGAAGCATGCAGATGAGCACCAACACAGCCATGGGCCTATAAAAGAAGGCAATGGCGTGTTTTATTGCCCAATGCATTGTGAAGGGGAAAAAACCTATGATAAAGCAGGTAGTTGCCCAAAATGCGGAATGGATTTAATTGAGCAACCAAAATTAGTTAGCGATACCAAATATACATGCCCTATGCATCCCGAAATTATAAAGGATGTACCGGGAAGTTGTCCAATTTGTGGTATGGATTTAATTCCAATGGAGCCCGATGAAAGCGAAGAATTAAAAACATTCAATATGTTGGCAAAAAAAATGAAGATTGCCACTGTTTTCGCTGTGCCTGTTTTATTGATTTCATTAGCCATGTATTTGCCAAAAAACCCATTATTAAGCATTATGCCGCAATATAATTGGGATTGGGTTCAGTTTGCACTAACACTACCAGTAGTTTTTTATGCCTGTTGGATGTTTTTTGAACGCGCATGGAAATCTATTATAACTTGGAATTTAAATATGTTTACCTTGGTTGGCATAGGAACCGGAGCTGCATTTATATTTAGCATTGTCGGTCTTTTATTTCCTGATGTATTTCCTGCCGAGTTTAAAGGCAATAGTGGAGATGTAAGTCTTTATTTTGAAGCCACAGCAGTCATATTAACCTTAGTTTTATTAGGGCAATTATTAGAAGCCAGAGCACATAGCCAAACCAGTGGCGCCATAAAAGAATTGTTAAAACTGGCACCTTCGGAAGCCACTTTAGTAGTGGATGGCGAAGACAAAGTAGTGTCCATTCATGACATTAAAGCCGGGGACTTGTTGCGGGTAAAGCCAGGTGATAAAATCCCCGTGGATGGCGTAATTTTTGAAGGAAAAAGCAGTATTGATGAATCCATGATTACCGGGGAACCAATTCCTGTTGATAAAACAGTGGATGATAAAGTAAGTTCAGGCACCATAAACGGCACACAATCTTTTGTTATGAAAGCGGAACGTGTAGGTTCTGAAACCTTATTATCACAAATTATCCAAATGGTAAATGATGCGAGCCGATCCAGAGCTCCCATTCAAAAATTAGCGGATACCATCTCTAAATATTTTGTCCCCATTGTGGTTTTGGTTTCTATCATAACATTTATTATATGGGCCAATTTTGGCCCAGAACCTGCCATGGTTTATGCCTTTGTTAATGCAGTTGCAGTGCTGATCATTGCTTGCCCATGTGCGTTAGGATTGGCAACACCCATGTCGGTTATGGTAGGTGTTGGCAAAGGTGCCCAAAATGGTGTATTAATAAAAAATGCTGAAGCACTTGAAACCATGAATAAGGTAAATGTTTTAATAACTGATAAAACAGGGACCTTAACCGAAGGAAAGCCCTCGGTTGAAAAGGTATATGCGACGGATGATAAAAATAGCGAATTGTTACAGCAAATAGCTTCTCTAAATCAATATAGTGAACATCCATTGGCGCAAGCCGTTGTAAATTATGCGAAGCAAAATAAAACAAAGCTTATAAAAGTTGATGATTTTGAGGCTGTTGCAGGTAAAGGGGTGATAGGAACCGTTGCTAAAAATAAAGTTGCTTTAGGAAATAAAAAATTGATGGAACAAATAAATGCTTCTGTTTCTAAAGAATTAGAAGCCAAGATTGTTTCACAACAAAAATTAGGTAAAACGGTATCATATATTGCAGTTAATAATGCTGCGGTAGGTTATGTTAGTATTTCGGATGCTATAAAAGAAACAAGTAAAGCAGCTGTTAAATCATTAATGGATAAAGGTGTGGAAGTTATTATGTTAACTGGGGACAATGAAAACACAGCTAAGGCCGTAGCAGACGAGATACATTTAACCAGTTTTAAAGCAAGTTGCTTACCTGAAGATAAATTAGAAGTCATTAAAAAATTGCAAGCTGAAGGTAAAATAGTTGCCATGGCTGGCGACGGTATTAATGATGCGCCCGCGCTTGCCCAATCTAATGTCGGTATTGCTATGGGAACAGGAACAGACGTGGCTATTGAAAGTGCTTCAATGACCTTAGTTAAAGGCGATTTACAAGGAATTGTTAAAGCAAAAAATTTAAGTCATTCCGTGATGAGAAATATCAAGCAAAATTTATTTTTCTCATTTGCTTATAATGTTTTAGGCGTGCCAATTGCTGCAGGTGTCTTATTCCCTGTATTCGGATTGTTATTGTCACCAATTATTGCGGCTTTAGCTATGAGTTTTAGCTCAGTATCTGTAATCACAAACTCTTTGAGGTTGAGAAATGTGAGATTATAAAAGAGATTTAATATGATAAATGTCATTTTTAATTATACATAAAACATTTAGCTTGCAGGGTAATAATTTTGATAATTCAATTATAATAATCATTAAAAATTAAATATTTAGGGCTCAAATATGAAAAAATTTTTTTCTAACATAGCTGTCTTTTTCTTAATAGCATTGGTGCTGTTTTCATCTGTTTCCTTTACGGTAGAAAAACACTTATGCGGTGGCCATGTTTTTTCTGAATCCTTTTTTGGAAATGCGGAGAAATGTGGAATGGATGAAGGCAAATGTGAGCTAGCAAGTAATATCCCTTCTTATTCAAAAAAAACATGTTGCGAAGAAGAAATTCAACTCAAAAATGGATCAATATTTGAAAAAGAACCAATCTTAAAACTCAATAATCAACAACAAAATTTCATAGTCTTTAATTTAATTGATGCAGTTTTATTTTACCGTAAAGAAAACAGGGCAATCCATTTCAAGAATTACTTTCCACCACCAAATACACATGACTTCAATATTTTATACCAAGTTTTCCGAATTTAATATTCTACTGCTTTTTTAAATCAAACATTCTAGAAACTATTTTGTTTGAACTTCCTTTTACATTATAAATTATAACCGACCAAACTTTAAATACGTTATAATTAATTTTAAAATACATTAAAATGAAAAATATAAAATATTTTTTCGTTACACTATTGTTAATAGCTGTAGCAAGTTGCTCAGATGACACAGCCGAACCAAAAGGCAAGCTTTCAGTTAAACTGAGTGATGCACCCATGCATTATGATCAATTCATGTCGGCAAGTGTAACCATTGATAAAATTGAAATCGGCAATAATGCTGATACTAATTCTATGATAAACATCATGAATACACCGATGACATATAATTTATTAGAACTGATAAATGGTATAACTGAAACCATGGCAAATACTGAAATTCCCGTAGGAAATTATGATTTGATGCGTTTATATGTGTCATCTACAGAAATGGTCACTAAAAATGGTGATACGTACACATATAATATGAATCAAGATGGCTATTCTGGTAACGGCATGATGCAAGGTGGGATGATGTTAAATTCAAACAACAAAAGTATTGATATCACTTTAAATAATGCCTTAACTATTACAGAAGGTGGTATGAGCGAGTTTTTGTTAGATATGGATGTTAATCAATCATTTATGCTTGAGGGTGTGAACTTCACTGGATCTGGATCTAATATGATGATGAGTATGAGCGGTTTTACCTTTATGCCAACCATGCGTATTGTGGATATGTCAACGTCTGGAACCATTCACGGCAATGTGCAGGATACTGTTGGAAATTTACCAAATGCTACTATTTCATTGATGTATAATGGAGCACTTTATACCACAACCCATTCTGATGATAATGGAAATTATACGTTTATTGGAATTCCGCAAGGAATGTATACTATTGAAGCTGAATTAGACGGTTATATTATGAACCCTGTTGGAAATGAACAAAATATGGGCGAATTCAATATGATGTCAAATAATACTTTAAATATGAATTTTATTATGATGATTTCTAATTAGATCTTCTGGAAGAAAACAAAAATAATAAATAAAAGAGGTTGTAACTCAAAAAATCAAGATGACTTCTATGTTAAGATATGATAAACATCATATTTTACACTCTATTTGGTATAGAAATTTGTACCAAAATTAAAAATCAAAAAATAACTTTAAAATGAAAACGCATAAAATAAGTACTAGAATTTTAAGTTTGATAATTCTATTAACAGTAACATTTAATTTAACTCAAGCCCAAGAGTTTAAATTATTAAAAGAAGAATCATCATTAAAAATTATGGGAACTTCTAGCATACACGATTGGCATGAAGTTGCTGAAGACCAAAGCGGCAAAATAAATTTCAACAACCTTGAAACTGGTCAAATAGAAAAAATCAATATTAATATTGTGGCTGAAAGTTTAAAAAGTGGCAAACGTGGTATGGATAAAAACACTTATAAAGCTTTAAAAACGGATAAGTATAAAACTATTTCATTCCAATTAACTGAAGTTAAAAAAACCATTAGCAAAGATAATGGAGTGTTTGATGTAAATGCCATTGGAGATTTAACCATTGCTGGTGTTAAAAAAACTATCTCTTTAGATTTTACACTTAGTGTTACCGATTCCAAAATTAAACTGACTGGTGAGAAAAAAATTAAAATGACCGAGTTTAATATAGAACCACCAACAGCCTTATTTGGAACAATAACCACCGGCGACGAAATTACCGTTGAATTTTCAACAATATTCAAATAAATCAAAAAAGTAAATAAATAAATTAAATATCAAAACAATTAAACAACAGAAATTATGAACACAAATTTTAAAAAATCAATACTATTGGTGGCCATATTAACAGGATTCGGTTTTTATGCCCAAAACAGAGATTTAAACAATTACAGGTTGCCGGACCAACGTGGCTTAAATGTATTTGAAAGCCCAAAAGACAGTGTGACCAATTTTGATGGGGTGCAAGTAAGAATTGGTGGTGCCTCCACTCTACAATTCCAAGCGCTTGATAACGAGAACTCAGGAGCTATTCCTTTAGGAAAAATAGGAAGCAACTTTAACTTGGCAACGGCTAACTTAGATTTAGATGTTGTATTGGCAGAAGGCGTAAGAATGCACTTAAGAACGTATTTATCATCTAGACACCACAATAATACTTATGTAAAAGGCGGATATTTCCAAATTGATAAATTGGATTTTATTAGTAAAGGATTCTTGGAAGACTTCATGAGCCATGCCACTATTAAAATAGGCCACATGGAAAACAACTATGGCGATGCCCATTTTAGAAGAAGTGATAATGCCCAAGCCATTTACAACCCATTTGTTGGTAACTTAATTATGGATTCATTTACTACAGAGGTTGGTGCTGAGTTGTTGTACAGAACTGATAGTGGATTTTTAGGTATGATTGGTTTTAGCAACGGTAAATTAAACCAAAACGTAAAAGAATCAAATGGAACTACAGGAGGCGCAGCTTTCTTGGCAAAAATTGGATACGACAAACAAATAACTGACGATTTCAGATTCAGGTTAACAGGTTCGTTGTACAACACAGGCTATGCACCAAGTGTATATTTGTACACCGCAGATAGAGCAGGTTCTAGATATTACAGCGTTATGGAAGATGCCACTGCTACAAGCGATAACTTTAGATCTGGTCGTTTTGATCCTGGTTTTAAAAATAAAATCACAGCCGTAATGATAAACCCATTTATTAAATATGGTGGTTTAGAAGCTTTTGGTACAGTTGAATTAACTTCAGGTAGAAGTTTGGCAGAAAGCAGCAGAAGACAAACACAACAATATGCCGGTGAGATTCTTTACAGATTTGGAAATTCTGAAAACTTGTATTTTGGCGGCCGTTACAATACCGTAAATGCTGAACTAGCTAGTGGAGACGATGTAAACATCAATAGATTTCAATTAGGAGCTGGTTGGTTTATGACCAAAAACATCTTGATGAAAGCCGAATATGTAGTTCAAAAATATAAAGATTATCCAGCAGGAAACCTTTTAGAAGATGGTAAATTTAACGGACTCATAGCTGAAGCAGTTATAAGTTTCTAAAAAAATAAGTACAATGGTAAGTCTAAAAGTATAATTATGAGTTAGAAATTTAATTAAAAGACTCGTATACTTTTAGACTTACTTTTTTTAATTATTAAAACCTGAAAACCATTAGTTAATAAATAAGGACATGAAAAAGATTCTATTTTTTATCTCTATTTTAGCAACATTGGCTTTTACAAATGCGTTTGTTGGAAGTACGTCTGTTTTAATAGCACCCACCAGCAAAATTCTTATTAAAGGAAAAACAAATATCAGTACATTTAAGTGTCAATACAATGTCTCAAAATTGAATAAACCTATTCCTGTTTTTTTTAGGAAATATAAAGATGAGATTATTTTTGATAAAACAACCTTAGTATTAGATAATGCTAATTTTGATTGTGGAGGAACAGGAATAAACAATGATTTTCAAAAACTTTTAAAATCGGAAACTTACCCACACATATTCATTAAATTAAAGGAAATAAGTGAAGACCCAAATAATGAAAATCGAATCCAAGCACTATTGGATATAGAGATTGCAGGTATTACAAGATCTTATAGCATACCTATCGAATTTGAAGGTGAAGACACATTACTTATTAAAGGTATATTGAGTTTAAATCTTCGTGATTTTAATTTAGAGCCACCAAAAAAAGCCTTTGGGCTCATAGTCGTAAAAGATACTATTGATATTAATTTTCAACTGAGAGTTGAAGAATATTAAATTTACTTTTAAAATCTTAAAAGAGCCGAAGTAATTACTTCAGCTCTTTTTGTATTTTCTAATTTTAGTTACCAAGAACTATAAATTCAGTTTTATTGGATAGAGCCGAGAAAGTGTTCTTCAAAGAGTTTTTCGTCAAAATAATGATTGGAGTCAAAATTACCGTTTCATTTGTTTGGACAAATATTGGTAAAAAGCAATTATTATACATAAAACAATTATATTACATGGGTATGATATAGATAGTGCAAGGATGGCTACGAAATAGATAGGTATATGGGATAGTTCTATTTTTTATCTTTTTCTATTGCTCCATGTTTTGATTTGTGATTTAATCAAAATTTCATAAGTTTTTGTTCATAGGGATTTTATTTATTTGCACAACCATTGCATTGAATAATTTATATCTTTGCCACAATGAAATTTTCAGCATTCATATTAGCATTATACATCTTCTCGCTTAATTTAGCTCCTTGCGAAGATAATGGTATGCTCAACAACGAAGTTAAAACTGAGATTTCTCAGAGTCCAAACAACGACCATCAACATCAAGGATTGGATTTATGTTCGCCCTTTTGTATATGCCATTGCTGCCAAGTTCATGTAACACATTTTGAGGTTATTGAATTTGCAGTAGCATCAACTGATATTTCTACAATAGTGTTTTACCACTTTAAAGGTCTGGAAAAGGACTTTAGTGCCTCCATCTTACAACCACCACAGGTATAATGAATACCTGCAAATGCAGGTATTTTATAAATTCAAGTCGCCAATAACAGCTATTGGTTACTATTCTTTATTTATAAATTCATTATAACTATTATTCCATGATTAATAAAATCATTTCATTTTCCATTAATAATAAATTTATTATTGGCTTATTTATAGTGGCACTTGTTGGTACGGGCATTTGGTCTATGACCACTATAAACCTGGGTTCTGTACCCGATATAACAAACAACCAAGTACAAGTAATAACCGTAGCGCCAAACCTTGGCACAGAAGATATTGAACAATTTGTAACCTATCCTGTTGAGTTGGCTATGGCAAACCTCCCTGATGTTATAGAACTGCGTTCTGTGTCCCGTTTTGGTCTGTCCGTAGTAACCATAGTTTTTAAGGATGAGGCAGGAACCTATCTCCCAAGACAGTTGGTACAGGAAAAGCTAGCAGATGTTAGCTCAGAAATACCCGAAGGTTTCGGAAAGCCCTTTATGGCACCAATAACGACAGGTTTGGGTGAAATATTTCAATATACGCTAAAAGTTAAAGAGGGCTATGAAGACAAATATGATGCGATGGAACTTCGTACCATACAAGATTGGATTGTAAAACGCCAAATGGCATTGGTTCCTGGCGTGGTAGAGGTAAATGCATTTGGAGGTTTTGTTAAGCAATATGAGGTTGCTATCAACCCAGATAAATTAAAAAGTTTCGGTATCACCATGAACCAAGTCTTTGAAGCTCTAAAAGTGAACAACGCCAATACGGGAGGTGCTTATATCGAAAAAAACCATCAGGCTAATTTTATTAGAGGTGAAGGATTGGCACGTAGTTTAAAAGACTTGGAAAACACCGTGGTGACCACGCAAAATGGAAGCCCAATTTTAATTCGTGATGTGGCTGAAAAAGTAGGTTTCGGAAATCAGGTACGTTATGGTGCATTCACCCAAGATGGCCACGAATCAGTAGGTGGACAAATACTTATGCTTAAGGGACAAAGCCCAAGCAATGTTATAAACAATGTACAAAAGCGTATTGATGAAATTCAAAAATCGCTGCCAGAAGGGGTTTATATAGAACCTTTTTTGAGTAGAAGTGAGCTGATTGCAAGAACAACGAGTACCGTGGAAAAAAACCTTATAGAGGGCTCATTGATTGTGATTTTTGTTTTGGTGCTGCTATTGGGAAGTTTCCGAGGTGGTTTGATAACAGCTTCGGTAATTCCTTTATCGCTTTTGTTTGCATTTATTTTGATGAAACAGTTTGGTGTATGGGCTAATTTAATGTCTCTTGGAGCTATAGACTTTGGGATTATAGTAGATGGTGCCGTAATTATAGTGGAAGGCATGGTACTCCAAATCCATCAACGTTTGAAAAAATCCAAGACCCTCATTGGACAAGCAGAAATGGATGAAATTGCCTATGATTCAGGGAGTACCATGATGAATTCGGCCTTTTTTGGGCAGTTGATCATCTTAATTGTATTTACACCTATTCTGTTTTTAACTGGAGTTGAAGGGAAAATGTTCCGTCCTATGGCATTTACTTTTGGTTTTGCAGTTTTGGGAGCCATAATTCTATGTCTTACTTATGTGCCGATGGCGGCTGCTCTGTTTTTAAAACCTGCTCAAAACCCAAATAATTGGTTCGCAAAGTTTGAAAACAATATTGATAAGTTTAGCGATAAGATAATGTCTGCATTGAACCGGGCCTATAAGCCATTGTTAACGTTTGCACTTCGGTTTAAGGCTGGAATCCTGATTGGTGCTATTGGATTGTTAGTTGTTGCCGGTTTTGTTTTTAGTAATATGGGTGGAGAATTCATCCCGAAATTGGACGAAGGTGATATTGCCATGCAGGCATTGATAAAACCTGGAAGTAGCCTTACTGAATCTATTGAGGCTTCAAAAAAAATTCAAAACATTGTAAAGCAGTTTCCAGAAGTAAAAACGATGGTCTCAAGAATTGGTGTGGCAGAAATCCCAACCGATCCAATGCCCATGGATATTGCCGATAGCTATATTATTCTGGAAAAAGATAAGAGCAAATGGACTACCGCGGAAACTAAAGAGGAACTAATTGAAAAGATAAAAGAAAAAATATCCGTTATTCCAGGAGTAAACTTTGTGTTTACACAACCCGTAGAACTTCGTTTTAATGAGTTGTTAACGGGAGTACGTGAAGATGTTGCGATAAAACTGTACGGTGAGGATTTAGGTGTTTTGGCCAAAAAAATAGAAGAGATTGCTGCTGTAGTAAGAACGGTACAAGGTGCTGGCGATGTACGTATAGAGGCCACCAGTGGTTTACCACAAATGACAGTGGTCTACAACCGGGCAAAAATGGCACAGTATGGCGTAACCATTGATAAGTTAAATGATTATGTAAGTGCTGCCTTTGCTGGTGAACAGGCCGGTGTGATTTTTGAAGGTGAAAAAAGGTTTGATGTGGTCATTCGATTGGCGGAAGGATACCGTAAGGACATTAACAATCTTAAGGACCTCTATATCGATTTGCCTAATGGCAACCAAGTCCCTTTAAAGGAATTGGCAGATATCAGTTATAAACCGGGCCCAATGCAAATTTCAAGGGACAATACCTACCGCCGTATTTCAGTAGGCGTAAATGTACGTGGCCGTGATGTAAAATCCATGGTCGAGGAAATCCAGCAAAAACTTGAAAGGGAAGTGAAACTGCCCCCAGGCTATTATGTAACCTATGGTGGTTCTTTTGAAAATCTTCAACGAGCATCAGCCCGTTTAATGATTGTAGTACCTATAGCCCTTGCGCTCATATTTATATTGCTCTATTTTGCATTAAACTCGTTTTCACAATCGGTTATGATATATATGGCGGTGCCTTTGGCCGCTATTGGAGGTGTCTTTGCACTATTGATACGGGGTATGCCTTTTAGTATTTCGGCAGGTGTTGGTTTTATTGTGCTCTTTGGGGTTGCGGTTTTAAACGGATTGGTACTGATAAACAAATTCAATGAACTAAAAGAAAGTGGAATGACAAATTTAAAAGCCAGAATATACGAAGCCACCTACGAGCGTTTACGCCCAATTTTGCTGACGGCTACCGCGGCCATTATGGGCTTTATCCCAATGGCGGTTTCTACCTCTGGAGGTTCGGAAGTACAACGGCCATTGGCAACGGTGGTTATTGGAGGCTTGATTACTGCAACGTTTTTGACCCTTGTTGTGATTCCGGTATTATATTATTGGCTGGAATCCCGAAAAGAAAAGAATGAAAATGGTGGAGACGTAAGTTACATCAAGAAAAGTACAACGGTTATTATTGTTTTATTGAGTTTGGGAGGATTTTTGACATCAAATTCCGCTACCGCACAGGACAACCAAATGGCCCAGACCATTACCTTGGAAGAAGCTATTGCAATGGCAAAAGAGAATTACCCTTCTCTTAAGGAAAGTCAAGCGTTTATTGATAGAGAAAAGGCGATGAAAGGAACAAGCTTTGACCTTGGAAGTACCCAAGTATTTACTGGTAAAGAGGAATATGGCAATAATCTTCCAGGAATACAGACCACTATCGGTGTACAACAGGGAAATATAGATTTGCTTTCCGGTTTTTCAAAAGTTAAGTTTTATAAAGAGCGTGTTTCTTTGGGAGAAAAATTCTATGTGTTGAACGAAAAACAACTGATTCGCAATGTGATGCAAGCGTATGACCAAATAAACTATAGCAAAGCCCAATTGCGTTTTGCTAAAGAATTGGATAGTGTTTACACCAATTTTAAGTCTGCGGCCGAATTGCGATATGAAACAGGAGAGACAGGAAAGTTGGAATTTATTGCAGCGTCTTCTGAATATCAACAAATACAAGTGTTAAGGCAACAGGCCTATGATGATATTGAAATTGCCAAGCGTGCCTTAAAGCAGTATTTGGGTATTGAGGATACCTTTGAAACTGAAGAAGGACAATATAAAATATTGACTTTTATGGGTACTAGAGATTCAATTTCGGTAGAGAATAATCCAATATTGCAATTTGCCTTGCAAAACACTAAAGTAAGCCAAGCGAATGTTGGAGTTGAAAAATCACAGTTTTTGCCCAAGTTCAGTTTCAGCTTCGGAAAACAGGTAGTTGATGATGTATCTGGTTTTAATACCTTACAAGCGGGAATTACTATTCCATTATGGTTTTTTCCACAGAAATCCAGGGTAAAGGCGGCTAAAGCAGATGCTATGATAGTCGAGAATCAATATTTGGAACAAAAAGCCGTAACCGAAAGTAGGGTTTCCCAACTATTAAAATCATTGGAAAAGACAAAAAAAACCCTTGATTATTATGAGGAAGGTGCCTTGCTACTGGCGGAAGAACAAATAGCTACGGCAGAACTGGCATCTAAAGAAGGTGAAATAGATTATGTGAATTATATTACCATACTCAATAGTGCCATCAAAATCAAGCAAAACCATTTGCAATATGTTAATCAGTTCAACCAACAAACCATTGAGTTACAATATCAATTGGGTAATCTATAACCTTAAAAAAAGAGAAATGAAAAATATAATAAGTATATCAACTGTAGTTTTAATGCTTATGTTTATAAGCTGCAACAAACACCAAAAGTCTGAATTGGGGCATAATGAGAGTGAAAATGTTAAAACGGAAAATACAGGAAATAGAGAAGGTGCACATGGTGAAGAAGGTGACCACGAAGGAGAGGAAGGTGTGGTGGAAATATCAACCATGCAGGCCGAAACCATTGGTTTAGAAGTGAAACCATTAGAGCAAAGAAGCATGGGAAACACCATAAAGGTTACGGGTCAATTGGAATTGTTCCCACAAGACAGAGCAAACATTAGCCCGTTTGTAGGAGGTAATGTTAGAGCGATTCATGTTATTGAAGGCGATAAGGTAAAAAAAGGCCAAGTATTGGCATACCTAGAACATCCTGACATTATCAGTATGCAACAGGATTTTCAGGAAAAAAACAACGAACTCGTTTTCCTAAAGCAGGACTTTGAGCGTAAACAAACCTTATATGAAAAAGGGGTGTCTTCTGGTAAGGAGTATCAAATGGCCCAATCCAAATTTCGTTCTACAACGTCCAGTGTCAATGCATTAAAAGCAAAGTTACATCTGTTAGGTTTGAATATTGATAAGATAGCTAAGGGTGAAATTTATTCGGCTATCCCCATAACGACACCAATTGATGGTTTTGTAGATGAAGTTATTGTAAGTCTTGGTGATTATGTTGCTCCACAGACCAAGATGTTTACGGTTAGCAATAATACAGAGATCCACGCCGACTTTAAAGTGTATGAAAAAGATATCTATAAAGTAAAAGAAGGGCAAGAAATATATTTTACTGTGGCTTCAAAACCTGACGAGCTTTTAAAGGCTAAAATACATGCCATTGGTAAGACCTTTGAAACTGACCCTAAAGCATTGCATTTGCATGCAGATGTACACAATGAGGATAAAGAACTCCTGCCTGGAATGTATGTTGAAGGTAGAATTGTTCAAGGTGAAAAAATGGTCTATGTGGTCCCGGAAGAAGCCATTATCAAAGAGGGTGAACAGTCTTTTGTTTTTATATTGGACAAAGATGTTAAAGCAGAAGAAAATAAATTGAGGTATAAGATGACACCAGTAAGTACAGGTATCACTGATTTGGGCTTTGTAGAAGTCAACTTTCCCACCAATGTTTCAAAAGATGCTAAAGTAGTCACCAAAGGGGCCTATACCCTGTCATCCGAAAGAATAAAAGGGGAATTGGAGCACGAAGATTAGATTAAAAATGTAAACAAAGATTTTGATTCCGGGTTTGTTCTTGGTCTTAATTAGTTAAAAATTATAGACAAACTCGGTTCAAAATCATAAAATATTAAAATATGAAAGAAATAAAAGCATTTGTAAAACCGAACAGGATACATGAAATAATTGAAGCGTTGACCGATAATGGGTTTAAAAGCATGACCCTTTCACAAGCTGAGGGCACTGGGGCATTTAAGGCAAAAGGAGCAAGGCCTTCCCTTGATTTCCATGTAACGGACAGTCCTGTGGTTAAAATAGAATTGGTTTGCCAAAATGAAGAGGCACAAGCAGCTATTGATATAATTTTGGCACATGGTAGGACAGAAGAACCGGGAGATGGCATTATTTATTTGTCAAACATAGAGGACGCCTTTCAAATTAAAACAGGGGAATCCTTAAAAAGCCATAATTTGTAGTGCAATGGACGTATTGGAGAAAATAATGGAGAACAGTAATGTAAAACCAACGGCCATGCGTTTGTTGGTTCTACAGTACCTTTTGAACAAGAAAGTGGCTGTCAGTTTGACAAATATTGAAGATTATTTTGATAATTCCGATAGGACTACATTGTACCGTACCTTAAAGACCTTTGTTGAAAACCGCATTGCACATCAAATTGATGATGGTACAGGTGTAACCAAATATGCATTGTGTGAAGAGCACTGTAATTGTGAGATAGATACAGACCTGCACTTGCATTTTCACTGCAACAATTGCAATGAAACCATTTGTTTGACCGAGCATAAAATACCACACATCAGCTTACCGGAAGGCTACGTGGCAGAAAATGTAAACTTGGTTGTAAAAGGTGTTTGTGATAAATGCAGTGGGCAATAATGCACTTCCATTGCACTGTATTTATGGTCATATTTGTTATTATTAATTTAGAACAATGAAAAAAAAGAAAGTTAATTTAAGAGATTTAAAACCAGATTCGGAAGAAAGACATAATCACGATAAAACATCCAATAATTTCAAGGCATATATTCCAGCAATTATAAGTTTTGCAATGCTTATCATTGGGATAGTATTAGATTATGTTGATACATCTTTTTTTAGAGATTGGATACGAATTATTTGGTATGGCATAGCGTATTTACCCGTTGGATTTCCAGTAGTAAAAGAAGGTTGGGAAAGTATTAAAAAAGGTGATGTATTTACGGAGTTTTTTTTAATGTCCATAGCTACCATTGGTGCGTTTGCAATTGGCCAATATCCCGAAGGTGTCGCTGTAATGCTTTTCTATGCAGTTGGTGAACTATTCCAAAACGCAGCGGTTAAAAGAGCAAAAGGAAATATTAAAGCATTGTTGGATGTTAGGCCAAAAGAAGCTAATGTGTTTCGTGATGGTGATTATAGAAGTATTTCACCGGAAGAAGTAAACATTGGAGAGAAAATACAGATTCGGGTAGGTGAAAAAATTCCGTTGGATGGTATTTTATTATCTGAAAAAGCATCATTAAACACAGCAGCTTTAACAGGAGAAAGCAAACCCGATTCGGTAATTAAAGACGCCAAAGTGTATGCAGGAAGTATCAATTTAGAAAGTGTTATTGAGGTTGAAGTCACCAGTAAGTTTGAAGATAGCTCTATTGCCAGAATTTTGGAAATGGTTCAAAACGCTACGGCACGTAAATCAAAAACGGAATTATTTATCAGACAGTTTGCACGCGTCTATACACCAATTGTTGTGTTTTTAGCTATTGGTGTTACATTTATTCCTTACCTTTTTGTAGATGATTATGTCTTTAGAGATTGGTTATACAGAGCCTTAATTTTCTTGGTAATTTCTTGCCCATGTGCGTTAGTAATTTCTATTCCATTAGGTTATTTTGGTGGATTGGGAGCAGCTTCAAAGAATGGTATTTTGTTTAAAGGTGCTTCCTTTTTAGATGCCATGGCCAAAATTAATCTGTTGGTAATGGACAAAACAGGTACGGTTACCAAGGGTGTTTTCAAAATCAAGGAAATTAAAGCCATCAATTGGAATGAAAAAGAATTTATGAAATACTTAATGGCTATGGAAGCGCAATCTACACATCCTATTGCAAAAGCCATTATGGAGTATAAAGAAAATAGCAAAGATTTTGAAGCGGAAAAAGTTTCAGAAATTGCAGGTAAAGGCTTAAAAGGCAATGTAAATGGGAAGACTGTTTTAGTGGGTAATAAAGCTTTAATGCTTGCAAATAATATTAAGTTTCCAAAGGAAACAGAATCTATTGTAGAATCCATTGTATTGGTAGCAATCGATAATGATTTTGCTGGTTATGTAGTGATTGCTGACGAATTGAAAGAAGATGCTAAACTCACTATTACAGCATTGCGCAAAGTCGGCATCAAAAACATAATGATGCTTTCAGGTGATAAAGATTCCATTACGCAACAAATAGCTTCTGGGTTAGGCATCGAAAAAGCCAAAGGAGGTTTGTTACCAGAAGACAAATTAAATGAAGTTGAAACCTTAAAGAAAAACCCACAGAACAAGGTAGCGTTTATAGGTGATGGTATCAATGACGCTCCAGTTTTAGCAGCAAGTAACGTTGGTATTGCAATGGGTGGTTTAGGAAGTGATGTGGCCATTGAAACAGCAGATGTCATCATCCAAACTGACCAACCTTCAAAAATTGTTACAGCCATAAAAATTAGCCGCTCCACCCGAAAAATTGTATGGCAGAATATTATATTGGCTTTTGGGGTTAAATTAGTTGTCTTGATTTTAGGTGCAGGAGGTTTAGCGACCATGTGGGAAGCTGTTTTTGCAGATGTAGGTGTGGCATTATTAGCAATTTTAAATGCAGTTAGATTGCAGAAGATGAAATGGGAATAATGAAAATATTGACCCAAAGCTGCAGAAATTGAATGGGTTCCAAAGTTTAAAAACCAACTAAAAATAACATAAAAATAAAGATAATGTGTAAGGTGTCCCATGAATCTTTAAAATTATTATTAAGAATTATCCTAAATAATTTGGAGTATTGAAATTGCCCGAATATTGGATAGGTCGGACAAGGAGAGCCACATTCAGCGGATAAAAGTGAGCATAGCAATAATTATTGCAAATCCTTTTAAATGCTTAGATTGAAAAGAGTTTTTATGTGGCTCAAAAAATTCCGTTTTCAGTGGTTCACTTTAACCGTTTTTTTCACTATTCCAGTATTCCTGTGAAAATGAAAACATAATACAATCCCGTCAATATGAAAACGACACCTGCGACTGTTCGCATTACCTTTTCAATTTTAGTGATTCTGTTATAAAACACACCAACTTTACCAGCTGTAAAAGCTAATAAATAAGTAAAAAGAATTACGGGCAAGCCTGTTCCTAATGCAAATACAATAGGCAAGTAAAGTCCATCTGCTGATGCAATTGTCATAGGAATCAACATTCCAAAAAACAATGCTCCACTATAAGGACAAAACGCCAAAGCAAAAACTACACCTATCAAAAAAGATCCTAAAAGCCCTTTGTCCTTAAATTTTTCAGATAGTTTTTCTTGAAAATTCAATTTTCCTAAAAAATTGAGCTTGATAATATTTAGCATAATCAGCCCAATGATTATTAATAAAGGTCCTAAATACTTTTCTCCGTTTTGGTTGAAAAATCGGGCAATATGGAACTTACTTGCACCAAAGTATAATATCAAGCCAATTGCAGTATAACTGAACCCTCTTCCTAAAGAATATAATATTCCGCTTAAAAACACTTTTCGTTTACTGGAAATATTTTTAGAAATAAAAGCGGTTGCAGTTATATTGGTCGCCAAAGGACACGGACTAATGGCTGTCATTAGTCCGAGAATAAATGCTGATAATATTGGGATATTGTAGTTCTCTAAAAGAGATTGTAAAATATCCATTTAGAATGTTTTTAATTCTGTATCGATTTTAGCTTTTAGTTCTTTAGAAAAGGCCTCTTGGTCATTTCCATTCATAAAGGCAAAATCGGTTAAATTTATTTGGGTTTCCTTTCCGTTTTTTATCACGTTCAAAAATAGGGATGTTCCAGATGCCTCGAATTTTTCAGCAATTTTTTCATTTTCCTTTTTATCTACATTGATAACTTGAAATGTAATTTTATCATCTTTCAGTTCCTTTGCAAAATAAGTGTTCAACGTGTATTTAGTATTTGCTTCAATCGCATTGCACGTCATACATCTGTGTGTTGAGTGAAAATCAAGAATTTCTATTTTTGAAATTGATTTATTTAATGAAGTTGTTTTGTTTTTATCTTGACCGTTGCAAGATGTAAATATTAGACTAATTGCTAAAATTGATAAAAATTTGATTGTTTTCATTATTATTTGTTTTATTGATTACAATTTGATTTATTTTTATTGAGAATATCTGTTTTGATGTAATCATTTTCCAAAACAGGATTCCATTTAAAGTCAGTAATTTCGGTTACAGAGAAATTTTCTTTTGGATTAGTGGAAAGTAATTTTTTAGAAAAATTTTCTTCCATTGTTTTGAGTTTATCTAATTCGCAAGCTGGTAAAGTTCCTGCGTCTGCTTTTTCACCTAAATTGTTAATGATTTGTGGTTTCACACCTTTATTCATAGCAACTTTTACTGATTTTAAATTATCTTTTCGTTGAATGATGTAAAATCCGTTTTCAATAGTATTATCAACATAAAAGGAATTAAATTGATATCGACCTCCAGTAATGTAAATAGCAGCGTCGGTTAAGCAAGGTGAAGCTTTACTTGCAATTCTAGTATTCGTTCTATCTACAATTCCATTAGGATAAAGGACACTTAGTCCTTCTTGTAGCCCTAAAAAACCAACGACCAAACCATCACATAAATGCCCGTGAAATTTTTCTAAATCTTCTAAATTCAATTCATGTTCTAATCCTAACCTACCTTTCGAAAAATGAGTATCTATCACTTTTATAGTAGGTTCAGTACTCTCTTTTACTGCTTCTGTTTTGCTATTGTTTTCCATTTTGTTTTCGTTTTTAGATGCTTTGTTGCAGGCTGTAAAAACAATAACAAATGAGATTGTAAAAATTAAAATCCTCATCCATTTTTAGTTTGTGTTAAAAATTCAATGGTTCCATTTAATTCAGCAACCTTAGCCAAGGTGTTGGTAATAGTCCCGAATTTTAGAATGTTTTTATGTAATAGATGCAGTTTTTTTTCATCCATATCTGTTTCAATTTGAAGCGTATAATCAATTTTAGACATAAATGGCGGGCTGTCATTTCTAAAACCTTTTATATCTACTTTAGCTTGCGCATAATTGAATTTTAATATCTCGGAAAATCGCTCTACGTTTTTCAACATACAAGCTGCTAAAGAAGTGAGTAAAAGCTCTGCCGGATTTGGAAGATTTTCTTTTCTTCCTGCCGAAGCATCAAAATGAACAATTCCATTATTTGCTCTTGCAGTGGCTTCACCTCCTGCTTTGCTTGTAGCAGTTATTTTGTATTCTAACATAATTTTATTTTGAAATTTATCCATTGCAATTTTCTGTATTGATTTCAAACTCTAAGGTGCTATGCAAAATGTTATGCTCTTCTAATTCTTTTTTTATTTTTTCTTTAATGCTAGGAATATTTTCTAAATCATCAATTTTAACGTGACACGTTAAGCCATTTTCGTTGGTGCTAATGCTCCAAATATGGATATGGTGAATTTCTTTTACTCCTTTTATTTCTAACAAATGATGCGTAATTTCATCTGTATCGATATTAGAAGGAACACCATCGAGAATACCAATGATACTGTCTTTAAACAAACTCCAAGTAGAAAATAAGATAACACCCGCAACTATTACAGCAACAATGCCATCTACAAAATACCAATCGGTGTATTTAATAATTAAACCTGCAATTACAACACCTAAAGACACCAAGGCATCTGCCATTAGATGCCAATAAGCCGCTTTGATATTTAAATCGGCATCTTTTTTATTGCGAAACAAAAGTGCAGATGCAAAATTAATTACGATACCAATAGCTGCTACAATCATTATTATAGTTCCACTAGTGGGTACAGGATGTAAAATGTGCTGAATTCCTTCCCAAGCTATTGCTCCAATAGCAAATGCTAATAAAATTGAATTGATAAATGATGCTAAAACAGAACCTTTTCTAAACCCATAAGTAAAGGTGTTATTTGCCTTTACCTTTAATAATCGGAATGCTAAAAAAGCCAATAATAAACCAGAAATATCCCCAATATTATGAACAGCATCAGACAGTAAGGCTGTTGAGTTTTCTTTCCAACCATATATTAATTCAACAACGACATAAATTGAATTTAAACCTATTCCAATAATAAAAGAACGATTTATATCATTTGAAGTTAAATTTGGTTTAGTATGGGTATGGGTATGCGACATTTTGAATCCTTAAGGTTTGTCTGTGTTTTAGTTTTTTAAATGTTCAAATACAATTTCAGCATTGCCTACAACTCTTGTAGCCTCTGCATAACGTGCAATTTTAAAAGCTTCCAAAATTTTGTCTTTGGAAATATTTTGCATTTTAGCTTTGTTCATCATCGCTTCAATACAGGCTTTGCTACCTGTGGCTAATGCAATTCCCAAGTAGATTAATGTTCTTGTTTCAGCTTCTAAAGCTCCGTTTTGAGGTAAAGCAAACGCACTACTATGAGCGTGTTCTTCTACCAATTCCGGAAAAATTTCTCCAGCTAACTCTATTGCTCTTGGTAGTTTACCATTCATAGCACCTTTCATCATAGAAAGGATTTGTTCTGTTGTTGGTTTTTTTGTTTCCATTATTTTTTGTTTTAAAATGTTTATAATATGATGTTAAATATATACCCCGAAATGATAATGCATAGCGTTACCACACCAAAGAAAATACCTATTAATTTAAAGGTCATTACTTTTTTAAGTAACATTGCTTCAGGTAATGATAAGCCAACAACACCCATCATAAATGCAATAGCAGTTCCTATAGGAATTCCTTTTGAAACCAATACCTGAACTACTGGTAAAATACCCGATGCATTCATATACATTGGTACAGCCATAATTGTTGCTAATGGTACAGCAAATAAATTGTCTTTGCTCATATATTTTTCAAAGAAACCATCAGGTATATAGCCGTGCATTAAACCACCTATTGCGATACCAACGACTACATAGGGTAAAACTCCTTTTAAAATATCTTTAACTTCTGTCCAAATTATTGGTAAGCGTTTTAAAAACGGTGTTTTTTCTGCTTTAAAAATATCCTCTTCTCTTTGTGCAGTTTCCAATACTTGTTTTACCCAAGGTGTTAAAAAGCGTTCTAATTTAAATCGACTTAAAATAAGTCCAGATACAACACCTAATAGAATGCCACTTAGTATATATATAACTGTAATTCTGACGCCAAAAAGCCCTAGAAATAATCCAATTGCCACTTCATTAACCAGTGGAGAGGTAATTAAAAATGCAAATGTTACACCTAAAGGAATTCCCCCTCTAACGAATCCAATAAATAAAGGTACTGATGAACAAGAGCAAAACGGAGTAACCACCCCAAATAAGCTTGCCATAAGGTATTCTAAACCATATAGTTTATTTCTTGAAAGGTAATTTCTTACTTTATCTATTGGGAAATAACTATTTACAATTCCCATTAAGGAAATAATAACAACTAATAGTAAAGTAATCTTAATTGTATCGTAAATAAAAAAGTTTAAAGCTTCAGCTAAGTGTGCTCCTTTGGTCATTCCAAAGGTGTCAAAGACTAGCCATTCAGCAAAATTTTCAATCCAATCAAACATTGTTTAAATTTTTATTAGCAACAATTAGAAGATGAACAATCACAACTAGATTGTGATAATAAAGATTTTACATCTCCTTTAGTAGGAAATTTTTTAGAAGCCCATTTTATAATACCACCATCCATATTGAACACGTTTTGATAACCATTATTCATTAGAAAATAAGTGGTTTTCAAGCTTCTTTCTCCGCTTAAACAAACCATCACAATTTCTTTATCTTTTGGAAGTTCACTAAGTCTGTCTTCTAATTCATTTATAGGAATATTAATATAATTTGGCACGTCAAAAGTAACATTTGCCACCTCATCTGCTTTCCTTACATCCACAATTAATGCACCATTACTTACTTTGCCCATCGTTGTTGTTGGGCATATCTGTTTTGCTTTTTCCATAATTCTATTTTAATAGTTCTAATACTTCTTTTGGAGAGGGAACACGTCCTTTTATTTTAATCTGTTCATCAATTACCAATACTGGAGTTGAAAGCACGTTGTATTTCATAATTTCCATTATATCCTCAACTTTTTCAATAGTAGCATCAATATTATTTTCTTTCACTACATCTTGAACAATTCCGGTCATTGTTTTGCATTTTGGACATCCTGTTCCCAATATTTTGATAGTTTTCATCTTCTGTTTTTTTTAAAATTATATTTTAAACATATTCGTTATAATCAGTTTTTGATCGGGTAAAAGCTTCAATCGTTTGTTCTCTGCCCATTTAAAAACTTCTGTAACTTCTGGGGCTGAAGAGTAGGTATATGGTGGACTTATAATATCAATTATCTCTGAATGATGTGTGTGCTCCTTTGCATCCTGTATCACATAGCTTATATAATTTTTCATAATCGAAATGATTTGTTTATCGCAAATAAGCGATAAAATTATAATATTTTTTTAATACTTCTTGTTTGTCAGATCATAGTTAAATAATGTTTCAAATAATAGTTTAGCTCTTTCCCAATTTTTTTGATTGATACAATATTTAATTTTAGGTGGTTTTAATTCGCCTTGAATCAATCCTGCGTTTTTTAATTCTTTTAAATGTTGTGAAACAGTAGATTGAGCCAACGGCAATACATCGACCAAATCCCCTGTAAAACAACATGACTGATTTTCTAAGTGTTTTAGAATGGCAATACGAGTTGGATGACCTAATGCTTTAGCAAAACGAGCTAAAAGTTCTGTATCTTCCTTGTAATTAATATTTTCTAGAGTTCTTTTCATAATTCAATCGCAAATTTACGATTAATAATTAAATATTAATAATAATTAATCTAAATTATTTTACTTCTAACTTATTTAATACTTTTTATTAATTCTTCTTCGGAAAAATACCTTCATTGCCCACCAAACGAAAATCATTTAAAAAATCGTGTAATTTTTATGCTATTACCGATTCTTTAGTTGCCTTTAAATTAGTTATAAATGCTTTGTTTCCGTAAATGATCATATAAATAACAGGGATAAAGATAAATACGAGTAACAATCCAAATAGAAGCCCACCAATAACCACAATAGACATTGGTTTGAGCATTTCAGTGCCGTCTCCAAAAGCAAAAGCAAGGGGAATTAACCCAAATAAACTGTTAATATCTGTAATAAGTATAGGTCTTAATCTCACAAATGCGGCTTCTTTTATGGCTTCTACAATATCCATTCCCTGTTCTCGAAGTTCATCTATAAAAGTCAGGAGCAATACGCCATTGTTAATTTCCATTCCCGTAAGCATAATAATACCGATTAATGCAGTTACGCTCAATGGAGTGCCCGTGATATAAAGTGCAAATGAAATACCTGCAAGAGAGAGTGGAATGCGTATAATGATAATCAATGGTTTAATAAAACTTTCAAAATAAATTACCATAACTGCATAACCCAAGAACAGTGCAAAAAGGAGAATAATAGTCATTTGCTGCATATTTTCTGAAAGCATTTGTGATTGGCCGCCATAATTGAGGCGATACCCGGAAGGAAAATTGTAATTTTCTATTTTTTTCTTCAAGGTCGTTGTAGCATCTCCAACACTTATGCCTGCAACATTTGCGGTAACTTTAATTACACGATCTTGGTCTTTGCGGTCAATTTGAATTGGGCCTGTAGCTTTTACTACTTCAGCAACTGCATTTAAAGGTATTTTTGCCCCGCTGGAAGCATATATATAAATATTTTCCAGATCTGATGAATTATTTAGCTCTCGTTCATCGGTAACTATGCGAATTGGATAATAATAAGCCCCGTCTTTATAGCGTGTAGCAACGGTGCCGCCAACTAGGGTTTTTACCGTAGTACCAATTTCTTCATAGCTCAAACCAAGGTCAAAGGCCCTTTCTCTATCTACTTTTATTTGATATTCTGGCTTCGTAAGTCGAAGTGAAATATCTAGACCAGAAAGGAAATCGAGTTCTTTTAATTCATTTTGGAGCAGGTTGGCTTGTTTAAAAATGTTTTGCATAGATTCACTTCTCGAAGCCAATATTTCAAGTTCAATGTCGAATTGTCCGGTTTGCTTAATACCTTTCATTTTGGTATGAAACACTTTAATGTTTGCACCGGGAGCTTTAACCGCTTTCATAACAACCGGTCGCAATTTTTCAACATATTCATCTGTATCCATAGGGCGTTCGGCAGCCGGTACCAATTGAATGTTCAGCTCTCCTTCAAAACTATTTTCTGTGGTAACCAATCCCCAAACCTTTCCGCCTGCCAAGGTTGCATAACCGTGTATAAATTTTTGTTCGGCAATTGTTTTATCTACTTGAGCCAAAACTTTATCGGTTTCTTCCATAGAGCTTCCTGTAGGCATTATAACCTTAACAGTTATCAGTCCGTCATTCGCTTTGGGCAGAAATTCTGAGCCTGTCTTTTTTAGAAAAAGATATCCAGGTATAAGCAATAACAAAAATCCGAGTAAAACCAACCATCTAAGCTTCAATGACCAATTGAGTATAGGCTTATAAATATAGATGAGACCATTGATAAAGGCATCGGAGATTCGGGCAATAAATGATTGTTTTTTATTTACAGGTTTGCCTTCGGGATAAAAAAGTGCCATCAGCATCGGCGTTACCGTAAGAGAAACAATCATAGAAAGGAAAATGATTATGGCAATGGTTATTACCAATTCCCTAAACAATAAAGAAGCCATTCCGGGAACCAATAAAAAGGGAACAAAAAGAGACAGAAAGGTGAGTGTCGAAGTCACAATTGCCCCGCTTATTTGTATCGCGCCTTTTGTAACCTGATTTGGTGTTTTAGGTTCGGTTTCCTGAATCCTAGTAATATTTTCGAGCATCACCACACTATTGTCCAGCACCACGGTCATTGCTACCACCAAACCACCAAGAGTAAATATGTTTATAGAGAAGCCCAACAATTCCATAAGGAAAAAAGTTGCCAACAGGGTAACTGGAAAACTTATAACCAGTGCCAAAACCCTTTTCCAGCCAGAAAGAAAAAAGGCTGTAACAAGGGTAACAAGCAAGGCTGCCATTAGCATGGCATCACGAACGCCATTGATCGCAAGCCTTACATATTCTGCCTGGTCATAAATCATATCAATATGGGTGCTTGGCGGAAGCGTATTATGAAGTTCTGTTAAGCGTTCAGCAATCAGGTCGGAAACTACTACGGCGTTTGCATCTGCTTGTTTGAAAATGGAAATACGCACACCTTCTTTTCCGTTGTATTTAGTTCTAATACGTTGTAAACCGTGGTGGTCTTCAACTAATGCAATATCTTTCAATAAAATTTGACCGTCGCCGTCCAGTTTCCTAATAATGAGATTTTCTATTTCTTCAAGCGATTGAAATTCACCATATGTCCTAATAATGTAATCTTGTGTAGTTGTCACTAAACGTCCGCCAACCATATCAACATTCTCATTTTTTAACCTGTTGGCAATTTCTTGCAAGGTGATATTATAACCCTGCAATTTCAAGGGATCAATGTGCACGCGAATTTCTCGCATCATTCCTCCTGAAAGTGCTGTTCCTGCCGATCCTTTTATTGAAGCAAACTCTTCCTGGAACTCATTTTCTACCAAAGTACGAAGTTGGGTCAGACTCATATTATCTGAAGAAACTAAAACTTCCACGACTGGAAGCTGCGAAGGGTCGGCCTTAAAAACAACGGGCTCCAATATTCCTTGTGGCAATTCTTTTTTAATGAGACCCATTTTTGCCAATACATCTTGGTAAGCAACATCACGATCCACACTAAAATCAAAATTCACCAATAATGTGTAAACTCCCTCCTCAGAAGTAGATTCAATATAATCGAGATTGTCAACAGTGGCCATTTTTCTTTCGATAACCGTAGCGATCTCATTTTCAATTTGTTCTGGTGTGGCCCCTGGATAATATACATATACTTTCACCATAGGGTAAGTAATATCAGGAAGCATATTGGTTGGCAATCTAAAGTAACCGGCAACGCCCACAACCATCAATACAATCATAAGCATGATGGTTCCGGCTGGGCGTTTTATGGATTGTATGGTCAAATTCATTTTTTGTTTGTCTTATGTGTTCCCATTATTTTAACTTTCATACTGTCTTTTAACATTTCCTGTCCAGAAACTACAACTTTGTCGTTTTCATTTAAACCTTTGAGAATTTCGAGCTTATTTCCTGAACTGATTCCTTTTTCAATCACTTTGCGAAAAGCAATGCTATCTTTATCTATCACAAAAAGAAAAAATTTATTGTCGGGTGAAGTGAGAATTGCTTGTTCTGATACCGAAAGTGCATTTTCTTTCATCGAAACAGGTATTTTGATAGATGCCATCATTCCAGGCAATAGACTTTTTTTGAAATTTAAAATTTTGACATCAAACTTAACGCTGCGTGTTACTGGGTCAACTTGTGGGTAAACAAGACTAATGGTTGCAGTTAAGGTATCATTAGGATAGGCGTTCATCATTACCTGAAGTTTTTTGCCTTGTTTAATGGCTTCGAAATATTTTTCATTTACCTCGGCTTTAATAACCAATGAATTCATATCACTTATAGTCAATATATTTTCTTTGGCCGATACTTGGCTGCCATTGTCGAGCCAGCGTTTAGTGACCAATCCGCTCATTGGGCAAATAACTGGAATGGTTTGATACATATTTTTGGCATAAACAAGGTTCTTTTTGGCATTTTCAAACTCTTGTAACAGGACTTGATATTCTGCTGAATTTTTATCGGCAGACTTAAGTTTTCTTTCAAGTTGTGAAGTTTGTGATTGGTTGTTTGATATAAGTGCCACACGGTCATTCGGATTTATGATTGCAATGATTCTATTTTTTTCAACCCATTGGTTTTCTCGTGCGTAAAGTTTTTCAATAGTTCCGTCGGCAGTGGATTTAACATCGCTAAAAATATTGGCTTGCACTGTTCCGGTAATGTTTATGAATGACGTCATTTTTAACTTTTTGACAGTTTCCACTTTTACTAAGGGCGTTTTTTTTACCTTTAGTAGTGTGCTTTTTTCATCACTTTTTTTACAAGAATTAAATAAGAGCCCTCCTGCAAGGAAAATTATTGTGATGTATTTGATTGAAAGTTTCATTTTGTTTATAATTTAAAATGGATAGTTGTCATTTCCGATTAGGTAATTCAAGTTGCCCACTGACTGTAAAAAAGCAATTATCGATTTTTGGTGAGCAATTGTTGTTTCTGTAACAATAGTTTGGGCGTCAAGAACGTCTATAACAGGGCCTAATCCAGCCTGATATTTTATCAAAGCATTGTTTAGGGTTTCATTTGCCAACTCAATAATTTTCTCATTGTTGGCAATCTCTTCTTTAATATCAATGATGGCATTTAATTCTAAATCAATTTCTTTTTTTATATCAATAAAAAGCTGATTTTTCTCATCATTCAACTGTTCAACCCTCATGTTGCTCTTTAATACATTTGATTTGTAGCTACTACCGCCCCAAAACGGTAATGTATAACTAATACCCAAGCCAATATTGTAGTTAAAATTGTCACCAAAAGGAATATAGGCGTGTTCCCAACTACCGATGCCATATGAAAAAAATTCTGGTCGGTTCTGCAAACTATAAATATCTTTTTGTTTGGACTCCATCGTTATTTTTTTATTTGCAGCCAATAGCACAGGATGGTTTTGAATTACTTCTGTATATAGGAAATCTTGGGGAAACAAAATGTTTTTTGAATTGTTATAGTGTATTTCGGAGGTGTTCTCCATCTCTAAACTTTTATTATCGTCGAGGTGGCACAAACTTTTAATTTTAATTTCCTGACTGAGATACTGATTTTGTGCCTTTTTTAAATCTTTTTCAACAACAGCGATTTGTAAATTGATTTTTAGCACATCTATATTTGAAACTCTTCCGATTTTATAAAGATTATTGGCATATTGTAAGTGTGATTTTAATTGTTTTGAGGCATTTTGAAGGGCAGCAATTTCCGATTCAATTTTTTGGGCTTCAAAATAAGCATCATAAACGCCCCAAATAATGGTGTTTCTTATTTGTCTTTTTATATCGTCATTCAGTTTAATTTCATCTTCCACAACCGACTTTTTTAGCTTATTTTCTCCCCAGTCATAGATGGTTTGATAAATTGAAATATCGGTATACATATCAGAAAGTCCATTATCTCCCAGTAGCTTTTGTTTGTTTGGCAAAAGAAATTTCCAATAAGAAAAATTCAGAGAAGTACTTATTTTGGGCTGGTAGTTGGTTTTAAGAATTTCTATTTCAGCCTGTTTTATAAACACATTTTTTTCATTAGCCTGCAATAGGTAGTTGTTTTCAAGTGCACTGTTTATCAACTGTTTTAAAGTTGATTTGTTTGAAATTTCCTGTGCAAACATACTGTTTGCAAACACCCAAATCAATCCTAAAATCCAATAATTTCTGTTAATCATTTTATTTATTATTTTTTACTGAATGCCTTTTTGCTGAAGGATTTTAATAATTTCTTCTTTAGGAAAATAGCCCACGTGTCTGTAATATTCTTTTCCGTCGCTATCCAAAAAAAGTTGTGTCGGAATTAAGTTAAACTCATAATTTTTGGCTTTTTCTTTGCCTTCAGGTGTCCAAACATCATAAAAAACAACTTCCACCTGATCTCCATATTTTTTTTCAATAGATTTTATGATGGGTTGCATTTTTTGGCAAGGAATGCAGCGAACGGAACCCAGTTCAATAAAAGTTACTTTATGTTTTGTTGCCGGAATCGTTTGCATTGTTTCCGGTTTTTGATTTTGGTTGTTTTCGGTATTTTGTTTACAAGCGTTTACAAACACAAGTGTGAGTAAAATCAATGCTGTTACTGCTGTTTTCTTTATTTTATTTTTCATATTTATTAATAATTGCTATTTGCTCAGCGTGATAAGCGGTATACGAAAAAATGCATCCAAATACTTTGTTGGTAATTTCAGATTCCCAAGGGGCATCTTTTTGTTTTTCTGAAAGTTTTTCAGCATATTCAATTTGAATATGGGTTGATATCAAATTTTCATTGGTGCTTAAGGCCCAATTAATAGTACTGTGATTTTAGTATTCATTTTTTAAATTTATATTACTTAGTTTCAATTTGTTTTACTTCTTTTTTATCAACAGAATACGCATAAATTGGTACGTATATCAAGGTTAATAATGTTCCAATTAATAATCCACCAATGGCTACATCCGCTAATGGACTTAATCGTTCTAAACCAACTGCTTGTTCTAGAGCAATTGGAATCATGCCTGCAATGGTACCAAATGCAGTCATTAATACTGGTCTAAAACGAACACGTACACTTTCTATGGCACTTTTATAAGGAGATTCTCCACTTGCTCGGTGATGTTGATAAAAGTCGATAAGTAACACTGCATTTTTAATAATAATTCCGAAGAGCAATAAAATACCTAATAAACTAGGCATACAACTCGGTTTGTGAAATAGTAGCATTCCCCAAGCAGCACCAATTAATGATAATGGCAATACTAGAATCATGATAAAGGCCATTTTTACCGATTTATAAATGGCGATTAACACCATCAATAATATGATAATTCCTAAAGCAATGGCTTTCATCATTCGTGCAAAACTGTCGTTAATAGTTGCAATATCCCCTTCTTGGGTTATTACAACACCATCTAAATTTTTAACGTTTGTTAAAGCAGCCTCTGCATCTTCAGTTAAGTGTGTAATTGGGCGTTTTGAACGGTATCCATTTACATCAACACTGTATAGCATTTTATCGCGCTCTATTTTAGCATAGGTTAATTGTTTTGAGATCTTTGCTAAAGATTCTAACGGAATTTCACCAAATTTTGATTGAATAGGCAATAACCTTAAAGTTTGTTCATTTTGACTAAATTTTCCTTTGAGATAAAGCCTTACATATTGCGTATTCATAGATTGCAAGTTGGCATTTAAACCAACTATTTGTCCTTTTATTGGTATTTGAGCAGCAATATCGTAGGGTGTTAAACCATAACTCAAAGCTTTATTTTCATCAATATCCAATAGAATTTCACTTACATCTTTATCCCAACTTGTAGAAACAGAAGTTAAACCTTTAACTGTTGAGATGGCCTCACTTACTTGATGCGTTTTATCTGTTAAACCATCAACAGCAGGTGATTTTAATCGAATGTCTAACGGTGCTTTTACCGAAGATAATGCTGTAGCTCCAAAATCAAAAACATCATTACGTTTCAGGCCTTCTAATTCTGATAATTTATCTCGTAAAATGTCTTCAATTTCCCACATAGACAATTTCCTATGAAAACGGTCCACGCAATTAATAGTAATGGTAGCTTCTGAAGGTAGATTTCCACTTCCTAAACTCAAAACACCCGGCTCTGTACCAAAAGCCACAGAACTTTTATCTGCCCAATCTTGTTTATGCAGCCAGGTTAGAAAAGGAGTTACTTTATTTTCGGCACTTTCTACAGTTTCATTAGCACTAAATGCAATTTGTGCTTTAATAATTCCTGTATCCATTGGTGGCATAGCATCTTTACCAATGGTAGGCATTATATTTCCAACGGTTAGTAATAACAAAGCAACAACGCCGAAGGTTAACAATGCTCTTCTTAAAATTTTGCGTTTACCGTTAGAAAATTTGATGACATTTACATAAGGTTCTACCAATCTCCCAACTGAATTATTGTAAGCGCGATCAAACCATAATTCAACTTTAGTTTTTCTAAATCCATTTTTATACAACACTTTCAACAATTGTGGTATAAATGTAATGGAGATAAAGAAGGATATGATCAGTGCAATAATTAAGGTGAAAATTAAGGGTTTAAATATCTTTTCAGGGAAACCGCCCACATACATCAAAGGAAAAATAATGGCAATAGTTGAAATAGTACCTGCAAAAACTGGAGCAATTACCTCTTTTGTGCCTTTTATAATAGCTGTTTCTAAATCCTCGTTTAATTCATTAAGGTGCCGTTCTACATTTTCAAGTACTACAACGGCATCATCGGTTAACATTCCCAGAGCTAAAATAATAGCTGTATAAATTACAATGTTTAATTCGCCACCAGTAAGCCAAATAACGGCCATTGTAGCAAAAAATACCATAGGAATAGATAACCCAGCAGCAATGATGGCTCTAAAATTTCCTAAGAAAAACAATACCACAATTAATGTAAAAATGATGGCATCACGTAAAGCATCCAACATATTTGAATTTGCCAACTCAATAAGGTTTCGTTGCGTATCTGAAATTTCAAAATTAATATTTGGATATTCCGCTTCAAGCTTTTTCATCTCTGCCCGTGCTGCTTTACTAACATCAAGCACACTTCCTCCAGGAGCACGTTGAATAGCCAAGGCAATAGCTGGTTTTGCATTACCAATATAACCACTTGTTCTTTTTTGATAGCTCCATTTTACATCGGCAACATCACTTAAACGTATATTTGGCAAAATGTTTAAGTTTTTTATCTTTTCAATTTCATCTTTTTCACCGTAAAATGTAATGGTGTAAAAGCTATTGTCTCCCTTTACAAAACCAATGGGCATATCTTTATTTAAAACCTGAAGGACTTTAGAAATAGACTCAAAATTTACGTTGTAACGTTTTGCTTTAAAAGGGTCAACTTCAATATTTATTGAACTTTGAAATCCTCCAAAAACTTCAACATTCCCAATTGAAGGATTACTTAATAAATAGGGTTTGATAAAACTTTCTGCTATTTTACTAATATCTGCTTCATTTAAGTTGCTGTTTTTAGAGCTTAACGATATAACATCAACGGGCAAGGTAAAATCTCCTGCTGTATAAATAGCTGGATTCACGTTGGATGGCAATTTCCCTTTTGCAATAGATAAAGCATTGGCTACATCAACAGCGGCTGCATTTAGGTCTTTTTTATAACCAAAATCGGCTTTTACTATTGAAAAATTAGCGACATTAATTGAGCTGACATCGGTTACCAAACCCAATCTGGAAATTTCTTGTTCTATTGGTTTTGATACGGTGCTAGCTGCAACTTGAGCTGTTGCACCAGGTACATTGGTAATAACGATTACCTGTGGAGGGTTGGCATCTGGAAAGAGATTTTTTGGTAACGTAACTAGGGCTACGATACCCATAATAAAGAAACCTGCTATAATGGCATATAGTGTATATGGACGTTTATAGAAATATTCGAACATGGTTTTAATTTTTAGTTATTATAGAAGATCCTCCCAAAAGGCGTAATAAAATATCTTGTTTTGCAACAACAAGTTCTTTACCTGCCAACTCTTTATTACTTACTACAATACCCTCTTCACCTGTTTGAATAATATTTATAGGAATTAAGGTTGCTTTATCATCTTCTTTTGCTAAAACAAAGCTTTTTCCATCGCGATTTAGAACCGAATCAAAAGGTAATTTTATACTATTTCCTTTAAATACAAGTACGTTAACTTCTATTCTGTCTCCTGTAGTAAATCCTTTTGAATTGACATATACTTTGTATTCTGCTAAATTGTTAAAGGTGCTGTTTAAGGCTATAGCTGGAAAGTTTTCGTTGTTAATATTCACACCATAAATTGGTAGATCTGTTGGAATTCTTAACAATAAGTAAAATCCATTAGTTGCACTAATCGTTGCAACAGGATGACCTGGTAAACACATATCGCCAATGTTTACTAAAGTTTTAGAAATTACACCATCTACAGGAGACGTTATGGTTGCATAAGTTAATGTATTGGCAACATCAATTTGGTTTTGGTATAAGGCATCTAATTTTGCCTTAGCAGCTTCAATATTACTTTCTTCAGTTTGAAATTGTTCTTCTGAAGCACCTTTTATTGCTAATAATTCTTTGGTTCTTTTATGAGTTTCTTCCAAATTGGTAAGAGCCGATTTTGCTGCCTTAATTTGTGAATTTAAACTTATATTGTTTGTTTGAATTGATGTGTTATCTAATCGGGCAATTATTTCACCTTTTTTCACTTTTGAACCACTAGGTTTTATATAATTTACACGTGCAGTAACTTTTGAAGATAAGTTAACATCTTTATCATTTTCAGTTTGTGCTAAATAGGGTAGTGTAAGCGTTACTTCTTCTGCTTTGGGTTTAATGGTTGAAACTACAATACCGTATTGTTTAGCAATTGGTAAATTGGCTTCTTTTCGTTTGGCATTAACTACAGCGAAAATTGCCAAAATCACAATTGTAACGACGACAATTATTCCTATTGTTTTTTTGTTTTTTATCGTTTTCATTTTACTAAGTTTTCAATGTTATTACCATAAATCACAGCTAATTTTACTAGTGTTTGCCATTTTTCGGCTTCGGCTTTATAGAGTTTTGATTTTTCTAGCACTAAATCGTCTTCATATTTTAAATAATCTTCAATAGTTATTCTTCCAGATTGAAAACTCACTTTGGCAATGGCTAAAATTGCTTCTTTATCTTTTACATTTTGTTGATACAATTTTTCTGACTTATACAATAATTGGAGGCTTTTTTGAAATTGTTCAGCCTGAGACACTACAGCTAACCTCATTTTATCATACTCATTTTGAGTTGTGCTGTATTCAATGTTACTTTTTTTGATTTGAGAGTACTGGCTTTTATTAAATATGGGTAAACTAACTACCAAACCAATGTCTGTGTAGTTTTTGTCTATAGCCCGGTTATTATTATAGGCATTAGCAAAACTGTGGTTATAATTTCCTATAAGTAATATGGAAGGCAACAATTTTTCTTTTTCGGCTCTTAAGCTTAATTTATCGGCCAATACTTTTTGTTGAATGGGCTCTAACGATTTAATTTCACTGGTATCTAATGAAGCTGTTTCTATCATTTCAACTGAAGTATTTAATCTAATTCCTGTTAATGTTTTAATGGATGCCAATGCTGTTTCCCTATTGATGGCAATGTCATTAATAGTAGCATCAACTTGATTAATAACATTTTGGATAACTAATAAACTGGACCCAGGAGCTCTTCCATTGTTAACTTGAATAGCAACAATTTCTTTTGTTTTTAACAGTGATTGCTTTTTAATCTCAAGGGCATGTGATAAAGATTCAATGTATTGTAAATTGGCATTTGAACTGACAATAATAGCCTCATTCTGTAACAAATTTATATATTGTTTGGCTTTGGCTGATTTTTGTATGTACTTGGCCTTATTTGCCATTGTATATATAGATTTGATAAATACTGGCATTGAAATACTAACACCAGCCCTTAAAATATCTTCGCTAAATGGTTGTGGAATACTCGAATCTTGAATCATAGGAAACATTTCATTTGGAGGGACTGGAAGCATACCAGTTGGTGTTGAGTAATTATTATAAGTTCCAAAAGTTGTTATTTTAGGATACAAAGCACTGTATGCTAATTGCTTCCCTATTTTTGCGTTTTCAAATGCCAAACTATCATTTTTTGTTTGTGGATTTGATTTTAGAGCTAAGAATAATTCCTGGATGTTTTCAGCTTCTTGTGAATAGATTTCTAAAGAGTCCAAAAAGGTAAAAACAGAAATTACCATTAAAATTTTAAATATTTTGTTCATTGCTTTCATTTGTTTATCGCCAATAAACGATATGATTATTAAAAAATATCAATCAAAAAATTGTTGAAATAATAATTTTGCAATCTTCCAGTTTTCTTGATTGATACAATACTTTATTTTTTGCGGTTTTAATTCACCTTGAATTAAACCTGCGTTTTTCAATTCCTTTAAATGTTGTGAAACTGTTGATTGCGAAATTGGCAATATGTCAACCAAATCTCCAGTAAAACAACAGGATTGATTTTCAAGATGTTTTAAAATGGCAATGCGAGTAGAATGCCCCGAAGCTTTGGCAAATTTTGCCAAAGCTTCGGTATCTTCCTTATAATCTATATGCGCTAAACTTCTTTTCATATTTTTTATCGCAAATGTACGATAGATATTTGAAATGAAATGTAACAAAAGTCATATATTTCAAAGAAAAGCTAAAATTATATCAGTTATTTTGTGATATTCGGCATAATAAAATGCCTTTTCGATTTCGAATGAATAGTACTGAATTAATCGGTCATCACTATTTCCCAAGCCTTAGTGCTTCAGCATAGGAACTATCAAATTCGCTTTCTTCTACGGCTCTAGCAGCCTTCTCAACATCATATTCAACTCTTCTAAAAGAAACATCAATAGCTTTTGATTTAGCAGAAAAAGTAAATTGACCCAGCTCTAATATAGCATAGCAAGTTCTAGCATCTCCATCTTTGGGCTTGCCTACAGAACCAATATTAACTACATGTTTGAAACTATTACTATCCTCAATTATGCGATGAAAAGGTTTGTGCGTATGACCACATAGTAATACATCTGCCTGATGTGAATACATCATCTCTAATACTTCATCCTTGGGATAATCAACTAGCATATAATCATTTATAGCTTTTACACTTCCATGAACCATTAAGAGATTGAAAGGCTCATTGTTTGTAATAAATGATAAGGATAAATGCCTCGGTAGGTTAATCAAGTAATCTCTATTTTGATTGCTTACCATTGCTCGTGTTAACCCTCTATTTGAGGGTTGAGCTTCTTTTAAAACAGGATTTAGCAAAGCCTCATCGTGATTTCCCATTATGGTAGGAATATGCCTTTTTCTTATCTCATCTACTACTTCATTTGGCCAAACATTGTAACCAACCAAATCTCCTAAACAATAAATTGCATCCACATTTTCTGACTCTACATCCTTAAAAAAAGCCTCAAGTGCCGGTAAATTTGCATGTATGTCTGAAAAGAAAGCTATTCTCATTTTTGTGCTGTTTTAGTTGTATGGTAATACTTCTTTTTCAGCCAAAAGGAAACTCGAACCAATAAAATCAATGCTGGAACTTCAACTAAAGGTCCAATTACACCTGCAAATGCTTGTCCTGAATTAAGTCCAAAAACAGCAATGGCAACTGCAATCGCTAATTCAAAATTATTGCCTGCTGCTGTAAAAGCTACCGAAGCTGTTTTGTCGTATTCTGCTCCTGTTGCTTTGGTAACGAAAAATCCAATGATAAACATCAACGTAAAATAGATAAGTAAAGGAACTGCAATAATCAGAACATCCATTGGGATTTGTACAATCAATTCACCTTTCAAAGAAAACATGACAATGATTGTAAATAATAGAGCAATCAATGTCATTGGTGAAATTGTTGGGATGAATTTTTTTGTGTACCATTCCTCTCCTTTTAATTTTACTAAGATTAGCCTGCTCAATATTCCAATTACAAAAGGTATCCCTAAATAAATGGCTACACTTTCAGCAATCGTTCCAATTGAAATATCCACGATAGCACCTTCGAATCCAAAATAGGGAGGAAGCACTGTTATAAAAATCCAAGCATAAAAACTGTATGCAAACACTTGAAAAATACTGTTTAAAGCTACCAAGCCTGCACCATATTCGCTACTTCCTTCTGCAAGGTCGTTCCAAACCAAAACCATAGCGATGCAACGAGCCAAACCAATTAAAATAAGCCCAACCATATACTCGGGATAGTCACGTAAAAATGTAATTGCCAAAACAAACATTAAAACGGGACCAATTATCCAATTTAAAATAAGCGAAATAGATAGAATTTTTGTGTTTCTAAATACTTTTGGTAAAAGTGCATAGTTGACTTTTGCCAAAGGCGGATACATCATTAAAATCAGACCGATTGCAATCGGAATATTGGTTGTTCCGCTATTAAATGAGTTTATGATGTTTGGAAAGGTTGGAATAAAATATCCAAGTCCAACTCCAATTGCCATTGCGACAAATATCCACAACGTTAGATTTTTGTCAAGAAAACTTAATTTTTTTGTAGCCATTTATTATGAATTTATTTGAGAAAAAACGTAAAACATTTCTGTTGCAATTTGCAGACTTCTTTCGTTATATTTTTCTGCTTGTTGTAGTGTGTTATCAAATGCTTTTGGGTCTTCAAAAGTTATAGGAATACGTTTTTCTGCACCTGGAACAAATGGGCAAGCTTCATTTGCTGAATCACAAGTCATAATCGCTGCAAATTCAGATTTTGGATTAAAGTCATCATCTAATTTTTTTGAAAACCCGATTATTGGATGTTCGTTGTCAGCATATTTAATGCTGTACACAGAATTCTCATTATCTGAAATTTTATTTATCTGAAAACCCGAATTTTTCAAAGTTTCAGCAACCATTGGAAAAAGTGCTGTTGCCTCTGTCCCACCTGAATAACAAAACACGTTTTTTATATTGAAGTAATTCGCCATTGTTTGTGCCCAAACTTGTGATAAATGACTTCTTCGTGAATTGTGGGTACAGATAAAGTTGATGCGGATTTCTTGATTTTTTGAAACCTTTGATTGAATAAATTCGGTGAGCGGTTGTAAAACTGCTTTACGTTCATCTGAAATAGTTTGATGATTTAATCCCTTGATTACTTGTTCTATTACTGAAAATAGTGTTGGTTTTGTTGTTGTCATTTTTTATAAAATTAAATTGGTTTTAGCAACAGTTTCCATCTGGTGAACAACAAGGTTCATCATTTAAGGTTGATAATTTTACTTTGGTTTTTTCTGCTGGAATTCCGCATTTGTCTTTTGCTAAACAGTCGGTTTGTTTGTTTGTTAGCAAGAAATGTTGCCCGTCAAAATCAAGTCCGAATTTTTGAATGGTATCGCCTTGGTATTCTACTTCAATTTCTAAATCTTCTAATCCTAAAACTTTTTCGGACAATTCGATGATGTTAACCAATTTTTCAGGATGTAGCCTATGATTGTAATCATTGGCATTCCAAAGTTGAAAGTTTACTACTTCTTCATTTCTAACCATACCACCACAATCGATAAAATGTTTGGTTATTTTCCCTACCTCTGTGACGTGAAAGTGGCTTGGTACTAATTCTCCGTTAGGTAGCTGAAACGTGATATACTCTAAACGGGAAAGGTGTTGTTTAACTTGAGATAATAACATATTAATTTTTTGTTTTATTTAAGTGATTTATTTGAGCGGCGATATAGACCATTTGCAAAGGTAGTTCATCCTCATTAGACAGGTCGAATTTTATGGTTAGGTTTTCATTATCAATTTGAGAATTATCGACAATGATACTTAAACCTTTTGATGTGTTTTGCTGAACATCCTTTAACGATTTTGCAAACACCAGCCAACTACTCCCGTTGCTATATTCTACCCAATATTGATTAGGTTTGCCAGTGTTTGCTTTTTTTACTGAAAACCCATATTGAGATAAACTGTTAAAACCGGATATTGGTTTATTTACATCTATATTGATGCCTGCCGATTGGGACTCTATTTTAAGATTATAATATTGGAAAGCTGTATTAAGCCATATCATAGCCAATTGAGAATTTTCTGTATTACTGTTATCGATGAACAAAACATCTGTGCCTTCATTATTAAATGCTATTTTTTTGATTTTAAAAGCTATCTGGTCTAATTGAGTGATTTCTTCTTGCGAAAGTGTATTAATTTGTTCTGTAAGTGCTTCTACACTTTTTTTAACTTTTTTACGCAACGATTGTGCGGTAATGGTCTGGATGCCTATACTTGTTATAAGCAATAGTGAAAGGATTGTTTTTGTTTTCATAGGTTTGGTTTTAATATTAATTTATCGCAATAAAGCAATTAAAGATTATAAATTTTTTTAACAGCATTCGTCTTTAGTTTGAGTATCCTGGTCTAAAAACAACATTAGTACTTCCTTCATTTTTTGCCAATTTTCCTTATCTATACAATAGCAAACACTTGTCCCCTCAACGTTTCCTTTAATTAAGCCCAAGTTTCGTAATTCTTTTAAGTGTTGGGATATTGTGGGTTGTGCCAGACCTATTTCGTCCACCAAATTTCCACAATAACAACTATCCATTTTGAACAGTTGTTGCAAAATAGCTACACGTGCAGGATGTGCAAATGCTTTTGCAAACGAAGCTATATCATTCTGCGTATCGGTAAATATTTCTGATTTGGTTAAACCCATTTTAATATTATTTAATTGCAATATTACGATTAATATTTAAATACTCAAAGTTTTTTTTTCGAGCGTTAGCAGAAAATAACTCTTTTATTTTTTTGTGTATTGGGTTTTGAGTTGGCAAAAAATAAATGTGCTGTTTGTGCGGTGGGTTTTTTAGTTCAAATGTTGATGCTTTGCTCGATTTTCCACAATCGTGGGTTTGCGACTTGCTTTTATAAAATTTGTTAATTTATCAAAATTATTCTCGTAAAACCATCAAACAAATTTTTGACGACAATTTTTATTATTAATTTCTATTTCAACAGCACAAACCTTTGGACTTCTAAATTTTGATTGCAATAAACTAAACCTGGGAAATCCCTTTTATTCAGCTCAACCTAACGTTTGGCTTTTTTAGTACTCAGCATGTTTTAAGATTCCGCAAGAGTGATTAATTCCGATATGAGGATTCTAAATATTTTTCCTGATTTCGAGTTAATCGACCTTTTTTAATTCTAAAAATTTGGAGTGAAGTTTAATTTATGTTTGTATCCAAACTGTTTATAACGTGTTTCTTGTATGATGCGTTGTTAGATAGAGTATTAATTTTAAAATATACAACTGCCATTGTGTTAGAGAGTTTTTTCCAAAAGATGAAACACTATAGCAATGCAATATACACACTACTTTGTTGTGCTTTCGTTATTTTAAATTTTAAGGTATTACCAATCGTTATGCTTAGAATCTTTTTTAAGTGTGAAATATTCATCTAAGTCTGTATCTAGAACTAATAATATATTAAGAGCGGGACTATTTTTTCTAAATTCATTTTTTTTATTTTTTACAACATAGACTTCTATGGGGTTGGGGTCATAAGTTCATCTACCACGAGGAAGACCTCCAAAAACGATATCAGACACAGTAACTCTATGTTTGTTATCTTTTAACATTAATTTTTATTCTAGCTGTGTAAGGTGTAAATGCCCCTACACCAATTTTACTTCTATCACTTAATTTTGCCTTATTAATTTGTCCGATAAATAAATTATCTTCATAATCAAAATCGTCTATAAATTTATTATTTCTTAAAGTTTTTTAAGATTTTTAATCAAAGTATCACCTGAAAATTCTACTTCATAAATTTTTTGCCATATAACTTTTTGGTCGTCAGTTAATTTGATATTTAGCTTCTTAGGATTTATATCTTGAACGAAGCAATTTAAAATTCATTGTCTATACATCTTAATTGTATTCTGTTTTTTTAAAAAAATCTTTGATTCAATCAAAAATATGAAATAAAAATATTATGAACTATCTTAATACAACCATATGTCAATATGAGAAATAAACATAGGATTATAAGAAATTGAAACTTTTTTTAACTAATTCAGGACATTCCCCTACATTCCGTTGCTCTCCATTACGAGAAAAGAGCTTCACTAAAAAAGGTCTTGAACACAATTCCATAGTTTTAGATTTCCACTTCGTTTCATCCTGCCTAATCCCTAAACTTCGGGAGCAGGAACTCTACATTCCCAATATAAAACGTTGAAATAGCGTCCGCTTAATAGGAGAGATATCTATATCAATATTGGTACAAAGGTAAACTCGCAAAATATTCTCATCAAAAGACTACGGCATAAAGCCTACGCTTCGCCAACACCTCATTTATATTCCGTTTCCTTTTGAGCAGAAATGTTGTCTTCCGTTTGGGTTCCGCATAAATATTGTTTAATCAAAAACTATAAATTTATGGAAACAATTACCGAACATTTAAAAGAGGTCGCATTGGTTGAAATTTCAACGAGTAAGACCAATCCGAGGAGCGATTTTAATGAGCAATCCATTCAAGAACTCGCAGAAAGTATTAAAGAGCATGGAGTACTTCAACCGTTACTAGTAAGACCAATGTCTGAAGGTTATGAACTCATCTGTGGAGAACGTCGATTAAGAGCCTGCAATCTGATTAATTTGAAATCTGTACCAGTACAAATTAGGGACTTAAACAATCAGGAAGTATTGGAAGCTCAAATCATCGAAAATCTCGAAAGAGAAGATGTGCATCCATTACGAGAAGCTGAAACATTCAAACTGATGATTGACAAAGGCAACTATCTCATTGAAGATATTGCTACTAAAATCGCCAAGTCTGAAAAATTCATTCTGCAAAGGCTGAGTTTGAATAATCTAAATGCCGAATGGAAAAAACTATTTTTTAAGGATAAAATTAATCTTTCAAAGGCATTAATCATAGCACGACTGGATAAGAAATATCAAAAAGAAGTGGCGGAAAATGCAAGCGATTGGAGTGGTGATATAAAATCTGCCAAACAATTACAAAGCTATATTGATTCAAATATAACAGCGCTGTTATCAAAAGCGATTTTTGATCCGCTAGATGAAAAACTGATTAAAAAAGCAGGTGCATGTATCAATTGTCCGAAGCGCTCAGGAGCAAACTGCTCACTGTTTCCCGATGTAAAGGAAGAAGACAGATGCTTCGACAAAGTATGTTTCAGCAGTAAAACCAAAAAACACATTCAAACCGAAATAAACAGTATTATCAATAATGCTGAAGACGTTTATTTAATAAGATCCAAACATCAAGATACGGACGATGAACTAGCACAGAAATTGAAAAAACTAGGAATTACTGTGTTGGTAAATTATGATGATTTTGAAACCATCCACGGAAAGGATGAGCGAAAAAACAAAATTAGAGGCTTTTGGATTAACGGTTACGATCATGGAAAATATGTCTCTATTCGAATGACCAAAAAACAAGAAGAAAAATCATTGGATCCTAAAAGTAAAGAAAGCGTTATTGCTCAGGTTGAAAAAATCAATACAAGAGCAAAACGAATGTTGGAACTGGATGATGAAAAAGTACATAAGCGCCTCATTGAAACCATGTGTGAAACTGAAGAATTAACTGTGATTGGAAAACATAAATATTGTGATGCCACAGAAAAAATTAGCAGATTGATATTATGGAATGCTTTAGGTTGGCCAAAAAAAGAACACTACGGTAAGCTTTTGGATATTGACAAATATAAAAAAGAGGGTTCTTCTGGATTCCTAAAACGTCTTATGGAATTGACTAAAGATGACATGGCAATCATCATCAATAATGTTGGCTATGATGCCTTTAAATCAGCTTTGCCAACTTATAGTGAGGCCATGGCACTCAGAGGTCTGGCGGAGAGTTTCGGAAGCATACCCATCGGGGATTTTGAAACCGAACAAAAGGCCATTGCCGATAAAAGAATAAGCCGACAGAAGGAGAGAGTTTCCAAACTCAAAAAGTCGGTGAAGTTATAATCGAAGCCACTAATTGTCAATTTGATGATTAGTGGCTTTTTTAATTAGTGTTCAATATAAAATATATAATTATGGAAAATTTAAAAGTTGTACAGCTCGATTTCGGTTTTGAGGTTAAATCAATATCAGCATTGGAAGAAGTTATAAAACAACCTACAAAGGATAAGAAAGATTTCGTTTTTGATTTTATGGATTGCCTCGTAAGTCCAATAATCGTTTTTAAATCTGCATGGCAAGACACGATACCAAAAGACATTCTTGGTAGAATAAAAATATCACGTTTAATATGCTTAATGACACATGAAAAAATGGCTTCACTTACAGAGACTTTAGCTTACATAATGCCAAGAACTTATGAAGCACCCATGCGATCGGAATGGGTAAATATTTATACTTGGTTAGGTCTTCAATATGCAATACAATCTAAAAACAATGGGCAATTAGAAGCTATGACTGAAATAGCACCTAAAGAACTTTCAGATTATGAAAAAGGTCTTTTGAACAACCTAAGGCAATGGATTTATGATAATAGAAGAAAAGCACTAAAGGATATTCTAAAAAGGAATAAAATTTCAAAATCTGATGGTATTCTTGATATTCAAGAGAAACTGTTTTAAAAATATAATTCAATTTACAGAGAAAAATTATCTTACAATTCCATTCAGCACATTCCCCTGCATTTCGCGAAAAGCTGCATTACGGGAAAAGAGCTTCTTTAACAAAGGTCTTGGACATAATCCACCCTTTTGACTTTCCATTCCGTTACCCCTTTCCGCTTCGCTGGAAAGGAACACTTCATTCCAAGTAAAAAGGGTGAATCAAGTCCGCCAAATAGGAAAAAATATTTGCATTTTGTTCCACTTCCTATGATTTTGTATTTCACAAAGAATTTAGCTTCACGTCCCGAACCATCACCGCTATACCTTTTTTTTGTCAGCAAAATAACAACATTCAGTTTTATACGACAGCATAACCAGGCTCGTTCCTCGCACTTTTTATATGTCTTAATAAAGCTGAATATTGAACAGCACCAAGCAACAAAAAGAAGGTAACAGTGACGGCTCTATGGGAAGTAAATCTAAAACGGATCTTATGAAATCTTACAAAATCAATAAAAAGGAAGCGGAACAAAAGTTAAAAAAACAAAAAAAGGAAAACGCTCTGGATATAATAAGTAAATCAATTTTCAAGCCTTTCTGAAGGGTTCAGATAGGTAAATATTAATCTTTAAATTTTTAATTATGAGTACTCTAAAAAACAAAGTACAGTTAATTGGCAACGTAGGAAACGAGCCAGAAATCACGAACCTTGAAAGCGGAAAGAAAGTCGCTAAATTTTCAATTGCTACCAATGAATTTTACAAAGATTCAAAAGGTGAGAAACAACAGGACACCCAATGGCACAATATTGTGGCATGGGGCAAGATTGCCGAAATCGTTGAAAAATACGTAGGCAAAGGAAAAGAAGTTGCTTTAGAGGGGAAATTAATGTCACGCTCTTATGAAACCAATGAGGGAGAAAAAAGATATGTTACCGAAGTGGTAGCCAATGAAATCCTGCTTTTGGGAATTAAAGGTGATGGAAACACCACGGAATAACTAAAAATAAAAGAGGACGTTCCTGTGGAAAGTCGCGTCCTCTTTTTCATTATTAACTTCTAAAAAGAAAATCACAATGAAGACACAAGTTAACAAAATAAAAGCGGAACTGCAACATTTTATAGGTTCAGAAACCTTTTATAAAATTCCTTTAATAGGAACTAAATTTACAGATGGAATTAAATATTTGGCAGATGCTGCCGAGTGTTTTTGGTTAGTAACCGATGCTTCAGTAATAGCAAAAAGTTTAATGAACAAAAGCTATTTTGTAACAGTCGATTTTAAACGACTTTCTGAAAAAGAAAGAGCCGAAAAGCAATGCGAGGCTTTAATTAATTATAGTGACGGAAATGGCAATATCTACGAAACACATAGATACAATGTAACGGATTTTCCATTGGATGAATTGCGGTTGTTTTTTGTAGATAATACGTTGATGCTTCCGAGCGAATATTGATTTTCTGTCATGGTATATCTCAATTATTCGAACCTCGATAACGAAACCCAAGAACGTTTGGTTTCGGTTTCCAAAAAAGATGTAGAACATAAATTTGGAAATGAATTGAAACGATACGCCAAAGAACATCATATTGAATATGATACACTTTTGGAAGAAGAAGCTTTAAGAAATTTGTATTCTTATGACTATGTTTTTAATATTTAGAATCTAATTTCTAATCTAGGACCTTTAATTTTTAAAGGTCTTTTTTTTGTTCTGCTATTTTATAATGTGCAACAAAAAGAGATGTTTACTAATTATACTTTTAAACTGCCATTGTAACACTCTTAAAAAAATAAATTTCAATTAGTATTGCAGGAAAAGCCATTATATTTTTGGATGTCATGGTATTTTTTTTGTCCCGATAAATCGGGACGAAAAGGAATAGCAAGAGGGTAACACGCTGGCGCGATGTTTCAATGTTCAGTTTTTGCAAAACACTAGTAAAATCAATGCTTAACGGCGATTGAATGTTTTGTTTTTTGAATTTGTAATATCATTTTTTCAGAAAAAAAGCGCTCAGCCCAATAAAAACAACAAATTTTTTCAGAAAAAATGGATAAAGGATATGAAAAAGAACGCTTTGAGATGCTTGGAATAAAAGTTTCAGTAGCAGCAAGATTTCGAAAATATTGTAAAAAAATGTCTAAATCTCAATCTATGACATTGCTTTTAATGCTTGACTTTTTTGAAGAAAATGGGATTTCCCCAAAGGAAACTTTAGGTCCAAATATGCAAACCTTGGAGAACGAAATTAAGAAACGAATCAATGCAGTAATCGCCATCATAAAAGACATCGAAAAGAACCACGACAAACCCACAACGGCGATGCTTCAATCCTTGTTTATGGAATTTGAACCTAAAGAGAAAAAGCTCATTTTAGAAAAAGATCCTAAAGAAAGGAAAGTCCAGTTTGTGGAAAAACAAGATTCAAATAATCAATTATAAAATCATGTACATAACAATCACAGCGCAAAAATTAGGAGGTAACTATTCACAAAGTTCTGCGGATTTTGTAGACTATCTAGAGAAAGAAAATCAGAGTTTGGAGCAAGAGGATATGGAACATTTTTTCAACCAATATGGCGATGAAATAGATGTTAAAGAAGTGGTCAAAGAAATTGATGGTAATACTGCAAAACTCAAAAATAGGGAACCTAAATTTTATTCAATTACTGTAAGTCCAAGTCGATCTGAACTTCGAAAATTACAAAACAGTTCTGAAGATTTAAAGACATATACCAGAGCCATCATGAACGATTATGCAACGTCTTTCAATCGGGAAATTAATGGTAAACCAATAACCGTAGACGATATAAAATATTTTGCCAAAATTGAACACCAACGTACGTTTAAAGGCACCGACAAACAAGTGCGAGAAAATCAACCTTTTGCCACTAAAATACTTGAGTTAAAAAACAACATTAGGAAAATAGAATACCAACAACTGGAAGGAAATATAAAGCAAATGAAAACTCAAATCGCCAAATTAGAAGCCGAAGCACCACACCAACAAAACGGAAAACGTATTGTTCAAGGTATGAAAAAGGACGGTAACCAAAGTCATGTTCATATTATCGTGAGTCGAAAGGATGCTTCTAATTCTGTAAGCTTATCACCAGGATCCAAACACAAAGCTTCAGAAGTTGAAATGCATGGTAAAATAGTAAAACGAGGATTTGACAGGGATGCATTCTTCACAAAAGTAGAAAACACCTTTGACAAAACTTTTGGTTACAAACGCAACTATGCTGAATCGTACAAATCGAAGAAAGATTTTATTAAAGATCCTAAGTTGTATTTCACGACCTTATTAGGTCTGCCTGGAAGTGAGAAGGCGATTGCCTTTAAAATTCTGGCGAAATCGGGAGTTCCCATGGCAAGTATTCCAACCAATAAAGTTCAGTTGGCATTGAAAACTATCCGATATCTAAAACAAGGAATACAAGTGGCGATTAAATCCGGTTCAATAGGTATATAACATGGAAATGCAAGGTGTCACATTTACTATTGGATTATTATTTGGAATGTTCTTGGTGTTTTCAATCCTTTTCAAAATAACGCGCTATGGTTTTATTCTAAACATGATGCTAATTATTATAAGTTTATTGATAGTTTTTAAAATGAGCCTGTTTACATTGAAATGGTATGTTCCTATACTTTATGTTGGATGCCCACTATTGTTAATCAATACGGTTTTATATGTATTTCTGCACACTGAAAATGAACCTTTCAATTCCAATAATAAATTCCAAGTTCAATTTAAAGTAAAGCGAGGAAGTTTTAAAATAGATAACATTAAACGTGGTGCTTCCATTATAGGTTCAGCCGGTAGCGGAAAAACCGAAAGTGTCGTTTATAATTTCCTTCAACATTTCAGTAAGCATAAATTTTCAGGTGTCATCCATGATTACAAAAATTTTGAAATCACTGAAATGGCATTCCCTTTAGTTGAAAAAAATGAGATTGATTTCAAAGTGATTTCATTTGATACTATTCATGACCGTGTGAATCCTATAGCACCAAGATATATGACTAATGAAGAAAGCGTAAATGAGGTCGCAAGGGTACTTATTGAAAACCTCTTAGAGCAAAGAGAGTCAGGAAGTATGGGAACAACTAAATTTTTTAATGATGCCGCAGAAGGACTTATTGGAGGGTTAATTTGGAAACTTAAAACCAACTATCCTCAATATTGCACATTACCCCATCTCATAGCTATTTACCAATTTTTGGATACAGATAGCCTCATAGCTTTTTTAAGTTCCAATACAACCTCCAAAGCCATGGCAGATGCTTTTATAAGTGGTAAGGATTCCGATAGACAAACAGCTGGTGTGAAAAGCACTTTGGCGAATGCGCTGAAGAAAATAAGCACTCAGCGTATTTTTATGACTTTATCGTCGGATGATGTGCCACTTGATATTAATAATCAAGAACATTCTTTAGTGATTTCAGTAGTCAATAATCCAAAATACGAGACTGCATATTCGCCAATTATAGCCACCATAATTCATACCATTACGAAACAAATGAGTGTGCGACATTCAAACGCTTCGTTTCTCTTAATGGAAGAGGCACCAACTATTCGGCTTTTAAATATGCACAGAATTCCAGCTACATTGCGAAGCTATGATATTGCTACTGTATATGTGATGCAAGATAAAATTCAGAACGATATGATGTATGGCGATAAGGCGAGCAAGGCGATTTTAAGTAATTTATCGTATCAATTCTTCGGAAAGGTAAACGATCCAGATACTGCAAAATATTACGAGCGTTTTTTTGAAATCGTAAAGAAAGAAACCACCAGTGTGAATCGAGGTCATAATCTCAATTTTGATACACGAATTACTACTGGAGAACGGGAAGTAGCAAAAATAAGAGCAGATGCTTTTTTTAGATTGAAGGAAGGGGAGTTTATAACGTTTGCCGATGGCAAAGACAGGAAAGTACAGTTTAAACTTCCGAAAATTGAAAAACGTTTGCCAATAAAAAAACAAGAATATTCCGAGGCAAATTTACAATCAAATTTTGATGCGATTTATGAGGAGGCAAGGTCCATATTTAAGAGTTGATTTTTAAGGCCAACTTGATAACTTCTTTACTATTAACACCCCACAAACCTGACTAAATTAGTATTAACTCTAACAATTATAAAATAAATTCTCGAAAGAAAATTCAGTAAACTGTCATAACTCAAAATTCTTTTCTAACTTTAGAGTTTTCTTAAAATTTATAATAATAGCGTCTCTATGGATTGCTTTATTTATTAAAAAGTATGACAAAATAAATGGCATTTCTCCAAAATTCAGTACTTAATAAACACATCAAAGGTCAGGATGAAAAAACTGTAAATCAAGCTTACCAAAAGTTTGTTGCTTACTTTCATAATCCTGCCATTCAGCAAAATATAAGAGAGGCCAAAGAAGAACAATTCCAAGAAGGATTTTTACGTGAATTATTTGTTGATATTTTAGGCTACACATTAAATCCGCAACCAGATTTCAATTTAACGACCGAATTAAAGAATGAAAAAGGAGCAAAAAAAGCTGATGGCGCTATTTTGCATAATGGGAAGGCTTTAGGTGTTATTGAGCTAAAAGGAACAGATACCAAAGATTTAGATAAAATAAACGTTCAGGCATTTAACTACAAAAATAATCAAACTGGTTGCGTATATGTTATCACATCTAATTTTGAGAAACTACGTTTCTTCATTCACCATTCGGTTGAGCATTTAGAATTTAATCTTTTTACACTTACAGAAAATGAATTTCAATTGCTATGGCTTTGTTTAAGCGTTGAGAATCTTTTAAATGGTATTCCGTTAAAAGTAAAAGAGGAAAGTTTACACGAAGAAGAAAAAATAACCAAACAGCTTTATAAAGATTATGCTGCTTTTCGTAACGATTTGTGGCAAAACATGGTTAAAAATAATGCCGTTGCCGATAAGCTGGTGTTATTCAAAAAAACACAAAAATTACTCGATCGCTTTTTATTTATTCTCTTTGCAGAAGATAGCGGTTTACTGCCTCCTAATTCCATTTCAAGAATTTTAAAGCGTTGGGAAGTCTTAAAAGCAGAAGATGCCTATAAACCTTTATACGACATTTTTAAGCAGTATTTCGGTTATATAGACACAGGAAGAAAAGGACAAAAAACAGTTGACGATATTTTTGCATACAATGGTGGTTTGTTTTTACCGGATGCATTATTAGATACAATTCTGTTAGATGATGACATATTGCATTCACATGTGTTGAAGTTGACTAAATACGATTTTCAAAGTGAAGTAGATGTTAATATACTTGGGCATATTTTTGAAAACTCACTGAACGAAATTGAAAGTATCACGGCGCAATTAGAAGGGCAGGAAATAGATAAGAGCAAAACCAAGCGCAAAAAAGATGGCGTTTTTTACACGCCAAAATATATTACCAAATACATTGTTGAAAATACGGTTGGTAAATTATGTGATGAAAAAAAGGAAGCATTAGGTATAGTTGATGAGGAATACGCTAAAGGAAGAAAAAATCGAAAAAAAGATATAATTAAAGGCTTGGATGCTAATTTGCAAGCCTATCGAAACTGGTTGTTAAACATTACCATTTGCGACCCAGCTTGTGGTTCTGGAGCTTTTTTAAACCAAGCTTTAGAGTTTTTGATGGAAGAACACACCTATATTGACGAATTGGAATCACAATTATTAGGACATGCCTTTGAGTTTCCAGGCGTGGAAAACCATATTTTAGAAAAAAACATTTTTGGCGTTGATATTAACGAAGAAAGTGTTGACATAGCCAAACTTTCATTGTGGTTACGAACCGCACAGAGAGGCAGGAAGCTAACCTCATTAAACAATAATTTAAAATGTGGCAATTCATTAATTGACGACCCAAGCGTTGCAGGAGAAAAAGCTTTTAATTGGCAGAAAGAATTTCCAACCGTTTTTGAAAATGGAGGTTTTGATGTTATTATTGGAAATCCGCCTTATGTAGATATAAAAGCATTGGATAATGATATTGTAAAGTATTTGTTTGAAAGATTTCAAAGCGCAAATAATCGAGTGAATTTATACTCATCATTTATAGAACGCTCAATAGAACTTCTAAATAGGGATAAATATTTTTCATTCATTATTCCATCTTCATTACTAACTCAGGAATCATATAGGGAACTAAGAAAAATTTTACTTGATAAAACCACTTTAACTAATATTGTTAGATTACCGAATGAGTCTTTTGGAGGTAGTGCAGGTGAAGTAAAAGTCGACACAATAATTTTAAGTTTTAAAACAAAAGTTGATTTTAGTGTTTCAACAGAAATATTTATATACAAGGGGTTTAATAGGATTAGTGAAATAACAACATATAATGCAGACGTACATTTCTTAATTAACTCATTTGATTGGAAAAAAGACGATTCATACATTTTTAGAATAAATGTAGATGATGAAACTATGGACATTGTTAGGAAGTGTGAGTTAAAAACAGAAAAGTTAATTGAATGTGCTGATTTCTGCTTAGGATTGACCCCTTATGATAAATATAGAGGTCATACTCAGGAACAAATAAAAAACAGGGAGTTTCATGAGACTTATCAAAAAGATGACACCTTCAAAAAGTTACTTGCAGGTAATGACATAAGAAGATACCATGTGGAATGGGGTGGTGCAGAATGGATAAGTTATGGGAAATGGCTTGGAGCACCAAGAGAAGCTCGGTTTTTTAAAGGTAAAAGAATTTTAATAAAGCAAATAATCGATTGGTCAGATAAAAGAATTTGGGCTGCTATTACCAATGAAGAACTTTACAATACTCAAAATGCCTTTAATTTAATAGCTAAAGGCGACTATATTTCTGAATACTTAATAGCATTGATAAATAGTAAGTTGATTTCATTTTATCATAAAAAGAAATTTCTGGAAGAATTCAAAGATAGATTCCAAAAAATCTTAATAAAAGATGCTAAGGAATTTCCAATTAAACAAATAACGGTGCAAGAACAAAAACAATTTGTTGATGCAGTGAATAAAATCGTAACAATAACTAATACACTACAACGGAGTATTGTTGCTTTTTTTGAATTGGTACAATCCAAATTTGAGATTGAAAAGCTTACGACAAAATTACAAAACTGGTACGAATTAGAATTTAAAGATTTTTTAAAAGAATTGAAAAAAGCCAAAGTACAATTGAGCCTTTCAGAAGAAGCTGAATGGATGCAATACTTTAAAGAGCAAAAACAAAAGGCACAGGAATTGAAATCTGAAATTGAAAAGGTAGATGCTGAAATTGACAAGATGGTATATCAGCTTTATGGGTTGACAAATGAAGAAATAAAAATTGTGGAAGAGAGTTAAAGAGTTTTCAATATAAATAAATTGTAATTAAATGAAAAGAAATTTTATATACATAAACGGGAAAAAATCAGTTCTAATTGAGTTTAGTGATGCTGCAGATGATAAAAAAGTTACAGATGTTTATATTGATGATATAAAATATAAGTTTCAAGACGAAAATGATAACAAATTAGATTATGCTATTGCTGCAAAACGCAAAATGTATGAGCAATTTTTAAATAATCAATTTGAAAATTTAACAATCTTAACAGGAGCAGGTTCTTCAATTGGAATTGGAAAGACAAATAAGGGAAGACTTTTATCTCAACTATGGGATGATGTCGAAAATGATATTACAGAAAAAATATTAAAAAGGCTTTGTGTATTAGTCAAATACAATGATAAGGATAAGAAAGGGGAGTACATCAAAAATCTGGAAAAATTACTTTCATTAGCCAATATAGCCAAAGATTATGTTGAGGATATACCTGTCGAAGGGGAAGCAAAAATAGAGATTGATGCTATTATAAAAATAATTGAAAAAACTATAAGGGTAAAATGCACTTTGGAGTTGCCAGAAGGCAGTCCCCATCAAGAGTTTCTAGAAAAAATAACTAAAAGAAAAGTCACCAATCCTAGAGTTAAAATATTTACCTTGAATTATGACACCTTATTTGAGCAGGCTGGACGAAAAAGTAATTATACAATAATTGATGGTTTTTCTTTTTCGATACCAAGAACGTTTAGTGGTAGAAATTTTGATAATGATATAGTTTCGAGAAATTCAAGCAGAGTAAAAGAGGAAGATAATTTTATACAGAAAGTTTTCCATCTTTATAAACCACATGGTTCAATAGACTGGGAAAAAGAAAATGATACAATCTATCAAAGAGAAGGAGTATTAAATCCATTGATGATCTTCCCTAAAGATAGTAAATATGAAAGTTCATATGAACAGCCATATTTTGAAATGATGTCAAGATTTCAACAGAATTTAAGAAATGAAAATGTCCTTTTAATTTGTATTGGGTTTAGTTTTAGTGATAAACATATAGTTACAGCGATAATAGAGGCTTTGGAACAAAATCCAAGCTTTCAGTTAATTGTAGTCAACAAGGGTATTGATGACTTTTCTGCTCATTTTAAACCGTTTTATGAAGCAGCAAAAAAATATAATAATATAGCTCTAATTGATGAAGAATTTATTGATTTTGCAAAATATTATCCAAATTTAAAATCTTATAATCAAGAGGATAGTAAAAAAATCATTATTAATAATAATATATCAATAGATGAATAATAGCCCATTTAATCATACACATTTTATTGGTTATGTAAATCAGGTTACCCCTCAATTTATTAAAGTTCATTTTCCTTCATCTGTATTAATGAAGTCTTTTTCTTTTTATGGAGAACAATTAAAAGGTGGTTTGGTTGGTAATTATGTTGTAATAGAAGGCGATCAATTCGGCTTTTTAGGGAAAATTCTAGAATTAACTTTGCCAGAGAAAGAACGTTTAGAATTAAGTGAAAAGTCATTTAACACAAAAGAATTTCACCCTACAGGAAAGATTGAAATATTACTATCTTTTGAATTATTTAATCCTTCTAAAATTGATAAAGGATTAAATTCATTACCAGTAATTGGGGCAAAGGTGTTTATATGTTCTTCGGAGTTTCTTAGAGATTATTTTAAAGGTTTCGGCGTAAAAGAAGAGCACAAAGGTAATGCTCCAATTATTGATTTAGGACATTTAACTTATGACAAGACTACATTAGTAGAACTTTCTCAACAAGCAATTTTTGGTCGACATTGTGCCGTTGTAGGGACTACTGGAGGAGGTAAAAGCTATACAGTAAGTAAACTTCTTGAAGGTGTTATTTCAAATAATGGAAAGTCTATAATTATTGATGCAACAGGGGAATATAATAAGCATGATGATGAGAATTATTCAGAAAATTCATTAGTATTAGCTGATAATTCTTTTTTTCCTTATTCAAGACTAACTATTGGTGATCTATTTGTTCTTTTCAGACCTGCTGGTCAAGTTCAGCAACCAATTTTACTTGAAGCAATAAAATCACTTAAAATCGCACATTGTTTAATTCGAGATAAAGAAAATTATGAAATTATTGATGCAGGGAATATAATTACATTCAAAATAAAAACAAAGCAAGGTGATAAAGATTTAATTATTGAGAATGGATGCATTAAGAAGCAAGGAAATCTTACTAGTCCTTTTAATATGTCTTATCATAAATATGTGGATGAAATAGAAGATAATTCAAAAAGTAACTTTGACATTAATAAGTTAACGAGACAAATAGGAAATGAATGTTTTCAAATTTTTGGGGATAATTGGAGTAATACGTTAGACCTTAGAAATTACAGTAACAGCACAAGTTTATTGATGAGAATAAACAACATTTTAAATGATGATTATTTTAAAAAAATATTTGGCTTTAAAATAAATGATGAAAAAAACTTAATAGATTCAATTAGTGCGTTTCTATCAGAAGGTAACAAATCATCAATGTTAAGAATTGGATTTGAAAAAGTTCCCTTTAACTTCCAAGTAAGAGAAATTTTAGCAAACTCTATTGGTAATTATCTTTTAAATCAAGCAAGACAAGAGATATTTAAGGATAAACCCTTAATCCTTTTTGTGGATGAAGCTCATCAATTTTTAAACAAAAGTGTTAAAGATGATTATTTTGAATTAACTGAATTAAATGCTTTTAATTCAATCGCAAAAGAATGTAGAAAATATGGATTATTCCTTTGTATTTCAACTCAAATGCCTAGAGATATTCCAAATGGAACATTAAGCCAAATAGGTACCTTCATTTCTCACAGATTAATTAATTATCAGGATAAAGAGGCAATTGCAAATGCATGTTCAACTGCTAGTCGTGAAACCTTGGCTTTTTTGCCAGTTCTTGGTGCAGGAGAAGCAATATTAATGGGAATAGATTTTCCAATGCCAGTAATACTAAAAGTTCAAATGCCAATTATAAAACCAAATTCAGAAACACCTTTATTTAAATAATAAAGAAAACAAGAAATTTTTTAAAATGGAAAGTAAAACCCAAATAAAATGCCCCAACTGTGGAACTTCCATTGATGTTCAAGACATTCTTTCTCATCAATTAGAAGAAGAAATCAAGCAAAAATATCAGTCTCAATTAGCCGGTGAAAAGAAGAAGTATGAAGCGGAACAAGACAAGTTAAAACAAGAAAAACTTGATTTTGAGCAAAAGAAAAAGCAAGAAAATGAGTTGTTTCAGGAGCGTTTTGATAAAAAAATAAAAGAGGAAAAAAGTATTCTTGAAGGGAAGTTAAAAGCAAAGCTTCTTGAAGAACAATCAGAACAATTCACTGCTTTGCAAAAGGAACTCAATGAGAAATCTGAACAAATAAAGGAGCTTAACAGAACCAAAGCAGAAATTGAAAAACTGAAACGTGAAAAGGGAGAACTTAAAGAAGCTATTGAAGCGGAAGCTCAAAAACATTTAAATGAAGTTCTTCTTTCAGAAAAGGAAAAAATTAGAAAGTCTGAAGAAGATAAGAATGAATTGCGTTTTAAGGAAATGCAAAAACAACTCGAAGACCAAAAAAAGCTTACCGAGGAAATGAAACGTAAGCAAGAACAGGGTTCTATGCAATTACAGGGAGAAGTTCAGGAACTTGCAATTGAAGAATGGTTAGCAGCTCAGTTTCCTTTAGATACCATTGAAGAAATTAAAAAAGGGGCTAGAGGAGGCGATTGTATTCAAATAGTCAATACCCGAACCGAACAAAATTGCGGTAAGATATACTACGAAAGTAAACGTACTAAAGATTTTCAACCAAGTTGGATTGAGAAATTCAAGAATGACATCAGGGGAAAAGGAGCTAATATAGGTGTTTTAGTTACAGAAGTTATGCCTTCTGACATGGACAGAATGGGCTTGAAAGATGGAATATGGATTTGTAACTACGATGAATTTAAAGGACTTTGTAATGTATTGCGTGAATCTATAGTTCAAGTAAATTTAGCAATAAGTTCACAAGAAAATAAAGGAGATAAAATGCATATGCTCTATGATTACTTAACCAGTAATCAGTTCAGAATGCAAATAGAAGCCATTGTTGAAGGCTTTACTTCAATGAAAACGGCTTTAGACAGTGAAAAAAGAGCGATGCAACGTATTTGGAAGGAACGTGAAAAACAAATTGAAAAAGTAACTGCAAACACCATAGACATGCATGCTTCTATAAAGGGAATAGCAGGGAATGCCATTCAATCTGTTAAGGCATTAGAATTACCAGGTGAGGATGAAGATGATCAAAATCAACTGGAGCTAGAGTAATTCTGTATTAAAGGATTTTTGTTTTAGGAGTTAAAAAAAATATAAACATGGTAAATACCCAATAAATGGTTTAGGAGTTTATGTGTGTTGTGGTAAGATAGTTGAAGAATTTGATTTTTGTAGCTTAGATATAATATGGACTAAAAAGCTATCACTATTACAAGACCCAAGAAGTTTAAATTAAAAAGGAAACATTTTATTTTTTAACTTTAGCCTATAAAATAGTATCACATGTGCTTTCATACCAGTACAACACATAAGACAAAAAAGCTTGAAGAACATTTTAAAGCGAAGTTAAGCTCTGAAACTATTCGTCCCTTATTTGATAAACCAAACTATCATTTAAATGGATTTTCACATCCCAATATGTTAGTGATTCCACAAGAAAAATCAGATGTTTTGGCTCCAGGAGTTTGGGGTATTGTACCTTCAAATAAAGCATCAAATGAAATTAAAGACTATTATAAAGAGGCGGTAAAATTTGGTGGAGGTCTCAATGCTCAATCTGAAAAATTATTTAGTCATTTTTTATATCGTGAAGGTGTTATGTCTAAACGTTGCATAATTCCTGTTTCGGGCTTTTTTGAACCACATGAAAATTTAAAGAAAAAATATCCTTTTTACATATCTCAAAAAGAGAAAGAACCTTTAGCGTTAGCAGGTATTTATTCTGTCATTGATACCTATATTACTTTTACAATTTTAACTAAAGAAGCATCTCCCATGTTTGCTAAAATTCATAATTTAAAGAAGCGGCAACCAGTGATTTTAGATGATGATGTCATTGATAATTGGTTGTCTTCGGAATTAACACAAGATGAAATCAAAGAACTTGTAAATAGTAATTATCCAGAATCTAAACTAAATGCTTACACTGTAAGTAAAGATTTATTCAGCCCTAAAGTTGATAGTAATATTGAAAGTATTATCAGCAAAATTGATTATCAAGAGTTGAGCAATTTATCTCTTTAGAAAATAAAATTGTCAAAAAGGCGCTTTCTCCCTCAATCCTTTTTCAGTTACTTTCCACTGGTCTTCTGCTTTTACGAGTTTAAAAGTTTCAGGCTTTTCCTCATAGGATGTTGAGAACTTTACCCAAGCAATATCACCGTCAACAGTTTCTTCAATCAATTTAAAATTTGACGGACTATCATTACCAGGAGCAACCATAGCTTGAATTGCCATAAATGAAGCATAACTTTCTGGAGTGGTGTACTTTTTTAGTTTTGAATTGTCATTTTTATAAAAACTCTCAACAACAATCTTTGCCGTATCGGTATGTGATAATTGGGTTTGACCGCAACTCATTACAAATGAAATCAGTAAATAAATAATCATCTTTTTCATGGTATTTTAATTTGGGTTATTAATGATTTTATCTAATATGATAAGTTTTATATTGCGCTCTCCATTTTTTTCATTGAGTTCTAAAATGACCTTTCGTTCATCACTTATAGAAAACTTTGGAACTACATATACCAACTTTGCAGTTTGATTTTCTTTAATTTTTAATGGAACATTATATTCAAAAACAGGTTTTAAATAAAGACTTTGTAATGATTTTTTCTTTCCTTTTTGGCGTGTTTGAATATTCAAGTTCAAGAAATTCACATCATAATCTAAAGTTGATTTATTTTCAATAGTCATTACAAAATATAATTCATCTTTGTCAAAAACGATATTTTCAATCTTTAGAATAACACCATCATGTCGTTTTTTTAGTTTACCAATAAGTTGTCTTCTTTTAACCAGATAAGAACAAAAGCGCTCATAATAATTGGTTTTAAAGTCAATGTGCTTAATAGTTTTAGTTTCGTTATCAGCAGCTTCAGCAAATGGCTTTTCGTTGCCAATAGATGTCGATTCTGGCATGAAATAATTCAAAGTTTCAATTTGCTCTTTATACCTTACAATATACGAAAAAACTGAACCATTACTGTTGATTATCAGTAAATTGCTTTCTTTCCCTGGTGTTGCTTGGAGCAACCCAAAATACTGTTCTTTGTCTCTGTTATAAGTAAAAACGAAATTTTCTGAACCCGTAATGCCTTGACGGATTGGGTTAGGGAAGAATAAGGCAACATTTTTATGGTCATTAGCATAAATGGTATCTATAACTGTTTTTGGTTGTGCTTTTACATATGTAGAGACCAAAATAAAACTGAATAATATTAAGTACTTTTTCATAATTTTAAATTTATAATTGTGGTTTTAAAATGAGTTTGTAGTTATTAACTATGGTAACTTTTACTTGCCGATTACTACGCTGGAATATTTTCTTCACACCCGTAACTTGAGGCACTCCAGCAATGTTAATATCGTCAACAGCATCTTCAATAACTTCGCTTGTGGCATCAGCCCTAAAATTGTTTTCTACATAAACGCCCTCACTGCCATCTTGAAAGTCGAATGCCTTTAATTTTACGGGTTGATGCAATATATTTTCAATGTCTATTATTACTCTATTAGGTTTAAAACTAATGAAGCCATAAACAGCGGTGTTCTTTGGAATGACTTGGTTATTGATGATAGCATCTTTTTCCAAACGCATTTTTAAACGAAAATCTTTCTTGACTGTTTGGTTACCATCCACTACAATAAAAATGGTTGAATCTGTTTTTAAAATTTTAGAATATGGATTTTTTTGAGGATTAGAAGAAAAGAATAATTGATGCTCCAATCCAATTTCTTTTGGGGCAGTGGTTTTATAATCAATGGAAATAATGGAATCAGTTTTCTTTTCAGAAGCTATATCAGAAGCCTTTGGTTTTGTTTCTCGATATTGGTTTTCAGTATAGTTTATCCTTCCTAAATTATAAATGCTATCAACAATACGTATTTTGTCCTTCTCCAATAAGTCTGGGTCATAAAAACCTAATGAATCTATTAGTTTTTCATCATAAATGCTAGGAGCATTGGTTTCGCGTACTTCTTTCAGGTCGTCAATAGCTTTTAACTTTGATGTGTAATTTTCCTGTTCTTGTTCAAGTTCTGGTACTTGGGTCTGTTTAAGATTATCATTTTGCTTTTCATCATCTCCCATTAGTAAAACAGAATAGGAAATAAGAAAGATTAAAATAACAGCTAATACAGATCCAAAAACGATTTTATTCTTTTCTATTTTCATAATTATTGGTGTCCATTTTGGACCTTTTTTAAAGTGTTTTCAAAGTAATTTGTAATTAACAAGCCGTGAGTATTGTTAGGGTAGTTACGATCCACAACCAACAAGTTTCCCGTTGAAACCAGCTCGTAAGTATCAACAATAGTTCCCCGGTTTATTTCAAAAACAGTTGTTGTTTTAAATTGATAAGGTTCAGTTTGAATATCTAGCTGCGATTCAATACTCAATACTTTTTGCACTAATGAATATTGCAGTAAACGATTATAAACCCCATCTGCTTTTTTTTGACGATAGAGATTATCGACAGAACTATTTCCAAGCCATAAAGCTTTTTCCAAATTCTTTTCATAATTACTAGCATCAATGTTGTAGAAGTAAGTATGAAATAATTCTAAGTGCGCTAAAGCTTCCACTTGAAAATTTTCTTTTTGAGTGACCCATTTTAAAGGGATAACGGTACCATCTGTGTTGATTGCAAAGGCGTTATTGAGTGCTTTTTTATGAATATCATAAACGATCCATCCTGAAAAAGTACTAGAACCTAATGCACATAAAACAACAGAAACAACAATGAATCGATTGATGTTCAAAATAGTATATATGTTTTTGTATGATGTTTTCATTTGAATTGAATTGGTTTTTAAGAAGTGAATAGCCTTAAAGTAAATGAGGTAGCACGCTTGTAGAGTTTGAATTTTAAAAACACAATAAATACCACTGAACCGAGCTGTACTACGGGAGCAAAAAATCGACTCCCAACATCGGTTCCGAAAAGGTTCACCCAAAAATTGGTATTGATTTCTGTGTAAATGGCATTGATAAACACATTCACTAAAAAGAAGGCAGGGACTAACATATAGACCGCCGCATAAAGTTTAAAGAAAGAGTATGCCATAGAACGAAACTTTTCAAAAACGGCCAGGCTTAGTATTAATGGAAAAAATGCTTGCATAATACCCAAAAGAAAATAGCGTTCAGCTAAAAACAACGGGTAAATGAATAAGTCTAGAATCCAAAGTCCAAGGCTGATAATAAAAGATATAATCTTCCAACCGTATAATGGTGTTACTAAGGCATCGTATAGAAGCGCCATAGCTTTTTTGGTGGCTTCCAACACGCCCACATCTTCTTCAATAGGCATATCTTGCATTTGAAGCGGAAGGAGCGCGGGAGCCGTGTTACGGTATTGAGATTCAATGGCAACAAGAATCCCATCAAAAACACCCAGAATCTGTGTTGAAAAGAGAACCAGGAGAACCACAGCAAAATTCTTCGCAAGTTCTCCCGGACTCAATCCCCAAGTGTAGCCATCTTTATCGGCAATCCCTTCATTGTACTTTTTTAGGATATTGACTAGAAAAAACAGAACAGCAAGTGTTTTCATTCCCACAATGGTGTACTGCGAAAAATTACTGTTCTTTATGGTTTGAAATACCGTATCGATATATTCAAGTCCAATGCCTAAAAAGAATGTGGCTGCCATTTTAGTAGTTTGTTTCTCGATTATTTATTTTATCCTGCATTTTTCTGAAAGAAATAATATCCCTATAGCGTTCCGTTTTCTTTGTGATTTCGGCTACCATTTCTTTTGATGCTTCTTCTTTTTTAGTTAGAACATCGGCACGTTCAGCATCGGTCATTTTCAAAAAATCATTTGACAGTATTTGCTCTATAAAATCTAGATCTTCCAATGAACTTTCAATAATAGAGTTGAACGAATCTGAAATTCGGGTAACTTCTTCAGGTTTGATATAAGGCGAGTTTAGAATATCTCGTAAATCATTTCTAACTACATTAAAAAGCTTTTGATTGTTTTGTGCCAATTCTCTAACAGCTTTCAACTGCCGAATGACATTGTTTACTTTCTCAATATTTTCCTTTTGAGTTTTTAAAAACTCCACTGTTTTTAATAATTGAGAAGTTTGTTTTGCCGATTCTATAAGCGATTTGGCAAGACTTATAAAATTCGTATTGTCATAAACTGGCATACCTTGTGCGCTTAATTTGAAGCTAAAGAAGATTGCCATTACTAGAATTAAGATTGTTTTTTTACTCATAGCTAAAAATTTGTTTTGGTATTCGTGAATCTTCGATTTCATAATTTTTTGTTTTAAGATGTGTATTCAGTGATTGCTTTTTCCATGTTTTGATGTTTTTCATAGAGTTGCATGATGTCTTCATTTTCCTTACCATCAGTGAGATAAGCGGCATAAACTTGTTTAGGAACTTCCAACCGAAAAATGTTGCTCTCTTTACCTATTTTGATAAACATTTCAGTGTACTTTCGTGGTCCCGTTAAGTTGTTTTTGATGGATTTTAATTGATTTAAATCATGGCTGGAAAGATTCAACCGGTTTTGAAGTTCGTGGTAACCTTTTTCATTATTAAGGCTGTAAATAACCTGGGTGTTTTCAAGGATGCTTGCAGATGTCGAATTATTGGGCAATTGGTTGATGGATTGCAGAATGATTCCAATAGCACCGTTTTGTTTTCTAATAGCTTGATAATAAAACTCCACACTTTCCAGGACGTTTTCAAACTTTAGTTGTTTTGCAAACTCATCGAATAAGATGATACCTTTTTCAGCACGATTTTTCCAAATGGTACGTTGTATGGCTGACTTTATAAGCTTCAACATAACGGATAAAATTTCCTTATTGTCTTTCACTTCATCCAGCTCAAAAACAATCAAACGTTTATCTTCAATTTTATAGGTTTGGTCTTCACTGACTTCAAAAAGAAAACTGTACAAGCCACCACTAACATATTCAGACATAATGTGCAGAAAGTTGGTAATGTTGAAATAGTCCTCATGAATTTTTAATTGCTCTAGAAGGCTGTCTTTATTCGTTTCAATAAACTCATAAAAGCTATTTAGCGAAAAACCTTCAGCTATTTGGTGATAGTAATGGCGCAATAATTTCTTTACTGAAACAGATTGTGCCTTTGTTACTTTTAAATCGGAAGCGAACAATTCAAACAAGAACACAGATAAATCTTCAAGTCGTTCCGGAGTGAGGTCATTTAGGTTACCAATGTAAAATGGGTTGATGCCCAAATTTTTGCCACTCTCATAGCGTAAAACCATGTATTGCTCGGGGTATAGTTTTGCAAATTTGGTATAAGAACCGCCTAAATCTATAATCACCAAGCGTACACCACTTTCAAAATATTGACGCAGAATGTTGTTGGCTAAAAAGGATTTTCCTTCCCCGGTTGGCGCAAAAATAGCAAAATTTCTAGCTTTAATGCGTTTCTTTTGTTCATCCCAAACATCCTTTAAAACAGGAATGTTGTGTTCTCTATCATTAAAAATGATCCCCGTTTTATCAGATTTATAATTACTGTTATTGATTAATAAACATAAGGCATGTTTTAAATCGGTCACATATAAATCATCATTTGAAAAATTGGATGAAAAACAGAAATAACTATTTAGAATATAATTTTTACGTTCTTCACCACGAGGGTAATAGGGGATGATATCCAATTCCTTAAACTCCGTCTTGATTTTAGAACCAATACGTTCTAAATTTTCTGGTTTTTTATCCCAATATATAATGTTGAGATGCCCTCGAATAACGCGTGCTTTATCATCTGCATTAATTTGGTCGAGTATATGCTGAATTTTTTTTAATACAACCTTATTCTGCGACCCAAAATTGGAACTCTTGTTTAGTTCTTCAACTTTCTTGTCTAGTTGTTTGCGCCATTTTTGCTTATCGTCTAAATAGATAATTTGGTTCACAATATGGTTTTCATTCAGTGTTAAACCCATACCATCTATAAACCCTTGATGAAACACAAAATCGTCTGAAGTAAACTTTTCGTTCGTTTTGCTAGTTTGGACACTCTCCCCAAAACATAATTCGCTATTAACTGAAAGTACGTCAAAATAATGTTCTCCAATATTGGTGCTATTTTTTTCCAAAAAAATGTCAGTATCAAAACCATCATTAAAACCGTTAAAAAAGTTGTTCGTTAATGCCTGAATACCTACGGCATCCATGGGAGTAAAAGTCATTTTTCTGCTGTTGTTTATAAATGAAACAGAATCACTTACCGAGCCTATAAAAGTGCTTATAGTATCATCCATTTCTTGTACAATGCTTTTTGATACTTTTCGAAAAGGATTTACATATTTACTATTGTTTAGAGCGTTGTTCTTGGTTAAAATGAAGAACAAGTAGCATTGATGCTCCATAAATTCACGACCTTTAAAATGCTGATGCGTTGCTTTTTCTAAAAAGCTTTTGTTGGGTAATTGTTCCGAAGTATATTTCTTTTTTAAGTAGACATCTTGTTTGTGAACCACACATCCGGTTGGCAGCGATTTAATGGCTTGAAACCAGGCACCATGCATATCTTCAAAATCCTTTTCTGAAAGTGAATATATTTCTGGTAACGACCCTTTAAAGCATAAAACAACATTCCCATTATTAGCAAAAACAACATGCTCTTGGATATCTACAATGGGATAATAGGATAGCAGGTTTATTTTATTCATAGGTTGTTGATTTTTTATTACTGATTATTTTAGGGAAAACCCTAGCAACTTGTAGTAGTTGTGGATTGTGGGCAAACTTTGTTAATGCTATATAAAGTGTTGCATTACATATTAAAACACCAATAACAACTATAAAACTGAACGAGAAGATGATAACCAAAAGTGATGCTACAATGGCAATCATCATAAGCGCAAATAGTGAAATAGGTAATCCAAAAATAATCGCCCGTTTTCTTATGTTTTTATAGACTTCGTATTTCTTCATAAAGCTATTTCAATAAAACCCTCGATGAGGGTCATTATACTACGATGCTTATTAAGTAAGTGAAAATGCCTACTACTGCACCAGCTATGAGTACAAATACGAGTACACGAGTAATACCTTTTTTAAGATCAGCGTTCTCGCCAAAAAAGTGACCAGCATTAAATAGAAACCCAATTAGGAAAATAACCCCCAAAATTATAGGGAAGATGGTTCTAATGGTGTCGGAAACATCATTTACGGAGTCTTCAATACCTCCAATTTGCGCGAAGCTTGGTGCAGATAGTAATAACAGAAAAGTTGACAGTAGAATTGATTTTTTCATAAGGAATAGATTTTAAATTTTTAGTATCCGTGCAGTACGTCATACTTCGTCGCCTGCTAAGACTTTTGCGAAATCTATTATGAATTGAAGCTTATGGAAGAAAAAAGCAAAACTTTAACGCAACATCCTGTTAAACTTTGGAAGATTCTTAATGTTGGGATTGATTTATTGAATTTTGTTCAAACAACTATCAATATGAGCACTTTGAAACCATTTTATAAAATAATATTGACCATGAGTTTGTGTCTTGTAGGTTTAGCTCTTAATTCACAAAATATTGAAGGCAAAAAAATTGTGGTAATTGACCCTGGGCATGGTGGAAAGGATTCTGGAGCTATTGGACTAAATGGAATAATGGAGAAGGATATTGTGTTAAGTATAGCAAAGGCCATGATTAGATTAAATTCAATTACCAAAAGTGATTTTGAAATCTATTTAACACGCTATAAAGACACATTAATATCATTATCGGACAGGACACGATTAGCTAGAAATCTAAAAGCAGATTTGTTTATTTCGTTGCATTGTAATCAGTCTGAAAACCCAAAGGCTAGGGGTGTGGAAGTTTATGTTAATGCAAGAGGTGGTAATTTTTTAATGGAGTCTATTTTGTTAGCTTATGGATTACAAAAGCATATGAAAACCAAGCTTGGATTTGAAAGTAGAGGGGTTAAGTTTGGGAATTTTCAGGTTTTGAGAGATTTGGTCGATTTTGGTCCATCTGTACTCGTGGAATTTGGTTTTTTGAGTAATTGGGATGAGATAATTTTTTTATCATTTAGTACTAATACCAATAGTTTGGCAAGTATAATTCTTATGTGTCTAATATGAATAAAATATATAGTTATGATAAATTTCTATATTGTAACATTTATGATAATTGTACATTAACAAAATTAGTATATTATGAAAAAAAACGCGTAAAATCATTTATTTTAAAATAGAAATGGTATTTATAAAAATTGTAATTTTACATATAATAATTTTAGCTTAGTGTAAACTAATTAAATGTTTAAAGGAATTATTAAATCAAAGATGAGTCAACTTCAATTAAATCAACACATAGGAACAGCAAAGGACAACAGAAACAATCCAATTCACGATTGGTACAGATTTACGGCTGGATTTTCTTATAAATTAGTGGAGAAAATCATTGATATTGAAAATCTTGGCCCTAATGATTGTATTTATGAAAGTTTTGCAGGTTGTGGAACGACCTTGGTGTCAGCCCAAAAAAATGGAATTCGAGCCGTAGGCAATGAAGGGCAGGAACTTCTCTTTAATGTTATAAAAGGAAAGCTTGATTGGTCTGTAGATGCAGAATCGATAAGGAAAATTATTACAGATTTGGAAAAAAGCATTTCTAATAAGCAATCTAAAAAACCTTACCATCAACTTTTAGAAACATTATATTCAAATAGCAACCTATATCAGCTCTATTTTATTAGAGATTATATTGTTGAAAATGTAAAACAGAATAATATTTCTTCTTTTTTAAATTTAGCGTTAACACAATCGTTACATAAAGTTAGCATACACCCTATTGCTATACCCTATATTTCCAGAAGCAAAACTTTAAGTAATACATTATCTGCCTTTGATACTTTTAAAAACACAGTTTTTAAAATGATTGAAGATTTAAAAACTGTGATTGATAAGCCTGTAACAACAGAAATTTTTCTTCACGATTCAAGAAAAAAAAATGAGGCAATAAAGGATAATTCGTGTACAATCTGCATAACATCACCCCCATACCTTAATAATTTGGATTACGGAGAGGTTTCAAAGGTGTGTTCTCACTTTTTTGGCTTTACAAATGATTGGAACGAAATTACGGAAAAGGTTAGAAAACATTTAGTTACTGGAGCTACAACTCATTATAAGGAGTCTGAATTCGATATTGAAATTTGGAAAACTGAAGAATTTTATTTGAATAATAAAATTATAATGGACAGTTTACTTCCAGACATCATACAAATAGAAAATATTAGCAAAACCCGTAAAGGAAAAAAGAGTTTTCACATACTTGCTTTATATTATTTCCAAGATATGTACCAAGTTTTTTTGGAAATGAGAAGAGTGTTGAGAAGTGGTAGTAAAGCTTACTTGGTTTTAGGTGATTCTGCACCTTATGGCGTTTTCATTGATACTACAAAAATTTTAGGCGAAATTGCTAAAAATTGTGGATTTAATAAGTATGATATTGTAAAAATTCGAGAAAGAGGAACTAAATGGCAATCCCTAACATATCGTCATAATATTAAACTTTCAGAAAACATTCTTGTGCTTGAATAAAAGAATTGAAAACATAACCAATCTTCCAAAGAAAGAACTTCCTATTTTAAATGATAAAGTTGTGGCTGAAAAGTACAATAAGGGATGGTCTTATTCCAATGTTTATTATTTACAGCCAGTAAAGGATATTTATTTAATTATTAAAAATAGTGATTCTACAAAATTAAATAATAGAAAAATTCGAGAAGATTATTTAAAAATCACAGCAGATTTAAGCAGTAAATGGTCGGATAGGAAAATTTTGGAATATGTAAATGGGATAAAAAACTTCGGGCTTATCGACCAAGATTATAACGTTTTAAGAGATGTGTTTGCCGATTCAGTACTTGGTAATGAAATAACTACAAACGATTTAATAGATTTTAAAGATATTTTCTTTAACTATTTTAGATTTAAAGAAATATCAAGTTGGTACATTAACCCAACGCCAGAAACTCATGATAAATTTGAATCTTTAAATTTAAAATACCTTATTGATAGTTCAAAACCCCTCTACGCCATGAAGGATGGGAAATTTTTTAATAAAATAATTCTTCATTTGGAAGATAATGACACAGTTTATGTCATTAATGAAAAATCATCGCATCTTATGAGATTTTATGAGGTTTTTCTTAAATGGAGTACCACATTGGGAATAATGGAAAAATTTAATTTAAATTTGGTCAATATAAAAACTTCTGATAACAGAGAAATAACGATGTCTTATTTTATAAAACCATTTAAACCGTTCGACTTAAAAAAACTCATTGTAGACTTAAACATTAAAAAAAGGCAAATTTCAATTCCGGAATTGGTTTTTGAAATCGCCAAAAGATTTTGTTATTCTGTTTCAGAAATAAAGGATTTTATAATAAATCAGATACAAAACAGTGATGATTTGACCTATGAAAGAACCTCTGCGGTATTTATCCTTAAAGGACGAAATAACAAAGAAAAAATTAAAGCTGCTACATATTTGTATCCAATTATAAATGACAGCTATGTTTCACACCTTATTATAAGAAAATGACAATAGATGTAAATCAAATTTTTAAAAATAGAGAAGATCAAACGGATCAGGATAGATATAAAAGATTGAAATTAACTTCAAATCCTTTTCCTAAATCTGGTACCGCAAATATAAATGAATCTTCGGAGCAAACAAAAGCTCTCACACCTATTGATGACACGGTTCATAGACAAGTAGTTAATTATATTGTGGATTCACTTTATGCTACTAATGAAGAAGACCAAAAATTGATAGGTACCATTACTGGTGATTATGGTACTGGCAAGACACAATTGTTATTGTATGCAAAATCGATAATTCAAAGCAAGAGTAAAAAAGCTTTTGCTATTTATATCAACAACCCAGGAACGACACTATCACAATTAATTGGGTCTATAATTGAGAAAATTGGGCAAGAACAATTCAAAAAATATTTATGGGCCCAAGTAATTGATGAAATCAAAAATGAAAATAACGAATACAAACAGCAACTTTCAAAATTTTTAGTCAATCCACAAGGTAAAATGTTTGGTGAAAAGAATGACCCTTTTTCTGTGGAAAATGAAGCAAATCACAAAGCTTTTTTAGATGCTTTTATCAATCAAATTAATAATAAAAATTCACGATCACAACTTAATGAAACTTTAAAAATCATAATTCTTAAGATTTTAGAAAAAAGAAATAATGATGCAGTCATTGCTGATTATTTCTACAATCTGATAGCAGAGGATTTCGGTGTGAGTAAAACATGGGAAACCATAACTTCAGGAACGGGAAAATACCTTGATAGCAAGGTTGTGAAATTATTGAATGCAATAATTGATATTGTGCAAGATCAAGGTTTTGAAAGGTTCTATCTGTTAGTTGATGAGTTTGAGGATATAACATCAGGAAGACTTACAAAAAAAGAGAGTGATTCGTATGCCTATAATTTAAGGGCTCTTATTGATAAAAATCGACGTTGGTGTTTGTTGCTTGCATTAACAAGAACTGCCTTGGAAGATATAAGAAAAATTTCACCACCATTAGCTGACCGTCTTACTGATAGGGAAATAAATATTGAAAGATTATCTGCGGAACAATTCAGAAGACTTGTAACAAATTACCTAAATTTAAGCAGAGAACCCAGTGAATCTTTTGACCCTTTTACAGAGGAAGCATTGAACATAGTAAATAAATCTTCTGGCGAGTTACCAAGATTAGCTTTACGAAAACTTCATTTTTTAATAGAGAGAGCTGCAGATGAAAAAAATTGTGAATTAATTGAGGATAATTTTGTGAATACTCATCTTCAGTAAATCTTAGTATGGAAGAAGCAAATAAGGTTATAGACCCAACGTTTAAAATAAAAATAGCACTCGACACACAACTTTTGGCATATTTAATTGATGAAAGCTATCCAAGTTTTAATCGTTTTTATGACTGTCTAAAAAATTCCCCTTTTGTGGATATTGTTTGTTCACGTTTTGTAACCTTCGAATATATTGGTATTAGAAAACTGGAGCACTATTTACATAAAGTTTATTCATCTTCAGCGGGTAAAATGAATTTGAGTTCGGCATTACAATACCGTCGTGACTTTAAAGCACCTGAACTTGATTATGAATCATGCTTTGAAGATGTTAAAAAGGAAATTGAACAAGAACTCAAAAGACTTAACGATGATTTTGGTATTCAGTATGACGACAATATACTGCATCAAGGATTATGGCATCCTCATCAAGAATTATTATTATCTTCCAGATTATCAAAAGAAGATTGTTTAGTTCTATTATCAAGTATATACCCTCAAGAATTCATAAAGGAGTCACATTCAATTTTTTTAACAAATGACAGCCAATTTTTTGATTCCTTTTGCGGCAATACCGATTACAGAATGGCCTCTATAGACCAAGTTTTTGACGAAAATGGAATATTAAAGCCAGAAACTTTCAGTATAAAAAAAATTGGCCTTAATAGTTCTACAGTTTACAATTTAACTAAACAAATAACAGATGAAATTATTGACCAATTTGCAGCGGATTTTATTTTTAATCAGATTTCAATTAAAAATGAGCATTTAGTTTTAGGAAAAACTATTAAATGTGATTGTAGTCAAAAACTAAAAAAAGCGATGCTTTGTTTCGATTTGTATAATAAAAAAGAATTACCTGAAAAGATCTATACTGCCATACTTTATAAATCTGGTAAAGAGGTCAAACTATATATTCATCATTCAGTATTTAAAGATTTTTATCATAAAAAGAAAATAGAATCTTTCCCATATATTGCAACAGAAGATCCCGATTCTCAACATATTACTTTGCTTTTGAAAGAAAAAGATGGTTCATTTCTAGAAGAAAATCTAATGACATTTTTGTCTTTAAAGGGCAATATAATCTTTATCCATCCGGATAATTTTATTTAGATAAAATATTGATTTTTTTGAATTAAGAAATTATAAATCTATCTTTCCCCAAACCAAAGGATGCTCACTAGCAGCAACATTCCTATTAGAAACAGATTTATAAACAGACCATTGGGGTTTGTTTTCTGGCCATACCGCCTTACGGTTTAAACCACTATCTGCCAAGGTTTCAAATAGGGCAGGAGATAATAACATATAATCTTTTTGCTTGATGTTAACACCTTTTCTATAAGCTCCTAACCGGTGGTAAGTAGCATCATTTCCTGCATCACAATCAACCTCAAAAGACAGGTGCCTGGTAATGTCTTTTAAATCTGTTTTTTGAATTAATGGCGATAAAGAATCGCAATAGGACGGTGCGTTAAGTGTTCCTGCAACTATGATATTTGTTTTGCCTTCAGCTATCCGTTCCTGATAGACGGTTGCAATGTACTTTGATTGTTTTTTTCTTATGCCATCCGTAAAATCTTTGTCTTTTGTTTGTTTTTGTAATTGGGTTGATAAAATATGAATGGTTAAATTATTTGGTGTTAAAACTTCATATTCAACAAGACAGTTTATGGGATGTGTTTTTATTGAGACTAATTTGTAATCTTTGCGAAATAAAATGCCCAATTCTAAACCTTTAAGTGTATCACTTTGTATAACAAAAGATTGTGCGTAAGGCTTGCAATCAAATTTTGGTAAAATCAATTGGTTGAATTCTTCCAAAGACGCTCTATCCTCAATTTCCTGAAGCAATAATATATCCGGATTAACAGCTGCAATAATGCGTGCTTTGTTATCGGTAGCTTCAGGTCTAATAGGTGTAGTTTGCAATTCTATCCAACCATTCCATTTTGTGAGGTCACTGGCTTTGGAATCGGTGGAATAGTTTAAGCCTTTCATATATAAAAACCCTGCTTTTCTACGCAAAACAGCATAAGGTCGTGGGCTGGATTTTTCAAAACCAGTTAAAAAAGAGAGTTCCCTAATGCGGTTTTGATCTACTAAAGAAATAGATGGTTTCCGCATTAAATCATCAAGTTCGTTTATCCAATCTATTAAATTTTTCCCGAAAGGTTTTTCTAATAAGCTTTTATCGCGATGGAATAAATTCTGGACATTAAAGGTTGCTATTTTCATGATGTATTTGTTTTATTTTCGTTTATCGTTTGTGTGCTTGTCAAAGGCAATGAGGTTGAATAGTTGGCGCATTCTACTCCGTACCCTGTTTCCATACAGATCTTCCAATTCCTCGGCATTCAAGTTCGTTGTGGCATGTGTTTTTATATTGTGTTTTAAGAAAATTTCGTAACGGGATAAGAGTATCTCTCCCATGACGTTGCAGTCTTTTCCATAATGTCTGCCAATGGGTTCGACGCCCAAATCATCAAAACAAAAAAACTGACCGTTGCCATAATCTTCAATGGTTTTGTAACCTAGATGGTTAAACCCGAAAACAATGTTTCTGGAAGGAATCAAGATGTATGGTTTTTGTATTGGAACGATGTATTTTAGCAATAACATGAGACTTGTTTTTCCACAACCAACAGGTCCAGAAAGCAGGATACCTTTTTCAGGATCTATGTTGTTTTTCTCGCAGTTTACTTTGTCTTTGATCAAGTAGTGGCATAGTTTTAAAATAATTGTACGGTCTTCATCATAAATTTTAAAGTTTTTCCCAAAGAGCAATTTTCCCTTGGCGTCGAGGTATATCAAGATTTTTTCGAAATCGTAAACGACTTCTTGACCATCAAATTTTCCGATAGAGTATTCCCTATTTCCTTCAACAATTTTACAAGGGTTGACCATAATCTTTATTTTTGCTAGTTCGTAGGTTGTCCTTATTTTGAGAGACTGCGCTCACAGTTTCAAATTCATTCGCTTTTAGAATCCAATTGTTTGCAGAAGCTTGCCAATCTTCAATTTTTATTTTACCACCAATTTTCCATCCGATTGCTTGGTAATGGTTAAAAAACTTTTTGGCTTCGTTGGTTGGCCATTTTTTATTTTTAAAAAAAGAAATAACTTCCATTTCATTTTTTGGTAGCTTAGTTTTATTATTGTTTACTATTTGTTTATTAATGTTTGTATTAGATACTAATGCTTGTACACTACTTGTGTCATGCTTGTTCACAACTTGTTCAGGAGTTGTATCAAAAATGAGCATCTTCACCCGACTCCCTTTATAGGGATTATGGGATGGCAAATATTTGATATATGTCCAGGCATCGAGTGCTCGAAGGCATCGATGATAGGTTGCATACGAGCCAATCTTGGATAACTGCATTATTTCTTCCCGATTGATAAAGAATTCTTTGGGAAACCGACCTAAGTTCCAGTATTGGAACAGTGACATATATAAGCTTATATGCGTGGGGTTTAAACGACTGTCTTTTATAAATTGCTGAAACACAGAATTAAGGTGTTTTATGTAATTGACATGATTCAAAACTTATTGGGGATTTTGTTTTCTTCAAACAATGTTGAAATCTCCTGATGATCGTAGTAAATGGCACCACCTATTCTGGAGAATGGCAACGTACCATTATCGCGAAGCGTTTGCAGTGTTCCTTGGGAAATACCCATCATCTTTTTAACATCCGATGATTTTATCCATTTTTTTGGTGAGCCTTTAGATGAATTATTTAGAAGTTTTCTAATATCCGCAAGGAGCTCTAACCTAAACGCTATCAAATCTTCTGTTGTAATTATGTTTGCTGGCATTTTGTAATGATTTTAAAAAAAACAAAACCGTCGAAAATTAAAATTAAGCGTTGACGGTTTTGCTACAAATTGGCTTTCGTTTTACAAAACTGTTGCAATCTTTTATGCTTTCATCACAAGTAGTCGCCTAATAAGGTCAAATTTTAACATTTAGAATTTGAGCAGGGTTTTAAAGCAAATACATATGAAAACGTAGTTTTTCATTTACATAAAATCACTAAAATCGGATTGATAAAATAAAAATCATTTAACTTCAAGTTTAACCTAATAAGGTCTTTTTAGCATTTTAAAAGTGGGATTACCCGTCTTGGTTCTCCATTTCTTGGATAAGCCTTGAAGATAGGTCGTCTAAGAATTTAGTGCGGCTTTTTTTTCGGGATTTTATTTCAGAATATATTCTATAAAAATCAATATGTTGCATATTGAAAACCTGCTGTAGGGCAGTGGCGATTTCTTTTATACCAACGTTGCCTTCATTAATAATATCACTATGGTAAAGAGCATAGGTTAGCTCAGTAAATGCGGACTGGGATGCTGTCCATTTTAGCTTACTTTGTGAAATTGACATTGGTTTAATATTGCCATCTATAAGGTGTTCTAGATACGTGATAAGTCGTTTATAAGCATGGAATTTTCCTAAAAGCAAATCGTGTGATGTGCTGAAATCCATATCAAAAAAGTAAGCTTCGGAATCGATTACATGTACATTGAATGTTGTTTGACGAATAAAGTATATATTATCAAAATGAGTATTGCCAAGTGTAATGTAATTTGTAAAATTCATATGATGTGCAAAAAATGAATTCAACTTATTGATTTTTTCATTAATAAAATCAATTTGAATGGTTTTGCCCCCTTTTGGAAATTCGCTTTCAAAGGCGAACAGTTCTGTGTAGTAGATTAGGTTCGAGAGAGGTATTTGTTTTGTGAATTTGAAGAACTCGATTTCTTTTGCGTTAGAATCAAATTTGTGTGAAACTATTGAAGTCCTAAACTTAGCAAGCAAATGTCTGCATAATATAATCGATTTACTTGATTTTTCTATACGCTTCATGTCGGACAACTCCATTTGTTCTAGTTGCAAGCGTAAATTATGCGATAGTGAGGGATAATCCATTTTTGAAATGTTAGGTAGACTTTTAACCACCTTTTTAAAATAAGGCATTAAATACCAACCAAAAAAACAAAGGGTGTCGTAATTTATAAATCCTTATAATCTTATATAGTGAATTTATAAATTACGAGTTATTGAAATTTAATGGCGATGTTATTTTGATAATATCAATGGACATTAAGAAAACTGTATCTTAATTATAAGAATTATTAATACTGGAAAACGCAATGGAAGGATTTGTTTTAATTGTAGTTCCTTTTTTTTATCTTTAATTTATTAATTATTTGAATAACAATTATTTGTATGATTACTAACCAGTATTAAATTTAGTATTAATTGATATAATTAGGTATATGATTTTAAAAAATGTGCTAATTTTTATATTATGTATGATTTTCATTTACACTGGTATATGTCAAGAAAATGATTTGACAATTTTTCAAGATTCTCTTCAAAACAAAACATTTGAACAGCTAAACACTTTAACAGATAAAGCATTCCAGAATAAAAAAACAACACTTTTAAGTATATATAGAGATTATCACCTTAAAAAAGCCAAAAAAGAACATAATAATTTAGAAATTGCTCGTGCCTATTATTCATTTATTGGTTGGGAGAATATAGAACACGATTTAAAATATAGTGATTCCATAATAGGTATAACAAAAAACAGTCAATATAAGTCTTACCCAACTACGGGTTATTTGATAAAAGCCCGACTTTACTATTTTAATTCTGACTTCAATAAAGCCTTGGATAATTATATTATAGCCAATGAGTGGGCAGATATCAAACAGGATAAACCGTTGCAAATAGAAACTACCCAAGGCATTGCCGCTATAAAAAATATTTGGGGTTTACATGAAGAAGCTTTGGATATTTATAAGTCCAATTATGCAGACATCATTAATACACCTAATTATACGAATACGGTTTATGATGATTATATACTGTTGGCAAATGATCTTTCTTTGTCATATATAAGAAATAATAAACCGGATTCGGCATTAGTTATTGCTGAAAAAGCCATGAAACAGGCTAAACTTCATAAGGATGATTTAGGATATTATGATTTAGTAAAGGTACACGCCACGGCAAATTATTATTTAAAGAAATATCCTCAAGCAATAGATTCGTTACTCAAGTTCTCATCAAAGTATTCAGATCTCGTTCTTTCAGACAGCTATTATATGATTGCTAAAATACACCAATATCAAAATAGAAAGGCCTTAACAATTAACTATTTTGAAAAAATAGATTCCATTCATAGCATTATAAATGATGCGTTTCCTGAATTAAAAGAGGTATATAATGAACTTTTCAAATATGCAGGTGAAAAAGGAAACAGAGAGAAACAGCTTTATTATATAAATCAATTAATAGCCGTTGATAGTATTTTGGATTTGAATTATAAAAATGTCAATGACAAAATGCGATCGGATTATGACATACCGAAGTTCAAAAAAGAGAAAACAGCCTTAAATAGGAGATTGGATATTAAGAAAAAGCAATTATTGTATATAATTGTCATTTCAGCCATAGTTTTAATAGCACTGATTTTTTACGGTTATAGAAGACAAAGAATTTTAAAAGAAAGACTTCAAAAATTGTTGCATACAGATGTCATCGAAGATTTTGTAGTAAAGCCATCAGTACCAGAAAACACATCTTTAGGTATATCGGAACATATTGTTGACGACATTTTAGAAAAACTTAAAAATTTTGAAAAATCGCAAGGCTATCTATCAAAAGAAATTACTCTAAATTCACTAGCGAAGGAATTTAATACAAACTCATCTTATCTGTCAAGTATTATTAACCAAGTTAAACAAATTAATTTTTCTAGTTATTTAAAAGATCTCAGAATCACCAATGCCATAAACGATATTAAGCTTAATAAGCAATACCTCAAATATTCTATCAATGGTCTTGCTGATGAGTTTGGTTTTTTGACGGCGGAATCTTTTTCAAAAGCGTTTAGAGACAAAACTGGGATTAAGCCTTCTTATTTTTTAGATGAACTTAGAAAGGGTATAAAATAATCTGAATTAACTCGTCATTTATAAATGGCGAGTATAAAACTAAGGAATGAGTAACACGCTTTTATATATTTATAATCTAATATTAATCCATTAAAAGTTATAATTATGAAAACAACATCAAAACCAACTCCAAATGCATTAAGCAAATTTTTAAAAAAGAAAATCACGAATTCTGAATCTATAACAGGTGGTACAAATGGGCCTATTGACAGAGATAAAATTAAAATTCCTATAAGACGTTAATAACTGAATCAATTGAGAATTTTAAAAGAAAATCCTTTAATATTAGGATTTTTTTAAGTGTTTTAATAAGTGAAAATTCTAGTAATGAAATATTGTATTGTTCTTTTAAGTTGTTCTATATTTTATGGTTGTTATAAAAAGCCAAATATAAATAGTTTCAAAAATTATCCTCAATCAATGAAAGTTTCCGTAGTAGATGATTATTTCGGAACTATCATAAAAGATGAATACCGCAATATTGAAAATTTGAAAGATTCGTCGGTCATCAACTGGTTTAAAGCTCAGGATGGGTATACAGAAAAGTATATGGGCCAACTTTCAGACCAAAAGCTGATAGCATCCCAAATGAGGCTCTATTTTTCAAATGATAAACCCGCTATTTCCAGAGTCAAATATACCAATAATGGGTCCGTGTTTTATTTAAAAAGAAATCCGGAAGATAGTATTCAGAAATTATTCTATAGACAAAATGTAGATGCTAATGATATTGAACTGTTAGACCCATCAAACTTTCAGAAAGACCTAAATAAGGAATTCACAATTAATTATTTACAACCCTCTTGGGATAGTAGATATGTTTTGGTGTCCTTGTCCTATGACGGTATCACAGGTTCTAGCATGATTATCATAGATGTGAAAAACAGAAAACCGCTGCCAGAAGTTATTACTCATGCAGAACCAGATTCTTACTTGGGTGTTTCATGGCTTCCTGATTCCAGTGGCTTTCTATACTTATATTTGCCAGTATTGGATCCTAATGATGAAAACTATATGCTAAATTCCAGTACTGTGCTTCATAAATTAGGGGATAACCCGAACAAACGAAAAATTATTTTTTCATCATCTTCAAGTTCGCAAATAACAAATGAAGATTTGCCAATTGCAAAAATTCTGTCAAATAATGACAACTACTTGATAGGTTATAAAGCATCAGTAGAAAATTATTGGTCAGCATATTATGCGAATATTAGTGATTTGGATAAAGAAAGAATTGATTGGAAACCATTGTATTCATTAGATGAAAAGATTTATGCCGACTATGGATATTTTTCGGATAAGGAGTTTGTATATGTTTCTGGAAAAGATGCTGACAATAGAACGATTTCCAGTTTTAATTTGAAATCTAAAGGACCAAAGCAAACCAACATTTTAGTCCATGAAAAAAAAGATGAAGTCATAACTTCCTTATACGTAGCCAATAATAATTTATATTATACCACCTCAAGGTTTGGGGTAGAAGCATTTTTATATGAATATAAAGGAAATCATGAAGAGAAAATTAAATTACCATATATCACAGGTACTATTGAACTTAATAGCAGCTCGAATGAAAGCGAAAATCTATATGTGAATATGGATGGATGGACGAAAGACTTTACACGATTTATCTACAATAACGGACTATTTAATTTAGATCCTTTATCGAATCATCAAACTTATTCTAAATTTAATGATTTTCAAGTAAAGGAAATTCAAGTAGAATCTTTTGATGGCGTTCAAGTGCCCATGTCATTAATTTATAGAAAAGACATGAAGTTAGACGGGTTAAATCCAACCTTTATTTATGCTTATGGTGCCTATGGAGAATCTATGACACCATTCTTTTCACCCATCTTTTTAAATTGGGTTCAAAATGGGGGTGTGTTTGTTGTTCCACATATTCGTGGTGGCGGTGAAAAAGGTGATTCTTGGCATGAACAAGGGATGAAATCAAAGAAGTCAAATTCATGGAAAGATATTATATCGTGTACAGAATATCTAATCAGAAATAAATATACATCCAAAGAAAAAACGGTGCTTTACAGTAGCAGTGCTGGATCTGTTGCAACTGGTATGGCTATGGTTGAACGCCCTGATTTGTTTAAGGTTTTTATAGCCGATGTTCCTATGTTGAATCCACTAAGAAGCGAGGAACGCACCAATAATGCTTCTAATTATTTAGAATATGGTACGATAAAGGATTCCACAGAATGTATGGCGCTTATTAAGATGGATCCTTATGTGAATTTAAAACCTAATGTAGACTATCCGGCATCGTTAATTATTTCGAGTTTTAATGATGTACGCATTGATCCTTGGATTCCAGGAAAATTTGTAGCTAAACTACAAGTATATTCTACATCCAAAGCTCCAGTTTTTTTAGATGTTATATATGATGCAGGTCACGAAGGAGGAGACACCATGGAAGAACGTATTAAAGAGTACTCTAGAATATTTGCTTTTGCATTTTGGCAAACCAACCACACGTTAAAAATCTAAACATTAATCAGGTGTTCCCTTCTTATAAACAATTAGATACCAAAGACTGTGGAGCAACCTGTTTAAAGATTATTGCGAAGCATTATGGAAAAACCATTTCCATAGAAGAACTTCGAAATCTTTCTGAAACAACCAGAACAGGAAGTAATCTAAAATTTTTGGTTCATACGGCTGAAGTAATTGGTCTAAAATCGCTTCCGGCTAAAATTAGTTTAAATCAATTACAAGATGCACCATTACCTTGTGTTTTACATTGGAACAAGAACCATTTTGTGGTACTTTATAAAATAAAAAAGAACACGTTTTATGTTTCAGATCCTGCACAAGGATTGGTAACTCATCATAAATCTTATTTTATTAAACATTGGATAGGAAATAATGCTAAAGACGATGATGAAGAAGGTGTTGTTTTGTTGATGGAACCATCTTTGAATTTTAAAAAAAATCAATCTGATGCAAAAAAAGAACCATTGAATATTTCTTTTTTATCTCAATATTTAGTGCGCTATAAATCTTTTTTATGGCAATTGTTATTGGGACTTATTGCAGGAAGCATTTTACAGCTCATTTTTCCCTTTTTAACACAAAGTATTGTAGATGTGGGAATCCATAACCAAGATATACATTTTGTGTATTTGGTTTTGATGGCGCAATTGTTTTTGTTTATAGGAAGAACAGCTGTTGAAGTCATAAGGAATTGGATTTTATTGCATTTGAGCTCTAGGATTAACATCTCTATGGTTTCAGATTTCTTCATAAAGCTCATGCAATTGCCCATTGCTTTTTTTGACACAAGACTTACGGGTGACATACTTCAACGTTTAGAAGACCATGAACGCATTGAAAAATTATTGACTTCATCTTCATTGCAAGTCTTGTTTTCTTTGGTGAACCTTATAGTATTTGGGTTTGTACTCATGTATTATAATATCAATATTTTTCTTGTTTTTTTGTTTGGAAGTTTGCTATATCTAGGTTGGATTCTATTGTTTCTTAAGAAGCGTAAGTTATTGGACTACCAAGAGTTTTTAGAAACAGCAAAAGAACGAGGCAACGTTATCGAACTGATTAACGGAATGCAGGACATTAAATTACATAATGCCGAAAAGCAATTTAGATGGGATTGGGAACATATACAGACAAAACTATTTAAAATATCAATTGTAAGAATGACTTGGGATCAATATCAAAATATTGGTTCAGGATTCATAAACGAATTGAAAAACATTTTAATAACAGTATTAGCGGCTAAATTAGTAATAGACGGTGAAATCACCCTCGGTATGATGTTGGCGGTAAGTTATATTGTTGGTCAATTAAACGCTCCAATTGTTCAATTGATTGATTTTGTTAGAGATTTCCAAGACGCAAAAATTTCTATAGAACGGCTATCTGAAATCCATACAAGAGATGATGAAAAGATCACAAGAAATAGTGATATGTCAACTTTTAAAACTTCGGATATAAAGGGGGATAATATAACTTTTAGATATCCTGGAGTTTCATCCATTACATTGAAGAACTTAAATTTAATGATTCCACATAATAAAGTGACTGCTATAGTAGGAGTAAGTGGCAGTGGAAAAACGACCTTGATGAAATTATTATTGAAGTTTTACGAACCACAGGAGGGCACTATAAAAATTGGGGACGTATCACTTAAAACCATTCCCCATGATTATTGGAGAAACTACTGTGGGGTTGTTATGCAGGAAGGTTATGTTTTTAGTAACACCATTACAAGAAATATAACTATGGATGGTGATGATATTGATAAAGGCAAGTTATATGAATCAGTAAAATTGGCCAATATCCAAGAATTCATTGAATCCTTACCACTTTCGTATAATACGATTATTGGTGCTGAAGGCATTGGACTTAGTGCAGGTCAAAAACAACGTATTCTTATTGCCAGAGCTATTTATAAGAATCCTGAATATTTGTTCTTTGATGAAGCCACATCAGCATTAGATGCCAATAATGAAAAAGTGATTATGGAAAATTTAAAACCCTTTTTTAAAAATAGAACAGTTGTAATTATAGCGCACCGCTTAAGTACAGTAAAAGATGCAAACCAAATAGTAGTTTTAGAGGACGGTTGTATTAAAGAAACAGGGAATCATAAAGCATTAACAACAGCTAAAGGTTCCTATTATAAATTAGTCAAAAATCAATTGGAATTTGGAACATAATTATGGATGATCCATTCAAAAATATTAAGTTAAGAAGCGAGGATATCAACGATATACTTAGCCAAGTTCCATCAAAATTGATCCGTTGGGGGAGTTTTATATTTTTGGCGCTAATCATACTACTTTTATGTTTGTCATGGGTAATTAAATATCCCGATGTCATTACAACAAAAGCTTATGTTACTACAGTAAAGCCGCCTCAGAAAGTTTATGCCAAAGTAACTGCTAGGATAGATGCTATTTTAGTTTCAAATAACCAGAAAGTAAGTAAAAATGATGTGCTTGCGATATTTGAAAATACTTCAAACAACCAAGATGTATTGTTTTTGAAATCTATTATAGATACCATCACGTTTAGTCAAAATCAGGTTGTATTTCCATTTGATAAATTACCAATTCTTTTGCTTGGCGACCTTGAAACACCTTATTCAAATTTCGAAAACAGTTATTATAAATATATATTGAATAGGGATTTCAAACCCCACTCAAATAAAATAAAAGCTAATAAGTTTTCATTGATTGAAGGACGTAATCGCATCAATAATCTCGTAGAACAACAAAAACTTAAAAACAAAGAACTGGATTTTATAAAAACAGATTTAGATAGGCATGAACAGTTATTGAAAAAAGGAGTTATCTCACAACAAACTTTTGAAAAGAAACAAATAGATTACTATGCTTCATTACGGGACTATCAAAATACAAATCAAATAATTTCTCAACTGAGACAATTGTTAAGTGATTCAAAAACGGCTACTAAAGATATCCAGTTTGATATGCTTAGGGATGAAACTCATTTGATAAAACAAGTGCTTCATACGTTCAATCAACTTAAAAAAGCCATTTTAGATTGGGAGTTAAAATATGTTTTAAAATCAAATATACAAGGAAGGGTTTCGTTTTTAGAATTTTGGGATACGAACCAAACAGTTGTTAAAGATGATTTGGTGTTTACCATATCCCCAGCTAATAGCACGCATTATGTAGCCAAACTGAAAACACCAAAGTCCAATGCAGGAAAAATCAAAAAAGGGCAGCTGGTGAACTTGAAGCTCGATGATTTTCCAGACTATGAATTTGGCGTTATTCGAGGTCATGTAGATCATATATCAAACATATCAGATGATAAAGGCACTTATATTGTAGATGTTATTATTCCGAAGGAATTAAAAACATCTTATAATAAGCATATCGAATTCAAACAAGAGATGCAGGGAAGTGCCGATATTATTACTGAAGATTTGCGGCTTTTGGAACGTTTCTTTTATCAGTTTCGGGTTATTTTCTCTAGATAATCAATTAAGAATTTTAGTAAAAACTTATCATGGTATAATTTCTAATAGCCATTTACATCTATGTTTATCGATATTTATAAATAACACCTTCACTTGATATTTATAAATCCCATTTTTCTGCGAATTTTATCAAAAGAGATTAAATCGTTACAAAGTAATACAAATAATATTTTAAATGGACTTTCCCTCACATCTTTTAATATTTAATGCGGAACTGGAGCATATTCAAAATTCAGACCTGGATATCGTTCCAAAAACTATGGACGCCGTAGAGCTTTGTCTCAAAGTCCTTTTAGAATTTAAAGGAGAAATATAGAAAGTGAATTTTGATTCCTTGGAAGATGAAATCAAATTTTTTAAGAGTATTAAATCCATTCCATTATTCAACCTCATTTATTTTTTGGAAGTCAATATCTTTGAAATGGACTTCCCAAGGATTTCTAAATAGAGGCATGAAAAACTATTCATCAATATCATGTTCAAAATAACTACAATCAATCAACCTTAAAAATAATTATTTTAAGCTGTTTTAGTCTAATTTAGGTTTATTTAGTTTAAATTTATGTTCGAAAGCTTTAAAAACTGTAATTAGGTGTCTAAAAAGGTGTCCTAATCCGTAATTAAATATTTAAAATGTTGACATTCAGCTAGTTGAAGTCCTTAATACCAATTCTGTCATCCCGACAAAATAGTATATCAATCCATATCAAAAACCTGTTAATCGTATGATTTACAGGTTTTTGCATTTTTAACGGTTTCAAAAGAAAACAAAAAATTATGTTAAAAAAGTCAACAAATCGGATAACAAAAATAATTTTGGAATTGTGTTGACCGAATTGTTAAAATCCATCGGTTGATTGGAATAATAAATGTATCTTTAAAGTGATTTGACTTTCGTCTGGTAATAAAGAGTATTAACTAAAAGACGAAATCATGAAGACAACAAACACTTTAGGTATTCTACTCTGGGCAGACTTGGCCAGGGCAAAAGACAACCAAGCCTCTATTTATGCGAGAATCACGGTAAACGGCAAGCGAGCAACGCTGAGTTTAAAGCGTAAAGTTCGCGTATCGGATTGGGATGCCCATAGGGGTAGGGCACGCGGAACAAACCAAAACGCGAGAACACTTAACAACTATCTAGAAGAGGTGAACAGCGACCTTTTCCAATGCTATCAAGACTTGAAGATAGAGCGTAAGCTAATAACATCAAATGCCATCAAGGCAAGATACCTAGGGGAGGATGAGGAGAATCATTCCATAAAAGATATCATCAACTACCATTATGAGGACATGGAGGGTAAACTTAAGTGGGGAACTCAAAAAAACTACTACACTACCGAAAAGTATATTTCAAAGTTTCTGTTGAAGCGTTATAAAACCACCGATATGTATTTGAGAGAACTCGATTATAATTTTATACTCAAGTTTGAAAAATACCTAAGAGGGTATGTTCCAAAGGATCATCAAAGGAAAATGGGTAATAATACGGTGATGAAACATATAGAACGCTTTCGAAAACTTATTAATCTAGCGCTCAAATTGGGATGGATTGAAAAAGACCCATTTATAAACTTTAAGGCTCATATTATAAAAACAGAAAGAGGGTTTTTGAGTTCAGATGAGTTAAATGCGATAGAGGAGAAACAGTTTACGATAGAGCGTTTGCAACTTGTAAAGGATCTTTTTGTGTTCAGTTGCTATACTAGTTTAAGCTATATCGATGTGATAAACTTAACAGAAGACAATATCAATATTGGGATTGACGGCGAATTGTGGATTCACTATAGAAGAGAAAAAACGACCAAGCTCATTAGAATCCCTTTATTGCCGAAAGCTTTACAAATTATGGAAAAGTATAAAAACAACCATAAATCGAAAGCCCGGGGAAGTTTATTTCCTAAAATATCGAATCAGAAGATGAACTCCTATTTAAAGGAAATTGCCGATGTATGTGGCATCAAAAAAAATCTTACCTTTCATATAGCTAGACATACCTTTGCGACGACGGTTACACTTAGTAATGGTATTCCCATAGAAACGGTTTCAAAGCTGTTGGGTCACTCTAAGATATCCACGACCCAAATCTATGCGAAGGTTATAGAAAGAAAGGTCAGTGACGATATGAATAAGCTAAGAACACAATTCTTAAATCCAAAAAGGGTACCAGATAGCATGTGTTAAAATTTATGATTTATAAAGAATGATCCTTAATATTCTGCGATCTAGAATAAAAGTTTATGATGAACACCATTATTTCTGTTAGTCTTAATTTATAGTTTAACTTATGACTTAGTTAAGCAAAAGTCCAAAAAAATAAAGTACGTGCTCGGCGGAATTGGCAGATACACCAGACTTAGGATCTGGTGCCGCGAGGTTTGGGAGTTCGAGTCTCCCCGCCCGCACATATTTAAATCGTTAATTAGCTAAAATACAGTTTTTTAACGATTTTTTATTTACCATAACCCCCTTTATGCCCCCTTTTTTCGTATATAAATCATGTGAAAGTATATAAGAATAGTTGTCATATCATGAATTACTTTTCATAAAATTAAGTATTGTTAGCTTTGTTATAATACAAGTCATATTGTATGATTTAGTCATTTTAAGCATAATATGTATGCTTTTTTGGAAATGTAGAATAGGGTATGTAAACTCTAGAAGTTCTTAGTTTAAATTAATTCTTGAAAAAAATGAATATTAAATTGTTGTTATTCTTGGGGGTGGGTCTAAAATATTCGATTTCGTAATAGGGTGGCTGACTCTGAAATCGACAGGGAATCCTTAAAGTATAATTTTCATGTTAAAATTTAATAATTTGTCATAGTAATGGATGGCATGTTGTTTATTAGACTAGTTATTAAGTTCTTAGGTGGATTGAAAACCACAAACTATAAGGTTTCCTTAATAAGATTTAAAAAAAGCGTCTAGATGTTTGGTTTTATTTGTTTTTAATTTACTGCTTCTATTTTTTTAATCCACAGCTTATTGATTTCTAACTGTAGGCTACCATTCTATTATCTATATAACTAAAGAATATTTGAAGTCTTAGACTTTGTAGATGTATGCGAAATTAAGATATAATTTAAAGTATATATTTTAGTAAATTGTAACAATATTCCAAAAATAGCTTTTGTAAATGTTCAATTTAAACGCAATTCTGGGTGCAGCGTCAAAATTTGATTCCAATCAAAGTTTGATAAAAAGATTTATTATAAATCAAAAAAAATATCTGCTGCAATATTTATTGATGGGCTTAATTATAATTGCCTGTTACATATTGGCGATTATAAAAAGTGAGTATTATTATATTTATTTTAAGGAATTTCAATTAATACCCAATGTTGCAAATAATGCAAATAAAAGTTATCTAACAAATCAATTTATATTTGAAGACGAAAACTTTTCAGATATTAAATCCACTAATCTAATTGAAAAAGTTCTTTATCAAAACAACTTATTTATAGAATGCTATTCAAAGACATTTTCATTCAGTGGCAGACATCCTGAAAATAGAAATTCTTATTATAAAATCAGTATTAACAAAAATGCATATCAACTTATAAATGTTCCAATTTATTTAAAAGAGATATCCAAAGATTCAGTAAATGTTGAAATTAAATTTGACAAAGATCGGATTGCTTTAAATAATTATAGTGAACAGAAGTTAAGGTATATTAGAGCTGTTAATGATACAAGTTTCAATATAAAGTTAGGTGAAAAATTTACTAATAATTATATGGACTTAGTCATTAATCGCTCCTCAGGCGATTCTGTATCAAACTTCTTTTTCGAAATGAAGAGTTTAAAAGATTTATCAATGAATTTGAATCGAAACATAGAATTAAGTTCTGAAAAAGGGTATATAAAACTTTCCGTTTTGGGATTTCACCGCGATAATTTAGTGGAGTTTTCAAATAAACTAGTATTAGATTATGTAGAACATAAAAAAAGTAAGATAAAAAAGGAATTAATAGATGAAAAAGGAAGACTGTTTAGGTTTAATATATTGTTGAATGATAGTTTGACTCATTATAAGTCAAATAGTAATTACATACAAAACATTAACAAACCATTATTAAAGGGTATAGAAGAATTAATTTCTAAAAACAAAATCACTCAATTTCAACTGGAAGAGATGTCTAAGGGTGATTTTTTTTACTTAGAAAAGATAAGTGATAGAATTTCTGAGAGAAGAAATGATTTTGATTACGAATATTTGTTCTTGATATTGTTTTTGTTTAGCGTATTAATTATAAATGTAACCGCTTACTTGTTAAGAATGTTTGACCTTAAAAGTTTAGCAGAAATAAGAGAAATTATAGGAAATAGAAAGCATTTTTTAATTTCAAGCCTAAAAAGACGTGAGCATCCAATTAAAAGTAGAGATACAGGCTCACGATTTTCTGCGGAGTTAGATTCAATATCTTCATATTTAATTTATAATAAGGATAAGCCACAATATATATTAATTGATTCCAGTCAATCGGGGGATGGAAAATCGTTTGTGACTCTAAACCTTGCTCTAAGCCTTGCAAGAATTGGTAAAAGAGTCATAGTTATAGGTGGAAATCGTAAAACAGTGTATAATAAAGAAATACCTCAACCAAAGTTAGGTGATATTCTGAATATTGGATTAGGGGAATATCTTGTTGATAAAAATATTTCATTGAGGGAAGCAATTAATACTTATGAAGTTAACGGTATTCAGGTAGACATGATGCACTGGAGTAAAATTCCTCCAAGCCATATTTTAATAAAACTTATACATTCAAAGCGATTTAAAAAAATGCTTGCTAAAATAAAGAAGCAGTACGACTTTTTGCTGTTTGACTCTTCTTTATTTAATGTCGATTTTGAATTGGAATTTCTTCGCAAAAGTTCTGACTTAATATTGTATATAATTAGATTAGATTATACGAGATTTGGTTATCTAAAATTAAAATTGAATGACCCCGATTTGAAAGATAAACCGATATTATTTGTAATTAATGATGTAAAAAAGAAAGAGTCCAAACTAAGGGAAGATGTTTAAATTATTTGATGGGTTAGGCATGCATTTAAAATAATACACTCGATAATAAATGACCAATTATATTCACATAAGAGATAAATATTATTCAATATTATTGATTTATATATATGAGGTAATGTTAGGTGTAGACACAAGAATCTCTAGTACTCAGAGATCCCTATTGCTTTAATGACATGAGTATAAAGTCAGTATGCAGGACAGAACGATACAACCATAAAACATTCGTTCATTTGGACTTCTTTATCACATTTATGATTTGTGACCCTTGCTAGGCGTTTCCTTGTATCTACCTCGAACTTCCATGCTTTTCTTGAAGTCCCTTTTCGTTTCAATATCTCTTGACGAAAACAGTGTTCCAACATATAAAATCAAGAGAATTTATAAAACCTTTTAATATAGTTTTTAGATAACTATAAAACTCATTACAAAGATAGTTTGTATAACAATCGATTTTGACTATTTGTTATGAAGTTATAGGCAATTATGTTAAATTTTGGATGCCAAATAAAGAGTGTAAAATTAAGCTGTGTGTAATTAATCTGGGTATTGGTAATGAGGATTCTTTAAGTCCACTAAATAGTTTAATTTTTTCCAGAATTCCTTATCTGATAAGCTAGGATTTTCTATTCTTAGTGCCTTCCATTGATACATATTTCTGTAATCATTAATCGGGTAGTAATTATAATCGCTGAAAATTGAATTAATATTAAATAAGTGTAGGGCAATGAATTCTGCTCCTTTAGAAAAGTTGCTCTTTTGTTTGTCGTTTTGAAAACAATAATTCACAAAAGTTTTGATTACAGATTCTTTAAAATGTAGGCAAATAAATAATAATTTATCTTTTTCGTTATTGTTTTTGAAAACAAGTCTAACCTCTTTATAAAACTTGCTTTTGGGGTAGATACCCCCAAATTCTCCTTCCAACATTTTTTTCTCAATATTATCTAGAAACATCTTTTTAGAAATATTAAGCCCTGCAATAATATTAGCCTCGATATAGCTTTTAGATATTCTTGTTTCTTTTTCATTATTAGAATTGAGTTTAACTATTTTGAAATCCTTTTTATAGTTTTCGAAATCATTAATTAATCTTAATTCAAAAGAGCTCAAATAATCGTTGATGCCCTTTTTAAGTTTCTTTACATAATGTTTTAGAAGAATCTTTCTGGTGTATATAACAGCAAATATTAGAGCGATTAAAGCTATATAAATAAATGCGTCAACCATATTTAAAGGGATTTCTTATTAGATTGTTGTAAATGAGATTAGGGTTTTATTAAAATTAAAGTAGGCATATATGTTTACATTCAGAGTAAATATATAAAGTATTATTGACATGTATGTCAATTGATGCTGAGAAACTAAAATCTTATAAAATACTCTTTGGTCTAAACTTAAAAAAAATTAGAGAGTCAAAAGGGTTGTCTCAATTTGAGCTAGCTTCAGCAATTAATGATTTAACATCAAATTCTGAATTTGAAAAGACAACAATTTCAAGGATAGAAAATGGTAGAACGAATATTACACTAACTACTGCAATAAAATTATCGTTAGCACTTAGTATTGAGCTTAAGGAACTTTTTAGTGTTAAAATAAGCGATTAAAATCTAAATAAAACTCTCTAGTAATCTTTACTTAATTTGTATTAGACCTTTTTTTACATTTTCAAAGTAGAGTGGTTTTATAAAATTAACTACCTATATCAAAAACTCTTCTTTTTAGTAATTTGTTTTGTTTGGTAATTCTATCAAATACTTTGTTTTTGAATTTTTCAGGATATTTTTGTAAACCTGTAGTTAAAATAATTTGCGATTCATTCATTGATGATTTGTTGTTTCCTATTTCATCAATTAAAGATATTGCATTGATTAAGTCAGCATCATCAATACCAATATTTTCTGGTGTATCAATTAATAAAAAACTAGGAAATTTAATGTCTAATGTCAGAGATAAATGTAAAAGAGTATAAAAATACATAAGCCTTTTACTGACATTTGAACTTGCTTCTTTATATGAACCTGAATTTATTATTGGCATATAATCATCAGGGGAAATTCTAGCAGAGGTACAGTCAAAAAGAGCCTTTTCCATTAGTGAATAATATTTCTTGTTAAAAGAAATAATAATATCATCCATATTTTTACTTGCTTCTAATTTAAGCAATTCCATATCTCTTTTTCTTGCCTCAACTCTTTGGTCAATCGATGTTTTGTCTTTTTCAAGTTGTTCTCTTTTTTGTTCAATTTTTATTTGTTGCCTTAAATTTGAAATTGATTTTTCAATACTGAAAACTTTATCATTCACTTCTTTTAATTCTAAATTTTTAACTATCCGCCTTCCTTTAACTAAATAATTTATTTGTGATTTTAGGTCATTTAATTTATAATCTAATTGAGCTATTAAGTCATTTTTTTTTAATATTTCATTTTTATAGGAGTCTAACGCGTTATCAATAGTTTCTATGTTTTTTTGTTTGGATTTCAAAATATTAAAATACTCTTCTTTAGTGTAAAAAAACTTTTGATATTGTTCATCAGTAACTGTATTTCCACAGATACATTTATTTTCTTCTCTGACAGATTTTTGTAAACAGTAAGGACATGTGTCTGGAGAAAACAAATTTAATTTTTCATTGGCTATGATTATTTTTGTCATGTGAGTAACCTCTAAAATTAAATCCGATTTTAATCGTTTTACTTTCCTATAGTCTAATAAAATTGAAGCTTTTGCTTTTTTTAAATCAATTAATTTTTCTTCATAATTAGAGTATTCTCTCCTTTTTGAACTTATTATTTCTGTATTCGATTTAGTGGAGTTTTCATTGCTATTTATTGATTCTCTATAATCTTCTAACCTTCTTAATTGTGAGGATAACTCATTTAGGTCTTTATTAAGATTATATGAATTTTTGCCTTCAAACTCTAATGACTCACTAATATTTAGGCTTTCAAAATTTTGAATTAATGCTTTGATTGTTGCCTTTTCCTCTAAAACCTTTCTGTAATCCGCAATAGCTTGATAGTAGTCACCAAAAGAATTGCCAGTCAAAATTTCAAAAATGGCTTTTTTTATAATAGATGAATCTGAAACATAATTTTCGTTATCAGGTCTTTTGTAAATTCTATCAGGAGAAGTAGTTTGGTCATAATAGAATAATCTAGCTAAATCATAGAAATTTATTTTATAATACTCAGAGCCTTGATAAATATCAACAACTTTAATATTTAGTTTATTTAAAATCCAATCAGAAAACGTGAAATCTTTTTTAGGGCTTCTATTTATTGGTAGGGTTTTGACTTCATTTTGGCTTATAATATGAATGTCATAACTATAAAAATATCTGGTAACCGTGTAACTAATATCACTAATTAAAAAAGTTAATTCCACATAATTCGAATTATCCTTGATAATTTGCTGATGGTCATCATTTTTATCTTCTTTGAACCATTTAACATTTCCTCCAAAACCGAAATATATTAAACTGGAAAATGTAGTTTTTCCAGAACCGTTTTCTCCTTCAAGAATATTAATTCCAGAGGACAATATTGGTGATTCATAAATATAATCGTTGCCGATATATTTAACTTGTTTAATTAATAAGTTGCTCATTTAGAACTCCATGTTTAAAATACAGTTGGTCTAGCATATTTTTAATATCAATTATTGATATTCTTTGGATGATGCTCTTTAATCTCTTTGCATTGTTCCTTTCAATATCGAACAACTTTCCCCTTAAAAAATCACTAGAAACATTTTTTTTATTTAAAGATATATTTAGCTTTTCTAGTTTTTTATCTGTTAATATTAGATAGTTTTCATTAGTCAAAGTGAAAACTAATTGATTTATGGTTTTAATTCTTAGTAAGGAATTAGTGAATGACTGGTTTAGTAATTCTCTGTCTATTTCATTGATTTGTTGGTTGTCATTTTCAAAACTATTTTCGATAACATCAATTAATTTGTCATCAGAAACAAAATCAATTAAAAATGAAAGTTTCCTGTGGTCTTTAAGCGAGCTTTTTCCATCTACGCAACCTAAAACATATAAAATAATGAATATATTATAAGTTAGGAAATTATAATCTTCTCCTTTTATAAACATTATTCTTTTTTTTATTGAAATATCTTTTTCCATCAATCAAATGCTAAATAACAACTATCAATAAACTCAATAAATAGCTCGAATATTATTCCTTTCCTTTCAATACCATAATCATATTGTTTTTGTAAATCCCGAAATTCTCTGACACAGCCTTTATTAATGGAGGAAATAATACTATTAATTTCGTCTTCTGTAAAAATCGAATCATTTTTTTTAATGATTAAATTATCAAGCTCCTTGTCACAAAAATCAAAAACTCTATACTTTAGAGATAAGTATTGAGTTGAATTTTTAAGTGAAGTTTCAGCAACTTTTGCCATAGCTACTGTTCTTTCTAGTTGACTTAGTTTTTTTTGGTTAAAGGTTGGGCAAACAGCTAATATTTTGTTTTTTAAATTTCTAATATCTGTAGGTTTTTCAATATTTTCCCATAATTTATGTACCTCATCGAAGGGTAGATTGTTTTTTTGATATAAAGCATTTGAAAATCTCAATTCGATATCTGCAAGCCCAACTAGTTGAAAGATTTTATGTTTTTTTAGAGTTTTAGATTCGACTAAATCTAAAAGATTTGATTTGATTAGTTCTTGCTGTTCTTTGTTGTCATATTTGCTATAAAATTTGCAATTCTTTATTAAATCAATAACAATTTCTTCTAATTCATCAACTGATGCAAAGCCAAAAATCCAATTTATTTGGTTTAGAAACCCAATCCATGATTCATTTGAAATAGTTGGCATTGTATTAATAGTTCTTCCCGAATCTGGATTTGAGGAATAATTTTCCTTATAATAATCAAAGAGAATATCTTGAGTCACTTTAGCTACTGCTTTAATTCTAATAGAATTTTTACTACTTAATTCTTCAATTATTTTTTCTTTTGGAAGAGTTATATTTAACTTTTTTATTCTATTAGTAGTGTTTTCTTTAGTTACGTTGTTGGTACTTAAAAAACAAAAACTAATAGAATCAGAAAGTTCGTTTTCAACCCAAATATCTAAAAAGCTACATAAAGAGTTTAAAATTTCTTCACTATTAATCGAGAATTTCGAGTCAGGGTCGTAATTTTTATTTTGCTCAAAGATTTCAGATTTTTCTTTTAAAACATAAACATCTTCAAGAATTTCTATTGCAACAGCAATATCTTCATTTGGGTTTTCTTGGATATGTTTTAGAATGTATTCAACAGCCCTTAGCTTTTGTAATCTCAGGGCTTCAATCAATCCTTTTGCTTCTCTATTTATCATTTAGTAAAAAAAGGTGTGTATCTTAAGGAGGATTTTTTTTACTTTTAACAAAGCTAACTAAATTATTTATAAAATAATGTCTAAACTTCACCTAAAAGGATTTTCAGAAAGTATAGAATTTTATTATTATGAAATGTTAATGAATGAGTTGTTGTCAGATTTTAATTCAAGTAGGGGTTTTGAGTTGAAACTTCCAAAAGTAGAAGACACATTAGATGACACCGTTTTAAATATAATTGAACAGTTTAGAAAGTATTTTATTAGACGGGTTAAAATTATCACTATCGAAAAAACTGTTAAATATAAAAGTAGTATTATTGAGTATAAAAGCGAACAGCGTTCCGTGTTGAAGGCTATACATGAAATAGATGGTGCTAGTTCACAAATTGACACATGGAAGGATAAGATAAATGAAGGTAGTTATATTGAACATAAAACTGTTGATAAGATTAAGAACTTGTTTTATCTTTTAAAATATGAATTATATTTTGATTATCTCAGGCTTAATAAAGCTGTTTTAACTGATTTGCTGGGGTTTTTAAGAAACAATTATAGAACAGCTTGGTGTTATGAATTCTGTGTCTAATGATATTAATATTGCTGTTGTCAAGAGTAATTCGTTAAACTATGAGGGAAAAGTTAAGAGTAATTTATTGACTGTTTCAGAAGCTTGTAATTTGTTGAATAAAGGTAGAACGACAATACATAATTGGACAAAAAAAGGATTTATAACAAAGCATAATATTGGCGGATCCACCTATTACTGTATAGGGCGGACATAGTGAGCCACCTACAGCGGATAAAAGTAAGCATAGCACCAATTATTGCAAATCCTTTTATATCTTAGGCTAAAACGAGTTTTGAAGTGGATCAAAAAATTCCGTTTTCAGTGGTTCACTTTGGCCGTTTTTTGCAATATAGATAGAGATTCTATTTAGGAGTATATATTTATTCTTTCGTGTTGTTTTTTATAAATTTTAATCTAGGTAATACAACTTTATACTCTTTTTCCTCTTGAGCATCATACCAATAGACCAAATATTCTACGTTTCCATCATCAAGCTGATAGTTGTCGTTAATAAAGGTTTTATACTTGGTGTCCGTAAAATTCCTTGAAAAAATAAGTATGTTTCCCCCTTCCATTTTTGATAATCCAAGGGCTGTGTTATTTGGGAATTGTACAACGTCTTTTTTAAGAGAGTCGCCCGATTTTAGAGTATTTATTCGACGTATAGTTTGGCTATATTTTTGAGAACTTAAATAGATATCTTTATGCCCTAGTATCAATTCAAAATGATCTGGTTTCGAGGTTTTGCCAACAAAATTTGTGATTTCTAGTTTATCAGTTTTAAATCCGTCAAAAAAAGTTGAATTACAATGTATTTGTAAACTTTTCTTTGCCCTTGTGCTGCCAACATATAAGACACGTTTTGATTCTATATCATTAAAGTCATAATCCTCTAAAAGTAAATATACATGGTCAAATTCCTTTCCTTTTGCTTTGTGCATAGTAGCAATTATTATCGCATCTGAATCTGCGTTAATAGCGTCTTCCATTTTTATTTCATGAATGTACTCGTACCAATCAAAAAGTTGTTTTTGTTTTTCATAATTAAATTCAAACTTCTGGATTACGTCCAAACATAAATCATAATGAATACTAGATTGGTGTTTTGTTTTAAAAGATGTTTTAGCAATATCCCATTCATTATTAAAAATTAGACCAGCATTATTCGTTTTTTGTTTTAGAAATTCTGTAAATGATCTTAGTTCAAATAATTGGTCAAGTCTAAACCCTTCTAAGCCTGTAATTAATTTTGTTTTCTGCCCAGCTTCTTTAAGAAATGTACTTAACATTAAAGCTTGCTTATTTGTTCTAACTAATACAGCTCTAGTTCCAACTTGCCCATCTAATACAACATGGTCAGCTAGAGATTTTTCCAAGTAAGAGCTGTTATATTTTATTAATTTTATTTTATTTAAAACCCTTTTATTAACAGGTTCTAAAATTTCATTTTTAAGTCGATTCGGTATGGTTTCAAGTAACTCATTATTAAATTCTACTATATGAGAATAGCTTCGGTAGTTTTTTATTAATGAATAGGAGGTGGCATTGTATTTTGATTTAAAGTCTAGCATATTCTTGTTTGAAGCACCTCTAAATCCATATATGTTTTGATCGTCATCACCTACAGCGATTACCCTTATATTTGTCGCAATTTTAATGATAGTTTGTATAAGTTTCCATTCGATTTGATTTACATCTTGAAATTCATCTAGGAGTAATACACTTTTGTTGGCAATGGATGAAATATCTATATCTTCATTTTCTATTGCTGTTATGCAATCTTGAATCACGTTTTCAGATTTTTTTAAATCGCCAAGCTGTCCTAAAAGTTGGAAGCAAAAACCATGAAAAGTTGTTATTTTTATTAGGCCGGAGTATTCGGGAACAAGATTTCTTGTTCTTGCTCTAAATTCGAGAGAAGCCGCTTTTGAAAACGTGAGCATTAAGAACTGTTCGGGCTTAATATCTTCAAGCAACAAAAGGCTGGCTATTTTGTGAACCAAAACCTTAGTTTTGCCACTTCCAGGGCCAGCTAGTACAAGTATGTTGTCGGATTTACCATCGTTTACAATACGCGCTTGATCTATGTCTAAATCTCCTGTAATTTCATTAAGACGTTTGGGAGTCAGCGGAGTACTAATTTCCTTTTTTCGTCTTGGAAAGTGCTTCGCTAGAAACTCGTCGTAAGGTTGGCTAAAATAGTCATTAACAAAGGATAGGGCAGATTCATAATTTTGAATCCTTCTTTTTGCATACTCACCAACAATATGGATCTGTTCCGTTTTGTGATGGTAATGGTCATCCATTTTTTTGAAGTTTTCAATAGTAAATCGTGGGATAGAGTTATCTATGTTTTCAATATTCAACTTATTGTAGGAAACCATAAAACCTCCTTCTAGTTTTATAGATTTTATCTGATTTAGGAAGAGTAGTGTTTTTTCGTAGCGTTTTATATCCTCTTCTTTAATTTGACCTAAAAATTGATTAGAATTTTTTAATTCTAACATTGAAAAAGCAACAGGTAGATCCTTTTTTTCTGAGGAAGTTTGCTTTTCTTTTTGCTCTAATTGAAGCTTTTCCAATAGCTCATAGGTGTCGATTGCTAATTCGTGCCTCCAAGTAATGTCTTCGTTTAAAGTGTCACCTTGTTTAATTTTAATTTGGTATAAGTCATTTTCTCTATCAACTCGTTTTTTTTCTATAAAATTTCTAATTTCCCAATAATTAAGAATATTCTTTATAGCATCGATTGATGTGTTTTCAATGCCCTTATCAATGAGATTTTGATTTAGCTGCCTCATTGATATTTTAATGTTTTTTGTTAAAAATTGTTGCAACGCGACTTCTATTTTTCGATATCGTTGAATTATGTTTTTTGAGCTATTGGCTGATTGAGTTAGGTTAATAAAAGCTGTTAAGTCCTTGCCGTCGCCTAGTATTTTTAGATTTCGTAAAATATCAATAACATCCCTAACTTCGTTAAGTTTTAAACCCGTTCTGTCTGCTAAATAATCAATTCGACATTCGTCATCTTTCACGATGCGTTGTAAAACACGAGAACAATTTTGAATTTGCGTTTCGGTAATGTTTTTCTGTCTGTAAATTATTTTAAGTGCGTTATCAATATTAGGAACCATCAAACTATTTGCAAATATACTTGGCGAATTTTGTTTACGTTTTAAAAATCCCTGATCTTCCAAGGCAGCAATAGCTGTCTTTACTTTTGTTTCTAATTCTTGAATTTCAGTATCCCAACCAGCTTTCTGAGCAATTTCTAGCGCTGAATTACTAATTTTTTTATTTTTTCTATATTTAGATAAGAACTTGAGTCCTTGCCAAATTTGCTGAATCTCTTTCTGGTTTATTTTGGTTTGCTGCAACAAACTAAAATGTTTATTCAAATCTTCTTCATTAAATAGAATATAACATTTGGCTTGTATGTTTGTATCTCTACCAGCTCTACCAGCTTCTTGAACATAATTTTCTAAAGAATCGGATATGTTGTAATGTATTACTGATTTAACGTCGTCTTTATCTACTCCCATTCCGAATGCAGAAGTTGCTACAATAATATCTTTTTCATTATTCATAAAAGCTTCCATGCAGTCTTTCTTGACATCTTTATCTAACTTACCATGAAAATATGTTGAACTAAATCCAGCTTTTTCTAATGACTGATTTATTTCTTCAACTTTTTTCGTCCTTGATGCGTAAATAATAGCAGGCTTTTCACAATATTCCAAAAGGTGAAGGAGCTCATTTATTTTGGTAGTGGGATCTTCAATTTCAATGACTTCGTATTTTAAATTTGTTCGGGAAGATCTGGTAATATATTCATCTAATTCTACATTGAGTTTAGTTTTAAAATATTCCTTTATATCTTTTATTACTTGCGGCTTAGCCGTCGCTGTAAAACAAGACACTGGTATTTTACCAGACATTCTTTCTTCTTCAAGACTTTTAATGAAATCTGCTATGTATAAATAATCTACTCTAAAATCTTGCCCCCAAGATGAGAAGCAATGTGCTTCATCTATAACAAATCTGGCAATTGATCTTTGCTTTAATATTCTTAATATTGTAGGTAATCGCAAAGATTCAGGAGATAAATAAAGTAATTGAACATCTCCATTTTCTACTCTTTCAATGGCATCTTGTCTTTCCAATGGTGATAGCAATCCATTTATTGCAGTCGCTTTGGTAATATCAAATCGTTTTTCAAGGTTTTCAACCTGGTCTTTCATCAATGATACAAGAGGAGAAATAATAACGGTAAGCTGACGAGACAGCGACCCCTTCATTAGAGCAGGAAGTTGAAAGGTGAGTGATTTTCCTCCACCTGTTGGAAAAACGGCAACAAATGAATTTGTGCTTAAACCTGCTCGAACTGTTTTTTCTTGTAAACTTATTTCTTCATTTTTATCAAAACTTCTAAAGTCATCGTACCTAAAATAAGTTTGTAGCGCTTTTTTCGGATTAAGGTTAGAATTACAATAGTTACAACTCGGTTTACCGCAATTTTTAAATCTTAAATCATCTAAGATTTGCTGGGTTTTAGGTAAAGTCTTATATAACCAATACGCTAAAACTGATTTATCTTCTTTAGTGTTTATTATAGCAAAGGCATAGGCTAATTCAATGGGGCTGTCTACTGCTATTTTATATATATTAGCACTATCACAAACTTTATCTTCAAAAAGAGTTCTAATTACAGAACTTGTATTTTTTGTTTCCTTTTGAAAACTTATTAATTCTAAAAATCCTGAATAATCTTTTGAATGAGATAGTAAACTAGCATAAATGTTTTGAATACTTGTATCTAATTCGTTAAATTTATTAAGTTCATCAATTAACAGTTGTTTAGTTAATTTACAATCAGATAACGGATTGTTATAATCACTATCATTAACTATTTTGTAACCTTTTACTAGCTTGTGGTAAGGGTTGTCGCTAAAAAGAATGGGTGACCAAAGTAGTGTGTCAACTATTTTTTTATTTTTAAAAATGTCCTTTCCTAATACTCTTTCTAGCATTGGAATATCATGTGCAACAATATTATGGCCACAAACATACTCAGTTTCATTTATCCAATTTTCAAGTCTTGTGAGTCGATTTTCGTGTAATTCTTGACCATTAAAAAGAGCTCCAACATCATTGATTTTGCCTTTTTTACTGGTTTCAATATCTAGGTAGAGAATTTTGTTAGTCATTCAGGAATATTTACATTTAAAATATTTTCGCATTACTGATTTTTCAGTTTTTAATAGAAAAACAAAAATAATGTTGAGGGAATATGTTTTAGTAAAACTAAAACAATAAAATAGATAAGAAAACTTATGACTAAATAGTGAGTTACAACTGTTCTTTATATTAAATTAAGATGTTTTCTGACTAATAACTTTGTTTTTGAATTAATTACGTTATTTATTGTTTTGAATGTTGTTTTTTCTTGATGTGTTTAAGTATAAAAGAAATTACAATTCAAATTGTTCATAAGATTGTATGAGTTTGCTTTTTGGCGTCTTGTTCTTTAAGTCTTTATTTTCAAGGCCATATTTAGCTTTTATTGATTTAGCAATATTACTATTTAGAACATTCAACTTATTTGTTTCAATTAGTTTAAGGTAATCATGTAATAAGCTTTTATCATTTTCAATGCATAGAAAAATCTCATCAGTTATTTGAGAATTAAATTTTTCAAAAACTTGATTCATAAATTGTTTAACGTCCATATTATATTGGTTTTAAAATTTAATTTAAAAAAATTATACTAAAAAAATGTTTTGGTATTACTAGCTTTATAAAAGTAAGTATTTTCATAATAATAAAACTTAAATTTATCAATTAAATCAGAAGATTAAATAACAAAAGACATGTTAAAAATACTAAGTTTTTAGGGAAGTCTACAATATATTAAGTATTTCCATAAATTGTTCTTATAGTTAAATTTTTTTAAGGAGTTTATATGTAATTATGTTGTACCGTTTTTACATTCAGCCCATTTGCACTTTATTCAATAAAAAGCTTCATTTCGGGAAAGCGCTTCACTCATGACATTTTGGACAATAGCCCAAACTTTAAAATTAAGTCAGCTTCTTAGCAATTCCATCATTCCATTGCGTCCCACTTCCTGCTATTTTAAATTTCACAGAGGCTTTTAATCCACTTCCGAGCCATTACTGTCCTACCTTTTTTTGACCGCAAAACAACAACATTCATTCTTGGACAACGGCATAAAGCCAGAGCTCGTGCCTCGCTCTTTTTTATACGTCTTACCAAGCCTGAATATTGGATCACACCAAGCATCAAAAAAAGATAACAGCGAAGGCTCTACGGGAAGTAAATCAAACCATCGAATTATGAAATCATATCAAAATATCCAAAAAGGAAGTGGCACTAAAAAAAAATCAAAAAAGAAAAACGCTTCTGGATACAATAAGTAAATCACTGAATATTAATCCATCTACTTTATGGTAGGTACTAAATCAATTTAATTATGGGAACATTAAAAAACCATGTACAATTAATCGGAAACGTTGGGCAAGACCCAACCATGACAACCTTGGAAAACGGAAAAGTATTAACACGATTTTCATTGGCTACCAATGAGCATTTTAAAAATTCCAAAGGGGAAAAGCAATCAGAAACGGACTGGCACCATATGGTGGCTTGGGGCAAGGTAGCCTCAATCATTGGAAAACATGTGGGAAAAGGGCATAGGATAGCCATTGAAGGCAAGCTCAAGACACGCTCTTATGAAACCGAACAAAGTGAGAAACGCACGATTACTGAAATCGTTGTCAATGAAGTGTTGTTATTGGACACTAGAAATAATACGGCAAAAATAGACCATTAAACAAAAATAAAGAGGGCACTAAAACCAGTTTTCAATTAGTGTGTGCCCTCTTTTCATTATTAACCTTTAAAAAGTATAACAATGAAAAGTAAAGTTAATGAAATAAAAATAAGCTACAAAGAAAACATTGCCCTTTCAAAATCCCCTAGCATCAAAAGTTCAGCCGATGCAGGAAAACTGCTTTTTGAAACATGGGATAAAAACACCATTGCCTTACAGGAATCCTTTAAAGTGTTGTTATTGAACAACTCCAATAAAATCAAGGGCGTTTATCAATTGTCAACTGGAGGTATTACAGGCACATTGGTGGATATCCGCATTTTATTTGCGGTCATTTTAAAATCACTGTCTGTGGGCGTAATCTTATCTCACTGCCATCCCAGTGGGAAATTAAAGCCTAGTGAAGCTGACAAACAGATTACCGAAAAAATCAAGAAGGCAGCCGCTTTTTTTGATGTGAAAGTATTGGACCATATCATTGTTGTGCCCAATGGTGAGTATTACAGTTTTGCCGTTGAAGGTATTTTATAATTTAAAACGATAGTCATGATATATCTGAATTATAATAACCTCGATGCAGAGACACAAAACCATTTGCTTTCGGTTTCCAAGGAAGATGTGGAAAACAAGTTTGGAAATGATTTAAAGAAATACGCCCAAGAACATCATTTGGATTATGATGCTTTATTGAATGAAGAAGCAATTAAAAATCTCTATGCTTACCAATACGTTTTTAATATTTGAAGCACCAATGGGTGTTTAAATTATCGACTGCCCTTTGTAAAGACTTCATTAAAAATGAGGTCTTTTTTTTGCAAATTATCCATAACAATTTTAAAAATTAGACGTCTATTTTCAAAGGTTTATTGGAAATCATATGGATTGTCATTAAAGCCAATCATTTGAAACCATTCCTCGTTTGAATGTTACTGCTTCATTGGATACATTTATAAGGATCGCTATGCAGAATAGGAAACTGGCTCTTTTAGGTCAGATTGAAACAAAAATTTGTCCAGCGAGCTGGACGAAAAGGAATAGCAAGAGGGCAACGTGCTGGAGCAGCGTTGCTTTATTAGATATTAACATAAACAACTGAAAAACAGTTGTTTAAATCATTTTTATTTTGAGTATTTCAATTTTGGAAATCGATTTTTGCGGCAAATGCTCTTGAAAGCCTCATAAACAGGCGAAAATTTGCGGCAAAACGAATGAAAAGCAACACAGTAACAATGAAAACATTCAGTAACATACGGTTCAAAAAGAAAACGGTACAGCGTTTTCAGGAGTTCTCCAAACGGTTCTTTAAAACCCATACAGAAGCTATGGACACCATGCTGGATTTTTTTCAATACAATGAGATATCCCCAAAGGAAACTTTAGGACCTAATGCGCGTACTTTGGAAGCCAATATCAAAAAACGGATCAATGCCCTGGTCTCTATTATCAAGGATATCGAAAAGAACCAGACCAAGCCCACCACGGCTATGCTACAACTGCTATTTGAAAAAGCACCAGCCAAACAAAAACAGCCCCGTTTGGTGGAGATCAAAAAGGGGCGCAAGGTCTCTAAAGATCCTTTTTTTGCCACCTCGTTAGAGGCTATCGAGCTCCGAAAAGAAAAGAACACGCTCCAGAGGGATTTAAAAGAGACCAAACAACAGTTTGATGACATCCTGTTTTCCAAGATCCACATTGTGAAAAGTAGTTTTGGAAAAGCTAAGTTGCAATTGGACATGACCATAGAAGAGTTCGAAGCTATTAAGAATAAAATGAAAAATAATTAGTGTTTATGTCTCTATCATCAAACAACATTTGGGCAGTAGTTTTGCGCAAAGCTCAGGCACATGTTGAACAGATTCATCTTGAAGTCAGATAGCTGTTCCAGTTGAAATCTTAAATCATCATCTACCAAAGTTAAAAGCATAAAAAAAAGGAATCATTTTGAAATGATTCCCTTTACAATAATATACTTAATTAGGTAAATTTATTTTTCTTTCAATAGCTTTTCTAAATACTCAATTTTGTCTTTTTCAGATTGTAACAAACGTTCATATAAATCTACTATTTTTTCAACAGTATTAAAATTAGGTTGGTAGTTTACTGAACTAGCAATCAAGGTTGAACTATCACTGCTATTGTTATTATAAGTGTTGTTAATAATATTAAAGACAGCTTCTTCCGAAAAATTCTCAATGCCTTCTTTAGTAACGCCTAGAACTTTAGCAATCTGTTCCAGTTTATCACCTTCAATCTTTTCAGATTGTTCCAAATTAGAAACAGCCTGTTGGCTAATGCCCAGTTCTTCTGCAAGGGTTTCTTGTTTCATACCTCTAAGCTCTCTGATTCGGCTTATTTTGCGTCCTATGTGATTTGGTTTTGTTGCTGTTTCCATATTTCAAATATAAGATTTTTTTCAAAAATTATCCTACTTGTAAAAAACAAATTCAAGGTAGTATTATACAAAGTGTTTTGGTTCGGTACGTAGCGATTTTGCTTTTAGTTTATGTAAAAACAAAACATCATGAAAACAAAAACACCCACAAAATTCCCATTTAAGAAGAAACTTATTGGCTTAATCCAAAAGGAACTGCCATTACATTCAATCTATGTTATTGGTGTATATGCTGAAAAAAAGAGGCAAGAGATTTATTTGACTCCAGGATGTACTAACCCACAAAAACTGGTCATTTATACTTTACTCATCATTGGACATAAATCCCCACGCAAGAGCCAAGGAGACTTTATGGAATACTTGTATAATAAGATGCAACAACGCTGTAAAGTATATGTCATCTTCCATACCCTTGTCAATATCATGGATAGGATAGATATGGGAGATAATTTTTTGACCCGAACCATATCGCAACCCCCCTGCTTGTACAAAGAGGACGATGCCCTATTGAGGTTTAGCCGATATGGGATATGTTATCATAGGCTTTTATATAAAGAGATAAAGAAAGGGTGGACGAGCCGAATGAAACGAGCGGGCTATATGCTAACAGTGATAGATACCATCTTAGACAACGAAGAGCCCAATTCCAAACTAGCCATTTTACACGTTGCCATAGAACAGATGTGTTTGGCACTCCTGAATCTCTTTTGGGAATATAAGCCGCACCATTATTCATTGGACTACCTATTGCATCTATGCAGCCATTTCACACAATTGCCGAACAGGATATTCCCAAGGACGACCTTTGGTCTGCAACGCCAATATTATATGCTTTGCAATGCCCAAGATATCATACGCTTCAAGCACAAAAATGAATTTTCAAACAATGATGCACATAAAGTAACTAAACTATGCGAACGCTTCTATGAAGAAGCCATGGCTCTTGGTAAAGATCAATTAAAACAGCTCAAAGAACTCCATTGCCAACCATCTGAATTAAATTCAGAATCCAAAGAAAAAAAAGCATCCTAACTAAAATACCATCATGGAAACAAACGACACAGCACAAATAACCGACAAAGAAAAACTAGAGAAAATCATCCAATTACTGAATCCAAGAGTACGCAAAAACTATAGGAGGGAGGCTCATAGCACGATGCAGGAAGTGAGCTTTGAAGTTTCGGACAATGGAGAACTACGCTATATCATTTCATGCTTGTTAAGGACATGTATCTTGGCATTGGACAGTGAGAACGATTTTGCTTCACCTAGGCTGTCAAATTGCTCAAAGGATTTGACCATAGCCACTGTATTGGACTTGGTGGACAGTATTCTTCCGGATGCCCAATTGGTAAGCTATGATAGTATTGAAAAGTTATTGTTGGACAAGTAATCATTAACTGGAATATACTGTATTAAAAGGTATGTATTTACAGTTTTTTATATAAATGAACTCAACTCTTAAGGCATTTTAGAACATAAGCAACGGTTATTTGTATAAATATTCAAAAAAAAGATATTTAATAATTATATGCTTCCTGAATAATGCACTAAAGAATTTGTATGGAAAGTGGTCAATAAGCAATTACTTTAAGACTCTGGGACAACTATTAATTGTTTTGTATTTTCCATCAAGGTTTTTAAATTAATTGTAAGAAATAGTTTAAGAATAAATTACGATTGTTTATATTTGAAAGGAATAGCGTGTATAAATAACAACAATCTAATTCAACTTAAATATGTATTTTGTACAGATGGTTTATGACGTTTATCCAGAAACAGAAAACCATAAACAGTATGTTATATTTAGATATAACTAGTTAGCAACAACTATGAAAAAAACAGGAATAACATTAATAATTTTTCTTTGCACTTTTATTTTTAGCTGCAATGAAAAAACAAGAGACAAAAGTGTGAAAGAATTATCGATTTTTGAAAAGGTCGAGAGTGTTCCAGACAGTATTAAAGTAGATGATATAATAATTTATAATCTTTTTAAATATCAGATTCTTGCACACAAAAATGATTCATTTGATAGCATAATGATAATTGATAAGGTTTATAATAAACAACCGAAAATTTGGAAAGAATTATATGGTGTCTTGTTTGACCATGATATGTTCGCAACCGAAAAAGGAATGGTTAAATGGAACAAAGAGATTTTTAGGAATAAAAAAGATTCAATTAAATCAAGAGTTAATACTTTATTAGATTGCAAGTTTGATTCTACTCTTAATGCAAGTCTTGCTGGAATCAAAAAATTAACGGGACGTACACCAAAGAATATAAGGTTAAGCATAATCCTAGCGCCAGTTGAAGGCATTGGATTTGGGGGCATGGAAAACGATGCTTTTATACTGGACCTTTTGGATAATAACTTTGATGTAATAAATATGGTCGAAGAAGGAATCCCTCATGAATTCAATCATTTTATTTACGAACCTACCAGGGAAAATGACCCAAATAAGAATACTCCTTTAAGATTAACAATTGACGAAGGATTTGCCTGCTATTACACGTACAAGTATTTTGATGGAAAAATCTCAAAATCTGAAGCTGTTGAGCAAATGACAGATGATGACTGGAATTGGTATTTACAACATGAGAAAGAGGTTTATAATAAATGTTCACCATATTTCTTCTATGAAGGAGACGAAGACCCGTTAAGGGGTTTGGGTCGTGAAATGAATGCACCAAAAACCTTGCTTTATTGGTTAGGATTTAGAATAATAGATTTCTATGTAAACAAATATGGACCTGATTCATGGAAAGACATTTATAATTTACCTGTGAACGAAGTGTTAGAAAAAAGTGGATACATTCAATATATTGATGAATTAAAATAGCAGTTGCTAACACCGTATAAAATTAATTGCTAGTGCAAGCCTACTTACGAAAATCCTCGCGGATTTTCGATTCGGTTTGTATTTGCTAAATTAGGTGCTTAAACAACGCAACTAATCTTATACAATCACGTTGTAAAACATTTGAATGAAGCCATTTTTAACAATCATATTCTTGTTTCTGATTTGTAATTTATCAAATGCTCAATATACCGATAGGTTCAAAAAAATAGTAAATGAACTTAAAGAAATTGAATCTAAACCTGATACTATTTTTTACGGAAATGGAAAAATTTGGTGGATAAGCACAATTACGACTTACAAGTATAAATCAGAAAACTATTCAACTCATACGGGAAAACAAACTCAATATTATAAAAACGGACAAATTGCAAGCGAAGTATTTTTAGGAAAATATGGAAATATATTATCTTGGATTTCATATGACCAAAAAGGAAATAAAACCTCTGAATCCATAACTACTGAAATCGACTCAAACGCAGATAATCTGACTGAATTTTTCGATTCAGACAAGCATATTAGTTTTAAAAGAAATGATAAATATTATAAATGCTCATATAAGCTCCAAATTTGTTATTTGTTTAAAGAAGGACAAACAGTGAACGGAAAAAAAGTTGGACTCTGGAAAACTTATACTGAAAATGGAGAACTGAAAAAAGAAAAAAACTATTGAATAAAAAACGTTTTACAACACCGTATAAAAATAATGCTTAGTTTAGAGCCTAATCAAGGGTTAGTGCGTTTTGCTAGCTTCTGATTTTCCTCCGAAAAATCCTCGCTCACAAAACCGCACTATTCTTATACAATCACGTTGCCCACAATATGAAAGAAGCCTTTAAATTCGACAAAATTTATGTGGTTGAGAGTCTTCGTCCAGACGATTTAAAAACTGGAGAGGAACTTTACAATGATACAATTAAGCTAAAATTGTGGCAGAAAGATTTGTATGCCAATTGTGAACTGTTCCTGCCAAAATCCAAAATTGATTTTTTAAACTCAATTGAAAAAATTAAAGCTGAAGCTGAAAAGAAATCTATTTATCCCTTAATTCATCTTGAGATGCACGGTTCTAAAGATGGTGTTCAAGTAACAAATGGAGAAATTATAAAATGGATTGAACTTCAAAACAGGTTAATTGAATTAAATATTCTATGTAAGTGCAATCTTTTTTTAACAATGGCTACGTGTTATGGTGGTTATATTTATTCCACTATAAATCCGAGTTTGAGAACACCCTTCTGGGGATTTATAGGTCCTTTTGAAAAAGTGAAAGCAGGCGAAGTGCTGATTAACTTTACTGCGTTCTATGAGGAATTTATAGATTCATTAGACATTAATGAATCTGTAATAAAGCTAAATGAAGCTAACCCAAATAACAAATCACGATTTAGATTCCACAACACTGAATTCGCTTTTAATGTTGCATATCAGAACTACGAGAAAAAATACTTAACGGATGAAGTTGTTACTGAAAGACTTGAAATGGGACTTAAAGAAGCAAGAAAACATCCCGAAACAAATCATCTTTCGGATGAACAAATAAAGCAAAGTCTAAAGTTTTTTATGGTTGACAATAAGGACTTTATGAAGGAGAAATTAATGGAGAAATTTTTTATGTGGGACATTTTTCCAGAAAAGAGAAAGAAATAAAAAATACTGTGGGCAACACCGGCTATAGTTCATTGCTTCTGACTTTCCTCTCGGAAAGTCCTCGCAAATTTGCTATCTTCGGTTCACGGCGGAAAATCCTCGCGGATTTTCACGCAACGAAACCATAGCCAAACACGTTAGCACCAATATGACCAAACAACAATGGGATTAAAATTTAGAAGAAGACAAAAATTATTTCCGGGTTTCTATGTAAACTTTAGTGCGAGCGGAATTAGCACTACTTTGGGAATTAAAGGATTTAATGTTAACCTTAATAAGGACGGAGCTTATTTGAACACTGGAATTCCTGGAACTGGAATCTATGACAGGAAAAAAATTACTGACTGGGATTCGAAAAAACAAAAATCCTTAGACTTTTCCCCAGAAACACAGCAAACCGAAAACTATTTCCTTCCAGAAAATTTGAGAGGAGAAATAAAAAGTAAAAATGCTTCAGAAGTTACTACACAGGGCTTATTGGAATTGAAAGAAACATTAGTTGCTGCTAACAAAGAAATGGTTGCAATTAAAAAAGAGATTTCACAACTTGAAAAAAGGGTTAAAAATTCAAATACTTTAAGAATAATTTCAAAAGTATTTTTAATCGGTTTTTTAATTAAATGGTTCGATAACGATTATCTTGAGAAAAAGGAATATTTAGTCAATTTAAAAAAACAAGTTACAGAATGCCATATTGATATAGAAATTGATATGGATAGAGTTCTCGATGAAAAATATTTGAAACTAAAACTTGCATTTGACAATTTATTAAATTCTTCCATCATTTGGGATATGACTAACGCAGTTCCAAATGATGACAATCGGTCTTCTGCTAACAGAAGCATAGAACGTAAGCCCACAAAAATAAGCTATCAGAAAATACCATTTTTAAATTCGGTTTATGAGGCTATGTGTTTTCAAAATCAAAATGGCAGTAATATTTACATTTATCCAGGTTTTGCTGCGCTATTTGATAACAAGGAAAATTTTGGACTCATTGAAATTGACGAATTAAATTTAACCTTTGAATCAATGAACTTTCTCGAAACTGAAAAAATACCAAAAGACAGTAAAATAGTTGGAGAAACTTGGGCAAAAGTAAACAAAGACGGAACGCCTGACAGAAGATTTAAAGATAATTATAAGATTCCGATAGCACGATATGGAGAATTGACATTCAAAAGTAATACTGGAGTTTTTGAAGTTTTTCTTTTCAGTAATGAGGAATATTCGGAGGAATTTGCTGAAAGTTATAATAAATATATTGAATAAAATACTGGTGCTAACACCGTATATAAAAAATTGCTAGTTTTAGCTTAACCAATGTGAGTTGCTTTGTTTGCTTGCATCCGATTTTCCTTCGGAAAATCCTCGCACTCAAACACGCAACTTTCCATATACATCAACGTTTTGGCACAATAAATATTACAGATGACAAAGAAAGAACTAATAGAAAAAACATCATTCGGAGAAAGTATTGCCGAATTGGAAGCTGATAAATTAAATGATTATTTTTTCCAAACTGATTTCTGGAGATCAATTAGAGGAGGAACCAATGACATAGTTTATGGTGCTAAAGGTGCTGGAAAAAGTGCGTTATATACTAGTCTAACAAATGATATCGACAGTCTGTTTGATGATGGTATTCTTGTGTCTCTGGCTGAAAATCCAACAGGAAATACTGCATTTTCAAATTTAAAAAATGACCCACCAACTTCAGAAGTTGAATTCATAAGGCTTTGGAAACTATATTTCTTGGTAATAACTTCTAGAATATTAGATGAGTATAACATTCAGGATGATAATGCTAAAAGAATTAGAAATATTTTAATTGATTGTAATTTAATTCCTGCTCAAAATAAACTTGCTAGTTTTCTAAAAGTATGTTATGATTTCATGAAATCTTTCCGGAATAGTAAAGAAGTTAGTACAACTGCTGAAATAGATCCTTTAACTGGAATGTATACAGGTCAAAAGTTTTCATTATCCTTTGGAGAGCCCTCAAAAACTGATTTTGAAAATGGTCTGATACCTATTGAACATGTTTATGATTTATTAACAAAATGCTTAGATAACAATAATATTAAGCTTTGGATAATTATTGACAGATTGGATGTTGCTTTTACCGAAAGTGAAGAATTAGAAGCAAATGCGTTAAGAGCTCTATTTAAAGTTTACTTGGATCTTGCTCAGTATTCTCAAATTCAAATAAAAATATTTCTTCGAGATGATATTTGGCAAAAAATCACGTCAGGTGGTTTTCGAGAAGCCAGTCATATTACGAGATTCCAAAGCCTAAGTTGGACAAAAGAAACTCTATTGAATATGATAATTCGCCGAATATTAGATAATAAACATATTGTCGACAATCTTAATTTGGACAAAGATTTAATTTTATCTGACATTAAAAAACAAGAAAAAGTTTTTTACACATTATTTCCAAGTCAAGTAGACTTGGGTTCAAAAAAACCGACGACTTTGGATTGGATTATTTCAAGAACAAGAGATGGTAATGGAATAAACACTCCAAGGGAACTTATTCAATTGTTAAGTCATGCTAAAACTATAGAAATAAAGAGACTTGAAACAGGCATTAATGATTTACAAGGGAATCAAATAATATCAAGGCAAGCTTTAAAAGAATCAATTAACGAGGTAAGTAAGCAACGATTAGAGCAGACAATATATGCAGAGTTTCCTGATTTAAAAGAATACATTGAGGCATTAAGAGGTGATAAAGCTGAACATTCGTTAAAAACGCTAAAGACTAAATGGAAAACAGATGAGGATAAAACCTTAGAGATGGCAAAAGAATTAGTGAAAATTGGATTTTTCGAACCAAGAGGTATAGCTGATAATACTAAATATAAAGTCCCTTTTTTATATCGACCATATTTGGAAATACTGCAAGGAGTTGCTACTGTAAATTAGAACATTACTGTGCCGTGTATATCTCATTGGGGCTGAATTCCTAATCGGAATTCATTGCAATTTGCTATCTTTCGGTAACGACGGAAAATCATAGCTGATTTTCCGCAACGAGCCATACACAAAACCGTTAGCAAATGAGAAACGAAAAGGTCAGTCTATTAATTTTAGTTTTTGCAAGCCTAATTTTTGGGTGCGAACAAAAAACTGAACCAAAAAAACCACCACCTCCTCCCGAAATTCTTGAGAAAAATGGTTTTGGTTTAGAAAATGGTTACAACAATGCATAAGAGAATTTTAAAAAATCAGATAACTGTAGAAATAGACAAATTCTTTGGCAGAAAAAGAAAGATTCGATAGATAGAGATACAAGTTTAGTTTATATAGCAATTCCTGATTCAATAAGCCGATTTGAAAAAGAATATATGCATGAATTGATAAATCATTTTAAAAATGAGAATCTTGTAATTGACTCAAAGAATTTTGACTTTAATAGCGGATTTAAAATTGACCTTAATAAGCTAAAAACTAATCATAAAAAATTGGGATTTAAATATATGTCGGAATTTCCAAAAGGACGTGAATTCTGGACTACTGATTATGATTTTTATTTGACAGCATCGTTAGGCTTATCTCGAATATTATTTGACAAAACCAAATCCTTTGGAGTTTTGGATGTTGGATTTGTTGAATGCCGATTAAATGGAGGTGGGTCCCAAATTTTTATAAAAAAAGATAAGACTGGAAAATGGGTTATCGATAAAATAAAAGAAACTTGGGTGTCATAAAAAATACGTTTGGCAACACCGAATCCTATAAAAATAATGATTAGTTTATTGCTTAATCACGGGTTAGTGCGTTTTGCTAGCTTCTAAATTTCCTTCGGAAAATCATCGCACACAAACACGCAACATTTCATATACATAAACCTTACCTACAATATGAACGCAACCTTTTGGATAAATACCCATCTTATAAAAAAATTATCTGAATTAATGAAAAAATTAATCTTAGTTATTTCTATCGTCTTACTTTCAGTAAAAATTAGCGCACAAGAAAATTTCCGTTTCGGAATTAAAGGAGGGGTTAATTTCAGTAGTTTAAATAATATTAATTACAATGGCTACAAAAAAATCAAAACTGGAATAAATTTTGGATTGCTTGCCGAAATTTCACTTAATGATAAATTTTCTATTCAACCTGAAATTCTTTATTCAACTCAAGGAGTAAAAACAGACTTGAATTTAAATGCAATTGCGTATCCGGGACCAGGACCAATTTATCAACCATATACTGAAAAAGGAAAATACATTTTTAACTATATTCAAATTCCTATTTTGGCTAAAGTGTATTTAATCAAAAAATTATCATTTGAAATTGGCCCGTCTTTCAACTTCTTAACAAAAAGTGAACAAAAAAGTAAATCACAAACATATAGAAATATTGGAAAAGATTTTGAGTTCAGCGGAACTTTAGGATTTTCTTATGAAATAAGCAAAAAACTATTTGTGAGTTATAGATTTTTAAAGGGATTTTCGAATGCTTTTCATTATGATCCTCCCAATTTTGAAAATGCCAAAAATTATGGATACCAACTTGGTTTTGGGCTTTTATTATAAATATTAAAATACTGTGGGTAAGCCGTGTAAAAATAATGCTTAGTTTAGCGCTTAATCACGGGTTATTGCGTTTTGCTGGCTTCTAATTTTCCTACGGAAAATTCTCGAACACAAAACCGCACTATTCTTATACAATCACGTTGTGGTTAATAACTGAAACTCAAAACTATGAAAAAATCTTTCCTACTTCTATTCATAATTATTGTGTCTTCGTGTAACTATAATGTAGAAAAACTAACTACCGAAAAAGAAATTCTAAAAAAGGAAAATGATTCACTAAATGAATTTCTTTCTAAAGCAGAAAACAATGTTGGAATGAATTTCACAAAGTTATTGGAACAGGAAACCCAAACTGACTCAGACTCAACTCTGATTCCTCAATACAAAAATCTTTTAGGGAAAAATGAGATTTTCGATATTTACATTTGGGATAGAATCCAAACAATTTCTAATTTAAACAATTACAACCAAATTGTATCTGAATTTAGTGGAACATTTCGTTTAAAACCTATTCACAATGATAAATACGCAGAAGTAAATTTGATAAAAATTAAAAATGATACCTGTTTTTTATATAAAAAAAAGAAACTAATTGTATCGGAAAAATTAAAAATCCGAAATTCTTCCAATGAGTATATTAAAGGAATAATGCATATTAAAAACTTCCGAATGACTTTACATTCTTCTGGATTTGGAGTTGGTATAATTTTGAACGATAATGGGTGTATGGACTGCGAAAGATTGGATTTTTATAAAACGAATTAAAAAATACTAATCAAAACAAAGAACTGAGTTCAAATTAAATAATTTTAGAATGCAAAGAGCATTCATAAATTCCAGAGCGATTTGTTTTGCTTTGGTACTGAATAATATTTATCTTTATAAAACCAGTGAGTAAAGCATTTTACTTTAAGTTCATTTATAGTATTGTCAACAAATCGGATAACAGTTTGTTTTTGAAATTTATAAATGATTGATATATAATTCTTTATGGGATTAGGTGGTCTACCTGTCATCCCGACGAACCCTATTTTTATAAAATTAAAATACTGTTAATTGTATGATTTTCAGTATTTTAATTTTTTTTGATTTTAAATGAAATCAATTAAAATCAACTAAAAGGTGTACGATTCGGTGAGTCTTTTCTAATCAGAATTGTCGTAAATTTAAAGAGCTTTTAAGAGCAATTTGACTTTTGTTTTACAGTTTAAATTGTTTAACTTAAAACTCGTGAAATGCAGACAAACAGTACATTTTCAGTTATTTTTTTTACAAGAAAATCATCAAGTTCATTAAGCAAACTATTAATTTATGCACGTATTACTGTTGATGGAAAACGTTCAGAAATTAGTTTAAAAAGAAGCGTTTTGGTGAACGATTGGGATATTAATAAGGCAAGATGTAGGGGAAATACATCAAAAATAAGATTTTTGAATGCCTATCTCGATGAGGTACATAGTAAATTATTGGATTGTCAAAAGCAAATATTTTCTGAAGGTAAAATGGTTACTGCCAATTCCATAAAAGCAAGATACTTGGGCGAAGATGAAAATCACAAAACATTAAGAGATATTGTTGAGTATCATAATTCAAACATGATTGAGGTATTGAAGTTTGGCACCATGAAGAATTATTATACTACAGAAAAGTATTTGTATAAATTCTTGGATAATGAATTAAAGGCAAGTGATATTTATTTAAAGCAACTGAATCACAGGTTCATTTGTGATTTTGAGATTTTTTTAAGGAATAACAAGAATTCCAAGAATGAATTGACTTTAACAAATAATGGCGTCATGAAGCATTTGGAACGTTTAAAAAAAATAATAAATCTTGCTTGTAAATTGGAATGGATTAACAAAAACCCATTTCAGTTGTTCCAGTTAAAATTCAAAAAGTTTGATAGACAGTATCTCTCAGAAAGAGAACTGGAACTTATCGAAAGCACTTTTTTTAAAAAAGAAGGGCTAGAACGAGTTAAGGATTGTTTTTTATTTTCATGTTACACGGGTCTTTCATATGTAGATGTGAAAATGCTAAAGAGTAATCATATCACTAGGGGAATTGATAACAATTATTGGATTTTTACTAAACGAGAAAAAACAAATGAAACAGTTAAGATTCCTATTTTACCCAAAGCCCTTGAAATTATAAAAAAATACAAAGCCTTTTCCAAACACAATAATGGAGAAAAAGTATTGCCTCTATACTCTAACCAGAAAATTAATGTTTATTTAAAAGAGATAGCTAAAGATTGTGGTATTCATAAAAACTTAACCTTTCATGTTGCTAGACACACCTTTGCCACAACGGTTATGTTGTCCAATGGGGTTCCCATAGAAACGGTGTCGAAACTATTGGGACACACCAAACTTTCAACGACCCAAATCTATGCGAGGGTAGTGGAAACTAAAATAAGCGAGGATATACAAAATCTATTAATTAGATTTAAAACGAAGAAAGAAAAATATCAAGCTGTTAATAAACCAATAATTTTAAAAGCTTAAAAAGAATTTCCTTTCAATATGCTCTTCATAAGATAACTGGAGTGTATTGAAAGGAAATTTTATTTTATATATAAAAGCAAGTAGCCTAAATTCAAAATTAGCTTAAAATGAATTGTTTTTTAACTCAGTTCTTTGTTGTGTCACGATACTTTTTTTAACTGAGGCGTATAGTGAGTATTTCTTATTTTCTTTTCCAATCACTATATAGTTATTGTCCATATTTTTCAATAGAGCATTATAGTGTTTAAAATTCAATTTTTGAATAAATAAATCTATCATGCCCTTTTTTACATCCCTTATGTCAATATATGATTTGCCTTCTTGAATATAGTTATTGACAAGACGATATTGTTTTACCGTATTACCATTTAACATAATTCCAGTAATTTCTGATAAAAAAGTCTTTAATTCATCATCCTCTTGATTTTTGTATAAACAAGTTCCGTCTATTGAATTTACGCCAATAAATAAAAGTCCACTTAAATAATCTTTTGGAAAAACTTTTAAGAATTCTTGCATTACCTTGGGAATACTGAGTTGGATTAGAGGATAAATTTCATATTTCACTATTTCCTCAACCTTAATTCCGACATGAAAATTCAAGTTATCTTTTATCAGTTGCTTGATTAAATTTTTTTGTTTAAAATCAATAGCATTAAGTAAACTTAGAATTTCATTATTTGGTGACGAAACACTTGACAGTATGTTAATTTTAATGGCTTTATTGTTTTCGATGCCAAACTCAACTTTATATTCGCCTTTTCGTATCCCATGTATAAAAATTTCAATAAAACTATCAATTTCGTTATTATACCTAGAAATATAACTTAATTCCTCTTTTTCTAATTTGCTTTCAAGTCCTAATTTATTGATAAAATTTACTTTCATTATATAAAAGTTTTGCAATTGCCTTGCTAATAGGTAGGTTGGCTAATTTCTCTGTCCATAACCATTGCCCATTAGGGTTCAAGTCAAGAAAAACAATTTCATTGTTCAAAGTTAGTATTAAATCAATTGAAGCATAATACAGATTGAAAGAAGATACTAATTTTACTAATAGTCTTTTTATTTCATTATCAAGTTCAAATCTCGTGTGATTAACATTATCAAAATCATATTTCCTAAAGTCATACTTGGTTTCATTGCTAGCTTGAGTATCCATTTTGCAGCAAAAAACTTCATTCCCAACAACAGTAGCTCTTAATTCTGCTTTTTTTTCAATATATTCTTGATAGATACCAGTTGTTGTTTCAAATGATTCCTTTTGTGCAAAATAACTATCATCTAAAATTTTAACATATGAAGCAACATCGACATTATTTACATTAAATAATGCTAGTCTATGTGGTTTATATATTATTCGAGAATTATTTTTTTTCTTGAAGTCAACGATTGATTTATAATTAGATGAAATAAGGGTATTAGGTATCTTCAACCCAAAGAATCGAGCTCTTTTTAATTGTAAAATTTTGTTTTGTGCTATTTTCACATAAACTGGGTTGCATAGAATAAAACCAGGATAAATTGAAAAAAAACCGTTAATTGTTTGTTTTCTTTCAAAGTTTATAAATGAAATATCTTCTCTATTGTAACCATAAGTGTTTTCGACCTCCAAAATTCTACGACACCAAATTGCCGAAATATTCTTTATCTCAATATTATTGTGTTCAGATATAATCTTCCCTTTTAGTGAATCACTAAATAAAATATCAAATGATTCACTAAAAGGGAAGATTTCGTTACATATTTCTGTATAATTTACGTCGAGCTTGTTTAATTCGGCAATAACGGCAGAAGAATGAGGGTCTTCTCTATAAGTGAAAATTAGCACTCTAGGTTTAGAAGTCATCAGCTACTGGTACCCCTTTAATTGTACATGCACTTGGCCAAGTACCCATTTCATGTTTTTCAGGCATCTTTACTGGTTCCGATATTTTTTTGCCTAAGGGGATATACTTCTCTTTTATTTCTTGTTTTTTATTTAATCCTTTTTCCATAATGATGATTTTAATTAATTAAACTTACTTTTTATTTGAATTTTTATGAACTCTTTATGTTTATACACGGAACTTTTACCTCTTGTAAAACCAAATTGGATGGCTATGCGGAAGTTTTTATGTTTTTATACTTTTTACTTCACATTAAAAATAGAAGAAAATTCTTTATGCAATTTAAGGGTATTTTATTAATTATCAAACAGTTATTTTTGTTCAATTTATCTAAATACATAAATTGAATTTGGTTTCATTTAATGGTTGCTTATAAATGTTAAAGGGTAAAGTTAAAGGGTAAAGTTAAAGGGTAAAGCAAGAGGGTAACACGCTGCGCGATGTTACTGGTTTATATTTCGCTTAAAATCAGCAATTTACCAATCTCAAATGGTTGCATTTATTTCAGATTTGCGGCAAAACCTCTTGAAACCCCATTAAAATGGCATTTATTTGCGGCAAACCCATAGAATTTGATATGATTTAGTGAATATTGAACCGTTGTAGTGCCTGTCAAATAGATACTATTTGACTTTTACAGTAAATAGTCCCGTAAGCCCTATAAACAGGCAATAATTTACAGTAAAAAGTATGTGGCTAATTTGTATTGATTAGTATTGTTGGCTATTGGTGTTTCATAAGTTTTAAAAGGATATCAATTCACTTTTTTTTAGTAAAAAAGCTTCGTAGCCCAGTAAAATCAAAGAATTTTTTAATAAAAAATGAGATTTTCGGTCAAGATTCCCAAAAACATTGCATAGTATTAGCTCGATAGATGTTGGGGCTTTAAATCCGTAAGAAAATTAAAAAGCCAAAATATATTGGATATATTCCAAATCTAATGCTTTCATCCCTGTTGCAACAAAGAATTATGGATTCACCAATTTATAAAAATCAATTAGACTCTTAAATATTAAATAAGAGAGCCCACGCGTTGTATATGCTGTTCGCATTTAGTGAGCGTCATCACCAACCTCACCTTATGGGTGTACAAGCACCCTCATGACCAAATCGGTCAATCTATAATTATTTCAATGCCCGCTTTCTCGGCCTTGTACTTTATTTTGGTCATTAGCTCATGATAGCTCCAGTTCCTGAGTACAAATCCATCTTCCATGGCTATCCCGATCTTGTCCTCCTGATTTAACAGAACGAGCGTTCCAGCCTGATGTTTAATGCAGAAATCGATCAGCCTTCTGCTGTATACATGTATACGATGATATACATAATTGCTTTCCGTTTTGCTGAACCTGTCCACTGCTTTGAGCTTGCGTTTGAGCCCTTTTCCTGATCTGGAATGGGTAGCCCCAACCTGTGCCCTTTTACGTGCTGCCTGTATTGCTAACCTTCTATATAGAAACTCTTCCTTTGTGCCAATGGAAAGCCTGTTTTTTCCAATTTTAACGACCAGGGGATATTCCAAGGACAACGAAGCCTCTGCAATCACTTCTGGCTTGAGGATATGTCTTTCCTTTTCGATTTCAAATATCGGTAGCCAAAAGATCTTGCCATCCTTTAATTGAATACGGGAAGTACACAGCTTGGTCTTTCCTTTTATCACACGCTCCAATAACATTCTTTTGTCGGTATGGTCGTTTCCCAAATATGTCCGAAAAGGAATTCGGAACAAACGAAAGCAAAAAGCCTTTTTTTCTTCACAATAAGATAAACGACTCATCCCTTCTGGACTAAATGGAAAGGCCATATCCCTCCTGAAATTCTTTAGGGAACATTCACCTTTCCAGTATTTCGGGCTGTTAGCCCTAAAAGTAGAGATCAAGGTATTGTTCAAACAGGACAGTATGTTCGTGGGGATCTCTCCCTTAAAGCGATCCGATACCATGCGATAGGTGGTATTGATACGGGAACGTTGCAGGATGCCGTCCACATCTTTTTTTTCATCAGCAAGTTTATACTTTATCCCCTCTGACAGATAAAAGAATTCCCTGATCATTTCCTGTACATAGAGATGGGAAACGATAAGATTGGCAGCCCTAAAACAACGGTTCTGCCACTGGTAAAGCTTGTCCACGGCTTCCTTGCGCTCTTCTTGGGTAGGGAGGTCGACCAATATCTGGATCTTTCGGGTGAGCTTGAGCGTTGTCTTTCCCATATCAAGCGGATTCCAGTTGCTGTCCGTGTTTCTGCTGCATGAGCCTATAAGCGGCCATAAATTCATGGTGCACTTCCCTTTGGGACAGGTTGAGCTCCTTGGCGATCATGGCAAAAGAAAGCTTTTGTTCACATCGTAGTTTCAGCACTTTTACCTGTTCGTTGGTCATGGCACCCTGAACCTTGATTTTGGCAGTGGGCTTTTGTCCAGATTCAAGCATGTTCCCTTGGTCAATGATCGTTCTGATATCCTCAATGGCCTGTTTTATTTTGTTGCTTGTCTCGGTAATGCCCTTTCCCAAAGCCTTGGCAATGGCCTTGTACTGAAAGCCATAGGCCAAACAAAGCTCTATTAAGTGTCTTCTTTCTGTATCCAATAGGGGCAGTACGCTTTTGATTCGGTCAAAGGCTTTTTGTTCCGCTTCCTGATCTCGCAGCGTTTCCCCATCTTTTAAGGGATCATGGCCTACCATATAGTCTTGGTAATTGTCATAATCCTCTAACGAATTGACTTTCCTAAAGAACCTGTTTCTAGGTTGGGTATAATAGGAAATACATTCCCTTTTCATCACCAACCTTAAGAAAAAGAAGATATGCTTGGGGGTCTCTATCCTGTCCCTATGGATCCATAGTTTTAAAAAGGTATCCTGGACCAAGGACTCAATGACGAAATGGTCATTAAGCATTTGCTTGCCCACCCAAAATATACGTTTGCTGTACCTGTCATGGATATGCACCAAAGCGGCGGGATCGCCTTTTTTTAATAGTTCGAAATCATGCTCTGCCATAAAACACTATATTTAAATAGGGGATAGGGATGCCTACCACCAGAATTAAATTTGATAGCTATAGAATAACTGATGCGAATTCTTATATCATGTAAAGAGAAGATGGCTTTGAGAAAAGTTGAAAGAATGCACTTTTTCTACAAATAAAAAGGCGTGGAACTCAACTTACCTGATAGGGGTACTGGTATACCTTGCAGAGATAAGAGAGCCCACGCCCCGGGTCGTGAGCTTCTTTGCTTATCATCTCTTCTGCAAAAAATTACCAGTTTTCTATCAGAGATTCAAAGCGATAGCTTCAAATATTTTCAATACGAAGAATCGCAAATATATGTAATTGAAACAAATATAATAATAAAATCCATTTATTGTCAAGTTTGACAATTTTTTTTCAATAAAAGCATGGATATTGTTGATATGAAAGCATGGAGGGAGGCATATAGTAAAAGACTTGGTGAGAATCTGTTGAAATTGATAAAGGAACATAAAACAGATGTCCAAACCGTAGCATCTATAGGTAACATTGAAAGTAAGCAAGTGTATAGAATCATCAATGCAGAAAATGAGCCCAAAGTGGCTACATTAATACCTATTGCTAAAGGACTGGGAGTTCACGTTAAAGTTCTTTATGATTTTGAATTTGATATTGAAGATTATAAAAGGGATTCTTGAGTTTAGAGTTTATTGACCTTAAAATTTTAGAGTGACCTTTTTACTGTTATAACTGCTTACTTAATGAGCTCTCTTAATTTTACGCATAGGTTTCCGTGCAATATGTTATAAGTGGATTCATTAATGGAAACATGGTCTTCCCATTCTTCCAAATCCACCAAAACATCCTCCCATGCAGAAAACTTAAAGACCATGAAATCATAATTATTGGATTCCATAAGTGCTTCCTTGGATATTTTGAACAGTTCCATAGCTGCACTGTTGGCTGCCAAGATATATGTTGATTGAATATTGCTCATTATGGGTTTTGAGTATTCTGAGCAAATTTAGGGGTTTTTAATAATGTTATAAGTTAGCAATAAAAATTACGTACATTAATCCCTTAGAGATAAGTAGCACTATCGATTGGACAGAGGGAAGAAGGGTGTTTTGCGTATGAGGGCAATCCGTTTTTAAAGTTATGGATTTAGAGGCTGACTTGAGTGGGGAGAATCCATCACTTTAAAAATGAAACAACCCCGAGAATTCGGGGGCGTTAGTAACCCCAAAAGGCTTCAGGTCACACTAGAATTTACAAGGTTGTAACAATTTCATTCAGTGTTTATAGGGTATTCCAATGGATTTGTTACAATTTCTGATTTCATTCGATTCTTCTAAGATTTTGATAGACTACTGTTTATGGGGCTTTGCAAAGCAAAACGGACAGTAGCGTCGCCTTGGCGCGCTACCCTCTTGCTATTCCCTTAGATTCGCACTAGTCATTTACATAGAGCTTTTCTGTAGGGTAATCAATCTGTTTTTATGATTAGTTACGCCCTATACGGGAAAACCTCATTAATTGTTAACTATTAATTATTGAATATATTAAAATAACTTTCCTTTGTTTTTTTATTGATATTAATAAAAAAAACATATATTTGTTCATATATTTATACTGTTCACGAATAATGAACATTTTAAAACAGTGAACAAAAAGAATTCAAAAATGAATGAAGTAGATATTCTAAATAATGCAATTCATAACTTAGAGAAAGACATTCCCATAACATGGGGCTGGAGAACTATGGATTATACTAAAGATAATGGCATAGATGGAGAGCTAGATATTGTAATTAACAATCAAAACACAACATTACTTGTAGAAATAAAAAAGGATGTTAAGAACCATCAGTTATTTAATATCCTCAATTATAATAATAAATTCAACAATTTTTTATTGGTGGCTGAAAAACTATATCCAAAAGTAAAAAAGGAACTTAGGGAAAATCAAGTGAATTATTTAGAGGGCAATGGGAATGTGTATCTTAACAAAGATGGTTTGTTTCTTTATGTAGACACAAATAAAACAGTCAAAACTCAAAAAGAAAAAGGGAACAGAGCATTTACTAAAACAGGCTTAAAAGTGCTATTCCAATTCTTGTTAGACCCTCAATTAATAAATCAAACCCAGCGATATATTGCAGAAGTTACAAATGTTGCTTTAGGTAATATTCCCTTGATTATAAATGGTTTGTTGGAAACGAACTTGATTTTGAAACTGAACAAGAATGAATATGTAGTCAATAATTATGAAGAATTCCTTAACAAGTGGATTACAGAATTTGAGTTGACCCTAAAACCCACTATTTTTAAGCAACGGTTTAGATTTCAGAATAATAATCAAGATTGGAGAAATATTCAATTTATTAATGAAAAAACAGTATGGGGTGGTGAACCAGCAGGAGATATTATAACTAATCACTTGCGTCCAGAAAAATTTACTATTTACACCAAAGAAACCAATAAAGATTTGATGTTTAATTATAGATTAATACCTGACGATGAAGGTGATATATGGGTGTATAATATGTTTTGGACAAATAATATTAATACAGATACGGCACCTAAACAATTGGTTTATGCCGATTTAATGGTTGCCAATGATAAAAGATGTAAAGAAACAGCAAAACTAATTTACAATGAGCAAATCCAACCAAACATATAAAGAATTAGCGATTCCCTATTTTAAAGAAGTTTTTGATATTATTGATGAAGTTATGTTAAAACTAAATGTGCCTTATTATCTAATTGGAGCAAGTGCGATAGCACTAGAATTATTAAAAGACGGCATTAAACCAAGTAGAGGTACAAAAGATATTGATTTTGCTATCATGATTTCATCTATTCAACAGTTTGAAACAATTGTTAAAGAACTGAGTAATTATGGGTTTAATAAAGTAGAAGCACCTTGGACACTTTATAACGGCAATTTTAACATAGTTATAGACTTATTACCTTTTGGAGAAATAGAAGAAAAGTTTACTGTAAATTTCAATAAACGTTATACAGATTTACATGTTTTAGGATTTAATGAAGTACTAAAAGAACCAGAAACAGTACGAATAGAAGAAAAATTTGTTCAAATACCATCACTGCAAGGCATGGTAATATTGAAGCTAATAGCTTGGAGTGATAGGCCAGAAGAACGTGATAGTGATTTAGGTGATATTTTAAGAATTATTGAACATTATTTCAGCCTAAATTTAGATGAAATAGTAGAATACCATAATGACATCTTTCCAGAAGAAGGAGAACTGGATCAGCTCAAAATAGCGGCTAGGGTATTGGGTAGAAAAGCAAGACACTTTTTGGATATTTCCCCAACCATAAATAAAAGAATACTGAAAACCATAAATGAAAATGTTATTAATGTCGAAAATTCAGAAATAGCCAAGCAATGGATTCGAAATAAAGACTGGAACTTGGGGTATGCAGTTGAGATTTTGGAGGAATTGAGATTAGGGTTAGTTGAAAGCTAAATAGGGGATGGAGTTAACAGGAAAAATAGTAATCACATTCAATGATATATTCCCTGAAGAAGACTCACTTGAAATAAATGAATATCTTGAGGGTATAGAAAGGGATTTACTTATCAAGTTTAGTTCGTTTATAATGGGATTTTCAAGAAATTCAGAATATGAAAACCCATTATCATTTTTAAGAATGTATTTTTCAAAAGAAAATGCAGATTTTGTGAAAATCGTATTCAAGAACCTAAAAGCTTTTGTTGATAAAGATGATTACGGAATGGATACATACAGTTTTCCTTTCATTGTCAGTAGTCTGTCTTTTTTTGAGAATGCTTATGATAAAGACTATGGAGCATCTCAAAATTATACTGATCAAGAAATTGAAGTAAGGGTTTTTAAAGCTTACTTGGTACTAAATAAGATTAACACAACCGATAGAACGATCACTTTAAATGAGAGCACAAAACATTTAAAAGAAGATATTTCCAAATATTCAACGGCTTATTGTTTGGGTCTTTTTTTAAATAGTTCAGACTTTTCAAATTATGACATTAGAAAAATTTTTGTGACACAAACCATTCGGGCGATATCCTTCTTTCATTTTTTAGAACAACGAAGAGAAGCGCAAGAATTACTAAAGGAGTTTTACAAGGAATACAACGTATCTAATTATCAAGATTACATCAAGGGGTTGTTACCTATTAATATATCAGTATTTAATAATGAAAAAGAGGCTCATACAGATATAATAATACCAGATGACAAAAATCAAATATCTAGCATTGAGTTTCTTGAAAAATTTTCAATAAAAGAAACTCAATTACTTCAAGAATTTGATTTTATTAATATGAGATCAACTCCTATATATCGTGTTGATAAACTCATATTTAGGTTGACATACCCTTTATTTGTACTTGAATTGATAGGTAATGGGTTGTACTTCAAATTCAAAACAATTAATGACAAGCTTACTAGAGAGAAAAAGATAAAGGATCTGTATGGTTTAAAAACCTATGAGTTTTCTGAAAAGTACATCTTACATAATATTTTAAAAGAATATTTCGGTAATAGATATTTTCAAAGAAATGGAGATGAATTAGATGCTGAATTTGATGGTGCTCCTGATTATTATGTGAGAAATGGCAAAAGAATATTTTTATTTGAATCAAAAGATATTTTAATCAATGCCAAGGTAAAACAATCTTCAGATTTTCAAGCTATAGATGATGAATTAGCTAAGAAGCTTTATCACAATGATGAAGGCAAGCAAAAAGCAGTTTTACAGATAATAAATAACGTTCGTAAAATACTTTCCAAATCTTTACAGTTTGATTCAGGCTTTAGCCCTAGAAATGTAATTATTCATCCAGTGTTAGTATTACATAATAGGATATTTAATACCGCAGGGCTTAATAAATGGGTCAATTTTTGGTTTCAGGATGAATTAGAAAAATTAGATCAGGAAGGGTATAACACTTCAAACGTAAAACCTTTAGTTCTAATAGATATAGATACACTTATTTTTAATAAGGATGTGTTTAAAAATCGAAATTTAAAATTAGAACAAGTATTAAAATATTACCAAGACAATTATCTAAACTTTACGGTGCAAGGTAGAAAATATAATAGTGAAGATGAAGCAATTCAAGCAAATAAGAATTCATTAATTCCGTTCGGTGACTATTTAGATGATAAAATTGATTCAGAGGGATTGCGAGTGATACCTAGAGAATTTGAAGAAAAAGCATATGGTTTATTTGATTAACTCCATATGTAAAAGATATGAATTTAAAGAGATATGAAAAAAAGAACGTCCATTCCGAAAATCACGAAAGTAAGGTCTGAATTGCAAAAAGAGATTGAATCAACTTGTCCATTTTGTGGTAATATGGATGTAGGACATTTTCAAATCCATCATATTGATGAGAACCCTTCAAACCATGATATGCAAAATTTATTGCTAGTTTGCCCTGTATGCCATTCAAAAATCAATAAAGGGGACATTTTACCGCAAGAGGTTGTTTACAAAAAACTAAATCTTAATAATAAAGGTTATAAGGTCAAATTTATATCAGTTTCAGTCGATGAAGGAAAGTGTGGTTGGCGACCAATAAAAAATGTTCAAAATGCTTTCGAGGCAGTCAAATTACAATCATTGTTTCCAATTTTTAATTTTAGCTTTATAAATAATTCCCCTGACACAATATTATTTACTAGTGTTAAAATTAAAACAAAAAAATTGCCGAATGGGTTAGCGGGTCCAGATTTTCCATTGCCAAATATACTTCGACCATCCATAACTTACAAAATAAAAATGCCTAAGAATGGTGAAATAACTGAAACTAAACTAGTCGAAGAACTTGAGGTGCCTGCAACAAGGGCATTTAAGTTTCAAGTTGAATTATTTGATGAATCCATGGAAAGGTTTAAGCCACCATTCAATAAATATGTTTTGAGTTTTGAATTTGGGTTTAACAATGATTTCTATTTAGAAGTCCCAAAAATTCTTTTAAATAGTAAAGAGGATTGTGATAAACTACCCCATTATGGATTGGCTTAAAATGAATAATGATGGACTATAAAAATCAAGAAAGAATTAAAGAAATCCAAAATATAATTAAACCTTTTGAGGTAGAACAGTTTTATCATAAAGACGAAAAATTATTAGAAGCAGATATAAATTGGAGTGCATCAATATTTTTTGCTAAACTTTTATTAAAAGCCAAAATATCTGAATCAGATTGGACAAAACAAAAGTTAGAAAATTTTGCAGCTAATTACAATTCAAAAAATAATACTGAGATAGAGGTAAATACTTTACTGAATAAATATTGGATTCGTGAAGTTGTTGGTTTAATTCATTTACCAAAAGCTGTAAGGGATGTTATTTATGATTTTGATAAAATGCGAAATTATCAACAAGAACTTGATTTTGTTAGGACTGTATATAAGTTTTGTCCTGACCAAAAAATTAGCACAAAAGAATACAACAAGTTCTTAGAAAAATATAAAAGTGAGCATAAGTATACTTTGGATGAGGCTTGGATTAAATCAACTTGGATAAAGGCTAAAAATGAAGATGATGAGGATTTAAAGGTTAATAATATATATTATTACAATACACTACTAGATAATTGGGAAGACTTTAAGTTTTTATACACTTTAAAAGAAGAAAAAGCAAAGAAAGAATCTACTGACCTAGCTATATCAAAAAAAGAATTTAATGACATATATACTTCTCATAAATCATACTTTTCCAAAACACCTACTTTAAATGAATTAAAAGAACAAAAGGTAATTAATGAAGAAGGAAAGAAATATTATATCAATTTTTATAATAGTACAATTTCCTATTGGAGTGGTTTAGGAGATAAAATAAGTGGATTTGTTTGGGAAGAGTTAATCTTGGATAATGGAATTTATGATGATGAAGAGAGAATCAAAATATTTTTATCAAAAATACTTTATTGGGAACATCACTGGCCTAATTTCTACAACTACATTTCAAGACAATCGAAAGAACGTTTTGTACAAGCTGCGTTCGATTTAGTTATTAAAGAGGGAGACATTATTGGGGTAAAGGATGAATTTTGGAAGTGTTATTTAGATGAAAACATAAGTCATAATTATGCTTTTAAATCTGGAGAAAAATTCAATGAAGACGCTCTTAAGTCTTCAACAGATTATTATGAGTTTTATGAAGAGTTACATTCACTTTCAGATAAATATCAAGGGAATTTATTTTATGTTCAGGATGCTCGCAATCATTTAGCATTTTTAATTAAAATGATAGTTTATTGTGATGAAGCATTCTCTGATGTTATTACTGGAGATACTACTGAAAAACAAAATTTCCCATTAATAAAAAGGCTTCTGGAACATGGATTAGATAAACCATATTTGTTATGGGAAACTTGTCATTTTTTAATTCAAAACAAGCCAACCGTAATCCCTTATCTTCTTGAAGAACTTAAGTTTACTTCATTAGCTTTTAGATTAATAAATAAAATAAAAATTGAAAGCTCAATTCAGCAAATAAACAATAATATAAGGCTTAGTCTTTTCGAAAATAGTATAAAACTCAGTCTTGATTCTTTACTCTATACACCAGATTATTCTAACGAAAATATTGCAATCCTTATTTTTCAATTATTTAAAGAAATAAATAGAGACAAATACAAATCTTTATCCAATATTAGGATTGAAGAAAGTGTATACAAAATACGACGAAATCAAAAAGAAAAAGAAAACTCTTTACTTAAGTTAATTGAAGGTTATCCAGCTTATGGCTATTATGTAAATACAGTTGAAAGAGAATTGTTACTGCCTAAAATAATTGTTCCACTTATAGCTCAATTTGAACAACATAAAGAAAGAATTAAATATTTGAATGGCACCATTCAGTTTCCAATTACAATATTAGATGGATTAAGTTGGTTGTCAAAATGTGTCTACTATAGTAAATTTAAAGAGCAATTTAGTGGTATTGGAGAAATTAAGGAACTAATATCCAATGCTTTTAAAAGTAATTATTTAGAAAAAATAGAACAGTCTACAATAGAATCTAAAATAGATGGGAAAAAACATGAAAGGCTTATTTGGAGTGAAAGAAATGAGAGGTTACAACAAATTGATTGGGTTTTTCCTATGGTTTTAATGAATGAAACTGGTGATTTAAGCAGTTTCTTATCACCAAGATTATCATTTAAAAAAGCAGACCACGAATATGATGAAGAAAATAGGTTTAATGCAAAAAAACTACGCACTCATCTTTTTATTTTACTTAATACATTAAAAAGAATTACTTCAAACAAACAAGATTACTTTAGTGTTTATGATGGAATTAAAGATGTTAAAAATCAATTAGAGCAGCAGACAATTTTAATTCTTAAAAATTATGCTATTGTTGGAAAACCATCAAAAATAGATATCCTGAGTGCTTCGTTTGAGCGTCAACTTTCTGGCGGTTTTGAGGAAGAATTACTTCCGCAAGTAGCACAAGCCATTAATTGGTTTAAAAATAAGAATGATGTTATTGATATTTTAGTAAAAACAAGTGATTTACTTCGGTTATTAATCATATTAGATTGGGTTACGTCTAAAGGCATAAAAAACCAAATAATTGATAAAATTAAAGATTCCGAAATAATAAAATATTTTGAATCACAGAATTGGCCACCAGAGATTGAACTTACATTATCCAAGCTTTCAGAGAGTAAAGAATTAATACACCAAACTGAAAAAGCGTTGGAATATTGGGAAAATAATATTACCGCAATAAGGAAAGACAAAAAGTACAAACAGGCTTCATTTGTTGTAAAACTTATGCTGGCTTATTATAACAAAGATATCTCCGCAATAAACGGTCTAGAAGAACCTGATCAAGATAACTATTCTCCAAAGGCTTTTAAAGCATATTTGTATAAGGAATTTTTTATTGGCTTAATTCACTTTGAAAACAACCCTGAGCAAGCATATAAAATATTTGACAGGCTTTATAAACAGTTTAAAGAACATACTTCTATTTGTATAAACCGTTTTGCCTCTAAAATTAATTGGGCGTCAAAAACAGAAAAGGCATCGGCAAAAAATGAGTTATTCAATGAAGCCCAACAGGAATGGTCAGACATGGAGGAACACCTTTCTAAAGATTCAATTGATTCAATCCAAGATAAAATATGGGCTAATAAACTGACCATATATTATCACTTAAAGCAATTTGCTGAATTTGAAAAATTATATCTGGATATGCCTACTCCCTATCAAATGATGGAAAGTATGATTTCTTTAAAAATAGAAATACTCCAACTTCAGGATAAACAACAGGAAGCCGTCTATTTATTACATCAGGCAAAAGAATATCACAGATCATCCGATGGAGTCAATCCAGAGTTTATAAATAAACTTCAGTCATTGGTTGAAGATAATAGCGATATTAAATTTCTTAAAGCAAGTTATCTGAATATATTTTCACATAGTCCAAAAAATTTAATTCAAATATTTCCAGAAAAATTAAATGGACAGTTAGAATTAGGAAGATTTATAACCAAAGAGTTTGCAATCGCCTCTAGTAAAGCTCTTGATAAAATACAAGCAATAGATAAAATAAATGATGAAAACAAGTATAACGATTTAATTCAGTTGGTTTTAGAATCTAGAATTGGAATTTTTGAATGGACTGTAAAAGACCAATCACGAGGAGGATATTCACAGAGTGGAAAAGGTTTGGGAGAAAGAGACATCTTAATTCAAGACAGTAATAATGAAACAATATCAGTATGTGAAGCTTTTATATATAGAGATTTATCAAGAACACAATCCCATATTAATAAATTATTTAATTACACTCATAGTAAAGGTCATTTAATGTGTTTAATATATGAACAATGCACCAAAAATCAATTTAGTAAGAAATGGAAAAAATATTTTGAAGAATCATTATCTGAATTAAATTATCCTAAAGGTCTTGAAATAGATAGTTCTGAAAGTCAAGATTTAACCGAAGAATTTGAATATAAGGATTCCGCAATCAAAATAGGGATGACAAAACACGGAAAAAATACTAGCATTTATCATTTAATGATTAATTTAAAATATAAAGTTTAGGCAATGTTTAAAGAAAGTAAATATTATGGGGAACTATGGCTTGTTGATAAAGAAGAATCTAAATGCTTTTGTGTGCTTTCGTATATTGATGGTAAAGTATCATTAGAAACAAATTTGAGAATTAACAATTTTGCATACAAACATCAAATAATTTTAGGGGTTTTTAATGGGTTAGGATACATTACATTTGTTGATTGTAAAATCAAATATACTCAAAGTGGTATTTCTGAAGTTAATATTTATCAACCAAAATATTCATTTATTTCAGCTTATCATTTTATAGAGCCTATTAATCTAAAATTCAAAAAATTTCAAATATCTAATGATGCCATTGTAGATTGGATTCGCAAAATGCACTGGTATTCTTTTACAGAGGATAAATTAATAAAGCAAGACGATATATCACAGCAATTTAAGATAAATGAAATTGGATTGTCAATTGAATTAGTGCAATCTTCAAGTTCTAAAACAGGTCACAAAGAGTTTATTCTAAAAAATAATGGATATTTAAACTTCGAATCAGAAGAGAAAATTTCTTTGTTAACAGCATTTGATTACTATAATACTTTTCAAAAAGTATTACAATTTATTTCAACCAAAACTAAGCAGTTTTCTTTTTTTTCTTTTAAATGTTTGTCTTGTGGAGAATGGGCTAATGTTTATTATCAGGAAGATAGATTTGAAAAGACTGGTTCAAGTTACATACATTTATCTTATGATGAGGTTGCTAAAGACTTACCTATTTTGGTTAATAATGCCTATACGTCAGAATCTTTTAGGTTTTGTTTAGATAAACTAATGGAAAATTTATTGGGAGTTAAACTCAGTCATAGTAGGAGATTTACAAATACAATAGCAACATTTGAGGCATATAATAAATTGTATACCAATCAAAAAAATAATAAGCTAATAAATTATCTAAATTATAATAGAGATAATATAATTTCAATTAGCAAAATAGATGAAAATAAATTTAACGATTTCTCTTCTAAAGTAATACGATCAAGGGATTATCATGTTCATAGTAATTTAAATAATAAAAATATTTACTCTGATTTCGAATTACTATACATCAGCTATCTTTTAGATTATACTGTAGGACTTGGTATTTTTCAACAGATGAAAATTTCAAATGAAATATTGGATAAAGTAATTAGGCAAGGACAATCTGTATTTATTGATATGCAAAGAACTAATGAAATTTTAAGTCATGACCCTCTTAAAACCAACAAACCTATTTGATTTTATTGTAAAACAATTAAATACTTAAAAAACATATATTAGCTCAAAAAATTGATTTAGAATTAATAGCAAAACCTAATATGAGATACCTAGTTCGTCTAATTTGGTGATTAAGTTATCTGGTAATACAATCTCAAAATTAATAAAGTATTCGTTAGAAAATATGATTAGGAAATTGTAATATATGTTCTAAATAGAGAAATGATTATGATGAGAGAAAAAGGAAATAAAAGTTTCATGAACCTTTCAAAAGAAGAATGCCTAGTGGTTTCGAAGGAAACTTTTCGTAATGCAAAAAACAAACATAGTGATGCTTTAATTCTAGCTAAGAACAATTCTTACGGAATGGCAACATCTACCTTAATGCTATCACTAGAAGAAAACATGAAAGCAGTAATTCTTTTTCTAGATGGAAACGGGTTTGAGTTTAGAAAAAGAGTTAAAGGAATAAAGTACTTATTTGTCAACCATAAACTAAGGTACCCATTAGGACTTATCCTTTCTGGATTCAATATTTTCGGAAAAGACTTAATAGGTTTTATTGTTAGAATAGCTTCAACCCCTTCTTTAATAAAGGATTTTAGCATAAATGAAAAAGAATGGGAAGGTTTGGCTCTCAATTATATTTCAGAAAAAATCAATCAACTCAGTGAAGAAATAATATGGTTTTCTAATGCAGATTACCTTAGGCAAGATGGAATGTATGTTGATTACGACAATGTATTAAAAACACCTTTAAGTATTGACAAAGAGGATTTTAATAACATTCTTACCCGAGTAAGTGGGATAAGTGAATTTATTGACAAATTTTTATCAATTTTTGGTCAAAGTAATGAAAGCACTGATGCGGAGTTAAAAACACAAGTGAAAAAATTACAGAAACAATTAATATCAGAAAAGGGATATGACAAAATTGGAATGATAGTTACAAAAATGAACGGAAAAGGAAATAACCTATATATAGACATATTAAAAAACCTGCAAGAATTCAAAAAGGATATTAATGATGATTTCTGAAAAGAGAGGTAAAAAACAATTTAAAAATAAATTTTCTGACCTCATGCTAATTTTGAATTAATCTAAAAGCAATCTTAATAGTGAATCTCTTTACTAAAGAGCTGTCATTTAATTAGATTATTGTGTTGTACAGATATTAGAATTTTATGTGTTAAAATGAAATGAAAGCTTCTCTAATTACTGTTTTAAGAAATAAGGGAGGCAAATGATGTTGTGTAAGGTGTTTAAAATGAGGTTTTATGTTAGGTGTATTCTTTTAATATTTTTTAGATTAATATTTTAAATTTTGTATATTTATGTCAATAAAGACAAATAAATTTTGTTTTTAAATAGCTCTTTTTGACTTTAGTGTACTATACGGTGAATTCACTGAAATAAAATCATTTAAAATACTGTGAAACAGTGCTTTATAAAACAAAAGGTAATCCTGTCATCCCGACTTTTTAGTATATCAAATAGAAACAAAATATTTATAATTATATGATTATCAGTAT
>NZ_JAAKGI010000022.1 GCF_011762485.1 Yeosuana marina
AAAACAACAGATATGTACCTATCAGAACTGGGGTATAAGTTCATCCTAGATTTTGAACGCTTTTTAAGGAGTCAGGACAGTATGGGCAATAATACAGTAATGAAACATATAGGACGTTTGCGAAAAATGGTCAGTTTGGCATTTAAAATGGATTGGATAGAAAAAGACCCCTTTATGAAGTTTGAAGCAAAATATGAAAGAAAGGAGAGGGGTTTCTTGACCTTGGAAGAGATGCAACGTATAGAGAATAAAGAGTTTGCAATCCAAAGACTGCAATTGATAAAGGATCTGTTTATATTTAGTTGTTATACTGGTTTATCGTATGGAGATGTGATGAATTTAACAATTGATAACCTATGTAAGGGAATTGATGGCAAGCAATGGATATATACCCAAAGAGAGAAAACAAGTATTCCAGTTAAAATTCCATTGTTGCTAAAGGCGTTGAATATTATTAAAAAATATGAAAGGCATCCAAATACGATACACAAACAGACACTGTTCCCAACAATTTCGAATCAAAAACTTAACTCTTATCTAAAGGAGATTGCCGATGTATGTAGAATTCAAAAGAACCTGACGTTCCACATAGCACGGCATACCTTTGCAACGACCATAACCTTGAGCAATGGTGTACCCATAGAAACCGTATCAAAGCTATTGGG
>NZ_JAAKGI010000023.1 GCF_011762485.1 Yeosuana marina
TGAGCTCATATGTCATTAATTTGTAGAAAATCTATAGATTTATAGAAATAAATGGGGTTTGTGCGCAAACTCCCGTTAGCCACCATAAGAAAAAACGAACTTAAAGAAAATATACTTAATTATTATATACGCGTATATTATATTTTGTTATCTTTGCAAAATAATTTAAAAAGGATATAATATGTGGTCAAAAAAAGTAACTATCAAAACAAACGCATCACGGGAACAAATTTGGAATTTATGGAGTGATGTAAAGAATTGGAATAAGTGGGATAATGAAGTTGAATATTCAGATATGAACGGACAATTTGAAACTGGAACTTTTGGAATATTAAAACCTATAAAAGGACCAAAATCAAAATTTAAGCTGATTTCAGTTGACAAATTAAATGAATTTACAAGCCGTTCATTTTTACCATTAACAAAAATGGACTTTATTCACGAAATGAATGAAAAAAATAGTGAATTATTTATTACTCACGGAGTTGAAATTAAAGGATTATTGACATTTTTATTTTCAAAAGTAATTGGAAAAAAGTTAATAAGAGAATTGCCAAAAGCAATGGAAAACCTCTCAAAAATGGCTGAAAAGAATTGATATGTCTGATATATTTAAATTTGAAACTCCAAGTGAGAGTAACGGTTTTCTTCTGTGGAAAGCAACAAATTTGTGGCAACGAGAAATCAATAAAATTTTAAAGAAATTTGATTTAACTCATACTCAATTTGTTGTTTTAGCAAGTTCATACTGGCTATCAAGTAAAACTGAAAATATTACACAAGTTGAAATAGCTAATTTCATTGACATTGACAAAATGATGACCTCAAACGTCATAAGAAAACTACTAGAAAAGAAGTTGCTAAAAAGAAAAGAACATAAAACTGACACGAGAGCAAAAATAATCAGCATAACGGAAAAGGGAATTGAAACTCTAAAAATATCGGTTAAAGAAGTTGAAAAATTTGATGTTACTTTTTTTGGACAACTATCAAATAATGTGGAATTTAACAAAGAACTATTACGATTATTAAACAATTACGGTGGCTAACAAAAAATATAGTGCATTTGGCAGATATTACTAAAAATGAAGAATATAGCAATTAATAAAATTAATCGTAACTTGAAAATGAAGTGTTTCAAAATGCCAAACGCACCATATTCAAACCGTTAGGCAAAATATGAAATCCGAATCCAGAATGAAATTTATTACAAAGAATGTACAGTAAAGCTATTTCAAAATACTTTTTGGATATTAATATGTTCAACGTTCCTTTTTGCCTGATTTTCGGATTAATATCTGGAATTTTATGGAGTGTAGTTATTTTTTCTTCATTTGGTATTTTAATCGGTTATTTAGGTTATCATACTTTCAAAAAAAATGAATATTATGCATATTATAATCTCGGATTTAAAAAAACTGACCTTTTAAAAAAAGTGTGGTTACTTAATACATCTATTTCCATTTTGATATTTCTAATCTATTTAATAATCAGATAAATGGATTTATTAAAAGTAACTGAAATAAACAAATCTTACGGAAAGAAAATCATTTTAAAGAATATCAATCTTGAATGTAGAGTTGGAGAAATAACTGGAATATTTGGTCGTAACGGAACTGGAAAATCGACTTTATTAAAACTAATATTCGGAACTGTCAAAGCCGATTCGATTCTCACAAAAATAAATTCAGAAAGTATTTCTCAGAAAGCTATTATTCCCTCAAAGAGGATAGGTTACTTACCACAAGACACTTTTTTACCAAAAGAACGGAAAGTAAGAGAAATAATTCCTTTCTTTTTTCCTAAAGGAGACGACCAAGACAAAATTTTTTATTCACCGCAAGTGTCAAGTTTTGAAAAAATAAAAATCGGAAAATTATCTTTAGGACAATTACGCTATCTTGAATTACTAATCATAGGAAATCTAAATCATCAATTCTTAATGCTAGACGAGCCATTTTCAATGATTGAGCCAATTTATAAAGATGTGATAAAAGGTTTATTACTCGAACTTAAAAAAACAAAAGGTATAATTTTAACTGACCATTATTACAATGATGTTCTTGAAATAACAGATAAAAATTTCGTTATTAAAGATTCGGAAATGATCAAAATAATAGATAAAAATGATTTAGTGAAATACGAATATTTAAGTTCTAATGAATAAAAATACTTTGCCTAACACCGTATATAATTTATTGCTAGTTCTAGCCTACTTACGAAAATCCTCGCGGATTTTCTATTCAGTTTTTATTTGCTAAATTACGTGCTAAACCACGCAACAAACCATATACAAACCCGTTAGGCAAAATATATCAGACTTAATAGAATATGAATTTATTAAATAAACTTTACAAAATTTTTCTATCTGAGTACGCCAAAAGGCGGATTGAAAAAACAATACTCTATGTTGCGTTATTTGGCTTTTTCATCCACTTAATTTTAATTTACTTATCAAAATTCGGTATTTTAAATTTGTCTTTAGAATCGGAATTATTTAAAAATCCGATATCGGCAATTTACACCCCATTCTCATTTATACTTGTTTATGAAGTTTACTTATTAATCTATTACTTACCAAAGTCATTTACCACCTACATAACTAAACAGTATGAAATTATAACACTTATAATTATCCGAAAATTATTTAAAGATTTATCTGCTCTTGAACTTTCATCAGATTGGTTTCAAATAAAAGGAGATTTGCAATTCACCTATGATATCTTGGCATCAGTTATTCTTTTCTATCTGATTTTTCAGTTTCAAAAACAGGGAATGCAAAAATCAACGCAACAAAAGGACAATAAACTAAAAATTGAAAGATTCATACTTAGAAAGAAAATAATCGCCATTGCATTGGTTCCGATTTTTTTTATGATGGCTTTAGTTACACTTTTGAATTGGACTTCAGATGTTTCTCTTGGTTCTACTAACCTGCCTAGTTTTGAAACAATTAATAATTTATTCTTTGGTGAATTTTTTACCGTACTGATATTAGTGGATGTCGTTCTTCTGTTAATTTCCTTCTTTTACACCGATAAATTTCACAAAATAATTAGAAATTCCGGATTTGTAGTTTCAACGATTTTAATCCGTATGTCATTCGGAGTAAGCGGATTAATAAGTACAATTTTAATTGTAGTAGCTGTCCTGTTTGGATTAGCAATAATAATAATCCATAATAAATATGAAAAAAATACTTTGCCTAACACCGTATAAAATTAATTGCTGGTATTAGCCTATTTACGAAAGTCCTAGCGGACTTTCTATCTGTGATTTATTTGCTAACTTTAGTGCTTAAAACACGCAACTAATCTTATACAATCACGTTAGCTACAATTAAAACTACAATATGAAAAATCGATTTATTCTACAGATTATTTTTTTTCTTTTGATATTTATTTCTAATAACTCGAATGCTCAAGAAAAGTTTGATGTTCCATATGGAAGCAATAAAGATATCGGAAAATATGCTAAAATAAATGGAATCAAAATGTACTATGAAGAGTATGGAAAAGGAGATCCACTTTTACTTATACATGGCAATGGTGCAGATATCAAGTCAATGGCAAATCAAATTGAATATTTTAAATCCAAATACAGAATTATTGTTGCTGATAGCAGAGGCCATGGAAGGTCTGAATTAAAAACCGACTCATTGACCTATAATCAAATAACTAGCGATTGGGAAGGTTTAGTCAATTACCTAAAATTAGACTCTATCAATATTCTTGGATGGAGCGATGGAGGCATAATAGGTTTAAAAATGGGAATTAATAAAAAAACTAAAATAAAAAAGATTGTTGCCATGGGTGCGAATTTAAGACCTGACACTACAGCTGTTAACAGTTGGGCACCTGAACAGGTAAGAAAGGATATTGAAAAATTTAAAATGATGATAGAAAAAGGAGATACTTCCAAGGACTGGAAACTAGAATTACAACTTGATAACATGTTAGTTTTTCAGCCAAATATCTCTCATTCAGATGTAAAAAAAATAAATGTGCCTGTGCTTATCATGGTTGGTGATAGAGACATTATTAAAAATGAACATGCAGTTGAGATTTTCAATAATCTATCGAAAGGTCAGCTTTGTATTATGCCAGGCATAAATCACGGAGCACCTCGTAATAATCCATTAATATTTAATGAAATAGCAAATAGATTTTTAAAAGAAAAATTTGATTACGAAACAAAAAAATAACTGTAGCTAACACCGTATATAAAAAATTGCTAGTTTTAGCTAAACCAATGTCAGTTGCTTTGTTTGCTTGCATCTGATTTTCCTTCGGAAAATCCTCGCACACAAACACGCAACTTTCCATATACAATCACGTTGGTGGTAATATAAATCGAACTCAAAAAAATAATCTCAAAAGAAATAAATATGAAAAAAAACAAGTTTTTAGTAATAATAATTCTATTTAGTTTATTAAGTTGTTCAAAAAACAACAACGACATTGAACCTACTGAAAATATACCTTACGAATATTTTTCATACGAGGTTTTACCAACAAGTACTGATCAAAATATTACGAATGGATTGTCAATGCAGTTTGCTTTCATTACAAAAGAACCAAACTTAAGAAAGAATAAATTATTTATTTTCCTTCCTGGAACAGCTGCTTCACCTGAAGCATATAAAAAAATCATACAGACTGCGGCTGAATACGGTTACTATTCTTTTGGTTTA
>NZ_JAAKGI010000024.1 GCF_011762485.1 Yeosuana marina
TGCTGTTACACTTACTTGAGCTCCAAAATTACAATTCGCATTGATATTGGTTGTTTCCACAAGTGTTAATGGCGTTGGCTCACTAACTAAGATAGTTTCTGTAGCTGTACAGCCTGTTGTTTCATCTGTTACAACAATCGTTTGGTTGCCTATTGGCAACCCTGTTAAACTTATAGTTGCTCCAGACTGTCCTGTAACTGACGCTCCTCCATTAATAGTATAACTGTAAGTCGTTGCAAAGTTTGAAACCATAAAATCCACAGCTCCATTTGCTCCGCCATTACAACTAACGTCATTAACCAATGCACCTGAGACCGTAATATTGGTTACTGGTGCTATTGTATATGATTCTGTGTAATAACATCCATTAGCATCTGTTACTTCAAACATATAAGTATCTGGCAATAACCCTGTAAATATTCCGCTATTTAATCCTGTAACATTTGTTGTTGCACTTGCTGGTGATAGTATAGCATAACTTAATGGTCCAACTCCATTTGTTGCCGTTAGGGTAACTGTAGAGGTTGGTGCTAAGCAAGTAACTGCTGTTGATGAAAATGTTAAATCTGTTGGTGGATCTAAAGCTGGTACTGGAACATCAATTGGTCCGAATGTACATCCGTTGGCATCTTTTATATAAGCACTTACGATTCCTGGAACATACGTAGAGTACGTATAGGTAGATGTGTAATTCACTCCACCATCAAAACTATAAGTATACGGTGCTGTTCCTGTTCCTGCTGTTGCTGTAATGGTTACAAGAGCTGCTTGTGTCGCGTTTCCTGATCCACAGGTTAATCCATCTGTTAAAGTTCCAGTCCCTGCGAGTGGTAGAGGTTCTGTGATACTTACTGATGTTGCTGCTGAATCACAGTTTTTACTGTCTCTTACAACAATATCATATGTGCCAGCTGACAAATTATTAAACACATTAGATGCTTGGAACGTCGCTCCATTATCTTTACTATATTGATATGGAGGTATTCCATCAGCTGCTGTTACAACAATACTTCCATTACTACCAGTGTTACAACTGACATCTGTTTGTGTATAATTAAACGTTGGAGTTGTTTTTGGTGTCACTGTAACGATAGAAGATTCTGCTGTACAATTTTGAGAATCGGTCACTCTAAACTCATACGTGCCATCTACAGTCGCTGTATAAGTAGAACTTGGAATAACTGTATAAGTTGTTCCTCCATCTGTACTAACTTCATAGGTGGTGTAAGTTCCTGTACCACCACTTGGAATTAAGTTTATGTTTGCATCAACGGTACAGGTTAAATCCTGAGTCATATCTGCATCCAACAATAATGGTGGTTCTACTACATAGGCATATGGTGCAGTTATACAGCCATTGCCATCCTTTATGCTCACATTGTAAGTCCCTGCTGCACTGATTGTAAAGTTTGGACTCGCTTGATAAGCGCCTCCTATACTATAGGTCAATGGTGCTATGGCCGTTCCTGTTCCTTCCACTACGGTAATATTGATAGGACTTCCATCAAAACATTGTGAAGCTAT
>NZ_JAAKGI010000025.1:0-340 GCF_011762485.1 Yeosuana marina
CGTTAAATTTTAAATAATTTTAACAACTAATAGGAATTTAATAGTACTCAAAATGGTTTATTCTCTTTGTTCGATTTTTGTCGTTTCCAACTAAATCTTACGCTGTCAATTCAATATGTCTATGAACTTTTTTTCTCTTTTCTTAACTCGTTTCCTCGTTAAGCGGGTGCAAATATAAAACCCTTTTTTTATTCCCGCAATACTTTTTAAATCTTTTTTTAAAAAAAGTTTTTTAACCTTTTTTCTTAATCCAAATCGCCTCGCAATGAACGCCGCTATCCAAAACTTGTTGCCTTTTTTAGCGGCTGCAAACATACACCCCTTTTTCCATTTGGCAATG
>NZ_JAAKGI010000025.1:350-373694 GCF_011762485.1 Yeosuana marina
TGATAACCTTTTGGTTTGGATATCTAAAACACCTTAGCTCTATGGAAAATAGCCGCGAACTTCACGCGTTAGGGATCATAATGGCATCCTTTTTATGCTTGATTGTATCTTTAATTGTTAAAAATGGTTCCTTTAATTGTAGTACTTAATACATTATGACAGCATTCACCATTGCATAAAAAGATATAATGAACAGCCCGACCTTGCCCATTTGGCATGGGAACGCACAATACAATAAAGTGATTACTCAGCTGAACTATTAAAATAATAAAGACTCTATTAAATAAAAGGAAAAATTATACCTATATATATATTGTATGTGTATGTTTATACTATTATCTTTGCCACCTGAATTTAATTTATATTGATGATACATATAACCTTGCCCGATGGAAGTGTAAAGGAGTTTGAGAAAAACGCTACTCCTATGGATGTTGCTAAAAGTATTAGCGAAGGATTTGCCAGAAATGTGATTTCGGCTAATTTTAATGGTATAACTATTGAAACCGCTACGCCTTTAACCACAGATGGCTCTTTGGTTTTGTATACTTGGAATAACGATGAAGGCAAAAAAGCGTTTTGGCATTCGTCTGCGCATGTATTGGCTCAAGCTTTAGAAGAATTATATCCTGGCGTTAAGTTAACAATTGGTCCTGCGATTGAAAATGGGTTTTATTATGATGTAGATTTTGGTGAACACAGCATTTCTGAAAAGGATTTTAAAGCTATTGAAGATAAGATGTTGGAAATAGCTCGTGGCAAACATGAATTTAAAATGCGTTCTGCGAGTAAAGCTGATGCGTTATCATTATATAAAGGTAACGAGTTTAAAACTGAGCTGATTGAAAACTTGGAGGATGGCACTATTACGTTTTGCGATCATTCTACATTTACCGATTTATGTCGTGGTGGCCATATTCCTAATACAGGTATTATAAAAGCAGTGAAAATATTATCGGTTGCAGGTGCTTATTGGCGCGGTAATGAAAATAACCCTCAACTTACTAGAGTTTACGGTATTTCATTTCCGAAGCAAAAAGAGCTTACCGAATATTTAGAATTACTTGAAGAAGCAAAGAAACGGGATCATAGAAAATTAGGAAAAGAATTAGAACTTTTTACGTTTTCACAAAAAGTGGGACAAGGTTTACCGTTATGGTTGCCAAAAGGAGCTGCTTTACGTGAGCGTTTAGAAAACTTTTTAAAAGCTGCCCAAAAGAAAGCGGGTTACGAAATGGTAGTAACACCTCATATTGGTCAGAAAGAATTATATGTAACTTCTGGGCATTATGCCAAATATGGAGCCGATAGTTTTCAGCCAATAAAAACTCCTAAAGAAGATGAAGAATTTTTATTGAAACCGATGAACTGTCCGCATCACTGCGAGATTTACAATAGTAGTCAGTGGTCATATAAAGATTTACCAAAGCGTTATGCTGAATTTGGTACCGTTTATAGATATGAACAAAGTGGAGAGCTTCATGGTTTAACCCGTGTAAGAGGCTTTACTCAAGATGATGCACACTTATTCTGTATGCCAGAACAATTGGATAAAGAGTTTAAAGATGTTATAGATTTGGTTCTTTATGTTTTTGGTTCTTTAGGTTTTGAAAACTTTACAGCACAAGTTTCTGTAAGAGATCCTGAAAATCCCGACAAATATATAGGTGATGTTGCTAACTGGGAAAAAGCAGAACAAGCAATCATTAATGCTGCAACCGATAAAGGTTTAGATTTTGTTGTAGAAACTGGCGAAGCTGCTTTTTACGGACCAAAACTAGACTTTATGGTTAAAGATGCTTTGGGAAGACGTTGGCAATTAGGTACTATTCAAGTAGATTACAACTTACCTGAACGTTTTGATTTAACCTACAAAGGTAGTGACAATGAGCTACACAGACCCGTCATGATTCATCGTGCACCGTTTGGAAGTATGGAACGTTTTGTTGCATTATTGTTAGAACATACAGGTGGTAATTTCCCGCTTTGGCTCATGCCAACACAAGCTATTATATTGTCTCTTAGTGAGAAATATGAAAAATACTCCGAAAAAGTTTTAAATTTGCTAGAAAATAACGAAATTCGCGCCCTCGTAGATAATAGAAATGAAACGATTGGGAAAAAAATTCGGGAAGCTGAAATGCAAAAGCACCCATTCATGATTATTATCGGAGAGAACGAAGAACGTGAAAACAAAATAACTGTGCGTCAGCATGGTGGAGAAGATTTAGGAATGATTTCTATAGAAGACTTCTCCAAAATTATAAAAGAAGAAATAAGTAAAACGCTCAAACCGTTCTAAAAATAAGTTTAATTTAAAAAGATAACGCCATAGCAATTAGAAGAAGAAATGTACCCAATAGAAGGGTTTCACAAGAGGATAAACACAAAATAAACTCTAAAATTACGGTGCCAAATGTACGTTTGGTAGGAGATAATGTAGAAATAGGAGTCTATTCAACTAGAGATGCATTAAAAATAGCTGACGAGCAAGGATTAGACCTTGTTGAGATTTCGCCAAATGCAGACCCTCCTGTTTGTAAGGTTATGGATTATAAAAAGTTTCTTTACGAACAAAAGAAACGTGATAAAGCTATAAAAGCAAAAGCTACGAAAGTAGTTATTAAAGAAATTCGTTTTGGTCCTCAAACAGACGACCATGATTACGAGTTTAAAAAGAAACATGCTGAGAAGTTTTTAAAAGAAGGAGCAAAACTTAAAGCGTTTGTATTTTTTAAAGGACGTTCTATCATCTTTAAAGAGCAAGGACAAATACTATTATTAAGACTTGCACAAGATTTGGAAGAACTTGGAAAAGTTGAGCAAATGCCAAGATTAGAAGGTAAACGTATGACAATGTTTATTGCTCCAAAAAAATAACAAGAGTAAAGTTATATTGAAAGATAAGATGCTGAAACAAGTTCAGTACTAAAATAATTAAGCGAAATAATTAAAAACTAGGAGAAAAAAGATGCCTAAAATGAAAACAAAATCTAGTGCCAAAAAACGTTTTAAGTTAACAGGTACTGGTAAGATTAAAAGAAAGCACGCTTTTAAGAGTCACATCTTAACAAAGAAGTCTAAAAAGCGTAAGCTAGCGTTAACTCACAGTGGATTAGTTCACGATAATGATGTTAACAGCATTAAAGAACAATTACGTTTAAAGTAATCTGTTCTGGTTAAAACAAATTAATAACCCTGGAGTTAGGCTCAACTAAAAGAGGCTTTTTATTAAGTCCGCCTACTACAAAAAAAAGTAAAAAATTATGCCAAGATCAGTAAATTCTGTTGCAAAAAGAGCCAGAAGAAAAAAGGTTCTTAAACAAGCAAAAGGTTACTTTGGAAGACGTAAAAACGTTTGGACAGTAGCTAAAAATGCGGTTGATAAAGCGATGCAATATTCGTACAGAGACCGTAGAAACAAAAAAAGAACATTCCGTGCATTATGGATTACGCGTATAAACGCTGGAGCCAGACAATACGGTATGTCGTATTCTCAATTTATGGGAAAATTAAAAGCCAATGATATTGAATTAAACCGTAAGGTTTTAGCAGATTTAGCTATGAATAACCCAGAAGCTTTTAAAGCTGTTGTAGAGAAAGTAAAATAAGGCGTTTCGCCTATTGTAAAACATATTATTCGCTTAATAAAAAATCCGGTTCTAAAGAATCGGATTTTTTTATATTAATAATATTCAGCAAACATTAAATAAAAGAAGAAACCTTATTTTTGCTACTTAAATCAGTATTTATGAATTTATCCCAAATCAAATTAATTGCTACCGATATGGATGGTACATTACTTAATTCAAATCATGAAGTAAGCAAGTTGTTTTTTGAGTTATTTGAAGAAATAAAGAAACATAATATTTTATTTGTTGCTGCTAGTGGCAGACCCTATTACAGTATTGTTGAGAAATTAAGTGCCATTAAAGATGATATTATAGTGGTTGCAGAAAATGGAGGCATTGTTGCCAAACAAGATACTCTTTTACTTTCAACTCCTATTAAAAAAGATAATCTATCCAAAGTAGAGTCAATTGTTGACTCCAATCACCATATTCATCCTGTTTTTTGTACTAAATTAAAAGCCTATTTTAAAAGTGCTTCTAACGGTCATATCAAATTATTATCAGAATATTACCCAACCTTTACTGTCATTGATTCTATTGATGATATTGAAGAAGAAATTATTAAAATAGCTCTCTATCATGATCAAGATTCTGAACAATATATTTATCCGCTTGTTAAAGAACTAGAATCTGATTACAAACTGAAAATATCAGGCAAAAACTGGTTAGACATCTCAGATGATTTAGCAAATAAAGGTCATGCGCTTGATTTAATTCAAAAAATGTATCATATCTCAAAAGAAGAAACCTTAGTGTTTGGCGATTATAATAATGATCTTGAAATGCTAAAACTAGCTTCTTATAGTTTTGCGATGGAAAATGCACATCCTAATGTGAAAGAAATAGCAAACTTTGAAACCAAAAGTAATAATGAGTTTGGTGTTGAAATGATTTTAAAACAGCTTATAGAAGCTAAAAATAACTTACTTGTTTAAGTATATTTAGTTACCAAAAGCAGTTACTACTAACTGCCTAGAGCCTCCATAGTTTCTATGCTCGCATAAATAAATACCTTGCCAAATTCCCATATTTAATTTTCCGTTTGTTATTGGAATTTGTACTGAAGAGCCTAATACAGACGACTTAATATGTGCAGGCATATCATCAGAGCCTTCATATGTATGCTTATAATAGGACGCGTTTCCAGGAATCATCTTATTAAAATGACTTTCGAAATCTGTCCTAACTGTATAATCAGCATTTTCATTAATAGTTAAACTTGCAGATGTGTGCTTTATAAATACCTGTAATTGGCCTATATTTATGTCCCTAATTTTGGGAATTCCTTCAATTATTATATCTGTTATTAAATGAAAGCCTCTTGGATATGGCTTTATTTGCAGTTCTTTTTGAAAAAAATTCATGACTCTGTATTATTTCGAATTTGAAGTTAAATTAAGTTTTAATAATAAAACAGAAACTTTTATTTCTATTATTAACACGCAACCTTTTCTAGTTTGTCTCATCTAAGTAACAAAAAGTTATTTTATGAAACAGTATATTTACGTATTACTTCTTCTCTTTAGTGTTACACTAAATAACTGTTCTTTAAACTCCACGAATGATACCAATACTTCACAAATAATAAAATCCTCTTGGAATTTAGTAAACATAAGTGGTGGTTTTGCTGGTGTAAACGAAAATTTTAATACAGGTGAAATTGTCTGGTCTTTTAATGAAGATAACTCTATTTTAACAGTAACTAATACCAATACAAGTGGTTCTATTGAATATGGCCCCATTTCTGGCACTTACTCATTTTCTGTAACCAATAACGGTTCAAATTTATTTCTTTTTATAGATTCTAATGAATTTGGTAGTTTTACAGTTACTCAAAACCAATTAATCATAGATCAAAGCATGACAACAAATGGTTCTGCTGTAGATAAATTTATTTATATTTTTCAAAGAAGTTCCATTATTGAATAATTGCTTATAAATATAATTATGAAAAGTACTCTAAACTCTCTTTTACTTTTAGTTATTCTTTTAACAACATTCGCATGTTCTAATTCAGACAGTCCAATAGGAAAATGGGAAGACAATATTAAACTTTCTAAAAAAACAGTACAATTTTCAGCTGATAGCAATTCTGTCATTATCACCACCAAAGGTGAATGGTGGTGGATTAATAATGTATCTTTAGATGGAAGTACAACTTTTGATTTTGGCGACATTGATACAACCAAAAGCAATTTTGTTATAGAGGATACAGAGTTTAAGATTGAGAGAAAGAATACCACTGAAATTCATATTGAAATGACAAAAAACCAAACAGATGCAGAAAGAGTTTTAAGAATAGGATTAGAAGCTGGTGATTATTTTGATGGAATTACAATTACTCAAGCTGCAAATTAAAATACAGTTATTTAAAAAAAACCAATCTATGAGAAAATTAATTTTAATTACAGTACTATTTTTTAGCTTCTTCAATTATAATTGCAGTTCTGATGATGCATTGGATAGTGATAAAAATGACTATCTGATATTTGGTCATTTTTACGGAATGTGTGTAGGAGATGGTTGTGTGGTAACATATAAACTAACTAACGAAAAACTATATGAAGATATAAATCACAACTATTCAGGAACCGATCTAAATTTTAAAGAATTAGAAAATAATAAATTTGAACAAGTAAAAGACTTGACAGATTATTTTCCTTCTGAGTTATTAAGTGAAAATGAAGATGTTTTTGGATGTCCTGATTGTGCTGATCAGGGTGGTTTATTTATTCAAATTTCACAAGGTGGCGTTATAAAAAGTTGGAGAATTGACCAACAAAAGGAAAATGTTCCTGAATACTTACAAGGCTTTATGGATAAAGTAAATGAAAAAATAGAATTGATTAATAATTAAACTATTTATGTTTTCTGCTTTTTCTTTCTTGCAGCAGGAAATAACACATTATTTAAAATTAATCGATACCCCGGAGAATTGGGATGTAAATCCAGTTCTGTTTTAGCATCCCCTACTCTATGTCTATAATCCTCTGGGTCGTGACCACCATAAAAGGTGAAAAAGCCTTTGCCTTTTATACCATGAATATATTTAGCTTCTCCATTAGATTTGTTTTCCCCAAGAACGAGCACATTAGATTTTATTTCATCTCTAGTAAAAGACGTTGTTTGCCCCATAAATCCTTTTATCAAAGCCGTATGATTTTGGCATAACATGGTTGGAATAGGATCCCATTTTGCAGAAAAATCCATCAAAGAAAAGTAATCTACTGTTCTTGAAATCATCCGTTTTTGAGTCATATCGATAGATGAAAACTCATAAACATTAGGGTCGCGTTCTAATGTAAAATTGGTAAATGCAAATGTTTTATTATAATCTATTTTACTCTGGTAATTAGGATCGCTTGCATCACCATCAAACATGGGTTCGCAAATATCAACTCCTTCCGCCGATAAGGCGATATCAAAGCTATCTGTAGCACTGCACATAGCAAACATGAAACCTCCTCCTATAACATAATCTCTTATTTTTAAAGCTACAGCCAATTTCTCTTCAGATACTTTATTATATCCTAATTTATTCGCTAAAGCTTCAGCTTCTTTTTTTTCTTCAATATACCAAGACGCCGTTTTATAGGCTCCATAAAACTTTCCATATTGTCCTGTAAAATCCTCATGATGTAAATGCAACCAATCATACATTAATAGTCCGTCATTTAAAACTTCTTCATCATAAATGGTTTCATACGGAATCTCTGCATAGGTTAAAATCATGGTTACCGCATCATCCCATGGTTTCTTCCCAGAAGGCGAATACACAGCAATTTTGGGCGCTTTTTCTAAAACAACGGCCTCCATATTTTGACTAGGACTACTTATTTCTTGTAAAATCTGTTCTGTTTTAGAATCGGAAATCACTTCAAAAGAAACGCCTCTAATTTGACATTCCATTTCAATATCCTTAACATCTGGGAGTAAAAATGATCCTCCTCTATAATTTAGTAACCACTTTACTTTCAACTGCTTTTCGAGAACCCAATAGGTTATTCCATAGGCTTTTAAATGATTTGCTTGACTATCAGCATCCATTGGAATAAGAATGTAGGAAGCGTAGGTTTTAACTGAAAGAAATAAAATAATTACAAATACAAGCGTCTTTTTCATAAATTGAAAGGTACTCAAAAAATATGTTGCATTAAATTACTTTAAGGAAAAATTATGTATTAAAACGGAACATCATTATCATCCTCCTCATTAAATGAACTTCCGAAAGCTTGATCTGGACTTGCTTTAAAGGTATCTGCTTTAAAGGTGTCATCGTTAGCAGCTGCATTCATTTTACTATGAAATTCAAAAGGCGAATCAAAATCATCTAAATTATCAAACTTACCTAAATGTCCAATAAACTTTAAACGAATGTTTTCTAGACCTCCATTACGGTGTTTAGCCACAATAAACTCTGCTTGACCTTCTGTAGGAGAGCGTTCATCGTCATCCCACTCATCAATTTTATAATATTCTGGTCGATAAATAAACGATACAATATCAGCATCTTGCTCAATGGCTCCAGATTCACGTAAATCTGACAGCAATGGCCGTTTACTTCCTCCACGAGTTTCAACAGCACGCGATAACTGAGATAATGCTATAACGGGTACATTAAGTTCTTTAGCTAAAGCCTTTAGATTTCTGGAAATCATCGAGATTTCTTGCTCACGATTTCCTCCATGACTATTTCCTCCAGTCATTAACTGTAAGTAGTCAATCATGATTAATTTTATACCATGTTGTGATGATAAACGTCTGGCTTTTGCCCGTAAATCAAAAATAGAAAGCGACGGCGTATCATCAATAAACAACGGTGCTTTTTCTAAACCTTTTACTTTAACGTTTAGTTGCTCCCATTCATGTTTTTCAAGTTTTCCTGTTCTTAATTTTTCTGAAGACAATCCTGTTTCGCTTGAAATTAAACGAGTGATTAATTGAACCGATGCCATCTCTAACGAGAAAAAAGCAACAGGGATATTCTGATCGACTGCTATATTTCTTGCCATCGACAAGGTTAGTGCTGTTTTACCCATCCCTGGACGTGCAGCTACAATAATTAAATCTGACGGTTGCCAACCAGATGTTAGCTTGTCTAATTTATTAAACCCGGTTGGAATACCACTTAAACCTTCTTTATTTGAAATTTCTTCAATTTTCTTTTTAGCCTGAATGACTAAATCTTGAGCCGTTTCACTAGATTTTTTAATATTACCTTGGGTAACTTCGTATAATTTAGCTTCAGCTTTGTCTAATAGATCAAAAACGTCTTTAGTTTCGTCATAAGAATCTTCTATAATTTCACTTGAAATTTTAATCAAACTACGTTGAATAAATTTCTGTAAAATAATGCGCGCATGAAACTCAATATGTGCTGAAGATGATACTTTTTGTGTTAGAGAAATGAGATAAAAATCACCTCCGGCAAGTTCTAATTTTGAATTTTTCTTTAACTGTGTAGAAACGGTTAATAAGTCAACTGGTTCGCTATTTTCAAACAACTGATATATAGCCTCAAATATGTGCTGATGTGCTTCTTTATAAAACGCATCAGGGCTTAAAATATCAATAACTTCATCTACACCTTTTTTATCAATCATCATTGCCCCAAGAACAACCTCCTCTAAATCAATAGCTTGAGGCGGTATTTTACCTTTTTCAAGACTGATTAAGGTACTTCTATCTACTTTATATCCTTTGATTTGTTTGGGCTGTTCCATAACTACGAAAGTAACTAAAATGAGGGTAGTTTTAAAGAAAAAAAGACATTGGATTATGAACCGTTGATTAACAATCTAACTGTTAATAACTTAAAAAAATTGTCAATAACCATAAAAAAATCTGGAGTAATTAACTCCAGATTTTACTGTACTGTGATTTTAAAAGGGTTATCCTTTGAAGACACCCATTTCCAAATATTTATTCATTCTACTTTCTATCATTTCTTTTGGTGATAAGTTTTTAAGCGACTCGTATGATTTGGATATAGCATCACTTACTGCCTTAAAAGTTTTTTCTCTATCTCTGTGTGCTCCACCTAGTGGTTCTTTTATAACCCCATCAATAACTTTAATTTTCATAGCGTCTTTGGCAGTTAATTTTAAAGCTTCGGCAGCTCGTTCTTTATATTCCCAACTACGCCATAATATCGACGAACAATTTTCTGGAGAAATAACAGAATACCATGAGTTTTCAAGCATTAAAACTTTGTCTCCTACTCCAATACCCAATGCACCTCCAGATGCACCTTCACCAATTATAATAGAAATAATTGGCACTTTTAATCGAGTCATTTCTAATATATTTCTTGCAATAGCCTCTCCTTGACCACGTTCCTCTGCCTCTAAGCCTGGGTAAGCACCAGGTGTATCTATTAAGGTAACAACGGGGATACCGAATTTCTCAGCAGATTTCATTAATCGTAATGCTTTTCTGTAGCCTTCTGGGTTAGCCATACCAAAATTACGATATTGCCTTGTTTTGGTATTATACCCTTTTTGCTGACCAATGAACATATAACTCTGGTCGCCAATTTTACCTAAACCACCTATCATAGCTTTATCATCCTTCACATTTCTATCTCCGTGAAGTTCTAAAAATGTATCTCCACAAATAGCATGAATATGGTCTAACGTATACGGCCTATTAGGATGTCGTGATAGCTGAACACGCTGCCATGGTGATAAATTTTTATAAATATCAATTTTAGCTTGTTTTAGCTTGTTTTCTATCTGCGAGCAGGTTTCAGTAACGTCTACTTCGCTTTCTTCACCAATTAATCTACATTTTTGTAATTGATCTTCTAGCTCTTTTATAGGAAGTTCAAATTCTAAATATTCCATAAGAATTTACAGTTTAAAAAAGATGTTTGGTTCTTTAGTTAGCTTACAAATATAAAAACTTTAATGATGATACGCCCTAAGAATGTTTTCTTTTTAAGACCCTCTTGTTTTTTAATATACCGTTCAGCATTACAGTTATAAGAATCATGGCTGCTCCATAATAAAAAGGGGTACTCATTTTTTCTTTTTCAGGGAAGAGAATAATGGCAATTACAATACCATAAACAGGTTCTAAATTATACGTTAACACAACAGTATAAGGGCTTATGAGTTTCATGACATGAACGGAGGCAATAAAAGTATAGGCTGTACATATTGAAGCCAATATAAATAAGTACTTAAAATCTGAAATACTTAATTTAAAGAACTCTTGAGAGAATCCATCTGTAAACAGCATTATAAATAAAGAAATAAAAATAACACCGCTTATAAATTCATAAAAAGAGATTGTTGTTGCTGAAGCCTTTTGTAGAAATTTACCATTTAGCACCGCAAATAAAGAAGATAAAAAAGCTGAAGTTATCCCTAAAACTATGCCTGTAAGATATTCTATTTCGCTTTTTGTAATTATAAAAATGCCTATAACTACAAATATTCCAAATACAATTTCATACCAAATAATTTTACGTTTAAAGATTATCGGTTCTAAAATTGACGCAAAAAAAGCGCCTGTTGAAAACATAGCTAAAGCAATTGATATGTTTGCCGCATCTATAGCTCCAAAAAATGTAATCCAGTGAAGCGCAATGATACATCCGGCTATAAAAAACTTAAACGCCAATTTTGGTGATACTTTTATATTTACCCTAGTTGTTTTTATAAAAGCAAACATTAATATAGAAGCCATTACCATACGAAACCAAACTAAAGGAATAGCAGAAATAGAAATTAATTCGCCTAAAATAGCAGTGAAACCAGCAATAAAAACCAAAAAATGAAGATGCAGGTAATTTCTTAGCTTAGCGTTTTGCATTTCGTAACAGGTAAATAGCTAAAATACCAAAAATCACATTAGGAAACCAAACCGCTATTAGAGGCGGGAAATTGGATTGTTCTGCCATAACTCCGAAGATTTTATCAAAAAACACAAAAACCATAGCAATACATATACCGACTGCAAGATTAACTCCCATACCACCACGCCTTTTTATTGATGATACTGCTACCGCTATAATTGTTAAAATAAAAACAGAAACAGGGAGACTCCATTTTCTAAAAAGCACTAATTGATAGCGCCCAATATTTGAAGAACCTCTTTCTTTTTCTTTTTTAATAAAACTTGTCAACTCACTATATGGCAATATTTCTGCTATATAAATTACAGGAGTTAAATCTTCTACATCAAAAGAAAATAAGGTGTCTTTTTGTTTTTCAATATCTATTATATCGTTATTGACACCAATGGTTCTCTTAACATAGTCTGTTAACTTATACGTTGTATCTTTTTCAACATATTTAATACTTTTTGCGCTAATTTTATACTTTAATTTATTGTTTTCAATGTGCTCTAATGTAAAATTAGTGCCTATTTTATTGTTTGCGTTAAAACTACTTACATAAATAAACTCATTGTCATTTATTTGTCTAAACACGTCACGATCTTCGGTGGTTTTTCTATTAGGATGCAAGTATTTATATTCAAACTCATTAAATCCTTTACTTGCTATAGGAGCCAAATACATTCCTAAAAACAATGCTAATCCAGCAATAATAGTTGCTCCTATTAAATAGGGTCTTAAAAATCTTGTAAATGATACTCCTGAACTTAAAAAAGCTATAACTTCTGTATTATTAGCTAATTTGGAGGTAAACCATATAACAGATAAAAACAAAAACAAAGGGAACAGTAAATAGGCAAAGTACACTGTGAAATCTAAATAGTAAAAGACTATCTCTTTAAATGGCACCTCATTATCTAATAATTTACCAATTTTTTCAGCAAGATTTACTGTTATTCCAATAGGAATAAACAATAACAACATCATAAAAAATGTAAATAGATAACGTTTTAATATGTACCAATCTAATATTTTCAACCTATAAACGTTTATTCATTTGATTAACCATTTTGTTTTTCCATTCATTAAAATCTCCTGCTAATATATGTTTTCTTGCTTCGCGAACCAACCATAAATAAAAACCTAAATTATGAATGGTTGCTATTTGCATTCCTAACAACTCATTAACAGAAAACAAATGTCGCAAATAAGCTTTGGTATAGTCTGTATCAACAAATGTTATTCCCATTTCATCAACTGGAGAAAAATCATCTTTCCACTTTAGGTTTTTAATATTCATTGTGCCATGAGCGGTAAAAAGCATTCCGTTTCTAGCATTTCTAGTTGGCATTACACAATCAAACATGTCTATACCTAACGCTATATTTTCTAAAATATTTATTGGCGTTCCAACTCCCATTAAATATCTTGGTTTGTCTTCTGGCAAAATACCACACACAACTTCTGTCATGGCGTACATTTCTTCTGCTGGTTCTCCTACAGATAACCCTCCAATAGCATTTCCTTCTGCACCCGCATTAGCAATATATTCGGCCGATTGGATTCGTAAATCTTTATACGTACTTCCTTGTACTATGGGGAAAAATGCTTGATTATAACCGTATTTTAAAGGTGTTCTCTTTAAGTGATTTATGCATCTATCTAACCACCTATGGGTCATATGCATTGATCGTTTTGCATAATGATAATCACATGGATAGGGTGTACATTCATCAAAAGCCATGATAATATCGGCACCTATACTACGTTGAATTTCCATCACATTTTCTGGAGTAAACGTATGATAACTTCCATCTATATGCGATTTAAATTTAACACCTTCTTCCTTAATTTTTCTATTAGCAGATAACGAATACACTTGGTATCCTCCAGAATCGGTCAAAATATTCCGATCCCAGTTCATGAATTTATGAAGACCTCCAGCTTTTTCTAAAGTATCCGTTTGAGGACGAAGGTATAAATGATAGGTATTCCCAAGGATAATATCTGGATTAATATCATTTTTAAGTTCTCGTTGATGGACTCCTTTTACAGATGCCACGGTTCCAACCGGCATAAAAATAGGTGTCTCAATGTTACCATGGTCTGTAATTATCACCCCTGCTCTAGCCTTACTTTGTAAATCCTTGGCTTTTAATTCAAATTTCATATTCAAAAATTCATCAGTCGGCAAACCTACATATTTTTTTAATTTTAATTTAATTTTATCCTATTAATATGTTGAATTACGCATTCAAATTTTTCTAAATCAAAACTTAGAAGTAATGATAATTAAACAATAATTATCTTGATTGTTATTAACAAAAAACAAACTTGTTAACACAAACAATGCCAAGACTTAAAATAGCACATTATAAGTTTGTAAAACTACCATAATAACTTATTTTTGTCGCGTTTAAAACAAACCATTAAGACATGCTAAACACACAACAATTAAAAGATTTAACCACTCAAGTTAGAAGAGACATCTTGAGAATGGTTCACAAAGTAAATTCTGGTCACCCAGGAGGTTCATTAGGTTGCACCGAATTTCTAGTAACCTTATATAATAATATTATGGACAGAAAAGAGGGCTTTGATATGGATGGTATTGGAGAAGATCTTTTCTTTTTATCGAACGGGCATATTTCTCCTGTTTTTTATAGTGTGTTAGCAAGAGTAGGTTATTTTCCTGTTGAAGAATTAAGCACGTTCAGATTAATAGATTCTCGTTTACAAGGGCACCCAACCACGCACGAAGAATTACCAGGTGTAAGAATAGCTTCTGGTTCTTTAGGTCAAGGCATGTCTGTTGCTTTAGGAGCAGCACAAGCTAAAAAAATGAATGGTGACAGCCATTTAGTTTACTCTCTTCATGGTGATGGCGAATTACAAGAGGGACAAAATTGGGAAGCCATTATGTATGCTTCTGCAAAAAAAGTAGACAACCTTATTTCTACAATAGACTTAAACGGACAACAAATTGATGGCTCGACTGATGATGTATTACCAATGGGAAGTATCAAAGCAAAATTCGAAGCTTTTGGTTGGATCGTTATTGACATTGAAGAAGGAAATAATATTGATGCTATTTTAAAAGGAATGGCTGAAGCAAAATCAAAAACCGGACAAGGAAAACCAGTATGTGTTTTGTTAAAAACAGTGATGGGTAATGGAGTTGATTTTATGATGTACACACACGAGTGGCATGGTAAAGCTCCAAATGATGAGCAATTAGCTATTGGATTAGCGCAAAACCCTGAAACTTTAGGAGATTATTAATTCCCAATCAAAAAAATAAAATGAAAACATATACATACACAGAAAAGAAAGATACAAGAAGTGGTTTTGGAGCTGGTTTAGCTGAATTGGGAAGAACAAACCCAAATGTTGTGGCACTTTGTGCTGATTTAACACCATCCTTAAAAATGGGTGAGTTTATTAAAGAAAACCCAGATCGTTTTTTCCAAATAGGAATTGCCGAAGCTAATATGATGGGTATTGCAGCTGGTTTAACCATTGGCGGAAAAATTCCATTCACCGGGACCTTTGCAAACTTTTCGACAGGTCGTGTTTACGACCAAATACGTCAATCTATTGCTTATTCTGGTAAAAATGTAAAAATATGTGCATCACATGCCGGATTAACACTTGGAGAAGATGGCGCAACTCACCAAATTTTAGAAGATATAGGATTAATGAAAATGCTTCCAGGCATGGTCGTAATAAATCCTTGTGATTATAACCAAACAAAAGCAGCAACTATAGCCATTGCCGATTATGAAGGGCCTGTTTACTTACGTTTTGGAAGACCTTCAGTGCCTATTTTTACACCTGCAGACCAAACTTTTGAAATAGGTAAAGCTATTAAATTAACAGAAGGAACCGATGTTACTATTGTGGCTACTGGCCATTTAGTATGGGAAGCTTTAGAAGCTTCAAAAGTATTATTTGAAAAGGGTATTTCTGCTGAAGTTATAAATATTCATACCATAAAACCTTTGGATGAAACTGCTATTTTAGAATCTGTTTCTAAAACAGGATGCATTGTGACTGCCGAAGAGCACAATGTTTTGGGGGGCTTAGGAGAAAGTGTGGCTAGAGTTTTAGCTTTAAACAACCCAACACCACAAGAATTTGTAGGAACCAACGATACGTTTGGTGAATCTGGTACACCAGCCCAACTTATGGATAAATATGAATTAAATAGTGCTGCTATTGTTTTAAAAGCAGAAAACGTTATTAAAAGAAAATAATATTTGTTTGGCAACGTTTTTGATTAAGTAAATCAGAATCTAAAAACGAATATTATGAAAAATTTAAAAAGTAAATTCAATGCGAGTAAAAAATTATTTTTTCTCGCATTATTTTTTGTGTCGATTTCAGCAACTACTTTTGCTCAAACCGGAAGTGGCTTTGGTATTAAAGCGGGTTTAAACTACAATTCAAATGGAACTTATTTTGAGTCTATTAGCTCAAATGCAAAACATCCTGACAGGAACATAGGATACCACCTAGGTGTTTTTGGAAAAATAGGGAATCAACTCTATTTTAGACCAGAATTAGTTTACACAAGTACTAAAAGTGACTATGCCAATGATAGTTTTAAAATGCAAAAACTTGATGCTCCTTTATTGGTAGGCTTAAAAGTTCTTGGTCCTATTAATGTATTTGCTGGCCCCTCTTTTCAATATATATTAGACACAAAATTTGATGGCATTGCTATTAATGATGTTAAGAATGATTTTTCTGTTGGACTCAACTTTGGTATTGGTTTAAGTCTAAATAAAATAGGCGTTGATTTACGCTATGAACGTGGTTTTAGTGAAAATGAAGCTAAGTTTGTTAACAATATTGGATTAACTGATCCAAGTCGAATAGACACTAGACCAGATCAACTTATTTTAAGTTTATCACTTAAACTTTAAAAGCTTGAGTTTATATAAAACAAAAAACCTTGCAAATGCAAGGTTTTTTGTTTTATTAAATTATAATTGTTCTAATTGGTGGGATCTAAATAGTCTGGAGTGCCATCACCATCTGTATCAGTAAACGTTATAACTGTTCCTGTATACGTGCCATCTTGCTCTTTGACAATTTTATTAAGAAGCACCTGATCTGATTCTAAAGTCATTGTTTTAACTTCTTCAAGTGTTGGCTTGTTATAGGTAGTTACAACAATTTCATCTTTAGTTAAAACACCATCACCATCATCATTATTATCAGCATAATTAGGAATGTTATCTCCATCAGTGTCGTCATCTAGAGTAAATTCTCCATCACCATTCAAATCTTCCAAATAAGAAGGAATGCCATCACCATCATTATCGTTTTGATACATTTGGAATAATTCTATTCTAAACATCAAAGGAGAATATGCTGGAATAATCGTTGTTGGTGAAGAAAAATAGGCTAATCCAGACGGCAAAAACATAACTCCAACTCCATTATTAATAAAATCTATGGTTCCATCACCAGCATCAACAAAACTTTCTGCTGTGTTAAAGTCTGGCAATACTTTACTCCAGCCTGGTACTAACGACAACAAATCAAAAGACACTGGGGTTGTTGCACTATCAAAAATAGTTTCGTCCAACAGTCTTCCTTCATAATTTACTCTTACTTTATCTGAAAATGTTGGAGAATCTCCGCCTCCTTGATTTAATTTAAGAATATAAAAATCATAATCTGTTTCTGCATATACAACACTCTTTTTTTCGACGGCATCCATAAGCAACGTACTTCCATCTGGAACAGTTTGGCCATCAGAAAGCTCTGTTATTACTAAATCATCAATACTTGGGTCCGGATTTGAAACAAAGTCACTTGAGTTATAATAATGAGTTTCTAAATATCCTACGATTGAATCATTATCAATAATTTGTTGTTCGCCTCTATCTCTTGGTGGTGTTACTTCTACCGAATTATTATCTTTTTTACAAGATAAAAAACCAAGAGTTAAACATAAAATATATAAAGTGACTTTTCTTATTCTCATTATTGCTTATTTTTGAGGTCGCAAGATACAATTTAAATATAATTTTGCATAACAACATTAACGTAGTTTTCACATTAAAAATATGCGAATAGATAAGTATTTATGGTGTATTAGGTATTACAAAACAAGATCACTTGCAACTACCGCCTGTAAAAAAGGACATGTGAGAGTTAATAATGAAATTGTTAAACCTAGCCGAGATGTTTACCCACAAGACCAAATTGATTTAAGAAAAGATCAAATTAACTACAAACTGATTGTTAACGACATTCCTGAAAGTAGAGTTGGTGCTAAACTTGTGGATATTTACAGAACCGATAAAACACCTAAAGAGCAATTTGAAGCTCAAGAACTTTTAAAGTATTCAAAAGACTATTACAGAAAGAAAGGGGCTGGCAGACCTACAAAAAAAGATAGAAGAGATATTGATGATTATACAGATGAACCATCGGATACTGAACTTTAATAAAAAAAAGACTACATTGATGTTCAACCTATCCATTGAAAAAATAAAATAGCCAGAGAAAATTGAGTAATTTTATACTTTAATTTAATATAAGTAATTATGACCGTTGAAAAGAACATTATACTAACGCACAATCAAATTAATAATAAGATTAGACGTATTGCTTTTCAGATATACGAAAACAACGTAAATGAAAAAGAAATTATTTTAGCTGGCATTGATAAAAACGGATTCATATTTGCAAAAAAACTAAAAACTGCTCTGCTGAAAATTTCTGATATTAATCCAATACTTTGTAAAGTAAGCATCAATAAAAAAAATCCTTTAGAAGACATAAAAACTTCTCTCCCTTCAAATGAGTACGAAAATAAATCTTTAATCTTGGTTGATGATGTTTTAAACTCTGGAACGACTTTAATTTATGGTGTCAAACATTTTTTAAACGTCCCTCTAAAACAATTTAAAACAGCCGTACTTGTTAATAGAAACCATAAAAAGTATCCTGTAAAAGCAGATTTTAAAGGCATATCTCTTTCTACCTCTTTACATGAACATGTTCATATTATGCTAGAAGGCAAAGTGTTTGAGGCTTATTTAGATTAAGTTAAATATGATACTATTTCTTTAGCAATTTTATTTCTAGATTTATTGTCGATAGAAATTTTAAAATTGGCCTGTTCATAATAAGGAGCTCTTTCAAACAAATGTTTGCCTATAAATTCGGTTAACTCATCTTCTGTTTCCAAATGTGCAATTAGTGGACGTTTACTTTTTCTTGTTTTTAGTCTATTAACTAAAAAAGAAATAGACGCTTTTAAATAGAAACTTTTAACGTGACTTGCATTTTGTATTATAGACATGTTTTTACCATAACAAGGTGTACCCCCTCCTAATGAGAGTATCACATTATTTTTTGTATCTATTATTTCATTTAAAAATAACGTTTCTAGCTTCCTAAAATATATTTCGCCTTTGTTTTTAAAAATATTTTGAACAGATATTCCTTCATTACTTTCAATATAACTATCTAAATCAATAAAATCGTAATGTAACTTTTCTGCTAAAATCTTTCCAATAGTCGACTTTCCTGAAGCCATATACCCAATTAAAATTACAATCATAAACTCGCTTTGAATTGATTATTAAAAACATACGTTAAAGCTTGACAAAAAAACAAAAAATTCTTCAAAAAAAGCCTTGTTTTATTAATTAAACATTTTATATTTGCACCCTCATTAGAGAAAAACATTTTGACCTGGTAGCTCAGTTGGTAGAGCATCTCCCTTTTAAGGAGAGGGTCCTGGGTTCGAGCCCCAGCCCGGTCACTAAAAAAAGTTAAGCTAGTTGCTTAACTTTTTTTATTTTTACAATGTTCATTGCGCACGTGGCGGAATTGGTAGACGCGCTAGCTTGAGGGGCTAGTATTCGCTTAGAATGTGGAAGTTCGAATCTTCTCGTGCGCACTTTTTTTATTTAATATGTCCTAATTTATTTTTTTAGTTAATAATTTTACTTAGTTTTGTTTAGCTTTTTAGAAACAAAGATGAACAATATAAAAACTGAGTTTAGCATTAAGGATTTAGAAAACCTTAGCGGTATCAAAGCTCACACTATACGGATTTGGGAAAAACGTTACAATTTATTGCACCCCAAGAGAACAGAAACTAACATTAGATATTATTCTACAGAAAGTCTTCAAAAGATTTTAAATGTTTCTTTTTTGAATAGTAATGGTTATAAAATATCTAAAATTTCAAATTTAAAGGAGGCAGATATTTCAGCGCTTGTAAAGGAAGTCGCTGCAAAAGAAAAAAAGTTAGATGATAATTCTATAAATGATTTCAAACTTGCCATGTTGACTTTTGATCAACAATTATTTTCTAAAACATACAAAGAACTAATTAAAGTAAAATCATTTAAAGAAATATTTTATGAAACTTTTATACCATTCTTAGGTGAAATAGGTCTGTTATGGCAAACAGACACGATTACTCCAGCTCACGAGCATTTTATTTCTACTCGAATAAAACAAAAAATATTACTAAATATTGAAAAGGCACAATCATTAAATAATGATGTTGATAATAAAAAAACGTTTGTGTTTTTTCTTCCAGAGAATGAAATTCATGATATAGGTTTGTTATTCATTAATTATGAATTAATCAGTAACGGCTACCAAACTATATTTTTAGGCCAAAGCATTCCCACTACTAGTTTAAAAGATTTATTAGAATTTTATAAAGAAATCATATTTATAACATTCATGACTGTAAAGCCAGAACAAGAAGATCTTAAAAATTATTTAGAACAATTTCAAGAAACACTTCTAAAAGGAAATAAAAATGAATTATGGATTCTTGGCAATATGTTAAAATATTTAGATTTGAATTCTCTTCCAAATCACATTACTGGGTTTACATCCATAGAAACTTTAGTAAAAAACTTAAAAATTTAAGTTAAAAATACGTATTATTGTTTAACTTTTTTATACATTTGTTAAACATATGAAAGTATCTATAATAGGTTCCGGGTTTTCTTCATTAGCCGCTTCATGCTATTTAGCGAAAGCAGGCTATGATGTTACTATATTTGAAAAGAATAAAACTATTGGAGGTCGAGCAAGACAACTAATAAAAAATGGTTTTACTTTTGATATCGGTCCCACATGGTATTGGATGCCCGATGTGTTTGAACGATTTTTTTCAGATTTTAATAAAGTTCCTTCAGACTATTATACACTAGAAAAATTAAATCCGGCTTACAGTGTTTATTTTGGAAAAGATGATTACATCACTATTGAAGATACGTTAGAAAAAATACTCTTAGCTTTTGAAAAAGAAGAAAAAGGGTCTTCAACAAAACTTAAAAAATTTATTGCTACTGCTAAAAGTAATTACGATATAGCTATAAAGGATTTGGTTTATAATCCAGGTGTTTCGCCATTAGAACTCATTACATTTCAAACGGCTAAAAAAGTGAATCAATTTTTTGGTAATATCAAAAGAGATGTAAGAAAAGAATTTAAAAATGAAAGACTTGTACAAATACTAGAGTTTCCTGTATTGTTTTTAGGAGCAAAACCTAGTGATACACCCTCATTTTATAGTTTTATGAATTATGCTGACTTTGGTTTAGGCACATTTCATCCCAAAAAAGGTATGTATCAGGTTATTTTGGCTATGGAGTCTTTAGCTAAAGACCTTGGTGTAACAATAATAACTGACAGTCCTATTGACACTATCATTGTTGAAAACGGACAAGCTAAAGGTGTAATTTCAAAAGGAAAAACTATTTCAAGCGATATTGTTTTAAGTGGAGCAGACTATCATCACACAGAAACATTATTAGAAAAACCATATAGACAATATTCAGAAAGTTATTGGAACAAAAAAACATTTGCGCCTTCTTCGCTGCTATTTTATGTTGGTTTTGATAAAAAAATAAAGAACGTAAATCATCATACCTTATTTTTTGATGTAGATTTTGATGTGCATGCAGAAGCTATATATGACAATCCTAAATGGCCTGAAAACCCATTGTTTTATGCGAGTTTTCCAAGTAAAACAGATACTAATTCTGCTCCTGAAGGTCAAGAAGCTGGTATTTTTTTAATTCCGCTTGCACCAGGATTAGAAGATTCATCAGAGTTAAGAGAATTATATTTTGAAAAAATAATGACTCGTTTTGAAACATTAACATCTCAAAATATAAAAAAACATGTTATATTTAAAGAGTCGTTTTGTATTAATGATTTTATAAAAGATTATAATTCGTATAAAGGAAATGCCTATGGAATGGCAAATACGTTAACACAAACGGCATTTTTAAGACCCAAATTGAAGAGTAAAAAAGTGAAAAACTTGTTTTTTACTGGTCAATTAACTGTGCCAGGACCAGGAGTTCCACCTTCCCTAATTTCTGGGAAGTTAGTAGCAGAATTAATAAGCAAACATCACATACTTAAACCTAGTTTAAGTATCGCATAAAAAATCATCAACCACCAACTAATAACAAAAAAATGAAAGCATTATTTGATACCGTATCGTACCATTGTAGCAAGATTGTTACAAGGTCTTATAGTACATCTTTCTCATTAGCTACTAAAATGCTTGCGAAATCGATTAGAGACGATATATATAACATTTATGGCTTTGTAAGGTTTGCTGATGAGATTGTAGACTCGTTTCATGATTACGACAAAAACATACTTTTTAATGATTTTTCTGTTGATTTAGAAAAAGCTTTAGAACATAAAATTAGTTTAAACCCAATTCTTAATTCTTTTCAACACACCTATCATCAATACGGAATTGAAAAACATATGGTAGATTCTTTTATGAAAAGTATGGAATTAGACTTACATAAATCAAAATACCTAACTCAAGAAGAATTTAAAACTTATATATATGGTTCTGCCGATGTTGTTGGACTCATGTGTTTAAAGGTTTTTGTAAAAGGAGACAATAATAAATACAATGAATTAAAAGATTCTGCCATGTCATTAGGTTCTGCCTTTCAAAAGGTAAATTTTCTGAGAGATTTAAAAGCGGATCATGAAGGTTTAAACAGAACTTATTTTCCTAATACTGATTTAAATAATCTTGATGAAAAATCTAAATTAGAAATCATTAACGATATAGAAGAAGATTTTGCAAAGGGGCTTCAAGGCATAAAAATGCTTCCAATTGAAGCTAAATTTGGCGTTTTTATGGCTTATAGATATTACCATCAGTTATTGAAAAAACTAAAAAAAACACCAGCTTTACAAATAAAGAATACCAGAATACGCGTAGCTAATGTTAAAAAAATTGAGCTTCTCATGCGTAGTTATGTAAAATATCAATTAAATTTATTGTAAATTTATAGCATGCAAACTGTCTATTGGATACTTGTTTTTGTTTCTGTATTCTGTATTATGGAATTTATGGCGTGGTTTACTCATAAATATATAATGCATGGGTTTTTATGGGTTCTACATAAAGATCATCATAAAAAGGATCATGATAGTTGGTTTGAGCGCAATGATGCCTTTTTTATTTTTTATGCGATTGTAAGTATGATTTGCTTTTACTTATGGAGTTATGAGAATATATGGTATTGTCTCCCTATAGGTTTAGGAATTATGGCTTACGGTGCTGCATATTTTCTAGTACATGATATTTTTATTCATCAACGATTTAAATTATTCAGAAATGCTAATGGTTGGTACGCTAAAGGTGTTCGAAGAGCACATAAAATTCATCACAAGCATTTAGGAAAAGACAAGGGCGAATGTTTTGGTATGCTATTCGTTCCTTTTAAATACTTCAAACAATAAATTTCTTTAACATAATTATATGCCATCAACAAATCATTTCGATTATGTTATTATTGGAAATGGTTTAGCTGGATTGCAACTCGCATTACAATTATCATCAGATTCCTTTTTTGATAATAAACAAGTTTTATTAATTGATAAGTCTGATAAAAATAGTAATGATAAAACATGGTGTTTTTGGGAAAAAAACACTGGAAAGTGGGACCATATAGTTTATAGAACTTGGGATAAAGCAATGTTTCATACTTCGAAAACAGCTCTTAAATTATCCTTGAGTCCTTACAAATATAAAATGATTAGATCTATAGACTTTTATAAAGACGCTAAATCTATACTTTCTAAAAAGGCCAATTTTCACTTTGTCTTAGGTGATGTTATTGATATAAATGAAAATGATTTAGTTACCATTCAAACTAAAGATAATTTCTATACAGCAAATCATGCTTTTGATAGCCGTATTGATAGCACCTTTTTTAATAAAAAAGATAATTATATAATAATTAACCAGCATTTTAAAGGCTGGACTATTGAAACAGACAGCGATGTTTTTGATCCTGACAGGTTTACCATGATGGACTATAGAATAAAAGATGGCGACCAAACAACGTTTACTTATATATTGCCATTTTCAACAAAAAAGGCTTTAGTTGAGTTTACGTATTTCACACCACAAATTGTTGATGATAGCACTTATGATGTTTATCTTAAAAAATATCTTTCAGACATTTTAAAAATTGAAGACTACACTATTACTGAGGTTGAAACTGGAAATATTCCTATGACAGATTTCCCATTTCAAACGCATTCTACACAACATATCACAAAAATTGGAACTGCAGGTGGTTGGGTAAAAGGATCTACAGGCTATTCTTTTAAACATACCGAGAAAAAAGTGTTGAAAATTATTGAAAATTTAAAACAAAATGAATTACCATCAAAAGGATTATATAATAAAAGATATGCCTTTTACGACAAAGTTTTCTTGAGAGTGTTGCAAGATGAAAATGATAAAGGAGAATGGATTTTTGAAAAATTTTACACCAAAAATTCTGTTGAAACTATGTTTGAATTTTTAGATGAAGAGTCCTCTTTTTATAACGATTTAAAGATTATGAACGCTCTGTTTTCCGTATCGTTTATTAAGGCTTTTTTTAAGACCATATTATTTTAATAACCCATCAATTGTTGCTCTTACTTTGTCACTATTCCAATTAGCAGCACCACTCTCATCTATCACAATGTTTCCGTTTTGATCAATTAAAAACGTTCTTGGAATAGAGGGGACATCAAACAAACCGGTAGATCCGTCTAGCGGTCTAAACACTTTAAAAGAGTATTCGTTCTTATCTAAAAATGGATTGATTTCACTATAAAAATCTGATGTAACAAATAGAAAGACAACTTTATCTTGATAATCGACATACAACTTTTGAATACTTGGCATTTCAGCAATGCATGGCGGACACCAAGTTGCCCAAAAATTCACAAAAACCACTTTTCCTTTTGTACTTTCAAAATTAAAAACTTTACCATCTTCATTTTTTAACTTCCAATCGTAACTTTTTAAAGCAGTTTGTTTTTCTTTGCTTTCTACCGACGGACTTATTAATGCTAATCCTTTATTTAAAAAAATCTGAATAGGTCTTCGTGTTTGAGGAATTATTAGAATAGCTATAATTAGTAAAAAAAACAGATTACTGCGTTGTGATTTTGAAAGTTTCATATATTAAAAAATGAGATAATAAATCTGTCGTTATTGTTTAACAAATCTAACAATAAAGCATAAAAAAACCTCCAAAATAGTGGAGGCTTCTTATATAATTTGTAATCTTTTATTATTCTTCTTCATCAGACGGTTTTTCGCCATCTGTTTCTAGTAAATCAAGCATGTTATTACTTTGAAGTAAATTATACCACTGTATTACTTTTTTAATATCACTAACATAAACTCGATCTTCATCATATTCTGGCAATATCTCAAAGAAATACTCTTCTAACTTATCTTTAGACTCTTTTGGTCCAACACTAGTCGGTTCTCCTTGCTCCTTCTCTTTTATTTTTGATAAAACATCTTTTAAAGGCACTTCTTCTGTTAATGTATAAATAGCAATTTCGCTTAACACGCTTACATTTTGTTGAACATTAACTGATAAACGTTTCTTATCAATTAAAGATTCTGCTACAAAACCTCCACGCGTTTGTGCGATAAGTGTATACAACCCTGGTTTTCCTGCGATAGCTATTATTTTTTCTAAACTCATAAATTATTTTTAAAAAGGGCAAATATCAACTGTTTAATAGTGTTTTGCAAGTATTATCGTTTCTTTTTTTGGTTAGGAAAACGCATTCTATAATCTACATTTATTTTCCCTTTTGAGATGTTTGTTAGCTTTCCTTTTATCAACCGTTTTTTAAAAGCTGATAATTTATCTGTAAACAAAATACCATCAATATGGTCATACTCATGTTGAATAACTCTAGCTATTAAACCGTCATATTCCTCAACGTGTTTTTCAAAATTTTCATCAACATACTCAATGGTAAGTTTTGGTTGTCTAAACACATCCTCTCTCACATCTGGAATACTTAAGCATCCTTCATTAAAAGCCCATTCATCACCCTCTTCTTTAGTGATTTTCGCATTTATAAAAACTCGTTTAAAACCTTTTAATGTATTTTTATCGTCTTCTGATAAATCTTCATCCTCAGAAAATGGTGAAGCATCAATTACAAACAAACGAATTGAAAGTCCTATTTGTGGTGCTGCTAAACCTACCCCATTTGCATTATACATGGTTTCAAACATGTTTTCTATTAAGGTGTCAAGATTTGGATACTCTTTGGTAATAGGATCTCCCACTTTTTTTAAAACAGGATCTCCATAGGCTACTATTGGTAAAATCATTGTTACTTTTTAATAATTTTATGCAAAAATACAATACTTAATATTTATTGTACTCATTAAAATAAAAAAAACTCTACTTAGAATATAGATAACTTTGCAGAATCAACGTTGCACTAATTTCATCAACAAGTGCTTTATTTTTACGTTTATTTTTTTTTAAACCGCTATCAATCATGGTTTGAAATGCCATTTTTGAAGTAAAACGCTCATCTACTCGTATAATTTTTGTATTGGGAAACGCTTTTTCTAACTTTTTAAGAAAAGGAATAATTAATGCTTCACTTTCAGAAGGTGCATTATTCATTTGTTTAGGCTCACCAATCAAGAATAATTCTACTTGTTCTTTAGCAGTATAATTTTTTAAAAAGGTGATCAACTCATTTGTAGCAACAGTAGTTAATCCTGATGCTATAATTTGTAACTCATCGGTTACTGCTATTCCTGTTCTTTTACTACCATAATCTATTGCCAGTATACGCGCCATAAACAAATTTTAAACAAAAATAGGTATAAAAAAAAGATTGCCAATTTTGGCAATCTTTTTTAATATGATTTTGACTTATAAATTATTAAGCCATTTCTTCTTTATAAATTTTAGGGAATAACAAGTCAATATTCTCAAGGTTTCTTTCTCTATTTAAAAAGATTCTGATATCACTAGCTGAACGAGCAATAACTTTAGTCGTTGATTTTATATCTTCGTTTACATTAGCACTAGCAGAGTTTTGAATTGCAGAAACAATTGGAGCTGCCTTTAAAACAAGTGTATTTACATTTAATTCATTTACAGTTACAACTTTAACAGCAGCAGTTTTTTCTTGAGCATTAGCTATAGAGAAAGAAAGTAATAAAATTAAAAGGATGTAAATATTTGTTTTCATATTATAATGTGTTATTTTGATGATTCAAATATATGTCCACAACAAGGCTCATTCACAATAAATTAGTTGTAACTGTTTAGAATTTCGTTGATTAGATATCTGGTGATATTTTAACGATTACTAGATGAAATGCGCTGTTTTAATGCTCAACTGAATCTAAAATGCGTTTCATCTGAAAATTAGATTACTTAAAAGATAAAACTCATAAAAACACCTTTTATTTTATACTCAAAACGAGCACTTTTCAGCTATAATTTTAATTTATATTATGTCGTTAAACTTTTTATTTTAAACATACATACTATATTTGCCAAAAAACAATTTCAATAATGACAGAATTACAACACATCATAGAGCAAGCTTGGGAAAACAGGGCTCTTTTAAAAGAAACGGAAACGACGACAGCCATTAGAGAGGTTATTTCTTTATTAGACTCCGGAGAATTACGAGTTGCACAACCAGCTTCAGGTGGTTGGCAAGTTAACGAATGGGTAAAAAAAGCGGTTGTTTTATATTTCCCAATACAAACCATGGAAACTATTGAAGTTGGTCCTTTTGAATTTCACGATAAAATTCCGTTAAAAAAAGGATACAAAGAAAAAGGTATCCGAGTGGTTCCTCATGCGGTTGCTCGTCATGGTGCTTATATTTCAAAAGGCACTATTTTAATGCCCAGTTATGTAAATATTGGTGCTTATGTAGATGAAGGTACTATGGTTGACACGTGGGCTACCGTTGGAAGTTGTGCTCAAATTGGCAAAAATGTGCACTTATCTGGTGGTGTTGGTATTGGTGGTGTTTTAGAACCGTTGCAAGCAGCTCCTGTTATTATTGAAGATAATGTTTTTGTTGGATCTCGCTGTATTGTTGTTGAAGGTGTGCGCGTGGAAACTGAAGCCGTTTTAGGAGCCAATGTTGTACTGACTATGAGTACTAAAATAATTGATGTAACTGTTGATAAACCTATAGAAATGAAAGGAAGAGTACCTGCAAGATCGGTTGTGATTCCTGGAAGTTATACCAAAAAATTTGCTGCAGGAGAGTTTCAAGTACCGTGTGCTTTAATTATTGGAAAACGCAAAGAAAGTACCGATAAAAAAACGTCATTAAATGACGCACTTCGTGAAAACGACGTGGCTGTTTAAAAATTAATCTTTAATAATACCAAAAGGCGTCCAAGGGGTTTTTGAATCCCTTGTATGCTTTCTTATAGATTGATTTTTAGCAATAGATTCTGGAGTTTTATAGCCTCTTTTGTGATCCAGATGAAGACAAACAGCACTATATCTAATTTGCTTAGATTTTATTCCTAGATTAAACAAACGCTCACCAAGCTCTCTATCTTGTCCGCCATATTGCATACGCTCATCAAAACCATTAATAGCAACAATATCTTTTTTCCAACCAGAAGCATTATGCCCATTCCAACTGGCATTAGTTGGCGTTAAGGTGTTTAATAGTTTAGATTTCAATCCTTTTGAAGTTAACTTATTATTTTTAAAAGAATTCTTCAACCCTTGTTCTTTTAACCAAGTCACATTAAAACAATTCCCTGATAAAATATCGTCTTTATTTATTTTTAAAGAAATGTCCATTGGCAACATAAAATAGCCTCCAGATAAAAAGTATCCGCTCTCTTTATAATTATTATGAACTTCTAAAAAATCAGCTCTGGGAATACAATCGCCATCACTCATAACTATATAGTCAGATTTGCATGCAACAATGGCTTTGTTTAAAATTCTTGATTTTTGAAATCCATCATCCTCTTGCCAAACATGATTAATATCTAATGTTCTTGCATTTTTAAAACTATCAATTAATTCCTTGGTTTTAGGCCCTGAACCATCATCGGCAATTACAATTTCAAAATCTTTAAACGTCTGACAACTATAACCCCAAAGAACCTTTTCTAACCAGGCTTCAGCATTATAGGTACTTATGATAACAGATATTTTGGTCATATCATTAATAAAAAAATAGATATTTTTTAAAAGAGCAAATTATGAAAAGAACCTGTAATAGTGAAAAAAAAGACCTAAAGTATTTAGTATATTTGCTTTTTCTTGAAATTTAAATAATGAAACTTGTAAAAGAATTACCTAAATCTCTAGCAAACAGTCTGTATTTGCATTTAGTACCTACAAAATTTCTCTATAGTTCAAGAAAAGAAACCTTACCTGTTATTGTTTCGATGACATCCATACCATCACGTCTTAATAGTATTCATTTAGTGATTAAGAGTATTTTAAATCAAACCCATAAACCAAAAAAAATAATTTTATGGCTACATCATGATTTAAAAAACAAATTGCCGAAACGCTTAACATCATTAGAATCTTCTTTATTCGAAATTAAATATTCTCATTTAACATGTTCTCATAGAAAATTAATCCATTCTTTAAAAGAATTTCCAGAAGATATTATTGTGACATGTGATGATGATTTAATTTATAACAAACATTGGCTTTTTAAACTTTACACAGAACACCTAAAACACCCCAAGGATATCATCGCCAATACAACCTATCAAATAAAATTAGATTCGGAAGGAAAATATAAGCCATACAAGGAGTGGAAATTCAAAAGTGACAATGCAAACTTATTGACATATATTCCTGTTGGAGCTTGGGGTATTTTATATCCACCTAAAGTACTATCAGAAATTATATTTGATGAAGACTTATTTTTAAACCTAACACCAAAGGCAGACGACCTATGGTTTAAAGCTATGGCATTGTTAAAAGGGACTATTTCACGACAATCTGGAAATTTACCTAAAGAACCTATTCCAATTATTGGTACTCAAAAAGTGGCCTTAAAAAATGACAATGTGAATAAAAACAAGAATGATTTGCAATGGGAAGCTTTATCAAATCATTTTAATTTATACAACATTCTTAAGTAATTATAAAACCCCAATTCATGATTAAACTTTCTGCTGTAATTATCACCTACAATGAAGATGAACATTTAGAAAAATGTTTACGTTCTTTAATTGATGTAGCAGATGAAATTATAGTGGTTGATTCGTTTTCAACTGATAAAACTCCAGAAATATGTAACTCATTTAACGTTACTTTTTCTCAAAACGCCTTTGAGGGCTATATTGAACAAAAAAACTATGCCGTTTCGTTAGCAAAACATGATTACATTTTATCTCTAGATGGTGACGAAGCACTTTCTGAAACCTTAAAGTCCAGTATTTTAAAAGTTAAAAATAATTGGCAATTTGATGGCTATTATTGCAATAGGCTAAACAACTATTGTGGACAATGGATTAAGCATTCAGACTGGTATCCAGACAAAAAATTAAGACTTTTTAAAAAAGAAAGTGGTGAATGGAAAGGTATCAATCCACACGATTCATATAAATTAAAAAAAGGACTTACATCTGGAAAACTGCAAGGAGATTTGCTACATTGGATTTACAGAGATTACTCTGAACATAATTTAAAAGTAGAAAAATTTTCAACTATTGCTTCTGAAGCTTACTATAAATTAGGAAAGAAATCATCAATTTGGAAAATACTTTTCAGGCCTACCTGGGCCTTTTTTAAAGCCTATTTTCTAAGATTCGGTTTTTTGGATGGCTTAAATGGTTTGATTATATGTGTGCAAACTTACAACGTCACCTTTTTAAAATATGTAAAGCTTTACAGGCTTTGGAAAACTAAACCATAGTCTATTGTTTTCCTAAAAGCTTTTTCTTTAACCGTTTTTTTCTGTGGAACTTTTCTTGAAAAGCTTCTGTTTCTTTCCACATTAAATCAAATATTTTGTCATAGTCTTCTCCTGAGCATTTCGCATATTCATCGCTCATTACTTCAACCATAGATTTATGTATGGTAAGCCTAGAAAAATTCTTGATTTTAGTTTCAAAATCCATCGGCTCAAAATTCATTCTATTTAAATCAACCAAATAAAATTGATAGTCCTCACCTACTTTTTTAATTAAAGTATTTCCAGGAGAATGGTCTAAAAAGTGAATGTTTTTTTGATGTAAACTATACGTAAATCTTGTAAATGCTCTTAAAATAGCATCATAGTTTGGAATATTAAAATCTTTCGTTAGTTCTCTATACGTTAAATCGCAATCTACTTGTTCACTAACATAAAAACTTTTACCAAACAAAAACGGACTAGAATATTCAAAATAAGCAATTGGTTTTGGTGTACCTACGTTAAGTTCTAACAACTTATTAGCATATTCATAGGAGCGTTGCGCTTTACTTTTTCTGAAGAATTTATAAACGATTTTATTGACTGCATTAGGTTTTTTAAATGCTTTAATATTTAATTTTAATTCATTAATAGTAACAATTTTAATAATATTTCGGTTTCCTTCTCCACCTTCAATAGTATCAAAATTGTAAATTATTTTAGTAAGCTGTTCTTTAAAATCAGCTTCTAAAGCACTATTAAAAACCCTTTTTTCTTTCATTCAATACAATAAAAACTACTTCAAATTATTGCAAACACATTATATTTTCTGTTGTAAATTTGCCGTTGTGCAAATATAAGCTTCAAATTATGAATGAAGAAATAAACAAAGCGTTAAAAACACTCAAAGAAGGCGGACTTATCCTCTACCCTACAGATACGGTTTGGGGAATTGGTTGTGACGCTGCTAACAAAGATGCGGTTGAAAAGGTTTTTAATTTAAAAAAACGGCATGACAATAAATCTACTATTTGTTTGGTGGCAGATGACAGAATGCTTAAAAAATATGTAAAAAAAATACCTGAAGTAGCTTATGATATCTTAGATGTGACCGAAGATCCAATTACCATTGTCTATGACGACGCACAAAATTTAGCAGAAAATTTAATAGCTGATGATAATACAATAGCTATTAGAATTCCTAATGATGATTTTTGTTTTCAATTATTAAGACGGTTTAACGGAGCTATCGTTTCAACCTCAGCAAACATAAGTGGGTTTCAAACTCCAAAATCATTCAAAGAAATATCTCAAGAGGTTTTAAAAGGTGTTGACTATGTTGTAAATTTGCACCACGAAAAAATTTGCGGTAAACCTTCATCAATTATTAAATTAAGTAATGATGGACAAGTTAAAATAATTCGAGAGTAAATTATCGCCACGAATGCACGAATATGTATGCCTAACATTGTTTATAAAGACGAAAGTTATGCTATTTTTGGAGTTCCTTTTGAAGTCTATAATAATTTGGGAAGTGGATTTTCTGAAATAGTTTATAAAGATGCTTTAGAGTATGAGTTTAAAATTCGAAATATTCCTTTTAAAAGAGAAAAAGAATATTGTGTGGCATATAAAGACATTTTTTTACCTCATAAATTTTATGCAGATTTTGTCGTTTTTGATAAAATCATATTAGAAATAAAATCAATTGAAAATTTGCATGATAAACATATCGCTCAGTGTATAAATTATTTAAAAGTTTCAAATTGAAAATTAGCTATTTTAGCTAACTTTCATAAAGATTTACTAGACCATAAAAGAATTGTTTTATAAAACATTCGTGAATTTGTGGCAACAAAAAAAATGAACTACAAAGACGCATTACAACACTCAATCTTTAAGATTATATCGCAATCGGCAAAAGACCTAAATCTTGACAGCTATGTCATAGGTGGTTTTGTACGGGATTTTATCTTAAAACGAGGAATACCTAAAGATATTGATATTGTTGCTATTGGGGACGGCATAAAGTTAGCCAAACAAGTTTCTAAAAACCTGCCTAATAAACCAAAAGTACAAGTATTTAAAACCTATGGCACTGCCATGCTTCATTATGATGGTATTGATATCGAATTTGTAGGTGCCAGAAAAGAATCTTATAGTGAAGAGAGTAGAAACCCAGTGGTTGAAAATGGAACACTTGAAGATGACCAAAATAGACGAGATTTCACCATCAACGCCTTAGCATTAAATTTAAGCGAAGACCATTTTGGAGATTTATTGGATCCTTTTGATGGGATTACAGATTTGAAAAATAAAATCATCCGTACACCTTTAAATCCTGATATAACCTATAGTGATGACCCATTACGCATGATGCGAGCTATTCGTTTTTCAACACAGCTTAGTTTTAAAATTGAAACCGCTTCATTAAAAGCTATTTCTAAAAACAAGCATAGAATTCAAATCATAACAAACGAACGTATCGTTGTTGAACTAAACAAAATTCTAGAAAGCAAAAAACCATCATTAGGCTTTTTATTACTTAATGAAACAGGTTTATTAGATTATATTTTACCAGAATTAACGGCATTAAAAGGCATTGACGAAATTGAAGGACAACGCCATAAAGATAATTTTTACCACACGCTTGAAGTCGTTGATAATATTTCTAAAAACACAGACAATCTATGGCTGCGTTGGGCGGCATTACTACATGATATTGGAAAAGCTCCCACTAAAAAATTTAGTAAAAAAGTAGGCTGGACCTTTCATGGTCATGAATTTGAAGGTTCAAAAATGGTGTATCATTTATTTAAAAGGTTGAAAATGCCTTTAAATGACAAAATGAAATTTGTTCAAAAAATGGTATTTATGAGTTCAAGGCCTATTGTTTTGGCTAATGAGGAAGCAACTGATTCTGCTGTAAGGCGGTTAGTGTTTGATGCTGGAGACTTTGTAGATGATTTAATGACGCTTTGTGAAGCAGATATCACCACTAAAAATCCTAAAAAATTCAATAAATATCATAATAATTTTAAAATTGTTCGCGATAAAATAGTTGAAGTTGAAGAACGCGACCATGTTCGTAATTTTCAACCACCTATTTCTGGCGAAATAATTATGGAAACCTTTAATTTAAAACCTTCAAAAGAAATAGGAATTATTAAAGAAGCTATTAAAGAAGCCATTCTTGAAGGAGACATTCCTAATGAATTTGAAGCAGCTCACGAGTTAATGTTAAAAGAAGGAAAGCGTTTAGGTTTAACTCACATTAGTCATCCATGATAACATTAGTTAGAACTAATTCTGAACATTTAGATTTTATAAATCTAGTTAAAGATTTAGATGCTTATTTAAAGGTAACAGATGGTGATGAACATGAATTTTATAACCAATACAACCATATAAATGTTATAAAACATACCGTTGTAGCTTATGTAGATGACATGCCAGCAGGCTGCGGTGCTTTTAAAGCATTTGAAAACAACTGTGTAGAAATTAAGCGCATGTTTACCCATGCAGATTTTAGAGAACAAGGAGTCGCTTCAGTCATCTTAAAAGAATTAGAAGTGTGGGCTAAAGAGTTACATTATAATTCCTGTATCCTAGAAACAGGAATTCGGCAAACGGAAGCTGTAGAATTTTACAAAAAAAATAATTACGTCTTAATTCCCAATTACGGGCAGTATAAAAATGTTACCAATAGTTTATGTTTTAAAAAATTAATTTAATGCTATGAAAAAAGATAATAAAAAAGTTATTTACTGGTTGCTTACTGGATGCCTTTTAATATTCGTAATGGTTGTAGTTGGAGGCATAACAAGATTAACACATTCTGGATTATCCATTTCAAATTATAAATTAATTTCTGGTGTTATTCCACCAAGTAATGATATAGAATGGCAAGCAGCTTTCGATTTGTACAAACAATACCCCGAATATCAAAAACTTAACAACCATTTCAATTTACAAGATTTTAAAGACATTTATTTCTGGGAATGGCTACATCGTGTAATTGGCCGTTTTATAGGAGTCGTATTCCTGCTTCCTTTCTTATATTTTCTAGCGACAAAACAACTATCAAAAGCAACGATAAAAAAGGCAATCATCTTACTAGGTCTTGGAGCATTTCAGGGGTTTATGGGTTGGTATATGGTAAAAAGTGGATTGGTTGATAATCCAGATGTAAGTCATTACAGGTTAGCCGCTCATTTAATGACAGCATTTATAACCTTTGCTTATACCCTTTGGGTTGCATTAGATTTAGTGTTCTCAACCAAAAAAGAAATCAATATAGCATTACGAAATTTTATTCGCTTAGCTTTGGCTGTGCTTTTACTTCAAATTATGTATGGCGCTTTTGTTGCTGGTTTAGATGCTGGTTTTATTCACAATCACTGGCCTATGATGAGCGAAGGCAAATTTATACACGAAACGGTTTTTATTGAACAACACCCTTGGTACAAAAACTTTATTGAAGGTAAAAGTGGTGTGCAATTCGTGCATAGGATGGTAGCTTATTTGGTTGTTATTTTTATTATTGCTATTTGGCAAAAAACAAGAAAAACCACCTTAACTATTATGCAAAAAAGAGGTGTAAATGCGTTATTAATTATGGTAGGTATTCAATTTTTATTGGGTGTTTTTACTATTTTATACCAAGTTCCGGTTTGGTTAGGTGTAGCGCATCAAGTGGGAGCCTTTTTCTTGCTAAGTGCTATGATATTTACATTGCACCGTTTTAGTAAATAATTCAAAAACTGTTACCTTTGCAACTTAATTTACGACTATGATTTACAGATTTAGAGTGATTCTTGATAATGATACAGATGAAGATGTTTTTCGCGATTTAGAAATTCGTGAATCCGACACGTTAGAAGATTTACATAATGTTATCACACAATCATTTGGGTTTGATGGAACTGAAATGGCTTCATTCTACATAAGTAATGACCAATGGGATCAAGGAGAAGAAATTTCTTTGTTTGATTTAAGTGAAGATGCTTCTGCTCGTTTAATGAATGAAACGGCTATAAATGATGTTGTTTTTGAAATGCAACCTAAACTGATTTACGTTTATGACTTTTTAAGCATGTGGACATTTTTTGTTGAATTAGCAGAAATTGTTGATGAAGCAGAAGGTAGCGACTATCCTAATTTGATGTTTGTTCAAGGCCAGGTTCCTGATGTAGCTCCAGAAAAAGTTTTTGAATCAGAAGACTCAGATGTCTTTGATGAGTTTGAAGATGATTTGGATATTGATGATTATGATAACTTAGACTTTGATGAAAACTGGAATTAAATTCTAGATTACTTAAAACTATCAAGGTTTACATTCTCATAATTTCTAAGGACATATGCTAGAGCATTTTTTATGATTTCTCCCATAGAATGGCATCGTTTAAATTTCATATCCATCGTATATTCATAAATTTTCAATTTAAGCGAATCGACATTTTCTTTGGTTGAAATTGTATCATCAATCATACAAACCAATAAATTATTAATTCTATCATGGTAACTTTTTAAGCGCTTTGCAATGATAGATCGTTCCTCAATTTTATATTGATCGATGGATAATTTCTGAAAATTTTCAGATACTAATTTTACCATGACTACATTTTCCTTAAAAAATTGAGGTCTATAAATATTTATTTTCCCTTCATACGATTGTTGGTCAAAATCAATAGCTCTTATTTTATACACTACCTGATCAAAATCGTGTGTGGGCACAATAACGTAGTTGTACGATCGCATATCGCCCAACAATCTAATCATACAACGCTCATTAAACTTAACGAACTCTTTAGCTATTTGAGATTTTTCAGATTTGGAACATTTAGGCAACATGTTTTTAATAAATTCATCCCCTGGAATACCAGAAATATGTTCTTCAATCAACGTGTCTTTATATACCAAAAAATTTAAGTTATAGGGAGATAACATATGCTCTAACTCCAACCCATAAATACGAGACGCATCCGCTTTTTTAATATAGAAATAAGTGAAATTATCATTTAGAATATTCCTAACTTTTATCCTGAATGGTTTAGAATTTCCGAATGTACAATAATCTATGGCGTCCACATTAAGAAATGGAATAGAGCTTTCATTTCCATCAGAATGTAAAATAGTATACACCTTTTTTAGGCTTAAATCAATTTCTTCGCGCTCAAACTCACTAAAATATACCCGAATCCAAAGTGTATCATTTTCAAATTTATCATAGACCGTAATAGAGCCTTGAAATCTTAATAAATCATCATAAAAAATAGGAAGCTTAATATTTCTGTTATATTCAGAAAGATAATCATGTAGCTTAGCACTAACCGGATAGGAGGGTTTCTTTTTTGAAATTTTTAAATCTTCCATTCTAAAACTATTGAAATTTAAACCTTATTTTTATAAAATGTGAATGTAACAAATTTACATAACTATCGTCATACTTAATAACTAACCTGTTGATTTTAGTTCAACATCAAAAAATACTTTATTTTGGAGTCTATCCTCACAATTAACAATCTAACAAAAAAATTTGGTTATTTAACGGCTGTTAAAGATTTATCTTTTACCATAAAAAAAGGAAATGTTTACGGTATTTTAGGACCAAATGGAAGCGGTAAATCAACAACCTTGGGGGTTGTTTTAAACGTTGTAAATAAAACATCTGGTGATTTCCATTGGTTTGATGGAAACATATCAACTCATAACGCTTTAAAAAAAGTAGGTGCTATTATTGAGCGACCTAATTTTTATCCTTATATGACGGCGTATCAAAACTTAAAACTTGTTTGCCAAATTAAAGGTGTCGACTATAATAAAATAGATGAAAAACTTGAAACTGTTGAATTATTAGATAGAAAAAACAGTAAATTCAGCACGTTTTCATTAGGCATGAAACAACGATTAGCCATTGCTTCTGCACTATTGAATGATCCTGAAATTTTAATTCTTGATGAGCCTACTAACGGCTTAGACCCAAAAGGCATCCATCAAATTCGAGAAATAATAAAAGAGATTGCTAGCACAGGAACTACTATCTTACTAGCATCACATTTGCTTGACGAGGTTGAAAAAGTATGTACTCACGTGGTTGTATTGCGTAAAGGCGAAAAGCTGTACTCTGGCAAAGTAGATGAAATGACATCCAGTTATGGCTTTTTTGAATTGAAATGTGACAAAGAAGATGAACTTGTCAAATTTTTAGAAACTCACAAAACCTTCGGAAACATCAAAGTAAAAGATCATTTAATAACAGCTTTTTTAAACGAACCCTTAGAGTCTGCCTCCTTTAATAAATTACTCTTTGAGCAAGGTTTTACACTATCGCACTTAGTGCAACGTAAAGAAAGTTTAGAAGAACAATTCTTAACCCTAACCAACAATAAATAAAATGTACCGATTACTAAATATAGAATTTCAAAAACTAAGACATAACAGAGCAAGCAAAATATTAATTATTACTTATTTTGTTCTGCTTACTTCAATTGCGCTTATAGCTGCCATAAAGTTTGATATTGGCCCTATAAAATTTCATTTAGCCGAAATGGGTATTTTTAATTTCCCCTATATCTGGCATTTCAACAGCTATATAGCCGCTTTTTTTAAGCTATTCCTTGCTATCGTTATTGTGTCCATGATGGCCAATGAATACAGTAATAAAACGTTAAAACAAAATTTAATTGACGGATTAAGTAAAAAGGAGTTTGTTTTGTCTAAGTTTTACACCGTAATTGTGTTTGCTTTAGTTTCTACTTTATTTTTATTTGTGGTGTCTTTACTGTTGGGCTTAGGGTTTTCAAATTATACTGAATTAAGTATCATTTTCTCTGATTTAGATTATTTGTTAGCCTTTTTTGTAAAACTAGTTGGATTCTTTTCATTTTGTTTATTCTTAGGAGTTTTAGTAAAACGCTCTGCATTTGCTTTGGGGTTTTTATTTGTATGGCAATTTATTGAAGGTATTGTATTTGGGGTTTTACGTTGGAAAACCGATGCTGAAACAGCAACAAGTGTAATGCAATTTTTTCCTTTAAACTCAATGTCAAACCTTATAAAACAACCGTTTTCAAGATTGAGCGCTGTACAATCAGTTGCCAACCAAGTTGGTGAAAAATTTGATTTTGATTATGCTGTACACTGGTATGAAATAGTGATTGTTTTGGGTTGGACTGCCATATTTGTCTTTTTATCGTTCAGATTGTTAAAAATACGTGATTTATAATATCTTTTGATAGTTTTGCTATTGAAGATGAAAAAAATTACATTTCTATTTATTTTCCTATGTTTAGGGTTTAAATCACTGGGGCAAAGCGAAGCCGCTAATTGGTATTTTGGTTACGGTGGAGGTATTCGTTTCAATCAAACTAGTAACAGTATTACATCTCTAAATGACGGTCAATTATTCACCAATGAAGGTTGTACGTCTATTTCTGATGATACGGGAAGCTTATTGTTTTATACAGATGGCACAAGGGTTTGGAACAAAAATCACCAAATTATGCCAAATGGAACTGGTTTATATGGAGATTCTTCGAGTACACAATCTGCTATTATAGTTCCTAAACCAAATGATCCCAATATTTATTATATTTTTACTGTTGATAATTGGTTAGACAATACTAACTATGGATTAAATTATTCAGAAGTCGATATCACACTTGATAGTGGCTTGGGGGCCGTAACCAATAAAAATATAAACTTACTCAAAGAGAGTTCAGAAAAAATTACAGCGGTATTAAAAGATTGTATAACCAAATCCATTTGGGTGTTGTCTTTTGCTTCTGAAAATGGAGATACCAGTATATATAATACATACCACGCTTTTGAGGTGAGCAACGCAGGTATTAATCCTGTTTCTGTTAAATCTACATTTAGTAATTTATCTGTAGATGATGCTCGTGGGTATTTAAAACTATCTCCAGACGGTACTAAAGCAGCATCAGCAAATGTTAATAATGGGCTATATCTATATGATTTTGACACATCAACAGGCATCATTAGCAACCAACAATCATTGGTCATAACTGGTGAAAGTAGATTTCCTTATGGTGTAGAATTCTCTCCAAATAGCCAGCTATTGTATGTTCATGCCTCGAATAATTTTTTTAGTAATGATTACGCAGAATCCGAAAATCCTGCTAATCATCATTCAGTTTTAATTCAATATAACCTATCTGCAACAGACATTCAGAGTTCTGCTATTGTATTAGATAATCGTAATTTATATCGAGGTGCTTTACAATTAGGTCCTAACGGAAAAATTTACAGAGCCTTAAGTAGAACGTACAATGAAGGGATGTCTTATCTTGGAGTGATAAATAATCCTGACAATATTGGAACAGCAAGTAATTACGTTCATAACGGTATTAATATTTCCCCTAATTTATCAGCGCAAGGACTTCCTCCTTTTATAGCTTCTTTTTTTAATACTGAAATTGATATTATCAAAAACGGAGAAAGTAATATCAACTTAGAACTTTGTGAAGGTGATACATACACCCTTTCTTCCGAGAATATACCTGGAGCAACCTATTCTTGGAGTAAAGATGGTAATCCATTATCTGAAACTAGTTTTGAATTAAAAGATATCACCACAAGTGGTCATTACGAAGTTTATATAGACCCTAATAATGGAGATTGTGCTATAGAAGGGCAAGCGTATGTCATTTTTAATAAAAATCCTGAAGCTTATAATTCTACTATATTTCAATGCGATGAAGACGGAACCAAAGATGGTATTACTATTTTTAACCTTAATGAAGCAAATGATGATTTAACTGCAGGCATTGCTGATAGATCAACTAAATTTTATACCGATAATGCCAGATTAAACGAAATACATAACCCTAATTCTTATAAAAATACATCAAGTACTCAAACCATTTATGTTGATGTTATTAATGATATTACGGGATGCTCTTCCGAAGCTGAGCTTATTTTAAACGTTAGCATTACCGATGCAAACGATACCGAGCTTATCGTCTGTGATGATGACGGTGTTGAAGATGGTTTTTATTTATTTAACTTATCTGATGCAGATTCGAATATTATAAATGGTCTTCCTAATGGTTTAATAATCGCCTATTATGAAGCCTATGAAGATGCTTTAATTGAGCAAAATCAGTTACAAAGTACATTTAAAAATAAGATGCCATACTCTCAAACTATTTATGCACGCGTTGAAAATGCTAATAATTGCTATGGTATTAGTGAGGTTGAATTAACGGTGAACACACTACCTGATATTATTACAGATGATGTAGCTTATTATTGTATCAATACATTCCCAACTACTATTACTTTAAACGCTGGCATTATAAACGACAATCCTAACAACTATACCTACAGTTGGTCTAATGGAGAAACGAGCTATAACATTCAGATAAATCAACCTGGCACCTATTCTGTTTTGGTGACCAATGCTAATAATTGTTCTAAAGAAAGAACTGTTGTCGTGGAGCCTTCAAACATTGCAACTTTTGAATCTATTGATATTGTTGACGCTACGCAAAACAATATTATTACAGTCTTGGTTTCTGGTGAAGGCACTTATGAATACAGGTTACTCGATAAAAATAACACCATCTACAGACCCTATCAAGAAAGTAATGTCTTTGAAAATATATCTCCAGGTTTTTATACCGTTTATGTAAAAGACATAAAAAATGACTGTGGAAGCATCAATAAGTTAATCTCGGTCATCGGGTTTCCAAAATATTTTACTCCAAATAATGACGGTGTTAATGATAGATGGCAGGTTTTTGGAGTCTCTGATGTTTTTCAACCAAATTCTAATATTTTAATCTATGACCGCTATGGCAAACTGCTTAAACAATTAAGCCCATTAGAAGCTGGTTGGGATGGTACTTTTAATGGTAAAAAACTTCCAACTGATGATTATTGGTTTTCTGTTAAACTGCAAGATGGAAGAATCTTTAAAAACCATTTTACACTAAAATATTAAGACGGTTATACCTAAAACTAACAAAACTGCGTTTTGAACGATATATTTTGAGTTTCCTCTAAATATATCTAATTTTCAGGCTAAATTAATCCAAAAACAGTATGCTGTTTTTCCCAAATAAATGAAAGTAAAAAGACACCTACAATATTATGCTCTTTTAGTACTACTACTTTGTACCAGTAGTACTATGCTTTCTCAACAAATTACGGTAGACTCTTCGATTCCTCTAGATCAACTTGTGTTAAACAATTTGGTTCAAGGTTGTGTTCAAATTTCTAATATCACATCTTCTGTTAACGGTAGTTCTTACGGATTATCAAGCTATGCCTATTTTAATAAAGGAAGTTCAAACTTCCCTTTTCAAGATGGGGTTATGTTGTCTACTGGTAATGCAGAATCTGGTGGAAATGGCGTACGAACACCAACACTGAGCGAAGGGTCAACCATATGGGGAACTGACTCTGATTTAGAAACAGCATTAGGCATTACTAATACACTAAATGCTACCTCCATAGAATTTGATTTGGTCTCGTCATCAAATCTGGTTCAGTTTAATTACTTATTAGCTTCTGAAGAATATTTTGGTATCAATCCATGTCAGTTTTCTGACGGATTTGCTTTTTTAATTAAAGAAACTGCTAGTGCTGGTCCATATCAAAATATTGCGGTTGTGCCAGGCACATCTACCCCTGTTAACACAAACACCATACATGATGAAATTTATGGAGTCTGTCCTGCTCAAAATGATCAATATTTTGATGGCTATAATGTTGGAGACACTAACTTTAATGGGAGAACAGTTCCATTAATAGCATCTGCTAATATTGTCCCTTACGTACAATACCATATTAAACTAATTATTGCTGACCAAACAGATTTAAATTATGATTCTGCTGTTTTTATTGAAGGTATCAGTTTTGATAATTTAAACTTGGGTGATGATATTGTTACCTGTTTAAATTCAACCATACTGGATGCGGACATACAAAATCCACAAGCTTCCTATACGTGGTTTTTAAATGGTAATCCTATCAACGGACAAACAAGTTCCTCTTTAAATGCTACCCAAGATGGTGTTTATAAAGTAGAAATTTCGGTGCCATTAAACAATAACACTTGTCTTCTTGAAGACGAAATTCAAGTTACGTTAAACTCTGAGCCACCTGTAGATCCAATTTCAGATTATCTGTTATGTGATGATTTAAGTGGAGATGCAACTGAAATTTTTGATCTTCAAACTAAAAATACTGAGATTTTAAGTAGCCTCCCTCCTGCTAATTATAATAATTTGAAATACTATTACAATGAGTCTGATGCAAGAAGTGGTATAAACCCCATAACAACTCCTATATCAAACACATCAAACCCGCAGCAAGTTTTTGTTGCCATAGAAAATTTAGATACAGGATGTTTTTCTTATGCTCCCATTAATTTAGTTGTAAACCTAATACCAAATATTGCTACACCTTCCACTTTAGAGGTTTGTGATAATGATGCAACGCCTAATGGCATAACAGATATAAACTTAACCCTTAAAGATAGTGAAATAGCTAACGGACAAGCAAATGTATCCGTATCCTATCATTTTACGCAAGCTGATGCCCTTACTGGTAATAACCCCATAATATCACCTTATGTAAATGCTAGCTCTCCAAATTCAGAATCCTTTTTTGTTAGAGCTACTGATACACTTTCAAGCTGTTTTAATGTAACTACACTTGATGTTAATATTACAAATAGCCCCATAATTAATAGAGATACTCAATACATTGATGCCTGTGACACCGATCATGATAGTTTTGCTAGTTTTGATTTAACCGAAGTTATACCTAATGTATTAGATGGTTTATCACCAACAGGACTTACCATCACGTTTCATGAAACTTTTGATGATGCAGAATCTGGAAGTAACCCCATACCTAATCCAACAAATTATCTAAATACAGCCCCAGATGTTCAAACCGTTTTTATAAGGGTTCAAGATGACTCAACAGGATGCCCAACCATTGTCCCTATAGAAGTTCATACTAATTTATTACTAACTGGAACAAGTATTGAAGACTTCGCCTTATGCGATGATGCAGCTAATGATGGTATTGCCGATTTTTATCTCAATATTATTACAACTCAAATAGCTAATGAGTTACCAAATATTGATGTTACCTATTATGAAAACGAAACTGACTTAATAAATAATAATACAGCAAATGCTTTAGACCCCGGAGTTCCATATACCGCTACAAGTCCACAAATACTTTATATTAATATTGAAAATACGGTTACTGGTTGCAATGAGCAAGCTGAAATAAAATTATTGGTAAACCCTATTTTATTATTTGAACCCGTAACACCGCTTCAATATTGTGATGATAATGATGATGGCATAGTAAATGTGGATTTGCATTCACTAGATGAAACCGTCAATAGTGGAAACACAAACTTTGAAGTTCATTATTTCCTGACGCAACAAGATGCTGAAGATAATAGTAACGAATTACCTCCTTTATACCCTGTTTCAGGCAGCACCACATTATTTGCAAGAATTGTTAATGTAGATTCTGGTTGCCGTACCGTAAATTCATTTGATATTTCTATTGTTCCAGCGCCCACAATTTCACAACCAAGCGATTTTATAATTTGTGATGATGATCAAGATGGTTTTTCTACTATAAATCTTGAAAGCAAAATCCCGGAAATAGTTGCAGATACTACAGGATTAACTATTAGTTTTTTCACTTCTTTAAATGATGCTGAATCAGGAAGTAATCGAATAACAAACCCAGGGTCTTACAGTTCTAACACTCAAAATATTTACGTAAGAATTGCCAGTACCTCATCTAGCTGTTATACTATTGCCACCATTAGTGTTATTGTGAGCACAAAACCTGTATTCCCTACAATTATTGATTATGAAATTTGCGAAGATGATGGCGACGGAAAAGCTGAGTTTTTATTATCTGATAAAGACAATGAAATTTTAAACGGCCAAGCAGGAAAAGAAGTGTTCTATTTTGAAGACTCAAATTACACCATTCCGATAGATAAAAATACGTTATACACCAATATTTCAAGTCCGCAAACTATTTATGTTAGAGTTCAAAACACTATTGACCCAAGTTGTTATGGTGACTCGTCATTTACAATAGTAGTTTCTTCAAATCCTGATTATAATATAAACTTCAAAGATTATTTAGTTTGTGATGATATCAGTAATGATGGAAAAAATGTATTTGATTTAAATGAGAAAATAGCTGAAATTTCACAAGGAGCTACTAATCCATTAAACATCTCTTTCTATTCCACGAGGCAAAATGCAGAGGATAAATTAAATGCGTTACCAATGCAGTATACCAATGTAACCAATCCGCAAACCATCTATGTGAGGATTGAAGGTAACAATTCAATATGTTATGTCATTGAAGACTTAGGAATCAATATTATTGCAGCGCCAGAGGTATCTCAAGCGAATCCCTATATTCTTTGTGATAATGATTATGATGGGATTACTACTTTTAATTTAGAAACTGCAGATTTTCAACTTTTAGATAGAATCACGACAGACCTAGCGATAACCTATTTTGAAAATGAAGAAGATGTTGAAGATATTTCAAAAGAAATAGCAAACCCAACTAATTACACAAACATTAGTAATCCTCAAACAGTTTTTATTAAGGTTACCAATATACTCACCGGTTGCTATAGTGTTGTTCCATTAGATTTAGTTGTTAATACACCGTATCCAACAAATTCTATCGGAACTATTGAAATTTGTGATAATAACACTAATACTTTTGATTTATCTCAAGTTAACAATATGATTGTTGATGATCCAAACAATGTCATAATTAGTTATCATAACTCTTTAGTAGAAGCTCAAGCCAATACAAACATATTACCAGATACATATAACTATACCACTAGTTTTAATACATTTTTCGTTAGAATTGAAGATCCCAATACGGGTTGTGTCATCACACCATCATTTAATTTACAAATAAACCCTAATCCTGCTGCTTTAGCGCCGCCCAGTTTAGTTGGCTGTGATGATGATTATGATGGCTTTTTAGCGTTTGATTTGTCACAACAAAAAAACATAATAATAGGATCAGAAAATCCAAATGATTTTACAGTAACCTATTATACAAGTCAAATTGATGCTGATAGCAAAACTAATCCTCTATCCAATTTACATGCAGCCTTTGATGGTGAAATTATTTATGCCAGAATGGAAAGCAATTTAACAGGCTGTTATGATACAACGTCGTTTAGCACTATTGTAAACCCACTGCCAATCATAAATATTAATGATGTTGTACCTCTATGCCTAAATGATTTGCCTTTGGTTATAGATGCTGGCACAGGAAATTCTGGGGATTCCTATTTATGGTCAACAGGAGAAACTACATCAAAAATACAACTTCAACCAGAAGATTTAGGTGATTATTGGGTAACCGTTACATCTCCATTCAATTGTCAAGCAACTAAAGCATTTTCAGTGATTGAATCTGAAGAAGCTACTATAAACATGACAAGTACTGTTAACTTTACCGACCCAAATAGTATTACGGTAGAGGTTAGTGGTATTGGCAACTATGTTTATATTTTGGATGACGGAGAACCACAACTTTCAAACGTTTTTGACAATGTTACTTTTGGTTTACACACCGTAACTGTAAGAGATGTCAATGGATGTCAAGACGTTTCAAAAGAAGTTATTGTTTTTGATACACCAAAATTTATGACACCCAACAATGATGGTGATTTTGATACTTGGCACATTATAGGTATTGAACAACTTCCTGGTACCGTCGTTTACATTTATGACAGATATGGAAAACTACTTAAAACATTAACCTCATCCTCACCTGGTTGGGACGGAACTTTCAATGGTCACAATATGCCTTCAGATGATTATTGGTTTGTAGCCAAAGTAAAAAAAGATGGTCTTTCTTTTGATTTAAGAGGTCATTTCGCATTGAAGCGTTAACACATATTTTTTACGTAATTTTGCTGAATGAAATTCAAAATTCAATCAGAATTTAGTCCAACAGGAGACCAGCCTCAAGCCATATCAGAACTTGTAAAAGGTATCAACTCCAACGAAACATATCAAACCTTACTTGGTGTAACAGGTTCTGGTAAAACGTTTACCGTAGCTAATGTTATTCAAGAAGTGCAGCGACCTACTTTAGTTTTAGCTCATAACAAAACTTTAGCTGCACAGTTATATTCAGAATTCAAACAATTCTTCCCTGATAATGCAGTAGAATATTTTGTCTCGTACTATGATTACTATCAGCCCGAAGCCTACATTCCTGTTTCTGGTGTTTACATTGAAAAAGATTTATCGATTAATGAGGAAATAGAAAAGATGCGGTTAAGTACGACATCTTCTTTACTCTCTGGCCGCCGTGATGTCTTGGTAGTTGCCTCTGTATCTTGTTTGTATGGTATTGGAAATCCTGTTGAGTTTCAAAAAAATGTGATTTCATTAGAACGCGATCAAGTCATTTCACGAACTAAATTATTACATCGCTTAGTTCAAAGTTTATACTCTAGAACTGAAGGTGAATTCAACCATGGAAATTTCAGAATAAAAGGAGATACTGTTGATATTTTTCCAAGTTATGCTGATGATGCCTTTAGAATACACTTTTTTGGTGATGAAATAGAAGACATTGAATCCTTCAATATTCAAACCAATCAAATTGTTGAAAAGTACGACAGATTAAATATTTATCCTGCTAATATGTTTGTAACATCACCTGACATATTACAAAATGCCATTAAAGATATTCAAGACGATTTAGTAAAACAGCATGATTATTTTAAAGAAATAGGCAAACATCTAGAGGCAAAACGACTTAAAGAGCGCACTGAATTTGATTTAGAAATGATTCGCGAATTGGGTTATTGTTCAGGTATTGAAAATTATTCTCGTTATTTAGATGGCAGACAACCTGGCTCTCGTCCATTTTGTTTGTTAGATTATTTTCCAGATGATTTTTTAATGGTGATTGACGAAAGCCACGTTACCATTTCACAAGTTCATGCTATGTATGGCGGAGACAGAAGTCGAAAAGAGAATTTGGTCGAGTATGGATTTAGATTACCGGCTGCTATGGATAACAGACCTTTAAAGTTTGAAGAGTTTGAATCGTTACAAAACCAAGTTATTTATGTAAGTGCAACACCAGCTGATTATGAATTACAAAAAACTGATGGTGTGTATGTTGAGCAAGTTATTCGTCCTACAGGCTTATTGGATCCTGTTATTGAAGTACGCCCAAGTTTAAATCAAATTGATGACTTAATTGAAGAAATTCAGTTACGTGTCGAAAAAGACGAACGCACCTTAGTAACAACGCTTACTAAGCGTATGGCAGAAGAATTGACTAAGTATCTAGATAGAATTCAGATTAGATGTAGATATATTCATAGTGATGTCGATACCTTAGAGCGTGTTGAGATTATGCAGGATTTGCGAAAAGGTTTGTTTGATGTATTGGTTGGTGTCAACTTATTACGTGAAGGATTAGATTTACCAGAAGTCTCCCTAGTAGCTATTTTAGACGCGGACAAAGAAGGATTTTTACGTTCAGCAAGATCATTAACTCAAACCGTTGGTAGAGCCGCAAGACACTTAAATGGTAAAGCCATTATGTATGCCGATAAAATTACCAATAGTATGCAAAAAACTATAGATGAAACTAATTATAGACGAGAGAAACAAATAGCTTATAACACAAAACATAATCTAATTCCGAAAGCTTTAAATAAAAATTTAAACAATGCGCTTACGAAAAACTCTGTAAGTACCTATAGCTATGAATTAGAAGCATTAAAAGCAGCAGAACCTGAAAGTGAGTATTTAAGCAAACCAGAATTAGAAAAGAAAATTCGTGAAAAACGCAAACTTATGGAAGAAGCTGCCAAGGCTTTAGACTTTATTGTAGCCGCTAAATTGCGTGACGAAATTAAAGCATATCAGCAAAAACTAGAAAAGCTAAACGTTTAAACCGCTTAGCTTTCATTATGAACCTAACAGAAAGGTTTTATTAACACATTAAAATAAATCTTAACTTTTAATTGTATTGCGTTTTAAAAATATCAATCAACACATCTGGTGGAACAATTTTATTTGGAAAACTTTCCATTAAGTACAAAACTTTAGTTATTGATTCATGACTTAGCCCCATTCTAAGACCAAAATTATATAATTTAATAACCCCTGAAGAGTTATTGTCACCACCATTATTTTCTATATTCATCAACAAAACTAAGCGATGAAATTGAACAATTCGCTCACTATGAGATTTTAAATGAATATAGTTAATAGGATTGTCTATCAAATAGTCAAAATCTTCTCGACTAATACCTAATTGTTTTGCAACGCCTAATAAAAAATTATATTCAATATTTTTTATATCCTTATCGTACTTAGCAAAAGCTATCATTTCCGACAGAAGACTTAGTTTTTCTACTCTATTAATCATAAGGGATATGGATTAAATAATTACACTATAAAGTTACAACACAAGCCTACTTTTCTAATCGTTGATATTATGTAAGTTATCGAAAACACTGGGTTGATTCGTCGATATTTTTATTTATTTCATCATATAATTTTTGATTTCTATAAAAAATAAGTAAAAATTCAATCTTGGTTGAATGAAAAAAATAAAGACATAAAATATTGATTTACAGTATTTTACTGTAAGTTTTTCAAATCATAAAACTTTGATTTTTTTAGTTTTTTTTGAAATAGCTAGAAAAATTCTAAAAACGCTAAAAAAGGATAAGTATTCAACTAATTTTGCACAAACCGGTTAAAACACTAAGACAGCTTATTAATATGACAAATAACGATATTTTAAAAAAATTAAGAGTGGCTCTGAAACTAAGAGATGACGATATTGTAAAGATTTTAAAACTTGTTGATTTCAGAATTTCTAAAAGTGAACTTGGAGCTTTTTTCAGAAAAGAAGATCACCCTAAATATATGGAATGTGGCGACCAAATTTTACGTAATTTTTTGAATGGGTTAGTTATTCATCTGCGTGGTCCTATGCCTAAAAAGGATGATAGTAAAGCAACCACTAAAAAACCATAAAAAAATAATTACATATAAAAAAAGAGCATTACTAGTTAGTAATGCTCTTATATTAAATTGAGTATCCTTTACGATAATACTGCTTGCACCTTATCTGCTGCTTCCTGAAATTCTACAGCGCTCTGTACATCTAACCCAGAATTATCTATTAATTCTTTAGCGATATCAGCATTTGTTCCTTGTAAACGAACAATAATAGGCACATTGATAGTTCCCATATTTTTGTAAGCATCAATAACACCTTGGGCTACACGATCGCAACGTACAATACCACCGAATATGTTAATCAAAATTGCTTTTACAGCTGGATCTTTTAAAATAATTTTAAATGCTGCCTCAACACGCGCTGCATCAGCTGTTCCTCCTACATCTAAAAAGTTTGCTGGTTCTCCTCCTGCTTGCTTAATCAAATCCATAGTTGCCATAGCTAAACCTGCTCCATTAACCATACACCCAACATTACCATCTAAATCTACATAATTCAGACCTACCTTTTTAGCTTCAACCTCAATAGGATTTTCTTCTCTTAAGTCACGCAAATCAACATAATCTTTATGTCTATAAAGCGCATTATCATCAATAGTAACTTTGGCATCAACAGCCATAATTTTATTATCACTGGTTTTTAAAACCGGATTAATTTCAAATAGTGATGAATCCGACTTGACATAAGCGGTGTATAGACTAGTAACAAACTTTGTCATTTCTTTGAAGGCTGTTCCTGATAGTCCTAAATTGAAAGCAATACGTCTAGCTTGAAACGGCATTAAACCCACACTTGGATCTACTTCTTCTTTAAAAATTAAATGAGGCGTTTTTTCAGCAACAGTTTCAATGTCCATACCGCCTTCAGTAGAATACATAATCATGTTTCTTCCTTTGGCACGATTTAATAAAACCGACATATAAAATTCATCTGTTTCGCTTTCACCTGGATAATACACATCTTCAGCAACCAATACTTGATGAACTTTCTTTCCTTCAGCAGAAGTTTGAGGTGTAATTAAGTTCATTCCAATAATTTGACCTGCTATATCTTCAACTTCTTTTAAATTTTTAGCAAGCTTTACACCGCCACCTTTACCACGTCCACCTGCATGAACTTGAGCTTTTATAACATACCAACTTGTTCCTGTTTCTGTTGTTAATTGTTTTGCTGCAGTAACAGCTTCTTGAGCATTTTGAGCTACAATACCGCGTTGAATACGCACACCAAAACTGCTTAATATTTCTTTACCTTGATATTCGTGTAAATTCATAATTTGCTTGATAGTATTAATAAGGACAAATGTATAGAATACCTATTAATTACACTAATGTTTTATTTAGGAATACACTTAGTTTTACTATAAAAATATTTCAGAATGTTAATTAAATAACATTTTGTTTAATTTGGATAATAATTGAATTATTTATTTTTAATATTCTTAAAAAAATTACCTTTGCCAAAAAGTAAATTTAATATGTTGAAAAGTCAATTGCTAAAAATAACAGAAGACTACGGAAGTCCTGTGTATGTGTATGATGCCGAAAAGATTGCATCACAGTATAAAAGATTAACTGATGCATTTAAGGATGTTAAACATCTTAAAATAAATTATGCTGTAAAGGCGCTTTCAAATATCTCAATTTTAAAGCTATTTAAAACCTTAGGTTCTGGTATTGATACGGTTTCTATACAAGAAGTGCAATTAGGTTTGGCTGCAGGCTTTTTACCAGAACAAATTATTTTTACGCCTAATGGTGTTTCATTAGCAGAAATAGAAGAAGCCTCCAAACTAGGAGTACAAATTAATATTGATAATCTGTCTATATTAGAGCAATTTGGAACTAAACATCCTAACGTACCTGTTTGTATTAGAATTAATCCACATGTTATGGCTGGCGGAAACAGTAATATTTCTGTTGGTCACATAGATTCAAAATTCGGAATTTCCATTCATCAAATTCCGCATTTACTTAGAATTATTGAGAACACTAAAATGACTATTAATGGTATCCATATGCATACCGGAAGTGATATTTTAGATATTGATGTGTTTTTATATGCTAGTGAAATTTTGTTTGAAACCGCCAAACAATTTAAAAACTTAGAGTTTATCGATTTTGGTTCAGGATTTAAAGTTCCTTACAAACAAGGAGACATTGAAACAAATATTGAAGAATTAGGAAAAAAACTTACCAGAAAATTCAATGCGTTCTGTAAAGATTATGGTAAAGATTTAATCTTAGCTTTTGAACCTGGTAAATTTTTAGTGAGTGAGTCTGGTAATTTTTTAACCAAAGTAAATGCTGTTAAACAAACAACCTCAACAGTTTTTGCTCAAGTAGACTCTGGTTTTAATCATTTAATACGCCCCATGTTTTATGGCTCGCATCATGAAATTATTAATATATCTAACCCAAACGGAAGAGAACGTTTTTACACAGTTGTAGGGTATATTTGCGAAACAGATACGTTTGGAAATAATCGTCGGATTAATGAAATTAATGAAGGAGACATTTTATGCTTTAAAAACGCTGGAGCCTATTGTTTCTCTATGGCTAGTAATTATAATTCAAGATTTCGTCCAGCTGAAGTATTATGGTATAATAAAAAAGCGCATCTCATAAGAAAAAGTGAAACCTTTGATGATATTATAAAAAATCAAGTGGAAATTGATTTTAAAAAAGAAAAGGTTTTGACTAATTAAGCCTAGCCAAAATTTCTTAAGTATAAAAGACCTAACATAATGTTGGGTCTTTTTTTTATTAAAACATTGACATTAAGAGATTTAAATAAAAAACATGTTTACAAAACAATTAAACACAAAATACCAACTTAATTTTGTGAATATTTTACTATATTTATAATTGTGTTTAATAACAGACTTTTACTTTTACCCTCTCAAATTCTGCACAGACCTTAATTACTAATAGATTGATTTTTATTATATTTAGCACCATTCCCCTAAGTCTTTTGTAAATAGCATTTTTAATTAAAAGACGATATGTTAATTGCTACTTGTATATCTCGGTTTACAATAAGAATTACTTTTTTGATGATTCTTGCTGGATCTCCTTTTGTTTCAGGACAAAACAAATCGGTTGATAGTCTTTCACGCTTACTTTCTAAAGAAACAAAAAACAGTTCTAAGCTAGACCTATTAAGTGATATTGTAACTATTGAATCTACACAAAATTTAAAGAATGCCTTAGTTTATGCACGACAAGGTGTCAACCTTTCTAATAAATTAAATGATAAAAATTGGATGCCTAAGTTCAATGAAATGAAAGGAAGAATACACGCCAACTTATTAGAATTAGATTCGGCTTCGTATTATTTTGATAAAGCTTTAAATGGCTATATAGCTGTTGACAATAAAAAGGGCCAAGCAACTACGTATTTTAAAATTGGCTGGGTTCATAAAAAGAAAGGAGAATTAGAGCAAGCTTTAGAATTAGATTTAAAGGCATTGCGCCTCATGGAATCTATAAACGATAAATTAGGAATAGCTGGTGCTACCAGCAGAATATCAGAAGATTTATACAAACAAGAACGAAACGAAGAAGCTCTTGAATATGCTATTAAAAGTATTGAGTTTTGTAAAAAAAACAACCTAGAAACAGAATTGGTTTACGGTTATACATCGGCAGGAGATGCATGTATGGGCATGGGTAATTTTCAAGACTCCTATATGTATTTTGATAAAGCCTTAAGCTACGCAAAATCAATCGGATTCAACCCGATGAATTTATGTGATTTTACCAATAATCTAGGAAACGCTCTTAAAAGATTAGGTAAATACGACGAAGCTTTAGTGCAATATAAAAATGCCATGAAAATGGCGCAGCAAACAAATTACCGAAATGCTATCACAGTTCTAACGGCCAATTTAGGAGAAATCAACTTACTTAAAGGCGATTACAAAGAAGCCTTAAAATACCAACTTGAAACTATAAAATTTCAAGAAAAAGATGAAGATATTTCAAACTTAACGGAAAACTATGGACACGCAAGTACCATTTATGAAAAATTAGGAGATTATCCTAAGGCTTTAGAATACGAACGAAAAGCCAGAGAAATAAGAGATAAAACAGTCGCTATTGAAAGTGATAAAAACATGTCTAAACTGCTCACAGAATACGAAACCGAAAAAAAAGAAAATACCATTGCTGCTCAAAAATTACAACTTGCACAACAAAAATTAGTACAATGGCTCTCTATAGGTGTGGTTGCTTTGCTTTTAAGTTTTCTGTTTTTTGGATATAGAAGTTATAGAATTCGTACTAAAACCAACCAATTACTTGCTGCTAAAAACAAACAAAATGAATTATTACTAAAAGAAATTCATCACCGCGTGAAAAATAATTTGGAGCTTGTAAAAAGCTTAATTTCATTACAATCTGCGCAATTAGAAGATTCTGCCACTAAAGACGCCATGATTGCGAGTCAGAATCGCGTGCAATCTATGGGTATTATACATCAAAAATTATATCAGGGTGATAACCTTGGCAGCATAGAAATGAAAGACTATTTCTTTAATCTTGGTGAAGGTATTTTAGATACTTTCAATAAAGATGACAAAGTCAAAATAGAATGTGTTATGGAACAATTAGAATTAGATGTTGACACGGCTGTTCCTATTGGATTAATTGTAAATGAACTGCTTACTAACGCTCTTAAATATGCATTTCCTGAAGATGCTAATGGAAACATATCGATTAGTTTAACAAAATCCAACCCTGAAACTTTAACGCTAAAAGTGTCTGATAATGGTATTGGAAAAACGATTGGATTAGCCCCCAAAGGAACTGGTTTTGGTTCTCAACTCGTACAACTATTAACGCAACAACTCAATGGCGTTATGAAAGAAGATACACAAAATGGCACATCCGTTTTATTTCATTTTAAATTAAATACAGCCGCCTAAATGAACCAACCAACTAAAATATTAATCGTTGAAGACGAAATGATTATTGCCGCAAACATTTCGTTACAACTTACAACGCTTGGCTATGAAATAACTGGCATCATTCCACGGGGCGAAGAAGCCTTACTACATATTAAAGAGAATACACCAGATATTGTTTTGTTAGATATTCAATTAAAAGGCAAAATTGACGGTATTGAAACAGCGCAAATCATGCAAAAATCATTCAATATTCCTATCATCTATTTAACAGCTAATGCAAATGACGAGCATTTTAACCGAGCAAAATCAACAAACCCATACGCTTTCATTTCTAAACCTTTTAAGAAACTAGACCTGCAACGTGCTATTGAATTAACGATAAAAAGAATTCAAACTGAAGAAAAGGAAGTAAACCCTTCAGAAGAAAAACTATCACCTTTTATTTTAAGTGATAGCATTTTTGTAAAACATCATGAAAAAATGGTGAGAGTAGATATTAAAGATATTTTATACATCGAGGCAGAACGTAATTATTGCCGAATTCACTCAAAACTTAAAGAATATTTGTTGGTTATGACATTAAAAGATCTTGATGAAAAATTACCAAACAAACATTTTATAAGAGTACATAGGTCTTTTATTGTTAATCTATCTCAAATTGATGAAGTAGCCACGAGCCATATTGTAATTGGTAAAAAAGCCATTCCTGTTAGTAAATCTCTAAAAGAAGAATTACTCAACAGATTACAAACGATATAAATTTTATTTAGATGCAGTCTAATTAAAATAATGTTTTGATAAATAAAAGCAAGTCTTCGGACAAAATATAACACGTTTCGTCCTAACACAATTTGTTTTCGTTTTGATTATTAGTTACTTACATATAGAATCACTTAAAAGATTCAACCTAACCAACCCTAAACCTCACAAATCTTAATATTAAGAAGCTGTGAGGTTTTAAAATCATTTTAAAATGAAAAGTACGTTCTTTTTAATCTTCTCAACATTTATCTTATTAAGTGCTTGCCAACAACAAATTCGTTACACACAACAATCGCCAGAAATAAACACTTACAAAAAGGTGATTGAAGCTTATGAAAAACAAGATTGGAAAGACTTTAAAACTTACTACGCTGATTCTGCGAAAATACTAAACAATGTTACAATTGATAACGCACAATCAGTTTCTCAATTAATAGAACAAAATAAGGAAGATGCTAAGCTCTTTACCTCTTGGAAATATAATCCTGAAAGTGTAGAATATGAAATGGTTGTTACAGATAAAGGTGAAACGTGGGTTAACTTTTGGGGGCACTGGGAAGCCAATTTAAAGGCTAACGGAAAACGTTACGTCATACCAGCCCATATAACCGCTCAATTTATTGATGGCAAAATTGTTAGAGAAGATGGCTATTGGGATATTTCAAAATTAATGACGGATATGCAAGCCATAGAAGCTAGTAAAAACATACAAACAGAATAAATAAATTAAAATACCAGGCAAAATTTCTGGGAGAGAATATTTGGCAATAATAATTTGTAATCATTTATAATGTTTTTTTGAGTTAGTCACTTAAACTGTTGTCAATTGCCTGGTTTTTATTAAACAACCAATAAATAACATGAAAAAAGTAGGCATCATTGGTGGTTCTGGTTTCATAGGAAGCCACATCACAAAAGAATTTTTAAATAACGGTTTTGAAGCAAAAGTTTCAGCAACCGATATTACAAAAGAAGAAAAATACCAACACTTAATGGAGTTTGATCAATCGGATCATTTATACATTAGCGAGTTAAATGTTGAAGACAAATCTGCTTTGCGCGAATTCGTAAAAGATTGTGATATTGTTATTCACGGTGGCACGCCATTTCAGTTAGATGTTAAAGATCCTCAAACAGAATTATTTGATCCAACTATTAAAGGCACCGAAAACTTTCTAGAAGTGATATATGACACACCAAATATAGAAAAAGTAGTCTTTATTGCGTCTGTTGCGGCTTGGAATACTAACTTTCCATTACCTCCCGAAGGCAAATCAGTATTAGATACAATTAGTGAAAAAGACACGCCTTTTATGAGTGAAGAAAGTCACCCGTATGCTCAAGCAAAATTTATTGCGAACCAAACGGTTAATGAATTTATAAAAACCCATCCTAATCTCGATTTTGAAATTACCAGTGTATCGCCCGTAGCTGTATTTGGAAAATCGTTATCTAACCGAGAAGATTCTACTTCAACTGGATTACAGTTTTTACTAAAAAATGAAATAGCTCCAAATCCTTTTGTACAAATGCTTTTTGACACTGACGCAGAATTTGCCATTGTTGATGTTAAAGACGTTGCTAAATGTATTTACAAAGCAGCAACTATTTCTGGTTTACATGGAAAAAATTATTTACTCTCCAGTGAAACTTATCCTGTGTCTGATGTAACGCTTATGCTTAATGGTAAACCACCAAAAAATAAAGCAAAAATCATCTACCAAAACAAACTTGCTGAGCGTCAATTAGGAATTACATTTCAATCAGTAATTAAAACATTACAATAATTAAATTAAAAATAACTAACCATATTTAAAAATGAGAGCTATTCAAACCATTAAAAAATCAGTTTTAATTTTACTTGTTTTATCAAGTATCTCAAGTTGTAATCAAAAAGAAAAAGAAACAATTACAACAGAAGCACCAAAACCTGCAACGGTTGAAGAATTAGGTCAAATGAATCGAGACTTTGCAAAAGCATTAGTAGCGAAAGATGCTACAGCTGCTGCTAATTTATATACAGAAGACGCGTCATTATTACCACCTAATGAACCCATAGTTAAAGGACGAGAAAATATTAAAAATTATTGGCAAGGCGCTATTGATGCTGGCTTAATATCTGCATCGGTAAAAACCATTGATGCTAGTAGTGATGGTGATTTAGGGTATGAGATAGGGACTTTTAAATTACAATTCTTATCTCCTGCCGGTGATACTATTACTGATATTGGAAAGTATACAGAGTTATTAAAACGCAACAAAGAAGGAAAATGGATATCAATTTACGGCATGTGGAGTGGTAATGACCCTTTAGTTTCTCAAGAACATTAAAAATAAATATTATGATTAAACTTACAGTACTTTACAAACATCCAACAGATACTAAAGCCTTTGAAAATTATTATGCAAACACGCATTTGCCTATAGCCTCAAAGATGACAGGACATGAGAAGTTAGAACTTACTAAGTTCTTGAATGCTCCTGATAGCACTAAACCAGACTATTATCGTATGGCAGAATTCTGGTATAAAAGTCCTGAAGCATTACAGAAAGCTATGGAATCTCCTGAGGGACAAGCCACATCAGGCGACCTTGCTAATTTTGCTACTGGTGGCGTAACGCTTTTCGTGGGTACTATTGAATAATACTATTAACAATTAAAACAAAATTATGAAAGCAACAAAATTTAGTACCATAGCAATCCTCACAATATTCCTTTTAAGTACAACTATTAGTTGTTATGAAAAAGTAAAATCAGAAAAAACAGAGTCTACAGAAACCAAAGTCATAGATGAAACACCAGATTATTTCCTTTTACGTCCTGAATTGGAAAAAATGTATGGCTACTCACACGCTGTAAAAATTGGAAACGATATTAAAATTTCTGGCGCCGTGAGTATGGATAATGAAGGAAATCTTATCGGTGCTGGCAGCATGGAAGAACAAATGAAAAATTGCTATTCAGATCTTGAGAAAATCTTAAAGCATTATGGCTACACATTTGATGACGTGATAGTTGAAAATGTTTTCACCACTAATATGCAAGAATTCATCAATGTATCTGGTTTTCGAAATTCTATTTACAAAAAACAATTTCCAACAGGCACGTGGCTAGAAGTAAAAGGATTAGCATTGCCTGGCCAGCTAATTGAGATTGATATGGAAGCTCATAAATCAGAAAAACAATAACATTTAAAGATAATTGAAAAAAATCTTAAAACTCTGCTTGGGGTTTCCCTTTAAAACTATCATTACTATGAAGACTTAATTTTAAATATCAAAATCATGAAAAAACCAACCATAATCATTGTTGCCTTACTAGTCTTTGGAATGTGTCACGCACAAGAAATATCCCAATTTACTGTAAACCACCTAGCATTATCAGTAAAAGATGTCAATCAATCGGCTCAATTTTACCAAAACATCTTCAACTTAAGAGAAATTATAAATGCTGAAAAAACAAAAGATGTACGCTGCTTTAGCTTTGGAGATGGAAGAGAATTACACCTTATTTCCAGCGTAAAAAGAACTGTAAAAACAAATAAAGCCATACATTTAGCTTTATCAACATCTCATTTAGAAACATTTATTGAAAACCTAAAACAATCTAATATTCAATTTTATGATTGGAAAGGAAAAAAAAACAGAGCAGACAGAAGAAAAAATGGTGTTCAAGAAATTTATTTGCAAGATCCTGATGGCTACTGGATTCAAGTAAATAGCAATGAAAAATGGTTTTCATTAATTTCATTAGATCAACCTAACTGGCTTGCAGAATAAAATAATTACAAATTAAAACATCAAAAAATCATATATTACAATCTAATTAATTATAACAAGAGCGTTATGAATACAACAAAAGCAGCAATAATCATTAGTCTTCTTACTTTACAATTGCAGGCACAACAGTATCAAGATATTCATAATAGAGTCATTTTAGTAGATACCCATAACGATATCCTGATGAAAACTGTGGATGATGGTTTTTCTATTGATAGCAATTTAAAAGGAAAAACGCACACAGATTTAGCACGCTGGAAACAAGGTGGGTTAGATGTGCAACTATTCTCTGTGTATTGTGATGGTGCATCTAAAAATGCTTATGCCATGGCGAATAGAGAGATGGATAGTTTAGATGCTGTAATAGCACGTAACCCAGATAAAATTGTAAAAGTTGCCAATTACAAAGAACTCATCAATGTAGTTAAGCAACACAAAATTGCTGCCATGGCTGGTGTAGAAGGTGGCCATATGATAGAAGATGATCTTAATAAATTAGAAACGCTCTATAAAAGAGGAGCTCGGTATTTAAGTTTAACGCACAATGTGGCGCCATCTTGGGCTACTAGTGCCGTGGATGAAACAAACAATCCAAATTTACAACATAAAGGACTCACTGATTTTGGTAAGCAAGTGGTAAAACGAATGAACCAACTCGGCATGATGATAGATGTAAGTCATTCTGGTGAACAGACCTTTTGGGATGTCATCAATATATCTACAAAACCCATTATTGCTTCCCACAGTTCTGTATATAGTTTGGTGCCACATCTCCGTAATTTAAAAGACGAGCAAATAAAAGCGATTGCCAAAAATGGCGGCGTCATTCAGGTTAACTTTCATCCAGGTTTTATTGACCCAAGTTTCGATCAAAAAGAAGCGTCATTTTTACAAAACCATAAGATAGAACATGATTCTCTCACAAAAACTGGGATGGATGGTTGGTATGCATTAGATTACTTATATCATAAACATTCAGAAGAAGCAGAAGCTATGCGTCCGCCACTGTCCATGCTCATAGACCATATTGAGTATGTAATAAAATTAGTCGGCGTTGATTATGTAGGCATTGGCTCAGACTTCGATGGTATCAACCTGACGCCTCAAGGATTAGATGATGTTTCCACCTATCCCCTTATCACCAAAGCACTATTAGAAAGAGGTTACAATGAAAAAGATATTAATAAAATTTTAGGCGAAAACTTTTTAAGAGTTTTAAAAGCTAATGAAATACAATAACTATAAAACCAAAGACACAATGAAAAACACTTTTTTTTATCTTCTATTATCATTAACACTTTTTGTTAGTTGCAATACGAATAATCAATCAAAAAAAGAGGCAGATTGTGCATCAACCTACATGGATTATTCAAATAGTGATGACCAATTTACAGGCGGTATTAAAATGATTCCTATCACAACTCCAAAAGGCACTTTTAATGTTTGGACAAAACGCGAGGGCAATAACCCTAAAATGAAAGTTTTATTACTTCATGGTGGCCCTGGTGGTACTCATGAGTTTTTTGAAAATTTTGATGGTTTCCTTCCTAAAGAAGGTATTGAATATATCTATTATGACCAACTTGATTCTTATTATAGCGATAAACCCAATGACTCTACTCTTTGGACAACAGATCATTTTGTAGAAGAAGTAGAACAAGTTAGAAAAGCTTTAAACCTCAACAAGGACAATTTTTATTTGTTGGGGCAATCTTGGGGAGGTATTCTTGCTATGGAATATGCACTTAAATATCAGGATAACATAAAAGGACTTATCATCTCAAATATGATGGCCAGTATCCCTGCTTATGAAAAATATGCCGCAGAAGTCTTGGGACCTCAACTTCCTCCAGAAATTTATAAAGAAATAAAAGCCTTTGAAGACAAAGGTGATTTTGCTAATCCAAAATATGCTGAATTAGTTCAAGAATATTATTACACACAACATGTCTTAAGAAAACCTTTGAACGAATGGCCAGAGTTTATCAATAGAGCTTTTAAACATCTCAACCCGAACATTTATATCTATATGCAAGGCTATAGTGAATTTGGTGTCACAGGTAACGCTACGCTGAAAGGTTGGGACGTTTCACAAAGACTTAAAGAAATTAAGGTTCCAACATTAATGATTGGTGGAAAATATGATACCATGGATCCAAAATATATGGAATGGATGAGCACACAAGTACAACACGGTAGAAGCTTGACATGTAATGCAGGCCATGTGGCACAATACGACGACCCGATAACCTATTTCAATGGACTAATAAAATTCATAAAAGATGTAGATAATAAAACGTTCTAATTAAATTTAGATAACCAACAAAAACCAACCAACCAACCAAATGAATCTAAAACAAACCTTAATTATTGCTCTTACTTTAAGCGTGTTAAGTTTGAGTATTTGGGAATTATATTGGCGCACTCAAACAGATCACTACAAAGCAGGTTTAGAAGATGATCGCTATCTATGGGCCAAATAAAGAGCAAAAATTGAGATGGCTACTGCTCAAGATATTGTCCTCATTGGGTCTTCAAGAACAGGTTTTAATTTTAACACCCATGTTTGGGAAGAGACACAAGGCATAAAACCTATAAATCTTTCTACAGATGGAAAACCACCTGGTTCCTTTCTCGATGATATAGTTCATAATACCTCCTTTAATGGAACTATTGTTATTGGAGTAACACCTGTGTTTTGGTTTGACAAGGCCAAAAATCCGTGGTGGAATGGTGCACAAAAATGGGTAGATCATTACCATGACGAAACGTATGCCCAAAAACTTGGTTATTTCTTCTCAAAGCCATTACAACGTCATTTAGTAATGTTAACCTCCTCTGAACTTAAATTCTATAATGATCTGGATTTGAAATCGCTAATAAATAGAATTTCCATACCAGGAAGAATTGAAGAAGAGCGTATGCTGTATAATTTCAGCTATCACGATGAAGACAGAAACCTTATCATGTTTCCTGCGATGATTGACGAACCTGGTTTTGCAGAAAAAATTCAATATGTATGGAGTGGTTTTCTTCCTTATTTACCTGAATATGATGTGGTAAAAGATGATATGCCTGAAGTGTTTGAATACTACCGAAAAGTCATTGATATTTTTAAGGCTCGTGGTGGTAAAATTATTTTTATTCGCCACAAATCAGAAGAAGAATGGAATAAAAACACTAAAAGAATGTTGCCACGAGACAAAGTTTATGATCCATTTATGAAAATGATTCAATGCCCATCATATCATTTTGAAGATTATGAATTTATGTCTAAATACACATTACCGGATTGGTCTCATATGTATTATACAGATGCTTTAAAATATACCAAAGATATGGTTAACAAACTTATTGAAGATGGTCATCTTCATTCCCATAAAAATTAAAATAAATTAAACCAACCATTATGCAACTAAAACAAACCCTCATTATTGCTTTTGCACTAAGTATCATAAGCATTTCTGCATGGGAACTTTACTGGCGTTCTCAAGGCCTTCAGCCAAATATTGATGACAACAAAAACTTATGGGCCAATCAGCGGGCAAAACTTGAAAATTTTAACAATAAAACCGTCGTTTTTATTGGGTCTTCGAGAATTCTGTATGACATACAATTGGACATCTGGGAAAAAGAAACCGGTACCAATTCTATTGAGTTAGCCACTCAAGGTGCTTCCCCAACCCCTGTTTTTAGGGATATTGTGAAAAACACTACGTTTAATGGAACGCTTATAGTGGGAATAACACCTCCTCTTTTTTTTGCAACTACCAATCCTAAAGCTGAATTTATAAGACGTTCACAATCATTAGTTGATTACTATAAAAAAAGAACCTATGCGCAAATCATAAATCATAAATTATCAGTCCCATTACAGCAAAACTTAGCCTTTATTCGAGATGGTGACGAAAGTTGGGATTCAGATGTTGATTTAAAAACACTACTTAAGCAAATTCATATTGGAACAAGAGAAGGTCCTGCTTATCCTCCATTCAATAATTTTGAAGATATTTCACTTGACAGACATATGAAAATGCCTGAAAGAATGGTAACAGATACAGCTTATGCCAATACTGTAAAAAAAGTTTGGACTTCCATTTTATCTGGTGATTTCCCTCCGCCAGACAAAGAATCCACTATTAATGCTTTTGTAGATTTAGCTAAAAAATTTAAAAAACGAGGCGGTAATTTAATATTGGTAAGATGTCCATCCTCTGGTCTATTTAAGGAAGTAGAAAGTAAGGCCTTTTCAAAAAACCTCTTCTGGGACGAGCTAGTAGCTAAAACTAAAGCTAAGGCATATAATTATCAAGATTATAGCCAATTTAAAGACCTCTTTTGTCCTGAATGGTCACATTTAGCAGCAAAAGATGCACAGTTTTTCACAAAAGAACTTATTAAAATTATGAAAGCCGATGGTGCTTTAACTAATCTTAAAACCAACTAACCATGTTATTCAATTCATTAAGTTTCGTCGTATTTTTAGTCATAGTACTCGCACTCTACTATTCAAAAATATTTAGTTGGACCGGCAAAAAGCGCATGTTGCTATTTGCCAGTTACATATTTTATGGGCTGTGGAATCCGCCTTTGGTCATTTTACTTTGGATATCAACAGTTGTTGATTGGATTACTGGAAAGAAATTAGCAACAGAAGAAAATAAACGCAAAAGACTATACTGGTTATTATTGAGTATGTTTGTCAATTTGGGTTTTCTTACCTTTTTTAAATACCGCGATTTTCTTTTAGACAACTTTACCACGGTGGTCAACTCTTATGGTTACGGTTATCAAACTACACATATGGATATTATTTTACCAATGGGTATCTCGTTTTATACGTTTCAAACCATGTCTTATACCATTGACATGTATTTAAAGCGAACCGAACGTGCTAAAACATTTTTAGATTTTGCTTTATACGTAACCTTCTTCCCGCAATTAGTAGCAGGACCAATTGTTAGAGCTCAAGATCTAATTTCACAATTTTATGAAGAAAAAAGAGCTACGGTCAACCAATTTATTTGGGGTTTATTTTTATTGACTTTAGGACTTTTTCAAAAAGTAGTAATGGCAGATACGCTGCTATCTGATACTGTTGACACCGTTTATGGTTCAGGTAAAATTTTAAATTTTTGGGATGCCTGGATGGGAACATTAGCTTTTTCAGGACAGATATTTTTTGATTTCGCAGGGTATTCAACCTGTGCCATTGGAATTGCTTTGATGCTTGGAATTATTTTACCTGATAACTTCAGATATCCGTATGCATCTTTAGGCTTTTCAGATTTATGGAAACGCTGGCACATTACCTTATCTTCGTGGTTAAGAGATTATTTATACATTCCTTTAGGAGGAAATCGCCATGGTGTAGTAAGAATGTATGCCGCTTTAATGATAACCATGCTCTTAGGTGGTTTATGGCATGGTGCTGCATGGACCTTTATAGTTTGGGGCGGTTTACATGGTACTTATTTAATATTAGAACGTTTACAACGTCAATATCTGCCATTTAAAATAACGAAATGGAATGGCATGTTTCTGGCTTTTACAACCTTTACCTGTGTTAACATTACTTGGGTATTTTTTAGAGCAAGAGAGTTTAAAACGGCTTGGAATATGATAACCTCTATGTTTTATTTGAATCCTGATGGCGAAAAAGTTTTAGCCAATTTCGATATTTTAAAAGTCGGTATCGTTATAGGACTTCTTTTTATTTGCCATTGGTTTATGAGAAACACATCGGTTGAAGCTGTTTCTAAAAAAATACACCCTTGGGCTCTTGGTGTTGTATGGGCTTCCATGTTTTTCTTGATTGTTATCGCTCAAGGCAGCGGTGAACAATTTATTTATTTTCAGTTTTAAAATTAGTTTTTAATTAAGTAATACTTAATAATCAGTTACACTATGGTTCAAGTAAAATCACCGCGTATAGCATCTATAGATTTATTAAGAGGTATGGTCATGATCTTTATGGCTTTAGATCATACAAGAGATTATTTTCATTATGATGCTTTCTTTTTCGATCCAACAGATTTATCCAAAACCAATATAGCTCTATTCATCACCCGCTTCATCACACATTATTGTGCGCCTGTTTTCATGTTTTTAGCTGGGACTTCAGCCTTTTTTGTAGGACAAAAATGCAGTAAAAAAGATTTGAGTATTTGGCTATTAAAACGCGGATTTTGGCTCATAATAGTGGAAGTTACCATTATGAAATTTGGCTGGAATTTCAATTTAAATTATACTGTGACTGTGTTTCAGGTAATCTGGGCACTTGGTGCTTCTATGCTGTTTCTAGCAGCCTTTATTCATGTTCCAAAAAAACTGATGATTGCAATAAGTTTGATAGTTATTTTTGGCCATAATATGTTAGACGGTTATATGCCAGAATACTCGAAAGATCTATGGATACTTTTGCATGTGCAAGCTCCTATTAAAATCAGCTTTACAACAATCTTTGTTGCCTACCCGCTAATTCCATGGATTTTTGTAATGACTCTAGGTTATCATTTCGGCTTATTGTATAAACAAGATTTTAAACCAGAAATAAGAATAAAATGGTTAAGATATATTGGTGTTTCAGCAATTTTACTTTTTATTATCATTCGATACTTTAATGTATACGGTAACCCAACTATCTGGGAGCCACAAAAATCATTTGCTTTTACCGTATTATCGTTTATAAATTTCGCAAAATATCCACCATCATTATTATATTTATTAGTAACACTAGGCCCCACAATATTATTGCTGTCGTTTGCCGAGAATTGGAAAGGAAAATTATATAATGCAGTAGTAACTATTGGAAGAGTTCCCATGTTTTTTTACATCATCCATGTGTATATTATACATCTTTTGGCTTTAATAGCTGTAACGCTATCTGGCTTATCACCAAAACTTATGGTTATAGAGTTGTTTGTTACACGAACACCTGAACTTAAAGGATATGGTTATAGTTTATGGGTGGTGTATGCTATATGGTTTTTATTGATACTGGCTTTATATCCAGTTTGTAAATGGTATTGGAACTATAAAAGTAATAATCGAGATAAGTGGTGGCTAAGCTATTTATAAGTAAACTTTAAGTTGTGATTAAACTCTTTAGAAACATCCGCAAAAACCTTCTTAAAGAAGGCAAAACCACCAACTACTTAAAATATGCCTTTGGAGAAATTTTCCTAGTGGTTACTGGAATTTTGATTGCTTTAAGTATTAATATTTGAAATGACAATAACATTTTATAAAAACTAAAGACCTTAGAAAACTTCAAGTTGATTATGAGAAAATTCTACAGAATTTCAGATTAGAATCGTATATTGTTAGCAATATGGACATTACATTCTATGCGTAAGTTTAAATAAAAATGAGAAAGATAAGTTGAAAGAATATCAATAGCGATTGCAAATCATAAAATGGCAATCAAATTTAAAATATTTGTATTCTAAAAAATTAATAAACCATGAAACCGACCAAACAATTAGAAAAAGAAACACTTAAAGTGTATGATACCTGGTTGCAAAGCTATCTCAATGGCGATGTAAAAACATACGATTCTTTTTTTGATGATGCTTTTCATTTTATAGGGTCTACCCATAATGAAGAATTTCTGGACCGTAAGCATACTACCGACTTTTTTGAAGCAACGGGAGAACAATTTGCAGGCAAAACCCAGCTCCGTAATGAAACCAAAATCATAGAACAATTTGGCGAACTGGTATTTATTACCCACTTGTTTGATGCCTGGTTTCTTGGCGGAGTAGATTGGACATTTTATGGGCGGTTTCGATTTAGTAATATTCTTAAGAAAGACAACGCTGGTTGGCGATTTGTTTACCAACACTATTCTGTGCCAGATTCAAAAGCACAGGAAGGTGAAACCATTGGATATAATCAGGTCAGTGCTGAAAATCAAATGCTTCGCGAGGCAGTGCAGCGCCGAACTATAGAACTCGAAGAAAAAAACAGAGAACTGGCTATTGAAGCTGCGTTAGAAAAAGTTCGAAGTCGTTCTATGGCTATGCAAAAAAGCGAGGAACTGGCAGAAATTTCTTTTTTATTAGATAGCGAAGTGAGAGCATTGGGGATTGAGACAAGAGGATGTGCCTTTAATATTTATGGTGATAATGAATCTTCTGAATGGTTTAGTTCTGAACAGGGCACCTTGCCAGTTTATAAAACACCCCGTGAATCTTTATTTCTTCGCTATTATCAAGCAGGCCAGAGAGGTGAAATCATGCATATTGAAGAGTTTGAAGATGAAGCCTGCACTGCACACTACGAATATCTCTGTACTCTTCCCGTTATGGGGGACGCTTTAAAGGACATGATAGAAAATGGAGGCTCATTCCCAACAAGTCAGATAGACCATGTCACCTATTTTAAATATGGGTATTTGTTATTCATTACCTTAGAACCTGTGCCAGAAGCACATGATATTTTCAAACGCTTCACTAAAGTCTTTGAACAGACCTACACGCGCTTTCTAGACCTTCAAAAAGCAGAAGCGCAGGCAAGAGAATCTGAAATAGAATTGGCTTTGGAGAGAGTGCGCTCCCGAAGTATGGGCATGCAAAAAAGTGATGAGTTAAGGGAGGCTGGCGCATTGCTATTCAATGAAATTACAAAACTTGGAATCGAAAGCATTACAAGTGGATATGTCATAATGGACGAAGAGCAAATCGGGTGGAACTATACTCCAGACCCATCGACTGGTAAAATTATGTCTCAAGCAGTAGGTATTCCCCATACCAAAACAGTGGTAATGAATTCAATTTTAAATGGATGGAAAAACCAAGAGCCACTTTTAGTTATAGAACTTAATAAAGAGGAAACAATCTCACATCAAACATTCGTTGCTGAGGAGAGTATTAATTTTCCTATATCTGCCAAAGAATTGATTGCAGTTTCACCAACTGAACTAAAACTTCATAACTTCAACTTTGAACAAGGCTATCTTTTGATTGTAGGCGGCATCCGCTTGGATAAAGAACAGATTGCTATGATGATGCGTTTTACAAGAGTATTCCAACAAACCTACACCCGTTTTCTAGATCTTCAAAAAGCAGAAGCCCAAGCGCGAGAATCAGAAATAGAATTAGCCTTGGAAAGAGTGCGCGCCCGAAGTATGGGTATGCAAAAAAGTGAAGAGCTCAAAGAAGTAATCAAACTAGTATACGATCAATTTCTTAACTTAAACATACATATAGATCATGCTGGTTTTATTGTTGATTATAAACCAAAGGGAGATTGGCATTTTTGGATAGCTGACAAGCAGGAAATACCATCTAAAATAACACACCCATATTTTGATTCAGTATGGGCGAATCAATTCGATGAAGCCAAGGAGAAAGGAAGAGATTTTTTTGCAATCAATTTAAATTTTGAGGAAAAAAATAAATTTTATAAGGTTCTTTTAAACCTGATTCCTGACTTACCAGAGGAAGCAAAGGATTTTTATTTTAGTTGCCCTGGTCTCGCCGGATCAACAGTATTACTTGATAATGTTGGCCTCTACATCGAGAATTTCGATTGTATTCCTTATTCAGATGATGAGAATGCCACACTCATGCGTTTTGGAAAGGTATTCCAACAAACCTATACCCGTTTCCTAGATCTTCAAAAAGCAGAAGCACAAGCACGGGAATCTGAAATTGAACTGGCCTTAGAAAGAGTTCGAGCCCGCACGATGGCGATGCAACATAGTGATGAGTTGCAAGAAGCAGCTATTTTGCTGTTTAAGCAGGTTGAAAACCTCGGTATATCAGTATTTGGTTGTGGTTTTAATATCTGGGACGAAGGTAGAAAAGCAGCTACCTCATGGATGGCAGGGAAAGACAGGCTCCAGCCTTCTTTTAAAACATCAAGTTCTAAAGATATTTTTAGCAGAATTCACAAAGCTGCACAAAAGGGAGAAACTTTATTTGTAGAAGAACAGTCTGGTAAAGCATTGGAGTCTCACTATAAATATATGGCTTCCATTCCTGAATTTAAGGAAGTAGCAGAAAAAATGGCCGCAAGCGGCCTTACGCTTCCTGACTTTCAAATAATGCATTGTGCCTTTTTTTCTCATGGTTATCTCATGTTTATTTCATTTGAGCCAGCCAAAGATGCCTACGATATTTTCAAACGCTTTGCCAAAGTATTCCAACAAACCTATACCCGTTTTCTAGATTTGAAAAAAGCCGAAGCCCAAGCCAAAGAGGCAAAAATTGAAGCTGCATTGGAGAAAGTAAGAAGCAGAACAATGGCGATGCAAAAAGGCGAAGAAGTAAAAGATGTCGTTGTACTTTTATATAAGGAGCTCATTAAACTTGGTGTAACTAACTTTGCAACATGTGGCTATGTTGAAATAAATGAGGCAACAAACAGACAGGCAACATGGGTTACAAATCCTGGTGGTGACTCGCTTGGATTATTTCATCTTCCGCTTACAGGTGATGATATATTTGACGAACGCTATAAAGCTTGGAAGAATCAGCAGCCGGTGTTTCATCAATCTGTAGCGGGGGAAATAAGAAAAAAGCATCTTGAATACGCTATAACAACATTTAATTCTAAAGAGGCTGAAGAGATGGTAATGCAACAGTTTCCTGACCCAACAGTCTTTTACTGCTTTAATTTTTCACATGGTTATTTGCATCTCGTCGCAGGTTCTCATATGACTCATGAAGAAGAGACTTTGCTTGCCAGGTTTACTAAAGTATTCGAACAAACTTATACCCGTTTCCTCGATCTTCAAAAATCAGAAGCGCAAGCGCGGGAATCAGAAATTGAATTGGCTTTGGAAAGAGTCCGAGCAAGAACCATGGCGATGCAAAAAAGTGAAGAACTTGCCGAAACAGCATCCGTGCTTTTTCAACAGATTAAAAATCTAGGTTTTGATACTTGGAGCTGTGGGTTTTGTATTTGGTCTGAACAAGATCAGGTAGAAGCATGGATGGGAGCTGATTCAGGAAAACTATTACCTCCTATGCTCCTACCCTACAAAGAAGAAAAAACTCATAACGAAATTTATAAATCATTCTTAAATGGAGATTCATCTCATGAAAGGGTTTGGGAAGGCGAGGAACTTAAAGCACATTATGATTATATGCAGAACTTCCCTTCCATTAAGGCTGCTTTTGATGTGTTAAAAGAGGCTAAGTTGGAACTTCCTACTTATCAATGCTATAATGTAGGTTTTTTTAAATATGGTTACCTATTAATTATTACTAAAAAACAGAATGAGGAGTTAAAAGAGTTAAGTATACGCTTCTCTAAAGTGTTCGAACAAACTTATACCCGTTTTCTCGATCTTCAAAAAGCAGAAGCACAAACAAGAGAAGCGCAAATAGAAGCAGCATTGGAAAAAGTACGGAGTCGTACTATGGCCATGCAAAAAAGTGAAGAACTTCCAGATGCCGCTAATGTTTTATTTCATCAAGTACAATCATTAGGTATTCCAGCTTGGAGTGCTGGATACAATATTCTGGCAGCCGATAAAAAATCGAGCACTTGCATTATGAGTAGTGAAGGTGAAATTCAGGTGCCATTTGAATTACCTCTAACAGAACATTCAAGTCTGTTACCTTGGTATAAAGCCATTAAAAAAGGCCTTGATTTTTTTGTATATGAGCAAGGCGGGGACGAATTAGTGGAGCATTATAACTATATGGCCACAATTCCAGGACTTGAGCAAGTGTTCCAGCAATTCAAAGATGCCGATATCTCACTACCAGTGCATCAAATCAATCATTTGGTGAGGTTTACTAACGGCTTCCTCTTATTTATCACCTACGAACCTGTTCCTCATGCACACGATATTTTTAAACGCTTTGGTCGCGTATTCGAACAAACCTACACCCGTTTTCTAGATTTACAAAAGGCAGAAGCACAAGCCTTTCAAGCAGAAGAGGATTTAATCAATCTGCAAAAAGCAAAGAAAAAAGCAGAAGATACTTTAAGTGAATTGCAGGAAACCCAAAAACAACTTATTCAAGCCGAAAAGATGGCTTCATTGGGTGAACTTACAGCTGGTATAGCTCATGAAATTCAAAACCCCTTAAACTTTGTCAATAACTTCTCAGAGGTCAGTAAAGAATTATTGGAAGAAATGATGGAAGAATTAGCTAATGGTGACACCGAAGAGGTAAAAGAAATTGCTAATGACATCATTCAAAACCTCGAAAAAATAAATCATCATGGCAAACGTGCCGATGGCATTGTAAAAGGTATGCTCCAACATAGTCGAAGCAGTAGCGGTGTAAAAGAGCCTACCGATATTAATGCCCTGGCAGACGAATATCTTCGTCTCGCCTACCATGGTTTACGCGCCAAAGACAAATCATTTAACGCTACTTTGGATACTGATTTTGATGAATCTATTGATACCATCAATATTATTTCTCAAGATATTGGCCGAGTAATTTTAAATTTAATTACGAATGCCTTTTATGTGGTTGATGAAAAAAAGAAGAGCTCTACAAACGTAACCAAACAAATATCTTATGAACCAACCGTGTCAGTCAGTACAAAAAAGTTGAAAGGTAACGTTTTGATTTCGGTGAAAGATAATGGCAACGGCATTCCACAAAAAGTGCTGGATAAAATATTTCAGCCATTCTTTACCACCAAGCCCACAGGGCAAGGTACTGGATTAGGCTTGAGTTTAAGTTATGATATTATAAAAGCCCATGGTGGAGAAATAACCTTAAATACTAAAGAAAATGAAGGAACAGAATTTACAATTGTTTTGCCAATTTAAGGATCATTAGTTATTAGAATAAAAGTAGATTAGAAAGAAAAAAAAGAACTAAATTTTTAATTATATTACCATAGGATAAAACGTAATTTAAAGACATTCAATAGTGTAGTAAATTTTAAACCAACTAATAAGTTACTCCTACCATGAAGCAATAACATTGAAAATTTAAAAAAAACATGAAACGAACGTGCTAAAAACTTTATCATTCATTGGAATGATTAATAGCGAACAGCATGTGTCCTATAAAAAACAATAAATGTAAACACATGAAACAACCGTATCAAATCAATTTAAAATCTATAGTATTGGTTTTGTCAGTACTGGTTTTTGGGGCTTGTAAAAATTCTAAAAAAGCACCTCCTTTTCCAGAATTAAGCAGTGAATATGCGCAACCCCAAACAAAACAATTTGAGTTTTCTAAAACAGATACCATTCAGTGGGTCACTGAAGACAAATCAAAAATTAAACCCTTACCAACCAAACATTTTAGTTGGGATAAATTACCCTCAAAACCTTTTAATATTGACATTCCTTATAAATTAAAAGCCCCTTTAGCTGCCAAACCATTAGATTGGAATAATTTACCTAAAACTAATTTTAGCTTTGATAGTCTACCAAAGACAGAAATTATTATTAAAGTAACGAAACTTCGAAGCCCTAAAATAGTAAAAGCAGGAAACCCCATGAACATACCAAATGCCAGTAGAGGTATTATGGAATTTAATACGGACTTTGGACTTCCCGGAACACCTGGTTGTGTTGCAACGGACAATAGCGGTATGATTTGGATTGGTACAGATGGTGGGATAGCCAAATACGATTCACAAAATTTAGAGATTTATACTGTTGAACAAGGTTTAAGTTCAAATAGAGCTGCTGTAGTTTATATAGATTCTAAAGGACGCCTTTGGATAGGACACGATACAAAAACAATTTCTGTTATCGATTTTCAAGCACAACTTGTATATGAATTAAGCTGTCCACTTGATGTTTTTAATGGCCAATACTATATGATGGAAGCCAATGATGGTAAAATGTGGATGAATAATAATAATCGATCTGGTTATCTTATTCTTGATTTAGAGAAAAGAAGCGTCTGGCAATTTACTGAGAAGGAAGGTTTACTTGGCAATTTTAGTATTACTGCATTACAAGATAAAGAGGGCCTTATTTGGCTTTCTACCGATAAAGGCGTTAATATTATTGATTTAAAAAATAAAACAAACAGGGCTCTCACCCCTCAAAACGGTTTATCTAATCCTTTTGTCCCCCATATTTATCAAGATACCAAGAATAACATTTGGATTGGAATTGGTGGGGGTGATGGCGCTGGTGGTGTTCAAATTATTAATGCCGACAAAACAAAAATATCACGACTAACCGGGGAGCAAGGTTTAAAAGAAGGTGTTGGTGTGGCTAATATTTATGAAGATACATCCGGTAAAATATGGTTGGGTTGTTCTGATGGTTTACTATATGCATACGATGAAGCCAACAAACTATTAGAAGAATTTGAAGTAAAAAAAGGAAATCATATCCTACGTAATCTTTTAGAAGATAAGCAAGGCCAAATATGGGCAGGCGATTATAGAAATGGATTATACAAACTAGATTATAAAACTGGGAGACCTGGAAATTATGGTGTCAATGACGGGCTAACCAGTAATGAAGTATGGAGTACTGTACAAACAGCAGATGGCAACACTTGGATTGGCACCTATAATGGTATAGATATTTATAACCCAAAAACAAAAACCATTAAACATTTAGGCATTGAGCAAGGGCTCGTGCATGCAAGAAACCCGTCATTAATAGAAGATTCCAAAGGTAGAATTTGGGCTAGTGGTTCTGGATTTGGGGTAAGTATCATTAATCCAAAAAAAGAAACTATACAGCAACTTACTACGGAACAAGGTTTAAAAGCAAATACTATTAAAACTGTTTTTGAAGATGAAAACGGGCTTATTTGGATGGGTTCCGAAACAGGCGAAATACAAACGGTCGATCTGGACCATTCAGTCTTTAAATATTTCGAATCAACTGCTGAAGAAACTAATATAATTATTAACATATTTTTGAATGACGCTTCAAATAATATTTGGATAGGGACTATAGGTGCAGGTATTCAAATAATTAACCCTAAAAATAATACGCGTAAGTTGTTAATAAAAGATGATGGTTTGGTTTCAAATACAGTATTCTCATTATGTTTAGATGCCCATCAAAATATTTGGGCAGCTACTCAAGATGGCGTACAACTTATTAATCCAAAAAATAAAGAAATCACCACTTTTACCACCAATGAAGGTTTAGCAGCAAATGATGTCTATGCCATAATAGAACATGACGGTGACATATTTACTGGAACCTCCAAAGGATTGACTATACTTAAACCTAATGAGGAAGAACAAGAGGAACACCCCTATTGGACTGCAAAAACAATTGACAGAAGACAAGGGTTAAATGAAGTCGATTTTTCTGAAAACAGTTTTTCCTTTGATGAAAATGGAAGGTTTTGGGCAGGCGTTAACGGCGCTATGCTCACTGTTATGGATCCTCTTCAAAATTCAAATTATAACAATACAACATACGTTACAGGATTAAACATTTTAGATAAAAAACAAGAATTTAAAGATGAAGTACGCCTTCAAAAAAGCAGAAAAGCTATAGATTCTTTAGGAGTCATAAATAAAGATTCCATTGTTGCAAAAAATGATATTGAAAATAAAAAAAACCAAATGCATTGGAAAACAGTTGAAGGCCCATACAACATGCCAGTTGGATTAACATTGCCATCTAATCAAAATTATTTAAGTTTTAATTATAATGGGTTTCAATTAAATAATCCAGACAAATTAGTTTATAGTTATTTTTTAGAAGGTATTGATAGAAATTGGAGCCCAGTATCCTCTAAAACCATTAGTGAAAATTATCGAGATTTACCGGCAGGTGATTATAATTTTAAAGTAGTATCTAAAGGTTTAGATGGTAGTTGGAGTAAACCGGCAGAGTTTAAATTTACTATTTTATCACCTTGGTGGCAAACGTGGTGGGCCTATTTAATTTATGTCATGCTTTTAGCAATAATAGGATTTCAATTACATCGCTTTCAAAAACGAAATACCATACGTAAAGAACGAGAAAAAACTCGAGAAAAAGAATTAGCACAAGCTAAAGAAATAGAGAAAGCCTATTTAGAATTAAAAGCAACGCAATCTCAATTAATTCAAGCAGAAAAAATGGCAAGTTTAGGGGAGTTAACAGCAGGTATTGCTCATGAAATTCAAAACCCATTGAACTTTGTCAATAATTTTTCGGAGGTAAATAAGGAATTACTGCAAGAAATGAATGAGGAAATTGAAAACGGAAATTATGATGAAGTGAAAGCCCTGGCAAAAGATGTTGTTGATAATGAGGATAAAATAATCTTTCATGGCAAACGTGCGGATAGCATTGTTAAAGGTATGCTTCAACACAGTCGCAGTAGCAGTAGCGAAAAAGAACCTACAGACATCAATATGTTAGCCGATGAATATTTGCGGTTAGCCTACCATGGTTTAAGAGCTAAAGACAAATCATTCAATGCAACAATGCAGACAGATTTTGACACATCAATTGGTAAGATAAGCGTTGTGCCACAAGATATTGGCCGAGTGGTGTTAAATCTTATTACCAATGCCTTTTACGTTGTTGACGAAAAAAAGAAGGCTTTTTCAAGCTCGGGCGAACAAGTGTCCTATGAACCAACCGTTTCGGTTAGCACCAAAAAAGTGGATAATAACGTTTTTATTTGTGTAAAAGACAACGGCAATGGAATTCCTGATGCCATCAAAGAAAAAATCTTCCAACCTTTCTTTACCACCAAACCATCAGGTAAAGGAACTGGACTAGGTTTATCATTAAGTTATGATATTGTAAAAGTACACGGTGGGAAATTAGATGTGGAATCAGAATCAGGTAAGGGAACCACTTTTACCATATCATTACCAATAAAATAACACAAAAAACAAGTATCCACAGGATACAAATAATGAATAAAAAAAGAAAACAATATGAAAATTTTAGTTGTAGACGATGAGCCAGATGTAAAATTACTTTTTCAACAACGCTTTCGAAAAGAAATAAAAACAGGTGAAATGAACTTTGTATTTGCTTTTTCTGGAGAAGAGGCTGTAAATACAATGAAAACCATGGAGCAGGAAGCCGTATTGATTTTGTCTGACATTAATATGCCAGGGATGAGCGGACTTGAACTATTAGAATATATAAAGAAACAGTATGTAAAACCACCACCATTAGTCATGATGATTACAGCTTATGGTGACGAGGAAAACAGAAACATGGCTATAAACTTAGGTGCCGACGATTTTCTAACGAAACCTTTAGATTTTACACTTTTAAAAAATAAACTAACCACATTAAAATAATGGCAAAGATACTCGTAGTAGATGATGAAACCGATTTACAGGTTCTCATTAAACAAAAATTCCGAAAACAAATTCGGCAAAATGAGTACGAATTTGTATTTGCAATCAACGGAAAGGATGCCTTAGAAAAGCTTCTTGAAGACCCCAATATGGATTTGGTCTTGAGCGACATTAACATGCCAGAAATGGATGGGCTCACGTTATTGTCTAAACTCAATGAACTCAATCCGCTACTAAAATCCGTTATAGTTTCAGCATATGGCGATATGGAAAATATACGCACCGCCATGAATCGGGGTGCCTTTGATTTTATAACCAAACCCATTGATTTTGAAGATCTTATCATTACCATAGAAAAAACTATAAAACACGCTGAACATATTAAACAAACCTTACAGGCCATCAAAGAAAATAATATCTTAAAAATGTATGTAGATGAAAACGTACTAAACTTTATGGGAAGTCGTGATTATGAAACTACCATTATGGCCAATGAAACTATAGAAGCTACGGTAATGTTTATTGACCTCTGTGGGTTTACAAAAATAAGTGAAACGGCGCCTGCAGATACGGTGGTTAATATGATTAATAGCTATTTTGACGTCATGGTTAAAGAAATTATGGCACAGAAAGGTTTTATTGACAAATTTATAGGCGATGCTATTATGGCTGTTTTTAGAGGAGATTACCATCTAGATCGTGCCATAGATGCTGCATTGTCTGTAAGACATAAAATTAATGAAATTCCTAAAATTAGTGAATTGCAAGGTTTTGAACCCAAAGTCTCCATTGGTATTAAAAGTGGTGAAATGATTTCCGGAAACATTGGGTCGTCCAGCTTAAAACGTTTGGATTACACGGTAATAGGAGACACCGTAAATACTGCAGCGCGTTTGCAGGATGCCGCAAAACCAAACCAGATAATTATTAGTGAGAAGTGTTACAATGCTGTCAAAGAAGCCTTTCAGTGTAAAAAACTAGGAAGTATAACCGTAAAAAACAAATCAGAACCTTTAACAGTTTACGAGGTTCTAGAATAAAAAATAATGTGACTAAAAAAACATCTTTTTATTTTATTTAAAACTTTTTTATGAAACCAGCCGAAGACAAACAAAAAAAAGAACAATCAAAATCACAAATTGATTTAGAAAAAAATAGACTACATAATGCCCATGCAGAAGACATGGTAGACCATTATTGGGGGACTATCAATTATATCACTGCACTTATTCAAGCTTCCGAACTTAAGGCAGGTCTTCTTCTCTCTTTTTATGGAATTCTATTAAATTTTATGTACCAAAAAACAGAAAATATATTTATAGCTTTTCCAAATAATATACCCTTATACGTACTCATAGGTCTTTGGTTTGGCTGCACAGTTGTTTCAATCTATTTCTGTATCCGCTGTTTTATCCCAAGAATTGAAGCGAAATATGACAAAAACATGTTTTTCTTCGGAGATGTTATTTCCAAATTTGGCGGTATCAAAGAGTTTTCCAAAACCTTTTATAAAGTAAGTAAGGATGAAGATAAATTATTCGATCAGCTAGGACAACAGATTTTTATCATTTCCAAAATTACCAACAAGAAATTCAAAAATGTAAACAAAGCACTTCGGTTTCTGGCTTTTGGAATTATCATACTATTAATAACAACAATTTATTATGCTGTACTAATGGTAATATGATATTTGATAAATATGATTAAATTCTTCAGAAACATTCGCAAAAAACTAGTAGCCGAAGGTAAAACCACCAACTACCTAAAATATGCCATTGGCGAAATTTTCCTGGTGGTTATTGGGATTTTGATTGCGTTGCAAGTTAATAACTGGAATGAAATACGAAAACAGAACATTCAAAAGGATTTGATTGTTCAATCGCTTATTAGAGATCTGAAAATGGATACGCTGATGATAGATCAAACCTTAAATATTCTCAAGCAAGATACCACACAGGTTTTTGGTTTTATAAAACAAATGTCTAACGATCATGTTACTATTGATACACTCATTAACATTGCTCGATTTAAGTTTGACCCTAAAGTCCATGTAGCAGTCTCTTTTAACAACAATACTTTAAAAAGTTTATTGTCGACAGGAAATTTGAATATTTTAGATAAATGGCTACAAGATGAAATACTTCAACTTGATGTGATGCATGAAGATAACATTTCCCGCACTCAACTTAATCTTAGAACCTATGTAGATCAGGTAATATCCTTCGAGCGTAAATACCCTTTGGGAGATTATGGCAATATTTCGCCTCACTCAAAACTAGCAGAAGCTATATGGGAAAAAGCACAATTTGAGGAACTAGGCACTTATTTAAATGGCCTACTGGCAATTAGAAATGTAACCAATATTTACGCCATTGGACAATTGAATGGCATTCAGGAAAAAACAAAAGAGATATTATTACAGTTTTCAGACAAACAGTCTAAGCAATAAATTATTCTCTTACTTTTCCTGTAAAAACGTTAGCTTTTGAATTGTAAGGGTTTCCAGAGCTCCGTCTGAATGATACAATTTGACCACAATGCCAAACGGCATCTTCTATGGGACCGTTAATACTATTCCTAAACGGAAATTCACGCTCACTAAAAATTAATTTGAACTGAGATATATCATCTGAAGCTCTTAAAATATCCGCAGCGGTTTTTATATTTTCCAGAGTTTGTTGTCTTTTCTCGTTAAATGTCAAATCAGGTATATCATTCACTCCTTCATTTGATTGTTGCAACGTTGCATTTAGAATCACTTTTGATAAGATATAAATATGGTCAATGGTTTCTGCACTCGTTCGAGCATCATCACTAGGTTTAAAACTTAAATCTTCTGGTTGTAACCCTTCAGTAGCCCAGTAATATCTAAATCCTAAACCATCAAGCATTCTTGCGGCAACGGTTCCTGCTGTGTAAGATTCTGGAGTGTCGGGAATTTCGTAATAAGGCAATTTAGATTCCATACTATTTTGAGATTGTATTTGATACGTCATTAAAAAGATGACTACAAGAAAACGTTTCATATAAAACTATTTAAATTCCGTATTTGTCAACTAAATATACTAAAGCTGTCATGGTAGCTGCTCCTAATTCGAGCTCACGTTTATTAACGGCATCAAACGTATCATTACTTGCATGATGATAATCAAAATAACGTTGCGAATCTGGAGCTAAACCCACTAAAACAGGAGCAATTCCTTTTAAATGACCAATATCAGATCCACTATGTCCTTTTTCAAAATAATGTATCAGATAGGGTTTGAAAAGAGGCTTCCATTGGGTTATATGATTTAACTGATCATCATCGCAGTCAAATGAAAATCCTCTGGGTGTAAAACCTCCAGAATCACTCTCTAAAGCGAATACATGATTTTCGTTTTTGAGTTTAGCCTCTTCTGCATACTTTGCGCCCCCTCTTGATCCGTTTTCTTCATTCATAAACAACACTACTCTAATAGTATGCTTAGGTTTAATGCCAGATTCTTTAAGTAACCTTAACACGTCCATGGACTGTACCACACCTGCACCATCATCTTGAGCGCCATCTCCTAAATCCCAAGAATCTAAATGTCCACCAACAACCATATATTGATTAGGATATTGACTTCCCTTAATTTCTCCAATCACATTATAAGATTGAACATCTTTAAGTTGTCTACAGTTTTGTTTAAAATAAAATTGGATGGTCTTGTCTAGTTTAAGCATCGTACTCAATAACTCAGCATCATTAGTACTTATGGCTGCAGCAGGAATACGTTTATCATCTGGTAAATCTCCATAAGTCATGTTTCCTGCATGCGGTAAATCGTCTAATCTTAAATTTAAAGATCTTACAATAACCCCAACGGCACCATACTTTGATGCCTCCATTGCTCCCTTTGTACGTTGATTATTTGCTTTGCTATAAGCCTCAAAAGTATTTATTAAATCTGGCTGCATAGGTCTATTATAAAACACAATTTTACCTTCAATAGCCTCTTTTCCTAAGGTAGCCAATTCTTCAAAATCATGAACTTCAACAATAGAAGCTTTAATACCTAACGCTGGTGTTGCAACAGACCCGCCTAATGCACAAATATTAACTGTTATGGATTTTCCATCTGAACTTTTTATATAAGCATATTCTTTGGCACCACGCACCCATTTTGGGACCATAACAGGTTGTAACCAAACTTTATCTAATCCTAACTTATCTAATTCTTCTTTGGTCCAAGCAACTGCTCTTTCTGCACCTAATGATCCAGACAATCTGCTTCCTATTTGATTAGATAAATAATTCAGCCAATCATAACTCTTGCCATTTGTTAATGACTGTTTGTATATATCCTTAATAACTTCTTCGTCTGATTGAGCATTTACAGGAAGGATCATTAAAAATGATATAATAAAAATGACTTTTTTTAATACATTCATAAGGCTAATTTTAGATTTTAAAGATATCATTCTATACACACTTTTATGTGAAGTAAATCATAAAAGTTGACATACAAAAACATTTAATTATTCGCTTTCTAATTGTTTTTTATACATATCCAAATTTGCTTTAATATCGTCATCCAGTTCTGGTTCTTGAATATCAGTATAGGTTTTTAAGGTATCGTACATAATTTTAGCAACAATATAGCGTGCTGTTGCTTTATCGTCTGCTGGAATATTATACCATGGTGCATGCGGTTTTGAAGTTTTATTAATGGCGTCTTGATAACATTCTTGATAAGCATCCCATAGTTCACGCTCTTTTAAATCGCCTGGTGAAAATTTCCAGTTTTTTTCTTGTTTCTCTAACCTGCGAAGTAATCTGTATTTTTGTTCTTCTTTTGATAGATTTAAAAAGAATTTAAAAATGATGGTACCATTATCTGAAATGTGCTTTTCAAAATTATTTATCTGCTCAAAACGTTTACTCCAAAAGGCATTATCAATATCATTAACCGAATTTATTCCAGGAATATTCTCAGAAAGAATATAACCAGGATGTACCCTTGTTACTAATACATTTTCGTAATGCGTTCTGTTAAAAACCCCAAATTTACCTCTGGCAGGTAGTTCTAAATAATGCCTCCATAAATAATCATGCTTTAACTCCAATTCTGTAGGAACTTTAAAGCTATGCACTACAATACCTCGTGTATTAAAATCTTTAAAAACCTCTCTAATTAAACTGTCTTTGCCCGCTGTATCCATACCTTGTAAACATACCAAAACAGCATATTTACCATGGGCATACATAGTATCTTGAAGTTTACCTAGTTTTTTTCTAACGGACTTTAACTCTTTTTCTATTTTTTTTTCCGAAGTATCTAAATCATAAGTTGTTGAGTTTTCTTTTAGATTAATTGATGATTCTACAAGGAAGTCTTTTGGAGATATATTTTTCATTAATTCATTTTTTTAAATTCTTCATAAAGATAGTAAAAGAATAAATTCGATGAAATGCACACTACTTTGGTATGTTTTTAATATTTTTGAGCACCTACTTATTAAATTTAAAACCAAATACCATGAAAAAGAACTACTTATTTTTTCTATTTATTCTTATATGCTTAAAATTTCAGGGGCAAACTAATTGCTCTGAAGCAGACTCTGATGTCATATATGCTTACTCAGATGTAAAGACCTCTTATGAGGCTAATAACATTTCGCATTTAAAGGAATACGCATACAAATCCTTAATGGCTTTTAAGCGTGCTTTACCAAAATTAAAAGATTGTGGTTGCGAAACGTCTTACAATCATGCTTTTGACGCTATAGATTTATTAGAAAAAGTTGAGCCCGCTGAAACTTATGAAGACGGACGCTTTTTTGTTAAAAGAGCAAGAGACATTGCTAAAGAAAGTATTATTGAATTAGATAAGTGTACAGCTGCAGACCAAAAAGATAATAGCCTTTCTCAACTAAAAGATGAGCAAGAAACGCTTAAACAGCAACAACTTGAACTCCAACAAAAAGAGAAAGAGATTAGAATGAAATTGGCCGCTCAAAAAGAAAAAGCCTTAATGCTTAAAAAAGAACAGATGATTACTGAATACAAGTCTGCAATTTCTGTAAGCGTCAAAAACTATAATGATATTTTAAAAATTAGCGATAGTAAGAATACAATCTCGGTTCCTAATGAAAGTGCAGATTCTTTAAATACCAAAAGTATTGATGAAATAAAAAACCATTATTTAAAAAGTCTTAAAGGATTAGCTTCAACCTATATGTCCTATTTAAATGACTGCGAAGACTAATTTTAATTATATATAAAAAAGGCCAGAACTCATGTAAATGCAGTTCCGGCCTTTTAAATTTTAAAATGTTACTATTTTGATGCGAACATTTTAACATCATTTTCTGTAACTTCTTTGTCACCTAAAATAATTAATCGTTCAACTACATTTCTCAATTCCCTTATATTGCCTGTCCAATCATAATCTTGTAATAACTTAATAGCTTTATTGGTAAAAACTTTTTGTGCAGTTCCATGCTCACTTGCTATTTTATCAGCAAAATGATTTATGAGTAATGGAATATCGTCACGTCTATCGTTTAAAGCAGGCACTTGAATTAAAATAACAGCTAATCTATGATATAAATCTTCTCTGAATTTACCGTCTTCAATTTCCTTTTTTAAATCCTTATTAGTAGCTGCAATAACACGAACATTTACTTTAATATCTTTATCACTACCTACCCGCGAAATTCTACTTTCTTGAAGAGCACGAAGCACTTTTGCTTGTGCAGACAAACTCATATCTCCTATTTCATCAAGAAAAATCGTTCCTCCATTAGCCGCTTCAAATTTTCCTGCTCGATCTTTAACGGCACTTGTAAACGCTCCCTTTACATGACCAAATAATTCGCTTTCAATAAGCTCACTTGGTATAGCAGCACAGTTTACTTCTATCATTGGGCCACTAGAACGATCACTCTTTTGATGTAACCAATGTGCAACCAGTTCTTTTCCTGTTCCATTAGAACCAGTTATAAGCACTCTGGCATCGGTTGGAGCAACTTTTTCAATAATATCTTTAATATGGGAAATAGCACTGCTCTCCCCTATCATTTCAAAATTTTTACTGACTTTCTTTTTAAGCAGTTTATTTTCTACAACCAGTTCTTTTCTATCTAAAGCATTCCTAACAGTATTAAGAAGTCTATTTAAATCTGGTGGTTTTGATATATAATCAAAAGCACCTAAACGCATGGTATTTACCGCAGTATCTAAATCTCCGTGTCCAGAAATCATTACAATTGGTATTTCTGGTTTAATTTTTTTTACAGCTTCCAATACTTCAACCCCATCCATTTTAGGCATTTTAATATCACAAAGCACTAAATCGTAATCGTCTTTTTTTATTTTTTCAATTCCTTCTAATCCATCACCAGCCTCTTCAACATCATACGTGTCATTTTCTTCGGAAAGAATTTTTACAAGTACGCGTCTTATGGCAGCTTCATCTTCTACTATTAAAATTTTAGGCATATTTTTTTAACTTTTATTTTGAAAAATGTGAACATCTCTTTGGGGAAACGGAATAGTTATATTGTTTTCTCTAAACAATCTATCTATCTCAAAACGCACATCACTTTTTGGGTTGTTAGCATTAAAACTATCCCCTAAGGTAAATATAACTTTAAAATTTAATGAACTATCTCCAAAATCTGTAAACTGAACAATAGTCGCTGATACATCTATAACTTCTGGATGTGAATTGGCAGCTTCTAACAATAACTTTTTTACTAATTGTACATCGCTTCCATATGCAACTCCTACAGTAACACTCTCTCTTGTGGTTGTGCCATTTTGTGTCCAGTTAAATAAACTATTAGTAAGATATAAATGATTTGGAATAACCAAAACTCTATTATCAATGGTAACGGCTCTTGTCGTTCTAAGTTTTATTTCTTCAACCCGACCAACCTTACCATCCAGTTCAATAATATCACCTACATGAACCGTTTGGTCTACCAGAATAAAAACTCCTGAAATAATATCTTGAAATAAGGTTTGAAGTGCTAAACCAATACCTATTAATAAGGCTGCGGATGCAGCAAACACAGCTGTTACATCAATACCTATAGAATTTAATACTATTAACAAAACAATGGCATAAATAAGCCACCTTGCAAATGAAAAAACTGTAACGAATTTAACCTTGTCTTCTTGAGGCATATTTCGTGTTAGCAGTTTTCTTCCCCACCTTAAAAGAACTGATGTAGCTAATAATATAATACAAATTAAAAGCACATAACCAATTGTGATTTCTATAGTATGCTTGTTATTTTGATAGATTATAAGATCTAGAAAATCAACAAACTTTTCCCAAATAGAACTTTTTGAGATAACCTTTTCAATTTTATCTAGATTCTGATCCATGTTAATATTTTATCCATTTTATTATCTCTTTATAGGTTGGTTTTTTTCCATACATTAAAATACCCACTCTATAAATTTTAGCTGCAAACCAAACAGTAAGCATAAATGTACCCAATAATATTAATAAAGACACTATTTGCTGCCACAAAGGAACCCCAAAAGGTATGCGCATAAGCATCACAATAGGAGATGTAAATGGTATGAATGAAAATACCGTTGATACGGTACCATGAGGATCTTCAATAACCGTAAAAAAGCCGACATATACCGCCAACATTAAAGGCATTAAAATTGGAAAAATAAATTGTTGTGTGTCTGTCTCGTTATCAACAGCGGCACCAATGGCTGCATATAATGAACTATACAATAAATAGCCGCCAATAAAAAACAATATAAATGCAATAATTAAATTAGTTATAGGTAAATGATAGAAGGACGTTAATAAATCATGTATTTGCATAGTCATTTCTGAATTATTCATCGCACTATGCATCATTTCTTGATTTGCAGATTGCATTTGTCCCACATCAAAACCAAAAACGGTAGAAATAACAAAAAGTAATACCCCTCCTATTAAGAGCCAAGCCACAAACTGTGTAATACCCGCTAAAGAGGTGCCTATAATTTTACCTAACATTAATTGAATAGGTTTAACAGAGGATATAATAACTTCAATAATTCTGCTAGTTTTCTCTTCGATAACGCTTCGCATAATCATGTTTCCATAAATAATGATAAACATAAATAACAAATAGCCTGCTAATCCTCCAAAAACAAGTTTAACAACACTATCTGTTTTAGACGTTTTTTCTCCCTTAAAAGTTTCCTGCAAAATGCTTACGTTTGTTTTTGCGGCATCAATCATTTTAACATCAACACCCTTTTTCTGAAGTTTTAAGTACTCTATTTTTTTATCAATTTTAGCCTCTAAATTTGAGATAACTGATAGAGAAGGAGATTCTTCTGAAAGAAACTTAATTTGTCCTGAAATAGAATCAATATCAGTTAATTTATCAATATATAACAACCCATATGACTCTGACTGTTTTGCCAATTCTTCAGCATCTTTTAAAGACATATTCTCTAATATATTATAGGTAACATGATCTTCATTTTTAAAGACATCTTGTACCACATTAGATTCATCTAAAACTAAAATGGTTCGTTCTTTATCATTATTTATTTGTGACAAATAAGCAACTAAAGATGCCAGACCAATCATAATAATTGGACTTAAAAAAGTCATAACTATGAATGATTTGTTTTTAACCTTCGTTAAGTATTCACGTTTTATTATAAGCGGTAAATGATTCATAATCAATTATTCTTTACTGATTGGATAAAAATATCGTTAACACTAGGTATAAGCTCAACGAAATGAGATACCATTCCATAATTACATAAATAACTTAATAAATCGTTTGGATTATCACTTTCAGACAATTTAACGTTAAGCTTCAACTCATCGCCTAGCGATTTAAAATTTGCAGGAGATACTTCAAATTTTTCAGACAACTCCTTTTCCAAAATAAGATGCTGCTTTGTATCAATACCAATTTCAAACGTATTAGTTTTAAACTGCTTTTTTATATCAATTAGTGTTCCTTCAAGTATCTTATTTGATTTGTGAATTAACGTAATTTCATCACATAGTTCTTCTACAGATTCCATACGGTGTGTTGAAAAAATAACCGTAGCACCATCGTCTCGTAACTTTAAAATTTCATCTTTTATTAAATTGGCGTTTATAGGATCAAATCCAGAGAATGGTTCATCAAAAATTAACAATTTAGGCTCATGCAATACTGTTACAACAAACTGTATTTTTTGTGCCATCCCTTTTGATAACTCCTGAATTTTTTTGTTCCACCAATCCCCTATCTCTAGCCTATCAAACCAATATTTTAAACGCTTTTTTGCTTCTTTATGGCTTAATCCTTTTAATTGGGCTAAGTACAATGCTTGCTCTCCAACCTTCATAGATTTGTATAACCCGCGCTCTTCTGGCAGGTAACCAATATCCTTTATATGCATTGGATTTAAGGGTTCGCCATCTAAAATTACGTGACCCGAATCGGGCATGGTTATTTGATTTATAACTCTAATAAGTGTTGTTTTACCAGCGCCATTAGGCCCTAATAAACCAAATATACTTCCTTTTGGGACAGCTATAGACACGCTGTTTAGAGCAGTAAACGATCCAAAATTTTTAGAAACATTTTGGACTTCTAAAATATTACTCATTCTTATTTTTTATTGTTGGTTGCGTAAAGATATTAAATGTTACTAAGTAACATTTATAATAAAATGATAAATGTTTTTAAAAAAATCGCTCCATTATTTAATATGGAATTATAATAAGTATGCTAAAAAACAAAACCCACCCTTAAAAAAATTAAGGATGGGAAAAAAATTGCTATGAAAAAGAAAATATCACTAATATATTAGTGATATTCAAATATAGTATTTTTTATTAAATAATTAATAAAAGAATACTATAACTTTTATATAAATAAGAATTAAAGAACAACAAAAATGCTTCTTAAAAAATCATGATCTAAGAAAACATGTCTTTGACTTTCTCAAAAAAGGACTTATCTGTACTTTCTGGTTTGGGCGTGAAATGTTCATCTTCTCGCATGGACTCAAAAAAATCTTTTTGCTGTTTACTCAAAGTCTTTGGTGTCCATACATTTACATGAACTAACAAATCTCCTTTACCATACCCATTAATACTTGGAATTCCTTTTCCACGTAATCTTAATATTTTTCCAGATTGAACACCGGGCTCTATTTTAATTCTTACTTTACCTGTAACGGTATCAATTTCTTTAGAATTTCCTAAAATAGCATCTGGTAAACTTACATATAAATCATAATGCAAATTATCTCCTTCTCGTTGTAATGTTTGATGCGGTTCCTCTTCAATAGCCACTAAAAGATCTCCAGCAATACCATTTCCTGGAGCATCATTTCCTTTGCCTGCTACTTTAAGTTGCATACCATCAACAACTCCAGCTGGAATTTTTATTGAAACTGTTTCTTCTGCTACTTTTAATCCTTGAGCATCAGCATCAGCAGGCTTTTTATCTATAATTTGGCCTGCTCCACCACACATATTACAGGTTGTGGCTGTTTGCATTCTTCCCAAAATAGTATTGGTAATTCTAGTTACTTGTCCGCTTCCATGACACGTTGAACACGTTTTATAAGTTGTCCCTTTGGCTTGTATTTTACGTCTTACTTTAATTTTTTTCTCTACACCATTAGCAACTTCTTCTAAAGTTAGCTTAACTCTTATACGAAGATTACTTCCTTTAACGCGACGTTGACCGCCACCGCCACCAAAGCCGGAAAAACCGCCTCCGCCAAAAGCTCCTCCAAATATATCTCCAAACTGACTGAAGATATCATCCATATTCATACTATGACCACCGAATCCCCCACCGCCTTCAAATGCTTGATGACCATATTGATCATAGCGTGCCTTTTTATCTGCGTTACTTAAAACTTCATAAGCTTCAGCTGCTTCTTTAAATTTAGCTTCCGCCTCTTTATCATCAGGATTTTTATCAGGATGATATTTAATAGCCATTTTACGATAGGCCTTTTTTACTTCTTCAGCTGTCGCTCCTTTACTTATTCCTAAAATTTCGTAATAGTCTCTTTTTGCCATATTCCCATCCAAAACCTTTCTTAAAGAAAGGAGTTTTTTATATTAATATTTTTATTGTCCGATAACAACTTTAGGAAAACGAATTACTTTATCTCCTAAAGCGTATCCCTTTTCTACTACATCGATAATTTTACCTTTTAAATCTTCTGAAGGAGCAGGAATTTGTGTAATAGCTTCATGATTATCTGCGTTAAACGCATCACCACTCTCTATTTTAATAGGAGATAAGCCTTTTTGCTCTAAAGTTGATTTTAATTTATTACTAATCAACTCAACACCTTTTAAAAGATCTTTATCTGCTGTTTTTGATATTTCTACATAGGCTCTATCAAAATCATCTAGAACGGGTAACAAAGCTACCATAAGATCTTGATTTGCAGTTTTAAACAAGTCTATTCGTTCTTTTGCTGTACGTCTTTTATAATTTTCAAACTCTGCAAATAACCTTAAAAACTTATCTTTTTCTTGCTTCAATTCGTTCTGCAATTTTTCTTCAGCGGTTAACTCTTCTTCTTGTTGCTTATCAGATTCAACAGTTTCAGTTTCATTCTGAACATTTTCAACCTGCTCTTTTTCTATATCTTTTTGTTTGTCTTTTTTGCTCATTGTCGTACTTAAATTTTACAAATACATATTGTAGTTGGCAAAAGTACTGCCATTATTATAAAAATGTCAAAATGTCATTAACTTTTTTTTATAAAACTTTAAGCTTAAAACTAAAAAAAGAACTTATAAAAAGTTCTGAATAATAATTTTTGAGAAAAAAAAGGTGCTAACTTTTAGTTAGCCGAAGATATTTAAAGATAAATTATTTATAAATTTTACCTAAGAAAATAGGTCTATCTATTGAATTGATACCTGTTATTTCATTATAATGTTACTGTACTTGGCATTTACAACAATGGTTTTAGCGCTCGTTAAATCGCCAACAGAAAAATTTGAAATATTTTCATTTTCTTTTGATGTCATTTTAGGATGAGAAAAACGAGAACGCGTTCCTTTGTACTGTAGACTATAATCTGATTTAGGTAATGTTATAAAGGCATCAGTATTTTGAAGGGTTACATTTAAATTTGTAAAAACATCATCAATTTTCAAAACTTTTAAATCACCAATACTACCATCAATAATGGCGCTATTAATTAAATTTTTAATTACAATATTGGATGCATTAGAAGTTAACATTAGGCGTTTTACGTTATCCAATTCAGCTTGTTTTACATAGTTTAAATTAAGAGTTCCTAAATTCCAATTAGCAACATAAACTGGCGAATAAGAAGCATTAATGGAAGTTTTACTTCCATTAATGCTAGGTGCTATAAGCTTAGTATGCGATAAGTCTGCTTTTAAATTATCAATATTACTGGCAAATTTAAGTTCGCCGTATCTAACATTAACCTTCAATTTAGCATCTTTAGGCATTTTTATTTTTATTGTTTTCTTAACTTTGGAATCCGTATTATTATGAATCATTTTTTCAATTTTAACCCGTCTTTCATCTGCTAGTTCTTCGCGTCTCTTTAATATTTCTTCTCGTTGCTTTTCTCTTTTCTCACTAAGTTTTTCTCTTGCGTCGGCTCGTTTTTTATAAATCTCTTCGCGTCTCTTATGCAGTTCCTCAATTCGTTTTGCTCTTTCTTCCATTTGTTTGGCATATTCTTCTCCCCATTGTGTCATCTCTTCACCATGTTTTTCTTCCCATTCTTTAGCAAATTTTTCGCCCCATTCTTCCATTTGTTTACCATACTTCTCTCCCCATTCTTTACCAAACTTTTCTCCCCATTCTTCTATCTTTTTTTGGTAATCTTTTCCAAATTTTGAATCAAATTTTTTGGTCCATTTTTCCATATAGGCATCACCATCTTTTTTATAAGCGTCATAATCAAACTGCATTTGGTGTAATCCATCTGGCAATTCAGGTAATTCTGGCATCTCGGGCATTTCTGGCATTTCTGGTATCTCAATATCAATTTCTGGTACTTCAATATCTGCTAGTTCAAATTTCAATTCTTCTAAAACTGCCGTAATTGCACTATTATCTCCATCATTATACGAGTAGGACCATGCAACTGGAGAATTTCCTTTAGTAGAAATAGAAACCGTACTTTTTGTTGCATCAACATCTACATTCCAGTTTTTTAAAGCCTTTTGCAATTCTTCATTTGAAAGGTTATCTCCTTCAATATAGGCTTCTACTTCTATAACATCTTTGTTCCAAGTATCAAATACAATATTGCAATGACTTGTGTTTAAATCGATTGTTACATCCTTATCCACATTGATACTTTGAGATACTTTGGTTAATTTTTGCTGTGCTGATACACTTGTGGCTATTAAAACTATAAGCATCAATAGTTTTTGTTTTAATATAGAAAACTGTTTCATTTTTTGATTTTTTTAGATTGATTGTGACGCTTCATTATTTTGAGTATCTGAAGCATTAAATTCTTTTAATTGTTCTCGTAATCGATATAAAAGATTTAATCGAAATTTTAAATTATCGATTAAAGCATTTACTGTTAATTCACTCGGGCCATTTTCTGTTAATTCAACTGATAATTTTTGATACTCTTTATTGAGTACACTTAACTGATCTACATAACCATCAAACAAATCTTTGGTTTCTGGTGTATACGTTATTTTAGACAACTCCAAATTAATACTTGCTAAATAATAATCTTCAACTTTTTTAAGTCCGGGAGATACATCACCCAAGGTTTTCGTAGTTTCTGGTTTTGTTGTAGCTACAGTATTTACTGGTTTAACAAGAGTCGTAGGTTCAAAATATTTATAGCCTCCATAACTTAATCCCAGCATCAAAACTAGGCTTGCTGCAATGCGCAACCAATTGAAATCTGATTTACGTTTAACAGGCAATTCATGCTCTAACTTTTCTAGAAACCTATCTTGATGATTAGCAGGCATCTTTTCTTGAGTTATTGTTTTATGTTCTGATTTAAATAACTCTCTAATATCTTGTGCCATCTTTTTTAAGGGTTAACAGTTCTTGTAATTTTACTTTTCCTCGTGATAATTGTGTTCGTGATGCTATTTCTGAAATATTTAAAATTTCAGAAATTTCCTGATGATCATAACCCTCAATTAAATATAACATCAAAACATATTGATATTTATCTGGTAAGGATTCAATTGCATTTTTTACATCATTTATTGTAATTGCATCATCTACTAACCATTTGTCATCAGTTGGCGTATCAATTACTTTTAGGTGCACCTCCTCTAAATCAACTAAACGTTGTTTTTGAGATTTTAAGAAATCGATACTTTTATTAACAACAATACGTTTTAACCAAGCTCCAAAAGTGACTTCTGCTTTATATTGGTGTAGTTTAGTGAATGCTTTTATAAAGGCTTCTTGTACTACATCTTCAGCATCATGAGCATCTTTTAAAAACCGTTTAGCAACAATATACATCCCGTCGCAGTACTGGTTGTATAACTGCAATTGTGCTTTACGATTGTTTTGTTTACATTGTTCAATAATGTCAACTTGAAACATGCTACTGGTACTTTTGGTTTTAGTTAGTTCTTTTTAAAAGACGATAAAAAAAATGATGTGTTGCAAAATTTAATTTATTTTTTCAATTCATACCAAAATTTAATAAAACAACGTTAAGTATTTTCCTTATCTATGCATTTAAATTATCTTTACACCAATTAAAAAACATTTTTTAACTTATGAATACGTTTTTAAAACGATTACTTATAGTACTATCAATTATTGCGTTAGGCCTTTTTTTATACTCCTATTTTGTTGAAAACATATTTGAAACAAGATTAAGTCCGAAAGACACGGTTGAATATGAATCAAATAATTTAAAACTTAAAGTTACTTACAATAGACCCTATAAAAAAGGACGTGAAATTTTTGGCGGATTAGTGCCTTTTAACAAAGTATGGAGAACAGGAGCTAATGAGGCTACCACATTTTCTACCAACGAGCCTCTATACATAAAAGGTTTTAAAATACCTATTGGAGAATATACTATCTGGACCGTACCAAAAGATAGTGTTTGGCAAGTTATGTTTAACACCAAAAAATATCCTTGGGGTGTAGATGCCGAAATGAGACCAATGTGGGATCCTAATTATGATCTTTTAGAAATTGATGTGCCTGTTAAAAAACTAGATTCTGTTGTTGAGCAGTTTACTATTGGGTTTGATGACAAATCTGATGAAGTAGATTTTACCATGGCTTGGGATCAAACTAAAATTGCTGTCCCTTTAAGTTTACATAAAAAAGAATAATTTAAATCTGTTTTGGTTTAAAAACATGTTTTAACCAAACTTTTTTTAGAATTGAAAAAAAATATTTGCATTGTTATCCCGTGTTATAACGAAGAAAAAAGATTACCACAATTAGCGTATGAAAATTTCTTGAGATTAAATTCTGAAACTTTAATTTGCTTTGTAAATGATGGTTCTTCAGACAATACTATCGGCGTACTTGAAACTCTACAAACTGAATTTACGGGTAATGTTGTTATCATATCTAATCCAAAAAATCTAGGCAAAGCTGAATCTGTTCGAAATGGAATGCTCTTTTGCAATGAAAATTTCGATTTTAACTTTGTAGCTTATTTAGACGCAGATTTATCTACATCTTTAGAGGAGTGTGCCTCATTAACAAAATATTTGAAAGATTCTATAACCTTTGCTTTCGGCTCCCGAATCATGAAAATTGGCTCCGTTATTGAGAGACGCCCTTATAGGTTTTTAACTGGACGAATTATTGCGACAATAATTTCTTTAATTTTAAAACTAAAAGTTTACGATACCCAATGCGGATGTAAGATTTTTACAAAAGAATTATCTGCTCACGTTTTTAAGAAGCCCTTTATATCAAAATGGTTATTTGATGTAGAAATATTTTATCGCATTATTCTCGTTTATGGAAGAGATAAGGTATTAAACAGAATGCTCGAAATTCCACTAAAAAGATGGATTGATGTTGGGAAATCTAAAGTAAAAATTAGCTTTTTCTTAAGATTATGGGTTGACCTTTACCTGATTCACAGAACCTATAAAAGAAAAGAGCAAAGCCTTCGAAAAACTAAAATTGCTTCCGTAAAATGACTGACAAAAGGACCATAACATATTCAAAATATATAGCTGTTTCAGTAATTATAATTCTGGTTTTTAGATTTATTCTTTTAGGAGCTATTCCTTTATTAGATAAAACCGAATCAAGATATGCCGAAATTGCTCGCTTGATGTATGAAACTAAAGAATGGGTTGTATTACAAATAGATTACGGTGTTCCGTTTTGGGCTAAACCTCCTCTATCTACTTGGCTTTCTGCTATTAGTTTCAGTGTTTTTGGTGTCAATGAAATTTCAGCCAGACTTCCGTTTTATGTATTAAATGTTACAATCCTTATCATGTTAGGCTATTGGATAAAAAGGTTAAAAATATCATTTTTCTTACCTGCATTTATTCTGTTAACCATGCCTGAATTTTTAATTCATACAGGAGTTGTTTCTACAGATGTTGCTTTAACCTTTAGCGTTACGTTGCTCATGCTTTCTTTTTGGAAAGCCATTCAAACAAACGACCATACAATTTGGGATTATTTGTTTTTTATAGCAGTTGGCTTAGGGTTGATATCTAAAGGCCCCATTATTTTAGTATTAACTGGACCTCCAATTTTTATATGGCTGCTTCTTCAAAAAATTAAAATTAAAGATCTTTATTCCAGATTGCCTTGGATTAAAGGCATCATCATAACGTGTCTCATCTCAATACCTTGGTACATTTTAGCTGAAAAAAAATCTCCTGGTTTTTTAAATTATTTTATTGTTGGCGAACACTTTAACAGGTTTTTAAAACCAGAATGGAATGGCGATCTTTATGGTAGTGGGCATTCACAACCTTTGGGCATGATTTGGGTGTTTTTATTGCTATTTACATTTCCTTGGTTTCAAATAGTTTTAATAAAATTATGGAAAAATAGAACCACAATACTTAAAGATAATTGGGTGTCTTTTTTAGTGTTATGGTTGTTTTGGATACCGTTTTTTTTCACCATGTCCAAAAATATTCTACATACTTATATTTTACCAGTTACAATTCCTATGGCGTTTTTGATGGTACATTGGTGGCCTCAATATAAAAATAAAAAAACGGCACTTATTTTAAGTTCCTTTTTTCCAGTTGCAGCTATTATTATATTTATTGGCTTAAACTTTAATAAGGATTGGTATCAACAGTTAAATTCTGATAAATATCTTATCCAAAACCATATCAATAAACCTACAGAAGGTTCTACTCCTATTTATTATTGGCATAATGTTTCTTATTCAGGTGAATTTTATTCTAAAGGTCATGTAAAAGAAATAACAACAACAATTGAATTAGAAACGTTAATGAATTCTGATAACAAATTCTATTTCATCATTTTGAAAAAAAGACTCAAAGAAATCCCAAAAACAATTAAAAATCAACTTGTGCTTTTAGATTCTAATCGCACCACATCTATTTTTTTACATAAAAAGAGTCAATAAAAAATTTCTGCAAACTTTATTTTTTTTGGCTAAAGTATATCAAAATCAGTATTAGATTTAACACCTATTTGATTCTTAACTTGTATTAGAATTACTTTGTTATTAACCTAAAACTCTTTTTTGATTTTTAACACACTTTGTAACAAGCCTTAAATGCTTCTAAAGGTTATAATTTAGATAAAATTAAGAAGCAAGGCATTTATAGTTTAACAATTCAACTTACATTTGTACACTCAATAAAAAAATAGTTAATCTTATGTGGCGTAAATTATTTCCAAGCCGATTTTCATTGCTAAAAACATTTGTTTTAATTTTCTTAATACTTTCATTTGCAGTAAGGCTTATTTTATTTATTTGGAGTTTTTCAGAAACAGATACATCTGTTTTAAATTTACTTTTCACATTCTTATTGGGATTTCTGTTTGATATAGGCACGGTATCATTTTTTGCTCTACCCTACGCTATCTATTTATTGCTGTTTCCTAAAAGGTTTTATGGTAGTATTATCGATAGAGTTTTTACATTTTTTGGGTACTCATTGGGACTTATAATTTTTCTATTTTCGTTTTTTGCTGAAATCACATTTTGGGAAGAATTTAAACGTCGTTTTAATTTTATAGCAGTCGATTATTTAATTTACACGAATGAAGTCGTTCAAAATATTAATGAATCCTATCCTATTCCATTACTTGTCAGCATTATTTTAATTGCCTTTTTAATTATATTATTTATCACCAAAAAACGTGGCGCTTTTAAGGACACCTTTAAAAGTACAACCCCCTTTAAAGACAAACTTGTTCCTACATTAATAATTGGTTGTATTGTTGCGATTTTTACACTATTTGTCCAAAACCAAGATTCAGAGCAATTCAATAACAGATATAATAACGAACTATCAAAAACCGGTATTTATTCGTTTTTTGCAGCCTTCAGAAATAATGAATTGTCCTATTTAAAATTTTACAAAAGCATTGATGAAGACAAAGCTTTTTCAATTTTAAAAAATAAACTAAAATCTGATGGAGAACACTTTATCCATCCTGATAAAAATGAAATTTTAAGAACGGTTGTTAATTCCGATTCTATTAAAAAACCAATAAAACCGAATATTATATTTATCTGTGTAGAAAGTTTAAGTGGTAAATATTTAAACTCATTGGGCAGCACCTTAAATATTACACCTCATCTTGACTCACTAGCCCAAAACGGATTATTTTTTAATAATTTGTTTGCTACAGGTACCAGAACCGTAAGAGGTATGGAGGCCATAACATTATCTATTTCTCCAACTCCTGGCAGAAGTATCGTTAAACGTAAAAACAATCAAGGGTTGTTAACTATTGGCGAAGTTTTTAAAAAAGAAGGCTATAATAAAACATTTTTTTACGGAGGTGATGGTTATTTTGATAATATGAACACGTATTTTGGAGGTAATGGTTTTGACATAGTTGATAGAGGACGTGGGTTTTTATTAGATGCTAGCATTACAACCAAACGAACCAATATTGAAGATAATGAAGTCACTTTTGAAAACGCTTGGGGTGTTTGTGATGAAGATATATATAACAAAGTGCTTAAAGAGGCCGATGAAACCTACCAAGAAGATAAACCGTTTTTTGATTTTGTGATGACAACCTCAAATCATCGCCCGTATACATATCCAGAAGGAAAGGTGGAAATTCCGTCAGGAACAGGACGAGAAGGCGCTGTACAATACACGGATTACGCCATCGGTGAATTTTTAGAAAATGCAAAATCGAAACCATGGTTTGACAACACCATATTTATAATTATGGCAGACCACTGTGCCAGCAGCGCAGGCCGCTGGGAACTAGATGTACAAAACTACCATATTCCGGCTATAGTATATAACCCAAAACTGATTGCGCCGCAAAGTGTTAATAAACTTTGCTCTCAAATAGATTTATTCCCTACTATATTTGGTTTGATGAATTGGGATTACACTTCAAACTTTTTTGGCAAAGATATTTTAAAAATGAACGCCTCAGATGAAAGAGCTCTTATAGGAAATTATAGAAAACTTGGTTTGCTAAAAGATGATAAACTAATGGTATTAAACGAACAAAATGGCTCTGATTTTTATCAATGGAATAAAGATGATAATAGCTTAAAAGAAATCCCTAATAACGTTAACTTTTTAGACGAAACCATTTCATATTATCAGGTCGCAGATTATTTATACAGAAATAACGGTCTTAAAATAAAGGAATAATATTGATACATATACATTTTATAGTTAATCCTATTGCCGGATCTGGCGATAATAAAATCAATATTAAATTCCTTCAAAGGTATTTTAGTAAAGACACATATGTTCTGGTTGTAAAACACTCAGTCTATAAAAAACATGCTGTCGAACTTACAAAAGAATCTATTAAAGAAAAGGCTCATGTTATTGTTGCTTGTGGTGGTGACGGTACAATTAATGAAGTAGCCTCTTGTATAATTGACACACCCATTCTTTTTGGAGTTATCCCATTAGGATCTGGAAATGGTTTAGCCTCGAATCTTAAAATATCTAAAAATATTGAACAGGCCATTTCAATAATAAAAAAACAAGATGTAAAAACAATCGATGTTGGATCCTTTAATAACAACTATTTTTTTAGTAATTCTGGAATTGGATTTGACGCTATGGTTATTAAAAACTACGAAGAATCCAACAATCGTAAACTTTTAAGTTACATTAAAGCGACACTTAAATCGTTAAAAGACATAAAATATGATAACGAATATAACATTACCATAAATGAGGAAAATTTAGTTTTAAAACCATTCATGATTTTTGTTTCAAACTCTAATGTATTGGGCTATAAGGTAAGTTTAACACCAAAGGCTTCTTTACAAGATGGTCTGCTAGACGTTCTTATTGTTTCAAAATTAAATTTCTTTAAAGTTGTTTTATTTTGCTTGTTAATGCTATTTAAAAAACACTATCTGTTAAAAGAGGTCAAAAGTTATCAAACTAAAAATCTATCTATCTATCAAAAAGAAAGTAACCATTATGACATGCAAATTGATGGAGAACACAGAATAGTAAACCACTCAAAAATTGAATTTTCCATTAAGGAGAAAACTTTAAGAATAATATCTTAAGCACTTAAATGTGTGGTTATTTAACGTATCGTTTAATGATATAGGTTGTTAATTTATAAAATAAAAACCCAGAAACTGCTCCAAAAGTCATTCCGCAGATAACATCTAAAGGGTAGTGAACACCTACATAAATTCTACTAAAACCTACAATAACACTCCAGAATATTAACAAAAATATTAAATTCTTATAAAAAGGTCGAAGTAATAGTCCTGAAAAAATAGCTGCTGCCATTGAGTTTGCTGCATGTCCGGAGAAAAAACCATACTTGCCACAACGAACTGCAATAAATCGCATCTGATTAACCAGAGCATCTTCTCCACAAGGTCTTGTTCTTTCAAAACCTCTTTTAAACATATTGGTAATTTGATCTGTAAATGTGATCATTAAAGCCACAATTACTACTAAAATTAAAAGAGTCTTCCAACCGTATTTTTTATACAGTAAGAAAAGTAAAAGTGCATATAATGGGATAAAAGTTAACTTGTTTGTTATGAGTAACCATAACCAATCCCAGGTAGGAGATCCTAAATTATTTAAAAATAAAAAAAGGGAGGTATCGTATTGTAATAACTGTTCAATCATTATTCTTCGTATAAAGAAACTTCTCTATCGTAAAATTCGGTGGCTAGCTTTATCATGGTCTCTGTCTCAGCCTTTAATTCTTTTTCATCTTCCTCATCAAAATCTTCAAACCATTCTACCTCATCATCTTCAAGATTAATAATAAATCTGGGAAACTCTGTGTGAATTACAAAAATAGCATTCGGATAATCTGTATTATCACCCAATATAAACTTTGGTAGTTGCATTATATGTCTTCTTTAATTGTTAGACAAAATTAACCTTTTAGTTAGATAATTAAATCTAAGATACAATAAAATTGCCGCTGTTGATAATCCAGCAAGCAAACCCAACCAGATACCAAAACTACCATAAGCAGTTTCTTTTCCTAAAAACCAACTTACTGGAAAGCCCACTATCCAGTAAGACACAAAAGTTATTAATGTTGGAATTTTAACATCTTGAAGGCCTCGCAAGGCTCCTAAAAAGATAACTTGTATACTATCACTTATTTGAAATATTGCAGCAGCTATTAAAAGTTTCGATGCTATGTCAATAACCTCTGTATTATCTAATAGGTTTTTGGTATCATTAAAGTCTACATATAATTTTGGCAACTGATTATTAAATACAAAGAAAATAAAGGCAAAACTTACAGCAAATAAAAGGCCAAATAAAAATATTGAAAAGGCTATACGTCTTAATTCAAAATAATTTTGTTGTCCTTTTTGATTTCCCACCCTCACCATCGCTGCAACACTTAATCCCGTTGCTACCATAAAAGTCATTGACGACAAGTTAAGCGCAATTTGATTGGCTGCTTGAGGGTTTTTACCTAGAGTACCGCTTAACCAAATAGCTACTGTAAAAATAGCGACTTCAAAAAACATTTGCATCGCACTTGGAGTGCCTAAATTCATTATTTTCCTAAGCATGAAAGTATCTAAAACAAAAAACTTGATATTAGTTACAAAGGCTTTTGATTTTTCTTTTCCTTTAAGCAAATACCAAAGATAAGCTACCATGATAAACCTGGAAGCTAACGTGCCATAAGCTGCACCAACAATACCTAATTCAGGAAATCCAAATTTTCCAAAAATCAGCAAATAGTTTAAACCAACATTAACAACATTTCCTAATAACGTCGCATACATAGGAAATCTGGTCATTGACAACCCATCACTAAATTGTTTGAACGCTTGAAAAACAATTAGAGGAATTAATGAAAATGCAACCAAGTCCAAATAAGGAGACGCTAAATCAACTACTTCAGTAGGTTGTTTCATTAAATGCATCAATGGTTTTGCGAAAAACACCAGTAAAAAGAGCGAGATACCTAAAACCGTACATAAAAATAGACCATGTTTAAATGCAGATTTCCCTTTAACAAAATTTTGTTCAGCATCAGCTTCTGCTGTTAAAGGTGTAATAGCTGTTGAAAACCCTATCCCGAGAGACATTGCTATAAACATAAAACTGTTTCCTAAAGACACGGCTGCCAACTCAGCAGTTCCCAACTGGCCAACCATAACATTATCGGCAAACCCCACAAAAGAATGCCCCAACATACCTAACATCACTGGTGCTGCTAATTGCCAGTTATATTTAAATTCTTTAGTATAATTTTTTAATTGCATCAGGCAAAAGTAATCTTTAGCTATTGTTTTTACGAATTTTAGAATATAGAATTAACAACTATTTAAAAGCTAAATAATTAATTGTTAATAAGTAAAAATAACTTTTAAAGCTCTGGAAATCAATTTTCATTATTTTTGATTGACCCTTAGAATTTATTTTAATAGCATCAAGATATTATAGAAACATTTAGCTGTTATTTTAAGGGATTAAAAATAATTACAAGCATAAGGTTTCAATATTAAAAAGGGGAAATAGCATTTCCCCTTTTTTTATACTCTATATTTCTTATTCTTATATGTTGTAATTAGAAACTTGTGTCTTAGCTTCTTCAAACTCCAAAATCATATCGTTTACAATTTGATGGACTGGTTTTATATCATGAATTAATCCAGAAATTTGTCCTATTTCCAATTCGCCTTCATATAAATCACCTTCAAACATCCCTTTTTTAGCTCTTCCTCTTCCTAATAATGCTTTTAGTTCTTCAATTGTTGGTGTTGTTTTATATAACTCTTGAACCTCTGCATAAAATTTATTCTTAATCAATCGAACTGGAGCTAACTCTTTTAAGGTTAATTGAGTATCTCCTTCATTAGCATTAACCACGGCTTTTTTAAATGCTTCATGAGCAGAGGACTCCTCACTGGCGACAAAACGACTTCCCACTTGAACACCATCGGCTCCTAAAACCATAGCCGCTAACATAGCATTACCTGTGGCAATACCGCCAGCTGCTATTAACGGAATTTTAATGTGCTCTTTAACCATTGGAATGAGTGTTAACGTAGTAGTTTCATCTCTACCATTATGTCCACCAGCTTCGAAACCTTCGGCAACAATAGCATCTACTCCAGCTTCTTGAGCTTTGAGCGCAAACTTTAAACTACTAACAACATGAACAACAGTAACACCTTGTTCTTTTAACCATGACGTCCATGTTTTTGGGTTACCTGCAGAGGTAAATACAATTTTTACATCCTCCTCAACTATAATATGCATAATTTCTTGAATGTTAGGATACAACATAGGAACGTTTACTCCGAACGGTTTATCGGTGGCTTTTTTGCATTTCTGAATATGTTCACGCAACACCTCAGGATACATAGACCCCGCACCAATTAATCCTAAAATTCCTGAATTGCTACAAGCTGAAGCCAATTTCCAACCACTATTCCAAACCATACCCGCTTGTATGATAGGGTATTCGATTTTAAAAAGTGATGTTATTTTATTTTGCATTTAGGCTTTTATAATTTTAAATGATTTTGAAACTCCTTTTGATTGAAACTTGGCAATATACATGCCAGTTGAAAGATGTGAAATATCAATTCCTTTGTTCGTATGATTTACGTAAAAATCATTGACATGTTTTCCTAAAATTGTATACAGTTGAATGGTTAGTTCTGTTTCTGTTGAAGGTAAATCAAAATATATCATACTCCTTGCGGGGTTTGGATATATTTTTAAATCTAAATTGTCAACTTGAAAAGTATCAGTTGATAAAGCTTTATTAAGTGCAAGTTGCAAATCAGGAATACCATAACCTAATTTATAATCTGGATTGGTATATTGAGATGCCGATTCTCTTACTAATTGCATAATTTCTGCATTTGTTTTGTTTGGCAACGCTTGCCATAAACAAACTAGCCCTCCAGCCATAATGGGAGAACTAAAAGACGTTCCATCGGACGTTCCTATAGTATCAAATTGATTAATAACGGCACTTGCTAAGCCTTGTGCTACAACATCTGGCTTCTGAGTAGGCTGATAAACACTTCCTATAGAACTAAAATAGGCATAATCACCATTTGAAGCAACTGCTCCAATTGAAAAAACGTTAGGTGAATCTGCTGGTGCATTTACACCATTATTCCCCTCATTACCGGCTGAATTTACTAAAAGCATCCCTTTTTGAAAAGCAATATTGGCTCCTTTTGTTATGTAGGCTGTATAACCATCTAAATCTGAATTTGAATAGCTATAATTTGTATTATTAAAATCTTTATAACCTAGTGAGGTATTAATAACATCAACCCCTAAACTATCGGCTCTTTCTGCTGCTTCTACCCATAAACTTTCTTCTAAAGGATTCTCATTTTCTATTCCTCCAGTTAGCCTAGTATCTTCTGTAATAAACAAATAATAAGACGCATCAGGTGCCGTACCGACATATTGATTTTCAACATAACCAGCCATCGTGCTCAACACTAAAGTTCCATGATTACTGGGTGTATTGGTATAAACATCTTCATTTCTATTTACAAAATCGTAATTACCCAAAATTTGTCCTGTTACTCTTAAATGCTGAAATGATGACATCGTATTAACGTTTGGAAATCCGGCATCAAGAACAGCCACTGTCATACCTGTACCTGTATAGCCTGCCAAATGTAATTGGTCTCCCTTAAACATTTGAATTTGATTCGCTGCACTACCATAATTATATGTTGTAAACGTTTCTTGAAATTTTGAACTCCTCTTCGTCTGTTTTGTCTTTAAAGTATTTAAACTTTTATCCGCAAATTCTATAGAACTTACAAAGGATAATACTGAAAGGAAGTTGATATTAGTTTCAGTTCCCCTTACATGAACTGCATTAAACCACTTAGATTTTGCCAATACAGTAATCCCTGTTTCTGTTTTTAACTGAGAAATATAGGTTTCGTTAACAGGTATATCGCTCTCATCTACACTAACACCATGGGCAATTTTTCTATCAATAGCTTTTTGCGAAAGAAATGTTGTGGGATTTGTTACTGAATAGACATTAGTTTGTTTGTCTGTAAAATATACCCATGCATCTTGATCTTGAGAAAAACAAGAAAGTGAGAGGCAGAGACCAATAAATAGTAACAGATTTAGTTTCATAGCAACACAATAAGGTATTGCAATTTAGCAAATTACTCCTGAACCTACTAATTCATCTTTAATATACCACGCAACAAACTGACCTTCTGTAATAGCAGACTGCGGGTTTTCAAACTCAACATAAAGTCCGGAAACTACTTTATAAAGCGTTGCCTTTTGTAATGGTTGACGATATCTAATTCTAGCCATAACCTCCATGGTTTCATTGGTAGATAAGGCTAAATCTTCACGAATCCAGTGCAATTCATCATTTTTTACAAACAATGCCCTTTTGTATAAGCCTGGATGTTGTTTTCCTTCACCTGTATAAATTATATTCTCAACCACATCGGTATCAATAACAAATAAAGGTTCTACATGACCACCTACAGCCAAGCCTTTGCGCTGTCCTTTTGTAAAATAATGAGCACCTTGGTGCTTGCCAATAATTTTACCGTCTTCTAAATGATAATCTAATTTTCTGGATAAAAATTCTAGGCGCTCCTCATCGTTTGTAAAATTAGGTGCTTGCCTGTCATACATTTCATTCTCTTTACAAACTTCAACTATGTGACCTTCCTTAGGTTTTAATTGTTGCTGTAAAAAATCTGGCAACTTAACTTTTCCTATAAAACATAATCCTTGAGAATCTTTCTTTTCTGCTGTTACTAAATCTAATTCTAAAGCTATTTTTCTGACTTCAGGTTTCGTTAGTTCACCAATAGGAAACAAAGATTTTGCCAATTGTGATTGTGATAATTGACATAAAAAGTATGATTGATCTTTATTAGGGTCTACTCCTGCAAGCAATTGATAAATCTCTTTGCCGTCTTTATTAATTATACTTTTTCTACAATAATGCCCAGTAGCAACATAATCCGCACCAAGTTCCATAGCTATTTTCATAAACACATCGAACTTTATCTCTCTATTACAAAGGACATCTGGATTTGGTGTTCTTCCGTTTTCATATTCTTTAAACATATAATCAACAATACGCTCCTTATATTGTTCGCTTAAATCAACCGTTTGAAAAGGAATACCAAGCTTATCTGCAACCAACATAGCATCATTACTATCATCTAACCAAGGACATTCATCTGAAATTGTCACAGAATCATCATGCCAGTTTTTCATAAACAAACCAATAACCTCGTAGCCTTGTTGCTTTAACAAATAAGCAGCAACACTAGAATCAACACCTCCTGAGAGTCCAACAATAACACGTTTCATAATATATTTTATAGGGCACAAAGATACAATTAATGATAGTAATGTTTTAAAAAGATACATACATAAATTACTCTCCATAAGAAATTACTGTTTAACTATTTAATAAATCTATTAAACATTTATTTTATTTTGTTTAATTATTTTGTATATTTGTTAAACAGAATTAAATAACTCAATACAAAAAATTATGTCACATTTAAAAAAACTTACAATTTTAGCGTTAATTGCATTCGTTGCTTTCTCGTGTAACAAGGATGACGATCCTAAACCGATTGATTATCCAGAAACAATTACTGAATTAGCTGTAGCTACTCCAGATTTAAGTAATCTTGTTGCGGCTTTACAAAAAGCAGATTTAGCAACTACATTAAACGGTGCAGGTCCTTTCACTGTATTTGCTCCAACAAACGCAGCTTTTACCACCTTTTTAGCTGATAACGGTTTTAGTTCGGTAGACGACGTACCTGTAGATGTTTTGACACAGATACTTCTAAATCATGTTATTTTAGGTGAAGTAAAATCTAACCAAATTCAAACTGGTTACGTTAAGACTTTAGCAGACGGTCCTGTGGATGGTTCTAAGTTAAGTATGTACTTAGATGCATCTTCTGGAGTTAAAATTAATGGTATCTCTGATGTTACGACACCAGATATAAATGCTACAAATGGTGTTATACATATAGTGGATGCAGTAATAGGACTTCCTACTGTTGTTGACTTCGCTTTGGCCGATAGTAATTTTTCAACATTAACATCTGCTTTAACAAGAGCTGATTTAACATTTGATTATGTATCTGCTTTAAGCACTCCTAACGGAACTGATCCAGCTCCATTCACAGTGTTTGCACCTACCAACGATGCATTTGCTAGTTTACTTACTGAACTAGGAGTTACTTCATTAGATGATATTGATGAACCTACTTTGAAAGCTGCATTAGATCTGCACGCTGTAGCTGGAGCCAATGTTCTTGCCGCAGGTCTTTCTGATGATATGACTGTTACTACTCTTGGAGGTGATATTACAGCCAATGTAACAGGTGGTGCTACTTTAACAGATTCTAATGGTAGAGTTAGTAACATTACATTTACTGACGTTCAAGCGGCTAATGGTGTTATACATGTTATTGATAAAGTTTTACTTCCAAAATTACCTCCAAATATAGTAGGTAAAGCACTAGACACACCTTCTCTTAGTATATTAGTTGAAGCGTTACAAGCTGCTGATGGAAATTTAGTTGACGTTCTTAATGGACCTGGACCATTTACCGTACTAGCTCCAGACAATGATGCTTTTACCGCCTTTTTATCTGACAATGGATTTGCAAGTTTGGCTGATGTTCCTACAGATGTATTATCTCAAATACTATTAAATCACGTTATTTCAGGAAAAGTTATGTCAACTGATTTAGTAGATGCAGGTGCAGGTTATGCCTCTACAAGTGCAACTGGTGCAGGCGGTAATCCAATGAGTATATACTTTAACACATCAGACGGCGTTAAATTCAATGGTATTTCATCAGTAACAACTCCTGATATTGAAGTTACCAATGGTGTGATTCACATAGTTAACAAAGTAATTGGTTTACCAACTGTTGTAGATCAAGCAGTAGCTAATCCTAATTTTAGCAGTCTTGTTGCTGCCCTAGGTGCAGCAGATGGAGATTTAGTTACTGTATTAGGTGGTGAAGGTCCTTTTACTGTATTGGCTCCAGATAATGATGCTTTTGCAACATATTTACATGGTGCTGCTTTAGGAGATGTTCCTACAGACGCCTTAGCTAACCTTTTACTAAATCATGTTATTAGTGGTGTTGTAACCTCTACTGATTTAGTTTCTGAGGAAGCAGGATACACGAATACACTTGCTGTTGGTCCTAATGATAATAAATTAAGTTTATACTACAACACAACTGATGGTGTTAAGTTTAATGACGTATCGTCAGTGAGTAAAGCAGATATTGTAACATCTAACGGAATTATTCATGCTGTTGATGCTGTAATCCCAATTCCAACAGTCGTTACTTTTGCCACGGCAGATCCTAATTTTTCAACTCTGGTTTCAGCCTTAACAACACTTACACCTAATACAGATTTTGTAGCTACTTTAAGCGGCACTGGTCCTTTTACCGTATTTGCTCCTACTAATGCTGCTTTTGATGCCTTAGGCACACCTCCTGCAGAGCCAGTATTAACTCAAGTGTTGTTACATCATGTAGTATCTGGAAATTATCAATCAGGTGATTTAAATCAATCTGGCGATACAACGGTTCCAACATTACAAGGAGATAATATAACAATTACCTTACCAGGTACAGGTGGAAACATTGCTGACATGACAGATGGTGCTGGAAATACTGATATTGGAATTATCAAAGTTAATGTTCAAGCTGGCAACGGTGTTATTCATGTAATAAATAAGGTATTACTACCTTCATCATAATAAATTAGTTTTAGTTTGGTTTGTTTGGTTTAGACGATAATAGTCTAAATAGTAAAAGGCTCTTTAAAATTTAAAGAGCCTTTTTTAATTTTAGCTTATTTAATCTTTTTTGGAGTCGCGTTGTATATGAGTAAAGTCTTTCTTTTCAACTAGCTTACCATCTTCATAATAGTTCCAAATACCGTGTTTTTTACCATTTTTATAGCTTCCTTCGATAATTAAATTACCTTTTGAATCGTAATACTTTGAAACCCCATCCAATTCTCCATTAACATATATAAATTCTTTTAAAATAGTGTTATTGGGTGAATACCAAACAGATGTACCATTTAATTTTCCATGTTCATAATGCTGTTTTTCTGCAATTTGACCATTATTATAATATACAAAGCGATCACCATCAAGATTGCCAGCGTTATCATAATTCTCAAGAGTTAATAATTTTTTAGAATTTTTTTGATAATATTTCCATCCCCCTATATGAGTTTTTCCATCCATTTCACCTTCGCTAATCACTTTCCCCATAGAGGTATAAAAGGTTACATACGCTTTATTGTCTGTACTGTTAAATTGTTTTGTAGCTGTTAATGATGCCTTATTATCAATATTTTTATAAAATTTAAACAATCCAATTTCTTTCCCGTGACTAAACGCTCCCTCATACCGTAATATCTTGGTATCATCAAAATATTTTTTCCATACACCATCACGCTTGCCGTCAGCATCAAATTGATTTATAGTTTGAGCGATAACTAAATGTGCTATAAACATAAAAAGGGTTACTATAGTTGTTTTCATTTTAGTATTAATTTTTTTTATAAATCTTATATAACAATACCTTCAATACATGCTTTCTTTTTGAGAATAAATCAACATTAGGCATTTGATAATGCAATAACGTATTCTTTAATTTGAAATTGCATGTAACAAAAAAGCCACCTTAATCGGTGACTTTAATATTTATTTATTTTTTTGCCTTTTTTTGTTTTTCAGCCTCTTCCATCATCTCTTTCATTTTTTTCTGAAACTTATTTTGTTTTTTAGGTTTCTTTTTATTCTCTTGAATTTTGGCATGAATCTTATCTTCATCAATAATATAGTTTTTAATAACTAACATAATACCAATGGTAATCAAGTTTGAAACAAAGTAATACAAACTCAATCCTGACGCATAATTATTAAAGAAGAATAACATCATCAATGGTGAAAAATACATCATGTATTTCATCATTTTACTCATATCTGGCATTCCTTCTTGTGTAGGTTGCGATGCCATTTGCTGCCCCGTAGTCATTTGCATATAAAAGAAAATAGCTACAGATGCCAATATAGGGAACAAGCTTACATGATCACCATAAAGCGGCACATGAAACGGCAATTTTGCTATGACATCATAAGATGATAAATCTTCTGCCCACAAGAAACTTTTCTGACGCAAATCAAATGCGGATGGAAAAAATTGAAAGAGCGCATAGAACACCGGCAACTGCACCAATGCCGGCAAACAACCAGCCATGGGGCTCGCACCTGCTTTGCTATACAGTGCCATAGTTTCCTGTTGCTTTTTCATGGCATTGTCTTTATACTTTTCATTAATCTCAGCAATTTCTGGTTTCAATACCTTCATTTTAGCCTGAGATACATAGGATTTGTATGTCACTGGAGACATTACAATTCGCACCATAATAGTCATAAAAACAATAGCAAATCCATAGGGTAAGAATGAGCTCAAAAATCCGAATAAAGGAATAAATACATATCGGTTTATCCAACCAAAAATACCCCAACCTAATGGAACAACCTCATCTAAATTTCTATCATAAGCATTTAATACTTTATAATCTGTTGGTCCGAAATACCAATTCATATTTTTATTAATCTCACCACCTGTCATTTCTAAAGGCAACTTCGCCTCAAAATACTTGGTAAAAACTGTATCTACTTCCTCATCTTTAACAAGATTTTTAGATTTTAAAGACGCTGTTTTAAAAGGTGTATCTGCTAGTAAAATAGATGTGAAAAAATGTTGTTTAAAAGCTATATAGGTAACATCATCAACCTCTTTGTCAGAATCAGAACGCTGACCAAGATTATTGTCTTTGCCCCCTTCATATTCATAAATTAAATCGGTATACCTATTTTCATACGAAATACTTTTTGCATGACGATAGGTCTTTATTTTCCAATCTAAATTAATGTCTTGCGAGCTATTAATTACATCATTTAAGCCTTGAGATTTAATAGAAAACCCAAGCATATAGTCATCTTTCTTAATCTCATATCTATATTCTAAAAACTTAGTTTCAGATACTTTTAGCTTCATTGAAACTATGGTATTATCGCCGTTTTTAGTAACTGTGGGCTCAAAATATAAATCTTTGGTATTTAATATTCTACTATCAGTAGTTCCAAAATTAATATTAAAACCACTGTTATTATCTTTTACCAAGTAAATAGGAATGGAGTCGTAATCAACAAATTTTTTCAGTTTTATTTCTGATAAAAAACCGCCTTTATTACTGAAGGTTAATTTTAAAAGATCACTTTCAACAACTGTTTCTTTATCTGAAGCTGAAGGTAACGTAGATGAATATGCAAAAGCTCCTAGCTTGTTTTTAAGACCAGCCACTTGAACAGAATCTGTGGCAGCAACAGCCGAATAATCTTCAGCAGTAGTTTCTTTTGTCTGAGCTTCTTCTGTATCTTTTTGTTCTTTAACAACCTCTTTTTGCTTAGCTTTTTCTTGCGCTTTAAGTTCCTCTGGCGTTGGTTGATTTTGCCAAAGCATATACATTAATATGCCGAAAATAAGCACAAAGCCTATTACCGAATTAATATCTAATTTTTTTTCTTCCATCTGTTATAAATTATTCCTACTTTCTAGCGAGGAGAACTGTTCTAATCAAAAAACTATCCAATTTTCATTTTATGACACACTGGCACCTTACTTATTATTTTTAAATTTTAACGCTGCTTTTACAAATGCCACAAACAACGGATGTGGATTTGCAACAGTACTGCTATATTCTGGATGATATTGAACACCTACAAAAAATGGATGTGTTGGTATTTCAATAATTTCAACTAATCCTGTATCTGGATTTAATCCAGTAGCGAGCATTCCTGCTGCTTCAATTTGCTCTTTATAATCACTATTAAATTCGTAACGATGCCTATGGCGCTCCTTAATAGTTTTTGCTTTATAAATTTCACTAACCTTACTACCTAGTTTTAAATCGCAATCCCAAGCACCTAAACGCATAGTTCCACCTTTATCTGTAATCGACTTTTGTTCTTCCATCAAATCAATGACCGGATTTTTTGTATTCGGATTCATTTCAGTAGAATCTGCATCAGGTATATGTAATACATGACGTGCAAATTCTATAACTGCCATTTGCATTCCTAAACAAATTCCGAAAAATGGCATATTATTTTCACGAACATAGCGTACAGCTACAATTTTTCCCTCGATACCTCGCTCACCAAAACCTGGTGCAACTAAAATACCATCTAAATGAGATAATTTTAATTTGATATTATCATCATTTAAATATTCAGAATGTATCGATTCTAAATTAACTTTAACTTCATTTTCTGCGCCGGCATGAATAAAGGATTCTAAAATTGACTTATACGAATCCTGTAATTCTACGTATTTACCAATTAAACCAATAGTAACTTCAGTTTTTGGATTTTTAAGTTTCTTTAAAAACTGATTCCATTTTGTCATTTCTGGCTCTACACTTGGTAAATCTAATTTTTTAAGAACAACCTTATCTAAGCCTTGTTGTAACATTAAATTTGGTACATCGTAAATTGTAGAGGCATCAATAGACTGAATGACCGCTTCTTCACGAACATTACAAAACAGCGCTAATTTTTTTCTCAACTCAACAGGTAAATCATGTTCGGTTCTACAAACTAATACATCAGCTTGGATTCCGCTTTCCATCAATGTTTTTACACTGTGTTGTGTTGGTTTGGTTTTAAGCTCTCCTGCAGCTGACAAATATGGAACTAATGTTAAGTGAATAACAATACCGTTGTGCTCACCAAGATCCCAACGCAATTGTCTTACTGCTTCAATATATGGCAAGGACTCAATATCACCAACTGTTCCACCTATTTCGGTAATTACAATATCATAATCTCCAGAATTACCTAAAATTTGAATTCTGTCTTTTATCTCATCGGTAATGTGAGGCACTACCTGTACTGTTTTACCTAAAAACTCACCACGTCGTTCTTTTTCAATTACGCTTTGATAAATCCTTCCAGTCGTTACATTATTTGCCTGACTTGTAGGGACGTTTAAAAAACGTTCATAATGACCTAAATCTAAATCGGTTTCAGCACCATCAGCAGTCACATAGCATTCGCCATGTTCGTAAGGATTTAAAGTTCCCGGATCGACGTTAATGTAAGGGTCTAATTTTTGAATGGTTACTCTGTAACCTTGTGCTTGAAGTAATTTTGCTAGAGATGCTCCTATAATCCCTTTTCCAAGAGATGAGGTAACCCCACCTGTTACAAATATATATTTTGTTTTTTTTACCATATTGCGCCTATAAACGCAGGCAAATTTACAAAATTAAACCAGTAATTAAAGTATTGTTTTGGTTATTTAAAAATGTTTTATAAACAACTCATTTTATTTAAAATCATTGATGCATATTGACTTTGTAAGAATATTTTTTAAATTCTTTAACCTATGATATAACTTAATAAACCGATTGCATATTATTAAGTTAAACAAAAATCAAAAAACACTTATTTAGGATACCGTTTTTTAATATTCCTAATTAAATCTTCTAAGCCATTTAGTTTAAGTTCGTAAACCATTTGTAGCATATCTCCTAATTTACCTTTAGGAAATCCTTTATTATGATACCAAACCACATAGTATTCAGGCAAATCAATTAAGTATCTATCTTTATATTTACCAAAAGGCATTTTGGTATGCGCCAAAGTAATCAAGAAATTTTTGTCAGGAGTTAGTTCGTGCATCGATTTAAAAAATAAAATTATTTAAGTGATTTTATTTGAAAAAATCACACGAAAACATATGGTTTCAATAACACCTGCTTAAAAACCTCCTATGGCTTCTGCTGAAACACTTTCATTAACAGGGTTAACTTCAACAATTCGTAAATCTTGATACTTTACCAAATACACAGAATCATTATAATACCCTCCAAATAATTTCTTTTTGTATTCAAATTTGTTTTCCACATATTCTGTTAAAGGACTTTCGTTTACAGATTTATATAAATTCTCTGAGGATACCAGACGTAACACAACATCCATCGTTAAATCAAACCCACGAATGGCGTATTTGTTAGGAGGTGTATTATATAGTTTTTTATATTTTTCAACAAATGAATTATTATCATCAGCATTTTGAGTTTTTGACATGGAAGCGTATGTAAACTGTAAATTTGACAAATGCTCATTAGACACCTCATCGCCTTTAAAAGCTGGATTTTCATTAGTTGTCGTTAGCATAATTTTAATCTCCGGCTTTTTCTCTTCTAAGTCTTCCTTTTGAATTAAAGAATTTAAAATACTAGTTACATTAGAAGCAAAACCATTGTCTTGAGTTTCTAAAAACACCATATTTAGCCCTGGTTTCAACATATGAGCCACGTCATCAATCAAAACATAATTTTCATCAACACCGTCTTTGTTTTGTTTTGAATATAAGTGTCGTGCATGAGGAAAATCTTGCTGAAGTTCATTAGCTATCGTAGCATTTTTACTATCAGAAATAATAATGGTATTATTCACATCTGGTACTGTTTTTATATAGGCTATCGTTTTATCTTTTAATATGGAGGCAGAAGGTCGCGATTCAAATACATTATCATACAATTGAAGATTTTCTCCAATTGGAGAAATAATTGGAACATTATATAATCGCAATTCTGACGAGGCTTTTTCAAAATTATTAGGTGTTAATGGCCCAATCACAGCATCCATATGTTCAAAATCATGATTTCTAATAATGTCGGCTACTTCACTTACTTGATATTTAGTATCATATACATCAACCTTAAGCGAAATACCTAATGTTTTTAATGAATCAATGGCCATTAAAATTCCTGAATGAAAATCTAAAGACACATTTAAATAAGGGTCATTTTTTATACTTAGCTTGGTACCAGAAATAGAATCGTAATTAACACGATTTAAACGAAATGGTAACATGACAGCAATATGCTTTGTTTTAAAATCGCTGATACTGTCAGTTAAATCAATAGCATTTGCAAGCTCTTCACCAGAACCAATTGCTTCATTATATGGGATTTTTAAAATCATACCCATTTTTAAACCACTTTCTTTCAACCCTGGATTTAAAGCTTCAAGTTGATCTTGATCTAAACCTAATTTAAGTTTTAAGCGATAAAACCCCTCTTTAGGCAATACCTTATAATAACTGTATTGGTCATCAAATTGCTTTTGTTCATCTTTATGAATATTAGGCACATTAATAACTTCACCTTCCTGTAAAACGTCGTTCATTTCTGGGTTTAATGCTTCTAATTCAGCTACCGAAATACCAAACTTATAAGCAATACGCCATTTACCTTCCTTTGGCAATACAGTATAAGGCATGGTTAGCTCAACAGTTTCGACAGTTCTGGTAGTTTTAAATATCGGAATTTGAAGTTTATCTCCTTTTCCTAAAGTATTTGAGTATAAATACGTATTGTATTTTTTAATATCGTCTTCTGTGATATTATATTCTTTGGCTAAACTATAAAGCGTTTCTTTTCTTCTAGTTTTATGCGTTTTAAACCCTTGCAACTCTTTAGTAATAGTAACTTTAGGTTCAGGAACTTTAGACTTAGGAATTATTAAAAGTGTATTAGGTTTTAATCCTTTTTTAGCATCTGGATTTAATTTATAAATATCGAAAGGGGTCACTAAATACTGTTTAGAAATACTTTCAATAGTCTCTCCTTCTTTAACTTTATGGGTCTTGTAGTTTTGTGCGTTAGCAGTATTTATACTAAAAAGAAATGCTAAACATACAACGGAAAAGAATTTAATCATGTAATCTATTTTTTTAATGGTGTTAGGGTGTAACCTTACAAAAACACTTAGAATATGCTAATGTTTTTCTTTTCTATACATGCATATAGCATGCCAAAAAAAGTAAACACATCTTATTTCTATTTTTCAATTCATCATAATAATATACGTGAATTTTACTTGATTTAGATACCTAAAATAATATAAATATAGTTTTAAATTATGGTATTGGTATCCAAAATTTATTCCCACTCAATGGTAGCAGGGGGTTTTGAACTTATATCATACACTACTCTATTAACGCCTTTTACTTTATTTATTATGTCGTTTGATGTTTTTTGTAAAAACTCATACGGTAAGTTTACCCAATCTGCAGTCATACCATCTGTACTTTCTACAGCCCTTAGCGCGACACATTTTTCATAAGTACGTTCATCGCCCATCACACCAACACTATTGACTGGCAGTAACATGGCGCCTGCTTGCCATACTTTATCATATAAGCCCCATTCTCGCAGACCATTAATAAAAATATCATCAACTTCTTGGAGAATACGCACTTTTTCAGCGGTAATATCTCCTAAAATACGAATCCCTAAACCAGGTCCAGGAAACGGATGACGACCCAAAAGCAAAGGATCTATACCCAAAGTAGCTCCAACTCGTCTAACCTCATCCTTAAACAACGATTTTAGTGGTTCTACAATTTTAAGTTTCATGTAGTCTGGCAATCCGCCAACATTATGATGACTTTTTATGGTTGCTGATGGTCCACCGGTAGCGGACACACTTTCAATAACATCGGGATAAATAGTGCCTTGTGCTAACCAGGTAACATCTTCAATTTGGTGTGCTTCATCATCAAATACCTCGATAAAAGAATTTCCAATGGCTTTTCGCTTTTTCTCAGGATCTTCAATTCCAGCCAAAGCATCTAAAAATCGTTTGGAAGCATCAACCCCTTTTACATTAAGCCCCATGCCTTCGTATTGTTGTAAAACACTTTCGAATTCATTTTTACGAAGTAAACCGTTGTTTACAAAGATGCAATACAAATTTTTTCCTATGGCTTTATGAAGTAAAACTGCCGCTACCGAAGAATCAACACCACCTGAAAGGCCTAAAACTACTTTATCATTTCCGATTTTATTTTGAAGTTCTTCAACCGTTTCTTCAACAAAAGATTGTGGTGTCCAATCCTGATGAACTCCAGCTATATGAACTAAAAAATTCTCTAATAACTGTTTACCATCTGTAGTGTGATAAACTTCAGGATGAAATTGAATTGCATAGGTTTCTTCACCTTCAATTTTATAAGCGGCATTTTCTACATCGTGTGTACTTGCTAAAAGGACTCCATTGGTTGGTAAATGTTTTATGGTATCGCTATGACTCATCCAAACCTGACTACCTTCGTGAATACCTTTAAAAAATAGCTCTTCTTTTTTTATGAAAGACAACTTCGCTCTACCGTATTCTCTGGTATTAGAGGGCGCTACTTCACCTCCTGAAAAATGTGCTAAATATTGTGCGCCATAACAGACTGCTAGCATTGGTTTTTTGCCTCTTATTTCAGATAAATCTGGATGTGGTGCATCCTCGCCTCTCACTGAAAACGGACTGCCAGAAAGCACAACAGCATTGTACTCAGCGATGTTTGATAGTTTTTTGTTATACGGATGAATTTCGCAATAAATATTGAGTTCTCTAACTCTACGGGCAATAAGCTGTGTATATTGAGACCCGAAATCTAAAATAAGTACCTTGTTGTGTTGCATGCGCAAAAATAGGAATTGATTTTAGAATGACGAATTACGATTTATATTTTTTTAATAATTTTTTAAGCCATCGAATCTAAAATCATTTCGATATCCTTCTCTGTTGTATCAGGATTAATAAAACAAAAACGTGAAACGGTTTCAAAACTAGCACCTGTTTTCCATTTTGTTGGCGTAACCAAAGCAAAACCTTTTCTGTGGTTTTCATACGTCCAATGCGTATAATCCTCAGGTTTCCAACCTATTCTTCTATATAATACACATGACAAACTAGGTTCCCGCACCAACTCAACAAATGGTCTTTCTTCAATTAATTTACCCGCTATTTGGGCCAGTTCCAATCCGCGTTCTACCGCTTCTTTATATCTGTCTGTACCATGCATAGATAAAGAAAACCATAAAGGCAAGCCTCTCACGCGTCTTGTTAACTGTATTTGATAGTCGGTTGGATTAAAGCCATGAGCTCCTTCATCTTTAAAAATATCGAGATACGATCCCTGTTGGGAATGCGCTTTTTTTGCTAATTCAGGTTGTTTATAAATCACAGCACCACAATCGTAAGGTGAAAACATCCATTTGTGAGGGTCAATTGTAATACTATCGGCACGCTCTATACCTTTAAATAAATGTCTTACAGAGTCAGCCGCCAAAGCACCTCCTCCGTAAGCCGCATCTATATGAAACCATAAATGCTCATTTTCACAAATAGTAGCTATTCCAGACAAATCATCAATAATACCAGCATTGGTTGTGCCACCTGTTCCAACGACTGCAAACAGACGCCTCCTTTGATGTTCTGTTAGTCCATCAATTGTTTGTTGTAACGTACTTGCCTCCATTTTATCTTCAGTATCCACTAGCAACACATCAACATCAACAACCTTAGCCATTGCTTTTACAGATGAATGTGCTCCGATAGAGGTAATAATAATACCTTTTTCTACTTTATTCTGGTCGTTTAAACTACGCCAATACTCTCTTGCTGTTACGATAGCCGATAAATTAGCAGCCGTCCCGCCGCTAGTAAACACCCCAAAAGCACCTTCTGGTAATCCTGTTAAGGATACAATCCATTTCATGGCTTCATTTTCACAAAAAATACCACCAGCACCTTCCATCCAATAGGCACCGTGAATACTAGACGCCGATGTTACCAAATCAAACATAATAGCTGCTCTTGTTGGAGCCGCTGGCACAAATGCCAAATGTCTTGGATGATCTATCGAAACATTAGCCTTCATTAAATGCTCTTTCCACAATCCAAATGCTACTTCACCTCCAATTCCTTTCGGCGTAATAGTTTCTCCAACCAATGCTTTTAAATCTTCTGCCCTCCTTGGGATTCCAATTTCTGGATCAGTTTTTGAAATTCTATTAATAGCATACTTCATGACATCCATAGTCATTTCAACTAACTCTATATCTATTTTATGCATGTTTATTATAATGTTAAGTATTAAAAACACCTATTTTTAACGGGTTGTAAATTTAACACTAACTAATGAATATATTGTTTTTGAAATCTGATAATATCATTTCAAAAAATCAACTGTTTGATTTACAATAAATAAATATTTATTTTTAACAAAGATTAAACCATCAATAAATGAAGCGGCCAATCATTGTCTTTCTTTTCTTTTGTATCAGTTTGGGGTCATTTTCGCAAGAAAACAAAAAACTTGATAGTCTTTTAAATGTCTTCAATAATCAACCTGATGGTATTGAAAAAGTTAAAACAAGTCAAAAACTTTATAATACCTACAAACATAAAAACCCAGATGAAGCTTTTAGGTATGCTAATTATGGATTAACACTTTCCAAAAAAATTAATTACAAAAACGGTGAAGGTCTTGGGTATCTTAACTTGGCTTACTATTATAGATTTTTGCCAAACATAGATTCGACTAAATATTATTTTAAAAAATCTGTAAAAACATTAAAAAACACCAAAAATCAAGAAAGTCTTTGGAGAACATTAAATGAATATGCCATTTTTGAAACGCTTCAAGGGAATTTTAATAAGGCCATAGAACTTGCCAACCAAGGTCTTGAAGTAGCCACAAAGATGAAACATGGTCCACATATGGTTGATAACATTCAACGAAAATCTACTACTTACATGGATATGGGCAAATTAGATCTTGCGATGAAGGAAGCCTTAAACGCCTTGCATGTTTTAGACACCATAAAACCTGAAAATAAATTAGGAAAAGCCATTGCAACCGGTGATATTGGCAGAATTGAAATGCTAAGAGGCAATTATAAAGAAGCTTTGAAGCCTTTTAATAATGCTTTAAATACATTAATAGAATTAAAAAATGACCATTGGACGGCCGTTTTGTATATAGAATTGGGCAATTTGTATTGGTATATAGAAGATTATGACGAGGCACTAAAAAATTACCAACTTAGTTATGAACTTGGCGAAAAAATGAATCGAGATGATTTTTTAGCCTCCAATTTGGCCAATATGGCTGATATTTACTCAAAAAAAGGAGACAACAAAAAAGCATTGGAATATCTTTTAAAAGCACAAGCTATTACCGAAAAAATTGGCTCCATCAATAATTCAATAATTAACTACAACATGCTGGGTGACATCTATTATAGAACCCTCGATTATAACAAAGCCATTTATAACCATACCAAAGCCATTAAGTTAGCAGATTCCGTAAAAGCCTTAGATGTTATTAGAGATTGCTATTCTGGTCGTTCTAAAGCCTATGAAAAAACAGGAAACTATTTAGCTGCCTTACAGGACCAACGACAATATCAAACTTATAATGACAGTATTTTCAATGAAGCCAAAGCCAAACAAATTGACGAATTAAAAACACAATACGAAACCGAAAAAAAAGAGCAACAGATATTGCTACAAGAAAAAGAACTTGATTTATTAAAACAGAAATCTAAAAATGAGAATTTAATTCGAGTTTTATTAATTATTGGCTTATTGTTTTCTTTGGCCGCCTTTTATGCCATCAGACAAAAATTAAAACGCAATAAACTGGAAAAGGAAAAAGTGGATGCCGAATTAGCTTTTAAAAAGAAGGAACTCACAACACATGCTCTGCATTTGGCTAAAAAAAATGAGGTCTTGGAAGGTTTAAAACAAAAAGCCGAAGAACTTAAAACTTTAGAAAACAATCAAAATGGCTATCAGCAACTTATAAGAACCATCAATTTTGATTTGCAGGACGATAACAACTGGGAAAACTTCAGCAAATATTTTCAAGAAGTCCATAAAGATTTCAACAGCAATGTAAAGGAAAAATTCCCAGAAGTAACCCCAAATGAATTACGCTTGATGTCTCTTTTAAAAATGAACTTATCTTCAAAAGAGATTGCTAACATCCTTAATATTTCACCAGATGGCATTAAAAAAGCGCGATATCGACTTCGAAAAAAACTAAATATCAACACAGACAATTCTTTACAAGATTTCGTGTTAAGCCTTTGATTACAAGATCTAAAAAAGCTGTCTACCATTTGTCATCAACATATTTATAAGGTGTCCACCCGTTGTCCACCCCGTTTTTTTTTATTCAACAGTTTCATGTTTTAGGTTTGTTTTGTCATTAAGTTGACAACAACCGTTTTGTGGTCTTGTTCGGTTTAGGGCTGCAGACCGTTTTCCGGACAGGTCACACAAAACAGGATTATCAACCACAAAACATAACAATAATGAAAGCAGTAAAAAAATTAGTTAAAAACCTCTGTTGGGTACTTTTGGCCATCGTAACCTGTAATTGCAACAATGAAAGTGTAACAGATCCCATTAAACCTGTTGGTTCTAACGAGCAAATTTCTGATAATAGCATCACACCTCAAGGGGTCGTTACAAATACCGAAAACGGATACACAGTTGATGGCAGCTTAACCATTGCCACGGCTTCTTCGGGCGATGTGGTTTTTAACAACGCCAATCTTGATGTTCAATTTTATGACAACGGCACATTAATGTCTGTTACTGGTACTTCAGAAATACCGGCACCATCCAATTATTTTGAATTTGAAAACCCTGTAATGGCAGATGTTGGCTTCTTTTCAGGAAAATTTTTAAATGAAAATAGAGATTTTGAAATACAATTAGTTGACGATAGTTGGTATTTTGTGTTTGCTGTTTCGGTAAATCTAGAATTAAAACTTGGTGCCAATAATGATCCGGCCGCGCAAAAACCACTGACCATTAAAGCGCCCGTTGGCGGCCACATAACATTTATTGCTGATTATACAGACCCCATGTTTTTCTACTCATTAGGTGGAGATGCACTTGGCGGAGGCAGTAGTAATAATAATGGTGGCAGTGGAAATGGCAGCAACGGAAACTCTAGCAGTTCCAAGTTAGCCAGTGTAAGTTTTGGAGCTTCTTATGGGTCAAATTTTAAATACATATCCTCCAATCCCGTAAACGGAAAAACCGTTTCATTTCAAGCTAATCAGGTAACTGGTGGCACGGTTTCTTTTTTCAAAGTGTTAGAAGCTACGGGCATGTATTATCAAAATAGAGGATTTGACGTCAATGCAAACTTTGATGAACCCATGGAATCTAATTTTGGATATAACTATCGTGCTGGAATCAACGGAAAATTAGATTTTTCATTTGACATCGCTTCCTTCATTTCATTCGGTTTCCCAATAGGTTCTGGTAGTGCAGCTATTGTTGCAGAAGCCAGTACCAATAATGGTATTGTTGCTAAAGCCCTAATTAATGGTTTGGTCGAACCAGATCTTTCTTGGTGGCCAAGTATTATTCCGGTGGCACCTAGTGGTAATATGAACGCCTATGGATTTGTTGAACAAACGGGCAATTTTGATATTGGTCTATCTGGTGTTTTCAATTTAGAAACTCCTACGGGTAGTCAATCTATTGGTGGTGCTATGCGTGTTACACCGGAAGCTTTTACAATGGAAGGCCAAGTGACTGTTAATGACGACATATGGGAAGCTAATGCCACCTTTACCAAAGATGAGACAAAGGTTATAGCCACGCCTCCAGTGAATTTTACTGCTGGCATTTCAGAAACGGTTTCATCCCAAATTGATGCAGCCATTGAGACTACCGAAAAAGCAAAAGCAGATTTACTGACCGCCAATGATAAGTATGAGTTTGAATTAAGTTTAAGAGGCTTGAGAGCGGCGCTTCCTGATATTATTGATAGAGCTAATATTGAAATCACAAATGCTGTAAATTCTGCAGTTGCCGCTGCAGAAAGTCAGGCAAGCTCTATTGCCAGCAGCAACGGAGCTGCCATATGTAGCACAAATATTTCTTCGATTGTCAATGGAGCTGTCCAGCCTTACAGATACGCTTTAAATAGGTTAAAAAATGCCGTAAACGATACCAATGATAATGAGCAAACAAGAGCAGAACTGGAAAGTGCTCTAAGATATCTTGCAACCTTATATAAAATAAACAAAACTGTAACGGTTACCATTTCCTATGGAAATAAAGCTGTTAATAATCCAAGTCCAATACCAGATATAAACAAATGTAGTGTTTGGTCAAGCAGCACAACACGAAATAGAACTATATCGGCCACCATATTAACGGCAACACAAGTATCCCAATTATTGGAAGCAGCAGATAATGTTAAATATATTGCTGAGGCAGAAGGCATTAAATTTGATGCTCAGGTCATCCTTGATAAGTTGCCAACCATTGAAGAACTAAATAATTTAAAAGATGGTGTTGACGCTTGTATTTCAGAACTTACAGATGGTCTTCAGGCTTCAGGTTTTAGATACAATAACAATACAAAAGAATTTAGTCCTTTTATTGTTGTTAATGGTGAAGAAAAAACAGTTAAAGCGTACAATATCTTTAGTGGAGACGAATTAGTTGAACGCGCACGTGTTAATACGACTAGTTGCAATCCAGAAGGTGCTTTACAAAAATTAATTAATGATGCTAAGAAAAGACATTAAGTTTTAAAAATATTTGGGTTAGTATGAAAAAAGGAAGCTAAATAGCTTGCTTTTTTCATAACGTTAAGATTGTAAACTCACTTTTTAAAGGATCTAAGTGCTTGATTAATTCAGAAATCAATTCCTCTCCATATTCTAAATAAAACTCAGAAAAATTAGTATTACGTTCTTGCAAACTTTGATTTGGAAACAATTCATTTTGAATGTCTATCATTCTAGAAACTTGATCAGACAGTTTTCTTTTTTGTGCCTTTGATAGTCTTTTTTCAAGATTATCTAACCCTTTTAATTGTTTTACTTCCTGAGCTTTTACTGCACCTAAAAACGATTTATCCGTTTGCTCTGCGAGTTTATATAAATCTTCAAACTGTTGCTTTAAATACTTTTTTTGACTTGAAAAATCAATATCAATATTTGAAATCTCTCTTACTTTTTTATTAACAAAGCTATCTCGCTTTAAAAAGATATCTTCATTTGATATATGTAGTTTTTGAAGTTTCTGTTGCTGTTTTTTTGATTGAATCAAAACAGAATTGCGTAACAACAAGGCAGGAAAAGGAATATCGACCTTATTAAAAAAATCTTTAAGTTGAAACAAATAGGCTAATTCACCGCCACCACCGATATAACAAAGGTTTGGCAAGATAACTTCTTGGTATAACGGACGCATAATCACGTTAGGACTAAACCGTTCCGGATTAGTGTCTACCTCTTTTAAAATAGTTTCTTTTGTCCATGTTATATCAGTATCGACCACACCATAAATACCTTCTTCAAAAACAATCCGCTCTCTTAGATTTTCTTTTAAATAAAAAAGATTTATTTCTCTCGGATTTACTTGTATTTTATAGTTCTCTGCTAATTCATTTATTTTGTTGCTTGTCTCAGAAACCGATTTAAATGAGGTTTCATTTTGCAATTCGTCTTTTATAAAAGGAACAAATTCTTTTTTTAATTCGGCCGTATTTGCATCAATAATTACCAAACCATATGCTTTAAAAATGGCATTAGTTAAAAACCTCGTCGCATCAGCAAGATTGTTATGTTTTAAGTAGGCTTCAGAAAATAAATCTCTCAACGCATTAGCATTTTCACCTACCCCTAAATCTTTTGAAAAGAGTTCAAAAACCTCATCTAAACCATCTGTTGACAAATCACCAACAGCTCCATTTGATGCTCTATTCCACTGTACTTTTTTTCCTTTAAAATTAAAATAATTGATTTCATCAAAATCATGATCTTCGGTCGCCATCCAATAAACAGGTACAAAATTATACTCTGGATAGGCTTGTTTTAATTCTTTAGTAAGATTGATAGTTGAAATAATTTTATATAAAAAATAGAGAGGCCCTGTAAAAATATTTAATTGATGCCCAGTAGTTATTGTAAAAGTGTTATCTTTTTTTAAATTTTCAATATGGTCAAGCGTAAGTTGCGATGCATCAATATGTTGATATTGCTTTTTTAAAGCAGTTACTAAAACATTTCTAGAATCTATTGAGAAAGATTTCTGTTTTTCTTCAATTTGCCCTTTAAAGTTTTCGAGTTTTGGATATCTATTGTAAAACGGATGCAGTGATGATTTTTCATCTAAATAATCACAAATAAGTGATGAAAAATAACCAGTTTTTTTAAATGATATATTTTCAGTTGGCATATTAATTAAGTCCGATTTTAAAAAAAGTAAATATACGGCTATTCCATTTTTAATTTCTAAAAAATACGTTAAAGAGTTCTCATATCATATATTTAAGTAAATTAGCTTTTAACTTTTTAACCCATCTTATGAGACTATTTTCTAGCATACTAAATTTTGTGTTTATAATTTTTATTTCAGTTCAAATGTCATCGCAAAATTTAGAATCGCCTTCTGAATTTTTAGGTTATGAACTTGGAACACAATTTTCGAGACATCATCAAGTTGTTGATTATTTTAAATACGTTTCAGATGAAATGAGTACTAATGTTAAGTTAGTACAATACGGAGAGACGAATGAAAGAAGACCCTTGTATGTTACTTATATTTCTTCGGAAGACAACATAAAAAATCTTGAACAAATTAGAAACAACAATCTTAAAAATGCCGGAGTTATTGAAGGAGATTCAACCCCAAGCAATATCGCTATTGTTTGGTTAAGCTATAATGTACATGGCAATGAAGCTTCTAGTAGTGAAGCGTCTATGAAGACCCTATATGCCTTACTCACAAAAAAGAAAGACTTACTTAAAAACACTATTGTTATTATTGATCCCTGCTTAAATCCAGACGGGCGTGACAGATATGTAAATTGGTTTAATAGAACTGCAAGTACTCCATTTAACAGTGACCAACAAGCCTCGGAACACAATGAACCTTGGCCAGGCGGCAGACCAAATCATTATTTGTTTGATTTAAATAGAGATTGGGTTTGGGGGACACAAAAAGAAACTCAAGCACGATTAAAAATATATAATAAATGGCTACCCCAAGTACATGTAGATTTTCATGAACAAGGCATCAATGAACATTATTATTTTGCACCAGCAGCGGAGCCTTTTCATGAAATAATCACCGACTGGCAGCGAGATTTTCAAACGCAAATTGGCAAAAATAATGCCTCGTATTTTGATAAAGCTGGCTGGCTATTTTTTACTAAAGAATATTTTGATTTACTCTACCCAAGCTATGGCGACACCTACCCAACGTATATGGGAGCCATTGGAATGACCTTTGAGCAAGCCGGTCATGGAAGAGCAGGTTTAGGAGTTTTGAATGATGAAAATGAATTGTTGACTCTTACAGACAGAATAGAACATCATTATACAACAGGTATATCAACCATTGAAGTCAGTTCTCAAAATACAGAAAAACTAAATAGTGAGTTTAAAAAATTCTTTGATAATACCTCTCGTTTAAAGTACAAAAGTTTTGTACTTCAAGGTAATTCAGATAACATTGAGGCTCTAAAATCATTACTTGATAAGCATGACATCCATTATGGCTATAACACTAGTAACGGAAAAATTACAGGATACGAGTATTTTAAAGCATCAAATGGCTCACTAAATTCAACACCTAATGATTTAGTTGTGAGCACGAATCAACCCAAAGGCAATATGGTTAACGTTCTATTTGAACCTCATACAAAATTAGTCGATTCTTTAACCTATGATATCACCGCTTGGAGCTTACCCTACGCTTATGGATTAGATGCTATAGGGAGTGAAAAATTAATTCCTTCTAACTCAAAACCATCACCTATAATCACTAATTCTATTAATCCGAATAGCGTTGCTTATATGTTAAATTGGAATAGCCTAAAAGACGCAGAGTTTTTGTCATATTTATTACAACAACAGGTAAATATTAGGTTTACAGAAAAACCAATAACAGAATCTGGTTTGCAATTTAACAGAGGGTCGTTAATCATTACCAGAAGTGATAATAAAACGCTTCAAGATTTTGATAAGATTGTTATTAAAGCTGCTACCACATTCCATAGACAATTACATCCTATCACGTCTGGATTCTCAACAAGTGGACCAGATTTAGGGTCAGACAATATTAAAATAATCCATAATCCTAAAGTAGCCATCCTTACTGGACCAAACGTTGCATCTTTAAATTACGGATCTCTCTGGCATTTTTTTGAAGCCGAACTGCATTTCCCACTTACATCATTACCTTCAATTAATTTTAGTAATATTTATTTAAACAAATACCATACACTCCTTATTCCAGAAGGTAATTACAAAGATATATTCGATAAAAAAAATCTTGAAAAGTTACAAACCTGGGTTAAATCTGGTGGTAAAGTGATTGCCTTTGGTAGTGCTTTAAAAATATTTAGTAATAAAGAAGAGTTTGATTTGAAGACGACAGATTATAAAAAAGAAGAAAAGAAAGATAGTATTAATTTGATTCCGTATGCCGATAGAACTCGTGAAGGAATAAAGTCAAAAGTCTTAGGTGCTATTTATAAAATTAAAGTCGATAACACACATCCTTTGGCTTTTGGTTATCCCAGCAATTACTTTACATTAAAAAATGACAACTATGCCTTCAACCTTTTAGGAAAGAACAATTTTAATATTGCTTATTTTGGTGAGGACACCAAGCCTATCTCTGGCTTTGCTGGTAGCGACACTTATAACGCTTTAAAAAACACCTTAGTCTTTGGTGAAGAACGATTAGGTCAAGGAAACATTATTTATTTTGTAGATGATATTATGTTTAGAGGTTTTTGGGAAAATGGAAAACTGTTTTTAGCCAACGCTATTTTCTTAGACAACTAAAAACAGCTTTTAATTGATTTTATAAGACTTATTTTAACTAAAAAAACTTGTCTTTGTTACTCTATTTTAGTAACTTAACGTGTTTATTTATAACAATTTAAACATGCTAATTATGAAAAAGAAAAGATCTTATAGAAACACCCCATTTATCCAAATAGCTCTGTTATTGTTCCTTTTTTCAGGATTTGCTTTTAATATACAAGCCAGCAATTTTTATCAGGAACAAGTCGATCAAACGATTCAAACACCTAGTGAATTCAAAGGGCTTATACTTGACGGTAAAACTGAAAAACCCTTAGCCTATGTGGACATTAATGTTCTAGGAACAAATATTGGTACCATAACCAATAATGAAGGTGAATTTCTATTGAAAGTCCCTAGCGACTATTTAGATAAAAAAGTTGTTATATCTCTATTGGGTTATGAAAAAAAAGAAATTCCGTTGTCTGAATTTAAAAATGAAGACTTTACAATTTTATTAAATGAATCTGTAACAGAATTAGATTTTATAAGTGTTTACGGTTCAAAAGATGCAGCTGCTTTAGTTCGAGCAACCTTAAATAGAAAAAATAATAATTACTACAATGAGAATACGGTTATGACCGCCTTTTATAGAGAAACTATAAAAAAACGTAATCGAAACGCCTCATTATCTGAAGCTATTGTTCAAATTAACAAACAACCGTATTCAAATTCAAAACATGATGATGTCACCTTGTTAAAATCAAGAAAAAACACAAACTATTCAAGGTTGGACACGATTGCTTTAAAGCTTCAAGGCGGTCCGTTTAGCACCTTATATACAGACATGGTTAAATACCCAGAATATATTTTTAATACCGATAATTTGTCTGATTATGTATTTAGTTTTGATCCATCTACACAAATAAATAACAGACCTGTATATGTTGTAAAGTTTAAGCAAAGTATAGATAATAGAGAGCCTCTATATTACGGAAAGCTTTATATTGACTCAGAAACTTTAGCTTTAACAAGTGCTGTTTATAATTTAAATGTTGAAAACAAATCCTTAGCTAGTGAGATGTTTGTTAGAAAAAAACCAAGAAGAGTTAGAGTCTATCCTACCGAAGCATCTTATAGAGTAGATTACAGAACCCGAAATGGCAAATGGCATTACGGATATGGAAATATTCAATTAACATTTAAAGTCAACTGGAAAAATAAATTATTTAATAATGTTTATACCTTAAATAGCGAAATGGCTGTTACAAACTGGAAAATAAGTGATGAAGTTAGCACCCAAGGCGAAAAATTAAAACCTAACGTTATTTTAACCGACAAAGCCTCCGGATTTGCCGACCCAGAATTTTGGGGTGAATATAATATTATTGAACCAGAAAAATCTATTGAAGCAGCTATCAAAAAAATCAATAGAAAATTAGAGCGTGCGGAAATTTAATAGGTCTCTAAAAATCTATTAAATCATTCAATTATAAAAATAAAAATCTTTTTGTATTCACTTTAATACGACAAAGCTCTATTAAAGTGAATGGTTAAGAGTTCTGCTAGGATTATACTATGAACAAAATATCAAGACGAAACTTCAATAAAAAACTAAGCACAGGTTTATTAGGAACAACACTAATTAGTACTATGCCTTTGTCCTTTGGAATGACAAACAACGAAAAAAAGAGCCTAGGTATTGCTTTAGTAGGTTTAGGAAGTTACAGTACATATCAATTAGCACCTGCATTACAAGACACTTCTTTTTGTCATTTATCCGCAATAGTTACAGGCTCCAAGGACAAAGAACAAATTTGGAAAGACAAATACAACCTTGCTGAAAACTGTATCTATAATTATGAAAATTTTGACACTATTATCAGTAATGATGCTGTTGACATTGTTTATGTTGTTTTACCAAACAGTATGCATGCCGATTTTAGTATCAGAGCAGCCAAAGCAGGTAAACATATTATTTGCGAAAAGCCAATGGCAATCAATGTTTCGGAATGTGATGCCATTATTGATGCTTGTAAAAAAGAGGGAGTAAAACTAAGTGTTGGGTATAGAATGCAATCAGATCCTTATACTAATGAAGTTAAAAAGTATGTGAGAGAAAAGACATTTGGTAGCGTTCGTCATGTATCGTCAACAGCTGCTTATATTTCTCGCAGAAATCCCCAACAATGGCGATTAAATCGTGCTCTTTCTGGTGGCGGAGCTTTAATGAATATGGGCGTTTATGCCATTCAAACAAGTATTTATGGTACTGGTTATAATCCAATATCTATATCAGCTCAAGAATTTAGTACAAGACCAGAATATTTTAAAGATACCGATGAAACCATTACAGCCCAAATGGAATTTCCCTCTGGTGCTGTAGCAGATATGTTTACGTCTCATAATACCAGTGGAAACAGAATGCGCGTATCGTGCGACAAAGGATGGTTTGATTTAGAACCAGCTCATAGCTATGGACCTATTAGTGGCAGAACCTCAAATGGAAATACAATCTATTTTCCTCATAAAAGTCAGCAAGCCTTACAAATGGATGATTTTGCAAAACATATACTTTTAGGGACAGCAAACGTAGCTCCAGGAGAAATGGGTAAACGAGATATGATTATTGTTGAAGCTATTTATAAATCTATTGCTGAAAACGGCAAAAAGCAGCTGCTAGATTTAGGATCCATGGGTATTGTTACTAAATAATCTGTTTCTTAAAAAACTTTTCAATTAAGGATTACCACAACTGATGCACTTTAGGTTTGATAAATTCAGTATAAATAGATGTAATGGTTTTCATGTCGTCTTTCGATAACTCTAAAACATTTTCCACTTGAAGATTTGATTGTATTTGCTCAACCTTTGATGCTCCTGGTATCACACAACTTACGTCTTCAAACATTAAAATCCATTTTAATGCCAACAAGGTCAAGTTCTTATGAGGGAATGCTTCTTTTAAAGCATTAACAGCTTGTAATCCGGTATTATAATCAATACCTGAAAAGGTTTCCCCTTTATCAAATTGCTCACCATTTCTGTTAAAAAAACGATGGTCATCCTTTGAAAATATAGACTCTTCTGAAAATTTCCCAGTAAGTAATCCACTAGCCAAAGGCACACGAGCAATTATACCCACATTGTTTTGTTTAGCCAACTTAAAAAACAGTTCATTAGGTCGTTGCCTAAACATATTATAAATAATTTGAATGGTGCTTACATTTTCAAACTCAATGGCTTTTATAGCTTCTTCAACTTTCTCAACGCTCACACCTAGATTTAAAATTTTTCCTTCTTTTTTTAAATCCTCAAACAATCCAAAAATTTCTGGTCTGTAAAACACTTCTGTTGGTGGACAATGTAACTGAATTAAGTCCAAGCATTCCAACTGCATATTGGTCAAACTAGCTTCGACAAACTGTCTTAAAGCTTTTGGCGTGTACGCTTCGTTGGTGTGCGGGTTTAAACGTCTGCCACATTTTGTGGCTACATAAATACGTTCACTTCGGTTTTTAAGTAATCTACCAACGGCTTTTTCGCTATCTCCATCACTATACACATCTGCCGTATCAATAAAATTCACTCCATTGTCAACAGCCGTATTTAAAATAGTGTCGGCAGTTTTATGATTAAAAATCTCTCCCCATTTGCCACCAACTTGCCATGTTCCTAAACTTACCTCTGATATTTTAAATCCTGTTTTTCCTAATAGTCTATATTGCATAATCATTGAGATTTTAAATTATAGCTAAGGTAACTAACTTTTAACTTTTCAAAAAAAATATCCATTTTAAAAAATTGATTTTGATAGAAAAAATATCTAAATTCGATTAACGTTTTAAAGAAATTATTAAAACGGGTTTACATCATATTATTACTTGCAAGCATAAACTCAATATTATCTTATCTAATAGGAAGATAAATAATGAATAAGGAACATAGAGACATCTGGAAAATATTATTTTCCTTTGTCGTTTTGTTTGTTATGTATCATTCAGCGGAATACATGATTTCGTTTAAAAATAGTATTGCTGGCTTTTTTATTTTTCAATTTCTTTTTTTTCTATCCGCATGGATTTTAGGGAATTGGATTAAAAAGAATGGATTTAATTTTTGGTGGTTATCATTTTCTAAATTAAAGGTAAAGCATGTTCTAATCGGGATAACATTAGGAGTAATGTTATATGGTGTTCCTTACATTATTTCACTTTTTCTTGGAATTGAATTATTATCAGAAATTCCGCCTTGGACTGATATTTTGAAAGCTAGCATTCCATTTTCATTTGGCGTGTTTTTTTCTTCATTCTCTGAAGATATTTTAACAAGAGGCACTGTTTTTAGGATACTTAATAACAAAATTAAAACTGGTTGGATTATACTTATATCTGCAACGGTATATTTATTAAATCATATCTATAGACTTAACGATGGATTAGACACCCTGTCTTACCTGTTTTTGTTAGGCGTTTTATTTATTATTCCATTAATAATTACAAAAACTTATGGATTACTGGTTTTATGCATTGGTCTGGAAATACTTTCTTTTTTGTTTCTCATAATGTTATTCAGACTACAAACAACTTAAACTATATAACTCCAAACCAAATTTTTGCCTGCTGGATTTTAATATTAATCCCAATTAGCTGGTATGTTTTTATAAAATTTGAATCAAAACTTATTTAAAATAGCATTAAATGCCTGAGGGTAACAACTATTATATGTCGCCTCTTGAGTTAAATTGCAAGCAGAAAATAATTTTAATTTGAAATGATGGTTAGACAAAATGTAACAGAACCTCATGCTTTGTCGTCAACCTTGAAGCTCATTTACAAAAGCACTATAAACATAAAAAACTTCAGTCATGAATAAATTATTATTTTTTATTTTTTTTGTCTTAATCACTATTAATTGTAAAGCTCAAGAGTGCAATTTTAGCACCTCTGATAGTGTAAACTTATATATAAACGTAAAAGGAAAAGGCTCCCCATGTCTCTATATACATGGTGGACCTGGTTCTGGAAGTTATTGGATGGAAAAATTTGCAGGTGACATACTAGAAAAGCATTTTAAAATGATTTATATAGACCTCAGAGGCGTTGGCCGTTCTACCAGTCCATCAAATGGCAATTATAGCATGAACAGAATGATTCAAGACTTTGAAGAAATTAGAAAATTCCTGGGGTTTGAAAGTTGGATTATCATGGGACACTCTTTTTCAGGAACAATGGTAACTGCCTATGCAAAGGAACACCCTGAATCTATAAAAGGTATGATGATGTTTAATTGTTCTCTCAATCTTACCGAGAGTATTAGCAAAAGTTGGATACCGAAAGCTTGTGAAATTCTCGATTTGAAAGATGTATCTTTTTATCAGAATGACACTATTAAGATTCAAGATAAATTGAATCGCATTTTCCCTCTATTAAAAGAAAAAGATCTTACGTGGAAATTAGCCTATGCAAATAAGGAAAATGAAACTATTATGAATAATACTTTTGACGAAATTCCCAATTGGAATTATGATTTCGGTGGTATTGGAATGTCTCACAAAGATTACTTGATTAACTTTAAAACGTACACTCCAGATATTAAAATGCCAGTATTATTTTTTTATGGTGAAAATGATTGGACTATTGGCCCAAAACATTATAAAGGAGTTTTATTCCCTAATATGCTACTATGGAAGAGTAAAGTAGGACATATTCCTTTCATGGAAAATAAACCTGATTTAGAAAGTGCTATAAAAGCGTATTGTAAAAAATATGGTTTTTAATGTATCAAATGACAAGATAAGCAACTAACTTTTTACTTCTCATAAAACGCTAATGTTTTGAAAATCATTGACTTTTTCGTATAAAATATTTAAATTAGTTAATCATAATATGAAATATTAAAACAAGCTTATCGTAATGGCTGGTAGCAAAATGCAATTTAATTAAAATAAATTATGAAAATTTTAAAGAAAATTGGAAAATGGATTTTGTTTTTACTTGGAGGCATTATCGGAATTATTCTAATAGTATTGCTCATCATTCGAATCAATAGTTCTGGTGTTGAAGAACCATTCCTAGACGAACATGGTGAAGTGCTTCCCAACAGCATTGCCATGCACGAGGATAAAATAATAAACGGAGTTCCTCAACGACTTACCATTAGGGGAAAGGATATTAATAACCCCGTATTATTACAGGTGCATGGCGGACCTGGAGGACATATGCCTCCGGTGTTGCATCGATTATTAAATATCGATTTGGAAGATTTGTTTACTGTATGTTATTGGGAGCAAAGAGGATCTGGATCTGCATACTATTTACACACAGATAAAATACCTGATTCAACAATTACATTAAAACAAATTGTAGATGACGGCCTCGAAATTACCGATTATCTCAAGCAAAAATTTAATAAGGACAAGATTTATATTGAAGGTATTTCTTGGGGCACTACTGTTAGTGCTTTTATGGTGCAGAAGAGACCAGAATTATATCAAGCTTATATTGGAATCGGGCAGATGGCTAATCAACCGCTGTCGGAACAAATGTCATACGATTTTGTTATGAATGAAGCTTTAAAACAGAATGATACTGCCTCAATAAATCAATTAAAACAAATTGGGAGACCTCCGTATCCTAACAAAACAGCCAGAGAAATGGCTGATGCATGTGATATTGAACGCTTAATCGTTAATAAGTATGCACCTCCGCAGCGAGACCCATTTAATTTTAATATTATAAAAAATATTTTTTTAGACAACGGTTTAACATTTAAAGAGAAGTTTGCTCCAGCAATTAATCCGCAATTAATCGGGAATGCTTATTGGCTTTTATGGCCAACTTGTTTCAATATCAATCTGATGCGTGATGTCCCTGAATGGAAAATTCCAGTATATATTATTCAAGGTGAAAATGATCATTACACAGAAACATCATTGGCAAAAGAATATTTTGATTCCATAAAAGCGCCAGAAAAAAAATGGTTTTTATTTAAAGATGCCTGGCATGCAGCAAATTTTGATTTCCCGGAAAAGTATCGTTCAATTTATATTAATGAAATTCTGAAAAAATAAATACTACAGCTAAAACGATTAATAAAAAATTACTTTTCTTGAGATTACCAAATGTGAGTTGCTAATGTGCTTACTTTTAATTTTCCTTTGGAAAAAACTCTCAAAATAAACCAACCTTTTCATAAAAATCATAAAAACAAAACATTAATTTAAAACCTCTCCGTACAAATCAAAATCAGCTGCATCCGTAATTTTTACCATAGCAAATTCGGCAGTCTTTAAATAGGTTTTTGTGGCGTCAATTAATACTTCGTTATCTACATCGGGCGAATCAAATTCTGTTCTACCTACAAAATAATTACCTTCCTTTCTATCAATAACTACTTTAAAAGTCTTTCCTATTTTCTCCTGATTTAATTCCCAAGAAATCTGAGATTGGATTTCCATAATCTCGTTGGCACGTGCTTGTTTTAATTCCTCAGGCACATCATCTTCTAAATTATAGGCATGTGTATTTTCTTCATGGCTATAAGTAAAACAACCCAAGCGCTCAAAACGCATGTCTTGAACCCACGTTTTTAATTCATGAAAATCATCTTCAGTTTCTCCAGGATAACCAACAATCAAGGTGGTTCTAATAGTCATGTTAGGGACTGTTGCTCTAAACTCTTTTAGCAATTTGGTTGTTTTTTCCTTAGTGGTTCCTCGTCGCATACTTTTTAATAAGGAATCAGAAATATGTTGCAATGGAATATCAATATAATTACAGATTTTTGGCTCGCGATTCATAACGTCCAGTACATCCATAGGAAATCCTGTTGGAAACGCATAATGCAATCTAATCCATTCTATCCCATCAACTTTAACCAACGCTTCAAGCAATTCTGCCAGATTTCGTTTTTTATAGATATCCAGACCGTAGTAGGTTAAATCTTGAGCTATTAAAATCAATTCTTTAACGCCTTTAGCTGCTAATTTTTCGGCTTCGGTCACTAAATCTTCAATAGGAGTACTTTTGTGTTTACCACGCATTAAAGGAATAGCACAAAAACTACACGGTCTGTCACAACCTTCTGCAATTTTTAAATAGGCATAATTTTTAGGCGTTGTTGTTAAGCGCTCACCAATTAATTCATGCTTGTAATCTGCTCCTAAGGCTTTAAGTAATCCTGGTAATTCTGTTGTACCAAAATAGGCATCAACATTAGGTATTTCTTTTTGTAAATCGGGTTTATAACGTTCAGAAAGACATCCTGTAACAAATACTTTATCGACATCTCCATCTTCCTTCTTTTGCATAAACTCAAGAATCGTATTAATACTTTCCTCTTTGGCATTATTAATAAAACCACAGGTATTAATAACTACAATATTGCCTTCTTCTTCATGAACCACGTCTTTACCACTGGCTTTTAATTGCCCCATCAACACTTCGCTATCATATACATTCTTGCTACAACCAAGCGTTACAACGTTAATTTTGTTCTTTTTTAAAGATTTTGTTCGCATACTTTTATAAATCAGGGCGCAAAGATACAATCTTAATTAAACCTTTCTTATATTAATAGTCTTAAAACAAAAACCTACAGTTATGAAAACATCCTTCCACATGCTTATCATACTTTTTTTAATGGTGAGCTGCTCGTCTAACGACAATCCTACGGATCCTAATCCTATAAATGAAGAACTATATTTTCCTCCCATAAACTCAGAAACTTGGGAAACTACATCTATTGCAGATTTAGGTTGGAACGAAACTGAATTACAACCATTACTTGATTATTTAGAAGAAAAAAACACCAAAGGGTTTATGATTCTTTATAACGGTAAAATTGTTGTTGAAAGCTATTTGAATGGTCATACCGATTTAACCCCATGGTATTGGGCTAGTGCCGGAAAAACATTAACCTCAACTGTTTCTGGAATCGCTCAAGACGAAGGCTTAATCAATATTAATAATAAAGTATCTGATTATTTAGGTACAGGTTGGACCAGTGAAACTTTGGACAAAGAAAACCTAATTACCTGTAAAAACTTATTATCTATGAATTCAGGTATTGATGATAGTTTAGGTGATGATGTATCTCCATCAAATCTCCAATATAAAGCAGATGCGGGAACACGTTGGGCGTATCATAATGTGTATGTAAAAATGCAAGATGTTGTAGCCGCAGCGAGTAATGAAACTTGGACTAATTATTTTAACACCAAACTAAAGGATAAAATTGGTATGTCTGGGTCTTGGATTGATTTAGGTCCATTAAGTGTGTATTGGAGTAATACAAGAAGTATGGCTCGTTTTGGACTCATGATTTATGCAAATGGCAAATGGAATACTACACGAATTGTTTCTGAATCCTTTTTAAATGAAGCGACTAATACGTCACAAAATATTAATCAAGCCTATGGATATTTATGGTGGTTAAATGGAAAATCTAGTTATCATTTACCACAAACCCAACTACAATTTAATGAAACATTAATACCTAATGCCCTTGCAGATATGTATGCGGCTTTAGGAAAAAATGATCAGAAAATCTATGTAGTTCCTAGTAAAAAATTGGTGATTGTTAGAATGGGAGACGTTGCCAATCCAGATAATCCTACGTTTGCTTTGTCTGGCTTTGACAATGAATTATGGAGTAAAATAAATGCTTTAATTGAGTAAAATCCCTCTTTGAGACAGAAGAATTTTATTTAAAAAACGAATCCACGAATTCATATTTATTAAATACTTGAAGATGATCAATACCTTCACCTACTCCAATATATTTTACAGGTATTTTAAATTGATCTGAGATACCAATTACAACCCCACCTTTGGCGGTTCCATCTAATTTGCTGACTGCTAACGAGGTTACTTCGGTAGCTGCTGTAAACTGCTTTGCTTGTTCAAAAGCATTTTGCCCTGTTGAACCATCTAAAACTAATAATACCTCATGAGGCGCATCGTCAACTACTTTTTGCATCACACGTTTTACCTTAGTCAGTTCATTCATCAAATTTACTTTATTATGTAAACGCCCAGCCGTATCAATAATAACCACATCTGCATCTTGAGAAACCGCACTTTTTAAAGTATCAAAAGCCACAGAAGCAGGATCACTACCCATAGATTGTTTTACTAAAGGCACACCAACTCTGTCTGCCCACACCTGCAACTGATCAATAGCAGCTGCCCTAAAGGTGTCTGCAGCTCCTAGCACCACTTTTAAGCCTTGTTTATTAAATTGATGCGCTAGTTTACCAATGGTTGTTGTTTTACCAACACCATTAACCCCTACGACCATCATAACATAGGGCTTTTTATCTTTGGGAACTGTAAATTCTGTTTCTTCGCCGCTATTCGTTTCAGATAATAAACCTGCTATTTCTTCTCGAAGAATGACATTTAATTCTTCGGTTCCTAAGTATTTATCTTGAGAAACACGTTCTTCAATACGTTCTATAATTTTTAAAGTGGTATTAACACCTACATCACTAGATACTAATATCTCTTCAAGATTATCTAAAACCTCATCATCTACTTTAGATTTTCCAGCAACCGCTTTTGTTAATTTACCAAAAAAACTAGATTTTGTTTTTTCTAAACCCTTATCAAGAGTTTCTTTTTTTTCTGAAGAAAATATCTTTTTAAAAAAGCTCATTTTATTATGGTGATATTCGTTGGTTATTTATTCTGACTATGTGATAACATTATAATTCTTCTTAACAATTTTCTTGCCCTAAACCTGCTACTGAAAAATTGTCATCTAACGATATGTAAATATAAAACAAAAGCCACTTTAAATAAAGTGGCTTTAAAATATTATATAAAAAGTAATTCTTATTTCTTATTTAAGAAATCGTTTACTAGTTCTGGTGCCATAATAGATTCAACAAACATGTAAGCTCCTGTTTTTGGAGACTTAACCATTTTTATTGCTTTTGATAATCTTTTTGATCCTGTTTGTAATGATGCTACTGATTTCTTTGCCATAACTTATATTTTTTGAAATTTTCTACTAAAGTGAAAATATCTAAATTATTTAATTTCTTTGTGAACGGTCATACGTTTTAAGATTGGATTAAATTTCTTTATCTCCATTCTGTCAGGCGTATTCTTTTTGTTTTTAGTTGTAATGTATCTTGAAGTCCCTGGTTGTCCAGATTCTTTATGCTCAGTACATTCTAAAATCACTTGTATTCTGTTACCTTTCTTTGCCATTTCTTTTACTTATTAAATACAGCTATTATTTTTTTAAAAATCCTTTTGATTTTGCTTCTTTTATAGCCGCAGAAATACCTATTTTATTGATAGTCTTTAAAGCAGATGTTGAAACTTTTAAAGTTACCCAGCTATCTTCCTCAGGAATGTAAAAACGTTTCTTAACTAAATTCGCATTAAATTTGCGTTTAGTTCTATTTAATGCGTGAGACACGTTGTTTCCAACCATTGCCTTTTTACCTGTAAGTTCACAAACTCTTGACATTATTTTCTAACTTTAAATTTTTTGTTGTTTAAAAACGAGGTGCAAATATACAAAATCTTTATTTTATGACAATTTAATTTTATCAATTTTTAAAAATTTCTTTTAATAGCATTTCAAAGGCTTTATTTACAGCTTTATTAATCACTTTTGAACGATGATTACCCAACATCAACTTCTCTGAATAAACATGGGTTTTGGTTGCTATTGCAATAAATACAGTTCCCACTTCTGCGTCAGAATCTCCTTTTGTAGGCCCTGCATTTCCCGTAGTTGCAATGGCAAAATCTGAATTAAATAATTGTAACACCTGTTGTGCCATAGCTTCTGCTACTTGAGAGCTGACTACGGAATAAGTCTCAATTAATTCTTTTGAAACTCCTAAAACACTTGTTTTTGATTCTGTTGCATAACAAACGACACTACCTTTAAAATAATTTGATGCTCCTGGATGTACTGTAAAACGTTCGGCTATTTTTCCTCCTGTACAACTTTCTGCTACAGCTACTGATTTCTTTAATTTAGTAAGTTGTTTTGCTACGATAGATTCCACAATTCCATCTTCATCTTCAAAGCCATAAAACTCATCTTTAATTAAAGGTAAAACAGCATCAACCTGTTTTTGAACCCCTGCAAGTATTTTATCTTTATCAAATCCTTTTGCAGACAATCTTAAACGTACTCTTCCTAAATCTGGTAAATACGCTAATTTTATAAAATCTGGCAACGCATCTTCCCAAGATTCAATTCTTGCTGCTAGAGTACTTTCTCCTAAACCATAAACCATCAATGTTCTGTGTATGATAAATGGTAAACAAAATTTCTCTGTAAGTTTAGGAATCACTTTATTCTGAACCAGTTGTTTCATTTCAAAAGGCACCCCTGGAAGTGATATAAATACTTTTTCTTCTTTTTCAATCCACATTCCTGGAGCTGTGCCAACAGTATTCATTAACACCGTTGCTTTTGATGGCACTAACGCTTGGTCTTTATTAACTTGTAACAGTGTTTGCCTTACATATTGCTTCCAGATATTTTCAATGTTTTTTAATACAGATTGATCGAGAACTAATGTATCATTGAAATATTCTGCGATTGTTTTTTTTGTAATATCATCTTTGGTCGGTCCTAACCCGCCTGTAATTAAAATAATATCTACACGGTTTTCGGCTTCCTCAAATGCTTGTAATATGTGGTTTTTGTCGTCTTGAACTGATGTAATTTGATAAACAGACACACCAATCTTATTCAACTCTTTAGCTATAAAGGCCGAATTAGTATCTACAACTTGCCCTATAAGAAGCTCATCTCCTATAGTTATAATCTCTGCAAGCATTATAAATTAAAATCAGATTTAATTTCATTTGTTGCTAAATCTACAGCATTTAAAACAACCTCTAATTGGTTTGTAATATCTAAATCTCTTTTTTCAAACTTACCCCAATCCTGAACTTCTATTAAGATATCTAGCACACCTAATTCAAATAAATCCACGGTAGGCTTCATTTTATGAGCAGCTTGATAAGCTGTGAAATAATCTTTTTCGGCTACAGCCTTTTTTAACCTTTCAGCATCTTCTGGAACTTCCTCTAAAAATGCTTGTGCTAACGCTCCAATGAAATCCTCATCATTATCAGCTAATTCTCTTACTCTAAATAATTTGTAGTGCTGTTCCATTTATTTTACAGTTATTGAAAACATTTCCTTGTCTTCTATAAATCCTTTTAGTTTATCGTTTGCAATTACTTTACCAACTCCAGCTGGAGTGCCTGTAAAGATAATATCTCCTATCTTTAATGTGAAATATTTTGACACATATTCTATTAATTCGTCAATTTTCCATAACATATGGCTTGTATTTCCTAATTGAACAATATTTTCATTCTTTTTTAACGAAAATTTAATGGCGTTTACGTCCTCTATCTCTTTAACAGACATCCACTCTCCAATAACAGCTGCTCCATCAAAGCCTTTTGCCTTTTCCCAAGGTAACCCTTTGTCTTTTAATTGCTTTTGTAAATCGCGAGCCGTAAAATCTATACCTAAACCAATCTCATCATAATATTTATGGGCGAACTTTTTTGCTATGTACTTGCCCACTTTATTAATCTTAACTAAAATTTCTACTTCGTGATGCACATCATTAGAAAAATCCGGAATAAAAAATGGCTGTTTTTTAAGTAAAATTGCCGTGTCGGGTTTTAAAAACACGACAGGATCTGTTGGTTTTTCGTTTTCTAATTCTTTGATATGTTCGGTATAATTACGACCAATACAAATTAATTTCATTTTTTTAAATTTTAATTTGGGCGTTCCCCAATCGGGTCGGGCTTTTCGTTACAAGTCCTCGCTCGTTCCTCGCTGTGGGCTTTCCTCTACAATCCCTAACGCATGCTTCCTACAGAGTTCCGGTCACACTAAAAACCAGGACTTTTTGATTCTTATTTCTTTTAAATTTTATTATTAAAACTTCTTAATTTAATAGCCGTCAATACCTTTTTTGTGTACAACGGAAAATCAGCATTAAGCAACCAACCAAAATAACCAGGCTCTGACTCTAAAACATCTGTTACTAATTTACCTTTATGCTTTCCGAAAGAAAAACATTCTTCGCCCTTTTTGTTATAACTTATAAATCCAGCAAAATCTGCAAACTTTTTACGCGAACTAAATTCTGCTAAAAACTTGGTATCATTCTCAATATCATCATATTTCGCAATTTGAGCTTTTAAAACTTCAAAGGTTGCTTTAGTATCGGCTTCAGCTCCATGAGCACCTTCTAATTCTTTGTTGCAATAAAACTGATACGCAGCACTTAAAGTACGTTGTTCCATTTTATGAAAAATAGTTTGCACATCAACCGCTAATCTGTTTTTCATATCAAAATCAACATCAGCACGTAACATTTCTTCTGCCAAAAGCGGAATATCAAATCTATTCGAATTAAAACCTCCTAAATCTGAATCTTTAATCATATTATAAATCTCCTTTGCCAGTTCTTTAAACGTTGGTTTATCGGCAACATCTTCATCTGTAATTCCATGAATAGCGGTTACTTCTTTAGGAATTGGAACACCTGGATTTACTAACCATGTTTTTGTTTCTTCTTTTCCGTCAGGAAATACTTTTAATATAGAAATTTCTACGATGCGATCTTTAGAAATATTAATTCCTGTTGTTTCAAGATCAAAAAAACAAATAGGTTTTGAAAGATTAAGATTCATTATTTATTATACTTTTTGCAAATATACTTTTAAAATTTTACTTAAATTTACTTAAACGGAATGTATCATGTTTAAGTTTTTAATATACATAATTTCATTTTTTATTATTCAAATTGCATGGTCACAAAACAACAATCATCCTTATGTAAAGTTAATAGAAAAAAAGAATGGCAAACGCTTAGAACTTTTTGCAAAAAACAGTGATACTGTAAGCTATTCTATTTTCTTAAGAGTTACTACAGATGATTTTAGAAGAAGTAGCAACCGACCTGTTTTGGAAACTATCTATCCGAAAAGTGAAAAACACTTATTAACACTGATTAAATTAGCTAACAAAGAAGGATTGTATGAGTATCAATTTATAGTCAATAAATATACTGAAGAATTAAGTTTTACTAAAGACCATGATGGCGTTGAAATAAATTTTAACGATGCTTTAAAAAGCAAATCAGTTGTTGTATTTGAAACAGATGATTGTGATATTTGTGATCAAGCAAAAAGAATACTCACGAATAATGATATCTCATTTAAAACTTACAATTTCAGTAATAACCCATCTGAAATTTTTAACCTTTTAAAGATACAGAAAGACACAATAGACAAAACCTTTATCTTAAAAATTCAAGATTCAATTTACGATAATATAGAAACTAAAGACACTCTCATTGAAACCTTTAAAAAATATTTTCCAGAGATAAATTAAATCTCTCTATTACTATCCCATGCTTCTAAATAATCTTTAACAGCCTTTACAAATTGTCCGCCAAGAGCACCATTAACCACACGATGGTCGTAAGAATGCGACAAGAACATTTTGTAACGAATACCAATAAAATCACCGTCGGGTGTTTCAATTACCGCAGGCACTTTTCGTATAGCACCAAGTGCTAAAATACCAACTTGAGGCTGATTAATAATTGGCGTTCCCATAATACTACCAAAAGTTCCAACATTAGTTACGGTATACGTTCCTCCTTGAATCTCGTCTGGTTTTAACTTGTTGGTTCTTGCTCTGTTTGCCAAGTCATTAACTTGTTTAGTCATCCCAACCAAATTAAGCTGATCTGCATTTTTTATAACAGGCACGATTAAATTACCATCTGCTAAGGATGCAGCCATTCCTAAATTGATATTTTTCTTTTTAACAATGGTATCGCCTTGAACTGAGATATTCATCATTGGGTAATCACGAAGTGCTTTCGCTATTGCTTCCATAAAAATGGGCGTAAACGTTAAATTTTCGCCTTCGCGCTTGGCGAAACTATCCTTAACTTTTTTTCTCCAATTCCATATATTAGTCACATCGGCTTCAATAAAACTTTGAACATGGGCCGATGTTTGAACGGACTCTACCATATGATGAGCAATAAGTTTACCCATTCGTGTCATTTCAATAATTTCATCGTCACCACTTGAAACAACGGATACTTTTTCTGCTCTTGGAACCTCAACAGGTTTAACGGATTTTTGAGGCGCTTCTTTTACTTCTTCAACAACAGATTGGGTTACGACAGGCTCAACCTCTGGTTTGCTTCCTCCTTTCTTTTCTATATAACTAAGAATATCGTCTTTGGTTACTCTTCCTTCTTTTCCTGTTCCTTTGATCGCATCTAATTCAGATTGAGAAACCCCTTCTTGTTTTGCTATATTTTTTACTAAAGGTGAATAAAAACGATTTTCGGTTGAAGATATTGGTGTAGCCGCTTCTTTTGCAGAAACTACAGTTTTCTCGACTTCAGAAATCACTTCAGGAGAAACATCTTTTGGTTCTTGGGTTTCTCCAGATGATTGGGATGTATTAGATTCCTCTTCGTCAGTTTCAATAATAGCTAACACCTGCCCTACTTGAACAACATCATCTACATTAAAAAATTTTTCAACCAATACGCCGTCAACCTCACTCGGCACCTCGCTATCTACTTTGTCAGTTGCAATTTCAAGAACTGCCTCATCAAGTTCAATAGTATCTCCAACTTCTTTTAACCATGATGTGATTGTTGCTTCTGCAACACTCTCTCCCATTTTTGGTAACTTAAGCTCAAATCTTGCCATATCTATAACGTAATACTCTTTTTTTTATTTCCGATTGCAAAATTAACGAAAAAACATCAATTTTGTTAAACTATTTATAATTAAATCTGTTTAAAACTTAATAATCTCACCCCTACAAACAGCATTATCACTACCAATAACAAAGTTAGAATCTTTTGAAATAATTTTATAAGTTACTAACTTATTGTTACTATTTTTTTCTACAGATGTAATAATTTGTTTAAAACTCTGGTTATTGCCATCAAATATAATTTCGGTATTTTCTGGAATTATATCATTTAAATGAGACTTTAAAGCAAGCTTTTTATTTAATACTTTTTGTAAATCAATATTCTCTTTATCTGAAATTAAAAAATAACGTTCTACACTTTTTTTGTTAGGAAAAGAGACTCTTCTGGTAAAATAGGCCAAAATGATTCCTAACCTCACTATTGAATTATAAAATATATTTTTCTTAAAATGTTTCGTATAAAAAATTTGCATAGCACCATAGAAACGCTTCGCATATAACCTATCTCTTAAGGTACTTTCACCTTTAAAGTGAATCACTGTTGATGTACCATAATAGTAATTTTCAAATCCAGATTTTAAAACTCTATAAGATAGATCAATGTCTTCACCATACATAAAATAATCTTCATCAAACCCTTCAACAGTTAGATAAGTTTGGCGTTTTAGAAACATAAAAGCTCCAACAAGAATATCTACTTTTCCTATACTGTTTTCATTAAGCTGAACTGCATAATAGTCTTTTGAATTTCCTAACAGCTTTTTTAATGCTGCTTTTATAAATGGGATATTTCGCTTGCTTTCAGGTAAAAATTCGCCCCGTCCATTAATTAGTTTACAGCCTACTATACCTAGTTTTTTTTTATCTTCGGAAAACGCTAATAGTTTTTCAAAGATATCTTCAGGAACAACGGTATCCGGATTTAAAATACAAATATAGTCACCTGTCGCCTTACTGACACCAATATTATTTCCTTTTGAAAACCCATAATTCTCAGTATTCTCGATAAGAATAACATCAGAGAATAACTCCTTGACCATTTTACAGCTTTCATCTTCAGAATGGTTATCAACAACAATAATTTCAGACTCTAAATTTTTAGTAGCCTCTTGTACACTTTTTAGACACAATTCTAAAAAGTAACGCACATTATAATTTAAAATGATAACTGAAAGTTTCAAATGAGAGATTAAAGTTTTAAAGTGTTTTCAAAAGGAATTCTATTCACGATGCTTCTTCCTAAGGTTATTTCGTCTGCATACTCTAGCTCATCACCCACTGAAATCCCTCTTGCTATTGTTGATGTTGTTACTTTATAATCTTGTATTTGCTTGAAAATATAAAAATTAGTAGTGTCGCCTTCCATAGTAGAGCTTAACGCAAAAATAAGCTCTTTAATATGTCCTTGCTTCACTTTATCGACTAGTGATTCTATGTTTAAATCATGAGGTCCAATACCATCCATGGGAGAAATTTTTCCTCCTAAAACATGATACAACCCTTTAAAAGAACTCGTGTTTTCGATAGCCATCACATCTCTAATATCTTCCACAACACAAATAATCTCTTCATTTCTATTAGGATTAGAACAAATTTCGCAAAGCTCCACATCACTAATATTATGGCAAGACTTACAAAACTTAATATCATTTCGCATAGTCTGCAAAGACTCAGATAATGAAACGATCCGTTCTTTAGGCTGCTTTAACATATGAAGAACCAACCGTAAAGCGGTCCGTTTTCCAATACCAGGAAGTTGAGACATCTCATTAACTGCACGTTCTAATAATTTTGAAGAAAATTCCATGAATGCGAAGGTACTTAATTTTAAAAAAACGAAATAGATTGAAGTAATTAAAAAAGTGTTTTTTGAAATTTATAATATAAAAGAATTAATTTCGAAAATATTTAAAGCGTACATGTCTTCAAAAACAATTTTATTTTTAATAGCTGCTTACTTTGGCTTGCTAATTTTAATATCCTATTTCACGGGAAAAAAATCTGATAATGACACTTTTTTTAATGCAAACAAACAAGCTCCTTGGTATATAGTTGCTTTTGGAATGATTGGCGCTTCACTATCTGGAGTTACTTTTATTTCCGTTCCTGGTTGGGTTGAAGCCTCTCAATTTAGTTATATGCAAGTGGTTTTGGGCTATATTGTTGGCTATATAGTTATTGGAACTGTTTTATTACCTCTTTATTACAAACTGAACCTAACATCCATTTACACCTATCTAGAGCAACGATTTGGGAAATATTCCTATAAAACTGGTGCGTCATTTTTCCTAATTTCCAGAATTGTAATCGCAAGTTTTAGATTATTTTTAGTTGCTAACGTATTGCAAACCATTCTATTTAATGATTTGGGAATTACCTTTTGGCAAACGGTTTGTATTACCGTACTGCTTATTTGGGTTTACACATTTAGATCGGGTATGAAAACAATTATCTGGACCGATACCTTACAAACATTGTTTATGCTTATAGCTATTGGCGTTACCATTTATTTTGTAAGTAGCGACCTTGGAATACAAAATGGAAATTTATTGAGTTATGTTTTAGATAACGATCTATCAAAAACATTCTTTTTTGATGACTATAAATCTGGTAATTACTTTTGGAAACAATTTATTTCTGGCGCTTTTATTGCCATTGTTATGACTGGTTTAGACCAAGACAATATGCAAAAAAACCTGAGTTGTAAATCTCTTAAAGAGGCGAAAAAAAACATGTTCTGGTTTACAATTGTTCTAACCATTGTTAATTTTTTAGTTTTAAGTTTAGGCTTGCTTTTAACAGTTTATGCGGAGCAACATGGCATCGATGCTCATAAAGATAATTTATTCCCGATTCTGGCAAAAAACCACTTAGGCTTTGGCATTCTTGCCTTTTTTATATTGGGTTTAATTGCTGCAGCTTATAGTAGTGCTGATAGTGCGTTAACATCGCTTACGACTTCTTTTAGTATTGACATTTTAGATATTGAAAAAAAATATAGCATTGACAAACAAGTTTCGACCAGAAAGAAAATTCATATCTTAATTTCAGTCATTTTAATTTTAACCATCATCACCTTTAAATATCTTATCAGAGACGAGAGCGTCATTGCTAAATTATTTGTTTTTGCAGGATACACCTATGGTCCATTACTCGGTTTATATGCTTTTGGGCTCTTTACCAAATTTCAGATTAAAGACAAATGGGTTCCAATAATAGCTATACTATCTCCCATTTCTTCCTATTTTATAAGTATGAATAGCTACAAATGGTTCGGATTTGAATTTGGGTTTTTCGTTTTAATTTTGAATGGTCTTTTAACCTATTTAGGGTTAATATTGATTCGTAGAAAGCAGCACTAAAGAACAAGCTACTTCATAAAAAATATCATTTTCTTCTAAAATTTTATAGAATTCAGGATTTTCTGTTCCGGGATTAAAGATGACGCGTTCAGGTTTTAACGATACAATATAATCATAATACATTTTTTGATTATCCACATTTACATACAAAGTCACCGTATGCACATTTTTATAAGGCAATAATTTTGTATCAATTTTCACGCCTTCAATTTTACCCGATTTCAACCCAAATGCAACTACTTCAAATTGATGATTAACAAGTCTTTGAACGGCTAAATGAGAGTATCTATGAGGCTTTAAGGAAGCGCCTATAACCAAAGTTTTTTTCTGTTTCATGTGTTCATATTTATTATTTTTCAGTGGTCATCTGTCATTCTCAAATAATCATTCCCTTGGGTGATTAATCCCTCTTTTATGCTCATTTTATAATGTTAAAAAACTGTTAAGACAATTATTAAAAGTAACATATTAAAAGATTAGTCGTCTATTCCACAAAACCTAATCTAATTAAATCAAATAATAATCAACCAACAAATAATCTATCAATCAAAAAATGAAAAAACTATTTTTATTATCTGTTCTTTCTATGTTTACTATTTTAAGAACACAAGCATCAACACTAACAAATGATAACGAAGCAACTGGTTCTATTACAGGTAAAGTAATAGATGAAAGTTCAAACACACCTCTACCTTACGTCAATGTAATAATTAAAAACAAAGCTGACAAAATTATAACTGGAGGTATTACCGACGAAGACGGAACCTTTAAAATTGGAAATATTCCTGACGGACAATATGTATTGAGCATCCAATATATTGGTTTTAAAACCATCACAAAAAACCTTAGCATAGATAAAGGTAATCGCAAATTAGATGTAGGCAATATATCTTTAGAAGAAGAAGCTGCTGGCCTTGATGAAGTTACCGTCGTAGCCGAAGTTTCAACCATTCAACAAAAAGTAGACAGAAAAGTAATTACCGTTGGTAAAGATTTAACAACTTCTGGTGCAACTGCTTCAGATATTATGAATAACATCCCATCCGTTAATGTCGATCAGCAAACAGGAAACATTAGTTTGCGTGGCAACGAAAATGTTCGTGTGATGGTTGATGGAAAACTTTCAAACGTACCAGTAGCACAATTGTTAAAACAGATTCCTTCAACATCTATTAAAAGTATTGAATTAATTACAAATCCTTCAGCAAAATATAACCCAGAAGGGATGAGTGGTATCATTAATATTATACTAAATAAAAATACAAATGTTGGATTTAATGGTAATCTTAATTTTGGTTTAACTAAAGAAATAAATGCACGTTTTAATAGCTCTGTAGACTTAAATTACAGAAATGGAAAATTTAATTTGTATGGAAATTATGGTAATAATATTGGTAATTCAGCTAATTATGGTCGTGTAGACCGTTTAGATGATAACTCAATACAATTATTTGATTTTGGTAATAATAATAAGTCATATTTATACAAAGCAGGCTTAGATTTTTATATGAATGATAACAACACTATTTCTTTCTTTACAAACCAAAATAAATACGACGGAAAAGGATTCGGTTCAACAGGTGTACAATATGTCAATCAACCTTTACAACTACAAACTCTTGATAATGTAAATGGTAACTTATCATCTCAATACAATGGTGTTTTCAATCATAAATTTGCTAAAGAAGGTGAGAAACTAGATATTGAGGTTGATTATAGTAAATTTAATGATGATGAAGTTGCTAATTTCAATTTCATTAATTTCACTTTCCCGCCAAATTACACTGATTTTGTTTACACAAAAAGAGAGCAAACAGTTGCAAATATCGATTACGTAAATCCATTATCTGAAAAGGCTAAATTAGAAATGGGACTGGAGGCTAGACTATTTGAAACAAATATTGATTATAGTTCTACAGGCTTATCGATTAACGAAAATCAAGATGATATTGCAAATAATGGTGATGAATATATACCAACCCCAAGTACAGATTTTACCTATAAAAGAGATATTTATTCAGCGTATGCAAACTATAGTAAATCTTTCGAAAAATGGACCGTACAACTTGGAGCGCGAGCAGAAACCGTTAAAGAAGATGCTAATGCTATTAAAACTTTAGAAAATTCGACTGAAGCCACACCGTTTAAAAATGACTATTTTCAAATATATCCATCAGCATTTTTCACCTTTTCTCCAAGTGAAAAAAATTCATACCAAGCTAGTTTTAGTAGACGGGTAGATAGACCTGGTTTACAACAAGTCAATCCTATTAGAGAGTGGAGTACACCATTAATATCATCTTATGGAAATACAGATTTACAACCGCAATTTACTAATTCATTTGAAATTAATTATACCAGAAATTTAGAGAAAGGAAGTATTACTAGTGGTATTTTTTACAGAATTGTTGAAGACGAAATTAACAGAGTTCTTTTTATTGATCGTTTAGATTTAAATAAAAGTATTTTAAGCTTTGATAATTTTGACAATACTACTGCTTTTGGACTAGAGTTAAGCTCTAATTACAGACCAACTACTTGGTGGAACTTTAATGCAAGTTTTGATTTATATTCCAGAAAACAAAAAGGAATCGCCGAAGTGCTTAATGCTCCAATAGAAACGGCTACTGCTAATGATATTTCAGTTTCAACGATTGAAGCAAACAATATAGTTTGGAATTTTAGAGTGTTTAATAATTTTAAAGCAACCAAAAAACTAAACCTATCCTTATTTGCAATGTATAGAGGGGAAGAAGAAGGATTACAATTTACAAGAAAACCAATGTTTATGGTTAATACTGGTTTAAGATATAGTTTCTTAGAAGACAATAGAGCAACCTTTAGTTTTAATTACAATGACATTTTTAACACAATGAAATTTGAGTTTGAAGGAGACAGACCATTTCCTTCTGCTGGACAATTTAATTGGGAAAGTAATACCTGGAATATTAGTATATCCTACAGATTTGGAGGAGGAAAATATAAAGCATTACAGAGAAAAAATAGAGATAATAATGAAAAATCTGGCGGTGGCGGATTTTTATAAAAATATTTAATAACCTTCATAAAATAGTTGATGGTTAGTGTAATGTTAGGTTATTAAATAGCAAACCCCAAAGTATTTTTTCTTTGGGGTTTAATCAAATTAAACCATAAATGTTTAAAAAAATGTTAAAATATTCATTCACAGACAATAATATACAGTAATAAACGTTGCTCTATGTAATACAATCTATTTTACAAACGTTGTTTTTAATTATATTTTGAATTAGTCAGCTTAAGATAATGTACGACCACATTGAAAAGATTTGTATTAGCTCCCAAAAAAAATAGCTTTAAAAAAAACTCGAAATACGGTATTTCGAGTTTTTTTCTAAGTATCTAAAAAAGAATAAATTATTAAAGTTAATAAGAGCCCCCATGCAAATAATTAATACTTTAATACATCTTAAATTTTAGTATTGAACTGATTATTAGCTAAAAAATCCGAAATCCAAAAGATTTCGGGTTTTTAAATTTTATGAATTACCACTTTATAATAACGCTTCCCCATGTAAAACCACTACCAAAAGCTGCTAAAACTACATGCTGACCACTTTTTATTTTACCTTCTTCCCAAGCCTCTGTTAAGGCAATAATTACTGAAGCCGCCGTTGTATTACCGTACTTCATGATATTATTAAAAATTTGATCATCTCGTAATTTAAATTTCTTTTGAATAAATTGAGCAATTCTCAAATTAGCTTGATGAGGAATCAACATATCAATATCTTCTTTAGTCAAATTATTTTTCATTAAACCTTCCATAATAACTTCACTAAACCTAACCACAGCATGTTTAAAAACAAACGTACCATCCATGTAGGGGTAATATGAAATATCCTCTTCGTTTGATTCAATAATTTCAGGAACCCAATGTTTAATACTAGGTGAAGCAACAATTAATTTATCGGCATATTTTCCTTCGCTATGCAAATGAGTCGACAAAATTCCTTTAGTTGTATCTTCTTCTCTAGAGAGTACACAGGCTCCTGCTCCATCACCAAAAATAACCGTAACACCGCGTCCTCTAGTGGTTTTATCCAGTCCGTTGCTATGGTATTCCGCTCCAATTACAAGCACATTTTTATACATGCCTGTTTTAATAAATTGATCAGCCACAGATATAGCATATATAAAACCCGAACATTGGTTTCTTACATCCAAAGCTCCTACATTTTGTAAACCCAATAAATCTTGAATTTGGACGCCACAACCAGGGAAATAATAATCTGGACTTAACGTAGCAAAGACAATAAAATCAATATCATCCTTCGTTAATCCAGAACGCTCAATGGCTATTTTAGCTGCTTTTGCACCCATAACGGCAGATGTATCATTACTGTCTTCAGGAATCCATCTCCGTTCTTTAATACCTGTTCGTTCCTGTATCCATTCATCATTGGTATCCATCATTTTGGATAAATCGTCATTCGTAACGACATTTTCTGGAAGATACTTGCCTAAACCTATAATTTTTGAATTGTACATAACCCGTTTAATTTGTTTAAGCAAAATACAACAACTGTTTTTAAATTCCTATTTAAAAAACTCAAATTCCCATAACCAAATGCAAGAAACACGTTTAAAGATTTATGACTTTCGAATATAGATATTGTGTCAGTTTGTCATCTTTTTATACTTGGTACTTTTTTTGACTACTAAAGTGTCATAGTAATAAACAATATAAAAACACATATAACATGACAAAAGGAAATATTAATGTATCGGTTGAAAACATTTTTCCACTTATCAAAAAATTCCTGTATAGTGATCACGAAATTTTCTTACGTGAACTTATAAGTAATGCTACAGATGCTACTTTAAAACTAAAACATCTTTCAACTTTAGGAGATGCCAAAGTAGAATATGGTAATCCGCAAATTGAAGTTAAAGTAGATAAGAAAGGAAAAAAATTACATATTATTGACCAAGGTTTAGGTATGACAGCTGAAGAAGTTGAAAAATACATTAACCAAATAGCCTTTTCTGGTGCTGAAGAATTTTTAGATAAATATAAAGATTCAGCGAAAGACTCAGGTATTATTGGTCATTTTGGTCTTGGTTTTTATTCGGCTTTTATGGTCGCTAAAAAAGTAGAGATTATCACAAAGTCTTATACAGATGCTCCTGCTGCGCATTGGACTTGTGATGGAAGTCCGGAATTTAGCTTAACAGAAGCCAAAAAGAAAGACAGAGGTACAGAAATTATTCTTCACATAGCCGATGATTCTGAAGAGTTTTTAGAAGAATCAAAAATTCGTGGGCTTCTTACAAAATATAATAAGTTTATGCCTATTCCAATTAAATTTGGCACTAAGGAAATAAACGATCCAGACTTTACTCCTAAAACTACAAAAGATAAAGACGGTAAAGAAACCACTGAACCTCATAAAAAAATTACGGTTGACAATATTATTAACAACCCAAATCCTGCTTGGACAAAACAACCAACAGATTTAAAAGATGAAGATTATAATAGCTTTTACAGAGAATTGTATCCGATGCAATTCGAAGAGCCGTTATTCCACATACATTTAAATGTAGATTATCCTTTTAATTTAACTGGTATTTTATACTTCCCAAAAATGTCTAACGACATGCAAATTCAGAAGGACAAAATACAATTGTATCAAAATCAGGTATTTGTTACTGATAATGTTGAAGGTATTGTTCCTGAATTTTTAACCATGCTTCGTGGAGTTATTGACTCTCCAGACATTCCATTAAACGTATCGCGTTCGTATTTACAAGCTGATGGCGCTGTTAAAAAAATATCGTCTTACATTACCAGAAAAGTAGCAGACAAATTGAAATCGTTATTCAATAATAACAGAGAAGATTTTGAAGCGAAATGGAATGACATTAAAATCGTGATTGAATACGGTATGCTTTCCGAAGAAAAATTCTTTGAAAAATCAGATGCGTTTGCTTTATATCCAACAGTTGATGGTGCATATTACACTTATGAAGAATTATTTAATAAAATTAAAGCAAATCAAACGGATAAAGATGATAAGCTAGTTATTTTATACGCTTCAGATAAAGAAGCGCAACACAGTTATATTGAAGCTGCAAAAGCTAAAAATTACGAAGTGTTGTTATTAGATTCTCCAATTGTATCTCACTTAATTCAGAAATTAGAAAGCACGAAAGAAAACATCTCTTTTGCTCGTGTTGATGGTGATCATATTGATAACTTAATTAAGAAAGACGAAACAACCATTTCTAAATTAGATGAAGACCAAAAGAAATCTTTAGAAGATTTACTAAAAGAAGTGATTCCTTCAGAAAAATTTATGGTTCAATTAGAAGCTATGGACAGTAATGCATCGCCTTTTATTATTACACAACCAGAATTTATGCGTCGTATGAAAGAAATGCAAGCAACTGGCGGTGGCGGTATGTTTGGTATGGGTAACATGCCAGAAATGTATAACTTAGTGGTGAATACAAACTCTGATTTGGTTGGAGAAATTTTAAACACTAAAACCAAAAAGAAACAAGAACGCTTAATAACACAAAGTTTAGATTTAGCGCGTTTATCGCAAGGATTGTTAAAAGGTGAAGAATTAACAAACTTTATTAAACGTAGCTACGAGATGATAAAATAATTGTTATTAAAAAATAGCATCTTGTTTGAATCGATAAAATTCAATTTAAAACCACTTTTTGCTAAATTCATATTAGTCTTAAAGTGGTTTTTGCTTTTTTAATTTATGAATGAACAAAAACAAATTCAAGTTTCAAATAATCAGGCATTAGTATCAATAATAATTTGTACATACAATAGAGCCAGTTATTTAAACACATGCATATCAAGTATCATAGACCAAACCAATCAACAATGGGAATTAATAATTGTTGATGATGGCAGTGATGATAATACGTATAACATTGTAAATCCTTATCTTCAAAAATATTCAAATATAAGATATGTAAAACATAAAAATATAAAACTCGCTTTATCTAGAAACGTCGGTCTCCTTTTAGCCACTGGAACCTACATAACCTTTTTAGACAGTGATGATACTTTTAAAGAAAACCACATCCAAAGTCGTTTAGATTTCATGGTAGAAAATGATCAAGTTGATTTAATTTATGGAGGAGTTGATTTACATGAAGATATTTTTGTGCCCGATTTTTATAAACCCAATTTTTTAATTAACGTAAAAGAATGTGTATTAGGGTCTACATTCTTCGGAAAAAGAAGTGTTTTTTTTGAACTTGGTGGTTTTGACAACCTAAACTATGGTGAGGACACCGAGTTTTTAGAAAGAGCTTCAAAATTATTTACAACCCAAGAAATAACCCACCCAGAAACCTATGTTTATACACGAGCCATTGATAGTATTACTTTAAAAAAAGAGTTTGAAAATAACAATTAAACTTATCAATTAAGCGACAATGTAATAAAATAAGTTGACGCATTAATGTTTTAAACAATCTATAAAAATCAAAAACCACTTTGTGTAAACAGAGTGGTTTTTTTAATTAAAACTTATTTCTAAAGAATAAAAACATAATTTTTTATAAAAAATCTATCAAAAAAATTGCACTAATAAATAGTTGTAATTAAAACTTTTTAGAATCAAAAAATATCTCTCAAAAAAAAATTAACGAAACAAATTATAGCGTACATTCGCAAAAAAAATCCTATGTCTGTTGAGGCTAAAGTGCGGTTGGTTGAGGGGTTATTTGAACAGCTTGATTCAGAGATTTCAGAGTTTCAAAATAAAACTCAAATACATTGTTTAGCTGGTTGCGGAAAGTGCTGTACTAACCCTACCATTGAAGCGTCTCCCATAGAATTTTTACCTTGGGCTTTTCATTTATTTTTAAATGGAAAAGCAGAAGACACTCTTAAAATACTAAACACTAAAGAGCATCAAGATCTTTGTCATATTTATAATCCTCTTAACCTTGTTGACAGTACTCTAGGGAATTGCAGTAATTACAAATATCGAGGACTCATCTGCCGCCTTTTTGGTTATGCTACCTCTAGAGACAAGTATGGACAACAACGATTGGTAACCTGTAAAATTATCAAAGAAAACCAGCAAAACTTGTATCAAGATACCATTGAAGCTATTAGTAAAGGTTTATATGTACCTATCTTTACAGACTATTATATGCAACTTTCTCAAATAGATTTTCATATGGGCAATATCATTGTTCCTATAAATAAAGCTTTAAAACTTGCCATTGAAGAAGTACTACAATACTATGCTTACAGACCTTTCCCTGGAGGTTTAGATAAGATTGCTTAATTATACGCTTCGCTTTTATCTCTAAAAGGTTTAAATTTATCTAAAAAATTAACGGACTTCGTTTAACATCGAACCAGATAGATTCTTTAAAAATCTAATCTGTATTAACGTGGCAATTATCTAAAAGTAAACATGCAATTAAAAATTAAGGCTAATGAGATGCAAGACGTGCTTTTTAAGCTGTTCCTAAAATATGGTTTTACAGTAGAAAAAGCTAAATCTCTAGCCAATACACATACAGAAAACACATTGAATGGTGTCAATTCACATGGAATCAATCGCGTACCACTATTCATTGAGTATATCAAAAAAGGGATTATTAAAGTGGATTCAGAAGCTCAAAAAATAGCAGCTTTTGGAAGTATAGAACGATGGGACGGAAACTTAGGCTCAGGAGTTCTTAATGCCATTACATGTACAGATCGCGCTATTTATTTAGCGAAAAAACATGGAATAGGGTTAGTAGCACTTCGAAATACTAATCATTGGATGCGAGGGGGAGCTTATGGATGGCAGGCGGCTAATGCTGGGTGTATATCAATATTATTTACCAATACCAAACCAAATATGCCAGCATGGGGAGGACAAGATAGTCGCATAGGAAATAATCCTTTAGTTATTTCTATACCCCGAAAAGAAGGACACGTGGTTTTAGATATGTCGCTTTCACAATTTTCATTTGGCAAAATTAATGAGTATCAATTAAAAGGCGAAAAACTACCTCATCCGGGTGGTTGGGATGCTGATAACGAACTATCCAATGATCCTGACAAAATCTTATCAAATGGAGAGCGCGGTCTTCCAATTGGATACTGGAAAGGATCATCCTTATCCATGGTTTTAGATATGCTAGCTACTTTGCTATCAGCTGGAAACTCTACATATAATATTGGTTTAAGCGAATATGAAACCGCTATTTCACAGATATATCTGTGTATTTACCCAGATTTGTTTCACGACAAAAATATTCAACAAAAACTTCTCAATGAAATCATTGATTACACTCATGATGTAACACCCATGAAAGAAGGACACAAAACATACTATCCTGGAGAACAGGCACTACAAAATAAAACTAAAAACTTAAAATCTGGAATGCAGGTAAACCATGATGTATGGCAAAAGGTTTTAAATTTATTAGATTAAAAATAAGCAATCTTGAAAATTACATCTACTAACACAGCAAAGCCAACTACCATTATTTGGAATGGAAAGGAAGTCACAACTGGCATTTATAAAACACCAACAAACCAACCAATATTTCTTGGAAAAGAAGACGTTAAAGGAGATGAAGTATCCGATAGAAATGTTCATGGTGGTGAGTTTAAAGCCTGTTATTTATTTTCGGAAGACTATTATCCCTATTGGAAAAACCTATATCCTCATTTAGATTGGAATTACGGTATGTTCGGAGAAAACCTAACAGTATCAGGTTTAGATGAAATGACACTAACCATTGGTAGTATTTACAAAGTGGGAAACGCTTTAGTTCAAATTACCCAACCACGAGAACCTTGTTTTAAATTTGCTTATAAATTTGGCAGTCAAGAGGTGCTTAAACAGTTTATAGATCATGGACGCCCGGGTACTTATGTGCGTGTTTTAAGAGAAGGAGTTGTGAAAACTGGTGACACGTTTGAATTAGTTGAACAAGCCCCAAAGAGTGTTACCATTTATGAATTTTTCAAGTTGTTATTTGCAAAAGAAAAGGACAAAAAACTTATAGAACGTGTCTTACAAAATGAAGCATTACCTCTAAAAAAGAGGCTCAAACTACAAGCCTATCTTGACTAATATGGCTGTCTAAACAAACGTCATTCAAACGTAGTGAAGTAACCTCTTAATAGATTTATACTTAGCTCCTCCCAATGACGTAAAATATACTTTTAAACAACCTTTGTTTTTAGAATCTTAACGCATTATCTTTTAAGTTATATTTGTTACTCGTTATAACGCTTTATTTTGAAAGACCTTCTACTCATAACACCACCCTTTACGCAATTAAACACCCCCTATCCTGCTACAACCTATTTAAAAGGATTTTTAAACACTAAAAATATTAGTTCATTTCAAATGGATTTGGGTATTGAAGTGATTTTAGAATTATTTTCAAAAGAAACTTTTCAAGACCTTTTTGAAATAGCCTTTAATACAAACCAAATTCATTCTGAAAATTGTCAACGTATCTATGCGTTAAAAGATGCTTATCTGCAACCTTTAGATGATGTTATTGCCTTTTTACAAGGCAAAAAACCAACATTTTCCAGACAGATTTGTACAGATAATTTTTTACCCCAAGCCTCACGTTTTGAGCAACTGGATGATTTGGATTGGGCGTTTGGCTCTATGGGAATTCAAGACAAAGCTAAACATTTAGCAACCCTATACCTAGAGGATTTATCGGACTTTATTGTTGAATGTATCGACGACAACTTTGGCTTTAGTCGTTATGCAGAACGTTTGGGGCAAAGCGCTAACAGTTTTGATGAATTGTATGCGCATTTAAAAGAAGAACCTACTTATATTGATAGGATAACTTTAAGTGTTCTTGAAGAAAAACTTAAAACCATTCAACCTAAATTAGTTTGTTTTTCGGTACCATTTCCTGGTAATTTATATAGTGCGTTTCGTTGTGCTCAATTTATAAAAACAAACTACCCAACGATTAAAATAGCCATGGGAGGCGGGTTTCCAAATACCGAATTACGCTCGGTTTCAGATGTTCGGGTTTTTGAATTTTTCGATTTTATTACTTTAGATGACGGCGAATTACCGATTGAATTATTATATAATGCTGTCACATCAAGCTCAGTCGAAATGTCTTTTAAAAGAACCTTTCTACTAGAAAACGGCAACGTAGTTTATAAAAATAACGCTACGCAATCAGACTATAAACAAGTAGATCTTGGAACACCCGATTATTCTGATTTGCATTTAGATAGCTATATTTCGGTTATTGAAATCGCAAACCCCATGCATAGTCTTTGGAGTGACGGGCGTTGGAACAAACTCACTATGGCACACGGTTGCTATTGGGGCAAATGCACATTTTGTGATATTTCATTAGATTATATAAAAATATACGAACCCATTGCTGCAACTATTTTAGTAGACAGAATGGAACAACTTGTCACTCAGACCAATGAAACAGGTTTTCATTTTGTAGATGAAGCAGCACCACCATCCTTAATGAAAGCGTTGGCTCTTGAAATTTTAAAACGAAAGCTTACTGTTACTTGGTGGGCGAACATACGGTTTGAAAAAAACTTCGCCAAAGACCTCTGTCTGTTATTAAAAGCATCTGGATGTATTGCCGTTTCTGGCGGATTGGAAGTCGCTTCCGATAGATTATTAGCTTTAATAGATAAAGGGGTTACGGTAGAACAAGTGGCGCAAGTAACCAGAAATTTTACCGAAGCCAACATCATGGTGCACGCCTATTTAATGTATGGCTACCCAACACAAACTGTACAGGAAACTATTGATAGTTTAGAAATGGTACGTCAGCTTTTTGAAGTCGGTGTATTACAATCAGGGTTTTGGCATCAGTTTGCATTAACAGCGCATAGTCCAATTGGATTAAACCCTTCTGATTTTGGAGTTATGCCACACACCAAAGATATTTCATTCGCCAATAATGATATTGATTTTACAGACCAAACTGGTATTGACCATACGCAGTTCAGTTTTGGTTTAAAAAAATCACTTTTTAATTTTATGCACGGTATCGGGTTTGAATTGCCACTACAAGAATGGTTCGATTTTAAAATTCCAAAAACTCAAATTAAACCCGACTTTATTTACAATTGCTTGGAAACAGCGGTTGATTTTAACATCAAACCTAATGCTAAAATAGTTTGGTTAGGCACCACCCCAATGGTAACAGAACAAACCAAGTCAAAACGAGGTCAAACTTTAGAATTACTGACTATGACCTTTCATGATAAGACTGACATATTTAAAATATCTTTAGAAAAAGAGCAAGGCTTATGGCTTTTAAACACCTTAAAAACCATTAATCCAAACCATAACAAACAACGTACGTATGACGATTTAAAATCTGATTTCGAAACTCTATTTGAAAATTTTGAATTGTTTTGGTTTTCAAAATCAATTCTAAAACTAAGAGAAGTAGGGCTTTTGGTTTTATAAAAAACACTCTTAATATTGTAAGAATTTTTACTAAATTCGTTGGGCTTTTGATATAAAACATTAAAACGATTTCATACCATATTTGTTAGCTGTTATTAAAAAATGGGCACAGAATTCAATTTTTACACAAATTTCAAAGAAGAGACATTTGATGACAATAGTTGTTTCTTGTGCGGGAAAGAATGTGAGACCAAAACAGCAGAACATATTTTTCCAAAATGGTTGCAACATAAATATGATTTGTGGAATAAAAAACTAACTGTTACGAATGATACTTCAATTCCTTATAAAAATTTAACAGTCCCTTGCTGTGAAAAATGCAATAATGAAGACCTCTCTCGAATGGAAGCTAAATTCCAAGAACTTTTGGAATGCTCTTTCGAAAGTTTAACTATTGAAGACGAACAAGTTATTTTTCAATGGACAGCAAAAATTCTTTATGCAACAAGATACAAGGAATTATCATTATTAATAGATAGGAAAAACCCTGAATTGGGTAAAATCCTTAATCCTTATGAATTAGAAGGGTATTCTGCACTTCACCTATTTTTGCAGTCAATTAGATTTAAAACAACATTTAATTCACCCAAGCCTTGGAGCTTATTTGTTTTCAAGTGTACAGATGAAGAATTTTTCTATCATAATAACATTGAAGGCCTTTTTTTATCAATGAAGTTTGGTAAGATTGCTATCACTATCGTTTTTGAAGACAATAATATAATTGAGAGCTTTATGGATGGCTTTAAAAAACTTAAGGATTACCCAATTAATTTCCCTCAATATCTGGAAGTAAACTGCAACCTGTTTTATAGTGCAATAATTAAAGAAAATGTTCCTAAATATATTACATCATACAATGATTTGACAAAGGAAATTAATGTAAATACTATGGGAACTTTAAGATCTAGGAAATGGGATAATCAAGAATATGCTCTTTTCTTAGATTATCTTTTGAAAAGTTGTGGGATAGATATTGGCCATAGTACTTTGCTACCTGACGGTTCAATCACATCATTTTTAGTAGATGAAAATGGGGAACATTTAACAAGAAAACTATTTGAATAAAAAACATCCGACAACGAGTATAATTAATTCCTTGGTCACTTCCAACTTACGAATATGCCTATGGAATATTCTATCCGTGATTTATTGAATCAATTAGTTGCTTAATCACAAAACTAATCTTACACCGAACCACTATAAGTCTAACTCCTAAAATTTCAGATTTTTTAATAAAAAATAAACCCAAAACATTTTAGGTTATCTTTGTGGCAAACTATTTTACATGTCCTTTAAAGACTTACAACTTAACAGACCTATTTTAAGAGCTGTTGCCGAAGCAGGTTACGATAACCCAACCTTAGTGCAAGAAAAAACAATACCATTCGTCTTAGACAAAAAAGATGTGATTGTGTCTGCACAAACCGGTACCGGTAAAACGGCAGCTTTTGCCTTACCTATTTTACAGCAATTATTTGACAAACAAGATGCCTCAAAGCGTGGTAAAAAAATACGTGCTTTAGTAGTAAGCCCAACACGTGAATTGGCAGTACAAATAGAAACAAATTTTAAAACTTATAGCACGTATACCAATTTAAGAACGACCGTTGTTTTTGGTGGTGCAGCCATAGAACCTCAAATTGATATCTTAAAAAAAGGCGTTGATATTTTAATAGCGACTCCAGGGCGTTTACTCGATTTACACAAACAAGACATTATCAATTTAGATTATATTGAAACACTCGTATTGGATGAAGCCGATTTAATGTTGGACATGGGTTTTATTGATGACGTTAAAAAAATTGAACGACTTTGTACGCATGAAAAACAAATCTTACTGTTTTCGGCAACCATTCCTTTTAAGGTGGAGCAATTAGCCAATAGTATTTTAAAAGATCCTGAACGTATTGAAGTTTCACAAAATTCATCTACATCAAAAAATGTTAATCAAGTCTTGTATTATGTGCCTAAACGTAATAAAATAGAATTGTGTTTGCATTTGCTAAGAAATACCATAAAGGGAAGTATCCTTATTTTTAGACGTACCAAATTTGGCGTAGAAAAACTAGAACAGACACTTTTAAATAATGGTTATAAAGTAACGAGTTTACATGGTGATAAAAACCAAAACGACAGACAAGCAGCCTTAAACCAATTTAAAAATAACGAAGTTAGCATTTTAATAGCAACAGACGTAGCGGCAAGAGGTATTGATATTAATAGTTTAGATGCTGTTATTAACTTTGATTTGCCCAACGTACCTGAAACTTATGTGCATAGAATTGGAAGAACGGCTCGTGCAGGAAACACAGGAACGTCGTATTCGTTCTGTTCTGCTGACGAAAAAACGTATGTTGCAAGCATTCAACAACTTATTCAATTACAACTTGATGTGATTGAAGATCATCCTTATCCGTTAGACCCAAAAGCTAAAAAAGAAATTCATAAAACGCCTGGAAAAAGCAAATACAAAAAAGGCCGAAAAAGCGAAGCTTCAAAAAAGAAAAAGAAACGCTGGTATTAACTTTAAATTAAATAGAGGCTTAGGCTTCAAAACGTTTGTTTATATAATGTTTTAAAACAGGAATTTGAATAAAAATCATAACACTTAACATAATTAACGCATAAAAAGTCGTTTTTGGAAGTTTAAATGTTGGAATCGCATTAAAAAGTTTATGTATAGAATTGGTATTAAAACCTAACGTATCAAACCAACCTTTACTTTCTGGTAGCGTTCCGAAAATTGAAAATAGAACTAACGCTATAAAACCTACAGAAACCAAAACCCAAATTTTCTTTGAAATTAATGGTTTATAAACCAAACTTTTTGATTTTGAAAGAGCTTCAACTTGAGACATAACACTATTTGTAAAATCAAACGAAGGTTGTTCTATAGTTGATTCCTTCATCATTTTATCTACCAATGTTTCTATTTGCTTATCTGTATTATGATCCATAATGTTGAATTATTTCTGGTTCTAATCGTTCTTTTAAAATAGTTGTCAATTTCTTCCGACTTCTAAACAATTTTACTTTTACATTATTCGTCGTTAAATTTACAACGTTTGCTATTTCTTCTAAAGATTGTTCTTCAAAATAAAATAAAGTTAGCAAAAAAGCATCATCGCTTGGCAACAGTTCAATACAATCTTGAATAGCTTGTATGCGCTCTTTGTCTTGCATAGCATCAAGTGCATTATCCAAACTTTTTATTTGATTAGTATTAAATTCATCTATTGGAACGACGTGTTGTTCTCGTTTATGTTTCTTTAATCTATCCAAACAGGTGTTATATGTTACTTTATAAATCCATGTTGAAAATTTTGAATCGCCTTTAAATTGACTCAACGATTTATATACTTTTATAAACGTATCCTGCGCAACTTCTTCCGCCTCCTCCCTATTTTTAACCAGCTTTAACGCTAAAGAAAATACCAAGTCCTTATAACGGTCAACCAAAACACTAAATGCATTTGAGTTGCCTTCAATAATTAAATTGATATAATATATGTCGTTGTTGGTGGTCATTTAATAGTAAGACGACTATAATTAGTTTTAGGTTACAACACATTAAAAAAATATTTTTCAAAAAAAGTGTAACCTAAATAATAAAGGTATCGTCATAAGCTATGAACACATTAAATATAATCAATTAAAAACAAGTAATTATGGGATCAGAAATAGTTATAGTACCTATTATGTTTGGAGTTCTATTTGGTATATTCTATTTATACCTATCAACTCGCAACAAAGAACGTTTAGCTCTAATTGAAAAAGGAGCAGACGCAAGTATTTTCATGAAAGGAAAAGGTCATACCTCACCAATCTGGAAAGTATTAATCTTAAATCTTGCCTTATTATTAATGGGTATTGGTTTAGGTGTATTTATTGCATCTCTTTTAGCTAACTATACAACGCTAGACGAAGATGCTGTATATCCAGCAGTTATTTTCTTTATGGCTGGTATTGGGTTATTTATAGGATTTAATATGACCAAAAATTTAGATAAAGAATAGGCATATCATCAATCAAAAAACAAAAAGAGGGTGTCTTAAAAGTGGACAAAATCGTCATTACGAACGTAGTGAAGTAATCTGTTGATTTAATACTAATAACTTATGGATTACTTCGTTACTCACAGTGACCCAAAAGACACTTTTTAGACAGCCTCTTTTATTTGATAACAAAGTCAAAAAAAGTATCAGGAAACGGTTCTCCTCGTAGGGTAAAATGCCACCATTCTTTTGAATAATTTCTAAACCCATGCTTTAACATAACGTTTTGTAACAACTGCCTGTTGTTTTTTTGTGTTTCTGTGATTCCTTCATAATTTACCCAAGATTGGTGAGCAAAAAAATCATACGGACTTCCCATATCCAGTGGTTCTCCTGTATTTCCATCTATAATCGTTAAATCAAGTGTACTTCCTTTGCTATGTCCTGAATGCGATGCAATGTATCCGTCTTTAAACAAATCTTTTTTATGTACGTTGGGATAAAAAATATGTTTGTTAATCGTATCATGTAAATCTCTTGCCCAAACAATAAAATGATTTACGGCACGCTGAGGGCGATACCCATCGTATACTTTTAAGCATAAGTTTTGTTGTTCTAATTCGTCTTGAACCTTTTTTAAAGCCAAAGCTGCTGCTTGTGTTAAAATTAGTTTATTAGCGGTATACCCATTAACAACCTTACCTACAAAATTATAGTCCGTACTATAGCGTAATTCAACATGTATATCTGGAATAAGTGAATCAACATACACAAATCCTTTTGGTAATTGTGAAAAACCAACAAACCAAATCAAACAACATAATACAGAAAATTTTAATTTCATATCTAATTCAATTTATGCTAATTTAGAGAAATAAATTTTTAATTACACTCCAAAATATGTTTAAAAACCCCATTTGTTTAAACATGAAAGATGCTCATGTAGATTATTTTGAGCATTTCTTTGATCAAGATCTTTCTAATCACTATTTCAAAAAACTTTTAAAAACTATTGAGTGGCAACAAGACGATATTACTGTTTTTGGAAAGAAGTATTTACAACCCAGATTAACAGCCCTCTATGCAGATAATAACGCCCCTTATACATATTCTAATATTACCATGCATCCAAAAGCATTCACTAAAGAGTTATTAGAAATTAAACATCGTATTGAACGAGAAACAGGAACCATTTTTACAAGTTGTTTAGCTAATTTATATAGAAATGGACAAGATAGTAATGGTTGGCATGCCGATAATGAAAAAGAATTAGGCAAATATCCAACAATAGCTTCCGTAACATTTGGTGCTGAACGAGTATTTCACTTTAAACATAAACACGATAAACATCAAAAAGCAAAATTAATATTAAAACACGGAAGCCTTTTGGTGATGAAAGGTGATACACAAAACAATTGGTTACATAAATTGCCAAAAACTAAAAAAGTTGTGGGTGAACGTATTAATTTAACCTTTAGAATTATTGCATAAAAAAACCGAGATCCCTCAATCTCGGTCTTTTCTTAATTTGCTTTTTATATTACGAAGATAGATTTAGGGTCTCTAATTCCAACTCATAATGCAAATATTAATTAATTAATCCATTGAACTAAAAAGTATGTTATTTAGTACACTTCAAAAGTAACAATATATTCCAATTTTGACGACAAAAAGTATATTTTTTCGATGAAGTGTTATTTTTTTTAACATTTAGAATAAATAACGTCCTTATGTCTATAAGGAATCATTATAATTTTTAAGACTATAACCCGAAATTTTAAGCATAAAAAAACCGAGATCCCTCAATCTCGGTCTTTTCTCAATTTGCTTTTTATATTACGAAGATAGATTTAGGGTCTCTAATTCCAACTCATAATGCAAATATTAATTAATTAATCCATTGAACTAAAAAGTATGTTATTTAGTACACTTCAAAAATAAAATTATATTTCAAATTCAACGATTAAAAGTACATATTTTCGATGAAAAACATATTTTTTTAACATTTGTAAGTTATTTATCTATTTTTTAGTAAACATCATTGGCTCAAAATCATTTTTTATTCTAACATTTAAATCTATTTTCTTCAATTTTAATATATTTTTACATTTTTAAATACTAATTCCCTTAGTCATTCAGTTTATTAAAAAGTAATTTTTATAAGTCAATAAAATGAAAACAAAAATAGTAGTCCTTTTACTTTTCTTCACTTTTAAAATATTTTCACAAGACACCAACTTTACAGCTCAAGACATTTCAGTAAACAGCTTAATTGACGGTACCCTTTTGACACCAAATAATGTAGAAAATCCAAATTTGGTAATTATTATAGGAGGGTCGGGTCCTACCGACAGAAATGGAAATCAAAATTTTTTAAAAAATAATTCATTAAAAAAGCTTGCCGAAGATATCTCAGAGAATGGAATAGCGACTTATAGATATGACAAACGAGTTGTTAAACAGATTAAACAGGGTGCTATAGATAAAAACATTCTATTTGATGATTTTGTAACCGATGCTATTTCTGTTATAGACTATTTTAAAAACACCGGAAAATTCAATAAAATATATGTTCTTGGCCATAGTCAGGGAAGCTTAGTAGGCATGCTAGCTGCAGAAAATAAAGCTGATGGATTTATATCAATTGCCGGAGCGGGTCAGCCTATTGATCAGATAGTCATTGAACAAATTGCAAAAACATATCCGGTTTTCACTGATGATGCAAAACGAATATTTGAAAGTTTAAGAAATGGACAAAAGACTGCCAAATATCCCCCAGAATTGGCAGCTATTTTCAACATAGAAATCCAGTCATTCATGATGAATTGGATGCAATACAATCCGCAAGAAGAAATTAAAAAACTACAAATACCTATTTTATTAATCAATGGCACAAGCGATTTACAAGTTGAAGCTAAAGAAGCTACGCTTTTAAAAGAAGCTGCCCCAAAGGCAACTTTAAAAATAATAGATAAAATGAATCATATATTAGTTCCTATAACGGATAATGATAATTTAGAAAACTCAAAATCATACAACGAGCCCAACAGACAATTATCGCCAGAACTAATTGAAGCTATTACAGAATTTGTAAAATAAACATCATAAAAAAAGCATCCTCGAAAGGATACTTTTTTAACTAACCAACCAAAAATATAATTACAAGTCTTAAGTTTAAAGTAACCACTCAATAAACTTTTTTTGTAACAAGTAATCGTTATTAAAAATGCAATGACTGTGCCAAATATTTAATTCACTGGAATATTAACAATACTTTAAATATTTTGGTATTTTTAACCAAAATAAAAATTTCATGGGTAATTCTCCACTTTTCACAGATGACACAGTTGTATTCGGTTTATTAATGCTCGCGCTAGGGTTCATTTTTTATACAGAATCAAGAACAACTGGGTTTTGGCCTAAATTCTACAAAATAGTTCCTGGATTATTTGTAGCCTATATGCTTCCTTCGTTGTTTACAACTGTTGGATTAATAGCTCCTACATGGAAAACAGTTAACGATGCTGGTGAGACCATAAAGCATAGTACAAATCTATATTATGTAGCCAGTAGATATTTATTGCCTGCCGCTTTAGTTTTAATGACGATAAGTATTGATTTAAAGGCTGTCTTTAATTTAGGTTGGAAAGCTTTAATTATGTTTTTTACAGGTACTATTGGTATCATAATTGGTGGTCCTATTGCTATTCTACTAATCTCTATGATTTCTCCAGAAACCGTTGGTGGGGTTGGTCCTGATGCTGTTTGGAGAGGCTTATCTACACTTGCAGGAAGTTGGATTGGTGGAGGAGCCAACCAAACTGCTATGCTAGAAATTTATGGCTATAATCAAAAATTATATGGCGGTATGGTGTTTGTTGATATTGTCGTGGCTAATATTTGGATGGCTGTTTTATTAATAGGTATTGGAAAATCTAATCGTATCGATAAATGGCTAAATGCCGATAATTCTGCCATTGAAGCTCTAAAAGAAAAAGTATCTACTTTCAGTAACAAAGTAAAACGTAATCCAACTTTAACCGATTTGATGATTATGACTGCTATTGCTTTTGGCACGGTGAGTTTTTCACATTACTTTGCAGGCTTCTTAGCGCCCTTTTTTGAGAGGTTGGTTGGTGAAATTGAATCTGCAACTGCCAGAAATATATTTACTTTTTTAGGCTCTGAATTCTTTTGGATGATTAGTCTTTCAACACTAATTGCCATCTTATTATCTTTTACTAAAGCCAAAAACTATGAAGGTGCAGGTGCCAGTAAATATGGAAGTGTTTTTATTTATATTCTTGTTGCTTCCATAGGAATGAAAATGGATTTAACTCAAATTTTTGATAATGCAGGATTAATTTTTATTGGTATTGTTTGGATGACTATACACGCAGGTTTATTAGTTTTGGTCGCCAAACTCATAAAAGCTCCCTATTTCTTTTTAGCAGTTGGTAGTCAAGCTAATGTTGGTGGTGCTGCTTCAGCACCTATTGTTGCAGCTGCTTTTCACCCGTCATTAGCTACTGTGGGAGTTCTATTAGCGGTTTGTGGGTACGCTATTGGAACAGTAGGTGCTATTTTATGTACAATTTTAATGGAACTTGCTGCCGTGAGCTAATTTTAAATATTGTATTCTCTTAATTTTTTTTAAATCTATATTTATATGATATTTGCGATTTAAAAATAATCTTTAAATGAAAAAAATATCCGTTTTATTAGTATTGGTTTTAATGTTCTCATGTGGAAAGGAACAACATGATTTAACAGTTAAAGCAAGCATTAAAGGATTAAAAAAAGGAACTGTATATCTTAAAAAAGTAAAAGATACTGCGTTAGTCACTGTTGATTCGATTGTGGTTAATGGAAATTCTGAATTTGAACTTCATAGTGATTTAGAGTCTCCAGAAGTCTTCTTTTTATATTTAGATAAAAACAGTAAAGAAAATGATCGGATTTCGTTTTTTGCAGATAAGGGAATAACTGAAATCAACACAACTTTAAAAAACTTTGTGTTTGATGCAAAAATAAACGGATCAGCTCAACAAAAAACTTGGGATGAGTATAAACTTATGATGTCTCGTTTTAATGAAAGAAATCTTGATTTGATTAAAGAAAATTTTGAAGCTCAAAAAAATGGTGACACTTCTAAAATTAAAAGTACTCAAAAAGAATCGGATAATATTTTAAAACGTAAATATTTATATACCGTAAATTTTGCGCTAAATCATAAAGATAGCGAAGTGGCGCCTTATCTGGCTCTTACCGAAATTTATAACGCTCAAGTTAAATATTTAGATACAATCAGTAACTCTTTAACACCAAAGGTTAAAGACTCTAAATATGGTAAAGAGTTGCAATCATTCATTAAGACTATAAAAAATACAGAACAGCCTTAAACAACATTATTCTCTTATATATACTTACCTAAGGTTATAGTCGTTATATTGTAAAAATGCCCATTAAAATTGGATTTATTATAACGTCTATTGTTTTATACATATATGGTATTAAATAAACTATTAAAAAACAAGTGGTTTAAATACGCAATCAAAGGCTTATTAGCTTTAATCGTTTTAAATATATTGTTTATATCAAGTATTTATTTGGGTTTATGGGGAAAAGTACCTTCTAAAGATCAACTCAAAGATCTTAAGCAAAGTCAGGCTTCACAGGTTTTAGATGTCAATAATAATCTCATTGGTAAATACTATATTTATGATAGACAATCCATTCCTTTTACTGATTTCCCTCAACATCTCATTGATGCATTAATCTCTACTGAAGATGCTCGTTTTTATGAACATAACGGTATTGATATTAAGAGTCTATTTCGTGTTTTTTTCAAAACTATTTTAACAGGAGACAAATCTTCTGGAGGTGGAAGTACTATTACCCTGCAATTGGCTAAAAATTTGTTCGGTAGAAAAGATTTTGGACCATTTAGTATTGTTGTAAATAAAATAAAAGAAGCTATTGTTGCCTCCAGACTTGAAGATATTTATTCAAAAGAAGACATTCTTACATTCTACCTAAACACAGTGCCGTTTCCTGATAACACATATGGTATTGAAAGCGCATCATTAAAATTCTTCAATGTTCACACAAAACAGCTAAACATCTCTCAATCCGCAACTCTAATAGGATCATTAAAAGCAAATAACAGTTATAATCCAAGATTATTCCCAAAAAAATCGCGAGCCAGACGAGATGTTGTTATCAAACAAATGGAAAAATATGGGTATTTAACTCCAGAGAAAGCGACAAAAAGTATAGCTAACAAACTTGTGTTAGATTATCAATATTATGCGCCTAATGAAGGTTTAGCCTCCTATTTTAGAGCAGAAATAAAAAAACAGTTAGATAGCTTACTACAACAAGACAAGTTTAAAAAACCAAACGGTGAAACGTATAATATTTTTCAAGATGGTCTTAAAATTTACACAACATTAGACAATACCATGCAACGCTATGCTGAGCAAGCTATGCGTGACCATATGACCAAATTACAGGCCATTTATGAAAAAGCCTATGGAAAAAATGCACCCTGGCTTAAAAGCAAATCCGCCTTTATAGCCTCTAAAAGACGTTTAAAAAAATACAAAACCTTAAAATCATTAAACCTAACGGAAAAAGATATTGAAGATTCTTTAAAAATACCCCAAGAAAAAGAATTATTCTCATGGGATGGAACTGTAATAAAATCTATTTCAACTTTAGATAGTTTAGAATACTATATGAAATTTTTAAATTCTGGACTAATATCTTTAGATCCCAAATCGGGTGCTATAAGGGCTTATGTTGGCGGTATAGACTATCATTTTTTTCAATATGACCATGTATCACAAAGCAAACGTCAAGTAGGTTCAACCTTTAAACCAATTGTTTATACAGCTGCCCTAGAAAGTGGCATGAAGCCTTGTACCTATTTTTCAGCAAAAGCAATTACTTATACCGATTACGATGATTGGACCCCAATAAACGCCTCAGAAACCGAGGATGATGATTTGAATTATTCTTTAGAGAAGGCATTGAGTAACTCTATAAATACCATAGCTGTAAAAGTGTTACATGAAACCGGCATTGATAATGTTATAGCACAAGCGAAAGCTATGGGTATAACTAGTCACATAGAAGAAGTTCCTTCAATAGCCCTAGGCACTTCAAACCTAAGCTTAATAGAGCTAGCTAAAGCCTACACGTCTTTTGTTAATGATAGCAGACCCTCCACTCCTGTTTTCATCACTAAAATTGAAGATAAAGAAGGTCATGTAATTGCGTCATACAATGATATAAACCCCCAACAACCAGCGGAAAAAGCTTTTAGTGATTACACAAGACAGGTTATGTTAGAGTTTTTAAAGGCAACTGTTAATGATGGCACGGCACAGCGATTAAGAAGTTCTTACGGTTTTAAAAATGATATTGCGGGAAAAACAGGCACTACTCAAGATAATAAGGATGGATGGTTTGTTGGAATTATGCCCAATTTATTAACGATAACTTGGGTAGGAAACGATAATCAGCAAATTGGATTTAGTAATACATCTATTGGTCAAGGGGCTAATTCTGCCTTACCTATTTTCGCAAACTACTTAAAAGAATTAAACAAAGACCCCAAATACAACGCCATTACCAAAGCTACATTTGAGAAACCTTCAACAGACGTTATAGATGATTTAGATTGTGAGTTAACAAAGAAAGATGGATTTTTTAAACGTCTTTTTAGCACCGATTCAAATAAAAAAACTTTTAAAAAGAAAAAGAAAAAAGGCTTTTTCTCGTGGCTTAAAGGAGATAAAGATTGATGTTTTTAAAGTTAAACTAAACTCTTAAGTCACTAACAGATTACCAAACTATAATAAAATAAAAAAGTTCAGTAAAATACTGAACTTTTTAAAGAGCCGATAGAGGGACTCGAACCCACGACCTGCTGATTACAAATCAGCTGCTCTAGCCAGCTGAGCTACATCGGCGTTTAACGGATGCAAATATAATCGCAAAAATTAAATTTGCAACTAGTCCGTTAAAAAATTTATCCTAATTTATTAATTTTTTCAATAAGCGCTCTTCCCTTATCTTCAAGTTCAGAACTAATCGCTTTAAAGTGTGCTTTTTTGTTTTCAGCAGTTTTATCATTTATCTTAGCTATTAACCCATCAAATGTTTCAATAGCTTCATCTATAATTGCTTCACTTTTTTTGGTGTCTTTATCGGTGTTTGAGTATTCCCAAACATAAACTGCTTCTATAATATCGCCTAAAACATAATTAATGTCTTTTTTTAGGTCTCGAACATTTGCCATATTTAATAATTTTATTTCGTGCAAAATTACGCATTAACTTGCAATAGTGTATTAATTTTATCAGGAATTTGAATGCTTAAAATTAATTATTGCCCAGAATAAGTTACGAAGTTTCTTGGTGTCTCATAAAGTACGACTTCTAAATCAAATTTAGGATCTAATTTTGCTTTAATCTTATCGTAAATAACAACTACAATGTTTTCTGCTGTGGGATTAAGATCTTTAAATTCAGGCACATCAATGTTTAAGTTTTTATGATCGAGGGCATCTTCTACTTCTGTCTTTATAATATCCTTTAAAATTTTTACATCAATAACATATCCTGTTTCTGGATCAATTTCACCAGTAACACTGGCTATTAATTCATAATTATGACCATGAAAACTGGGATTATTACACAAACCAAAAACAGCATCATTCTTTTCAAAACTCCAGTCTTTTCTATACAATCTATGGGCTGCATTAAAATGGGCCCTTCTGCTAACTGTTACTCTCATTGTCTAGAATATTTATATGTTGGTAGAACTTCTCAAAAATAATTTTAAACCATTCGGTATATAACTGTGGGTTTTTAACCATATCAATCTTTACATCTTCTAACGACATCCATTTCCAATCGGCAACTTCATCAGGATTTATTTCTGGTGTTCCATTATATTTTCCTATTACAATATGGTCGTATTCATGTTCTGTTAAACCATTATCAAACGGTGCCTTATAAATAAACGAAATAGATTCTTGTAAGTCTACAACAAATCCCATTTCTTCTTGCAACCGACGCATTCCTGCCTGAATATTACTTTCGCCTTCGCGTTGGTGGCTACAACAAGTGTTGGTCCATAATCCAGGTGAATGGTATTTATCTAGAGCGCGTTGCTGGAGCATTAATTGATTTTTGTCGTTAAAAATAAATACTGAAAATGCTCGATGCAAAAGCGCCTTTTCATGAGCTTCCATTTTGGGCATCAGTCCAATTTGCTCATCGCTTTCGTTAACTAAAATGACGTTTTCTTCTTTCATAACGAGACAAAAATACCAAGTAAAATGTTAAAATCAGCAATCTTATGATAAATTTAAAAAGCATGGTTATCAATTATTCTTATTGATACTAATAATAGTATCTTTGCAACCCATTTGCAATAAATATTATGAGTTTTATTAAAGAAATAAATAGACGACGAACTTTTGGAATTATATCACATCCAGATGCCGGAAAAACCACATTAACCGAAAAGTTACTGCTCTTTGGTGGTGCCATTCAAGAAGCTGGTGCTGTAAAAAGTAACAAGATCAAAAAAGGGGCTACAAGTGACTTCATGGAAATTGAACGCCAAAGAGGCATTTCAGTAGCTACGTCTGTTTTGGCTTTTGAATATGACGGTATTAAAATTAATATTCTTGATACCCCTGGACATAAAGATTTTGCTGAAGATACCTTTAGAACCCTTACTGCCGTAGATAGCGTTATTGTAGTTATTGATGTTGCAAAAGGGGTTGAGGAACAGACCGAAAAATTGGTTGAAGTTTGCCGTATGCGAAACATTCCTATGATTGTGTTTATTAATAAAATGGATCGAGAGGGTAAAGATGCATTTGATTTACTGGATGAAGTTGAACAAAAATTAGGACTAAAAGTTACACCTTTAAGTTTCCCAATTGGCATGGGATATGATTTTAAAGGTATTTATAATATCTGGGAGAAAAATGTTAACCTTTTTAGTGGTGATAGCAGAAAAGATATTGAAGAAACCATAGAAATTTCGGATTTATCATCTCCTGAATTAGACACCTTGGTTGGTAACAAAGCGGCTAATACCTTAAGAGAAGAAATAGAACTCGTGGAAGGTATTTATCCAAATTTTGATAAAGAAGAATATTTAAACGGCCATCAACAACCTGTGTTCTTTGGGTCTGCATTAAATAATTTTGGTGTTAGAGAGCTGTTAGATTGTTTTATTGAGATTGCTCCCAAACCAAGACCCAAACAAAGTGAAGAACGCTTAGTACAACCTGACGAAGATAAATTTACCGGTTTTGTATTTAAAATACATGCCAATATGGATCCTAATCACAGAAACCGTTTAGCATTTGTTAAAATTGTATCGGGTGAATTTAAGCGTAATGCACCCTATTTACATGTAAGACATAATAAAAAAGTAAAATTTTCTAGTCCGAATGCATTTTTTGCCGAAAAGAAAGAAATTGTGGATATATCATATCCTGGTGATATTGTTGGGTTGCAAGATACTGGGACTTTTAAAATAGGTGACACACTAACAGAAGGAGAAGTCTTAAATTATAAAGGTGTTCCTAGTTTCTCTCCAGAACATTTTAGGTATATTAATAATGCCGACCCTTTAAAATCTAAACAACTTTTTAAAGGCATTGATCAATTAATGGATGAAGGAGTTGCCCAGTTATTTACATTAGAATTAAACGGTAGAAAAGTAATTGGAACCGTTGGAGCTTTACAATATGAAGTGATTCAATATAGACTTGAACACGAGTATGGCGCAAAATGTACTTATGAAAATTTGAACGTTTACAAAGCTTGTTGGGTAGACCCTAAAAACTCAAAGAGCGATGAGTATAAAGAATTTATTAGAGTTAAACAACGCTTTTTGGCTAAAGACAAACAAAACCAATTAGTGTTTTTGGCAGATTCCTCGTTTTCATTGCAGATGACTCAACAAAAATATCCTAGTATTAAATTCCATTTTACCTCTGAATTCTAACGCATAAACGAAAATATTTTTATAATATTCAACTATTCTTAATATTTACATGTCAAAAATATGTATTTAGTATTTTAATAGATTTATTTTAAGATATCAATAATTAGAGACCCCTAATTTGAACACCTATGGATATGTATACTAATGAATTCAGTAATGATGAAATTACGGTAACTTATGAACCAAGCGTTTGTATTCATGCCGAAAAATGCGCCAAACAATTGTCTAACGTTTTTAGAACATCTATTATACCTTGGATAAATTTGGATAATGCAGAAACTAACTCGATTATAAATCAGATTAAAAAATGTCCGTCTGGGGCATTAAAATATCACAAAAACGAAAATAAAAAAGCTAGCTAAGTGTTTTTTTTAAAAGTGTTTTTAAATAAATAAGCCCTTTGAAATATTTCAAAGGGCTTATTTTATTTTATGCTTGACCTGTTGGTCCAAAATTTAAAGGTATCGGAGGTTGTTCGTAATCTTTAATCTCTCCGTGTGATTTTTCAAATCTAGCAACATTCTCGCCTAACGCTTTAAGTAAACGCTTTGCATGTTGAGGAGTTAATATAATTCTAGACTTTACTTTACTTTTTGGTATGCCTGGCATAATACTAACAAAGTCTACAACAAACTCTGAAACAGAATGATTAATAATAGCTAAATTAGAATAAATTCCTTCTGCTATACTTTCATCCAATTCAATATTAATTTGTCCTGGTTTCGGTTCTTTCTTTTCGTCTGCCATAATAAAATGCTTTATAAAAAAAGATTCCCACTTGCGCGGGAATCAATTTTTTAATTATAATTTACTTCTTTTCTAGCTTGCATCATCTCATCAAACTCTTCTTTAGAACCTACAATAATGTTATCATATTTTCGCATACCTGTTCCTGCTGGAATTCTATGCCCTACAATTACATTTTCTTTTAGTCCTTCTAAATCATCAACTTTTCCTGCAACTGCTGCTTCATTAAGAACCTTAGTTGTTTCTTGGAAAGAGGCTGCTGAAATAAATGATTTTGTTTGAAGTGATGCTCTAGTAATACCTTGTAATATTGGTGTTGCTGTTGCTGGTTGTGCATCTCTAGCGACTACAAGATTTTTATCTTCTCTTCTTAAGATTGAATTTTCATCTCTTAGTTGACGAGGTGAAATGATTTGACCTGCTTTAAGATTCGTAGAATCACCTGCATCTTCAATCACTTTCATTCCAAAGATTTCATCATTTTCTATAATAAAATCATCTTTATGAGCTAATTGATCTTCTAAGAAGATAGTATCACCCGAATCAATAATACGCACTTTTCGCATCATTTGTCTTACAACCACTTCAAAATGCTTATCATTAATTTTCACACCTTGTAAACGATAAACTTCTTGAACTTCATTCACTAAATATTGTTGAACTGCTGACGGCCCTTTAATATTTAAAATATCATTAGGCGTAATAGAACCATCTGAAAGAGGCATACCCGCTTTAACATAGTCGTTTTCTTGAACAAGAATCTGACTAGATAATTTAACTAAGTATTTTTTAACTTCTCCTAACTTAGATTCTACAACAATTTCTCGGTTACCTCTTTTGATTTTTCCAAAAGAAACTACCCCATCAATTTCACTTACAACTGCTGGATTAGAAGGATTACGTGCTTCAAATAATTCTGTTACACGTGGTAAACCTCCTGTAATATCACCAGATTTAGCTGATTTACGTGGAATTTTAACTAACACTTTACCTACTTTAATTTTCTCACCATCATCAATCATTAAGTGGGCTCCTACAGGTAAGTTGTATGAACGTAATACGTTTCCTTTTCCATCTTCAACATGAAGTGTCGGTATTAAACGTTTATTTCTAGATTCTGAAATTACTTTTTCTTGGAAACCTGTTTGCTCATCAATTTCAACTTGATAAGTAATACCTTGTTCAAGATTTTCATAGGCAATTTTTCCAGCAAATTCTGAAATAATAACACCATTATATGGATCCCAGGAACAAACAACATCACCTTTACTTAATTCATCTCCATTTTTAACATACAGTGTTGAACCGTAAGGAATGTTATTATTACTTAACGTAATTCCTGTTTTCTTATCAGTAAGTTTTAATTCAGATGTACGCGATATAACTATATCTACTAAATTACCTTCACTATCTTCACTTTTTACAGTTTTAAGATCTTCAATTTCAGCAATACCACTAAATTTAGTAGTTAATTTATTTTCTTCTGAAATGTTTCCTGCAATACCACCAACGTGGAATGTACGAAGTGTTAACTGAGTACCAGGTTCTCCAATAGATTGCGCGGCAACAACACCTACAGCTTCTCCACGTTGAACCATTTTACCAGTTGCTAAATTACGACCATAACATTTAGCACAAATACCTTTTGTTGCTTCACATGTTAATGCTGATCGTACCTCGACACTTTCTACTGAAGACTCTCCAATAGCTTTTGCTATATCGTCTTCAATTAATTGTCCAGAAGCCACTAATAATTCCTCTGTAATAGGATTATAAACATCATTTAATGCTACACGTCCTACAATTCTTTCTTCAAGTGTTTCTACAATTTCATCGTTTTTCTTTAAAGCTTCTACTTCAACACCTCTTAGCGTTCCACAGTCTTCTGAATTAACAATAACATCTTGAGAAACATCAACTAAACGACGTGTTAAATACCCTGCATCGGCAGTTTTAAGAGCCGTATCTGCAAGTCCTTTACGAGCACCGTGTGTTGATATAAAATATTCTAAAATTGAAAGTCCTTCTTTAAAGTTAGAAAGAATTGGATTTTCAATAATCTCTCCACCACCTGCATTTGATTTTTTAGGTTTAGCCATCAAGCCACGCATTCCTGTTAACTGACGAATCTGTTCTTTAGATCCACGAGCTCCAGAGTCAAGCATCATAAACACAGAGTTAAACCCTTGTTGGTCTTCACGTATACGTTTCATAGACAACTCTGTTAACGCTGCATTTGTCGATGTCCAAATATCAATAACTTGATTATAACGCTCATTGTTTGTTATAAGTCCCATGTTATAGTTACCTGTAATTCCATCTACTTGTTTGTTTGCTGCAGCAATCATATCTGGCTTTTCTGGTGGAATAATAATATCACCTAAACTAAATGATAATCCACCTTGGAATGCAAACTTAAATCCTAATGTTCTAATAGCATCTAAGAATTCAGCCGTTTCAGGAACAGACGTATACTTAAGAATACTACCAATAATATCTCTTAAAGACTTTTTGGTTAGTACTTCATTAATATATCCTGCTGCTTGTGGCACATGTTGGTTAAATAACACACGACCAACGGTAGTATCTATAATTGTTGGTGCTAATTTACCATCAGCATTAATATCTATAGTTCTAACTTTAATAGACGCATTTAAATCTACTCGTTTTTCATTGAAAGCAATTTCAACTTCCTCCGGTCCGTAGAATGTTAAGCCTTCACCTTTAACAGGAGCTTCTGGTGTCGATTTACGTAACTTGGTCATATAATATAAACCAAGTACCATATCTTGAGAAGGTACTGTTACTGGAGATCCATTTGCTGGATTTAAGATATTGTGAGATGCCAACATTAATAGTTGACATTCTAAAATAGCCTCTGGTCCTAATGGTAAATGAACTGCCATTTGGTCACCATCAAAATCCGCGTTAAACGCAGTACAAACTAATGGGTGTAATTGAATCGCTTTTCCCTCAATTAATTTTGGTTGAAATGCTTGAATACCCAATCTGTGTAATGTAGGAGCACGGTTTAGCAATACTGGATGTCCTTTAAGAACATTTTCCAAGATATCCCAAACAACTGGCTCTCTTTTATCTATAATTTTCTTAGCAGATTTTACTGTTTTTACAATACCTCTTTCAATTAATTTTCTAATTACAAAAGGCTTGTAAAGCTCAGCTGCCATATTTTTTGGCAATCCACATTCAAATAATTTTAATTCTGGTCCAACAACAATTACCGAACGAGCTGAATAATCAACACGTTTACCTAGTAAGTTTTGACGGAAACGACCTTGTTTTCCTTTTAAGGAATCAGATAATGACTTAAGTGGTCTGTTTGAATCTGTTTTAACAGCAGACGATTTACGTGTGTTATCAAATAACGAATCAACAGACTCTTGAAGCATACGTTTTTCATTACGTAAAATTACCTCAGGAGCTTTAATTTCAACTAATCTTTTAAGACGGTTATTACGAATAATAACACGACGGTATAAATCATTTAAATCTGATGTTGCAAAACGACCACCATCTAACGGAACTAACGGACGTAATTCTGGCGGAATAATTGGAATCACTTTCATAATCATCCATTCCGGACGATTTTCTCTATTTCCATTGGACTCACGAAGTGACTCAACAACTTGTAAACGTTTTAACGCTTCTGTTTTACGTTGTTTAGATGTTTCTGTATTGGCTTTATGTCTTAATTCATAAGACAACGCCTCTAAATCAATTCTAGATAATAACTCAATTAAACATTCAGCACCCATTTTAGCAAGAAACTTGTTTGGATCTGTATCTTCTAGATATTGATTGTCTTGTGGAAGTGATTCAAGAATAGTTAAGTATTCTTCTTCTGTTAAAAAGTCCATTTGTTGTAATGGCTCTCCATCTATATTTTTAGCATTACCTGGTTGAATTACTACATAGCGTTCGTAGTAAATTATCATATCTAATTTCTTAGATGGTAAACCTAATAAATACCCTATTTTATTTGGTAAAGAACGGAAATACCAAATGTGAGCAACAGGAACAACCAAGTTGATATGACCAACACGGTCACGACGTACTTTTTTCTCTGTTACTTCAACGCCACAACGGTCACATACAATACCTTTGTAACGAATACGCTTATATTTTCCACAAGCACATTCGTAGTCTTTTACAGGACCAAAAATACGCTCACAGAACAAACCATCTCGTTCTGGTTTGTGAGTTCGATAATTGATAGTTTCTGGTTTTAACACCTCACCTCTTGACTCTGCTAAAATAGACTCAGGTGATGCTAAACCAATTGAGATTTTGTTAAACCTCTGTACTGTATTCTTATCTTGTTTTCTTGCCATAATATATGGTGATATCGAATTATTTGTAAACTTTTAGCACATCACTTTTTTAAAGTGATGTGCAGTATATTATTCCTCTAATCTTATGTCTAATCCAAGACCTTTCAATTCATGCATAAGTACATTGAAAGATTCTGGTAGTCCTGGATCTGGCATTGGCTCACCTTTTACGATTGCTTCGTAAGTCTTAGCTCTACCAATTACATCATCAGATTTTACAGTTAAGATTTCTCTTAGAGTACTAGATGCTCCATATGCTTCTAATGCCCAAACTTCCATCTCTCCAAAACGCTGACCTCCAAATTGTGCTTTACCACCTAATGGTTGTTGCGTAATTAAAGAGTATGGTCCTATAGAACGCGCGTGCATTTTATCGTCAACCATATGTCCTAATTTCAACATATAAATAACACCAACCGTTGCTGGTTGATCAAAACGGTCACCGGTACCTCCATCATACAGATACGTGTGTCCAAATCTTGGAACACCAGCTTCATCTGTCAATTCGTTTATTTGATCTAAAGTTGCTCCATCGAAAATAGGTGTTGCAAATGTGCGCCCTAATTTTTGACCAGCCCAACCAAGAACTGTTTCATAAATCTGACCAATATTCATACGAGACGGTACACCAAGTGGATTCAATACGATATCAACAGGCGTTCCATCTTCTAGGAAAGGCATATCTTCTTGACGAACAATACGTGCCACAATACCTTTATTACCGTGACGACCTGCCATTTTATCACCTACTTTAAGTTTACGCTTTTTAGCGATATAAACTTTAGCTAGCTTAATGATACCTGCTGGTAACTCATCACCTACAGAAATGGTAAACTTCTCACGTCTTAAAGACCCTTGCAAGTCATTTTCTTTGATTTTGTAATTATGAATTAAATCAGCCACTAATTGATTTGTATGGTCATCGGTTGTCCATTTACCAGACACTAAATGCGCATAATCATCAACGGCATTTAACATTTTAAGTGTGAATTTTTTACCTTTTGGCAATACTTCTTCACCTAAATCATTAAAAATACCTTGAGCTGTTTTACCGTTTACGATATTGAATAATTTTTCGATTAAAACAGTCTTTAAATCCTCAAATTTAGCATCATAAACAGCTTCAAGTTGAGCAATATCGTCTTTATCTTGAGCTCTTTTACGTTTATCTTTTACTGCTCGAGCAAATAGTTTCTTTTCGATAACAACACCATTTAATGAAGGTGATGCTTTTAAAGAAGCATCTTTAACATCGCCAGCTTTGTCACCGAAAATAGCACGTAATAATTTTTCCTCAGGAGTAGGATCACTTTCTCCTTTAGGTGTAATCTTACCTATTAGAATATCGCCAGGTTTAACCTCTGCTCCAACACGAATCATTCCATTTTCATCCAAATCTTTAGTAGCCTCTTCTGAAACGTTTGGAATATCATTGGTTAATTCTTCGTTACCAAGTTTGGTATCTCTAACTTCTAAAGAATACTCATCAATATGAATAGATGTAAAAATATCCTCACGAACAACTTTTTCAGAAATTACAATCGCATCCTCAAAGTTATATCCTTTCCAAGGCATGAATGCAACTTTCATATTTCTACCTAAAGCTAATTCTCCTTTTTGAGTCGCATAACCTTCACACAACACTTGACCTTTAGTTACTTTATCACCTTTAACAACAATTGGTTTAAGGTTAATACTTGTACCTTGGTTTGTTTTTCTGAATTTTACAAGAGGATATGTTTTAATATCACTATCAAAACTTACTTTAGCTTCATCTTCAGTACGATCGTACTTAATAACAATTTCTGTAGCATCTACATATTGTACAACGCCTTCTCCTTCTGCATTGATTAATACACGAGAGTCTGAAGCGACTTGACGCTCAAGACCAGTCCCTACAATTGGTGCTTGTGGCAACAATAATGGTACTGCTTGACGCATCATGTTCGATCCCATCAATGCACGGTTAGCATCATCATGCTCCAAGAATGGAATTAACGATGCTGATATTGATGATATCTGATTTGGTGCAACATCTGTATAGTTAAGACCAATTGGATCCATTACAGGGAAATCACCCTCCATACGGGCAATAACCTTATCATGCAATATTTTTCCATCGGCATCAACTTTTACGGTTGCTTGAGCAATCAGTTTGCCTTCTTCTTCTTCAGCACTTAAATAAACTGGCGGATTTTTAATATCAACCACACCATTTTCAACAGGACGATATGGTGTTTCAATGAATCCCATTGAGTTCACTTTTGCGAATACAGACAATGAAGAAATCAAACCAATATTTGGTCCCTCAGGAGTTTCAATTGGACATAAACGACCGTAATGTGTATAGTGAACATCACGAACCTCAAATCCAGCTCTTTCACGAGATAAACCTCCAGGTCCTAATGCCGATAAACGACGCTTGTGTGTAATTTCAGCTAATGGATTTGTTTGATCCATAAACTGAGATAACTGGTTAGTACCAAAGAATGAATTAATTACAGACGATAATGTCTTTGCATTAATTAAATCTATAGGCGTAAACACTTCGTTATCACGAACGTTCATACGCTCACGAATAGTACGTGCCATTCGAGCAAGACCAACTCCAAATTGTGATGATAATTGTTCACCTACAGTACGCACACGACGGTTTGATAAGTGGTCAATATCATCAATCTCAGCTTTAGAATTAATAAGCTCAATTAAATATTTAATGATAGTTATGATATCTTCTTTGGTAAGCACTTGCTTATCCATACCAATATCAAGACCTAATTTTTTATTCATTCTATAACGTCCAACTTCACCTAAAGAATAACGTTGGTCACTAAAGAACAATTTATCAATAATGCCACGAGCTGTTTCCTCATCTGGCGGCTCAGCATTACGTAATTGTCTATATATATGTTCAACAGCCTCTTTTTCAGAGTTTGTTGGATCTTTTTGTAGGGTATTATGAATAATAGCATAATCACCTTGTTGTGCACTTTCTTTATGTAGAAGAATTGTTTGAACTTCTGCTTCAATAATTTCTTCTATATTGTCTTTATCAAGAACAGTATCACGATCTAATACTATTTCGTTACGCTCAATAGATACAACTTCTCCTGTATCTTCATCAACAAAATCTTCATGCCAAGTATTTAGAACACGTGCAGCAAGCTTACGTCCTAAGACCTTCTTTAATCCAGATTTTGATACTTTAACTTCTTCAGCAAGATCAAAAATCTCTAAAATATCTTTATCACGTTCAAAACCTATGGCTCTAAACAATGTAGTAACTGGTAATTTCTTCTTTCTATCAATATAGGCATACATTACCTGATTGATATCAGTAGCAAATTCTATCCAAGATCCTTTGAAAGGGATAACTCTTGCAGAATATAATTTGGTTCCGTTAGCATGGAAAGATTGTCCAAAAAACACACCTGGTGAACGGTGTAATTGCGATACAACAACACGCTCTGCACCATTAATTACAAAGGTTCCACTAGGAGTCATGTAAGGAATTGTACCTAAATAAACATCTTGTACAATAGTTTCAAAATCCTCGTGTTCTGGATCTGTACAGTATAATTTTAATCTTGCCTTTAGCGGAACGCTATATGTTAGACCTCTTTCAATACACTCATCAATAGCATATCGCGGTGGATCTACAAAATAATCTAAAAATTCTAAAACAAATTGATTACGTGAATCTGTAATCGGGAAGTTTTCCATAAAGGTATTATACAGACCTTCATTTCCTCTTTCTTCAGATTTTGTTTCTAATTGGAAAAAATCCTGGAAGGATTTAATCTGAATATCCAGAAAATCTGGGTATTCTGTTCTATTTACAATAGACGAGAAATTTAATCTTTCAGCTTGTGTTGATAACATCAATGGACGGAATTATGATTAAAAAAAATATTTATAGCGTATCTAATGATTATATACGCAAAATGGTTTAGGTCTTGAAGTTAATCTTCAGACCTAAACCTTTGTATTATTGAAGTGTTAAGCTTATTTAAGCTCAACCTCTGCTCCTGCTTCTTCTAAAGATGCTTTTAATGCTTCAGCTTCGTCTTTTGAAACTCCTTCTTTAATTGGGCTTGGTGCCTCATCAACTAAACCTTTAGCTTCTTTTAAGCCTAGTCCAGTTAATTCTTTTACTAATTTAACAACTGCTAATTTAGATGCTCCAGCTGCTTTTAATATTACATCAAATTCAGTTTGAGCTTCAGCAGCGTCATCTCCACCACCAGCAGCAGGTCCAGCAGCAACTGCAACTGCAGCAGCAGCAGGCTCGATACCATACTCATCTTTTAATATAGTAGCTAACTCGTTTACTTCTTTTACTGTTAAGTTAACTAATTGTTCTGCGAAATCTTTTAAATCTGCCATTTTCTATCGTTTTTAATAAATTTTAAATTTTAATATAATTGTAATAAAGTGCGTACTATTTAATACTATCCTTCTTTTTCAGATAGTGTTTTTATAATTCCAGCTAACTTTCCTCCACTTGATTGAAGTGCAGAAATAACATTCTTAGCAGGCGATTGTAATAATGTAACAATCTCTCCTAATAACTCTTCTTTAGACTTGATATCAACTAACATGTCTAATAAGTTATCTCCAATATAAACTGATTCCTCAATAAACGCTCCTTTTAATAAAGGCTTGTCTGATTTTTTACGGAATGTCTTTATTAATTTAGCTGGCACATTTCCTGTTTCAGAATACATCACTGACGTATTTCCTTTTAAAACAGTTGAAAGATCTCCGAAATCTCTATCTGAAGCTTCCATTGCTTTTTCAAGTAATGTGTTTTTAACTACTGCTAACTTTACGTTTGCTTTAAAACAAGCGCGACGTAAATTTGAGGTTGTTCCTGCATTTAATCCTGAAATATCTGTTAAATAAATATTTGCATTGTTAGTTAATTCTGCAGTTAACGCCTCAATTACTTGTGATTTTTCTTCTCTTGTCATAATAAAAGTATTTAACTAATTAACCAACTTTAGGATCAACAGCAACACTAGGACTCATAGTACTTGAAAGGAAAATACTTTTTACATAAGTACCTTTTGCAGTTGTTGGTTTAAGTTTTATTAATGTTTGAATTAATTCATGTGCATTACCTGCAATTTTATCAGCACTAAATGATGCTTTTCCTATAGCAGCGTGTACAATACCAGTTTTATCAACTTTAAAGTCAATTTTACCAGCTTTAACTTCTGTTACAGCTTTAGCAACATCCATGGTTACTGTGCCTGTTTTTGGGTTTGGCATTAAACCACGAGGACCTAATACACGTCCTAAAGGACCTAATTTACCCATCACACTTGGCATCGTAATAATTACGTCTACGTCTGTCCAACCATTCTTGATTTTCTCAAGATATTCGTCTAAACCTACATAATCTGCTCCAGCTTCTTTAGCTTCTGCTTCTTTATCTGGAGTAACCAATGCTAATACTTTCATATCTTTACCAGTACCGTGAGGAAGTGATACTACACCCCTTACCATCTGGTTAGCTTTACGTGGATCAACTCCTAAACGCACAGCTATATCTACAGAAGCATCAAATTTAGTATTAGTAATTTCTTTTACTAATGCTGATGCTTCATCAAGAGAGTAAACTCTCCCTTTTTCTATTTTCGCTAAAGCCTCTTTTTGCTTTTTTGTTAATCTTGCCATTTTCTAATGTCTTTAATAGATTAATTAGGGAATTGCCCTGTTACGGTTATACCCATTGATCTTGCTGTACCAGCAACCATTTTCATAGCCGATTCAATAGTAAATGCGTTTAAATCTACCATTTTGTCTTCTGCAATAGTTTTAATCTGATCCCAAGATACTTTAGCTACTTTTTTTCGGTTTGGTTCACCTGAACCTTTTTTAAGTTTGGCCGCTTCTAATAATTGTACTGCAGCTGGAGGAGTCTTGATTACAAAATCAAATGATTTGTCTTTGTAAACAGAGATAACAACTGGTAAAACTTTACCAGGCTTATCTTGAGTTCTCGCATTAAATTGCTTACAGAACTCCATAATGTTAACTCCAGCAGCACCTAAAGCGGGTCCAACCGGTGGCGATGGATTCGCAGCACCTCCCCGAACTTGTAACTTAACTACTTTACCTAATTCTTTTGCCATTTTTAATAATTTAGTTTGACACGCTTTTTATTTGGAAGCAAAAACCGCATCGTTCTTTATAGTGTAACAATTATTATACTTTTTCAACTTGCATATAACTTAACTCTAATGGTGTTTTTCTTCCAAAAATTTTAACCATCACTTCAAGTTTACGCTTTTCTTCATTTATCTTTTCAATAGTTCCGTCAAATCCATTAAAAGGACCATCAATAACTTTAACTGTTTCGCCTTTAGTAAACGGTATTGCGACATTTACATCTGCATCAACAGATAATTCATCAACCTTACCTAACATTCTATTCACTTCTGATTGTCTTAACGGAACTGGATCACCACCTTTTGTTTCTCCTAAAAAACCAATAACATTAGTTACAGATCTAATAATATGAGGAACTTCTCCAGTTAAATTGGCTTGAATCATTATATATCCAGGAAAAAAAACTTTTTCTTTATGTATTTTTTTTCCATTTCTTATTTGAACAACTCGTTCAGTAGGAACTAACACTTGATCAACAAAGTCCTGAAGACCTAGACGAGCAATTTCATTCTCGATATAAGTCTTAATTTTATTTTCTTGACCACTTACCGCTCTAACTACATACCATTTTTTTCCACTCACTACTTCAGACATAGAATTTTTCTTTTACTTATTAGTTAATCAATTGAAAGTAAAACCCTATCACTTTTCCGAATACGGTATCAACGCCCCAAATTGCCAAAGAAAACACAATAGAAAAAACCGCTACTAAAACAGTTAAACTTTGAGCCTCTGCCCATGGTGTCCAACTTACATTGTTTTTAAGCTCTCCAAATGATTCCTTTATATAATTTACAATTCCAGCCATTATATTATCTTTATTAGATTTAGAATTCAATTTTATTTATGAATAAAACTTTCATCTCGTATTTTGTCCTTTGAAACAATTATTTATATTTCAAAAGTTATTTATTTTTACAAGCACGGGTTGAGAGACTCGAACTCCCGACACCTGGTTTTGGAGACCAGTGCTCTACCAACTGAGCTAAACCCGTAAATATAAGTCAAGGCATCCCATAAAAACGGAATACCTTAACTTATTATTTAATATACTGTATTAGTCTAAAATCTCAGTTACCTGACCTGCACCTACAGTTCTACCACCTTCACGAATTGCGAAACGTAGACCTATATTCATTGCAATTGGTTGAATTAACTCAACAGTAATAGTTAAGTTATCTCCAGGCATAACCATTTCAACTCCATCAGGAAGTGCAATATTTCCAGTTACATCAGTTGTACGAACATAGAACTGTGGACGGTAGTTATTGTGGAATGGTGTGTGACGACCACCTTCTTCTTTTTTCAAGATATAAACCTCAGCTTTAAATTTAGCGTGTGGAGTTACAGAACCTGGTTTACAAATTACCATACCTCTTGAGATTTGAGTTTTCTCAATACCTCTTAATAAAATACCTGCATTATCTCCAGCTTCACCTCTATCAAGAATTTGACGGAACATTTCAATACCAGTAATAGTAGATGTTAATTTACCAGCGCCCATACCAATAATTTCAACAGGATCTCCTGTTTTAGCAATACCAGTTTCAATACGACCAGTTGCAACAGTTCCACGACCTGTAATTGAGAATACATCTTCAATAGGCATTAAGAACGGTTTATCAATATCACGCTCTGGTAATTCAATCCAGCTATCCACAGCATCCATAAGCTCCATTACTGTATCTACCCATTTTTGTTCACCATTAAGAGCACCTAAAGCAGACCCCGCAATAACAGGACCATTATCTCCATCATATTCATAGAATGATAATAAATCTCTAATTTCCATTTCAACAAGCTCTAATAACTCTTCATCATCAACCATATCCACTTTATTCATGAATACAACTATACGAGGAATTCCTACTTGACGACCTAATAAGATGTGCTCACGAGTTTGCGGCATAGGACCATCAGTTGCAGCAACTACTAAAATTGCTCCATCCATTTGAGCAGCACCCGTTACCATGTTCTTTACGTAATCCGCGTGACCTGGACAGTCAACGTGTGCATAGTGACGATTTGCAGTTGAATACTCAACGTGAGATGTGTTAATTGTAATACCTCTTTCTTTTTCTTCAGGAGCGTTATCGATTGAATCGAAACTTCTCATTTCAGACAATCCTGCATTAGCTAATACGGTAGTAATAGCAGCAGTTAAAGTTGTTTTACCGTGATCTACGTGTCCAATTGTACCTATATTTAAGTGTGGTTTTGAACGATCAAAATTTGCCTTTGCCATGTTTAAATTTATTTAATCTTAGTTATTATATAATATTAGTGTGTACGTTTTAACTTTGATAGAGCCAATGACGGGAATTGAACCCGTGACCTCTTCCTTACCAAGGAAACGCTCTACCCCTGAGCTACACCGGCCTTAAAAAAGAGCGGGAGACCGGGTTCGAACCGGCGACATTCAGCTTGGAAGGCTGACGCTCTACCAACTGAGCTACTCCCGCAATTATTTTTAAATCCTTTGTTTAGTAGTGGGGAGAGCAGGATTCGAACCTGCGAAGGTGAAACCAACAGATTTACAGTCTGTCCTCGTTGGCCGCTTGAGTATCTCCCCATTAAAAAAACTATTCACTCTATTTAAAGAACTTGAGCCGATAGAGGGACTCGAACCCACGACCTGCTGATTACAAATCAGCTGCTCTAGCCAGCTGAGCTACATCGGCTTTTTTTGCCTTTTTTTACGCCAAAAATTCAGCATAAAAAAGTCCGCTATTTCTAACGGACTGCAAATGTATAGATTTATTTTTTTAATCAAAACATTTTTTAATAAATTTTATTACAAATATGCTCTTAATTTTTCTTTTCGCTTTTTTAACTGTCTCTCAAGTGATGAAATCGCCATATCTGCACCTTCTTCAAAGGTCTTACATTGTTTCTTTACAACAAAACTATCTCCTGGTACACTTACTCTTGCTTCAAAAATTTTATTTTCTTTGTCACTAGTGTTTTCAACTTTTAGATAAACATCTGATTGGATGACTTTATCATAAAATAAATCCAACTTATCCATGCGTTTTTGAACAAAATCAATCAACTTGTGATCGGCTGTGAAATTTACTGATTGCATGTTAACTTTCATACTTTTTATTTTTTGGTTAGACAATAAACATGTTTTGCTATTTTTTACTCCTTGGATGTGCATTTAAATGCACCTTTTTTAATTCTGCAATACTATTATGTGTATAAACTTGTGTTGCAGCTAAACTTGAATGTCCTAAAAGTTCTTTAACAGCATTTAAATCTGCACCTTGATTGAGTAAATGTGTTGCGAAAGAATGCCTTAATATATGTGGGCTTCTTTTTACTTTTGAAGATGCTATACTAAAATAATCATTAATTATTCTGTACACAAATGTTTCATATATTTTAACTCCTTTTTGTGTTAAAAATAACATTTCATCGTCTTTAATATAGGCCAACTCATTTCTTACTTTTAAATATTTTATTAATGTATCAAGCACAGGTTTTATTAACGGAACTATGCGTTCTTTATTTCTTTTACCTAACACCTTTAACGTTTTATTATCAAAATTAATACTGTTACATTTTAGCTCAACCAATTCTATACGCCGTATTCCTGTTGAATAAAATAATTCAATAATCAATTTATTGCGAATACCTTCAAAGGAATCTTCAAAGTGTAATTCATCTAAAACCATAGAGACTTCTTTTTCTGAAAAAGGAATCTGAATTTTTTTGCTTGTTTTTAAGGCACGATGTTTTGCTAATGGATTGAGCTTAATATCTTCTACTTTTAAAAGAAATTTAAAATAGGTGTTTAATGCTGATATTTTTCTGTTAATACTTCGGTTTGAAATATTCTTGTCAACCAAAGAAACAATCCAGTTTCTAATTTGTGGATAATTAACTTTTTTAATGGAATCAGAATCATATTCAGATTTTATAAACTCTTTGAAGGTTTTCAAATCATTTTCATAAGCATTCACTGTTAGCTTTGAATAGTTCTTTTCTAACAATAGATAATCTGTAAAAGATTTGAAAGACATATTAATATTCGTTTAAAGCTTAAAGTTAAAAGTTAAAAGTTAATAGAACAACTTTTAACAAACTATATTATGCTTCTTGGTTTGGATATTTAGAGTAAAAAACAACGTTACAATTATAAAGCTATTGAATCAATTTGTTAAAACTAATAAGCCCTAAACAAAAAAATCCCGCTTAAAGCGGGATTTTAATTTTATGTAAGAACAGATTAAATATCTTCTGCATCTCTTAATCCTTGAATGTATTGAGCTTTCTGAATTTGTGCTCTACGTTCTACAGATGGTTTTGTAAATTGTTTACGAGCTTGTAACTGACGTTTAGTTCCAGTCTTGTCAAACTTTCTTTTAAAACGCTTTAGCGCTCTATCTATATTTTCTCCTTCTTTAATTGGTATTATTAACATAGTGTCTTAACCTCCTCTCTTTTAGAATTTCAGGCTGCAAATATAAATACATTTCTGGAATTACAATTTACAATTCTGAATTTTTTCAAAAAAATTATGCCTTAGGTTTATATTCCTTTTTATCTATAATAATTTTAGCCAATATTTCTCTTAATATTTCTGATGTTCCGCCACCAATAGGCCCTAATCTGCTATCGCGTAATAATCTTGCCATTGGATAGTCTTCCATATATCCATATCCTCCCATAAACTGAAGACATTGATATATAACTTCATCAGCCATTTTGGTTGATTTTAGTTTAGACATGGTTGCCTCTTTAACTACATATTCACCTTTATTCAATCTGTAAGTCACCGAGTAATTAAATGCTTTACACATTTCCATCTCGGTATATAAATCTGCAATTGAGTGCCTCAGCGCCTGAAATTTATCGATAGTTCTGCCAAAGGCTTCTCGTTGCGACATATATTCTAACACATACTCAAGTGCAAACTCAGCTCTAGCATGCGCATTTACCCCCATAATAAGACGTTCTAATGCAAAGTGTTGCATTATATATCCAAACCCTTCGTCTTCACTTCCTAATAAGTTACTCGCTGGAATCTTTACATTGTCAAAAGCAATTTCACCTGTATCAGATGCATTCCATCCCAATTTATTTAATTTAGAAGCAGAAACACCTTCAGAATCCCTATCTATAACAAAGATACTGATACCTTTATTACCCAACTCCGGACTAGTTTTAGCAGTAACAATTAAATAGTCGCTATAAACCCCATTGGTAATAAACGTTTTTGAACCATTAAGAATGTAATAATCACCTTGTTTAACGGCTGTACTTCGCATGCCTGCTACATCGCTTCCTCCAAAAGGCTCCGTAATACATAAACAACCTATTTTATCACCTGTAATACTTGGCGCTAAATATCGTTTTTTTATATCATCATTCCCTTCTATATTAAGATGTGTCATTGCTAAATAAACATGTGCCCAAATAGCTGCTGCAAATCCTCCTGAATTAATTTTTTGAAGTTCTTCTAAAAATATTACTGCATAAAAGAGGTCTAAATTTAGTCCGCCATACGCTTCGGGATATGAGATTCCCAAAAAACCCATATCGCCAAATTTCTTCCAAATAAATTTCTCAATTGCACCTTCTTTTTCCCATTTGTCAATGTGTGGAACTACTTCTTTTTTTAAAAAATCTTGAATACTTTCTCTAAAAAGTTTATGTTCTTCTGTGAAGTACATATTGTTCATGTTAGCTATTTTTTTTAAATGAGCGACAAATATAATTTAATTATCTCTATTTTATTTATTGGGAAGCCTTTAACTTTTGTTAATTCGTCTAATGATTTGTAACCTTCTCTTAAGTGTCGCTCTTCAATAATATTGTAAGCCAAATTATAATCTATATGCTGAATTGTTACAAGCTGATCTACAGTAGCTGTATTTAAATTAATCTTTTGAATTTGTCTTGGCGTTTTCACCGTAAATTCCTCGGTGATATTTGCTATAACTTCTGGTGTTAATCCATTTACATCTTGCAGTTGAACATCGGCAATAAAACCACCTATAAACTTATTTCGAAATTGAATTATCTTTTTAGAATAATAGTCTCCAATACCATTAATTTGTTGAAGTTGTTTAGCTGTTGCTGTATTTAAATCCTGTTTTTCAGCAAACGTTTTTGGTTTATCACTATAGGTAGAGTTTTTATTTGGTTTTGGATTGGTAACCCATTCAGGAAATTTAAAATAAGGAGAAATCTGATGTAATAAAGAATCTGAAACCTTTGTGACTTCTTGAAATTGTTTTATGGAATTAATCCAGTTTCCTTGATTTCTAAAAGCGAGTAATCTATCAATTTCTTCATTACGCATCCCTAAAGTATAGCCTTTATAGTCGGTGATGTAATTTGGGTTGAATGGATATATTTTTGGAGCCCGCTTCTCAATCTCATCAGCCCGTAAAGAATCCATTTCATTCTGAAATTTAGCGAGTTCTTCTTGATTTATTCGAATTTCTGGTTGAGAATTATCTACATAAAAATAGACACTTTGTAAGGCAATGATTATTAGAATTAATAAAAAAATCCCATAACGTTGACTTTTAGAAAACTTGAAATGAGATGTTTTAAAATTAAATGCCACTATTTTTTATCTTTCTACGTCATCATTTTCGGTGTAAGAATCAGGTTCAGATTTAGGTGGAGTTGTTAAAACCTTATAGAAAAAGTATCCCATAAAAGAAATAACAGTTCCTTGTGCTCCTATTAACATTATTAAAGCTTCAGTATTCATAACGTTGCCCTCCCTTCTTTAACTCGTTTATTATACGCTAAATATACCAATAAAGATATAAATATAAATAATGATAACAATAAAACTCTGGCCATGTTTATATAAAACATTCTGTCGTCTAGACTTTGAATAATTTGAGGGTCTGTAGCTGCTGCAATTTGATCTTTTAACCCAGATTGAGAGATTGTTTTGATAATAGATGTATTTGATAAACTCCAGCCATTACCAGAAAAAAGGCTTTTTAAATTACCAGACCAATCATTGTTAAGTGGCGAGAACAAAGCTCCTAAAAACACAATTATGAGCATTAGCGGTGTAACAAATTTAATAATAAATTTATAAATATTAGGCACCTTAATATCAGCGCCATCGGTGATTTCCTTCCATCCTTTTTTCATCCCAAAAATCCATGAAAACAATATAGTTTCCAACATTGCGAATACAACCAAACTAACAGTACCAGCCCAATAATCATATTCGTCAAATACACCCTGTTGATAAAAAAAGACGGTTGGTAACCCCATTACTAAAGCTAGCGCTCCAAAAGTCCATGCCCCTTTGTTATTATTCCAACCAAATTCATCTCTCATAAAACCTATCCACGGAGTACCCATAGCTAAGGAACTTGTAATGCCAGCAAAAAACAACAAACCAAACCACATAAATCCACCAACAGCAGCCAAAACTGGCCCCCATTGTTCAAATAAATACGGCATGGTTTGAAATGCCATACCAAAACTTGCATTGTTTAAAACCCAATCTAACCCTAAATATCCAGCGGCTATTGGGATTACTATGGCACTACCTAAAACAACTTCTACAAATTCATTCATAAATCCAGCAGAAATGGCATTTAAGGCGATATCATCTTTACTTTTTAAATAGGCTGCGTAACAATGGACGGTTCCCATACCTACTGATAGTGTGAAAAATATTTGACCTGCTGCCGCCATCCACACTTTTAAATCCAATAAGGAACTGTATTGTGGAGTCCATAAAAAGTTTAATCCATCCCATGCATTCGCATTTGGAAACAAGTCTGATGCACCGCTTGTTCCAAGTGTATAGCCTCGTATTGCTAAAAGTATTCCAAATAAAATTAAAAGTGGCATTCCTATTTTAGCTACTTTCTCTATACCCTTTAAGCCTTTTGATAAAATAGACACATTAATTATTAGACAAACAATATAAAATAAAACGGCTTCATAAGGTATCCCCGTTGTACTATGTGAAATATCTATATAGGAATTAAAAAAACCTGCTACCTCACTTTGGCTCATCCCTATAAAAGTTCCTTTTAAAGAATGATACACATAAGACATCGTCCACGATTCAATATAGGTATAATAGGCCACTACGGCTATATTAGTAAAAATACCAAAAACACCAATATATTTTAAAACCCTACCTTTCACCATAGAATCCAAAATATAAGGTGTACTATGATTACCAAATTTTCCTCCAAATCTTCCAGAGGACCATTCAATAAATAATAACGGAATTCCCATTAACAGAAAACAAACTAAATAAGGAATTATAAAGGCGCCACCTCCATTTTGAACAGCTTGAACAGGAAACCGTAAAAAGTTACCCAAGCCAACAGCATTCCCTGCCATTGCTAAAATGAGACCTATACGAGAGCCCCAAGCATCATTTTTATTTGACATATACCACTAAATAAGTATAATTAAAAAGCGAATATCGTTAAAAAAATAACATGTTTACCAAAAAATATTTCAGATCATAAAAAAAATCCCATTTTATTGATTTCTAAAAAATCTTAAAATGAGATTTTAATTTATATAACAATAATTTTATTGCACTTCTTGCACAGTGGTGTCTTCTTCAGAAACTGTAGCATCCATGTTACCTATTTTTATAGCATTAAGATATTTCTTTAACTCCTTATTTACTTTTGGAGATAAGATTACCAATCCAATAATATTAGGGAACACCATAGCAAAAATCATAGCATCAGAAAAACCAATTACAGCCTCTAAACTTGAGGATGCCCCAACAATTAAAAAGACCAAAAATAATAGTTTGTAAACCGTATCAGATACTTTACCTTTTCCAAATAAAAACTTCCAAGCTTGTAAGCCATAATACGACCATGAAATCATAGTAGATACAGCAAATAGAACTACAGCAACTGCAAGCACTACAGAAAAATGAGGAATGGCGGAATCAAAAGCTACAGATGTTAAATCAACACCTCCAATTGGTTGATTAGTCCCATTAAGAATTACATTACTGGCCGCATCTAAATTACCGTAAGTAAACAACTTATGTTTAGCGTTAGTAATAATGATTACGATAGCGGTCATTGAGCAAATAACAACTGTATCTACAAAAGGCCCTAACAATGCTGTTAAACCTTCACTGGCAGGGTATCTTGTTTTTACTGCTGAATGTGCTATAGAAGCCGACCCAACTCCTGCTTCGTTTGAAAAAGCTGCTCTTTGAAAACCAACTATCAAAACACCAACAACACCACCAAAAGCAGCATTAGGCTTAATAGCTCCTTCCCAAATTTCACCTAAGGCAAACGGAATCATATCATAATTAATACCTAAAATAACAAATCCTGCAAGCACATAAACAATAGCCATAAAAGGGACAACTCTTTCGGTTACTTTTCCAATTCTTCTGATACCACCTATAATAACGAGACCAACAATAAATGCTAATATTATTCCTATATACAAACCAGCATTAGGACTTGTTAAATCTGCTAAATCTATTAATTGTGAAGCAGCTTGGTTTGATTGAAACATATTACCGCCACCAAATGATCCACCTATACACATAATAGCAAAAAATACTGCTAAAACTTTACCAAACCCTTTCATTCCTAATTCACCCAATCCGGTAGTTAAATAGTACATAGGACCTCCATAAGTTTTACCTAGTTCATCAACCTCTCTGTATTTTACACCCAAGGTACATTCTACAAATTTTGAGGCCATTCCTAAAATTCCAGCTAAAATCATCCAAATGGTAGCTCCTGGACCTCCAATGGCAATAGCTACCGCTACTCCCGCTATGTTACCTAGTCCTACTGTTGCAGACAATGATGCAGTTAAAGCCTGAAAATGGGTCACCTCACCAGGAACTTCTCCTTCAATTTTTACAGCTCCTACTATTTCACCATCTTCTACCTCTATTTCCTCACCTCCAGGTACGTGATGATCTAAATGATCATATTTACCCATTGCTGTGCGGATACAAATTTTTATATATCTAAAATTAACACCTTTAAAATAGACTGTAAAGAAAAAAGCTCCTAGTAAAAGAAGAATGATTACAATTGGCACATCTTTTCCAGCTATTTGAACTGGATAAAATATTAGATCGACAATTGGCTTGGTGTATTTTGCAAAAGCATCATTTATAGATTCGCCTAAACTTTTTTCTTGTGCAAAGGTTAATATTGGAAAAATTACAGTGCATATGGTAAGAAGAAATTTCTTCATAGTTAATTTTTAAAAATTTTTATTGATTATTATTTTTAACAGTAATGAATGCGTTTTTTGCTTCTTTTTTTGAACAATTCGCATTAAAAAGTAGCAAGATGCTAAAAAAAAATGGCTTTTTAAAACATCTCTTGTTAAAATGAGTATTTTAATTAATCGATATTATACTCTGAATTTAAATCCTCAATTTGTTCTGGTCTGCCTAAAACAATGATTTTAGAATTTGGCACCAGTCTTAGATCTGCCTCAGGATTTACAATATATTCACCGTTCTCATCTTTGTAACCAATTACGGTACAGCCAGTTTTTCTTCTTAAATCTAAATCTTTAATAGTTTTAACTTCGTTGGTGTTATATAATTTTTCAACAGCTATTTCTTCAATATTTATATTAGATTTTCCAACAATAGATAAATTATCAAGGAACTCCATTAAACCAGGAACAACTACTAATGATGCCATGTGGTCTCCTCCTATTTTATCTGGTAGGATGACATTGTTTGCTCCCGCAAATTTTAATTTTTCGTACGAAGATTCTTGAGAGGCTCGACTAATAATATTAATATTTTTATTCATTTGTCTTGCTGATAAGACTACAAATAAATTATCGGCATCACTTGGTAAAGCAGAAATAAAACATGAGGCTCTATCTACTCCAGCTTCTAAAAGAATTTCATCTTCATTAGCATTTCCAATAACATAAGGAACCTGATCCATCTCAAGTCTATCAATAACATCTCTGTTTTTTTCAATAATCACAAAGGATCTATTATGAGCTGCTAACTTTCTTGCTGCTTGTTTACCATTTCTTCCGTAGCCACAAATAATAACATGATTTTTAAAATTATTAATCAACTTTTGCATCTTTTTTTGTTTTAATTCTTCAATATTATTTTTGCTTAAAATATATTCTGTAATGGTAGATAAGGCGTAACCAACAACAATTAAACTTATCAAAATTAAAAATATAGTAAATATCTTGGCATTTTGATCGAGCGGTATTACCTCTCCAAAACCAACTGTAGTAATGGTAATGACCGTCATATAAATAGCGTCAATCCATGTATAATGTGAAATTACTCTAAATCCTAATACACCAAATATTAGTACAACCAATAATAGAAATATGGCTATATATATTTTTTTTTTGAAAAAGATTAAAAGTGGATTCATAAATCAAATACAGATGATCGTTTTGTGTACAATAAATCTTTGATATGCATCCAAAATGCAATAAATAAATACAATGCAAAACCAAAACCAACCGTCACAAAGGTTAAATACATAAATGTTATACGAACAACTTTTGCCCTAATACCTAATCTGTCTGCTATGCGCTGACACACATAATATCCCCGCTTTTGAAAATACAATAAGGCTTTGTAAAAAATATTCATATGTCAATTTATTGTATAAATTATAAGATGTAATTCACCGATACTAATATTAGCACAAACTTACACGTTATTTATTTGATTTATTTTATGTTGCAAATTAATCATTTCTTGTTAATATTTCATTACCTATATTGCAATGTAAACACCTATTTTTATCACAATAGTCATTTTTTAACTGGATTAATGCTTGAGACTGTAATGCGGATTTTGAAACTGGCTTTATTGAGTTAAACTTTTCAACGATACTGTTCTTTTCTGAAACTATACCTTGTAGTAAATTTATAATGTCACTATCTATTTGTTTTCCAATATGAAGCGCATAACTAAACTTAATGGGAATAATAGTATTAATTAATAGTAAATCTACAAATGCTTTAGTAATTCGTTTCTTTGAAGGTTTTGAAGGTTTCCCAAAAGCAAAATGCGTTTCCCAATAGGAAGATGTTTCTATTGCAAACAAGTTGTAAAATTCATCTTTATGCTGTAATTCTATAATTTTAGAAAACAAATTTTTATGATAATGATACAAGCTTGCTAGTTGCGATAAGCGAATCGTAGGAAAGTTAGCTGGCCGTAATCTAAAAAACTGAATAGGTATAAGCGCCTTATTCGGCAAACTAAACTTTTGTTTTAAATACTTATACTCTTTAACTAAATTTAAGTAATACTGATCTTGAATATCGCTTTCCAATAAATCTGCTTGTCCAAAAAACAGAGCTTCAAGAATGGTTTGGTTAGATTGCGCTTTACGAACTATTGAAAAATCTATTGAATCTGCAATACTTAAAAAAGCATCTCCATTTACTTTTAACCCAAAGTTTTTTGCTAATGTTTTAAATAAAACTGCTTCCCAATCATTTTTTGAGTCACCTAAGAGTTTTTTTACACGATAAGATTTCCTTTCTAAACGCTCAAAATATAAACGCTCTAGCCAATTGTTTACTTTAAAGTCATCAATTCCTGCGAGATCTTGTTCACAATTAATCCATTTTTCAGATTTTGAAAATAACTTCTCATAATTGTGTAATGTTTCCTTAGGTATATAGTGTCTCAATTCTAATGTTGAAATGCTAGTATTATCTTTTCTATAAACATCTGTATCATGTTCCCAAACAACATGTAAAATTACGTTGTCATAATTAGAATCGGTTTCATGATTATGTAAATACCAATCTGATGATTTTACATGAATCTCAACACTCCCAGCCCAAAGTTGATTGCCTATTCTTAATTGTGCATTAAAAAAATCTGGTCCCGAATCTTGATTATAATCACCAACAGAAATAATAGAAATTTGTTCGTTATTCTCAGTTCTTATTTTTGAAACCTCAAATTTCTTATGTCTCCATAGATAATGTAAAAAATCTTCTTGCATGAATCGAAAATAAGAAAAGTATTATTAAATATCTAAAAATACACATATACATTTTTTGTATGAAACTCAATAAATGAGTAACTTTAACTAATTAAAAAAATCATGCAAAAAAATCTTCTAATTATATATTCATCTGTGGATGGGCAGACCTTAAAAATTTGTAATGCAGTTACAAAACATCTTAAAGAAAACAACCAAGGCGTTGACCTTTTTTCTATAGATGACTTTCATGGAGATATCAATGCTTATGACAAAATTGTTATAGGCTCAAGTATTCGATATGGAGTTCATCACAAAAAAATTATTGAGTTTATAAAAGTTCACAAAGATGAACTTGAAGCTAAAACATCAATATTCTTTTCGGTAAATTTAGTTGCTCGAAAAGCTGAAAAAAATGCTCCGGACACGAATCCATATGTGGTTAAGTTTTTTAAAACTATTGACTGGGAACCAACGTATGTAGAGGTGTTTGCTGGAAAGATTGACTATAAAAAATACACTTTTTTTGATAGAAAAATGATTCAACTCATTATGTGGATGACTAAAGGGCCTACTAATAAAGACGCCGAAATAGAATACACTAACTGGGACAGAGTTAAAGATTTTAGTTTAAAACTAATTGATTTATAAAAACTATTCCTTAAAAAACTCCCGATACTGCATTACCCTAAAATCAAACGTATTGAATTTAGGGTTTTTACTTTTTAATTGCTTGTACAAAGGTATTTTACTAATTGAAATGTTTGCCGCTCCTGAACTTGACGTTAAAGACACCGTTTTTATGGTTCTTAACGAGGTTTCATCTGGGGCTGACTTGTCCGACAACTGAAATTGATGCACACGTGGAATTTCGTTCGATACTAAATCTAATTTAATTTTATAGTCTTTAAGATGTTTTCTAAAGAAATACTCAGGACCATTTTTACTATTACCACCTGTAAACAATAATGTATCAATACTTGAATATTGTTTTAAATAACCAATAATATCTCTAAGTATAATGTTCTTCATGCCTAAATCGGAGGCATCAATTTTCTCCCGTTCGCAACTTTCAACAATGTCGCAAACACCTATTTTACAATCAATTAAAAACTGCTTACGCTGTTCAACAGCTTCTTTAGAATTATCATACCGTAAATTCAAATTGTTAATTTTATCAATAAATAACCATAACGAATTGTAGTAACTTCCATAACAAAAATCAACATCTTTTTCTAAAAGTTCTCCTCTTGAAAAGCGCGGTGGCGGCAAGGTTCCAACAATCAATTTAGTTGTGTTTTGTTTGATAAAAGGCACATATGGATGTTGGTGTTTAAACACTGTTTTTTAGGATTTTAATTAAAAGTTTTGTATTTTAAAATTTCTAAAAATATTCAACATTATGGGTAAAGGAGATAAAAAAACAAAACGTGGAAAAATTCATCGAGGCACTTATGGTAGTAGAAGACCTCGCATAAAAAAAAGACGATCTGTTGAAAATAAAATAGATATTGATAACAAGGCGAAAGCTAAATAATGCTTTTCTTAAAAGCAATTAAAACCCGCTAAAGACTATTTCTGAGTTTTTCAACTTCAAGAATGGTGTTTCTATAAATTCGTTTGTTTTGCTTAGTCATGTACTGAGCTTCTTTGTGAATTTCATCTAAAATATCTTTACCGTCTTGAACTTTGTTTTGATTTATTAAAAACTTTGCTAAAATAAAACGTTCTTCATAAAAAGAAAAACGGACATCTATTTCTTTTAGGTTAGTCTCAGCTTCTTCTAGTTTTCCTATTTTTTCTAAAGATAGACCATACAAAAATTGCGATCTAGTCTTTTTAAACTCTGTATGATCTATTATTTTTTCAGCATACAAAATAACGTTCTCATAGTCTTCAATAGCAAAATAAGATTTTATGAGTTGCTCAATAACATAAAAGTCATTTTGAAAATTACCTTCTAACGCACTTAGATAATGAGGAATTGCCTTATCAAAGGCTTTAATTTCTGCATAAGCATCTGCTAGATTAACCTTATTTTGATAGGTTTCGGAAAACTGCAACGTCTTTTCTAAATCTCTTATGCGCTTTGTAGGGTTTATAATAGACACGACATTCTCTTGAATTTTATCTGCATCACGTTTATTGTAAACATGGATAATTAAATAAATAACACATCCAATTAGCGGAATAAATAAAATAACAAATACCCAATAGAATTGATTTCTATACTTGAATAAGTGATACAAACAATATGCTTGCAGTATAATAATTAAGTAATACATTGAAAATTTATTAGATTGGGTTAAAACACTATTCAAAAGTAGGCATTATCTAATAAACACCAAGGTATTATCGTTAGACATAGACTCACTAAAACCATAGCCTTCATAATTAAACCCTTTTAAATCATCAACGGTTTCAGCATTAGTATCTACAATATAACGTGCCATTAAACCTCTTGCTTCTTTAGCATAAAAAGAAATAATTTTATATTGGCCATTTTTAAAATCTTTAAAAGAAGCTGTTACAACAGGCACTTTTAATGCTTTAGTATCAATAGCCTTAAAATATTCATTACTGGCAAGATTCAAAAACAATTCATCATCTTCAAGTTCTTTGTTTAAAGCATTTGTTATTGTTTTTTTCCAAAACTCATACAAATTTTTATTTTTTCCAATCGGAAATTTTGTTCCCATTTCTAATCGATACGGCTGTATTAAATCTGTTGGTTTTAATAAACCATATAATCCAGAAAGTATTATAACAGTATCCTGAAGTATCGCTAATTTTTCATTAGGAATAGAATATGCATCTAAACCTCTGTAAACATCGCCACTAAATGCATATACAGCAGGTCTTGCATTATCTGAAGTAAACGGTAATTCCCAAGCCTGATTTCGTTCATAATTTAAATGTCCTAGGGCATCAGAAATACTCATAAGTTTTGATAAATCTTTTGTCGATTTCTTTTTAAGCAAAGCATTAATCCGCTCAGACTCCTTTAAAAACTGAGCTTCAGTTGATATTGAATTTGGTAACTGACTTTCAAAATCAAGAGATTTCGCTGGTGATAAAACAAGTTTCATGTTTTTATTTTTATGTTAACTAAATTACACTATTTCTTTTATTTTTCCATTCTCAAAACTAAAGTTATAGTCTCCTCTTATAATAAAATCTGATGTAAAGGCTTCTTCCATGGTTGGGAAATAGGTTTTCTTGTTTTTATTAACCATAATAAACAAGCCTTCGTCATTTCCGAAGGCGCAAAATCTATCAAAATCACCATCAAAAACAGCAATTGGTTCTAGGTTGTTTATGGTTTCAAATAAAGGTTTAATATGATCTGTAACCATAGCTATTTCACTAATTGAAAGAATGGTGTTTGGGTTAAAAGCTGTGTCACTTTCTATATTGATGCGCTCTCTGGCAATAAACTCCAAAATGTTATGGTCTGCATCATAAAAATAAACAGACTTGGCTTTCCAACCAACAAAGTCTGCAATAGGTTCGTTGTTAAATGTCAGGATGTCTGTTCGTTTTTTTAACCAAATAAGTGCATCATTAATAGCATTTGAAGGAATATTAAACGCCAGATGTGCTGATTTTGTTTGCGATTTATATTGAAATACTAAGGTGCTTTTCCCTGTTTTAAAAGATATTTTTTGAGGTGTATCTAGAACTTGTTCAAAATTTAAAACATGTTTATAAAACTGTTTTTGTTTTTGAATGTTATTAGTAAACAATGTTAATTCGCTAATTTTCACAATTTAAAATTACATATGAATTTTCATGTGAAACAATAATTCAAACTGATTTATCTTATGTAATCATAAAACCTTTTTATAGCTCAGGATAAACGTAATAACATTGTGCCCGTAAAAGATTTTAACTAAATTCGTTTCTTATAAAGATTTCAAACGTTTCCATTTCAAATACGTTCTAGGATTTAAAAATTAAAATCCTCACAAACTAAACACTATATTAAAAATTAATTTTTTTATGAAGAATCTTGTCAATATTTTAATAGGGCTATTTTTAATCCTAAGTACTACTCTTACAGCTCAAAATTTAGAGTTTGCTGATCTATTACAAAATATAAATTCCAGACAAAACACATCTCTTAATGGTAAGTGGGATATTATTGTAGACCCTCTTGAAAACGGCTACTACAATCACAGACTGTTACCGAAAGACAATGGTTATTTTAAAAATGCTAAAATGACATCACCCTCAGATCTTATTGAATATAATTTCGACATAAGTTTTCAATTAGATGTTCCTGGAGATTGGAATACACAAATGGATAAGTTATACTATTATGAAGGAACTGTATGGTATAAAAAAGACTTTACATACCATGCTAACTCAGACAAACTTGCTTTTTTATATTTTGAAGCTGTTAACTACGAAGCGATTGTATATTTAAACGGAGAACGCATAGGATCTCATGTTGGTGGATATACCCCTTTTCAATTTGAGGTTACCAATAAACTTAAGGAAGGCGATAATTTTGTGGTTGTAAAAGTAGATAATAAACGTAAAAAAGAGAATGTACCAACTGTAAATCAGGATTGGTGGAACTATGGCGGTATCACAAGGTCTGTGCATTTAATTACAACTCCAAAATCATATATTAAAGACTATTCTATTCAATTACCTAAAGGAAACACAACAACTATTGATGGTTGGGTACAAGTTGAAAACAGTAAAGATGGTGATGCCGTTACCATTAATATCCCCGAACTTAAAAAAAGTGTAAACTCAATTCTTAAAAACGGAATAGCTAAATTTTCAGTGAAGGCAAAACCTGTGCTTTGGAGTCCTTATAGTCCCAAATTATACGAAGTCATTATTAAAACACCAACCGACAAATTAACTGATCATATTGGTTTTAGGACGGTAGCCACCGATGGAAGTAAAATTTTATTAAACAATAAACCAATATTCCTAAAAGGCATAAGTATTCACGAAGAAGCTCCTTTTAAAACCGGTCGGGTTACATCAAAAGAAGAATGTAAAATACTACTAAAATGGGCTAAAGAGTTAGGTTGTAATTTTATTCGATTAGCTCATTATCCACATAGCGAAACCATGGTTCGTGAAGCTGAAAAAATGGGCTTTATGATTTGGTCTGAAATACCGGTATACTGGACCGTTCAATTTGACAACAAAGACACGTATGCCAATGCACAAAATCAACTGACTGAAATGATTTCTAGAGATAAAAATAGAGCGGCTATCCTATTATGGTCTATGGCTAATGAAACCCCAGAGGGAGAAGCTCGATTATCTTTTATAGCAGACTTAGCTAAACAAGCACGAAAACTTGATAATACCAGATTAATTACTGCTGCATTAGATACCCAAGGAAAAGGTAATGATGGCAATTTAATAGAAGACCCACTTGGAACAATTGTAGATGTAATTGGTATTAATAATTATTGCGGTTGGTATGCAGGAGCACCAGAAACATGTCCTGACATTAAATGGGCAAGTAAATACAACAAACCTATGATTATGAGTGAAGTTGGAGGTGGTGCTTTATATGGATTACATGGAAACAAAAATGAACGTTGGACAGAAGAATACCAAGCTGATGTGTACAAAAAAAATATTGAAATGATGCGGAATATTAAATTTTTGGCAGGTTTATCGCCTTGGATTTTAATGGACTTCCGTTCTTCAAGACGCCCGTTAAGAAGAATTCAAGATGATTTTAACAGAAAAGGATTGATTTCTGAACAAGGCATGAAAAAACAAGCCTTTTATATTCTTAAAGATTATTACAATAACGAAAACAATTAGTACAAATCAATAAAGTCTTTTGATTTTATTATTGAAAAAAAGATCTAACTATTCTAATTCTTGATGTTTAGAATAGTTTTTCCATTTTTCTATGCACTGAGACATATCGTCAGGAATTGGTGTACTAAAACTCATAAATTCACCTGTTTTAGGATGAACAAATCCCAATGTTTTAGCATGTAATGCTTGTCTTGGCAACACTTTAAAGCAGTTATCTACAAACTGCTTATATTTTGTAAATGTGGTTCCTTTTAGTATTTTTTCTCCACCGTAACGTTCATCATTAAAAAGGGTGTGCCCAATATGTTTCATATGCACACGTATTTGATGCGTTCTACCCGTTTCTAACTTACAAGACACTAGAGTTACATAGCCTAAACGCTCCAAAACCTTGTAATGAGTTATGGCTGGTTTTCCTTTATCAGCTTCATCACCAAAATAAACAGTATTTTGCAATCTGTTTTTTGGGTGACGCCCAATATTACCTTCAACCGTACCTTCATCTTCTTCAATATTTCCCCATACCAAAGCGACATACTCGCGTGTACTTGTTTTTTCTGCAAATTGAAGTGACAAATGTGTCATAGCCTGCTCTGTTTTTGCAATTACTAAAAGTCCACTTGTATCCTTATCTATCCGATGCACCAATCCTGGTCTATCACTGGAATTATTAGGTAAATTATCAAACCTGTAAATAAGAGCATTTATTAAGGTTCCTGAGTAATTACCATGACCTGGATGCACGACCATTCCTGCTGGTTTATTAACCACTAACAAGGTATCATCTTCATAAACGACATCTAAGGGAATATCTTCTCCAACCAACAAATTCTCATAAGGCGGATGCGCAAACAACACTTTAATCTCATCAAATGGTTTTACCTTATAATTGGATTTAACAGCAACACCATTAACAAAAACACTCCCGTTTTTGGCGCCATCTTGAATTTTATTTCGAGTCGCATTTTCAATACGATTCATTAAATATTTGTCTATGCGAAGTGGGGATTGCCCTTTATCTACAGCAAAGGCATGATGCTCATACAAATCATCATTCTCTTCTTCGGGCAAATTTAAATTAGTATCATCCATAATTAATTTGGTCTGTTTCCATTACCAAGAACCAAATCAATTTTTGATGTTTTGGGTAGCATATCGCCTGGTTGAATTTCTTTACCTTTAAACATCATTTTCAACACCATATCTTTACCAATATTATCAACATAGGTTAGTTTTCCAACTGCAAAACCTATGGCTTCCAATGTCGGTTTTGCTTGTCTAAAAGTACGTTCTTTTAAATCTGGAACCGTTATTTTTCTATATCCAGATGGATTTAACGTAATATAAATTTTTCTATCCTCTTTAACTTTTGCGCCTGCAACCGGATCTTGTTCAATAACAGAAAACTTAGGGTACTTGGGGTTAAAGTTAGCAGAATCCTGAATTTGCATCACCAAATGATTTTGCTCAAGCTCTATTTTAGCAACACTAATAGATTTTCCAGTAAGGTTAGGAACGGTTTCAAACTCGCCATGATTGGTCGTCACATTTAACCATTTTAAAAGAATAAAACATAACACAACTAGTGCCACAACGGCTAATAAAACTTGCTTAAAAAAGGTTTTACTGATAAGAAATTTAATAAGGCTCATGAATAGTCTAAATATTTTAAACAAAACTAAACAAATTTATGTTTTAATCATTTAAATCGTTTAATTTCTCTTTTGTTATATACGTTTATTAAAATCAAAATGGATTAAATATGTTTATAATTATTTATTCTTATCCATAATATTTAGAAGAAATAAATGATATTTTTACAAAACGATTTACTGATATATATTATAATCCATGAAAAAGAACATAGCTATTATAATGGGAGGCTATTCAAGTGAATATAAAATCTCCTTAAAAAGTGGAAACGTTGTTTATGACACCTTAGATTCATCAAAGTACAATACATATCGCATTCATATTTTTAAAGACAAATGGGTTTATGTAGATGATAATAATACAGAATTTCCCATAAATAAAAATGATTTTTCTGTTACTGTAAACAATTCAAAAACAACCTTTGATTGCGTGTTTAATGCTATTCATGGCTCTCCTGGTGAAGACGGGTTTATGCAAGGATATTTTAAACTAATCAATATGCCACATACCAGTTGCGATATGTATCAGGCAAGTTTAACCTATAACAAACGTGATTTTTTAAGCACCTTAAAACCGTATGGTATAAAAACTGCAGAATCATTTTATTTAAATCTTGGTGATACCATTAATGAAGATGCTATTATTAGCAAAGTAGGCTTGCCATGCTTTGTAAAAGCTAATAAAGCAGGAAGTAGTTTTGGAATTTCTAAAGTTTATAAAAATGAAAATTTACAAGGAGCTATTGATGTGGCTTTTAAAGAAGATGATGAGATTATTATTGAATCTTTTTTAGATGGAACAGAAGTTTCAGTTGGCGTTATTACCTATAAAGGAGAAACTAAAGTACTCCCAGTTACCGAAATTGTAAGCGATAACGATTTTTTTGATTATGAGGCAAAATACCAAGGGAAATCAAAAGAAATAACACCTGCCAGATTAACAAAAGATGAGGAAGCTAAAGTTGTCAAAGCTGCCAAACAAGTATATGATATTTTAAAAATGAAAGGATTTTCAAGAAGTGAATTTATTTTTAAAGATGGAGAACCTCATTTATTAGAAATGAATACCATTCCTGGGTTAACCAAAGAAAGTATTTTACCTCAGCAAGCTGCTTGCGCCGGAATTAGTCTTAGTGACTTGTTTGACAATGCTATTGAAGAAGCCTTAAAATAATCGTTTTTCAGTCCTTTATTAATATTGAAAATAACCTACTATGCGAATTACAACTAGCAATTAAAAACAGTCGGTTGTCAGCAGATAAAATAAAAATTGTAATTTTAAAGTATGAAGAAAGCGCTTTTTCCAGGGTCGTTTGATCCATTAACATTAGGTCACGTTGATATTATTAAACGAGGTGTGGCCTTATTTGATGAAGTTATTGTAGCCATTGGGATTAATTCGGAAAAGAATTACATGTTTTCTTTAGAAGAACGCAAACAATTTATCGAAGATGCTTTTAAAAATGTACCTAAAGTAAAAGTAGTCACTTACGAAGGACTAACGGTTCAATTTTGTAAAGAGATTAAAGTGCCTTTTATTTTACGCGGTCTTCGTAATCCTGCCGATTTCGAGTTTGAAAAAGCAATAGCTCACACCAACCGAAAGCTTTCAAAAATTGAAACTGTATTTTTGCTAACATCTGCAAGAACATCCTTTATTAGTTCTAGTATTGTAAGAGACGTTATCAGAAATAATGGAGATTACACTAAGTTAGTTCCCGATAGCGTCAGAGTTAAATAATGAAGCCATTTGATATTAATTTTCTAGATCATGTTGCAATTAGGGTCAAGGACATTAATGACTCTGTTAATTGGTATTCTAAAGTTTTAGGGTTAACAATTTATAAACTTGAAAAATGGGGAGAGTTTCCTATTTTCATGTTATCAGGAAAATCGGGAATCGCAATTTTTCCAGCCACTTTGGATGATGATCAATTCCCTATGAATTCAAAAAACATTAAAATTGATCATTTTGCTTTCAACGTTTCAAACGAAGATTTTATTAAAGCAAAAACATATTTTAATGAGATAAATGAGGCCTTTATATTTCAAGACCATCATTATTTTCACTCTATCTACTTAAAGGACCCAGACAATCATACAGTTGAATTAACAACCCTTTTAATTGATGAAAATCAATTTTATAAATAATTTACAGTTTATATTCAGACAATCCTTTAGTAAAGGCCTCTGGATTTTCTGCTAAATGATAACGCGGATCATCAATATCTTCAACAACAACTTCCTTAAATTTTGGACTAGATTTATATAATAGTACTTTACAATCTTCACTCAAGTGTTTTAGCTTGATAGATTTGCCTTCGGCTTCATATTTATTTACTAAATTATAGATAGCTTCAATAGCAGAATGATCACTAATTCTGGACTCTACAAAATCAACTTCAACATTTTCCGGATCATTTTTCACATCAAACTTATCGTTAAAGGCTATAATAGACCCGAAAAAAAGTGGACCCCAAATTTCATAAACCTTAGTTCCATCTTCACGCATACGCTTACGAGCTCGAATTCGTTTCGCATTTTCCCAAGAGAACACCAACGCACTCATTATAACCCCTGCGATAACTGCAATTGCTAAATCAAAAATAATGGTTAATGCTGACACCGAAACCAACACAATCACATCACTTAACGGAATTTTATTCAATATTCTAAAACTACTCCATGCAAACGTACCAATAACAACCATAAACATAACGCCTACTAAAGCAGCAACAGGTACTTGTTCTATAAGACCCGAAGCGAATAAAATAAACGCCAACAAAGCTAAAGATGCCACAATGCCCGACAACCGGCCTCTACCGCCTCCTTTAATATTAATTAGTGATTGACCTATCATGGCACATCCACCCATACCTCCAAAAAAACCAGTAACAATATTGGCACCACCTTGGGCAAGACACTCTCTATTAGTATCCCCTCTCGTTTCTGTAAGTTCATCAACTAAGTTTAAAGTCATTAAAGATTCTATTAATCCAATCGCAGCTAAAATGAGCGCATAAGGAAAAATGAATTTTATAGTTTGATAATTAAACGGAACTTTTTCAAAAATATCCCATTGAAAATGAGGTAATCCTCCTTTTAATCCTGCTCCTCCTCCATCTCTAATAAAACTTCCAACAGTAGCCACATCAAGCTTTCCAAAAATAACAATAGCCGAAACTACTATAATAGCCAACAAAGCTTCTGGTAATTTTTTGGTAATCTTTGGAAGTCCAAACATGATTCCCATGGTTAAAACCACAAGACCTATCATTATCCACAATTGTTTTCCATGCATCCAGACAAGCTCTTCTCCGTTAAAAGTCATAAACATTTTCAACTGAGACAAAAAGATTACAATCGCTAAACCGTTTACAAAACCCATCATAACAGGATGCGGAATTAAACGAACAAATTTGCCTAGTTTAAAAAAACCTGCTAGCATTTGTATAACGCCCATTAAAATAACGGTTGCAAACAAATAATACAAACCAAGATTTTCCCCTTCTGCACCCATGGCATTTCCTTCTGCTACTAATGCAACCATTACAACCGCTAAAGCTCCGGTAGCACCACTTATCATACCAGGACGACCACCAAAAACAGAGGTTATAAAACCAACCATAAAAGCAGCATACAAACCTACTAATGGATCTACTCCTGCCACAAATGCAAATGCCACTGCTTCAGGCACTAAAGCCAAAGCAACAGTTAGTCCGCTTAAAATGTCATTTTTTACATTGCTCGTTTGTTTTCTTATAAATTCTGTCATGGTTGTTTTTTTGAAGGGGCAAATTTACAGTTAATACAAAGATGAGCAAGAAGCATTTACTTTAATTCTAATAATTTGTACGAAAACGATTGAAAAAAAATGGTTTTACTATTAAAAGTTTAGAATCAATTTATAAAAAAGTTTCACTTAACTAGAAAAAGTTACTTAAAATGCTGATTCTATTAAATCAATAATTTAATATTAGCATAAGAGTTTTGTAAAGCTTCTTCGGTTTGTTCTTTGTTTAACCATTCTACTTTGGTAATCCCTTCTTCCTCCTGTGCATATAAATTACCTTTAAAACTTGTTTTCATTTCAAACCAATAGGTAACTTTAATTCTATGCCTTCCATTACGCTTGAATATATGATAGGTTGTTTCTATTGGTTTTACGATCTCTAAACCGTTTACTCCTGTTTCTTCGGTAACCTCTCTAATAGCAGTTTCTTCAATAGTTTCTCTTCTTTCAGCTTTTCCTTTAGGCAAATCCCACTTATCATTTCTGTAAATAAATAATATATCTCTGTTTTCATTATAAACCTTTCCTCCTCCAGCAACAACATTAGGCATTTTTTTTAAAAACTTTTTAAGTAATTTATCTTTATTTTTATGAATAAGGCGAACCTCTTTTATAGACGTTGTGTTAAGTTCTTTTATGACCTTCCTTAAATTTACGGTGTTGAGCAGATAATTCTTAAAATTGGTTTCTTGCTCTACTACTGTGGTTAAAATTATAGGTTTGTCGCCGACAAAAACTTTATGCATGCTTAATTGTTAACATTTATAGTCTGGTAAAAATATCATTTTTCAAAACAAATCAGCAATTGTTGAAAAAAATATTTTTATTCATATTCAACATTACAAAAAACTAAATTTATATGTAATTTTGTTCTTATGATTTTTAATAAAGAAACTGCTAGACAAACTGCCGAAGTTTTATTGCAAATAAATGCTATAAAACTCAGCCCAAAAGAACCGTTTACTTGGGCATCTGGATGGAAATCTCCAATATACTGTGATAATCGTATTATCCTATCCTACCCTCCCATTAGAAACTATATTAGAGAAACAATGGGGAAACAAATTGAAGAGTTATATGGCAGGCCAGATGTTATCGCTGGTGTTGCTACTGGAGCAATTGGTATTGGTGTATTGGTTGCCGAATATTTAGGACTGCCTTTTATTTATGTGCGCCCTGAAGCCAAAGGACATGGTAGAAAAAACCAAATAGAGGGTTATATAGAAGCCGGACAAAGTGTTGTGGTTGTTGAAGATTTGATAAGCACAGGCAAAAGTAGCTTAAATGCAGCAAAAGCGCTCAAAGAAGCTGAGATAAACATTAAAGGTATGGTGGCAATTTTTTCATATGGTTTTGATGTTGCAACTGAAAACTTTAAAAAAGAAGATGTTACATTGCATACGTTGAGTAATTATGAAAGTTTACTGGACCAAGCCTTAGAAACCAATTACATTTCTCAAAAAGAATTGACAACATTGTCTGATTGGAATTCAAACCCAAGTGAATGGAACGCTATTTGATAGTTTATTAGTTCACAATAAACGAAAACAAAAATGAATTTAGAATCGCCAAAAATAAATGTAAGTAAATCTCCTCAAGAAGTATTTGATTTCTTGTCAGACATTAAAAATTTCGAATCTTTAATGCCTGAAAACATTAGCAAGTTTGAAGTATTAAGTGATGATACGTTTTTATTTGCTTTAAAAGGTATGCCAGAAATAATTCTTAAAAAAAAGGAACTTGTTCCGCCTAATAAAATTGTTCTTGGTGCTGCTGGAGGGAAATTGGACTTTTCACTTACAGGTAATATTGTAGAAAATAGCGATAGCTCCAGTGATGTACAATTAACATTTGATGGAGATTTTAATCCCATGATGGCTATGATGATTAAAGGCCCAATAAGTAAGTTTATTGAAACTCTAGCAACGAGTATCCCTAAATCTATTTAATATAAAAGTGTAATATCTTTTAAATCGTACTCTTTTATAATTTCATCCTCCAATAACACTCTTAAATTACCAGATACGGAGACATTTTTTATAAAACCAGAAAACACGCAACCTTCAGCATCTTTAAATGTTGAAGGTTTATTTTTTCTAAACAAATACATTTCATATTCTCGTTTCAAGTTAGAATAATCTTGGCTTTTTAAAATATTAAAATAATATTTTAAGTTTTTTAAAACAACATCCAAAACTTCATCAAGATAAAAGGTTCTACCCGACAATAACTTAAGAGACGATGCTTTTGGCAACCCTTCAAATTGTGTTTGATTAATATTTAGTCCTATACCAATTATTGATGCGGTTATATGACTTTGTTTAATGACATTTTCAATTAAAATGCCACAAATCTTCTTGTCTTCTGACAAAATGTCGTTAGGCCATTTCACACTTAATTTAGGTATAGAAAAACTTTGTAAAGATTTAATTAATGCTAACGAGGTGGCAATACTTATGTAAAAAGGGTACTCTATGTGCTGCTTCGAAACATCTTTAAACACACTAAAAGTCAGGTTTTTAGAACTTTCAGAATTCCAAATCGTTCCCATTTGACCTCTTCCATTAGTTTGGTGTTTTGTTACTACAGTAGTATAATCTTTAACCACTTCTTCATTGGTAAGCTTACGTAGGTACCTGTTGGTAGAATCGATGGCATCAAGTTTGATTATAGGCATTTGAAGTTATTTGTTATATTACTATAGAATCTTATGATTATTTTAAAGTATAAAGAACTAAAAAAATAATAACTTTGCACAAATTTAAATCAAATTAATGGCGAAAGAAAATATAAGCGCAGACCAACTAATATCAGTAATAATAAGTAGTATAGAAGATGTTAAAGGAAATAAAATTAATATTCTTGATTTAAGAGATATTGAAAACACGGTTTGTGATTACTTTATAATTTGTGAAGGAACTTCAAATACACAAGTTGGCGCTATTGTCAAATCAGTACAAAAAAAAGTAAGTAAAGAACTTAAAGACAATCCATGGCATGTTGAAGGAGAAGACAATGCTGAATGGGTTTTAATTGATTATATAAATGTTGTTGTTCATGTATTTCAAAAACATATTAGAGACTATTATGATATTGAAAGTCTATGGGGAGATGCAAAAACAACTGTAATAGAAACTAGTTACTAAAAAAAGAATGACGAACGATAAAAAAAACATTAAGGATAAAAAACCAAAGTTTAATCCGTATTGGATTTATGGTATCATTATAGCTATCTTCCTTGCAATCCAACTATTTAGTAATGTTGGTTATCAAGGTGAAAACACCACTAACCCTACTCAATTTTTTAAATTTGTAGCCGATGGTGATGTAGCGCGTGTTGAAATTGTAAATAAACGCGTTGCCAAAGTATATCTAACTAAAGAAGCAGAACAAAAAGAAATACACAAAAAGTCAATTCCAAGTTCTCTTCTTCCAACAACAAACAAACTTCCTAACTATAAGTTTGAATTTGGCGATCTTCAGATTTTTCAAAATCATTTAAATGAGGTTATCAAAGAACATAATTTAAATTTAACTCCAGTTTATATAACTGAGGACAACTTTTTTGGTGATTTGTTAGTTGGCATACTTCCGTTCATACTCCTTATAGGTGTTTGGATTTTCATTATGCGCCGTATGTCAGGTGGAGCTGGCGGTGGAGCTGGTGGTCAAATTTTTAATATCGGAAAATCTAAGGCTAAACTCTTTGATCAAAACACAGAAGTTAAAACGACTTTTAAAGATGTTGCTGGTCTTGAAGGTGCTAAAGAAGAAGTTCAAGAGATCGTAGACTTTCTTAAATTTCCAGAAAAATACACAACATTAGGAGGGAAAATTCCAAAAGGAGCCCTACTGGTAGGACCTCCAGGAACAGGTAAAACGTTGTTAGCACGAGCTGTTGCTGGTGAGGCAAAAGTACCGTTTTTCTCATTATCAGGGTCAGATTTTGTAGAGATGTTTGTAGGTGTTGGTGCTTCTAGAGTTCGAGATTTATTTAAACAAGCTAAAGAAAAATCACCTTCCATCATTTTTATCGATGAAATTGATGCTATTGGTCGTGCCAGAGGAAAAAATGCCATGTCTGGTAGTAATGACGAACGTGAAAATACCTTAAATCAGCTATTAACCGAAATGGATGGCTTTGGTACTAATACCAATGTTATTGTACTTGCAGCAACAAATAGAGCAGACATATTAGATACGGCTTTGATGCGTGCCGGGCGTTTTGATAGACAAATTTTTGTAGACCTACCAGATGTTAGAGAGCGAAAAGAAATTTTCGAAGTGCATTTACGTCCACTTAAAAAAGCTAAAGATTTAGATCTTGATTTTTTATCAAAGCAAACGCCAGGATTTTCTGGAGCTGATATTGCTAACGTTTGTAATGAAGCCGCTTTAATTGCTGCTAGAAATGGTAAAAAAGAAGTTGATAAGCAAGATTTTTTAGATGCTGTTGATAGAATTATTGGTGGATTAGAAAAGAAAAACAAAATTATAACACCAGGTGAAAAACGTGCTGTTGCTTTTCATGAAGCTGGACATGCAACCGTAAGTTGGATGCTTGAACATGCTGCTCCATTAGTAAAAGTAACTATTGTTCCTCGAGGTAGATCTTTAGGAGCCGCTTGGTACTTACCAGAAGAACGTCTAATTGTTCATCCAGAACAAATGCTTGATGAGATGTGTGCTGCATTAGGAGGAAGAGCCGCAGAAAAAGTAATTTTTAATAAAATTTCTACTGGAGCATTAAGTGATTTGGAAAAAGTAACCAAACAAGCTAGAGCCATGGTTACAGTATATGGTTTAAGTGATAAAGTTGGTAACTTAACGTATTATGATTCTTCTGGACAAAATGAATATGGTTTTACAAAACCTTACAGTGAAAAAACTGCTGAGTTGATAGATAAAGAGATTTCAGATTTAATTGAAACCCAATATAAACGTGCAATAAAACTTCTTGAGGAAAATAAAGATAAACTTACAGAATTAGCCAACGTGCTCCTTGATAAGGAAGTTATTTTTAAGGACAATCTAGAGAAAATATTTGGCAAACGAGGTTTTGATAAAGAAAATAATGAAATTGTTGAAGGATAAAAGGCCTATATTTTGGAAACCAATAGTAAAAATCTTAAATTAATCGTATGGTTAGTTTAAGATTTTTTATATTTGAAAAACCCCTTTAAAAACTGAGTTAATAGCAAAAACCTGAATGAGTCTTTTTAGAAAAATATTTGGTTCAAAACCTGACAACAAAGAAGAAGAACTAAAATCAAATGAACGTGGCAAATACATGCCTGAAATTAAATTACCAATAGATGAAAAGTTTACCATAAACTTTAAAGCTAATGGTGGTAAGTTTCTTTATTGTGAAGATTTAAACGAAATTTTTGAAAGCTTAGAAAACATTATTGAAGAAAACGATTGGGGAGATAAGAAAGCTTATTTTATAGATAAAAATTTAAAAAACCGTTTTAAAAGCGCCAATTTATTAACTTCAGATAGAGCTAGTGACTCCACATTTTTTATAACGACTTGTGAAAACTTAATAGCAAATGATGGTTCTTTACTAATTTGCTCCAATCAAATAGCTGAAAAAAAATTGATTGAACTTCCTGATAATTTTATTGTTTTTTCAACTACCAGTCAAATGGTTGAAACTATTGGAGAAGGATTACGAGGCATTAAATCTAAAAACAAGAAAAAAATCCCTACAAATATTACCACAATCAAACACTTTAAATCGTCTGATGAAAAAGACTTTTTAAGCTATGGAAGTAGTTCTAAAAATTTATATTTGCTACTTTTAGAAGATCTTTAAACTATAATTAGCTACATACTTTGATTTTAAACCAACCTACTCTTTGTTCACCCAAGTATTACGTTAATTTACAAAAAGCAAACTAAATAAATGAAAGAACTTTTTGTGCGACTACTTTCTGGCTTATTCTATGTTTTCTTGCTAGCTATTTCTATAAATTATAAATATGCTGCAATACTCCTTTTTTTTGTATTTGGGCTTATTTGTTTAAGTGAGTTCAAAAAAATTATTCAACTAAAAAGTGTCATTCCTCATATCATTTTTATTGCACTTTTAATTGTGTTTATATCAGGCCAATTGCTTTTAGAAACTAGTGAAGTCGTTGATAAGCTAAATCAAATACTCCTGGTTCTTACAATATTTGTTCAATTATTTTTAATTAAAGATTTATTTTCAAATAAAGCAATTCCACTATTTAATTCAAGGCGTTTTCTGTTAACTACTTTTTATATATCAAGTCCGTTTGTGTTTTTAATTTTAATAGCATTTCATCATGAAGTCTATAATCCAAATATATTATTTAGCTCCTTCATTTTAATATGGGTTAACGATTCCTTTGCGTATTTAATTGGTAAAAATTTCGGAAAACAGAAACTTTTTGAAAAAATATCACCTAAAAAAACTGTTGAAGGTTTTTTAGGCGGACTATTTTTTTCATGCATTGCAAGCTATTTTATTGCTACCTTTACAGAAACATTAACCTTTACCAACTGGTTACTATTAAGTATTATTATTAGTGTTTTTGGTACGTTAGGCGATTTAATTGAATCAAAATTTAAACGACAGGCCAATGTTAAAGATAGCGGCACCATAATGCCAGGTCATGGCGGATTACTTGACCGTTTAGACAGCATTATTTTTGCAGCGCCTTTTATTTATTTATTTTTAAGAATTACACTATATGTTTCATAAAGAAGGACATAAAATCATATTTACTACATTTATTATTATTGTAGCTTCGTTTTTGTTAATAGACAATTTTATTCATTTGCCATGGTTACAAACCTCTCTATGGATTATACTTCTAATCTTTTTTATTCTCATACTTCAGTTCTTTAGAAATCCTAAACGTAACGCCTTACAAAATGACAAACAAGTACTGTCTTCAGTAGATGGAAAAGTTGTGGTTATTGAAGAAGTTTTTGAAAAAGAATATTTTAATGATAAACGTATACAGGTAAGCGTATTTATGTCCCCCATTAATGTGCACGTAACCCGTTACCCAATTAGCGGGAATGTAATTTTTAGTAAATACCACCCTGGTAAGTATTTAGTTGCATGGCACCCTAAAGCTAGTGAAGAGAATGAGCGAACAACCATAGTGGTAGAAAATAAAATTTTTGGAAAAGTATTATTTAGACAAATAGCTGGAGCTCTTGCTAGACGTATTGTAAATTATGCTAAAGTAGATGAACAAGCGACGCAAGGAAGTGATAGTGGATTCATAAAATTTGGTTCGAGAGTTGATTTATTTTTACCTTTAAATGCTGAAATCAAAGTACAACTGAATCAAAAAGTACGTGGTGGAGAAAGTATTATTGCAGAAATCAATGACTAATAACAATTTAGATATAGAGTTTCAAGAGGCAGTTGATAGAGTAAACGCTCATACGGAACCTTTTCCTGCCGATTTTTTATTAAGATTATACGCTTATTATAAAAAAGCAACTAATGATTATGGGCAACCAAGCAGTAAAAAACCTATAATAAATGCTTTTAAAACAAATGCCTTGTTTCAAATAAAAGACATCACTCAGGAAGAAGCGAAGCAAACCTATATTGATCTTGTTAATACCTATTTTCTTTACAGAAAATAGCTTATAAATTCAAGTTATTTAATCTTTAAATACGGGAGTACTTTTTAAATTAATTAGCGCATCATTTTTACTATTTACAATTCTTTTTGATCGTAAGTATCTGTTTAAATTAGCTGGATCAAAATTTGGAGCATTTTTATCAACACTACTAATTCTTACTTGTCCGGAAGAGTGAATAAACTCATTATTACCAATCCACATCCCTACATGTACTACTTTTTCTGCAGTCGAATCTGTTGCTTTTCTTCCAAAAAATAATAAATCTCCGGGAGCTAGTTTATCAAAGTTTTTGGTTTCATCCATTAATTCACCTGTATGTACCTGCTGAGATGCATCCCTTGGAATGACCATGCCGTTTAAAAAGTAAACCGTTTTTGTAAAACCGCTACAATCAACTCCTTTGGTTGAAGTTCCTCCCCATAAATAAGGCAATCCCATTAGTTTTTTTGATGTAGCAACTAATGATTCTGCTGTTAGCTTCGTGTTTTGTACCCAATCAGCATATAATTGTGCTTCATTTTTGTTTATGTAAGCTATTCTATTATCAGGATATTTTACCTTATAAAACTCATTATCTTCATCTAAAAGGACTAAAATGTCGCCAGCAACCATGTCTGAAACAACTTGAGATTTCATATCTGAGTTAGAATACGTACTGCCAGTAATATTTGTATATATTACTTTAGGTAACGCTTTCCAAGATGACAAATCTTTTGAAGATAGCGTTACAATTCCCGCATCATCAACCCAAGCTAAATAATGATCTGGAGTTTGAATTAAAAACCAGCCTCCATCTTTTTTCAGAACATTTACAGGCGTTCCTAATAATGCTTGCGTAGCTAATTCGGCAGAATGTTTTGGATTACTTCGTAAGTTAGCAACCGAAATAGTAACTAAACCAACTGTTTTGCTTTCTAAATCTGCTGAAGGTAACATTTGAATACTGTCAATAAAAGTAATAGCCTTTGCTTTTAATGTATCTTTTAAAGCAGTTACAGCATCGGGCAAATTACTTTCGCCTTTTAACACATAACTTTCATTTTGTTTTACAGCTTCTACATTAAATAGTGCCACACGTTTATCTGGGGCGTATTTTGTTTTAATAGCAGCAATATCTTTACTAAATATTTCTTCTTCTTTTACTCCTTCATTTTTACAAGCCATCACAACCAATAGGATTGTAAATGGTAAAAACAATTTGATTATATTTTTATTCATTTGAAAAATGTATTTAATTAAAAAAACAATATTACTGCGTTCCAAAATAGGAATCCATTTACTTTAAACTTATTAAACTAGCTTTAAGTGTTTCGATTTTTGCTAAAGCATCGGCTTCCTTTTTCTTTTCACTCGCCACTACTTGCTCTGGTGCACCTGCAACAAAACGTTCATTAGACAGTTTCTTCTGAACTGATTTTAAAAAACCTTCTGTATAATTTAACTCGTCTGTTAATTTTTTAATTTCAGCATCAATATCAATAGCACCCGCCATTGGAATAAAATACTCATTAGATTTTACTCTGAATGTTAAAGCGCCTTCAACAGCTTCACTCGTGTAATCAATGCTTTCAACATTACCTAATTTAATGATAACATCATCAAATGTTTTAGTAACGTTCTCATTATTAATTACTGAAAACTGAATAGCATCTTTAAAAGCTATATTCTTTTCTTTTCTAATATTTCTAATCCCTGAAATTACTTCGGAAGCAAAATCAAACTCAGATATTAAATCTTTGTCGAACTTTTTAAATTCTGGCCATTTTGAAACAATTAATGCTTCTTCGGGCGTTCTTTCTGAAATATATTGCCAAATATCTTCTGTTAAGAATGGCATAAACGGATGTAAAACCTTTAAATTATTTTCTAAAATAGTAATCGCTTCTTGATAGGTGATTTTATCAATTGGTTTTTGATATTCTGGTTTTATCATTTCTAAAAACCATGAGCAGAAATCATTCCATATCAACTTATAGGTTTCCATTAAGGCATCACTAATACGATATTTACTAAAATGATCTTCAATAGTTAATAAGGTTTCTTGAAACTTGGCTTCAAACCATTCAATCGCTATTTTTGAAGATTCTGGTTGCTCGATATCTGCAACCTCCCAACCTTCAATCAATCTAAACGCATTCCATATTTTGTTTGCAAATCCTTTTCCTTGCTGACATAAGGCTTCGTCAAACAATAAATCGTTTCCGGCAGCAGAACTTAATAATAAACCAACACGAACACCATCGGCACCAAATTCTTCAATTAACTTTAAAGCATCTGGTGAATTCCCCAACGATTTACTCATTTTGCGACGTTGCTTATCGCGCACCAAACCAGTTAAATACACATTTTGAAATGGTTTTTCATCGCGATATTCATAACCAGCAATAATCATTCTAGCTACCCAAAAGAATAAAATATCTGGACCGGTAACCAAATCATTGGTTGGATAGTAATAATTTATTTCTTCATTTTCAGGAAAACGAATCCCATCAAAAACGCTCATTGGCCATAACCAAGATGAAAACCAAGTATCTAGAGCATCAGTGTCTTGACGCAAATCGCTACTTGTTAAGTCATGGTTATTAGATTTTTGTTTTGCCAATTGAAGAGATTCTTCCTTCGTTTCTGCAACTACAAAATCATCTTTCCCATCACCATAATAGTAAGCTGGAATTTGTTGTCCCCATAATAACTGACGAGAAATATTCCAATCGCGAATATTTTCCATCCAATGACGGTAGGTGTTTTCAAACTTTTTAGGAAACAACTTAACATCACCATCTTCTAAAACTGCTTTAATGGCTGGTTTTACCAAATCTTCCATTTTTAAAAACCACTGATCCGACAACCTTGGCTCAATAACCGCTTTGGTACGCTCGCTAGTTCCTACTTTATTTATATAATTTTCGGTTTTAACTAGATGTCCTTTTTCTTGTAATTCCTTTTGAATCTCTTTTCTAACAACAAAACGATCTTTCCCTTCATAATGTAATCCAAAACTATTTAAAGAGCCGTTATCATTAAAAATATCAATAACTTCAAGATTATGTTTATCACCTAAATTCTTATCATTTTCATCATGCGCAGGCGTTACTTTTAAACAACCTGTTCCAAATTCCATATCAACATACTCATCTTCAATAATAGGTATAACGCGATTACAAATAGGCACAATAGCTTTTTTGCCTTTTAGTTGTTTAAATCGTTCATCATTAGGATTAATGCAAATGGCTGTATCGCCAAAAATGGTTTCAGGACGCGTAGTTGCTATGGTTAAAGTATCATTACTACCCTCAATTTTATATGACAAGTAATATAGTAACCCTTGACGCTCTTCGTGAATCACCTCTTCATCCGATAAAGTTGTTTGAGCCTCAGGATCCCAATTTACCATGCGGTAACCGCGATAAATCAAGCCTTTGTTAAATAAATCAACAAATACTTTTATAACCGCTTCACTCATGTCATCATCCATGGTGAATTTCGTTCTATCCCAATCGCATGAACATCCCAGTTTTTTAAGTTGCTCGAGAATAACTCCACCATATTCGTGTGTCCAATCCCAAGCATGTTTTAAAAACTCATCGCGTGATAAATCATTTTTATCAATCCCTTGTTCTTTAAGTTTTGCAACTACTTTAGCTTCGGTTGCAATAGAGGCATGATCGGTTCCTGGCACCCAACATGCATTTTTTCCTTGCAAGCGTGCGCGACGAATGAGAACATCTTGAATGGTATTATTAAGCATATGCCCCATATGCAAAATACCAGTAACATTTGGTGGAGGAATTACAATGGTATATGGCTCTCTTTCATCTGGTTCTGAATGAAAATAATTATGTTTCACCCAGTAATCATACCACTTACTTTCTACCTGACTTGCATCATATTTTGATGGAATTTGCATACTTTGGAATAGTTTTTGAACATTGATTTGCAAAAGTACTCATATTTCTTTTTCTATGAAAGCATGTAAGAGGCATTGATAAAATGATTGTTAGTTGATTTGTTAACAAACATGTATTTCATCTAGTTTTTTTGCGTGTTGTAGAAAAAGTAAGTATGTTTACGTACAATTTAAAATTTAAATGATGAAAAAAATAATTACTATTTTATTTATTGGATTAGTAAGTTTTTCGATAAATGCACAAGAGAAAACTGCAAAAATTGAGTTTAAATCAGACACAATAGACTATGGAACCATTGAAAAAGGATCCAATGGCTTACGTGTTTTTGAGTTTACCAATACAGGTGATGCTCCTCTTATAATTTCCAGAGTAACATCTAGTTGTGGATGTACTGTTCCTACTTGGACAAGAGAAGCCGTTTTACCTGGTAAAAAAGGTGAAGTTCAAGTAAAATACGACACGAACAGAGTCAATCCTATAAGAAAAACAATTACGGTTATTTCTAATGCAGAGACCCCAACTGTTGCCTTAAAAATAAAAGGTGAAGTTATTGATTCTAGTAAAGAAAGTATTCTTGAAAAAAAAGATAAAAGTCTTGTTGAACAATAATACAAGATATAGATAATTTAAAAAAGACCTAAAACAATGCATTGTTTTAGGTCTTTTTTATTGAAATAAGTTTTCTAACTGAAAATATACCGTAAACACTCTACTGTTTCGTTCAACTACTAATTTTATTCTTGTTCCCTCTTTATCATAAAATTTTTTCATTAAATCTTGTAAATTATATTTGTGCGCAGCTTTTCCATTAACACTTAAAACAACATCTCCTAGTTGTAATCCTACTCTTTCTGCGGGAGAATCTTTTCTAAGTTCAACAATAGTATAAACTGGTTCTAGAAAAGATTCATAACTAGGACTAAGAATTATACTGTTCATTTCATTAGTCCCTTTAACTGTCCCTCTATTGTTTCGATTAAAATTAAAGTCTACTATCTTCACAGTCCTTACTCCATCATGAGCTAATTCAATGCCACTTTTATTGTAACCAAATTCTTGTCTATATAAGCTATTCTTTTTCAAAACAATAATAGCTTTTTGATAATCCAATATCATATTGAAACGTTTTAAAACATTACCCGCTAAACTTCCATTTCTATCTTTATTTTTTTTCGCAAACGAAATTGAAGAAGAATCTGGAAACGCTACATTAGCGTTTTTTAGCACAAACCTATTTAATGAGAACTCATCAAGTTTAGATCGTTTACCGTAAACACTTCCGCTTAAACCGTGACCCAGAAAATCATAAAAATACTTTTCATCATTCTTTATACCTAATTCTTCATCTTCAAACAACCATAAAGCATCACTTCCTCCTGAATCAATCAGCAATTTTACTGGTATGCTTTTACTATTAATTTTAACATGAGCATTTAGATATGGCTTATTATTATAAAACTCTAAATTAAGCGTTTCGCATTTCTTGCATTTTCTATATCGGTATTTCTCAGATTCAGTTAATCTTATAAATTTTCTTGAATAATTAATCTCAACTACCAAATCTTTAAACAAATCGTAACCAATTATCCCGTGAACGGAGATCCCTAATCTTGGAGCAAAATTGATTTTATCATTAGTTATTGCAAATAATTCATGCTGTACCTTAATTGCATCACCTATTTTGAATTTATTGTTTCTTGACTTTAGAGCTTCTAAAGATTCTCCTTCACCCAAACCCCTTAAATAAACAGGTTCGGTATCCCTAATTTTTAAGGAATCTGATAGATTCAAATAATTAAAAAGAATTGTTTTACTTACGCCCGTATCTAAAATAAAAGCTAATTCAACATCATTAAGTTCTACTGGAATAATGATTAAATTATTAATTAACTTAAAATGTACTTTATCAGATTTTTTTAAATTATTAACTACAAATTTACCTTGAGAAAATATAGAATCATTAAACCATACAAACAACACAAATATGATTAGTACTTTTTTCATAAAACAATAGTTCTTAATGGTCTCTATGAATTTACAAATCCTTTTCATCATTGCTTCAATTATGCTCGTTTTTTAAATAAACTTTAAGATAATTTTCTCAACTTTGTATCAAAATTTATAATAAATGCCAAAAATTTCAAGCAAAGGACAATCAATGCCCCAATCACCAATTAGAAAATTGGTACCATATGTTGAAAATGCATACAAACAGGGCAAAACTGTTTATTATTTAAATATAGGTCAGCCTGATATAAAAACACCCGAAATAGCATTAGATGCTGTTAAAACACATTCTTTAGAGATTTTAGCCTATACAAGGTCTGAAGGGTCTGAAGAATACCGAAAAAAAATAGCTAATTATTATCATAAAAAAGATATTGAGGTAACACATGAAAATATTATTGTAACTACAGGTGGTAGTGAGGCTTTATTATTTGCTTTCGGTAGCATTATGGATTCTGACGATGAAATTATCATTCCGGAGCCTTTTTATGCAAATTATAATGGTTTTTCTGTGGCATCAGGTATCAATATTGTTCCTGTTATTTCTAAAATTGACGATGATTTTGCCTTACCTCCCATTGAAGAGTTTGAAAAACTAATTACACCTAAAACGAAGGCTATTCTAATCTGCAATCCAGGAAATCCAACAGGTTATTTATATTCTAAAGAAGAGATTAAGCAACTGGCAGATCTTGTAAAAAAACATGATTTGTTTATAATTGCTGATGAAGTATATAGAGAGTTTGCCTATGATGGTATTTCTCATTATTCAATTATGCAAGAAGAAGGTTTAGGAGAGCATGCCATCATGATTGACTCTGTTTCAAAACGCTATAGTATGTGTGGTGCAAGAATAGGCTGTTTGGTCTCAAAAAACGAAGCTGTCATTCAAACGGCATTAAAATTTGCTCAGGCCAGACTTAGTCCACCAACATTCGCGCAAATAGCAAGTGAAGCCGCCCTTGAAACGCCTCAAAGTTATTTTGATGAAGTTATAGAAGAATATGTTGACAGAAGAAACACATTAATAACTGAATTACAAAAAATTGAGGGTGTTAAAGTAGCAAAACCAAATGGAGCCTTTTATTGTATAGCAGAATTACCTATTAAAAATTCTGATGATTTTGCTCAATGGCTTTTGGAACATTACGACCATAACGGGGAAACTGTTATGGTAGCGCCAGCAGCAGGATTTTATTCAACTCCTGGCGTTGGTTTAAACCAAATTAGAATTGCATACGTACTTAAAAAAGAGAGTTTAATAAAAGCAGTTAATATTATTAAAGAAGCATTAAAGGTCTATAAAGATTAATGCAGATCCAACATAACATATCACTAAAACCCTATAACACATTTGGTATTGATGCAACTGCCAAACATTTTGTTTCAGTTTCAAATAGTGATCAATTGAAATCTGTTTTAAGTTTAAAAGAGTATCCTAACAAGCTAATTTTGGGTGGTGGCAGTAATATGTTACTCACTAAAAATCAAGATAAATTGGTTATTCATATAAACTTAAAAGGCATAGAAATTCTTTCTGAAGATGAAGACTTTGCCATAGTAAAAGCTAATGCAGGTGAAAATTGGCATGAATTTGTCCTTTGGTGTATGGCTAATAATTTTGGTGGTATTGAAAATTTATCATTAATTCCTGGAAATGTTGGCACATCTCCAATCCAAAATATTGGCGCGTATGGTGTGGAATTAAAAGACCATTTTGTTTCCTGTGAAGCCTTATCACTAACAACATTAGAAACGCATACATTCACAAAACCAGATTGTCAATTTGGCTACAGAGATTCTATTTTTAAACGACAAGAAAAAGAAAAACACATCATAACTAGTGTTACTTTTAAATTCACAAAACGCAACCACATTTTAAACACTAACTACGGTACTATTTCATCAGAACTAGAATCAATGGGTATTAAAAACCCTACTATACAAGATATTTCTAAAGCCGTAATATCCATAAGAGAGAGCAAACTACCAAATCCAAAAGATATCGGAAATAGCGGTAGTTTCTTTAAAAATCCAGTTATTACCAACAAGCAATTTGAAACCTTATTACTAAACTTCCCTGAGGCACCAAGCTACTCGGTTTCAGAAAACGAAGTTAAAATCCCTGCGGGATGGCTTATAGAAAAAGCTGGTTTTAAAGGAAAGCGTTTTGGGAACTATGGTGTCCATAAAAACCAAGCACTCGTTTTAGTTAACTACGGACAAGCTCAAGGTTCTGATATTTTAAAACTTTCAAAATTAATTCAAAAAACCGTTTTACGTATTTTTAATATTTCAATTGAAGCCGAAGTAAATATTATTTAATTTGAAATAAAAATCTAACTTTGAAGCTTTTAAAGTATTATATTAACTTATAATTTAAACACAACGCATCTTGATTTCACCAATAGAAACTGAAATAGTAAGTTTACTTGAGAAGGGCGACAAAAAAGCTATAACCCTCTTATACGAGTATTATTCTGACTCCATTTATGGAGTTATTTTGAAGATTATTTCTGACGAAGATGTTGCTCAAGATGTTCTTCAGGAAAGTTTTGTTAAAATCTGGAAAAACTCAAAAAAGTATGATGCAAGTAAAGCTAAATTATTTACATGGCTTTACAGGATTGCCTACAATACGGCTATTGATAAGGTTAGATCTTTTAAAAATAAAAACGATAAAGAAGTCCAAATTGAAACATCATCCGTATATAGAATAACATCAAACGAATTAAATCAAGACGTATTAGACATTCAAAAGCACTTAAGTACTTTAGATGAAAAATACCAAATAGTTATAAATGCCCTCTTTTTTGAAGGCATGACACAACAAGAAGCAAGTGAAGAATTAGATATTCCACTTGGAACAATAAAATCGAGATTAAAAATTGGATTACGTGAACTGAAAAAAATTTACAATCCTTAATAAAAATAGTCATGAATGAAAAAATAATTACTTTTTTAAATTCTGGCCTATTAGAAAAATATCTATTAGGAGAAACTTCTTCTGAAGAAACTAAACAAGTTGAAACCTATATTTCAAGACATCCAGAAGTCGAGAACGCATACAACACCTTGCAATTTAACTTAGAAATAGTTGCAAAAAGCAATGCTGTTGAAGCTCCAAAAAATATATTAAATAATATTTTAGAAGAGCTTGATGAGAAGCCTGTAATAAAGATGAATGCTAGCAAAAAATATAAAAAGTGGCATAAGCTTAGTATTGCCGCTAGTATTGCAGCCTTAATTTTTGCAGGACAGTCATTTTATCTTCATATTAAGAACCAAAAACTATCAGAAGAAAATCAAGTGGTAGTCGATGAGATTTTTGATTTACGAAGTGATATTCAAAATAACAATAAGAAATTGGATGATATTATGCATCAGTTTAAACAGCTTAACGACCCAGAAACGTATAAATACATTATGCAGGGAAATAGTCGAGCTAAAAATTTAAAAACAGTTGCCTATATAAATCCTAAAGAGAAAACATCGATGATTGATGTGGTGTCTTTACCTCAATTGCCAAAAGAACAGTGTTACCAAATATGGGCAGAATTACAAGGTAAAATGGTGAGTTTAGGAATTTTGAGTGAAACAGATAGACAACTAAGAGCCATTCCGTATACCGAAGATGCTCTTGGTTTAAATATTACTATTGAACCTAAAGGAGGAAATACAGTTGCTTCATTGGAAAACTCAGTAGCAGAAATTCAATTAAAATAGATTAATAGCACGTATTAAAAAAAGCCTCATTTTAAGTTTAAAATGAGGCTTTTTTGATTATAAATAATTATTTATTCTTTATCAAAAAGTGCTTTATGGATAAGACCAGCTACTATAGCACCAGCTATTGGAGCAACCCAAAATAGCCATAACTGACTGGTAAATTCTCCTCCTGCAAATAATGCCTGACTTGTTGATCTGGCTGGATTAACAGAGGTGTTTGTTATTGGTATGCTTATTAAATGTATTAAAGTTAAACCCAAACCAATGGCTATTGGAGCAAATCCTTTTGGAGCTCTTTCATTAGTGCTTCCTAATATAATTAATAAGAAAAATGCAGTTAATAAAAACTCTGCCACTAAAGCAGACGTCATTGAATAGCCTCCTGGAGATAAATCACCATATCCGTTAGCAGCAAAACCACCAATATCTACGAAATCAGATTTTCCAGATACAATTAAATATAAACCACCTGCAGCAGCAATAGCTCCAATTAATTGGGCTATAATATACCCCAATAAATCTTTTCCTTCAAACTTACCACCTGCCCATAAACCAAGAGATACGGCAGGATTAAAATGTGCGCCAGAGATATGTCCTACAGCAAAAGCCATAGTTAATACCGTAAGACCAAATGCCAACGCTACACCAGCAAAACCAATTCCTAATTCTGGAAAAGCAGCTGCGAAAATTGCACTTCCACAGCCTCCAAAAACAAGCCAAAACGTTCCGAAGAACTCTGCAAATAATTTTTTCATAAATTAAAATATTAATGTTAGGTAAAATAAATATAGCTATTATTCTTATTTAGACTCAAAAAAATACAAAATGTCACTACCATTCTAATGTATGTGTTTTATGTAAAAGCATTATCTTTGTATAAAATTTTTAAATACATGAAACTTCTATTAATAACAATTGCGTTACTAGGATTAGGATTTGCAGGAATAGCAATAAAAATTTGGGCTAAAAAAGATGGCAAATTTGCAGGAACATGTGCTAGCCAAAATCCTGCATTAAACAAAAATGGTGAACCATGTGGTTTTTGCGGAAAAACACCTGATCAATTTAGCAAGTGTGATGAACCTCAACATGCTTCGTAGTTTATGACATTTCTTGATGTTGTATTCTACTTATTCATTTTTGTGGTTAGTATTCAAATTATTTTCCAGATTTTTTTCTTTGGGAAATTTGCAGTCATAAAATCTTTTAAAAAAAAGTCAACTAAAGTTGGTGTTTCAGTAATTATCTGCGCTAAAAATGAAGCAGAAAATCTGGAAATGTTTTTACCTTCAGTTATTTCACAAAAGTATCCTGATTTTGAAATAATTCTTATAAACGATGCCTCAAAAGACAATACTCTTGAGGTTATGGAATCTTTTCAAAACAAACATGACCATATTAAAGTGGTTGATGTAAAAAATGTTGAAGCCTTTTGGGGAAACAAAAAATATGCTCTAACTCTGGGTATAAAAGTAGCCAAACATGACTACCTATTGTTTACTGATGCCGATTGTAAACCAGTCTCCAATAACTGGATTTCTCAAATATGTTCTCATTTTGATGATTCTAAAACCATTGTTTTAGGATATGGTTCATATAAAAAAATTAAAAAATCATTATTGAACAAACTCATTCGTTTTGAAACCCTACAAACAGCCATAACATATTTTTCATTTGCTAATGCTGGATTAGCATATATGGGAGTTGGCAGAAATTTGGCCTACAAAAAAAGTGAGTTCTTTAAAGCTAATGGTTTTGTAAACCATATAAAAGTGCGCTCTGGTGACGACGACTTGTTTGTTAATCAAATTGCAACATCTTCCAATACTGCTATTTGCTTTTCTGAAGATAGCTTTACAGAATCTATACCAAAAACCTCTTTTAAAAACTGGTATAAACAAAAGCGAAGACATGTTTCAACGGCAAACTATTATAAATTAAAGCACAAACTATTATTAACTATTTTATATAGTTCTCAACTTTTATTTTGGCTTTTAGCTACTCTACTCTTTACGCAATTATTTAATTGGCAAATAGTATTAGGTTTATTCCTTTTTAGGCTTCTAGCCCAATATACAGTCTTCATCCTTTCTGCAAAAAAAATGGAAGAAAAGGACATCTTATTTTTACTTCCTTTCTTAGAAATCTTTTTAATTTTTACGCAATTAACTATCTTTATAAATAATCTTGTTTCAAAACCAAATCATTGGAAATAAAAGAAGCTATTAATAGAGCTAAACTGAATGATCAAAAAGCATTTAATTTTTTATTAGATACGTTTTGGGATGACGTATATGGCTTTCAATTAAAACGTATTGAAAATGAAAATGATGCTGAAGATATCACGATTCAAACATTTTCAAAAGCATTCGATAAAATTGATACTTTTAATGATGATTTTAAATTTAAAACTTGGCTGATTACTATTTCTAAAAATATTCATATTGACTTATTAAGAAAGCATAAAAATCATATTCCGCAAAGAAATTTTAATGATGTTGAAAAAGCGTATCAAATTCTTGATGAATCCCCTTCTGTAGAAGACACTTTGATTACCGAACAAAATTTAGCAAAATTACTTCGCGATATCAAAAAGTTAAAACCAGAATATCAAGAAATCATCAACTTAAGATACTTTCAAGAATTAAGTTATAAAGAGATTTCTAAAGAACTTAATGAACCAATGAATAACGTAAAAGTTAAACTATTACGTGCAAAAAAACTACTTGCAGAAATTATTCAGAAATCAAAATGATTACTAAAATAAAAAACTTAGGTCCAGGTTTATTATTTGCTGGTGCGGCTATTGGCGTGTCGCATTTAGTACAATCTACGAGAGCGGGAGCCGATTTTGGTTTAGGATTACTTTGGGCATTATTACTGGTAAATTTGTTTAAATATCCATTTTTTCAATTTGGACCAAGATATGCAACAGCTACTGGCGAGAGTTTACTTGACGGCTACAGAAAACTCGGGAAAGGTGTGTTAATAACCTACTTTATCCTTAATATAGCAACGATGTTTACCATTCAAACCGCAGTAACCATCGTTACAGCAGGATTAGCTTCCTCATTGTTTGGTAATTTTATCTCTGTTCAAGTATGGACCGTAGTTATTATTATGATTTGTTTTAGCATACTAATTTTAGGAAAATACAAATTATTGGATAAAATTATGAAGGTAATTGTTTTAACACTTACCATTAGCACCATTGCGGCCGTATTGATGGCATTTTCAAACACTTCAAACCCTATTTCAATGAAGCAAATTCTACCAAGTAATAGTCTTGAAATAGCTTTTTTAATTGCTTTTATGGGATGGATGCCTGCTCCATTAGATGTGTCTGTATGGCAATCACTTTGGGCTATTGAAAAAAACAAAGACACTAAAAACTATTCTCCGAAATCTGCTTTGTTTGATTTTAATATTGGTTATTTAAGTACTATTATAATTGGTATTGGGTTTCTTCTCTTGGGAGCTCTTGTAATGTTTAATAGTGGAGAAACATTTAGTAATTCGGCAGGCGTTTTTTCAAGTCAATTAATAAACATGTATGCACAAAGTTTAGGTAATTGGGCGTATTATATCATTGCCATAGCTGCCTTTACTACCATGTTTAGCACAACTCTCACAACATTGGATGCCTCTCCGAGAGCTATGAACAAATCTATTGAACTACTTTTTGAAACGTCTTTTAAATACGGTTATTTATCTTGGATTATTTTACTTGCTTTAGGAACTATTAGTATCTTTTTCTTTTTAGCTTCTGAAATGGGACTGCTCATAAAAATTGCAACGATTTTATCATTCATAACGGCACCATTTTATGCTATAATTAATTACAAATTAATTTCGAGTAGGCATACACCAAAAGAATGGAGACCCTCTCGGGAACTACATATTTTAAGCTGGCTTGGAATTATTTTTTTGGTAGGATTTAGCATCTGGTATCTTACTACATTATAAGCCTTGTTTTAGAGAATACTTTGTATCTTTGTGCCTTTATTTTTGGTTGAGGAACGAGCATGCTAAAAAAGCTTATCACCCAAATAAATGATTAATAGCAAACAGCATGTGACTATTCAAAAACAATAAAACAAACACATGAAAACAGAAACAATTTCAAATATATTACCAGGAGAACGTATAGGCAAACCTAAGTGGTTACGAGTAAAATTACCTACTGGTAAAAAATATACTGAACTGAGAGGTTTAGTTGACAAATATAAACTTAATACGATTTGCACCTCTGGAAGTTGCCCAAATATGGGAGAATGTTGGGGAGAAGGAACTGCAACATTTATGATTTTAGGAAACATTTGTACGCGTTCTTGCGGTTTTTGTGGTGTAAAAACTGGGAGACCTGAAAGTATAGATTGGGATGAACCAGAAAAAGTAGCTCGTTCCATAAAACTTATGAAGATTAAGCATGCCGTTTTAACCAGTGTAGATCGGGATGATATTAAAGATATGGGAAGCATTATGTGGGCAGAAACCGTTAAAGCTGTGCGCAGAATGAATCCAGAAACAACCCTTGAAACCCTTATCCCAGATTTTCAAGGTATAGAGCAGCATATTGACAGAATTATAGAGGTTGCTCCTGAAGTAGTCTCACATAATATTGAAACCGTAAGACGACTGACTCGTGAAGTGCGTATTCAGGCAAAATACGATAGAAGCTTAGGTGTTTTAAAATATTTAAAAGCACAGGGACAACGCAGAACCAAATCTGGTATTATGCTAGGTCTTGGTGAAACCCGAGAAGAAGTTATTGAAACACTGCACGATTTAAAAGCCAACAATGTAGATGTCGTGACTATTGGTCAATACCTGCAACCAAGTAAAAAACATTTACCAGTTCAACAATTTATCAATCCAGACCAATTTAAAGAATACGAAGAAATTGGGCTAGAACTAGGATTTCGCCATGTTGAAAGTAGTGCTTTGGTACGTTCTTCATACAGAGCCCAAAAACACATTCTTTAAAGATGATTACTATTGCTATCAATGGCTTTGGTAGAATTGGCAGACGTGTTTTTAGATTACTGCAAGAGCGTCATGATATTCAAGTAGTTGCCATTAATGATTTAGCGAATGCAAAAACCTTAAGTCACCTTCTTAAGTATGACAGTATTCATGGTGTTTTTAAAGAAAATATCTCACATACTAACAACCAAATTATTGTTAATAATCGAGCCGTTGACTTACTAAATTACAAACACCCTAAGGACATAAACTGGGCGCCCTATCATATAGATTTTGTTATAGAATCTACTGGTAAGTTTAAAACAAAAGAAGAATTAGAATATCATCTAATCAATGGCGCAAAACAGGTTATTTTAAGTGTTCCTCCTACTGAAGATGATATAAAAACGATTGTATTAGGTGTTAATGACTCTTCTATAGAGGGTTCGGAGTCAATCATCTCAAATGCTTCTTGTACGACTAACAACGCTGCTCCAATGATTGATGTTATAAACAAGCTGTGTGGCATTAACCAAGCCTATATAACCACTGTTCATTCTTATACAACAGATCAAAGTTTACATGACCAACCACACCCAGATTTACGAAGATCGAGAGCTGCAGGACAATCAATTATTCCAACAACAACTGGAGCCGCAAAAGCTTTAACAAAAATTTTTCCTGAATTATCTGATGTTATTGGGGGTTGTGGTATTAGAGTACCAGTCGCAAATGGTTCACTAACAGATATTACATTTAATGTTAAAAAAACGACAACCATTAAACAAATAAATGAAGCTTTTAAAAATGCATCCAATCATCACTATAAAGGCATTATAGAATACACCGAAGATCCTATTGTTTCTATTGATATAGTTGGTAATACGCATTCTTGCATATTTGATTCTCAAATGACATCAGTTATTGGAAATATGGTTAAAATAATTGGCTGGTATGATAATGAAACAGGATATTCTAGCAGAATCATTGATTTATTATGTAATTTATCGATGAAATGCAACGTTTTATCGGAAAAATAATTATATTTGTCGGTAATAGTGAAATATATGACCCCAATCTGTAAACACATATTTATCATTTTTATATTATTGACTTTCAGTATGTCATCACAGAATTCTGTTGAAAAAGATCCTGAAATTATTCAAAACAATATAAAATATAGGATTACACAATCAGAATACGATATTGATAACTTTAATTATTTTGAAGCTCAAAAAAAGCTTGATGATGCTCTAGACATAGCTTCTAGTATTGATGACAAAAAAAATATTGGTATTATTTTCACAAAAAAAGCGAGACTTCAATTATTTATAGAAAACCTAGAAGAAGCTATTGTATCTATTAACAAAGCTATTGAGGTACAACGTCTTATAAAGGATAACGAAAATCTAGGCAATTCTTACAAAATATTCGGAGATATTTATGAAAAAAAGAAAAATTATAAGCAAGCACTAGATTATTATAGATCTGCTCAAACACTTTTTGATCAAGAAGGATTAAACAAAAATTTAGCCGAAGTCTTATTAAGTGAAGGAAAAACGTATATTCAATTAAAAGAATACAATAAAGCCAGAAGTCTTATTGAACACTCATTAGATTTAGCTAAAAGATTTGAATTACCTAAAATAGAAAGTAGTGCATCCATTAATCATGGAAAAGTATATTCTGTTCTAGGAGATTATGAAAAGGCTCTTAACTATGCCAAAGCTGGTTTATCTATTGCAAAAAGTAATAATTTTGCAGAAATTTTAAATGAGGGCTATTTTGTTTTAAGCAACATCAATGAAAAACTTGGAGACTATAAACTTTCAAATGATTATTTAAGAGCCCACATAAAACTATCTGATTCTCTCAGACAAGTTAAACGAGCAAACTTAACTGAAGGCAAAAAAATTCAGGTTCTGCTTAACGATCAAATTGAAAACAATAAAAAGCAGGAAGAGGAATTAAAAAAAGAAAAGGATAAAAATGACTTGGGTACTTTAATTTCTATTTTAAGTGTAGCCCTTATAACCATCTTATCACTATTAACGCTTTCGCTTTACAAAAACAATAACATCCGGTTAAAAACTAACAATATGCTCCATAAAAAAAATGGAGAACTTATTATTGCTAAAGAGAAAGCAGAATTAGCATCAAAAACAAAAGCTAATTTCTTATCCACAGTTACTCATGAATTAAGAACTCCTTTATATGCTGTAACAGGTTTGAGTAATATGCTTTTAGAAGAAAACCCTAAACCTGAGCAAATTCAACATTTAAAATCACTAAAATTCTCAGGCGATTATCTGCTAACGTTTATAAATGACATCCTACAAATAAATAAAATTGAAGCCAACAAAGTGGATATTGAGCCCGAATTATTCAATTTAAAAAAGAAAATAAACAATATTATTTTAGCTTTAAATAATTCGGCAGAAGATAATAACACAAAACTTCATTTAGAATACGATAAAACGCTACATCAAAACTTTATTGCAGATCAATTAAAAATATCTCAAATCCTTATTAACCTAATTGGAAACTCTATCAAATTTACAAAAGATGGAGATATATGGATTAGAGTTTATAAACTGAGTGAAGAGAACGGCATTTACAATTTACGTTTCGAAATTGAAGACAATGGTATTGGAATAAGTCAAGAGAAACAAGAAAACATGTTTGAAAGTTTCTCACAAGGATCTATCCAAATAAACCGAAAATATGGTGGAACAGGCTTAGGACTTTCTATTGTTAAAGGGTTAATTGAAATACTTAAAGGAAAAATATATTTAAAAAGTGAACTAGGTAAAGGTTCTACATTCTATTTTGAAATTCCATTAAAATATTCTGGTGAGGAAATTAAAGAAACCAAAAAGCCTCAGTTTAATGAGACTAAGGAATTAGATTTAAGTAAAGTTAAAGTTCTTGTGGTTGAAGACAACAAGATCAATCAAATGATTACTAAGAAAATTTTAACCAAAATGGAACTTAACTGTGAGGTTGTTGATAATGGAGAAGCTGCCGTTGACAAGGTTAAAACAAATAAATATGATATTGTTTTAATGGATATTCACATGCCAGGAATTAGTGGTATTGAAGCAACAAAAATCATTAGAACTTTTGATAAAAACTTAACTATTTTCGCTTTGACTGCCGTGACTATTGAAGATAAGATGCATGAATTTGACGAAGCTGGCTTTACCGATATCATTCCTAAGCCTTTTAAACAAGAAGAGTTTGAGAAAAAATTGTTTAATGCGCTTAGTAAATCTGATAAACCTGCTACAACTTAGTAACTATAAAATCTGTAATTAAGTTATTAAATTTTAACGAATCATCTATACTAACTTTGATTGGTAAATAATATAATTTGCCTCTCAACGAATCGATTTTTTGTAACCTCACAAAATCCTTTTCGGTAGTAACTATGAGTTCTTTTTTATTTAATTCTTCTATATCTTGTCGTGAAAAATCGTGATGATCTTTAAAATTTAAATGCTCAAATTTCAAATTCTTTTTCTTTAAATGAGTTACCAATGGCTGCGGATTAGCTATACCTGTCATCAAAGTAAACTCCTTTAAATCTTCTATATTTATGTCAGCATTAAATGATTTCAATGCATCAGAATAAACAATAGAACTAAAAAAAACCGTCTGGTATTTATAAGGGTTAATAGCCTTTATTACACTATTTTTTTTCTCTTCGGTTAAATCTACTGGGCATTTTGTGATTACAATAATATGAGCACGTTTTGCTCCGCTAATTGGTTCTCTTAAATCACCTGCTGGCAACATGCAATCTGCCGTGTACATATTAGAATAGGTAGTCAATAAAATATTTAATCCAGCTTTAACTTTTCTATGTTGAAAGGCATCATCCAATAAAATAATTTCTGGTGAATTTTCTTTTTCTAATGATTTCAATATTTCTATACCATGCACCCTATCCGCATCAACCGCTACTTGAATTTTATCTTTGAATTTTGAATAAAATTGAAAAGGTTCATCTCCTAAACTGTCAGCAGATGCCTCAGAATTTGCTAATTGAAAACCTTTTGTTTTTCGTTTGTAACCTCTACTTAATGTGGCAATGTTGTAATCATCCTTTAACAACTCTATTAAATATTCTATCATTGGTGTCTTTCCTGTTCCACCAACACTCAAATTACCCACGCAAATCACAGGAAAATCAAAAGATGTCGATTTTTTCACTCCAGCATCATACAACTTATTTCGTAACCATGTCACCCCAAAATACACAGGGGCAAAAGGAAATAGCAATTTTCTATAAAATTTTACTGGCACAAAATGGATTTTAAATTAAAGTCTAAAACACAAAGTAAAGATTATTTTTTTTAAAAGGTTGAATGTGTCAATTGAAAAATAATAACTAATGGTTCAAACTAATTATTTTATCTTTGATACAAAATAAACATACTATGATTATTCAAGATGTCATCAATCATTTAGAAGACTTTGCGCCTCTAGCCTATGCCGAAGATTTTGATAACGTTGGTTTATTGGTTGGTAATAAAAATGCTAAATTAAGTGGCATTTTGGTAACTCTAGATACTCTTGAAAGCGTTGTTGATGAAGCCATAGAAAATAACTGCAACCTTATTGTAAGTTTTCATCCTATTATCTTTAAAGGCTTAAAAAAAATCACAGGAAAAACTTATGTAGAACGTGTTGTTTTAAAAGCTGTAAAACATGATATAGCCATTTATGCTATTCACACAGCTTTAGACAATTCGTTTAAAGGTGTCAATGATGTAATTTGTAATAAGCTAGAATTAATCAACAAAAAAGTACTCATCCCTCAGCCACAAACTATTAAAAAATTAACAACCTTTGTTCCACAAGCAGAAGCCGAACAACTTAGAAATGCCATTTTTAAAGTTGGGGCTGGCAACATTGGTAATTATTCAAATTGCAGTTTTAATGTTGAAGGCACGGGAACCTATAAAGGAAATGAATATTCAAATCCAACTAAAGGATTAAAAGGAACTGCACATAGCGAAAAAGAAACTCAAATTACGATTACGTATGCTAAACATTTAGAATCTCAGGTTTTAAAAACTCTTTTCAATACTCATTCCTATGAAGAAGTCGCTTATGAAATAACAACACTCGAAAACAAAAACCAACATATTGGTATAGGAATGGTTGGTGAATTAAAAGAACCAATGAGTGAAATAGATTTTCTAACCTATCTAAAATCAAAAATGAATACATCAAATATCAGACATTCAGTTCTGTTAGGCAAACCCATTAAAAAAGTTGCTGTGTTAGGCGGATCAGGAAGTTTTGCTATTGAAAAGGCTAAAGCCGCTGGTGCTGATGTATTTATAACAGCCGATTTAAAATATCACGACTTTTTTTCAGCCGAAAACAACATTATTTTAGCTGATATTGGACATTATGAAAGTGAACAGTTCACAAAAAATCTTTTAGTAGCACATCTTACGAAAAAAATTACTAATTTTGCAGTCGTTTTATCAAAGATAGATACCAATCCTGTTAAGTATTTTTAAAGTATGACAAAAAAGAAAGAAGTAACTGTAGAAGAGCGTTTAAGAGCTCTTTACGATTTACAGCTTATTGACTCTCGTATAGATGAAATAAGAAATGTTAGAGGAGAACTTCCTTTAGAAGTTCGTGATTTAGAAGATGAAGTTGCTGGTTTGAACATTAGATTAGAAAAATTAGTTTCTAGTTTAGATGTTATTGACAATGATATTGTTGCTAAAAAAAATCTAATAGAAGAAGCTAAAGCTTTAATTAAAAAGTATAGCGAACAACAAAAAAATGTTAGAAATAACAGAGAATTCAATTCTTTAACAAAAGAAGTTGAGTTTCAAGAATTAGAAATTGAATTAGCTGAAAAGCATATTAAAGAATATAGGGTTCAAATAGAGCAGAAAAAAGAAGTTATTGCTGAAACTAAAGAACGATTAAAAGAGCGTGAAAATCACTTAAAGCATAAAAAAAGTGAGCTTGATGCTATTTTAGCTGAAACTCAAAAAGAAGAAGAAGCTTTAATTGCAAAATCTGAAGATTATAAAGAACAAATTGAAGATCGCTTAGTTGCTGCTTATACTAGAATTCGTGAAAATGTAAAAAATGGTTTAGCAGTAGTTGCCATTGAAAGAGGTGCTTCTGGTGGATCTTTCTTTACTATTCCGCCTCAAGTACAGGTAGAAATTGCTTCAAGAAAAAAAATTATTACGGATGAGCATAGTGGAAGAATTCTAGTAGATGGAGTTCTTGCTAATGAGCAAAAAGCGAAAATGGAGAAAATGTTTTCAAAACTTTAATCCACTCAAAAAATAATATTAATAAGGCTTCAATCTACATTGAAGCCTTATTTTTTTAATAAAATTTTTTATGATTTTTATTAAGGTTTCATGATTTTATTCGTCTATTATAAAAAAAGATTAAAAATTATGAAAAAGTTGCTTCCCCTATTATTAATATCCCTACTTTTTAGTTGTCAAAATTCAGCACAAAATAAAAAAGACCAAAATTCTTTAATGAATGTTAAACCGGTTGAAGTACCTATGAAAAATGGAAAAGCTAAAGCTTATTTTTCAAGTGGTTGCTTTTGGTGTGTTGAAGCCATTTATGAAAGTGTAAAGGGTGTCGATGAAGTTATAAACGGATACTCTGGTGGTCATACCAAAAACCCAACCTACGAGGCAAGTAATACTGGTAGAACGGGCCATGCAGAATCAGTTGAAGTTATTTATGATCCAAAAATAGTAAGTTTTGCAACCTTAGTTGATGTTTATTTTGGTTCGCAAAACCCTTTACAATTAAATGGTCAAGGTCATGATATTGGCTCACAGTATCGCTCCATTATTTTTTATCAAAATGAGGAACAAAAACAAATTATAGAATCTAAAAAGGCCGCATTGGAAAAGAAACTGAATGCTAAAGTCGCTGCTGAGGTTTATCCATTTCAAAAATTTTGGAAAGCAGAAGATTATCACCAAAACTATGTCCGTTTACATCCAGGAAACAGTTATGTACAGAACGTTTCAATTCCAAGATTAAATCGGTTTAAAGCTAAATTTCCTCAATTATTAAAAGATAACAATTAGAGTTTTGTCGCTTTTATGGTAAAAATTAAAGGATACAATTGATTCTTTGTAGTGTACATACCAGATTTTGTTTTTATCAAATCTGGTAGTACATCATAAGGACTTTCATTAAATTCTTTTAAATAATCTATATGTAATCCTGCTTCGGTTAATACCGAAACTACTTCGCCCAGACCATGATTCCAACCATATTCTTTGCTAATCATTTTTGATTCTGTATCGGCGTACGTCCCTTCATATTCTTCATAAATTACCTCGTCTTGCATATAGCCATATTTCATAATAGGTTTCCCTTCCAGATAGTCAAACATCCAAACAATCGGGTGAAACTCTGCCATAAAAAAGGTGCCTCCGTCTTTTAAACGTTCAGCAATCATTTGTCCCCAAGGTTTTAAATCGGGCAACCAACCAATAACACCATAACTGGTAAATACAATATCAAATGTTTCTTTAATATACTTAGAAGTTTCTAATACATTGCAACAAATAAATTCGGCATCTAATTTTAATTCTTCAGTAAGAGATTTTGCTAGTTTTATTCCTTCATCACTTAAATCTACACCTGTACACATGGCTCCCATCCTACTCCAACTCAATGTGTCCTGCCCAAAATGACATTGTAAATGCAACAACGTCTTTCCTTTAACATCTCCTAAGGCATCAAGCTCGTAAGGCATTAATGATGATTTTCCTTTTTTAAAAGCATCCAAATCATACATGTCGCTTTGCACATGTATTTTAACCTTTTCATTCCATGTGGCTTTATTAACTTTAAAATAATTTTCGTTAGAATTCATCTTCAAATTATATCTTTACAAAAACCTAAATTATGAAAAATTCTATTTACATATTAGCTTTAGCATTCGTTGTGGTTTCTTGTAAAGAAAATAAAAAATCCGTTACCTCTCCAACACCTCTAAGTATTGCTGAAAAAATAGCCAATGCGAATGGGTTTAAACACTGGAAGGATATATCTGAAATAGACTTCACTTTTAATGTAGACAGAGATTCCTCTCATTTTGAACGATCCTGGAATTGGAAACCAAAAACTAGTGATGTGACTTTAATATCTGGAAAAGACACCATTTCATACAACAGAAAATCTGTAGATAGTCTCTCGTTAAATGCTGACAAAGGCTTTATTAACGATAAATTTTGGTTACTAGCTCCGTTTCAATTAGTTTGGGACAAAGGCACGACCATTTCTGAACCTAGCCTTGAAGAAGCTCCTATAAGCAAACAAAAGCTTAACAAAATTACGCTAACTTATACTAGCGATGGTGGCTATACGCCTGGTGATGCTTATGATTTTTATTATGGTGATGATTTTTTAGTCAAAGAATGGATTTACAGAAAGGGTAATTCTAAAGAACCTTCAATGATAACCTCATGGGAAAATTATGAAGATTTTAATGGCTTAAAAATTGCAAAAGAACACAAAAAACCTGAAGGAAAATGGAAACTTTATTTTTCAAATATTAAAGTAAAATTTAACTAAAATTTTTGAAAATTAATAAGAATTAAAAGATCTAAAACTTATTTGTAAGACGTATATAACATATAAATTTTCCGCTTTATGCGTCTATATATATCAAAAGTGCTTCAGTAAAAAAACTGAAGCACTTTTCTTTTTCCAACTATTTACTTTATCCTTTAAAGTCTTCTTTTACATGTGCTCCGTCACAATACGGTTTATTATGAGACATCCCACATCTGCAAAATGCTGTAGTTTTATTCTTTGTTTCTTTATTTCCGTCTTTATGAGTAACATTTAAGGTTCCATAAACGAGCAAAGGACCATTTTCCATAACTTCAACTTTAGTTTCTAAAACTTTAGAAGTTTTATTGCTTTCAGCATTCATATAATAACTTAAAGCTCCTGAAGGACATTGCTTAACTTGTTGTATTAAAGCTTCAGTCGACACCTTATCTATTTTTATCCAAGGCTTATCCTTAGGTTTAAAAACATCTGGTAATCCTTTAACGCAAACAGCAGAATGAATGCATGCTTCTGGCTTCCAAACTACTGTTACATCTCCGTTGGAATATTCTTTTGTTTTACTCATTTCTTAAAGTTTTTTTATAAATATACAAAATTTCATATCAGCTAAAATCTCAATTTTGAAGCTTCCTTTCTAATTATATAATCCTTATTTTTGTTAAGAACCAAAACATAAATCACTTTGTTAAACTATCAGTTAAGTCTTGATTTTGCCAAAGAGCAAGACAAAAATGACCCATTAGCCTCCTATAGAAATCAATTTCATATTCCGAAGAACAACCAAGGAAATGAGTTGATTTACATGACTGGAAATTCGCTAGGTCTCCAACCAAAACAAACAAAAGCATACATTAATCAAGAGCTTGATGATTGGGCAAATTTAGGTGTTGAAGGGCATACCGATGCTAAAAACCCATGGCTAAAATATCATGAATATTTAACGGATAGTATGGCTAAAATTGTAGGAGCTAAACCTATAGAAGTCGTGGTTATGAATACATTAACGGCCAATTTACACTTCATGATGGTATCCTTTTATAAACCAACCAAAAAACGTTTTAAAATACTTATCGAAGCTGATGCCTTTCCATCTGATAAATATGCGGTTGAATCTCAATTGCGTCATCATGGATTTGATGATAAAGCAGGATTAGTCCTTTGGAAAGCCAGACAAGGTGAAGAATTAGCTAGATACGAAGATCTCGAAGCCATATTAGAAACTCACGGCGGCGAGATTGCTTTGATTATGATTGGCGGTGTTAACTATTATACGGGTCAATATTTTGATTTAAAGCGCATCACAAAACTTGGTCATAAATACGGTTGTATGGTTGGTTTTGACTGTGCTCATGGTGCTGGAAATGTAGAACTTAATCTACACGATTCTGGATCGGATTTTGCCGTTTGGTGTACCTATAAATATTTAAATTCTGGTCCTGGAAGTTTAGCCGGATGTTTTATACATGAGCGTCATGCTTATAACAGAGACCTTAACCGATTTACAGGCTGGTGGAGTCATAACAAAGAAACACGCTTTAGAATGCGTGATGAGTTTGACCAATTACCTGGTGCTGAAGGTTGGCAATTAAGCAATCCGCCTGTATTATCAATGGCAGCTATTAAAGCCTCTTTAGATATGTTTGATAAGGTTGGAATTAAAAAGCTAACTGAAAAATCTAAAAAACTAACAGGCTATTTTGAGTTTTTATTGAAACAATTAGGTGAAGATGTTATTAAAATCATTACTCCAAATAATCCTGAAGAACGCGGTTGTCAATTGTCTATTCAAGTTTTGAATGCAGACAAAAGTTTGCATAATAAGTTAACAGAAGCTGGAGTGATAAGTGATTGGCGAGAACCCGATGTGATACGTTGTGCACCCGTTCCGTTATATAATTCATATCAAGATGTCTATTATTTGGTTGAACGATTGAAACACATTTTAAATGAATAAACAGCAAAACGTATTAATTATTGGTGCAGGACTTTGCGGTTCTCTCCTAGCCTTGCGCTTAGGCCAACGTGGTTACAATGTAACTGTTTACGAAATGCGTCCAGACTTACGCAAAGTAGATATTTCTGCAGGTCGTTCTATCAATTTAGCATTTTCAGATCGTGGTAATAAAGCCATGAAATTGGTTGGATTAGAAGACAAAGTGAAAGCGCTTTGTATTCCCATGAACGGACGAATGATTCATGATACAGAAGGCAATACGTTTTTATCTAATTATAGCGGGCGAGATCATGAATATATTAATTCCATTTCTCGAGAAGACTTAAATGCCTTGCTCTTAAATGAAGCTGAAAAGCATGACCACATCACCATTCATTTCAACAAAAAATGTAAATCCGTTGATTTTGAAAATACAACGGCAATTTTTAAAGATTACGAAACCAACAGTGAGTTTGTAGAAGATGCTGATATTATTATTGCTACTGATGGAGCAGGTTCGGCCATGCGAAAAAGCTATTATTTAGGTAAAAAATTCTTGTTTAGTTTCTCTCAGGATTACCTAACACACGGTTATAAAGAACTTAGTATTCTTCCAACCAAAACGGGTGATTATAAAACCTATAAAAATGCGCTTCACATCTGGCCCAGAGGCGCTTTTATGCTAATTGCGTTACCTAATTTAGACGGAAGTTTTACGGTAACGTTCTTTTTAAGTTATGACGAAGGCAAATACAATTTCAACAACCTTAATAGTCCAGAAATAGTTAATGAATTCTTCGAAAAAGAATTTCCTGATGCTTTAGCAATCATGCCAAATCTAACAGACGATTTCTTTAAAAATCCGACATCGCCCTTAGGAACCGTTAAATGTTCACCGTGGCACTACAAAGGCAATACTTTGCTTATGGGAGATGCGGCTCACGCTATTGTACCGTTTTATGGGCAAGGTATGAATGCTTCTTTTGAAGATGTGGTTGAATTTGATAGCGTTTTAGAAGCACACAAAAACCCAACCTCTGAAAGTGATTGGGAAACCATTTTTAAAACTTACGAAAACTCACGTAAAAAAGATACTGATGCCATTGCCGATTTAGCTATTGACAATTTTCATGAAATGAAAGAGCACACCGCTAACCCTATATTTCAGGAAAAGCGTAAATTAGAAATGGCTTTAGAAAAGTATTTTCCGGAAGACTATTCGTCAAAATATGCCTTGGTAACGTTTAATGAAGACATTGGGTATCGTGAGGCTATGTTAAAAGGTCGCGCACAAGACAAAGCTATTTTAAATATGCTAGCAGATGGTGATATCGCGACTGACATTGACATGACAAAAGAAAATTTAAAGTCTGTTTTAGAAAACATAAAAACCGAAACCCAAGCCATTCTTGAAGATGATAGAATTGCGGGGCTAAAATAAATAATTATGAGTAAAGATAAAACGGTAACTCCTAGAGGCGCCTATCCCCATACAAAGCGTGTTGGAGATTTTATATTTGTATCAGGAACTAGTTCGCGTCGCGCAGACAACACAATTGCAGGGGTTGATATTATTGACAATATGGGAACAAAGCGTTTAAATATTGAAGTACAAACTCGGGAAGTATTGTTAAATATTGAAAAGAATTTGGCTAAAGAAGGCGCCACATTAAAAGATGTGGTTGATGTCACCTCTTTTTTAGTAAACATGAATGATTTTGCTGGTTATAATAAAGCCTATGCTGAATTTTTTAATGCTGAAACCGGACCCGCACGTACAACAGTTGCCGTACATCAATTGCCTCATCCAGATTTAGTGGTTGAGATTAAGGTGATGGCCTATAAGAAATTATAATGCATACTATCCAAAACTACATCAACGGAAACTTTCATGACCCAGTATCGAATGATTGGATAGATAATTATTGTCCTGCCAACGGTGAAATCTATGGTAAAATTCCTAACTCATCAAAAGATGATGTAGAAAACGCCTATATTGCTGCACAATCTGCATTTCCTAGTTGGTCTCAAACCACTTTAGAAGAACGAAGCAGAATCTTAATTAAGATTTCAGAATTAATAGAGGAAAATTTACAACGATTTGCTGAAGCAGAGAGTAAAGATAATGGCAAACCTATCAGTTTGGCTAAAGTAGTTGATATACCAAGAGCTGCCAGTAACTTTCGTTTTTTTGGTAATGCTATTACCCAATTCGCTAGTGAAAGTCATGAAAGTATTGGTCAAGACGCTGTTAACTATACCTTACGCCAACCTCTAGGCGTTGTTGGTTGCATTTCTCCTTGGAACTTACCGCTATATTTATTCACTTGGAAAATTGCGCCTGCCATAGCTGCCGGAAATTGTGTGGTTTCTAAACCTAGCGAAATTACTCCCATGACTGCTTACCTTCTCGGAGACATCTGCAACCAAGCCGGCTTGCCAAAAGGTGTTTTAAACATCGTTCATGGTTTGGGTAGCACAACAGGGCAAGCCATCATAGAACACCCAGATATTAAAGCCATTTCATTTACTGGCGGAACAACTACCGGTTCACACATTGCAAAAGTAGCTGCACCTATGTTTAAAAAATTGTCTTTGGAATTAGGCGGTAAAAACCCAAACATCATTTTTGCTGATTGTGATTATAATGAAATGTTAGAAACAACCGTGCTGTCCTCATTTTCCAATCAAGGGCAGATTTGCTTATGTGGAAGTCGCATTTTTGTTGAAGCATCCATATACAAACAATTCAAACAAGATTTTATAGCTAAAGTAAAGCGTCTTAAAGTTGGACATCCATCGGAACCAGATACTAACATTGGTGCTTTGGTATCAAAATCACATTTAGAAAAAGTGATACAGTATATTGAAATTGCTAAACAAGAAAACGGAACTGTTTTATGTGGTGGACATGAAGTAAGCGTTAAAGGATTTGAAAACGGATATTATTTAGAACCTACCATTATTGAGGTTTCTACAGATGAATGTCGAATAAACCAAGAAGAAGTTTTTGGTCCGGTAGTTACTATTATGCCTTTTAACACTGAAGATAACGTTCTGCAAATGGCTAATAAAGTAAAATATGGTCTATCTGCAACCATATGGACGAACGATTTAAAACGAACCATGCGATTGAGCAACCAAATACAAGCTGGTATTGTTTGGGTAAATACTTGGATGATGCGTGATTTAAGAACACCTTTTGGAGGCGTGAAAGCATCTGGGGTTGGCAGAGAAGGTGGTTTTGAAGCACTTCGTTTTTTTACCGAAGCTAAAAATGTGTGTATCAAATATTGAAAACTAAATGTCTCCTCGAGCGCAGTCGAGAGGTTTAATATGAAATTGTATTATGTTTACATCTTAAAATGTTCTGACAACCTTACTTATACAGGAATTACGAATGATTTAGCTAGACGTTTGGAGGAACACCAAAAAGGATTAAACAAAAATTGTTTCACATATAAAAGAAGACCTTTAATATTAATTTTTAAACAAGAATTTAATGATGTTGAACAAGCTATCTATTTTGAAAAGAAAATAAAAAATTGGAGTTCAAAAAAGAAATTTGCATTAGCAAATGGTGATTTTGATATGTTACAAATTTTATCTGAATGTAGAAATGCAACTCATTCCGATTTTAAACCTGAAAATGATTAAGGTCTCGACTGCGCTCGACCTGACAAATCTCGACTGCGCTCGACCTAACAATAAAATAAGACTAAAATGAATTTAAACTTAAACAATAAAAATGCACTCGTCTGCGGAAGTACAGCAGGCATAGGAAAAGCAACGGCGCTTGCTTTAGCTAATGAAGGCGTCAACATCACCTTAGTAGCAAGAAATAGAGAAAAATTAAAACAGGTATTATCTGAATTACCTCATAGCGAAAACCATAATTATATAGTTGCCGATTTTTCTAACCCAAAAGAACTGCGAGAGCAAATCGTAAAATACATTGAAAAATTTCATGGGTTTCATATTCTGGTAAATAATACTGGTGGACCCAGAAGCGGTGACATTTTAAACGCCAGTTTAGAAGAGTTTGATAATGCCTTTACACAACATCTAAAATGTAATCATGTATTGGCGCAAGCCGTTATTCCTTTTATGAAAGAAGAAAGGTTTGGTAGAATAATCAATATAATCTCAACATCTGTTAAAGAACCAATTCCCGGTTTAGGTGTTAGCAATACCATTAGAGGTGCTGTTGGTAATTGGAGCAAAACCCTATCGGTAGAATTAGGTCCCTTTGGCATTACGGTTAATAACATATTACCTGGTTTTACTGAAACGGAACGCCTTAATGAAATTATTAAAATTAAGGCTAATGTCGAAGGAACATCCGTTGAAGAAATGGCTGAAATCATGAAAAACTACAGTCCAGCTAAGCGATTTGCAAAGCCAGAAGAAACAGCTCATGCTATTGTGTTTTTGGCAAGTGAAGCTGCTGGATACATTAACGGAATTAACCTTCCTGTTGATGGTGGACGAACAAAAAGTTTGTAACTTTATATCTAAATCTTGCGTGAAGGATTGAAGCAAGCTACCGTGTAGCGCGGAAAGCCTGACCCAAAAGGGCACGCCCAAAATAATATCAACCTATGAGTAAATTAGTTTTACCCTTAAATTTTAAAGCTTGGATAGAAGAAAACCGCCACTTACTAAAGCCACCTGTGGGCAATAAAGTGGTTTGGAAAGATGCTGATTTTATTGTAATGGTTGTTGGCGGACCCAATAACAGAAAAGATTATCATTACAACGAAACGCCTGAATTTTTCTATCAGATTGAAGGTGATATTGTGTTAAAAATTATTGATAAAGGCACTCCTAAAGATGTTCATATTAAAGAAGGTGATATTTATTTGTTGCCTCCAAAAGTACCACACTCGCCGCAACGTGGAGCTAATACCGTTGGCTTAGTCATAGAATATAAGCGACCCGAAGGTATGCGCGATGCACTTGTTTGGTTTTGTGAACACTGCGTAACTAAACTATACGAAGAAGATTTTACGCTTAAGAATATAGAAACCGATATGCCTAAGATTTTTGATAGATATTATGGCGATTTAAATAAACGTACCTGCCCAAACTGTGGCGAGATTATGGAACCACCAAAAAAAGTGAAAATCGATTAAATTTTTATGACACGCAAACTTCGTATTAACGGCCATTCACATTTGTTACCTTACCCAGAGGAAATTCCAGATTTTATGCGTGAAAAAGGAATTTTTTGGGTTGATAAAGACCGTAAATTCATGCTTCAAAAAGATTGGAGTCGCCCCGTAACAGACTCAAGTTTCTTTTTACATGAAAAATTAGAATGGATGGAACGTTTTAAGATAGACCATGCGGTTGTTTTAAATCTGTCTCAGCTTTATGGCAATGGGTTGCGTGTTGAAGAAATGAAACAAGCCTTGCGTTTTCAAAACGATTTTAATGCGCGTATACAAAATGAAAATCCAAATAAATTTACCTGCGGATTTGTGGTTCATCCTGGTTTTGTAAGAAGTGCTTGTTGGGAAATAGAACGCTGTGTTGAAACCCACGGCATGCAATTATTATGTTTGCCAACCCATTACATGGACACAATTGGTACTTGGCGCTGTATTTTTGATGAAGAAAATGAACCTATTTTTGAACTAGCTGACAAATACAATCTTGCTGTAGAAATCCATCCGTATGATGGCGAAAAGTTTATAAAATTAGAGAACACCTCATGGAGATTTCACCTTATTTGGATGCTGGCTCAATGTGCTGATGCCTACCACTTTTTAACATTAAACGGTTATCAAGAAAAATATCCGAATATGCGTACCTGTTTTGCTCATGGTGGCCAATTAGCTCAAATTAATTTAGGAAGACGTATTCAAGGATTTGATGGGAGACCCGATTTATTTGAAGGCAAACATCACCCAAGAAAAGCAGTTGGACATAAAAATATCTTTTTTGACACTTTAGTTCATGACACTGGATCATTAGAATTATTAATAAAAAACCAAGGTGCTAAACAAGTGATTATGGGATTAGACGACCCCTACCCATTAGGTGAAATGGAAAGCATTAAACAATCGTCGTATCCCGGAAAAATATTAGACCTTGCTATGCAACGCGAAATCATTACTGAAAAAGAGCGAGATGCTATTTGGGAAGACAACGTGATTCAATGGTTGTGTGGTGATGATGAGGCAGCTAAACAAAAATTACTTAAAAGAATACGATCTTAATGCATTTTCTACCCGAAGATTTAGATGATTACATCATAAAACATTCTGAAGAAGAACCAGAATTATTACAGCAATTAACACGAGAAACCTACCAAAAAATCCTGCAACCCATTATGCTTAGTGGACCTTATCAAGGGCGTGTTTTGAGTATGATTTCTAAATTGAAACAACCAAAAAATATTTTAGAATTAGGAACTTTCACTGGTTACGCCACACTTTGCTTGGCTGAAGGTTTGCAAAAAGAGGGCGAAATTCACACTATTGATATTAATGAAGAGTTAGCAGATTTTCAGCGTAAGTACTTTGATAAATCTGATTATGGATCTCAAATCATTCAGCATTTAGGAAACGCCATAGATATTATCCCAAAACTTGATAGAACGTTTGATTTAGTTTTTATTGACGCCGACAAACCTAATTACGTGAACTACTTCCATTTAATCATAGACAAGTTAAATACTGGAGGCATTATTTTATCTGATAATGTGCTTTGGCATGGAAAGGTTGTTGAACCTTTAGATTCCAAAGACAAATCAACAAAAGCTGTTTTAGATTTTAATACACTTTTAAAAGAAGATACAAGAATTGAAACTGTTGTTTTACCAATAAGAGACGGCTTAACAATTAGTAGAAAAAAATAAAAGTTTATAATTTACGCTTTACAGATCCTGTAAAATCGTCTAAATTATCTTTAACCTTTTTAAGTTCATCACCAATTTCTTTGGTGAAACTAGTGTCAATACCATTATTTTCAGCACTCTTTGTGATTTCGTTTTTAATATCATTGGTTGCATCTTTAAGAACTCTCATGCCTTTTGCCATCCCTTTGGCAATATCAGGCACCTTGTCAGCCCCAAAAACCATGACGACAATAAAAAGTATGAATGCTATTTCAGCACCACTAATAAATAAAAATGTAGGTTGATGTATCACGGTACAAATATAGTAAGTGTTTGATTAGAATAAAAAAAAAGCCGACTATAATAATCGGCTTTTAAATTTATTTAACTTTTGTGAGTACTTTTAAATTTGTCAAAAGCACTTTGTTTAATTTCTTTTGGCCAAGAATTATTTGATGTATCTATATCAGCGGTTTCTTTATTTGGATCAACTGTAACACTTATAATTTCTTTTTCGGAAGCCACTGCTTTGCTAACTTCTTTATCATTAAGACGCCAAATCTCAGCCGGATATGTGATGGTATCTGATGTTCCATCTGCATAACTATACTTAACAATTATAGGCATAACCATTCCCCCTGGCTTATCAAAAGTAATATTATAAAAATATTTTGGATGTTTCATATGGGCGCGTTCCTCCTTTGTGAAATTATCCATGACGTATTCCTTTAAAGGAACCGAATTTTCTAATAAGTCATTATTTTTTTCACTTTCATCTACGGTATCACTGCCTTCTTCAGATAAATAAACAAAACTATCAGATTTAAGATTATACCTTTTATAACGTTCTAATAGTTTTTCTCCTTGAGCGTTGGGTTTTGAAGATACATAATATTTTTTAACATCTTTTATACCTATATCAACCCAATCTGTTGTGTAAAACCAACCTCTCCAAAACCAATCTAAATCAACAGCAGAAGCATCTTCCATGGTCCTGAAAAAATCTTCTGGTGTTGGGTGCTTAAACATCCAACGATGCGCATATTCTTTAAATGCATAATCAAACAATTCATGTCCCATAATGGTTTCTCTTAATATCGTTAAACCTACAGCGGGTTTTGAATAAGCATTCGATCCAAAATTATGCACATTTAATCCTTTAGACATAATAGGTGCTGTAAAATCTTGATCACCGCCCATATATGGAATAATTGAGGTTGGATCGCTATTTCTCGCAGGAAAAACTTTATCACCAGGACATAAGCATTCAGGATACGTTTCTCCCATCTCCTTTTTTGCTATGGTTTGAAGAAATGAATTTAAACCTTCATCCATCCATGTCCATTGGCGCTCATCACTATTAACAATCATAGGAAAAAAGTTATGCCCAACTTCGTGAATAATAACTCCCATCATACCATACTTTACACGACTACTGTAAGTTCCGTCTTCATTAGGACGACCATAGTTCCAACAAATCATCGGGTATTCCATGCCTTGATTTTTTGCATGCACAGAAATAGCTTTATGATATGGATAATCAAACGTCATTCTAGAATAAGCCTTTAACGTTACTCCAACTGTTTTAGTAGACCATTCGCCCCAAAGCGGATTACCTTCTTTTGGATATAACGAAACAGCCATAACATCTTTGTCACCTACTTTAACAGCCATCATATCCCAGATAAATTTTCTTGATGTTGCAAATGCAAAATCACGTACATTTTTAGCGTCAAATTTCCATGTTTTTGTTTTTTTAGAGAAACCTTTTTCAGCTAATTCTGCTTCTGCTTGTGTCACAATTAAAACAGGTTCTTTATACGATTTTTTAGCCTTCTCGTAACGCTCCATCATCACTTTAGAAAATACCTCTTTTCTATTAGTTAAAACTCCTGTAGCATCTAAAATATGATCCGCTGGAACTGTAATATTTACTTCAAAATTTCCAAAAGGCAATGCAAATTCATCACGACCCCAAAACTGAGAATTCTGCCATCCCTCTACATCGCTATATACAGCCATCCTAGGATAAAACTGAGCAATTTCGTACGTTCTATTACCATCTTTTGGAAAATATTCGTACCCAGAACGATCTCTATCTGGAACGTGGTCATTAATATTGTACCACCACTTTATAGAAAAAGAAAACTTTTCACCATGTTTTAATGTTTTAGGTAAATCAACGCGCATCATCGTACTATTTATAATATAAGGTAAAGACGCACCACTTGTTTCAACAACTTCCTGAATATTAAAACCGCCATCAAAAGGATCTTTTAAATACTCTTTTGAAAACTTTGACATACTTTGAACAGGTTTAACACCGTCACTTTCAATTAAAGGAGATTTAGAGTCTTTAGCTCTTTTATTTTGATCTAATTGTACCCATAGGTAATCTAAATCGTCTGGGGAATTATTGGTATATGTTATGGTTTCGAAACCCGAAATTTTTGGATTCTTATCGTCTAAAACAATATCCATTTTGTAATCTGCCTCTTGCTGATAGTAAGCGCTTCCAGGAGCTCCTGATGCCGCTCTATACATATTAGGAGTAGAAAACTCATCATATAATTGTTTAAACTTATTGGTGTTTGTGTGACCTGTCTTTGCTTTTGGTTGATCTTGATCTTGGGCAAAGATTCCAACTGAAATTAAAAAAAAAGGGAGAATGTAATAAATAGTTTTCTTCATCATAAGCTTTAAATTAAACATAGCATTTTTTGCTTTTCACAAATAATTCTTTAAACATTTGATTAAAAAGTGTGCCAAAATAACGAATTATTCGATGAGTTTATGCTTTATAATTAAAATTTAACAACGCATCATCATCTTGACGAGTTAATATAAAACCCTTCTGTTTTGAGTTGATATTTGTCTTAATTATATTCTGTTGATTATCAAAAGCATCAAACAAAATTTTGTTTGAAATTTCAAAAGAAGAAATGTTTTTCACATTATCAATCTCAATATAGCAACGCATAATATCATAATCATATTCTTTACCGATAAATACCAAATTAACGTCTTTACCATTAATTTTGACTTTGATTTTATCTTTTAAATACGTTTCAATGTAATCATTCACACTTTTTGGTTCATTTTTTTCTGATAAGGTTATATTCTCATCGTAACGTTGGCGCAACGTATTCTCAAAATCATCTACAAATATGCGAGCTGTAATTTGAACCGTTTGTTTCTCTTTAATATAATTAATCTGGGTTACGCTAACATAATATTTATGAATGCCCGAGAATGCTAACAAAGGGATAACAATTAGGAGTAGAATTATTTTTTTCATATATGTTTAAAACAAAAAGTTCGTCAAAAGTAATTTATTTTAATTGTTCAAAAAGCATTCCAAAAAGGATTAATTTTTATTAGCCCTTAAATTCTCTAAATACTGTCTATATTTCATTCTCAAAAATATAAGTATTTTAAAATCAGTTTGGTTTTTACAATGGACTATAAAGTTTTCATCATCTGCACAGAAATAAAAAAAATCCATAACCAAATCATCTTGTAACGGGTTAGATGCTAAAAAATCTTTTTCTAACCGAGCTTTTATACTTTGCATTAAGGCTTCTTTTTCATCAATTTTAACTCTATTTTTAAGCATTTTGGTTCTGCCTGTTAGAGCATTAATTATTGGATTTAGAGGAATAATTCCAGAACCTGTTGTTGCTTCATTTAATTTTCGTTCGCTAATCGTTGCTGGTTTCCCTGTGTAACCTGGAATACCTACATCGTAAAAATTTATAGGAGGATCTCCTTCTGTTTTACTTATATCTAACAATAAATTACCTGTTAAAATTTTACCAACAACAACCTCATCTAATTCATTTATTTTTTCTTCTAAAAAAACTCGCATTGCTTTGAGAACGATTATATTTTTATCAATAATTACGGTTTTGGGTTTATGTTGTATAGACGAAAACAAAAGTGTATCATTCAGTTTTGCTTTTATTTTAAATCGCCCTTCGGAATCTGTTATTGTAAAAAATTGAGACGTTTTATTAATAACATTTATATTCTCAACATTAAGATCACTTTCTATTTTACCCTGAATTTCCACTGATTGAGAAAACGCATCTTGAAATTGGAAGCTGATAAAAATAATTATTACATGTTTAATTTTTACCATCCTCTAACTTTAAAAACAAACGCCTCTGTGCAATTAAAAACTCAATAAGTTGTACTTCATTCTCCTTTTTTAACAAGTCTTGATTAAACTCTTTTGACTCTAGAAAACCTATAAAAGATTGTACATCATTCAATGGAATGTTAAACGTTTTACTAATATCTTGAGAAGAATAAACATCTAATAGTTCTTTTGGTTTGGGTTCTTGCGGTATTTGATTTTTAACAGTTTTATTTTTTTTAGACTTAAAAATCAGTTTAGATATTGCAACAAAATTAACACCATTATGAAGTTGCCCTTTATTTACTATGGCATTTAATTGATTTTCTAAAACACCTCTATCAAAAGCTTTGTCATCATTATACTCGAAAGCCATGTCCATATTCCCCATGTCCAATTCAATATGAGCAGGCATTCTTACATCATCAATATCTAAAGCAATATTTCCAGAAAGCCCAGATGACAATACAACGGCATCAAGCTGATTAACACTTTCAACTAAAGATATTTTTAATAATTTAGAGTCTATAACTTCTTTCGTAATGGTAACTGAAACGGTTTTAAACTGTAAGGCAGAAATTTCAATTATATCGTTTAAAGCAACCTTAATAGTAAACTCCCCTTTATCATTAGTTATGGTTCCTTTATTTGATGATGTATTGTATATGGTTACATTTTCAACATCATTAAAATCTGCATGAATAATCCCTTTTACATTAATGCGAGTAATAGTTTGGCTTCTAACTGAAGTAATACAAAGTATTATAGTTATAAAGAGTACTATTCTTTTCATAAAAATTTCTTTAGAATATAAAGAACGGATATCAAATCTTAAAGAAAATGAAAAGTGTATTTAAAGTTTTGTTAAAGTAAGTTACTTCATAAAGTAATAAATTGCTACTTTTTGTTTAAAAATTGTAAACTCTTATTATGAATCAATTCTAATAATTCCATTTCTTTTCCATAATTAAGTAACGACATATCAAAATTATCACTTTCAACATACCTTATAAATTCTTCAACACGATGCTCTGGAATGTTGAAATTGTCAACTAAAAAGTCAGAACCAAAATAGTATTTAACAGATTCTATAGGAACTTCTGGAATCCCTGTTTCATCTTTATCTTTCACTTTCGACCTAAATAAGGGCAATAATAATTGATCAACAACATTTACAACATTTAAACCATGAATCATTTTTTGCCGTTGGGAGTTCATTACATTGTTACTAACTGCAGATTTATAATCAATATCATTATAAGCCTCATCGTTATTAACCATACCAAAATATAAATTATTCAACTTTGGCTTAAAATTTCCTGTACGTTTCATCTGTACTTCTAAATTTTTAGACAAACTATTTCCAGTTATAACAACTTCATCGAGCTTATTAATTTCATCAATCAAAAATATTTTCATGGTTTTAGCTTGTAAAATACTTTGATTAATTAGAAAACCAATGTTTTTAAACTGTAATGCACTTACCTCAATTGAATCATTTAGCTTAACTGGTAGCGTAAACTCACCATTTTCATTGGTTATTGTTCCTATCATAGAAGTCTTATTAAAAATCGATATCCCTGTAAGATCCCCGCCTTCAACAGTTACTTTTCCTTGTATGCTGATTGGTTTTAAATTTTGAGAAACAGCCTGCAAACCTGATAAAACAGCTAATAAGATTATAAATTTTTTCATAGTTTTTTGTCTAAAAATAATCTTTTAAAATATATTTTATCTATTAATATACTATAAACTTTTGGTAAATTGTACCAGATATAATTTTTTTAAAAATAATTTCAATGAAAAACATTTTTATTGCCAGCACCTCTACAACTCACGGAAGTAATTATCTAGACTATATTCTCGAGGATTTAACCATATTTTTTAAAGAAATAAACACCATTCTATTTATACCTTATGCAAGACCAGATGGCATATCACACGATGCCTATACAAAAAAAGCACAAGAGGCCTTTTTAAAAATTAAGAAAGACGTTATTGGAATTCACACTTTTGAAAACCCAAGTTTAGCAATTGAAGAAGCTGAAGCTATTTTTGTTGGTGGTGGCAACACGTTTGTACTATTAAATCAATTGTACAAAAACAACGTACTAAGTGTTTTAAAAGACAGCATTAGCAAAGGAACCCCCTATTTAGGCACAAGTGCAGGAAGTAATATTTGTGGACTTAGCATAAAAACTACTAACGACATGCCTATAGTGTATCCTCCAAATTTTAATGCTTTAGGTTTAGTTCCGTTTAATATAAATCCGCATTATCTAGACACTATTAAAAATTTAAAACATATGGGTGAAACCAGAGAAACACGTATCAAAGAATTTCATTGTTATAATACGCAACCAGTCATTGGGTTACGAGAAGGAAGTTGGTTGCATGTTAAAGGCGATTCGATAGTTTTAAAAGGACCGCTTACAGCCAGAATTTTTGAATATCAAAAGACACCTTACGAAGTAAAACCAGAGACAGAATTAAATACCTTAAAATAAAAAAGCCTCATCTTAATGATGAAGCTTCTTGAGCGGGAGACCGGGTTCGAACCGGCGACATTCAGCTTGGAAGGCTGACGCTCTACCAACTGAGCTACTCCCGCAATTCTATGGCAAATATAACTAAACTGTCCTTCTCTTTGCAAGAAAAAACACAACTTTTAAAAAAATAATATTCGGAATATCTAAGTAGTTAATAATGAAAATATAGTCAACAAAAAAGCCTTGAAAAACAAGGCTTTTTTGTTGACTAGCTCAAAATAATTATATTGAGTTTAATTATTTTATGATTTATGATAATGCATTTTCAAGAATTTCATGAGCATCTTTAGCCCCGTGCAATTTTGCATATTCTTCTGCAGTCATCCCTTTGTCTGATTTTGCTTTTAAATTAGCTCCTTTTGAAATTAAAAATTTCAAAATCTCAGTTCTGTTGTACTTTGCTGCATACATTACAGGTGTCATTCCGTTAGATTTTTGATTAATATCTGTACCTAATTCAATAAGCTTTTTTACAGTTTCAAAATCTCCTTTAGCAATTGAAACACAAAACGGACTTACTTTAAACTTAAGCACCGAAACAGTACTATATTTTTCTGTAGAATTTTTTAAAGGGCTAGCACTAACAGTGGCAATTGAAAAACATAATGCGACTGCTGAAATAATGATTGTTTTTTTCATGATGAAAGATTTTAATTTGATTATTGATTCGTTTTTTGATATATTATAAAGACGATAGTTTTTTAAATGTGTTACAGAAAAAGTAAGCAATAACATTTTTTTAACATTTTATTTTCTTCAAACAAATAGTATGTTAACCTAAAAATTCATTGAAATACTTGCTAATAAATGAGTATTTCGGAAAGCATTTTTACTCATTTTCTTATTAAACTTCGTTATCTTTGAGCCTATTAAAATCATATTAAAAATGAATAAAAAAGTCATCTTAATGATTCTTGACGGATGGGGGAAATCTCCAGACCCAAAAGTATCAGCAATCGATAATGCAAACACACCTTTCATAGATTCTTTATACACAAAATACCCGAATGCTTCTTTACGAACAGATGGTTTACACGTTGGTTTACCCGAAGGTCAAATGGGAAATAGTGAAGTTGGACATATGAATCTTGGAGCAGGAAGAATTGTTTATCAAGATTTAGTAAAAGTAAATCTAGCCGTAAAAAACAAAACCCTTAATAATGAAAAAGTATTAGTTGATGCTTTTGACTATGCTAAGAAAAACAATAAAGATGTTCATTTTGTTGGGTTGCTAAGTGATGGTGGTGTGCATTCGCACATCAATCATTTATTTGGTTTACTGGAAGCTGCCAATGATTTCGGTTTAACCAACTCCTATGTGCATGCCTTTACTGATGGTCGTGATGTAGATCCTAAATCTGGCTATGGATTTTTAACAGAATTAGAAGAAGAACTAGAAAAAACAAACAGCAAACTAGCTTCTGTAACGGGGCGTTATTATGCTATGGATAGAGATAAGCGCTGGGAACGTATTAAGCTAGCATATGATGTTATGGTACGTGGTGAAGGTGAACATTCTACCAATGTTACTGAGTCTATAGAATCTCATTACAAAAATGATATTACTGATGAGTTTATCAAACCTATTGTTATGGTTGATAATAATGACAAACCAGTTGCAACGATTAAAAACGGTGATGTTGTTATTTTCTTTAACTTCAGAACAGATCGTGGACGCGAATTAACTGAGGCGTTATCTCAAAAAGATTTTCATGAACAAAACATGCATAAATTAGATTTATATTATGTAACGCTTACCAATTATGATGATAGTTTTAAAAACATAAAAGTTATATTCAACAAAGAAAATTTAACAGAAACCTTAGGTGAAGTTTTAGAAAAGCATAATAAAAAACAAATTCGTATTGCTGAAACAGAAAAATATCCTCATGTTACTTTTTTCTTTTCTGGCGGACAAGAAACTCCTTTTAAAGGTGAAACACGTATTTTAAGAAACTCACCAAAAGTGGCCACTTATGACTTACAACCAGAAATGAGCGCCTACGAATTAAGAGATGCCTTAGTGCCTGAGTTACAAAAAGGAGATGTTGATTTTGTATGTTTAAATTTTGCCAACGGAGACATGGTAGGTCACACAGGCGTTATGAAAGCCGCCATTAAAGCATGTGAAGCAGTTGATATTTGTGTAAAAGATGTGGTTACAGCAGCACTTGACAATGATTATACAACTATATTAATTGCAGATCATGGTAATTGTGAAACCATGATAAATCCAGATGGCTCACCTAATACAGCTCACACAACAAATCCTGTTCCTGTAATTTTAATTGATAAAGATTTAAAAGAAGTAAAAGATGGTGTTTTAGGAGATATTGCGCCTACGATACTTAAACTTATGGGAATTGAACAACCAGAGGCCATGACGCGTCATTCCTTAGTTTAAAATTAATATTGTACTTTTACAGTAACCAAATGCAGCCCATAAATGAATTTTAACGACAAGCTTATTATTGCAGTCGATTTTGATGGTACCATCGTTGAAGATGCCTACCCAAAGGTTGGAAAACCTATGCTTTTTGCATTTGAAACTTTAAAAAAATTACAAGAAGAAGGGCATCGTCTTATTTTATGGACCTACAGAAGTGGCGACACATTGGATGAAGCTGTTAAGTTTTGTGAAGACAACGGAATTTTTTTCTATGCTGTCAATAAGAGTTTTCCCGAAGAGGAATACAAAACTGACAGAAGTAGAAAGATTCATGCAGATTTGTTTATTGATGACAGAAATATTGGCGGTTTTATAGGCTGGGGCAAAGTATACCAAATACTCATTGGTCATGAAGACATGCCAAATATTGATACTTATAAAAAGAAGAAAAGTTTATTAGATTTTTTTAAATAAACTTTTCTTCTTTTTTAAATCAACTCAAAATAAGCCTTCTCGATAGCTTCTCTATGATTTGGATGCGCTATTTCTACTAAAGCTTTTACACGATTTTGTATGGTCTTTCCATATAAATCTGCAATGCCGTATTCAGTAATAATATAATGCACATGAGCCCTCGTTGTTACAATACCGGCTCCTGGTTTTAGACATGGCACTATTCTGCTTATTCCGCTTTTAGTTGTTGATGGCAAGGCAATAATAGCTTTACCACCTTCACTCAAAGACGCCCCTCTTATAAAATCCATTTGCCCTCCAACACCTGAATATATTTTTGAACCCATAGAATCTGCACATACTTGTCCAGTAACATCAACCTCTATGGCTGAATTTATGGCTACCATCCGTTTATTTTGCTTAATAATGGAGACATCATTTACATAATCAGAAGCTCTTAATTCAATAAACGGGTTATCATCAACATAATCGTATAATCGTTTTGAACCCATTAAAAATGTGGCTAAAGTTCGCCCTGGACTAATAGCTTTATAATTTCCGTTAATAACATTATTTAAAATTAGGTCTATAACACCATCCGAAAACATTTCGGTATGTAAACCTAAATTTTTATGGTTAGTAAGTTTTGATAATACTGCATTAGGAATAACGCCAACCCCCATTTGCAACGTACTCTTATCTTCAATCAAACTTGCCACATAATCACCAATTTTATTTTCAACCTCTCCAGAAATAGGCAAGTCATGCGTCGGTATAGATTCATTACATTCAACAAATAAATCTATTTCTGTATGATGAATAATACCGTCACCATGTGTTCTTGGCATTTGTGGATTTACCTGTGCTATCACCGTTTTTGCGTTTTCAATGGCCGCCAAAGTTGCTTCAATAGAAACACCTAAAGAACAATACCCATGCTTATCTGGAACAGACACATGTATTAACGCCACATCGAGTGGTAAAATATTTCGTTTAAACAATAGCGGCAATTCACTTAAAAAAACGGGTGTATAAGATCCATTGCCAGCAGCTAATGTGTGTCTAACATTATTGCCCACAAAAAAGGAATTTACATGAAAACTGTCTCTTAGCTCTGGGTTTGAATAAGGAGCGTCTCCTTCTACATGTAAATGACAAACCTCAACATTTCTTAATTCTTCAAAACGTTGCGTCATAGCATTTATTAAAATCTGCGGCGTTGCAGCCGCAGCTTGAATATACACTCTATCATTTGACTTAATAACTTTAACGGCTTCTTCTGCAGTAACAATTTTATACATAATAGTCATTTTGAAACTCAAAATTATTTATAAAAAAAATTATAAAAAATGTCTAAAGTCATACTCTCATAAAAAAACAATAAAAATTTAATTTTCAGTATCTTTGCACATATTTTAAAATTCATGATTATAACAAAAACAAGAGAAGAAATTGAACTCATGCGCGAAAGCGCTTTAATAGTCTCTAAAACATTAGGTCTACTTGCTAAAGAAATTAAACCAGGAGTAACTACATTACAGCTTGATAAAATAGCTGAAGAATTTATTAGAGACCAAGGAGCCATTCCTGGATTTTTAGGACTCTATGACTTTCCTAATACGCTATGTATGAGTCCTAACACGCAAGTTGTTCATGGTATTCCAAACAAAGAACCATTGGTTGAAGGAGATATCATATCTATAGATTGTGGTGCCCTAAAAAATGGCTTTTACGGAGACCATGCTTATACATTTGCAGTAGGAGAAATTGATAAAGAAACCGAGAAGTTACTTCAAGTCACCAAAGAATCATTATACGCTGGTATCAGAGAATTCAAAGCTAACAATCGGGTTGGCGATGTTGGTTATGCTATCCAAAAATATTGTGAAGACCACGGTTATGGAGTTGTTAGAGAATTGGTTGGTCATGGCTTAGGTAAAAAAATGCATGAAGACCCTGAAATGCCTAACTACGGTAAACGTGGCAGAGGTAAAAAATTTGTTGAAGGTATGGTAGTTGCTATTGAACCCATGATTAATATGGGAACACATCGTATTAAACAGCATAGAGATGGTTGGACGATTACAACTTTAGACAATAAACCAAGTGCTCATTTTGAACATGATGTGGCATTAGTTGATGGCAAACCAGAACTACTTTCAACCTTTGCGTATATTTATGAAGCATTAGGAATTGTGTCTAATGAAGAAGATGAATTCAGACAAAAAGCATTAGTTCTATAACCCATGAATAAAGTTATTTCTGAAATTAAAGAACGAGAACTAGCCAAAGGAATTAAAGGTCGTTATTTTCATACAGACAATAATACTTTTGGTTTTGTTGACATAAAAAAAGGGGCCATTTTACCTGCTCATTCTCATGTCCATGAGCAAACAACCCAAGTTACTGAGGGAAAATTAAAAATGACTATTGATGGCGTTGTTCAAGTTTTAGAACCCGGTATGATTACATTAATTCCATCCAATGCCGTGCATAGTGCGCTAGCGTTAACAGATTGTAAAGTAACAGACATTTTTTATCCTGTTCGTGAAGATTATAAATAATCCCTTTTGAAAAAACTCTTCAAATTAATTTTAAATATCATACCAAGACCTTTATTAATTAGAGTAAGTTATCTTGTTCGTCCTATTTTAGTATTCTTCTTAAAAGGAAATACCTACACAGACCCCATAGACGGCAACCGTTTTAGAACCTTTTTACCATACGGATACGGAAAACAACGTAACAATGCCCTATCGCCCTCAACTTTAAGTTTAGAACGCCATAGATTACTTTGGTTATACCTTAAAAATGAGACTGATTTTTTCACATCAAACCATAAAGTGCTTCATTTTGCACCAGAACAAGCGTTCTATAAGCGCTTCAGGAACATGAAAAATCTAGATTATGTGACGACAGACTTAAATTCTCCCTTGGCAGATGTTAAAGCAGACATTTGCAACTTGCCTTTTAAGGAAAACGAATTTGATATTATTTTTTGTAATCATGTGCTAGAACATATTCCTGATGATACTAAAGCCATGCAAGAATTATATCGAGTTTTAAAACCTGGCGGTTTTGGGGTGTTTCAAATTCCTCAAGATTTAAACAGAGAAAAAACCTTTGAAGACAACTCGATAACCGATAAAAAAGAACGCGCTAAAATTTTTGGACAATATGACCATGTTCGTATTTACGGTCGAGATTATTTTGATAAACTTCGTTCTGTAGGTTTTAAAGTTGATGAAGTTGATTATACAAACACACTATCCCAAAAAGATATTACAACCTATTGTTTAGCAAAAGGAGAGATTATTCCAGTAGTTTATAAAAACTAACTTTCAGGAAACCCATTGAGCGCTAGTGTCTTTAAGGCCTGATTTTCATCCTCGTAAATTAAGAATACTTTTAATTCTGGATGGTTTTTTAAAAATTCCTTTACTTTTTCAATACCCATGGCTTTAAAGGCCGTGGCATAAGCATCTGCCGTCATGCAATTGGATGCAATAACCGAAATACTCAATAAATTAGTTTTACTCGGATATCCAGTTTTGGTATCAATAATATGTGAATATCTGTTACCATTTTTGTCCACTTTGAACTTGCGATAGGTTCCCGAGGTTGCCATGGCGACATCTTTCAATGCAATGGCTCGAATAACGGACTGCGTTCCATCAAAATGTGGCATTTCTACCCCTACTTTCCAATCTTTATCTTTTTCAATATTGACACCTTTTGTCCTTATTTCACCACCAATTTCAACAATATAGTTATCTATTTTCTGACTTTCCAAAAACTCAGAAATCACATCAACACCATATCCTTTAGCAATAGCGTTAAAATCAATAAATGTATTCGGATTTTGTTTGATAATTTTATGTCCTTCACGAGTCACTTTATTTAGTCCAACCGAAACCATTAAACTATCAACTTTCAGACTGTCTAAATTAACAATATTTCCTTCAGGTCCAAAATCCCAAGCATTGACCAAAACACCAATGGTTGGATCAAAAAAACCATTGGTTAATTTATATATATCCTTAGACGTATCGAAAACTTTCGCAAAATGATTATCAATAGTATTCGATTCATTCCTGTTAAGTTTAGAAATATCCGAATTACTTTGATAGGTTGACATAGATGTATTAATAACCTCAAATAAACTATCTATCTTATGTTGAAACACTTGATTATTTTCAGAATAATATTGAATATGATAAGTCGTCCCAAAAACAGGTCCTGCCAACTTAGTATTTACGTGTTGCTTGCAAGAAACAAGTGACACACAAAAAATAAAACCTAAAAAAAATCTATTCATAAGTAATTTTTAATTTAAATGAGTCTCCAAAACTTGAATACCATTATATTCAATAAGATACTCTTCATTTAAGTAAATTGGTAACTTTTCATCTTTAGCATTAGCCAAACCAACACCGGCATAAAGTACTTGAGCATTTTTTTCTCTGGCGTGCTTTTTAAAGGACTCCATCCAAACAACATCATAATTATTAGGATTGTCTGGAAGAAGTATGGCTCTAACAATCACAAAAAAATATTGGCTATTCTTATCAATACAAACAAACTGAGGGTGCCTTTTAAGCTTGCTATTTATAGCTATAAATTCAAAACCACGTTGTTCTAAATCTTTACCAACATGATTCATTGCTAAATTATGCAGTTCTTGTTTTGTAAGTGGTTTACTCATACAACAAAATTAATATTAAATGTTTTTAATCACCAACTTTAAAAATTGTTTTATTGTTAAAAAATAATCTGTTAATACTTATCAATAAATATTTTTATGAGGTTACCTACTTTTATATTTAACATCCTACATTAATAATTTTTATTCATTATTTGTATTTTTACTAAAATCACTTACAAACATCATGGATAATTCAATTGAGTCCAATAACATATTAAACAGATTACCCAAGCATCTGCGTCAATTCATAAAACCACAAAATTATGAAGACTACTCCTCTATTGACCAAGCTGTTTGGCGTTTCGTAATGCGTAAAAATGTTGATTTTTTAAGTAAAGTAGCTCACAAATCGTACTTGGATGGTTTAAAACAAACAGGGATTTCAATTGATAGTATTCCTAACATGTATGGCATGAATCGTATTTTAAAAGATATTGGTTGGGCAGCTGTGGCAGTTGACGGGTTTATACCACCTAATGCGTTTATGGAATTTCAGGCTTATAATGTGTTGGTTATCGCCAGCGATATTAGGCAATTAGAACATATAGAATACACGCCAGCTCCAGACATTATTCATGAAGGTGCGGGCCATGCACCCATTATTGCCAACCCGGAATACGCTGAATATTTACGTAGATTTGGTGAAATTGGGTGTAAAGCAATTTCTTCTGCTAAAGATTACGAATTATATGAAGCCGTAAGACATTTATCTATTATTAAAGAAGCTCCAGATTCTAATGAAGACAATATCGCTTCCGCGGAAAAAAAAGTAGAAGAATTACAAAAAAATATGGGAGAACCCAGTGAAATGGCTCTTATAAGAAACCTGCATTGGTGGACCGTTGAATATGGCTTAATAGGAACCATAGAAGATCCAAAAATTTATGGCGCAGGATTATTATCTTCTATTGGTGAAAGTGCTTGGTGTTTAACTGATGCCGTAAAAAAATATCCATATACTATTGAAGCGACATTTAAAGATTTTGATATTACTAAACCTCAACCCCAATTATATGTAACGCCAGATTTTGCTCATTTAAGTCTTATTTTAGAGGAATTTGCAAATACTATGGCACTGCGTAAGGGCGGACTTCCTGGTGTAAAAAAATTAATCAATTCGCAAGCACTTGGAACCATTGAATTAAGCACTGGCATCCAAATTTCTGGCGTCTTTAACAAGGTGATTGAAGCTAATGGAACCCTCATATATATTCAAACTGAAGGAGAAACTGCCTTATCTTATAGAGAAAAAGAACTTGTTGGGCATGGTATTAAAGCCCATAAAAATGGTTTTGGCTCACCAATAGGCAAACTTAAAGGCATCAATTTAGCCATTGAAGATATGAGTCCGCGTGATTTAAGTGCTTATGATATTTATGAAGAAAAAACAATCACTTTAGAATTTGAAGGAGGCATCATCGTTACCGGTGAAATTATTACAGGAAAACGCAACTTACAGGGAAAAATAATTCTTATCAGTTTCAAAAATTGTACTGTAAAACACAATGATACTATTTTATTTAAACCTGAATGGGGTAATTATGACATGGCCGTAGGCAAAGAAGTTGTTTCTGCATTTTCTGGACCTGCCGATTTAAATAGTTTTGATTTAATAACTCACACACCCACTTCTCAAACAATTCATCTTAAAAAATCTGCAAAACGTTTACAATTAGAAACCTTATATCAGCAAATTAGGGATTATAGAGAACAAAAAAATAATACTATTTCTAGAACCAAGGCATTAGAAGAATTGATTAAAAATCATCCAACTGACTGGTTATTAGTTGTTGAAATTTATGAATTAGCTCTCTTAGGAAACGAATCTGTTTTAGCTAAAAACTGTCTGCAACATTTAGAAACCATTAAGCAAAACAAACCACAAGTTGGAAGATTAATTGATGATGGGTTGGAAATTGTAAATCAAAAAACGGCAGTATAAAACTATCTGAATCGTTTCAACGTGTTTTTAGTAAACTCACTTAACACTAATTTCCCGCTAATTTTAGCACGCTCTAAGAGTAGTGAATCCCAATGATCGGTACCTTCCCAAAGTACTTTTTTCATATTACTTAAGGCTTCAGGGTTATAACTTGCTAATTTTTCGGCTAGCACTTTTACAGCATCATCTAGTGCTTCTGTAGTGTCAAAAACGTCTGCATACAAACCTTTGTCTTTAGCAAAATCTGTCGAAAAAAATGATTCGGCATCAATAGTCATTTCTGACATGGCCATTTTACCCATTTTTCTTGAAACGGCAGGTTCTATAACAAATGGTCCAATACCAATACTTAACTCGCTCAAACGTATAGACGCATATTTTGTAGCTAAACAATAATCGGTCGCAGCAGCTAAACCAACTCCACCTCCTACAGCCTTTCCTTGAACTCTACCTATAATTAATTTAGGACATTTTCTCATAGCATTAATAACCTTTGCAAATCCAGAAAAAAACTGTATTCCAGCATCTTGATTATTAATAGTTACAACTTCATTAAAACTGGCTCCTGCGCAAAAGGTTCTGTCTCCACCACTTTGTAACACAATAACATTAACATCATTATTTTTTCCTGTGTCAATAATAGTTTTTTGTAACAGAGATAAAATATCACTAGGCATGGAGTTTCTATTAGGGTGAAAAAAAGTAATATACCCAACTTTGTTTTTAACTGTTAATTCTACAAATGGATTATTCATTGTTCAATCTTATTAAACGTAACCGTTATTTTTTTCAAACTTAATAATTAATTCATTAAAAGGGCAGATTAGTTACATCAACATTGCCCCCAGATATAATAACACCTATTTTTTTGTTTTTATAATCCCGCTTATTTTTTAACAATGCCGCAAAAGCCACAGCACTAGATGGTTCAATAATAATTTTCATACGTTCCCAAACAAGTTTCATTGCCTTAATAATGTCCTCCTCTTCTACTCTAATAATTTTTTCTACATCTTTTTTAATAATAGGAAAATTTCTATCACCCAAAAAAGTTCTCAAACCATCTGCAATGGTATTAACATGCTCATTAAACTCAATTTTTCCGCTTAACAAAGAACGATACGCATCATCCGCATTTTTAGGTTCTCCACCAACAACTTTACAATGCTCAGAAAAATAAGTAGCTGCTAAGGCTGTACCCGCAATTAAACCACCACCACCAACAGGTGAAAACACATAATCTAAATCTGGGTAGTCTTCAAATAATTCCATGGCGGCGGTACCTTGACCATAAATTACTTGATCATCATTTGAAGGATGTATAAATGTAGCTCCTGTTACTTTTTGAACCTTTTCTGCCATGTCTTCACGTGCTATCGGGGTTGAATCGCATTCTATGATATTTCCTAGATAGGTTTTAACCGCATCCTTTTTTACTTGTGGTGCATTTTTAGGCATCACGATATAGGCTTTAACTCCTATTTTTTTTGCTGCTAAAGATAAGGCTTGGGCAAAATTTCCTGAAGAATGAGTGACCACACCTTTGCGACGTTCGTCATCTGTCAAACTTAAAATAGCATTGGTAGCGCCTCTCATTTTAAAAGCACCCATTTTTTGAAAATTCTCGCATTTAAAATACACCTTAGCTTGAACTATGTCATTAATCAGCTCTGATGTTAATACGGGTGTTCTATGAATGTAAGGTTTTATACGTTCATGAACTTGTTGAAGTATAGCTTTATTCATTTTGTAATTTAAAATCTGGATTGAAAATAATTCCTATAATATTCTGCCAAGGATCGTAAACTGAAGCTACCATTAATTCTCCTCCAACATTGGTGGGTACTTCGCGAGGTTTTGCTTCTAAATTAATCAAGTGTTCATAGGTTTTTAGCATATCATCAACGCCCCAATACGATAAAACACTTGCTCCTTTTTCAGCATCTTCTTCAGGTAACAAACCTAATTCATAACCTTTAATATTAAAGCCCACATAAAATGGTTCATCAAAATAGGGCTCTGTTTCAAAAGCTTTAGAATACCATAATTTTGCTGCTTGTAAATCACTTACTTTATAAATTGTTGTTCTTAATCCTAACATATTTAAAAATTAAAAAACGTACCGCATTACAGTGTATGAAGATACAAAATTTAGGTTGTAACACATGTTACACACATATCTAAAAAAATTAAAGTAATTTGCATAAAAATTTTAAAAACTATTATGGGACTATTAGATTTTCTAACAGGAAACAAAACTGATAAAATTAATGATTTCACTTCTAGAGGAGCTATCATCATTGATGTAAGAACTAAAGAAGAATTTAGACAAGGGGCTATTCCAGGGTCTAAAAATATACCTTTACAGACTATAAACTCACAAATAAATGCCATAAAAAAGCTTAACAAACCTATTATAGTGTGTTGTGCAAGCGGAATGCGTTCTGGTAATGCAGCTAGTATTTTAAATAGTAACGGTATTGAAACCATTAATGGGGGCGGCTGGTCTAGCTTGAGAAATAAACTTTAGGTTATTTATAAAAAAGAAAAAACATTAGTTTCCTTCGACATAAGAAGTCTAACTAATGTTAAAACTAAACTAACTAACTCATAACATGACAAAAGTACATATTATGAGTTAGTTTGATATTACCCTAAGATTAACAAATCTTTATATTAAATTATTCCGTTTTGCTTTTTCTACAGCTTCTAACTTATTATGAACCTGTAATTTTCTGTAAATATTTTCAATATGTTTTCTGATGGTTCCCGTAGAAAGGAATAAGTTTTCTGCTATTAAACTATAGCTTAATCCTTTACTTAATTGTTCAAGAACTTGAATTTCTCGTTCTGATAATGTAATATAGTCTTCTTGATTTTTAAAATCTACAGGATTTCTTAAAAGCTTTAAAGTTTTCATAGCTATAGACGGTGTCATAGCTGCTCCTCCATTTAAAGTTTCTAAGATGCCTTCGTGTAAATCATTGGCATTTATTTCTTTTAACAAATAGCCATCGGCTCCAGCTTTAATGGCATTAAAAATATGTTCATCATTATCAAAAACCGTAAGCATAATAATTTTAATATGAGGATATTTTCGATTTACGAGTTCTGTGGTTTCAATGCCATTTAAAACAGGCATTTCAATATCCATTAAAATAAGATCGATATTATGATTATCGTTAAGTTTTGATATTAATTCAGAACCATTTGCGGCAGTAAACTTGAGGTCTATATCTTCAAAAAAAGAAAGTTTTTCTTTTACTGTGGCAATTAAAAATGAATTATCATCAACTATGACCGTTTTAATTTTGTCCATTTTTTATAGAAATTATAAGATTAATGCTACTCTGGTTCCTTGATTACTATTACTTTGAATAGTTAATTGTGCGTGTATATCTTCAGCTCGCTTTTTCATGTTATTAATACCGCTACCTAGCTCTACATTTTCTAAATCAAAGCCAAATCCATCATCTGTAATTGCAACTAACAAATTATTATTTTCAGTATTTTCAATCATTACGGTTATAGTGTTTGCTTGGGCATATTTAATAGCATTGTTTATGGCTTCTTGAATAATTCTATACACATTCATACCTTGAACAGATGAAAATGTTTTATCCAGATTGACCGCTTTATCCATCTTAAATGAAAAATCGATATGCTCGTCAGACAAATGTGCTTTATCAATATAATTAGAAATACGCGATTGAAGATCTTCAAAAGTGATTTCGTCCTTATTCATAGCCCAAATAGTATCTCTTAATTCACTAATAGTTTCTTTTGTAAATGTGCTTATATTAACAAGTTTATCTACTAATTTCTCATTGGTAATTTTAAACCCATATTGTAAATTTTCAATAGTTGAAATAATAAAAGTAAGTTGTGCTCCAATATTATCATGTAAATCTCTAGAAATTCTTAAGCGTTGCTCTTGCAATTTATTTTGAGTTTCAATTTTAACTAAAGCCTCTTTTAATTCGCTCTCCTTTTTTAGCTGCTCGTGTTTTAGTTTCTGTTGGCTGTAAAACAAATAACCTAAAATAGATATAACTATAGCTAAAATACTCAAACCAATAAGCTGTGTATTTTTCCTATTTATGTTAAGTTCTTTTTCAGCTAAATCTGCACGTTGAGTTAGAATCTCTTTTTCCTTTTTTTCGGTCTCGTATTTAATTTCAAATTCAGAAATTTTATCTTTTAAAGAATTTTTTGATAATTCTTGTTCTATCTTATATTGCTTAGTTAAATAATTATAAGCATTAGAATAGTCTTTTTTTCTGTTATAAAGCATCGCTAAGTTTTTGTAAATACTAGCTAAATCTGATGGGTTCTCTGCTTCAACAATTAATGGCAATGCTTTTAATAGATAGTTTTCAGCATCGTAAATCTTATTGATTTTTAAGTAGTTAACACCTAAATTAAGATAGGTAACCCGAAGTGTTTGAATATCCTTAACTTGTTGTGCTTCACTAATAACAGACTTGTATATTTCAATGGCTTTTTGTGGATTATTTCTAACAGTTGCTAATTGAGCCAATCCTGTTTTAGAAAATAATACAACTTTACCGTAGTTAACTTCCTTTGCTTTGTTTAAAGCTAAATTATATTGTTGTTCTGCTTTTTCATAAAACAACGTATCATTATTCTTTTCGCCTATTTCCTTGTACATCCCTGCAACATTATATAGGCTATTTACGATATCTATTTTACTGGTTCCGTTCTCTTTTATTTTTAGTGACTTTAAATAAAACTCTAAAGCTTTTTCATATTCATTCATATCTTCATAAATGAGTCCTATGTTATTAAAAGATTTACCTAAAGCCGTTGAGTCGTTTAATTTCTCAGCAAGTTTGATGGCCTCCTCATGAACATCTAGTGACGCCTCGGCCTCACCCAAATAAGACATCGCTAAAGCTTTATTATTAAGAAATCTTAGCTGGTCAATCTCATTATTTTCTTTTTTAGCTAATTGAAGCGCTTTGTCAAAATTGTTTAGAGCTTCTTTAAAATCACCTTTATAAAAATTAAGAACACCAAAATCTCCATAATATTTATTGTACAAGAAATAATTATATTTCTCTTTCAGTTTTTCCCATGATTTACTATAGTATGCATTAGACGTCTCATAATCCCCTTTAATGATATAAAATTGAGCATACTTTAATAAGCAATGACTATATATATCCTCTAAATCCTTTTTATTTTCAGTGTATCTTAAAGTTTTTAAAATATACACTTCGGCAGAGTCTTTATTTCTTTCAAAATATTGATCGACCAATTGAGTTAAAGCTTCTGCTTTTTCTTTTTGATTTTTGCTTTTGTTGTAAACACTTTTTAAACTATCAATTTTAACAAGATTGTCTTGAGAATATATTAGCAAGTGAAAGCAATAAAAAATGAGAACGAATAATCCTTTTTTCATAGATACTTCAATGAAAGTTTAGTTTCGATAATTATCAAATATAAGTTTTTGTAGAAATAGCAACTCTTTAGTTATTGTAAACAAGCGCTTAAAAAGTGTTTTATTTAAATCGTCGAATACTGTTATTTTTTGACTGTTTTTTTGAAACGATTCCATTTCAAATTTTAAATTATCACTTAAAATTCTATAATTTCTATCCGATAACTTATTAAAAGTCATATTATTAATAACTTTTTTAACACTAACACCTATTAAAAAAACTATAAGTACAAACAAAAACCAAATTACTATTACATCAATATTCATTGTTTATAATTTTATATTTTGAATCACTTTTATAAAGTCAAAAAAAAACACCAGTTGAAAATCATTTAACTGATTTAACAACTAGTGTTTAATATTTGAACTGATTAATAGCATCATAAATTTAACTTAATACAACCTAGCTTAATTAATTATTCGATAAAAGTATTATTAAAAAAGATTAAGCGCAATAATTGGATTATTACGCCTAATCAACAAATCTCAACAACAAGATTTATTTTTGTAAGTTGTAAGCGTAGATAGTTTTGTCGTCTGCTTTGTAGTATAAAACACCCGCAATTTCATCCACTTGATATTCTGGTTTTTTATCTTTTAACAAAATTTCTTTTTCTACTTTACCTGAATCTTTATTTACTTTCACCAAGCCTACCCCACTGTCTAATTTGGTTAAAATAAATTGTGAATTTTCGGTTGCTGCAGTGGCTTTAAAACGTTTTGACATCATCGCAAAAGAAGCATCACCTATAGAAGCAAACATATCGGCGGCACGTTTATTTTCTTTTCCATAATCGTTATAATTACTTAAATCATTAGAACTTCCATAAGAATTTGTTCTGTTCATTCCTGCTTTGGCTGCATGTGCCATAGCTAAACCAGTAGAAGCTACAGCCACAACTCCAGAAAGCACTTTTACAAAACCACTTTGAGAAGGTGATTTAAAATATTCGTGATAAATTTCATTTCCGTCGCTACCTAACGTCATCACATTTTGCGATGAACTTAAAAATATATTACCGTTCCTCATTTCCATTGTATTAGCAACTTCTTTTTCATCAAATTTTACCTTTGCCAATTCATTTGCATTTCCAGAACTAGCATCTATGGCATAAATATCTCCATCGGCGGCAATAAGGTATCTGTTTTGAGTGCTGTCAAATGTGGATGCTACAGCTGATGAGTTTTTGTATTTTAGCGGTTTATCCCAAACTTGGTCCCCTGTTTTTAAATTTACAATATTTGCGTCCTCACTCGTGATATAAATCAACCCTTGGGGCGATTCTGCCATTACCATAATATTTTCACCAGTTTTCAATGGCTTTTTAAACAGTGTTTTTCCATCAAAGGATATTTTATTAATACCACCTTGCTGAATTCCGAATAAAATACCATCATCTTGAACATAAAAATGCTGTACAAATCCTTTTGTTTTTGGTGCCTTTTCCCATAAATCTTCACCTGTTGAGGCGCTTAAGAATGCAATTTCAGATTCTTCCGCTGCTACCCTATCGCTTACAACAGCCAAGCCCTCTGGTAATATTTGAAAGTTTGAAACATTTCCTTGAACTTTTCGGTCATCTTTCCAAAGCTCTTCTCCATTGCTTCCTATTTTATGAATTCTGGTATTTTTTCCGTTAGTAGTGGTTTCAAAACCATAGATTTCTTTTTCGGTTTCATCGGCAACCATCCAGTTAACACCTTTAATTTTACATTGCCATAAATCGTCTCCTTTATGAGATTTTGCAAGCAAACCTTGAGCCGTTGGTATTATTAAAATCTCTTTCAATAATAGCGGAACACCAGTTACACTAAAATCTTTTGCAATACCAACGCGACCTGGCTTATCCAAAAAGAAGCTAAAATCTAATTTTTGAGTACTTAGATCGTAAACAGCCACTTTTGGAGTCATTTTTTCGAATTTATCTCCTTCTTTTTGAATTCCGCTAATGATTAGTTTGTTTTGTGGCAAGACAATATTACAGGTGTAAATTTGGTTCCAACTATCTGTTTCAGAATTAAATATAACCTTTCCGTTTACGTAATTTATAACCGCACGTTTTGTTTTTGCAATTCCTGCAAATTTAGAACCCACACCTTGAGAAACGACAATATAAGGTGATGCCGGTATAAATTCAGTTTCCTCTGGACTAAGTTTTCCAAAATTATTAAACGTAAATACAGGTGCACTTTGTTTTGGGTCTATGCCTACTAAACCGTCATTCGTGGCAGCAACTAATATACCTCCTACAGTTAGTGTCATTTCATTAATTTTAGTACCTAGATTATAGGTTTGATTTGGAGTTTCAGCCTTTTGAGCGTTTACAGAATTTACTATTAGAATCCCTGCAAATAGTAATACAAATTGTTTTAAATGTCTCATTGTTGATTTTGTTTTAAATTAATAGCAGTTCAAAAATGCAAAATGAGAAGAATGAAATCAATACGACGAATTGCGTATTTTAAAAAAACAGGGATATTATAAATGAGATATTAGACAAATTGCTAAAACCAATAGCAAGATCTATCCTAAAAAAGAATATGCGGAAATTTTGATTGTAGTTGAGACTTTTTAAACTCTAAATTTTTAAGAAAGTTTTGATGCGCTTCAGAATTTGGGTTAAAAGGTTTATGCTGAAGTCCTTTTCGTATCGCATCAACCTCCTCCATAGTTTTTGATGCTTCTTTCCAAATCCAAACCTTTTTAAACCTTTCCCAAATATAATTGATTGCTGTTTGATTTGGATGCACCATATCCTCATTATAAAAACGATAATCACGAAGTTCATCCATCATTATTTCATATGATGGGAAATAATAAAGATCTCTCGACTGAGCTTGAAGTGACAAAACTCGATGAATTGCTGCAATTAAATGAGATTTACTCTGCGTATTTTCTACAAAACCATCTTTTAAATGTCGCACGGGTGACAGTGTAAAAATAATAGTAGCTTCAGAATTAGCGTTTTTAACAAGCTTTACAATATTTTCAAGCGACTGCGTTATTGCTTCGATACCCATTAATTCTTTTACAAACTGTTTTTGAGGGACTTTATGGCAATTGGCAACAACTGCATTGGTTTCTATAAAACGATACATCCAAGCAGTTCCTAGCGTAATAACAATGTGTGTTGATTTGTGGATTTGTTTGCTTGTTGTTTTAATAATGGCATTTAAATCATTTAATAAATCTTCTTTTGAATTATTACTTAGTTTTGAATGCGCGTCAAAACAATGCCATTGTTCATTATGAAAAAAAATATCGTTCTCTGAATACGTTTTTTCTTCAATAGCATAAACGATTAACGTTTCTATAGCTTTTGGATGAAATAAAATACCAAACGGATTTTGAGTATTTTGAAACTTAAAGTAGTCTAACTTTTTACCAATATTATCAGAAAAACAAGATCCCAACAATAACACATTAGAATTATAGTCTATTAGATTATTAGACTGTATTTCTAATGGTATTTGGGTTTGAAGTTGCAAAACTTATGATATATAATCTTTTGCCTTTGATAAAGCTTCAGAAATTCCTTGAGGGTTTTTTCCTCCCGCAGTTGCAAAAAATGGTTGTCCGCCACCACCGCCTTGGATATATTTACCAAGTTCACGAACTACGAGTCCGGCATTTAAACCTTTGTTTGCCACTAATTCTTTTGAAATGTAACAGGTTAACAATGCTTTTTCCTCATTTTCTGAGGCAAAGAGCAAGAACAAATTATCGTGTTCACTTCCCAATTCAAAACATAAATCTTTCATTCCTGAAGCGTCTAAATCGAGTTTCTTAGCTAAAAACTTAATACCGTTAATTTCAGTTAATTCAGTCTTTAATTCTCCTTTTATATTTTTCGCTTTATCTTTTAATAAACCTTCAATCTGCTTTTTAAGATTTGCATTTTCATCTTGTAAATTTTGAAGTGCTTTCACAGGTTCTTTAGCATTATTAAGTAACTCTTTCATTTCAAAATAAGCTTGATTATTTTCAAAATAAAAATCTTTTGCAGCATCATTGGTAATTGCTTCAATACGACGAATACCCGATGCTACAGCACCTTCAGACACAATTTTAAAATGCCAAATATCGCCTGTATTTTTAACGTGTGTGCCTCCACAAAGTTCAATGGATTGTCCAAAACGAATAGCTCTTACCGTATCTCCATATTTTTCTCCAAACAAACTCATTGCGCCTTCGGCAATAGCTTCTTCTTTTGGAATGTTTCGCTTTTCAATTAATGGTAATTTGCCTTCGATTCTTGCATTTACAAAATTTTCAACATCACGCAATTCTTCAGTCGTTAGCTTAGAAAAATGAGAAAAATCAAAACGCAAATGTTTGGAGTGAACGGCACTGCCTTTTTGTTCTACATGAGTGCCTAAAATTTCTCGTAACGCCTGATGTAACAGATGAGTTGCTGTATGATTACATTCTGTTCTGTATCGTTGCTTTTCATCTACAACCGCCTTAAAGGTTTCATTAAGATGATTTGGTAAATTTTTAGCGAAATGTATGATGACATTATTCTCCTTTTTAGTGTCAAGGATATAAATTACATTACCGTGTGTATCTTCTAAATAGCCTTTATCACCTACTTGTCCGCCACCTTCTGGATAAAACGGGGTAAGATTAAATACCAACTGATACATATCTCCTTCTTTTTTGGAAGTTACTTTTCTGTATCTGGTTAATTTTACTTGAGCTTCAAGATAATCATACCCAATAAATTCTTCATCTGCATCATCAATCAAAATAGTCCAGTCATCGGTTGCCATTTCACTAGCTGCCCGCGAGCGGTCTTTTTGTTTTTGCATTTCGGTTTGAAAACCAGCTTCATCTAACTGTAATCCTTTTTCTCTTAGAATTAAAGAAGTTAAATCAATAGGAAATCCGTACGTATCATATAATTCAAAAGCCTTTTCTCCAGAAATTGTTTTATTGGTAGAATCTTCTACAATTTTATTTAGTAATACTAAACCTTGGTCTAAAGTTCTTAAAAAAGACTGTTCCTCTTCTTTAATAACATTTTCAATCAATTGTTTTTGAGCTTTCAGTTCAGGAAAGGCCTCTCCCATTTTTTTACTCAATACATCAACCAGCCTGTAAATAAAAGATTCTTTTTGGTCTAAAAACGTAAAACTATAGCGAATAGCTCGTCGCAAAATTCTACGAATTACATAGCCTGCTCCTGTACTACTAGGTAACTGTCCGTCTGCAATTGAAAACGCTACGGCACGAACATGATCTGAAATAACTCGTATGGCAACATCTACTTTTTCATCATTTCCATACTCTTTATTTGCTATGGTTTCAATTTCTCTGATGATTGGAGTAAACACATCGGTATCGTAGTTTGATTGAACACCTTGCAAAACCATGCATAAGCGCTCAAATCCCATTCCTGTATCAATATGTTTGTTTGGTAGAGGTTCTAAAGATCCATTAGCTTTTCTGTTAAATTCCATAAACACCAAATTCCAAATTTCCACAACTTGCGGATGGTCTTTATTTACCAGATCTTTTCCTGGAATTTTTGCTTTTTCTTCAGCAGAACGGATATCAACATGAATTTCACTACAAGGCCCACAAGGTCCTTGATCTCCCATTTCCCAGAAGTTATCTTTTTTATTACCTTTTAAAATTCTATCCTCTGGAACAATTTGTTTCCAAAGCTGATACGCTTCGTTGTCCATTGGAAGATTATCCTCTTTATTTCCTTCAAAAACTGTTACATAAAGAATGTCTTTATCTATACCATAAACATCTGTTAATAGCTCCCAAGCCCAAGTAATAGCTTCTTTTTTAAAATAATCACCAAAACTCCAGTTACCCAGCATTTCAAATAACGTATGATGGTAAGTATCATAACCAACCTCTTCCAAATCGTTATGTTTTCCAGAAACACGTAAACACTTCTGAGAATCAGTTAATCGACTATGCTTAGGCTTTGCATTCCCTAAAAAATATTGTTTAAAAGGTACCATACCCGCATTTACAAACATTAAGGTAGGATCATCTTTTAAAACCATAGGAGCCGATGGCACAATGCCATGCTTTTTATCTTCAAAAAACTTTAAGAATGTAGAGCGAATATCTTGAGACTTCATTAATGTAAAACTGTTACTATGTTGTTAAATTATATTAATTGCAAAACAATTTTTATCTTTACTCGTTTGCAAATAAAATTTAGTTATAAATTGCATCCTCGTAAAGTGCAAAAATAGTATAATTTAAGGAATGAGTAAGGTAAAATATTATTACGATCCAGAATCGCTTTCATACCGTAAAATTGAACGCAAAAAAAGAACCACGATAAAATATGCTTTTATGTTTATTTTGGCATCGGCTCTTTTTGGGTTTATGTTTGTATTTTTAGCTAGTCAGTACGTAGAATCCCCTAAAGAAAGAGCACTAAAAAGAGAATTGCAAAATGCTCAACTTCAGTTTCAATTGCTTAATAGAAAAATGACAGAAGCCGAAACCGTTCTGTCTAATATAGCTGATAGAGATAATAATATTTACCGAGTCTATTTTGAAGCCAACCCTATACCAGAAGAACAACGAAGAGCTGGATTTGGTGGAATTAACCGATACAAAAAACTAGAAGGTTTTGATAATTCTAAATTGATTATTGAAAGTAATAAACGTATCGATAAACTTCAAAAGGAAATTGTTGTGCAATCAAAATCTCTTGATGAAATTGCTAAACTAGCCGAAGAAAAAGAAAAACTTTTAGCTGCTATACCAGCTATTCAGCCCGTAAGAAACGAAGATTTAAAACGTATGGCATCAGGGTACGGAATGCGGTCTGACCCTTTTACAAAAGTGAGAAAAATGCATAAGGGTATGGATTTTTCTGCCCCCAGAGGCACCCCTATTTATGCTACTGGAGACGGTGTTGTTACCAGAGCTGATAACCGAGCAACAGGTTATGGAAATCATATAGAAATTGATCATGGCTATGGTTATACTAGTTTATATGCCCACCTATATAAATACAATGTAAAGAAAAATCAAAAAGTAAAACGAGGTGACCTTATTGGTTTTGTTGGTAGCACGGGTCGGTCTGAAGCACCGCATTGTCATTATGAGGTTCATAAAGACGGACAAGCCATCAACCCTATAAATTTCTACTATGGAAGTTTAACTGCCGAAGAATTTGATGAGTTAGTAAAACATGCATCCTTAGAAAACCAATCATTAGATTAATGTATATAGATTTACCCGAAAAACGATATTACGGCATAGGCGAAGTAGCTAATGCTTTTGGTGTAAACACCTCATTAATTCGTTTTTGGGAAAAAGAATTTGATGTCCTTAAGCCTAAAAAAAATGCCAAAGGCAATCGGAAATTTACACCAGAAGACATTAAAAATCTTCAGTTTATTTACCACCTAGTTAAAGAAAGAGGATTTACTCTTGAAGGTGCAAAAACACATCTTAAAGAAGAAAAGAAAGAATCTCTAGAAAATTTTGAGATTATTCATAAGCTAGAGAGTATAAAATCTCAACTCATTAAAATAAAAAATGAATTGTAACATTTTGACAACTTTTACTACTAATAAACACAATAAATACTAACTTTTTAAAATAAATTATCATGAAAAAATGGCTGATTCCTGTAATTATAATTGTTGTTATAATTTTTGGTGTTTACAGATGGGCGGTTGGATTTAACAATACCGCTGTAAGATTAAATGAAAATGTAAGTGAAGCCTGGGGAAATGTTCAAACCTCATACCAACGTAGAAATGACCTAATTGGTAATTTAGTCAATACCGTAAAAGGTGCTGCAGATTTTGAGAAAAGCACATTGACAGCGGTTATTGAAGCTCGTTCAAAAGCTACTCAAACTACTATTGATCCTGCTAATATTACACCAGAGCAGTTACAACAATTTAACCAAGCTCAAGGAGGATTAAGCAGTGCGCTATCAAGATTATTGGTGACTGTAGAACGGTACCCAGAATTGAAAGCCAATCAAAATTTCTTGAAATTACAAGATGAGCTAACAAGCACAGAGAATACAATTCAAACAGCTAGAACAAGATATAACGAAGCCATCAAACCTTACAACAATCATGTAAAAACATTTCCCAATTCGTTTTTAGCTGGTCTTTTTAATTTTGAAGGCAAACCATATTTTGATGCAGAAGCAGGTGCAGAAAAACCAGTTGATGTAGAATTTGATTTTAAATAAACCTATATGTCTAAAGTAGAAGATTTTCTTTCTAAAAAAGAAGAACAGGAAATCATTGAAGCTATAAGAATAGCTGAATTAAACACCTCAGGAGAAATCCGTGTACATATTGAAAAAACATCTAAAACAGATGCTTTCAATAGGGCTTTAGAAGTGTTCCATTATTTGAAAATGGACAATACTAAGGAACAAAATGGTGTGCTTATTTATGTGGCTGTAAAAGACAAAACATTTGTTATTTATGGAGACAAGGGCATCAACGACGTTGTTCCTGAAGATTTCTGGGATAGCACAAAAAACATTATTCAGTCTCACTTTAAATCAGGAAACTTTAAACAAGGACTTGTTGACGGTATTTTAAAAGCTGGTAAAGAATTAGAAAAACATTTCCCATGGGAAAAGGGAGACATAAACGAACTCTCAGATGAAATTTCAAAAGGATAACGCTAATATGCTAAACTCTGTTTTCAAAATTAAATCATCAAAAAAGTTAAGCGTAGTATTGCTAACGTTAGTTTTAGGACTTTTTTCTTTCAACATCACGTTTGCACAATTTGATATTCCACCAATTCCTAAAGAGCAGACTAGTGTTTATGATTATGCGAACCTATTATCAAATTCTGAAAAAACTGCACTCGAAAATAAGCTTATTAAATATTCAGATACCACCTCTACTCAAATAGTTGTAGCTATTATAAGTACTACAAAAGGAGAAAATATTGGATTGCTAACACCAAGATGGGCTCAAAAATGGGGCATTGGACAAGCCAAAGAAGATAATGGAGTGTTTATTTTGCTAGCTAAAGACGATAGAAAAATATGGATTTCTGCTGGTTATGGTGTTGAAGACCGTTTAACTGCTGGTATTGTTGGTGAAATAACAAGAAATATTATTATTCCAGAATTTAAAAAAGGAGATTATTACCAAGGCTTAAATCAAGGAGTTAATGCTATTTTTGAAGTTTTAACGGGTGCTTATCAAGGTACTAGAAAAGCAGATTCACCCTCTTCTTTCCCACCACAGATATTCTTTATATTATTCGTCATTTTTATCATTATTATCATATCCATATCCAAAAACAAACGTGGCGGTGGTGGTAAAGGTGGTGGCAGAGGTAGTGGTTTTGATATTTGGGACGCGATTATTTTAAGCAACATGGGACGCGGTAGCTTTGGAGGACGTTCATCTGGCGGCTGGGGCGGAAGCTCTGGAGGAGGTTTTAGTGGCGGCGGAGGCTTCGGAGGAGGTTTTGGTGGTGGCGGTTTCTCTGGCGGTGGCGCTGGTGGAAGCTGGTAAAAACTAGGTTTGCATTCAAAAAATTTCCAGAAATTCAAGTTTATCTCTAGGATTAATACATTATCCGATACCCTCTATCATTTGTTTCTCCTGCCTTTCCAAGCGTGTTAAACTTTCAACTAAAACTTAACATAAAATATTGGGTTAACGCAGTAATTTGGGAATCTTCAATATAGTTTTCTGTAGCTACACGTCTGGCATTAGTATTTTGGTATAACAAATCATACACTTTAAGAGTCAGTGTGGCATTATCTTTTAAAAATGAATAGGCAAAAATGTTGAATTCCTAAACTCGGGCTAAAAAACATCAAATCTAAAACAATCTATTTCTTACGCATGTAAACACTAATTGGCACCCCATGAAAACCAAAATGTTCTCTTAGTTTGTTTTCTAAAAATCGTTTATACGGATCTTTTACATATTGCGGTAAGTTACAAAAGAACGCAAACTGCGGTTGCGGCGTTGGCAGTTGCATGATGTATTTAATTTTTACATACTTAGCCTTATACGCTGGTGGTGGATAATTTTCAATAATAGGTAGTAAGATTTCGTTAAGCTTACTAGTTTTTATCTTTTTTGATCTGTTTTTATAAACCTCAACTGCTGTTTCTATAGCCTTATAAATACGTTGTTTTGTGGTTGCCGATATAAAAATGATAGGCACATCTGTGAAGGGTTCCATTTGTTGTCTGATAGCTTTTTCATAATCTTTAACAGATTTATGGTCCTTTTCTACTGTATCCCATTTGTTAACCAAAATAACAATCCCTTTTCGGTTACGTTCGGCTAACCAAAAAATATTTTGAACTTGTCCATCAAACCCACGATTGGCGTCTAAAACAATTAAACACACATCACTATGCTCTATGGCACGCACACTTCTCATGACTGAGTAAAACTCTAAATCTTCTTTAACTTTAGCTTTACGTCGAATTCCTGCCGTATCCACCAAGTTAAACTCAAATCCGAAGCTACTATATTTTGTATCAATAGAATCGCGAGTTGTTCCCGCTATATCGGTTACAATATATCTGTCCTCGCCCATCAATGCATTAATGAATGATGATTTCCCGGCATTAGGCCTGCCAACTACTGCAAATCTTGGTAATTCTTCTTCTACAACCGTTTCTTTTTCTGGTAACGCTTTTACTAAAGCATCCAACAAATCACCTGTTCCACTCCCATTAATACTTGCAATCGTAAAATAATCTCCTAGTCCTAATGAATAAAACTCTACAGCATCTTCTGCGCGTTTTGCATTATCAACTTTATTAACTACTAAAAATACCGGTTTGGTTACTTTTCGTAATAAGTTGGCAACATCTTCATCCATTCCTGTAACGCCAGACTCTACATCAACCATGAAGATAATAGCATCGGCTTCGTCGATAGCTAATTCTACTTGCTTATCAATTTGTGCTTCAAAAACATCATCACTACCCAATACATAGCCACCTGTGTCAATAAGTGAAAATTCTCTGCCATTCCAATCACTCTTTCCGTAATGTCTGTCTCTTGTAACGCCACTTACCGCATCAACAATGGCTTCCCTTCGTTGTATTAAACGATTGAAAAATGTTGACTTCCCTACATTTGGTCGTCCTACTATAGCAACTATATTACTCATACTCTTCACATTATTTGTAACAGCCTAAGACTGATTTAATTATTTAGCATGGTTGGCTAAATTTTTTGCAAAAATAGAAAATATACCCTTTGTAAGGGTCTTTTTTGGCAACTATTAAATTGTTTAATTTTTTCAAGAAAAAATAGTATTTTAATAAACTTAAAACTAAACTAGATGTCAACCACCAATACCATCGTATTAAGACCTCGCTTTAAAATAGAATTAGAACGGGATAATGAATCTGTGCTAAAAGATTTTGAAGACGCAAAAGCATCACAAAATAATTATATTGTTAATAGAATTGACGACCACGTTTTTATAAAATTTCCAAAGCACAGACAACACTTTTGGTCTCCGCAATTACATTTAGAAATTAATGAAATAGATAAAAAATTGAGTTTACTTTATGGTCTTTTTGGCCCAAATCCAACAGTTTGGACTTTGTTTATGTTTTTACACTTTATGGTAGCTGGATTATTTATAGCTTTTAGTATTTGGGCATATACTAACTGGTGCTTAAAATCAAGTTATGCTATACAAGTCTGTCTTATGTTTTTCATGGTGATTGTTTGGTTTGTTCTTTATTTTGCAGGTAGTATAGGAAAAGCATCTAGTAAAAATGAAATGCTCGAATTACAGCAATTTATGAATGAAATTTTAAAAATTGATTAAAAATTCTCTATTTCTGGTTATAACCAAAACGTTTCAACTGATTCATATTTGACCGCCAATTCTTATTAACCTTAACATACAATTCTATATGGATTTGTTTTCCAAAGAATTTTTCAAGATCCTTTCTGGCTTCTACACCTACACGTTTTAAGGCACTTCCTTTATGACCAATTATGATTCCTTTTTGAGTATCGCGCTCTACCATAATAACTGAACGAACACGGATGATATTTTCTTCTTCAAAAAACTCTTCGGTATCAACTTCAACTGCATAAGGAATTTCCTTTTTGTAATGAAGTAAGATTTTTTCCCGAATAGTTTCATTAATAAAAAATCGTTCCGGCTTATCTGTTAATTGATCTTTTGGATAAAATGGTGGTGATTCTGGCAATAACTCAATAATTCTATTAAATACTTCTTTTACATTAAAACCTTCAAGAGCTGAAATAGGAAAAATTTCGGCATTAGGCACTTTTTCTGTCCAAAGTTGAACTTGCGATTCTAATTGTTCTTGATGTGACTTATCAATTTTATTTAAAAGAAGTAAAACTGGTATTTTTGAATTGGTAATTTTATTAAAAAAGGCTTCGTCTTTGAGTTCTTGCTCACCAATTTCAACTAAATACAATAAGACATCGGCATCTTCAAAAGCTGATTTTACAAAATCCATCATACTTTCTTGCAACTCGTAAGCGGGTTTAATAATTCCTGGTGTATCAGATAAAACTACCTGAAAATCATCGCCATTTACAATACCCAAAATACGGTGTCTGGTGGTTTGTGCTTTGGACGTGATGATAGATAACTTCTCGCCAACAAAAGCATTCATAAGGGTCGATTTCCCAACATTGGGATTACCTATAATGTTTACAAAACCTGCTTTATGCTCCATAGTTTATTAATTTATAAGGTGCAAAGTTACAACCTTGATTTGTATTTATAGTATACAAGTTATGCAAACAAAAAAACAGGAAGCATAGCTTCCTGTTTTTGTAAGTTTCTTTTTTTGAAGAAATTATTTTTTAGTAATATCTAAAAGTTCAACTTCAAAAATTAATGCTGAAAAAGGTTTGATTTTATCTCCTCTTTGTTGGAAGCCATAAGCTAAATCTTGAGGAATAAAAAATTTGTATTTAGAACCAACTGGCATTAACTGTAATCCTTCTGTCCAACCTTTTATAACTTGGTTTACGCCAAATTCTGCTGGTTTACCTCTATCTACAGAGCTATCAAAAACAGTTCCATCAATCAAAGTTCCGTGATAATTTACTTTTACTCTTGAAGTAGCGGTTGGCTTTTCACCTGTTCCTTGTTTCTCAACAATATATTGTAAACCGCTAGCAGTAGTTTGCACACCTTCTTTGGTTTTGTTTTCTTCTAAAAATTTCTCACCTGCAAGTTTATTATCAGCAAATTGTTCTTCCGCTTTAGCAATTTGTTCTTCTTGTTGTTTAGCTCTTTGTGTTTCTTGTTTTTTTCTGAAGTACGTACTTAAAATTGTTTGGCTTTTGTCTGAATCTATTAAAATATTTGTAGAGTCCATAGCATTTTTGAATCCTTGCATAAATAATTCAGTATCCATTTCAGAAACACTATTTTTTACATTTCTTGCTACATCCATACCAATAGCATAACTTACAGAATCTATTTCTGTTTTCAATGGCTTATTAGTAACACCTTGACTATTGCATGATGATACTAGGGTCGTTAAAACTATAACTGCCAAAAATTTAATTATTTTCATTTGTCGTTTTTGTTTAAAAATTCAAGCAAAAATAACAAATTTAAAACGAGAACAAAGGAAGCTTTTGTTACAATTTTCATAAATTAATAAAACTTCCCCATAATTTGAATATTTTTTTAAATCAAAACAGCAACTATATCAGTTAATATAATTGAAACAAACTTTAATTTTTGTTTAACGTAATACTGTCTTTTAATTGTTAATTTTAATAATCCAATTAATACGTCCTTAATTTTTAAGGAAAGACTTTAACTTAAAAAAGCAATATATGACTCCAGAAAACCCACATTATTTTCGCTGTTTAGAAGCACTTAAGGGGTCTATAATTTTTAAAGACCTCGATAGTATAGATATACAACACCTAATAAAAAAAATGACTAGGATAAAATGGACTGCAGGTGTTTTTAAACGTAGTTTTGAGTTTAACTCTTCTCTTCATGTAATTGTTTCAGGTCGACTAAAAATGTATCAGATAAATCCTAGTACTGGCAGAGAGCACACAATTTACATACTCACAAAAGGAGATGTTTTTGATGTTATGCATTTAATGGATAATAAAACTCACGATGTATATTGGGAAACATTAGACGATTTGGAAATTTTAACTATTTCTATTATTGAAGTGAATCAAATAATTGAAGAAAATCCTAAAATATACCATTCCATTTTAAAATATATAGGACATATGATGCGTATGCTGGAAGAAGAATCCAATGATATTTGTCTTCATAATACCCTTACAAGGTTATCGCATTTATTGTTAAAGCATATGGACGGAGAGTCCCATCAACTAAAAACCATTAATAATTTACCAAATAATGAGATTGCCAATTTAATAGGCACTACCAGAGCTGTTGTTAACAGACATATTCAAGAACTCAAAAAAGCAGGAGCTATATCGGTAAAACGCAAACACATAGACATTGAAAATCTAGATACCCTAATAGCCATTGCTGAAGAAAAATATACTAATATATAAAGTTTATACATCAACTCATATTCATTTATTTTTAACTAATCATCTGCTACTTTAGTAGTGGTTTTGTAATGATTCTTAAAGCTACATTTGTTTAAAATCTAAAAACAGAAAACCATTTTTATTTTTTATTCAATAGCTATGAGAAGAATTAAACGTTTTTTCAAATTGGTATTAGTTAAAATTCTTTTTACAATGGTTAATTGGCTTAATAAAAAGCCGTCCAGAAAACTAATTAAAACCTTAAAAGCAAAGTATCCTAATGCCACGTTTGTTACTTGGGAGCAGGTAAATAAGTACATCTGGAAAGCTACATTTATTTTACAAAAAACCGAACACAAAGCCCTTTTTAATAAAAGTGGAGTTTGGTTACAAACAGAAAGTTATAAACCCTTTTATTGTTTACCAGAAAAGGAAATATCTTATTTTACATCTCACTACAACTTTGAAAATCTTCAAAAAGTATTGTTCTTAGAAAAACCTGACAGCTCATCTTTTATTTTCGAAATGAATTCTGGCAATCATGCTTATCAAGTTAGCATTGATACTTCTGAGTACACCACAAAGAAAAAAGTTTCTTAAAGTTTTTTAAATCAATAGCTAAGACTCTTAAAGTTTTCTAAAACTTTAATTAAGTGCTATAAAAGTAGCAGAACTCCTTTCAATTCGCATGTAATTTTATTCCATAATTGAGAAAAAAATGTTTAACTAAAAAATGTAATAAAATGAAAAATTTAATTATTGCCCTATTTATCGTAGGAAGTGTAACAAACACTTTAGCACAAGATCAGTTTTTTGAAACTAAAATAACTAAAGATAAAGTACCACCCGTAATACTTAAATCTTTAGCCGAAGATTTCCCTGGATCTGTTTACCAAGATTTTAAAGCCATTCCATTAAAATTCTTTAAAAATGATGTTGCAATAAACAACGATCAAGATCCGAACCTGGATTACAATACTTATCAAATTTATGTAGTAGGAAACAATAAAAAAATAACAGCTACTTATGATGAAAGTGGAAAACTTTTAGGTACCGAGGAGATTGCTCATAAAGAAGCCTTACCAGTTGATATCGATAAATCAATAGCTGAAGCATATCCAGGATGGATTGTAAAAAATGATGTCTATAAAATGACTCACTATAGAGGTCGTAAGCCAAAAGAGCAATACAAAATCATTCTTGAAAAAGGAGCAAAAAAAATGAAAATATACATAGATGGTAATGGTAAAGTATTAAACGATTTAATTCGATCTCCTAAAACATCTTAAAACTAATTATAAATCATAAAACAAATAGTATTATGAACCTTAATAAAATTGTAATAGTAGCTTTTGCAACCACATTATTTACGTCTTGTAACAACAAAGACAACAATAACAAAGCTACTAAAATTGAAGACGATATAGTAAAGACAGAAACGATTGATGAAGTCCCAAGACTATCTGATGAAGATTTTGATAAGGCTATAAAAGCCTATGCAGCTAATGATAAAGCTGAAGCATCAGCCCAAATACAAAAAGGAATATTAGCATTAAAAGCCGAGGGAGCCAATATAAACGGTTTAAGCAAAGTTAATTTAGATTACGCTATTGATGAATTAACTAATATTGCTGGAAGACTTGACTCTAACGAGGATATCTCAACTGAAGGTCTTAAAGAAGCCATTGTTAATGCAGAACTAAACATAAATCACGAATACCTTTCTGGAACCGAAGATGTGTATATGCTTGTAAAACCTGCAAATGTGTCTTCAGCTAAAACTAAAAGAAATTTTAGTGGTATGATTGCAAATCTCAAAAAAGAAGAAGCAAGTTTAGATCAAAACTCTAAAAAAGATAGAGATCGTTTACTAAAAGAAGGTGAAAGCCTTGAAAAAGAATTAAAAGCTTGGGAAACAAAAGCCAAAGCCTACTCGAAAAAAACCAATGATCATTTCAAAACATATTCGCCCCAGTATTACAAAAACTCTACTGATTTTTAAAATCAAATACTGGAGAACAAAATATTGTACAAATAAAATGACATTTAAAATTTTTGAGTTTGAATAAAAACACTTAAAAAATAACCGTTAAATAAATTAAAACAATGAAACGTAATAATTTTTTCCAACTCATCCTAACTGTACTTTTTGCTTGTTATATGTCGAGTAGCATGTATGCTCAACAACAAGATGCAGGAACACAAATATCATACAAAGTAAATTTTGGTCCGGTTTATCCTATTGAAGGAGATAGTAATCAAATTGAAGGCAAAATTTCATTTAATGATGATAACGATAGCATCGAAAAAATTTCTTTCGATGTCCCTTTAAATTCATTTACAGGAATTAATTCTGGATATCTTGAATGGATTGGGAATAGTTGGTACAATCCCGATATGAGTTTTAAAAGTAACAAAATAAAACTTACAGGTGATAACAAACTGATGGTGTCTGGTAATTTAGAGTTTCGCAGAAGAATAGCTCCAGTTAAAATTGATTTTACGAGAAAAGATTCGGATAATTCAATTATTCTTGAAGGGAATTTTGATATGAGAGTTCGTGATTACTTTACCTTTAATTTACCTTTTGAGCTTGCCCCTAATACTGTATCGTTTAAAATTAAATTGGTTTTTGATAAACCATTATCAAACACCTAAAGTAAAATAGAACACAGAAAGCTAGTATAATTTTTAAAAGTCAATTATGGAAACTACAGAAAAATCAAAACAGTCAAAATTCAGTTTTATAAACAGATATGAATGGTCTAAAAATAGATTTGCATGGTTTTACGCCATATTGATATTACTAGCATCTGTAACTTTAGGGGTTATATTTAAAAAAGCTGGTATTTATGAATCATTAGCAATTCGATCTATAAATATCTTTTTTATCATGATCGGATTTTTTATGCTGATATGGGATTATAAAAAAAGTAAGCATGAAAATATAAAATTCTTAGATGCCTTTTTATTATGTGCCAGAACTGGTTTTTATTATTGTTTATTATATCTACCAATTATATTAATTTTTTTAACTGAAAGTCATAGTGAGTTACAATTGGTAAAAACCGATGAAACTTTTAATAATAATTTTTCTGTTATAGCCATTGTATTTTCAACGTATGTAGAAACCGTTGCTACAGTTGTAATACTTGGCATTTTGGCTGCATTTACAGGAAATATGAAAAAATAGTTATCTTCTCTTAAATTAAGAATCAGAACTACTTAAATAATAGGTTTTTAGTTATCATAATTTAACAAATACTGGGATAAAGATTAAAAAATTCAACATTACTAAAGTTTTAGATAGACTTCCAAACGCTCCTTAGAATAACTGATAAAAATCATATTAAATACCAAATCCTATTTTTATTTTTACGAAATTCTAAACTTATACTAGATAATTATGATAACTCAAAACATAGCACTTTACAGTTGGACTAATGGAGCAATAATGATTGCTATATTTGGAATTGTTTGTCTTTCTTTAATAGGATTTCTTATTGCCTTTATGATGGGTGGAAAGAAAAAAGAAGAGCCAAAAGAAGATTAAAACCACTATAAAAATAGAAATACTATTTTTATAAAGTCATTCCATTTAAATGAAATTAAAAACAAAAGATGTTGTTTTCGTTGTACTACAATGTCTCTTGTTTATTGTATATTTTTTTAAAATCAATTTATACAAGTTTAATTCTAACTATACAATTAGTATAATCGCTATTGGTTTAGTAGTAATAGGAATCTTGTTAAGTACGGTTTCGCTTGTGTTACTTAATAAAAATTTATCGCCTTTCCCTTCACCAAAATCAAATTCAGTTTTGGTAACGCGTAGTGTATATAATTATATTCGGCATCCTATTTACACCGGAATAGTATTATCATTTTTTGGATATGCCATATATTATGGCTCCGCCTATAAGGTTTTAGTATCAACTCTACTACTTATCCTTTTTTATTTAAAATCGGATTACGAAGAAAAACAGCTATTAAAAAAATTTACAAACTACAATACATATAGAAAAACAACAGGGAGATTTTTTCCTAAAATTTAATCTATGTATGTAACAAAAGTTGCTATTGAATAACTTGTTATAGATTATATTTACAGAAATTTTAAAAATAATAAATAAAAACTATAGTATTATGGAGTTAGAACAAGAACAACAACAATTTTCAATGCCAAGAATTGGCGACAAAGCACCAGAGTTTAAAGCAGTAACAACACAAGGTGATATAAATTTCCCTTCTGATTTTGAAGGTGAATGGACAATTCTTTTTAGTCATCCAGCAGATTTTACACCTGTTTGCACCTCTGAATTTATGACGTTTGCGCATTTAGAAGAAAAATTTAATAATGCAAACTGTAAATTAGTAGGCCTTTCTATTGATGGTCTATATAGCCACATTGCATGGTTAAGAACCATAAAGGAAAAAATTAAATTTAATGGCATGAAAGACATTGAAGTTAAATTTCCTTTAATTGAAGATATCTCTATGGAAGTTGCCAAAAAATATGGTATGATTCAACCAGGAGAAAGTAAAACTCAAGCCGTTAGAGCTGTGTTTTTTATAGATCCAAAAAGTATTGTGAGGGCTATTATTTACTACCCTTTAAGCTTAGGAAGAAATTTTGATGAAATTTACAGAGCTTTGATAGCCATGCAAGCTTCTGATAAGTTTAACGTAGCCACACCGGCCGATTGGTATCCAGGAGATGATGTTATTATTTCGCCAGCTGGATCTTGTGGTGTTGCTGAAGAAAGAATGACTAATACTGACGATTTAAAATGTGAGGATTGGTTTTTCTGTACCAAAAAACTTGATAAAGATACCGTTTTAAAAGAAATACTTAAAAAATAAATAGTATCTATTTAATTAAAAAAGAGCCTCAATATTGAGGCTCTTTTCTTTTTACAATCTTTAATTTTTATTAAAATTTCTTTTGAAAAAAGACAGTTATATTTCTACCTGGCTCAGTAATAGGAACTGCTCCAAAATCTGCTTGATTATTAAAAGAAAAGTTTAGATGATCATGATAGGTTTGATCAAATACATTTAAAACAGCCACACCTAAAGACACATTTTTAAATGGTTTTACTCCCAAACGAAGATCTAAAGTTTGGTAGCCCTCTGTTTTGGTTTCTCCAAACGTTTTAGAAATATTATTTTGTGCACTTGTAACATTATATTGTGCATTAGCCCAAAGTTTTTCCTTTTCAAAACCAGTTGAAAGCATTAGCTTAAACGGAGGCGTAAGCGGTAAAGATTCAGAAAAATCCTTATTTTTAGCATACACATAAGCTCCTGCTGCCTTCATATAATAATCGTTTAAAAAATCTAGTTGACCCATAACCTCGAAACCTGTTTTATAGGCATTGTCTAAATTCTGAAATACTTTAGGATTAACCGGTTGCATTGTTGGCATATATTTTCTAGTTAAATTAGGATCTACAACCGCTACAATGTAATTATCGAAAAATGAATAATAAAAAGATGTTTCGTATTTAAACGAATTAAAAATTCCCTTTAAATCTTCATGTCCTTTAAAACCAATTTCAAATTGATTGTTAACCTCAGCTTTTAAATTAGGATTTCCAATATACTCATAAGAGTCTTGTCCAACAGTAAAGTGATTAATATAACGCTCTATCATATTTGCTGAACGTACACCACGACCAAAAGCAGCTTCTAAAATAAAATTATCTGAGACTGTTTTTTTAACAGAAACTGTTCCGCTTACATTTTGTTCTGTGCGTTTTTTTAATCTGTACATCGCATCAAAATCTGCTTCTGGGTCTCTAATATCTGATGTTAAAATATCGGTACGCATACCAGCCGTCACAATGGTAGACGAATTAACAGACCATTTAGCCTCTGTAAACAAACCAATATCATCAATATAAGAATCTTGCCATACTTTATCTTTAAATAACCTTGGCGTTGGTAACGTCATACCATTCATAACTTTAACCAATCTATCTCTTCCTCCATCTCTAGCAATATGAAACAAATCTATACCACTAAAAACATTAAGTTTACTCGTCGGTTTCCAGTTTAATTCTAGCTTGCCGCCTATAGTCGTAGCGTCAACTGCAGAAGATGCTTCAGTCATCATAAACGACGGACGTAGCGTATTTGTCATTAAATGATCTACATAACTATAATAAGCTTTTGCTGTAAAAGACTTTATAACATCTCCAATATTAGACCATTTGTAATCTAAAGACAAAATGCTGCTATTATCATAATCGGTGTCCATTGGTAAGCCCGCATGCAGAACATCTCTACCAAATGATTGTCTCCAATGTGCTTGCAAACGCTGGTTTTCAGTTAAGTTATACCCAAATTTCAATCCGTAATCTGTACTGCGAAATGATGAAGGAATTTCAACTTGGCTGCCATCTTCATAACTTCCAAAATCTCTATAACCAACATTACCTACTATATCATACTTATCGGTAACTTGTTGTAACTGCAACATGGTAACAAAGGAATTTCCATTAGACTCGTAACCTCCAGACACTTTCCCATGAAAACCTTTGTCTTCTGAATTTATTTTATCGGTCACAATATTAATAACACCTCCAAAAGTAGCTCCATAACGCACTGTATATGGCCCTTTTATAATTTCTATTTTTGAAACTTCTTCTGGAATAATGTGTGTCGTAATAGGATCCATTCTGTTGGGACAAGCATTCATAGCTTTGGTTCCACCATCATATTGAATGTTTAATTGTTCGTATTGTGATGCTCTAAATGATGGATCTGTAGCATAATTTCCTCGTTTTATAACCGAAAAACCATTAATGTTATTAAACAAATCGGCTACATTTTTAGGTTGAACAATATTTTTTTGATAGTCATTGGATACTTGAGTCAAAACAGGATCAGTCATCTTGTTTCCTGTTATTAAAACCTCATCAAGCTTGACTGTTTTTTGACTAATAGAATCTTGCGCCTTGTCTTTTGTTTCTTGAGAAAAAGACATAGCATAAATAAGCGTGCAACAAAGCACACTATAAAATGTTCTCATTTTTTAATATTTAAAAATTGAAATAAATAATTTGCCAGAAGATTACTAAACCTTCTGTATTGTTTAAATTTATGATATGAGAACTAAACTTGTGGAGGGTGATCTAAGCTTGAAGTTACTAAAAAAGCATATAGATTAGTATATGAGCTTATTTCTTTCTTCTTTACTGTAGTATTTATAAAGTTGTAGCTTGTTTGGGCAACAACATACAGAATTATTTCTTTAAAATTAATATCCTTAAACGGTACCTTATCATCTTTTGCACTGTTTTCTTGCGCAACCTTCTTTAAATGACATTTTCCATTACAATGCATTTCGGGCTTATCCTTATTTACACAAAGATTTTCAATAAAATCAGCTGTATCCAAATAATAGTAGGCATACACATAAGACACCCTTAAACTATTAAATAAAATAGTTAAAGTAAGCAGAAAGGATAATATGGTTGTAACAATTTTCAAGTTTGCAAAATTAAAACTTTTACGCAGAACAATGATACATTTGTTACATCAATTTAAAACTTTTAATCTGTCATCTTAAATAAATAACAAATCAAAACTATCTCATAAATTGGGTAACATTGGTTACTATTCAGCATTTTAAACTATTCTACCTTTGATAAAAAATTTGATGTTTCCTATTAAAAATTCAGGATACATTAATAGTAACCAATTTTAATTGAAAATGCATTTAACCAAATAATTTCTAAAAACAATGAAACAGGTAACCTCTAAATTATTTTTTGTTCTTTTTACTGTAATAAGTTATAACTCTTTTAGCCAAACAGCTAATCTTTCATCCCAAGAAATTAAAGACATGAAATACATGCTTGAAGAAGAGAAAGTAGCTCGTGATGTTTATGAATTATTAGATAAAAAATGGAATTTAAGAGTCTTTAATAATATCAAGCAAAGTGAACAACGCCATATGGATATGATGGAAAACTTGCTAAATAGTAATAAAATAAGTTATCAGTTTAGTGATAAGCGAGGTGTTTTTTATAATAAAGAGTTACAAAAATTATATAATGATTTAACTGAAAAAGGATTAAAATCAAAATACGATGCGTTAGAAGTAGGTAAAACTATTGAAGTTACAGATATTTATGATTTAGAAAAGGCAAAAAAACTCACCACTAATTCTCAAATTAAAGATGTGTATTCTAAATTAATTTTTGCTTCGAACAACCATTTACGAGCTTTTAGCAGAAATCTATCTAAATTTCAAAATCAATAATTGTGTAAAAAACTGAAAACCTTACAGTTAAAAATATCTGTTTAACACTATAATTTTAATCCCTAATTTTTAACCTTTATATAATCTTAATAACTTTTTAAACTGAGTAACAATAGTTGCTCCATACTATTTTTAACTAACATAACTTTGCAAAAAAAATTATTATGGATACAGAAATTTTAGCAAGAATACAATTTGCTTTTACAATTGCCTTTCATTATATCTATCCGCCTTTAAGTATTGGTATTGGACTTATCATGGTTATTATGGAAGGCTTATATTTAAAAACAGGAAAAAAAGCCTATGAAGTGCTTACCCGTTTTTGGTTAAAAATATTTGCAATAACATTTGGTATTGGTGTTGCAACTGGAATTATTATGGAATTTGAATTTGGTACCAATTGGGCTGTATATTCAAAATATGTTGGAGATATTTTCGGTAGTGCTTTAGCTGCAGAAGGGTTATTTGCTTTTGGTTTAGAAAGTACTTTTTTAGGTATTTTAATTTTTGGTTGGAATAGAGTGTCTCCTAAAGTTCATTTTATTTCTACTATAGGCGTATTTTTCGGTTCCATGTTTTCTGCCGTTTGGATTGTAGTTGCTAACAGTTGGCAACAAACTCCTGCAGGCTATCATATTGTTGGTGAAGGTTTAAGTGCCAGAGCCGAAGTTACCGATTTTTGGGCTATGGTTTTTAACCCTTCAAGCGTCGATAGAATTATTCATACATGGCAAGGCGCCTTTTTAGCAGGAGCGTTTTTAGTTTTAAGTGTTCATGCCTATTATATATTAAAAGGAAGATATGTTGAAATCTCTAAAAAGGCTTTTAAAATTGCATTAGCAGTTGCTACAGTAGTATCGTTTACACAACTACTATCAGGACACAGTTCTGCCGATGGTGTTGCCGTAAACCAACCAGCAAAATTAGCTGCAATGGAAGGCCATTATGATAAATCTGCACCAGCCGATTTATATGCTTTTGGTTGGGTAGATGACGAAAATCAAAAAGTCACAGGACTGGGGATTCCCGGAGGCTTATCATTTTTAGTTCATCAAGATTTTAACGCACCTATTACAGGCTTAAATGCGTTTCCTGAAGATGAAAGACCTGGACAAGTTAATGCGGTTTTTCAATTTTATCATATTATGATTTCAATTGGACTATTTTTAATAGCTCTAACCTTTTATGCTAGTTTTTTATGGTGGAGAGGAAAATTATTTGAAACCAAATGGCTTATGAAAATTTTTGCGTTTTCTGTTATTTTACCTCAAATAGCTAATCAAGTAGGATGGTTTGCTGCCGAAATGGGAAGACAACCTTGGATTGTTTACGGACATTTACGAACTAGTGAAGGCTTTTCACAAGAAGTTTCATCCAATCAAATTGTGTTTTCATTAGTTCTGTTCACAGTGGTTTATACCCTGTTATTAATTTTATTTCTATATTCTTTGAATAAGAAAATAAAAAATGGGCCATACGACGAAGCAAAAAATGAATTAGAAATTATTTAAAAAAAAACAAATGGAAACATTTTTAGGTATAGATTATCCAACACTATGGTATTTAGTTGTAGGATTATTATTTTCAGGCTATGCTATTTTAGAGGGCTTTGACTATGGAGCAGGCGCATGGCATTTATTTTTAAAGAAAGATTTAAGCAGACGAATAGCCATTAATGCTATTGGGCCTATTTGGGATGCTAACCAAGTATGGCTAATTATTGGAGGTGGCGCTTTATTTGCAGGATTCCCTGTTATGTATGCTACAATGCTTTCTGCTATGTATATTCCTTTTATGCTATTTTTAATCCTTTTAGTTTTGCGATCTTCCGCCATAAAATTTAGGAGTGCAGAAGAGATGCTTTGGTGGAGAAAAACATGGGATATAATCTATTTTGTATCAAATACATTAATTGCTTTTTTATTAGGAGTGGTTTTAGGAAATGTTTTACAAGGTTTTGAAATTGGTCCAAACTTTACATATCAAGGAGGCATATTCTTTTCCTTTTTAAGTCCGTACGCCATTATGGTTGGATTTACAACCTTATCTATTTTTATGACTCAGGGCGCCATTTTCCTATTACTAAAAACGGAAGGTCGCTTATATGCAAGAATAACATTTTTATTAAAAAAAGGAATGATCTTTTTTATAATAAGTTTCTCTATAACATCTTTATATACACTAATATTTATTCCTGGTGTAGCCGATAATTTTAAAGAAACTCCTATATTTTTTGTTTTACCAATACTAGCCTTTTTAGCAGTGGCTAATGTTCCTAGATTAGTATCAAAAAAGAAGTATTCGTACGCACTAGTTTTTTCATCATTAACCATGGCCTTTTTGCTTATGTTGGTTGCGTTTCAATTATATCCTGTATTGTTACCATCTACAATTCATCCAGAACATAGTGTAACCATTTATAATGCCGCATCCTCACAAAAATCATTGGGAATCATGTTAACCATAGTACTTATTGGCACACCTTTATTGGCTGGATATTTTATTTTTCTTTACAAAACCTTTTACGGAAAAGTAAAATTAGATGATACCAGTTATTAATTTTTTCTTATGTAACAATTGTAACCAGATAACTTATAATATCAGATTACATTTGACGAACTAAACCAATAAATATGTCAAAAATAGTAGTTTTAGGAGCTGGAATTTCTGGTCATGTAGCTGCTTCACATCTACGAAGAAAGCTAACTAAAGAACATGAAGTTGTTGTTGTGTCTCCTAATAGTAATTATCAATGGATTCCCTCTAATATTTGGGTTGGAATTGGAAGAATGCCATCTAAAAAAATATTATTCCCATTAGCACCATTATATAAAAAGAAAGGTATTGATTTTAAACAAGCCAAAGCGGTAACGTTTCATCCAGAAGGAGATCTTGAAGAGAGTAAGCCTTACGTCATGGCTGAATATGTTACTGGAGACAAACAAGGAACTCAAGAAAAAGTAACCTATGATTATCTAATTAATGCTACCGGGCCAAAATTAAATTTTGAAGCTACCAATGGATTAAATCCTGGCACAAACAAAACCTATTCTGTTTGTACCTACACGCATGCAGAACACGCTTGGGATGGCTTGAATAACGTCATTCAAGAAATGAAACAAGGTAAAAAAGCTAAAATTCTTATTGGAACAGGTCATGCAAAAGCGACGTGTCAAGGTGCCGCTTTTGAATATATATTAAATGTTGAACAAGAATTACGCAAACACAAAGTTCGCGATATGGCTGAAATTACTTGGATTTCCAATGAATACAAACTAGGTGATTTTGGAATGGATGGTATGCTGATGAGTTATGGATCGATTACCATGAAGTCAAGCGAAATGGTAGAAATGATTTTTGAGGATAGAGATATTAAATGGATTCTTGGAGCAGGTGTTAATAAAATTGAAGATGGTGTTGCACATTACGAAAATTTAGAAGGAGACAATAAATCAGAACCTTTTGATTTCGCTATGTTGATTCCGTCATTTTCTGGTCATGGTTTTAAGGCTTTTGATAAAAACAATCAAGAAATCACGGATAAACTATTCAAAGGATTTATGATTGTTGATGCCGACTATACGCCAAGACCTTACGAGGAGTGGACCGTTCAAGATTGGCCAGAAACATATCAAAATCCTAGTTATAAAAATATTTTTGCACCAGGTATTGCATTTGCACCACCTCATACCATTTCAAAACCAAGAAAAAGCAGAAATGGAACAGATATATTTCCTGCGCCTCCAAGAACTGGAATGCCTTCAGGAATAACTGCAAAATTAGTGGCAGATAATATTATTGACTCCGTCAAAAGTGGAAAAGAATCATTAAAACATAAAGGCTCTATGGGTAATATGGGAGCAGCCTGTATTGCTTCTGCTGGCTATGGTCTGCTAGACGGTAGCGGTATAAGCATTACAACATTTCCTATAATACCTGATTATAAAAAGTTTTCAAAAACCCAAGGACGCCATTTAGGTAAAACGTTTGGGTCTATAGGACTAGCCGGACATTGGTTAAAACTAGCGTTACATTACGCTTTTATTTACAAAGCCAAAATGAAACCCTTCTGGTGGTTGATTCCTGAATAAAGGAATCAATTTATTTGATTGGATTAAAATTTAAAAGAATTAATTATCAAAAAAGAAAGTTAATTCAAAAAATAAAAACGAAAAATTATGAGAAGAATTTCACCGATACAACGATTCAAAATGATGAATCCTATAATACAACTCTTTAAATTCTTTATTTTAAGTATAAAAGTAATGGTTATTGTTGCCGGCGGACATGGCGGCACAAGAAAAGTTAATTGACCTTCATAATGGTTGATTTTTTTGTTGTTTGGTTTTTAAATAAAGCAATCTTTAGTAATATAAAGGTTGCTTTACTTTTTTAGAAACATCTTTTATCTACTGGGTAAAAGAATGTTTTTAATAGCTAACAAAAATCATGTTTATTTTCCTGTTCAATATCTATATTGTTGCTTTCCACCATCTGATTAAAAAACAAATTTAAAAGAGACTCAAAGCATTCATTATAATAAAAATGAACACCCTACATTTAGAAATAAGCGAAATTAAACATACTCGAAATGCTCGAAAAATTGAGCAAATTTTGCATGAGAAAAAGGGTGTTAATCATGTTTCTGTTTCAAAGCTAGGGATTGTACAATTGGAATGGGATGGGAATGAGACAAATCAATCTGAGATTATTGAATCAATTGAAAAATTAGGTTTAACTACTAACCAGCCAAAGAATACTAAGAAGCAACTTAGCGAGCAACAAAGTAAACAGATATCTTCCAATCTTCAAATTTTAGGAGAAAACACCGAACTTTATTTTGCAATACTTAGTGGTATATTCTGGATATCAGGTGTTATTTTTTCTTTTATGTCTAGCATTCCTGATAATGTTTCTACCATTCTTTATAGTATTGGAGGCGTTTTCGGAGGTGTTTTCACTTTACTCACTGCGGTTGAAGATTTACTTAAGGGAAAATTTGAAATAGATTTTCTAATGCTCTTTGCTGCAGCTGGCGCCGCCATATTGGGGAAATGGGGAGAAGCAGCTTTATTACTTTTTTTATTTAGTTTGGGGCATGCCCTAGAGCATTATGCCATGAAGCGAGCAAAGAAATCTATTACAGCTCTTTCTGATTTAACTCCACCTATGGCTTTGGTCAAGCGCAATGACGAATTAATTGAAGTGCATATTGAACAGCTCAAATTGGGAGATATTATTGTGGTAAAACCTAATTCAAAAATTGCTGCAGATGGTGTGGTTACAAAAGGAACAAGTTCCGTGAATCAAGCCTCTATCACTGGAGAAAGTATCCCTGTAGATAAACATCCCAACAACAATTGGCAAAATGAAAAAGAAATCAATAAACTTCTTCCAGAACACCGAGTTTTCGCTGGTACTATAAACGGGAATGGTGTATTGGAAATTAAAGTATTAAAGGAAGCAAAGGATAGTACACTTTCAAGACTTATTACAATGGTAAAAGAAGCCGAGACTCAGAAATCACCAACACAGCATCTTACAGACAAGTTTGAAAAATATTATGTTCCTTTCGTATTAGTTTTAGTGGTTTTTCTAATATTCAGTTTCCTTGTGATTGACGAAACCTTCCAAAGGAGTTTTTACCGGGCAATGTCTGTCTTAATAGCTGCATCGCCTTGTGCGTTGGCTATCTCTACTCCAAGTGCGGTATTGGCTGGAATTGCCACTGCAGCCCGTCATGGTGTGTTAATTAAAGGAGGTCGTCCCTTAGAAGATTTAGGAGGTTTAAAAGCCATAGCTTTTGATAAAACAGGAACACTCACCACAGGAAGACCAACCTTGACTCATGCCATTCCGTTTGGAAACACCACCAAATCACAACTATTAAAAATTGCTGTTGCTGTGGAAGCTTTAAGTGACCACCCCCTAGCTGACGCAATAGTTGAAGGCGGAAAGAAAGAATTAGGTAATATTACAATTCCTAAAGCTGAAAACCTAAAAGCAATAACTGCAAGGGGCATTCAAGCCAATTATAAGGGTAGTTTAGTTTATATTGGCAATCGAAGACTTTTTGAGGAGTTGACAAATAAAAATATTCCTGAAGAAATAGACTTAAAAATGTCAGAACTCGAATCAGGTGGTCACACAGCCATGATTATTTATCAAGACAACAATTACCTAGGTATTGTTTCTGCTATGGATATTGCTCGTCCGGAATCCATTTCTACTCTTGCTACCTTAAAAAAAATGGGAATTAAACGTATGATTATGCTAACCGGGGATAATCAAAAAGTAGCTAATGCAATCGCTAAACATATTGGAATTACCGATCCAATGGGTAGTTTATTACCCGAAGATAAAGTGAATGCCATAGAACAATTAAAACAACAAGTAGGAAATGTTGCAATGGTTGGAGACGGTGTTAATGATGCTCCTGCCATGGCAAAAAGCACAGTAGGTATTGCTATGGGTGCAGCAGGATCAGACGTTGCTCTGGAAACAGCAGATATAGCTTTGATGGCGGACAAGCTGAACAATCTTCCATTTGCAATTGGCTTAAGTAGAAAAGCGAAACAAATCATCAAACAAAACTTAGTAATCAGTTTGGGGATGGTCGCCATTTTGGTTCCAATGACAATTATGGGAACCATAGCAATTGGACCAGCAGTAGTAGGTCATGAAGGTTCAACTATACTGGTCGTATTAAATGCCTTAAGGTTGTTAAGATACGAAGTCTAAGTTTTTGAATTATCAAAAGATTTAGACTATTACGAATACTATAAATACAACATCATTATATAAACGGTGCAGTTTCCCTTACACTTAACGTTATACCTACAATGCATTATTTCTAGAACACTCGGTAACAAAGGTTACTAAAAAACTGTATAAACACCTATACATTTGCACTGTTAAATAAATTTAATCTATGAAAAATACTTTAAGCATATTAACCTTTAGTTTTTTAAGCTTTGTTTCGTTACTGAACGCACAAAATATTGTGCCAATATCTAAAACAGAGGTATTAAACAAGGTTAAAGAAAATAACCAGACTATTAAAATCTCAGAAGAAGATTTTAACGAGGCAAAAGCTGATTTTAGACAAACTAATGCCATTTTTTTACCAAACATTGCTATTTCTTACACAGGAATTTCAACGACTAATCCATTAATGGCATTTGGGTCTAAATTAAATCAGGAGATATTAACTGCCAATGATTTTAATCCTGCCTTGTTGAATGATCCAAATCAGACTCAAAATTTTTCAACACGCATTGAAATTAAGCAACCACTTATCAATGTCGATGGTTTTTATCAGCGTAAAGCTGCTAAAACCAAAATGGAAGCTATGAGTTTAAAAACTGAAAGAACCAATGACTATTTGGTATTTGAAGTTGATAAGGCTTACATGCAATTGCAGTTAGCTTATAAAGCCTTAGGTGTTATTGAAACCGCCCTTAAAGCAGCAGAATCTAATAAACAATTAGCCGAAAACAGTTTTAAACAAGGCTATCTACAAAAAGCCGATGTGTTAGCTGTAGATGTAAGAGTTACCGAAGTAAAGAATCAACTACAAATGGCTAAAAGCAATGTTGAAAACGCATCAAACTACGTATCATTTTTAATGAACGACCATAGTAATACCATATTAAAACCATCAGATAGTTTAACCATTAACAAACTTGATTTAATAACTGCGTCACAAGTTTCTGAGGATCGTTCAGATATTAAAGCGATGCAATTGGCTTCTAATGCTTATGAAAGCATGAATAAAGCAGATAAAATGACCTTTCTCCCTACGTTGAATGCCTTTGGTAGTTACGAGCTATATGACGATCAAGTATTTCAAGGTGATGCTAACGGTTATTTAGTTGGCGCACAATTAAGCTGGACTATTTTAGATGGTACCAAACGTTTTGGAAAAGCTCAAAAAAGTAAAGCTGAGTATGAAAAATCAAAACTGCAATACGAGCAATACGTATCGCAAAGTCAGTTAGAACTCAATAAAGCTAAACGAATGTTTATTGATGCCGAAAACAAATTAAAGCTTTCTAAACTTGCTATGGAACAATCTCATGAGTCTTTAAGAATGAGAACCAATCGCTTTGAAGAAGGTTTAGAAAAAACATCCGATTTATTGATAGCCGAAACACAATTTGCACAAAAACAATTAGAATATTATCAAACTATTTTTGAATATAACTATGCACAAGCATACTTACAATTTTTAACTAAAGCTTAAAAAACTCTCGACTATGCTTGAGGAGACCAAAAATGTCAGGTCGAGCGCAGTCAAGACCTAAATAAAACTAAAAAAACATAAAATTAATATAGATGAAAACTAGATATACAATAGCCTTTTTAGCACTAACATTTTTAGCAACTAGCTGTGGTAGTGATGAGAAAAAAACAATAACAGATACAGCACCAATTTCTGTGAAGGTAAAAGCTGTAAATGAAAATGACAATAACCCTTTTATAACTGCAAGTGGAACCATACAAGCTGTTAACAGTGCTAATTTAAGTACTCGTATGATGGGCTTTATTACTAAAATGCCTGTTGAAGTAGGAGATAAAGTAAAGAAAGGACAACTGTTAGTTTCTATTAATAACGCAGATTTACAAGCTAAATTAGCTCAGGTTAATGCTGGTATTACTGAAGCAACAGCAGCATTTACAAATGCAGAAAAAGATTATAATCGTTTTAAAAATCTGTTTGCCGAAAATAGCGCTTCTCAAAAAGAACTTGATGATATGACGGCACATTATAATATGGCTAAAGCAAGATTAGAGGGTGCTAAACAAATGAAAAATGAAGTTGATGCACAATTTGCTTATGCTAATATTCGTGCTCCTTTTGATGGTATTGTTACTGGTAAGTACATTAAAGATGGTGATATGGCAAATCCAGGTATGCCTCTAGTTTCTATGGAATCACCAGGAAGTTTTGAGGTTATGGCTATGGTGCCTGAAAGCGAAATTTCAAAAATAACATCTGGCACATCTGTAGATGTGGTTGTAAAATCAATTAATAAAATTATAAAAGGTAAAGTAACCGAAATAAGTACATCTGCTAAAAATACTGGCGGACAATATTTAGCAAAAGTATCTTTAGAAAAAACAGATGCCTCAATTTTATCGGGCATGTTTGTAACCATTCAATTTCCTATAGAAAAACAACAAAAAACAGAAATTATTTTAATACCCAAAGAAGCCCTTGTAACTAAAGGACAACTTTATGGTGTGTATACGGTTAGTGAAAGTAATACCGCATTGTTGCGTTGGTTACGTATAGGAAGAACCTATGGTAACCAAGTAGAAGTATTATCTGGTCTATCATCAGATGAATCATATATTATTTCTGCTGATGGCAAATTATATAATGGTGCTAAAGTAAGTATTCAATAATTAAAAAAACGCGTTATGGATTGAGCCATTGTTGGAGCTCTTTTTTGTGAAAAAACAAAAAAAGCGACTGGTGAAAACCTGTTAAAACGCCCAAAAAATAGAAACCCATGCAAGAAGGAATTTCAGGTAAAATTGCCCATTTTTTCATCAATTCAAAACTAACCATTTTATTGATGATTGCTTTGATGGTTATTGGTGTGTATAGTTCATTTCTCATACCAAGAGAAGAAGAACCACAAATAAATGTCCCTATGGCCGACGTAATGGTTGGCTATCCAGGTGCTAACCCAGCCGAAGTTGAAAATAGAGTTGTAAAGCCTTTAGAAAAAATTATTTCGAATATTAAAGGTGTTGAACACATACATAGTATGGCTATGAATGGTCAAGCCGTTATGGTAGTTCAGTTTTATGTTGGTGAAGATACCGAACGCTCTTATGTAAAGTTATATGACGAGTTGATGAAGCACGAAAACATGTTTCCAGAAGGTGTTTACAAACCTATTGTAAAAACACGTTCTATTGATGATGTGCCCATGCTTGGATTAACGCTTTGGAGCGAAAATTATGATGATTATCAATTACGGCAAATAGCTGAGGAGTTAACATCTGAAATTGAAAAAGTAAAAGATGTATCTATCACCAAAGTAATTGGTGGAAGAAATAGAGAATTAAAAGTAATTCTTGACAAGGATAAAATGGCTGGAAATGGTGTTGATGCTTTAGGAATTATGCAAATGATTAAAGCCAACAACAGTAGCTCGCAATCTGGAAGCTTTGTAAACAATGATACCGAATATTTAATTACAACTGGGCGTTTTTTAGAAACGGCTGAAGATGTTGAAAATTTAGTAGTTGGTGTTAATAATAATATGCCTGTTTACCTCAAGCAAGTAGCAACTATTCAAGACGGACCATCATCACCAAAAACTTATGTGTCTTTTGGTTATGGTAAAGCCAATCAATCTTTTAAAGATTATAAATCTGATTATCCAGCGGTTACAATTTCGGTTTCAAAAATAAAAGGCGCAGATGCTATGAAAATATCTGAAAAGATATTACAGCATATTGATAGGTTAAAAACAACTTTAATACCAAGTGATGTTCATATTGATGTGACTAGAAATTATGGAGAAACAGCATCTGATAAGGTTGGCGAATTATTATTACACTTAGGAGTTGCCATTTTAGCTGTAACTATTTTAGTGATGCTAGCTATGGGATGGCGTGGTGGATTAGTAGTGTTTTTCTCGGTACCATTAACCTTTGCCCTAACTTTATTTGCTTATTATATGCTAGGGTATACCTTAAACAGAATTACACTATTTGCATTGGTATTTGTAGTTGGTATTGTGGTAGATGACAGTATTATTATTGCCGAAAATATGCACAGGCATTTTAAAATGAAGCGCTTGCCATTTAAACAAGCTGCTATTTATGCCATTAATGAAGTAGGAAATCCCACGATATTAGCAACTTTTACTGTTATTGCTGCCATATTACCTATGGCCTTTGTATCTGGTATGATGGGACCATATATGAGTCCGATGCCAATTGGAGCATCTATCGCCATGATATTATCGTTATTTGTTGCCTTAACAGTAACCCCTTATTTAGGTTACCATTTGCTACAAGAAAAAGACACACAAGCACACAAAGAAGAGGAAGGTTTAGAAACCAGTAAAATTTATAAAATTTACAAAAAGATTGAGCAGCCGTTTTTAGATAATTCTAGGAAGCGTAACATTATGTTTATAATTACCCTAGTCCTTCTTTTAGGATCTGTGATGATGTTTTTTACTAAATCTGTTGCCGTAAAAATGTTACCGTTTGATAACAAAAACGAGTTTCAAGTAGTAATTGATATGCCTGAAGGCACTACTTTAGAACGAACTGCTGTTGTTACCAAAGAGATTTCTCAATACTTAACAAGCATTCCTGAAATAACAGATTATCAAAACTACATTGGCGCCTCTGCCCCTATTACGTTTAATGGTTTGGTAAGGCACTACGATTTGCGTGGTGGTAGTAATATGGCTGATATTCAAGTAAATCTTTTACATAAGGCTGATAGAGATTTACAAAGTCATGATGTAGCAAAAATTGTGCGTCCTAACATTCAAAAAATAGCCAAAAAATACGGCGCTAATGTAAAAATTGTTGAAGTTCCACCAGGACCTCCTGTGCTTTCTACATTGGTAGCTGAAGTTTACGGTGGACCTGATTACGATGCTCAAATTAAAGTTGCAGATCAAGTAAAAAACATCTTAGAAAATACGGTTGATGTTGTGGATACTGATTGGATGGTAGAAGCTAATCAAGTAGAATATAAATTAGAAGTAGATAAAGAGAAAGCTATGCTTCATGGCATTGCTCCACAGCAAGTCGTTGGTAATTTAACTTATTTGCTGCGAGAATATCCCATTGCTAATTTATATGATGAAACATCAAATGACAATGTTGGTATTGTATTATCATTAGATGATAAAGACAAAACATCGCTAAATGATATTCAAAATTTAAAAATTAAGGGTAATAATGGTAAACTAGTCTCTGTTAGCGATTTAGTATCAGTTAAAAAGCAAACCTTAGAACATACTATTTACCGAAAAGACCAAAAACGTGTTGTTTATGTTCTTGCTGATATGGCTGGCCAACTTGAAAGTCCAGTATACGCTATTTTAGGAATGAATGAAAAACTTCAAAAAATAAAACTTCCTAAAGGATATAAAATCAACGAATTGTATATGGGGTCCCCCAACGAAGAAACAGATTTTACCGTAAAATGGGATGGTGAGTGGCAAATAACTCTTGAAGTGTTCCGTGATTTAGGAACAGCCTTTTTAATAGTTATTGTTATTATTTATATGTTGATTGTAGGCTGGTTCCAAAACTTTAAAACCCCAATGGTCATGATGGTCGCTATACCTCTATCGTTAGTTGGTATTGTACTTGGGCACTGGCTTTTAGGCGCCTTCTTTACGGCAACTTCTTTTATTGGTATGATTGCTTTAGCTGGAGTTATGGTTAGAAATTCGGTGCTATTAATTGATTTCATAGAGATTAGATTAAATGATGGTATTCCTATAAAACAAGCAATTATCGATGCTGGTGCTGTAAGAACAACACCAATCTTATTAACAACAGGCGCCGTAGTCATTGGAGCATCCATTATTTTGTTTGATCCAATTTTCCAAGGTTTAGCCATTTCATTAGTAGCTGGAGCCATTGTATCTACTATACTTACGTTAATTGTGGTTCCGTTAATCTATTATATCACAGAGCGTAAAAAATGGGAAAAGAAAGATATTGTTGAAGAAAACAAAGAAGATACAACTGAACAATAATATGAAGCACCCATATTTAGGAGTAGTTTATAAATATGGGTGTTATAATTTTTGCTAAGTGAAGATGAATCATAATCATTGAGAAACAAAAAAACAAAGACATGAAACTAGTTATTATTACTGCCATTAAAGAATTTGAAAAAGACATCAAATTGCAGCTAAAAAAAGCGCAAGTAAAAACGTTCTCATTTAGAGAAGTTACAGGATATAGAGACAGCACTGAAGATGCTGTAGAATCAAATTGGTTTTCAAGTGAAATGAATCAAACAGAATCTATTTTATTTTACGCCTTTGTAAAAAAAGAAAACGTCGATTTATTATTTGGCTTAGTCAACAAGTTTAATGATGAGCAAAAAACAATGTCACATATTCATGTGGCTGTATTAAATATAGAAAAAACCAACTAAAACTATAATATTATGAAAAACAGAATTGTTAGAGGTATAGCCGGAACATTTATACTAGCAAGTTTATTACTTGCCATTTATGTAAATATAAACTGGTTATGGTTTACTGCTTTTGTAGGCGCTAATTTATTACAATCATCTTTAACTAAGTGGTGTTTAATGGACACTATTTTAGAAAAAGTTTTTAAAGTAAAAAGCTAATTTATAATTGATATGTGTAAAAAAAACAGCAATGAAATTTTCGTTGCTGTTTTTTTTTATTAATACTAAGTATTAAAAATATTCTAAATTTTACTTGCGAATGATAAATCCACCGTCTTTTTATTATTAGAATTAAAGTTGTGAATCAATTGGTAAACGTAGGGAATTTGTTTTTGAAAACGTAATAGGATATCGTTTGAAACATTATCTCTACTAAATGGCACTACTTTAACATACTCTTGTATTTCGCCAGCATTTCTGCCGTACTTGTAGTCGTAAGTAAAACGTCCTTCTTCATCTACTTTGATACTCTTATTATCTTTATTCGGTACACTTATATAAAATTCACTTGCATTAATATCTCCATCTGGATTGAATAATGATTTCTTATTTAGATAATCATATAATTCTTTGGCTGTATTTACAGCAGGATCTATTAATTGGATGTTTTCAGTCATAAAACCACGATAAAGAAAAGAACCATCTTTTGCTTTATAATTGTACAATTCGTTGAGAACTGTTTTAATTTCTTCTGTTAAATAGGGATAATGCGTGCAACCTAAAATAATAGATTTTAGTTTATTTTTTGTATTCGATTTTCTGATGTTTTCCATAAGCGTTACCAGATGATAACGCACATAATTTTCAGCATCATTTATTTGTAAAATTGAGCAATCATCTGCATTTTTGGTATCACAAAGCATTTTATAATTACTGAAATTAAAATTATAAATATCAAATAAGGTCTTATCAATTTTTATATCTGCATCCAGCAGTCCAGGTCCCTTATAATCTTGTCTAGGCTTTTTTAAGTTTCTATTAAAATAATTAGCATCTTCATCTACAGCTTCTGCTATTCCAACACCTCCTTGAGAAAAGACTTCAATATTTCCAGTATAACCTAATTCATTTTTGAATTTCAAAATAGTATTATGATATCCTTTAGAGGATACGGTTCCGGCGGTTGCTAAAACTCCTATATTACCATCTTCGTCCGGTTGCATCCTTTCTAGAACACCTCTAACACCAGCATCAATAACGCCTATTACTTTAATATCTGAATTTGCCTTTTTTAAAAACGCTTCTATATCCTCTTTTCCATATGCCGTAGCTGTATTACATGCGATAACTATTACTTTTATAGATTGTTTATCTATGTTTGCTATAGAATCATTAGCGTCAGAATAATACTTGTTGCTTAATAAAAACTGTGCATCCTTAATAATATGCTCATCTAGCAAATCTACCTTACCCACTCCCGAATAATTTCCGTAAGGCATGTTGGCCTGATCTCCAAGATAAATAAATGACTCTTTATTAAAATCTAAAATACCATCACTACCAGTCTCTTGTGTTTCATTTTTATTTTGATCGTAATTAACAATAGCCTTTAGAACCGTTAATCCTCCTGTTCCAGAATCAAAAACTCCTATTGGTAAACTCTTGTCATTATTTGGATAATTCTTAAAATCTACATAATAAAAACTTTCTTTATCATTAATAATGGTGTTAACAATATCACCTTTATTTACTTCAATTTGAGCAGTTTCTTGAGTTGTTGTTTTTTTTCTACAGCCAACAACTAAAAAAAATGATGCTACAATTATTAATGCTATACGTTTCATATTGTATGAAGTTTACTTAAACTTTTATGAAAATTTTCTTTTTATATAACACCAATGCTACTAAATAATAAAACGCAATAACCAGTATGGCATAAATTAATGAGCTTAACTTTAAATTAGTGATTATTGATGAAAGGTGTCCGTATAGAAATCCATGAATCGAAGTGTTATCTGCAACTTTAATCATCCCGAATAATCTTCCTATAACACCTGATAAAAAGAAAACGGTAATGGCATTAGATCCGAAAATAATGGCTGGTGTACCCCATTTAGTTTGCTTGAGAACATCAGTAATAAAATAAATAAGTGCATAAACTAAACAAGCCCAACCTCCCGTTACTAAAACAAAACTACTTGTCCATAGTGCTTTATTTAAAGGAAAAATAATACTAAATACATATCCTGATACTAAAGCAATAATTCCTGTAACAATAAAAAATACCAACTTTTCTTGACTAGATCTATTTTGGCTTATTAATATTTTTCCAAATAACATTCCAAATATCGAAGTTGCAACAGCTGGAATGGTACTCAATAATCCTTCAGGATCATAAATTTTCCACATATGCGCTCTAGTAAGCACTTGAGTATCTATTACTGTTGCCAAATTTGAAACTTTATCTAATAAAGGAGGTTGTCCATTAATAGGGATTTGAGTCATAACATACCAATATCCTATTAAAATAGATATAAAAATAGCTATTAACACTTTCCAATTAACATTTAAAAACAATATTGAAGCTATAAAAAACACAACTCCTATTCGCTGCAACACACCAGGAAGTCTTAAAGTAGAAAAATCTTTAAAAAACGGAAAACTCAGTGTAAATCCTGCAAGTATGAGACCTAAAACTATCAACTTAATAGTTCTAGAAACTATTTTCTTATATACGGTACCATCAACCCCTGCAGCTTTCTTTTTGGTATATGCCAATGTAATTGACATTCCCACTATGAACAAGAAAAAAGGAAATATCAAATCTGTAGGGGTTAAACCATGCCATTCTGCATGCAAAAAAGGCGCATATACATGACCCCATGATCCAGGATTATTAACCAAAATCATAGCTGCAACTGTGATGCCTCTAAAAATATCTACTGATAAAATACGATTTGTAGTACTCATACTATTGCTATTAAATTATTTAAATTAAAATATTCTTTACATCGTTTCTTTGAAATTTATAAAAAATTAATACATCCACCTAACAAAAGCTTCCATAGCTGCATAATGAGATAAGCCTAACTGATGGTAAATATCAGCTGTTTCTTTATTTCTATCTTCTGCGCGTTGCCAAAATTCTCTGCTATCTGCTCCCTGAAAGACCACACCATCTTTTTGTGATTGATGTTTAAAAATCCCTTTTCGTTTTTCCAATACTTGGTCTGGCCCCATTGGAACGGCCATCTCAATCTCATCAATGCTCCATTCTTGCCATGCGCCTCGGTATAGCCACAACCAACAATCATTCATGAACTTCTTAGGTTTTAGTCTTTTGACTGCTTCAAAAACAGCATCTAAACATACTTTATGGGTTCCGTGCGGGTCTGCTAAATCTCCTGCTGCATATATTTGATGAGGTTTTATTTTCTCTATCAAATCCATGGTTATTTGTATATCTATCTCTCCCAATGGCTTCTTCTCAATACTACCAGTTTCGTAAAATGGTAATTCCATAAAATGAATTTGACTATCCGGAACACCTACATAATGACAAGTAGATCTTGCTTCTCCTTTTCTTATTAATCCTTTAATATATCTAACATCAGAACTATCTATTTCACTCGTCTTTTTGTTTTTAAGAAAAGTTTTAGCTTTTTTGAAAATAGATTGTGCCTCTTTATTATCAATTCCGAATTTTTCATTGTAATCACAGACAAAGCTTGCAAATCGTAGGGCTTCATCATCTGCTACTGCAATGTTTCCTGAGGTTTGATATCCAACATGCACTTCATGACCCTGCTCTTGTAACCGCTTGAAGGTACCTCCCATACTTATAATATCATCATCTGGATGCGGACTAAAAATAAGAACACGCTTACTAGCTGGTTCGGCTCTTTCGGGACGTTTGCTATCATCGGCATTAGGTTTTCCTCCTGGCCAACCGGTTATTGTATTTTGTAGTTTATTGAATATTTTAATATTAATGTCGTAAGCCGGACCGGAATCTGCAAGTAAATCACTCATCCCGTTTTCAATATAATCGGCATCCGTGAGCATTAAGATTGGTTTCTTTAAATCAATGGCTAAACCTAAAACCGCTTTTCTGATAAGTTTATCTGTCCAAGTCACTTTTTCAACTAACCAAGGCGTATTAATTCTGGTTAATTTTGAGGATGCCGCTTGATCTAAAACAAAGGTCGCGTTGTTATGTTCTTGTAAAAAAGAGGCAGGTACTTGGTTGGTTACGGGGCCTTCAACTGATGCTTGAATAATATTTGATTTTCGTTCTCCCCATGCCATTAATATGACTCTTTTGGCTTCCATAATCTTTTTAACACCTAAGGTAATGGCCGTTCTGGGTGTATTATTTAATCCGGAAAAATCATGGCTCGCTGCGACTCTGGTAATATGGTCTAAAGCTACTAATCTAGTTTTTGAGTTTTGTAGAGATCCGGATTCGTTAAACCCAATATGACCATTACCTCCAATACCAAGAATTTGTAAATCGATACCACCCAATGCTTCTATTTTTGATTCATAGGCATTACAATAATCAGCTATTTCTTCTTTTGATAGAGTTCCGTCTGGAATATTATAGTTCTCTGGTAAGATATCCACATGGTTGAATAACAGTTCCTTCATAAACCTGACATAACTGTTCACTGAATCTGGCTCCATGGGATAGTATTCATCTAAATTAAATGATACCACATTTTTAAAACTTAAGCCTTCTTCTTTATGCAGCCTTACCAACTCCGCGTACAATCCTTTGGGGGAAGATCCTGTTGCCAACCCTAATATGCAAGGTTGCTTTTGAGCTTGTTTTACTCGAATTAAATCTGCTATTTCTTTAGCGACTGCTTTGGATGCTAAAACAGAATTTTCAAAAACGACGGTTCCTATATTTTCAAACCGTTTTTCAAATCCTGTCGCCTTATCTATACTACTTTTTAACATATCTATTTGGTATTATTTTAATTATCTATTAATAAAAGCTTTTCTTAAAACACTTATAGGATGTATAGAAGTTCTACTGGTTCCATCCTTAATTTGATGTCTGCAACTTGTTCCTGCAGCTACAATAATAACCTCGCCTTCTGCATTTCTAACTTTTGGAAACAAAGTATCTTCACCAACCTGCATACTTACTTGATAATGCTCTTTTTCATAACCAAAAGACCCTGCCATTCCGCAACAACCCGAATTTATAATGGTGACTTTATAATTTTTTGGAATTGATAACATCCTGAATGTTGGTTCTGTACTGCTTAATGATTTTTGTTGACAATGACCATGTATTTTTAATACTTCACTTTTGGTTGTAAAACTTTCTGAAAGGATGTGTTTATTATCAAACTCTTGCTTAATAAACTCTTCTATAGTGAAGGTGTTTTTAGCTATATGATTTGCTGATTCTTTGTCGTCAGCCAATCTTAAATATTCATCTCTAAAGGTTAAAATTGCCGATGGTTCAATTCCCAATAAGGGTGTTTCACTCGAAATCTTATCTTTAAAAAAAGTCACATTAAAATCGGCTATCCGTTTTGCTTTATCTAAAACGCCTTTTGAAATAAAACTCCTTCCGCTTTCTTCATGATTGGTAATGTTCACTTTATAACCTAAATCGGTTAAAAGTTCCATACAATCTATTCCTATAGTAACGTCATAATAATTTGTAAACTCATCCATAAATAGAAAAAGCTCTTTATGTTTTACCGGTTTACTTAGAAGTCTTTTTTTATTGGTTTTATACCAACTATAAAAGGTTTTATGAGCTAATTCGGGAATACTTCTTTGAACTGCAACACCTAATAACTTCTTGGTTATTTTAGTATTTAAAACAGCATTTGTTACTGAAGGCATTATCATGCCTAGTTTATTTAACTTAACATTATTGGCGAAAATTTTTGTTCTGAATGGAATACCATTTTCTTTATAATACTGATGTAAAAACTCGGCTTTTAAAGATGCCACATCAACATTACTTGGACATTCACTCGCGCAAGCTTTACAGCTTAAGCACAAATCAAAAACATCGTATAACTCTTTGTGATTGAATTTGTTTTTCTTTTCTGAATTTGTCAAAAACTCTCTTAACACATTAGCCCGTGCTCGTGTGGTATCTTTTTCATTTCTGGTTGCTCTGTAACTTGGACACATGGTGCCACCAGCTTCTGGAAGCTTTCTGCAATCTCCAGAACCATTACATTTTTCAGCAGCTCTAAGAATTCCTTGACTATCAGAGAAATCTTGAATAGTATTAATTTCTGGTTCTTTTCTATCAACCTCGTATCTTAAATTTTTATCCATTGGAAAGGCATCCACAATCTTTCCTTGATTAAAAATATTATTGGGGTCGAAGGTATTCTTGATTCGTTTTATAAGCGCATAATTTTTTTCTCCAATCATTTTGGGAATGAATTCTGCTCTAACAATACCATCGCCATGTTCACCACTAAAAGAACCCCCATATTTTTTAACTAGCGCTGCCGTCTTTGAGGTTATTTCTCTAAACAACACAACATCCTCTTGTTTCTTTAAATTTAAAATCGGACGTAAGTGTAATTCGCCAGCTCCTGCATGCGCATAATAGACCGCATCTTGACCAAAGTCTTCCATCATTTTAGAAAATTCTGAAATATAATTTGGCAAGTCTTTCAAGTCAACGGCTGTATCTTCAATACAAGCAACCGCTTTATCATCACCTACTATATTTCCAAGCAACCCTAAACCTGCTTTTCGAAGTTCTAGTGCCTGGTTAATTTCACTACCTATCAATTTAGGAAATGCATATCCTAAGTTATTCGTTTTTAAATCAGCAATCAACGCATTGGTTAAAGCTTTTGATTCTTCATCATCCTCTGTACAGATTTCAAGCATCAAAATGGCTTTTGGATCACCTTCAACAAAAAATCTGTTTTTTAATTGTTCTCTATTGTTTTTTGTACAATCTAGAATGGTTTTATCCATTAACTCGCAAGTGAACAAATTATGTCGCATAGCCACTACAACAGCTTCCATACTTTCTTGAATACTGCTAAAATGAGCAGCAACCATGATGTTTTTTGGAGGCGGTAACGTGTCTAATTTAAGCGTAATTTCTGTGGTAAAAGCCAAGGTTCCTTCACTTCCTGCTAACAATTTTGAGAGATTAACATGTGTATCAGCTCCACCAAATACTTTAGAATTTAACAATTCATCAATAGCATAGCCATTATTTCTTCTGTGAATGGAACTTTTAGGAAACTCCTTTTTAATTTCCAATTGATGTTCAGTGTTAGAAAGTTCGTTATAAACCGATTTATAAATATCGCTTTCTAAGTTGTCACCAATCATTTTCAATAAAAACTCTTCACTTGTTAAATCACTAAAAGTAGCTTCAGAGCCATCACTTAAAATCGTTTTCAATTCTACAATTTTATCACGAGTAACTCCAAACTTAATGGATGTTGTTCCTGATGAATTATTGCCAACCATACCTCCTATCATACATCTGTTACTGGTTGATGTGTTGGGCGCAAAAAACAATCCGTACGGTTTTAAATAATCGTTTAATTCATCTCTTATTACACCCGGCTGTATCTTAATTGTTTTATTTTGCTCATTAAAATCTAAAATTTTAGTGAAATATTTTGAAGTATCAACCACCAAACCATCGCCCACACACTGTCCAGCTAAAGATGTTCCTGCAGCTCTTGGAATAAGTGTAATTTTATTTTCTTTTGCAAAAAGAATGAGCGTTTTTATATCTTGATTGCTTTTTGGATACACAACACCCAATGGTATTTTTCTATAAACAGAAGCATCAGTAGCATAGATGCTTTTATGAAGCAAATCATAAAAAACCTCTCCTTCCAAGGTGATTGATAAACTTTTTAAAGCTTGTGTTATTTCAACTTTCATACTATTATTAAATCATCATTGTCTTTTCTCATTAAACCTAGAAACTCAATTTGATTTTAAGATTTTAAATGTTCTTTTATTGCCTTCATTATTTTCAATATTCAAAAAGTACATACCATTATCTAAATGACTTACATCGACAGACTTACTTTTTGGGTTGATTTTCATTATTGATTGTCCTAAAAAATTGAAGAGCTCTACTTTGCTCGTTTTTAAATTATCACTATTTGCTATTAGTATTACCCCATTGGTTGGGTTAGGATACACTTTAATATTATCTTTTATGTAATCATCACTCAATGATGCCGTTGCTCCAAATTTTGTATTTATTAAATCCCATAATTCCGGTCTATTTCCATCATAATTTAATGCCCACATTCCAACACCTCCTAAATTATCGGCTATAGCCAAATCAAATTTTTTAGATATGCTTAACTCGTTATCTGTCCAAACTTGATGCCAGCTAGTACCGTCGTTCCAGGTATACCAAGGATATTCAAAATCCGAATTCCAAATAAAACCACCGTAACTATCAGCTTCAATTATAGTGTTTTTAAATCTGGTGGACCCCACATAGGCAGTAGTTGCTGACTCAGAAGCATTCGATGTCGTTTTCCAATATTGCCCATAATAAGGTACTGCCAAAATTAACTTTTCAGGGTTGTTTGCAGTAGGAATAGCATAAGTCCCTGTTTCTATAGTTCTTGTAACAAAACGTTTTGTAGGTGTGTGATGAGTTAAAGGAGACACCGGACCAGAAAACCCGTCGTTCGCACCTGTATAGTCATATGCCATGACTACTAAGTAATCTACACTATTAACTAAACCATCAATTAACCAACCACCCCAATTAACCGCTGGTCCGTCAAAAGAAACTTCTTTACCAGGTAATTCAGCATGAATATATGAGGTTAAATCAGCCATAAATGTATTTAATTCAGCTCCTCTATGCGCACTCGACAAACCTTCAAAATCTATATTAACACCATCTAAATTATCAGCTTGAATTCTACTTTTTACATTAGCAAAAAAAATATCCCTTTTGGTGGTATTTGTAAATAATTCCCATGCAACAGCATCAGCCCCATCTGCTCCTCCAAAATTAACAACAGTCATAATTACTTTTGTCCCTGCTGCATGTGCAGCATTAATCTCATTAACCCAAGGCCACCCTGCGGGTGTATCTATCGATGCGTCTAACTGAGCTAAAAAATCAAAACAAGCTAAATGAGACAGTAAGTTATACTGAATGTTGCTATGTGCATTATTACTTTGCTCCCAATAAGGCAGAAAACCAAAGACCATTTTATTTAAAGTATTTACTTGACCTTGCCTTAAAGAGATAATTTCATCTTTATTAGTATTAGAGTCTTTTTGGACAGTTTCAAGTTTACCAAACTCTTCTTTTTGTAATTCATGTGCTCCTTTTCTAATGACTTCTTGAGATACTAAAACTTGAGACACCAAAAAAGTCAGCATAAATAAGGCTTTAAAATGTAAAATTTTTATATTTATTGAACTAATGAAATTATCTTGTTTCAATTCCATAACCAACAGAATATTTACTGTTTAAAGATGCTGGCAACCTGCCAATTGTTTTCATCTTTCCTAAAATAACCTGAGCCGATACTTTTTGAGCCAGCTCTGAATTTTCATAAGAAATCAAAACACCTTCAATATTTTTAAATGATAATTTTTCTAAAGAATACTGGCTTGCAAATACATCTAAAATTACTTTATGCCGTTTTGAAATGGTTTCAACAAAAACTCTATCCGTATCTGCTATTCTTTTAGTCAATCTATAATTTAAACGATGATAACCAATGATTACTTTATCATATTTCTTGAGAATTTTTAAAGTCTTTTTAAGAGAAAGCCCCGAAATATCATGAACATTCATTCCTGATTTTAATTCTAAAATGAAGTCGATATATTCACCATCTCCCAATTTTATAAAAGCAATGTTCTCTTTTTTATTTTCCTTAATTGGAAAAATATCCTTAACATTCTTTAAGGTTGTTATGGCACTGCTAATAGCTTCTTCATTTAACACAGTATTTTTAATATCATTCAAATCATTTACTAAATTTACCGTATCAATTGGTTTAAAATGATTCAAATTAACATCGTATTTAGCCCCTAAAATCTTTTTTACAGAGTGTGCTAAGCGTTCTTCTGTTATCTCTTTGTTATCATAAGCTTCAATAATTTTTGAAATTGCTTTTGGTGCATTTTCTGTAAATAACAACACATCATTACCGGCCTTGAATGCAGCTAAATCTATATCGCCAGGTTCCTCATAATTGGCGGCGCCTTTCATATTTAAAGCGTCTGTAAAAATTAATCCTTTATAGTCAAGTTCGCCTTTTAAAATGTTTGTAACAATATTGTATGATAAAGATGATGGTAAACCTTCTTTAGGTTCTAAACTAGGAACGTTTAAATGTGCCACCATAACACCGGCAACACCTTTTTTAAATAATTCTTTATACGGGTATAATTCAACAGAATCAATACGTTCTTTTGAAAACGATACGGTTGGTAACGTTTTATGAGAATCTTGATCGGTATCGCCATGTCCGGGGAAATGTTTTGCACACGCCATGACACCTTCATTTTGCATGCCTTGAGTAAACGCAATAGCCTTATTGCTTACATTGTATTTATCTTCACCAAAAGAGCGGACTCCAATGATTGGATTTTTAGAATTGGTATTAATATCAACCACGGGAGCATAATTTAGATGAACACCTAAACGCTTGCAATGTTTCCCAATTTGACTTCCTATTTGTTTGATTAAATCATCATTTTTAATAGCACCAAGTGTCATATTGTAAGGAAACCTTGCGGTACTATCTAATCGCATATTTAAACCCCATTCTGCATCCATACCAATTAACAAAGGGACTTTGGCAATAGATTGATACGTGTTTGTTAGTTTAGCTTGTCGTACCGGCCCTCCTTGAAAAAATATAAGACCACCTATGTTATAATTTTTAATAAGATTTTCAATAGAATCGGTATGATTTTTATCTCTATTTGAATAGGTAGCAACCATAAATAGCTGACCGACCTTTTCTTGAAGGGTCATGCCTCCATAAATACTATCAACCCATTTTGTTTTATTGTCTTTGGTCTTGAAGTCTTTATTGTGAGGACTAAAAAAAGATGCTAAAAAAACGACTCCTAAAAAAACTGTTCCTAAAATTTTACTCATTTTTTAATAAATTAAATGCATCAATAGCTTTTCTAACGCTTTTATGTTCCAGTAACAAATCTGTAGCTGTTATTTCGTCAACATTAAGTTCGTTCATTATCATTCTTACACCTCTATTTACAAGCTTTTTATTTGAAAGTTGCATGTCAATCATTTTATTACCCTTTACACGTCCCAACTTTATCATAACGGTAGTTGAAATCATATTCAAAGCTAACTTTTGAGCTGTTCCAGCTTTCATTCTGGTACTTCCTGTAACAAATTCTGGCCCAACTACTAATTCTATTGGATAATCTACTGCCATTGATAATGGTGAATTTTCATTACAGGTTATACATCCCGTAACAATATTCTTCTGTTTTGCTTTTTTTACACCTCCTATAACATAGGGTGTTGTACCTGAAGCTGCTATACCAATAAGAACATCATCTTCATTGATATTAAACTTTTTTAAATCTCTCCATGCCAATGTTGTATCATCTTCGGCATTTTCAACGGCCTTTCTGAGTGCGGTGTCGCCTCCAGCAATTAAACCTATCACCCAATTATCATCTACACCGTAGGTAGGTGGACATTCTGAGGCATCGAGAACACCTAATCGTCCGCTAGTTCCAGCTCCTATATAAAACAATCGTCCTCCGGTACTCATTTTTTCATAAATAACATCTACCAGTTTCTGTAATGAAGGAATTGCTTTTTCAATAGCATAAGGAACTGTTTTATCTTCTGCGTTCATATTTGATAGCAGATCAAATGTGCTCATTTTTTCTAAATCATCATAAACAGAAGGTTCTTCAGTTGTTAGTTTGTTTTTCATTCTATTTTTATTCATTTATTATTTCTATAATACATATCTGTCTGGGTTGAAGTGTAAAATTTATATCAATCTTACCTTCTTCATATGTGGTCATAAACTTCGCACCGTCTTCATTTATAATATTAACTCTACCATTGGGATTCAGCCCATAATCATCAGAACTAATACTTAAATCAATCTGGTATGAATCATCGCTTATACTTGCTAAAGCTATTCCTAATTGATTATCATCAGACTTCCATGCTCCAGAATAAATTAAATCGGCTGTTTTTTTAAAAGCTGTAACTGTATTTCCCGTTTTACCAGCATATATTGATAGCCTAGACATATCAAGAGTTTCTTCTTTTGTAATCATTTTAGGAGAACGAAAAAACTTTCCACGTAACAGATATTTTAATCCATTATTCCGCACCCTAGCAAGATTTAATAAATAATCTATTTCTTTCGTTCTTTTTGAAACTAAAAAATTTTGATAATTAGAAATTGTAGGCTGTAATCCCCAAACGAATGATCTAGCTTGTTCCATTAAAAATTGCTTGCTATAACTTTCATCTAAAAGTGCTAATGGATTCTTTGGCGCATATTCTTTAGGCCATAATTCATCATATGGAGGTACAATTAGAGATGAATAATTGCCATAAGTAATTGCGTATTGATGATATACAGCTTGAAAAAACGGAATTGGTTCCCACCCATTATCGCCTGCATATCTTTCCATACTAACCTGCAATGTGAGAAAAGCATCTAAATACGGTAACCAAGCTTCACTTACGCCTTCTCCTGCGAGAAATACATCTTTGTTTTCAGGGAATTTTGAACGGATTTGTTCTGTGAGTTTTCCGAAATTTTTAAGCCAATAGTTACCTCCTCCAACAGGATGCCCATGAGTCTTGTCGTAACATAAAAAACTAAAACAAGCTTGATCCATATAAACTCCATTGGTTTGATAAGTATTTATAGCCTCATCTGATAAGGATGTATATTTATCTTTCCAAAACTGTGTACCCATGCACATTGTTGTTAAAGATTTATTGGTAAATATGTTGTAGGTATGGGTGTTTGTATTACCATTAATATCTTTCACGGCATAGGCCAAAGCATTTTCTTTTTGCCAACTCTCAGTCTCTGTTCCCCATTGCATTTGATTCATATAAACAATAGATTTTATACCTTCTTTTTGAGTAGACCTCATTGCTGTTATAAAAGATTCCTTGCCCTCTCTAGGTGGAAAATATTCAGGGAATCCATCATCATATGAACACCCATGCCACCAGTGCCAAAATACATTAACTGGCAAGTTTAGTTTTTGCTTTAGATTTTTGGCGGGCTCAAGAACATTAATTGATTTTCCTCTATTCCATTCCCATAAAGCTGTCTCCTCTAAACTTTTTGGAGTTAATCCATTTTTAAATCTACTTTCAGAAGACCATTTTTGTTTAGACCCCCATTCTCTGTATTGCTCTGCAGCAGTAATCCAATCTCCTTTAAACGAACCTATAATGGCTTCATATTTTGGCGAATAAATATCTGATTTTTGATCGATAGACGGATAATTGCTAACTTTATAGGTAAGGTTATTAGAACCGTCTAGCGTATAAGAAAAATCTTTTCTGTAAGCCAGCGAATCGTTACAAGCAGTATAAAGTCCAAATTTCTCAGAATCATTGTATAAGGCTATACATTGCAATGACATTCTACCTGGATACTGCCATTCATATTTTTTTTCTTTTACTTCGATCTTTGAAAGGCTATTTCGTGGGTTTTTAGTTTTTACTCCCATCCAATAAGGTACTGCCAAATTTTCATCACCGAGATCTTTTATTCCTGAAATTATAGGAAAAACAACTCGGCTAATTTTTTCACCCTCGATTCCTTCAACTGAAATTTTCCAAGAAGACAAAGGTTTGTTTTCTATAAGTTTAACAGTAGCTATAACTTTAAATTTTTTGTTCTCAATACCTTTAAAATCATCCCAAGTTAACACTAGAGTGTGGGCATCCTGTTTTAAAAAATGAAAGCCTGATGCCGCTGCCATTTCAATTGATTTAACACCCGGTGTTTGCAAAAAATCAATCTTCCAAAGTGATTCTGTAGGTTTAATTAAATCAAAAAAATCATAACTATTACTAACTGTTTTAAATGATTGGAAAGCTCCTGAGTTTTTATCAAAACTTAGTTCAATTTTACCGTTTTCTACAGTTGCACTCTGCCGTATTTTAATATTATCACACCCCAAAAAACAGTAAAATAGCATGCAACTACACAGCACTATATAAATTCTATTTTTTATGGTTTTCATCTTAATTATTTTTTTCTAAAAATTACTCTGCTGTTGCATTATCTAACACTAATGTTCTTCTCTTAAAAAGAACAAGACAAATAACTGTAAGAAGCGCATTTACAAAAATGTTCATAAAACCAAAGTCAAATTTAAACCATACAATAAAGTAATAATTTAAAGCATAGGTTGCTATTGGTGTGAGTATGCATATAAATGGAACCGCCCAATCTTTTATTTTTATCTTAGTAAAAATTCCAAACATATAAAGTCCTAATAGCGGTCCATATGTATAACCTGCTACCTTAAAAATAGTTGAAATCACATCGCCTTTACTATGAGAAAACAGCATAATAATTGTAAATATGACTGCTGAAAAACCAAATAAAACATAATTTTTTAATTTCTTTTTTTCTTTTGAAGTTTTGTGTTGAATATCTAAAAAATCATGTGTAAAAGAGGTTGTTAATGCTGTTAAAGCGGAATCTGCACTCGAAAAAGACGCTGCAGTTATTCCTAAAATAAAACTTATACTAGCAATAGTTCCGAAATGATTTAAAGAAAGCATAGGAAATAAATTATCTGTATTAATAAATTTTCCGTTTTCGACATCTAAATGAATACCAAATTTTTCAGCATATAAATACAACATAACTCCCAAACCTAAGAACAGGAATTGCGTAACGGCTAAAATCAAGCTAAAGGTTAAGATGTTTTGTTGTGCCTCCTTTTTGTTTTTACAGGTCAATGTTTTTTGCATCATATTTTGATCCAAACCAATCATAGCAATAGCAATTAAAACCCCTGAAATAAATTGTTTGAAAAAGTTACTCCCTGAATGCATATCCCAATTAAAAACTTTAAAATATTCATGTTCTGTAACAGATGTAATAGTTTCTGAAAAACTTAAACCTAAGGAACTCTTAACAACATAAATAGATATTATTGCAGCTGATATTAAGAAAAATGTTTGAAGCATATCTGTCCACACAATTGTTTTAATACCCGATTTATTAGTGTACAACCAGATAAGAGCTAGAATGATAATAACCGTTAAAAAAAATGGAACATGAAATGCATCAAATACAGCATACTGTAATATTTTTGCAGCAAGCAACAAGCGAAGAGCTGCTCCAAATGATTGTGATATTAGAAAAAATAGCGAACCTGTTTTATACGTTTTGATGCCGAAACGCGATTCTAAATACGTATAGATTGAAATCAGTTTTAAATCATAATAAATAGGAAGAAGCACATAGGTTATAAAAACGTACCCAACAACATTACCAAAAACAAACTGTAAATAATAAAAATAATTATTACCAACCATCCCTGGAATTGATACAAACGTAACTCCTGATAATACAGCTCCAATCATTCCAAAAGCAACGACTTGCCATGGTGATTTTCTATCGCCTGTATAAAAAGATTCATCACTCGTATTTTTAGAAACAAAATGAGATATTAGCAATAATACCCCAAAATAGGATGCTACAATTAGTAAAATTAGTGTTGCGTTCATTTATTTTATCATTTTTTCAATTATCCTCTAGATTATAAATATAGTTGATATCAAGACTTTATCTATTTTTTCATAAATAAATTTTTATATCATCAAGTTGTAATTTGTAATCGCTTAAATTTTCAAAATCATTTAACATTTCTACAGAGTCATTATTTACTACCCATCGTCTCAACTTATCTGTTCCATTAATAATATCAATTGGCATTTGATCATAATTATACTCATAAGGAGGTTGTATCCAATCAAAATCTTTTTCTAAATAATGATATAATTCGCGCATCAACAATTGACCCACACGCCAAGGTTTATACGTTGACTTATCAGTTACATGAATTTGAATACCACCGCAAACTTTGTCAGCTTGTTTATGAAACGTTGGAAGAAATGTAATAGGTCTCAACTTAAACCCTTCTAATTTTGATTTTTTTATGGCTTCAGATAAATAGTTTTCATAAAAAGAAAAAGGCTCTATTTTTGGATGACCAATAATTTCTAAAGGTTGAGAAGTGCCGCGACCTTCACTTAAAATAGTTCCTTCAAATAAAACAGTGGCAGGAAATGTAAAAGTACTTTCTGCTCTAGCAAGGTTTGGAGATGGTAGCAGCCATGGCAACTTAGTATCTTGAAAACACATATATCGTTCCCAATGTTGCATTTTAATGACTCTTAAATTAGCTTTATCTTTAACCCAAAATTTTTGATGCATTAATGCTACTTCTCCTATAGTCATTCCATGACGCACAGGAATAGCATGTCTTCCTATAAAAGATTTAAATTCTAAATCCAATACATTTCCTTCTATATCAATTCCATTTATAGGATTAGGACGATCTAAAACAATTATTTCGATAGCTTTATTACTGCATTTCTCTAACAAAAGAGTAAGCGTATAAATATAGGTATACATTCTACACCCAACATCTTGTAAATCGACAAATAAATGATCAATACCTTCTAACATTTCATCTGTTGGAATGCGTGTTTCAGAATACAGTGAATATACCGGCATCTTAAAATACGGATGCTTATAGTGATTGGTTTCTATCATATTATCTTGAGCATCTGTAGTAAAACCATGTTGCGGACCAAATAGTTTCATAAACCTATCCCCAAATAGTTCTTTAAATCTTAATGTAGCATGGACACAGGCAGAATCAACCGATGCATTATGGCACAATAGACCAATATTCCCGTTAAATGCCTCTTGTAGATTAACATCCTTGACCAACACATCTAGACCTGTACTTACTTTTCTCAAAATAAACTCTTTAAATTTAAAAACAAAAAGTTAAAAATTTGAGGTAAGAGTACTTGTTTTTGTTCCTCTTACCTCAAAAAAAACTAACTCAACTTAATTAAACTAAACAATTAACTATTATATTATAGGGTGAAAAACTTCACCCTATAATTACTTATATCTTTTTATTAATTTGCATCCCACCACATTCTTGTAGTTAAAAGATCTCCTCCCTGTCTAGAAATGGCTTCTTCTACATTGTCAGGATTATTCAATTTTTCAGATCCTGGGTAATTCAATCTTCTTGGTATTTCTCCACCTGTATAAACATCTGCAAGATCTGCTGGTATCAATACAGGATATCCAGAACGTCTCCAGTTTGCAAAGGTTTCATTAGCATTTCCAAAAGTTGCAACCCAATATTGTTCATTTATCATTTTTAATGCTTCTGCAGGAACAAACGGGTTAGCCGTTAAATAATCGTCAATTTGTGTTTGGGTAATATTTACACCATGACCATACATTGATAAATATTGCATAGCAGCAGTAACACCTGCATTATAATGAGCTTCTACATCACCACCTGCTAATCCCCAACGTTCGGCAGCTTCTGCCAACATGAATTCTACTTCAGCATAGGTCTGGTAGAAAAAAGGAGCGTCATAAATAATAATTCTAGACCCATCACTTAATGCTCCTCCAAAAATATTGACATTTGGTTTAGAGTTTGCAGAACTTTGGGTAAAGTCGTTTATATCTTGACCAGATTGTAATGCAAAGTCTGTTTCTCCAGCAGTAGTAGAACATAAAACAGAAACACGAGGATCATTTCTATCTTTCATGAAATCCATAAAGGTTTTAGAAATTTTATTTTGATTTGCTGATCTTGATGTAAAACATTTTGTAAGTGGATTTACATTGGGACCTCCATCATTTGCATTGTTTTCATATTGCACATAGGCAATATCATCATTACTCGTCATAACACCACCAGAAATAGCTTTAGTTGCCCATGCTTGTGCTCCAGCATTATCTACCTTTACCATACGCATTGCCAAACGCAACATTAATGAATTGGCAAATTTTTCCCATTTTGCAGTATCCCCAGCAAATAATAAATCTGCAGAACCATAAGAGCTAGCCCCTCCTGAACTTAATGTTGCTGCAGCGCTTTCTAAGGTTGCCAACATATCGGCATATATATCACTTTGCTTATCGTATTTAGGAAAACGAATTCCTTCTAAGAACCCTTTGCCAGCTTCACTATAAGGGATATCTCCATAAACATCGGTTATTCTGCTAAAAATAAGAACCTTTTGCACTCTAGCTATAGCCAAGTCTACAGCTGCGGTTGGGTCTTCACTTGTTTCTAGTTGTGTCTCTAAATCCACAATATTTTTAACTGTAGTTTTAAATTGTTCTTCAAACAGCCAATGCGTATTATTCGTTTGATACAAGAAAGCGTTACCATAAGAGGTTTCATTTAATTGTTGAACATTTTGCATTAAATGAATCACATTCCAAAACAAATATGAAGCATAACCACTTCCTGCTGTATATAATTGAACATACGTCAATTTTGTTGATGGGTCCAGTTGTGTTGGTTTTGTAGGGTTTACATTAATTTCCTCAAAGCCATTATCACAAGATCCTAATATTAATGCTATTGATAGTAAAATAAGTATTTTTTTCATTTTCAATTTTTTTAAAATTTAACATTTACAGAAAAACCATAGCTTCTAGTTGATGGAGGTCCAAATCTCTCAATTCCTTGTGAATTAAGATTATTTAGAGCTGCTTCTGGGTCAACATTGTCAATCTTTTTGGATATAAAGAATAAGTTTCTACCAATTAAAGAGATTCTTAAATCACTAATGAAAATATTTTCTAAAATATTTTTTGGTAAATTATACGATAAGCTTAACTCTCTAAACTTTATAAAATCTGTACTATAAACAAATTCTTCTGCTATTCCTGTAGTTTCTGCTCCTATTACACCCCAATAATTTCCTATGCTTGATGGTGAAACTGTTGTTGTAAAGGGTTGTCCTGTTGCATTATCAATTCCTGTTACAACTAAACCTGAATCACGTCCTTCCAACGTTTTTTTGGTTAATCCAGAAACCGTCATATCGTGGTTTGTACCTGAATATACTGATCCGCCAAATTTTGCATCTATTAAAAAACTTAACGCTACGTTTTTATATTTGAACGTATTGGAAAATCCCATAGTGTATGGCGCAACACCTTGTCCTAATATCTTGTTTTCTCCTTGAATAGGTTTTGGAACTGAACTTGATAAATCATACAATATATTTCCGTTTTCATCTCTTTTATAAGACGATCCCCAAATTACACCATAATGTTCGCCAACTATGTGGGAGATAATCGCAGTTCTGTCTCGACTTTGACTTCCATCAACATTAATAGGCGTATCTTGATCATCAGTAGCTATAATTTTACTATCGTTAAATCCTAAATTAAATGACGTATTCCAAGAGAATTTTTCATTTTTGATTGGCGTACCACCAATCAATAATTCAATCCCTTTGTTTTGCAATTCACCAATATTCAATATTGATGACGTATAGCCCGATGGTAGTGAAGCTGCAGCATTAACTATATCATTTGTTGTGCTGTTTGAATAATATGCCATATCAAGATTTAACCGATTATTTAAAAATCTGCCTTCAAGTCCAATTTCATATTCATTTTTTTGAAATGGCGTTAAATTTGGATTAGGAATAGTATTAGCATTTAACTGTCCATAGGATTGTCCTTGAAATGATCCAGTAACTGCATAGTCTAAATTTAATGCATAAGCATCTTGAGCACCACCAGCTACTTGTGCATAACTAGCTCTTAATTTGGCATAATTAATAGCTTTAGGCAGTTCAAAAGCTTGGCTTAACAATAAACTTCCACTTAACGACCAGTAAAAATCATTGTTTGGTGTTGTTTTACCAGGGAAAGACAATGTTGAGAACCAGTCGTTTCTTCCTGTAAAGGTTAGATAAAAGAATTGGTTATAGTCAACCTCAACCGAACCATATAATGAATTTGTTTTTGTTTTAAAATAACTATTTCTTGGTTCTGGTAAAGTAGTATTATTAATGTCTTCTAAGCCTATTACAATGAACCCTCTACCTGTTGCACTAAGCGATTCGAATGTATTGGATCTGGTGTTGGCACCAATTATAGTATTCGTAGAAATTTTGTCTGTTATAGCTTTTTCTACACCAAGCATAAAATCGGCATCAAATGATGAATAAGTAGACTTACTTTGAGAAAATTCACCTGCAGGGCGATATGCAGTTCCATAAGGCGTTACTCTTCTTCTAGATAAATCATAGGTATCATAACCAGCTCTACCTGTAGCATACAACCAATCTGTTATATCGTATCGTAATGTGGTTGATGCTGTCAATCTATTTCTCTTATCGTCATTATTAAAATCGTTAACTACCCAGTAAGGATTTGTGTTAAATTGACTTGGTTGGAATAAAAGCTCGGTTCCTTCATCATTAGACCCAGGTTTTAAATCATAAATATTCAAACTGCTTGGCAATCTGTATGCCGTTGCATTTGCATTTCCTGGAGTATCTCCAATATTAATGCGGTTATGCGTCTTTTCTATAACATACTTTGCATTGATAGTTGATGTTAACTTAGGATTTATTTTTGCCAAAGCATTTATTGCAAATGACTTTCTGCCTATTGTAGATTTTGGGAATATATCTTTATTTTCTAAATTAGAAAAAGATAAACGGTAATTATAACCATCTGCTCCTTTAGATACTGCTACAGAATTAACAGCAGTAGTTCCTGTTTTATAAAATTTATCTAAGTTATTTCCAGTATAAGAATATGGTCTTTTAACACCATCCCAGTTATAAACAGAAGATCCATCCATTAGAGCTCCCCAAGATTGCAGTGTACTATTAAAAGCATCACTAATTGCACTTTCTGTATCGGCTATCTCTACAGGATTCCCTCCAGAATCATATTCGTATCCTGGTTTTAACCCATTGCGCCCTTGTCCATATGTAGTTTGAAAATCTTGAAGGTCAGTATTAATTTTATCAAATGTATAAGAACTAGAATATTCTACACCAAAACCTTCTTTACCTTTGCCCGATTTTGTAGTTATCATAATAACTCCATTAGAAGCTAAAGACCCATAAAGGGCTGCTGCCGAACTTCCTTTTAATATGGATACAGATTCAATATCATCTGGATTGATAGTCGAAATATCGTCTCCACCATCTCCGGTCCCATCATTTGTAGGCCCCACAACAGAACCATTGGTATTGTTAATAATAGGAATACCATCAACTACGTAAAGAGGCTGATTATTACCTGTCAATGAACTTGCACCACGAATAATGACCCTGCTTGAACCAGCTGCACCTGAACTACTTGTAGAAATGTTCACCCCTGCTACTCGTCCTTGCAATGAATTAACAGCGCTTGTTGTTTTAACCTGGGACATCTCATCACCATTAACTTCAGTTAATGAATATCCCAAAGCCTTAGCTTCTCTTTTAATTCCTAAGGCCGTTACAACCACTTCATCTAAGCTGGTTGCATCCTCTTCTAAGGCAAGATTGACAACTTGATTTCCTCCTTTCAGTACAACTGAAACGGTTTTAAAACCAAGAAAACTGAAGACAAGAGACTTATCTTTAACATCATCAGCCTGAATAGAATAGTTACCATCAAAGTCTGTAACAGCCCCTTTTGATGTACCTTCAATAGTCACATTTACACCTATTAAAGGCATATCCGTTCCTTTTTCTGTAACAACACCCGATATAGTGACTGATTGCGCAAAAGAACTTTGAGCAAAAAACAACACCATAAAGGTGATTAATTGACAATAATAATTTTTCATACGAGTATAGTGTTTAAGTTATTTGAGATAAAAATATAAAAAATAAATTAAAACACGCATTTTTTTGCAATAATATTGCTTGTTTTATTTTTATTTGCTTATTTTTAGGTATAAAAACCGCATAAAAATGCATTTTACAGAAAAAAAATTATGTTTATAAGCAATAAAATCTTATTTTTGATTAAATCAACTTTATGAAAAAGAAGGAGCGACAACAAAAAGTAATTGACGAAGTAAGCATTAACAGAAAAGTTAGCTCAAGTTTTCTATCTGAAAAATTAAACGTTTCTGAAGACACTATACGAAGAGATATTAAACAGCTAGATGCTAAAGGTTTAATTACTAAAGTACACGGAGGCGCTATTTCAACTATTCAGAAACTCTATCATTATAACGAGGACGTTATATATAATAGAGAAAATAAAATTAGTATTGCACAAAAAGCTATTTCTTTAATTGAAGATGGTATGGTTATTATTATTAGTGGAGGAACCACTAATTTAATGCTCGCTAAATTACTTCCAAAAGATTTAAAAGCAACTGTATATACTTACAGCCTACCTATAGCTATGCAATTAACCGAACATCCTTTAATTGAAACTATTTTTATTGGAGGCAAAATACACAGAAGTTCTATGGTTACCACTGGTATTGACGTTATTCAATATTTATCTAATATTAGAGTGAATATTTGTTTTATGGGGGTTAGTGGCTTAAGTTTAGAACAAGGTATTACAGACGAGGGTTATGAAGTGTCCCTAATAAAAAAAGCGATGATAAATGCCGCCGAACATATTGTTTATTTAGCTACCTCAAACAAATTAAACTTAAGACATAATTATGATGTTTGTAATCTTAACGAGATTGACACCGTAGTAACTGATTTAAATTCAGATGATCCAAAACTTAAAGACTATATTTCTGCAGGTGTAAACTTATTATAATATAACAACTCAACGAAGGACCGTTTATTATTAAAGTACTTCGTTTAAAAAACAAAAAAAATGATACACAAAAAAATTTTTAAAAGTAGTTTCCTTCTTTCATTATTATTTTTAATGTCCATTTCGGTAAGCTGTCAGAAAAAAAATAAAACTCAAAAACCAGCCTTAAATGAACATAAAAACATTATTGTTGGAGCCAATGAAACTGAAGCATATTTAGGTTTATTAAAAAATAAAAATGTTGCAGTTGTTGCCAATAACACCTCAGTCATTTTTAAAAATGACTCATCTAAATACGAACACTTAGTTGACTCTTTGTTAACATTACACATTAATATTACTAAGGTTTTTGCACCAGAACATGGCTTTAGGGGAAAGGCCGATGCAGGCGAAGTTGTTACCAATTCAATAGACAGTAAAACTAAATTACCTGTATATTCATTATACGGAGCAAACGAAAAACCATCATCTGAAGTTTTAAAAAACGTTAATATGGTAGTTTTTGATATTCAAGATGTCGGTGTAAGGTTTTACACTTATATATCTACTTTACATTATGTTATGGAAGCTTGTGCGGAAAACGGAATTCCAGTCATTGTTTTAGACAGACCAAACCCAAACGGTCATTATGTTGATGGCCCTATTGTAGAAAGTGACTTTAAAAGTTTTGTAGGAATGCATCCTGTTCCAATAGCTTATGGGATGACTATTGGCGAATATGCTAAAATGATAAACGGCGAAAAATGGTTAGACAATGGTATTCATTGTGATCTTACCGTAATTCCTCTAAAAAATTACACACATAACTCCACTTATAGCCTACCATTAAGACCCTCACCTAATCTTCCTAATGATAAATCTATAAATCTATATCCTAGTTTATGCCTGTTTGAAGGAACTAACGTTAGTTGTGGAAGAGGTACCGAAATGCAATTTCAAATATTTGGTTCTCCAAGTTTACCAAAAGACTCATATAAATTCACCTTTACTCCTGAACCTAATTTTGGATCAAAAAAACCAAAACACATGGGACAGGAATGTTATGGTTTAGACTTGTCTAAGACTAAGGATTTAGACCATTTAAATTTTTCTTGGCTTATTGACGCATATCATGCAACGTCTCAGAAAGATGTATTCTTTAATAAATTTTTTAACAAACTAGCTGGTTCAGAAAAACTTAAAAATCAAATTGAACAAGGGCTAACCATGGAAGAAATAAGAGCATCTTGGCAAAAAGATTTAGAAGCTTTTAAAACAATAAGAAAAAAGTATTTAATGTACCCATGATGACATAATGAAAATCGTAATCATAGGTGGAACTGGACACATTGGCACTTATTTGATTCCTCGTTTAGTAATGAAGGGACACGAAGTTGTCTGTATAAGTCGGAAAAAGAGACAGCCATATGACATGCTTCCCGTATGGAAATTTGTGAAACAAATGGCTATTGATAGAAACAAAGCAGAACGACAAGGTATCTTTGGCTCGCAAATTAAAGACTTAAAAGCCGACATATTAATAGACCTCATTTGTTTTACACCAGAAAGTGCATCCATGCTTGTAAAAGCTCTTGCAGGAAATATTCAACATTTTATACACTGCGGCTCTATGTGGGTACATGGACATAGCTCTCAAGTCCCTACATATGAAAGTCAAGAGCGCAGCCCTTTCGGTGAATATGGTATTAATAAAGCGAATATTGAATCATATTTAATTTCAATGTCCCAACAAAAAGGATTTCCAGTTACTATATTACATCCCGGACATATTACTGGACCTGGTTGGCTACCCATTAATCCCGTAGGCAACCAAAATCCAGAAACATTTATAAAATTAGCTAAAGGCAAAGAAATAATTTTACCAAATCTTGGAATGGAAACTGTCCATCATGTACATGCAGATGATGTTGCGCAGGCATTCGTTAATAGTATTGAAAACAGGCAAAATTCAATAGGAGAAAGTTTTCATGTTGTCTCAGAACAAGCAATTACTTTAAGAGGGTATGCTAATGCCATGGCTAAATGGTTTGGACAAGAAACTAAGCTTAGCTTTTTACCATATAATGAATGGAAAAAAATAGTTAGCAAAAAAGATGCTGAATTAACATGGGATCACATTAGCCATAGCCCTAATGGCAGTATTGTAAAAGCAAAGAAATTACTGAATTACAATCCAAGATATAGTTCGCTGCAAGCTGTACAAGAGTCAATTAAGTACTATTTTGCTAAAGAAAACATATTAATATGACAATAATATCAATTAATATCAGAAGCTTTTTAAAAAAATAATCCTAATAAAATATTAAGAAATGATAAAGCGTATTACCCTTATTTCATCGTTAATATTGTTATTATTAACCCTTAGTTGCTTTACACCAAATAAAGACAAAAAAGATTTATCTATAAAAGAAAAGAAGAACATTGTTGTTGGAGCTAATCAAACGGAAAACTATATAAACCTTTTAAAAGGTAAAAACATAGCTGTTGTAGCAAACAACACGTCTGTTATTTTTAAAAACGACACCGCACGTTATACCCATCTGGTTGATTCTTTATTATCACTGGGGATTCATATCACAAAAGTTTTTGCACCAGAACACGGTTTTAGAGGGACAGCTGATGCAGGAGAAGATTTAACCGATACCATAGATTCTAAAACAGGATTACAAATAATATCGCTGTATGGGGAAAATAAAAATCCAACAAAAAAACAAATATATAATTACAGAAAACCGACGCCTGAACAATTAAATAACATCGACGCTATTGTGTTTGACATCCAAGATGTTGGAGTACGGTTTTACACCTATATATCAACACTTCATAATGTTATGGAAGCCTGTGCCGAAAATAACATCCCTCTTATTGTTTTAGATAGACCAAACCCAAATGGTCATTACGTTGATGGGCCTGTTTTAGAAGAAAACACAAAAAGTTATGCTGGACTCGGCCCCATACCAATAGTATATGGAATGACCATTGGCGAATATGCTTTAATGACAAATGGCGAAAAATGGCTAAATAATGGTATTCAATGCAACCTTAAAGTAATCCGATTAAAAAATTACACACATAAGTCCACATATAGCTTACCGTTAAGGCCTTCCCCTAATCTTCCCAATGATAAATCAATAAACTTATATCCAAGTTTATGCCTTTTCGAAGGAACCAACGTTAGTTGTGGAAGAGGTACAGAAATGCAATTTCAAATATTTGGATCGCCTTATCTCCCTAGTAATATCTATAACTTTTCGTTTGTACCTAAACCAAATTTCGGTTCAAAAAACCCAAAACATGAAAATGAAAAATGTTATGGACTGGATTTATCAGAAGCAGACAACCTACAAAGTATAAATTTTAGTTGGCTCATAGATGCTTATCGCTCAACAACGATGAAAACTGACTTTTTTAGAGATAAAGCTTTCAACAAACTAGCAGGAAACATCTTGCTTAAACAACAAATTGAACAAGGGCTAAGCATGGAAGAAATAAGAGCTTCTTGGCAAAAAGATTTAACTAAATTCAACAAAACAAGAGCAAAATATCTCATATATCCTGAGAATTAAAAACTTTTCTTAAAACACCAATCATCTACCAATATTTTAAAATCATTATTAAAAAAACTATTTTGAGGTTAAATAATATTGCTTAATTTAGATGTTGATGATTCAACTGTTTATTTCAAGCAACATAGATTTTTTAACCCACTGGTTATAATGAAAAAACTTACTATTCTTGTCCTAATTTTGCTACCCTTATTTGGCTTTACTCAAGCTAATAAATTCATACGAAAAGGTCAAAGAGCCACAGACCCTCAAGAGAAAATCAGCCTTTTTTCTGAAGCCATTAAATTAGAGCCAGAAAATCTTGATGCTTATTTTTACAGAGGTGTGACTAGAGACAATATAGGAGATCACAATGGTGCTATAATGGATTATACTAAGGTGATTTTTTTTAGTCCGAGTGCAGACGTCTACTTTAATAGAGGTAATTCAAAATACAGTTTGATGGATTATTTTGGAGCCAAAGAAGATTTTGAAAAAGCGATAGAACTAGATACCAGCTTTATTCAAGCCAAATACAGTTTGGCCGTCACTAAGTTTAATCTAGAAGATTATGAAGGTGCTATTTTAGACTTAAAAAAAATGAATCCTAAAACGCCAAATATTCTTATGCTTCTGGGCCAATCTTATGAGGCTCTTGATGATTTTAAAAATGCTTTACTAAGCTATACTTCAGCTGTTTTAAATAGTCCTGACACCCAAACTTTTTATGCTCGTGGTCAGTTTTATATGGGAATAAACTACTATAAAAATGCCAATGAAGATTTTACCATGTCTGCGTCTTTAGATAACACCAATGTACCTGCCTTCTTTTTTACAGCGGTCTCTTATTATTTTTTAGGTGAATTTGACCAAGCATTAAATTATTTTTCACAAGTTTACAAATATGATGCTACAGATATTGATGCCGCCATTGGACTTGCATTAACGTATTATCATTTAAAAGATCTTCCCAACACAAAACTGTACTTTCAAAAGGCTAAAAACCTGCTTAAAGAATCTGCTTTAGATGAAGATGACGGCATAAATCTTTTTAAAGACACCTATTGGTTTCAAAAGCAACAATATGCACTCAAAAAAGATTTTGAAACCTTAAATAATTTATAGAGAATTTGATTATTTATATTTTATAGGCAAATGCACCACTTTTTTAGTTTCAAAAAAATCTTCATTAAAATAATCACTTAAATTATAAATAGTAGTTGTTTTATAATCTTTAAGTTCCTCTGACAAATCACCTCCTTTTAAATATAAGATACCATTTTTTAGCGAGTGGTTTTGCTTTTTGGCAATTTTTCCTTTAGTCCAATGCACAAAGGTGGGCATAGCGGCAACCGCTCTGCTAATTATAAAATCATAAGTCCCCTGAATCTCTTCAACGCGACTATGGGTTGTTTTAACATTGGTTAGCCCTAAACCTTCAACAACCTCATCAACTACTTTCAGTTTTTTAGCAATACTATCAACTAAATGAAATGAGCAATTTGGGAATAGGATTGCCAAAGGAATACCAGGAAATCCACCACCAGTGCCAACATCCAATAACTTGGAACCTTCCTTAAAAGTTATTACCTTTGCTATACCTAGAGAATGCAACACATGGCGCAGATATAATTCATCGATATCCTTTCTAGACACAACATTTATTTTTAAATTCCAATCTTGATAAAGAGATTCTAATTTTTTAAATTTTAAAATTTGATCTTCCGTAATATTTGGGAAATATTTTAAAATCAGCTCCATTTGTGTTAAATTTTCAACAAAAATATAGTTTTTATATCCATATTTTTACAAAAAAACGTTATTACTTCACTTGGTTTATAGTTATCTTTGCCAAGTGTATTATAAATCGAATAAATTTAACAATACCTTTTAAATTAATAGCATGACAAAACAAGCTCTATCCTTTTCTAGAACGGACTCAGCAAAATTTTTTAAAACACTCAACAAACGAGTTAACGATTACTTTAAAGAGAATAATATTAAACGTACAGGTAACTGGAAATTATATATTAAAACAATTATAATGTTTACCTTATTTATTGTTCCAGTTGTCTTGGTTTTAACTGTAGATTTACCTGTTTGGACACAAATTCTATTTATGGTTATTGTCGGCATTGGAATGGCCGGCGTTGGAATGAATGTAATGCATGATGCAAACCATGGCTCTTTTTCAAGTAAAAAATGGATTAACAAATTAATGGGCAGTAGTATATACATCTTGGCTGGAAACGATTATAATTGGAAAGTACAGCATAATGTGTTACATCATACCTATACCAATATACAAGGACACGATGAGGATATTGATGCTGGTAGAATTATTAGATTTTCTAAGCATACTAAATGGCTTAAAATTCATCAGTATCAAAAATATTATGCCTTCTTTTTATATGGGTTATTAACGGCTAATTGGGCCATTACTACCGATTTTATTCAAACGTATCAATACCTAAAGAGAAAGCTATCTTATGGTAAATTTCCAAATCCAGCAACACAATGGACTAAATTGATTATTGGAAAAATAATTTATTATTCCGTTTGGATTGTATTACCATTGTCTTTAGGATTTGCATGGTGGGAGGTTTTAATTGGTTTCTTTATTATGCACTACACGGCAGGAATTATTTTAAGTGTCATTTTTCAATTAGCACACGTGATGCCTAATACGGAAATGCCTGTACCAGATGAAGATGGTAATATGAAAAACACTTGGGCTATTCATCAATTGTTTACTACTTCAAATTTTTCACCTGAAAGCTGGATTGTTGAATTTTATACAGGTGGTTTAAACAGACAAGTTGAACATCATTTATTTTCAAATATTAGTCATGTTCATTACAGTAAAATAGCTAAAATAGTTAAGGAAACTGCTCGCGAATTTAGCTTACCGTATAATGAATACAAAACATTCTGGAAAGCCGTTACTGAACATTATAACCAATTAAAAGAACTAGGGCAAAAACCTAGTTTAGCCTAACCATAAAATACTTTTACAAACAACATGCAATTACTATCTGATAGAATTTTAAATATGGCTACCTCTGCAACGCTAGCCATGGCTGCAAAAGCACGAGAATTACGAACTGAAGGAAAAGATATTATTGGGTTAAGTTTAGGCGAACCCGATTTTAACACGCCCGATTTCATTAAAGATGCAGCAATTCAAGCCATTAATGACAATTACAACTCATACTCACCTGTTGATGGCTATGCAGATTTAAAACAAGCCATTATCACAAAGTTTAAACGTGATAATAATTTAACCTATACACCAACTCAAATAGTCGTTTCTACTGGAGCCAAACAATCTTTAGCTAATGTTGCCGCGGTTATGGTGAACAAAGGTGATGAAGTTATTATGCCATGTCCATATTGGGTAAGTTATGCTGATATTGTAAAACTAAATGAAGGAATTCCTGTTGAAGTACCAACAACGATTGCTACAGATTTTAAAATGACTCCTGAACAATTGGAAGCAGCTATAACACCAAAAACTAAAATGATTTGGTTTAGTTCGCCTTGCAATCCAAGTGGTTCAATTTATAGTAAAGAAGAACTAAGAGGTTTAGCCGATGTTTTAGTAAAATATCCAGATATTTATGTGGTTTCAGACGAAATTTACGAACACATTAATTACGTTGGAGGTCATGAAAGTATAGCACAATTTGAAGACATGTATGATCGTACTATCACGGTTAATGGTGTTTCAAAAGCCTTTGCAATGACAGGATGGCGTATTGGATATATTGGTGGTCCAGAAAAAATAGCGAGAGCCTGTAATAAAATGCAAGGACAAATTACAAGTGGAGCTAACTGTATTGCACAACGTGCAACCATAACAGCTTTAAACGCAGAACCGTCTAAAGTTAAATACATGATTGACGAGTTTAAAGTGCGTCGTGATTTAATTTTAAGTTTGTTAAATGAGATTGAAGGGTTTAAAACCAATACTCCAGAAGGAGCTTTTTACGTGTTCCCAAATATTTCTCATTTCTTTGGAAAAACGCTTCGAGGTAAAACCATAAACAACGCCTCTGATTTTTCTATGTATTTATTAGAAGAAGCTTTAGTAGCCACTGTTGATGGTGGTGCTTTTGGAAATCCTGATTGTATTCGAATTTCTTATGCTGCGTCTCAAGAACAAATTATTGAAGCCATTAAACGTATAAAAGAAGCTTTAAGCTAATTTCTGATTTATAAAATTAAAGAAGCCATTTGTTGTTAGTGGCTTTTTAATGAAAATAAATTATTCCAGAATTGACTGTAGAAATTCTCTGTTTCAAGTAATTGATTGTGTGTTCCAAAAACATTAGAGTTACCATTTTCAATAATATAAATTCTATCTGCTAAATGTTTTAAAGAATGTAATCTATGGGAAATAAAAATGATACTCATTTCTTTCTTTAATTTTATTAATAAATCTAAAACAAATTGCTCAGTTTTTCTGTCCATAGCAGACGTAAATTCATCTAACAATAAAAGTTGAGGTTTTTTATACAAAACACGCATAAATGCAAGTAATTGTTTTTGTCCTCCAGATAAATTAACACCTTCTTCTCCCAAAATAGTTGCATATCTTTGTGGTAACTCACATATGAATTTTTCAAAACCATAATCTTTACAAAACTTAACTATGTTTTCTGGATCATCTTCTTTACCTAGCAAAACATTATCAACTATATTACCATTAAAAACTGTAATATCTTGAGGTATTACACCAACAATACTTCTCCAATCTTCTGTATTGAGATCTTTTAAATGAAGTTCATTGTTGATAATTATCATTCCTTTTTCGAATGGATAAAATTTTTGAAGAACTTGCCCTAAAGTACTTTTACCACAGCCACTTTCACCTACAATAGCAATACATTCATTTTTATTTACTTCTAAATTTATATTTTTTAATAATTGACTTCTTCCAGCAAAACGAAAGGATAGGTTTTCAATTTTTAAAGACCAAAAGGTTTTAAGTTCCTTTTCGCCTAACTGCTCTTTATCCATAGAAGCAAACTCATACATTCTATTAAATGCTACTTTAGCTTCGTTTATTGGAATAGTAATTAAAGCTAAACTAGCTACAGCTGGCAACAAACTTCCCGCTATTCCTAAAATTGCCATAAGTTCTCCTAATTGAATTACTTCATTATAAACTTGAATCGAAGTATACACCAAAATACCCATTAAAAATAGAACACTAAAAATTCCAGAAAAAACGGAAAGCCTTACATTTATTTTACTAAGATTAAATGTCTTCTCTTGATAGTTTCCATAAATAAGCTGATTCATTTTTTTAAAAATAGCTTGCCTATTATTATTTTTAATTGTTGCTATACCTTGCATAGACGTTATATAATTACTTTCGCTAAATGCATAACCCTGCATCACTTCCTTTTGTGCAGATATAATTCGCTTATTAAAGCTATAGAGTAATAGAAAGTAAAAAGGCAAACTTATAGATGCGATTAAACCAGCTTGCCAAGAATAATAGAATAAAAATGCTAATGATACAATAGTAATCAAAAAACTAATAATAACATTACTTGCAACCATACTTATAACACGTTGAACACGCTGAGTATCATTTAATCTTGCGACTAATTCACCTATTTTACGAGTATCAAAAAAAGGTTTTGGTAAATGTAATAAGGAGGTGTAAAAAATATCAATGATTCTATTATTGAAATCTTTGGTTTGAGTAATTAAAAAATAATCACGCAATGCTGTAAATAACACTCGTACTAACAGTAAAAAAGTAACTAATATAATTCCCATAATAAGTTTATTAAAATCCTTAGAAGGTAAAATATCATCAATTAGCTTTTGAGAAAAAATAGCCATGGCCATACCTAAAAATGCAATACCAAAACCAAGAAACACACTAAATGACAATAATTTATAATCGTCTTTTAACAAACTTAAAAACCATTGTTTTTTATTTGCCTTTATAGTATCTGCCTTTTTAAAAGTTTCGTTAGGACTTATAGTTAAGTAGGTTTTTGATTTCCAAACTGTAGCTAATTCTTCTTTTGAGTAATACGAAATGCCTTTTGAAGGGTCGCCTATAATAAATTTACCATTTTCAAAACCATAACAAACCACATAATGTTGTAAACGATCTTCAATAAGCACATGCAATATTAATGGTTCTTTATATTCTATTAAAGCTTGTATATCTGCTTTATTACCTTGTGCTGTAAAACCTATTTGATTGGCTGACTGAAATAAACCCAAAAGCGTGGTTCCTTGTTTTGTGGTGCCGCTTAACTCTCGTAACTTTTCTAAAGAATTTGAACCCTTGTAATATTGTATTATGGATAGTAAACAAGCAACTCCACAATCGCTTTGGTCGTGTTGTATTACAAAAGTTCTTCTTAATTGTTTTTGCGAAAGATTAGCTCTACTAATTTTCATTTATATTGTTGAAAATGACTTTTATTTTCAAGAAGCTTAATAAGCACTTCTACTTTTAACTGCCCTTTATGTTTTTTTATTAATTCCTGATTCATATTATAAACTAGAATGTAAGGAACAGAGGTAGCATCAAAGCGATTCGAAAAAGTGTTACTGCTATCATATAAAAAAGTAATGTTAGAATGAAGTGAAAGATTATAGTTATCTCCAAATTCTTTAATGCTTTTGATATCCTCTGTTGAAACAAAAAGAATTTGGCAATTTTTAAAAAATTCAATATTTTTATTAATATTTTGTGCTTCGTGTTGACAATAATCACACTCAGTGTTAAAATAAATAAAAATAGTAGGTATATTTAAAGCTAAATCTGCTTTAGTAAAATCTTTATTTTCCAGAGTTTTAAAACTGAATTCTGGAATAATTTGCAAACTCTTTTCAATATTGTTCTTATATTGCATTTTGTCATAAACATTGTAAACTAAATAGCTTAACAAAGAAAAAATAAATACAATAATAATTACTTTGAGTATTTTTTTCATAATTTACCAACTCTATATAACAATCTCTAATAGCTAAAAGACCAATTAATTCATATTCAAATTAAAAAACATAACAGCTACTACCCAAATCAGTAAGCTCAGGCCATAACTACTAACAACAATAATAAAACCTTTATCCATTGTAACTTTAATAGCTTTAGAAATAGAATAACTTAAAATAAGACAATAAGCTAATTCAAATAAATTAATTGTTTGTAAAGGATATATAAACCAATTATTTAAATCTTTATAACCTACAATATTTAAAGCAGATAACGGATAGAAATTAATGATATCCTCTAATTTATAATTAGTCTGAAAGAAGAAAAACCAACAAATTTTCAAAATACCTGTCAACAAAAACACAAACTCTGCATTTATCACAAAAACCCATAATTGGATAAAACCAATTATGGGCTTATTTTTGAATGCAAAAAAAATACCAATATCAAGAATTGCCGCTATTACAATAGTTTTTATAAGAAGTACTATACAAATAATAGCATACCTTACCCAAAGTAAATTGTCTTGAAACTCAAAATATCTTTGAACTTGTTTATCAGTTAATTGTTCAGCTAGAGTGTTGTAAATTATATTCCTAACATCCAAATTATACTGAACAATTTCTATCATTAAAATTGTGCCAATACAAAGTAAAAAGAACCTTAAAAAGTTATTCAATCAATTATTATTTTTTGTTTTTGTAGAGAATTTAAAAGAATTAGAGAAATTTATTTTTCAAAATATAATTCCTTAAAAAATTTTATTCTCCAAATAGGTATAAAGAAAAACAAAAAAGCTTCTTTCTTAACAACATCTTTTTTAAGTAGTCTATAATAGTCTGTAAAAATTCTATATATATAATAAAACACCAATAAGGTTATAAATAAGGTAGAATTATTACTTTTAACACTTAAAAATAACAAAGGAATTGGCAATAAAATTTGAAAATAATAGACTAATAAATTTTTCATAATATTAAGTTTTTAAAAAAATCACCTCACTAACAATCTATGTAACAAGCTACTGCCAATGCTACAGCTGTTTCAGGAATAAAAGCACTTTGAACTATTGCCCATACAGAAACCCACCCATGATTGCTATATGCATCTCCTAAACAATCTACAACATACTGCCCACATTCTTTTCCTGCAATAATTTCTTCCATTTCTGAAAAAGATAATGCATGTGTGCTACAAGCAATATCCTTTTTTTGTAATTCTAATGTTCCCATAAAAATATAAATTTTAAGTTATACACCTACTCTATTTTTAGGATTTTCGGTTAACTCCTTATTTAATCAAAGAAAACCAATTTTTCTAAATTTGTAATGTGGTTTTACCACATTTTTTAAATTTTACTAAGAAATTTTATATTTAATGTTTATCTTTCCTTGTAATTAATACCGCAAAAATGCCATTTCTTAAAAAGCAAATTAACTTACTTATCGTAGAGGATTGCAGTATTATAGCCGATGCTTATAAAATTATTTTAGAGAGCATGACTAAAACTTCCTTTATTATAAGTTTCGCAACCAATTGTGATGAAGCTATAACACATATACACAATAAAACCTTTCAGTTAGTATTGTTGGACTTACAACTTCCTGTTTCAAAAAGTAATCGTTATTTAAATGGAGAAGATTTAGGCCTTTTAATAAGAAAAGCGTCACCAAATACTAAAATTATTATTCTAACTAATGTTTCTGATTCTTTAAGAATTACTAATATTGTTAATAATTTAAATCCTGAAGGGTTTGCTATGAAATCAGAAATTGATACAAAAGATTTGAAACATGTTGTAGATTTAGTTTTGAAAAGTAAAAATTTTAAAAGCAAAACTATAGAGTTTTATGCCAATAAACTAAATTTTAAAGGTATTAAAATTGACAATTTTGATAGACAAATATTGTATCATTTATCTATGGGTGAAAAAACAAAAGATATAAGTAAATTCGTACCATTTTCACATAGAACCATTGAAGTAAGAAAAAGCAAATTAAAAAGTCTTTTAATCCCTGAAAGTAATACCAATACAAATTTAATAAAAGAAGCCAAAAAATTTGGTATAATTTAAACTGAATTTTTAACTACCTTACAAAGGTAAATTATAAAATACGTTTAATGTTAAACTTTGACTCTATACATTCTTTAAAAAGCTACTAAAATTCAGTGATATATATACAAAAGCTATCATACAAATTAGAATTGAAACTATTATAATTTGCTTTATCCGTAGTTGCTTGTTTTCTCTTTGAATCTTTTCTTTTATCCTATCCAATTGTTCTGGAGTTGCTTTTGGAAATTCTGCTAATTGAACAGCTGAATAATTCCCAGAAAGAGCTCTTTTTTCTTTTCTTTTAGCTACGAGATTTCTATTGTTTTTTAATGAATTATTAGCAGCCATCATTGATCCTTCTCCTCCCATGATTTCTAAGTTTTAAGTTAATACTGTATTGAAGATTTCAATACATAAATTTTGTAGACACATGAACAATTAATAAACTTAAATTTATCATTGTTCAACAAAAAATATAAAAGACTAATTTGAGATTAGCTCAAGATTATCAGTTAACAATCGTAAAAAGCTGCTTTATTTATAAGTAGAAAATTTGATAAAAATGTTACATCTGAAATAAAGATATTTAGATAACATTGTTTTATGTATAAAAAAAAGACTGCCTTTTCAAGCAATCTTTTTTTTATTAAGTATTTTAAACTAAATTATTCTTCTACGGCATCATCAACTTTGTCAACAGTGTTATCTACCGCATCACCAATACCATCTCCTACCTCTTCTACACCATCTTGAATCTTTTCTCCTGCCGTTTTTTTCTCTCTGCAACTAGTTGCAATAGTTCCAACTAACATCAATAGTGAAAATACATATATTAATTTTCTCATCTTTTTTAATTTTTAAAGTTATTTATTCTTAAAACTGATATCTTAAACCCAATGCTATATCCAATCCTAAATCATCATTGTTATAACGTTCATCACCAAAAGCTATTTCTGGTCTAAAGTCCAATGAAATTAAAAGTGGGATATCAAAATTATATTCTATACCTATATCGCCCGCTGCAAATACAAAAGTGTCGGTATAATCGTTTCCATTGTTAATATTATTGTCATGGTAACCATATGACCCTAGACCTCCACCAAGACCTAGATACCAATTAAATCGGTTTTCTATTGGCATAACCCATTGGTATAAACCAGCAAGTTTAAAACCGTCATAGTTATTTCCATTTCTCCATCCTAAATCCAGCTCCAGTCTATTGTCTGTACTTAAACGTGCCTGATATGATATTTCTCCTCCAAAACCATCATTATCACCTAATCGCAATCCTAATGCATTCTTCGAAATTTCTTGAGCGTTCATTGATACACTAGCAATTAATACTATTACACCTGTTATTAATAATTTTTTCATCTATTTATTTTTTAATTATCTAGTTAATATTATTTTTTTGCTTCTGCATTTTCTTCAGATTTCGCGCCCATTCTATTTAATGTGTACATGGGAGCAAATTTTAATTTCAAGCCTGCAATTTTTCTGTTATCGGAGCTTGTTAAGCCTTCTTTTTCTACTGTATTTTTTCGAGTATCAATCGCTTCGTAAATCAATTTAATCTCATCCCAGTCTTCTCTTGAATATGAATCTTTATTTTTCTCTACCGTATCCACGAAATTTTGGTAAACACTTAAAATATTATCTTTGTTTATCCACTCAAATTTCATATCATCATTCATATAGTTTTTTCCTAAAAGAGCTAATCTTAAATTATTTTTTGCATTTAGCATGTCTTGGTGTCTTTTTTCAGCTAACTGTGCTTTGTAATCTTCAAACTTTAATGTTGAATCATCTATGTCATTTTTTAAAGCTTCACTTTCTTTAAGGTCTTTTATATTTTCATTGGCAGTGTATTTATAGGTAGTGTACCCATTTTCAATGTTATTCCAATTTGAATTGGCTGCGGCAAGATCTAAATTGGAAATTGAATCCACATAGCTTGCATACTCTTCTACTTTTAGTTTGGCTGCCTCCTGTTTTTCATCTTTACATGATGTAAAGAGTAAGCCTAATGTGCATATTACGATTGAAATTTTTAATGTTTTCATAATTTTAATTTTAAATGTTTTTTGAAATAATTTTTGTTGTAAAATATTGTAATGTAAACCCCAATAGGTTTTTAATAATTGATTTTGATTTGCCTACCAATAGTTGTTTTGATAGATAGCCTCCAGCTAAACTTATTAAAGATTCAAATAAATTGCTTTTAACTTCAGGCTCTTCTTTAATATCATTCAAAGCTCTTATTAATAATCTTGAAGGTCTTAATTCTTGATAGGAAGTGTCAAACTGAATTTTTAGTTCCTTAAGATTCTCACTTCTTTTATTCTCCAGATTAATGATTTTGCTTTCTAGAATTTGGTTCTGATTTCTATAATTTTTCATCTTGTCCGAACTTAGATTCTATGTTTTCATTTCTTCTGGATTTTAACAATTTTGCAATCACAAGGTTTGTTATAGGTATTTTGATATATTTATTACTGAAAAAATAAATGAGTATGGTAATAATTAAATAGAAACCTGATACTATTAAAAACCCTAGGTAATAACTCCCAATTAAATTCCCAATTAATAAACTAATGGCAATGTTAACAAAGAGCGTGAATAAAGAAAATACTAAAACCAGTGCTATTCTTGATACTAAAGACGATACAACATCAGCCGTAATGTCTATAGCATTCAGTTTGTACAACTCTAAACTGGTTTCAGTATATTCTTTAACTTTTTCATAAAGCAATTCTATGTGTTTTGCCGCAGTTTCCATTTATTTTTAATTAGGCCTTTTTCATCCTTTCCTTTATTTCCTCTTTTTCCTTTTTCAGCAATTCTTCTCCTTGATCTTTTATTGACCCGTATTTTTTTGAAACCGTATCAAGAAAATCATCAAAACTGTCTTTTAGTTTGTCTTTTGTTTCTTTGGTTTTCGAGACCATTTTTTTTCTGGTTTTTTCTCCTTTATCTGGAGCTAATAATATTCCTAATGTTGCTCCTACTGCTAAGCCAGCAACTAATCCTAGTATTGTGTTACTTGATTTCATCTTTTTTTAAATTTTAATGGTATTGATAATTTTGAATTATTGTTGTAGTTAGATTCCTCTGCCTCCTATCAATCTAAATAGTATGGCTATAACGGCCAGCACTAATAAGATGTGTATTATTCCACCGACACTGTAGACAAAAAATCCTAATGCCCAACCAATTACAAGTATTACAGCAACTATGTATAATAAGCTTCTCATTTTGTTATGTTTTTAAAGGTTAATAATTATTTTGATATGTTAATTGATTCAATAATATTTGATTTTACTACCTCTGTAGTTCCGAATGAATTTAATGCGCTTTGTGCTTCTTTTAAACTTGTTGATATACCTGATGCTTTACCGCTATTGGTTATCACATTCCATGTATAAATTTTAACTTCTTCATTCTCATTTGTTGAAGACGTTGGAATAATGTTCTTTTTTATAATCCTAGCGTTGTTTGTTAACATGGTTATTTCTTTATTTACATCTTCTATACTTAGACTAGTCCCTGTAAAAACTCCCATTTTTGTTTCTATGGTCCATTTATAAACTTGGGTGGTATTGCTTTTTAAGTTTGCTTTCATTGTATTGGCATATAACTTATTTGATGCTATAGTGTCTGATGCAAAAATTGATTTGTTCATTATTTTTCGGTCCTATATCTTAATATAAGAATACTACAAAGGTGATGCTGAAAGAAGGGTTTTATGTTACAGTATTTTGGTTGATTCTTACAGAATTCCTATTCAAAGCTGGTTTTAAAATTGTTTTCTGTGATTGAGAATATAAAATGCCTCAAAAAAGCCCACGTTTAAGGACTTTAGGACTTTTCAAAAATTGATGTGAAGTATAAAATTTTAATTAACTGGAAGATAAACAGTAAAAACAGAGCCCACATTAATCTCGCCTTTGGCAAAAATATACCCTTTGTGATTATCAACAATCTTTTTACAAATTGAAAGCCCGACACCAGTACCTGAATATTCTTTTTTGTTATGAAGTCTATTAAATAATTCGAATATTTTTTCGGCATACTTTTGGTCAAAACCAATGCCATTGTCAGTAAAAGTAATTTTATGGTAAAAACTTTTAGACGCTTTTAATAAATCAGGGGTATCGTTTGCTTTTACTTTTGTATAGTTTATTTTAATAATTGGTACCGTTTCTTCCTTACTATATTTTAAAGAATTACTTAATAAATTTGAGAATAATTGCTGTATCTGAAATTCTATCACCGTAGCTTTTGGCAAGTTGTCACATGTAATTTTTGTTTTTTTTTCTGAAATAATTTCGGCCACATCCTGTTTGGCATTTTCAAAAAGATCATTTAAATCTGCACTTACAAATTCCTTATCAGGCTTATTGGTTCTTGAAAACTGAAGTAAATCATCTATTAATAAACGCATCCTTGCAGCTGCTGATTTAATACGCTCTAAATATAGACGTCCTGAATCTGAAAATTTAGCACCCTCCTTTTCTTCTAACCTAGAAATAAAGGTTTGTATTTTCCGCAAAGGTTCTTGTAAATCATGGCTCGCCGCATAGTTAAAAGCAGAAAGTTCCTTATTATTTCGTTCTAGTTCTAAATTATGTTCTTCAAGCGTTAAAATACTTTCTATCTCATCAGTAATATCACTGGTATTACCTATTAATCTTTTTTGCCCATCAACACTATAGAAGGCTTTTGCATATGCCTTTAGATATTTTATTGAACCGTTTTTTTGAATAATTCTATAGTTTGTTACGGGCAACTCTTCAACATCAATCATTTTATCCAAATCTTCAGCAAACTTGTCCACATCTTCAGGGTGAACAAATTTCAAAAAATTATCGAAAGTAGCTTCAAACGATTGAGGGTCTTTACCTAAAAGGCGGTACAGATTATCTGAATAGGCAAACTTATTAGAATCTATATGCCAAATCCAGTTACCATGGTTGCCGATAATTTCTGATTGATTTGTAGATTCTTTAAAGATTAATAACTGGTCGTTTTTTGCTTTTATGTTTTTTAAGTCATTACTAATCTTATTATAGGCTATAATAATTAATATAAGGGTAGCTAGTAACACTGAATAAAAAAATAATGGCGTAAACTGCAAATCACTTTGGTTTTCTTTTTGACGAATATTGAGCAGTTTATTTTCTAATTCAAACATAACAGTAGACTGACGCCTGATACTATCTATTATTATTTTTTCTTTAAAATAAAGCGTTTTAAATGCTTCGGTATTTGTTTCATCATTTTTAACAAAAACATTGGTTTTAGAAAAGTTAGAGAAAAGGCTGTCGGTTAATATCTTTAAAACCTTTAAGTTTTCCTGTTGTTCAGAATTTACTTCTATAAGGCCTTTTAGTCTTAGAAAAGAATTGTTAACTTTTTTATACGTATTTAAATAGGGCTTTAAATAAAAAGTGTCTTTTGTTGCTATATAATTTCTGTATCCACTTTCAGCATCTCTTAAATAAGAAACTATTTGCTCTAATTCAACATTAACTTTATAGGTTTTAATAACTACTTCTGTAGAATCTGTCAAATTAGAGATATGCCTGTATGTAAAACCTCCTATTACAAGAATAACAAACAAACTCAATAAAAGAATGAATCTTAAAAATGATGTTGATTGAACTAAATATTTCTTTTTCATTAGAGTCTCAATAAAAAGTTGTCCTTATTTAAGGCATTGGTATGATATTGCCAATTAATAGAAACCACTTCTGAAAGTACTTTTTTAAGTTTTTTAAAGTCGTTTGGTTTTTTTATATAAATATTTGCTCCCAACACAAAGGTTTTTTCTATATCTTCTTCTGAAGCTGACGTAGAATAAATGGCAATAGCAATTCCAGACATTTTATCACTGGTTTTAATTTCTCTTAAACATTCTATTCCTGTTTTTTTGGGCATGTTTAAATCCAGAAAGAGGACGTCGGGCATAAGTGATTCATCGTCATTTAAATAATTCATAAGCTCTTCACCATCATTGAACGTATTGACTCTTGTATTGATTTTTAATTCGTCAAAAGCATCTGTAAAAAAAAGAATGTCATCTTCATCATCATCTGCAAGAATTATATGGATGTAATCTGTATGCATAAACTATTAATATAACTAGTTAGGTTTTTTTTGGGCTATTTCCCTTCTTTTAAAAATAATCCGTTGAAAAGCAGAAGGCGTTATACCCGTTGTGTTTTTAAACTGTGTACTTAAATGTGCGACACTTGAATAATTTAGTTTAAAAGCTATTTCGGTTAAATTTAATTCTGTATTTAAAAGGAGTTGTTTTGAATATTCTATTTTTTGAATAATAATAAAGTTTTCTATGGACGAATATGTGATTTCTGAAAACAGATTGGAAAGATACCCGTAACTGTGCCCTAGTTTTTCAGATAAATACACCGAACTTTTCACTTTCAAATCGGTGTCTTCATTGAAAACCATATTTATAATGGCGTCTTTAATTTTTTGAACCAAAATACCTTTCTGACTTTCTACTATTTCAATTCCGTAATCGTTTAAAGACTCATTTAGTGCAAGATATTCCTCTGGTTCTATTTTTTTCAAAAGTTCTACCTCACCAAAACCTAAGATTTTGTATTCCAAGTTTAGCTCATTGAACTTAGACTCCAATACTTTTTTGCTGACTGTATTAAAATCGAATTTTAAGAAAAGTTTCATATTAAAATGTGTTAACTTTCATTAAAATGCTAACAAGTAAAGGTAGTGAAGGGTTTCGTATAAACGACTGTTTATTTGTTTTTTAAATAGTTTTAAACAAGTGCATTTAAGTTATAACAGTTTCATTTTTCTTAGTTTCCTCCATGCTTTTAGCCTATTTCTAACGGTACTTTGCAGATGCTTATCAATTGGTTCTCCCATTAAAAATCCATAGGCGTGGTATTCTGGAGTATTGTCAAAAATAATTTTTAATGTAGCCACAATTGGCAATGCCACAATCATACCAGCTATACCCCAAAGCATGGAAAAAACTATAAGCGACAAAATTGCTATAAAAGCATTAATACTAACTTTAGAACCCGTTATTTTTGGTGTTATAAAATTACCTTCTAAAAATTGTATAAAACTAAATATGGCAATAACACCAAAAGCATACCAAGCTGAATCTTTAGTTGCTAACGCAACAATTGCTGGTAATAATGATCCAATAAAAATGCCTACATAAGGTATTAACAATAAAAATGCTGCCAAAAAGCCAAAAAAGAAAGGATTTCCAATTCCTAACAACAGTAACCCAATACTATTTAAACAGCCAACAATTATAATGACCTTTATTAATCCCAATAAATAATTTTGTTGAATTCTATATACTTTCCTAATCATTCGGTTTAAAAATGCTTTTGGCTTATTTCTAAATAATTTATAATAAAAGACTCTGAAAAATCGCCTGTAGTACAAAAAGAAAAACAGATAAATAGGTATTAAAACAAAGTAGCTGAATATAAACCCAGACTGGTAGATAAATCCACCAATTTCATCAAATCGCCCTTTTAGTAAACTTTCAAGTCTTAAATCTTTTGTGAATAACGAACTTCTTCTACTTATACCAAAAGTGTCATACGTAAATTCTATAAAGTTATAGTAAAGCGTTGTTAATTTTGCTATATAGATGTCACTGTTATTAATTAAGGCGTTAAGTCGAAAATAGACTATTGCAACTAATAAAGCTGTAACACATAATATTATTGTTATGGAGCACAAAGACGCAAATAAGCGATTGCACCGCCATCTTTTTTCTAGAAACTTTTGAATAGGAAATATCATAATTGCCAATATAGACGCATATAATATAGGTATGATTAATGATTTTAATATATATAATATAAAAACAACGGCGATAAACGAAAGTAAGCTAAAAGCGCTGTGTGTAATGTGGTTTTTTACATTCATATAGTCATAAAAAAACTACCTAAAGATAAATTACATATATTGTTCACTAACCAACCAATAGTATAGGAACTGTATTTTCTCTAGGCAGTATTTTTTTTAAATTATTTTAAAGATTTACTTCCAATAAAACTTATAAGAATAGCCGCAAGACCTAGCCCGATAGTTATATATGAATTGGTATTATCTTGAGTTGTAATGTCAAGTGAACCTATACTTAATGAGGCTTCCGGAGCAATCATTGTGTAAATTCCGTAAACCAATAGTCCAATACCGGCTACCAACAAAATAAATTTTATATTCTTATTCATAATCTTAAATAATAAATCGTTTAGTTTATAAGTGTGTTCAACACCTTGTGATACAAAGTTATGCTTGAACGCCCCTCCTTTCGTTACACAATTCTCAATGATTATTACAAAATTTTAATAAAGAACAAGATTATATAAAAAAACGGCCTTAATAAAAGCTAACATTTAGTGCTTAAAAAAATTGTGGAAAGAAACACTAAAAATTACTAATACCTATTGCTCCAAAAGAAAGGTTTGAATAAAATTTGAGCTTTAACAACTAGCGTGAATAATTTATTAATAAAAAATCAATAAATAAAGAATCACAAAAACTGCCACCTTCAATAAAGTTTCTACACCAGATGTAGTTCTGTAATGGTAACTTTTAACTTGCTGTCTAATACCAAAAACTGAATTGGCTTCAATGTTTTCTAAATTAGACTTTGCAATAATTTGATAATTTGAATTTAATATTCCTTCTGGTTTAATATATTCTTCAATTTTTCTTGGTTCAAATGTGGTTTCAATACCCTGTCTTGATATTACTAATTCCATGACAATAAATTTAATTGGTTATATAATCACGACGTTTTAAACATTGATTTGTTACAATCGCAATCACACATAACTCATTAAAAAACAAGCAACAAACTCTGAAAATACTTATGAATACTGATGTTTTAAAAAGAAAAATAAATTTTTATTTTATCTATTTCTCCAGAAAAAAGGAGTGAATAAAATTAAAACTGTAAAGAGTTCTAAACGCCCAATAAGCATTAAAAAGGAGGCCCACCATTGTGCTAAAATCGGCAGTGCAGAATAATTATTTACAGGCCCAAACAAACCTAAAGCTGGCCCAATATTTCCTAAACTCGAGGCAGATAACCCAACGGCCGATTGGAAATCAATTTCAAACATCGAAAACACTAAAGCTCCAACAATAAAAGACAGCATATAGAGAATAAAAAATGCCAAAATATTAAATACGATATCCCCCGAAATAGCTTTTGAATTATATCTTACAGGTACAATAGCGTTAGGATGTAATGTGCGCTTAAATTCTAAAAAGCCGTTTTTTATCATAATTAAATGACGAACCACTTTGACACCTCCAGAAGTACTCCCTGCAGACCCACCTAAAAACATAAGACCGAAAAAGAAGACGATTAAAAATGGAGTCCACATGGTGTAATCAGCAGAGATAAAACCTGTTGTTGTAATAACTGATATTACCTGAAACAAACCATGCCTGATGGCACTTTCTGCTTCTCCATAAATCATAGGATGGTCAACGGATGACAAAGAAACATCAGCTCTAAAATAAATTTCAGCAGCCGCAATTAACGAGAAAATCACAATAAATTTAAAGTACAGTTTAAATTCTTCGTCTTTTATAATCTTTTGAACTTTTCCTTTAAATGCAAAATAGCTTAACACAAAATTAGTACCTGCCAAAAACATAAAAAGAATAACGATGTATTGTATAAGTGGCTGCCCATTCCAATAAGCCAAACTTGCGTTTTTAGTGGAAAAACCACCAGTTGATAAGGTAGACATAGCATGATTGATAGCATCAAAAAATGACATACCTGCTAATTTTAATAAAATAGTTTCAGCAGCAGTATATCCAAAATAAATAAGCCAAAGACGTTTAGCTGTATCTGTAATTCTTGGATGTAATTTATCTGTACTTGGCCCAGGAGCTTCGGCCGCAAAAAGCTGCATCCCTCCAATTCCCAGCAATGGTAAAATAGCAATCGCTAAAACAATAATTCCCATACCACCAATCCAATGGGTTAAACTTCTCCAAAATAAAACACCCTTTGGAATAACTTCTATATCATTTAAAATAGTAGCTCCCGTGGTTGTATAACCAGACATCGTTTCAAAAAAAGCATTTGCAAAACTGGGGATACTTTCGGTAAACATATAAGGCAACGTACCAGAAAGAGTCATGATTACCCATCCAAAGGCTACCACAATATAACCTTCGCGCTTATTCATTTCCTTGGTATGGAATCTGGTATAAAACATGGCAAAACCACCCAACGCTAAAGTTAATAGGCTTGCTAGTAATAATTGAAATGTTACGCCATCTTTATAAATTAAACTAACTAGAGTTGACAATAACATAAAGCCACCATTAAATAATAATAGTAGACCAAACAAATGACATATAATTTTATAATTCAGTTTCACGAAGCAATATTTCTAAAAGAAAAAACTTTCAATTTTATGAATGGATTGTGGTAAACAACAAACAACAACCTTATCTCCTGCCTTCACTCTAAAATCTCCTAGGGCAACCATGCCTTCATCTTCTCTAATAACACCACCAATAATTGCTGTTAGTGGAAAATCAAGATCTTTGATGAGTTTGTTACAGATTTTCGATTTAGAATTTACAACAAATTCTAAAAGCTCGGCATTCATACTATTAAGTTTGGTCATAGCAACCACATCTCCTCTTCTTATATATCTAAAAATACTATTGGCCGCCAAAAGCTTTTTGTTAATTAGGGTATCGATACCTATAGAATGTGATAATTCAAAATAATCCATGTTCTCAACAAGAGCAATGGTTTTTTTAACGCCTCTGTTTTTTGCTACCAAACTTGAAATAATGTTTGTTTCAGAATTTCCTGTAACGGCAATAAAAGCATCCATATCGCCAATGTTTTCTTCTTCCAGTATTTCAACATTTCTTCCATCACCATTAATCACTAAGGCGTTTGGTAATCGGTCTGCAAGTTCAAAAGCTCTTTCTTTATCTTGTTCAACAATTTTAATATTAAACTTTCCTTCAGTTAAGCTCTTTGCTGTTTTTCTTCCAATTCTTCCGCCACCCAAAATCATAACATTCTTAATTTCAGCTTTAAACAAGCCTGCTAGTTTACATAATTCTTCATCACCACCTTTAGAGGTTATAAAGACAACATGATCGCCTTCATTTAATATAGTGTCCCCTCTAGGTATGATTGTTAAATGAGATCCATAACGCTGAATGGCTATTGGAACAAAATGAATCTCTGGAATAATTTGTGCGGCTTCTTTAACCGATTTTCCATTAATTCTGGCTGTTTTTTTTAAGTTTAAACCAAGCATGGTCAAGGCTCCATTTTCAAACTCATATGTATCATTAAAAACCGATTGATTTAAAAGTAACTCAATCTCTTTTGCAGCCAGAGATTCTGGCGAAATAAGCTCGTCAATTCCAAATTGCATAAAACCTACTTTACCCTTATAATCAATAAATTCTGTATTTGATATTCTGGCAATTGTTTTTTTTGCTCCAAGTTGTTTTGCTAATACGCATGCAGTAATATTTGTTGACTGAGATGAGGTTACTGCAATAAATAACTCAGTACTGTCCACATTAGCTTCAGTTAGTAAACCAATCGATGTAGCATCCCCTTTTAAAACTTTTATATCAAGATGTGTTTCTGCATAAATAAGGCTGTCTTTCTTTGGATCGATTAAGGTTATTTCTTGTGATTCATAGGACAATAATTTTGCCAAATGAAATCCAACTTCTCCTGCTCCAGCTATTATTATTTTCATGTTTAGTTAATATAATCGTGGCTAATATAATATAAATTATAGATGACTGATTAATAAATCGTTGTAAAAAGGTTTTTAATGTTTATCTAAAAACTATTGTATTCAAAAAAAATATTAAGACATTAATTCTGTCAATATTTATTTTGCCATTCATGGAATAATTTAAAGTAAAAAAAAATATGTAGGTTTGTCAAAAAAAAGAAATTGTCGAAAATTACACCTTATAAAAATAGTGAATTAGGAAAAAAAGAACAGGTTACAAAAATGTTCGATACCATTTCTAAAAACTATGACGGACTAAACAGAGTTATTTCATTTGGAATTGATGTTAAATGGCGAAAAAAAGTTGTTAAGATTGTTGAAAAAACACATCCTAAAACAGTTTTAGATATCGCCACAGGAACCGGTGACTTAGCCATTGCTCTTGCAAAAACAGATGCCAATAAAATTATTGGTTTTGATATTAGCAGTGGCATGTTGGAAATTGGAAAACAAAAAGTTGTTAAAAGCAACCTGCAAAACACTATTGAAATGGTTTTAGGAGATTCTGAAGACATGCCTTTTGAGGACAATACCTTTGATGCTATTACCGTTGCATTTGGAGTTCGTAACTTTGAAACTTTAGAAAAAGGGCTCTCTGAGATTTTAAGAGTATTAAAACCTAATGGTATTTTTGTTATTTTAGAAACATCGGTTCCTACAAAAACACCATACAAACAGGGTTATAAATTATACTCGAAATACATATTACCATTGATTGGAAAACTATTTTCAAAAGACAGAAGTGCTTATCAATATTTATCTGAATCAGCATCTGTTTTCCCATATGGTGAAGCGTTAAACAATATTTTAACTAAAATTGGGTTTATTAGTGTTAAAGATTTTCCGCAAACATTTGGAGTTGCTACGATCTATACATCATCAAAACTATAATATGAAACAGGCATTTTTACTAATATCTTTTTTATTATTGTTTCAAGCTACACAGGCACAGCTTTTTACAAAAGAGAAAGTAACCTATGATGCCAATCAAGGTAAAGGATCTACCGATTATAATTTATTGCGATGGGGTTATTATCTGGGGTTTAACAATTATGATTTTAATTTTGATTACAATCAAGATTTAAGAGATATTTTTGTAAAACGAAGCGTAGGCTTTAATGTAGGTTTAATTGGTAATTTACGTATCAACAATTTTATAGATTTACGTTTGGAGCCAGGTTTAGTAATAACAACAAGAGAATTATATTATAGTCCTGAATACTTTCAAGGCGTTTCATATAACAATAATGATTTAATACGCGAGGTTAAATCTACTTACGTGCATATTCCTTTATTAGTTAAATTTTCTACTAAAAGAATAAATAATTTCAAGCCATTTGTTGTTGGCGGTATTTCTACCGCATTAAACTTATCTAGCAACGAAAATAATCCAGACGATAATAATAATGGGCAATTCAGAACAACAAAAAATTCGTTGTTTTATGAGCTTGGTTTTGGTATTGATTTTTATTTATACAATTTCAAATTCACGCCCTCTATTCGTGGTATTTTTGGTATTAACGATGAACTTATTAGAGACAAAGACCCAAACAGCCCTTGGACCAGTAATATTAATAGTATGAAAACAAGAGGCCTTTTTATCAACTTTACCTTTCAATAAACTTATCGCCGTTTAAACTCGCTTAGTAAAATAGCTGTAGCAGTGGCAACATTTAAACTTTCTGTAGCTTGCAAATCTCCAAATCTGGGAATACTTATTTTTTGGTTAACCAAACATTCAACCTCACTTGAAATACCGTTGGCCTCATTTCCTAAAATTAAAATGCCTTTTAGAGGTAAAGTTGAAGTATAAACAGATGTTCCTTCCATAAAAGCACCATAACATGTTTGCTCAGTTTGCTCTAAAAATTTAAGCAAATCTGTATATATTATATTTACTCTGGTGATAGACCCCATAGTTGCTTGAATAACTTTTGGATTAAAGCAATCAACCGTTTCGTTACTACAAATCAAATGTTTCACCCCAAACCAGTCACACAATCTAATAATAGTTCCTAGGTTTCCTGGGTCTCGCACATCATCTAGAGCAACTATTAATTGATTATAATCTATGGATTCTGAATCGGGTATTTCAAAAACCGCCAAAGCCCTATTAGGTGTTTTTAAAAAGCTAATCCGTTTTAATTCAGCTTCAGAAATTATTTCTTGGTTTTTGGCATCAATATTGAAGGATTCCGTCGTATATAAGGTGTGCAGAATAAATGATGATTGCAAAAACTCCTTGATTGTTTTAACACCCTCTACAACAAAAAGTTTGTGTTGCAATCTATATTTTTTTTGCTTTAAACTGTTTATTTGTTTTATTTGATTTTTTGATAGCATGGTATCAATATAATGGTTTCTCTTTTGCGATATAAAGAAAATGAAAAAAATATTGTTACCGTTAGTCTCAATAGATTATTTTTCATTTAGAAAAGGCGCTGATTACTATTTCTGTTTCAAAAGAAATAATCTAAAGAGGATTAACACCTTTACGAAATAATGTTGAAGAAGGACCTTTAAAAAAAGTAAGTATAAACAGATGAAATAATGTATTTTTGAACAAGATATAAAAGACACATCAATTGCTATTTAATAATTTAAGAACAAACAAGTCAAAAATTTAATCAATTATAACTTCTACTTGAAACACGCGTTTAATTACATACTATCTTTTATAATTATCTCTGTTTTAATAACATCCTGCGATGCCGTAAAAAGAGTCCCAGAAAGCGACTATTTACTAACCAAAAATTCGGTACATGTTAATGGTAAAAAAGATAATACCGAAACCATAAATAATTTGTTGTATCAAAAACCTAATAGCAAAATATTAAACTATCCATTACGCTTAAATATTTATAATCTGGCTCGTCCTAATATTGATTCCATCGTAAATGCTAATCTTGATAAAAAACCACATAAGAGAGCGCATTTAGAATCATTTTTGTCTAAAAAACAATTAGATAAATATATAGACTCGCGCATAAGTTTTAACGATTGGTTAAAAAAAACTGGGGAAGCGCCGGTTATTCTTAACGAAGACAGAACAAAAAAATCTATTAAACGACTGAATGATTATTATATAAATAATGGTTGGTTTGATGTTGAATCAAATTATGAAATTCATAAAAAAAATAACCAGCGAGCAGAAGTTGATTATTTTGTAAAAACAGGAAATTCATTCATTATTGATTCTATTTCAAAAAAATATGAGCCTTCTGTGGTCGATTCCATATACAGACTTGTTCAAAGAAATAGTTTTATAAAACAAAACGAACAATATAAAACGGTTAATTTACAATTAGAACGTGATCGCATTACAAGCGAATTACGAAATAAAGGTGTGTATCATTTTAGTCAAGATTACATCGCCTTTGAGGTAGATACTGTTGGCACTAATAAAAAAGTAAATATTGAAGTTCAAATACAAGACCGAGCTATTAGAAACCAAGATTCTGTTAGAAGAGAGCCTTTTAAAATTTATAACATAAAAGATGTTAATATTTATACTGATGGCACTTACGAACGAAGGAGCGAAACTAGAACCGATTCTATAAATTACAATGGGTATACCATATACAGCATTGGAAAAATGAGGTTTAACCCAAAAGCATTAACTGATGCCATCTTTATAACTCCAAAAAATATATTTAAAGATATAGACAGAACGCGCTCATACCGGTATTTAAGTGAATTACGAACCTTTAAATACCCCGATATTAAATATATAGAAAATGACGATGAAACATTGACTACCAATATTTTTTTAACGCCTCTTAAAAAATTTGGTTTAAATTTTAGTACTGAAGTTTCTCAAAGTAATATTCAAACTATTGGTTTAGCTGTAAACCCAAGTATTTTAATTAGAAATATTTTTAGAGGAGCTGAAACGCTCGAACTATCAGGGATAGGATCTATAGGAGCATCAAAAGATGCATCAAATAAATCCAGTAATCAATTTTTTGACATTAATGAGATTGGTGTTAATTTAAACCTAACCATCCCTAGGCTATTCTCACCATTCAATACAGATTATATTGTTCCAAAATATATGTCACCAAGTACACGCATTAGTTTATCAGCAACTAGTCAAACAAATATTGGTTTAGACAAACAAACATTTAGCGGAACTTTTAATTACAAATGGAGCCCATCGAGATACATTACTAATAGGTTAGATATTTTCAATGCACAATACGTTAGAAATCTGAATGTTGGGAATTACTTTGGTGTTTATCAAAATTCATTCAAAACACTTAATGCCATTTCCACCTCATTAAATTATAACAATGGAGAGAATTTAAATTTTCCCGATCAAACTGATGCATTCATAAGTGATGTATTAAATAACAATACCACTTTAAACCCTAATGATGCAGATTATAAAACAGTTTCTAATATTAATGAGCGAAAACAACGTTTAACCGAAAATAATTTAATTTTCTCATCTAGTTTTGGTTTGGTGGAAGACACACGTAAAAATATTTATGACGAAAATTTTTCAATTTTTAGAGTCAAATTAGAACTAGCTGGCAATATATTGTCTAGTGCTTCTAGTCTTTTAGGGTTAAACAAAGATAGCAGTAATAGATACGAACTTTTTAACGTGGCCTTTTCTCAGTATGCAAAAACAGAGTTAGACTATATAAAACATTGGAATTTAGGTAAAAAAAATGTGTTCGCCGTACGTAGTTATGCAGGTATTGCTATTCCGTACGGAAACTCAACCAGTATTCCGTTTTCAAAAAGTTTCTTTGCAGGTGGGGCTAATGACAACCGCGCTTGGACAGCTTACAGCTTAGGCCCCGGAAGTTCAGAAAGTTCCAATGAATTTAATGAAGCTAATTTTAAATTAGCCTTTAGTGCTGAAGAACGATTTAATTTGTTTGGTAGTTTAAACGGTGCCGTTTTTGTGGATGCTGGTAATATTTGGAATGTTCTTGATGAAGTAAATGACAAAAAAGCCATATTTTCAGGATTCAACTCTCTAAAAGATATTGCTGTTGGCTCCGGTTTTGGTTTACGTTATGACTTTAGTTTTTTTGTTTTTCGTTTTGATATAGGATTTAAAACTTATGATCCATCTTACCAAGATAAAAACAGGTGGTTTAATGATTATAATTTTGGAAATGCTGTTTATAACATTGGTATAAACTATCCTTTCTAAAAGCTTTTTAACTATTAAATACACTATAACGTTTTAGTGTTGTTTTCAAAGTTTCAAGCCTCAAAGCCATAGCTTTAAATTAAAAATTCATTACTTTTGATACATTAAAAAATTTATAAACTAATTTAAAAAAAATGGGACATAATATAAAACCTGGTGTTGCAACAGGAAAAGAAGTTCAGGCTATATTCAAACTGGCAAAAGAAAAAGGATTTGCTCTACCAGCAGTAAACGTCATTGGATCAGATACTATTAATGGAGTTTTAGAAACTGCAGCATCATTAAATGCACCAGTGATCATTCAGTTTTCAAACGGCGGTGCACAATTTAATGCAGGAAAAGGTTTAAATAACGATAATCAAAATGCTGCTATTGCAGGAGCTATTGCAGGAGCAAAACATGTTCATACCTTATCAGAATATTATGGTGTTCCCGTAATTTTACATACAGACCACTGTGCAAAAAAATTATTGCCTTGGATAGATGGTTTGTTAGATGCTAGTGAAAAACATTTTGCAGAAACAGGAAAGTCTCTTTTCAGTTCTCATATGATTGATCTTTCTGAAGAGCCTATCAAAGAAAATATTGAAATTTGCAAAACATACCTAGAGCGTATGAGCAAAATGGGTATGACTTTAGAAATAGAATTAGGAATCACTGGAGGTGAAGAAGACGGTGTTGACAACAGCGATGTCGATGATTCTAAACTATACACACAACCTGAAGAAGTTGCTTATGCTTATGAAGAATTAAGTAAAGTAAGTGATCAATTTACAATCGCAGCTGCCTTTGGTAATGTCCATGGTGTTTACAAACCAGGTAATGTAAAATTAACTCCTAAAATCTTAAAAAACTCTCAAGACTACATTACTAAAAAATATGGTGTAGGTCATAATCATATCGATTTTGTATTCCATGGTGGTTCAGGTTCTACGGTTGAAGAAATTCGTGAAGGTATTAGCTACGGTGTAATAAAAATGAATATTGATACAGACTTGCAGTACGCATTTATGAGTGGTATTCGTGATTACATGAAGAAAAACGAAGCTTATTTACAATCACAAATAGGAAATCCTGAAGGTGATGATTCACCAAACAAAAAATACTACGATCCACGCGTTTGGTTACGTGCTGGTGAAGTAACTTTTGTAGAGCGTTTAAAAAAGGCTTTCGAAGACTTAAACAACATCAATACCCTATAATAAAATAAATAATCTTAACATAATTAGGGCTCTGCATTAGCAGGGTCTTTTTTTATGTTTGAATACACAAAAAGTAATATCTTAAAAATAAACAACTAAGAATTTCTTTAATAAATGTATCTTGCCATTACCTCAAAATTAAAAAAAGGTTTAATTTTGTTTCTGGTTTTATGTTGTTTATATAAAATGTGACTAACTAATAATCTCATTTTATATAAATAAATTAAGAGTAAAACCTATTTTAAAAGTCGATTGATAATAGCTACAATCGTTAATCTAAAATCTAGAATACTATGTCTTGGTTTAAAAGAAAAACTAAAGGAATTACCACAACAACACAGGATAAAAAGGATACTCCAAGAGGGTTATGGTATAAATCTCCCACAGGTAAAATTGTTGATGCAGAAGAATTAGAAAAAAACTTCTATGTAAGTCCCGAAGACGGATATCACGTTCGTATAGGAAGTAAAGAATATTTTGAAATTCTTTTTGACGATAACAAATTTAAAGAGTTAGATGCAAACCTAGAATCTAAAGATCCTTTAAAATTTGAAGACACCAAAAAATATCCAGACCGTTTAAAATCGGCTCAAGAAAAAACCCACCTTAAAGACGCCATAAGATGTGGGGTTGGAAAATCCAAAGGAAAAGACTTAGTTATTGCCTGTATGGATTTTGCTTTTATTGGAGGTTCTATGGGAAGTGTTGTTGGTGAAAAAATAGTTCGCGCAGCGGATTATTCATTAAAACATAAAATTCCATTAATGGTCATATCAAAATCCGGAGGCGCACGTATGATGGAAGCCGCATTTTCTCTTATGCAAATGGCAAAAACATCTGTAAAATTAGCACAATTGGCAGATGCTGGCATTCCGTATATATCGCTTTGCACAGATCCTACAACAGGAGGCACAACAGCCTCATTTGCGATGTTGGGCGACATTAATATTGCAGAACCTGGTGCATTAATTGGATTTGCTGGCCCACGAGTTGTAAAAGACACAACTGGTCAAGATTTACCAGAAGGATTTCAAACATCTGAATTTTTATTAGAACACGGTTTCCTAGATTTTATAACATTAAGAAAAGAACTTAAAAATAAAGTAAATCAATATATTGATTTAATTACAAACCAGCCATTAAGAGTTTAAATTTATAGTAACTAATGATTTACTTTTATTTTTAAATCAGACACATGTAAATCATTAATTATTACTATATTTGCCGCTCGAAAGAAAGTCTTTCGTGTACATAACAATTATTTACAACAATATTAGCATGTATTTAGCCAAAGAAGTAAAAGAAGAAATCTTCGCAAAACACGGTAAAGGAAAAAACGATACTGGTTCTGCAGAAGGACAAATTGCGTTATTTACGCACAGAATCAATCACTTAACAGAGCACTTAAAACAAAATCGTAAAGATTATAACACCGAGCGTTCATTAGTAAAATTAGTAGGAAAGCGTCGAGCTTTGCTTGATTATCTTACTAAAAAAGATGTCTTAAGATATCGTGCAATAGTGAAAGAATTAGGATTAAGAAAATAATAAAAAGAGGCTTTATGCCTCTTTTTTGTTTAAATATTACATAGTTACAATGTCATTATGAGTAATGTAACGACTTGGAAATCTTTCAAAAAAAAAATTAGATAACCACATCACACCTCAAAATGTGATTCGCAATGACAGAAATTTGAAGAAGCTTTTTATAGTTTTTCATTGGTCACACACAACTACTACTACAACACAACGACCATTGTTTAATTAGAATTAAAAAATTTATGATTCCACAAGTTTTTAAAGAGGTCATAGACCTTGGTGACGGTAGAGAAATTTCTATTGAAACCGGAAAATTAGCAAAACAGGCACACGGTTCTGTTGTTGTACAATCTGGAAAATGTATGCTTTTGTGTACAGTAGTTTCCAACTATCAACAAAGTGATGTTGATTTTTTACCCTTAACAGTAGATTACAGAGAAAAATTTGCTGCTTCAGGACGTTATCCAGGAGGTTTCTTCAAAAGAGAAGCAAGACCAAGTGACGGTGAAGTATTAACCATGCGTCTTGTAGACCGTGTTTTACGTCCGTTATTTCCAAAAGATTACCATGCCGAAACGCAAGTTATGGTTCAGTTAATGTCTCATGACGAAAATGTAATGCCAGACGCTATGGCTGGATTAGCAGCATCTGCAGCGATACAATTATCTGATATTCCTTTTGAAACACCAATTTCTGAAGCAAGAGTTGGTCGTGTTAATGGCGAATTTATTATCAACCCAACAAGAGCACAATTATTAGAATCTGATATTGATATGATGATTGGTGCTTCAGCCGATTCAGTGATGATGGTTGAAGGTGAAATGAATGAGATTTCTGAAGAAGAAATGACTGAAGCTATCAAGTTTGCACACGAAGCTATTAAAGTACAATGTGCTGCTCAAATAAAATTAGCAGAAGCTTTTGGCAAAAAAGAAACACGTGAATATGAACCAGAAAGTGAAGATGAAGAATTAGAGAAAAAAATTCATGATTTAACATATGATAAAGTATATGCTGTAGCAAGAGCTGCATCTGCAAAACACGAACGTAGCGCTGCGTTTGAAGCCATTAAAGAAGAAGTAAAAGCGACATTTACTGAAGAAGAATTAGCCGATTACGGCGGAATGGTTTCTAAGTATTTCTATAAAGCTGAGAAAAAAGCAGTTAGAGATTTAACCTTAAATGAAGGATTACGATTAGATGGTAGAAAGACCGACGAGATAAGACCAATTTGGTGCGAAGTAGATTATCTACCATCAACACACGGTTCTTCAATTTTTACCCGTGGAGAAACTCAAGCATTAGCAACAGTTACTTTAGGAACATCTAGAGAAGCAAACCAAATAGACATGCCATCTTTTGAAGGTGAAGAGCGTTTCTATTTGCATTATAACTTCCCTCCTTTTTCAACTGGTGAAGCACGGCCGTTAAGAGGAACGTCTCGTCGTGAAGTTGGTCATGGAAATTTAGCACAACGTGCCTTAAAAGGTATGGTTCCTGAAGATTGTCCTTATACCGTAAGAGTTGTTTCTGAAATATTAGAATCTAACGGTTCTTCTTCAATGGCTACGGTTTGCGCAGGAACAATGGCTCTTATGGATGCTGGTGTACAAATGAAGAAACCTGTTTCAGGTATCGCCATGGGATTAATCACAGATACTGAAACTGGTAAATACGCAGTTTTATCTGATATCTTAGGTGATGAAGATCATTTAGGTGATATGGACTTTAAAGTAACTGGTACTGCCGATGGTATTACTGCTTGCCAAATGGATATTAAAGTAAAAGGATTATCATACGAAATTTTAGTAAAAGCTTTAAAACAAGCTCGTGACGGCCGTTTACATATCTTGGGGAAAATAACAGATACGATTGCTAAACCAAATGCAACTGTTAAAGACCATGCACCAACAATGGTTACAAGACGTATTCCTAATGAATTTATTGGTGCCTTAATTGGACCTGGCGGAAAAGTAATTCAAGAATTACAAAAAGAAACAGATACAACTATTGTTATTAATGAAGACCCTATTACGGAAGAAGGTATTGTAGAAATTTTAGGTGTCGGTAATAAAGGTATTGATGCTGTATTGGCTAAAATAGATTCTTTAATGTTTAAACCAACTGTTGGTAATACATATGAAGTTAAAGTAATTAAAATGCTTGATTTTGGAGCTGTTGTAGAATATACAGAAGCACCAGGAAACGAGGTTCTGTTACATGTAAGTGAACTAGCTTGGGAACGTACAGAAAATGTTTCTGATGTTGTTAATATGGGTGATGTTTTTGAAGTGAAGTATTTTGGAGTCGATCCAAAAACACGTAAAGAAAAAGTATCTCGTAAAGCTATTTTACCAAAACCAGAAGGTTATGTAGCAAGACCACCAAGAGACAATTCTAGAGATAGTCGCGGTGGTGGACGTGATAACCGAGGCAGAGATAATCGTGGGCGAGATAACCGCCGTGATGACAGAAGACCTAGAGAAGACAGAAAAGAGGATTAAGTTGTTTTCTAAATAGAATAAAAACCTCATCGTTTGATGAGGTTTTTTTTATTCACAACGCTAAAACCTTGTTAAAAATTTGCTATTGTCCTTATTTTGATTATCTTACCTTTTATGATTTATACAGACAAAGAAAAATATTCAGACATTTTAAACGACTCTCTTTCCTATCTTGAGCAAAGAGGTTATGAAAACATTAAGGCAGATACTGAAGGTTACGAAACACCTAAATCGTTCAACAAAGTTGGAAGCGATGTTAGCATCACTCCAGACATTGTTGCAGAAAAAGAAGGCAGAAAACATTATTTTGAATTGAGTTTAAAATCTGAAAAGCCAAAACTTCTTAAATCTAAATGGTTGTTTTTAAACACATTAAGCGGATTAAAATCTTGTAAATTTAGATTAATAACCACCAAAGGGCATTATAAATTCACCAATGAAATGCTAAGTGATCTCAATCTTAATGACAAAACTTTGATAAAAATTTAATTTTCTGTAACAAAAACAACCTTTATTACGTATAACCATATGTAGTAAAGAAAATTCACTTAAAAATTACAGGAGAACTTTAGATGAGACAACTTAAAATTACGAAGCAGGTAACTAACAGAGAAACCGCTTCGTTAGACAAATATCTTCAAGAAATTGGAAAAGTTGACTTAATTACCGCAGACGAAGAAGTAGAATTAGCACAACGTATTAAAGCAGGCGATCAAGTTGCTTTAGAAAAGTTAACAAAAGCTAATCTACGTTTTGTTGTGTCGGTAGCTAAGCAATATCAAAACCAAGGTTTAACATTACCCGATTTAATTAATGAAGGTAACTTAGGATTAATTAAAGCGGCGCAACGTTTTGATGAAACACGTGGTTTTAAATTTATATCCTATGCCGTTTGGTGGATTCGTCAATCTATCTTACAAGCACTAGCTGAGCAATCTCGTATTGTACGTTTGCCTTTAAACAAAATTGGTTCTATTAATAAAATTAATAAAACATTTGCCTTTTTAGAACAAAGTCACGAGCGTCCGCCAAGTGCTGAAGAAATTGCCAAAGAGCTTGATATGACTATTAACGACGTTAAAGAGTCTATGAAAAACTCAGGACGTCACGTAAGTATGGATGCGCCTTTAGTAGAAGGTGAAGATTCTAACCTATACGATGTACTTAATAGTGGTGAATCACCTAACCCAGACAGAGAATTATTACACGAATCATTACGTACTGAAATTGAGAGAGCTTTAGAAACATTAACACCTCGTGAAGCTGATGTAATTCGTTTGTATTTTGGTTTAGGAAATCAACATCCAATGACTTTAGAAGAAATTGGGGAAACTTTTGATTTGACTCGTGAACGTGTTCGTCAGATTAAAGAAAAAGCCATCAGACGACTGAAGCACACATCTAGAAGTAAAATTTTGAAAACATATTTAGGGTAAAATTGATTTGGCAATCATCTATATATTAGATATTTTTATTATCTTAAATTTTATAGTAAATTGCGCAAAATTGACATAACTTATTTAAAATATATTTAGTTAGTAATCATAAAAAATTACGACTAAATAATAGTAACAAACAGTTCAACATAACTGTTCGTTTTTTGATTGATGAAAGAACCCTCGGCTGATTACCGAGGGTTTGTTTTTTTATTCTATTTTTGCTGAAATAAAATGACTCATAACATGAATTCCAAACTTATTGCTCCCTCAATACTTGCTGCAGATTTCGCCAATTTACAGCGCGATATAGAAATGGTTAACAAAAGCGATGCAGATTGGTTTCATATTGATATTATGGATGGCGTTTTTGTGCCAAACATTTCCTTTGGTATGCCAGTTTTAAAGGCTATTACAAAACATGCAAAAAAAACCATCGATGTTCATTTAATGATTATTGACCCAGATAGGTATATTAAAACATTTGCAGATCTTGGAAGCAATATTTTAACGGTACATTACGAGGCGTGTACCCATTTGCACAGAACACTTCAAGCTATAAAATCTGAAGGCATGAAAGCTGGTGTCGCCTTAAACCCACATACTAACATCAGCCTTTTAGAGGATATAATTAACGATATAGATTTAGTACTTATTATGAGTGTTAATCCTGGTTTTGGTGGTCAAAGCTTTATTGAAAACACTTATAATAAAATAAGTCAACTAAAAGAATTAATTCACAAAAAAGGAGCTTCTACACTTATAGAAATTGACGGAGGTGTTTCAAATAAAAACATCAAACAACTCGTTAATGTTGGCGCTGATGTTTTGGTTGCTGGAAGTTTTGTCTTTAAAAGTTCTGAACCACAAGAAACGATTAAAGATTTAAAAGCTATCGCAAATTCATAAAATTAAGTTAAAACCGAATAAAATTTCATTTTTCATCTTTTGTTATTTTATTTTTATTTTGGTTTTTATTGATTACCACTATAGAGGAATAGCTAAATAATATATAATTAGTTAACGTTTAAATAGCTTTTTAACTAAATTGCATCACTTCATTAGAAGTTTTTATCAGAAATTAAGATCATATAGCCTTACGTTCTATTTGATCTCATTAAAACATTAAAATTATGGGAAGACCTGCAACTAAACCAGCAGAATTGAGAGACGGATATTATATTGAAATTAGAAACAAAAATTCCAACTCAGGAGTAAAAATTAGGAGAGATAATAGTGATCAAATGCATCGCGCTGCAAAAGAATACGAAAGAAGTAAGGAAGTTATCATATTAGGAAAGTTTAAAAACGGTAAAGCCGTTAAAAACTCATAGCTACGAGATTACTAGTATCCTGCAAAATTAAAATTAAGCATTTGGTGTATTTTAAAATAAACTTCTGGAAAGTGTAATTTAAACTCTTTAGGAGTTTCAATAAAACTTTCTATAACCACTGCTAAAAACTCAAATTGATTGGTAAATGCATAGTTACGTATGTATTTAGATTGTACTAATTCATCTCTTAACAATTTATTTTCCGACAACAATTCTGTTAACTCCTTAAACGAATCACTAAAAATAGTTGAACTTATATCTCTTTCGTTTAAACTATTTAAATGAATAGCATGTACAAATTCATGAATACCTAAATTGATATTATCATTAGTAGTTTTATAACCTAATTTAAAATCTTCCCAAGATAAAACAAGAGCCTTTAGCTTCGGATTAAATTCTCCTTTGTGATATTCCTTATTTATTCTTGAGTAAAATTTATTTGGGTAAATAACAATTTTATTTATTAAACCAATATAAAAATCTCTAAAACCAAAGGTTAACATTACTGCTGTTGAAGAAATTAAAACTTTAATCTCATCGTTAATTTCTAAACCATTTCTACCAATGAAATCTTTATCATTTATAAAAGATGCTACTCTATGTTCAAAATATTTTTTATGCTTTGTATCTAACTTGTTGTAAAATGCAAATTGCTTAGTTAAAATAGATTTTTGATTTATGCTAAGTGTTTTTAAAGAAAGATATAAATGAACAAAAAAAGGTTTTTTCGTTCTTAAAACGTATCCCATTTCTATCATTTTCACAGCAAATTGAATAAATATATACAATAAGACAGCAAAGAAAATTCCTAGAATAATTTTACTTCCAATGGTATATGTCTCTACTGCCAATATTGATAACATAATCGGTTAAGTTAAAATTAAATTAGTCTAAAAGTTTTCAATTGATAAAATCTTCAATCAACTAATACTATATTTTTAATTTAAAAAAAAGAGGATTGGATTAATCCATCCTCTTTTTAAAAAGTTTTTAATATATTTTAATTCCAAAACGACGCATACAAGGCTACTAGTATGAGCATAACCGCAAAGGCTCCAATATTAAATAATGGACTTGTTTTAAATAGTTGTTTGGTAATTGGAATTCCTTTGTCATCATCGGCGCCTTTATGTTGTATATAACTAACAAGTGCAATAACGCCCATGGTTAATAATGCCGTATACCCCATTTGATCCATAAAAGGAACATTTACAAACAACGGACTTGTTGACCATCCATTAGGGGCTACTTTAAAGTACATCGCTATCGGAATCGATGCTAAGGCTCCAATAATGGCTGCCTTGTTGGTGGTTTTCTTCCAGAACAATCCTAAAATAAATACAGCTAATATCCCCGGACTTACCATACCGGTATATTCTTGGATAAACTGAAAGGCCTGATCTAAATTTCCTAACATTGGTGCCAAAACACAGGCTATTGCTAAGGCCACTCCTGCTGAAATTCTACCCATGCTCACCGTTGCTTTATCGCTTGCGTTCTTATTAATATATTGTTTGTAAATATCCATGGTAAAAATAGTAGATGTCGAATTTAGCATAGATGCTAAAGAGGATACGATGGCTGCTGCTAATGCAGCAAACGCCACGCCTTTTAATCCTGTTGGTAAAAATTGTAATAACCATGGATACGCTTTATCTGCTTGTTCTAAGGATGGTAAATTATGCATACCCTCTAACCCTAATTTTGCCATAATGGTAGGATCATTGACCATCACATAAGCTGCTATTCCAGGTATCACAACAATTAGGGGTATCACTAACTTTAAAAATGCCGCTAACAAAATCCCTTTTTGTGCTTCTCTTAAAGACTTTGCTGCCAAAGTTCTTTGAATTATATATTGATTGAATCCCCAGTAATATAAGTTGGCAACCCACATACCTCCTACTAACACACCGATTCCTGGTAAGTTACTATATTCTGGATTAGACTTATCTAAAATCATGGCAAATCGCTCTGGAACTGCGTCATAAACCGTATGCAATCCAACCATAAATCCTTCTCCGCCAGAGACCATATTTAAGGCTAAATACGTGGTGACCAAACCTCCCAATACTAAAAACACCACTTGAATAACATCGGTCCATGCGACTGCCGATAGCCCGCCATATAATGAATAGGCTGCTGAAAATAACGCTAATCCTATAACGCCATAAATCATCGGAATGCCCATGATCGTTTCTAAAGCTAAAGACCCTAAATATAAAACGGTTGTTAGATTAACAAACACGTATAATGCTATCCAAAAAACAGCTAAAATCGTTTTTAAATTGGTTGAAAATCGTTTTTCTACAAATTCTGGGATGGTATATAATCCTTTCTCTATAAAAATAGGTAGGAAATATTTTCCAACGACTATTAATGTTAAGGCGGCCATCCATTCATAAGAGGCTATGGCTAATCCTGATGCAAAGCCTGAGCCTGACATTCCTATAAATTGTTCGGCTGAAATATTAGCGGCTATTAAAGAGGTGCCTATTGCCCACCATGGTAATGATTTACTGGCTAAAAAATAGTCTTCTGCATTTTTTTGATGTCCCTTTTTGTCTCTGGAAACCCAAAGACCTACGCCTAATATCAAAATAGCATAGGCTATAAAAACCAAATAATCCCAAAAATCGAAATGTGTTGTCATGATAAGTATAGTATTATAAATTTAGTTTGCTTAATTATCAATTGTAAATCTATGATTTATATTTTAGATGTTAAAAGATTACTAAAACTATATGACCTAAATATTAATTTAAAAAATTGAAGTTTTTCAAGGATAAGCTTATCAAACTCCAAGATTTATTCATTGATGGACAAATGAATAAAACGGAGTACTAGGCTAAAAAAAGATATCAAAATATACTGGATGAACTCGAGAATTTAGAACAGAATCAAAATAAACAGAAAGAGGTTTTTGAAACTCACAAAAATCGGCACAAATTTTAAGTAATTTACACCCATCATTTATCTTAAATACATGTTTAAGAACCTATAAATGATGTTATGAATTTTCAGTTTAAACTCCGTGACGGTAAAAAAGGGGCCTCACTAATTTCTGAATTACGATTTAAATCTGATATTAGAATCCGTTTGGCCACACCTTGGATAGGACAGGCAAAGTGAACCACTTGCGACGGATGAAAGTGAGCATAGCAATAATTATTGCAAATCTTTTTAATACCTTAGGCTGAAAAGAGTTTTTAGGTGGTTCAAAAACTTCCGTTTTCAGTGGTTTATTTTAACCGTTTTTTGTACATAGAGTAAGGGCTCTTTGGATATTTGGGATAATAGAAAATTTTATAATTAGATGAAGGCTTAGAACGTTAAAGTTCGATCTTTTCGAGCGCTTTTTTTAGAACAAACCAAATTAACATAGAAAAACTAAAAATCAGGATTCCGTAAATTGTGGTAATCATAGAAATCCTAAACCCTTCCGTAATAAAAGAGTATGATATATCCACTTCATCTAATTTGATAGCTTTAAAGGCGGAGAACAGCCCTATCAACTGGCCAAAAATTCCAAAAAACACAGCAAATATACCTGCGGACCTTATATAATTTATCTCTCTTAAAGTTTCGTCAGTATTATTTATTTTCTGGATAAAAATAGAAATAGCGACAATTACTGAAATGATAACAACGAAAAGTAAAATAAGTGTAAGTATCCCCATAAAGACAAAACCGCCGTTAAAAAAGAATTCAATCATAATTATTAAATTAAAAAAAATAGCCTACCTAATACTTGTTACTTTTTCAAATATAAGCGAGATTTTTTAATTTCACCAGATGAAAAAGTCTTTGCTCAAACAGATCTTATACTGGGTTTCAATACTTATTATTCTTACACTAATTTTCGGGTTTAGCTGGGAGAGTCATCTATTATCCTTCTACTTTTCCGCACTATTACTACCGATAGTGATAGCGACCACCTATTTTTTTAATTTGTTCTTGGTTCCAAAATATCTTTTAACTGGCCGCTACATAAAATTCACACTATATTTCTTTTATACGCTTATAGTTTCACTCTACTTTGCAATGCTAGTCTCTTTGTTTTCTTTTGTAGCCCTTGCAAAAATGAATACAGAAGCGGTAAACTTGGAAGGTATCTCTATTTTTATGCTCGGAATAACACTTTATCTTATTGTCTTCGCAACAAGTTTCATAAGACTAGTTAATCAGTTTCAAAAAAAGGAAAAACTTATTGCTACGCTGAAATCTGATAATAAAAAAAATGAACAAGAGAATATTCTCGTTCGGGTAGACCGTAAAAACCAACTTATCTCGCTAAATAAACTTGCATACATAGAAAGTCTAAATGATTATGTGAAATTAGTGACTACAGAATCCGAATTTGTTACAAGGGAAAAAATTACCAATTTAAACAAAAAATTACCAGAGAAGTTTATACGCATTCATAGATCATTTTTGGTAAATTCTGATAAAGTGAATTCATTTACAACGACCGAAGTCAATATCTTAAAAACCAATCTTCCAATCAGTCGAACATATAAAAAAAAGGCTATCGAAATTTTAGAAAGTCTTCCGCAAAATCCCTGATAAAAAAATTTATATGATTTATTGACAATACCTTCATTTAAATTGATCGAATGCATAAATTCAGTCTATTTATCGGTAGAATGCAGGTTTTATAACGGATTCTACATTGCATAAAACCTACTTTATTACGGAAATTGCGGGTGTCAATTAAAAATAAAAATCATCATGCAATTATTTGAAATTCTCTTATTATCTAGCTCAATTACTTACTTAGTACTAAATCTATTTTTTCAGATAAAAATTAAAAAAACATATATATCAGGAGTGCTGATATTTGTTATACTGCTTCACTTTTTATTTGAAGGCTATCGATGGCAAATGCTTTTTTGCTATTTAATATGGCTAATCGCTTTAATCACAGGAATAAAACAATCACAGAGAAAGTCAAAAACGATTATCAAATTCTTTAAAGGGTTCGGACTAGCTATTTTATTTGTTTTAGGTGTGTTCTTTCCTTCTGTCTTACCTGTATTTGATCTTCCTCAACCTAAAGGTCCCTACTCTGTTGGAACTACTGATATTCTATTGGAACTGGATCGTGAAGAAATAATCACAGAAAATAAATATGACAAGCGTAAACTGATGATAAAAGTTTGGTACCCAACGAACGATAAGGTTGGTGAAATGGATTTATATGTGGATGATGGTGGAAGGCATGGTTTTGCACAAAAATATGGACTACCAAATTCAACGTTTAACTATCTGGATAAAGTCAATACCCACGTATTTAGAAATGCATCAGTAGCAGACAAAAAATTTCCTGTACTGGTTTTTTCTCATGGGTATAACTCTAAAGCCAATAATTATTATGCATTGCTATCTCAAATCGTTAGTGAAGGTTATGTTGTATTTGCGGTAAATCATACTTATGAAAGCACAGGGACTACATTTCCCGATGGATCCGAGGTATATTTTAACTATGAGTATGCTCAGAAAATTGAATCTGGAACTTGGAAAAATATGGAGCCTGTGATTGAAGCTTTTAAAGGAAATCTTTCTTTCGAAGAACGTCATCCAATTGTAAAAAAAGGCTTAAAAACTTATTTTGTGAGAAAAATGGTTGAGCGATGGGCCAAAGATATTACTGATGTAATAGATAATATTGATTCTTGGAATACCTCTGGTTTTTTTAAAGGTAAGTTAGATGTTGAAAATATTGGTGTATTTGGTCATTCTAGAGGTGGTGGTGCCGCTGGAGAAGCTTTTCTTTCCGATAATAGAATTAAGGCAGGAGTAAACATAGACGGTGTGCAATGGGGGCGTATTGTAGATACATCATTTCAAAATCCATTTTTATTTATTTCAGCAGACTGGCCTAAAGAAAAAGAAGATCTTAATTCGCATGCTTATATTAATAAAAGCCAGTCCGCTTTTTACGAGGCTAGAATTCTAAACACGGGGCACAGCAGCTTCATGGATATTCCGTTTATGATTCCCTTTAAATCACTTAGTCAAGCTGGCGATATTAAACCTAAGTTAGGTATAGAAATTACGTCTAAACTAGTAACTTCATTTTTTGACAGTTATCTAAAAAAGAAGACAATTGATTTTAATTTACTCGATTCTGAATATGACCAATTGAATCTGAAAATCTATAGAGGTAAATTAGTAAAAGAAAATTTATCGAATTCTATGTAGATTCATATTCCGTTGAGGATTTTGACTAGTTAATTTTAACAAATAAAATAGAGAATAATAATCTTGTTGTTTTTCAGGATATTTTGAAAAGATTCCCCTTTTAAAGCTGAAACAGAAACAATATTTTGTGAAAACTCAAAAGCAACCTAATCCCTTGAATTCGTTAAGAATGAATTAGGTTCATATAATACTTTGATGAGTTTAGAAAGGAATTAGAGTTGAGCAAAAAAGAAAATGGGGTGTTGCAACATTATATAAACGTAATATAGGTTAAAGTGCTAAAATTAACCATTTTGATTATTAATAAATATATGGTTAAACATAAAGTAAAGTTCAATTAATCCCAAGACAGACTTATAATGGAGCGTTATAGCATATTTCAGCACATGACGTTTAGACAATAAAAAAATGCAACAAACTTTATCTCAATTTATTGCATTTTATATTTGTGAACCACATTGACCTAACTTCAAACCAAACATTAAACCTTTTCGAAAATTTGAAAAGAAAATTATATGAGGTTAATGAGGAACATAACTAGCAGAGCAAACAGAAAAAATGTCGACCCTACTGGGAATAAATAATTTTGAAGAAAATTCTCATATTTCAAATAAAATTTACTAATTTTCGTATTTAAAATTATACTATACAGTGA
>NZ_JAAKGI010000003.1 GCF_011762485.1 Yeosuana marina
AAAACTGCTTTTAAACGTCGATAGAAATTGTGCTCTGGTACGCGAACACTTAACTGAAAATTGTTGAATAATTTCTCTCGATAATCTTTCTTGCCTTGCATTCCTAAAAATAAGAACTTTCATGCAAATCTTAAAATTTTAAACTATATTTGAGTTTTGTACAACAGGCACACCGGCTATAGTTCATTGCTTCTGACTTTCCTCACAGAAAGTCAGAAGCAAATTTGCTATCTTCGGTTTACGGCGGAAAATCCTCTCGGATTTTCACGCAACGAAACCATAGCCAAACCGTTGCCAGTAATTTAAAGAAACACCGAACAATCAAAAAAATTAATGAAAAAATCAACTTTAATACTTTTCCTTTTCCTAATCACAAAACTCTCTTTTGGACAAGAAAATGAAAACCGCTTAAACGGAATTGACCAAGAAATTGAAACTTTGCTGAATTCATATAAAGCCGTTGGTTTGTCAATTTCCGTTGTTAAAAACAATCAAATAGTATATTCTAAAGGATTTGGGTACAGAGATTTGGAAAATCATCTACCTGTAAACGAAAATACAATTTTCCCAATTGCATCTAGTTCTAAAGCTTTTACGGCTTCCTTATTAGGAATATTAGATTTTGAAGGCAAAATTTCTTTGAAAGACAAACCCAGTTTACATATTCCAAAACTTGAATTTTATAATTCTGATATGGACAATTTAATTACCATTGAAGATTTACTTTCACATAAAAGTGGACTTGGAGAAATCAATGGGACACTTGTTCTTTTTCCTGAACGAAGCAAACTCGAAGTCATCAAAAAACTAAAATACATAAAACCAGAAGGCAACCCGAAGGATAGTTGGATTTACAGTAATATGGGATACACTATTGCAGGTACAATTGTTGAAGAAGTAACAGGTGAATCTTGGGAAGATAATTTGAAGAAAAATATCTTTAACCCACTAGAGATGTCAAATTCTTATACAGATTTAAATAACATGAAAATGACTAATAACTTTTCATACGGTTATGGTTTGGTAAAAGGTAAAGTCGAAAAAGTACTATACGAAGAATACCAAAATTATAAACCTGCTGGTGGAATAAGAAGTTCCGCAAAAGATTTGGCAAATTGGATGATAGCTTGGTTAAACGAAGGAAAATTTAAAGAAGAGCAAGTTTTGCCAAAAGATTTTGTTAGCAATGCGACTACTATGCATAATATAAGACCTAATAAAAACGAAAAGGAGGTTTTTCTCTTTGGAGATGGTTTTGGGTGGCGAATGGAATCACAAGGCGGAAATTATAAAGTTTACCACGGAGGAAACACATCTGGATTTAGCTCTTTAGTCTTAACCTATCCTTTCGAAAAGTTAGGTATTACTATTTTAACAAATCAGACTAATTCAATTCTGCCATACATTATAGGAGACATTATAAAAAATAGAATGCTGGATTTACCAAAGACTGATTTAAAAGATTATCCTGTAATTGTAAATGATATTTACGTCCCAAGTGAAATCAAGCAAGAATTAAACTCTATAAAGAAGCCAACACATAACTTATCATCATTCATAGGCATATATGAAAATAAGGGTTATGGGACAATTGAAATGGAACTTAAGGACGGTAATCTACATGCTATTTACCCGTCTTATAAGTTCTTTTTGGAACATTTACATTATAATGTTTTTGTTATGAAGCCATTAAAAAATGTATCAGATTTATTCAATCCAGAATTTGCTGTCAATTTTAGAACTAATAACAATGGAGAAATTTCATCACTGACAATAAATCTACAATCAGAGCCAGTCGAATTTATAAGAAAAAGCAAAGAATAAAAACTACTGGCAACACGGTATATAAAAAATAGCGGTTTAATCGCTTAATCGAAAGAAAATGAATAAATTAAAAGTTAGTTATAATCCGAAAAGTTAGTGATAATAATCCGCAACTTTTCATATACAACAACGTTGTGCGTCATTTAACAAAACTACCCGAAAAATATAACCAGATGAGATATAACAAAAATGAAAACTTTTGAACAAATCATACTTTTATTAGTTTCTGGTCAAGGGTTATTGTTAAGTTTTGCTTTGCTTTCCTCAATTTTAAAGAAAAATTATTCGAGTTTTTTCTTGGGGATAATAACTACTGTAATTACGTTAGAAATTTTAAACATTTGGGGAATGCGAACATCATATCACAGTTTAGAAAATGCGTTTCCTTTTTGGGTATTTGGTTCTTATTTATCTCTTCCACCAGCCCTATGGATGTTTGTAAAATTAAATACCGAACCAACATTTCAACTTAAACCTAAATATTCTATCCTTTTCATTCCAGCATTAATTGAGATAATAATAGAATTATTTTCATTTTATTCTAATAGATTATTATGGACAAAATACGATTTAATAGAAAATTCGTTTTGGTATATATTAACCGAAATAGTACCTGTAATTTCAATGATTGTGGTTCTAATCTTTTTTGCAAAAGAACTAAATAGGCTAAATAAACGTCTAAAAAAAATGCCAATAGCTAAAAACAAATTTTTTCAAAATTTGAGGTTATATCTCTTTTTTATAGTTTTTTCCCTCTTAACATTATTTTGGTCATTGATTACAATCTTTGACTTTCAGGTTTTTATGATAATTGAAATACTACTACTATTTTTTCTATTTGCTCTTGGTTACATAGGATATTTTAAACCATCTTTTTTTGATATTCCTAAAATTTTAAAAACTGAAATTATCAAGGAAAATTTTTCACAATACGATGATGATAAAGAACTCAAAAGATTAAACCTTCTTTTTGAAAATGAAAAAATCTTCACTAAACAAAAATTATCATTAAAAGAAGTAGCGTCTCGACTTCATCTACCAGAACGATATGTTTCAGTAATCATCAACTCTTATCATAATACTACTTTTACATCATATGTAAATTCTTTTAGGGTTGCAGATGTAATTGAACGAATTAAAGACCCAAAAGAAAGCAACAAAACACTTTTGGGTATTGCTATGGAATCAGGTTTCAATTCAAAATCTTCTTTCAATAGTATCTTCAAAGCGACTACAGGAAAAAATCCATCAAGTTTTCTAAAAAAATAAATATGTCCAGAAACACGATTTTGGACGTCTAGCTTGTGCTTTAAATATAATTAAATAGCTAAATTTTTATTGCTTTGTCATTTAAAACAACTTTTATGAAAAATACACTAATGGCATTGATTTTACTTTTTGGAATACTAACTGTTGCAAACGGACAAGAAAAATTCTCGAAAAACCCAATGGATACCAAATTTATTACAGAGGACTTTGAAAGGTTTTGGCAAGCATTCGACGAAATGGACAATTCATCTGAAAATCCATTTGAGGGCTATTTAAAAAATGCGTCAGAAGGTTTTAGTCCGCTAGTTGATTATTTTGACCCAAAAACCCTGTTTCAAACCGTTAAGGAAAGAAAAGAAGATTATTTGAAATCAAGAAACGTTTTAGATAGTTTGAGCGGAAAAGAAACCGAGATTAAGAAAGCTTATTCGAAAATGAAATATTGGTATCCGACCGCAAAATTTCCACCTGTATATTTTGTTGTCGGAATGTTTACTTCAGGTGGCACGATAACCGACAAAGGACTTTTAATAGGTTCTGAAAAATTGGAAAATCTAAACCGCTTGACTGGATTAGTTTCCCACGAACTGATTCATTATCAACAAAGCATCGAGGGAGAAGATAATCTTCTCAAACAAGCAATTTTAGAAGGAAGTGCCGATTTTATTGGAGAAATGATTTCGGGCGAACATATTAATTTGGTTCCTTTTAATTATGGCAATGAAAACGAAGAAGAACTTTGCAAAGAATTTGTGAAAGCAATGAAGAAGAAAAATTACAAAGATTGGCTTTATGAAACTAGTGGAAAAGACAATCGACCGAACGATTTAGGATATTGGATGGGGTACAAAATTACGGAGGCATATTTTAAAAAACAGACAGACAAAAAACAAGCCATAAATAATATTTTGAACATAAAAGACCCTATGGCATTCCTTAAAGAAAGTGGATATTTACAAAAATATATGAAGGACTGAAGGACTAGCAACAGGACAAAAATAACGAAAGCACAACAAGCCGTGTATAATTCATTGCCAGTTGGAGTCTACTTACGTACGATCCCGCACGTGCGGGACTCGCGGACTTTCTATCTGTGATTTATTTGCTAATTTTAAAGTTTAAAGCACATTACAAATCTTATACAAACGCGTTATTTAATTTTAATTAAGCAATTATTATTTACAAAAAGTAAATTTAACTTTACATATTGTAAATTTTTTTTATATATTTGTGTCATAATTTTAAATAACTATTTATGAATACAAATTTTCTTTTATCAAATAAGTTCAAATCGGTAGGTTGGTTAATTCTAGTTTTAGGTTTAGTTACTGGGCTATTTGTAATATTTGCAGGATACGAATCTAGTGTTCTAGAAGTAAAAGTACTTTCAATATATTCTAAACCTATTATTGGAGACGACAATGGGTTTTTTAAAATAATAGAGAATAGTATATTAGATGAAATTGCTGCCTTATTCATTATAATTGGTGGTGTCTTGGTTGGTTTTTCAAGAGAGAAAACAGAAGACGAATATATAGCTAAACTTAGAACAGATTCTTTGATGTGGGCATTATTTGTCAATTACACAATTCTTGTTTTAGCTATAATATTCGTCTATGATTTCACATTTTTTGATGTCCTTGTATTTAATATGTTTACACCTCTACTATTTTTCATTTTAAGATTTAACTTTTTAAAGATTAAAGCATGAAAAATACTATAAAGGTTGAACGCGCAAAGCATGATCTTACTCAAGCCGACTTGGCTGAAAAAATAGGGGTAAGTAGGCAGTCGATTAACGCCATCGAAAAAGGAAAGTTTGTGCCATCAACACTCTTGGCATTAAAGCTTTCAAAACTATTTGATACTTCTGTTGAAGAACTCTTTTTGTTAGAGGAAGGCGACTAGTCTTCTTAAGTCTGTTAATAATAAAATTTTTATGACACCATCATATTTCGTGGAGGCGGTATTTTTATTGCCAAAAATCTGGCTAAAAAAAAACCTATTTATAACACTATTATTGTTTTTTTCTCTTCTCTCATATAGTCAGTCCAGTGATTTTTTAATTTCTGGAAAGATCATTTCAAAAGAAGAAAAGCAACCACTAGAGTTTGCTACAGTTCATGTTGAGAGAGTTAGGGATAGCACTCTAATTACATACACCTTATCTGGTAAAAACGGTAACTTCAAAATGGAAGTTAATTCGGATTTGAAAAAAATTAAGCTGTTTATATCTTATTTAGGGTATGAGACAATTGAAAAAACGATCGAATTAGATAAATCGGTAATTGATTTAGCAATAATTGAGATGAATCCAGATACAAATACATTAGATGAGGTGGTTATTAAGTCACGTGCACCTGTAACATTAAAAAATGGACTCATAGAGTTTAACGTAGCTTCTTTTAAAACTAAAAATAATGCCAGTGTCGAAGATCTATTAAAAAAATTACCTGGTTTCGAAGTCAATACCAATGGACAAATATTGGTAAATGGTATTGGTGTTGATAAGTTACTAGTTAATGGGAAACCTTTTTTTGGTGATGACCTAACGATAGCAACTCGTAATTTAACTAAGGATATTATAGAAAAAGTTCAGGTAACAGATTCTAGAACTAAGTCGGAAGTGTTTACTGGTGAAGAAGGTGATAAAAACAATAAAACAATCAATCTTATCATTGATGAAGATAAAAATAAAGGTGTTTTTGGTCAATTAGCTGCTGGTAGTGGTACCGATGCGCGATATGAATACGCTGGAATTACAAATTTATTTAATAACGAACAGAGAGTTAGTGTGCTAGTAGGAGGTAATAACTTAAATGCACCAGGTTTTAGCTTTGGTCAAATTCAGAATATGTTTGGTGATGATGATTCTTATGAAGACGGTATTGTTACATCTAAAAACATTGGTAGTAATTATACAGATGAGGTTTCAGACGGAGTTGACATAACAGCAGATTACTTCTATTCTGAGAGTGATAGTGAAAATGTGGTGATATTTGAAAGAGAAAATATACTCGCAAATGGTAGCTTTTTCAATAATTCAAATACCAATAACAAGAGCGACGCCAAAACTCATAATTTAGATATAGAGGCAGATATTGAAATCGATTCAACACTTTTAATAAATTTTGAACCCTCATTTACTTTTGGTAAAAACCGTCAAACTGAAATATCAAAAGAAGAGTCAATAGATAAAAATAATGTAACAATCAATCAGTCTACAGTTAATTTGTTTGAAGAATCCAACGTGAAAAATTTCTATAATGGATTGTATACGACAAAAATAATAGGATTAAAAGGGGGCTTCTTGAAGTTTAATCTAGAGACAGAAATAAATGAAAATAATGGGGAGGAGTTTTTGACCTCTCAAACTATTTTTCAAGACAGTAGCCAAGAAGATATCTCAAGAAATCAATTTATAGATAAAAAAGAGTCCTATTATCGGATTAGACCATCAATGATTTTTAGGTTACCCCTAAGAGCCAACGAATTATTCTTTGATGTGAAATTTGATTATCTAGTCGAAGACCGTCAAAGCACCAATAGTACCTTTGAATATAACAGTTTATCTCAGGACTATGATATGTTTAATACCGAGCTAAGTTCTGATTTTACATACACTAATAAGTTGATAACGCCTGGATTGGAACTATTTTATAAAAGAGAAAAATGGTCGTTGGGCCTTGAAGGAAAATATTTATTAAGAACAATTGAAAATAGTGATAAGCTTAGACCCGAACAAAAATTAGAGCAAGATTTAGAAGCAATGGAACTTAGAACAAATTTCAGTTATCAGTTCAGCGAAAGTAGTTCTATTCACTCAGGTTACTCATTTGCGAATAATCCACCAACTATAAATCAATTACAAACATTTCAAGATGTAAGTAACCCTTTAAACACAGTTGTAGGGAATCAAAATTTGAAACCTACAAATAATCACAGTATATATTTGAACTATAACAGTTTTAATTTAAAGGGGAAGTCTGGAGCGAACGTAAATATTAATGCCAACTTCATTGAAGACCAGATCATAACAAGAAGTATAGTTAATGAGAATTTGTTAAGAAATACAACTTATGATAATGTTAACGGAAATTATAGTATAAATGCAAATATGTCTTTCAACAAACAAGTTCGCCTAGACTCTTTAAGAACACTTAAATTTAATTTGGGCAGTACAATTGGGCAAAATCGAACAATTAATTTCAATAACGATATAAAGTATGCTTCTATTAACAGAACGATTCAACCAAGAGTTAACTTCTCGTTTAATTGGAGCAATATGTTAGATTTTCAAGGAAACTATTCCTTGTCTTTGACCCAGAGTAAATTTGATTTAGATAATTTACCTAATCAAAATTTTACTCAGCATAACTTAAACTTTCAAAACACTTTTTATTTTTCCAAAAGTTTGCAATGGCGTAATGATGTCAACTATAGGTACAATCCAAATGTTGCAGAAAATTTTCAAAGGAGTTCTTGGTTTTGGAATTCTAATCTATCATATTCTTTTATGAATGATAATGCCTCGATTACCTTGAAAGCATTTGATATTTTGAAGCAAAATACTAATGCCATAAGAACAGCACGGGCAGACTATGTTCAAGATGTGCAGAGTACAGTTTTGGAACAGTATTTTTTACTCAGTTTTAGTTGGAAGTTTAATAGCTTAGGTAAAAAAGCAAGAGACAATGATAATTTTTTCTTTTTTTAAATATTTGATGAATTAAGTATTAAAATGTAGCCATCAATTGTATTGTAGTATCAAAAAAAAGTAATGAGACTTATTAAATCACTGACATATTAAATATTATAAAGAAAAAAAATAAATTGCTTCTATTTTTAAATGTAGAACAAAGAAAAAATTAGAAAAGATTTGTGTGTTAGTTAGTGATTTTTTTGTGAATGACTTTGGTAAACGCAGAAACAGGAGATCAAGATGATAGGCCTGTCGGCACCAGAAATAACAATGAAGCTGCATCTTGCGAATGGTATAAGTGGTCTTACTGGTTTTAATGATTAGTAATGGTTGATAGCTAGCAATCATAATCTTTTTTAATTTAGATTATGGTTGCTTTATTTTAGTATCTGTATAAAATAATTTAAACAGAATGAAAAGCAGGATTTTAATTGGTACAGTTCTTTCATTGATTGCTTTAGTGGAATATGTATTACCAAATTTAAAAATAACAGTTCAAATATCATCGGTGTTTAATCAAGCAACTGATTTGAATAACAAAAAAAAACCTGTCTTTCCAGATATACATAGGTAGAAGATGAAGAGAACGCGTTAGAACATACCCTAAATATTATACGAACTCAAAACAAAATCGCTGTAGAATGAAATTTATTTCGAAACTATTAACTCTCTTTTTAATTACAATTCTTATCGAAAGTTGCTCGTCAACAAGGACATACACAAAAAATAAATACTGGAGTTGTCTGGGACCTTTTGAGACAGTTATGGATAAGGACAAGCAAGAATTGATTTATAAAATTTTAGAAAGAGCTGTAGTTTCAAAAAAGGACATACCCGATTACCAGTTGCTAAAAGATAAAAAGAGAATTTATATTACAACGCAATACACTGACAAGTTTTTTGAGGAGTCTGAGGTATCCTATCTAGGCAAAAAAGACATTCCAAGACGAATAGCTGGTGTAAAGTTTTCATTAAAAAGCCCAGAAGAGCTTCAGAAGATTGCCGACGAAACAGGGCTATTCACTTTTTTGAGTCTTGGTAATATTGAGATTAATCAAGATACTGCTGTCATAGGGATTGACCATTGGTGGCAACAGCAAACAAATTCTAAACAGATCCAAATGAGTGGTGGAGGATATATTTTAGAATATAAAAAAGTTGATGGTAAATGGCAGTTTGATAACGTGGTTAAAAAGTTTTAGTCCTAATTAATAAAAAAATGAAATTTATATTGATAATAGTGACTTTAATCACATTTTTATCTTGCTCTCAAAAATCAGAGAAGGCACATATTTCTGGAAATATTGAGAATATTCCAGACAGTACAAAAGTCGTTTTGGCAAAAGCTTCTGGTAAAAAATTAGATTCAACGTACACAGAAGATAGTAGATTTAGTCTAACACTTTCTTTAAATGAGGAACCAGAAATGTTTTCTATAAGTTTTCAGAACGATTCTTTATGGCACTACGAGAAATTGTTCATATCAAATGAACAAATTGATATTTCTGGAGATTTTTCAAAAAATGCAATTAATGTCAAGATTGAGGGTTCAAAACACAATCCTTTTCAGATAAAAATTGAAAATTATTTAAAGGAACTATCACAACAAAGAAATCAAATTAGAAATGAGTTTATGAGTGCTAGAATTGAAGGTAAGTTGAATGACAGTTTATATTCTGCTATTAAATTAAAGTTGAATTTGGTTGATATTGAAACTGAGAAGAAAAGAAAGGAATTTATTGAAGATAATATTGAATCTTATTACGCCCTTTATGAATTGTGCGTATATAAGAATGATTATGAATTAACAGAGCTAAAAGAAGTTTTAAAAAAAATAACTAAAGAGAAAAAGGAATCCAAATATGCTAAGGTCATAAAAGCCTCTATTGAATATCCAAAATTAAATACAAATGACAAGTATTATAATTTTAGTGCTAAAGACCAAAACAGTAACGACTTTGTATTCTCAAATTTATTTGAGTCTAATAAAAAATATGTGCTTTTAGAATTTTCCTCTAATAGTTGCCCATACTCAACCAAAGCAATACCAATGTTAAATGATTTGAATTCAAACAGTAATGATAATTTACAAATTATCAGTTTCTCTACTGATGAAGAATTGTCAGATTTTAACTCTTATTCTCATAAAATTAAGCACATAGCCTTGTATGACGGAGACGGTACATACAGCGAAACTTACACGAAATATGGTGTTGATGTTACACCAACTTATTTTTTATTCAATCCAAAGGGAAAATTAATCGAAAAGATTGAAGGTTATGGAGAGGGAACAAAAGATAGAATATTAAATCAAATAAAATGAAAAAAATAATATTACTGTTAATGATCCTAAGTTTGGAGATCAAAGCTCAAAACAAAGAGTTGAATATCTCAATTGATGAAAATGTAGAAACCTTATATAGTGTTGCTTATTTATCAGATTATTTTTTATTGAATAAGCACGACAACATCTTTAAACATAAATTAAATGAAATTTGTAAGCCTTTAAAAGATCATAAAGCTGTACATCTATTTGATAGTTTGTCTGCAAATTACAGTTTTAATTATTATCAACCTGTTGAATGGGTTCTAAAGTTTTCCCAGTTTCCTGAAACAATTCAGGAGAACAACAAAGATTTAACCCACGAAAACCAGAGTGATAAAAAAAGACAATTGCTTTCAGAATTTAAAAAGGAACTTATAAAGTTTCATCAAGATTCATTATACCAAAAGTATTTAGGTTCTGTAGCATCTTATAAAGCAGCTGTCTTATCAACTTTAAATTCATCTAAATCGATTTATAGATTACCAGTGTATTTAGAAGATTATTATGGGAAAAGCTTAATGTCTTATAATTTAATCGTTTCACCATTGGTGCACTCAGGTGGTTTTAATATTGAGCTTGAAGATGCCAATCAAAGTAAGGAAGTCTACGCTGTAATTGGCCCAAATGGAGAAGTTGATTTTATCCCTTATTTTGATAAGGATTACCTAGAGTATGATATGATTTTACACGAATTTGGTCATTCTTTTGTAAATCCTTTATTGCTCAAATATTCTGAAGATATCGAACTATTGAGCCAAAGATATTACACAGATGATCTTGAAAATGCAGGAAAACAGCAAGGATATAGCAAATGGAAATATGTGTTCAATGAACTCTTACTTAGAGCAACTACGATATGTATTGTAAAAAGACATATTAGCAAGGAGAAAGCAGAAAAACTTTTAATGTATGAAAAGTCTATTGGATTTTCTTTGGTAGAACTATTTATAAAGCATTTAGACGATTATGAAAGCAACAGAGACAAGTACAAGACATTTGATGATTATTACCCTAATCTTATCGAAAAATTAAAGGTTTCTTGAAGATTGAATTTTATAAACTTTTTAAATTTTAAAATACAAATACACTTAAAAAAACATACTCAATGAAACTAATTATAACCACTTTATTATTCCTTATTACATTGACATCAGCAGGTCAAGAAACAATTACTATTAGGGTTTCGACACCGAATAAAACTGATGAAGTATTTATTGCAGGAAATCAAGCAAGTCTTGGAGATTGGAATCCTTCAAAAGTAAAAATGAATAAAATATCAGATTTTGAAAGGGAGCTAACTGTTTCTGTCTCTTTTCCAGCAGAATATAAATTTACTAGAGGAAATTGGGAAAGTCAAGGCATAATTAAAAATCTTTCTAATAATCCAAATCTAGTGATCAAAGATAAAAATTCACAGAACACATTTGTAATCAAAAATTGGAGTGATGAAATTAAAGAGGACGAAATGTGTTTGCGATATGATATCAAAAAATACAATTCAAAAATACTCAATGAAGAAAGAGTATTAAAAATAGCTCTTCCAGATAATTACGATAAGAATAATAAATATCCTGTTATTTATATTACAGATGCAAATACAAAAAACTTTTCTATAGCCTTAAGTTACATAAGTCAGTTGATGAATAGCAATTCAATTCCAAAAGTCATCTTGGTTGGTATAAATCAAAAAAAGCGTTGGGAGGAATTAGATGTGTTTTGGAGCGATAAAGGGAAAAAATTTAAAGATTATTTATTTGAAGAGGTTATTCCATATATTAACTCTAATTACTATACTTCGGGATTTAATACTATAATTGGTCACTCTGATGGAGCAGAATACAATCATCTACTTATGTTAGAAAAAAATAATCCCTTTCGTGGGTTTATAAACATAAGTACTAATCTTAATAATGATGTTTCTGAGGAAATAGAAGAATTTTTCAAAACAAATATTGAAAAAACCCTTTATTATTTTATTTCTAACGCTAAATATGATAGTGGAGACAGAGTCTTGGCTGGAAATCAAATAGATAGTCTCTATAATATCTCAAAAAATAAAAATATAAGGTTTACCAAAGAAGATTATACAGCAGATCACCAAAACTTGGTTTCTAAATCAATGCTTAACGGTATTTCTTTTGTTTTTCAAGATTACAGAAATCTAGATAATTATAAAAGGATTAAAGAATATGCTGAGAATTATCAATCTGAAATTGAGGATTTTTATGGTTTTAAACCTGAATTTGAAGAAAACGATTTTGGTTTTTACTTTTCTAAAATTATGGATGAAAAGAATTTACAGGATTACGAATATTGGGTAAATTTTGGTAAGGAAAACAATTTTTTATTTGGCAGCTCATTAGATAGAGCTAATCATTATTTTGAATTAGAAGAGTATGACCATACTATAAAATTTTGGGAAAAGGCAGTAAATGAATTTGAGAATATTTACCCTAGATCATACCTTGCTAATTTCCCTAAAGCAATAAGTGCCTATTTGTTTGAAAAAAATCCTTTTGGAGCTATTGAGTTTCTAGAAAAAAGTATAAAACGGTTGCCAGAATTTAGTTTAGAGTTCAATTATTTTATAGCCAAAACATCTATTGAAAATAATGTAAAATTAAAAAAAGGACGAGAAGCATTAAGGTTTTGTAAATTAAATTATAAAAAAAACAGATATTTTTCTATGAAAGAACTAAAAGAGCTTGAAAGAGAATAATCTTTAAAATTTTTATAATGATAGAATTAATCAAATTAAATGAAATCGAGTCTGTCGTAGAAATATTTGACGATGTAAAAACGGGCATGAATCATAAAGGAATAAATCAATGGGATTTTATATATCCTAATGAAAAAATTTTAGAAATGGATATTATTGAAGGAAATGCTTATGGATACTATAATAAAAATGAAATAATTGCTTATGTATCAATCAATGAAAGTTTCGATAAAGAATATGAAACCGTAAACTGGCATTATATTGATAATAATCCTTTAATTATTCATAGACTAGCAGTTAAATCTAGTGCTCAAGGTAAAGGCATAGCAAAAAAATTAATTTCTTTTGTTGAAGATAAGGCAAAATTTAACGGTTATAAAACCATAAGATTGGATGCTTTTTCTAGTAATCCAAACGCTTTAGGACTATATAAAAGTTTAGGATATAGGTATGCTGGAGATGTAAATCTTAGAAAAGGGGTATTCCATTGCTTTGAGAAAATATTGAGCAAATAAAACATAGTTAAAATTTATTTTGAAAAAAAAGTTATACATAGCCGTAATTATAATTTTGGTATCCTGCAAGACGAATAAACCAAAACAAACTAATGTAATTACTTCTGATATTGATAATTTTTGGGAAGCTTATGATTTGATTATTAAAGAAAATGATAGCCTAAAACAAATTTCTTTAATTGACTCATTATACATAAAAAAAGGTTCTATTGGCTTACAAAAAATCATGGAAGTCCAAGAGTATACTAATACAGAGTATGTAAAAATGATAAATAATTATCCAAAATTTTTATCCTCTCTAAAATCAAATACTTTAAAATCAAAGAGAATTGCAAATGAACTGAATGATGGTATAGAAAGGCTAAGAGCATTATATCCAGAATTAAAACCAGCTAAAATATTCTTTACAGTAGGTTGTTTAAGAACTAATGGCACAACTAAAGAAAATTCAGTTCTTATTGGTAGCGAACTAGCTATGGCAGATACACAAACAGATATTTCTGAATTTAAAGATAGAACAAAGGAATGGCTTAAAACTTTTTTTGCTACAAATCCTATTAAAAATATAGTTTTATTGAATGTACATGAATATGTGCATACTCAGCAAAATTCAATTCCAGATAATTTACTGTATACTGTTTTGTATGAAGGGATAGCAGAATTTGTTTCAGTTAGGGCTATGAATATAGAATCAAGTACAGAGGCTATTCAATTTGCAAAAAATAACCCTGATGTTAAGGAAAAATTTGAAAGAGAGATGTTTTACGAAAAAACTTATGATTGGCTATGGAGTAACTCTCCCAATGAATTTGGTATGAGAGATTTAGGATATTATATAGGCTACTCAATAGCAGAGAGCTATTATAATCAATCATCAAATAAAGAAAAAGCAATAAAAGAATTGATAGAATTAGATTACTCAAATCCTAAAGAAGTAAATATACTCATAGATAAATCAAAATTTTTCTCTAAAACAATAGAAGATTTAAGAAAGGCAGACAAAAAAAAGGAGACCGAGAGTATTGAATATTAAAGAGTTTGATAATAATACTATGAATGTGAACTATAAAATCGATAAAATAACTTTCAATTTTTCCGAAAAATTAAATGGATATAATACAGGCATCGATTATTCAGATTTAGGAACGAAAGCTTTTCCAGAAGTAATTTCAAGAGAATGGAGTATTGATTCAACTTCATGTTCTTTAAGGGTAAATTTAGAAAGGAATAAACATTACAAATTTTAGACAACAAATAATTTCAGAAACGATAGCAATATACCATTAGTTTCCTATTTAGTTGAATTTAAAACTTATAAATAACACTTTGCAAATGAAAAATTTAGTATTAAAAATTACAATAATAATTTCCTTGTTATTATTATCATCATGTTATTCATATCGAATCTTTCCTAAAGAATTTAGAAAAACTAAAACCAATCTCGATACAAAACCAAAAGCATTTGTAATAAATAAAGAATTAGAAAGGGAATATAAAATTCTACAAGAATCAAATATTTATGATATTGTCGAAGACAGTATTAATCAGTTAAAAGTAAAACTGTACCCTTTCGAACAAATCAGAAAAGTAGATGGTCAACCAATTATCATAACTTTTTTAACTCTTGGTCAAGTACCTGTTAATTTTTACGATGCTTATAGTTTTAAATTTGATGAAATCATAAAAAATGAAACAATAGAAAATAAATTTGAGTTACAGATTGCACAAAGAGTTTGGTTGTGGGATATATTTAAATTTAATAAAGATTTTGAAGGTAAAGCAGGAAAAGCTTTAAGAGGTAGTTATTTGAATACAATTGAAAATTAATTTTTTAAAAATGTCCAGTTTTCAAATTCTCAATCGTCATGTTAGTATAAACTTAAATATTAATTTTTAAAATTTAAAAAAATGAAAGAATTTATGATGATTTTTAGAAACGATTATAATCCATCGTTTAATCCCTCACCAGAGCAAATGCAAAAAAGTATTAAGCAATGGCAAGATTGGATAGGTGGCATTGCCGCTCAAGGCAAGTTTGTAGAGACTAACCGTTTGGGGTTTGAAGGAAAAACGCTCAAGCCAAATAATGTCGTTACAGATGGACCCTATGCTGAGGTTAAAGAAATTGTTGGCGGCTATATTATTGTTAAAGCAAACAATATGGATGAAGCAATTGAATTGGCTCAAGGTTGTCCAATTTTAGCCATTGGAGGACACGTTGAAGTAAGAAATGTAATGCCGACTAATTAATTTGAAGAACGAAAAGGTATTATTACCAAAATTATTTAAAACAGAGTACAGAAAAATTATTTCTGTGCTCTGTAATACATTTGGTTTGTCTCAAATTGAAATAGCAGAAGATATTGCTTCAGATACTTTCGCTTTAGCTTCTGAAACTTGGGGACTTAAAGGAATACCTGACAATCCAACTGCTTGGCTATATACTGTAGCAAAGAACAGGGCAAAAGACTATTTTAAAAGAGAAAAAATTTTTTCAGAAAAAATATTACCGGAAGTTAATTCAAAGCTAGAGAAGTCGGATGAAATTAGAATTGACTTTTCAAAATCCAATATAAATGATAGTCAGTTAAAGATGATTTTTGTTTTATGTAATCCAAATATTTCTCAAGAAGCTCAAATAGGGCTTTGTTTGCGTATTTTATGTGGTTTAGGGATTGATGAAATTGCTGAGGCTTTTTTAACAAAAAAGCAGACAATTGAAAAACGCTTGTTTAGAGCAAAATTAAAGTTAAAAAAACTTGATTTTAAGATAGAAATTCCAAAATCTGACGATTTAACTAAACGTCTGGATACCGTGTTGGCAACATTATATTTGTTATTTAATGAAGGTTATTGTTCTAATTCAAAAAACTTACACTTACGTAAAGAGTTATGTTTTGAAGCTATGCGTTTAAATTATATGTTAATTGAAAACGATTTTACAAATAAGCCTGGTGTAAATGCCTTAATGGCATTAATGTGTTTCCATTCTTCAAGATTTGAAGCAAGAACAAACAAAAGTGGAGAGCCAGTTCTATATTATGAGCAAGATAAACAGCTATGGAGTCAAGAACTTGTTCATAGAGGTAATTATTTTTTAACTGAAAGCGCTAGAGGAGACGTAATTTCAAAGTATCACTTGGAAGCTTCTATAGCATACTGGCATAGTACCAAAATAGAAAACCCCAAAAAATGGAATCATATATTAGAACTATATAATAAACTGCTACAGATAAAATATACACCTACTGTTGCACTTAATAGAACTTTTGCACTATCAAAAGTATATGGGTCTGAGAATGCTATAGCTGAAGCATATAAGTTAAAATTAGATGATAATCATTTTTATCATACTCTTTTGGCTATACTGTTGCAAGAAACGAATAAAAGTAAAGCAATAGAACATTTAAATATTGCCCTTAAAATCGCAAAATCAGATACTGATAAAAATACTATAACAAATTATTTAAATAAACTATATGATTGAAGGTTTACCAATTTATGTATCAGTTTTTTTTATCCTAATCGTTCTTTTAACAATTGTATTTTTGTTCAAATCGATTATAAATTTAGGAATTAGTTTTAAGAAAATTACCTTAATCTTTTTTGTCCTATTGATTTGGATTATAACTCAATCGATGTTGGCATTTAGTGGTTTCTATTCAGAGAATCCGAATATTTTACCACCAAGAATTATGTTATTTGGTATTTTACCGCCTCTCATAGTAATTGTATTTTTATTTATAACAAAAAAAAGAAATTACTTAAAAAAGAATCTTCTATTTATAAACTTAATCAATTTAAATATAATAAGGTTACCTGTTGAAATAGTATTGTTTTTGCTTTTTATAAATGGTTTTGTGCCGGAAATAATGACCTTTGAAGGATTAAACTTTGATATACTTGTTGGTATTACAGCACCTTTAGTCGCTTATTTCGGGATAACTAAGAAAAGATTAAATTATAAAGCCATATTAGCATGGAATATTGTCTCAATTCTTTTGCTTTTTAACATTATTGCTCTAGCTATATTATCTGCACCTTCGCCATTTCAAAAATTAGGATTTAATCAAGCTAATATTGCTATTTTTTATTTTCCTTTCGTCCTTTTACCAACTTTTATAGTGCCGGTTGTTTTATTTGCACAATTATGCACAATTTATCTACTAGTGGGCACAAGAAAAATCCCAATTGAGAATTATTAAAAAAATTATGAAAAAATTACTTGTTTTAAGCCTAACTTTAATATTAGGATGCAACTCTTCAAATGAAAAGAAAAACCTATCACAATTAGATAATTCAAGCAATAGCTATATAATCGAGGATGTACTGATTAAGACAAGAGATGGGGCCAAAATATCTGCAATAGTTTGCAGAAAAAAAGAAAATGTAAAACCAAAAACGGTAATCTTACAAAGTACTATTTATGTTAGAGATAAGGGTCGTGACTTAAACACTATAAAAGAATCTGTAGACAGAGGTTATGTTGGAGTTATTGCTTATGCACGAGGAAAGCGATTTAGTCCAGATGAAATCTGGCCTTATGAAAACGATGCTAGTGACACTTATGATGTCATAGATTGGATTAGTATACAAGAATGGTGTAATGGTAGTATTGGTATGTTTGGTGGTAGCTATAATGGATTTACGCAATGGGCATCCTTAAAAGATCCTCACCCAGCTCTTAAAACTATAGTGCCCTATGTAGCAAATAGACCAGGAATGGGGCTTCCAATGGAGAACAATGTATTTATTAATCCAAACTATGAATGGTCATTTTTTGTTGGAAATAATAAATATTTAGATACGATTGTAGGTAATGATAGAAAACGATTTAGAGATTTGATGTTCAAATGGTGGGAAACCGGAGTTTCATATAAAAAGATGGATAGCTTAGATGGTGTTCCTAATAAATGGTTTCAAAGATGGACTGATCATCCATCTTTTGATGGATATTGGCAAAACATGGCACCTTATAAGGAAGACTTTTCAAAAATTGATATACCTATACTGTCCATTGATGGCTATTATAACGATTCACAAAATTCAGGACTTTATTATTTAAGAGAACATTATAAATACGATCCAAATGCAGAGCATTATTTGATTATCGGACCATATAGCCATTTTGGTGCTCAAAGAAATGGCTCAAAAGTAATAAATGGTTATGAAGTAGATAAAGACGCATTGATAAATACCAACGAAATCACTTATCAGTGGTTTGATTATATTTTTAAGAATGGCAGGAAACCTAAAATACTAAAAGATAAAATTAACTATCAAGTGATGGGAGCGAACGAATGGCGAAGTGCTGCATCATTAGATGATATGAGTAACAGCTCTTTAAAATTTTATCTAACCACTCAAAAGCAAGAAAATATCTATTCTTTAAGTAAAGAAAAACCTCTAAAAGCTGATTTTTTATCTCAGACAGTCAATTTTTCTGACCGAAAGAACTCGAATAATGACTATTATCCAGACCCAATTATCAAAGATAATATGGATTTAAGTAACGGGTTTAATTTTATAAGTGAACCTTTAAAAGAGTCAGTTTTGGTAAATGGTTCATTTACAGGTGAATTATTAGTTAATATTAATAAAAAAGATTTTGATTTTGGGGTTACGCTTTATGAAGTAATGCCGGATGGAAAGCTGTTTCATTTATCATACATTATTGGAAGAGCAAGTTATTCCGATGATATTGAAAATAGAAAGCTTTTAGAACCAAATAAAATTGAAAAAATCCAATTTTCAAATACACATTTGGTAAGTAAGAAACTAAATAAAGGTAGTCGCTTATTGGTATATATAAATGTCAATAAAAATCCATTCTCAGAATTAAATTATGGAACGGGTAAAATAGTTAGTGAAGAAAGTATTGAAGATGCAAATATACCTTTAGAAGTAAAGTGGTATAACCATAGTTTTGTAAGCATACCGATTTTAAATTAGGTTGTTGTAACTAAAATGTTGTAATCAATAAAACTAAGACAATGCATAAAATAATTCTATTTTCGGTATTGACAATACTCTCTTGTAAAAGTCAAGAAAAAGAAGGAAATTTTTCTGAAGTAATAAATGCCATAATTTCTGATGCAGAAAAGCATCAAGTTGTTATGATTAATGAAGATCACGACACGCCGAAACATCGTGTTTTTTCGGAAACATTATTAAAACCCTTATATAATTTAGGTTTTAGATATCTTGCAGTAGAAACACTTAGTGAAAGCGATACAATATTAAATAAAAGAAAATTTCCAATTAAACAGTCAGGAACATATTCTGTGGAACCAAATTATGCTAATTTTATAAGAACTGCATTAGAAATGGGATACACATTGGTTCCTTATGAAATAAGAATGGATGAAGAGGATGAGTTAGGAGAACAAAACTTCATAACATTTCGAGAAGAGTGTCAATCACAACACTTAGCAGAATTGATAAAGCAAAAGCCCAAAGCCAAAATATTCGTCCACGCAGGAGGAGACCATATTAGAGAAAAGACAAAAACTAAATGGATGGCAGAGCGATTCAAAGAAAAAACAGGAATAAATCCTTTAACAATTTCACAATCACATTTAGATGAAAAGCAAAACTTAAATGATATTAAAATTCACAAACAATTTAGCGATAAATTTGATGTTGATATATTGCTTGAGTATTCCAAAAACAACCAAGTTGTTAACAAGCTTTACTCGGTTCTTAATAGAGTTTTAGTAGAATTTAATTTAGATGTTTTACCACAATCTAAAATTTATATTACAACTGAATATTCAAAATTTGGTGATAACGCAATTCCAGTCTCAATTGTTAATCAATCAAATAAAGCTTACTTGATGCCTAACAAAGCTTACGTAATTATTATAGATAATCTAAAGAATACATTTAATATCACAGAAAACGGTAAAGTAATGTGGAACCAAAATAATGAATTATAAAGTAAAACCCTGTAATTCATATTTACTTAGCGTCCTCTCAATCTAATTATTATCAATTTGATAAATTGGAATTAATAAAATTGATATATGAATAAATAGATCGTTATTACCTATTGTTTTTAATATTCTGAATTCATTAAACTGTTAGGTTTTAAATATATTTCAAATTTCTGTAAATCAATAATAGCGTTGAATCGTTTAAGTAAATTGTTTCCTAAAATTTCATGAGCCTCTACGCCTTCTGGGTCTTTTTCACTAATGGATATAGGCACAAATAAAAGATCAAATGCTCCAAATTGGAGTTTAGGTAAAATGTAATCGTTAGATTTCCAAGAAATTCCAGCACTTCCAGTAGAGGTAGAAGTTCCAACCTTTTTCATAACATTATTCAAACTATTTTCTGAAGCAAATTTTTGGCTTAAATTAAAACTACCATTGGAACCTGAGTCATATTCAAACCAACCTTCAGATTTTTTATTTTCTGTTATTACTTTACCTTTAATATATGGGACTCCTCCAATCATTTTTGTTTCAATCTTTTTATAATCTTTTGGAACTGTTTCAAAAGATTGATGGATGATTAAAATCTTTTTTTCGTAATCTATTTCTACAATTTTATTTTCAAATGCTATCCACCCAAGAACTCCGTCAAACTTTGGTCGCTGGTAATCTATAGAAAGAAGACTCACGTTTTCCCAATTCAAATTATCTATTTCTAATTTGTTTTTTGAACTTGTTGCTACTTTATGATTTCCATCTGAACCGTTATTATCAATTTCACCATCCAATTTTAAATTAACTTTATTTTCGATTAAATTTGATACAACAACTATTGCATTTGCCCCTGTATCAAAAAGAAAATCTAAAGTATTTGAATTGTTTATTCGTCCTTTTAAATAAATTCTATTATCACTACCTAATGTAAAAGGAATCGTATCCGTTAAAGCTTTTCTATTTTTATTATCGTGATAATATTCTAGTATTTCTGATTCTTGCATTGAAGGTTCTTTTAATATATCTGTGTTTACCCTAGTAAAAGCCTTCTTGTCGTCCCATTCAATAACAAAATCATATGTTTCATTCTGTTTTATATTAAGTGTTAACGTATCAATATCAGATATAAAACTTATATTTTTTTTACCGTTAAATTTTCGGGGAACAAATTCATCAATCTCAATTTCTGGCGAAATAGTCCAGACATCTTTGAGGTATTCATTGCCATCTTCTATACTGATAACTTTTGTGGTTGTTTTTAAAACAGGTATTTCTTTTTTAGTAGTACAACTTGTTAAAATTAAGGCTATAAATAATTTATAGATGGATTTCATATTTTCTCTTTTTTAATTAATGATATTAAGTTTTTTTTGTTTTCGTTTTTTATTTCTGCGTAGATATCTGTTACATTGTTAATAATAACAGATAGTTTGTTTAACAATATCTTTTGCTCAATTTCATCTAGACCATCCAATGAAATTTTCGTTACAAATTTTTCTTCTTGGTCTAAAAACATACATATATTTTTGCCCTTTTCTGTTAGGTGTAGTTTTACGTTTCTCTTGTCTTTTTGATCTACTTTTTTAAGTATATATCCTTTAGCAACTAATTTATTTACCGCTTTTGCTGTAGTTGTTTTATCTACCAATAGATTTGTTGATAAATTTTGTTGATTAATTCCTGGATTTTCTTTTACTCGCATTAAAAATTGATATTGGCCTTTTTCGAGATTTACAGATTTCATAAAAAAATCAGAAAATGAATTTAATGCTCTATAAATTTTTCCGATTTCTCTTAATATTTCTTTATTCATTATTCATTTATTTAGATGAAAATTCAACTAATGCAAAATTAATCTTGACTATTAGAAATAATCAAAATGAACCATCGAAAACGTATCAATATTTTTTTTTGATACATTCATTTTAAAGATTACAATGATTTTTTTTTGATAATTATTTGTTTTGTGTTGAGTAATTGAAAAATCAACAGTATTGATATCGAATATTATTCTATGAAACTTGAAAATTCAACCAATACAATTTTTTATAAAATTGAATAGTTAAATAAACTATACAAGTCTGTGGCACAACATAATCTCGACAAATTTGGATTTAAGGTAACGATAAGCCAAATTTTACTCTTAATATAAATTGATGAGAAGCCTAAGACTAGTCAAGTTGAACTAGCAGAAATTCTATTCAAAGATGTTGCTTCAATTAAAAGAATGTTAAGCAAAATTTAAAAATATGATTTACGTGCTTATTGGAATAGGTTTTCTTTTTGTTACAATTGGGTTTATTGTAACAGAGAACAATGCGAAACATCTTCTTTCCGGATATAATACAATGAGTGAAGAAGACAGAAAGAAGGTTGACATCAAAGCATATATCCCTTATTTTCGAAATTTTCATATTTTTCTAGGAATATCACTGGTGATATTTGGGACTGCCTTGACCTATTTAATCAATGAAAATGCTGGTGGTATATTCTTAGCCGTTTATCCTATTCTTGCTTATATATATTTTATAACAGCAGATTCAAAATATTCAAAAGGACCTCGCACAAAATGGAAGAAAATTGGGATTGTCCTATTTGCAGGTACACTACTTTTTGTTATTGGACTTTTGGGATACGGATTTAAAGAAAACGAAATAACCTTTGATTCGGAGAGCATATCATTTAATGGAATTTATGGAGAGACTCTCACTAAAGCTGAAATCCAAAGTATTGAAATAGTCAAAGAATTGCCTAAGATCACTTTAAAGACAAATGGATTTGCACTTGGAACAATAAATAAGGGATATTTCAAAACAGAAAATGGAGAAGTCGTGAAACTGATTTTAAATTCAGATAATAAACCAGTGATCTTATTTACAAAGACTGACGGCAAGAAAATTTATTATTCAGCTAAGGATAAACCAAATGAAAAAGTATTGGATGAAATGAGAATAACATTGCCTAACAAAGTCGGGTATAAGAAATACAGTTATTAGTTAATAAAGGTTTTTTTGCAAGGAAAAAAATAAGATAGACCGTCGAAAAATAAATCAAATAACTGATAAGGTATGAGAAGACTAATCTGATAGAAATAAGAGCTCTGAATAAACTTGATAGGGGTGTGTATCCAATGAGAATATAATCGGAAACTTTTGATAGGTCATTAATACAAAAGGTCATAAAAGATTAGTAATACGATAGTGCTTCTATATCCGATCGAATAAAATGAACTTAAATGTTAAAGCTTGTTTTTTTAATATACTTACTCGTTCTTAAAAAGTTAAATCATATTAATTAAAATACTATAAGATGATGTCAAAACACAACTCTAAAATTATAATATTGAATACAAGCGCAAAATATTATCTACTAATATCTATGTTTTTGATTTCAGTGTCGCTTATTGCCCAAGATAAAAAGAAATATACTGCTATTTTTGAGAAAGTAGTTAAAGTTATTGACGATAATGATTTTAAGCATTTCCAGCCTTATTTAGCTTCAGATTTTGTAATAGCTGGCCAAAAGGGTATGATAGCTAACATGATTTTAGAACAAATGTTTCCTCAATTGAACGAAACGGTCTTATCATATAAAAAAAGAGGTTAAAAATTAAATAATGGAATACTGGAGATTAATTATGATGTTCAATATTAGACGAAAGGAAATAGAACCGCAACAATAAAGTGTAATTCCAATAACAAATTAGTCGAATTTTCTTTAACTGAAACCATGCAAGTAAAAACCATGAGTGGAAATTCTGAAATCCACGCTAATATTGAAGATGAAATTAAGCAAAGTGGAAATCTTATTGTTGTTGAGGTACTATTAAACGGTGTTTTGAGACCTTTTATAGTGGATAGTGGGTCATCGACTTGTTTTAAATTTTGTATACGTAGAAGAACTAAATACAAATCAGGAAGCAACTTCAATTTCAAATTCAAGAGGTATTAATGGTAGTCTTTCAGGTATGAATATTTCGAAAGTTGGTTCACTAAGTTGGGCTAGAATGGCATTAACTGACGGAGATGCGTTAACGATGAATCTGGCTCATTTAGAAACGGAATTAGATACGGAAATTTACGACCTCATTGGATATGACATGCTTAAGAATTATGATGTGTTACTTGACTACCGAGATAAAGAAATGGTGCTTATAAAACCAGATTATTTTAACTCTTACAGGTCTAAATAATTAGCTAGGAAAAGTATTGAAACAGTTTCGTTTAATTTAAATCGCCATATTCCTATTTTAGAAACTAAAGTAGGCAAGCAAACTTTGAATTTAGCCGTTGACACTTGTGAAGAAAGTAATTTGTTAGATGAAAATCTATATGTAAATCTTAAGGCACAATTAAGTAATGAAAAAACATATTATCTTATAGGTGCAGATAAAGTTTCTAAGAGAGTGATAACTGGCGAATTGAAAGAGTTACATGTAGGAAGCAATAAATTTAAAGATTTGATGACAGTTTTTAATGATATCACCCATTTTAATTCTGGCTACAGCCTCAATGTCGATGGAATTATAGGATATGAGGTGTTATCAAAGAATATAGTCGTTATAAGCTACGACCGTAAAGAGCTAATATTTATTAATTAGGCTTAATAATTTTAAATGATCAGTGGTTTGGTAAACTTTTGAAAATGTGATTTTTTTAAGCGAAGACGACATTTTTAGTTATCTATAAAATAAATATTATCGTCTCAAAAAACTAATTTGATACCTTATTTCATAATAAAAAATAATCAGTCATACCATATTTCATATTTTTGATTTATGGTATTGATTTATGGTATTGATTTATGGTATTGATTTATGGTATTGATTTATGGTACTGATTTATGGTACTGATTTATGGTACTGATTTATGGTATTGATTTATGGTATTGATTTATGGTAATAAAAACGTTAAAAATTTATTGTTTATTTTTTTAATATATACAATTTACAGCTGTTCCACTTTAAAACCTGTGACTTCACAAGAGGGTTTTAAAATACTTTCTGAGAATAAACTTAACCAGCTTAAAGGAAGCTATTCTAGACTACCAATTTCAGGTAGAGATTCTGATACTTCTGATTTGTTCTGGAATTTTTATTTAAGAGGTCATGATAAAGGTGATAATGATTTTGTAACTCTTGACGTTATTGACCAAAGAAGAATCAAAGTTTCTCTAATCCACAACGATAGTATTGTTAATTCAAAAATTTTAAAAGGTCGTTTAAAAAATAATCGCTTCGTTTTTAATAGACGAACAGTGATCTATCCTTTTTTACTAGCGAATGTTTATAAAGATAGTAAGGTAAGAATAGGGTTGTTGAATAATAACAATTTAAGCGTAGACTGTAAAATGACAAGTTTTTCAACTTGGCTTATTTTACCATCATATGATTCAAATAAAAGTTCTGGTCAATATGAGAAATTAAACATTAAAAAGAACAAGGACATTTTGAAATATGACAACCAATAATCTAATCTTTAGCATACCATTCCTTATAAAGAGTAGCAAAGCATATAAAAATATTTCAATTTAAAATCGATATGAAAATATTTGGAATCAATATGAAAAGATTATTAACCACAACACTTTTATTATCTACACTGTTAGCATCTTCTCAAGAAACTTTAAAATCTTCGGATATATCGCAATATGCATATCCATTTGAAATTAGCAATAAACAAATAGTTGGTAAAGGCGCTGATACTCTTATAACGAAAATATCTAAAAGCCAATTTTTTCTATTAGGTGAACAACACTTTTCACCACAAATATCTGAACTCACTGAAGCTTTAATCCCAGAATTGAAAGATTCAGGTTATAAATATTTTGCGGTAGAAACTGGACCACATAGTGCTAAGAAGATAACTGATATTATAGAAACTAAAGAGTCTTTATTTGATTTTAACGCTCAGTTTCATTCAACATATAAGAGTATTCCGTTTCCTTTTTTTGATGGTATTAAAGACGAAGTTTTTCTTAAAAAAGCATTGAAAAAGGACTTTGTTTTTTGGGGAATTGACCAAGAATATCTTTCATCGCATTTATTTCTTATAGATGACATCTATGACATATCTAAAAATAAGAATGACATAAATGTTCTTTATTTAAAAGCTAAACAATACATCGAGAATGAATTTAAGAAATATAAAGAAAATGAGGGTTACGGTATGTTTAATAATCTTCTAAAATCTGAAATAATCAATACTTTTTTCAAAAAATGTAAGAATAAAAAGCAAATAGAAATCATTAACGATTTAAGAATATCTTGGAAAATTTACGCTTTATATGAAACAAAAGATTATTTGGAAAATACCGATTTAAGAATGCGTTATATGAAACAAAAATTTGGTGAGAATTATTTTAATTCACTCAAAGAAGATTCACATCCAAAAGTTGTTGTAAAAATGGGTTCAATGCACTTGGCTACTGGAAAAAATTGGCTTAATATCTATGATTTAGGTAATGCCATTAAAGAGTTATCCTATCTCAACGGTACTAAATCAACGTCTGTAAATTGTTTTGCCCGATATTGGATAGGTGATGATGGTAAAACGTATGATTATCTTAACAAGGCAAGTGGAAAGGATTATCAACTCGTTCTAGAACTTGCTCAAAAAAATAAATGGGTGCTTATAGATTCTAAACCTATTCTTGACTTAGTAAGAAAGAGAAGAATTGAACTGAACAAAAATCTTCAGATTTTACTTTCAGGTTTCGATTATGTTTTATTCTCACCTACAAAAACTATAGTTAAACCTAATTTTTCTAACTAAAAATGAAAATATCAATTGCATTCTAATCTACTGACGAATGCGATATGTACAAACTGAAAAAAAATTTAAGAATCAAATTAATACTTATGAAACAATTGACTAAAATACTGTTTTTGGTAACTGTAGTCGGACTTACAAGTTGCAGTCCAAAAATCACTTCAAATTTCACTAATCCACAACCCAAGCTATCAATTGATGAAAAAGTAGCACTTTTGGATATTGAACACAAGTTGCCTGAAAACATAACGAAAGTTGGTGATTTAAGATTCCAAGACTCTGGATTTTCTACCGATTGTAGTTTCAATAGCTTAATGAATAAAGCAAGAATGGAGGCAAGAAAAAACGGAGCAAACATCGTAAAAGTCGTAAATAAAAAGAAACCTAATTTATGGAGCAGTTGCTATAGGTTGAAAATTGAACTTTATAAATATGATGAAGATGTTTCCTCCATACCACAATACGAATTAAAACTTGACTAAACTTTAAAATCAAATAAATGAAAAGTATTATTAAATCTATCTTAGTTTCATCTGTGCTCTTGCTTTCAAGCTGTGCAACAATTATTTCAGGTTCACGGCAGAGTACAGAAATTACTTCTGAGCCAAGTTCTGCAAAAGTTTATATTAACGAAGTCGAAGTTGGAAAAACACCAATACAGAAAAACCTAAAAAGAAATCAAGAATATAGTATAATATTAGAGTTAGATGGATACGAAACATATAAAACTAAATTGGAGAAAAAATTCAACGCTTGGTTTATTGGAAATATCGCTTTAGGTGGATTAATAGGAATTATAATTGACCCGATAACTGGAGCAATGCATAAATTAAAACCAGAAGACATTGATGGAAGTCCAAAAAGAGGAACAACGTATGATACAGAAAATGGAAAGTTATTCATAAAGGTAAGTATGGATATTGACCCAATTTCAGAAAAAATCGGACAATTAAAAAAATTAAAATAAATTCAGCACATAGTTATTGCTAGCCTTTTTCAACTGATGAGAATTCGCTGGGATTTTCAGTTTGGTTGTAGTTGCAAATTTGAGGGTTAAACCACGGAATTACTCATAGTCGGAATCGATAAACCGAATTGTAATAATTAAATATGAAAATCACCAAAAACAAAATAATATTAAAATTCCTAGTTATTCTATTTGGGTTATGGATGTTTCCATTTCCTCTGCAATACATACCGATTTTATCAAAACTTGCTGAATGGTGGAGCGAACTCTTTCAATATATAGTTCTTTTTGTAGGGAATAGCTTCTTGTCATTAGAAAACGAATTAACTATAACTAGAAGCGGTAGTGGCGATAAAATGTATGATTATGTTCAATTATTCACCATTTTACTAATAGCCTTTATAGGAACATTCATCTGGACTTTAATTGATAAAAATAAAGGAGAGGATAGGAGGTTAAACTATTGGTTTTGGGTGTATTTGAGATATAATTTATTTGCTATTATGTTAAGTTACGGATTGGCAAAAACGTTTCCTTTACAATTCCCAGAACCATCATTTAGTAGATTAATTACAGAGTTTGGCGATATGTCACCTATGGGATTAGCCTGGAGCTTTATGGGATATTCCAAGGGATACGTTATTTTTTCAGGTTTTATGGAGGTGATAGGTGCTTTATTACTTCTTCATAAACGAACTGTATTTCTTGGTGCAATGATTTTAATAGCTGTGACCATAAATATTTTGGCTCTTAATTTTTTGTATGATATTCCCGTTAAGCTTTATTCTGTTCGCTATCTTATGTTGGCTTTTTTGATTGCATCACCTCAACTAAGGAAAGTAATATCCTTATTTATTACCAATAACAAGATTGAACCCTTTCAATTTTATAGTCCATTTAAAAAAGCAAAATGGACTCGTGTTAAAAATATTAGTAAGTGGTCATTGCTTTTTGTTTTTGTGATATCACAAGCCTATCCAAATTATCAACATCTATATTCCGCATATGGTCCTTTAGGTGATAAACCTGATCTATATGGTTTGTATGACATTGAAAAATTTAAGATTAATGGTGAAGAAAGACCCCCTTTATTAACCGATTCTTTAAGATGGAGATATATCATTTCAGAATTTGAAGGAAGAGTTTCTATCTACTCAATGGATAAAAAAAGACAATTTTATCGTTCGAAAGTTGACACTATAAACAATCAAATTACACTGAGTCGTTACAATGATACAATTTCTAAATATGTTTTTAATTATATTAAAACAGACTCAACTTTGGTTTTAGATGGTGTTTTAGAAAAAGATACTATCTATCTGAAATCAAAAAGATATACAAAAAAAGACTTTCCATTGATGAATAGAGAGTTCAATTGGATACAAGAATATCCCTATAATAGATAATTTAAATAAAAATAATAATGAAAAAGTATTTTTTAATTGTTAGTCTACTTTGCTTAAGTCTAAACTCTGCTGCTCAAGATTTAGAAAAATGCGGTTTAGATAATAACCCATTTTTAACAGAAAATGAAGCCGTATTCTTGAATAAGTATTTTGAAGAGTATGGTATTGATTTCAAAGGTAAAAAGGTTGCTTTTGTTACTGGTTCTTCAGGTACTTTAATACGTGACAAGGAAATGTTTTTTAGAGACGTAAAAATGTGGAATGAACATAATGATAAAATTTCAGCTCAAGCAAGGACTTTGACCAACGAAGAAAAGAAAAAATCCGGAGAATATGACATCATAATTACATTTTGGGTAAAGCAATTTACCGAAAGACGGATGCGGAAAATACTGAGAGAATTGGATGAAATAGAACACAAAGTTGATAAAATCAGGAAAGGTTTTCTTCCGTAATGAAAATTGTGTCTTGGAAATTATTGCTTAAATGAGTAATCACTTTTTAAAATCCATTTTTAAGGAAGAAAGTTTTAAACCAGAAGAACTTAAACTAGTCTTAAATCAATTTGAACCCGTTGAGTTTAAAAAAAATGAATCTTTAATACATTATGGTAAAGTTGCAAATTATTATTTCTTTCTAGAAGAAGGCTTTGCACGCTCGTTTGTTATTGATACGTCGGGTAATGAAGTTACAACGAAATTTTTTTCAACTAATGATATTGTAATAGATTGGAACTCTTACTTTTTTAAAGTTCCTAGTCAAGAGTCTATCCAAGCAATATGTAATTGCAAATGCTGGAAGATTACTTTTGCCAATTTTATGAAGCTCTTCCATATAAATGCTTTTAGGGAAGTAGGGAGAACACGTTTAATACAGGATTTTTTTGAATTAAAAAGCCATTCGGTTTCTATGATTGCTGATCAGGCAAAAGATAGATATTTATTTCTTCGTAAGGAGAAACCTGATATAATCTGTAACGTTCCTCTTAAATATATAGCAAGTTATTTAGGTGTTACAGATACATCCCTCAGCAGAATAAGAAAGGATATAAAACTATAGTTATTCAATATGAACTTTTTTACAGACCAAATACCAAAGTGGATTTCGTTACTTTTTTTAATATTGATATTTGTTCCTGTATTATTGATTGCTAGTCGAGCTTATAAAGCGGCACCCGATGAGAGCCGTAAATTTAATAGACAAGCAGCAATTTTGATTATAATCTTTTACGCGGTTTATTTCTCTGCGGTAATTTTTGCAAGTTATCAGGGAGTTTTCAGTGAGCTTTCGCTTCCACCTACCATAATCGTTTATACCACGTTCCCACTTTTGGCATTCTATTTACTCATTATTTTCAATTTAAAAACCTTCAAAAGAATTGTACATTTCGTTTCGGTAGAAAAACTAATCCACCTACATATATTTAGATTGATAGGTGGGTTTTTTATTATCCTTTATTACTTTGATGCACTTCCTAAAACATTTGGATTAATTGCAGGATGTGGTGATGTTACTATAGCTTTATCAAGCTTAGTAGTTGCAAAATATTATAAAAATCAGAAGAAAATAGCTAAAGAACTTGCCATTATTTGGAATACTCTAGGACTAATTGACATAATTGTTACCTCTGGTATGGCGATTTATTATACTAAGTTAAGTATAGTTACAGGTATAAAAGGTGTTTTCATCCTAACCGAAATTCCCTTTTGCTTAATACCTGCTTTTGCACCAGCCACTATTATAAGTCTTCACATCCTTATTTACAAGAAATTTTTATGAAAATAATAGATGAAAAAAATATAATATTTACAACAGCAAGATTAATTGTTAGAAAATTAATCTATAAAGATTCAGATAGTTTTTTTGATATGCAGAGTAACCCCAGTGTAATGAAGTATGTCAAAAAACATATGAGCAAAAAGGAAAGTGATGAAGAATTAAGGCGCTTTATTGATTTTTATGATGATGAAACGCAATTTTTTAATATTTGGGCAATTATTGATAATAATCAGAATAGATTTTTAGGTATATGCGGTGTATATTTAAATAATTATATGGAATACGAGTTAGCAATTAGATTAAGAGAGCAATACTGGGGCCAAGGATATGGTAAAGAAATTGCTAGACATTTAATCTCTCATTGCTTTACTTTAATAGACAACACTACAGAATTGGTTGCTTATGTGGATTCTAGAAATTCAGGGTCAATAAAAATTCTAGAAAACCAAATGCAACTCATAAAGGAGTTTTACTCTAATAAAACTAAAACTTTTGAAAAATTGTATAGGGTAAAAAGAGATAACGAGTCATCTTGAAAGCCTAATTGTTAATTTAAAGTTCATTTCTTGTCATATGACAAGAATAAAAGCTTTTCCTAAATATAGATTTGTGTTGTATTAATTTTAAAAAGTAAGAAAATGAAAAACACAAAAGAGTTTATGATGTTGTTTAGGTATTCACCAGATTTTGATTATCAACCATCACAAGAAGAAATGGAAGCTCAACATCAAAGTTGGGGAAAATTTATAGGAGAACTTGCCATATCCGAAAAGTTAGTTAGTACACATCAGTTAGGATTTGAAGGAATGGAACTTAAAGCAGATTTAACCTATAATAAAGGGATAAAGATCAGTGAGGGGCAGACTGTTGGTGGTAATCTAATTGTAAAAGCAAATTCGGAAACTGAAGCTTTAGAAATAGCAAAAAAATGTCCAATCCTAAATATGGGAGGGACTGTAGAAATTAGAAATACCATTCCGATGGACGCTTAATAATTAAATAGTATAAAAATGAAATTAAAGATGGTTCTAACAGTTATTATTGTCGCCGTAATTGGCCTCTTGGCATTTGGACTTTACAAGGCCAACAGTTTAAAGAAAATTAATATCAAAAAAAGCGTTGTTGTTAATGTTGATAAAGAGACAGCCTTTAATATGGTAAGATATCTAGAAAACTTTCCAAAATGGTCGCCTTTTTTAGAACAAGATCCTTCTCAAAATTACCAAGTAAAAGGTGTTGATGGAGAAGTAGGTGCACAGTACCACTGGGAAGGTAATGGAGGTAAAGATTTGGGATATCAAGAAATTAAAATAATAAAGCCAAATAGTTATATTAAAATGATGTGTGACATTCAAAAACCTTTTGTAGCAAAACCAACTTTTGAATACAGTTTTGAGAAGGTTTCTAATGGAACAAAGATTAATCAAGATTTCAATCTTCAATCTGGTCTAGTAGATTCATTTTTTATGTGGGTTTTTGGAGCAAAGAAAGAAATGGAAATGACTAATGAAAGAGGTATGGAGTTGTTAAAAGAAGCACTCAATTAAAAATTTATTTAAGTAATGGATTAATAGAAAAGTCTCAAAGCATTTTTTTGAGACTTTTTTCATAGCGAAGAGACTCGGATTATCTGCTAGTTAATTAGCTTGCTACTAGCTTATGGCAGACATCAGTTAAAGAGCGTTGATTTGACAACATAGAACTTGTAACAATTAGTTTTTTTATCAGTCATTACACAAAACAATTAAAATGAGATTAATTACAATAGTTCTGTTTTTATGTATTTGTTACTCATCTTTTGGACAGCGAACAAAAATTATAAAAGCATTTAAGCACCATTCCGTTATATTGAAGAACGACACAATAAACTATCATACATATTCCAAAAAAAATATCGATTCAACAAAAAATTTGTTGCTTTATATTCAAGGCTCAAAAGCTATGTCCCTATATCAAACAATGGAAGAAGATGGAAAGACATATGTGGGGACAGTTGTTCCTATTGATTTTAACCTTTTACCTGATGATTATCTACTCGTGGTGATTTCTAAAAAGGGTTTTCCCTTTATAACAGAAATGGATAAAGAATTCACCGTTCCGAGAGCATATTACGAGAATCAAACGTTAGCCTACAGATCTTTTCAAGCTAATCAGGTAATTAATGACATAACTAAAAATTATAAAAATCAGTTCCAAAAAATTATGGCTCTTGGACACTCTGAGGGTAGTGATGTTGTGGCGAAATTGGGAACGATAAACAAAAAAATAACACATTTTGGATATTGGTCGGGTGGTGGAAACACACAGTTTATGGACTTTGTAACTTTCATAAGGAAAGACGTTGATAAAGGCAACTTGACCGAAGAACAAGCCAAATTAAAAATCGATTCTTTATTCGTCGATTTAAAGGATATAATGGCTAATCCAAACGCTACGGACAAATTTTGGCAAGGAAGTACTAATAGTTATAAAAGATGGAGTGGATTTTCTGAGCCACCGGTTGAAAACTTATTGCAAATTGAAAAGCCAATATTTGTAGCTATAGGAACTAAAGATCAAGCTGTGGCACTTGAATCAGCTTACTTAATTCCAATAGAGTTTATAAGACATAAAAAGGATAATTTAACGTTTAAAGTTTATCCGCATTTAGACCACGTATTTGGAAAAGAAATAGAAGATGGGAAATTTGAAGAACATTTGAACGATGTATTTGTGGATTTTTTAAATTGGGTAAATGGAGAGTGAAAAATTAAGTTTTTTTTGAAAAAAGAATGATAATTTCCTTTTCTTTCCAATGGTGAAAAAAATTAAAACAAAAGTCTCAAAAAAATGTTTTGAGACTTTTGTTTTTTTAAAGGTTTATTGTAATCTATCCTAAATTTCTTTTTTTGTAAAAATTATTATCGCAATGAAAAAAACATACTCTAACATCCTATTATTGCTATTTAGCACCCTTTCATTATTCTCTCAAAATAATCAAAATACTGAAGTCCTAGAAAAACCTCAAGTTGCACTATTAGGTACTTTTCATTTTGCCAATACTAATGATTATGCCGTAATTAAAATGGATGATTTGTTCACAAATAAACGACAAACAGAACTTGATGAATTAATCGAGAAACTGAAAAAGTATAATCCAACCAAAATAATGATTGAGTGGGAACCAAAGGAAAAAGATTCTGTTGATAAAGAATTGAAAGCTTATTTAAACGATGAATTTGACATACAAAATAAAAGAAATGAAGTTTATCAAATAGCTTTCAGGTTGGCTAAAGATACTGGTATTAATGAATTATACCCAATAGATTATCAATTAAATCTTGGTGATGCAGAAGTAGGTAAATTTTTGGAAAATAATGATACGCTAATGCAGAAATTTAATGCAATTATTAATAATGCTGTAGAATTTGCTCAATCAGAAACTAAAATACTGGGAAAAACGGATTTGGTGTCCTATTTCGAAAGGATGAATTCAGAAGAATTTGATAATAAGAATAAAAATTTCTATCTCGACAAGTTGTTGACTTTATCTGAGGAAGCTGGAAATCCAGTAGCAGAATATGTTGCAAACTGGTATAAGAGAAACTTATTTATTGTTAATAGAATTGAAAACCACTTAGAATCCGACGATAGAGTTTTGGTGCTTATTGGTTCTGGTCATAGAGCCATTATGAAAGACTTTTATAAAGATAGAGACGAAATAGATTATATTGAAATTGAAACGTTTTTGGATTAGACCTGTGTTAAAAATACAGAATGTTGTATTAGTGCTGGTTAGTCTTGTTTTATTGTCATGTAATCTCACAAATTTGCACAATATTAAAAATGACTACCGCTGGAAAAACAAGAGTTTAGAAAGTAATTTATATTATAGTTTTCATTTTAGCCCTGAAGTGATAAGAGATTATAGTGACGATTCTTGGTTTTTAAAGGATTATTTTAATTATACATTAGTGATTAAAAAAATTGAGAAAACGTTGATAAAGAAGCTTCATAAAAGAAATTTTATTGTTGAATTTACTCAAGAACTCGATAATTCTATAATTATTGATTCTCTAATATTAAAAGAAGTTGTGCAACATTTAACGCAACCAATAGAACATTTTTGCATCTACTAAAAAAATAAAATGTATGTCAAAATATATAATTAGATTAATAATATTAGCACCAATTTTAATGGCTTTTGAGTGTGAAGATGATGATACTACAGGCACTTTTGTTTTTAATGATTACAAAATTAATGTAACACCCCAATATTCATTTTCAATAAATGATACCATTTGGATAGATGGAAAAGTATCTTCTATGGCTTTCGACACTGCAATTAACGATTCTATATTCCCTGGCTGGTCTCAAGGAGATCATATTTCAATAATGAAATTCATACAACCAACACAATCATCTAATTGTAAAGACGCAATCGACAATTTTGAGTTAATAACTGAATTGGGTAACATATCTTTTTTACCTATTTGTGAAAACGGACAAATGACAATACAATCTGAAATAAATACTGATAGTTTAAATTACAGCTATAGAATTGGATTAAAAGCATTGAATATTGGAGACTTTGTATTGAGTTGGAATAATAGTTCTGTGACCAATACGAATAGAAACGAATATATCCTAGACGACTACCCTCTAGAATTTCACCCTAATCAATTAGGTTTTAATAAATGTGGTAAAGTATCGTGGAGATTTGTAAATGAATCTGATAAAGAATTTTATTTTAAAGTAGAATAAAAAACGTTGCACAACAATGGCTATAAGTAATTGCTTGTTCTCGCCTACTTCTGAAAATCCGCAAGGATTTTCAGTTAGGTGTGTACTTACAAAGTTAAGTGCTAATATACGCAACTACCATAGCCGATACCGATATTGAAATGGTCAATGTATATAACCCCGAAGAAAATGACAACTTAGGAGACCATGAAGAGTATCATGTTAATATAGGTATTTTTGGTAGACTTAAATTAAATGAAAAGGTTTTTTCAATTATAAAAAAATATGAGTTTACATCAACACCAAGAGAAGGCTACATTTTCAAGAATATGATTGCCTATGATAACAGCACAGTAAATCTAGATAAAGTACTTAATAACTTGGTTAATTCCTTTAGTTACGAGTGCTATAAAGTTGTAAATAATTTGACATATTCAAATGACTAATTTCCAAACATTTTCATCAATAGTAAGCGAACATATTAAACTTAATAAACACCTGTTTTTAATTTAATATAATAGTCATTAAGATTGTCTTTTTGAGATGTATAAATCATTAAAAAAAATAATCAAAATTGGGTTATCCTTTTTAGGTTTGGCAATACTGCTAATCTTAATACTAGGTAAAACGCAATTAGGAAACTTAGATAAAATTGGTAATTACTCAATGCCATTTATTGAAATAGGTGGAGAGAAAATCAGATTTATTCAAAAAGGAACTGGAGAAGATATTTTATTTATACATGGAAGTCCTGGTTCTATTGAAGATTGGATAAAACTTATCGATACGTTATCTCATAATTATAGAGTAACTGCTTTTGACAGATTTGGTCATGGCCTTAGTACTTCTAATAATTATAACTATACTTTAGGAGATAACGCTACACTAACAATAAATCTAATCAAAGAGTTGAATATAGAGTCACCATTGATTATTGGGCATTCTTATGGTGGTTCTGTAGCTTCTTATCTGGCAGCTAATAATTCAGTAGATGATGCGGAGTATATAATTATCGATTCGCCATTATACGAGTACGATTCTAAAATTATGTATTCTGTTATTTCCTCAGATATTTTTGGAGAAGGCATCTCTGTATTCGCCTCTCTTACATTTGCGAAAAATCAAATTCACAACTCTTTGGAAGAAATTTTTGAGAATTTAGATAAGACTACCTCTGAAGATTTAATAAACGAAAGAAAGTTAATATGGTCTCAGCCTAAAGTTATTTACTCGAAAGCTAAAGAAGCAGCTAATTATGATAAGGATTTAAAAAAGATCTCAAATAAATACAAAAATATTAATTCTAAAATTACTATAATCACAGGAACAGATTCAACTAAAACTTTTAGAAATAATTGCCTAAGACTTCATAGAGATTTAAAATCAAGCGAATTTATTGAGCTTGAAAACACAGGACATTATATACAGATAGACAAGTTCAACGAAATAGTAAAAGTTATAAATGAAAATTTTAGTCTCAAAATAAACTTTTGCGACTTTTACTTTAATTAAAGAACTATTCGTTTTATTAAATATTAATATTCTTGTCAAATAAAAGTAGAATAATGACTATACGAATAACTTTAATTTTTGTGGTTTTAGTCTCTATGACCAAATGTTTAAATGCACAGACCATTAAAGAAACCGACAGTATCTATAAAAAATACTTCATAGGAAGTACTTTTTTTATGCTGGGTAATTTTGCAGAAAAAAACAAACCAGATTTTGTTCAACTCAATTTTGGTTACAGAATTACACCAAAAGATGTTGTTTCCATTGAATTAATAACTTGGAAATATGCTTGGTCACTTGGTATACCCTATGGTGATACTCTAGAGGCACCAGAAGAGGAATTTCCTGGGTATATTAGAGAATATGGGATTGCATTTGCTTATCAAAGATTTTTTTACAAAGGCTTTTACGGAGCGATTCATGTTATGAATGCTAGACAGACTTTTGTAGATGAAAATGGCGATAAAATAAAAAACGGATACCAAATGTTTAATACTTACAGATTGGGCTATCAATTTAGATTTTTTAAGAATAAATTTTTCATAGAGCCATCAATTGGAATGACTCATAGACCAATCCGTACTAAGATGCCAAGTGGTTTCGCTGAATTAGATGACAAATGGCCTCGCTATTTTATAGGAGAACCAGGACTTCATTTTGGGTTTAACTTTTAAAAATTTCTTTTAAGAAGAGAGTATAATTTATATTGAAAACATTAAAGATAAATTATAATTTCAAAAATCTAAATTAACTATTTCGGTAATTATAATTTCTCTATCGACCATATATTGAATCCGCTATTGGACGCGTGTAACAAAACGAGTTATAACTCGTCTTGTTAAAAAATAGAATTATGTATAAGCTAAGAAACAAGATTTGGGCTCAAATATTTATTATTTATACGAGATATTTAATTGGTGGTGCTTTTGTATTTGCCAGTTTAATTAAAATAAAAGGTACTCGCTTTACAACAGAAAGTGGTGAATTCAATCCCATAAACAGCGCATGGCATTTTTTTGAGACGATGTATCAATCTGGTCTTTATTGGCGGTTTATTGGAATAGGTCAATTAATTGCGGGTTTTCTTCTTATGACACAACGTTATTCTAAATTAGGTGCATTAGTCAATCTACCAATAATATTAAATATTTTTATAATAACATTGTCATATTACTTTGCTTATACACCTGTCCTAACTGGTCTTATGCTTTTTGCCAATTTAATGTTGATTCTATGGGATTGGGGGGAATTAAAAATTTTATTCAATTTAAAGCCAAGTTATGATAATCGTTTAAGATTTGAAAACAATTCTATTTGGCAATGGATTGGACTAATGCTTTTCTCATTTACCTTCATCTATCGTGCTTTTGTAGATAAATATCATATAGGTCTCTGGTTTATCACTTGTTTTCTTATTGGACTGATTGGTTTTATTGTAGGCCTTTACCAAAATAGAAAATCTAAAAGTAAATCAGCTTAAAAAAGTCAAGATATATTACTATCAGCTCTTTTTCGATTATTATTGGTATCAATTAATTAAAATGATACCATTCTAATTAGCTGTAGTTTCTAGATGTGTATTTGTAATATTAGATTTGAGCACAAACTTACAAACACTATTATGAAAAGAATTTTACTATCTACAGTTTTTACATTTGGTTTTTTAATTAATACTTTTTCTCAAACTACACTTTCCGCGGGCGATTTGGCAATTTTTATGGTGCAAACAAGAGGTTCAGATGACTTTGCTTTTGTAACTTTTGTTGATATCTTACCTGGAACAGTGATTTATTTTACTGATTGTGGTGCTGATGCTGATGGGTTTAACACACCATGTACAGAAGGTGCTTTCTCATATACGGTTCCTTCTGGAGGATTATCAGCAGGAGATATTATTAGATTTACCGATGACCCATCAATTTTTGTTCAATATACTGATTCCCGAATTAACGGTACTTCATTTTTACTTTCTACAATAGGAGATCAGGTAATTGCGTTTCAAGATGCTTCGAATCCTGGAGGAAGCACAAATGCGGCTAACAATCCCCGTTTCATTTTTGTTAACAACGTTGAATCTACCATATTTGCGGGTGATAAAACAGATTCTAATGAAACTGGGCTTCCAAATGGCTTAACTGATGCTACAGCCCTAAGGACTGCTTTGGGTTTAGGTGCCGGACCAGGTCCTGGAGATGAATTTGATACAGCCATTTATAACGGGACTTACGATTTTTCATCAGGTGGTATTGCTGCTGCAAAACTGGCCTTTTCAGATTTATCAAATTACTATCAAACGAATTTAGAAGATACAACATATAACAGTTTAATAGCTGCAATACCATCAAATTTAATTTTAGAACCATCTTTATCTAATGAAGAATTAGATGTTAAGTCCTTAAATATAGATGTTTATCCAAACCCTGTATCAACTTTTTTGAATATTGAGAGTTCAAATTACATAATCAATACAAATTTATTTGATACAAATGGTAGGTTAATCAATACTTACAATAATATTAATAAATCACTATTCAGAATTTCATTGGATTATCTTGAATCGGGAATTTATTTTTTAGAAATAAATTCTTCAAATAGTAAAAGAATTACTCGTTATATAAAAATTTAGTAATAAATATCCTTGAAATATAAACTTTTCTTATTAGACCTGCTGCGTATCATGAAAAAACCTTTGACCTTTTTGACAATCATATCTGTTTTAACATCTTGTTTATCCCAAGAAAACGTTAAACAGAAAAGAATTATTAGTGCAAAATCAGACTACACAGAATATAAAATTGCAGATACTTGGTTTAGGGGTCAATGGCGAATTGCACCAGAAATTGAACATGATACATTAAAAGTATTGTGCTATGGTTCTAAAGAAGAATTTAAATTCAGAACTGATATGGATAGTATAGAATTTTTAATTAGTCCACAAAAAATAGTAGATTTTTATATTAAGCTTGATGAAAACATATTAGCACATACAGTTGTAGAGGGTGTTGCGGTTTATGGAGAAGAGTTGAATTTTAATCGAACAAGAAACAATGATTTTAAATTTAAATTTCAAAAAGATAAAAGTAAATACCTGAATGAGTTAAGAAAGTTGTTCCCTATTGACGATACGGCAAAAAATATGACTGAAGTAGAGAAGGTATTGGCAATTTTGAATTGGACGAACAGCAGGTGGAAACATAATGGAATGAATTCACCGTCAAAAAATGATGCTATTACTATTTTAAATGAAGCAAATGAGGGTGGTGAATTTCCTTGCTTCGCTTTTGCAATTGTCCTTAAAGATCAACTGAATGCTAATGGCTTTAAGGCTAGAACAATATATCTTAAAAGTAAAGATGCCAAAAACAGAAAAAGTTCACCTGGCCATGTGGCAACAGAAGTGTATTTAAATGATTTGGATAAATGGGTATTTCTAGACGGTCAATTTAATTTAATGCCATTTCTTAACAACAAACCATTAAATGCTGTAGAGTTTCAAGATGCAATTGTAAATGACTTTGATAAGTTAGAACTGAAAAGTCTATCCTCAAATGTATACACAAAAAAGAGATACGTGAATTTTGTATATGATTATCTCTATTATTTTGATACTGATTTAGATAATCGCTATGATTATGATGATAAGTATAGAGTTGAAGGTAAAAGTTCAATAATGCTTGTCCCTTCTGGTGCTGAAGAACTCCACCGAATAGATTTTTGGGATATGGACATTGATTACTGTGTTTATACCAATTCTCTAAATGATTTTTACCAAAAGCCAAAATAACTAATTATTCAGTGTAATTAGTCTTGAGATGTCGATAAATAATGGGAAATAGATTCTTTGATTAAAGAGCGTCAAGTATAATGATTCGTCAGTTTTGAGGATTTTTTAATTCATAATTATTATAAGCTTTAAGTAAATGAAAAAAGCTATTATTATTGGTGCCACATCAGGAATTGGAAATGAATTAGCAAGACTTTTGTTAAAAAAAAACTATTTCATTGGTATTACTGGTAGAAGACTAAATGAATTAAAAAAATTAAAAGGCAAGAATCCAAATCAAGTAATGATTAATTCTTTTGATTGTACTTTAGATAATAATTCTCAAAGATTAACAGATTTAGTTAATGAAATGGGAGGATTAGATCTTTTAATTTTAAGTGCTGGCACTGGCGATTTAAACGAAAGTTTAGATTTTACAATAGAAAACAATATAAACTTATTAAATGTTAATGCTTTTACTGAAATAGTAAATTGGGCTTATAAATATTTTTATAATCAAGGACATGGTCATCTTTTAGTGATTAGTTCAATTGCAGGATTACGTGGTGGAAGAATGGCTCCAGCTTATAACGCCTCTAAAGCATATCAAATTAATTATTTAGAAGGCTTAAGGCAGAAAGCTCATAAAAATAAAAAGTCAATTATTATTACAGATGTAAGACCTGGGTTTGTAGATACAGCCATGGCAAAAGGTGAAGGTCTATTTTGGGTATCTTCAAAAGAAAAAGCAGCCAAGCAAATCTATCAAATCATTTTAAAGAAAAAAGCCATAGGATACGTTACAAAAAGATGGTGGGTTATTGCTAAACTATTGAAGCTAATACCCAGTGGTTTATATAAAAGAATGTAAAAATTAATATATGTTACTTAAATAATTAAAATGAAATATTTTACAACATTAAGGTCTCTTTTAGTAATTATAATGTTAATCATTTCTAAACCAACATTTTCATGTACAATTTTTTGTGCAAAAGATCAAAACGATCATGTTTGGTTTGGGAATAATGAAGATTTTCAGTTTAGTTTTAAAAATTACGTAAATATTTTTCCAAAATCTACTCAAAATAAATTTGGCTACTTTACTTTTTCTAGAGACAAACCAGAAAATGGAAACAATGCGATGATTGCAGGAGGTTTTAATGAAGCTGGTTTAGCGTTAGATTTCAACTCAACTGAACGCATATATCCAGTTAAAAATATGCAATCGAAAAAACCTTATCCTCCTGGTGATGATTTTATCCTTCCTTATATTTTAGGAAATTGTAAAACCGCTGAAGAGGTTATAGATTTCTTCAATAAATATTGGTTTAAATTTGGTTTTAGAAGTGCTCAAATGCATGTTGCCGACAAAAATGGGACATTTGCCATAATAAGTCCAACAGGATTTAAAGTTCAAAAAAATGAAAAATTTCAAGTTTCAACCAATTATGATATTTGTAGTGGTGCTGATGGCTCAACATGTTGGAGATTTCCAAAAGCCACAAAAATATTATCAGAAGAAAAAATTGGTTATGAGACAATGGCAAAAATATGTCAACAAACTGCTGTAACAGGAGCTTCAACAACGGTTTACTCGAGTATATACAATTTAAATACAGGAGATGTGACGTTTTTTTTTGGTGGTGAGTATGATAAGCCTTATAACACAAATCTTAAAAAGTTATTAGAAAGAGGAAGGGTCTCGATACACCTAACCTCTTTTTTTCAAAATAATAATCTGGTAAAGCTTTATGACATTTTAGAATCTAAGATGGGTTCTAAAGCGTTTAAAAAGTTCAAAAAAATGAACTTAAATGATAAAGAATTAGAGTCTCTATTACCCAATCTTGTATATTATTATACAAGAGAAACTAATAAGAGTGTTATCTATCCTTTTATTTCTGAATATCAAAAGATTAACAATCAAGATGTTGATTTATGGTTCTTAAAGGCAATTTTTGAATATCAGAATGGTGATCTTAAAGCGTCTGATAATACACTCCATTTATTTGATAAAAATTTCCCAGATTACATCTCTTATTCGAAAGATGTAAGAAATCGATTAAAAAAGATTTATCCAAAAAATACAAATTCAACAATTAAACTAAATGGATTTAAAAACGCAAAGTCTGTCTTTGTAAAGTACAAACCCTTTAGTAGTTCATTATATCCAATTAACAATTGCCTTTTCTTAAATCAAACTGAAAATGGTTGGGAAACTAAATTAAATCTTGATAAAGGAATATATAATTACACTTTTATAGTGGATGGAAATGAAGTTTTAGATTCAGAACAAACTGTTTTGGAAATTAAAAATCTATTTGGAGAAACCATAGAATGTCATCAAGAAGTAGTGGGTTTTGAAAAAGACCTATCTAAAATAACTATAGAAGTAGATGTTCCAAATAAGGAAGATGTTATTTATGTAACTGGAAATCAAGAAGCAATATTTCAAGCTCCTTTGATTATGATGGAAAAGGTAAGTGACTTTAAAAGAAAATTAACAATTGAAGGACATTATCCTTTTGAATTTAATTTTGTTACAGGCGGTGCACAAAAAAAAGCTAATGTATTAGGTCATAAAACGGATATCATAAGCGTTAGCAGCAAATCAGAGAAAACGAATTTTAAAATTTTGAATTGGGTTAAACAGAATTAATCTTTTTAGAAATAGAAATGAATAAAATGATGGTATATTTAGTTATAATAATCAGTAAATTATTTTTATTTACTTCATGCGAAAATGAAAATATAAACTCTAGCTCATTATCACATAGAATAGAAAAAAAAGTTATAAAAATTGCAAAAAACAGAAATATTCCGTCTTTACAACTTACCCTAAGAACAGAAGATGATTTAGTTGATTTTAATTACAATCATAACGAAGTAAAAGAACAAACATTATACGGAATTGGAAGCGCAACCAAATACCTTTCTGCGGTTCTAATTTTTAAACTAATTGAAGACAAAACACTAGAACTTAACCACAAAGTTTCTGATTACATAACGCTAGATAAGCCAATAACAGGGTTTGAAAGTTTAACCATTAAAAATCTTTTGAACCATACAAGTGGATTATCTGACTACACTAAAAACCCTAAATGGATGGAGAGTGTAATGAAAAATAATGCACCAAAAACTTTCGAAGAAAAGATATCTCTTATTAATGGCACTCTGGAAAATATAGGCAATTTTTCTTACAGCAACACCAACTATCTTTTTCTGGAGAAAATTGTAGAAAACATAACTGAACAGGCATATAATTCTTATTTCAATAGGTTTTTTGCAAGTAATAACCTTACCAATATAAAAATGGGTATTGAAGAAAATGGTTTACAGGCTTTTTTTGGACAAACAAAACAAGCAAGTGCAGATGTTTCAGATTGGAGGGAATATTACGGGTATGATGGCGGTGCTTTTACTAGCACAAAAGAGCTTGATAGTTTTTTAACAAATTTGTATAGAGATAAATCAATATTAAAGCCAAGTACAATATCTGAAATGGAAGAGTGGATAGACATGCAGCCAATGACTATACCCATTGGAAGTGGAATGATTTCAGAGTATGGCAATGGAATTATGAAATTAATCTACCATGGGGAAGAATATATCGGCCATTTCGGAAGTACATTAAAATACCAATCTATGATATTTTATAACCAAAAAAACAATACTACTGTAAGCATTGTAACAAACTGTAGTGGAAAATATTTTAACACAGTTTTTTTTCAAGAATTAATACCCGAGGTTTTAGATGAACTTTAAAAAAATAAATATTGAAAGCTATCATTTATAAAAGATATGGAGAACCAAATGTGCTAAAATTGGTTGAAATTAAAAAGCCAACCCTCAAACCAAATGAAGTTCTTGTTAAAGTTATAGCGTCTAGTGTAACATCTGTCGATATAAGATTAAGAAAATCAGATTTTCCACTTATATTTTGGCTACTTGCAAGAATTATTTTTGGCCTTTTTGGACCAAGGAAAAAAATTTTAGGTCACGAATTTTCAGGAGTAATAATTGAAAAGGGAAATGCAGTTACCAAATTCAAATTACATGATGAAGTTTTTGGTACAACAACTATGTTAAAATCTGGCTCATATGCTGAATATGTTTGTATACCAGAAAGATGGAAATTTGGAGTTATTCAACATAAACCAAGAAAGTTAAATCATTTACAATCAGCAACTATTCCAATTGGTTCTATGACGGCAATGTATTTATTTGAAAAAAGTAATTTAGAAGAAAATCAAGTGATACTCATTTATGGTGCATCAGGAAGTGTGGGTAGCTATGCTATACAAATAGCAAAAGCTAAAGGTGCTTTTGTTTTTGCTGTTTGTAGTGCTTCAAATTTTGAAATGGTAAAATCACTTGGTGCTGACTTGGTAATAGATTACAGAAAGGAGAAATACTATAGCTTAAATAGAAAGGTTGATGTAGTTTTTGATGCTGTAGGAAAAACAACTAAACTTAAGGCGAAAAGAATTTTAAAGAAGGGAGGCTCTTTTATTTCGGTTAAAATGGTAACTAAAGAAAAAAATGAACATTTGAGTAAAATAAAATTTTTAATTGAAGAAGAGAAATTAAAGCCATACATAGACAAATCTTATAAATTTGAAGATATTGTTGAGGCTCATCAATATGTAGATAAAGGTCATAAAAAAGGAAATGTAGCTATTCAAATTTCTAATGATTTAACATAAATTTCTAGATAATAAACTAGCTAGTTTTTTTTAAAATAGTTGCCTAATCTATAAACTTTAAAGCGATAAATTGTCTTTATTTATACTTGATTAAATAGTATACCAATTTTATTGGTTTTAGTATTTACAAAATGATTTATAATTGAAAAATATTAAATTTAACGGTATTTGTTTGTAAAATTAATATAAGTACATTACAATTTTTTATTTTTACTACTTGGATATTCTTATTAACTTTTTATTTTTTTTCAGTGCTTTAGGTGCTTTTAATTGTTTACTGATAAGCTTCTATCTTGTTATACTAAATAAACCTAGAAATACATCTAATTATTATCTAGGAGCATTATTTCTTGTACTAGGCTTGAGAGTCACTAAATCAGTACTTATTTATTTTAATATTATTGTTTTAGAACAGATAATATTATTAGGATTATCTGCATGTATAGTAATTGGACCTCTGTTGTACCTCTATATAAAGTCTACGATAAATTCTAATTTTCAGAGAAATGAATCGATATATCACCTTGTTCCCTTATTACTGATAGTTACTGTAGCAGGATTAACATATCCGTATCTATCAAATCAGAATCTTTGGGTGAATTACTTAGTGCCTACGATATATTGTGTTTGGTTTATTTACCTCTGTTTTTCTTATTATTATTTAGTTCCTGTTTTTAAGAAAATCTCGCAAAAGAATATTAAACTTAAAGATATAGAAAAGTGGCTTATCAGTATTTTTATCGGTATAACCTTTGTATGGCTGGCTTACGCATTTTCATCTTTTACCTCATATATATCGGGAGCAGTAACATTTACTTTTGTTCTTTATATTCTGATATTAATAGTAGTATTTATTAAAAATAAAAACTCAATTTATTTTGAGAAAATCAATCCAGCCAATCGTAAACTTTTAGACAATAAGTTGATACAACGATTAGATGAAGAGCTAGAAAGATGTATTGAAAATAATGAATTATATAGAAATCCAAATTTAAAATTAGTCGATGTCTCTAAGTGCCTAGATGTATTACCGTATGAATTATCAAACTATCTTAACGAAATAAAAAAGAAGAACTTTTCTACGCTTATAAATGAGAAAAGAATTGATTGTGCGAAAGCTAAAATCCTATCAAATGATAAATATACCCTTGAATCGATTGGATACGACTGTGGGTTCAATTCTAAATCTACTTTTTTTAGAAGTTTCAAAAAATACACTGGTGTAACACCGTATCAATTCTTAAAACGGGAGTACTGATTTTAAAATTGACACTTAATTGGTATTGTTATATTCGGTGATTAATTAGTTTCTGTTTTGTTTTGCAAAAAAAATATTATGCATATAAAATCATCTTTATTATCACTCTTATTTGTACTAATTGGCTTGAAGACATCAGGTCAATCAGATACTGCTAAAAATAATAAAATACTATTTGTTGTTTCCAATGCACATTTTTATGGTGAGTCTAGTATCCCTACAGGAAACAGCTTTTCAGAAATAGTAATCGCTTATGATATGTTTATTTCTAATGGATATAAAGTGGATTTTGTTAGTCCAAAAGGTGGTTCTATATCTCTATCATGTATTAATACCTCTAATGAATTAGAAAAACAATACCTCTACAATTTTGACTTTATGAAGAAATTGAAGCAAACTAAAAATCCTGATACTATAGTTCCAGATGATTACAAAGCTATTTATTATCCTGGAGGAAAAGCTGCAATGTTTGGTGTTCCTGAAAATGAGCAGATACAGAAGATTGCAAAATCAATTTATTATAATAATGGAGTTGTCGCATCTGTTTGTCATGGAACGGTTGGAATATTAAACATAAAACTAGATAATAATAGTTATTTGATTGAAGGCAAGAACTTAAATGGTAATCCCGAAGAATATGAGTACATAAGGTCTGATTATTTTAAATCGTTTCCATTCTTAATTAAAAAGACTGCAGAAAGTAGAGGATCTCATTTTAAATTCTCACCTAAGGGAAAACCTCACTTAGAAGTAGATAATAGATTAATAACAGGTCAAAATCCAGAGTCAACCATATTAGTTGCAGAAGCAATAATAAAAAAAATTAAAAATTAAAATTATGAAAACAAAAATTGTATTATTTATTACTACAAGTTTATTAGCATTAACAAACTATTCTCAAACTACAAATGATTACGATAAAATTAAAACAACTTTAAATTATTATTTAGAAGGCGGTACAAATAATGATTTTAACCTGCTAAAAAAAGCATTTCATGAGAATGCAACAATGAGTTATATAAATGACGATAAGTATGTAGAAGTTAATGCGATTAATTTTTTTAAAAAAGTTATAAAACCGGGTCCTAAACAAAATCGTACAACAAAAATTGATTATATAAATGTTTCAGGTAAAGTTGCAAATGCAAAAATTACTATAACCTATAAAAGTTTGGTTTTAGTTGATTACTTGAATTTAATCAAGATTAATAATGCTGAGTGGAAAATCGTGAATAAAGTATATGATAGATTCCCTAAAAATAAAAATTAAAATGACATTAAACAGTAAGCTATCTAAAAAATTATTCTTAATAATTTTGTTTTTAGGATTTAAATTGGGCGCTCAAAATGAGCTTAAAATATCTAATTCAGAAAAGCAACAAATAAATAAAATATTTGAAAGTTTTGATAGTACAAAAATCCCAGGTATTAATATAGGTATTGTTAAAGACGAGCAGCTCATTTTTCAAAACAGTTTCGGTATGGCCAATCTCGAGCATCAAATACCAACTCATATAAATAGTGTTTTTTCTTTAGCTTCCGTATCAAAACAATTTACAGCATATGGTATTTTGCTTCTTGAAAGTCAAGGTAAACTAAGGCTTTCTGACCCCATTCAAAAATATTTAAAGGATTTTCCACACTATAAATACCCAATTACAATTCAACAGTTAATTAATCATACAAGTGGTATTAGGTCTCACTTAATGCTATTGGGTAAAAAGGGCTATATTTCTGATGATAGGATAACAAAAAGGGATGTTAAGCAAGTTATTTACAATCAAAAAGAGCTAAATTTTATTCCTGGGACAGAATTTAATTACTCGAATTCCGGTTATTTTTTATTAGCTGAAATTATAGAAAAAGTCGCTAAACAATCTTTTCAAGAATTTTTAAGAGAAAATCTTTTTACGCCTTTAAAAATGAATAATTCTCTTGTTATGGATAATTATCAAAAAGTGGTTCAAAATCGCGCAGAATCATATGAGATAATTGATACCAAATATATGAAATCCCCAGCAAATTATTCATATTATGGTTCTACAGGCTTATTCTCAACAATTAAAGATATTGCAAAGTGGGCAATCTATTTAAACAGCAACAATGACGTTATATCTAGAAGCATGAATATTAATTCATCAAAAGATAATCAATATTCTAATGGACAGTTTTTTGGGACCTACAAAGGACTTTATGAAATTCAACATACAGGTTCTGATGCAGGATACGTAGCTTATTTGGTTAGATATCCAGAGTTAAGATATGCATTTATTCTTTTAAGTAATAATGCTTCCGTAGATAGTAGGGGCTTAATCAATCAAGTTGTAGATATAATACTCAATGATAAATTCAAACAAGATAAAAACAAGAATCAAAACCAAACAAGCACCAATAACTTTATTGACCTAGATAAAGAGCAGTTAAGAAAACATGAAGGTATTTACATAAACAAAGACAACTTGTTAAAACGAACTATTAAAATTGATGACAAAGGCAATCTAAATTATATTAGAGAAGAAAGCGGTAGGGCTTCAAAATTGAACCCAATTGACGAAAATATTTTTCAATTAGGAGATTACCAAGATTTAAAGGTAGTTTTTAAGAACTTAGAATCTGAAAATAAGCATATTTTATCAATTTTAGCAGATAATAGTGAAGTAGAAAGTTATGAGAAATTTATTCCTAAAAAGTATAGTAAAAACGAATTATCCAAACTTATTGGAGACTACTACAGTGAAGAATTGTTAACAACATATCATCTTAAGGTTCATGAAGGTTTCTTAACTATATTTCACGAAAAAATGCAATCTATTCAGTTAATACCAATTAGTGAAGATTTTTTTACAACTAATTCATGGCAGTTTAACAAGTTATCATTTAACAGGAATAAAAAAAATGAAATCATAGGATTTGAAATTTCGTCACCTAGAGCAAAAAATATTGATTTCGTAAAAAACAATGAGTAATTCTAAATGAGAAGAATATTCAGGTTATAAAAGCTCTAAAGTACGTAGCTTATAAAATAGTTTGTTATGTATTTTAGCGCATTTACAGATAATAAGGCTTCATCCGCAGAATAAAATTTTTATAATAAGCCCGTTTAAAGACCTTAGTAAAAAAACTACTAATGCGATCTATTTTATTTGTTTTAATATTTTTGTTAAATGCTCAAGTATATTCCCCAAATAAATTAACCACTTGTAATGGTATTGTTTTAAATTCATCTAAAAATGATCCAATATATTTTGTAACCTTGACTCTTTATCAATCTGATCGCATTATTGCAGTTACTTCAACTGATGAAGGTTAAAGTTTTAGATTAAATCTAGTTTCTAAAGCTACTCATGAAGAGATAAGTTGCTTAGGTTATTTAAGTAAAATTATCAAAATAGATAAATTATCCACAACAAATTACACAGAAATTAGACTTGAGCCAGAACCAAAAGCGCTTGATGAAGCAGTTATTAACGGTAAAAGGACCGTATCTGAATTTAAAATAGATAGAAAAATAATTAATTTAGGAACAGATTTGCAACAATCTGGAACCACCTTCTTTGAAGCATTTGATCAAATAGCGGATATACAAACGGATTTACGCACAGGTAGTATTTTATTGAGGAGAAGTGGCAATATTGGAGTTTTAATAAATAGAAAACCCTTTATGTTAAACTCCACAGAGTTATTGCAACAAATTTTATCATCTTCTGTTGATAGAATTGAGATTATAACTTCGCCAACAGCTAAACAACAAGCTGACGGGCTTTTAGGAATGATAAACATCATTCTTAAAAAAATAGAGCCAAAGGATTTAACGCAAAACTCAACTCTTTAGTTAGAACAAGATAATATGGGTTTGGAGTTGAGACAAATTACAGTTATGGCAAGTATAAGTTTTGATTAAATGCCTATTATAATGATAGGCAGATTAAAAGTAGCTAAACCCTATCTAGACAGTTTGAAGACGATTCCCAAGAAAATCTATACACACCAACTTCTGTTGATAGATACGTTAAAAATATATTGCTTGGGACAGATATTCTGATAAATAAAAAAAATGAATTTTCAATTGATTTCAATTATACAGATGATCCTCGTTACTTTAATAATCTTTCTTTATATAATTACGTTTCAGTAGAAGATGATTTTGTTTATAGCAGAAAAGCTTTTCATATACATGAAACTAGCAACTTAAATTTAAGTTATCAATATAAAATTATTGACGAAGATTATCTTAAAATAAATAGAGTTTTTATTTCATATAAAAATGAAGCCGAAGCTACGGATTTTATAAATCAAGCATTAGTGTTTGAGCAAAAAAATGAAGATAAAAATAGCTTACACTCGTTTGCTATTGACTACTCAAATTCAGTCTCTGAAAATATTAAATTTGAAACTGGATTTTTATGGAATGGAAGGCACTAAGATTTAGAATTTATTGTTGATTTAGGAACCATTTCTAGCAAATACAGGTTTAATTATGTTGAAAATATTTGAGCTTTTTTATAGCAGTTGATAGTTTAACAAAAAGTCTTTTTAAGGTATCAATTTATAATTTTGACACAAACTTTATAACTCGGAGAGACTAGTCTTAATTATTGATTTAATATTTTAAACCAAACTTAATAAAAACCAAATGATAATTAAAAAGCAGTTGCTTTCAATAGCCTTAATCCTAATGTGCTCAAACATTTGCCCACAATCAAATGAGAATAGAGATATTAAAACGAATCTGATAATGCCCTTATTAAAGATTGCAGAACAGTTACCAACTGAAAGTATTTATTTGCAAACGGACAAGGATATTTACGAAACAGAAGAGGATATTTGGTTTGGAGCCACTATACTCAATTCACAAAGTTTAGAGCACCAAAGTATTAGTGAGATTTTTTATTTTGATGTATTGGATGAAAATAAATCTACTGTTTTTTCGGAAAAATATCCAATCGAAAACGGAGTTGTTAACGGTCATTTTTACTTATCAGACACGATATCTCCTGGCAATTATATTCTAACAGGTTATACCAAAAATTCAATAAATAATTCAGTCAAAAATTACAATACGTATAAGCCAATTAAGATTAAAAAAACAATTATTCCTAAGATTTTAGCAACCTATGATTTGGTAAAAAAATCTGAAGAAGAATTCAATTTAAAATTAAGTGTATTAAGGCGTTCTGGTATTGAGTCTGGAATTATAAAACTAAAATTGAAAGCATTTAACGGATATAGAAATACAATTTTAGAAAAATCCGAGACTGATTCTCTGGGTAACTCGATATTATCTTTTAAGCTTTACAAGGATAAAATTTATTCAAATTTCATCTTAGAAGCTAAAACAGGAGATAAGGTTATTGAAAATATCCCATTAAACCTAGATTACAGGAAAGACAGTTTAAATGTTTCATTCTTTCCGGAAGGCGGAAACCTTTTGGCAAATGTCAATCAAAAAGTTGGATTTGAAATTACGTCATCCCATTTGAAAGGGGCCAAATATACGTGTCTGCTTTATGAAAATAACAGAATTATTGACACTTTAAAAACTAATGATGACGGTTTAGGGAGCTTGAATTTAATACCGAAATTAGAAAATGACTATTCACTGAAGGTCCTTCACACCAATGAATTATTTTCTCTGCCAAATCCTCTTCAATATGGAATCACATTGCATTTTTTAGGTGAAGTGAATGAAAAATATAAATTTAACATCATTAAAAATAGGAAAGTAAGTGGCGAAGAAAATATATATGTTCGTGTTCAGTCCAAGGGCACGGTCAAATGGATGTCTAAAGGTAAATTAAAGAATAAGAATACAATTTTTTACGTGCCAAAGAATAGATTAAGCTCAGAAATCACTGAGATTTCAGTATTTGATAAAAACTTTAATTCCATTAGTTCAAGACTGTTTTTTCCAAATATTGAAAATCGACTTAAAATAAAAATTTTAAATGATATAGATAGAACATATCCTACCAAATCAAATTTAAAATTAAGACTTCAAATTTTAGATAAGGACAATAATCCAGTAAAAGGTAAGATAAATGTATCCGTTTACGATAAGCTTTTTTGTAACCCAATTGATGGACAATCAATGGAATCATTTTTTAAAATTAATAATGAAATTTTTTCAAATCTCAAGTATTCTCATAAATATTTAAATAGCAATGAAAATATAGATTTGTTATTGCTTACTACCGAAACAACTAATTATAAATGGAATCAAGAGGAAAGAAAGACAAATAAAAGTGAATTATTAATAAAGGAAAGCACCTATTGTAAAGTTTTGAAAAAAGATAAAAATGGAAAACTATCTATTGCAGGTAAGGTAGGAATTATTATTCTTTCTGCTCAAGGGCTCTTCAATGCAGAAACGGACTCTGTAGGAAATTTTTTTATAGATGCCACATTTTTAAAACAATTCAGGGGCGAACAAATCTTCATAAAAACCCAAGATGAAAATATGGTAATAAAAATATTGAATAAAAATAATCAAGATTTTCCAAGTTCTCTGTTAACGACTAACCATTTCATTTTCTCGGACATTAAGAAGGGAAGCGATTCAATACAGATAAAGAAGAAGATTCAAAGTTATAGTCTTAACTCTATGAATTTATTGGATGAGGTTGTTATTGATGGAAAATCAGGTAGAAAACCAAAATATCTGTCCTCTGAATTAACATATTTAGGATATGATGGAGATTATGTCTGCGAAGAATATGATGTTCTCAATTGTGAAAATCATAAATTTGGTTACAAACCAAAGCCCTATGAGTATTATTACGTAAAAGAAAGTGCTATGAGTTATGTCAAAAAACAATACATACCAACTGGCTTGACTACAAAGGGTAATAATCCTTATGAATTAAATAATTACATAGTAATCAACTCATTCTATCCTCACAAGGAATTTGAATTATCTATGCATAGCGATAAAAATGAAAATTGGGAACCTGACTATAGAAAGACACTATTTTGGAAAACCAATATTCAAACGGATGATAACGGAATCATTACCTTAGATTACTCTACTTCAGATATTAGAGGAGAGTTTATTTGTGAAATCGATGCATTTTCTTCTAACAAAGGTCTTTTCGGATATAATTCTTTTGGGTTTTTTGTATTCTAAAACATTGTCCATTTAAGAAGTATCAAGGGATTTATTTCAAACATAAATATGATTATTATGAGTTTATTTTTTTGAGTTAATAATAGTTTTGACTTTAACTCTTAATAAGATTATTATGAAAAGAATTATGTTAGTATTCTTTTTATCGGTACTTATATTTAATGTAATTTATGTAGATTTTAATTCACATGAAGCATAGATACATTGAAAACAAATTTTTTCTAGTATGATAGCATATTCAACTTTTGTACTTTCATTTTTTTGATATTCCTATTTAAAGAATTTCTGAAAAATCAAAAGCTGTTATTATAACTTAACACTGAAAATCGAAAAACACTATTAATGGTTCTAAATCCTCAAATTAACTCACACTTTCTATGCCATATGTTCAATATGATTTATAGCAATACCATTTCTGAAAGCGAAAATATGCCTCAGCTAATTTTAAAACTAGCAGACATTTTTAGATATACTACTAATAAAAATCAATAAAATAATTTAATAACTTAAGAAATTGAATATATCAAATTAAATTGAACTTCAACAAGAACGACTTATTAAAAAAGTAAAATTAATATGGAGTTTTAAGCATGATAATGATAGTTATAAAATAACATCTCTGTTTTTTATTATATTTATAGAAATGGCTTTGAGTTTAAAAGTCAATTATAGGGTTACGGTCATGAGATTAAAATATTTTTGTTTGTAAAAGATAATTTGCTACAGTTTTTCTGTAATAACCTTTAACTGAAATTCATAAACTAAAAGAAGAATATTGCCAGAAAAGGAATTGGTATAAACACCACAATAATGAGATTGGATTTAATCTATAATGATAAGTATAGTTTACAAATAAAGGACTCAGGTATTTATTACAACGTATATTTAAAGTTTTATTTATGATTGAATGTATCATTTTAGAGGACGAAATATTCACATAAAAATACTTTTGTATTATATACATGAAGTCAAGAACTGGTTTGTATTGGTGTTTATGAATCAGGCTTGGAAATACCTACTGTAATTATCAATAAGAAAGAATCTTTTTAGATATCGTTTCGTAAAATGAGAGGTTTTGATTTTATAGTCCCTTAAAGAGCAACCCAAATGGTATAATTTCATCTGCCTACGCTAACTATGCCCTTGAGTCTAACTAACTTCATGTTATTGACTATCTTTTAGAGCCATTTTTGTTTAACCGTTTTTTAAACGCTATCAAGAGGTTTTTGTAAATATCAATACTAACCATAAGAATACAAGAAATTTAGTACACGTTTTATATATTTAGATAAAACCTTTCATAATTTATTTACCCTAGTTAATATTTTATCAAATAATTACTGTAATTAATGTGTTTGACTATATTTGTATTAGTTAGATTATACTATTTTTAATGGTTTAATTTTATATCATCAATCAATCATCATTATTATGTTTTATAATAAATTTTTTAAAGATATTTTTTCAAAAACTGAACTGAAAGGTATTTGCTGTAATTTGACTTCTGAATCACTATTTTATTTTTTTTTCGCTCAAAATAAATCAAAATAAAATGTTAATTGATTTTGTTTTAATTTATGGCATGATTGTTTGTTTAATAGTCATCTTTTTGATTTTGAAAAAAAAGGAGTTTTCAATGTATCTTTTGCTGCCTTTTATTTTTTACAGTTTGTTCGGGATTCTATGTTATTACTCTTACTGCCAGCAAATTAATTGGTTAAATACAATTACTTTATGTTTATGTGTTGGTTTAGGTTTTTATGCGAGTTCCATCATTTATCTATTTGTTAAGAGTTTACTTTTTCAAAAGAAAAACATTAAAAATGAAATTGTAATCCATTTAATTGTTTTTCGTGTCTTATGGATATCTTATATTATGCCATATAGAGTCAGCACTTTTTTTAATGACTTTTCTTTATTTAAGAAAGTAAAGTTTTTGAACTGGACATTTAAATTAATTTAAATCATGTTGGTCAATTTCATTTATATTTTTGGGATGTCTGTTATTTTGATTTTGTTACTATTTGTTTTTAAGTCTCAAAAAGGAATACCACAAAAAATTTTAATGGTTATTTTAATTATATCTTTTTTCTTTATAATTCAATCTTATGCATATGTAAATCAAATTAATTGGCTAGGAACAATTGGAATGTTGTTTAGTTATGGTTATGGATATATCTTTGGGCCTTTAATTTATTTCTACATTCAATCTATTTTGAATTTAGAGAGGTTTTTGCTTAAAAACCTTTTTAGGCATTTAATTCCTTACTTTATTGTTTGGGTAATTTTTGTTCTACCTTTTGCAATTAATAATCTTTATAAAGATTTTTCAAAGTTAGATGAGTTCTATGGATTCTCAGCAATAAAAGTATATGCTTTTTTCTATGTTATTAACCATATTTATTTTAGTATTTATTTTATAATTTCTTTGAGGTTAATAAGTAAAATGAGAAAAGCAAATAGGGATTTTTATTCTTCAAACATAAATAATTTAGAATGGCTAAAAAAACTATTAATAGGAATTGAAATTGTTGTAATATTGGATCTTATTTTCGCATTTTTGTCATGCTTTTATAATCCTCTGATCCAAGTGAGATTGGAATTTGTAATTTTTTTGCAAACTTTACTGATTATCCTTTTTTGTTTTTTATCATATCGCGGTATTTTTCAGTCTCGTATTTTTTTGCCTACGATAATTTCAGATAGTTATTCTCAAACGGAAAAAGCACAAATTTCTATTTTTAATTTTGAGGAAATTACTAGAATGAAGGCTGAAATAGAGTGCTTAATGAAAGATAAAATGTTATACAAAAATCCTAATCTAAGCTTAAGAGATGTAGCAATTGAATTAGAAATTTCTAATCAAAAGTTAACTAACTTTATTAATCAAAATTTAAAAACAAATTTTCAGAGTTTAATAAATTCTTATAGAATCAAAGAGTTTAAAAACCGAATTGAAAAAAGAGATTCCGAGAAGTATACACTTTTGTCTATAGCCATTGATTGTGGTTTTAATTCAAAATCTAGTTTTAATAGAATTTTTAAGCAATTAGAAGGTTGCACTCCAACTCAATATTTAAAAAGCCTGAATAGTTAGTCAATTTTATTTATCCTAATATACACACGGAAGATAGACTTCATCAGCATTGCATATGCTCTATTATTTCTACTAAAATTTCGGTCAATAGTCTGAGACCTAAGTATTGATTTTAAGTTTTTGAAAAATAAAGTACATGATCCTGTCAAAATTCAGCATCTATGTAAAAGGAAGTGGTCGTGTATATTTAATGTTCTTCAAAACACAGGGATATAAGTACTCAATATGTAGGAAAGCCTAAGTTATACATTGGCACAGACATTAATAAGCGAATTTGGAAGGTTGATTGTTCCACATCTTTGTTTTGCGGCATTTTATATCACTGAATTATTTTGAAACCTCGTGTATCTTGTAAATAAAAGAATTTCGTAACAAGGTTTGGATTTGTTTTTTTATGATGCTTTAAGAAATAAAATAGCAGAGATAATAGTATAAAATACAGATATAACGAATTTGAAACAATTATGACTTAACCTTAAATGCAGTTATTCCAAATCAAAATGTCCAAAATGAATTTAATCAAGAATTTTATAAAATCAGAAAAGTAAAACTGGTCTTAGAGAGTTTTTCCAATTAAGATGAAAAGCCAAGTAAAATCTTGAAAGAATAGGTAAATAAATGTAGGGGTTATCCAGTTTTAGGTTTAATTTAATTTATTTTACACCTTAATTGAGTGTTGGGTATCTAATAATGCTTATTAGGTGTTGGCTTTAATGTTAGAGCAGCCTCTGAGTTAATTATTGTAAATATAATTGTGTAATTTAAAAGTTGATAAATTAGGATGTTAAAAAAAAAAGGTCTTTTTCTTTTCATATTTTATTTATTGCAAATTCAACATAGTGAAGCTCAATTACCGTATAGTAAAACGGTAAAGTATAATAAAAAGTCTGAAGGAAAAGTTATTGCTAAAATGTTAGACGACTTGGGTTATAAATACTATTGGGTTACTGATAGTTTAATGAATGATGAATTAAATTCTAATTTTCACACAGGAAAACTACCCAGATTATTATTAAAAGATGTTTACGTAATATCTGAAAATATTATTAATTCTATTTCAAATAAACAGAAGCAATCAAAACTTAAAAAAGTAAATATTTCATTTAATGAAATAAGAAAAAATACATTGTTAAACTTAAAAGAAGCAAGTAATATATTAATCAATAATAAAGAAGCTCTACTTTTTTTAAATTGGAATGATTTTCTCAGCTCTATTGCTTATGCACATGCATATTGTGACCAAATTATTTTATTTAGAAATGCTCACGGAAATACGGTTAAACGAAACGACAAATTTATAAAAAATAAGCAAAAAGACTCTAAAGTTTTTAATGAAAGTTTGGGAGCCGATGGCTTAACCAATGACCAATGGATGATGCTGACATATGGAGGTGGTGGAGCAGGCGCTCAAGATCGAATGAGGACCAAGGCTAGGCAAAATTATAATACTCTTATAAAGCTAAAAAAGAAAGAAGTAGTTTCAATTGAGGTTGGAGATCTAGAAATAATTAGGACAAATTCTAATATGATAGAGGGCGTCAATTATAAGCATTCTAATATCCCGCCTAAACAATTATCTTTTTTATATAGTAATGACGACGACTTGGTAAAAGGACTTGTTGACTGGGTTATTTATATAAATTCAGGATACTCTGTTAAATTGTCAGACATTTTTAGAGTTGGTTTAGATGATAGTATTTTTATTGATGCTAGTATAAATAAGTTGTTCGTTGATGACAAGTATAGAGTTATATCCGATAAAAATAAAAATACGGTGATTTTAGAATTTTCTGATAGTCATTTTGATAAAACTAAATTTTCTGATATTAGAATTACAAAAGTAATTATCAATCACTCTTTAATTAGATTTTTTGCAGAAACAAATCAATTTAATGACGTAAGGAAAAAAGGGGAAAAAATAATAGCCGTTTTAAGAAATATAGAAGGAAATTTATTGAATAGAATAAACTTCAATATAGACCAAACAAGAGAGGGCTTAAATGAGTATGACGATACTATAATGAATCTTAGTAAATATTAAAATTTCAGTAAAATTATAAGTTGGTTTCATTTCAATTGTAGGCTTCCCTAAAAACAGGACAGTTAATAATTCGAATTTACTAACTTTAAATTCAAACTGTCATAATGAAAAACAGCAAATTTAGCGAGAGTCAGATTATCAAGGCACTCAAGGAAAATGAACAAGGAAGATCCGTAGGTGATCTATCGAGAGAATTAGGAATAGACAAAAGTACGTTCTACTACTGGCGCAAGAAGTATGGTGGCATGGAACAGCAGCAACTTAAACGGTTAAAAGAGCTTGAAGACGAGAACAACAGGCTCAAACAGACGTCTGCCGATGTAAGCCTAGATAACAGGGTGCTAAAATACGTATCGTCAAAAAAGTTCTAAAATAGCAGATTTTTTTATATTTATGTCTATCGCTAAACCGATTTCACAATTTAGACAACACTTTTGTTGGAGTATTATGGGTGGAGAACTGAAAGTACTTGAGAACATAATAGATGCTCAATGGTTTTCAATTAGTAAGGCAATTAAAATGATGTCATTGCTAGACACAAAAGCACCACTAGTTATTAGAGATATGACAAAACAATTATTATATTATCCTGAAATAATTTAGGGAGGATCATTCCTTTTAAGGAAAGATGAAGAAAAATTCTTATTTAATACCATCATGGACATCAATATTAGCAATATCAAGAATATAATTGCACCAAAACACGTTCTATATCCTGAAGCAACCGAAACGGAACAAATTAAAAGTGCAAGAAAAAGATATGGCGTTTGGAATTCAATAAAATTCTGCGGGCAATATTAAGTTAGAGATTTAAAAGCCAATGAAAAAAAATTAAAAACACAGCACGACTTTATTGAATCGAACTTTTAAACTAATAAATGATGCATTGTTAAGAAAAAATTAATAAAACTATGAAATTTTGTCTCTTGCTCTTTTTTCTATTTTTATTTCAAAATGTTACTTTTTCTCAAAAAAAAGAGGGTGAAAGAAACTATTTAATTGATTCAATTTTCAAATATTCAGAAATAGATAGTACAAAAACTAAATACTTTATTGATAAATTTATTTTTGAATCTAAAAGAGATAACAATCCTAAAAATCTTTTCGTAGCGTATCATTTTTTAGTGGTTTATTATTATAAATATGATGACACATTAAAAGTGATAGAAAACACAGATAGACTCTTTGCTGTGGCCAAAAAGAACAATTTAAAGATTGAATTACTAAAGGGGTATCACCTGAAAAATAGTAATTTAAAAATGACGCATGGGCTTGACGATCCCAAAATATTCAATAATATTTATGAAGCCTTAAAAATTGCCAAAGAAATTAAGAGTGATGTCTGGGAGTGTAAGTTTAATCAAGATATAGCGGATTATTATGTTGTTATTGGGGAATTGGATAAAGCAGTTTTTTATTACAAAAAGAATTTATCAATACTCAAAAATCTCACTAATACAAGGGAATATAAAAAGTTTAAAATATGGGGTAGCAATTTAGAGAACACGTATTTGGGTCTAACGGAAATTTATATCCGATTAAAAAAAATAGATTCAGCTAAACTTTATAATACATATGCTAAAACTGTTTTAGATACCACCAAAGATGCTGGTTATAAACAATCGTATAAATTCATGAATAAAATTTATGAATTAGAAATCAATTTGCTTGAAAATAACCCTGATTTAGCTCAAGAACATTTCAAAGAAGCATTCGAATTAACACCAGAATACTATAAGCAGCCAACAAAGGATTTTTGGAAAAATTATTATTCAGGAATGATAAGTTATCATAAGGGGAATTTTGAACAAGCTATCGCCTTTTTTGAAACACTTGATACTGTTAAAATACAATCTTATGAACGTACAGGAATTTTTTATAACGATCTGTACAAAATGCTTTATAAGTCCTACTTAAAGACAAACAACTTAAAAGAGGCGGATTATTATTTTGAAAAACACTTGGCTTCCCTTAAAGGGCAAATGGATATAAATAATACTATCAATTCTAATTTTAAGAAGACTGAAATTGATGATTATAATCAAGAGGTAAAAATGCTGAAAAAGGAAAGGTTAAAGCATCTGCTTACACTATTTATAACTGCTGTTGTAGCCTTGTTTATTATTTTCTTTCTTTCTATGCGGTTTAGGAGAAAACAAAAGGAGGATCTTGAGAAATTAAAGAAACTTGTAGAAAGAATTTCTAAAAACGAGGAAATAATAGCGAAGCCAAAAAATCTTTCTTTAGATATTAGTGATCTTGAGGTTAAAAGAATAGTAGATAAGTTAACAGAGCTAGAGAACAAAAAATACTATTTAAAAATGGACTGTACCGTTTCTAATCTTGCTAAGAAAATTAAAACAAATACTACCTATTTATCTAAAATTATCAATTCTTATTATCAAAAAAACTTCACAAATTATATTAATGATTTAAGGATAGATTTTGTGCTTGATCGATTAAAAGAAGATAATCTGTTTAGAAAATACTCTATACAATCTATTGCTAACGAGGTTGGTTTTAAAAGTAAAGAATCTTTTAATTCTGCTTTTAAAAAACGTGTCGGAATGCTTCCTTCAAAATTAATTAAAGAATTAGATAAAAGCTTGTAAGAAAAAATATGAAAACCATTTTAATTTTGTTGTCTATATTAAAAAAGCCAAAATTAAGACAAATATGATTACTTATAAATTTATCTAGTTTTTATGGGGAACTTCATTTTATATCTATGATTTATTTGCTAACTTTAGTCCTCAGAACACGAAATAAATCAAATACAAAACCTCTAGCAGTAACTTGACAAATCGAGTGGGAACTCAAGATAAAGATGCAAAACTTATTATTAGATTTCATATTACAATATATTCATTTAGATGAAAATGAAAAGAATGCAATTGCTTCCTTAGATATTTTTCATACCATAAAAAAAGGACACATATTATTAAAGCAAGGTGAATTTTCTAACCAAGGATATTTTGTTTTAAAAGGATGCGTTCGTTCTTTTTATATTATTGAAGGAGAAGAAAAGACAACGGCCTTTTACACAGAAATGGAAGGGATTACACCCCAATGCGTAATAGATAATAAACCATCAGAATATTATATAAGCTGTGTTGAAGATTCAATACTGCTTATCTCAACCCCAGACATGGAAGATGAAATGTTTCAAAAGTTCCCAAAGTTTGAGTCTTTATGCAGAATTCTTTCTGAAAAGCTTGTCTCTAAACAACAAATAGATTTTGATAATTTTAAAATATCCTCCCCTGAAGAGAGATACCTTAATTTAGTTGACAAAAGACCAGACCTGATACAACGTGTTCCTCAACATCAAATAGCAAGTTTTTTGGGGATTAAACCTCAATCTTTAAGCAGGATAAAAGCTAGAATTATAGAAAAAAATAAATAAGATATTTTTCTTCACTTAAGTTAACGTTTAATAACATAGAGCATATTTAGTTTTGTCTAACAGTAAAAAAACTAAATATGATACTAAAAGTCTCGTGCTTTATCTTCATTGTATTTCTTAGTGTTACAAAAGTTAATGCTCAGTATACAACTGAAGAAATTAAAAACAGACCTTGTTTTATTGGGAGTACAGCATTTATGCTTATGAATCTAATCCCTGATGACGAAAGTCCAAATTTTGCACAATTAAATTTGGGATATAGAATTAGCCCAAATGATGCTATTTCATTAGAGTTAAAAACGTGGCGATATTTTGAACCTTTAGGGATACCTTATGGGAAATTAAAAACTGACCCGAATGAGAATTTCCCTGGATTCATTCGAGAAAAAGGCTTTGCTGTGGCTTATCAAAGATTTTTATGGAAAGGTTTATACAGTAGTATTCATGTTATGAATGCTTGGCAAGATTTTATAAATGAAGACGGACAAAAAATTGATACAGGTTTTCAGATATTTAATACGTATCGAGTGGGGTATCACATAAAACTATTTAAAGGGAATTTTTTTATAGAGCCATCAATCGCTATTACACATCGTCCATATCACACCAAAATGCCAACTGAATTCAAAAATATGGATGACAAATGGTCAAAACTCTTTTTCGGAGAACCTGGTTTACATTTTGGATTTAATTTTTAAAAAAATGGAAAACACTAAAAACGTTTTATCCAAACTTTGGATTTTCTTAATAGTAAATTACATATTCTGTGATGTTTTTTCATTGTATCATTCAAAATTTTTAAATGAACGGTTAATTGGTAAAGTGATGGAATTGAATTTACAGAAGTATTTCTTATAAGCTTTGCCATAATTACGGAGATACTAATCTTGATAATTGTGCTTACAATGATGATAAAAAATAGAGCTAATAGAATTATTGTATTGATCATTGGCGTTTTATTGATCATAATTCAAATAGGAAGTTTGGCAACAGGAACAAATAGTTCGCATTATGTGTTTTGCACTTTCATAGAAATAAGCACTCTATTACTCATTATTTTTAAAGCTTGGAGATGGACTGAATTAAGAACGTATAACAAGAGCTCAACAAAAGCCTTATAGGCAAGAAAGTGAATAATTCATCGCTACTTTTCTTACACAAGTAAGTTATAAACATTTTATAAAATCAAACAGAAATAAAATGATAAAATTCAAACAAATCACAACTAATATTTACATGTTTAAGTATTACAAAATTAATTAATGAATTGGATATGAAAGGGTAATGAAAAAAAATTAAGAGGGGATTATTGTGGTTGTTAGGAGTATTACCCGCTCAATTTTATAAAATTAAGTACCTACTTTTTTTATTAGAGATTTAAATATTGGTTATTAGTCTAAAAAATTGAAAAAATGAAATCATGAAAAATATTTTAATCGTGTGTTTGAGTTTCATCAATACTATATCCTGTGATAAGGTTTTTGAAGAAAAACAAACCGAAATTAGCAATTTAAAAACGTTTGCAAAAGCTTATGGCTATGTGAAATATTTTCATCCAAGTGATGAAGCCTCAAAAATTGACTGGAATATTTTTGCAGCTTATGGGGCCGGAGAAATTATTAAATGTAAGAGTAATAAGGAAGTTATATACACGCTGAACGAATTATTTAGGCCAATAGCACCTGGTGTTGTATTTAGCCAAACAAAAAGAGCCTATGATTTTGCTAAAATTACTCCAGAAAATAACAAAGGCTATCAATCTACATACTGGCAGCATAGAGGGGTCTCATTATACATGCGTAATCAAAACAGTCCTTACCGTAGTGTACGAGTTAATAGGTATTCAGAAATTGATAAATCGAGTAGTTATAGTACCCTATCAATTTCTTTAAATTCTAAGAAATATCAAGGAAAAAGAATAAAATATACGGGTTGGGTAAAACTTAAGGAAGAATCTAAAGGGAATGGATATTTATGGTTGAGGGTTGATAAATCAGACGGTACTATAGGGTTTTTTGATAATATGGGCTCAAGACCAATTAAAAGTAATGAATGGAAACAATATAAAATTGTTGGAGACCTCGACGCTATAGCATCCAAAATAACATTTGGATCTATACTTGAAGGTAAAGGTGATTTGTATTTGGATGATGCTCATTTATATTATGAAGATAATAATAAATGGATAGAGATTCCATTAAATAATGGCAATTTTGAAGCTAATGAGATAGGTGAACGCAACGAAACATCTGATTGGGTTGGAAGTGGTAATGGTTATTCATTTGATATTTCTAAAACTCAAAAAATTGAAGGAGATAATTGTGCCGTTCTATCTTATCAGGGAATAATAAAAAAAGAAAAAGGCGAATCTATTTTTGATGGAGCACCAGAATTTGGAGAATTAATTGAAAAAGAAATAGGTAATCAAATCTTTTGCCAAATACCATTGAATCTTTATGGTAATGATGAAAATACGTATCCCATTAGTCAGGATTTATTTGTACTACAAGATGCATTGAATACAGTTAGTGACAATACCGCTGATTTACGAGTTCGTTTAGGAAATATCATAATCACATATAACGTTTTTCAACATTTTTATCCCTATTTCAAAGAAGTTGATGTCAATTGGGATGATGAATTGAGTACTGCTTTAAACCAATGTTTTTTTGATAAGACTAATTTAGACCATCAAATTACCTTAGAAAAATTTACGGCACCCTTAAAAGATGGACATATTTGGGTTGCTGGCACAAATTACAGTCGCTATGCGCCTCCCATTAATTGGGAGTGGGTTGAAGATAAGCTTGTTATTACGCAAGTATTTAATGATAGTTTAAATATTGAGGTTGGTGATATTGTTACTAAAATAAATGGTATTACATCGACGGATTACTTTAAAGAAGTTAATTCTAGAATTTCGGCAGGTACATTGGGTTGGTTAAACTATTCAGCACAAAGCTCAAGTTTGTTTGGTGATAGAGATTCAGAATTACTAGTACAAGTAAATAATAAAAACATAACCCTAAAACGAGATAATACTTATACAAATGGCGTAACAGAAATAGACATACAAAAAAATGCCTATAAATTGTTAGATAATAATATCTATTATCTCAATCTAAATTCTATTGAAATGGATACCATAACTAGCCTATTGCCCAAACTACAAAAGGCACGAGGTATTATTTGTGATTTAAGAGGTTATCCAAATAGTAACCATGGCTTTATATCGCATCTGCTTAAGGAAAATGATACTTCAAAAGCATGGTTGAGAACTCCCAAATTTATATACCCAGACCAAGAAAAAGTGATTGGCTATGAAAGACAAGGTTGGGAATTAGAGGCTAAAGAACCCTATTTGGGTGATAAGAAAGTAGTATTCATAATAGATGGTAGAGCTATTAGTTATGCAGAAAGTTATATGAGCTTTGTAGAAGGCTATAATTTGGCGACTATAGTTGGCCAACCCACTGCTGGTACAAATGGTAATGTAAATCCGTTTAATCTTTTAGGAAATTTTAGAATGAGTTGGACAGGCATGAAGGTTGTAAAACATGATGGAAGCCAGCATCATGCTATTGGAATTTTACCAGATATATATGTGAACAAAACAATTGAAGGAATTAAATCTGGAGATGATGAATTTTTAGAAAAAGCTGTAGAGGTTATTTTAAATAACCAAACAAATTAACAAAGCAAAAATTAATTTTTATTTAGCAGTCGATAGCAAAGTTAAAATCACTAAACACTACTAAAAAACAATACAAAGATTTTAATTTAACAAAAAACAATCAGTCAAATCAATCAAATAACAATCAGTTAGATCAATCAAAAAAGAATTCATGAAATCCATATTTAGCGTCTTATTATTTTTAATAATCAATACGTTTTTATACAACCAAACAGAATCTTCTATTGAAGAAAGTAAAGCAAAATATACGGTAATCAAATTAGATTCAAAATTTTTTCCAGATGAAAATCGCACTATTAAAATATCTCTTCCCAAGAATTATGATAATACAAAAAAGTACCCTGTAATTTATACGTTAGATGGTTATTCACTTTTTGAAATGGTAGCCAGTTACACGCATATTTTGGGTAATCAAATCATTGAAGACGATTAGGATTATGGAACCGATGTAATACCCCCAGCTATCGTAGTTGGAATATTTCATAATGATAGGGGTCGAGAAACCGAACCTAATTTTGATGGTTTGTAATATTTAGAAAAAACAAAAATGGTTAAAAAATTTCATAATAGATGAGTTTATGCCCTACATAAATTGTAACTATAACACAAACGGTTATAATAGTATTATGGCCTTGTCTTTTGAAAAAGATTCTAAAATATTTTATAAGAAACTAATTGAAGCATTAAATGTATTAGTTGATACAAGTTTTTTCTTAGGTTATGGAGAAAAAGACAAAGAATTTAATTGGCTTGCTAAAGAAGTTGCAGCTAAAGTACCAAATAGTAATGTTTTGGTTAAAAAGTATTTTTCAAATCATACCGACGTACCAGCATCATGCTTTTTAGATGCTATAAAATATTTATTTAACGACTATCGAAAATTCAATGATTTTAATGCGTTATCAACTGATAGCAATAATGAAAATTACCTATCTATAAATGTTGGAGGCTTTCTATATTGCAGTTTACTCAATAAAGAAGATATGTATTGGTCTTTTGCAAATGGTGTTTCTACGTTTTATGGAGGCTATGTTTTATCGCTTGATACCATACGTGAATTAAAGCTACAATTCTTGGAGGAATTATTGAGAAATCCTCATTTTAATTTTTTAGTAGAGTTTAGAAAGGGAAGAAAATTGTCTGTTAATAATCATTTTTCACATTATGTAAAGAGTGCTTTTCTATATGAAGAAGTAATTAAGAAAAAGGGATTTGAAGATATTTTGGAACTGGTTTACTCTGGTGTAAAAGGAGAGTTGTTTTTTGATAATCTAAACAGGATTTTAAATATCGACAAAGATAATTTTAACCATGCAATGTTAAATTAATAAGCGAATAATTGATTACTGATTACCAGTTAGTTATATACGTTTTTAAGACTATAGTTTTATTAAAAATTAAAATAGCAATCGAAATCGAAAAATACATATGAAGTTTAAATTAAAAATAACTCTGGCGTTATTATGTTTATTTATGCACTTTCAAAGTTTTGGGAATATATTTAAAGATACTCCAAGTTTAAATTTAACACAAACCGATAGTTTAATTTTAAACAAAGAAACTGAGAGTAATATTTTACAGCTTGATTTACTAATATTATACCAAAAACAGTTACTAAGTAAAAGCACCGATTCGATTAAAATATTTAAAAAGCTAGCAATTTTAAATGCAGATTTTGGTCAGGCAAAAGATGCTTATAAATTTACCGAAAAATACATTTCTAATTCTTTAGACTTTTCAATTTTAAACAATCATGCTTACGAGAATATTGAAAAATCTGAAGAGTTCGAGATGCTGAATGAAAAGTACCAATTTAAGTTTGACATCTTTTCTTTGCTATATATCTATATTTCTTTACACGGACTTTTTTTAACCTGAGTTCGATTAATATTAGATAAGATTTAAGTAGTAAAAAAGATAGATTTTCAGTAAATTAAAGTACTGAAATTCAATTTATTAATCTAAAAATCTATCTATGATAATCTACTCTAAAATTACTGAAATATTTTGTATTGTTGATGAGTTTTGTAAAGAATATAGTCAATTGGTTGAAAACCATATGTTGGGCAATCCAGCAAAACGCCCATCAGTTATGAGCACAAGTGAGGTAATTACCATTACCATTTTATTTCAATTAAGTGGATTTAGAACCTTCAAGCATTTCTACCTTTTTTATGTTCAAAAGCATATGAAAGATGATTTTCCAAATACCGTTTCTTATAACAGATTTACAGAGCTTATGCAGCAGGCTTTGATGCCCATGACCTTGTTTTTGAAAACATGTTGCTTAGGAGATTGCACAGGTATTTCCTTTGTGGATTCTACACCAATTAGGGTCTGTAAATCTAAACGAATAGCCAACAACAAAGTCTTTAAGGGCATTGCCACTACAGGAAAATCAACAATGGGATGGTTTCATGGTTTTAAGCTTCACATTGTTATAAATGATAAAGGGGAAATCTTGAATTTTACAATCACACAGGCAAATGTCGATGATAGAACACCATTGAAAAAGAAAAGTTTTCTTGATAAGATATTTGGAAAACTTTTTGCCGATAAAGGTTATATTGGAAAGGAACTCATGCAAATGCTTTTCGTGGATGGTGTACATGTAATCACTAGTATTAAAAACAACATGAAGAACTCTTTAATGTCTATGAGTGATAAAATACTGCTTAGAAAACGCTCAGTAATAGAAACAGTTAATGATGAACTAAAAAATATTTGCCAAATTGAACATTCTAGACATAGGTGCTTCTCAAACTTTATCTCAAATATTGTCGCTGGCCTTGTAGCATACAGCTTTTTGCCTAAAAAACCTTCAATAAAATATCAAACAGTCCATACTAATCAGTTGGCTATTTTTTAATCGAACTCAGGTTTTTAATAATTGTGTTAAATGTAAAAAGGTACCTTGATAGAGCAATTAAAATTTTAATGAGTCTTTTTATTTTTGCGCAATTAGTATTTGTTATAGAATATGTTTTATATGATACTAATATTCAATTAAGATTTCCGCACACCTATTTAATTTCATCTTCTTTGTCTTTAGCCATTGGGCCTTTATTGTTTTTTTATTTTAAAAGAATAACGAACAAATATGTTTTTAAAAGAAAGGACTTATTACATTTTCTTCCTACGATTCTATTACTATTTTTTGTTCTCAGACCAATATATGTTCTTGATGCTTCACAAAAGATTAGGTTAATGCTTGGTTTAGGTACACAAAATATGCATTACGGTTTGATTATTGTCCTGTTAAAATTTATTTCATTAATTATTTATGGAATATTTATAGCGAAACAAAATTCTATTAATAAAGATAAAACTTTAAAACATGATGCTTTAAAGACAGAGCTAATTTGGAACGCTAATATTTATAAAATTTATTTAGTTTATACAGTATCATATATATTTTATTGCTTGGCAATAAGTGGTGTTTTTGTGATTGATTTTGTTGATTTTGTATGTAATATTCATATCCTATCTATAGTGGCTATGATTGGCTATGTCTCTTTTATGCTAATTATGCATCCAAAGCTATTTACCTTTAAAATAATTGATCCTACCAAAAGTGCAATAGTCAAATATTCTAATTCAGGATTGTCAGATACGGCCATTAAAGAACTTACTGAAAAATTAATATACCTTTTAAACGAAGAAAAGATATTTAAAGATAGTTCAATTTCCTTAGAATCTTTGGCAGCCCAATTAGGTACAACTAGAAACAATACCTCTCAAATAATAAACGAATATTTTAATTTAAATTTTTTCGAGCTTATTAATAAACATAGAATAGAAGAAGCTATTAATATTTTTCAATCAGATAAATTTAGAAATCTAAATATAATAGATGTTGCCTTTGAAGTTGGCTATAATAATAAGGTAACTTTTAATAAAGCATTTAAAAAATATACCGGTCAAACTCCTTCTAAATACTTAACAGAATACTTGGAAGTAAAGCTTTAGTAAAACCTTGTAAAAAAAGGTAAACACATGTAGGTGTTGTACTTTTTCAAGAGTAATTTAATTTGTTTTGCCTTGCAATTGTGTAAGGTTAGGTGGCAAAGAACTTTACTAACAACTATTAAGTTCCACTAAACTTTAGTTTATCTCGTGAAGTAATTTTTTGAATTAGTCTTTAAAAAATGTCTTGGTCACCTTCCTTATAACAATCAGCATAGACTAACTCAAAAAATTTTTATTCATGAAAGTAAAAAACTACTATTTTATGCTAGTGCTTTTGCTCTTTGGTTCAACCATTGCTCTTGCACAAGAAAAAACAATATCTGGAATCATTTCAGATGAAAATTCGCTGCCATTACCAGGAGCAACAGTCTTGGTTAAAGGCACTTCTACAGGTGCTTCGGCAGATTTTGATGGGAAATATGCCATCTTAGCAAAACAAGGGCAAACCCTCGTGTTTAGCTTTGTAGGGTATGCTAGCAAAGAAGTTGTTATTGGAGCATCCAATACAATTGATGTTGTATTAAAAGAAGATGCCACAGCATTAGATGAGGTTGTTGTGACCGCAATGGGTATTACTAAGAAAGAAAGAAGTCTTGGTGTGTCCGTTGGTGAAGTTGACAATGAAAGTTTAACACGTGCACGAAGTGCAAGTCCTCTTGATGCGCTTTCTGGAAAAGTTTCTGGTTTAAAAATCACTCAACAATCAGGAACACCTGGTGGAAGTTCTTCTATTATTATTAGAGGTGCTACTTCATTATCTGGAAGCAACCAACCAATTTTTGTAATTGATGGGATGCCTATCAGTAATCAATCATTCAATCAGGACAATATTGCTGGAGGTGTAGATGGTGGTAATAGAGCAGGCGACCTCAATCCCGACGATATTGAAACCATATCTGTGTTAAAAGGGGCTTCTGCAAGTGCATTATATGGAGCTAGAGCCAAAAATGGCGCTATTATCATTACTACTAAAAAAGGGAAAAAGGGTAGTGGACTTAAGGTTGAATTAAATTCTTCAGTTCGTTTTGATTCTCCTTTAAAATTACCAGATTATCAAAATGAGTATGCTCAAGGTACAGCAGGAACTTATGATGTAAATAGTATTAATGGTTGGGGACCAAAAATTTCGGATGTAGCTGATCAAACTTTTGTGGATTTCAAAGGAGACCAGGTTACTTTAACAGCAAAACCAAACAATGTTGAAGATTTTTTTGATACTGGTATAACCAAAATAAATACTGTTGCCATTTCTGGTGGTGATACAAAATCAGATTATAGACTATCTTATACCAATTCAGATGTTAAGGGTATTGTTCCTGGAAGTGAATATAAAAAGAATAATTTTGCTTTAAATGCTGGAAGAAACTTTACCGACAAATTCTCAGCACGAACTAATGTTAGTTATATCAGTTCACAATCTACTGGTAGAACTCAACAAGGTTCTAATGACGGAAATGCGATTGTAAGCAATATTCTAGGTATGTCTAGAACTATTTCTTTTGACGACTTAAGAAACAACTACGTCGATGAAGCAGGAAATCAAATACCATTAACACAAAGGACTAATAACCCTTATTGGGTTTTAAACAAGAACCCTTTTTCAATTGATGTTGAAAGACTTATAGCTAGTGTTGAATTAGAATATAAAATAACAAAAGACATTAAATTAGTAGAGAGATTAGGTACCGACTTTTATAATGAAAGCAGACAAAAGCTTTATGCTAAGGGAAGTCTTGGCACGTTAGCTGGAAGTTTTACAAATTGGGATTATTATAACCAGATTATAAACAACGATATATATATAGCATATAATAAAAGCAATAGTGAAGGTATCTCGTTTAGTGCTATTTTAGGGCATAACCTTTATCAGACAGCGTTAAAAAGAACAACAATTACAGGAGACAATCTTACTGTTGCTGGTCTGTATAATTTAGGTAATGCTGAGAAGCTAAATGGAACAAATTATAGCGCAAGAAGAAAATTACACGGAGTTTATACCGATATAAATTTGGACTATAAAAATACTTTCTTCTTGAATTTAACAGGAAGAAATGACTGGAGTTCGACATTACCAAAAGCAAATAATTCTTACTTCTATCCTTCTGTTAATGGTGCCATTGTTTTTACTGAATTCATGGAAAAAAATGATATTATCAGTTTTGGTAAAATTAGGGGTGGTTATGCAGAAGTAGGTTCAGATGCAGATCCTTACAGTTTGTTGTTTGGCTTTGTGCCTTCTAGTGATTATTTTGTTCAGTATAGTCTGAGTAATAATCTTCCTCAAGGTGGAATTATAGGTTTCGAAGCTCCAAGAACATTGCCTAATGCAAATTTAAAACCCCAAAGAAAAAAAGAATTTGAATTAGGGCTTGATCTTAAAATGTTAAAAAACATTGTTGGAATAGGATTTACATATTATAATTCTGATACTTCAGATCAATTAATTAACATTGATGTTCCCTTAAGTACTGGTTTCTTCAGGAAAGCATTAAATGCTGGAGTTGTAAATAATGAAGGTATTGAACTAGATGTTAATATATCGCCTTTCATTAATAACCTGGGCTCTTTTAAATGGGATCTTGGTATTGTATTTAATCAAAACAAACAAAAAGTTAAAAGTTTAGTTGATGGTCTAGATGAATTTAATTTACAAAGTGGGTGGTCTGGTCTTACAATTAAAGCGGCTCCTGGTGAAGAATTTGGTCTATACGGTACTAAATTTAGGAGAAATGAAGATGGTCAATTTATAATAAATGCAGCAACGGGACTAAAAGAAGTCCAATCTGCGCAAAGATTAGGTAATATTGCACCAGACTGGACTATGGGTATTAACAACTCTTTTACCTATAAAAACTTTGGTTTAGGCTTCCTTATAGACATAAAACAAGGAGGAACATTATTCTCAGGCACAACTGCTGTTCTAAGAGGAGCTGGTTTAGTATCAGAAACCTTAGCGAACAGAGGAGAAACTTTTATCGATACTGGAGTTAACCAAATCAACAACGCAGACGGGTCTGTTTCTTATGTAGAAAACACAACACCTGTTGAGGATATGGAAAATTATTGGTTAAATCAAAGTTCTACTTCAAACACTGAAGGAAATATTTTCGATGCCTCTTATGTTAAGTTACGTGAAATAAGTTTCTTTTATAATGTACCTTCAAAAATGCTTTCAAAAACAGGGATAACAAGTCTAAGATTTGGAATAGAGGGACGTAATCTTTGGATTATTCACGATAATGTTCCACATATTGACCCAGAGGTAAACTTCTTTGGTACTGGTGGCCCAGCTGCAACGGTTGAATTTTCAAGTGTGCCTTCCGTTAAATCAGTTGGGTTTAATGTTAATTTAACCTTTTAAAAATACTACAAATGAAAATTAAAAATATAGTTTTATTCATAAGCATTATCTTCTTTACAGTGTACTCTTGTAGTAACGAAGATTTGTTAAAAGTAAATAAAGATCCAAATGTTGCCACTTCAATTGATCCAGATTTCTTATTTGGATATGCAGCATATTCATGGACTGGAAACAGAACAGGTGGAGATGTATTTCTTCCAATCGGTTGGGCTAGTCAAGCTTTTTCAACAGGCGGTAACGCAGGTTGGGGCTATGGAGAAGATAGGTATGACATTAGTCCATTTTCTATAGGAAACGCTTGGAGTGGTTATTTTGTGAATTCTGGAAATAATTTATACATTGCAATTCAGCAGGCGGAAGCTGCAGATCCCGTAAATAATAATGCGGCAGCTCAGGCTAAACTTACACTTGCAAACGTTATGTTTGAAGTGACCATGATTTATGGAGACGTCCCTTTTAGACAAGCATGGCAAGCAGGAGAATTTACAAACCCTGTATTTGATCCTCAGGAGCAAGTTCTTAATGACTTGTTGGTAATGATAGATGAGGCTCTTGCTCAAATTGATGTAACTTCAATAGTTAAAATTTCCAGTAATGATCCTTTCTATAAAGGCGACATGGCAAAATGGATAAAATTTGGTACATCTTTGAAGCTAAAGATTTTAATGACAATGGTAGATAAAGACCCGAGTAAAGCTGGTGAGATTGGCGCTTTAGTTAATTCTTCAAATCTTATTACGTCACCTGTCGACAACTTTAAAATAGATTACTTTGATGAAACAAATTCAGAAAATCCAAAAAATAAAATTTTTAAAAATTATGCCGGTGGTGTAAATCCTTGGATTTTTGCTAACACTATAGGTTATACATTAATGGATGATCGTTCTGATCCTAGAATACCAATATATTTTGATGCCAATAGGGATGGGGATTTTTTATCTGTTGATACGGCTACTGAGGCATTGTTATATCCCAATGGAGATGTTAAGTCCTCTCCTATAAGTCTTGATAATCTTTGGAAAGTAGATGCTCCAGATTTAATTTTAAGTGCTTCTGAAATACAACTTTTAAGAGCCGAGATTTATGTTCGTGGACTTGGTGTAGCTTCTGATATATCTATGGCTAATACGCTTTATAAAGAAGGTGTTAAGCAATCACTTATGTATCATTCTATTTCTGAGGTTGATGCTGATGCTTATGTGAATGGTGATTTGCCAGATATAAGTGGTATGTCTGCAGTTAAGGCAGAAGAAGAAATTCATATACAACAATGGATTGATTTTCAAGACAGAACACTTGAAGGATGGATTAACTGGCGTCGATCAGGCCCTGAAGGGAGTGAAATCCCTAATTTAACACTTCCTCCAGGAGCGCCTGCAGGAGGCTTATTTAGAAGATATATGTATCCTACTGGTGAATTAAACTCCAATGCTAATGCTCCTGATGGTGGCGATATGTTATTTGACAAGGTATGGGTTGACTTGTAATATTATTTAAAAGGTTTAATAAAAAACCTCTAAATAAACGTTTAGTTTATTTAGAGGTTTTCTGATTTTTTAAGTTTAAATTTTAACCGCACTTTCATGTAATGTATAAAATATCTGTAGATATATTATCAATTTTTTGGTTGAGCATTTTCATCCGTTTTAAACCATCTGATTAAAAAATCATTCATTAAAACATTGAACAGAATACAAACGAAATTTTTGATAATTTAGTTGAGATTAGAAGAAATTTTATGAATATCCTGAACAAGTAGGACATGAAAAAAGAACTTCTAAGATCATTGCAGAAGATTTGTTGAATTTAGGATTAAGTGTAAAAATAGGCTTCGCAGGTTATGGTGTTGTTGGATTCTTAAAAGGTGGAAAAGAAGGCAAAAACATTGCTTGGAGGGCTGAAATGGGTGCGCTGCAAAATGATTTTTCAGATGAAGTATCATATAAATCGAAAAATAAAGGAATACACACATTTGCGGCGATGTCCATATGGCAATCGGGCTTGGAATAGCAAACGTATTAGCTAAAAATAAAGAGTCAATTAAAAGTACTATATATTTCATATTTCAGCCAGAAGAGGTAATCTTTGTGGTGCAAAAAACATAGTAGATAGCAGTCTTTTTTCGAAAATGAATCTTGATGAAATATACGCCTTATACGTAACTGGATAGAGCGAGCATAGTATAACACCCATAGCGGATAAAAGGGAGTATAGCAATAATTATTGTAAACTCTTTTAATAGCTTAGTATGAAAAGAGTTTTTAAGTGGTTCAAAAGATTCTGTTTTCAGTAGTTCAATTTAATATTTTTTGAGCCTAAAGAATATCTTGAAAGAAACAGTTCCTTTAAAAGTGATAGAGGTTATTTTTTGTACACTATTCCCCAAATATAAACGTCGCAAAATGTTTATCTGAAAAGGGACGGCATAAAGCCGTTCGTTCCTCACTGTATATTCCGTTTCCTTTCCGCTCCAAAATTTTGTCTTCCGTTTGGTTGTGCTACATATTGTTTAACTTAAAATCAAGATGTATGTATTTAAACAACTTACAACAGGATGATGTTTTCGTTCCTTCAGAAATGAAAGCATTACAAACCCTCACAGGAATGGATTCCAGAAGAGGATTAGAACAGGCCATTATCTCCAATGGCAAGATCGTGAATGTCGTTTCAAAACGTTATGGATATATTCCTAATGAACTGTTTTTTAAAGAAGCTGAGGCGATGTTGGTGAATGCCAACTTGAACTACCACAAACGAACCATTAATAGAGCCGATTGCTCCTTTATCATCGACTTTATCATTGAAGATGACAATCAATTTACCATCAAAAATGATAATGATCTGATTTTACCAATGCTACGTTTTAAAAACTCCTATGATGGCAGTGAAAAAACCTCAGGTCATTTTGGGTTTTATAGAAAAGTGTGTTCCAATGGATTGCATGTGGCACAAACCGAAATTGGATTTTCAATCCGCCATACCAAAAACAGTACGGAACTGATCATGCCTGAACTGAATCAACTGTTCCATAAGTTCTTGGACAATGAATTTTATAGCATCGTTCATAAATTTAATACAATGAAGACCATTGAGATTATCGATACTGAAACCTTTGTTAAGGATATTCTGGAGATAACCAAATTGTTCAAATACGAATGCAGTGATAAAAATGATAATCCCTCAAAGAAATCCAGAGAAGTCATTGAAATACTGGACTACGAAGCCTTGATATTAAACGAGTCACCTAATCTATGGTTGGGATACAATGCGTTTAATGCCGTGCTGCATAACACCATGAAAAAAAGTTTTTACCAACAGGAAAAACTGGACAAGCTATTGTTCGAAACCATTTATGACATGACTTAAATAAACCATACAAAAAGGTTGACTCCAGTCCCTATGCTTAAACTGGAGTTTTGAAATAAAACCCTAGTCATTTTATTAAACACACACACAGGAATATTGACCATATAGCGACATCACATCAATTTAGGAATTTCATCATCATTTATGGGTTCTGCTTCCTGTTGGTTTGAAATTTCACAGGCCCATTAATTTCCTTCCTGAGCAGCACCTGTCTTACCTTTTTTTTGGTAGCAAAACAACACCATTTAGAAGTTAACCGGACTGCATAAAGCCGGTCGCAAACTCCCTTTTTATAAGTCCTTGGTTAATTCTAAATAGTGAACCACAACCAGCATCAAAAAAAAGGTAACAGCTGAAGGCTCTATGGGAAGTAAATCAAATACACAGTTTATGAAATCATATCAAACCATCCAAAAAGGAAGCAGAACCAAAACAAATCAAAAAAGGAAAACGCTTCTGGATATCATAAGTAAATCAATTTTAAACCTATTTGAAAGGTTCAGATAGGACTTTATAATTAATCTTTAATATTTAAATCATGAGTACATTAAAAAACAACGTACAGTTAATCGGAAACGTAGGACAGGAGCCAATTATTACAAACTTAGAAAACGGTAACAAAGTGGCCCGCCTATCCTTAGCAACCAATGAGAATTACACGAACAACGCTGGGGAGAAGCAAACCGATACGAATTGGCACAACTTAGTAGCCTGGGGAAAACGAGCAGACTTTATTGAATTGGATGTCTTTAAAGGCATGAGACTGGCCATTGCAGGTCAATTGACCTCAAGACAGTATGAGGATAAGGATGGTGTCAAACGCTATGTGACCGAAGTCGTCATTAGAGAAATAGTACTCCTAGGAGGTGCTGAGTAATTGGATGAGAGATAAGGGTGCTCCCTCTCAATAAAACACCCTCTTGTTTTCATCATAACCTTTAATAAAAATTACAATGAGTTATAAAGTTAACGAAATAAAAATTAGTTACCAAGAGAACAATAGCACGTCCAAAGCGATAGCTATTAAAAGTTCTAAGGATGCGGCGGCTCTTATATTTAAGCACTGGAATCAAGACACGATTGCCATACAGGAAAGCTTTAAAGTGTTATTGCTAAACAATGCGAACAAGGTCAAAGGCATCTATCAAGTATCGACCGGAACTATTTCAGGTACCCTCGTTGATATCCGCATTCTATTTGCCGTGATTATTAAAAGCTTGTCTGTGGGCGTCATTTTAACCCATAACCATCCTTCTGGTAAATTACTGCCTAGTGAAGCCGATAAACAATTGACACAGAAAATAAAAAAGGCAGCGAGCTTTTTTGATGTGAAGGTATTAGACCACCTGATCATCACACCTAATGGTGATTACTACAGTTTTGCAGATGAGTGCATTTTATAATCTAGAGCTTTTAACCATGATCTATTTGAATTATACCAATCTCGATACAGCCACCCAAAAGCGATTGCTGGCTTTATCAAAGATCGATGTGGAGCGGTACTGCGGACAAGATCTGAAAGCCTACGCTATAGAAAACCATTTGGACTATAACACCCTTTTGGAAGAGGAAGCGCTTAAAAATCTCTATAGCTATCAGTATGTGTTTAATATATAACCATCTTGAAATCTTTATTAACCATGATAGACCTTTGAGCTTTCAAGGGTCTTTTTTTATTCTTGTTTTCAATAGCAAAAACATAAAATAGCACCCATTTGCAATAGATCCCACCAAGCATTTGACGTTCTTAAGGAGCTCTTTTTGAAATTTCATAAAATCTGCTATCAAACCACGGGTTTTGAGACTAATACGCGTTTTTATTTTATGACTTGAATGGATACATTTATAAGGCATGCATCCCTTATAAAAAAGGCAACCCATGTGAACAGACTTTAAATAGATTGTTACGTTGGGTTGTTGGGAATTTTGTCCCGCGAGCGGGACGAAAAGGATAAGCAAGAGGGCAACGTGCTGGCGCAGCGTTGCTTTATTAGATATTAACATAAACAACTGAAAGACAGTTGTTTAAATCATTTTCATTTTGAATAGTCCAATTTTGGAAATCGATTTTTGCGGCAAATGCCCTTGAAAGCCCCATAAACAGACAAAAATTTGCGGCAAATCAAAGAGAAGGAACAGAATGCCATTGAAAACATTCAGTAACATACGGTTCAAAAAGAAAACAACACAGCGTTTCCAGGAGTTCTCCAAAAGGTTCTTTAAAACCCATACAGAGGCTATGGATACCATGCTGGATTTTTTCCTTTACAATGAGATTTCCCCAAAGGAGACCCTTGGCCCTAATGCGCGCACTTTGGAAACCAATATCAAAAAACGGATCAGTGCTCTGGTCTCTATAATAAAGGATATCGAAAAGAACCAGACCAAGCCCACCACGGCCATGCTCCAATTGCTGTTTGAAAAAACACCAGCCAAACAAAAACGGCCCCGTTTGATGGAGGTCAAAAAGGGGCGTAAGATCTCCAAAGATCCTTTTTTTACCACCTCGTTAGAGGCCATCGAGCTCCGAAAAGAAAAGAACACCCTCCAGAGGGATTTAAAAGAGACCAAACAACAGTTTGATGACATCCTGTTTTCCAAGATACGTATCGTAAAAAGCAGTTTTGGAAAGCCCAAGATCCAATTGGACATGAGCATTGAAGAATTGGAATCCCTAAGAGAAACAATGAAAACTCGATAATTATGTACATCTCTATTACCAAACAGCATCTGGATACCACCTTTTCACAAAGTTCTGGCGATTTTGTGGCGTATTTGGAAAAGGAAAACAAGGACAAAGCACCAGAGATTCAAGAGCATTTTTTTGACCAATACAACGATCATGTGTCTCCTAAGCATGTTGTCAAAGACATCGATGGTAATACCGCCAAACTCCGAAAAAATGCCCCTAAGTTCTATTCCCTGACCATCAGCCCAAGCCAACGGGAACTGAAGCACATCGGAAATGATCCAGAGAAATTGCGGCAGTATGTCCGTGAAGCCATGAAGGATTACGCCAGTTCCTTTAACAGGGATACTCCAGTATCGGTGGACAGCATAAAGTATTATGCCAAGATCGAGTACGAGCGCACCTATAAAGGCTTTGATAGGGAAATTAAGGAGAACCAACCCTTTAGGGCACAGATCGCCAAGCTAGAGCATGACCTGGTCAAGATCAGGACGGGGGAACTACAGGGCAATAGCCAAGGCATCCAAAAGACCATTGAGCAGCTGAGGGTAGAAGCCCCACATCATGTGGATGGCAAGATGGTCACACAGGGTATGAAAAAGCAGGGGCTTCAGACGCATGTCCATATCATTGTCAGCCGTAAGGATATGACCAACACATTCAGCTTGTCCCCAGGGAGTTCCCACAAGGCCTCCGAGGCCACCTTGAACGGCAAGCCCGTAAAACGGGGCTTCGATAGGGACGGATTTTTTGAAAAGGCAGAAAAGACCTTTGATAAACTCTTCAAATACGAACGGAACTTTGTGGAGAGTTATACGGCACATAAAATGTACAAGAAAGACACTTACAAATTTTTTGCGCACCTGATGGCACTGCCAACGAACGAAAAAAGCGCCGCCTTTAAGATGATGGGCAAGTCGGGAATCCATATTCCCAACCTTAATATCCCAACGAACCAAGTCCAATTGGCACTGAAAGCCTTCAAACAATTAAAAAGAACCATCGATGTGGCAAAAGATGCAGGCTCCATCGGTATTTAATAAACATACTTATGACATCACCAGTTTTAATAACCAGTATCTATGGTATTATGACCGCTTTAATGGCTGTGGGCTTTCGCTATCTACGTTTTGCCTATGGCCTCCATACGGCATTACTGTTGATGATTGGCTATCTGCTTTATCTCATGCACCCTGACCAGTATATCATACTATTGGGTTACTGGCTATTGCCTTTCATATTTATCAATAACCTGTTGTACGTTACAATACATCCAACTTGGGAGCAACCCAAAACAGATAGAAAGTATGCCGTCAAGCTCAAGGTAAAAAATGGCACCATAAAACTCCAGAACATCCGTAGGGGGATATCCATTATAGGATCTGCCGGCAGTGGCAAGACCGAATCCGTTGTCTACAATATACTCAGGCATTTCCAGAAGCACCAATTTTGTGGTCTTATCCATGATTACAAGCATTTTGAGATCACCGAAATGGCAGCTCCGCTTTTTAAGGAATCTAAACGGCCGTTCCACATCGTTTCCTTTGACGATATCTATTCAAAAGTAAATCCCATAGCTTCAAGGTATATGGAAGACGAAGAAAGTGTCAATGAGGTATCCCGGGTGCTGTTGGAGAACCTGTTGGAACAACGGGAATCCATAGCTTTTGGATCCTCCAAGTTTTTTAACGATGCCGTGGAAGGCTTGTTAGGCGGGCTTATCTGGAAACTAAAGACCGCACACCCCACATATTGTACACTTCCCCATTTGATCGCCACCTACCAATATTTGGATACCGATAGCCTTATTGATTTTCTGAGTTCCGATTATACGTCCAAGGCCATGGCAGATGCCTTTATCTCAGGCAGGGATTCTGAACGCCAAACGGCAGCGGTGATGAGCACACTGGCGAATGCTCTCAAGAAAATCAGTACCCAACGTATCTTTATGACCCTTTCCGCCGATGAAGTGCCCTTGGATATCAATAACCCTAAAAATCCTGCGGTGGTCTCCATCGTCAATAACCCCAAATTTGAAACGGCCTATTCCCCAGTGGTCGCCACCATCATCCATACCATCACCAAGCAAATGAGTGTCCGGCATCGGGAATCCTCTTTTTTACTGATTGAAGAAGCACCCACCATCAGACTGCTCAATATGCACCGCATCCCAGCAACTTTACGAAGCTATGATATCGCTACGGTCTATGTGATGCAGGACAAAACCCAAAATGATATGATGTACGGGGATAAGGCAAGCCGTGCCATCTTGAGCAACCTGTCCTACCAGTTCTTTGGAAAGGCCAACGACCCGGACACTGCCAAGTATTATGAACGCTTTTTTGAGATCGTCAAAAGACCTACCACTACGATCAGCAAGAGTCAGAACAGTTTAGACTTTGATGCCAGGATCAGCACCGGGGAGAAGGAAGTCAGTAAGATCCGTTCCGATGTGTTCTTTCGCTTAAAGGAAGGCGAGTTTATCTCCTTCGCTGATGGGAAGGATCGTAAGGTACAGTTTAAAATGCCTAGCATTATAAGAAAATTACCGCGACCAAAACATCGCTATAATGATGCAGAGATACAGGCGAATTTTGAACGGATTCATCTTGAGGTTAGGCAGCTATTCCAGGTGTATAGCTAAATTTAGTTAGATACTGTTGTCAATCGTATGGGGTAATCACTTTTGGTTGGTCAAAAAAAGTATGGTATTAAATTCAACTACGCGTGGTCTATATTCATTTTTAACTCAAAACCCACGCAATAGCAGCTTCAAGGGTACTAAAAGGTGCTGAACTATAGCCTTCATCTTCAGTTTTAACAAGGATTGGAAAGACAATATCTTTTGGATCCTCAGTTAGGATTGCAATTTTAAAGCCTCCGAATATGTCTAGATTTTTTTTATAGAAAGCGACTATTTCAGTATGCTCTTCAATTTTCATCTTAAAATTTGAATGTCTATAATCTAAAATGAATCCTTTAGTTTCTTTGGGAATTAAACCATTTTCAAAAGCATACTCCCAGGATGATTCTATATCGTCAATAGTAATCATTCCATAATAATATTTGAATAAGATACCTAGTGAACTATCAAATTGATATTTAAATTTTTCATTCATTCAGTCCAAAACTAAATAGGTTAATAGGTTGTACAATATATAAAAAATCTTATCATCAGAAATTTTATAAAAATAAATCCGTTTAAGTGCGGCTTCCATTGATGCCATCTTCTTAAAATTATTGGCTTGCGGATCGATTGCTGTTGTCGGTACGCGTTTATTTTAGTTGGTCTCTATTTTTTCAGATGTCGATTTTCCGTTGTTCATAAAAGGACGTTACCTTAAAAGCTTAAGGTGGTTTTATCATGTGCTTCATGTCTGTTATGAACAATGACTAAAGGTTTTTATTTGATTATAAAAAAAAGAATATTTTTTACGCAACTTTTTGTGGGTTCTCACATCTTTTAAATGAATTTTAAAAAAAATAGTATATATGAAAAAATCAATTGTATTAGTAAAAACAATCATGGCCGCAAGCCTCTTGTTTTTTGGATGTAGTAACGATAATAGTCCGTCTTGTCCAGACGACTTTACAGGGGCACTCGATGCAACAGAAACGCCGCTTGTTGGGGAATGGAGTTTTGTAAGCATGGTCTCAGAGGATGAAGTGGACTTGACAAATGACTCTATGGATAATCCTAGTACCGATATCTATGATCAATTTTCAGAATGTCAGCAGGATGTTGCTTATACCTTTGAAGATGATAGAGGCTATACCTTAAAACAAGGCTATGTTGCAACAAATTGTACTAATAAAGTGGCCTTAAATGGTACTTGGAAATTGACAGCCGGTGTTTTAAACTTTGTGGCAGACTGTTATACAAATTCCATCGACATTGAGTTTAATGAGGATAAGACCGAGTTTACATTTGAAAAGATGTATAAGTTTGTGGATGTAGACGGACATACCGTTAGAAGTAAAGTAATATTTACCTATGAAAAAACACCAAATTAATAGAGTTCGATAATACGTCTTTAAAGTATTTTTGATAAGCCCAGTACCTAGTTACTGGGTTTTTTTTGGACCCCTCTCCAAACCTTGAACTCATAGATTTGATAAAAGAGCGAGTCTAACGAATTTAATATCAACTATTTGTCAGATGACTAATTTTTTTTATTATATTTAAAATCTCTCCCTGAAGTAATTAGGTTCTCCCGGTCTCTCGAGTAGTTAGTAATAGCAAACAACATGTTGTTTAACTAATAATGCTCTAGTACCATGAATCATCCAACCAATTTATCTTCTAAATTTGATCACGTCGTGGTCCTGATGCTTGAAAATCGTTCGTTTGATAATCTTTTAGGCTATCTCTATGAAGACCATGTTCCAGAAGGAAAAACTTTTGAAGGGCTTCAAGGTCAAAATATCAAGATGCCTGTGCCACCAGATGCTAATGGCTATGAACAGCATCCCTTTATAGAGCCTTCTCAAGCGGCGGATTACCACCAGCCGTATCCCGATCCTGGGGAGGTGTATCAGCATGTCAATACGCAACTGTTTAATGAGATTAGCCCTGGAAATAAGAAAACAGAGGCTTGTAAAATGGTACCTCCTTATAATATTCCCAATCCGTTACCGTCAAGGGACGATTTAATGAAAGGCTTTGTTAAAGATTATATCAATACCCTTGAAGCCTTGAAGGACACCAAATTCAACAACCCTACATTCGACCAGTATCAGGTGATTATGCAATGTTTTAAGCCGAGTCAAATTCCGGTGTTAACAACCTTAGCCAAAGAGTTTGCGGTATTTGATCATTGGTTTTGCTCCGTCCCAAGTCAAACCTGGTGTAACCGAGCCTTTTGGCATGCCGGGACCTCCGGGGGTAACGTGGTCAACCCGACGGACGAATGTGGTTTCAAAGATATAGCGAAAGGCTTAAAAGCGTGGATTGAAGACGTATGGTCTCAAAAGAATCTGTTTCAACGCATGGCTGAAAACCATATTTCTCATGCGGTCTACACAGAAGATATCGTGTCCTTAACGGCTTTGGTTAACGGGCTTTTTAAAGATGAACACGTGGTTAGGACAGGTAAAAACCTAAAACGATTTAAAGAGGATATTCAAAATGGAGCCCTTCCCCAATATGCCTTTATTGAACCTAAATTCTATGAGCAGCATAATGACCAACATCCATCATCTTCTGGATCGCATTTTGTAGATGGTCGTACCAAAGTAGGCACCGTGTTGTTAGGCGAGGCATTAATTCAGGATCTCTATAATACGATTCGAACCAGTGCCTATGCCGATAATACCTTGTTGATTATCACCTATGATGAACATGGGGGTTGTTTTGACCATGTACCACCGCCTTGTGTGGATCCTACAAGCGCATATCCATGCCATGACTCTGGAACTAAAAAAGGGCAGAAGGATTTCGGGTTCAACCGTTTGGGAGTGCGAGTGCCTATGGTCATGGTTTCTCCGTGGATTCAAAAAAACACCATCATCAATGAGACCTTTGAGCATACCTCGTTTATTAAGACCATGTGTGAACGTTGGGGCATGCAAGGCTTGACCGAACGGGATAAGAAGGCACCGTCCTTTAATTCCAGTAGCTTGTTTTCAGACGCCAAACGAGATCTTCCCTATATAGCCCCTCCTGCTATTCCTAAGGTAGAGGATGCGGCTTATGACCAAGAACCCTTGAATGATTTACAACGCTCTATTTTATTGGGTGCTAGTTATGTTGCTCAACAGAATGCAGGGTTTCAACAAGACGCTATGACTATGGATGAGGTTAAAGAGATTCATACCGTGGGAGAAGCCGTTAAACATCTAAACAGGATCAAACAATTTTTAAACTAAAGAAATAACAAGTTATGGGAGATACACTAAAAGTAACCTCATGGAATGTGGAATGGTTGGACAAGCTTTTCGATAACATTGATAGTAAAAAACAAAAGCGCATTGATGCCATTAAAAAGGAAATCTTGGATATCGATGCAGATGTGCTGTGTATGCTAGAAGGCGTTAAGGGGGAAGCTAAGATTGATGCGTTTTGTACCGATATTTTGGAAAATAAATATGTGCCGGTTAAGGCCGTTGATAACGATTATAAGATACAGGGTAGGCAATGGATTTGGTTCTTGGTGAAAACCAAGCTTAGGGATAGAGCCTCGTTATTGCCTACCAAAATTTACGATGAATTCTCTAGTGCGAGCTGGGATGTTCATTATTGGGGGGATTTTGAAGTGGCCAGGCATAAACATTACAGGCATCCACAGGTCTTGATTTTGGAATGGCAAAACACACGATTGGAACTCGTAGGGCTACATACCAAAAGTAAATTTGTGCGTAGTGGTAAAAGTAGTTGGAATGCGGGTGGTGAGAAACAGAAAGCTTTTATCAGGGATGCTATTAAAGCGCGAATTAAGATGACCACGGAGGTGGCTAATTTGAGGGACTACATTAATACGAAATTTGAACAGGTTCCCAACCCAGCTATTATGGTGATGGGAGATTTAAATGATGGCCCTGGTAAAGAGTTTTTTGAAAAGCAATATATCTTTTTTGATCTTTTATCAAACCTGCAAGGCAATGTGTTTGAAGCGGAACGGTTTCTTAATCACGCCTTGTTTGATTTTGAGGATAACTTACGTTGGAGTGTCAATTTTCAGGATTTTATAGATGAGCAAAGAGATCCCCATATCTTATTGGATCATATCTTGTTTACCCAAAGTTTGGTGGATGGGTCGTTGCCTTTCATTATTGAAAGTAAAGCAGGGTATGTGGTGCATGAAATCCATGACCTGATTAATGCTAATAACCCGAAATATGCCAATACGAGTGACCATAAACCGGTGTCAGTGGTGATACGGAAGAAATTAACCTAATTAAACTTTGGCAAAAATTCAAGGATTTGCCAAAGTTTAATGATCTATTAATACTTATTAAAAATTAACCATTATGAGAACGTTCCTTCATTTTTTTATTTGTCTTCTTTTTGTATCAAAAATGTTAGGGCAGGAAGTAGAAAATTACAAGAAAACTTTAGATACAGAATTGAATAAATATAATTTAAAAAATTATGCAATTCAAGATAAGCTTTTAAAAGAAAATATTTCTGAAGCTTTTAATTATGTAATTTTTTCTAATTCAGATTTAGTAAGTAATTCTTCTGCTTTTGGATATACTCAAAATAAAGAGAAAACAAATGTGTCAATTAGTGCAAATTTAAGATTAGGCAGTAAGTTATCTCCTCTTTATGCAAGAGTAGGTGCAAATGCCTCTGGCAGTAAAAATCTATTTGAATTTTATTCTGATAATTCTTGGAGTAATAATGTTAGTCTTAATCTAGGTTTAATTCTAAAAGTGGGGAAATCAAGTTCGTTTTTCAAAGGAAACGAAAAAGAATTTAATCTAGTACATGCAAAACGTAGAATAAATGCAAGTGAACAACTATTCAAATCAAACAAATACACTTCTTCAATTATCAAGGATATAATAAATCTTAAAAAAGATATTTTTGATATAGATAGAAAGAAGCATTTAATTTCCAGTTACTCTGACTTGTTAAATGAGATGCCTGATGTAAAGAAGATGATCAAGGAAAAAAAATACGAAGAAGCCTATACAATGTTAGATGCAGAAGAAAAGAAAATCCAAGAATACTTAGAGGCCTTGAAAACTAAAAATAAATTGCAAAAATATATAGAAAATAACATTTTATACGAGTTTGATAAGAAGAATGATATCACATATGGTTATAGTCTAAAATGGTTTGATTTAAACTTAAATTTGGGTAACAGCACATATAATTTCACTGCAGAAAATATCGATGCAAATATCTTGGACGATTTTAGTAATTCTTTTAACCTATCAGACAATTTAAACAAACTAAAGTCAGTTTTATTATTTAACTTTAATCATGCTCATAATGCAAAAGAAACTATCTGGTACTATCAAATTGGCGTGTCAGTTTCCTCAAGTTCTTTTTTAGAAAATGCATTAATCAATGGTACTCCCAAAATAGTTCAGGATAGTAATTTTGAATATATACTTGAAGATGATGATGAACAAAATTTAGGAAGGTTCAATAGTATTAAAGAAAACTTTAAAACGGGCTCTTTTAATATCTACAGTGCAATATTTTTTACCAAAAAGAAAAATTTTGGTTTTAATTTAGCCGTAAGCCATAATTATCTTATTGATAGACCTAAAGGCGTGTTTTTTAATAATAACTTTACAACCCTTTTTGGTCCAATATTCAGAAAAGTAAAGGACGATCAAACCAGTCTTACTTTTGGTATTGACATGGGTTGGGAAAATGCTATTTATAAGACTAAAGTCACTAATGATTTTACAGGTAGAATAAGAGTGGGGATACCTTTCAATATTTATACTAAAAAGAAAACGGAAAAGAAGCCATGAAATAATAATTCAAAGATTTGGCAGTAATGGGTATTTATTGCCGAATCTTTGAGTTTTTAAAGGGGATATAAATTAAACCTTGACAAAAAATGAAAAGGTTTCCAATATTAACCAAAAGGGCGTGATATTTAATATGATTATATTATACCTGAAAGGGTATCAAAATGTGCTTTTAGTATAAATTATACCCAAAAAGGTTTAGTAATATTCTCTTTCTAAATATTGGAATAGATGGGAAATTTATTGAACATCAAAACGAAAACAAAACAAATTGGATTAATCTTTAATGCAAATTTACATGGGAATGCTTAAAGAGTTTGTTTATTAATAAAATAGCCATGTCTTATATTATTTCAAAAAAATATCGTACAGAACACCAGGTTATTATGAGATTTATACATATTTTTGGGTATTTGTAAAATATTTTTTATGAACTTCATTGATTTGTTTTCTGGTGCTGGAGGTCTTTCCGAAGGATTCATTAAAGCAGGGTTTAATCCCGTAGCTCATGTTGAAATTGATGAAAATGCATGTAAAACTCTTGAAACAAGAGTGACTTTTCATAAGTTAAAGGAAGAAGGGAAAATAAATAATTATTATGACTACTTAAAAGGAAGTATTTCAAGAGATACTTTTATTAAAAAATTTGGGGATGCAAAACTTTCCGATACAGTTATTAATAAAAGTATTGGAGGGGAAAATAACAGCCAGATTTTTAAACTAATTAATGAATTATCTGGAAATTCTGAAATTGATTTAATTGTAGGCGGACCGCCTTGTCAAGCATATTCATTAGTGGGTCGTTCCAGAGATAAAGATCGAATGAAAAAAGACCCAAGAAATCACCTTTACAAAGAATATGCAAAATTTTTAGCTGAATACAAACCAAAGGTTTTTGTTTTTGAAAATGTTCTTGGATTAATAACTGCAAATAACGGTGGTTACTTTGAGGATATGAAAGATCATTTTAGAAGTATTGGTTACCAAGTAGAATTCGATATACTTAATTCTTCTGAATATGGAGTGTTGCAAAATAGAAAGAGAATTATTCTAATAGGATGGAGAAAAGAATTTAAATTTTCATATCCAAAATTTACTACTAAGCCTAATACATGGAGTGTTAATTATTTGCTCAAAGACTTAAAAAAATTAAAGCCAGGAGAGCAAAATAATTTAACTGAATATGTGACAGATACCAACGAATATCTTAAAAAGTTTGATTTAAGAAATGGTGTGGATTTTGTGACACAACATATTGCGAGACCTCATAATAATAGGGATTTAGAAATTTATAAAATAGCCATTAATAAATTTGAAAAAGGAGAAAGATTAAAATATCCTGACTTACCAGAAAGATTAAAAACTCACAATAACCAAAAATCATTTGTTGACAGGTTTAAGGTAGTTGATGGTAATGGTTTATCTCATACTATGGTAGCCCATATAGCGAAAGACGGTCATCATTATATTTATCCAGATAAAAAACAAGTTAGGTCATTATCTGTAAGAGAAGCAGCTAGAATTCAATCGTTTCCTGATGATTTCTTTTTTGAAGGAGGTAGAACAGCAGCTTTTAAACAGATCGGTAACGCAGTTCCACCATTAATGGCTAATGAAATAGCAATTTCAATTAAAGATAAACTTAAAGTAAATGATTGACGAATTAAAAGAAAAGCATTTTAATCCTAAAGCACATATATTAACTCTTTTAGGTGAAGAACTTATAAAGAATCCCGTAATGGCCATATATGAGTTAGTGAAAAATAGTTATGATGCTGATTCTAAAAAAGTTGATGTTTATTTTAGGGATGTTGAGAACGTTGAAAATGCTTCAATTATTATTGAAGATGATGGCATAGGAATGACATCAGAAATTGTTGAAGATGTATGGCTCGAACCTGGATCAGATTTTAGAAAACCAGTTGATTTAAATGGTGAAAGGCAAATTATTAAATCACCTATTTATAAAAGAATACCAATGGGTGAAAAAGGGGTTGGCAGATTTGCAGTACATAAATTAGGCACCAAAATATTACTAATATCTCGTCCATTGATTTTAAAATATAACGATGATGAAACTGAGTTAATCAGTAAAGAATTAGCAGATTATGAAATAGAACTTTATATAAATTGGAAGGACTTTAATCAATCTAAACATCTTTCGGATATACCTGTGAAATGGAAGCTAAGAAAGAATATTGAAGAATTTAGATTCAAAAGGGAAAGTGGTACATATATTCATTTAAGTGGCTTAAAAGAGAGTTGGACAAAAGGCATGGCGAGAAGTTTAAAGGGGCAAACCCTATCAATGTTGTCTCCTAAAATTGAAGAAAAGAGTTTTAAGATAAACTTGAATTTTGATAATCAATGGTTGATAGACTTTCCAACAGCAACAAAAATTCTTGACGAAGCTCCTTATAAGGTTACAGCTCATATTGATACTAATTTTAATTTAACCTTTGAATATAGTTTCGCTTTAAAAAACAAGCCAGATTTAGGAACTCGAGAAATAAAAGGTAATAGTAAATACGATAAAAATATTAAGGGCCTAATAAAACCAGATATTAGAGAAGAATTAGAACGAAAAGAATATAGCAAAGAAAAAATCGACTTTTTGCTAAATGAGTATGATTCAAGCGAGAAAGTTCTTCCTTTTGGTGATTTGTTTTTTGAATTTTACTCTTATGATCTTGACTCTATTTCCCTCAAAGATTATTCAGATAGCCCAGATATAATAAAAAAAATACTTAAAGAAAATTCTGGAGTTAAAGTTTATAAAGGTGATATGAGGGTTTTTGATTATGGTGAAAAAGGCGACGATTGGCTTGGATTTGATTTAAAAAGAATAAATAATAAAGAATGGTTTTCTAACAATCAAATTATTGGATATATCTATTTGGATCCTCAAAATTCTTCCGCTTTAGTCGAAAAAACAAATAGAGAAGGTTTTGTTGAAAATGAAGCATTTAGTATGTTTCGGTTAGTCATTGACTATGTCTTAAATGAAATCAAAAACGAAAGATTAAAAGATAGAACTAAATGGTTAAATGCAAATAAAAAATCTTCTAAAAATCTTTTCGAGAATAAAGTAAGTAAATTTAAAAGTATTCTTGATAATACTGATTTAAATAATGAAGAGAAGAAGAAACAACTACTTGAAGAAGCTGAAAATATTGAGAAAAAATATGAGGAGGACAAAAAAATTCTTTTAATACCTGCTGGAGTTGGTATGACAGCTTCAGTTGCGCTTCATGAAATAGAAAAATTAGTACCAAGAATGGAAGAAACTGTTAAAACCAATCCTTTAAAATTGGATGTAATTACTAATCAAGTTGATGAATTAAAGCAGTATACAGAAGGTATTATTTCAGTTTTACGAAAAGGTGGTGATAAAGAAATTAATTTACATGATGCAACTAATAGAGCTTTTAACAATTATAAAACTAAATTTTTAGATCGTAAGATTAACTATAAAATTGATATAGAAAAGAATATTAAAAGTATAGTTTGTGATAAAAGATTTTATATCACAATGCTTATGAATATTTTAGACAATAGTATTTACTGGCTTGATACAATTTACAAAGAAGATAAAATGATTTACTTCAAAGCTTTAAAGATTGAGAGTGGCACAGCTATAATAATAGCGGATAATGGTCCAGGTTTTAAAGATGATATCTCTGAATTAATTCAACCTTTTTTCTCTAGAAAATCTGATGGAATTGGGATTGGTTTATATTTAGTTGATACGATTATGCTTAAATATGGCAAATTTGATATAATAATTGATAATTCAGAATTAGAAAGCTATAATGTTCCTAAAGAATATGATGGAGCTGCTGTAAAATTAATATTTAGTAAAAATCAAGAATAATGAAATACTTTGAGCCAAGTATTGTCATAATAGATGACCATAAAGAAGAAATTGAAGATATTTTGAATCATTATGTTGAGGGAGGAATTGGGTGTAAATTGTATAATCCTGATTATGTTGATGGAGATGATATGCCAGAGTGTCCCTTTTCAGATGTAAATTTAATTTTCCTTGATTTATACTATTCTGGTAAGTTTGATGCGGAACAATGTTCAAACTGGATTAGAGCAGTTATTAAAGACAAATCATTTTATGTTTTGGTTTTATGGACTAAAGATGTTAGTAAATCTCAAGAGGTTTTAGATATATTAACAGTACATAATAGAATACCATTTATTCATTTAGTTAAGAGTAAAACAGATTATCACATAAAAGGTGATAAAAAGTATGATTTTAGTAAGTTATTATTTGAGATTGATTCTGAAATTGAAGCTACTCCGGCATTAGAAGAAATTCAATTATGGAAAAAAAGTGTCAAAAGTTCAGCAAATGAGGTTATTGGGAATATTACTAAAACACAAGATCAAATAATCAGTAAGCTCAAAAAAATAATTATTGCACATGGAGGCGATTCTATAAAAATGAGTGGTGATAATAATAAAAAAAGAATGATGCTATTTGATGCTTTAGATACTGTTTTAATTTCAAACACTAAAATGCATGTTAATGATAAAATTTCTGAAATTAATATTAAGGGACTATATGATTTAACTAGTGTCCAAAGTCCCATAATTGATAAAGAGTTAAATAGCTGGTTCCACTTTAAACTTCAAAAAGAGTTAGTCCATGATTTGATATATCCAGGAATAATTTCTGAATTTAAGGAAAATGAATGGTGTGAAATGTATTCTATTCATGATGACGAAATTGTAAATAAGTATTTAAGTAATCAAAAAGGTGAGAATATAAAAATATCAAAAATAGTACTGCTTTTATCGCGTCCATGCGATATTGCCCAAAATAAATTTGGTAAAAATTTAAAATTATTAAGTGGACTTAAAATATCAAATCCTAAAAGAAATAATAAAAATAAATTTTTAGGTAAGGATACAAAACCGGATTCAATTAAAATTTTTGATCATTTATTTTTCAGTGATGAAGAAAATGATACTGCTTTATTATTTGATTTTAGGTATAACTTTTCAGTTCCTGAAAATATCTTTAAGTCGGAGTTTGATAACCTTAAGGTGTTTAACAAAGAACTATTGTCTGAAATGCAAGTAGAATATAGTAGTTATTCAAGTAGGTTAGGTATTACTCAAGTGATTTAATAAATTAATACTCTTTTGTGTATCAACTTGTGTAACCTTTATTTTTGTCAAGAAAAACTCAAAAATTACTATCAGGAGTAAAATATGTCAATCAAATATCTTGTCATCAAAGAATTCTTTGATTGAAATTTCAATCATATCACAAAATTTTTTGATAGTATAGATGGTTATCCCTCTTTTATTGGAAGTACTTTCCCAACGATTTATAATCTGTCTATCAATATCATGTAATTTGGCAAAGTCAGACTGTGAAAGTCCAGTTTTCATCCTTAAAAACTTTACCCTCTCAGCTATTTTGTTTTTTAAAATAATACCCCTTTTATCTAACTCTGACATCCTGCAATGTTGTTAAATTTTCAAAAAATATTGTAATCCATTTGGATTACAATTCGCAATTGCATATATTCGTAATTAGTATTAATTTTGCGATTCTTCAAATAAAATATTGAAGCATTCGCTTTGAGTCTCGCACTAGAAAACTGGTAATTTTAAAGGAACGAGATGATAAGTAAGATGCTCACGTCTATGGGCGTGGGCTCACTTATTGTTCCTTGGTATACCAGTACCGCTAGTGCAGTAAGCTGAGTTCCGCGCCTTTTTTGTGTCTATACATTGAGGGTTCTACTTAGCATATTCTTAGCGTTGTTTTTTTGTTTTTTTATAGGCGTTGCAAACAGTGGTTTTAAACTAAAAACATGATGCAATACGGGTTTTGTATGATAAATCGAAATAGTTTGTTTCAGCATGGTACCATGTTGGAGCATACGGTGTTTGATATTCTGTTTAGTAAAAAACCCAAGAACCCTATATAATAGGCCTTTTGTTATGGGCTTACCTTGACCTTTGTTTCCGGATGTTGTTTTACTTCCTATTCCCATAACTGACGCATGATTCATTTTAATTGTATCCGGACAAATTTCCTTTAAAAGCCTAGTATCATAGTGCTTCCCGGACTTTCTATGCCCTATTTTAAATAGAGTTAATAGTTAAGGGCGTGGATAGATGATTTGAAAAACCAACTAAATAACACCTTTGCCTATGCCTTAAAAACAAATATAAATACTAAAAAAACCTCCTAAAACTTTTGCACAGTCTTGTAGGAGGTTCTAATAAACAAAAATATGTCTAATACTAATTCAAAATTATGAAAAATAATCCAATATATAGGGGTAGGATTGTCCTATTCTGTGTTATCCAAATCTTTAGTGTCTCATTATATGCCCATAGCTTAGCTAATATTGAGATGTTATATGCCAACACACATGTTGTTGGTTTAATGCAACAGTCCCAGATTCATGGGAAAATCACTGATAGTAATGGGGTGCCCCTAGCAGGAGTGTCCATTATAGTTAAAGGAACTCAGAGAGGAACGACCTCCGATTTTAATGGTGGGTATACTATAAATGTTAATAATAACCAGGTGTTGGTGTTCTCCTTTGTCGGTTTTAAAACTCAAGAAATTCCTATACATAGTCGTAATGAGTTAAATGTCATCATGGAACCAGAGGTCATGTCCTTGGATACCGTAGAGATCAACGCAGGATATTATAGGGTGAAAGACAGGGAACGTACAGGGAGTATTGCTAAGATAGAATCAAAAACTATTGAGAAACAACCCGTTAACAACCCATTGGCAGCGATGCAAGGACACCTGCCGGGAGTGAATGTTGTCCAAACTACAGGTGTGCCAGGTGGGGGTTATAACATTGAGATTAGAGGGAAGAATTTTATAAATAGTGGAACTGATCCGTTATACATCGTTGATGGGGTGCCTTTTGGATCTCAGTCCTTGGGGGCTGTCGATATATCAGTTGGAATTAATGGGGCTAACATTAGTCCGTTGAATGCCATTAATCCCAATGATATAAAGAGCATAGAAGTTCTTAAAGATGCTGATGCCACAGCAATATATGGTTCTAGAGCAGCCAATGGTGTAGTGCTAATTACGACTAAAAAAGGTGAAATAGGTAAAACTCAGTTTAAACTTAATATGAGTAGTTCTTTGGGACAGGTGTCTCACTTCTTAGACTTAATGAATACCGAGCAGTATTTAGAACTTAGGAGGGAAGGGATTGTTAATGACGGTTTTGGGGCATTTTTGGAAAATCCAGCGTTTGATTTTGTATGGCCAGATTTAAAAACGTGGGATCAAAACCGTTATACCGATTGGCAAAAAGAATTAATAGGAGGCACGGCCTATAGAAATAATGTCCAACTCTCAGTCTCTGGTGGAAGTGCTCAAACTCAATTTTTGATTAGTGGTGCGCATCAAAAAGAAACGACTGTATTTCCTGGTGATTCCAACTATAAGAAAACTTCATTTCATAATACTATCAGCCATCGCTCCGATGATGACCGTTTTAAAATAAATTTGTCCACTATTTATACTTTGGAGCATAACAAAATGCCCCGAACAGATTTAACAGGAAAGGCCTATGTCTTATTACCAAATGCACCTGCATTGTATGATGAAGAAGGACAATTAAATTGGGAAAACAACACCTTTGATAACCCATTAGCATCTTTACAAGAAGATTACAAAGTAAATATTAATACCCTTATTGCAAATGCAAGTTTGTCTTATGAATTACTAAACAATTTAGAACTAAAAACAAATTTGGGCTATAATAATTATAGATTGGAATCTTATAGAATATTACCAAGTACTGCAAGGAATCCAGAATTTGAGTTTACGCCTGAAAATTATTCATCCATAACCACTAACAATTCTAAAAGGTCCTCTTGGATTGCAGAACCACAAATTCATTTGGAACAACATTGGGGGGATATTAATTTGAGTGTATTAGTAGGTACCACATTTCAAAGTGAGTCTGCGGAACAATTAGTTATAAAAGGTACTGGGTTCCCAAACAATAACTTGATTTTAAACTTATCCGCAGCAAAAACTCTTGAGGTGAGACAAGATAGTGATAGTGACTATAATTACCATGCCGTTTTTGGTCGTATAAATTTAGATTGGAAAAATAAATTCTTTTTTAACCTGACAGGACGAAGAGATGGTTCGTCCCGTTTTGGTTCTGGTAGACAATTTGGGAATTTTGGAGCTTTAGGAGCTGCATGGCTTTTTTCAGAAGAGTCTTTTTTAAGTGATAATACCTTTTTAAGTTTTGGAAAATTAAGAGGTAGTTATGGTGCAACAGGAAGTGATAATATAGGTGATTATAAGTATTTGGATACTTATGGCATCACGGGTTTTGAATACAACGGAACCAATACTTTAGAACCTACTGGGATCTTCAACCCTTTATTTGGATGGGAAGTTAACAAAAAACTGGAACTGGCCTTAGAGCTTGGTTTTTTTAATGATAGAATTCAGATAAATACAGCTTGGTACCAAAATAGATCCTCAAACCAACTCATAGGTATTCCGTTGGCTAATACCACCGGTTTTACAGAACTCACTGGAAATTTTGATGCCACGGTTGAAAACACAGGTCTTGAGATTAATTTGCATACCAGCAACATTCAAACAGACCATATCCAATGGACGACTGCGTTTAATATAAGCTTACCCAAGAATAGATTAGTGAGTTTTCCAGATTTGGAAACATCAACATTTGCAAATACATACGTGATCGGACAACCTTTAACCATTGTGAAATTATATCACGCATTGGGAGTAGATCCAGACACAGGTATCTATCAATTTGAGGATTATAATGATGATGGTTCAATAAGTAGTCCGGAAGATAGACAGTGGATTGAAGATTTCTCTCCTGAACTTTTTGGAGGTTTGGGAAATACATTAAGCTATAAAAACTTGACATTAGATGTTTTCTTTCAATTTAAAAAGCAACGTGACTATAATAACTTAAGGGTGCAGGCAACTCCGGGCTATGGTAATAATGGACCAGTCTCACTATTGGATAGGTGGCGAGAAGTTGGGGATGCTTCATCGTTTATGCTAGCTTCTGGAGGTTTTAATGGTGGCTTAAGCACTAGTAGTAATAACCAGAGAAGAAGTAGTTCCGCAGTATCAGACGCGTCTTTCATACGTTTAAGGAATATTTCTTTAAGCTACAAGATCCCAAAGGAATTTAGCTATGGGATGGATTTAAATGTGTATTTACAAGGTCAAAATCTATTCACAATTACTGGCTATGATGGTCCAGATCCCGAACAGTCGTCACAAACTATTTTGCCTCCTTTACGCCAATTTACTTTAGGTGTTCAATTGGGCTTTTAACTTTAAAATATTTTATTATGAAAATTATAGAAAGCAACAAACAGATAAATATAGCAGAATGTTATTTCAATGGAAGCATCAGAAGACCGATAAAATACCTCCTGTATTTTATTTTAATCTTCTTTATGTCTTCATGTACTGATTTTATTGAAGTTGATCCACCAAAGAATGTTCTGATATCAAAGACGGTATTTGAAGATTCTTCAACAGTAGAATCTGCTTTAGCAAACATCTATTATAAGATGCGAGAACAAGGTATGATATCAGGGCGCTATGGATTAAGTTCGATGATGGGAATTTACAGTGATGAATTGAATTATTATGGTTTTGATACGAACTATATTGAAATATATACTCATCATGTTTCCCCTTCCAATGCTGTGGTATTGGCTTGGTGGAGCCATGCGTATAACCTCATATATGCTGCTAATGATATTATAAGTGGTGTTGAGACTTCTGTAAATTTATCTCAAAAACAAAAGGAAGAATTTAAAGGACAGGCATTATTTGTCCGAGGATATATGCACAGTTTGCTGGTCAATTTGTTTGGAAGCATCCCCTATATTACTACTACCAATTATGTAGAGAATAACAAGGTTACGCGCATTCCTGTAAATAAGGTATATGAGAATATAATATCAGATCTTGAGGCCGCGGCTACGTTTATGGGGACTTCAGATGATACTGGAGAACATGTCGTTGTCAATGCATCAGTAGCCAAGGCCTTATTGGCGCGTACCTATCTATATACAGAACAATGGGAATTGGCAGAAGCTATGGCTGATGATTTGATAACTAACTATAGTTTGGAACTAGATATAAACTCTGTATTCCTCAAAGAGTCCTCAGAAACGATATGGCAATTTAAACCTAATGGGGTGTCTTATGCGAATACTTATGAAGCTAATCAGTTTGTTATTAGATTTATTCCAGGTCAAACCTATGCTTTAAGTGATTCTATGATAGGTGCTTTTGAGTCTGGAGATCTAAGGCTTTCTTATTGGACTGGTAGTGCGACGAGTAATGACGGGTTGACGACTTTGTATTATCCTTACAAATATAAAGCACTTTTAAGTGAAACAGACTCGTTGGAATATTCTATCATTTTTCGATTGACTGAACAGTATTTAATCCGAGCTGAGTCAAGAACACATTTAGGAAATATTATTGGAGCTCAGGAAGATTTAAATATGATAAGAAATCGTGCAGGATTAGACAATACTGAGGCAAATAACAAAAATAATTTATTAGATGCTATTTTACACGAACGCCAAGTAGAATTTTTTACTGAGCATGGCCATCGATGGTTTGATCTTAAGCGAATGGGAGTTGCAAATGAGATATTAAGTCCCATTAAACCAAACTGGAAGGACTCTAATTTTTTATTACCAATCCCGGAAACGGAATTAGAGATAAATCCTAATTTGAAACCTCAAAATTCTGGTTATTAAAAGAATTCATAAAGTTAAAGAACAAACAAAAATAACTATTCAGTGTTCAGAATATATTCAATTATGAGAGTTTCTATTATAATATTTTTTTTATTCTTCCAACTATTTGGTTTTAGCAAAAGCCATTTCAAAGCAGTGCCCTCTAAAATAGAAGAAGAAACAATTAAAACGGTATGTCAGGATAGGTTTTTATCTATAGAGTTGATAAATGGTAAAGTGTATATTAATGTTTCAGAAATATTTTTAGGCAAAGACATGCTATTTGTTAATCACAGAGATGGTTATAAGCACTATTACAAACATGTTAAATGGACAAAGTTTAAAGATCAAATTATCTTAGAATCCCCTAGAGTAGTATCTCAAACAGGTGTTATTATACCAATAAATAAGGATGCATCAATTCTTAAGAATACCATTGGTGTTTTTCCAATCATTAAAAATAAAAGTAGTTCAGACAGATTTTATATAGATATTACAAATTTGGTGTTGAGTAATTCAGTTGACTGGGATTCAGATTTCAAGGAAACTATTGTTGCTGATCTATCTTACATATATGATGTTGAGCAGCTTGAAAATGAAGTCATTATAAAAACTAATCATGTTATAGCTGAGAAAAGTGGGAAAAAAACGCTATCTGTGGACTTTAGCTTTTTTTTGTTGCCTAAACCTATGCAACCTCGTTTATTTGATTATCGAATGGGTTTTTTTTGTGAAGATTTAGTGAGTTTTATTAATCATACCAACGAAAGTGCAGTGGCAAGTATTACAAGGTGGCGCCTAGAAAAAAAATATAAAAACAAGACACTTAGCGTTCCCGTTAAACCTATAACTTTTATGTTGGCTCCGGATATACCAAAAAAATGGAGGCCTTATGTTAAGGCTGGTATAATGGAATGGTTACAGGCTTTTGAAGCTGCAGGATTTAAAAATGCACTGGAAGTAAAAGAAGTGTCTGAGAAGGATCAAGAAAAAATAAGGAATAGTGTTAATTACTCCATCATACGATGGGGTACTAGAAGGCATGTTCGAGGATATGAAGATGGTACAGGCTCTACGGTATCTCAAATTGTAGATTTAAGATCAGGTGAAATTTTAAAATCTGATATTATAATTACGTCCTCTTATCAACATCTTTCAGACGATTATTTTATTAGATGTGCGCCTATGGACAAACGGGCTCAGCAATATCCTTTTCCAGATGATTTAATGGGGGAACTCATTCAATTCGTCGTGGCTCATGAGGCTGGTCATGCATTCGGTATCAAGGACGCCAATTATGGCGAATATGCTTATTCTTTTGAGAAAATGCGTGATAAAAAATGGCTTCAAACCATGGGTCATACCCCAAGTGTTATGACCTATGCAAGGCATAATTATATCGTTCAACCAAAAGATAGCATTGATCCTTCTTTGCTAATTCAAAAGGTTGGACCAACAGATATTTACAATATTAAATGGGCTTATACTCCATTTATAAGTCATGAAGAAGAAAACTTGGAACGTATTGTTAGGCTCCAAGATTCTATACCTTGGTTTAGATACATTAATAAAAGATATGAAATTATTGGACCGGGTATGACCGACGAAGTAGTAGATAATGACGATCCTATAAAAACTACAGAAATGGGATTGAAAAATATGGAGCGTGTTCTTAAGTTATTGCCAATTGTAAATTATGATAAAAAAGACTATACAGTGATGGAAAGGCTTTATGGAAAAACCATGGAGCTTTGGTATGAAGAAATGAGTCAGGTTATGTCTTTGATTGCAGGTTATACTGTTCAATATAAATCTGGCAGTCAACAAGGAAAAATGTATAAGCCTATACCGTATGATATTCAGAAGGATGCTATGGACTTTATATTTTTGCATGCCTTTAATCCACCCACATGGTTAACGCATCCTGAATATTTAACCAATATAAAATACTCAACATTTCCAGATAAATTAACAGAGTTACAATTAAAACTATTGCTTAAGTTACTATTACCACAGCGAATGAAGCGACTAGAGTATATGGAAAAGTCTGAGGCTTTTAAGGGGATATCCGAGCTTTTTTTATCAAAATTTCAGAAGGAGTTGTTCAAGGACCTAAATCAAGATACATTTTTTGTAGATGCTAGAAAAAGGGAACTGCAGAGCTTATATGTTGATCAACTTTGTAAAAACATTGAGCAGAAAAGAACCAATCTTTTGGCTGATAAAAATTTTATGACCTATACTAATTATTCCAAAAGCCTCTTTTTAAATCAATTAATACAACTAAAGGATTTGGTTTCTGGTAGCATGGACAAAGATATGAATGAGATATACAGGGGACATCTAAAACTAATCCTGAGACAAATGGAAAAATTTTAATACAGAAGTATGCTAGTTTCGTAAGTTTAATAAGTTATTGTATGTTGCAATACTTATTTTTTTGAGTTAGTCAAAAAAAGGTGTCTATTAATAGACACCTTTTTATTTAATTAGTTAGAATAATTATTCTCTTTCCCATAAAGGTTGGGTCATAGCTCGATCAGCATAGACGTCATGTCCATTATACTTACAAGTAACTTCTCCAGTTGTTGGACAATCTACACCTCCTGGCACTTCCTGTATTCCAGGGATAAATGGATCATCATAGTAACCAGTTTGGCTAGAATTAGTGGCTTCTGTTGCAAACGATAAGCTTATGGCTAATAAAATAGCAAAAGCTGGTAACATGATTTTAAAAACTTTAGATTTCATAATGTGTGTTTTAAAAAATTAATGACCTACTCTTTTTCAGGTTTTCGGTCTTCCCCTGGCACTACGTAGTATTATTTTTGAATTTGAATATGTTGTTGTTTATGGGTTGCGATAATCCCTATTAGGGCAAGTACTATAAATACCATGTTGAAAATGACATGATCTTTCCATCCTAGGGATGACAACACCCCACCACAAGAGCATGGAATGGAATCACTAAAATTGAGAACGAACACGATATAAATGGTAAAGAGGACCATAAGTGAAAAGCTTGCGTAAAAGGCTTTTAAGGTATAGATTTTAAATGCCAACAGTCCAGCTAGGATGTACTCAATCGTAGGGGTACCCCAAGAAATCCAATGGGCATAATTAGAAATATAAGGTGATCTGGTGAGTTGTGTTGTAAAATGATTAAAATCAATGAGCTTACTAGTCGCGGCATATACAAATAAAATGACATAAAGCAAGCTTATGGTTTTTGTTAGTATTTGATATACTGTTGTTGAATCTTTCATATCATTTGATTTGATATGGTGAAATTCAACAATAAATTTTATTTGTAAAGGATAAGTTTTTGTGTGTTAGGGATTTATTAAAAAGAGCTATTATTAATTACCGTTTTTTTCTAAATATTTTTTTCTTAGAATTTTGGGACTAAATCCAAATCTATCCTTGAAGGTTTTAGAGAAATGAGGAAAACTTTTGAACCCTATTGTATGAGCAATTTGTTTAAGAGGCATATCGGTATACTGTATTAACAGTTGGGACTTCTTTAAACGCTCTTCTAATAAAAAGCGATAGACACTTGTTCCATAAAGTTCCTTGAACCCATACTTTAATTTAAATTCATTGGTACCTAATTGGAGCGCAAATTCTTTGAGTGAAGGAAGTTTTTTATCCAAATTGTTAATTATAAAATCATGTCCTTCCCTGAGTTTTTTAATATCATCAAAACTTAATCTAAGTTTTTGTTTTAAAGGTGTAATTGGTGTTTTATTAGATTGCTTGCTGTTATCCATGAATTGGATGACACGTTGTTTTAAATCGGATTCCAACTCAAACTGACTTTTGGAATGATGGATGACAGTGATCAGGATGTTTCTTTCTTTAGTTGTCTTATTTTGGAATGTTGTCAAATAACAGGGATTTGGAATCAATAGGTTTTCTTTGGTTTTAAACGTTAAAACTAAGGAGGTATCAGAAACAATGTTTTGGTTTTTTAGTTGTGTCTTCCACGCCTTCTTCCAGGTGGTTTGGGAACTTTCTGTTAAAAGAGACTCAAATGGAATTCCAATGATATCATCATATTCAATGGTTAATAGGGTACAAGCATGCTTATTTACCATGTTAATGATGCCTTCCGAATCTAGTATAAAACTCATTTGAACTATGTGCTTGATAGTATCATTTGTATTTGCGAATCCTTGATGAATCATGACTTCTTGAATCTCTTCGGCCAACATATTTAGGGTAACACTTAATGCTTCTAGACTATCTTTGTTCATGGATCGTTCCAACCGGTAAAAAAAGTTACCATTGGCCATTTCCAATAACATGTGATTAATTTGATGTATTCTTTCTTTTTTTCTTTTCGCCATAATAAATTAATAGATGGTTTATTTTATTAATATGTCATGAGAGAAATTATTGGAACTGAGAGAGTGTTATAAATTATAGTTCCTTAGGGTTCAGATTCTGCAAATCCATTTAAAAAAACCAGAGCATCCTCAATATGCTCAAAAGATTGGGTTGGTATGATGGGTTTTCTAGTTTGTAGATAGAATTTGGACAACATTTCAGAAACAGGATCCTTTATAATAAAAGCAACTGCTTTAACTAAAACAGATCCTTCAATAGACAAATAATCCCTAGCTGATTTATTGATTTCCTTAATACCCCGAATATCGCATAATATGGGAAAGGATTGACCTTCATGTAAAATGAGCCGATCTTTTACAATACGGACGGCTGCCTCTAAATCGATACTAGTACCATCCTTGTAGGTGATAAATAGAATGCGATCTAAATAGCGGTATTCAGCATAGTCATTTTCAAAAAAGGTGAGCATAATTCTTAGAAAACTGGTTATTTTCAGTATAAACTTACAAAAATTATTAATTAAATATTTAACCGTTAATCGATTAAACATTTAAATATGTTTTGTTTTATTTATCTACAAAGGATAAAAAATTATCTGTAAGGGATTATGTTAAAATAGAATTGCTCAAATTTAAATAAATGCCACTAAATTTTATGTCTATAAATATAAATGATATGGCAAAAATCAAACACAACAATTTTTTGAACACTGTTAATGAGGTGTTTACAGATGCGCAACAACAAGGCGTATTACACTTATATGCAGAAGGAGATCAATTTTCAGGAAGAACTATAGGGATTAATAATAAGCAATTATATCATTTTGGGACAACAGGCTATTTAGGGTTAGAACAAGATCCTAGATTAAAGGAAGCTGCGATAGAGGCTATCAGAAAGTATGGCACACAATTTCCTTTATCTAAATCCTATATTTCCAATCCGCTTTATCGACAATTGGAGGAGCTGATCGCAGAGATGTACCAAAATCCCATTATCATTACAAAGAACAGTACGTTGGGCCATTTAGGAGTCATTCCAAGCGCAGTGGATGACCAAGATGCTATTATTTTAGATCATCAAGTCCATTGGAGTGTACAAAGTGCTGCCAAAGTTCTAAAGAGCAGAAGTGTTCCTATTGATATGATTCGTCATAATGATTTGAATATGCTAGAGGATAAAATAAAAGCATTGACCTCTAAGAGACAACGAATTTGGTATATGGCAGACGGGATTTATTCCATGTATGGCGATTTCGCCCCTATTCAGGACTTGAAAGCCCTGTGTTTAAAATATCCTCAATTACATCTTTACATGGATGATGTACACGGAATGAGTTGGATCGGTAAACACGGAACGGGGTATGTGCTTAGTGAACTCAAGGAACTTTCTGAGAATATGTTACTGTTTGGAACTTTGAGTAAAACCTTTGGTGCAAGTGGTGCAGTTTTGGTCTGTTCAAATGCAAAGCTTCATCATAAGATAAAAACCTTTGGAGGCCCATTGACCTTTTCAGCACAATTGGAACCTGCGTCCGTGGCAGCAGCCACAGCATCTGCTAAGATTCATTTGACACCTGAGATCTATAAGCTTCAAAACGATTTGAGGAAACGCATTCAGTATTTTAATGCCCTCTTAAAGCAAACGGAATTACCACTTGTTGACACCAACGACTCGCCAGTATTCTATATAGGAACAGGAATGCCAAAAACAGGCTATAACTTTGTCAACCGAATGATGAGTGAAGGGTTTTATGTCAATCTAGGCCTATTCCCAGCCGTCCCTGTAAAAAACACTGGGGTAAGAATTACCATTTCACGGCATAATCAAAAACAGGAAATTAAAGAATTGGTGGAAGCAATGACCCATCATTTTCCAAAGGCACTGGAAGATAGCAATACGAATATAAGGCGAGTTTTTCAGGCGTTTAAAATGAAGGATATATCTATAGAGGAAGGGACATCACATCATGACCTCAGGGTACAGTTAGAGGATTCTATCTTAAACATTGATAAATCCTTATGGAATAGTCTGGTTGGTAAACATGGGGTTTGTGACTGGGAAGGGCTTAAATTTTTAGAAGAAACTTTTAGTAATAATGAGTTAAGGGAACATAACTGGAAGTTTTGGTATTTGATTATATGTGATCAGAAACAAACTCCCATTTTATCAACATTTTTAACATTGGGATTATGGAAAGATGATATGTTAGCCAATGTGAAAGCTTCCCAAGCCATTGAAAAGGAGCGACAATTAAATCCCTATTATTTGACGTCTAAGGTATTAAGTTTGGGATCTCTTTTTACAGAAGGGGATCATTTGTATGTAGATCAAACACATCCTTTAAAGCAACAGGCTTTGAATATTATGATGCAAACTATGGAAGCCCTAGAGAAGCGATTTAAAGCAAAAATGATCGTTCTTAGAGATTTTCTTGATCATGAGCCTGCACACTCCTTTTTTCAAGGACAAGGTTTTATAAGAGTACAAATGCCTGATTCAAGTAAAATTAAATTAGACGGGTATCATGATATAGACACGTATGTATCAAGCCTATCTTCAAGAAACAGGCGACATTTAAGAAAGGAAGTATGGGCTATTGAGCCCCTCTTAAAGATAGACGTATTGCAATCGTTCAGTACCGGTCAATTAAAACAAGTTCAAGCGTTATATGACCAAGTTCGTCAAAATAATTTGGGACTGAATACATTTTCCTTTCCTGACGCATTGTTTGAGAACATATCAAAGCATCCCAACTGGGAGTTCATCGTGATTAGCCAGAAGGATTGCCCTGAAAAGATGATCGGAGTCATGCTTTGCTACAATAATGAAAAACATACCTATGTGCCTTCATTTGTAGGAATGGATTATGAGTACCTAAAAGAGTTCCACATCTACCGTCAATTGTTATTTCAAACCATTAAACGAGCCATTGATTTGAAATTCAAAGAAATCGATTTGGGAATGACCGCCGCTTTTGAGAAAAGAAAACTAGGAGCGATTGTTGAGAAAAAGTTCGGTTATATACAAACTTCGGATAATTACACCATGGAACTAATGGGATTGTTGGAAGAAAGCTAGTCTTGCGGGATCTCTTATATATATGGATTATCACGAACTCATATCTGAATTTGAAACAAAGTTAGAGACGTTGGAATCTAGCAATGAAGATATGCTATATATTGCTGAAAACGGGATTACTCATACCGAGAAGTGTATCAAAAGCCTAAGGCGAGAGGTCATTCAAAATGGGTTTCATTCCATACAGGAAGAGATTCATTTCTTCAAGCATACGAAGCCTCAAATTTTCAGTAAGCTCATCTATTATGTCAAACTATTTAATATTGAAAGTAAGCGGCCTAGAAGTAGTTCAAAATTTCAAGTTAAATACTTAAACAATCAAATCAATAAATTACAAGTATACTTCAATGATAATTTGGAGTTCTATCATTATTATCGAAGGGGATCAACCTCCTTGGATGAACAATATTTTGTCAGAGGGAAATCGGATTTGCGATCATCTACAGAATCATTTCATTTCTTTACAGACGAACAATTCTCAACATGTCAGGATAGCACGGTAGCCACCATTATGGCGTATGACATGCTTATTGTATATCTGAAACAAGAAATTGAAACATTAGAAACCAACACCGATAACACAAAATTAAATGCCATGAAACAATCATCAAAGCTTTTTTGGACGGGAAACAAAACAGAGTTAATAGAATTAATTTATGCCTTGCACAGCAGTGGCACCATCAATAGTGGGACGTCCGATATCAAAGAATTAGCCTCTCTATTTGAACAGATCTTTAATATAGAATTGGGAAATTACTACCATACCTTTATAGAAATCAGAGCACGAAAATGCAGTAAAACAAAATTTTTAGATAAACTGATAGAGGCCTTGAATAGACGCTTTGAGGAGTCCGATGAATAATCCCAAGTTGTCCCCAAGTTGGGAGTAAGTTTTTTTTATTAATACAACATACAATTTGCGGTTAATTGATGGTTTTTGGTCTTGATGTCCCTACTAAATCAATATAAATTGCCTCAAAATAATGAACATAAAAAATGTCCCACCTTGGGATGGTCTATTGATAGAAAACTAAAATAGTCTCTCAAATTTGTAACACGAAAGTCAAATCAAGGCAAAGTCGCCTAATGATTATTGTAATCATGGGTGGCTTTGTTTTAACAAAAAAAACAGTTACAAATGGGAGCAACCATCATTACAACAGAAGATCTTCGAGAATTCAAAATGGAACTACTCGATGACATCAAACTACTACTCAAAAACCAGTCAGGGCAACAATCCAAAAAATGGTTAAAATCACTTGAAGTCAGGGAACTGTTGGGTATCTCACCGGGAACCTTACAGAATTTAAGAATCAATGGGACTTTACCATATACCAAAATGGGGGGCGTCTTGTATTATGATTATCAGGAAATCATGAAAATTTTGGAAGGCAACAAAATCCATAATAAATTCTGAATCCATCTTGGAATCCATGAATTATATCAAGCATCTTAACGGCGTTTTGGAAAGGTTTTCAAAAGACAACCGTTTAAACCCATCCCATATAAGCCTGTACATGGCTCTGTTCCAGATTTGGAACAATTACCATTTTAAACCAGGTTTCTATATCAATCGTGCCGAAGTGATGGATTTGTCAAAATTAGGCTCAAAAACAACCTACCATAGATGTATCAAGGAACTGAGCGATTGGAGCTATCTTTTTTATAGCCCCTCTCACAATCCGTTTCGTGGGAGTCAAATCAAGATGTTCATTTTTGGGACAAGTGATGAACTACCTATAGACCTCTCCCGTACCAAAATTGGGACGACCAATGGACAAGCGCTGGTATCTAAAGATAAACCTATCAAAACAGGAATAAACAATACAAACTTATCAAAACAAAAAAATAATAAAAAAAAGATTTTTGAAAAAGGAAGCAAACAAAACGGCACTGTCCCATATCAGGACAACCTAAAGACCAGTTCCGATAAAAATTACAATGAGCCTTTATGAAAACCATAAATCCCCATATCATCTTGGAAGGTACTAAGGAATATAAGTTAGGGGAACTTGAGGGCAGTGAAATCGTTTATGATTTTAATGAAATTCTTACTTATCTGAATGCCAAAGGGAAGCTCCTTTTTGGAAAAAGTTTTAAATTAGTAATTGACGATAGGGACATCCTATTTAAGCTATGTAATTATTTCATCAAGGACGAAGCTAACTGTAAAAAGTTGGACATTGACATTCATAAGGGCATTCTTTTAACCGGTCCTGTTGGCTGCGGTAAAACTAGTTTAATGAAGCTGCTCAGGCATATCGTGCCACATCAAAAGCCTTATAAAATGATTCCCACCAGAAATATTGTGTTTGGCTTTAATCATGTGGGGTATAAGACCATCGAAGATTATGGAAGTACCAACTACTTTTGTTTTGATGATTTGGGTGTAGAACCCATTGGAAGGCACTATGGAAAGGATTGTAATGTGATGGGTGAAATCCTGTTGTCACGCTATGAATTATTTTTAGAAAATCAGATTAAAACGCATGCCACCACTAACCTAAACGCACAAGAATTGGAGGAGCGATATGGGAATCGCGTGAGATCGCGAATGAGAGAGCTATTTAATTTAATAGCATTTGATAAGAAAAGTATGGATAAACGAAGCTAGAAAACAACATCAGGAAGCAAAGTTTAAGGTAGCTAATGATATTTTTTTCAGACGTTACTATGTTTAAGGCCAATAACCTATCAAGATAGGTCGTTTTACTTTTTTTGAATTTTGAATAGTTACATCAGTCTTTCATATCTGCTTGTAAGAAGCTCTTTGTAAGCTGCTTTCATTTCTTTTGATAAAAATGAAGTCTCAATCCATGCCATCGCTTTCGGTTTGTTCTCAATCATTCGTTTGAAGACACCTTGAATTTGTTTATCGGTTAATTCCAGGTCTTTTCCTAAATTTTCGAAATGTTCTTTTTTAAGTTTCCTTCTTTTTCCTCCAAGGGAGAGCGCTAATTCTTCAGTGTCCTCAGGGAGTACGATGGCCACATTTAATAAATCATAAGCAGGTGCTAATAACCAACCAGAAGAACCTTCGATCATCGAGAAATTTTTCAAGTGCATATCATTATTTCCAGTAAGAAAACAAAATACCACTAATTCAAAATAGAAAATTTTATCTAGGAGGGTATTATCAGAATATGTATCCAGCGCTTTTCCTATTTTTTCCATAGAGCTTTTGTATTTATCAAAAGCTTCCGTAACCTGATACATATCTAACATATGGATTTTCTCGCCATGATCTGTTCGGTCTATTCTTTTGGTTATATAAGAGAGTTCACCCGACGCTAATTTTATTAAACTTGAAGGCACAACCCGTATGTCAAAAGCTTCCGCAATCCTCATGGTTACGTGTTCGTTCTCTGGCATTTCTGAAAATTGATCAGAAGGTGGTTTAAAAATATACTGACCCCCAAGAGCGCCAACGACAGTTAGTCGTGAACCATCTTGTTTTTGGGTTTCATTTACCAAAGACATGGATAGCTTTGGTTGAACACCAGGTACCGTCACACTCCGCTCTACGACACTTTTTGCCAGTTCTGACATTTGGTCAATGCTATAAGGGATAATAGGAGGCGTTGGAGTCCCAAAGAAATCCAAAGAACACTTTTCATGAAAGTCTAGATCATCATCTAGAGGTTCATAACAGTATAAACATTTATATTTCATCGTCTTCTAGGATTGGTAAAACACTTACTGCTCCAATGCAGTTTTGGCAACAGGCTAATAATAGACCCATACGGTCATTACGATTTATCTTCCAATTTTGAGTGGCAATATCCAATAACCAGCCTTCTGGGATTAAACCTTCAAAGAACGGAAATAGTTTATTATCCTTATAAGGTTCAAGAGTAACTGGCATAGTGAATGTTATAAATTCAGAAGGATGCTCTTTTTCATAGGCATCATCATACTGAAAAATATAATCCCCTTCGTCAGTTTCGGTAATAGTTCCTGCGAAATAGGTTTTATAATATACATTACCTTGTCTCATGAGCTAATTCTTTACTGTTTACAGGAGCTAATTCATGACCAAACATTGATAAAACAAGATTAACCTTTTCCATAGTAAGATTTGTTTTTCCTTGCTCTATTTTACGGACTACGGTTAAAGCAACACCAGCACGTTCTGCAAAGGCTTTCTGTGTTAAGTTGACCTCTTTTCTCCGATTTTTAACAAACTCAGCTAATAGTTTCATTATATGCTTTTAGATATAAAAAAAGTAAATATACTAAATTATATGTATTTAGATATAATTTATATAAATATAATGCTTTTATATGCATTTAAATATAATTAATAGAAAGATATGTCAAGTGTTAAAATCGTTTTGCTCAGCTTTATAGGTGTTTTTAAGGTTCTAAATTTTAATCATAAGCGCTACACCTTTTTAGCATTTCTAGAAGAAATTTGATGTTTTTGGAGGGTGTTTTTGATGCGGTTTCCATAATTGAGCTACTTTTTTACTTCTTTTTTTCATACGATTTAATGCCTTTTATTGCCAATTAAAATCAAAGAGATTTAAATAATATTATTTATATAAAATATTGAAAATCAGTTGTTTAAATATATAAATATTGATAATTTTCTAAGATCAAAAATCGTTTAAAAATTAAATTTTAGGTCTTATGAAAAAATCAATGTTTGTAACTGCTTTATTAGTTCTCATCTCAAGTTCCACGTTTGCACAAATTGGGGGAATCGAAAATTCCGTGAATGATGTATCCGATACCATCCGAGCCATTTTCCCTATTATTCTAGGGGTTATTTTTTTAATAGGGTTTCTATTTAATGCCGGTCACTTCTTTGGTGAGAATGCGGATCTAAAAAAAGGGATTACAAGGGTTTTAGTATTCGTGCTTATTGCCGGAGCGGTGGTCGGCATCTTTACGTATCTCATTGGTATCGTGGTATAAGTGATCAATAGTCATTGACGTATCCATAGTCGCTTATGAAAACCTATGAAGTGTATAAGAACATTAGAAAGCGAGCCATGATTATGGGGTTGCCTATAGCATGGTTCGCACTCATGATGACCGCTGTGATTGGTTCACTTTTGCTTATTATTTTCTCCTTTAGTGTATTGGTCATCGTAGGTGTGTTTGTGGGTAATGCAGCCTTGTATATAGGATTGACCCAGATTACGAAGCATCCCTCTCTAGTGCATGTTAAAAACGTGTTTCCAGAAACTATCAGTAATAAAAATCTAAGTCTATTATATTATGAAGACGATTAACCTAGCAGCATACCATCCTATACTGGATATCCAAGGTCATATGGTGTTTGCCAATAATGGCAATGTCATATTGTGCTACGAAGTAGAATTGCCGGAGGTGTATTCACTGTCAGAATCGGACTTTGAGGCGATACATGGAACCTGGTTTCAAGGATTTAAATCCTTGCCAATAGGCACCGTAATTCATAAACAGGATGTCTATCAAAAGACATTATTTGATGCTGATGGTATTCCTAATGATAGCTTTTTGGAACGTGCCACATATGACCATTTTAAAGGACGTGAGTATATAGAGCACACCTCGTATCTATTTTTTGTTTTACCCTTACATAAATCACTAAAGGCTTCTAAGTTTACTAACCCCTTTAGGTCCATTGAGAAGGGAATTTTCAAGCAAATGGATTATCATGTTCAGGAATTTATCACGTCTGTCAATGATGCTACGTCCTTTATCAACAATAGTCGTAAAGTCTTCCTGAGACCATTAAGCAACAACCAAATACTTAGGATTACGAAATCCTATTTCAACGGATGTAATGATGGTTTTGATACGGATATTCAACTCAAGAAATCTGACATTGAAATTGGAGCTAATCTTTTTGATGTCATAGCAATTAACAGTGAACTCTGTTTTGGAGAGGTTGTACAAAGCAGTAAAACCAATGAAACGTTCACCTCTGACGATTTTATGTTTCACCAAGGTTTTATGGACGGATTGGGGTTAAATCTTCATGAAAATCACATCATTAATCAAATTATTTATTTAGATGATAAACAGACCTGGCGTAAACTGCTGGACAAGAAAATTGAGGAGCTCAATAAGAGTTCTAATTTTGGGACTCAGAATAAGGTTATCCTAAAGAAGATTGAGGCTATTGTTTCTAAGATCAACTTGGATGACAGTTCACGTATTATTAGAGGTCATTTTAATGTGGTGTTCTGGGATCAGGATGCCTCTCAGTTATCTAGGATTGCCTCCAAAATCAAAGCGGAGTGCAAAGAACTTGATATCATACCGTATTATCCAAAAGGAGAAGAGCGTAAGCATTACTTCTTGAACAGTTATTGCTGCTTTAGTTCCAATTTCTCTAATGAAGATTTGTATGTGACGGATTTAAAGCATGCGCTCTGTCTCTTTATTAATAATAGTAATTATAAATCTGATCCAACAGGTATTATTTTTAATGATAGACAATATAATATTCCTGTTCTTAAAGATGTTTGGGATGAGCGTAAAAAGCGCATCAAAGCCAGAAACTTTGCCATTTTTGCACCTACAGGGGAAGGAAAATCCTTTTTGGCCAATAACATCCTAAGGCAGTATTTTGAACGGGGTGTTCGATTGGTCATTATAGATCTTGGGGGATCGTATTCCAAATTCGCAAAACTCTACCCAGAGGATCATATCATATTGCGCTATGAGCAAGGTAAGAACTTAGGGATTAATCCTTTTTATATTTCTAGTGCAGCGGATTTAACCCCAGAGCGTTTGGAAGACCTTACCATGTTTTTGTTAGAACTTTTAGCAGAGCAACACGTTACCAAGGCTAAGGAAGTAACGATTAAGAAAGTACTTAGTTATTACTACGCGGCACAATCATCCAATCATTCATTGGAAAGCCTCTATGACTTTGTGGATGACAAAAAAGACACCATCATCCAAGAGTTACATATCCATGAGGACCATTTTAGCGTCTATAACTTTTTGCATATCCTATCGGAATATGTGGGGGACGGTTTGTATAATTTTTTGTTTAGTGTAGGTGAGGACCAAACCTATAAGATAGAGGATAAGCGTTTGATTGTCTTTGAATTGGATGAAGTCAAGGATAACAAAGAAATCCTTTCCGTTATGCTGAAGCTCATTAAATCTGCCATACAACGAACCATCTGGAGAAATAAAGCGGAAAAGGGCATTATTCTTTTTGATGAATTTGCTAAACAACTGAAGTTTGAAAATGTTTTGGAAAGTGTTGAATTCTACTATCAAGCCATCCGAAAACAAAACGGAGCTATTGGAATTATTTTACAATCTATTAATCAGTTGCCTAACAATACCACATCGGAAAGTATTTTAGAAAACACGCAAGTGATTTATAGTCTTCATAATGAAAAGGGTTATGACGAATTACAGAAGCGTTTGCACCTCTCCAGTCATGATCTGAATCAATTAAAGTCTATCAGGAACAATTTGACTGGGCCTCGTAAGTACACGGAACTATTTATCAAGATAGGGAAGCAGAGCAATATTTTTAGATTGGAAGTTCCTAAAGAAGTCTATGCGGCCTACCTCACCGATGGTACTGAAAACGAGGTGATCATGGCTTTATATAATAAAACTAAAAATATGGAAGAAGCCATTAGAGAATTTGTCAAATCACAATACCATATTTAATAGCATTCATTAATCAAAAAACAAACAGTATGAACATTTTAAAAGAACCTGACAGAATCAGCATATGGACGGTGTACAAAATCAAAACAATGCTAATAGCAATGACATTAGTTGTGTTGTTGTCTCGTATGGCGAAGGCCCAAGGAATGCCCGTCTATGACAATACCAATTTTATAAGCCTGACCAAAACACTGGTAGAATCTGCGAAACAAACCACACAATTACTGAAAACGGTTGAGTTTTTAAAACAACAAAAAGAGAATATCGATAAGGTTAGCAATGTCATCAAACAACTCAAAGCTGTGAGGGAATTATCTAAAAATAATCAGAAACTCTATCGTTTGGTTCAGAATGATTTGAGGGATATTTTGAATTCGCCTTTTATTAAACCTGAAGAAGTGAGTCGGATCTCAGAATCCTTTAATAGCATTATTGAACAGTCTTTAGAAGACTTGGACTTTGTCAATCAGATTTTATCGAGTGACCGATTAAAAATGACGGATGCGGAGCGTACGGAGTTTTTAAAAGCAAAGGAATTGCAGTCTCAGGAAATGGTTATCGAAATTCAGCAAAAGACCAGACGCTACAAAGAGATTATTGCCTTTAGGAATATGCAAGACAAAGTTAATAACAGAGAGACCACTTACTAGTTATGTCGATAGGATTGGAATATGTGGATGCGGTGTTTACCACCATTAAGAGCAGTGATTTCTCCCAGTATACCATAACGGGCATGAAAGCCTTGGCTATTCTGTTATTTCTGGTCAATATCCTTAAAAAATATAATGAAGGTGTGGCCAATAACGATGGCTATACCTGGGGATTGACACCATCGGAACTAGCAAAGAATTTTGCTATTGTTATTCTAGTTATTTTTTCCACTCAAGTGCTCAATGCTTTTGATACGATATTGGTAGCGATAGAAACGCAATATAAGGACACGGCTCCAGCGCTCCTTCCTCTTCAGATGCAAGATATCGACATTGAACAGGATGTGGGCGCACTGGAAGCCGCCAAAAAAGCGATGGCTTTATTGTATGAGGCTCTAGTAACTCCCTTGTTTGGAATGAAGGTTATTGCGTTTATCATTGGACTGTTCTTGTGGTTGTTGGATATCTTTATTTATCCCTTGTTCTTGGCAGAGCGCTATTTCTTATTAGGTATTATGCAGGCCTTTTTCCCATTGGTCATCAGTTTGGCAGTTTTTGAGAAGTTTAGAAACTTAGCTTATAACTTCTTTAAACTTTATGCTGCGGTATATATGTTGGTTCCTGCGTTTTTTCTCGTGAACGTCTTTGTCAATCAATTGTATACAGAGGTTAATACCAATTTTTGGTCCACCTTATTTGGTACCGATTGGGGGAGTCAATTTTTTGCACCACTTATCCAATTAGGATCCATAGGGTTTATAGTACTACTCAAATTCAAGTTGTACAGGCGAGCTACATCATTTGTCATCAAACTATTTGTTGGAGGTTAACATAAATTAAATACATACACTATGAAAACACCTTATAAAAATATTTATACGGTTTTAAAATTAAATCGTCTTATCGTGTTAGCAGTTGTTATCTGCGCTGCAATCATTAGTATCGTTTCAGTCGTAATGGTTTTAAAGGTGCATCGAGACACTGTCAATCATGCTTTTGTGGTCAATACCGAAGGTAGCGTAATCCCATTAAAGCTAGTATCTCAAAAGGAGAACATAGAAGTGGAAGCCTTGGCTCATTTAGAATTGTTTCATACCTATTTCTATAACATTGATGGAAGTAATTATGAAAAAAATTTAGAAAAAGCACTATGGTTGGGGAATAGTTCTGTAGATGCTCTCTACCGACAGAAAAAGGCAGATGGGGTCTATAATCGTTTGCTTCAGTATTCCTTGGTTCAAAAAGTCCTTAGTATAAAATCAGAAGTAGACATTCAAAAGGAACCTTATACGTTTAAAACCACCACCATATTTGAAGTCAATCGGGGATCGGTTATCGATACCTACGAATTAAAAACAACTGGGAATCTAATCCATGTAGATAGAAATTTCCCTAAGAACACCCATGGATTACTCATAACCAATTTCTTTGAAAACAGTCTTAGAAAAATAGAACAAGATCAAGAATCATAATCAACATTTAAAATTAAATCATATGAAATTAGAAAAAAACAAAATTGTATTTGCTTCCGTATTGCTTTGTATTATCCTATTTATAGGAGCTTATACTTTGCTGGTATTTGATGATAATGAAGCAACAGTCATTGAAAATAATCAAATTCCGGTGCCAAAACTGGAAGACGAACAGGATGTCTATGAATCGAAATTGGATGCGCTCAATGATCTAAAGGAAGTTAGGCAGACCAATGCACCAAGTATCTATGACGAAAAGCTACTAGACTCCACAGGAGTTTATGATCCTGATTTATTGGAAAAGGAAAAACAGCGAATTATGGATAGTATTTATAATCAAGATCGTATGGCTTACAATGAACAGCCATATCAAACGACTACCCCCAAAACAGAACCAGAAATTAGAAACCCCATAGTGGATACAATACGTTCTGAAGTTGAGACACTACCAAAACTATCAGTCCAAGAAATAAGTTTGGAACATCAACTCTTTTTTGCTTCTAATCCTGAAAAAGAAAAAGGTTTTTTGCCCAAGTATTCAGATCAATGTATTCCAGTTATTGTGGATGGCAATCAAACCGTAAAAGCCAATTACCGGTTAAGGATGAGATCCATGAGGGATGTTGTGATTAAAGATATCTATATTCCAAGGAATACGCTTATTTATGGGTTTATAAGTTTTCAGCCGAATCGGGCTTTGATAGAGATTGATAATATTAACCAGGCTCCCGTAAAATTAAAAGCGTTTGATTTTCAAGATGGGCGCGAAGGTATTTATGTAGAAAATAGCTTTCGTTCGGATGCCACTCGTGAAGTGATTGACGATGTAGCTCAAGACATCAATATTTCTGGAGTACCTCAAGTTAGCGGTATCAAAAAGATATTTCGGCGGGATAATAGAAACACCAAAGTAACGGTATTAAATAACTATCAATTAATCTTAAAACCAATGCCATGAGATCATTCGCTACCTATATATTAGTTTTAACATCTATGTCCATTTGTGCACAGAAATCCTTAGATACTATTTATGTTAATGACAAAATGAACGTCTCTCTTTTTTTTCCGAGCCCAATACGTCAAGGTATAGCAGGTGCGGACCATTTTGTGTTTACATATAATAGAGACAAGGAACAATACTTTGGTTTGCTTCAGGCAAGACCAGGAACTGAGAGTAATCTTTTAGCGGTTACTAATGATGGTCAGGTATATTCCTATATTTTGAAATACCAGGATACGATTGCAAAACTAAACTATTTTATTTCTAAAAAAAAGAGTATCGGACAAGAAAAACCTGTTTCAGAAATCCCTAAGATTGAAAATGATACGATTGCAAAAAAGAAAGTAAAGACGCTTTACTTAAAAAGGTTTAGTGAGCATGTATCAAATACAAAAGGTGTTCCATTGGCAACAAGGCGAAAAAAGGGTATACGCTTTAGATTATTAAACGTGACCTACAACAAGAATGAAGTATACCTAGTCATGGAGATTAAAAATAAATCGGGAATTGATTTTGAAATGGATTATTTAAATATCTCAATTATTAATAAAAATAACAAGAGGGCATCATCTTCTCAGCAACTGAGACAAGAGATTATTTATGAACATGGTGTGCCGCAACGTATTTTAAACAACAGCTCAAAGCGTTTTGTATATGTACTTCCCAAGTTTGTATTAGGTGATGATGAGAAATTACTCATTAAAGTTAAAGAATTGAAAGGAAGTAGAAGCATTACTTTGAAAAGTAACCTATGAGTTAGATGCTATATTAGTGTTTTCCTCTAACTGGAATTTACTCCTTAAAGCTTTCATATCATCACTCACTTTTCTGTCTAATATCTTTGCGTAATGTTGGGTCGTTTTAAGGGATTTATGGCCTAACATTTTACTTACTGATTCAATAGGTACACCATTAGTCAATGTTACGGTCGTTGCAAATGTGTGTCGCGCTAAATGAAACGTTAGATTTTTAGTTATACCACATATGTCCGCTATTTCCTTGAGATAGGCATTCATTTTTTGATTGCTGGAAACAGGCAGCAACGCATCGTTTTCTGAGTCATCAACCTGAGTTTTATATTTTTCTAAAATCATTAATGGTATAGGGAGTAATGGGATATTGCTCCTTGTGTCTGTTTTAGTTCTCTTAAATTTCACCCACATTTCGCCATCAATGCCTTTTACCAAATTGGTTCTAGTCAATTTTTTTACATCTGAATAAGCAAGACCAGTAAAGCAACAAAAAATAAAAATATCTCTTACTTGATCAAGTCGTAATATCTTCAATTTCTTATTTAGCATCGTCTGTATTTCTTCATCCGACAAAAATTCACGTTCAGTTTCTTTAGATTGGGTTTTATAATTTCTAAAAGGGTCTTTATCGATCCAATTATTGGCAATTGCAATTCCAATAATCTTTTTCAGACTTTTAAGATATCTCATTGTAGAATTATGATTGCAATTCCTGACACTTTTTAAATAGAATTCAAAGTCAGTTAAAAACTGATGACCTATTTCCTTTATTCGAATGTCATCAATTTTATAGTGAGAGTCTATAAATGATTGAATATGATTAAGCGTTGTTTCATACCTTTTTAAGGTATTAAGGGCATATTCTTTACCGACTAATGTCTTAATTTGATTGTTGTGGGTTTTAAAAACATCAAGTAGCATCATTTGTTTTTCTTCAATACCTAAATAGGAATTCTTTAATGCTCTTGCGGTTATGGTTTTGTTTTTTTCAATTAATTCTTGGTGATAGTTGTATATTTTACTTTTTATGGAATCCATAAATCTGTTAAGATTCTTTACATCTGAAGTAGTTCCTCTAACCTTTCCAGCTTTTATATTCCATTTAGAAACTTCAATTTTACGTTGAATACTTACTTCACTTCGCTTACCATTCACAGTGATTCTCATATAAATAGGGGATTTGCCTTCTTTGTCTACATCACTTTGTTTTGGGTAGAAAAGTATTGAAAATGTATTTTGCATAGGTGAGTACTTTTTTGACGGTTAAAGATAGAAAAAAAATAATTTACAGTAAAATATAAGTAATTGTTTAACAGTAAATTAAGTCTAATTCGGTGAGTAAATTTAAATGCAAAAGTACTCACCGAATTACTCACCTTTTATTTAAAATTAAAGGGGTTTATTTGAGAATAAGTAAAATTAAAAAACCCTATAAACGTAGTGTTTATAGGGTTTTGTTTAAATTTGTAATAATATTCGTACTCAAGGTGGGAATCGAACCCACACACCCGAAAGTACTGGATTTTGAATCCAGCGCGTCTACCAATTCCGCCACTTGAGCATTGCAGAGTGCAAAAATATATTATTTTTCTATATTATGCATAAAAATAGACTACAATATACTTTTTAGGTTAAAATAAATGTATAAATTTGCACCTCATTAAAAAAATGAAGCCTTTAGTACTATAAAACAATACGTTAACTATGCCAATTGTAATAACAGAAGCTAAAATTTTTGCGTGCACCCAAAGTAAAGTTCTTGGAGAACAAATTGCTAAAGCTTTTGGAGCTAAATTGGGGAATGTTATTACATCAACGTATAGTGATGGCGAGTTTCAACCATCTTATGAAGAATCTATTAGAGGAACACGTATTTTTATTATAGGATCAACAAACCCAGGTCCAGAGAATTTAATGGAAATGTTGCTGATGATTGATGCAGCAAAACGCGCTTCAGCAAGACATGTAACGGCTGTGATTCCTTATTTTGGTTGGGCTAGACAAGATAGAAAAGATAAACCAAGAGTTCCTATTGCAGCTAAATTGGTAGCTAAAATGCTTGAAGCAGCTGGAGCAACAAGAATCATTACCATGGATTTGCATGCAGATCAAATTCAAGGATTTTTCGAAAAACCGGTTGATCATTTATTCGCATCAACAATCTTTTTACCTTATTTGAGAAGTTTAAATTTAGAAAATTTAACTATTGCATCACCAGATATGGGAGGCTCAAAAAGAGCATATGCCTATTCTAAAGCACTAGAATCTGATGTCGTAATATGTTATAAACAACGAGAAAAAGCAAATGTAATATCTCATATGGAGCTGATTGGTGATGTTACAGGAAAAAATGTCGTATTGGTTGATGATATGGTTGATACTGCAGGCACTTTAACAAAAGCTGCCGATTTAATGATGGAGCGTGGTGCTATAAGTGTAAGAGCTATTTGTACACACCCTATATTATCTGGTAAGGCTTATGATAAAATAAATAAATCAAAGTTACAAGAACTCATAGTAACAGATTCAATTCCGGTATTACCAAAAAGTGACAAAATAAGAGTTTTAACATGTTCAAACCTTTTTGCTGATGTAATGCATAAAGTACATGAAAACAGTTCGATAAGCTCTAATTTTATCATGTAGTTTAACAATGAATATCAATAATAAATGAAAACAAGTTGATTTGTATCAATGTAGTTTTCTTAATACAATTAAGTAATAATAAATAAACAATTATGAAATCAATTACAATCAACGGATCTCAAAGAGAAAGCGTGGGCAAAAAAGCAACAAAAGCCTTACGTAATGCTGGTCAGGTTCCTTGCGTATTATACGGAGGAGATAAGCCAGTTCATTTCACAGCAGAAGAATTAGCATTCTCCAAACTTGTATACACGCCTAATGCGCATACAGTTGTGATTGCTTTGGAAGGTGGTGAAACCTATAATGCCATTTTACAAGACATTCAGTTTCATCCTGTAACCGATAAAATTCAACACGTAGATTTTTATCAAACATTTGACGACAAAGAGATTACCATGACTATTCCAGTAAACTTTGTTGGAAATTCTAGAGGTGTAAAAAATGGTGGTGTATTACGTAAAAACAAAAGAAGTTTGCGTATTAAAGCATTACCAGGTAATTTACCAGACTTTATAGAAGCAGATATTACACCTCTTAAAATTGGTGGGAAACTTTATATTACAACATTAGAAAATGATGCTTACAAATTTATGCATCCAGATAACACTGTTGTTTGTCAAGTAAGACGTTCTAGAGCTTCAATTGATGAGTTTGAAGATGATGAAGAAGAAACCGTAGAAGGAGCAGAAGGAGCGTCAGAAGGAGATGCGCGAGAAGCTACTCAAGAATAACTAGTATTCTTACGATAATTATAAATGAGCATCCTGTATTATTCAGGATGCTTTTTTATTTTTACACAAATTAAACTTTTATGTATTCATTTTTTAGAACTGTTTTCAAGAGAAAACAATATGTAGAAGAACAAGATAGTATGAAAAAATATTTAATTGTAGGTTTAGGAAATATTGGTGAAAAGTATGCCAACACCCGACATAATATTGGATTTAAAATATTAGATAGATTTGCAGACCAAGAAGCGTTGACTTTTGAAACACAAAAATTAGGAGACGTAGCGTTATATAAATTAAAAGGAAGAACCTTTATATTTTTAAAGCCTAATACGTTTATGAATTTGAGCGGTAAAGCCGTTTTGTATTGGTTAACAAAAGAAAAAATTCCTTTAGAAAACTTATTAATAATTACAGACGATTTAAACTTATCCTTCGGTACCATTCGCCTTAAAACAAAAGGAAGTGATGGCGGACATAATGGCTTAAAAGATATTCAAGAAAAGCTTAATACTACAATATACAATCGCTTTAGGTTTGGAATAAGCGATGCTTTTAGCAAAGGCAAGCAAATAGATTATGTGTTAAGCGAATGGACAGAAGACGAACAAAAAAACCTAAAAGAACGCTTAGATAAATCTGTGGAACTTATTAAATCGTTTGTTTTAGCAGGCGTCAATACAACTATGAATACCTTTAACGGTAAGTAATTAATAAAGTTATTCTATAATTAATTTTTTAGTAGAATTTCTAATGCCGTCACTTACATTTAAAATGTACATGCCAGATTGTATGTTATTTAAGTTTATTTTTTCGTAAAAAAGATTACTAATATCTTTAAAGTTCTTTTTGAAAACTTGTCGTCCTCGTAAATCAAAAACGGCAATATCAATATGATTTGATTCCAATAAGTTAGGTTTTAACGAAACTGTAAACTCACCTTTATTTGGATTAGGAAACACACTTAATGTTTGTAACTCTGTGCTTTCTGGGGTATTGAGCGTAGTTGTGGTTGAGCAGAATTCTAGTGACCAATCATTTAATACACCAACATCACCAGTAGAATCATCTATAATTGAAAGGGTCCAATTTCCAGAAATATCTAGGCCATTAAATACACTTAATGGAGTAGCAGGAATATAAGTACCTTCTGTAGGGCTAGCACATGATACGGTGCTCGAGCCATCTTCGAAAGTTATATTAAAATCTGCATAACCAGTAGACTTAAAACAATTTTTTTCCCAAAGCGTAGATTCGGTGGTGTTATTAGGATGTTTTAGTACAACTTTTAAATCGCTAATAAAAGAATGGGTTACATTAACATGAACCTTGATATTACTAATAGCTCCATTATTAGGAATATTAATAGTACTGACAGTTTCCTGTCCATCTTGAATAGGAAGATCTAAATTAGAGCTTGATAAAAATTGTTGATTACAAGTGGTAGTTATTGTATACCCAATAGCAAAGTCAATAGGGTTAACAGCATAATATATGTTATCGACAGGTTCAACCATAATTCTACAAAAAGGAGCTGCTATATTAGGCACCGTTATGTTTTCAGTTCCGTCATTTGGGGTGTTAGTTTTCAATACAGTGTCAAAATTATTGCCACCATCTGTAGATAATAAAATATTAACGTTTGATGTATTGATACCAGTTACATCGTCAGTATTAGCAACATTCCAAGTAATAGTTTCTGTATTTCCTTGTGTCCAATTAATACCAGATGTTGTTTGCGATGTGACTTCAAAAGGACCAACGGGTTGAGAAACTGTTCCGTCAATAACTTCAATTTGCATAGTGTCATAACTTGATTGCCCACTTATGGAATTACTTGTATTTCTATCCCTAACAGTTAATGCCCAATTTAAAAATCTATCAACACTAGCGACCGTTTCCCAATCACTTCCCAAACCTGGGTTTGTTTGTTCAATATCGCCTACTAAAACACTAGATAGTCTTGGAATATATCTGTTTGGAGATGTTGAAGGAGGCAATGATCTATTCATAGAACCACTAGTAAGAGTAGGGCCAAAATTTAAGTGATCTACTTTACCACTATCGATTTCTTCCCAGCAATAGGTTAACACATCTCCACTATCAGTATCTGTGGCAGCCCCTTTAAGAATATATGGAGTTCCTGCTGGAATTTTATAATCATTTCCGGCATTCGCGCTTGGCGGATTATTGGAAATAGGTGTAGTTGTTTGACATGATTTTGTCGTAAGATTATCTAATATTTGCCTGATACTATGATAATGAAAGTAAGCATCACTATTAGCTTGTATATCATCAGTTCCAGTAATACCAGCATAAGCCATAATGGTACTACCACTTCCAGGTTCAGAGTTTACATTGTATCCTTCTGTGGCATAAGCAAAGGTATGATTGGCGCCCATTTGATGACCTATTTCATGGGCGACGTAATTGATATCAAAAGTGTCACCTTCTGGGATGCCATTCCCTGGAGAAGTAAAACCACTTCCTTTTTTATGGTCGTAATCGCCTGGGGGATCATTTTCACAAACACACCCAATACATCCTGCATTTCCTCCTCCCCCAGTAGCACCAAACAAATGACCTATATCATAAGTAAAATTACCGATAACACTAGTTAATGTATTTTGAAGTTGAAGACTCCACCCGTCCAAACTATCAAAATTAGTATCAGATGCTCCTACATTTGCATCAGAATAGGGGTCTGTTGTTGAGTCTGTATAGATTAATTGAGTAGCATCAACAAGTTCAAATCTTACAGCCATATCAGTTTCAAAAACTTCATTTACTCTGGTTAAAGTAGCGTTTATTGCTGCAAGGGCATCGGCTACAGCATCTCCATTTAAAGGATCTCCATCATCATGATACGCTGTGTATTCGGCAGTTGTAGATATAGCTAATCTAAATTTTTGTAGTGTTTGATTGTTGGCGCCCCCTTCATTAATTGAGGTTTTAGAAGTTATACTTTTTTTATTGAAATAGTTATTTGGATTATCTAAGGTTTCACATTTAAATCTGTTATCCAGATTATCTTTAGACGTTCTGTTATATAAAACGTATTTATTAGAATTTTTTGAAACAGGCTGCATGAAAATAGTCGATCTATCAGTATAAGAAATCATTGTTTGTACCCCTTGAGGAGATACGCTCATACGCAAATGTGCCTGTGGGTTGTCTACACCAATTCCTACATATGATTTTATATTTGGATATTTTAAAGCTAATGATGGAGACAAAACTGGAGATTCAAAAATATTAAAAGTTTCTAGTTTACCATTATGGGAGGGCAAACTTATAGTAGTTTTTTTATCTTTGGTTTTATTGGTTCTTAATTTCGAAGTAGACACTGCTTGTTTTAATGAAGTCATGTTTATTTCAAACACATGAACTTTACTTTTTTCTAAACCTAGTTTAGATAGCGTCTTATTTTCTAAATTATTTTTAATCTCTTTCCAAGATGAATTTTGGCCAAAAGTTGAAAAAGCAATCAAAAATATTGCGAATGAGAAAACATAATGTAGTTTTGCTTTCATAAATTATAACTTAGGGCAAAATTCATTTAACTTGTTATAACAAATCTAGTTTTTTTAAATGAAATTAGCAATTGAACTTTTTTATGAGGAATAATAGTTTAGAATCATATGACTCTAATAAGGAAACAGTTGTCACCATTGGAACTTTTGACGGCGTGCATATTGGTCATCAAAAAATAATTAAACGCCTTATAGATACAGCTAAACGAGACCACCTTAAATCTGTTATTCTTACGTTTTTTCCGCATCCTAGAATGGTTTTGCAAAAGGATTCTAGCATTAAACTTATTAATACCATTGATGAGCGAGCTAGTATTATTGAAACCTCAGATTTAGATTTTTTACTAATAAAAAGGTTTACCCATGCGTTTTCTCGATTGTCTGCCGAAGATTTTGTAAAACAAATTTTGATTGATAAACTTCATGCAAAAAAAGTTATTATAGGTTATGACCATAGATTTGGAAGAAATAGAAATGCCAATATTGATGATTTAAAAGTGTTTGGGGAAGCTTATGGTTTTGAGGTTGAAGAAATATCGGTTCAAGATATTAACGATGTTGCAGTAAGTTCCACAAAAATTAGAAAAGCCTTGCATGAAGGCAATATAGAAAAAGCAAACTCCTATTTAGGATATAGTTTTATGCTTACTGGAACGGTTGTAAAAGGCAGAGGTTTAGGCAATCAATTAGGATTTCCAACAGCCAATATTTTTATTAAAGAGACTTACAAATTAATTCCTAAACATGGGGCGTATATTGTGAGTTCAATAATTGAAAACAATCAGGTTTACGGGATGATGAATATTGGCATTAACCCAACTGTTGATGGTACAAATGAAAGTATTGAAGTTCATTTTTTTAATTTCAATGGCAATATCTATAACAAAAACATTCAAATTAATTTATTACATCGTCTTCGTGATGAAGTTAAATTTGATTCTGTTGAAGCTTTAAAAACGCAGTTGTTAAAAGATAAAGAAACCTCACTTCAATATGTAAAATCACATTTTAAATAATTAGATTTTTACATATAAAAACAAGTTAAGTTTCCTAGTAATTCCTAAATTTGTCACTTAAATTTTAAAACATGTTACAAGTACCTTTTATTAGAGAAAACAAAGATTTGGTAATTGCTGGTCTTGCAAAGCGAAATATTGATGCAGCTAGTATGATACAGGATGTTATTTCTTTTGATGAAGACAGACGTCGTATTCAAACAGAATTAGATAGCCTCTTAGCCGAATCGAATACATTATCAAAGGAAATTGGAAACTTGTACAAATCTGGTGAAGCTCAAAAAGCTAATCTTTTAAAAGAAAGAACAGGTCAGATTAAAGAAACAACCAAAGCACTTAACGAGTCTCTTAACAACAAAATTGAAGCGTTAACAGAGTTGCTTTATAAAATACCTAATGTTCCAAATGAAATCGTATCTCAAGGAAGTACTGAAGATGATAATGAAGAAGTTTACAAAGAAGGCAATATTCCTGTATTGCCTGAAAACGCTTTACCTCATTGGGAATTAGCAAAGAAATACGATATTATAGATTTCGAATTAGGTAACAAAATTACAGGTGCTGGTTTTCCGGTTTATAAAGGAAAAGGCGCTAAACTACAACGAGCTTTAATCACCTATTTTCTTGATAAAAATACAGAGGCTGGCTACACAGAATATCAGTTACCATTGTTAGTAAATGAAGCGTCAGGTTTTGGCACGGGTCAATTGCCAGATAAAGAAGGGCAAATGTATCATGTTACCGAAGATAATTTATATTTAATACCTACCGCAGAGGTGCCTGGAACGAATATTTTTAGAGATGTTTTGCTTAATGAAAGCGACTTGCCAATTGGTATTACGGGTTATACACCTTGTTTTCGTCGTGAAGCCGGAAGTTACGGTGCGCATGTAAGAGGTTTAAACAGACTGCATCAGTTTGATAAAGTTGAAATTATCCGAGTGGAGCATCCCGACAATTCATATAAAGCATTAGATGAGATGGTCGAGCATGTTAAAGGTATTTTAAAAGAATTAAAATTACCCTATAGAATTTTAAGATTATGTGGTGGCGATACCTCATTCGCATCCGCTTTAACCTATGATTTTGAAGTGTTTTCAACAGCACAAAATCGTTGGTTAGAAATATCGTCTGTATCAAATTTTGAAACCTTTCAGGCTAATCGTTTAAAATTGCGTTTTAAAAACAGTGATGGCAAAAATGAGTTAGCTCATACCCTTAACGGAAGCTCATTAGCATTGCCAAGAGTATTGGCTGGAATTTTAGAAAATTATCAAACCAAAAATGGTATTGTAATTCCAGATGTGTTGCAAAAATATACAGGTTTTTCTAAAATTGATTAAACTGTTAAAGTAATCTTAAACTTACTTTTTATTTTTCTATTTTTTAATTAAATCGACTAAGTGCAAAAAAAATAAGTCGTTTAACGATTTTTTATTAATTTCTTTTGAGTTTTCATATTTATTTCAGACGTTAGCTGAACCAATTTTTAGCTAACCTACTAACCATGAAAAATCTTAAAAGACTTTTCCTTCTTTTATTACTAGTTTTTATTGCTAGCAAGGTTTTATTTTCAGATTTCCATCTTGTTAAACCTGAAAATAAAACAACAGCAGTAGTAAATAAATAGGGCTTTATTTCGTTTGAAGAATGTCCCCAATCTAGTGATTATTTCGTTTTTAAATTAACGGAGATTAATAGGTATTTATTTAGGTTGGTAAATGCCCGAATTTTATTCGGGCATTTTTTTTATAATAATATTTACAACTTCTACTCATCACATTTGTTATATTTACCTTATGAGATTGAAATTTGTTTTAGTGATACTAATGTTGATGGGCACACATGCCTTTTCACAGGATGATGATTTGTTTGCTAAAGAGTATTTTGAAAATGGTGATTTTGAGAAAGCGCTATACGAATACAAAAAATTATACGCCCAATCACCCTCAAATATTAATTACATAAATCAAATAGTCAGCTCTTATCAGCAACTAGAACAGTATAATGAAGCAGAGCAGTTTGTGTTGTCGCTAATCAATAGAGTTAAATACCCTGCTTTTTATGTTGAATTAGGGTATACGTATCAACTTAAAGGCGATTTAAAAAATGCAAATTCATATTATACCCAAGCTCTTTCTAGTATAGACCAAAATGTCAACAATGTGTTTGCTGTAGCGCGAAGTTTTCAAAGTCATACACTTTTAAATGAAGCACTTGCTGCTTATGAAAAAGCAATGACCATGAAGTCAGATTTTAATTTTAATCTACAAATGGCACAAATTTATGGAGAACTAGGCGATGTCGAAAAAATGTTTGTTGGCTATATTAATTTCATACAAGAAAATCCTATTGCCGTTGGAAATATTAAACGGGCTCTTAGTGATTTTGTAACTGAAGATAGTAGTAATCAAAGCAATATATTACTTCGGAAGATTATTCTACAGAAAATTCAGGAAGAACCCAATGTCATTTGGAATGATATGTTAAGTTGGCTTTTTGTGCAACAAAAAGACTATAACAAAGCGTTTATCCAGGAGAAAGCTATTTTTAATAGAGATCCAGAAAGTTTAAGCAGAATAGAAGAATTAGCTGCTATTACCATGAGTGAAAATGATAATCAAGTAGCAAAAAATATACTCAGCTATTTAATTGAAACAGCTCAAGATTTAGACACGTTATTAAATGCATATTATAATTTACTTCAACTGCAAACCAAAGAAAGCACTAAGGAGGATTACCAAAACATAAAGGATTCTTACAATGCATTATTTAAAAAGTACGGAACTTTTTCTCAAACCTTAAACTTGCAAGTTGCTTATGCTCATTTTTTAGCATTCTATATGAATGATACTAAAAGCGCCACCACGTTTTTAGAAAGAACTTTAGAATTACCGTTAAACGACACACAAAAAGCACAAGTTAAATTAGAGCTAGGAGATATTTTTGTATTACGAGAAGAGTTTAATACAGCGTTAATTTATTTCACACAAATACAACGTAGTTTAAAAAATAGTACGATTTCGCAAGAAGCAAGATATAAAGTAGCCAAAGCAAGTTATTATAAAGGGGATTTTGATTGGGCAGAATCACAGCTTAAAATTTTAAAAGCATCAACCTCGCAATTAATAGCGAATGATGCGTTGGATTTAAAGCTCATTATTTCAGACAATAAATACGACGATTCACTTCATGTGGCTTTAAAATTATATGCAAAGGCCGATTTATTAGCTTTTCAAAATAAAAACGACGAAGCCATTACACTTTTAGATACTATATTAAAAGAACATAAAACCGAACATATTGTTCCTCAAGCACTTTATAAACAAGCTCAGTTATTTGAAAGCAAAAAGGACTATGTAAGAGCAGAAGCCAACTATAATGCTATTCTAACAAATTATAAAGAAAGTATTCTGGTTGATGATGCTACTTATGCCTTAGCTGAACTTTATGTGAATCATTTATCACTACCAGAAAAGGCAAAGGCATTGTATGAAGACATTTTTTTAAACCATGCAGATAGTATTTATTTTGTAGATGCACGAAAGAAATTTAGAGCTTTACGGGGCGATGCAATAAACTAGTTTACATGATAGTAGCAGAAACAGAAAGACTTTTAATATCAAAGTTTTCACTTGATGATGCACCGTTTTTTTTAAAATTAGTTAATACCCCAAATTGGATAAAATATATAGGAGATAGAAATCTAAAAACCATTGAAGACGCCGAGAACTATCTAACAAACGGCACCTTAAAAAGCTATAAAGATCATGGCTTTGGGTTTTATAAACTACAAGAAAAGCAACAGCAGAAAACAATTGGAACTTGCGGCTTAATAAAAAGAGAGCAACTAAATGATGTTGATTTAGGATTCGCCTTCTTACCAGAATTTGAAGGCAAGGGGTTTGGGTACGAAGCATCAATAGCTATGTTAAAATTAGCAAAAGAAGAGTTTAGTCTTAAAAAGCTAGTAGCAATCACCTTACCTGCCAATACAAATTCTAAAAAATTATTAGAGAAATTAGGTTTTACTTATGAAAAAAGAGTAAAACCTTTTGAGGATGATCAAGAACTCCTGTTATTTGCAAAACAATTAAATTTAGAATAAAAATTTATAACCATGATAATTTATAATGTCACCTCAAATATTGATGAACGCATTCATCAAAAATGGTTGGTATGGGTTAAGGAACATATTCCACAAGTGTTGGCAACAGGACATTTTACAGAAGCCAAACTTACCAGAGTTTTGGTTGAAGAAGATTTAGGTGGTGTTACCTACTCTATTCAATACAGAGCAAAATCTAGAGAAGCCCTTGATGCATATTATAAAAATGATGCGGATACGTTGCGTCAAGATGTGTTAAAGCATTTTGGAGAAAGCGTCTTGTCTTTTAGAACAGAGCTTGAGGTTATAGATGAATACACAGTAACAGAAAAATAATTTAAAGGATACTCATAATTATGACCGTAAAAGCTAAGAAACATTTAGGACAGCATTTTTTGAATGATGAAAGTATTGCAGAAAAAATTGCAGATACACTGTCTTTAAACGGTTATAAAAAGATTTTGGAAATTGGTCCTGGTATGGGCGTTCTAACAAAATATCTTCTTAAAAAAGATATTACAACCTATGTTATTGAAATTGATTCAGAATCTGTTGATTATTTAAAAGACAGCTACTTAAATCTCGCTCCAAGAATTATTGAACAAGATTTTTTAAAATATGATTTAAAAGAGGTTTTCAAAGGAGAACCTTTCGCCATTATCGGAAATTTTCCTTATAATATATCCACACAAATTGTGTTTAAAACCTTAGAAATGCGTGACCAAATTCCTGAATTTTCAGGGATGTTTCAAAAAGAAGTAGCCCAACGCATCTGTTCAAAAGAAGGTAGTAAAGTATATGGGATTTTATCGGTATTAGCACAAGCATTTTATGATGCCGATTATTTATTTACAGTACCACCTTCGGTATTTAATCCGCCACCAAAAGTAGAATCAGGCGTTTTAAAACTCACTAGAAAAAAAGACTACGTATTGCCATGTGATGATGTGTTACTTTTTAAAGTAGTTAAAACAGCTTTTCAACAACGCCGTAAAACGCTTCGTAACAGTTTAAAAACATTTAATTTAAGCGATAGTTTAAGAGAAGATGTTATCTTTGGCAAACGTCCGGAGCAATTAAGTGTTCAAGAATTTATTTCTTTAACACAATTGATTGAAAATGATATTTAAAACCTATAAATTCATTCAAGTTGGCAGAAGAAAATGAAAACATACAATTTCAATTAAGCGATGAACTTATTGAGCAGGTAGAACTTTTAGTTGAACAACAAAACAACAAAGAGTTACAAGTGCTTTTAAAAGAGTTTCACTACGCTGATATAGCAGAGATTCTAGATGAATTGAATCTAGAAGACGCTATGTATGTAATCAAACTTCTGGATTCTGAAACGACCTCTGATGTCCTCATGGAATTGGATGAAGATAACAGAGAGAAGGTTTTAAAAAACTTATCTAATAAGGAAATTGCCGAAGAGGTTGAAGAACTAGATACCGATGACGCTGCCGATATTATTGCCGAATTGCCAGAAGACCGTCAGCAAGAGGTTATCTCACATATTGAAGACGAAGAGCATAAAGAAGAAATTAGAGAGCTTCTAGCTTATGATGAAGATACAGCTGGTGGATTGATGGCAAAAGAGTTGGTTAAGGTTTATGAAACATGGACGGTCGCTGGATGTTTACGAAGAATAAGAGGGCAAGCCAAAGAAGTAACTCGGGTACACTCTATTTATGTAGTAGATAAACAAAATAGGCTTATTGGTAGGTTGTCTTTAAAAGATTTGATTGTAGCAAAAAGTGACCAAAAAATTACAGATATATACATAAAAAGTGTTGATAGTGTTAATGTTCATGATGATGCTGAAGATGTTGCCCGTGTGATGCAAAAATATGATTTGGAAGCCATTCCTGTTGTCGATAATAATCAACGACTTTTAGGAAGAATTACTATTGATGACATTGTCGATGTCATGAAAGAGGAAGCTGAAAAAGATTATCAGTTAGCAGCTGGTATTACAAGCGATGTTGAGGCTGATGATAGTATTTGGGAACTCACTAAAGCCCGTTTACCATGGTTATTTATAGGTATGTTTGGAGGTATAGGTGCAGCAACTATTATCACTAATTTTCAAACCGTATTAAATAATTACGCTATACTTTTAAGTTTTGTACCGTTAATCCAAGCAACTGCTGGTAATGTTGGCGTACAGTCGTCTGCTATTGTTGTTCAAGGGTTGGCTAACGACACAATAAAAGGAGAGATATTAAAACGTTTATTTAAAGAGTTCTTGCTAGGATTAGTTAACGGCGTAGCTATTGCGCTAGTAGCCATTATAATTAGTCATTTCTTTTTTCATACAGCTTATTTAGTATCTTTAACCATAGGAGCTGCGCTAATAACCGTTATTATAATTGCCGCTTTAATAGGCACGTTTATTCCCATATTTTTAGATAAACGCGGCGTAGATCCAGCTGTAGCAACAGGACCTTTTATTACAACGAGTAATGATATTTTTGGAATACTCTTATACTTTTTAATAGCTAAAATGATTCTTGGATTTTAATGATTGGGCGTTACCCTTTGGGTCGCGCTTTTCGTGACAATCTTTTGCAAAAGCAAAAGGATTTTTACTGCAATCGCTAACGCAAAACTTTGTAAATTTACAGAATGGATGCAATTAATATTCAACATAAATTTTCAAAATTTAACAAAAACTGGCATCCTCATCAAGTTGCAATAGTTGATAATATGCAGGTGCTTTTAGCAAAACTAAAAGGAGAATTTGTTTGGCACAGCCATGAGGATGAAGACGAATTATTTCAGGTTGTCAAAGGAACTCTGTACATGCAATTTCGTGACCGTACTGAAATTGTAAAAGAAGGAGAACTAATTGTCGTACCAAAAGGGGTTGAGCATAACCCTATGACAAAAAATAACGAAGAGGTACATGTTATTTTGTTTGAAAAATTATCGACCGCACATACCGGAAAAGTACAACACGAAAAAACACAGACACATTATCCTAAAATTTAAATGAAAATCCTTCATCTAGATACAAACCATCAATTACTTCTAAATCAATTAAACGATTTGGGATTTCAAAACGACGAAGATTATTCATCTTCTAAAGAAGACATTGAAACCAAAATAAATCAATACGATGGTATCATTTTAAGAAGCCGATTCAGCATTGATAAACAATTTTTGGATGCAGCAACCAATCTCAAATTTATTGGAAGAGTAGGAGCTGGTTTAGAGAATATTGATTGCGCGTATGCCGAAGAAAAGCGAATTACTTTAATAGCCGCACCAGAAGGAAATAGAAATGCGGTTGGGGAGCACGCTTTAGGGATGTTGTTATCATTATTCAACAAACTTAATAAAGCAGATGCTGAGGTAAGACAGGGCAAATGGCTTCGAGAAGATAACAGAGGTATTGAATTGTATGGAAAAACAGTAGGCATTATTGGCTATGGAAATATGGGAAAATCCTTTGCTAGAAAGTTAAGAGGTTTCGATGTTGAGGTGTTGTGTTACGATATAAAACCGCATGTTGGTGACGAAAACGCTAAACAGGTATCGCTAAAAGAATTTCAAGAACAAGTTGAGGTTGTTAGTTTGCATACACCACAAACACCATTAACCTTGAATATGATAAATACCAAATTTATCAACCAGTTTAAAAAGCCATTTTGGTTCTTAAATACGGCGCGTGGGAAAAGTGTGGTAACGGATGATGTAGTAGATGCTCTAAAATCTGGTAAAATTCTTGGTGCCGGATTAGATGTTTTAGAATATGAAAAGGCATCGTTTGAAAACTTATTTTCTTCAGAAATGCCTTATGCTTTTCAATATTTAATAAACGCTCAAAATGTAATTTTATCACCTCATGTTGCTGGTTGGACTATTGAAAGCAAAGAAAAACTAGCACAAACTATAGTAAATAAAATAAAAGCTAAATTTTGTTAATTTCTATTTATAGGTAGAAAGCTATTTCTAATATTCTGGATTTCCTACTTTACCCATAAAACAAATTGAACCTGTTTCTTTTTCTGTTATTACGAATAGAAAAGGTTTGTTTAATAAAAATTGTTTTGACTCTCCTATTGATGTAGTTACTATACCCACAGCAGTAACTGCTGCCGCTTCAGTTCCCTTTTCATTAACATCGATAAAGGTTTTTTGTAATACAAATGAAATTTTAGTGTCCGTATTACTTAAATTACTAAAATTAGCATTATTACTAAAAGCTATGCCTAAACCTAAGTTGGCAAGAGCATCGTTAAATTCCTTTTTAGAGGAAAATTTAAACTTAGGTAAGGTGATTTTAATATCTTGAACTGTAAAGTTGTTCTGCCAATCTAACCAATTTTCACTGTTCATTATAGGCATAACATCATCAAACGTTTTGTTGGTATTAGGCAGTATTAGCGTCATGGAATATTTATTGTTTTTATAAGGAAGTTCAACAGAAGAAAATATGTCGTTTGCCATATATTTTAAATCTTGTTGCATAGACATCATCTCAACTTGTTTCACATTACCATTGGCTAGATGAAAAGATAATAGCTTGGTATTTTCTGTTTTAAAGCGAAACTCCCAATCACTTTTAAAATAAATGGCATTAATAGCATATAATACTGCATCTGCCGAAATGTTATCTAAAATACTCGGTATTTTTCCATTGGTTTTATTGGATACCCAGTTGTTTATAGTTTTTAAGGTTTGGGGATCGTTAAAATCTTTGTTTTGTACTTCTGCAAAATAATATGATTTATTTGTTGTCAAGAATGATTCCTTAACGGGAAAAGTATTTTTTATCCAAAGTGAATTAGCAATGTCAAAAGTTGTTCTAGAAGCTGTTCTAGTAAGGTTTTCTATAATGTTTTGGTTCACTAAATTGGTTTCTTCTATTGTAGTGTTTCCATAGTTAAACATACTGGCAAAAGCCTGTTTAGTTTCTCCATCGGTACCGTTATACACCATACCTAAAGCCAAAGAAGCACTTACGGGAGAAATCATGAAATTATTTTCAGTTTCAGTTTGAGCAATTTCTTTATATAATGAAAACGCAAAATCATTATTTGCAGAAACAATTTGATGTCCTTTAGAAACAGTATCAAAAGGTATTAATGGTTCATCATTAGAAGTGCTGCAAGATTGAAAAGTGATTACACAAATTAAAAAGGGAAGCAATAAAGTATGGTCTAATTTCATAACTATTCAAGTTTCGATATTGTTTACAATTTTAAGATGCGAAAAGTATCAAAAGGTTGCGGTTAATGATAAGAAAAGTCCAATTGAAATTTTTTATTAACTTTAAAAATCTAAAAGATATCAACATGCAATACATAGCTAATTCTCCTGAAGACTACATAAAACAACTTTCTGAGGAGCGGCAACTAATCATTAGCAAACTTCGAAAAACAATTAAGGAACATCTCCCAAAAGGTTTTGAGGAAACTATAAGTTATGGCATGATTGGTTATGTGGTTCCACATTCGATATATCCGGATGGTTACCATTGTAACCCAAAAGAACCTTTGCCTTTTATGAGTTTTGCATCGCAAAAAAACTCAATAAACGTATACCATATGGGTCTGTATTCAAAAAAAGAATTATATGATTGGTTTGTTAGTGAATATCCAAAATATAGCAAAACTAAACTTGATATGGGTAAAAGCTGTATTCGATTTAAAAAGATAAATGACATACCTTTTGAATTAATTGGAGAATTGTCAAAGAAAATAAAGGTTCAAGAATGCGTTGATATTTACGAATCTGCAATCAAAAAATAATAATCAATAAAAACTTAAAATATGAAATTAGGAGCATTTTCAGCTAGTCTTAGTGTCAAGGACATTAAGGTATCAAAACAGTTTTACGAAACACTCGGGTTTAGTGTTTTTGCAGGAGATATTGATAAAAACTATCTCATTATGAAAAATGGCAATGCGCTAATTGGTCTTTTTCAAGGTATGTTCGAACAAAATATTTTAACTTTCAATCCAGGGTGGGACGAAAATGCCAATAAAGTAGAACCATTTGATGATGTAAGAGCCATTCAAAAGCACTTGCAAGAAAATAATATTAAACTAGAAAGAGAAACGGATGAAAACACTTCTGGACCTGCAAGTATAGTTATGTACGACCCTGATGGGAATACCATACTTATTGATCAACATGTATAATAAAAAATCAAAAAATGAAACATAGAGTAACAGGAATAGGAGGCTTGTTTTTTAAAACCAAGGACCCTAAGGCGACTAAAGATTGGTATAAGAAACATTTAGGATTTAATACCGATGATTATGGCTGTACCTTTAAGTGGAAAGACCAAGAGGGTAAAGAATGCACAACACAATGGAGCCCATTTCCAGATGACACTAACTATTTTAAGCCTTCAAAAAAGGACTTTATGTTTAACTATCGTGTTGAAAACTTAAAAGAACTTTTAAAAGCCTTAAAAAAAGAAGGAGTTACTATTGTTGGAGATATTGAAGAATACGAGTATGGTAAATTTGGTTGGATACTCGATAATGATGGCAATAAAATAGAGCTTTGGGAACCCATTGATACTCCTTTTTTGTAACTTCGTCAATTATTTTTCAAAGCTTAAATACTATTGACTTACATAGAGATTCTCCAATCGTATCATTTATCATGGTTACAATGGGCAGCTATTGGTTTAGCTGTTTTTTTATTAGGGCTTTCAAAGGCAGGCATTAAAGGAATCGGGATTATCCTTGTTGTGATTCTGGCTTTTGTTTTTGGTGAAAAAGAATCTACAGGCGTTTTATTACCTATGTTAATTAGTGCCGATATTTTAGCCGTTATTTATTACAATCGGCATGCACAATGGAACTATATTTTCAAGCTGTTACCCATGATGATTGTTGGGGTTTTAGTTGGTGTTTGGTTAGGTAATGATATTTCTGAAGTATTGTTTAAACGATTAATGGCTATTATCATTATTGGATCTGTAATCCTTATGTTTTTATCTGAACAAAGAAAGTCAACTGCCGTACCAAAAAACAAAATAGTGTCTTGGATAGCGGGTTTTTTAGCAGGGTTTACCACTATGATAGGTAATTTGGCCGGACCCGTTTCAAACGTGTATTTTCTTGCAATGCGATTTCCTAAAAATGAGTTTATAGGAACAGCGGCCTGGTTATTTTTTATCATCAATGTATTTAAATTACCATTTCATATGTTTGTTTGGAAAACGGTAACCGTAAACACCTTAGTTTTAAATTCGGTTATGATACCAATTGTTGTCATAGGTTTTTTTGTAGGAGTCTCTATTGTAAAACTAATTTCAAATTTGAACTACCGTCGTTTTATTTTAATAGTCACTGCTATTGGGGGTGTTATTTTATTTTTAAGATAAAATTTAGAAACGATTTTTTTATTACTTTTAAATTTCAAACCAAAATAAAACCATCATGTCAGAAGAAAAAAATTTTAGTGACGACCTTAAAGATAAGGCAAAAGAATTCACTGAAGATGCCAAGGAAACAGCTTCAGAGTTTGCAGAAAATGCAAAACAAACATTTACTGATAGTAACAAGAAAATTTTAGCAGGCGTTCTTGCTATTTTATTGGGAATATTTGGGGTTCACAAGTTTATATTAGGATATACTAAAGAAGGAGCTATTTTATTGGGCATTACATTAATAGGAATTGTGCTTTCTTGTGTTGGTGTTGGTGTTTTTTTAGTTTGGGGAGTAAGTATAATTGGTCTTGTTGAAGGAATTATTTATTTGACTAAATCTGATGAAGAATTTTATAATACCTACCAAGTTGGCAAGAAACCTTGGTTTTAATAAATTAGATAGGTATAATAAAAAAGCCCAAAATCAGTTTTGGGCTTTTTTATTGTATTTTTTCTTTTAAACCTAAGAATTCTCTTCTGAGTTCTCTGTAAACTTACGCTCTAATTCTGCTTGAAACTCTTCCATAACGGGTTTCACAGTACTTTCTGGTAAGTCGGCAATTTTAATGTACATCAAGCCATCTACAGAGTTATTAAACAAAGGGTCTACATTAAAGGCTACTAAGCGTGCATTTTGTTTAATATATTTTTTAAGAAGAACAGGTAAGCGTAAGGCTCCTGGTTCTACTTCGTCAATAATTTTGTCAAACTTATTTAAATCGGCTTCGGTTTCATCAAAAACAAAATCTTTATCAGCATCTTTAAGTTTTACTTTAAACTCTTTTTTAGGATGTACATATTGTGCTAAATAGGGATCGTAGTAATGAGATTTCATAAACTCAATCATCAACGATTTAGAGAAGTTAGAAAACTGATTACTAATACTAACACCACCAATTAAAAAGTTATGTTCTGGAAAACGCAATGTGGTGTGCACAATACCTTTCCAAAGTAAAAATAGCGGCATGGGTTTTTGCTGATACTCTTTAATAATGAAAGCACGCCCCATTTCAATAGATTGGCTCATCATTTTATAAAGCTCTGGCTCAAACCTAAAAAGATCTTGAAGGTAAAACCCATCTATACCAAATTCTGCAAATATTTTTGAACCAAGTCCCATTCTATAGGCGCCTGCAATTAATTGGGCGTCGTTATCCCACAAAAACATATGGTGATAATAGGTGTCAAAAGTATCAAGGTCTATTGCTTCATTAGTACCTTCACCAACTTCTCTAAAGGTTATTTCACGCAGTCTTCCTATTTCTCTTAATATATTAGGGAGTTGATCCGCTTGCGCTAAAAACACCTCATAGTTTTTACTTTGTAATAACCTGCAATCGTCTTGTCTAAGTTTTTCAACTTCTTTAGCCATTAATTCTGGTGCAATAGGCGTTACAATACGCTTAGGTATTTTATGAGCTTTTAGAGAGGACGAGAGGTTATCTAATATTTTAGATTTGCTTTCAAACGCATTGGAAAGCATATAAGTTTTTCGTCTTAAAAAATCGCAAAAATCTTCAAGTGATGCATGCTCTTTTTGATCGGCAACCGAAATAGGTTTTCCAATTCTAACTTTAATAACACGACGCCTTTGCGTTAATAATTCTGATGGTAATTTAGCGGTTCTTAAGGTGTCACTAATTTTAGAAAGTTTATAAAAAAGCCGACTATTTTTGGCATGAAAATAAATAGGAACAACGGGAACTTCAGCTTTTTTAACCAATTTCATAGCGGCTTCTTCCCAGGGTCTATCAACTACCAACTTGCCATCTCGGTAGGTTGATACTTCACCAGCTGGAAAAATACCAAGCGGATGACCTTCTTTTAGATGTAATAACGAATTTTTAAAACCAGAAATGCTTGACTTTGCATCTTTCCTGTCTTCAAAAGGATTAACAGGCATGATGAATGGTTTTAAAGGCTCAATTCTATGTAGCAGAAAATTGGCTATTATTTTAAAATCCTTGCGTTGCTCAAGCATTAACTTTAATAGCAAAATACCATCAATTCCTCCTAATGGATGATTGGAAATAGTAATGTAAGCACCATCTTTTGGCAGTCGTTTTAAATCTTCTTCTGGGATTTCAAATTTTATTTCAAAATCATCCAAAATACTATTTAAAAACGTAAGATCTGTAAGGTGTTTATTGCGTTTATAAATTTTGTTAAGTGTAGATATTTTTAACAACTTAATAAGAAGCCAACCAATAAAAGTGCCAATGAAGCCGTAGTTATCAATATTTATAACTTTAGCAACTTCTTTTGCAGAAACTAAACCGGTATCAACTTTTTTGGACATCCCTACAAACCTAATCAATTTTTTTATTTTTTTCACTCAAATTATATAGCAAACGCATTACTAAATCAGTTAAAATTTACTTCAGTTATATTTTTAAAATATTATTGTGTCACTATTTGAATGGTTCCTTGTGTTAACTGTTTAAGTAATATTGTTTTACCTTGTTCTAATTGCTGAATGGCTTTATCGTTATAATTTCTTATTGTATAAAGCGATACATTTTCTTGGCAACTAACTTTAAATTTTGCTTTTAAATGCTGCAGTAGTTTATCAAGATTATTATACATATTGTCAACACAAACAGAAAAACTTATAGCCGAATTTTGAATGACATCTACTTTCATTTTATATAAATGAAGTAAGCTAAATATCTCGCTAATATTTTCTTCAACAATGTATGAGAAATTTAAAGAAGACAAAGAGATTAATACTTGATTTTTTTTGACTATAAAACAAGGGATATCAGGTTCAAGCGCTGTGCCTTTTCCAACTTTAGTGCCCGATTTTTCAGGGTTTAAAAACGACTTTACGTACAACGGAATTTCCTTGCCTTGCAATGGTTGCAAGGTTTTTGGATGAATAACAGAAGCGCCATAAAAAGCGAGTTCAATGGCTTCTCTGTAAGATATCATATTAAGTAATTGTGCATTTTCAAAATAACGAGGGTCGGCGTTTAAAACACCTGGAACATCTTTCCAAATTGTAACGCTTTCTGCATTTAAACAATAAGCAAAAATGGCAGCAGTATAATCACTACCTTCTCTACCGAGAGTGGTTGTGAAATTGTTGGCATCGCTCCCTAAAAAACCTTGCGTTATGTTTAACGTAAAGGTGTTGAATTTCGTTGTTATTAAATGCTGTGTATCTTCCCAATTTACGTTGGACCGTCTGTAATAGTTATCAGTTTTAATATATTCTCTAACATCTAACCAGGTGTTTTTTAACCCTATATCGTTTAAGTAATGACTAATAATAAGGGTGGAAACTAATTCTCCAAACCCTACAATTTGGTCATAAACAAAATTATAATCCGGCGATTTATTGCTATCTAAAAAACGATTTAACTCATCAAATAAATTAGATACATTTTTAAAAACAGCATGATGTTCATTGTCAAATAAATCTAAAAGAATTGAGTTATGGTATTTTTTAACCTCTTGTAATGAGCTTTGTAATTCGGCTTTATTGTTAAAATAGTTATTAATAACAACTTCTAAGGCATTGGTAGTTTTTCCCATAGCCGAAACCACTACTAAGGTATTATTGTAGCCTACTTTTTGCAATACTGAAGCTAAGTTTTTAACTCCATTGGCATCTTTTACAGAGGCGCCACCAAATTTAAATACTTGCATTATAGCTTTGATATATAATTTTTTATAGCTTGTTCGTTGAGATGAACTACATTCCAATCGCGCATCACATTGGCCCCATTTTTTTCGTAAAAAATAATGGCTGGTTCGTTCCAATCAAGGACTTCCCAGTTAATACGTCTTACTCCTAAAGAGTAACCGTATTTTACAACTTCATCTAATAATTTAGACCCAATTCCTGAACCTCTCATAGCTTCACTTACAATTAAATCTTCAAGATGTAATGCTTTTCCTTTCCAGGTTGAATATCTAAAGTAAACCAACGCCATACCTTCAATTTTGTTATTTACCTCGGCTACAAAACAATGAAAAGCAGGATTTTCACCAAAACCGTCTTGTTCTAAATCGCTCACGGTTACTTCAACAGCATCGGCTTCTTTTTCAAAGATTGCTAGCTCATGAATTAAATTGAGAACTTGGGGCATATCTTGCTTGGTTGCGTTTCTAATAGTAAAATTCATAGTGTTTAATTTGATTCAAAGATAGGGTAAAGTTCTTTATTTATAAATGTGATAAATATGCTAAAACGTTGTAGTTTGTTTAAAAATGCTAGATATTTGTACAAAACAAACTAAAAGGATATGGCTAATAAAAAGCAAACATTAGGTGAATTTATTATTGAAAATCAAGCGTCTTTTAAGTATTCATCTGGAGAATTATCTAGCCTTATCAATTCCATTCGCTTAGCGGCAAAAGTCGTGAATCATGAAGTTAATAAAGCGGGATTGGTTGATATCATTGGAGCTGCAGGCGATGTAAATATTCAGGGTGAAGACCAACAAAAACTAGATGTGTACGCTAATGATAAATTTATTCAAACTCTTACCAACAGAAATATTGTTTGCGGTATTGCTAGTGAGGAGGAAGACGATTTTATATCTATTAACAGTCAAGATGAGAATCACCAAAATAAATATGTCGTTTTAATAGACCCTTTAGATGGCTCCTCAAACATTGATGTGAATGTGTCTGTTGGAACCATTTTTTCAATTTACAGACGTGTTACGCCTATTGGCACTCCTGTTACGATGGAAGACTTTTTACAAAAAGGAAATCAACAAGTAGCTGCTGGTTATGTGGTTTACGGAACTTCTACTATGTTGGTTTATACAACGGGTGATGGGGTTAATGGTTTTACACTTAACCCAGCTATTGGCACGTTTTATTTATCGCATCCTAATATGCAATTTCCAGAAAATGGAACCATTTATTCTGTAAACGAAGGAAATTATATTCATTTTCCTCAAGGCATTAAAAACTATATAAAATATTGTCAGAAAGAAGAAGGTGATAGGCCATATACCTCAAGATATATTGGCTCTTTAGTGTCAGATTTTCACAGAAATATGATCAAAGGCGGTATTTATTTGTACCCTAAAAGTTCATTAACTTCTAAAGGAAAATTACGGTTATTGTATGAATGTAATCCTATGGCATTTTTAGCAGAGCAAGCTAACGGAAAAGCAAGTGATGGTTTTACAAGGATTTTGGATATTCAACCTACCGAGTTACACGAGCGTGTGCCTTTTGTTTGTGGAAGTAAAAACATGGTTGAAAAAGTAGAAGAGTTTATGCGAGAAGCTCATCAATAATAAAAGCATTAAAAAAGCGAACTGTTAAGTTCGCTTTTTTTTTAATCTTTATTGTTCTTTAATCCAACTCATGCAGTCATTAAAAGTTTCGAAAATATGCTCATACGGGATTAAATCTGGGATGATATCTATACGTTCCATCATATATTTGGGTTGGTCTTGTAAGTCAACAAATAAGGCGACTATATTGTTTTTAGTAAGTTCTTGTAAGACATCTTCCATAGCATATAATCCTGACTGATCGATATACTGCATACGGTCTAAACGAATAATCACTTTAGACGCTGTTGTTGGAATTTGTGCTGCTAAACTTTGAAATTCATTTGTTGAGCCAAAAAACAGGGGGCCTTTAATATGCTTTATAAATACATCCTCTTTTAATTTATCAGGGAATCCAATTTCATCTTTCCAAGCTTCTTCTTTTAATGATTTAACATCAGAGCGTTCTGCAGTTAAATCACCTATTTTTTTCATAAACATTAATGATGCTATAACTAAACCAACTCCTACGGCATACACTAAATTCCAAAAGGTTGAGAGCAATAACACTACAATCATTACTAATACTTCTGAACTTAATTTAAATGGGCCTATTTTAATATCTTTAGGTAAGCTAGGGATGGCTTTTAAACCTTTATAATCCATAACGCCTATCCCAACAGTAATTAAAATACCTGCAAGTACTGCGGCCGGAATTTTAGAAGCCACGGGTCCAAGACCTAATAATATGATGAGTAACATAATACCAGCTATCATACCTGATAATTTTGTTTTCCCTCCAGAATTAATGTTTACAACAGTTCTTATAGTTGCTCCAGCTCCTGGAATACCGCCAAAAAGGGCTCCAATACTATTTCCTATACCCTGACCAATTAGTTCCTTGTTTGGTTTGTGTTTGGTTTTTGTCATATTATCGGCGACTACACTTGTTAGTAAAGAATCTATAGCACCAAGTAGAGCTAATGTTAAAGCAGTAAATATATAGGGCGTGATACCAGCTAAACTAAAACTCGTGAAAATTTCTAGATTAGGAATAGGAATGCCACTTGGAATTTCTTCAATAGGTCTGTAATTTACCCCAAAGGCAATAGCAGCACCAGATACAACAACCAGAGCAACTAATGTACTTGGTATTTTGGTGGTGATGCGTTTAAATCCATAAATAATAATTATAGTTGCTAATGCTAAAATTAATTCTATCCAATTAATATGTTGAAAAGCCCTGGGTAACACTTTTAGGGTTCCTAAAACACCTGAAGCTTTGTTTTTGGCAAGTGTTTTCGATTCTTTTAAAATATCATTTTCAGAAGTATATTCTGCTCTGTTGACCGTTTCCTTAAAATTTTCTAAGACTAAAATGCCCTCACCAGCTTCTTCTTTTAAAATGTTTTGCAGAATTAATTCTTCCGCTTGTGGTTTAAATTGACTGACAAATTCTGTGTCTTCTTTTGGATAATACCCAATAGAAGGTAAAACTTGTGTAATTAGAATAATTACACCTATAGCAGTCATAAAGCCAGATACTACCGGATAAGGGATATATTTAATATACTTTCCTAAACCTAAAGCACCAAGTCCTACTTGCATTAATCCGGCTAACAAAAACACTGTTAAGATAGCTGGTAATGCTTTTTCTACATCACCATCATTAACGGCAATAATACCTGCTATAACTACCATACTAACGGCTGTCATAGGTGCGGTTGGACCCGATATTTGAGTGCTTGTACCTCCAAAAATTGAGGCGAAAAAAGAAAGAAAAATAGCGCCATAAAGTCCTGCGCTAGGACCTAAACCAGAAGAAACTCCAAAGGCTAAAGCTAGAGGCAATGCAACAATGCCTGCTGTAATGCCACCAAAGGCATCTCCTTTAATGTTAGAAAAGAGTTTCTTCATAATGTATAAGTTTTTTATTACCTGTAATTTAATGTTTTTTTAATTGAAACGAAATAATCTTTACTTTAAGGTAGTATTAAGTGATTATAATATTGCCTCTTTTGAATTTTCCTTTTTTATTCAAAAAACTCAACAGCACCTGTATTAATATCATACATAGCGCCAATAATTAAGATGTCTCCACTTTTTTCCATCTCACTAAGTACAGGGCTTTCTGCATGAATTCTGTCAATTGTTAATTGAACATTCATATGAGATACATTATCTACAAATTCTAAGTTTTTAGAATTTCTTAAACTAGAATCTACAGGTTCTTTAACCGCATTAACCGCAGGTTTTATTTTGCTAAGCATGGCAGTTAGGTTGCCTAGTTTAGCATCATCACATGCACCTTTTACAGCACCACAACTGGTGTGTCCTAATACAACAATTAGTTCTGTTCCTGCTAATTTACAGGCAAATTCCATACTTCCTAAAATGTCTTCGTTCACAAAGTTTCCGGCTATTCTTATACTAAAAATATCTCCTAATCCTTGGTCAAAAACCAACTCGGCAGATACGCGCGAATCGATACAACTCAAAATAGTTGCAAATGGAAATTGTCCCTCGCTTGTATCATTAACCTGTTCTAATAAATTTCTGTTTGCTTTTAAATTATTTTGAAATCGTTGATTTCCTTCTTTTAAATATTGCAATGACTTTTGCGGAGTCATTGTTGCTTGTGTTTCTCTTGTATGTGCTTTCATATTTATAGTTTAAATAATATTATAAATTTATTATTGATGTAAATAAGAGTTTGAATTACCAGATAGTAGTAATGACACGTTAAGCTTACTTATTACATCTTTAATGTCTAATTTACTTGTATTTACTTTATTGTTAGCATCCTTTTTATCTCTATCAATACATAGTAAGTTAATATTTTTCTTTGATAGATAGTTAGAAAGTGTACTGATGGAATTATCTCCGTGCTCAAATACATATTCAACAGTTTGTTTGTCCGCAAGACTGTTTGTCTCTTTTGTTGTGTTAGAGCTTTTAATAATTTTGAACAATTTTAGTGGTTTTTGGGCATAACTAATTAAATCTTCTGCAAACACTATATTTGAAGTCTGTTCTATGCCATTTAATATACCAAGGGATAATTTTTTATTGGGTTCTAAAGGATTTTCATTGGCAGCTATCATAATGACACCATTGTGGTTTTTTAGAATAAAATCTGTAATATTGTCGCCAATGAAATTCAGGGGTTTTGATTTTCTTTTTCCTAGAACAATGATATCTGGTTGATGTTCTTCAATGTATGTGACAATTTCATTTTTAACATTACCAATGGCTAATCTATAATTTATGGTTACATGATAATCATCAGAAACGGATTTTATTAAATTTTGTATTTTTTTATTTGCAGCTCTGTATTCACCATTAATGGTTCGAATGGCCGATAATTGATTATCTTGTTTAACAACATCAGAAGCGTTTTTTACATAAAAAAGTTCAATGTCTCCATCAATCATTTTAGAAAGACTAATAGTGCTTTTTATAGTAGTGCTTGTAGAGTCCTTTAAATCTGTAAGCACTAAGATTTTATACTTATTCTTTTTCATGATGATTAACTTAAGCTTAAACTTGATTTAGGTCTGTGTCTAAAAAACTCGAAAAAACTTTCTGGGTTTTCAACGACACCACGTTTAGAAACTAACTTGATATCAATATTTCTTTCTTTAGCTTTAAAAGCAAAGTCATCTAGTATTTCAATAATATCATTATCTAAATACCTGGTTTTCATAAGGTTTAGCTCTAAATAAGTATCTCTTGGCAAACTATATAATTCCTTTAGAATAGCTCCTTTATTAAAAAATGTAACCTCTTCTGCAAGCGTCATTTTTATCTTGTGTTTTCCGTTGCTTTTATCTTCAATGTGAAGAAAATGAGAGTTTTGGTAACTTTTTAATAGGATAACTATAATCCCAACCAAAAGCCCTAAACTGATACCAACTAATAAATCTGTAAAAACAATACCAACAACGGTTACCGTAAACGGAACAGATTGTTTCCATCCCAGAGCAAACATTTTTTTAAATAAGGATGGTTTTGCTAATTTAAAACCTACTACTAACAGTATGGCAGCTAAAACAGATAGTGGAATCATATTTAATAGCTTCGGAATTATTATTACCGATATTAATAATAAAAAACCATGAATGATTGCTGATAATTTTGTTCGTCCACCAGATTGAATATTAGCAGAACTACGCACAATCACTTGAGTGATAGGCAAACCACCAACAAGTCCAGAAAGTATGTTCCCAGTACCTTGTGCTAATAGTTCTCTGTTGGTAGGCGTTACGTTTTTATGTGGATCTATTTTATCAGTTGCCTCAACACACAGTAATGTTTCTAAACTAGCTACAAGTGCTATTGTGAATGCCGTAATCCAGACTTCTGGATTTGTAATCGCTCCGAAATTGGGAAAACTAAACTGATTAAAAAAGGAGGTTGCATCTTCAGGGATAGGGACATTTACCAAATGTTTTGGAAGAATAGCAAATGTTTCCATTCCCGAAGTTACGGCAAAGTAAACAATACCAATAACAACAGCTACTAGAGGGCCTTGGATAACTTGGAAAAATTTTGCTTTTTTTGAAAGGACTTTATCCCATAATAGGATAATTCCTAGACCTATAATTCCTATAATCATTGAGCCAATAGTAATGTTGTTAAACATATTTAAAATGGCTGAAAATGTGTTTTCGCCAGACATTTCTATAAAACTATCGGCACCTTCTGGTTCTGTGTCATAACCAAAGAAGTGAGGTATTTGTTTTAAAATAATAATAATTCCAATACCGGTTAACATCCCTTTTATGACTGAAGAAGGAAAATAGTAACCTATAATACCCGCTTTTAAAACTCCAAATAATAATTGAATAACACCTCCTAGTACTACGGCTACAAGAAAGTTTTCATAACCGCCTAAAGAACCAATGGCAGTTAAAACAATAGCGGCAAGTCCTGCCGCAGGACCACTAACACCAACTTTAGAACCACTTAGAGCTCCAACAACAATTCCTCCAATAATCCCTGCAATAACTCCTGAAAATAATGGAGCTCCACTGGCTAAAGCAATACCTAAACATAGCGGTAATGCCACAAAAAATACGACTATACTCGCTGGCAAGTCACTTTTTATATATTTAAACATATTATAATATTTTTACTCAAGGCTAGTTAGCCAAGAGTAGTTAAACTTGATTAATAGACTTTGTTAAGCCTGAAAAAGCGTAAATTATAATATGCTTAATTCTGGAGGGGGTGAAATAAGATTTAAATGCGGTTTTGGATAATTTTTAAATTTGTAACAGAAAGATTGATGGACTTCCAGTAAAAAATCTGAAGCGACATCATTGTTTTCTGATGAAAAAGGAGATAGTAAGTTCTTAGCTTTTCCATTTTCTTCTTCCTCAGTGATAGAATAAAATATTGAAGTATCAATAGAATCATCCAATACAGCAATAACTGTTGGAGCAACAATGAGCCCCAAAAATAATACAGTAAGAGATATTGAAATAATACTTTTCTTCATCTAAAATTTAAAAAAACAAATATAATGTTTAACATGGTTTAAACTGTTAAATTATGTCTAAATAACAGCAAAACATAATTTAGTCTCCTTAAATATTTCATTAGTTTATAACAAACATATAATAAAAAACTCCTTCCAATAAGATTGAAAGGAGCATTAAAAATGTTATAAATTTTTAAAGAGCAACCAAGTCTCCAGTAATATCTTTGGATGGTAAATTTGATTTTCCCATTAAATAAATATCCACTTGTCTGGCAGCTTCACGTCCTTCTGAAATTGCCCAAACAATTAATGATTGACCACGACGCATGTCGCCAGCAGTAAATATGTTTGGAATATTGGTTTGGTATTTGCCATAGTCTGCTTTATAGTTTGAGCGAACATCTTTTTCAATACCTAATTGGTCTGCAATTGTACTCTCAGGACCTGTAAATCCTAGTGCTAGTAATGCTAAATCACATGGCCACGTTTTTTCTGTACCTGCAATTTCTATAAGTTGAGGGCGCTCACCTGGAACCATTTTCCACTCAACATTCACCGTTTTTAAGGCTGTTAATTTTCCGTTACTATCTTTTACAAACTCTTTAGTATTAATGAGCCAGTTTCTTTCAACTCCTTCTTCATGAGATGATGATGTTTTAAGTTGTAAAGGCCAATATGGCCAAGGCGTAGATGGTGAACGTCGTCCTGGCGGTTTTGGCATGATTTCGAAATTAGTAACCGATTTAGCGCCTTGGCGATTCGATGTTCCTACACAATCAGAACCCGTATCGCCACCACCAATCACGATAACATGTTTATCGGTAGCTAGTACTTGGTCTTTAACTTCTTTCCCGAATAACACTTTGGTTTGCTGCGTTAAGAAATCCATAGCTTGTACCACGCCATCGGCATCACTACCAGGTGTTGGCAAGCTTCGTCTTTCAGTTGCACCACCACAAAGAACAACAGCATCAAATATTTTTAATTTTTCTACATCATAGTTTACCCCAACATTCACATTGGTTTTAAAAGTGATGCCTTCAGCTTCTAAAATAGCAACACGGCGTTCAATAATACCTTTTTCCATTTTAAAGTTTGGAATACCATACCTGAGAAGACCACCAACTTCATCATCTCTTTCGAAAACAGTTACGGTATGTCCAGCTCTGTTTAATTGCTGAGCAGCAGCTAGTCCAGCTGGTCCTGAGCCCACTATAACCACGGTTTTACCAGTTCTTGTTTTTGGTGGTTGCGGTTTTATCCAACCTTCTTTAAAGGCACGTTCAACAATATTTTTCTCAATGTTTTCTATTGAAACAGGGTCTTCAATAATTCCTAACACACATGATTTTTCACATGGAGCAGGACATAAACGCCCTGTAAATTCAGGGAAATTGTTGGTTGAATGTAATATCCAAGAGGCCTTTTGCCATTCTCCTTGATGAACCATATGATTAAAATCTGGAATTAAATTTCCTAGAGGACATCCACTATGGCAAAATGGAATACCGCAATCCATACAACGCGATCCTTGTTTAGTAAGGTCTTCCTCACTTAAAGGTACGGTGAATTCGTTATAATGTTTTACACGTTCTGGAACAGGCGTGTATGTTTCATCTTGTCTTTCAAATTCTTTAAATCCTGTTACTTTTCCCATGACACTATGCTATTGTTAATTCTTCTACCATTGGTTCTTCTGTCTCTAGACGTTTTAAAGCTCGCTTATATTCTGTTGGCATTACTTTTACAAAATTGTTTAAGCTGTTTTCCCAATCGGCCAACAGCCTATTACCAAGGCTACTGTTAGTATATAAAACGTGTTTTTCAATCAAAGTTTTTAATTCTGAATCATCTTCAGCTGTTATGGTTTCAAACTCAATCGTTTCTGTATTACATAAACCGTTTGTGAATTTATTTTCAGGATCATAAACATAAGCAATACCACCACTCATTCCAGCAGCAAAGTTTCTGCCTGTTCTTCCAAGTACGACTACTTTTCCTCCTGTCATATATTCACAACAATGATCGCCTACACCTTCTACTACAGCAGTAGCACCAGAATTTCTAACGGCAAAACGTTCACCAGCTATACCGTTTATAAAAGCTTGACCTTGGACGGCTCCAAATAAACAAACATTACCTACAATAATATTGTTTTCGGCTATAAAGTCTGCTTTGGCTGGTTTTTTTACAATTAGTTTAGCACCAGATAAGCCTTTTCCTAAATAGTCATTAGTGTTTCCTTCAAGTGTAAATGTTAAGCCGTGTGCTCCAAAAGCTCCAAAACTTTGGCCAGCAGATCCTTTAAAACCAATATTTAATGTGTCTTCTGGTAAACCAAGATGACCGTAAATTTTTGAAATTTCGTTACTAACAATAGCTCCAACGGTTCGGTTTGTATTATTAATAGGATAGGCTAAATCCATTTTTTCTTTTCTATATAAAGCTCTATGAGAATCTTTAAGAATAGTGAAGTCAAGCACGTCTTCTAAATTATGATCTTGCTTCTCAGTATTTCTAACGGGCATTTTACTGTAAGCTTCTGGTCTATATAAAATAGCCGAAAGATCTAAACCTTTTGCTTTATAATGTTTGATTGCTTTGTTGGCATTTATTTTATGTGTTTGACCAACCATTTCTTTTAAGGTTCTAAAGCCCAATTGCGCCATGATACCTCTTAATTCTTCAGCAATATAATAAAAGAAGTTAATCACGTGTTCTGGCGTTCCTTTAAAGTTTTTACGCAATTCTTTATCTTGAGTTGCGATACCGACAGGACAGGTGTTTAAGTGACATTTACGCATCATGATGCAACCTGACGCTACTAAAGGCGCTGTTGCAAAACCAAATTCTTCGGCTCCTAATAAGGCTGCTATTGCAACATCACGACCTGTTTTTAGTTGACCGTCGCATTCTACAACAATTCTACTTCTTAAGTTATTTAAAACTAAAGTTTGTTGCGCTTCTGATAAACCAAGTTCCCATGGCAATCCAGCATGTTTTAGTGAGGTGAGAGGTGATGCTCCTGTTCCACCATCATAACCCGAAATTAAAACAACATCGGCTTTTGCTTTTGCTACACCGGCGGCAATAGTTCCAACACCTACTTCAGATACTAATTTTACATTAACTCTAGCATCACGGTTGGCATTTTTTAAATCGAAAATAAGTTGCGCTAAATCTTCAATAGAATAAATGTCGTGATGAGGAGGAGGTGATATTAAACCAACAAAAGGTGTTGAGTTACGAGCGGCTGCAATCCAAGGTAATACTTTTTCTCCAGGAAGCTGACCTCCTTCTCCAGGCTTAGCACCTTGAGCCATTTTTATTTGAATCTCCTTTGCATTTGTTAAATAGTGCGAGGTAACTCCAAAACGACCTGATGCCACTTGTTTAATAGCAGAGTTGCGGCTATCGCCATTCACATCTGGATGAAAACGTTTTCTATCTTCTCCACCTTCTCCAGAGTTTGATTTTCCGCCAATACGATTCATAGCAATCGCTAAGTTTTCATGGGCTTCGCGTGAAATAGACCCATAAGACATGGCGCCTGTTTTAAAATGCTTTACAATCTCAGTCCAATCTTCTACTTCTTCAAGAGGAATAGGGTCTAAATTATCAAACTCAAATAAACCACGAATGGTCATTAAATTTTCAGACTGTTCATTGATAGCTTTTGAATAAACATCATAACTTGCCTGATCGCTTAACCTAACGGCTTGCTGTAATTTAGCAACGGTTGTAGGATTAAATAAGTGTTTTTCTCCGTTACGTCTCCATCTGTAATCGCCACCAATATTTAAACCTAATCGTTTATCTATGGTGTTATCTGGGTAGGCGTATTTATAACGCTCGTTAATTTCTTTTTCAATTTCATATAAACCAATACCTTCAATTCTAGAGGCTGTGTAAGGAAAATATTTTTCTACAAATTGAGAGTTAAAGCCAACGATTTCAAAAATTTGAGAACCTCGATATGAATGGAGTGTAGAGATTCCTATTTTATTCATCACTTTTAAAATTCCCTTTCCTATAGCTTTATTAAAATTATCAACAGCTTTCTGCTCGTCCATACCTACAATAAATCCTTCTTTCACTTGCATTCTGATAATTTCATTCACCATATATGGATTAATAGCACTAGCGCCGTAACCAAACAAGGTAGCAAAGTGATGTGGTTCGCGGGGTTCTGCAGATTCAATAATAATATCAAAATAAGAACGCTTGCGTAAACGATTCATTTGATGGTTTACATAAGAACACGCCAATAAAGCAGGGATAGGTGCAAATTGTTTATTAACACCTCTGTCTGACAGAATAATGATGTTTGTACCTCTCTCTAGCGCTTTTGTTGTTTGAACGATAATATCTTCTAAAGCATTTTCAAGACCATTAAGTCCTTCGGATTTTGGATATAAAATTTCAATAGTCTCCGCTTTAAAACTTTCAATAGAAATGGTTCTTATTTTTTCTAAATCGGCATTAGATATTACTGGGTTTTGAATTTTTAGTTTTCGGCATTGCTCCTCAGAGATATTAAAGATATTTCTATCTTCACCAAGGTTTAAACTTATATCCGTTACAATTTCTTCACGAATACCGTCTAACGGTGGGTTGGTAACCTGTGCAAATAATTGTTTAAAATAGTTTGAAATGAGTTGAGGTTTATCAGATAATACGGCTAAAGGGGTATCAATACCCATGGAGCCTAAAGCTTCTTTACCACCTACAGCCATTGGGGTAATAACCTCTTGAATATCTTCAAACGTATAATTAAATAAACGTTGTCTTGTCTTTATATCGATAGTTTCAATGGGACAGGTGTCATTGGTGTAAGGCACATCTTTTAAATGAAGCCTTTTATTTTTCAGCCATTCTTTATAGGGTCTTTCTGAAACAATTTTACTTTTAATTTCTTCATCTTCAATAATGCGTCCTTCGTTCATATCTACCAAGAACATTTTACCAGGTTCTAATCGACCATGTTTTTCAACATCTTCGGGAGCAATATCAACTACGCCTATTTCAGAAGACATAATAAGTTTACCACTTTTTGTAACGGTATATCTTGATGGTCTTAAACCGTTTCTATCTAATAAAGCACCAATATAGTCGCCATCTGTAAAAGGCACAGAAGCAGGACCGTCCCAAGGCTCCATGATACAGGCATTATACTCGTAGAAGGCTTTTCTATCTTCTGTCATGGTTTGATGTTTTTCCCAGGCTTCAGGAATCATCATCATCATAATTTCTGGTAACGATCTTCCTGTGTGAGTCAATAATTCAACCACCATATCCATAGAGGCAGAATCAGATTTTCCTGGCAAGATTATAGGGAATAATTTCTCTATTTGTGGTCCGAAGACATCACTTTTCATGATTTCTTCACGAATACGCATTCTACTCACATTTCCTCGTAGGGTATTAATTTCTCCATTTTGACACATATATCGGAATGGCTGTGCTAACTCCCAAGTGGGCATCGTATTAGTAGAGAAACGCTGATGTACTAGAGCTAGACGAGTAACCAAATCTATCTGTTGTAAATCTGTATAATACGGCCCAATATCTTCAGGCATGATGATGCCTTTATATATTAAGGTTGTTGTTGATAAACTTGGTACATAAAAGTAACCGCTTTCAGAAATTTTAGAATTTCTAATGGTGTGCTCTGTAATTTTACGTGCTGCATAAAGCTTTGCTTTAAAAACATTTTCAGAAATATCTTCTGTTTTACCAATAAAAATTTGTTCGATAATTGGTTCTGAAGCCAAGGCTATTTCTCCAAGATTGGAGGAGTCTACAGGTACTTTTCTCCAACCTAATAGAGACAATCCTTGGGCTTTTATTTCTTGCTCAAAAATGGTTTTACAAAACTGATATTGATTGGAAACTTTCGGTAGAAATACCATGCCTACAGCATAGTCTCGTTGTGCCGGAATTTTAAAATTACAGACACGTTTAAAATACTCGTGAGGGATATCAATTAATAAACCTGCACCATCACCTGTTTTCCCATCGGCACTAACACCTCCTCTGTGTTCTAATTTTACAAGAATTTCTAACGCATCATGGATGATTTGATTTGTTTTCTCTCCTTTAAGATTACAAATAAAACCAGCTCCACAATTTTCGTGTTCAAATTCTGGTAAATACATTCCTTGTTTCTTCAACATAATCAACAAATTTTGGTTTGAAATAAGACTTTTCAAAGCGAATATATGCAGTAGATTTTGAATTACAACAAGTGCTATTTCATTATTTCGATTTTTGATGCATATGTGATATAAAAATAAGTATATATCAATAATTGCGGTTTTTTTTAACAAATATTCATTTGTTAAATAATTAACAAAAATTAACAAATTGTAAATTAATCATAACAAAAGTGGGTTTAAACAACAATAATGACATCAAATAATAATAATTAATATGAAATACTCAATTTCTAGTATTATTAAAAAATCAAAAAATCAAATAATAAATAAAATGCCCTCAAAAAAATAGGGTAAAAATATTTAAATCAATAAAAGTTAACCAATGACCCCTATTTTTTTTAGGGTATAAAAGTTTTTTACATAAGTTTACGTCGTATTAACAAAAAAATAACACTTAAAAACAATAACTTAAAATTAAACAATTATGAAAAAACTTATTACACTTTCGATGCTCTTTATGGCAACGGCAATTTTTGCTCAAGAGGAAGCACCAGCTAAAAAAGTTAGTATTAGCGGTACGATAGATACTTATTACAAAACAAACTTAAGTTCTCCAGATAATTTATCTGCTACTCCCGGGACTTCTTTTGCAAACGAAACAGGGTTTGCTTTAGGGATGGCTAATATTATTGCGTCTTATGATGGTGAAAAAACAGGTGTTGTTGCCGATGTAGTTTTTGGACCAAGAGGAGATGCTGCTATAGGAGGTTACAACCTTAACCAATTATATGCTTATTGGAATGTATCTGAAAGCACAACATTAACAATGGGTCGTTTTAATACTTATTTAGGGTATGAGGTCATTTCACCAGCAGCTAATTTTAACTATAGTACTTCTTATTTGTTTTCTTACGGACCATTCTCTCATGTAGGATTAAAAGCTGATTTTGCATTATCTGATGATTTTAGTTTAATGTTAGCCGTTATGAATGCGACAGATACAAACAATAATATGACTGGTGATTATGCTTTAGGGGCACAATTGGGATATTCAGGTCAATTCTTAAATTTCTATTATGATTCTGGTGTAAAACTTGGATTCGAAATTGATTATACAGGTGGATTTGATTTATCAGATTCTTTCTTCTTAGGTATTAATGCTGCTTACCAAGATAACGATGGTCTAGGTTTTTATGGGGCTGCTTTATACCCTCAATTAGCTACTTCAGATTCTTTTACTATTGGTTTAAGAGGAGAATATTTTGAAGAAATGGGTGATTATGGAGCTATAGGAACTGGTTTAGAAGACACGAGTGTTCTTGCCTTAACATTAACAGGAAGTTATTCAATTGAAAATTTAACTATTAAACCAGAACTAAGATTGGATAGTTCATCTGACGATTCAAGTTTTTTACTTGATAGTAACGGGGCACCATCTAAAAGCTTAAGTTCATTTGCTTTAGCTGCAATATATAGTTTCTAAAAACCTTAATTAAAATACATAATAATTATGAAGAAAATTGAAGCAATAATTAGAAAATCTAAATACCGCGAAGTAAAAGAAGCTCTGCATGGTGTTGGAGTAAACTTTTTCTCTTACTGGGATGTTACAGGATTGGGAAATGAAAAAGAAGGGCATGTATATAGAAGTGTAACTTATAGTACTAGTGATATTCAACGCAGATATTTGTCTATAGTTGTAAATGATGATTTTGCTGAAGTTACGGTAAATGCTATCCTTAGTTCTGCTGCAACTGGAGAAGTTGGAGATGGCAAAATTTTCGTATCAGATATACAGGAATGCTATAGAATAAGAACAGGAGAAAAAGGTGGAGACACTTTAAAATAATAATCAATCATTAAAAACATTTAATTATGGAAGAAGTAAATGCAGTATTAGATTTAATGTGGATATTAATAGCTGGTATATTGGTTTTCTTTATGCAAGCTGGATTTACATTAGTAGAAACAGGATTCACAAGGTCTAAAAATACTATTAACATTATTATGAAAAACTTAATGGACTTATGTATAGGGTCTCTTGGGTTTTGGTTAATAGGATACACACTTATGTATGGAGACGATATAGGAAGTTTTATTGGTAACCCTTCATTGTTTTATAATGTTGATGGAGAAATGCATAATCTGTTTTTCCAAACAGTATTTTGTGCTACAGCCGCAACTATTGTTTCTGGAGCTATTGCAGAAAGAACTAAATTCTCTACCTATTTAATTTTCTCTTTTGTGATGACAGTTCTTATCTATCCTATATCTGGTCACTGGGTATGGCAAGGAGATGGTTGGTTAACTAACTTAGGATTTATTGATTTTGCTGGTTCAACAGTGGTACATTCAGTTGGTGGATGGGCGGCTTTAGTTGCTGCAGCATTAGTTGGCCCAAGAATTGGTAAATATACTAACGGGAAATCAAATGCAATTCCTGGACATAGCATTCTATTTGGAGCGTTAGGTGTATTTATTCTTTGGTTAGGATGGTTTGGATTCAATGGTGGTTCTGAGTTAGCAATTTCAGGAGATAGTGCTAATCACGTATCAAATATTATCATAACAACTAACTTAGCCGCAGCGGCTGGTGCTATTGCAGCCTTGTTTTTAACTTGGATAAAGTATGGTAAGCCAGATGCATCTATGACGTTAAATGGTGCTCTAGCAGGATTAGTTGGTGTAACAGCTGGTTGTGCTGCTGTAGATAATTATGGAGCAACAGCAATTGGACTTATTTGTGGAATTATAGTTGTTTTATCAATTGAGTTTATTGATAAAAAATTAAAAATTGATGATCCTGTAGGAGCTGTATCTGTTCACGGTGTTTGTGGAGCAATAGGCACGTTACTTGTAGGTGTGTTTGCTACAGATGGTGGTTTATTTTACGGTGGTGGATTCTCACAATTAGGAGCACAAGCTGCTGGTGTATTTGGAATAGGCGCTTGGTCTTTAGTGACATCATTCATCATATTATTTATTCTTAAGAAAACAATTGGATTAAGAGTTTCTGAAAAAGAAGAAGTTGAAGGATTAGATATTCATGAGCATGGTATGGAGGCGTATCCAGACTTCAGATTAAATGAGCATTAATATCATATTAAATTAAAAAAGCATTTTTTGTAAAAGGATCCCTAAATTTTTAGGGGTCCTTTTGTTATTTTATCATTTTTTACTCCATACACCCTTCCTGTTTATATATTTTTAAATTAATTTATATACTTTTGGCTTCAAAGCATAAATAACAATATGAAAAAAATTGAAGCAATTATTAGAAAATCAAAATATCGAGATGTAAAGGAGTCATTGCATAATGTTGGAGTAAACTTTTTTTCTTACTGGGATGTAACCGGAATTGGAAATGAAAAAGAAGGGCATGTTTACCGGGGTATAGAATATAGTACTAGTGATATTCAACGCAGGTATTTATCTATAGTTGTAAATGATGATTTTGCAGATGCAACGGTTAATGCAATTATTGGTTCTGCAGGAACAGATGAGGTTGGTGATGGAAAAATATTTGTCTCTGAAATCCAAGAGTCTATTAGAATTAGAACTGGAGAAAGAGGAGAACAAACTTTAAAATAAACTACTAAACTATAATAAATTTTTATGGAATTACTTACTACAAATAATGTATGGATGATGATCTGTACCGCGCTTGTTTTTTTTATGCACTTAGGGTTTTCCCTTTTAGAAATAGGACTAACAAGACAAAAAAACACAATAAACGTTTTATTCAAAAACATTTTCATTATTACAATTGGCCTTTTACTATATTTTATAGTAGGATTTAATTTGATGTATCCAGGAGAATTTAATGGGGTTTTGGCTATGCCACATTTTGGTATTGGTTTAGGAGATATGCAAAATGCATTTACCAATGCAGATGGATCATTTTATGCAGATGGAGGATATACTTATTGGACGGATTTCTTGTTTCAAGGCATGTTTGCTGCAACAGCTGCAACCATAGTTTCTGGTGCTGTAGCTGAGCGTGTGAAAATAGTACCGTTTATGATTTTTACTATATTTTATGTAGGATTAGTATACCCAATTGCAGGTTCTTGGAAATGGGGCGGAGGGTTTTTACAGTCTATGGAAACCCCTTTTTATGATTTTGCAGGATCAACATTAGTACACTCAGTTGGAGGGTGGGCAGCTTTGGTTGCCGTGTGGTTATTAGGACCTAGAATAGGTAAATTTAAAGATGGGAAAGCACAAGCAATACCTGGACATAACCTGCCTTTGGCAACATCTGGTGTCTTGATACTCTGGTTAGGTTGGTTCGGTTTTAATGGCGGATCTGTGCTCTCTGCAGACCCTAGTTTAACATCTTTAACATTAGTAACAACCTGTTTGGCAGCAGCAGCTGGAGGAGTTGTATGTATGTTGGTTTCTACGGTTATGTACAAAAATTTAGATTTAACCATGTTTTTAAATGGTATTTTAGGAGGCTTGGTTGGTATTACGGCAGGAGCAGATCAAATGAGTCCCATGGATGCAATATTAATTGGTTCAATAGCAGGAGCCCTTATTGTTTTTGCTGTTGCGTGTATTGACAAAATAAAATTAGATGATCCAGTAGGGGCTATTGCGGTTCACTTAATTTGTGGTGTTTGGGGGACTTTAGCCGTTGGAATTTTTGGTAATTTAGCTGGAGTAAGTCAATTTTTTAGTCAATTAATGGGTGTTGGAGCTTATGCTATATTTTGTTTGATAACAAGTTTTGTCATATTATTTGTATTGAAGAAAACCGTTGGAATTAGGGTTTCTGAAAAAGAAGAATTAGAAGGCTTAGATATTCATGAACATGGTATGGATGCCTATCCAGATTTTAGGTTAAATGAGCACTAAAATTTAGTTATTGCATGGTATTGTTAGATATTGTAAAAAAGATGGTTCGCCTTAGGGAGCCATCTTTTTTTATTCATAATAAAACCAAATAAATATGGTCTCATAAAAAATATTAATAATATTTTATGTATTTTCATATGAATTAATACAAGTATTGGAAACCATGAAAAAAGTAGAAGCAATTATTAGAAAATCTAAATACATTGAGGTAAAAAAGGCGCTACACGATGTAGGAGTTAATTTTTTCTCGTATTGGGATGTTACTGGGATAGGCAACGAAAAAGAGGGACATGTTTACCGGGGTGTTACATACAGTACCAGTGATATTCAGAGAAGATATCTTTCTATAGTAGTCAATGATGATTTTGCTGATGCAACGGTCAATGCTATTATCAGTTCAGCGGCAACTGGTGATGTGGGAGACGGAAAGATTTTTGTATCAGATATACAAGAGTCTTACAGAATTAGAACAGGAGAAAAAGGCGGAGACACATTAAAATAATTTAAAACTAGTTACAGAACTGCTTATATCTAATAATGTTTGAGCTTATCAATATTATAAGTTCAAAAAGCATTAATTTATCAATCATCACAAAAAAAGGAATCATAATTTATGCTTCCTTTTTTAACAGTTTTTAAAATGCTTGTTATGCAGAATTTCTACTAGCGTTAATATTTCCAAATAGAGAGCGTGTTACAATTTTTTCAAAAATCTTAATTTGCTCCTCATCTTTTACATCTTCTTTTTCGAGTTCTTGAATCTTTTTAAGCGCATATTGTTGAATCGTAAGCAACGGTAATACAATAGATTCTCTTACATCGATGGATGCTTTTCCAGACGGTTCATTTTCCATTAATTCTTTATAACCAGTAAGTTTTAATAACAGACTTTTTGTAGTAAGATATTCATCATGAATAATGTTCCAGAAACCTCCAAACTCTTCATCTTTAGACATGTACTGTGTTAAATCAAAAAATGATTTAGTTAAAGACATCATACTGTTTTCCAATAGAGTCTTAAAGAATTTAGAATTTTTATATAATGATTCTACTTTATAGAATTCTCCTCGTTCGTCATAAGCTTTTAAAGCAGTTCCTACTCCAAAAAATCCTGGGACGTTTTGTTTTAATTGACTCCAAGAACCTACAAACGGAATGGCTCTTAAATCTGAAAAAACTAATTTATCAGACGTGCCTCTTTTTGATGGCCTACTACCTATATTGGTTTTAGCATAATATTTAAGGGTGCTCATTCTTTCTAAATAAGGAATGAACATAGGATGATTTTTAAAGTTTTTGTAGGCATCATAACTGGTTTCAGCTAAATCGTTCATAACAACTCTATCTTCATCAGACATAGCAAGCTTTTCTTTTCCTAAACGATTAAACATGCCAGAACTTATTAATTGTTCTAAGTTATATTGTGAAGAATCAAGCGTTCCAAAGTTAGAACTAATGGTTTGACCTTGTATAGTAAGTTGTACTTCTTTGTCTTCAATAGATGGTCCTAATGATGCATAAAACTGATGTGTTTTTCCCCCACCTCTTGCTGGAGGTCCACCACGCCCATCAAAAAATATAGCAGTTATATCGTACTTTCTAGACATAGCTGTCAGCAATTCTTTAGCTTTATATATACCCCAGTTGGCCATTAAATATCCGCCATCTTTTGTGCCATCAGAGAACCCAAGCATAATGGTTTGTTTGTTGCCTCGGCTTTTTAAATGCGCCATATAATTAGGGTTGGTATATAACTGTTCCATCACTTTTGGAGCATTTTCTAGGTCGGTAATGGTTTCAAAAAGAGGCACAACATCAACTGTTAGATTATCTTTAAAGGTTACCATTTTAAGCATTGCAAACAGTTGCATGACATTTAGCGCTGTTTGATTATTACTAATAACATACCTGTTTGCTCCTTTTTCACCATTGGTTTGTTGAATTTGTTTGATGGCTTCAATAGTTTTTAAAGTATTAAAGACCATTTCATCTTCAAAGGCATTAATATCAATATCGGCTTCTGTCACCTCAGACAAAATTTTGATTTGATCGTCTTCAGATAAATCATGATAATTTTTAGGAAATGAAGGATGGTCATTTTCAATTAAATAGTCTATAACTGTTGTAAAAACAGAATGGTGAATTCTACTATCTTGTCTTATATCAAGCGTTGCAAAATAATAACCAAAAAGACGGATTCTGTTTATTAAATTATTTATTTCTGAAACATACAATGATTGATGTTTTTCTGTAACAGTGTTTCTAATATCAAGTAGTTCGCGAAGAAGTTCTTTAGAAGTTATGGTTTCTTGTGCATTTAAATCAATGCTAAAATTGTACATAATAGTTTCTAAACGAATAATGCGCTCTTCAATACCTCTAAACGTTAATTTCCGTCTTAAATCCTTTAAGTCTGCATAGTATTTTTTTAAGACAGATTGTTTTAGTTTTGCCGCAACTTTAAGGGTTGTGTCGGGTTTAACAAACGGATTTCCATCTCTGTCGCCACCTGGCCAAAAGCCTATATTAATAATATCGTTGTGCTTTTTACTATCGTCGTAAATATTTTGTTGAATGTAGTTATATATTTCTCCAAATGATTTATAGAAGACATTTTCCAGATACCAAATTAAACTTACAGCTTCATCATAAGGTGTTGGTTTTTCATGTTTAAAGAAAGGTGTTTTACCAAGTTGGGCAAACAAATTATTTATTTCTTTAAGGTTATTCTCTTTAATAGCTTGAGTTAAATCGGTAATAATACCTAACACAGATCCAGGATAAAACTGTGTGGGGTGCGCTGTTAAAACAATACGAACTTTAAACTCATCAAGGTAGTTTTTTAATTCTTCCAATCTGTTTTCAGAAACAGCAGATTCCTTCAAGTTTCTCAAGGTTCCAATACCTTCCATATTATTAACTATTGGAAATGCAGAATCTTCAACAGCATCAAATAAAACCACCTGACGCTCAATATATTGAATAAATCTAAACAATAAATTTATTTGACTTTCTGTGGTACGTCTAGCCTGGTATTTTTTAAAAAAAGTATCTACAATAGTAGTAGGATTATCTCCATTGGCAAATCCTTTTTTACATGTTTCATGAAATAAAGGAAGTAAGACTCCTGTTTTGGTAATAGAGTCAAATGGAAGTGTCATAAATATGCTATTGTATATTTGATATTTAGACAAGACGTTTTGCTTGAATCGTGCTAATTTTGGCTCTACTGACATATAATCGATCTTTTTTATTAAATGTAAAAGTAATGAAGCATAAATTAATCAACGATTTCTCTAACAAGTTTTATTAAATTATAAAGTATAACCAATTATCGTTAGGAATAATTAAAAAAAACAGTCGGTTAATTACTTTCTTTTTATAACCATGTTATGTAAAACTATTAAATAAAATCACTTCATAGCGTTTTATCTATTTCCTTTAAAATTCAGCTATTACGACATTGTTAATAACATTTTTAATAACTCATTTCATTTCATTTTAGATGAGCCCTATTAGTCTTTATTTTTATAAATTAATAAAAGACCTTTTAATCTTATAAATTATATTTTAGTATGAATTATTACGATTTTCAAGTCGTATTCCAAGAAGTGCCGGGAGAAATTAGTTTATGTTTTACTATTTGTGGATGTCCTATTCGATGTAAAGGATGCCACTCTTCGCATTTATGGAACGAGGAAAACGGAGAATTACTTACCTATAAAAAATTTGAACAACTCTTATTACAATATGATGATCTTGCTACCTGTGTGATTTTTATGGGTGGTGAATGGCATGAAGAAGAACTTCTTGAAATGCTAAAAATAGCAAAGAAACATATGTATAAAACCTGTTTGTATACAGGGCAAGAAAACGTATCTAAGGCAATACGTAACGAATTAAATTGGATAAAAACTGGAAAGTGGGTTGAAGAATTGGGAGGATTAAGCAGTAAAAATACCAATCAAAAATTTATTGATGTTAAAACAAATACCATAAAAAATAACTTATTTATAAAAACCTAAACATGATACGACTGACCGACGCCCAAGTAAATCAAAAAATTGATTTTATTCATCAATATATCCATTCAGCAAATGCAGCCGATGGTTCTAAAGTAGATGCTAATGCCAATGTAACGTCTAAAAACATCGCGACTATGGAGGCAGAGCTTAATAAGGATATCAATATTCAGGTGAATAGGGCTTTGGTAAAACGTAAAATAGCTTCTTTATTTGGTGATGATTTGGCTGAAGAATATACGAGGCAAATAGAATCTCATGAAATTTATGTGCATGATGAAACGTCTTTAAAACCGTATTGTGTTTCAATTAGCATGTATCCGTTTTTATTGGATGGACTTACTAAAGTGGGAGGAGAAAGTAGAGCCCCGAAGCATCTTGAAAGTTTTTGTGGAGAGTTTGTTAATTTGGTTTTTGCTATAAGTTCTCAATTTGCAGGAGCTTTAGCAACGGTTGAGTTTTTAATGTATTTCGACCATTTTGCATCAAAAGATTACGGAGCAAATTATTTAAAAACGAATGAGGAAATCATCGCAAATCATTTGCAACATGTCGTTTACGCGGTTAATCAGCCAGCTGCAGCAAGAGGTTATCAATCTGTATTTTGGAACATTTCAATATATGATGAAGCTTATTTTAATAGTATGTTTTCAGATTTCGTGTTTCCAGATATGACGAAGCCACAATGGGAAAGCGTTAAAAAACTTCAAGCGTTTTTCATGAAATGGTTTAGTCAAGAACGCAATAAAGCCATTCTTACATTTCCTGTGGTAACAGCCGCTATGTTGATTAATGATGGCAAACCTGTAGATGTAGAATTTACAGATATGTGTGCACAAGAATTAAGTCGAGGAAACTCATTCTTTATATACCAATCTGAAAGTGCGGATAGCCTGGCGTCATGCTGCAGGTTGCGCAATGAAATAAGTGATAATACATTTAGTTATTCATTAGGAGCTGGAGGTGTTGCCACAGGTTCCATTAATGTTATTACGCTTAATATAAATCGTTTGGTTCAACAAGGCGCAAATATTGTTGAAGAAGTTAGAAAAATACATAAATACCAATTAGCCTACAGAAGTCTTATTGAAGAGTATGAAAAAGCAGGACTACTGCCAGTATATCAAGCTGGTTTTATATCGTTGGACAAACAATTTTTAACCATTGGTATTAACGGCATGGTTGAAGCAGCAGAAAGTCTAGGCATTCGTGTGGGGAATAATTCAGACTATAAAAAGTTTGTCAATACCCATTTAAAAGCAATTTATGATGAAAATAAATTAGCTAAAAAAGAGTTTGGACATATGTTTAACACAGAATTTGTACCTGCTGAAAATTTAGGTATAAAAAATGCTAAATGGGATAAACAAGATGGATTATTAGTTTCTAGGGACTGTTATAATTCGTATTTCTATAAAGTCGAGGACGAACAAACAAATACTTTAGATAAAATCATTTTACACGGCAAAGAGATTATAAAATATCTTGATGGTGGTTCTGCACTTCACCTTAATCTTGAAGAAGCACCTAATAAAGAAGGTTTTATTAAACTTATTCATGCTACGGCTGCTGCAGGATGCAACTATTTCTGTTTCAATATTAAAATTACAATTTGTAATCATTGTAATACTATCGATAAAAAAACTAATTATGTATGTACTACTTGTGGCTCTATTGATGTGGATCATGCAACTCGTGTCATTGGTTATTTAAAACGCGTATCAAGCTTTAGTTCTGGCAGACAGCAAGAACATCAACTAAGACATTACCATCTTGAAAAAACATCAAATAAGTTAGCAGATATAAGGGTAAACACTATAGCAAAATTTCAAGAGCAAAATCAAGAAAAACAGCAGGACGCTTTTGTAAATAAAGTTTAGAACTATATCATACATACATGTTATGTATAGTGTAATGTTAAAAAGAAGTCCCTAAAGGAGATTATCTTTTAATACATGATGAATATCATGTTTCATAAGGTTTCAACAAAGTACCTTTACCGATTTACTCATTCTTAAATAAACCTATGAAAGATAAACACACATTCCATATTCCTGTTATGGGTATTGGATTTACAATAGACTCACCATTAAAGGTTGCTCAATACGGTATAGATTCAGTTATTTCTTTAGTTGATGATATTTTATTAGAGAAACTAAGAAAAATGTATAGTGAAAAGTTCGAGATTCCTTATAAAGAAATCACAGACAAGATTGATGATTTTAGAGCCAAAAGAATCACTTCTTATTTAAATTTGATAAGTGATTTAGCCGAAAAAAATTTCCAAGCTTTAAAAAACATGTCTAATGAAAAAAGTGACGAAATAAAGAAGTATATCGCTATGCTTCCTGATGGATCTAGATTAAAAGCTGAGTTTAATAAACTCATTGAAGGTAGTTTTGATTTATCAGAAATTAAAAGTTGGGCAAATAAAAACTTAACCATGGGCAGTATTGATGTAAACATCATGACCAAGGTTGATAAAGATAATTATATAAAAAATGAAAAACTTCCAGTTGAATACAATGATGCTCATGCTGCATTAAGAGGATTTGCACAAAGTAAATTAAAATCATCAGTGATTCTTTCCGCAGGTATGAACCCTCGTTTGTATGCTTACATGAGTCAGTTCGAAGATTTTTATCCAGACACAACAGGGCATTTCAATAAGAAAATTATTTTAAAAGTTAGTGATTACAGATCGGCGTTAATTCAAGGGAAATTTTTAGCGAAAAAAGGCTTATGGGTTTCAGAATACAGAATAGAGTCTGGACTTAATTGTGGTGGTCACGCCTTTGCTACAGATGGGTATCTTTTAGGGCCTGTTTTACAAGAATTCAAAGAAAAACGTGAAGAATTGAGAACTACTATCCAAGACGTTTTAAATCAAGAATTAGAAAATCAAGGACGTGTTATTTCAGATAATTCATTAGAATTAAAAATTACAGCTCAAGGAGGTGTTGGTACGGAGGAAGAACACGAATTTTTATTAGATCATTACCAACTCGATTCTATTGGTTGGGGAACGCCATTTTTATTAGTTCCTGAGGCCACAACGGTCGATGAAAAAACATTAAATCAATTAGCAGAAGCAAAAGAAGAAGATTTGTATCTAAGTGATATTTCACCATTAGGAGTGCCGTTTAATAATCTTAGAGCCAATACCAAAGATTTAGAAAAGGAATCTTTTATAAACAAAGGAAGACCTGGGAGTTCATGTCCAAAGAAATTTGTGTCTCTAAATAAAGAATTTAAGGAGACAGGTATTTGTACAGCTTCAAGAGAGTATCAATATTTAAAAATTAAAGAACTGGATGCTAAAGAGCTGCCTTCTGAAGAATACAAAAGTGCCTTAAACAAAATTACAGAAAAAACTTGTACTTGTGTCGGCTTAGGCACATCAGCACTATTAGCGTATAATTTAGATACCAAGGTAGAAGGCGAAGGTGTTTCAATCTGTCCAGGACCAAATATGGCATATTATTCAAAAATAATGAGTCTAAAAAATATGACAGATCATATTTATGGTAGAGACTGTATGATAAGTAGAACAGATCGTCCAAATATGTTTATAAAAGAACTTCATATTTACATAGACTTCTTAAAAAATAAATTAGAAGAAGCTAAACAAAGTATGAATAAAAAGGAAGAAAAGTATTTGGTAACCTTTACTAACAATATGAAAGATGGTGTTTTATATTACCAAAACTTATTTGCTATGGTAGCACATACTTTTGAGGATATAAAAGAATCTGTTTTAAATGAATTGGAAGTTAGTATGCGAACCTTACAAAACGTAGGTTCAGAAATAGATAATTTGTCACTAATTCCAGTTACAAATTAGTTTTTTAAAATATCAAAATCCTTCAGAGAAATAATTTTTCCTGTTTGTTGGATTTCAATCACATACTGCTCAATGGTTTTATCTCTAAAACTATTGAGTAGTTTCTCTTTAAACGGAGATACTATAAAATGGACAGGACAAGGTGTTTCATCAGTGCATTTAGATAATCCTAAAAAACAGCTATCAAATTTTGAAGTGCCATCAATGGTTTTAATAACATCCCAAACGGAATTTTTTGTGTCTTTTTCTGAAAGATAAAAACCACCGTTGGGTCCTTTTGTTGAGGAGACCAAATTAGTTTTAGTGAGTTGTTGTAATAACTTCGCTAAAAAAGGTTGTGGAGTTTCTAAGTCTTCAGAAATTTGTTTAACTCCAATTTTATTGTTTTCGTCAGTTTGTATCCCTAAATATAAAATTGCGCGAATGGCATATTGACAAGCATTTGAGAGCATATGTTTGTTTTAGTCTTCAAACATACTAAAAAAAGATTTTTTAGTCTTTAAATAAGTGAATATTTATGAATTTCATTTAAAAAGCAATAATTTTATACACTCAAAATGATCATTCAAGAAATGGATTTAAAAGAAAAAATAATACAGCTTAAAAAGCAAAAAAATGCTGTAATTCTAGCGCATTATTATCAGACAGCAGACATTCAAGATATCGCAGATTATGTTGGTGACAGTCTTGGGTTATCGCAAAAGGCAGCAGAAACGGATGCTGATATTATTGTTTTTGCGGGCGTGCATTTTATGGCCGAAACTGCTAAAATATTAAATCCATCAAAAATGGTTGTGTTACCAGATTTAGCTGCAGGTTGTTCGTTAGCAGATTCGTGTCCGCCAGAAGCGTTTTCAGCATTTACAAAAGAACATCCCAATCATGTGGTGATAACATACGTGAATTGTTCAGCTGAAATTAAGGCGCTGAGCGATATTGTTTGTACATCGGCTAATGCGTTAAAAATAGTGCAATCTGTCCCTAAAGACGTGCCAATTATTTTTGCGCCTGATAAAAATTTAGGAAAATATATCATAAAAGAAACAGGTCGCGATATGTTGTTATGGGACGGCAGTTGTATTGTTCATGAAGCGTTTTCAATTGATAAACTAATCGCTCTGCATCAAAAATATCCAGACCATAAAATTATCGCGCATCCAGAATCCGAAGAACATATTTTAAATACAGCGACCTATATTGGGTCTACTTCGGGCATGATTAATTATGTAAAAGCACATTCTCAAGAAAAATTTATTGTCGCCACCGAAGCTGGTATTCTACATAAAATGCAGCAAGCAGTTCCTAATACGGAACTTATTCCTGCGCCAGCACAAGAAGATAATACCTGCGCGTGCAGTGAGTGCGGTTTTATGAAGGTGAACACCATGCAAAAATTGTATGATTGTTTACTGAATGAAACACCACAAATAGAAGTTCCCGAAGACATTCGAAAAAAAGCATTATTGCCCATAGAGCGTATGCTTGAATTATCAAAATAATCATGATGACAACAAACTATTTAGTCATTGGTTCAGGCATTGCCGGATTAACATTTTCTATTAAAATTGCCGAAAAATTTCCTGATAGAACGGTTACTATTGTTACCAAAGCAGACGAGGAAGAATCGAATACCAAATATGCTCAAGGCGGTGTTGCGGTGGTGTTAGATACAGAAACAGATTCGTTTAAAAAGCATATTAAAGATACGCTTATTGCAGGCGACGGGTTATGTGATGAAGAGGTTGTGAAAATGGTTATTGAAGAAGGTCCAAAGCGTCTTAAAGAATTACTGCTTTGGGGCGCTAATTTTGATGTTGATGGAAGTGGTGATTTCGATTTAGGCAAAGAAGGCGGTCACTCTGAATATCGGGTTGTTCATCATAAAGATATTACTGGTTTTGAAATAGAACGTGCCTTGCTAAAACGTGTTCATCAATTGCCAAATATTTGCATTTTACCGCATCATTTTGCGATTGATTTAATTACCAATCATCATATTAAAGATTTAAAAACAGAAAAATTATCCTGTTTTGGAGCCTATATTTTAGATCAAAAAACCGGAAATATCATCACTATAAAAGCAAATAGCACCTTGTTGGCTACCGGCGGAATAGGTTGTGTTTACGGCCACACTACAAACCCCATAATCGCAACAGGCGATGGCGTGGCGATGGCGTATAGAGCAAAAGCAAGAATAAAAGATATGGAGTTTGTGCAATTTCATCCTACGGCATTGTATGAGGCAAAGGGAGAATCTTCTTTTTTAATTTCAGAAGCGGTTAGAGGGTTTGGTGCGTATCTTAGAAATAAGGCAGGCCATAGGTTTATGCCCGATTTCGATGAACGCGCAGAATTAGCCTCCCGAGATATTGTATCGCAAAGTATTGATAGTGAGCTTAAAAAATCTGGTGAAACGTACGTGTATTTAGATTGTACGCATCTAGATATAAAGGCGTTTATCAATCATTTTCCTAATATTTATAAGGAATGTTTAAAACACCATATCGATATTAAAACCGATTGGATTCCTGTGGTTCCGGCATCACATTATTTGTGTGGCGGTATTAAGGTTAATAAAAAGGGAAAAACTACCGTTGCTAATTTATTTGCCTGCGGAGAATGCTCCAGAACAGGGTTGCATGGAGCCAATAGATTGGCATCTAACTCGTTGTTGGAGGCCTTGGTATATGCACATAATATTTTTAAGTATCATAGTAAGAACGCATATCCTTCATTGGATTTGGAGATTCCCGATTGGAATGATGAAGGGACTGTAATTCCACAAGAGCATGTTTTAATTCAGCATAACTTAAAACAATTGCAAGCGTTGATGCGTGATTATGTGGGTATTGTAAGAAGTAACAAACGCTTAAAAAAAGCGATACGGCATTTAGATTTGATATATGATGAGGTTGAAGATTTATATAAAGAATCTAAAATAACTACTTCTTTATGTGAGTTGAGAAATATGATAAATGTATCGCATTTAATTATCAGGCAATCTTTGGAAAGGACTGAAAATAAAGGAGGTTATTTTAATATTGATAATGTGAAAAATTAGGCTATTTTTAAATTTTCATCATCATCATTTTCTTTTGAGCCGTTTTTATAAAAATTACAAGCAGCATACATTTTTTTAAATAAAAGGTCTTTATTAACTGGTTTAGTCATGTAATCATCCATTCCTAAATCTAAAACACGATTTTTTGTTTCTTGGATGGCATCGGCTGTAACCGCAATAATAGGAATGTTGTTTATTGGTTTTCCTAAATCACCACTTCTAATAATGCGAGTAGCTTCATATCCATCCATTACAGGCATTTGTAAATCCATTAAGACTATATCATAAACATCTTTTTTTAATGCATCAATAGCTTCTTGACCGTTATTGGCAACCGCAAAACTTATTTTTGAAGAACTGCTCAAAATTTTTCGCATAACCATTTGGTTGAGCTTGTTATCCTCAACAACAAGTATGTGAAGAGGCATATCATCATCAGCTATAGAATCAACAACAATTCTTTCTTTGACAATACTTTTTAAAGTTAAATCTATAAAAACGTCTGTACCTTTATTAAGTTCACTTTCAATGTTTATAGTTCCCCCAAGCAGTTCAACAATGTGTTTAACAATTGTAAGCCCAAGACCAATGCCTCCGAAACGCCTTTTGTGGTCAAGTTTCATTTGACCAAAACTATTGAAAATGGTTTCCTTATCATTTGGGTTAATACCAATACCTGTATCTGATATTTGAAACGAAAAGCGACATAAATAATTGGGTTGTTTTAAACAAGTAAGTTTAAATAAAACACCCCCTTTTTCAGTATATTTTATAGCATTTGATAATATATTATTTATAATTTGAATAAAACGTTCGGCATCGGCATAAATCACTGAAGGAATTTCAGGATCCATTTCAAACCTGTAATCCAACCCCTTTTTTTGTGCTTCAGCTTTCCAATTATTACTTATTTGATTTAGTTTTATGGAAGGATTAAATTCTTCTGAACTTAATTTAAGTTCATTGTTTTCAATTTTCTCAAAGTCTATAATATCATTTACATTACTTAATAAACTTAAAGAAGCATTTTTAATGATTTCGAAAGGCTTACGGTTTTTATTGTTTTTTAGTGATTCCAATTCGTGTTCAGCAATTCCCATAATAGCATTTATAGGTGTTCTTAATTCATGGCTCATGTTAGACATGAAATACGTTTTTAACTGACTTATTTCTTCAGATTTTTTAAGGGCTTCATGTTGTGATTTTTCTTTTTCTAATCGTAATTCACGGATAAGATTTGTCATCGATAATGAAAGAAATATAACCTCGAAACCAGATCCAAATTTAGCACTGTTAAGTGTGAAAAAATTATTTGGAAGTAAGCTTAAATTATTCATGACAAACCCTAAAAGACCAATCACCAAAAACAAAATCCCGAAGGAAAAGTATGGGTCGATTTTAATGCGCTTGTAGCGCATTGTAAAGATGGTTGCTAATATTAATATCAGGCTAAATAATCCGTTTAAGTTACTTAAAGGGTAAGCTATTTTTAAGGTTTTTGTATTTATAAATAGCATAACAAATAGTAGAGCTAAAACACCATAAATAACATTAAACCCTTTTAAAAATCTTTTAGAAAAATTGTTTATTCTTAAAAAGTGTTCGCAGTATTTTAATAAAAAGAAATTTGAAAATAAAGCAGTTATTAAAACGGCTCTGTCATTCAAATAGCCTGATTCTGGAAAAATAAATTCATGTATTAACCCATCTAATGCAGCTTGCATCATTGCAATTGAAAACACATAAAAGCCATAGTATAAAAATGCTTTTTCTTTTAAACTTGTATAGAAAAATAAGTAAATAAGAGCTGCCAAAAAAAGCAAACCATAAAAAAGGCCTAAAAACAATTGCTGTTTATAGGTCATCATCAAAAAAGAAGATTGAGTATAAAGATTTAATGGTAGATTAATAGTTTCTCCATCGCTTTTAAGATGAATGTAAATTTGCTGAATTTTTTTAGGAGGTAAAGTTAATTTGAATACTGTAGACCGATTAGTTACTTGTTTGTCTTTAAAAGGTATTTTATCACCACTATTAAATTGTTGAATTTTACCTTCACTAATTTGATATAAATCTACAATATCAGTAATTGGCCTTGCTGTTTCTAAATAATAAACACTTGGACTTTTTGAGCTGTTTATAAGTTTAAAACGTACCCAATAATTATCTGAAGTAAATCCTACGCTATGGTTTTCAGATTCTAAATTGCTGTACTTTAGATGTGAGTCACTGATAACATCATGAATGTCAAAATTTAACCTACCAGCATTTGAAAATTCAGCATATTCATAAAGACTGCCTTTGCTATTTTGAGGATTAAAAGCTTCTTGTTGAGCATATAAGCTAAATCCTAAAATATATATAAATAGTAGAAGTTGTTTCATGGTTGGGACATATAACGACTTCAAACATAATTAAAACTTTTTATGTTTATCTGTTTTTCACACTAAAACATGCAATTTGACTGATAAAAATGTATTTAATCGATAAAATTATATAAAATAGTACATTGATTTAAGAGCCCTTTTTAAATTAATTGTTTTTTAACATGACTAGTTCATTACAAACTAGTTCAGGGTATACGACTCTTTTCATCTTCTTTAGGGTCACAATAGCGATTGGTCAATTTGCCTTTATTAACAACTTATCTTTGTACACTAAATAATTTGATTGATATATAACATTTATTTATCAGAAAATCTTTAGAAATAACTAAAAATAAAGCGGTTACTTTAGTATTGATAATATCAAAAAATAAGCGAGGTTTTGGGGAAAACCTCGCTTACAAATTATAACGTATAGGTTAAGTATTACTTACCAAACATTAAAAGTTCACTACAAACAACTTCAGTAATATAGCGTTTATTGCCTTCTTTGTCATCATAACTTCGTGAGGTTAATTTACCTTCTATAGCTACTTCTTTTCCTTTGGTTACATATTTTTCTATTATTTGAGCAGTTTTACCCCAAGCTACAATATTGTGCCATTGCGTATCGGTTATTTTTTCACCTTTATTATTAGTGTAGTTTTCGTTGGTTGCAATAGTAAATTTTGCTAATGTTTTTCCTGATTCTAAATTGATGATTTCTGGATCATTTCCTAAGTTACCAATCAACTGTACTTTGTTTCTAAGCGTGTTCATAATTTTAAATTTTAATCGTTAAACAGTTAATACTATCGAGTTCTTATGTTTCGACACAGCAAAGATGTGGTGGTTTGCAAATTTTATTCGGTATATAAATATTTAAAATCGTTTGTAAATGTTTGTAGTCGTTTGTAAACGGATATTTTTTGTTATATTTAGGCATTATTTTACTTTATGAAATTTCACATAGAAACAGAACGATTGTTATTAAGAGAGTTAAGGGTGACTGATTTAGAGGGTATGTTTGAATTGGATTCTAACCCTGAAGTTCATAAATATTTAGGTAACAAACCTGTTAAAACTAAAAATGAATCTCTTAAAATGATTGAATCAGTAATCAGTCAATATCAAGAAAGAGGCATTGGACGATGGGCTGCTATTGAAAAATCTTCAGGTGAATTTATTGGCTGGTCAGGTTTAAGACTTAATAACGAATACAATATGAATGGTTTTACTGAATATTATGATGTGGGTTACAGGTTAATCCCAAAATATTGGGGTAAAGGCTATGCTACAGAATCTGGAAAAGCAGCCATTGACTATGCGTTTAACGTTTTGAAATTATCAACCCTTTATGCTACAACCGAAATAGGTAATCAGGCATCACACAATGCCTTACTTAAAATTGGACTCAATTATATTGAAGATTTTTATTCGGAGGAATGGAAACTTAATTTACGTTGGTATAAACTAAAAAATTACTAGTGATGGCAAAACAATGTTTAGAATGTGGTGAAAAAATTGTGGGCAGAATTGATAAAAAATTTTGTAGTGACGGCTGCAGGAATGCATACAATAATAAGGTTAATAAAGACAGTAAAAACTTAATAAGAAATACTAATAACCGACTTCGCAAAAATTACAGAATTTTAGAAGTTCTTAATCCTAATCAAAAAACCAAGACATCCAGAGCCAAACTTATAGAAGCTGGATTCGATTTTAATTATTTTACCAGTATTTATACCACAAAAGCTGGAACCATATACTATTTCGTATATGATCAAGGGTATTTACCACTTGAAGGAGATTACTATGCCTTAGTAAAAAGAGAAAACTAAAAACTATTTTTTCCAGGTAGAACCTTTAAGTGCTAGGGCGGCTTTTAAAATATCTTTCTGACTTATTTGTCCGACAAGTTTTCCGTTTTCAACAATTGGGAAACGTCTTCTTTTTGCTTCTAAAAATTTATTAGCAGCATCAAAAATATTCATATTTCCATCAATAGTTTCAACATTTTTAACCATGTAGTTTTCAACGGTATGATTACTCATGGGCATATTATGATATCTGCTTTCACTTATTTCTTTAATACAATCACCTTCTGAAATTACTCCAATTAATTCATGCTTTTCATTCACAACGGGCCCACCAGAAATACGATATTTAATAATGGCATTTACAACTTCTTCTATGGGCTGATTAGATTTAAATGTCACTAAATTTTTAGTCATATAGTCACTAACCTTCAAAGGAGCATCTCCAGTTGTTTTTTTTGGATTTCGTCTAGCGGCAAGAAAACTTTTTATTCCCATGTTGATTAAATTTTAAGGTTACTAAATGTAATTATTTTTTTTGATTTTTCCTAAATGTATATTTTTTAGTGGTTTAAACAGTTGGAATTTATAAACTTAAACAATATTAGCTTAATTTGTTGAGGCATTGGTAAAAAAGAGTATTTATAATTTTAAGATGTAATTTTATTGAAATAATTAGCATTGTTTTAAGAGATTACATGTTAAAATTTTATAGTTTTATCGCTTTCAAACAAATACTAAATAAAATTAAGATGAAACGATTATTGGTTTTAATTGTGCTAGTTAGTAGTTTTCAATTAAATGCACAAACAAATGCAGAATTAATCAAGCATTATGAGGCTTTTTATAAGCAAATGAAAAAACAAGGCGATGTACAAGGAATTATTAACGCCATGACTCATTTAAATGTGTTATCTCCTTCTCAAGAACGATTGGATACTTTAGGATATATTTACATGAGCGAGGGGCAATATTCTCAAGCCTTAAATACCATAGGGATAGATCAAGTAGTTAACGATTCTGATATTGCCATTCAGGTAAAGGCTGTCTCATTAAAATCGTTAGGACAACCAAAATTGGCAATTGGATTTTTTAACGAAATGTTTAAAAGAAATCCGAATCCTCATGTTGCTTATGAATTAGCAGAACTGAATCTACAATTAAAAAATTTAGCAGAAGCTGAAAAGCATATTACCTATGGTTTGGCAAATTCAAAGGACGATATGACAAAAACATTTTATGAAACGCAAACGCCTTATAAAGTGCCATTAAAATCGGCATTTATGTATTTAAAAGCTTTAGTTATCTATAATAAAGATACAAAAGCAAATATTGATGCTGCTGTAGACATTCTAGATGCCGCATTAAAAACAGCTCCAAATTTCAATTTGATACAGTTGTCTAAAAATGAGTTATTAAGACAAAAACAAGCGTTACAAGCGGAAGCTGCTCAACCGAAAAATTAAATAAATTTATATATAAAAAAAGAGCGTTTTATCATAATAAAACGCTCTTTTTTGTTTACCAAATTTTAACGCGTTTACTCGGTTCTAAATACATGCTATCTGTTTCTTTAATATTAAAAGCTTTATAAAAAGCATCAACATTTTTTAACGGTTGTAAAGCCCGATACATATTAGGCGAATGTGGATCTGTCTTAATTTGGTTTTTAAGAGCTTCATCTCTTGATAGAGTTCTCCATACGGTAGCATATGATAAGAAAAAACGTTGTTCGGCCGTAAAACCATCAATATCTTCTGGCCTGCTATTTTGCTCAAAACTTAATTGCAAGGCATCGTAAGCAGCGTTTATACCGCCAAGATCTCCAATGTTTTCACCCAAAGTAAATTTTCCATTAATATTCGTTTCAGGAAGCACTTCTATTTGGTCATATTGATCTGCTAGTTTAGCTCCTAAAGCTTCAAACTGTTTTAGGTCATCATCAGTCCACCAATTGTTAAGGTTTCCATCTTTATCAAAACGAGCTCCAGAATCATCAAAACTATGCGATATTTCATGACCGATAATAGCTCCTATTGCCCCATAATTTACAGCGTCATCTGCATTGTAATTATAAAAAGGAGGTTGTAAAATGGCCGCAGGGAATACAATTTCGTTAAAGGAAGGGTTATAATAAGCATTTACCACTTGTGGAGCCATAAACCACTGTGTTTTATCAACTGGATTTCCTAAATCAGCCAAATCTTTATTAAAATTCCACTTTCTAGCATTGTACATGTTTTGCAGATATGTACCTCCGTCTTCAACGCTTTTAATCTCTAATTTAGAATAATCTTTCCACTGGTCTGGGTATGCAATTTTAATTGAAGTTGCCTGTAACTTTTCAATGGCTTTTTTCTTTGTCTCTTCGCTCATCCAATCTAAAGCATTTATTCTATGCTCATAGGCTAATATAACATTATGTATCATTTGTTTTGCCTTAGCTTTAGCTTCAGGTGGAAATTTTTTGTCGACATATAATTTACCTAGAGCTTCACCAATTGTTCCGTTTAAAGTACTTAAGGCTCGTTCTTCTCGTGGTCGTTGTTTTTTTGCTCCTCTTAAATCTCTGCTGTAAAATTCCCAATTTGCTTGATCAATTTCTGTAGATAATAATCCGGCAGAACGATCTATTAACGACCATCTTAAATATTGTTTCCAATCATTTAAATTATTCTCAGATAAAATGGTGTTTAAGGCTTTAAAATATCCAGGATCAGAAACGATTACAGTATCTAATTGCTTAACACCAATTCCTTTAAAATAATTGTTCCAGTTAATTTCTGGTACTAACTTACTCAAATCACTCATTGATTTTGGATTATAACGCTTACGAGCATCTCTTCTATCTTCTTTGGTCATTCTAGGTTCAGCCATTCTTGTTTCAAATGTTAAAACTGTTTCAGCATTGACTTTGGCTTCTTCTTCTGAATCCCCAATATATTGCAGCATTCTTACAATATGCTGTTTATATTTTTCTCTTTTTTCTTTCGTATCATCATCTTGGTCTACATAATAATCTCTGCTTAATCCTAATTGACCACCTCCTAAATAGCCGGCATTCATATTACTATTTTTTGGATGAGAGCTCACTCCAAAGCCGAAAAATCCAGCACCACCTGTTGGCTCCATTTCAATTAAAAAGGTTTGTAAGTCATTAATATCTTTAATAGCATTTATTTTAGCTAAATATGGCTTTAAAGGGTCTACCCCTTGTTTATTTCTGCTTACAGTATCCATGATGGTTTGAAATAGATTTACCGCTTTTTCCTGGTCTGAACCTGGCATTACTTCAATCTTTTCAAGATCTTTATTGTCTGACATGGCTGATTTTAAAATAGCAAGGGCATCATCATTTGTTTTTTTAAACACTTCGTAAGCACTTCCCCAAAATGAATATTCGTCTGGAATTTTATTGGTGTCTAACCATTTGCCATTAACATACCTATAAAAATCATCTCCTGGTTTTACAGACGTATCCATGTTGTCTAAATTAAGAGCAGGTACTTTTTGAATATCTGCAATTTCTTTTTTTGAATCGTTTTTACAAGCTAATAAACTTGTAATTGCGATAAGTGTAAGCATGAGTTTTTTCATATTATAAAAAATTAAGTTTGGGATGGTTTGCAGTAATGTATAGTGTAGTATTAAATTTTTAAAGCTAGTAGAAATAGTTTTATTTTTTTTTATGTAAGTTAAGGCTTTTCAATATATTGAGAATCCTTTTCTAATTTTTTATTCATTTGTAGATTTAAATTTGAAATTGATTGCAAAAATTCTTTGATTGTTGACCCTAATTCTTGTTTCGTTGTTGTTTGTAAGTTAGTTACACTTTCTAATTTATAAAGTTTAGTTTCAAATGCCGTTATTCTTGCCATTACAGAAGGTGTGTTAAGAGTATCGGGTATGGTTTTTTTAAACTCCTTTAAAAAAGTTTTTATAGCTTTATTATTATCCATAAAATAAGACAAATCTCCTTTTTTTACATTCTGAACAATCTCTTTAAGATCGTTGTATTTAATCCAGTCCTCAATAGCTTTTTTTGTTTTAGAATCGAGAGTGTATTCTACATATTTAAGGTTTGATATATCCTTTTCTGAAAAACTTTTACTCACTGGTTGTTGAAACGTTTTCTCTGTAGTCGTGTCTTTTTGAGTTTTGTTACATGAAAAACAAAACATGCTAACACAGAAAGTAACGATAATATATTTTTTCATTTTTTAAATTTTAAGGCTTTTACAAATATATATGAATGTGTTATTTAATTTTAAATTATACTCAAAAGGTTTTTAATATTTTGCTTTAAAATAAAGTATCATCAATAAAATCTTATTATTTTTGACATATTCTTATAAAATGTTATTTAAATGAATCCCAAAATATTAATTATTGGAGCTTGTGGTCAAATAGGCTCAGAACTAACATACAAATTAAGGTCGCTATATGGCGACAAAAATGTGATAGCTAGTGATATAAGTTATACTAATTTAGATATTGTTAATTCGGGGATTTTTGAAATTGTTGATGCCCAAGATTACGAGTCCGTTAAGGTTTGTGTTGAGAAGTATCGTATAGATACGGTGTACTTAATGGCAGCGATGTTAAGTGCTACAGGAGAAAAATACCCTATGCAAGCTTGGGATTTAAATATGAATTCGCTTTTTCACGTTTTAAATCTGGCAAAAGCAAAATTTATAAAAAAGGTGTTTTGGCCATCAAGTATTGCCATCTTTGGTTCGACAACTCCCAAAGATAATACACCTCAATATACCATTGTAGAGCCATCGACTGTTTATGGAATAACTAAACAAACAGGAGAAAGATGGTGTGAGTATTATCACAAAAAATATGCGGTTGATGTACGCAGTTTGCGCTATCCAGGAATTATAAGTTGGAAAACATTACCAGGCGGTGGAACAACCGATTATGCAGTCGATATTTATCATAAAGCAGTGACCGAAAAAAAATATGAATGTTTTTTAAAGGAAGACACCGAATTGCCAATGATGTTTATGGATGATGCTATAAAAGCAACAGTAGACATTATGTCTTCTGATAAAGCTGATATTAAAATAAGATCTTCATATAACCTGTCGGCAATAAGTTTCACACCTAAAGACGTTGCCCAATCCATTAAGGCATTTATTCCAGATTTTGAAATAACCTATAAACCAGATTCTAGGCAAGAAATTGCAGACAGTTGGCCAAAAAGTATTGATGATTCTCAGGCCAGACAAGATTGGAATTGGAAACACAAGTTTTCTCTTGAAGATATTACTAAAGAGATGCTTATGCAATTGAACGAAAAATACAAGGAGTCTTAATTGAAAGTCCTCAATAATTGTATATTTGAGTTTCCAAATATCCTGATAATATGCTTGAAAATTTTTGGTTCAATGTACAGTATGGAATTAACCATGTACTTGACATTAATGCCTACGACCATGTCTTATTTCTTATTGTTCTAACCATTCCTTATGTATTTAAAGATTGGAAACGAGTTTTTTTATTGGTGTCTACATTTACTATTGGGCATACATTATCACTTGTTTTAGCGGCTTATCATATCGTAAGCGTCAATGGAGCTTTAATAGAGTTTTTAATACCTGTTACTATTTTAATCATTGCAGTTTTTAATGTCTTTACGGCTGGAAGAGGACCTCAAAAAGGAAAAGTGGGTGTTTTGTTTTTTTCAACCTTGTTTTTTGGTTTAATCCATGGTTTAGGGTTTGCTCGAGAATTTCAAATGCTAGCTGGAAAAACAGACAGTAAGTTAGCGTTACTAGTAGAGTTTGCTCTTGGTATTGAAATTTCTCAAGTTATCATTGTATTCTGTGTGCTATTCTTAGGATATTTAATGCAAACGCTTTTTAGGTTTTCAAAACGCGATTGGATGATGGTTGTTTCGGCCATAGTAGTGGGGCTTGTTATCCCAATGATTATTCACAGGTGGATTTTCTAGCTTAAAAAACCTAGAAGTCTAATCTCTTTTTGTTAAATATTCATAAAACTTTAACGAATTGGCGTTGTAATTGAAATTCCAACCAATTATCTTCGTTATATAATTTTACTTTAAACCAATAAGCATTTATAAACGCTCTTTTTATAGCTGTTGCTTTATTATAATCAAGTAATTAGAAGAGGAAATACAATTAGTAATTACGATATTCATGTCAAAAGATAAACAACTTAAATACGATAAGGCCTACTTAAGAATTGCAAATGAATGGGGTAAATTATCGTACTGTAAGCGCAAACAAGTTGGAGCTTTAATTGTAAAAGATAAAATGATTATTTCTGATGGTTATAATGGAACACCATCTGGATTTGAAAACTTTTGTGAAGATGAAGATGGCTATACCAAATGGTATGTGTTGCATGCTGAGGCAAATGCTATTTTAAAAGTAGCCAGCTCTACGCAATCTTGTAAAGGAGCTACCTTGTATATTACCATGTCGCCATGTAAAGAATGCAGTAAATTAATTCATCAAGCAGGAATTATTAGAGTGGTTTACAAAGTAGCTTATAAGGACGATTCCGGATTACAATTTTTAAAGAAAGCTGGCATAGAACTCACATTAATTGAAGATATAGACGCATAATGCATATTCAAAAAAAATATTTACCATTACTATTAGGCATCGCTATTGCCTTTGGTATTTTTATTGGTGGAAAGTTAAATTTTTCCGATTCTCCAGACAGGTTATTTTCTTCTAATAGTAAAAAAGATAAACTTAACAGACTTATTGATTATATAGATTATGACTATGTTGACGATGTTAATACAGACAGCATTGTAGATGTTACGGTTAATGGCATTTTAGAAAATCTAGACCCACATTCGGTGTACATCCCAAAAGAAGATATGCAGCGCGTTACTGAAAATATGAAAGGTGATTTTGTAGGTATTGGTGTTAGCTTTTATACCTATAAAGATACCATTGCTGTAATTAGATCTGTGGAAGGAGGTCCAAGTGATAAGGCTGGCATTAAAGGTGGTGATAGAATCATTATGGCAAATGGCGATTCACTTTCTGGAAAATTTTTGAAAGATGATCAAATAGTAGACAAATTAAAAGGACCTATTAATTCAAAGGTAGATTTAAAAATTTACAGAAAAGGTGAGCCAAAGCTGTTAGACTTTAAAGTAAAACGATCCAATATTCCTATTAAAAGTGTTGATGCATCCTACATGCTTACAAAAGATTTAGGATATATTAAAATCAACCGTTTTGCGGAGACTACCTATAAAGAATTTGAAAAAGGAATTCGTAAACTTGAGGACTTAGGCGCCACAAAAATGGTACTTGATTTAAGAGATAATCCCGGAGGTTTTTTGGGTATTGCCGAAAAAGTTGCAGATGAATTTCTAGAAGATGGGAAGCTTATTTTGTTTACTAAAAATAAAAGTGGTGCTATTGAAAAAAGTATCGCAACAGATAAAGGAGACTTTGAAAAAGGTGACGTATATGTGCTTGTTAATGAAAATTCGGCGTCTGCCAGTGAAATTGTAGCAGGAGCGCTTCAAGATAATGATAGAGGAACCATTGTAGGAAGGCGTACTTATGGTAAAGGACTTGTGCAACGCGAAATGGACTTGGGTGATGGCAGCGCCATACGCTTAACTGTATCTCGTTATTATACACCTACAGGACGATCTATTCAGAAACCATACGATCACGGTATTCAAGATTATTATGATGATTATTATAATAGATTGGAAAGCGGAGAGTTAGTTGATTCTGCTAAAATTCAAGTGGCAGATTCTTTAAAATTCACAACACCAAAAGGAAAAATAGTCTACGGTGGCGGTGGTATTATTCCTGATGTTTTTGTGCCTATTGATACTGGTATGCAAAATGAAACCTTATCATATTTGTTAAGAAAAGGATTTATAGGCTATTTTGTTTTCGAAATGTTAGACAAAGATAGAAGTGCATACAAGGATATGACTAAACAAGATTTTATAGATAATTTTGAAATTGGTGAAGATATGATCTTTGCTTTTCAAGATTACTTAAATGCAAGGTTAGATTCTAAAATCACTTTTGTAGCGTATCACGATGAGGTTAAACAATATTTAAAAGCGACTTTAGGAGATCAGCTTTATGGAGATGGGACTTTTGAAGAAGTTTTTAATAAAGGTGATATGATGATTGATGAGGTTCTTAAATTGAGCAAGGAAAATTAAACTTCAACCTTATCATGCACTTTGGTATGCTTACCATCGTTCCAAAGCGTTAAAATATCGGTAGCAACTTGAGCACCACTTCCTGAGGCAATAGCAAATTGGCTTCGCCACCCAGCTAAAGTTCCAGCTGCATACAGGCCTTTTTCTATAAGATGATCTTTGTTTTTTAACCAGATACGATTTTTTTCTTTTGCTGCTCTTGGGTGTGGTTCAATGTAAGATTCAAGCCCATCGATGGTTATTAAATTGGTGTAGCCAACAGCAATAACCACTAGTTTTGCTTGATATGAATTTTTATTGGTTACAACCTCAAATCCATATTCAGTACGGATAATTTCCTTGGCTTTTTCGGTATCAATCTGTTCAACATGCGGATAAAGAGATGATAATTGGGTTTTGCCATCATTTAAAATAGATGCACCTGTAGTTCCCGGTGTCAACCCCAAAACATTATTAAATAAAGCATTTTGTAAATCTGATGTTTTTTGATGGGTGATGACCCCAATACGTTTGTCTTTAGCGTACAAGGTCTTTTTTGCAGAGCCTAGCACCAAAGCACAAGATAGTCCAGCAGCTCCACCTCCAACAATTAATACATCAAACATTAACTTTTATTTTTTACTTTTTGTTCTATACGTTTTGAAATTCTAAGAATTTGTAAAAGAATTAAAGCACAAAGTGCTGCTAACATGGTTATTAATGCTATAACACTCTCTCCTTCAAATGGAGCATTCATGTTAATTTTTGTTACGTTGAAAACAATAAGTGCAATAGCAATAATACTTAGTATGATAGTTACAATTTTCATAATTAAATAAATAATATTTTAATGTTGTGCGCAAAAAGTTTAACAGCAATAGCCAGTAAAATAACGCCAAAAACTTTACGTATGATATTAATGCCGTTTTGTCCTATAAGACGTTCAATTTTTGCTGATGTTTTTAAAACTATAAAAATAACAATAACATTTAAGATAATGGCAATAATGATATTTTTCAGATCATATTCCGCACGTAAAGACAATATAGTGGTTAAACTTCCGGGGCCAGCAATTAAAGGAAAAGCTAATGGAAATACAGAAGCAGTTATAGGGCTTGTCTCTTCTTGTTTATAAAGTGTGATGCCCAAAATCATTTCTAAAGCTATAAAAAATAATATAAACGAGCCGGCAACAGCAAAAGAGCTGACGTCAATACCAATAAGATTCAAGATACTTTTTCCTAGAAATAGAAATATAATCATAATAACTCCTGCTATTATAGATGCTTTTTCACTTTGAATATGACCTACTTTTTTCCTTAAATCAATTATAATAGGAATACTACCAACAATGTCTATTACGGCAAATAAAACCATAAAAACAGTAAAAATTTCTTTAAAATTAAGTTGCATTTTTAAGCGTGTTTAAATTTTTTGCAAAAGTATAGTATTAATACTGATATATTAGTCTAAATAATATGAAAGTTTGGTTATTTTTGAAGACTTAAAACAGATTGCTTTTATGTTCCAAATTGGGAAAACCATTGTGTCAGAAGATATTATTCAAAAGGATTTTTTATGCAACCTTTCTGCCTGTAAAGGAGCTTGCTGTATAGACGGCGAAGCAGGAGCGCCATTGGATAAAGAAGAAACAAAAATTATGGAGGATATTTATCCAAAAGTAAAACCGTTTTTGCGAAAAGCAGGTATTAAAGCTATTGAAGCTCAAGGAACGTTTATAACTACAGAGCTTGGAGATTTTGAAACCCCATTAATAAATGGTGCAGATTGTGCCTATGTGATTTTCGATAACAAGGGAACGGCGCTTTGTGCTATTGAAGAAGCTTATAATCAAGGAGAAATTTCTTGGAAGAAGCCAGTCTCTTGTCATCTATATCCTGTAAGAGTAAGAGAGTATACAGAGTTTTCTGGAGTAAACTATGAGAAATGGGATATTTGCGATGACGCCTGCACACTAGGTAAAGAATTACAAGTACCCATTTATAAGTTTGTAAAGGAAGCACTCATCAGAAAATTTGGCGAAGATTGGTATGCCGAGCTAGAAAAGGTAGCTGATACTTTTAAATAAATTTTCCTCAAAACAAATCCTCTATTTCTTTTTAAAAAGTAGTTGCAAAAAAGTATTTTTTTGTCAGATTACACAAAACTAGGAATCCTTATTCTATAGGGCTTAAGCTATTTTTATACTTTGTAATATACTGATAATCAATAATTTGTATTTAATAAAAAAATTGACGGTTAAATCTTATAAATGTTAAGATTTGTTAAAAACTTGTTGACAATGTTTATAACTATACCTTTCATTTTCGAGGTCTTTTTTGAATCTTTGTTAATCCCAAATCGAAGCAAATTTTCGTTTAACTTTTAAAAAATCATCAAAATAATGTCGCAGACAATGGAGCCCATTTTACAAGAAAATAAAAATCGTTTTGTTATTTTTCCTATTCAACACCATGATATTTGGGAATGGTATAAAAAACAAGAAGCAAGTATTTGGACTGCAGAAGAAATTGATTTACATCAAGATTTGTCAGACTGGAATAATAAATTAACCGATGATGAGCGCTATTTTATAAAGCATATTTTAGCATTTTTTGCAGCTAGCGATGGTATTGTTAATGAAAATTTGGCGGAAAATTTTGTATCTGAAGTTCAGTATAGCGAAGCAAAATTCTTTTATGGGTTTCAAATTATGATGGAGAACATCCATTCAGAGGTATATTCCCTGTTAATTGATACCTATGTTAAAGACGAAAAAGAGAAAGACCAGTTATTTAAGGCTATTGAAGTATTTCCAGCAATTAAAGAAAAAGCAGATTGGGCTTTAAAATGGATTGAATCTCCAAGTTTTGCAGAGCGCTTAATTGCATTTGCAGCGGTTGAAGGCATCTTCTTTTCAGGTAGTTTTTGCTCTATTTTCTGGCTTAAAAAACGTGGTTTGTTACCAGGATTAACATTTTCTAACGAGCTAATTTCGAGAGACGAAGGCTTACATTGCGATTTTGCTGTTCATTTACACGAAAACCACATTGTAAACAAAGTGCCTAAAGAGCGAATTACAGAAATTTTAACTAATGCTTTAGATATTGAACGCATGTTTATCACAGAATCGTTACCAGCAAGTTTAATTGGTATGAATTCTAAGTTAATGACCCAATATTTGGAGTTTGTAACAGATAGGTTGCTAGGTGAATTTGGTTGTGATAAAGTATACAATTCAACAAATCCATTTGATTTTATGGACATGATTTCATTACAAGGAAAAACAAATTTCTTTGAGAAACGTGTGTCTGAATACCAAAAAGCTGGAGTTCTTAATAAAGAAGAAGATAAAGATAAATTTAGTTTTGATGCTGATTTTTAATCAGACATTACAAACCCTTTATTGATATAAATAGAATGCGTTGTTGATTCCTATTCATTTGAATTCAACATTATAGCTAATTAAAACAAATAATAACTCACTAAGTTTTATCTAATTATATATTAGAATTAAAAACTAGAACAAATAACTAACCATTTTTCTGAAGGTGTGTCAGAAAAAAATTAAAAACCGTGTAAACAATGTATGTAATAAAAAGAGATGGCAGGAAAGAACAAATTATGTTCGATAAGATTACTGCAAGAGTGCGTAAATTATGTTATGGATTAAACGAATTAGTTGATCCGTTAAAAGTAACAATGCGCGTTATTGAAGGCTTATATGATGGTGTGACTACCAGCGAACTTGATAATCTTGCGGCAGAAATTGCTGCTACTATGACGACTGCTCATCCAGATTACGCACGTTTAGCGGCGCGAATTTCGGTCTCTAACTTACACAAAAACACCAAGAAAACGTTTAGCGACGTCATGCATGATTTATACACTTATGTAAACCCTAGAACAGGCAAAGATGCACCGCTTTTGGCTGATGATGTTTACAAAGTAATCATGGAACATAAAGATACCCTAGATTCTACTATTATATATAATCGTGATTTTGGATATGACTATTTTGGTTTTAAAACACTAGAACGTTCATATTTATTAAAATTAAACGGTCAAATTGCTGAGCGTCCTCAGCACATGCTCATGCGTGTTGCTGTTGGAATTCATTTAAATGACATTGAGTCTGCCATAGAAACCTATGAGCTCATGTCTAAAAAATATTTTACACACGCTACGCCAACCTTGTTTAATGCGGGCACACCAAAGCCACAAATGTCTTCATGTTTCTTGTTAACAATGAAAGACGATAGTATTGATGGTATTTACGATACCTTAAAACAAACTGCTAAAATATCACAATCTGCCGGTGGTATCGGATTATCTATCCATAATGTGCGTGCTACCGGAAGTTATATTGCGGGTACTAACGGAACCAGTAATGGTATTGTGCCAATGTTGCAAGTGTTTAATGATACGGCGCGTTATGTCGATCAAGGAGGCGGAAAACGCAAAGGAAGTTTCGCTATTTATTTAGAACCTTGGCATGCCGATATTTTTGAATTCTTAGAGCTGAAGAAAAACCACGGTAAAGAAGAAATGCGTGCGCGCGATTTGTTTTATGCAATGTGGATTTCAGATTTATTTATGAAACGAGTGCAAGAGGATGGTCCATGGACTTTAATGTGTCCAAATGAGTGTCCAGGATTGTGCGATGTGCATAGCGAAGAGTTTGAAGCGTTATATTTAAAATATGAAGCTGCAGGCAAGGGAAGAAAAACCATTAAGGCGCGTGATCTTTGGGAGAAAATAATGGAATCTCAAATTGAAACCGGAACGCCATACATGTTGTATAAAGATGCGGCAAACCGTAAATCCAATCAACAAAATTTAGGAACAATTCGTTCATCAAATTTATGTACAGAGATTTTAGAGTACACGTCTCCAGATGAAATAGCTGTTTGTAATTTGGCGTCAATTGCGTTGCCAATGTTCGTTAAAAATGGAGCTTTCGATCATAAGGAATTATTCAGGGTTACAAAACGTGTCACAAAAAACCTTAATAAAGTTATAGATAGAAATTATTATCCTGTTAAGGAAGCAGAAAATTCTAATATTCGTCACAGACCTATTGGTTTAGGCGTTCAAGGTCTTGCCGATACGTTTATTCAGTTGCGTTTACCATTTACTTGCGATGAAGCTAAAAAGTTAAATCAGGATATTTTTGAAACGATTTATTTTGCGGCCGTTACCGCTAGTATGGAAGAAGCGAAAATTGACGGGCCTTATAAAACTTTTGAAGGATCTCCAATAAGTAAAGGTAAGTTTCAATACAATTTATGGGGTTTAAATGACGAAGATATGTGTGGTCTTTGGGACTGGGCTAAATTGCGTAAACAAGTTATGAAACATGGTGTGCGTAACTCATTATTAGTAGCGCCAATGCCAACAGCTTCAACCTCTCAAATTCTTGGAAATAATGAGTGTTTTGAGCCTTATACGTCTAATATTTATACACGACGTGTGTTATCGGGTGAGTTTATTGTAGTAAACAAACATTTATTAGAAGATTTAGTTGAACTTGGTTTATGGAATGATAGTTTAAAACAAGAAGTTATGAGGGCTAATGGTTCTATTCAAGGCATAGATGCAATTCCTCAAGATATTAAAGATTTATATAAAACAGTATGGGAGTTGAGTATGAAAGACATTATTGATATGTCCCGTCAAAGAGGGTACTTTATTGATCAATCACAATCTCTTAACTTGTTTTTAGAAGGTGCTACAATGGCTAAGTTAACGTCTATGCACTTCTACGCATGGAAAAGTGGCTTAAAAACTGGTATGTATTATTTACGCACGAAGAGTGCTGTAGATGCGATTAAGTTTACATTAGATAAAGCTAAAAAAGAAGAACCAGTAGCACAAGTAGAAGAGGTTATTGAAGTTAATGAAGAGCATTTAGCCCAACAAAAGAAATCAGCAGTTAAGGCTGCTGCTAAATTTGCCCAACAAAACACCGAAGTTCAACCGATGTCTCCTGAAGAAATGAAAGCTTTGATAGCGCAAGCTAAAGAATCTTCTGGTGGAGATGACTGTTTAATGTGTGGGTCGTAGAAAGATTTTTCTATGAATAATTTTTATTGTTAAGTGTTATAAAAAAAGCACCTCATTGAGGTGCTTTTTAATATAATATTATTTGTAATATAAATTATTTTGAGGTCATTAAAGCAAAAAATTTATCAATGTTTGGAAGAATAACAATACGAGTTCTTCTATTTCTTGCTCTATTTGCAGCTGTTTTATTATCAGTAAGAGGTTGATAACTACTTCTACCGGCAGCAATCATTTTTTCAGGAGCTACGTTATATTGATTTTGGAGTTTTCTAACAACAGAAGTCGCTCTTAATACACTTAAATCCCAGTTATCAGCTATTTTTTCTGTGTTTATACTTCTAGAATCTGTATGACCTTCAACCATAACTTCTAAGCTAGGTTCTGAGTTTATAACATCTGCTAGTTTCTGTAAAATAGCATTGGCTTTAGAGCTCACTCTATAGCTTCCACTATTAAATAACATTTTGTCTGAAATAGAAATCATAACAACGGTTTCGTTAATATTAACTGAAATGTCTTCATCTTCATTAATATCACTTGAAGTCATTGTTTTCTCTAGATTGTAAGCGACAGCTAAATTCATAGAGTCTTTTAATGTTTTTGCCTGACTTAGTTTATTAGCATCTACATGTTTTAAAGTTTCACGCATGCTTGCTTTTGCATCATTTGATATGACGGCTCCATTGTCAACATCTAGCTTTGAATTGTTTTCTTCAGTAAGTGTTCCTACATCTTCTTTTAAAGACATTATTTTTGAATTGTACTCATCAACTCGCGCTTGAATGACCGCAAATTTATTTTCTAAATCTTCTTTCTCAACTCTGGTCTTGGTAAGTTCACTTTTAATTTCTCCATTTTCTTGTTGCAGAGCAACATATTTTTTCTTTGAAACACAAGAGAATACTAATGTTGCTACTAATAAAATTGAAATTTTTCTCATAATAATATTTAATGGTTTATTTGATTTACGTAAGCAATGTAATTATGGATGTTAAACGCATTATTTTTTAACATGAGTTCTAATAAATTGTATGATAATGCTGGTACATCATAAAAAAACCACCTTAATTGAGGTGGTTTTTTTAAAGCAGATATATCATTTATTCTTCCTCTTCAGGCGGGCTTGCAAACTTGGCAGGTTTTACAGAGCTGTCATGAGCATCGTGGTATTCTTCCAGCAAGCTCATAATGGCATTTAGTAGGTCTTTTGTTTCTAATAAAAGACTAAAATACAATGTTGTGTTTTTAGGACTCACTTCTTCATTTCGGGTACGTTCAACTTGTTTTTGAATTTTATCTTTAACTAATTTTGAAATTTCAGATTTTCGTGTTAGGATATTACCAATCTCTTCAAAGGAACGAGATTCGAAGGCTTTTTGAGTATTTTCAAATAAGCGTTCAAAACGTTCATCAACTTCTTTTAATTCTTTAATTTGGTTGAATTTTAATTTTTTATGGTTGTTATGGATGTGTTTATGGCTTACTTTAGAAATGTACTCTAAAGATTGTGCCATATCCTGTAAATATCCTAAAAGATGGATATAAAAATTACTAGCGCCAACACTCGATTCATCTAAATTTTTAATAAAATAGAAGATGTTATCACGCAAATCATCGATCTCATCAGACAATTTTGCAACTTGTTTTTTATTCTTCTTAAGTAAGTTTAAATCTTGCTTTGCTAAACCATTGATAGCGTTTGAATAAATTTTATTTCCTCTTTTAATAACATTGGCAACATTACTGGCGCTTTCATGAATCACTCCCTGAATAGAACTACTTTCGGCTTTAGTTAATCGGTCTTCAGCTTTAACTTCTTTTAATTTTTTGCTATGTGCTATATAACTTCTTGTAATTAACGCAATAGCAATAACAAGAAGAATGGAAACCATTACAGGCACATTAATGTTTATAATATAGGCAACTAAAGCTGCTACAGTAAAGGCAATAATAGCGGTAAAGAACCAACCTCCAATTACATTTAAAACTCCTGCAACTCTGTAAACAGCACTTTCAGCACCCCAAGCTCTATCTGCTAAAGAAGATCCCATGGCAACCATAAAGGTTACGTAGGTTGTTGATAATGGCAACTTCATAGAGGTTGCTAAAGATATTAATACGGCAGCAACCATAAGGTTCACAGCAGCGCGTACCATATCAAAAGCAGGAAGTTCAATACTTTTGTCTTGTGGTAAAGTAACCGCAGGTTTTTCAAATTGTTTATCTAACGTTGCTTGCCATGATTTTGGAATGATGTAAGAAACCATTAGAGATAACCCCATAGACATTCTTACAAAACCTCGAGATAAAAAATTGGGTTGAAATCGTTCTTTAATATCTTCTTGACGTGACAAATCAACAGATGTTTTTACAACATCTTTTGCTTTACTCGAAAAGAATAGTGTAATAACCATAATTAAGCCTGCAATTAGCAAAATTATGGGTTGTGTCTCGACTTTTTGGGCTAAGCTGCTCATGCTGTATGCAGTTGCTAGCTGGCCGCTCCCTACCCAATCAAGATAGGAGTTATAAGCAGCAATAGGAACTCCAATAAAATTAACTAAATCATTCCCAGCAAAAGCTAATGCTAAAGCAAAAGTTCCAACCATGATAATGATTTTATAGATATTAGTTTTAAAGACTTGAATATAGACAAATGATAAAACCGTCCAAATAACTAAATTAATACCTAATAATAAATAGGTGTTTTGTAAAAGTGAGTTTATAAAATCTCCATGCATAAAATCAGCCCCACTTAAACCTTTTATAATGATAAAGTAAGTTATAGAGGTTATGGCAATACCGCTAAAAACAGCACCATGCCAAGACGGTTTTTGCTCAAATTTAAAACTTAATAAAACACGAGAAACCCACTGAACAAAAGCACCAACGGTAAATGCAACAACGACCGATAACAGAATCCCGAAAATTATTTCGATGGCTTTGTCATTGTTTATATAGTGCCCTAAATCAAAAAGAGTCTGAGAGTCACTGTTTGAAATTTTAATAAGTGCCATACATACTGAAGCTCCAAGAAGCTCAAATACAATAGAGACTGTAGTTGAAGTAGGTAGACCAATGGTATTAAAGAAGTCTAATAGCAAGATATCTGTAATCATGACCGCCATAAAAATGATCATGATTTCATTAAACATGAATTCTCCTGGATTAAATATCCCCTTTCTCGCAACTTCCATCATACCGCTTGACGTTAAAGCACCTACGGCGACGCCAAGACTTGCTACAATAATAATTGTTTTGTAAGAAACTGCTTTGGAACCAATGGCAGAATTTAAGAAATTTACGGCGTCATTACTAACGCCAACGATTAAGTCTGCTACTGCTAAGAGAGCAAGAGCAATTATCATGTAAAAATAAATATTGTCCATACTAAATATGAAAAAAAATTAATAACAAATTTCACGTTTTAAATTGAACTCAATGTTACGGAAATGTTATGTTCTTTAAAGTTTTTTAATAAAATTTTGCGTCTCTAAACACAATATTATTCACCTTATTATTGTTCCAATGTTAAGTTTTTAATTATTTTAAAATATAAATAACTGATAAACAGATACTTAAAATTTCAATGTTAAGCTAACGTTATGTAAATGTTTTACAAATGTAAAATATTAAGTATATTTGTTATATAATTATTAAACAAAACCCCACATAAGATGAAAAATATAATGATAATCGCAATTGCTTTATTTGCTACAATAAGCTTTGCTCAAAAAAAAGAAAGAACTTTAAAAGTTAATAAAGACACTAATTTAATTGAAGTGGTTTATTATCATGACAATGGGGAGGTTAGTCAAACAGGAACTTATACATTAGATGGTAAATTACAAGGCCAATGGGTTAGTTATAATAAAGAAGGCGACAAAACTATTGTAGCTAATTATGATAACGGAAAAAAATCAGGAAAATGGTTTTACTATACTGATAATGGAACTGTTAAAGAAGTTGATTATAGTAAAAACGTTATAGCTAGTTTAAAAGAAACTGACTTAAAAGCAAATGAAGATTTTTAAAAGAAACAAAAATATATATAAAAAAAGCATCCTAAACTTAGGATGCTTTTTTTATTGTATGAATGTTTTTAATTATTCTCTTGACCAACCTGCTCCCCAAGTAGCAAAGTCTGTAGCAGTTCCGTTACCAACACCTTCAATAAATTGGCTTTCTGTGAAAGCTTCTCCAGTAGAAACATCTTTTAGTACTGTTGTAACATCATTAAAAGTTATATCAGTTACGTGTAGTGAGCCATCTGCTATCCAAGCACCTGTTGGATTGTCAGCAGCATCTCCATCAATTTGGAATGCTAAACTAAAACCTTGAATATACAGGTTGTTTAATGACGCTTTTGTTCCTACTCTAAAATGTGTTGCTCTGCCATCAGCAGAACCGTTACCAATAATAGTGATATTAGTTAAAGTTGGGTTCGACCAAAAAGCAGCAGCATGTGAATAATCTGTATTGTAACCATCAGCTTCAATACCATTGTCATGATCTGGGCCGTGAACTACATAAGCATCAGTTATTGATCCTGAAAATCCTTCAGTCCAGTCTATGGAATCATCATGGTTGTTAACCGCTACATAGTGGCTAACATTTACGGTACCTCCAAAAAATTCAGCACCATCATCTTTACCTTCATACGATTCTATGTAGTCAACTACTGTACCACTACCAACGCCGTAAAAAGAGAATCCGTTGTTTTCACTTGAACCGCTTGCAGCACCTCCAGAATATTCAAGACGGACATATTTTAATGAGCCAGAATTATCAGTAGGATCAGTTCCTCCATAAGGTAAACTACCAATTTCAGAAGTTGAAGTTTGTGTTCCAGTTACTGAATTAACAGGAGCTTTTCCTAAAAGGATTAAGCCTCCCCAGTTACCAGCAACAGGGTTTGAGGCATTAGAAGTTAAAACAATAGGCTTATCTGCAGTTCCTTCTGCGATTATTTTGGCTCCTTGTGATATGGCAATATAAACGCTAGCACCAGTTGCTTCTGCTTTTATGGTCATGCCTGCAGGGATTGTTAAAGTTGTACCAGCTTCCATAATTAATGGGCCATTAAGAATATATTGGTTGTCAGAACTTAAAGTCAAGTTAGTTGACATAGTGCCAGATATGTAAACAAGAGGTTTAGTTGTTTCACCACCACCTCCAGTGTTATTGGTAACGCTATTATCGTTTATAACAATATCAGCTGTATCGTCTGTTGTACAAGAGAAAAGCAAGGTTATAATTGCTAATCCTAAAATTAAATTATTTTTCATCTTTTTCTGTTTAATTAATTTCTGTTTTATATTAGTGGTTAAAATTTATATTTTAATTGTAGGCCTATATTCATACCTCGTTTGTAGTTTGAAATGCCTTTTCCGTTAGCTGAAGTAACTACAACATCGCCTATAGTAGCTTCTCTAACATATTTAATAGTAGGATTTAGTAAGTTTTTTGCACTTAGGTTTGCCTCCAATTTATTCTTAAAAAATCTATTTTTCCAAACGAAATCTAATGTAGGAACTCCTTTTTCTAAAATGTTTCCTAAATCTCCAGATCCTAGAGCATCAATTCTATCAGCGAAATATGAGAATACTAAGGTTGCTGATGGTTTGTAGTTGTTAAATACAGGAGCGTATTGAATATCTGCATTTAATAAGAATGGAGAAGCTCCTTGTAATTTATCTTTAGTTTTATTGAATGATAAATTGAATCGTGTACCTACTATTTGATCATATAAGTTTTGTTCGGTTTTCATATAGGTACCGTTTAAGCCTATTGATAATGTAGCATCGTCATCATCAGAAGTAATTAAGTTTTTTCTTAATTCAACTTCAATTCCATAAATAGTTGCCTTATCTCCAGTTCTAAAATAACGTTGTGTTCCTGTGGCATCTGCACCCACCACTAAGTTGATAGGGTCTTTTATTTGTTTTGTGAATGCTGATACGGATAGTAATTCACTTTTGCTAAAGAACCACTCATATTTTAAATCGATGTTATAGATTTTAGAATATGCTGTATTATTAATATTTATAAGATTAGATCCTGTAGCACCAAGAATGTCTGGGTTACCACCAATACTAGACGATACGTTTTCGTAAACAAAAGGGGCAGCTTCTTTAAATTCTGGAAGCGACACGGTTTGACTAGCTGTAAAACGTAAGTTTTGATCGTCATTTATAGCATACTTAATATTTAAGCTAGGTAGAAAGATATTACTCATAGTGTTAACAGTATCAATACCTTTGTTACCTAAATTAATAACGTTATAAGAAATATTTTGTTCGATGTTTTCAAAGCGAATACCAGGAACAAATAACCATTTGTCGCCTGCTGTAATTTCAGCATTTGCATATCCTGCATAGACGTTTAAAACTCCTTTATACGTGTTTTCTGGTAAACCAGGACGGTTAACATTGGTTAATCCAGGAATAGGTTTAAAAACTTTTATTTGATAAATACCATTGGTTTGGTTTTGGTTAACACGTAAATTATCAAGTGTAAACACATCATCAAAATTACTAACATCAGTTACAGGATATTTTGTATCAACAATTTGATAACCATATCGGATGTTGTTAAAGTCTCTTGTTTTGTTTTTGCCATCATAACCTAAATTAATTTTCAAGTTATCTGAAACGTTGTAAGCTAAATTTAATCGGCTATTGATTTCTTCATCGGTGATATTTTGAAAATAACGTTGGTTATCGTAATCTACGTTGTTATAAAAAGTAGGATTTGTATTTGGGTCATTATCTAAAGCATATTGATAATTCTCTAAAGTAATACGCTTTCTGTCTGGTTGTTTTGAATGCACTAAGTTATAGCCAATACCCCAATCTACATCCAATTTTCCAGAACTATGTGAACCCTCTAGCTGATTAATAGTCATTTGAGTTTGATCGAACTGAGCATTCATTTGGTAGAAACCCCTTTGGGTATCTAACTGCGCATCTCTACTTCTGCCTGCTCCGTCAGTACCAAAATACCCAACAACGTCTGATGAGTTATTAATAAATAATGAGGTATATTTTAATTTGTTTTTATCATTAATTCTGTATTGAGCTGTCCCCATTACAGTTGAATTCGTTCCATATTCATATTCTTCAGCAGCATCAAAAGCCTTTTTTTCTGTTAACGTATAATCAACGGCACTACCTCTTCTGTATTCATAGCTATTAGCAAATGAACCTGTTAAGAATAAACTTAATTTTGAACCATCATTGAACTTGAATGATTTTCCAGCAGAACCTCCATAATTAATATTAATTGGTGTACCAGCATTTACTGGATCGATGCCATGAGATAAAACGATGGCAAATGGGTTGTGGGCATAACGGCCATAATAACCAAAAAAGCCAGTACCTTCACTTCTTACAAAGTTTTTGTCTATAGCATTCGTATTAAAACTAGAACCAGCAGATAACTCTAAAAATCCATTTCCTGTATAGTCTTTTGATTTAACATCGACGTTTCCAGCAGAAAAATCTCCATAAAATTTTGACGAATAAGCCTTCGCAACAGAGACGTTTTCGATGACATCTGTTGAAAACAAGTTTAAGTCGATATTCTTTTTATTAACGTTGTTTGAAGGTAACGACAACCCGTTTAAGGTGGTGTTTTGGTAACGGTCTCCTAAACCTCTTACATACACATTACTGGAACCTTCTTGTTTAGAAATACCAGATATTTTTGCAATGGCGCCAGCAGCATCGCTAACCCCTTTTCTTGATAACTCTTCAGCACCAATGCTTTGTTTTATTTCAACAGCTTTCTTTTGCTCTAATAATAAAGCGGTTTCGCTTTCTCTTTTAGTTGTGGTGGTAATAACAACTTCATCTAAAGAGGCAGCACTTGCCCCCATAGTAACATTAATTTCAGTTACTTTGCCTGCTACTACTTGTGCATTAACTTCTTGAGTTTCGTAACCAACAAAACTGAACACCAATGTGTATGCTCCTGGTTCTAAATTTTCAAAGCCATATAACCCGTCAATATCAGATGTTGTTCCTTTGGTGGTTCCTTTAATTAATACGTTTGCAAACGCAAGTGGCTCATTATTATATTCTTTATCAATAAGTTTTCCAACGATAGAACCTGTGTTCTGTGAAAAGGAAAGTGACGTTATGAATAGTATAAATAATGGTATAAATTTCTTCATTAGTTTTTTAATTTATTGCTGCAAAGAAACGCACAGAATGTGAATAGGATGTTACCTAGAGATTAAACAACAGTAATGATAGGGTTATCTCAATGTTACGTTTTTATTACGAAATTTTAATCTGTAAACAATAAGTTAACATTGTAGAAAGAATGTGTTTTTCTACAAAATAATAATTTTCTATAATAAGAAATAGGAAGTAAAAATTCTGTTTAACAAATGGTAATTGTTAACATTGAAAATTTATAAAAAAGATAAATTATTTATTTGGAAGCAACAGCTGTTCGGTCATCATTCGTTGCAATATTACCTAAGGCGGCAAAATCATTTAAAGACACTGTACTAGCGGCTAAAGGAATATTTAACTCTACTGGTTGTGTAGCGTTAACGTGAACATTAATTTCTTTGGTTTCATACCCTACAAAACTACAAACCAATGTATAGTCCCCTTCCTCTAAATTTTCAATAACAAATAAACCTGTAGTGTCTGAGTTAAATTCTGTAGAAGTGCCTTTTATAGCAATGTTAGCAAATACTAAAGGCTCGTTATTTAGTTCCTTATCTAAAACTTTACCCACTATCAAACCAGTGTTTTGAGCAAACCCCATGCTTGTAAATAAAAAGATAGATAAAATTAATAACTGCTTCATTTGTTTCTTTGAAATTATGTTACAAATAAATGGTATTGCTTTTACTAAGATGTTATCTAATCATTAAACAACCATGATTAAAATGTTACCTTAATGTTACCAAATTTAGGTTTTGTTTTTACTTAAATTAGTTATCTTGCCTGTGCTTAAATTTATACTATGAACTGGGAACAATTATTATCCTTAAAACGATTTGGAGATACTAATAAACGTATTAGAAAAGAACAGGACGAAACTCGTCTTGGTTTTGAAGTAGATTATGATCGTGTTATCTTTTCATCGGAGTTTAGAATTCTTCAAGATAAAACTCAGGTTATCCCGCTGTCGCAAACAGATTTTGTACATACGCGCTTAACTCATAGTTTAGAAGTGAGTGTTGTAGGACGTTCTATAGGGCGTAAAGTAGGTCAAAAATTATTAGAAAAACATCCGCATTTACAAACAGTTCATGGCTATCAGGGTAATGATTTTGGTGCTATAGTAGCTGCGGCAGCTTTGGCGCATGATATTGGGAACCCGCCATTTGGACATTCAGGAGAAAAAGCTATTGGCGAATTTTTTAAGACAGGGGATGGAAGCAATTTTAAAAAGCAATTAACGGATAAAGAATATCAGGATTTATGTGATTTTGAAGGGAATGCTAACGGATTTAAAATTTTAACCGAAAGTAGAGATGGAAGAGATGGCGGTTTACGCTTAAGTTATGCAACGCTTGGTGCCTTTATGAAATATCCAAAGGAATCTTTACCTAAAAAACCAACTAGTCATATTGCAGATAAGAAATATGGGTTTTTTCAAAGTGAAAAAGAGGCATTTTCAAATATAGCTGATGAATTAGGCTTGTTAAAACGAAGCAAAACAGACGCTAGTTTTTCGCGTCATCCATTAGCTTTTTTAGTGGAAGCTGCCGATGATATTTGCTATACCATTATTGATTTTGAAGACGGTATTAACCTTGGACTTATTCAGGAAGAATTCGCGCTTGAATACTTAATTAATTTAGTACGAGATACCATCAACACAAAGAAATACCATCAACTTAAAAATACGCAAGACCGAGTAAGTTATCTACGTGCGTTGGCAATAAACACCTTGATTAATGAAGTAGTTACCATTTTTATAGACAACGAAGAAGCTATTTTAACAGGTGAATTTCAAACAGCCTTGTTAGATAAAAGTAAGTATGATGCACAAATTAATGACATCATTAAAATAAGTGTAGAAAATGTGTATAAATCAGAGGATGTAATTGATAAAGAAATTGCAGGCTATGAAATTATAAAACATCTTTTGAGTGTTTATACATCAGCTATAAATAATAATTTTAATGGTAAGGCTTCAAATTATGATAAACTTATTTTAAACAGATTACCAAAAACGATGAAACTTAATGACGATAGTTTATACAAACGTCTGCTGTCTGTTTGTAATTATGTGTCTTTATTGTCCGATAGCAATGCTATTTTAAATTATAAGAAAATAAAAGGCATGCACTTTTAATAATTTTGGGCGTTACCACACTAAGGTGTGGACGGGCTTTCGGCAGTCGCTCTTTGCAAGTAGCTCCAAAAAAGCCTCAATCCCTAACGCGGAATAGGAACTGGTTAATTTTAGGTTTAATCTTTTTCTCACAAAGTCAAGCAAAACCTAAACCAAGGTCCTTACAAAGCCTTATTAAATACTACTCGTAGGTTTTCAGCATCCAATCCAACAGATTGTTGTAATTCAGCAATGCTACCTTGTTCAATAAAAGTATTAGGTATTCCTAAGGTATTCACAGAATTTGTATACTTATTTTTTGAAGCAAATTCAAGAATAGCACTTCCAAATCCGCCATTTAGCACATTGTCTTCAATAGTAATAATAGTATTAAATTTTTTAAAAATAGTGTGCAGTAAGGCTTCGTCCAAAGGTTTTACAAAGCGCATATCAAAATGGGCCATAGCTTCAGGATTGCTGCAATTAGTAATGGCTTCAGTACTATTTTTAGCAATCGTTCCAATACTTAAAACGGCTAAGGTATGTCCGTTTTTAAGCATTACACCTTTACCGATTTCAATTTTTTCAAAGGGTTGCTTCCAATCAATTGTGATGCCGCTACCTCTTGGATATCGAATAGCTATGGGAAGATCTAATCCCAGTTGAGCCGTATACATTATGTTTCGTAGCTCTATTTCGTTTCTTGGCGCAAAAATAATGAGGTTAGGAATACATCTTAAGTACGATAAATCGAATACACCGTGGTGGGTAGCACCATCTTCACCAACCAAACCAGCACGATCCAAACAAAAAATAACGGGTAGTTTTTGAAGCGCTACATCATGGATTATCTGGTCGTAAGCTCGTTGTAAAAAGGTTGAGTAAATATTACAAAAAGGAACGAGACCTTGAGTTGCCATACCAGCCGCCAGCGTAACGGCATGTTGTTCGGCAATACCAACATCAAAGGCTCTGTCTGGAATTTCATTCATCATATATTTTAACGAGCTGCCAGTTGGCATTGCAGGAGTTATGCCGACAATATTTTTATTTAGTTTGGCTAGTTCAACTAGTGTTAAACCAAAAACATCTTGGTATTTAGTAAATTCAGACTGAGTTTTCGAAATTAAATCACCTGTAGAGGCATTAAACTTTCCAGGGGCGTGGTACTTTACTTGGTCTTCTTCGGCTTGTTTTAGGCCTTTTCCTTTGGTAGTTATAACATGTAAAAATTTAGGACCTTTTACGTTTTTTAATCGTTTTAATTCTGAAATAATGGCTTCGATATCATGTCCGTCAATAGGTCCAGAATAATCAAAATTTAAGGCTTTAATAATATTATTTCGTTTTTGAGTACCTTTTTTAACATTGGTTAAATATTGTTTTAAAGCACCAACACTGGGGTCAATACCAATTGCGTTATCATTTAAAACAACAAGAAGGTTAGCGTCTGTAACCCCAGCATGATTTAAGCCTTCAAAAGCCATGCCTCCTGCAATTGAGGCATCTCCAATCACCGCAATATGATGCTTATTCTCTCCTTTTAATTGAGACGCAATAGCCATTCCCAAAGCAGCAGAAATAGAGGTTGAGGCATGCCCAACTCCAAAACTATCATAGATACTTTCACTGCGTTTTGGAAAACCACTTAATCCACCAACTTGTCTGTTGGTGTGGAAATTATCTCGTCTTCCAGTTAAAATTTTATGTCCGTAGGCTTGGTGGCCAACATCCCAAATTAACTGGTCTTCTGGGGTGTTAAATACATAATGTAATGCAATTGTTAATTCAACGACACCCAAACTTGCACCTAAATGCCCTTCTTTAGTAGCCACAATATTGATTATAAATTCACGTAATTCTTGAGCGAGTTGAGGCAAGTCCTTTGTTTTTAGAAGACGAAGTTCTTTGGGTGAATTTATTGTGTGTAACAATTTTTGCATATGACTACAAATGTACTACTTGAAATGCCATAACAAAAAATTTAATAGAATTTAAAAAAGGAAACTAAGGCATTGCATCTGACTTCAAAAAAACAATAAATAGTATCAGATGAAATTGTATTTTTGTTGTTATGATACAACCTTTTGATGATACCTATTTTATGAAAAAAGCTTTGCAGGAAGCTGATATTGCTTACGAAAAGGGCGAAATTCCTGTGGGTGCTGTTATTGTTATTGAAAATAGAATAATAGCTAGAGGTCATAACCTGACTGAAACATTGAATGATGTAACAGCTCATGCTGAAATGCAGGCTATTACAGCAGCCGCTAATTTTTTGGGTGGTAAATACTTGCAAAAGTGTACCTTGTATGTAACATTAGAACCTTGCCAGATGTGTGCAGGCGCCTTGTATTGGAGTCAGATTTCTAATATTGTGTATGGGACTAGAGATTTAGAACGCGGTTGTATTAATTTAAAAACTAAACTACATCCTAAAACATTGATAAAAGGTGGTGTTATGGAAGAAGAAGCTTCAGACCTTTTAAAATGTTTTTTTATTGAAAGACGGAATTTGAATTAGGTCTGGTTTGCGTTAGGGATGGTAGAGGAAAGCCCGCAGCGAGGTACGAGCGAGGACTTGAAACGGACAGCCCGACCCTTTTAGGGTAACGCCCAAAATATAATTATCTTCTGGTGTCGCCTTCGCGTTCGCGCATTTTATCTAGGTTTTCTTTGGTAAGCATGTAATCTTTAACATCTTTATCTTTCCATCTGTGATACGCGAATAACGGAAAAACTAGAAAAAACAATCCGAGAACTCCAAAACCAATTAGTTTTTGAGAGTTTTCAAAATCCATTACATATCCCGTAAAGATACAACCAACAGATAGTATTGATAAGAATGCAATAAGGTATTTCATGTGTTTAATTTTATTGTTTTTCATCGGTCACATGCCGTTCGCAGACAATCATTCCCGAAGATAATAATACTTTGAGAATGCTCGTTTCATGTGTTTATAGTTTAACCACTCACTTCAATTAACTTGTTTCTGTAAGCTGTTAGAAGTTTAGATTTAGAAATAAAACCAATATAAACACCATCTCTTACAACCGGTAAATTCCAAGCGCTGCTATCTTGAAATTTTTTCATTATATCAGTCATTTTATCTTTGTCAATATCAATGATTTCAGGAGGAGCATGCATGATATCGCGAGCTCTTACTTCACCATATAAATCTTGATCAAACATGATAGATCTTAGGTCATCTAAAAGAATAATACCAGCTAATTCTTTAGTTTTAGCCTTAATAACTGGGAAAATATTTCGTTTAGATAGAATAACAGCTGTATTTACAATTTCTCCTAAATTCATATTGGACGTGATAACTGAGAAATTTGTTTCTATAATTCTGTTAATATCTAAAAACATCAATATGTTTTTGTTTTTATCGTGTGTAACAAGTTCGCCTCTTTTTGCTAATTGAGCCGCATAAATATTATGTGGTATGTAGCGTTTGGTAATCATAAAGGAGATGGAGGCCACAATCATTAATGGAATAAATAATTCGTATCCGCCTGTAATTTCAGCAATTAAAAAGATGGCTGTTAACGGAGCTAATAAAACACCAGCCATAAGGCCAGCCATACCAACCATTGCAAAATTGATTAAAGAGAGGTCGTATCCAAAAAAATAGTTCATTAAAAAGGCAAACAAACTACCTGTTAAACTACCCGTAAAAAGCGTAGGAGCAAAAACACCACCAATACCACCAGCTCCAAAGGTTAGAGATGTTGCTATAATTTTAAATAAAATTAAGCCTAAAAGGAATAGACCGATAACGAGAGTATTATTGTTTACTGAATTAAAAAAATTGTCGTTAACAACAGCTGTAATATTTCCTCTTAAAACTCTATTAATTGTTTCGTAACCTTCACCAAATAATGGTGGGATAAGATAAACGAGGCCTCCCAATAGAATACCACCAATTAATAACCGCTTGTAGGGACTGGCAATTTTGCTAAAAAAGTCACTAATTCCAAAATATACTTTGCTAAAATATACTGAAACTAAGGAAGTAAAAACCCCTAGAAACACATAAAATAAAACATCTTTTAATAAAAATTTATCATCTAAAGTGAAATGCAATAATACATCATCGCCTAAAAAGAAATAAGATGTTAAAATAGCTGTTATTGAAGCCAATAACAAAGGAATCATAGAGGCTAAAGTTAGTTCTAAGCTAAAAATTTCTACAGCAAATACAATAGCTGCTATGGGCGCTTTAAAAATAGCTGACATGGCGCCTGCTGCTGCTGCACCAATTAATAAGTTTCTTGTAGTTTGATTTAAGTGAAAAAGGCGAGCAAAATTTGACCCTAGAGCAGCACCGGTTGCAACCGTTGGACCCTCTAGCCCAACAGAACCTCCAAAACCAACCGTTAATGGGGCAGTAATAACAGACGCCCATATTTGGTGTTTTGGCATGATGCCTTTTAGTTTGGATATAGCAAATAACGTAGAGGGAATACCATGGCCAACTTTCTTTTTAACTACATATTTTATAAAAATTAACACGAAAAACAATCCAATAACAGGGAAAATAAAATAAAGATTTTCGTGAATTTCTTTTAAAATAGCTCCTTCTAATACATGCTGAATAAAGTGTGTAGCATTTTTTAAAGTAACTGCACCCAGACCAGCCAACAGGCCAATTATGGCACTCGAAATATTTATAAACTGCTTATTGGAAATATTTTTATATTTCCATTTTAAAAATTTCTTAAAGATTTCTTTTGAACGTAAAGGCATTATTTTTTCAGATAATTTTATTTGTCTAATCCTTCTAATTTAATATGCAATTCTTTTAACTGGTTTTGATCAATAAAAGCTGGAGCATCAATCATAATATCACGACCAGAATTATTTTTTGGGAACGCAATAAAATCCCTTATAATTTCTTGACCGGCTAATATGGCGACTAATCTGTCTAATCCAAAGGCTAAACCACCATGTGGTGGCGCACCATATTGAAAGGCATCCATTAAAAATCCAAATTGTGCTTTTGCTTCTTCTTCTGTAAACCCTAAATAATCAAACATTAAAGATTGTGTTTTTTTATCGTGAATACGGATAGAACCTCCTCCAATTTCATTTCCGTTCAAAACTAAATCGTAAGCATTGGCCTTAACATCTCCAGGATTTGTAGCTAATAATTCTAATTGCCCTGGTTTAGGAGATGTAAAAGGGTGATGCATAGCGTGATAACGCTTAGTGTCTTCGTCCCATTCTAAAAGTGGAAAATCAATAACCCATAATGGCGCAAACTCGTTTGGTTTGCGTAACCCTAAGCGTGTTGCCAATTCCATTCTTAGAGCACTTAATTGAGGTCTTACTTTATAAGTTTCACCAGACAAAACACATATTAAATCTCCTGGTTTAGCACCAGTAATTTCTGCCCATTTTGCGAAATCGTCTTGGTCGTAAAATTTATCTACAGATGATTTATAAGTTCCATCTTCATTACAACGACAATACACCATTCCTAAAGCTCCAACTTGCGGGCGTTTTACCCAATCAATAAGTTGATCTATTTCTTTTCTTGTATATACATTTCCACCAGGAACAGCGATACCAACAACTAATTCGGCACTATTAAAAACACCAAAATCTTTATGTTGCGTAACACTATTTAGCTCGCCAAACTCCATACCAAAACGAATATCTGGTTTGTCATTACCGTATAGACGCATGGCATCATCGTACAACATTCTGGGAAATTTTTCTACCTCTATACCATTAATTTCTTTAAGTAAATGACGTGTTAATCCCTCAAAAGCATTTAAAATATCTTCTTGTTCAACAAATGCCATTTCACAGTCAATCTGTGTAAACTCGGGTTGTCTGTCGGCACGTAAATCCTCATCTCTAAAACATTTTACAATTTGAAAATATTTGTCCATCCCGCCAACCATAAGCAATTGCTTGAAGGTTTGTGGAGATTGAGGTAAGGCGTAAAACTGACCCGCATTCATGCGAGAAGGTACCACGAAATCGCGCGCTCCTTCTGGAGTTGATTTTATTAAATACGGTGTTTCAACTTCTATAAAACCTTCTTTTGATAAATAGTTCCTTACAGCTTGCGCAACGTTATGTCTAAAAATTAAACTGTTTTTTACAGGGTTACGACGAATATCTAAATAACGATATTTCATTCGTAGTTCTTCACCTCCATCGGTTTTATCTTCAATAGTAAAAGGAGGCAATAACGCTTTGTTAAGAATAGTCAATTCTGATACTAAAATTTCAATCTCACCAGTTGGGATATTTGGATTCTTAGAACTACGCTCAATAACGTTTCCTTTAACTTGAATTACAAATTCCCTACCAAGAAGTTTGGCCTCTTGGATAATAGCTTTTGGGGTACGTTCTTCATCAAAAATAAGTTGCGTTATACCGTAGCGATCACGAAGGTCTACCCAAATCATAAATCCTTTATCACGAGATTTTTGAACCCAGCCAGCTAATGTTACTTCTGTATTTATATGTGATGCATTTAACTCACCACAATTATGACTTCGATACATATATTAGAAATTAAAACACTTAATGCTAAAAACATAGCACGAATTAAACAGGGTGCAAATTTAGGAAGATATCTTATTAATAAACTAAGATTTAGTGTATAATTTATATCTTATTAGTATAATTTTTTAAATTATTTATTCCTAATTAATTAACTAAAAGACGCTATTTAATTTGTTAAAAAGCCAAATTAATTGTTATCAAGACAATTATTTTGTAATTTTCTTCACACTTATTCAAAATAATTTAATACTAACTCTAACAATTAACTTATGAAAAAAACTTTACAATTTAACTTTTATTTGTTTGTATTACTGTTTTCTCCGCTAGCTATGATGGCTCAGGGAATGATTACGGGAACAGTAATTGAGACAAGTTCTAACAGTCCTATTCCTGGGGCTAACGTAATCATTAAAGGTACTACAACGGGTACTGTTACTGATTTTGATGGTAACTTTAGTTTAAATGTAGCTAGTTTTCCAGCTACGATTGTAATATCCTCTCTTGGATATGACACTAAAGAAGTCGCCGTATCATCGGGACAAAAAATTACGGTGTCACTAACAGAAGGTGTTGCTTTAGATGAAGTGATGCTTATTGGTACAAGAAACCCGAATCGATCGTCAATTGATACGGCCGTACCAGTTGATGTAATTGATGTATCTGAACTAGTTACTGCAGGTCCACAAGTAAATCTAAATCAAATTTTAAATTATGTAGCACCTTCTTTTACCTCAAACACTCAAACCATTTCAGATGGTACAGATCATGTTGATCCGGCCTCTTTGAGAGGTTTAGGGCCAGATCAAGTATTAGTTTTAATTAATGGAAAGAGGCGTCATAACTCCTCTTTAATCAATGTTAACGGAACCTTTGGGCGTGGTAGTGTAGGAACTGATTTAAATGCGATTCCAGCAGCATCAATAGCTCGTATTGAGGTTTTACGTGACGGAGCCGCCGCACAATATGGATCGGATGCTATTGCGGGTGTCATTAATATAGTACTAAAGAAAAGTACCAATGAATTAATGTTAAACGTTACAAGCGGTGCAAATTTCTCAAAGAATGCCAATGATCAAACTGGTGGAGTAGATGGAGAAACAACTAATGTTAGTGCCAACTATGGTTTAGACCTTGGTGATAAAGGAGGATTCATCAATTTTACTGGTGATTTTGATGTTAGACAGGATTATAGCAGAATGAAAGAATGGGAAGGAACTATTTTCAATCTGTATAATACAGTTGAACGATTTGCTAATAATGATGGATATGATTTATCTCAATTATTAGATGATGATGTAACTGATGTTATTCAGTATGCAAACCAAGCGGGAATTGTATTAAATGGAGCATCGACCAAAGCAGACTTACAGCCAATTTTATCTGGTGATAATACGGCTGCAGAGTTAGCAGCTAGAGGATTGACAAGAAGCGACTTTAATATGCGCGTTGGCCAATCTGCTTTGCGTGGTGGTCGTTTTTTCGCAAATTTCTCTTTGCCTTTAGATGATAAAGGAACCGAGTTGTATTCTTTTGCGGGCTTAAGTTCAAGAACAGGAAATTCAGCCGGGTTTTATAGATTGCCTAATCAGAGTAGAACGTATACGCCTGCATACATTAACGGGTTTTTACCAGAAATTAATTCAACTATCAGTGATAAATCAATTGCTGTAGGGATTAAAGGTAAAATTAACGATTGGGATGTTGATTTTAGTAATACCTATGGAAAAAACTCTTTTTTATACACCATTGGTAATACCTACAACGCTTCTATGCAAAAAGCATCTCCAACATTTTTTGATGCTGGTGGATTTTCGTTTGCACAAAACACAACCAATTTAGATATCAGTAAGTTTTATGATGATATTATGTCTGGTTTAAACGTGGCTTTTGGTGCTGAATATCGTTTAGAAAATTATGAAATTGTTGCGGGCGAGCAACCTTCGTATGCACAATACACGGCAGATGGTCAGGTAATTACATTAGCTTCACAAATACCTGCAAAAGATTTCTTTGGAGCTTCAAGACCTGGCGGATCTCAAGTATTTCCTGGATTTAGTCCGGCTAACGAATTATCTAGAGGACGAAGTAGTGTAGCAGGGTATTTTGATTTGGAAGCAGACATTACTGAAAGTTTTCTATTAAGTGGAGCCTTACGATTTGAAGATTATTCAGATTTTGGTTCAACGCTTAATGTTAAAGTGGCTACAAGATTAAAAGCTGGAGAAAACACTAATTTTAGAGCCGCATTTAATACGGGCTTTAGGGCGCCATCTTTGCATCAATTGAATTTTAATTCGACTTCAACTATTTTTGATAATGCTGGAAATCCACAAGAAGTTGGAACATTCTCAAATGATAGTAAGGCTGCTAAATTATTGGGAATTCCACAATTAAAACAAGAAACATCAAAAAGTGTTAGTTTAGGGTTTACATCTAAATTTCCTGATGCCCACTTAACACTAACTGTTGATGGCTATTGGGTTGGTATCAATGATAGAGTTGTCTACACAGGTCAATTTAAAGGACCTGGAACAGGAACAGAATTGGATAAGTTATTATCTCAAGCCAACGCTTCTGCGGCATCCTTTTTTGCTAACGCCATTGATACAGAGTCACGAGGATTAGATGTTGTAATAACTCATGATGCCAGAGTAGGAACATCTGCAAAATTAAAAAGTGATTTATCTGGAACGTTTTCTAAAACAAAACAAGTGGGTGGTATTAAAGCATCACAAGTTTTAATTAATGCTGGTCAAGTTGGCACCTATTTCCCAGAAGATAGCCGGGTATACTTAGAAGAAGCTGTGCCAAGAACTAAAATCAACCTATCAAATAGTTTAACAACAGATAAGTTTAATGTCTTTTTAAGAAATGTTTGGTTTGGTAAAGTTACTGAAGCAACTTCAACAGTTGCTAACCAACAAGTATTTGGATCAAAATTAGTAACTGATTTATCTTTTGGATATAAAGTAGCAGAGAGCACAACCATTACTATAGGTGCAAATAATTTGTTTGATATCTATCCAGATAGAGCGGCACCTCAGTTTAATAACCGAAGTGATGGTCGTTTTGATTGGTCAAGAAGAGCCCAACAATTTGGAATTGGAGGCCGTTTTCTTTTTGCTAGATTAAGTTTTAATCTTAAATAATTTAAAAAGTGTATAAAGAAAAAAAGCCTCGACTTTTGTCGAGGCTTTTTTATTGTCGGTAAGGACAAAGTTTGTTAACTAGAAAAATCTTTTTTACAAGACTTTTCCTAAACTAAGAACTTTATTTACCCAAAGGTAACATATCGTCTTTTGCGTACTTAATTTTAGCGCGATTAGATAGGTAAAACATAGCCGGAACAACTACCAAAGTTAGGAACGTTGCGAAAATCAATCCGAAAATAACAGTCCATGCCAATGGTCCCCAAAATATTACGTTATCTCCGCCAACATAAATGTTTGGATCGAATTTGGTAAACAATCCGAAGAAATCGATATTCAATCCAACTGCAAGTGGAATCAATCCTAAAACTGTTGTAATTGCCGTTAAAAGCACAGGTCGTAAACGCGATTTTCCACCAGCGATAATCAGTTCGTAATACATTTGTTTGGTTAAGTATTGTTCATCATCAATGCCTAATTCTTCTTTTTTACGATCTATTAGGATTTGGGTGTAATCGATGAGTACGATGGCATTGTTAACCACAATTCCTGCAAGCGAGATAATTCCCATCATAGTCATAATTACCACAAAATCCATTTGAAAAATTACTAAGCCTAAAAATACGCCAGCTAAACTTAACACGACAGCACTAAGGATGATGATTGGTTTTGAAATAGAACTGAATTGTGCTACCAAAATCAATAGGATACCTCCTAGTGCGAACAATAAAGCTTTCATTAAAAAAGCTTGATTTTCTGCTTGTTTTTCCTGTTCTCCAGTAAATTTAAAGTTAATGTCTGAAGGCATTTCGTAACTATTAAGGTCTTGTTTGAGCTCATTTACGATTTCGGTAGGATTATAACCACCCAAAACATTAGAATATATAGTTATAACGCGTTTTAAGTTTTTTCGTTTTATGACGTTGAAAGCTTCAATATTTGTTTTTTTCACCAAAGGTGCAATGGGAATTTGTACTAACTGTCCTTTATTGTTTCTAAAGGTAATAGGCTGATTCAAAATTGTGCTTTCATCATATCTATCGGCACTATTAAAGCGCACATTAATTGGGTAGTCATCTTTACCATCTTTATAGGTTGAAGCTTCTTGCCCAAAAATAGAACGACGAATAGTATTGCCTATTTGTGCTGTGGAAACTCCTAATTGTCCCGCTTTTTGTCGGTCAATTCGTAAATCTAATTCAGGTTTCGATTTATTGACATCCACTTTGAGTTCCTCAATACCAGCAACGCCTAAACTTTCAATATACGCTCTCATATTTTTGGCTACAATTAGCATTCGGTCGTAATCGTCACCACTAATTTCAATATTTATTGGGTAGCCAGTTGGTGGACCAGCGGCATCTTTTTCAACTACTACAGACGCTCCTGGAAAGCCTCTTACAGCACTCCTAACTTCTTCTAAAACGGTACTACTTTTAACACCTCTTCGTAATTGGAAATCGCGCATAGATAGCGTAACTTTTGCTCTATGTGGCATATCACTTTGATTACCACTTTCGGTTTGTGGATTTCCAGAGCCTTTACCAACCTGTGAAACCGCTGACTCTACCATGTAATTATAACCATCAGCGTCTTCATATTTTTTAATGGTTTTATAAATGCGTTGCTCAATTTGTTTTGTGAGCTCATTGGTTTTTTCAATAGCTGTACCTTCTGGATATTCTATGTAAGTAATGATTTGATTCGGTTCGTTTTCAGGAAAAAATAAAACCTTTGGTTGCGCAATGCCTGTTAATATGAATGAAAATATAAGTAATACAAAGGTTCCTATTAAAACCACATAAGCCATTTTACCGTTAATGGCCTTACTTAATGTTAATTCGTAAAAATCCTCTAATTTATTAAGCCATTTGTTTTGGAAATAATCAATTGCACCTTTTAAGAAGTACTTGTAAGCCCATAACATGATAGCTGTTAAAATAGATAAATTACCAAAGCCAACTAAGGTACCAGAGTTTATAGCAAGTCCTCCAACTAATAAAAGAACACCAACAAAAAACATGATTAAACTCCAACGTATTAATTTACGTTTTGATAGCGGTTCCTCTTCAATTTTCATAAAACGTGCTGTGAGCATGGAGTTAATTACTAATGCGACAAATAGCGATGAGGTTAACACGACAGAAAGCGTAATTGGAAAGTAAATCATAAACTTACCAATAGTTCCTGGCCATAATCCTAAAGGAAAAAATGCTGCTAACGTGGTAGCCGTTGATGCTATAATAGGCCATGCTATTTCTCCCATACCTTGTTTAGCGGCTTTTAATCTTGGCATTCCTTGCGACATTAACGAATACACATTCTCTACAACCACAATACCATTATCAACCAACATACCGAGCCCCATAACCAATCCAAACAAAATCATGGTGTTCATTGTGTAACCAAACGAACTTAAAATGATAAGCGACATTAGCATTGAGAGAGGAATGGCAAATCCAACAAATAAAGCATTCCTAAATCCTAAAAAGAACATGAGGACTCCAACTACCAAAATAATTCCAAAAATGATATTGTTAACCAAATCATTTACTTGGTTTTCGGTTTTGATGGACTGATCATTGGAAGTCGAAATATGTAAGCCTTCAGGGAAAAAATCAGCTTTTTCCTTCTTAATAATCTCTTTAATTTGCTCAACAGCTTGGATCATATTTTTGCCAGAACGCTTTTTAACATCAAGCATTACTACGGGCTTCCCATATTCTCTAGCATAAGTTGTTGCATCTTGTTCTTTAAAACTAATTTGAGCAATGTCTTTTAAATACACATTGCCTCCATCCTTTTTCACAATAATATTTTCTAATTCTGAAGGAGAATCAATTTCGCCTATAATTCGAATATTCTTTTGAAAATTATTATTAATAATATTACCCCCAGAAACAGTTTTATTTTCATAATTAATGGCATTAATAACGTCATCAAAACTTACCATAGCTGCGGACATTTTGTAGATATCTACAGCAACTTCAACTTCTTTATCGTCTACACCCCGTATGGTAGCCTCTTTAATTTGCGGTAAGAGTTCAATTTTATCCTGTAAATGTTCGGCATAATCCTTTAGCTGGTCTGAGGTATAATTTCCTGTAAGATTGATGTTAAGAATTGGCATTTCTTCAGAAATATTCAAATCAAATGCATTGGGTTCAGCCTTAGAGCCATTACTCAGGGTTGGCCAGGTAACATCAGTTTTTACTTGATCAATTTTGTCTTTAACACGTTGTTTGGCTTCAAAAATGGGTACTGTTTCTTCAAACTCTACCAAAATTGTTGAGTAATCTTGAACTGTTTGAGAGGTTATTTCTTTAACATCACTGATGTTTTTAAATTCCTCCTCAAGAGGTTCTGTGATAAACTTTTCAATATCTTCGGCAGAGTTTCCAGGATTTAAAGTACTAACATAAATCTTAGTTTCAATAATTTCAGGGAATGATTCTCTTGGCATATTGTAATAGGCCATAGCGCCACCAATTAACACAATAAGAATGATGACATAAACCGTCATTCGATTGTCGATGGCCCAAGTAGAAAGTTTAAAATCTTTATAGTTGTTTTTAGTGCTCATGTGTTGCTTATTTAATGCTTACTTCTTGACCATCGCGTAAGGTTCTAGCGCCTTCAATAACGATAATATCACCAGATTTTAATCCTTCTGATACTTCAGTTTCACCATTTTGTTCTTTGCCCGTTTTTATAATGGTTTGTTTTACCGTACCCGTGGAATCGGTTTCTGGTATAAACATAAAAATTAAAGATTCATTTTTGCCATTTTTTTGAACGATATTATTTGGTATTACTATAGTGTTATTAGCAACATAGTCGTTCAATTTTATGGTTGCAATTAAATTAGGTTTAAGCACATGATCTTTATTTGGAAGAGCCACTTGAACACTAAAACTTCGATTGTCAGGATTGATGTAATTTGATACCTGACGTATTTTTCCTGTATAGGTTTTTCCGAGCGAAATAAAATCGACGAGAACTTCAGATCCTTCAGTTACTTTGCCTAAATAGTTTTCTGGAACATCGGCTTTTACATACATATTGTTTGTATTAACAATTCGCATTAGAGGGCTTTGTCCAGGACTTACCAAACTTCCTTGGTCGGTAATAATCTGGTCTATGGTACCGCTAAAAGGAGCTGTTACATTGGTTTTTCCTAATTGTTTTTCCAATTGATCAAACGAATTTTTTGAAGCTTCGTAATTGGTTTTGGCCTGCAGATATTGAATTTCACTACCAATTTTTTGTTCCCATAAACGCGACTGGCGTTCAAAAGTAGTTTTTGCCAATTCCGTTTGTGCTTTTACCTGAGCCAATTGACTAGAAAGTCCGCCATCATCAATTTTTGCAAGAAGTTGCCCTTTACTTACGTTTTGGCCTTCTTTAACGTAAATTTTGGTTAAAGTACCTGAGAACTGTGGATAGATAATAATATTTTGGTCTGTTTCTACATCACCTTGTACTTCGGTAAAATGTTTAAAAATGGTGTCTTTTAGTGTTAACGTTGTTACTAGGTCTTTGTGTTTAGTATTATCCAACTCATTGATTTTATCTTCAAGAACGGTTAATTGACGTTTTATTTCTGTTTGTTGTTGTCCAAGTTCTTTTTTCTTGGCACGTAACTCTGTTAAAGAACCGTTTTTGGCTAAATCTTCGACCGAAGTTTCTTTATTCCCGCAAGAAAAAAGTGCCAATGACAAAATAGTAATAGTGATTATTTGTTTCATAATAATTATTCGTTTGTGTTGATTGAGTTTGTTATAGTTTCTAGTTCTGCTTTTTTATTGATAACGTCAAGCATAGCTTGTAAAAATTCTTGCTGAGCAGTATATAATTGGGTTTGGGCTTGTCTTAAATCGAAGCTTGAAGCAATCCCTTCAAAAAACTTGATTTCGTTTTTTTTCTCAATACGTTCTGCAAGATTTAAATTTTGCTTTTTGTTATCGTAATCTTCGATAGCGAATTGATAATCGCTTTTTGCCGAAGCTATTTGAAGTTGTAATTTTTGTTCGGTTTCAATTAAATCGTCCTCAGATTTTGCAAGGTTAATTTTAGCTCGTTGTGTAGCAGCACTTCGTCCTAAAGAACTAAAAATTGGAATGTTCATGTTAATCCCTAATAAGGATGAGCCAAACCATTTTTGGTCTTTACTGGTAAAGTTGAAGTTATCTCCATACCCTTGATAACCCCCATTAACAAAAGCATTTAATGTTGGAAGCGCTTTGCTTTTTTCTAATTTAAGCAGCAACTCTTTTGATTTTTTATCGTTTTCTGCAATTAGGTAATCAATAGTGTTTTCAACATTCACAGGAGATTCAAGCAAGTCTAACGACATATTTTTCAAAGTTAAATCTTCAAGACTATCGGTAACAATGGTTTTGTTATGCACATCCAGTCCTAAGGTAATATTTAACATTTGGTAGGCTAAAGTTTTTAAGCGAAGCGTATTTTTTAATGAGCTATCTACACCAGATAAAGTGATTTGTAATTGCTCAACGCTTTCTTCTTCTTCAAGGCCATTTTTATACATTTGGGTCAGGTCATTCAGGTTTTTTTCAAGGACTGCTTTGTTGCGTTCCAGAATTTGAACACTTTGTTCAGCTAGCAACACATTTCCATAAGCGTTAATAACGGCTTTTCTAACTTCTAAATCTGTTTTTGTTTTTGCATTTTTAGAAATCTCTAAATATACTTTAGCAGATTGTAAACCAACTAAATAAGAACCGTCAAACAGTTTTTGTCTTAGCGTAGCAGTAGCAGACATGCTTTGTTTAGTACCAAAAGTAAGTTCGGCAAATTCTCCTGGGTTTCCTCCAAAAAATTCAGCTGGTATCAATGATACCTGTTGTTTTAAAAAGTTTTGGTAATCTATAGTAGCATCTATTTGTGGTAATCCTGTTGCTGTAGTTTCCCATTTTTGTTGTTTAGCAGCCTCAATATCTCGTTGCGCATTTTTTGAGGTTCTATTATTTTCTAAAGCATAGTCAATAGCTTCTTGCAAGCTAAAATGTTGGTTTTTTTCTTGCGAAAAGATTGAAATATTTATTAGAAAAACGAATATAAAAGCAATTTTTTTGGTCATGTTTTAAGATTGATTATTGATGAATTTGTTTAATGTTAGAAGCCCCTTTTCCGTGCTTATACCTCTTACATGATACTCTAAATAGTTATCTAATAGGGTATTCATAGAAAAATGGTTTAGTGGAAACAACTCGTTATCTTTTAGAATAGTCATGCAATGAAAATAAATTCTAGAGATAAATTCTATATTTATGTTAGGTCTGTAGATTCCTTGCTCAATACCTCTGTTAAGGTTGTCTTTAACACACTCTTGCATAACTTCAAACTGTTTCTTTTTAAGTGTAGTAAAAATCTTAGGATAATATTTTTGTAATTGATATTGAGGAGATGATTTTTCATCCTTTAAATGTTCCATTACAAACTTCTTTATATCAAAAATTTCTTCAATAGGATTCTTTTTTGAGTTGCATATTTCATTAATTCCACACGAAATATTTTCAAAAACATGCATGGATACAGCTTCCACGAGGCTTGTTTTATTTTGAAAATGCTGATAAATTGTTTTTTTTGAGATACCTAAATTATTGGAAATATCATCCATTGTCACGCTTTTAAACCCATAGTTTAAAAACAAATCAGTTGCATTATTTAATATTTTTTCTCTCATAACGGGCGCAAATATACAATTGGAAACTTATAAAACAAAAAAAGTTTCCAAAGTTTTAATGATTTTTTAACATATAATTTACATTGTTACTTTTACATACGATGTTTTAATTTATTTTTGCTTTATGCTATTAATAGAAACATACCAAGAAAAGTTTGTTGAATATTTGGAAGAGTATTCAATTATAAAAGAGCCAGAAAGTCTTTACGAGCCTATTCAATATATCTTAAAATTAGGAGGAAAACGGTTGCGTCCTGTTTTAACGTTAATGACATCAGAGATTTTTAACACTGATTACAAAAAGGCTTTAAATGCGGCTTTGAGCATAGAGGTTTTCCATAATTTTTCACTTATTCATGACGATATTATGGATGATGCGCCCATACGAAGAGGACAAGAAACAGTGCATGAAAAGTGGGATGTAAATACTGGAATTCTTTCGGGTGATGCGATGCTTATTATGGCGTATCAATTGTTTGAAAACTATGATAACAAGACGTTTAAGTCTTTAGCTAAGTTATTTAGTAAAACCGCTCTAGAGGTTTGTGAAGGCCAACAGTATGATGTTGATTTTGAAACAAGAGGAGATGTTACTATTGATGAATATTTAAAAATGATTGAATACAAAACCGCTGTTTTAGTTGGAGCTGCTATGAAAATGGGAGCCATTGTAGCTGAAGCATCTGAAGAAGATCAAAATAAAATTTATCAATTTGGAAAGAATTTAGGGATAGCCTTTCAATTACAAGACGATTATTTGGATGCGTTTGGAGATCCAAAAGCTTTTGGAAAGCAAATAGGAGGTGATATTATTGAAAACAAAAAAACAGCTTTATTTATCAATGCGTTAAAATTATCAAGTCTTGAAGATAGCCTTCAATTACAACATTTGTTTAGCATCAACCCAAGTAATCCAGAAGAAAAAATTCAAATTACAAAACAGATTTTTATATCAAGCGGATCTGCGGATGCTACAAAACAAGAAATAAAATCGTATACCCAGCAAGCATTTTCTGTTTTAGAAACGCTAAACATCTCAGAAGATAAAAAGTTAATTTTAAAACGGTTTGGCGAACAGTTAATGAATAGAAACGTATAATGCAAGTTCCTGCAAATTTTGATGTTTTAGTTGAAGAAGCTACTCAGTTAGACTTGTATAAAAAACTTGTTGAACAACTTAATAAAGACTTCTTATTAGCTAATATTGATACAGATTTTCATGAAGAAATTTTACCTTCAAGTTTGAAAATAATGCTTCATGAAACCATTTATGAACTGATACAACACAAATTTACAGAGTATTTAAATTTATTGTACATCATTGATGTTCCAGAACAACAAGTTAGACAATTAGATGGTGATGATACTATTCAACTGGCAGAGCAAGTGTCGTTTTTAATTTTAAAAAGAGAATGGCAAAAGGTGTGGTATCGCAATAAATTTTAAAACCTAATCGAGTGTTCTATAATACTCAAGAATAGCTCTAGCATCACTTTCAGAAATATCCTGCTTAATCATTGGAGCGTAATTAAACTCAGCAAGTAATTCTTTAGCCAAGGGGTCTTTTCTAAGCATTTCTTCAGGATTTAAAATCATATTCATAATCCATTCGGGAGTTCTTGTCTTTAAAATACCTTTAGGCGCAGGACCAATAAATTTTTTGTCTGGCCTATGGCATGCGGTACACATTTTTTTAAAGATAGCTTCACCATTTTTAGCCAAGTTTTGGTCGATATTTTCGGGTAATTTTAATTCTGAAATTGGCCCGATTCCTTTATTTTTTAGATCTACTTTTTCTGATGCTAAGGTTTTTACATTATTATTTGATTGCTTTGTATCCGATTGTATCTTTTCATAAGTAAAACCTTCTTTTTTCTTTTTTTCTTTTCCACCACAACTTAAAAATAAGACAGTAATGAATAAATAGAGATATGGTAACGTTTTTCGCATCTAAAAATTTTAATGTGGTAAAGCTAATAAAAATAATTATGTGATAAAACTCATTAAATTATCCCTTAAAAAGCATTTTAGTTTAATAGTTTTGTTAAAATAGTGTATATATATAAAAAGTATAAAACAATATCTAATTTTAGTAAAAGTTGTATTTTTGAAAAAAAATTGCAATCATACGATTATCTGATATAAAATAATGGATAAATATTCTTTTCTTAATGCTGCTCATACGTCATATTTTTCTGAATTATATGAACAATATTTACATAACCCAGATTCTGTAGAACCAAGTTGGAGAGCCTTTTTCCAAGGTTATGATTTTGGATCTGAAAATTATGATCTTGATGGAGAAATGATTGAAGGTGTTTCAACTCAAGTTCCTGAATACGTTCAAAAGGAGTTTCAGGTTTTAAGATTGATAGACGGTTACAGAACGCGAGGACATTTGTTTACAAGAACAAACCCTGTTAGAAGCAGAAGAACCTACGAACCTACGTTAGATTTAGAGAATTTTAAACTTTCAGATGGTGATTTAGATACGGTTTTTAAAGCAGGAGAAGTTTTGGGTATTGGAGCACAACCATTGCGTGAAATTCTTGTGCATTTAAATAGAATATACTGTAGTTCTATTGGTGTAGAATATATGTATATAAGAAACCCTGAAGTTATACAGTGGTGGCAAGACAAGTTAAATGTAAATGATAATCATCCTAATTATTCAGAGGGTGCCAAAAAATATATTCTTTCAAAGTTAAATCAAGCTGTAGCTTTTGAGAATTTTTTACAAACCAAATATGTTGGTCAAAAACGATTTTCTTTAGAAGGTGGGGAGACATTAATTCCAGCTATAAGTGTAGCACTTTTTAATGCATCTGATTTGTATGATGTTAAAGAATGTGTGCTAGGAATGGCGCATCGCGGACGTTTAAATACGCTTGTAAATATTTTTAGAAAACCCATAAAAGAATTGTTTAGTGAGTTTGATGGTAAAGATTTTGAAGATGAAGATATAGATGGCGATGTAAAATACCATTTAGGATTAACACTTGAAAAAACGTATCAAAACGGAAAAAGTATCAGAATGAATTTGGTGCCTAATCCGTCACATTTAGAAACTGTAGCCTCAGTTGCCGAAGGAATTACCAGAGCGAAAATTGATAATGATTACGAGGGAGACGATTCTAAAATACTACCTATTATAGTGCATGGTGATGCTGCTATAGCTGGTCAAGGAATTGCTTATGAAGTTGCTCAAATGAGTCAATTAAGAGGCTATAAAACAGGAGGATCTATTCATATTGTCGTCAATAATCAAATTGGTTTTACCACGAATTATCTCGATGCTCGTTCAAGCACCTATTGTACAGATGTTGCAAAAGTTACATTGTCTCCTGTATTGCATGTCAATGCAGATGATGCAGAAGCAGTTGTTCATGCGGTAGAAATGGCTTTAGATTATAGAATGCGCTTCAAAAGAGATGTTTATATTGATTTATTAGGTTATAGAAAATACGGTCATAATGAAGGCGATGAACCTCGTTTTACACAACCAAAACTCTATAAAGAAATTGCAAAACATCCTAATCCTTTTAAAATTTATACAGATAAGTTAATTTCAGAGAAAACACTTGAGAAGGCCTATATTGATGGTGTTGTTGATGAATTTAAAGACTTCTTGGAAAGAGAATATACGAAGTCTAAAGAAGAAGAATCTTCCAAGGTTAGAGAATTCATGGAAGAACGATGGACTAACTTTAGCCGTAAGGGATTAGAAGAGATGTTGCAACCGGTTGACACAAGTTACCCTAAAGACAAACTAGAAAACATTGTTAAAGTAGTTTCTACAGTTCCAGAAAGTGTTAAGTTTTTAAGAAAAGCCGAAAAGATTTTGCATGGTAGAGCTGAGATGGTTTTTGAATCAAATTCTCTTGATTGGGGAATCGCTGAAACCCTAGCATACGGTAGTTTGTTAGAAGAAGGCTACAATGTAAGGATGTCCGGTCAAGATGTAGAACGCGGAACATTTAGCCATCGTCATGCGATTCTTCGTGATGAAATATCAGAAGAACGAATTAATTTGCTAAACATCAATCCTGAAAGTAAAGGTGAAATGTTTATATACAATTCGTTGCTATCAGAATATGCAGTGCTAGGTTTTGATTATGGATATGCAATGGCTAATCCAAATACATTAACCCTTTGGGAAGCTCAATTTGGAGATTTTAGTAATGGTGCTCAAATTATTTTTGATCAGTATTTATCAGCAGCAGAAGATAAATGGAAGTCACAAAATGGTATTGTCGTGTTATTGCCTCATGGATACGAAGGTCAAGGGTCCGAACATTCATCGGCAAGAATAGAGCGTTATTTGCAGTTGTGTGGAGATGATAATATGACTGTTGCAGATTGTACTACTCCAGCTAATATGTTTCATTTGATTCGTAGACAAATGAAGCGTGATTTCAGAAAGCCTTTAATCGTATTTACCCCTAAAAGTTTGTTGAGAAACCCTAAAGCTGTTTCGCCTTTAGAAGATTTGGTAAATGGACAATTTAATGAAGTTATTGACGATACTTTAGACTCTAAAAACATAAAGAGACTGGTTTTCTGTACAGGTAAGTTTTATTATGATTTACTAACAGAACGAGAAAAATTAGATAGAGATGATGTTGCTTTAATAAGAATTGAGCAATTGTTCCCTTTGCATTTTGATAAAATACAACAAGTAATTGATAAGTATTCAAATGCTAAAGAATATATTTGGGCACAAGAAGAACCAAAAAATATGGGAGCTTGGAGTTTTATGGCACAACGAATGAATTTGGTAAAACTAGATGTTATATCTAGACCCTATAGTTCTGTGCCTGCACCAGGATCTAGTACACGTGATAAAAGAAGACAACAGCGTGTTATTGATGCTGTTTTTGAAGTAAATAAGTAGAGTTAAATTAAGAAGACACTTAAAATTATAACGAATGATTTTAGAAATGAAAGTCCCTTCACCAGGGGAATCTATAACAGAGGTAGAAATTGCTACATGGTTGGTAGAAGATGGTGATTATGTTGAAAAAGATCAAGCTATTGCCGAAGTTGATAGTGATAAAGCGACCCTCGAATTACCTGCAGAATCTAGTGGAATCATCACTTTAAAGGCAGAAGAGGGAGATGCCGTTGAAGTTGGAGCTATTGTTTGCTTAATTGACACCAGTGCTGAAAAACCAGAAGGAGATTCCTCAAAAGAAGACAAGAAAGAGGAAGCGCCAAAAGCTGAGGTTTCAAAACCGGTTGAAAAAGAAACTGAGTCTAAAACATATGCCACAGGAACCGCTAGTCCAGCAGCAAAAAAGATTTTAGCTGAAAAGGGAATGGAAGCATCTGAAGTAAAAGGAACTGGTAAGGATGGTCGAGTTACTAAAGATGATGCTGTAAAAGCTACACCATCTATGGGAACACCAACTGGTGGAAATAGAGGAAGTTCAAGAAGTAAAATGTCAATGTTACGTCGTAAAGTAGCAGAGCGTTTAGTAGAAGCTAAAAACAAAACAGCCATGTTAACCACCTTTAATGAGGTTGACATGTCACCAATTTTTGCGTTACGAAACGAATATAAAGAAACCTTTAAGGAGAGACATGGTGTAGGCTTAGGGTTTATGAGTTTCTTTTCTTTAGCAGTGGTAAGAGCTTTGAAAATGTATCCTGCAGTTAATTCTATGATTGACGAGAAGGAAATGATTACATATGATTTTTGTGATATTAGCATCGCGGTTTCTGGTCCTAAAGGTTTAATGGTTCCAGTCATGAGAAATGTGGAAAATATGAGTTTTAGAGGAGTAGAATCTGAAGTAAAACGTTTAGCAATTCGTGCTCGTGACGGACAAATTACTGTAGATGAAATGACAGGTGGAACCTTTACTATTTCTAATGGAGGTGTTTTTGGCAGTATGTTGTCTACGCCAATTATCAATCCGCCACAAAGTGGTATTTTAGGAATGCATAATATTGTTGAGCGACCAGTTGCAATTGATGGAAAAGTTGAGATTAGACCTATAATGTATGTAGCCTTATCTTACGACCATAGAATTATTGATGGTAAAGAGAGTGTTGGATTTTTGGTAGCTGTTAAAGAAGCATTAGAAAATCCTATTGAATTATTAATGAATAATGATGTTAAAAAAGCGTTAGAACTTTAATATTTTATTTAATCTATAATAAAAAAACAAGGCTTCCTAAATTTAGGAAGCCTTGTTTTTTTAACTAATAATAGAAATGATTAAAAGAAACAAACAAAGATATTAATGGAAATAACTATAACAATTAAGATGATTAACGTAACCATAAAAAATTTATCAAATTTATTATTTAACATTATATAGGCAGATTTGGGTTTTACACTTTTAACTTTTTTAATTGAAAACTCTGTATCATTACAACACAGAGTTTTCGTAAATTCTCCCTAAGAATTAATTAATAGCACTGTAAAGATATGTTTTAGCATTGTAAAAAAAAATACGCACTTATGCGTATTTTTTAAAATTGTTCCTTGTTTAAATTGGCCCAAACAGAAAGAGACATGGGTTTGTTGTCTAATTTTAGCTTAGCAATTATATGACTTCTGTGTTTATGAATTGTTTTTATTGAAACCGATAATTCCTCTGCTATTTCTTGACTAGTCTTATTCGCAGCAATTAGCTTTATAACCTTTTTTTCAGTTTTAGTTAATATGTTTAAAGCATCATCACTTGAAGTGCTTTTTTTAAGATGACTTTCAATTTCTTTACTAAAATAGGGTTCATTTTTTAGAAGGTGCTGGATACAAATTTCAATTTCCTCAATAGCCAATTCTTTTAAAATATAACCATAAACATTAAGAGATCTCGCTTGCTCGTATAATTCTTCTTCCTGATCAAAGGTTATTAAAATAATCTTAGTGCTTAACTTGTTCTTTTGGCAATCTTCAGCAATTTCTAATCCTGTTTTATGCGGCATCCTTATATCAAGAATGGCAATATCGGGTTTTAGTTTCACTATTAAATTATAGGCGCTTTGTCCATCTTCAGCAACACCAATAATGTTAAAGCCTTTCGACGTTAAAAAATCACTCAGACCTCTTAGCAGAAGAGGGTGATCATCTGCGATTACTATTGAATTCATTCATTTAAGGGATTAAAGACCATAAATGTAAGAATTTTGTTATTTAATTAAGGCTTTAGGTACAAATATTTCTTTTCATAATCTATAATGCCCTTACCTTTTTTTAAAATATCGGCACCAATAATTCCATCTACAGGCTCTGAATTATGATTAACCAGAGCTGTATTTACATGAGTTAGATTGAATAAAATTAAAACAACATTTTTTTTCTTCCACTTACCAATTTTAATATTGTTTTTTTGAGAAATTTGAGTTTCCATATCTATGGCACCAGCACCAGCAGCTTTAATAACAGATTCTTCCGCAGCAAGCTTAAATGTTTCAATAGCTTCTAAGCCAACGCAAGAGCTGGAAGCGCCCGTGTCTAATATAAAACGACCTTTTACACCATTAATAGTTGCTTTCAACTCGAAGTGATCTGTTTTAGCAAGTTTAAGTTTTATTTTAATATATCCTTTTTCAAGAAGGAATTCAGAAAGTGATTGCATCAAAATTAATTTTAAACAAAGATACTCATGTAAAACAATTATTTTTGTTGCTAGAATAACGATTATAATTTTTTTAACTTACCATTAGTGATACTAACAGATACACATACACATTTATACAGCGAGGATTTTGATGAAGACCGCAAAGAAATGATAGAGCGCGCTATTCAATCAAATGTTACGCGATTTTTTATTCCTGCTATAGATTCAACATATACAGCATCAATGCTTGAGTTAGAAAAGGAATTCCCCAATAATATTTTTTTAATGATGGGCTTGCATCCAACTCATGTTAAAGACAACTATAAGGAGGAATTAAAACATGTAGAAGACATGTTTGCTAAACGACCATTTTATGCTGTTGGTGAAATAGGGATAGATTTGTATTGGGATCAGTCAACATTGCAAATTCAGCAAGAAGCGTTTAGGTATCAAATTAAATTAGCAAAAAAATATAAGCTGCCCATTGTTATTCACTGTAGAGAAGCTTTTAATGAAGTTTTTGAAGTTTTAGAAGAAGAAAAGGATAGTGATTTATTTGGTATTTTTCATTGCTTTACGGGTTCAATAGAGCAAGCACATCAAGCGATGTCTTATAATATGAAATTAGGAATAGGTGGCGTTGTAACTTTTAAAAACGGTAAAATTGATCAATTTTTAAATCAAATTGATTTGAAACATATTGTTTTAGAAACAGATGCCCCATATCTAGCCCCTGCACCATACAGAGGAAAACGTAATGAAAGTCTCTATATATTAAAGGTATTGGAAAAACTATCAGAAATCTACAATATATCCAAAGAAGAAATAGCACGTATTACTACCCAAAATTCTAAACAGATTTTTAAAATTTAAAGAATGAGTACATCAAGTCCAAACATACTCCTCATATATACTGGAGGAACAATAGGTATGATAAAAGACTTTAAAACAGGAGCGCTAAGAGCTTTTGATTTTAAAAATCTTTTAAAACGAATTCCAGAACTTCAGTTACTCGATTGTAAAATTGATACGATTTCTTTTGAAACACCTATTGATTCAAGTAATATGAATCCAGAGTATTGGGTTCAAATTGCCGAAATAATAGAAACCAATTACAACCTATTTGATGGGTTTGTTGTGCTACACGGAAGCGATACCATGAGTTATACGGCTTCAGCATTAAGTTTTATGTTAGAAAACTTAGCAAAACCGGTTGTCTTTACAGGGTCACAATTACCTATTGGCGATTTACGAACCGACGCTAAAGAAAATTTAATTACGTCTATTCAAGTTGCTTCTATGCAATATGCAAATAAACCAATCATTAAAGAGGTGTGCTTATATTTTGAATACAAATTGTATAGAGGTAATCGAACAACTAAAATTAATGCAGAACATTTTGAAGCCTTTGCCTCATTAAATTATCCCGATTTGGCTGAATCAGGCGTTCATTTAAAAATTAATAAGACATATTTATTTAAACCAAATTTAAAAAAGTCACTCATAGTTCATAAAAATTTAGATACAAACATCGCACTGGTTAAATTATTTCCTGGAATTACAGAAGTATTACTAAATAATATATGTAATACGCCAAATTTAAAAGGCATTATTTTAGAAACCTATGGAGCAGGAAACTGTACTACCGAAAAATGGTTCATTAATTTACTTGAAAAAACCATCAAAAATGGGATACATATTATTAATATAACACAATGTTCTGGCGGAAGTGTTATAATGGGACACTACGAAACTAGCGAACAATTAATAAAAGCAGGTGTAATTTCAGGAAAAGACATTACTACGGAAGCTGCAATTTGTAAGTTAATGTATATGTTAGGGCAAAATATCTCCTCTAATGTATTCAAAACCATATATGAAACCTCTCTAAGAGGAGAATTGTCTTAAAATTAACGGATAAAGTTTTACCATTTAACAAATTTTTTGTTATTTGAGTCCTCGTAATTGAGTATATTGAAATACAGAGAGGTGGCCGAGTGGTCGAAGGCGCACGCCTGGAAAGTGTGTATACGTCAAAAGCGTATCGAGGGTTCGAATCCCTTCCTCTCTGCTGTTATTTTTATTTTTAATTACTTTTTTTTTATATCTTTAACACTTTAACTAATAAAATTAAGATCTAGAACATGAAAAGATTATTTTCTATCCTAGCCATTTCAGGAATAATGGCATTCGGAACTGTTAATGCAACTACAAATGCAAACACATCTACTGCAACGACGGTAGTAACTACAACCCAAGATGATGCTGCAGCACCTGCGGAAGAACTTGGTTTTCATCAAGAATTAAAAAAGCGTTTTATTGAAGGAGGTCCTGGATTTATGGGGATTGTATTATTATGTTTAATTCTAGGATTAGCAATTGCTATTGAAAGAATTATCTTTTTAAATCTTTCAACTACAAACACAAAAAAATTAACATCAGAAGTTGAAGAAGCATTGTCTTCTGGCGGAATTGATGCAGCAAAAGAAGTTTGCAGAAACACAAAAGGACCTGTTGCTTCTATTTACTACCAAGGTTTAGATAGAACAGATGAAGGTTTAGAGGCTGTTGAAAAAGCTGTAGTAGCTTACGGTGGCGTTCAAATGGGACAATTAGAAAAAAATGTATCTTGGATATCATTATTTATCGCATTAGCTCCAATGTTAGGGTTCATGGGTACAGTAATAGGTATGATTCAAGCATTCGATAAAATTGAAGCTGCTGGAGATATGCAACCATCACTTGTTGCAGGAGGTATTAAAGTAGCACTTTTAACAACTGTATTTGGTTTAGTTGTTGCTATTATACTTCAAATTTTTTATAATTATATTATTGCTAAAATTGATAGTATTGTTAATGATATGGAAGATGCTTCTATAACATTAATGGATTTACTAATCAGACAAAAAAAGTAATAATTTAAAAACACAATTATGATGTCAAAAAAATTATCAACTATATTTGTTGGAATTGTAGGCGTACTTTCAATCATCTTTCTTGCTATGATAATAGGAACAGGTGATACGGCTATAAAAGCTGGCGAATCTAGCGGAACAGTAAACACCTTTATGTATATTGCTTATGCTATTTTAATTGTTACAATAGCTTTAGTACTTATATTTACATTAAAGGGCTTGTTTACAAATACAGCTACATTAAAAAGTACATTAATTGGCGTTGGCGCTTTTCTAGTCGTTTTAATCATATCGTATGCCGTTTCTGGTGGAGACACTAAAGAATATCTTTATGGAGGTGTGCCAGCAACAGAAACTGCATCTCATTTGGTAGGAGCTGGAATTGTTGCATTTTACATATTGATAGTGGGAACAATTGTTGCCATGCTAATGGCTGGAGTAAAAAACCTATTTAATAAATAATATTATGGCAAAAAGAGCAGCACCAGAAGTTAATGCAGGCTCCATGGCCGACATAGCATTTCTATTATTAATTTTTTTCTTGGTAACCACAACTATAGAGACAGATACGGGTATTAACCGTAAATTACCACCTGTTGATGACAACCAAGAAGATGTTATTATTAAACAAAAAAATATTTTCACTGTAAATATTAATAGAAATGATGATTTGCTAGTAGAGGATGAAAGGATGAAACTTAAGGATTTGAGAGCAGCCGCCGTTAAATTTTTAGATAACGGAGGCGACGGAACTTGTAATTACTGTAATGGAAAGAAAGACCCAAGTTCTTCAGATAATCCAGATAAAGCGATTATATCTCTAAAAAATGATAGGGAAACATCTTATAAGATGTTTGTAGCTGTAACAAATGAACTTGTAGCTGCTTATAACGATTTAAGGAATGCAAGGGCTAAGTCATTGTATGGAAAATCTTTCATTGAAATGCAAGCTGATTATGATAATGTGAACTGGGTAGGAAATAAAACTAAATTAAAGGAAAAATTAGAAAAGATTAAGGAAGAATATCCTATAAAACTTTCTGAAGTCCAATAATTTTAAAGTTATAATACATTTTATATGGGTAAATTTAATAAGAAAAAAGGAGGCGAACTGCCAGCAATTTCGACAGCATCATTACCAGATATTGTATTTATGTTATTATTCTTTTTTATGGTTGCAACGGTTATGAGAGAAAACACGTTGATGATTAAGAATGACTTACCATATGCAGATCAAGTTGAAAAACTAGATAAGAAGGATTTAGTAATGTATATTTATGCGGGTAAACCAAGTGATGCTTACAAGAATTTAGGTACAGAAACTAAAATTCAGCTCAATGATAAATTTGCTGATGTTAGTGAAATAGCGGCTTTTATTGCTTCTGAACGCGCTTCCAAAAGAGAAGAATTAGTTCCTTTTTTAACAACTGCACTTAAAGTTGATAAAGATGCAAATATGGGAACGATAATGGATATTAAGCAAGAATTACGAAAAGTAAATGCGTTAAAAATTAATTACACCACTAAAAAAGGTGATGTTTTTAGCCATTAATTTTTAAATCTTAATTTTATATTATAAAAAGGTGTTTTGAAATATCAAAACACCTTTTTTTATACTTTTATGTTTATATTCAAATTATGAAATCTTTTGTTTGTGTTAGTATTTTTTTGATTAGTTTACAATGGTCTTTTTCGCAAGAGGCTGTTGGTAAACAAGTTGTTTCTTTATATAAAGAAGACCAATTTTATATTGGAACAAGCTATAATTTATTAAGTAAAAAACCTGCCGATGTTTCCCAAAGTGGCTTTTCTATAGGGCTTCATTTAGGATTTATCAAAGATATGCCTATTAATAAAGATAGGAATATTGCAATAGGGATTGGATTGGGCTATTCTGCAAATTCATTTAATCAAAATTTATTAATTAATAAAGATAGCCAAGGAGTTTTAAATTACAGTATTTTATCTAGCACTGATACATATTCAAGAAACAAGTTTTCTGAACACTTAATAGAGATGCCATTTGAGTTTAGATGGCGTACATCAAATGCTACCGATTATAAATTTTGGCGTATCTATACTGGTTTTAAAATAGGGTATGTATTGGCAAGTACAACAAAACATGTAGGAGACTTAGGCAATTTAAAATATAAAGGGATTCAAGATTTTAATAATTTGCAGTATGGTTTAACCCTTTCTATAGGGTATAATACTTGGAATTTTTATACGTATTATGGACTAAACCCACTGTTTTCTGGTAATGCAAAGATTGATGGAAAATCAATAGATATGAAAGCTGTAAAAATTGGTCTTATGTTTTATATTTTATAACCAATATTTAAGTAGAATTAGCTGTGGGATAAGCCCTATAAAAAAACCAATAATCAATTCTATAAATGTATGCGCTTGCAAATGTAACCTTGAGGTTGCTATAGCACCTATAATGATAAATAGTAATGCTAGGGTTCCATTAATATTGATGCTAAAATGAATGCTTAAAGCAATAAAAAACATCAAGACACCAGCAACTGATACCATATGAAGACTAGCTTTAAACTTTAGGATAACTAAAATTAAACACGTAAGTGTAGAGATTAATATACCTACAAAAAAGTAATACAGTTCAATAATTTGATTGGGTGTTATGATTCTATTTAGTACTAATAAAACAACAATACAATTAAGTAGTAAGGGTAAAATACGCTCTCTAGTTGTTTCTAAGTAGATTGTTTTTACTTTACCTAGTGTTTTTAGTAAAAAAAACAGTAGTATTGGTAAAATAATAGTGAGTATAAATAGAGAAATTAATTTGGCTTTAATAATGTCAATAGGAATATATCGAGGTGATTTTGAGAAATAAAATATAACACCAAGTAGAGGCATTATTAAAGGATGAAAAAAAAATGAAATACTTTTTAGAACTTTATTCATTACATTTTTTTACGTAATCTAGCAACTGGAATATCCAATTGCTCTCTGTATTTAGCGACAGTGCGTCGAGCTATAGGATACCCTTTTTCTTTTAAAATAGCAGCTAATGTTTCATCAGTTAGAGGCTTTCTTTTATCTTCTTCCTCAATAACTGTTTCTAAGATTTTTTTGATTTCTCTAGTTGATACATCTTCACCTTGATCATTCTTCATGGATTCAGAAAAGAATTCTTTTATAAGCTTGGTTCCGTAAGGAGTATCAACATATTTACTGTTAGCAACCCTAGATACCGTAGATACATCCATATCAATTTCATCTGCAATATCTTTTAGAATCATGGGTTTTAAGTTACGTTCATCGCCAGTTAAAAAATACTCACTTTGGTAGTGCATAATAGCACTCATGGTAATAAATAATGTTTGTTGACGTTGTTTAATAGCTTCTATAAACCATTTTGCGGCATCTAGTTTTTGCTTAATAAACACAACAGCATCTTTTTGAGAACTTGATTTATCTTTAGAGTCTTTATAACCTTTTAGCATGTTATGATACTCTCTAGAGACGTGAAGTTCAGGGGCATTTCTTCCGTTGAGTGTTAATTCTAATTCTCCATCAACAATTTTAATGGCAAAATCAGGAACAACATGTTCAACAATACGATTATTTCCAGCGTAAGAACCACCAGGTTTGGGGTTTAAACGTTCAATTTCGGAAATAGCATCTTTTAATTGAAGTTCAGAAATATCAAATTTTTGAATAAGCTTTTCGTAATGTTTTTTTGTAAACTGATCGAAAGCCTCATCAATAATACGAGTTGCTAACTCAATATCTAAATTTTTTTCTTTTCTATGTAATTGAATACTTAAACATTCCTGAAGATTTCTAGCACCAACACCGGCAGGATCTAACTGATGTACTAGGGATAAAACGTGTTCAATTTTTTCTTCGGTTGTAAAGACGTTCTGTGTGAAGGCTAAATCGTCCATAATATCAGATAAAGAACGACGAATATAGCCGCTATCATCAACACTTCCAACTAAAAATTCAGCAATATCACGCTCTTCATCAGAAAGTCTATAGGTGTTTAATTGATCGATTAAATATTGAGTAAATGAAGTTCCAGCAGCATAAGGAATTGTTTTTTCCTCATCATCAATGCTATAATTGCTGGTTTGTGTTCTGTAATCAGGTACTTCATCATCACTTAAATACTCATCAACATTAATGTCTTCGGCATTTATTGATTCTCCATCATTAAAATCATCTGTAGTATTGTCTAAATCAGAATCATAGTTATCTTCTATATCTTCTTTTCCGCCTTCGAGAGCCGGGTTTTCTTCTAATTCTTGCTTTAAGCGTTGCTCAAAAGCTTGTGTAGGCAACTGAATCAATTTCATTAATTGAATTTGTTGCGGTGACAACTTTTGCGATAATTTAAACTGTAATTGTTGCTTAAGCATATTTAAAAACTAGTTAAGATAAATGTATAAAAATTCTATTAACTAAGTGTTAAAAGAGATTTGTTTAAAATAAAACGACGTTAGAATTATTTTGTTACAAAATCTTTAAACTAAAATTCAGCATTTTGTGGTGTTCTAGGGAACGGAATAACATCTCTTATATTACCCATACCTGTGGCAAACATAACGAGACGCTCAAAGCCTAGTCCGAAACCAGAATGTACTGCGGTGCCATACTTACGCAAGTCTAAGTACCACCACAATTCAGATTCGTCAATATCAAGAGCAGCCATTTTTTCTTTAAGGACGTCTAAACGCTCTTCACGTTGAGAACCACCCACTATTTCGCCAATACCTGGGAATAAAATATCCATAGCTCTAACGGTTTTGCCATCTTCATTTAATCGCATGTAAAAGGCTTTAATATTTGCAGGATAATCAAATAATATAACAGGACATTTAAAGTGTTTTTCTACTAAAAATCGTTCGTGTTCACTTTGTAAATCAGATCCCCATTCCTTGATTATATATTTGAATTTCTTTTTCTTGTTTGGGGTACTATTTCTTAAAATGTCAATGGCCTCAGTGTAACTTACACGTTTAAAGTTATTATCAATAACAAAGTTTAGTTTTTCAATTAAACTCATGCCACTACGTTCAGCCTGTGGTTTTGTTTTTTCTTCATCTAACAATCTTTTTTCTAAAAATTCTAAATCTTCTCGATTGTTATCTAAAATGTATTTTAATATGAACTTCATAAAGTCTTCGGCCAAATCCATATTACCCGCTAAGTCCATAAAAGCAACTTCAGGTTCAATCATCCAAAACTCAGCTAAATGTCTTGAAGTGTTTGAGTTTTCAGCTCTAAATGTAGGGCCAAAGGTATAAACTTTACCAAGCGACATGGCATAGGTTTCTGCTTCTAATTGACCTGAAACCGTTAAGTTGGTTTCTTTTCCAAAGAAATCTTTTGAAAAATCAACGTTACCATCTTCTTTCAGTGGCGGATTTTTTGCATCTAAACTACTTACTCTAAACATTTCGCCCGCACCTTCTGCATCATTGCCAGTGATAACAGGAGTATGCATATAATAAAAACCATTTTCGTTAAAATATTTATGAATAGCAAAAGACAATGCAGAACGTAACCTCATTACAGCACTAAAGGTGTTCGTTCTTGTCCGCAAATGCGCATTTTCTCTTAAAAACTCAAACGAGTGTTTTTTAGGTTGAATGGGAAAGGTTTCAGGATCAGAATCGCCTAAAATTTTAATAGAGCTAACAACTATTTCAACATTTTGACCTTTACCTTGGCTTTCAACTAATTCACCTTTAATGTGAACTGATGCACCTGTAGTAATACGTTTTAATGTAGCTTCATCAGTATTCTCAAAATCAACAACACATTGTATGTTATTTATTGTTGAACCATCATTTAATGCAATAAATCGATTTGCTCTAAAGGTTCTTACCCAACCTTTAATTTCTACTTCAGGAAGGATCGCGTTGTTTGATAATAATTCTGAAATGCTATGTGATATCATTGATGTTATATTTTAAAGTGCAAATATAAAGTTTTCAGTTAGCAAATATCAAATTCCAAATTCCAAAATCATTTTTAAAAATTAAAAATCTTCATCCTCTGTGTCTTCATCAGGAATAATATTGATGGAAGGTTCTCTTAAAACTTTTTTATTAGCAATACTGCGCTCTAAAGAGAGTAATAATGACGGCAGTAAAATTAAGTTTGAAAGCATTGCAAATAGCAAGGTTATAGACACCAAAGCGCCTAACGCTACCGTGCCTCCAAAGCTTGATATGGTGAATACTGAAAACCCGAAAAACAGAACAATGGAGGTGTAAAACATACTAACCCCAGTTTCGCGTAATGCGGCATATACAGATTTTTTAATTCTCCAGTGATTGGCTTGTAACTCTTGCCTGTATTTAGCTAAAAAGTGAATGGTGTCATCCACCGAAATTCCAAATGCAATACTAAATACTAAAATGGTTGATGGTTTTATAGGAACTCCAAAATACCCCATTAATCCAGCTGTAATTAAAAGAGGCAGTAAGTTTGGAATAAGAGATACAACAATCATTTTAAAGGATCTAAACATATAGGCCATAAATAGCGATATTAAAAATATGGCTAGTGTTAAGGATATGGCTAAGTTTTTTACTAAATATGTTGTTCCTTTTTGAAATACTAATGCTTTTCCTGTTATAGTGACATTATATTGATCTTTAGGAAACACATTTTTTATTTTATTCTCTAAATTATCTTCAATATGTTCCATTTTATCAGTACCAATATCTTTCATAAAAGTCGTGATACGGGCATATTGTCCGGTACTGTCAACAAAGTTTTTAAACAAATCAACATTAGAGGTGGAATTTTTAGCGTAGGATAAAATAAAACTATTTTCTTGAGACGTTGGTAATTGATAATGCTTAGGATTTCCGTTATAGTAAGCTTGTTTGGAATACTTCACTAAACTAACAATAGAAATAGGTCTGGATAATTCAGGTGTTTCTTCAATTACTTTCTCAAGTTCATCCATCCGCTTTAAGGTAGATAGTTTCATCACACCTTTTTTACGCTTGGTATCTACCATAATTTCTAACGGCATGATACCATTAAACTCTTTTTCAAAAAACTTGATATCTTTATAAAAATCAGTATTCTTGGGCATGTCTTCAATGAGGCTACCAGAAATTTTAATTTGATAAATTCCAATAAAACTTATGATAAGTAAACCTACTGCTGTTGCATAAATAGTAATACGCTTTTGTTTTACCATACGTTCTATCCAACTAACAAAATAGGTAACCCAACGTCTGTTTAAGTGTTCTAAGTGACGTTCTTTAGGGTAGGGTAGAAACGAATATAAAATAGGAATTATAAGGATGCACAGAATAAAAATGGACAAAATACTTAATGAAGCAACTATACCAAACTGCCTTAAAAGTTGACTTTGAGTAAAAATAAATGTTGCAAAACCAGAAGCCGTTGTAACATTGGTCATTAATGTGGCATTTCCAATTTTTGTAATAACGCGCTGTAACGATTTTACTTTATTACCATGAAGTTTAACTTCGTTTTGATACTTGTTAATTAAAAAGATGCAGTTTGGAATTCCTATAACAATAATTAGTGGAGGAATAAGAGCTGTTAAAACGGTAATTTCATAATTTAATAAGCCTAGTATTCCAAAGGTCCACATAACCCCAGTACACACAACGATAAGCGAAATTATGGTAGCTCTAAACGATCTAAAAAAGAAAAAGAAAATAAGCGACGTAACAAGCAAAGCGGCTCCAATAAACAAACCTATTTCATCAACAATATTTTGAGCATTTAACGTACGTATATAGGGCATGCCAGAAACCCTGACATTTAAATTGGTTGCTTTTTCAAAGGCATCAATTTTTGGTTGTAACACATCAAGAACAAAATCCTTTCTCGCCGCTGTGTTAACAATATCTTTTTTAAGATAAATAGCAGTACGAATTGTTTTAGTATTCTTATTAAATAAAAAATTATCATAAAACGGATACTTATGAAAAAGGTCAACTTCAAGCTTATCAATTTGTTTTAATGAAGTAACAGAATCTTTTATAAAAGGCTCTAAATCGAACTTTTGAAGAGTCGTATTTTTTACAAGCTTTTGAAGATCTTTAATAGATAAAACCGTTTCTACTTCTTTATATTTTTTAAAACTATCTGATAAGTCATTCCAAGCATTTAACTTATCAACAGTAAAAAGTGTAGAATCTTTTACCCCAAGCACAATCAAATTGCCCTCTTCTCCAAACTTGTCTAAAAAGTTATTATAAACAATATTAGCTTCATGATCATCAGGCAACAAGTTAGCTTCTGTATAGGTAAACCGCATGTTTTTCCACTGAAAACTTAAGATTACAGTTACACTGATAATAGCTAAAAGTATTACGATTTTATTCCGTAAAATAAGCCTCGCGATGATGTCCCAAAAATCTTTTGTAAAAAGTTTAAACATGTTTTTATTAAAAGTTGGGCAAAGGTAGAAAAAACAATGAATTAGATGTGTTTATAAGATTATAATGTTACGTTAAATGTAAATTTAACAGCAATATTATCATCAATATTAGGAAGATGATATGCACCATATCGGTATGTAAAACTTAATCCAAAACCAAATAACAATTTATTAATTTCAAATCCAGATTCCGTATACCCATGTTTTAAAGACTTGAAACTTACATTTTGATGTCTTTCTATATGCGCTATGTCTCCAATGGCATATCTAGAAATTAAAACAAATTGTGGTTTAAAACGCTTTGAAATAATAAACGGTTTAAAATAATGCTTAAATTGAAAAGTTGTAAACTTATCTGAAAAAAATTCATTAAAGTACATCGTTTCAAAGCTATTAAGACCAGCAACTGAAAACCGCTGCATAATGGTCGCTTTATTTATGTTATTTGGATAGGCGTGGTACAGATGAGTGAGTGGGGTTTCACCATTAGTGACTCCAGAAACGACGGTGATTTCAGTTTTAGAGTCATTATGATAATCTATTTCATGAATAATTCTAAAATCAAGTTTTGAAAAGTTAAAATCACTTTTTTCAAAGTTCTTAAAACTTTTGGTGTATTGTAAGGTGAATTTTGGGTAACCGCTTTTAGTTTCTACATACTTATTATCTATTAATTGATAATGACTAAAGGGACTCCATTGTAACGATGTTTTGAACGTACTTATATGAAAGGTGGTATAGCTATTGCCATCTAGTAAAAAGGTGTAATCATACGTTGGAACTATATAACTCCATGCAAGTTGAGTTTCAGTTTGTAATTCCGGACTAAGTTGATGTTCTATAGAAATTGCTCTTGTGGTATGTTTGTGGAATAAACTAATGTTTAATAAACGGGGTTCAAAAAATTGAAAAAAGCGTTTATCTGTTAAAAAGGTTGAACTACCAGATTCTTGTAAATCATCAGTATACGATGCATTTAGCCACGTATTTGTTTTTTCATTTAGTCTTAAACCAGTACCAAAACTATATTTAAACCTATGGTCTCTAAAACCATAAACTACATACGTGTTTAATCGCAATTTTTCTGAAAAGTTATCATTGGTAATACCGCCTAGCCCCGTCCTTAGTGCTTCATACTGATTGTATTTTATAAGGTATCTTAAATCGAAATTGAAATATTTGGTAGGGAAATATCCATTACCTAATTGTTTTAAAAACGCACTTTTATTGATTGTGTCTTGCTCAGTATTATGTGTGTTTTCTGAATTAGATTGAGCCTTTAGCACACAGGTAAATAACACAATAATAAGAAAGGTGCTTAGTTTAGACATCAATACAAGAAAGTTAGTGTTAAAAAAAAGCGACATTTAAGTCGCTTCTCAAATTATACGGTCATGATTTCTCTCTCCTTAACTTCAAGGAAATCATCAATTTTTTTAACATACTTATCGGTCATATTCTGTATGTCAATTTCTGCATTTTTTTTAAGATCCTCAGAAATATCCTCAGATTTTTTAATCTCATTGTTAGCCTCCTTACGAGCACTTCTAACACCAATTTTTGCATCTTCAGCTTCTGCTTTAGCTTGTTTAGCTAAAGTTTTACGACGTTCTTCGGTTAATGGTGGCACATTAATAATAATAGTCTCACCGTTATTCATTGGGTTAAAACCAATATTTGCATAGGCAATACCTCGTTCAATTTCTTGAAGCATATTTTTTTCCCATGGTTGTACTGTAATGGTTCTACCATCAGGAGTATTAACATTTGCTACTTGACTCAAAGGTGTTTGAGAACCATAATAGTCTACCATAACGCTACCAAGCATTGCAGGACTAGCTTTACCAGCTCTGATGTTAACAAATTGTTTTTCTAAATGCTTAAGAGCATTATCCATGGCCTCTTTGGCTGTGTCTAATATGAATTGCACGTCTTCATTCATGATTATAAAACTTTTATTTTAAATTAATTCAAAAATAAGGGTTTTAGAAATTCACCTCTGTACCAATATTTTCTCCTGAAACTACTTTTAATAAATTACCTTTTTTATTCATATCAAACACAATGATTGGCAAATCATTTTCTTGACTCAAGGTAAAGGCTGTTGTATCCATAACTTTGAGCCCTTTTCTTATCACATCATCAAAAGAGATATTATCAAATTTAACGGCTTTGGAGTCTTTTTCTGGATCTACATTGTAAATACCATCTACTCGAGTTCCTTTTAAAATAACATCTGCTTCAATTTCTATAGCTCTTAAAACAGCTGCAGAATCAGTTGTAAAATAAGGATTTCCTGTTCCTCCACCAAAAATAACAACACGCCCTTTTTCTAAATGGCGCATGGCTCGTCTTCTAATAAAAGGTTCGGCAACTTCGTTAATTTTTATAGCAGATTGCAAGCGTGTTGGAATACCAGCATCTTCTAAAGCACTCTGCAGCGCTAAGCCATTTATAACTGTTGCAAGCATTCCCATATGATCGCCTTGTACTCGATCCATGCCATTAGTTGCACCTGCTACGCCTCTAAAAATATTTCCACCACCTATTACGATAGCAACTTGAACACCTTTGTCTGTTATTGTTTTAATGTCGTGCGCGTATTCGGCTAAACGCTCTGGATCTATACCATATTGGCGATTTCCCATTAGGGCCTCACCTGATAATTTAAGTAGGATTCTTTTGTACTTCATAATATGCTTAAAGTTTAACAAAACTACATTTTTTTTTGGTTTTTTGAGTGTATATAAAAGACCTAATTTTGATCGAATTCATTTTTTGGATTTTTTAATAACTAATTTATTTTTTTAGTATTTATAAAAAATGAATCTTCTTTTTTTTGGTGTTTAATTCTTGGACTTAAATTTGATATCGAATTAATGACTTTCAAATAGTACAAATATTAATCAAGTTCTGGAGAAAATAAAACTAAAAAAGCCATTATATTTTTAAAAATATAATGGCTTTTTTATGGTGTAAGTTAAAAATAAGTTTATCCTACAGTAGCTCTTTTAAAGCCTATAACTTCAACGTCTCCGTATGATGCTACGTATTTAGCAACGCTTATTTTCTCATCTTTAATAAAGTTTTGATCTAATAAACATTGTTCTTGGTCTAGCGTTGTATTATCAGAAATAAAACGTTCCATTTTTCCTGGTAAAATTCTATCCCAAATTTGTTCTGGTTTTCCTTCAGCTTTTAATTCAGCTTTAGCATCTTCTTCAGCTTGAGCCAAAACTTCTGGAGTTATTTGTGCCATAGAAATATATTTAGGCACATTTTTAAGTGTTTTGCCTAAACGTCCTAGTTCAATATTGTCTTTTTCAATCACCGCAATTCTAGCTTCAGTTTCTGAAGCAACAAATGCGGGGTCAAAATCTTTATAAGATAATGTGGTAGCCCCCATAGAAGCTACTTGCATTGCAACATCTTTAACTAAGATTTCTGCCTTATCTACTTTAGCAGATAAACCAACTAATGCAGCAATTTTGTTAATATGAACATATTGTCCAACGTAAGGAGCTTCTAACTTCTCAAATGCTGTAATGTCTAATTTTTCACCGATAACACCAGTTTGTTCAGTTAATTTTTCGGCAACTGTCATGCCACCAAAATCTGCTGCTAAAAATTCTTCTTTAGTAGCACAGTTTAAAGCAACTTCACCTAGTTGGTTAGCTAAGGTAACAAAGTTTTCATTTTTACCAACAAAATCAGTTTCGCAACCTAAAACTATAGCAACACCTGCTGTTTCGTCTGCATTGATTTTAGCAATAGCAGCTCCTTCAGAAGAATCTCTGTCGGCTCTTTTTTCAGCTACTTTTTGTCCTTTTTTACGTAAAACCGCAATAGCTTTATCAAAATCTCCACCAGCTTCAACTAAAGCTTTTTTACAATCCATCATTCCTGCACCAGTTGCTTGTCTTAGTTTATTTACTTCTGCTGCTGTAACTTTTACTGTAGATTCCATATATTTTAAATTTAAAAAGTCGCTCAATTGATTTCTGTTAAGAAAATAATTAAACGACTTATGTATGCTTTATTAGTTTTTAATTATTCTTCTTCGTCAGCTACAACTTTTTTAGCTTTAGCTTTTGGAGTTGCTTTTTCAACTGTTTCATCGGCTACTTTTTCAGTAGTTTCTTTTTTAGCAGTTTTTTTAGTTGCAACTTCTTCGTTTTCATCTGAACCTTCGGCAGAAGCATCTTTTTCTGCTTTACGCTCTAACAAGCCTTCACTAATAGATGTTGTAACGTAAGTTAAAATTTTATCGATAGATTTAGAAGCGTCATCATTTGCAGGGATTACATAATCAACTTGACGTGGATCTGAGTTGGTATCTACCATTGCAAAAATTGGAATGTTTAATTTTTGAGCTTCTTTAATCGCGATGTGCTCACGTTTAATATCAACAACAAACAAAGCACCTGGTAAACGAGTCATGTCACTAATAGATCCTAAGTTTTTCTCTAACTTAGCTCTTAAACGGTCAACTTGTAAACGTTCTTTTTTAGAAAGCGTCATAAACGTTCCGTCTTTCTTCATTCTATCAATAGAAGCCATTTTTTTAACGGCTTTTCTAATAGTTACAAAGTTAGTTAACATACCACCTGGCCATCTTTCTGTGATGTAAGGCATGTTGATAGCTCCCGCTTTTTCAGCAACAATATCTTTTGCTTGTTTTTTTGTAGCAACAAATAAGATTTTACGACCAGAGTTAGCAATTTTGCTAAGTGCTGCTCCTGCTTCTTCTATTTTAGCTGCTGTTTTGTAAAGGTTAATAATATGGATACCGTTGCGCTCCATATATACGTAAGGAGCCATGTTTGGATCCCACTTACGTGTTAGGTGACCGAAGTGTACACCTGCTTCAAGTAATTCTTTTACTTCTACTGCCATTTTGTAATAGTTTACGTTCTGTTGAATTAGCAATGTTCCATTGGGCTTTTAGCGTTGTGCTTTGGCTGTTGGCTTCATTTAGATGCTAAACTAAATCCTGTTTTTACACTAGGACAACAATAACTTGTTTATAATTTTAAGCTGAAATTTTTTCAGCTTCTTTTGATTTTATGATTGAATATGTTTGAGGTAACTGATAAACAGATACTGAAACAAGTTCAGCATTAACGTTTAGAGAATTGGAATTTCTTACGCGCTTTTTTCTGTCCGAATTTTTTACGCTCAACCATTCTTGGATCTCTTGTTAATAAACCTTCTGGTTTAAGTGTTAATCTGTTTTCAGCATCAACCTCACACATTGCGCGAGAAAGGGCTAAACGAACAGCTTCTGCTTGTCCAGTAATACCACCTCCATATACATTTACTGTAATATCAAAGTTGTCGTCATTGTTAGTCAAAACTAAAGGTTGCTTTACTTTGTACTGTAAGGTAGCTGTAGTAAAGTAATTAGCTAAGTCTTTTTTATTAATTGTAATGTTGCCTTTTCCTGGAGCAACATAAGCACGAGCAACAGCCGTCTTTCTACGGCCAATTTTGTGAATTACATCCATTTATTTGAATTCGTTTAAGTTAATTGTTTCTGGTTTTTGCGCCGCATGAGCATGCTCTGAACCAACAACAACTGTTAGGTTACGGAATAAATCTGCACCTAATTTGTTTTTAGGTAACATTCCTTTAACTGATTTTTCCACTACTCTTGCAGGATCTTTTCCAAACAATTCTGTAGCAGTTAAACTTCTCTGACCTCCAGGATAACCTGTGTGACGAATGTACGTTTTGTCGTTCCATTTGTTACCAGATAAACTGATTTTTTCTGAGTTGATAACAATAACGTTATCACCACAATCAACATGAGGTGTGAAGTTTGGCTTGTGTTTACCTCTTAATAGTTTTGCAACTTTAGAAGCTAAACGACCAAGCGCTTGACCTTCAGCATCAACTAAAACCCACTGTTTATTTACAGTAGCTTTATTTGCTGAAATCGTTTTGTAGCTTAATGTGTCCACACTTATTATTTTTTCTAATTAAACATTCCTCTCTCAAAAAGAGTTTGCAAATTTACGATAATCTATTTGATTACCAAATAGTATGCTGTAATTTTTATTTGTAATTGCCAGAGGTAAAAAGGTAGGATTTAAAGTTTAAGAAAAGAGTAGGGATTAAACATTTAAAATATTATCACTTATTGATGTTTTCTTGCTATCATTATGGTATGAGTTTCCGTCGTTTTATCTGTTTTGTGAAAGTTTTTATGATATAACTTTATGATAGTAAAATGGTTTGTTTCAAGTATGTTCTTAAAAAAGTCTAAACCATGGTAATAAAAGAAGACTCGGTCTCCAGAACTGCCAATTTGATACGCTGAATCTTCATAAATTCCTTCAACAAAGCTTATGTATAGTATGCCCGAAGAAGATAGTAATTTATGGCAATCTTGTATTAGTTTTGAACCATCTATTTGAGACAAATAAGACACACAAAATCCTGCTAGAATTCCGTTAAAATTTTGTCTAATGGTAGTTATGTTTCTGATATCTAAAACTTTAAATATACCATTCGGGTTATTTTTCTTGGCTAGCTTAATCATATTAGGAGCAATGTCTATTGCGGTAAGCTTAAAATCAGGACGTTTCCCTAATACGTATTTTGTAATGTTGCCAGGACCACATCCAATCTCTAAAATTTCAGGGTTGTTAGTTGGTATTTGCTCAGTAAAAAAGTCATAAGTATCATTATACAAGTCTAAGTCCATAAATTTATCTTCATAAATTGATGCCACTTTATTCCAAGTCCGAAATGTCTCTTTGTATGTTTCCAATTCTTTTTTAATGATTTAAATCATTAATTAACCAATAATTTATCAGTCATAATTCATGGCTAAAAGGTCTGGATTCTCATCATGAATTTTTAAAATTAATTCTCCAAATAAGGTGTTAGCCCAGGCAAACCAAGTCCTGTTAAAATCATAAGGATTATCTTTATGAAATGCTTCATGCATAAAACCGGTGTCTGCATGTGTAGTTTTTAGAAATTTTAAACACTGTATTATTTCATTTTTGTCAATAGATGTCATCGCTCTAAGAATAATTCCCATAGGCCATATTTTTTCTTTTCCAGTATGCGGACTTGCTTGTCCTTCAGCGCTGCTTCCTTTAATATAATAAGGGTTGGAATCACTCACCAAAAAGGCTCTGGTGTTTTTATAAATAACGTCTGTAGGTTTGTGAGCTCCTAAATAAGCTAAAGACATAAGCGAGGGCACATTAGCATCATCCATAAACACTTTGTTGCCAAAGCCATCGACCTCATAGGCGTATATGGTTCCAAATGTTTTATGTTCAGAAGTGGCGTATTTTTTAATAGCATCGTCAACTTCTGTTACAAAAGCACTGCACTCTTGAGCAAACGAGTTGTCTTTTAAAACCGTTTTATAAAGATCTGATAAATGATTAAGTGAACGTATCGCAAAAATATTTGAGGGTATTAAATAAGGATATAGTGTTGCATCATCTGAGGGTCTGAACATCGAACAAATTAGTCCTGTTGGTTTTATAGGTCTTCCTGTGCCCTCAAAAACTGGCGCATCAATCATTGCATTTGTTTTTCTAACAAACCGATATGGAGAGGTGCCATTTTTACGTTGCTCTGTCCTGAGTGTTTTTACAATTAACCTCATTGCTTTATCCCAATTTTCATCAAAAACAGTATTGTCACCAGACAGTTCAAAATATCTATAAGATAGCCTGATAACATAACATAGCGAGTCAATTTCCCATTTACGCTCATGAACTCCAGGAACTGGTTTAGGGCTATCATCATTCCATTCAGATACTTTTGTTAAATCCTTATAAAAAGCATTCGCATAAGGATCTGTAAGCACACATTTAACCTGTCTGTTAATTAATCCATGAATGAGATTTCTCAGTTTTTCATCTTTTTTAAGTAGGGGCATATAAGGCCATACTTGTGCCGTAGAATCTCTTAACCACATGGCGTCAATATCGCCGGTAATAATAAAGGTATCAGGTTTGCCATCTATAATTTCATAATCAACTGTGGTATCCAAAGTATTTGGGTAGCAGTTCTCAAACATCCATGCAAGTTCCTTGTCGATGATTAAAGGTTTAATGGTTGAAATTGTTTTTTCAACTTCGTCACTTGTAAAGGTTCTTTTGCTGAAAGGAGGTCTTTTTGAGATATAATCCTTTTCTGAGTTAGAAAGATTTGAAGCAAATAGATTAACAGGGTTAATTGCTAATCCTCCAAGCACAAGGCTGTTATTTAAAATAAATTTTCTTCTATTCATGTTTGTTGATGAAATTTAGAACTCGTTGAAACCAAGGTTGTTTTTTACTAAAAGTTGCTGTTTTTAATGATTTTAAGGAGTCTTCATATCCTTTTTTCATTAGATTTTCAACTTGATCCGTATCAGATCTGTTAAATGATGATAAATCGGGCTGAATAAGTAAATCTGCATTTTTTGTTTGAATTTTATCAGATTGCATCATGATAAAATGAAAGCTATTTAAAATAACATCAAGAATGTTATTTGGTTTTTTACAGTTGTGATTGGCATTTAAATCAACACCAATAATGAATTTAGCGCCCATATTTTTCACGGTAGCAATCGGTACGTTTTCAACAATACCCCCATCAATAAGCATTTTGTTGTCAATTTTAACGGGGGCAAATATTCCAGGAATGCTGGTACTTGCCATAACCGCTTTGGCAACAGGACCATTTTTAAAAACTACTTTCTCTCCAGTTGCGGCATCCGTTGCAACGATGGCCAGAGGGATGTTGGCGTCTTCAATATTCTTATCTCCAATATGTTTTATGATGAGCTTGCCTAATTTTTTATTTGAAAGTAAGCCGTATCGCGATAGTGATATGTTTGAAATATCTATCCACGATAATTCAGAAGCGATGTCTTCTATTTCTTTACAGTTTTTTCCAAATGCGTAAAAAGTAGCAACAAAAGCTCCTATGCTAGTTCCTGAAATGTAATCAATTTTAAGGTCAATTTCATCTATAACTTTTAACACCCCAATATGGGCTGCACCTAATACAGCGCCTCCACCAAGTGCTAATCCTATGTTTTTGGATTTCATTTTTTATTGAATAGTTTTTTTAATGTGCTTCCAACCAATTGTTACCAGTACCTAAATCAACATCTAATGGAACATCTAGTTTATAGGCATTTTCCATTTCTGTCTTAACCAATGTTTTTATAGTTTCTAATTCAGGTTTATAAACATCAAACACCAACTCATCATGAACTTGTAATAACATTTTTGTTTTATAATTACCTTCCTGAAGTTTGTTATAAATGTTAATCATGGCAATTTTAATAATATCTGCGGCACTTCCTTGAATAGGCGCATTAACGGCGTTACGTTCGGCAGCTCCTCTAACCACTGCATTTCTTGAATTAATATCTTTTAAATAACGACGTCTGCCTAAAACGGTTTGTACATACCCATGATCGCGAGCAAAATCTATTTGTGTACTTATATAAGCGCGCAGTTTTGGATACGTAGCATAATAGGTATCTATAAGGTCCTTAGATTCACTGCGAGTTAAATCGGTTTGATTGCTAAGTCCAAAAGCCGACACGCCATAAATAATACCAAAGTTGACGGTTTTAGCGTTGCTACGTTGTTCGCGAGTCACCTCTTCTAGCGGTACATTAAAAACTTTTGAAGCGGTTGAAGCATGAATATCTTCGCCATTTTTAAACGCTTTAATCATCGTTTCTTCCTCACTTAAAGCAGCTATAATTCGTAATTCTATTTGAGAATAATCGGCAGCCAACAAGGTGTAATTCTCATCTCTAGGAACGAAGGCTTTTCTAACTTGTCTTCCACGTTCAGTACGAATTGGAATATTTTGCAAATTAGGGTTATTACTACTCAAACGTCCAGTAGCAGCGACGGTTTGCATATAATCAGTATGGACACGTCCTGTTGTAGGTTCTACCTGATTTGGTAATGCATCTACATAGGTACTTTTTAATTTAGCCAACCCGCGATATTCTAATATATGTTTAATAATGTCATGGTCTTTAGCTAAATAGCTTAAAATATCTTCGGACGTAGCATACTGTCCTGTTTTGGTTTTTTTGGGTTTATCAACCAATTTAAGTTTGTCAAATAAAATATCGCCCAATTGTTTAGGTGATGCAATATTGAATTCTTCACCAGCTTGAGTGAAAATTTGAGATTCTAAAGATTGTATGTCTGCATTAAGTTGTTCAGATAAAGAATTTAAGAATTTTTCATCTAAATTAATGCCTTCTAATTCCATCGCAGCCAGCACACGCAGTAATGGAATTTCAATATCATCAAATAACTTTTGTGTATTGGCTTCTCCTAATTCTTTTTCAAAATGTTCTTTAAGTTGAAGAGTGATATCGGCATCTTCAACAGCGTATTCGGTTAGTTTTTCTAATGAAACGTCTCGCATGGAGAGCTGGTTTTTACCTTTTTTTCCAATAAGTGTTTCAATAGAAATTGGAGAATAGTTTAAATAGGTTTCAGCTAACACATCCATATTATGACGCATATCTGGATTGATAAGGTAATGCGCTAACATGGTATCGAATAATTTTCCTTTGACGGTGATGTTGTATTTGGCGAGAACTTTAATATCGTATTTTAAATTCTGACCTATTTTCTGAATGGTATCACTCTCAAAAAACGGACGTAATTGTTCTATAAGAGCTTGCGCTTCGTCTTTGTCTTCTGGGAATGGTAGATAAAAGCCTTTACCAACTTCCCACGAAAAAGACATGCCAACTAATTGGGCTGTCAAAGGATTTAAGCCTGTAGTTTCGGTATCAAAACACACACTCGTCTGATTCATTAAATTTTTAATGAATAGTTTGGTTGCCATACCAGAAGCCACGCTTTGGTAAAAATGAGAGGTTGTTTCAGCCGTTTTTCTTGAGCTGTACTCCTCAGTTTCTTGTGTGTCATCAGGACTTCCAAATAACGAAAATTGGCCGGCTCCTGCATTGGGGGACGTTTTTTTAATGTCTTTAGCTAAAGACTCTTTGGTACTCGCTGTTCCTTCGGAAGATTCAACCGTGTTTGTTTCAGGAGCAACTGCAAAAGTTTTTTGAAAATTGGTTAGCAGTTGTCTAAACTCTAGCTCTTCAAAAATATCAGTCACTTTTGGAATATCTGGTTGGTCTAATTCAAAATCTTTAGCATCAAATGTCACTGGAACGTCTAGCATAATGGTTGCTAGCTTTTTTGAAAGCATGCCTAGTTCTTTAGCACCTTCAATTTTCTCTTTCATTTTACCTTTAAGCTCATGGGTGTTGGCTAAAAGGTTTTCCATACTTCCGTATTGTGCTAAAAATTTCTTAGCTGTTTTTTCACCTACACCAGGCAATCCTGGAATATTATCACTGGAGTCGCCCATCATACCAAGAAAGTCAATGACTTGTAACGGGTCTGTGACTTCAAATTTTTTCTGAACTTCAGGGATTCCCCACGTTTCGTAACCACCGCCAAATACAGGGCGATACATAAAAATATTTTCAGAAACTAATTGAGCAAAATCCTTATCGGGTGTTACCATAAAAGTTTTATAGCCTTCTTTTTCAGCTTGTTTGGAGAGTGTTCCTATCACATCATCGGCTTCAAAACCTTCTTTAACCATAATGGGAATATGCATCGCTTTTAAAATATCGTGAATATAAGGAATGGCTATTTTAATGGCTTCTGGTGTTTCGTCTCTATTGGCTTTGTAGGCTTCAAATATTTCAACACGATCGGCACTTCCACCTTTATCAAAACAAACAGCTAAATGGTCTGGACGCTCACGTTTTATAACATCTAATAAGGAGTTCATAAACCCCATAATAGCTGAGGTATCGGTTCCTTTAGAATTAATTCTGGGGTTTTTTATAAAGGCATAATACCCTCTAAAAATTAAGGCGTAAGCATCTACTAAAAAAAGACGTTTTTGTTCAGACATTATTAACTATTTAAGTTTGTTTTTACAAAGAGAAAACTAAAATAGTAAGATAAGAATAATTAACTAGTAAATTTTTACGAATATTAGTAGTTTTATATGAAATGGTAGTAAATGTTTCTATAGTTTTATGCGATAACCTCTTTATAAATTATATTTATGATTGTTGAAATTTGTGCAAGCTCATTTACGTCTGCTTATAATGCAGAACAAGCTGGAGCGCATCGTATTGAATTATGCAGCGAATTAGCTGTTGGCGGTATAACGCCTTCTTATGGATTGATTAAACAAGTTTCAGAAGTCTTGTCTATTCCATTTTTTGTTTTAATTAGACCAAGAAGTGGTGATTTTACCTATTCAAATGAAGAGTTTGAAATCATGAAAAAAGATATTAAACTGTCTAAAGAATTAGGTTGTGCAGGCATTGTTTCGGGTATTTTAAATTCAGATTTTTCAATAGACGTTGTACGAACACAAGAGCTTTTAGAACTTTCAAAACCCTTACCTTTTGTGTTTCACCGTGCTTTTGACTGGGTTCCAGATACACATAAAGCACTAAATTCTTTAATAGATATGGGTGTGCATCGTGTATTAACTTCTGGTCAGGAAGCCACAGCCTTAAAAGGATTAATAAATTTAAAAAAATTACAAGAGCAGTCGAACGGAGGTATTACCATATTGCCAGGTGGCGGTATTACGCTTGAAAATGCCTTGACCTTTAAAGACGCTGGTTTTAAAGAAATACATTGTTCTCTTTCCAAATTTAATCGAACAATCAGTTCTCCAAACATACCAATGAATAGTAAAGCGCATTTCGATGAAACAAAAATTGCCATGTCTGACACTGATAAAATAAAAGCACTTTTACGGTTGCTAAATTAAGTTTTTTTGCTTTTTAACGGATATTTTAAGACATTTTAGAACCTAAAACCGTATTTCATCGAAAAAAAGTTTCTTTTTAACGAATTTTTTCTTTAATTTTGTTATTACTTTCGAAGTGAAAACAACTTCTAGAGCGTATTTAATAATCAACTCAACCAATAAATTAATACGTTCTTACAAACACATTACCACGATTTTTATGTGGTAATACATTCACTGTATTCCATAAATTTTAAGATTTAATATTCATTGTACATGTGTTATGGGATATACTTATTATTAATTTAAAAGTAATTATTATGAAAACCTCAAAATTTCCAGTAATTAGCTTACTAATATTGCTATGTGCATTTTTTACGTTACCTATAAATGCACAAGTAGGGATTGGTACTACCAATCCAGATGATTCATCTATGTTAGATATTGATGTATCTACATTAGATGCAAATGCAAAAAAAGGGATTTTAATTCCAAGAATGAATACAACTGACAGAACTGCAATCTCAAGTCCTGCAAATGGTCTTTTGGTATATGATACCACTACCGAAAGTCTTTGGTTTTATAATGGAACTGCTACAACACCTGCATGGCAGGAGTTATCTGCCAGTTCAATTTCAGATACAGATGGTGACACCAAAATTGAAGTAGAAAAAGTTACAGATACCGACCCAAATGGCGATGAAATAAATTTTACAACTCGTAATGCTGAACGGATGAAAATTGGTAATGATGGAGTTACAGAAATTGGAACTCCAGGTTCTAATTATACAAAAATAGAAAGCGATGGCTCCCTAAGTTATGAGGGTACAGCTACACGATATGATGATTTGAAAGTGCCAATTACCTCAACAAATAAAGATGGTTCAAAGCCACCAGCATATTATTGGTATCAAGATACAAGTGGCGGTGGTTGGGGAAGTCAAGGTGTTTTTGCAGCTTGGTTTGATCAAAGTACTGAAGAGGAAGTTTATTTTATGGTGCAAATGCCACATGGTTGGAAAGAAGGAAGCGATATTTATCCGCATGTTCATTGGTCAACAAAATACGATATGGGCTCTACAAAAGTGCAATGGGGTTTAGAGTACACATGGGCAAATGTAGGCGATGACGTCGGCATAACTCGAATGATAACTGGTAATACACCCATTACTGATTGTATGCCGGCAACTGCCTTTAAGCATTTACTAACGCCTTTACCTACCATGGATGGTTCAGGAAAAACTTTATCTAGCATGATTATTTGTAGATTGTACAGAGATGCCGATGCTGGTAGTGCTGATGATTTTGCACATGATGCCGGTTTATTTGAAATAGATTTCCATTACCAAATAGATAGTGATGGTAGTAGAACAGAATATACGAAATAATATTATTATGAAAACCTCAAATTTTCGAGTAATTAGTTTACTCATGTTACTCAGCACCTTGTTTTCTTTGCAAGTAAATGCCCAAGTAGGGATTGGTACTACCAATCCAGATGATTCATCAATGTTAGATATTGACGTGTCCGCTTTAACAGGCACTAAAAAAGGGGTTTTAATCCCAAGAATGACGACAACAGAAAGAAACGCAATTGTATCACCAGCAAGTAGTTTGTTAGTGTTTGATACCACTAGCAATAGTTATTGGTTCAATAATGGAGATGCAACGACACCAGTTTGGAAAGAGTTGGTCTCTGGTAGTTCAATTGTTGATGCCAATGGTGACACCAAGATTGAAGTAGAAAAAACTTCAAATGAAGATAAAATACATTTTTCAACCGCAAATGCCGCTGGAGATGCCTCGATAGAACGAATGAATATAGATAATACTGGTAAAATTCTTATGGGAACTGACCTTTCCGCTCAAGCCACAACCTTTTTTGAAATTGGTGCAGATGGTACTATAAAATTAGGAAATAAAGGGTCTTCAACCCTCACAGGAGGAAATGATCTAGGCCCAGAATCGGATGTTACTACAGCTCAAAATTATACTAAGATAACAGCAGATGGTTCTTTAAGTTATGTAGGAAATGCAACGCGATGGGATGATTTAAAAATTCCTATGAATGCAACAAACAGAGGGAGTAGTAATCAGCCAGAATGGTTAATGTGGAGAAACAATAATGGTTCGCAAGGCGTTTGGTTATGGTCTTTTTCAGACGGTATTGAAGAAGAATTATATTTTGTAGTGCAAATGCCACATGGTTGGAAACAAGGATCCGATATATATCCTCATGTGCATTGGACTACACAATCAGGTAAAGCTGGTAATGTCACGTGGGCATTAGAATATACATGGTCAAATGTAGGGGTTCCTTTTACAGCACCTGTAATTATTTCTTCAAGTACAATTACTAAAGGAAATGCAACGGTTCCATATAATCACAACCTTACAAGTTTACCGGTTATTTCTGCCTTCGACAAAACTTTATCAAGTATTCTTGTATGTAGGTTTTTCAGAAAAGGAAATGACGGAGGGGATACTATGTCGGGAGAGGTTCAAGTGTTTGAAATAGATTTTCACTATCAAATAGATAGTGATGGCAGTAACCAAGAATTTGAAAAAACCCTTGATACTCCTTAATACATTAAAAATAGTACTAATTCCACACATATCCTAAAACAAGTGATACCTTATCTAATTTGTTTTTTTTGAGGTTTACAGTTAGATAATTCCAAGCCCCCAAAGTCACTTTTTCTTAAATAGCAAATTAAATTGTGTGTGGAATTTATAAAGAGGCTATCTGTAAAGTAGATAGCCTTTTTTTTTATGAGTGCCTTCCTAAATAAATTGTTAATCTTACATTAAAAAATAGGTATTTATATTGTTAACTTTTTAACTTTGGTAAAAATTGCCTATGTCTCGTTTTTTTGTGGCGCTTATTATAGCTTCATTATTGTTCTGTTTAGTAGAGTTTTATGCGTTTCAAGCATTAAGAACCATTACTAAAAACAGGTATATAAAGCTAGTATGGATTCTTGTTGCCGTAGCTATTTATCTCAATTTATTTTATACCCTTTATTCTACGCCTCGAAGTGCAGGGCAAACATTACGGTTTCAAATGGCAACAGGTTTGTTATTAACCCTGCTCATTCCTAAACTATTTATTGTATTAGTTATGTTTGGAGAAGATGTGGTAAGAGGTGTTTACAAACTCATATCGTATGTGTCTCCTGGAAAAACTCAAGCTATACCTAGCAGACGTCTATTTGTTTCTAAATTGGCTTTAGGTCTTGCTGCGATTCCGCTTGCATCCTTTATTTATGGCATTATTCAAGGGCGCTACAATTATAAAGTTTTAAAATATCAATTGTCTTTTGAAGATTTACCCGATGCTTTTGATGGGTTTACGATAACGCAAATCTCCGATATTCATTCAGGCAGTTTCACCAACAAGGAAAAAATTCAATATGGCATAGATTTAATTAAAGAACAACAATCAGATTTATTATTATTTACAGGTGATATCGTTAATAATAAAGCTGATGAAATGGATAATTGGATAGACGTTTTTAATGATTTTGAAGCACCTTACGGCAAGTTTTCTACATTAGGAAACCATGATTATGGTGATTATGTTCAATGGAACTCAGATGAAGATAAAGCAAAAAACTTTCAAGCCGTTAAAGATATTCACCCTAAAATAGGATTTGATTTATTACTGAATGAAAATAGATATATTGAAAAAGACGGACAACGAATTGCACTAATAGGCGTTGAAAATTGGGGGAAAGGCTTTAATCAAGCTGGAGATTTACAAAAAGCATCTGAAGGACTCAATAAGGATGATTTTAAAATTTTAATGTCTCACGATCCGTCGCATTGGGAATATAAAGTAAAGCATGATGATTTTAATTATCACTTAACTCTAAGTGGTCATACGCACGGATTGCAAATGGGAATAGAGATTCCAGGGTTTTTTAGATGGAGCCCCTCTCAATATGTATATAAGCAGTGGGCAGGTTTGTATACTGAATTTGGTAGATTTATAAATGTTAACAGAGGCTTTGGATATCATGCATTTCCGGGACGTGTGGGTATATGGCCAGAGATAACAGTTATAGAACTTAAAAAAGGAACAAGTACTGCTTAATTGTGAGTATGTGTTGGAAATATATAGAAATTATGTATTTTTATAGTTATAGATTTGATAAATGCATTATAAAATAGTGTGATTATTCATAATATTAAAAAAATACGTAGGTTTGTATAAGTACATTTGACTAATAAACAATTACATATGTCAAAATTTGGGGAACTAATAGATATAGACATTCCAGTGTTGTTAGATTTTTTTACCGAATGGAATGAGCAATCTACGGCAATGCATCCGGTTTTAAGAGATGTGGCGGCAGCACTTGGCGACAAGGCTAAAGTGATAAAGATTGATGTAGAAAAGAACCAAGAATTAGCTGAAGCACTACGAGTAAAAGGCTTGCCAACATTAATTATTTACAAAAATGGTGAAATGAAATGGCGACAAAGTGGAGAGCAAGATGCTAATACCCTGATAGGTATTATTAAACAATATCTTTAATTGTATTTAAGAGATTTAAAAGAATAACCTAAATTACTGTAGTACTCTAATACTTTAGGTAGTGCAAACATCATATTTTTTGAAGCTTTGATGCTATCGTGAAACACGACTATACTTCCATTAACCGCATTGTTTTTGACGTTTTCAAAGCAGGTCTCTTCAGGAATATCTTTGTCCCAATCAAACGAAATAACATCCCACATAATTATTTTATAACCTGAAGCTATTAATTCTTTTGCTTGTTTAGATTTTATTTGCCCGTAAGGTGGACGGAATAAATGACCCTGTTGCTGAGTTTGTGTTGAGGTATAAGAGTTGATTAATACCTGAGTCCTATCAACCTCTTTACAATAATTTGCCGTATTTGTTTTCCAACCTTTCGCATGGTTGTAGGTGTGATTTCCTATAGCATGGCCTTGTTTAAGTATCTGCTGAAAGATGTCGGGATGTTTTTCAATATTATTGCCAATACAAAAAAAGGTAGCTTTTGCTTTATATGTTTTTAAAATATTTAAGGTCCATTCTGTAATGTCCGGAGTTGGGCCATCATCAAATGTTAAATAAATCACTTTTTCATTAGTAGCCACATCCCAAATATAGTTTGGGAACGTTTTTTTAACCACCCATGGGGTTTTTACAGGCACTAACGTCATATGTGTTTTATTCGATATGCTTTTTTTAAGCAAATATGTTATTGCCCGTTATCAGGCATTATACTGGTATCGGGCATAATGCTATTGGTATCTGTTGGGATGTCACTATCAGGTTTTACTTCATCTTCTCCACTATCATAAAAGTGTTTAAACAGTCTTAAATAATTATTAAATACCTCACTTTCTGATCTGGCAAAATCTGTATCGTATTGAATCAAAACATCAACCAAGCTTTTATAACGTTGTATGTCAGTATAAATATCTTCAAACAAACGCTCTTGATTTTCTTTTGTCAAGCCACTATAATAGGTTAAATTTTCTTGATATTTTTTAGCAACCTCTTTGTACAAGTTCTCAGCTTTTTCTTTGGCACCAACCTCATAATAGCCGCTTATAAAAGGTTCTAATAGTGTATAATATCCAAAATAATCAACAGGCATGTTTTTCATGGCGATGTCAGCAACATTTTCAGCTTTATCAAACTTCTTTTCATTGATTAATTGTTCCATCAAGCGTGCTAAATTTCCTCTGTAAGAAATAGAGTTTTTACGTGTTTCTGTATCGTGATAAATATCTTTTCCACTATTTCCCCAATCCCAATGAATCACTTTGTCATACATTAAGTCGGAGTCTACACGTCCCATATCAAAAGGATTGGCTTTGTCAACAGGAGTTTTTATAGGGACTAATTTATAGCACATACCATCTAACTGCAAGTAGTCTTTCATCCAAAGATAATCATCATCTCCAAAGCTACCACCCGTAAAATATATAGGTCGTTTCCAGTCGTTATTGGCAACAAGATCGAGCATAAGTAATCTGTTTTTATAAAGGGCACCATCTTTAATCTTTATAATGATATCAGGAACAATTTTGTCGGCATCCTTGGGTTTTACAATCCCATATTTTAAGGCATTTTCCTTATTTACAGGTAGTCGTAAATACTCGGTAGGCAAATAGTTGGCATTTAAATCTTGACTTCTTATGCCACTAATATCAACACCTTGTTGCTGTAGCACATATTTATATTTTGTTCTAGGGTTATCACTTGCGATAAAATCTAATACTTGCTTAATATCTAATGTGTCATTGATAACTTTTTCTTTCATGACATAATCATTAGTTCCGTATTTATATTTGTCATGTGTTAATTGTGATGGAATAGGATCACTATCATAAGCTTTTCGTTTCATTTGATCGATATACCAATCTGTTTGAAATAAACTCGTATTAACCACTCTTACATCGGTTCTGTAATGTTCAATTTCTTGTTCATACCAAAGCGCAAACGTATCATTATCTCCAATAGAAAACAAAATAGCATCTTTACCACAAGAATCTAAGTACATTTTAGCCATTGATTTGGTAGTGTATTTATCAGATCTATCATGATCATCCCAGTTATTGGCAGCTAAAATTCCAGGAACTAGAGCTAAGCAAATAACAGTTATTCCAGGCGCTAAAAATTTTGAGGATGTGTATTTTTTTAAACCATCAAAAATAGCATATACACCAAAGCCTATCCAAAGTGCAAATACATAAAATGATCCTACAACAGAGTAATCTCTTTCCCTAGGTTCAAAAGGGCGTACATTGGTGTAAAATTGTATGGCAACTCCTGTAAACAGGAAAAATACCAGCATCGTCCAAAATAATTTTTTGTCTTTGTTAAAGAGGAAGAATAATCCAATTAAACCAAGAATAAGAGGTAAAAAGTAGTAGGTGTTTCTCCCTTTATTATTTTTTACATCACTCGGCAAATTGTCTTGAGATAGCCCTAAATGCCATTCGTCAATAGGTTTTATACCACTAATCCAATTACCATGATTGTCATATCTACCTTGAATATCATCTTGTTTTCCTACAAAATTCCACATAAAATAACGCCAATACATATAACCTAACTGAAACTCTAGCATATAGGCAATATTACTTGCTAGCGAAGGTTTTTCAACGTCAATAAAGCTTTTGTAGCGTTTTAAGAAATTGTTATAATCGTCATAATCTACATTGCCTTTGGCGACTTCATTTTTAAATTTTGAAACGGAATTACGAAGGTCGTTATCCATTTGATAATCAGGCTTTAGTTTAAAATCTAAAAATCCTGAAAACATCATATAATTTGCCGCATGCTCTGCGCTCCACATTCTCGGAAGAATAGCTGCATGCTTATGGTTGTAATTTTGTTTGGCATCTTTATAATCGTTTACAATAACATATTTACCTTTCTGTTCGTCTTTTTCATATTTTGGTTTATCATCAACATATGGGTTCTCATCGTCAAGATAAGCGTATTGGTCTGTAAATAAGGGGCCATAAAACAAATGGGTTTCAGGGTACTGTTCTAAATTATAGTAAGCCAATAATTCTCTGGCACTAGATGGGTTGTTTTCATTAATAACCACGTTAGCATTAGAACGAATTGGTAAAAGTAACCAGGATGAAAACCCTATAATGATAAAAGTTATACAAAGAATCCCTGTGTTGAGGTGTATATAATTTTTTTTGCGAGTATAGCGTAATCCATAATAAATAACTGCTACTAAAAGGAATCCAGCTATGATGGATCCAGAGTTAAAAGGAAGTCCTATGGAGTTGACAAAAAAGATTTCAAAGTCACTAAAAAATCTAAGTATATTAGGAGCTAATAGTTTAAAAACAAACAATAGAACAGCTACAGATACCAAATTAGCTATAATAAAATTTTTAACCGTAACAGTTTTATAATTTTTAAAAAAGTAAATAAGCCCAATGGATGGAATGGTTAATAATCCCATAAAATGAACCCCAAAGGATAACCCAATGATAAAAGAAATTAAAATAAGCCAACGGTTTCCTCGTGGCTTATCCATGTCTTGTTCCCAGCGTAAAGCAGACCAAAAGAGTATAGCCATAATTAAGGTGGCCATAGCATATACTTCGGCTTCAGCAGCGTTAAACCAAAAGGAATCGGTAAACGTAAAAGCTAAACTACCAACCAAACCACTACCAAGAATAGCGATGGCTTTTCGTGTATTGATATCTTTTTTATGAAGAAGGAGTTTCTTTAATAGTAAGGTAATAGTCCAAAACATAAACATGATTGTAAAAGCACTAGCCAGAGCACTCCCCAAATTCATCATATACGCTATATTTGAGGGTTTAAACGCAAACATAGAGAAAAAAGCTCCGAACATTTGAAATAACGGTGCTCCAGGAGGGTGGCCAACCTGAAGTTTTGAAGAGGTTGCAATAAATTCTCCGCAGTCCCAGAAACTTACAGTAGGTTCAACAGTTGAACCATATACAATAAAAGCTATTAAAAAAGTAAACCACCCAATTAAGGTGTTCCATTTTTTAAAGTTGAAATTTGTCATTTGTTGTCAGGTTTATTTACAATGGCGAATTTAATAATAAATATGAAATGAGTTGTTAGTATTTAGTTTGTGTTAACATAATTGGTTCATAATAATGGCTTATAGGCTAAAAACAACTCATTTTGAGTAACAATTAACCTAAGAATATTAAAAGAAAACGGAAAGTATCTTATATTATTTTTAAAAAAATACTTGTGCAAATAAAACTTTGTGCTAAATTTGCACCCTCAATTACACATTGGCCTATGGTGTAACTGGCAACACGTCTGGTTTTGGTCCAGAAGAGTCTAGGTTCGAGCCCTAGTAGGCCAACATAATTGCAAATCCTAATCATTAATTTGGTTGGGATTTTTTCTTTTGTATTAAAATAGAATTAGGTTGATAATTTTATGCCGATGGCAGTTAAAAGAAATCCTAGTGAGTCAATAGGTACAAAACCCCTAGCCAATAATTGGTTAGGGGTTTTATTTTATAAAAAGTAATACGAATATGTATTATTTAATTTTAAAGGTGATTACAGGGCGCTTTGCATGGTTTACTAAATCTTCACTAATGCTACCATTAAAAAAGTGTGATAAACCTTGTCTTCCATGAGTACACATACCAATTAAATCTGCTGACGTTGAATGACAATAATTAATAATTCCTTTTTCAATAGAGATATCATTATAAATATTACTGGTAAAGTTTTCAAAACCTAAAGATTTTGCAAACTCTTGCATACGGGTTGTCGCGTTATTAGTTGTTATAAAATTATTAGCAGTATTAACCATAAGAAGATGAATTTTAGCATCTAATAACTTAGCAAAGCGTATTGCTTGTTCAAAAGGTGGTTTACACTCATCTTTAAAGTCTGAAGCAAATACAAACTGGTCAATATTAAAAACAGGATGTTCTTTTTTAATAACTAAAACAGGTACATCAGAGGTGCGTACTACTTTTTCAGTATTAGAGCCTATAAGCATTTCTTTAAACCCATTAACGCCATGCGACCCCATGATTATTAAATCAATATTTTCCTTTTTGCAAAGTTGATAAACAGCTTTGAAAGTTTCGTCAAATTCAACAACCTCATGAACGTTGATGCCTTTTAAATATTCTTTTGCAAGTAATGTTTCAAAATGTTTGTGAGCCAGTTTCATAAAATACATGGCTTCTGGTAGGTTTTGTTGAGAGCTTAAGGGATCAACTTTATTCAGAGGCATTTCTAAAGTATGAATTAAAAAAAGCTCACATTTTTGTTTCTTAGCTAATTGGGCAGCTACCTTTAATGCATTTTCAGCTTGTTCGGAAAAATCTGTTGGGACTAGTATTTTTTTCATATTTCATGTTATATTTCATTCATAAATTTATGAAATTTACTTTAGAAATCAATTAAAATATTATATATTTGCGCCGTTGTAAGGCAAAACTAAGGAAATGAGGGGACGGAAAGTCCCCTCTTTTTATAATAAAAATGTTTAAAACTACCGTAAAAGATTTACTTAATAAGGCTCTAGATGAGAGAACAGATTTGTTTCTTATCGAAATGTCTATATCTGAAGACAATAAAATTAAAATCATTATTGATGGAGATAAAGGCGTTAATGTCGATGATTGTATCTTTGTAAGTAGAGCTATTGAACATAACCTTGACAGAGAAGATGTTGATTTTGCATTAGAAGTAGCCTCGGCAGGAGCAACAGCTCCTATAGTTAACAAAAGACAGTATAATAAGAACATTGGGAGAAATCTTGAAGTTAAAACAGTTTCAGAAACTATAGAGGGCGTGCTTAAAGAAATATCAGAAGAAGGTGTTTCATTAGAATGGAAAGTTAGAGAGCCAAAACCAGTAGGAAAAGGCAAAGTAACTGTAAAAAAACAAGCTACTATAGCTTACGATGATATTGTAGCGGCAAAAGTGTTGATTAAATTTTAATTCAAAAAAAGAATGGAGAATATTGCGTTAATTGAGTCGTTTTCAGAGTTTAAGGACGATAAATTAATTGATCGTGTTACATTAATGGCTATTTTAGAAGATGTATTTAGAAGTGCATTAAAAAAGAAATATGGCGATGATGATAATTTTGATATTATTGTAAATCCAGATAAAGGAGATTTAGAAATCTGGAGAAACCGTGTAGTTGTTGCAGATGGAGAAGTTGAAGAGCCTAATCAGGAAATTTCGTTATCAGAAGCGCGTAAAATAGAACCAGATTTTGAAGTAGGTGAAGATGTGTCTGAAGAAGTGAAATTAGTAGATTTAGGACGTAGAGCAATTTTAGCGTTACGTCAAAATTTAATTTCTAAAATTCATGAGCACGACAACACAATCATCTACAAACAGTTTAAAGATTTAGTTGGAGAAATTTACACCGCAGAGGTTCATCACATTCGTCATAGAGCTGTTATTTTGTTAGATGATGAAGGTAATGAGATTATTTTACCAAAAGACAAACAAATACCTTCAGACTTTTTTAGAAAAGGCGATAATGTAAGAGGTGTTATTGATAGTGTTGAGCTTAAAGGAGCAAAACCAACTATTATTATGTCAAGAAGTTCCCCTGCATTTTTAGAAAAGTTATTTGAACAAGAAATCCCAGAAGTTTTTGATGGTTTAATTACTATTAAAAATGTAGTAAGAATTCCTGGAGAAAAAGCTAAAGTAGCGGTAGATTCTTATGATGATAGAATTGATCCTGTTGGCGCTTGTGTAGGTATGAAAGGGTCTAGAATTCACGGAATTGTTCGCGAATTAGGTAATGAAAATATAGATGTAATTAATTACACTAATAATTTACAATTATACATTACAAGAGCATTGAGTCCAGCAAGAGTAACTTCCATAAAAATCAATGAAGAAACCAAACGTGCTGAGGTTATTTTAAAACCAGAAGAAGTAAGTAAAGCGATTGGTAGAGGCGGACATAATATTCGTTTAGCAGGTCACCTTACAGGTTATGAAATTGATGTGTTTAGAGAAGGTGCAGAAGAAGATGTTGAGCTTTCAGAATTCACAGATGAAATAGAAAGCTGGGTTATTGAAGAGTTTAGTAAAGCAGGTTTAGATACGGCAAAAAGTATTTTAGAGCAAGATGTCGAAGATTTGGTTAAAAGAACAGATTTAGAAGAAGAAACAATTAAAGACGTTATTAGAATTCTAAGAGAAGAATTTGAAGAATAACATATATATTTGGAATAACACATATATTTGGTATATTAAAGGCAATTTATGGCTGAAACAGTTAGATTAAATAAAGTATTACGTGAATTAAATATCTCTTTAGATCGCGCCGTAGAATTTTTAGATTCTAAAGGCGTTGAAATAGAGAAGCGACCTACTACAAAAATTTCTGAGGAAGTATACAACATACTTTCCAATGAATTTGAAACAGATGCTAACAAAAAAGTAGCATCTAAAGAGGTAGGGGAAGCAAAGCAAAAAGAGAAAGAAATTTTACGTGAACAACGTGAGAAGGAACTTGAGGAAAAGCAAAAGGAAAGTGCCAGGAGAGAGGAAATCATAAGAGCTTCTAAAACAATATCAAAACCAAAACAAGTTGGTAAGATTGATTTAGAGCCTAAGAAGAAAGAACATGCAAGCACTGCCATACCAGAAGAAAAGGTTGAGCCTAAACCAAAAGAAGAGGTTAAGGCAAAAGTTGAAGAGATAGTTGAGGCAAAAGAAGAAATTAAGAAGGAAAAGAAAGAAGAGCCAAAACCTGCAAAAGAAGAAAAAGTTGTAGAAAGTAAAAAGCCAGAAGAGCCTAAAAAAGAAATTTTAAATAGTGAAGGAGAGCTTGTTCCAGATGAGCGTGTAGAAACTAAATATCAAAAACTTTCAGGGCCAAAAATTTCTGGTGATAAAATTGATCTGTCTCAGTTTAATAAACCTAAGAAAAAGAAAGAAGAGAAAAAAACAGACGCTAAATCCACTACTGACGGAACCAATAAAAAGAAACGTCGTCGTATAAGTAAAGTGGGGGGGCCTCAATCAGGTAATAATCAAAGCAGACCTGGAGGCCCTAACAAGCCAGGAACTCCTAATAAACCAGGAGGAAGAGGTAATGACAGATTTAAGGGAAATAGTGCAGGAGGAAGACGTTCTATTGTAAAAGAAGAACCTAGCGAAGAAGATGTTAAAAAACAAGTTAGAGAAACACTTGAAAAACTTCAAGGTAAATCTAGCAAAGGAAAAGGAGCGAAATATAGAAGAGATAAGAGAGATCATCACAGAGAACAAACAGAAATTGATCAACAGTTAGAAGCAGCAGAGAGCAAAGTCCTTAAAGTAACAGAATTTGTTACTGCAAGTGAAGTTGCAACGATGATGGATGTATCTGTTACACAAATTATTTCTGCGTGTATGTCTTTGGGAATGATGGTTACTATGAATCAGCGTTTAGATGCTGAAACACTTAGTATTGTTGCTGATGAGTTTGGATATCAAGTAGAGTTTGTAACCGCAGATATAGAAGAATCCAGAGAAGAAATTAAAGATGCAGAAGAAGATTTAAAACCACGAGCTCCTATTGTAACTGTAATGGGACACGTAGATCATGGTAAAACATCGCTTCTGGATTATATTCGTAAAGAAAATGTGATTGCCGGCGAATCGGGAGGTATTACTCAGCATATCGGCGCATATGGAGTAGAACTTGATAACGGTCAAAAAATTGCATTTTTAGATACACCTGGTCACGAAGCCTTTACAGCGATGCGTGCTCGTGGTGCTCAAGTAACAGATTTAGCAATTATTGTTGTAGCTGCAGATGATGATATTATGCCTCAAACTAAAGAGGCTATTTCTCATGCCCAAGCTGCTGGAGTTCCTATTGTATTTGCCATCAATAAAATTGATAAACCAGATGCAAATCCTGAAAAGATTAAAGAAGGACTGGCTAATATGAATTTGTTAGTTGAAGATTGGGGCGGAAAAATTCAATCACACGATATTTCAGCAAAACAAGGAACAGGTGTTAAAGAGTTATTAGAAAAAGTATTGCTTGAAGCCGAATTACTTGAGCTTAAGGCTAACCCAGATAAAGCTGCCAATGGAACCGTTGTAGAAGCCTTTTTAGATAAAGGTAGAGGGTATATATCAACCATATTGGTACAAGCTGGAACGTTAAAAATTGGAGATTATGTATTAGCTGGCCAGCACAGTGGTAAGGTAAAAGCAATGCATGACGAACGTGGTAATAATGTTATAGAGGCTGGTCCATCAACACCAGTATCTATTTTAGGTTTAGACGGGGCGCCTCAAGCGGGTGATAAATTTAATGTGTTCCAAGATGAACGTGAAGCAAAACAAATTGCTACGAAAAGAGCTCAATTACAACGAGAACAATCGGTTCGAACACAACGACATATTACGCTTGACGAAATTGGTAGACGTATTGCTTTAGGAGATTTCCAAGAATTAAATATTATTCTTAAAGGTGATGTTGACGGATCTGTTGAGGCATTGACAGATTCTTTCCAAAAATTATCAACAGAAGAAATACAGGTAAATATTTTACATAAAGGTGTTGGGGCTATTACAGAAAGTGACGTGTTGCTAGCATCAGCTTCAGATGCCATTATTGTAGGATTTAATGTTCGTCCAGTTGGAAATGCAAGAATGCTTGCTGATAGGGAAGAAATTGATATTAGAACCTACTCTATTATTTATGATGCCATTAATGATCTTAAAGATGCGATGGAAGGTATGTTATCTCCGGAGCTTAAAGAAGAAATTACAGGGACAGCAGAAATTAGAGAAATATTTAAGGTAACAAAAATTGGAAGTATTGCCGGATGTATGGTAACCAATGGAAAAATAATGAGAAATTCTGGTGTTCGTTTAATTAGAGATGGCGTTGTTGTATTTACTGGAGAATTAGCGTCTTTAAAACGTTTTAAAGACGATGTTAAAGAGGTTACTAAAGGATATGATTGTGGTATGCAAATAAAAAACTATAATGATATTAAAGAAGGCGATATTATTGAAGCTTTCCACGAAGTTGAAGTTAAAAAGAAACTTAAGTAATATTTAAATAGACAAATAAAAAAACCTTCAATATTGAAGGTTTTTTTATGGCTATACTTTACTAAAACTATTTTTTATTTGATTTCTTAGGCTTAAGAATCAATGCGTTTGGAAATTTTGTTTTAATGTCTCTAAAAGCCCTGTCAGCCTCTAAACGTGTGATAAAACTACCAGTCCAAATTTTAAAATTAGGATATTCGTACAATATTTTAGAGTCCCACTGAGAAAATGTTGAATTAAATTTAGATTGAGTATCTTCAGCTTCAGATCTATGACTACCAGAATATATTTGAATTTTATAATAATCAGTATCTGTTTTGTTAATTTCTTTCTTTAGATTCAATAAAACGTCTATATTTTTATCTTGATTTATTGTCACAGTTCCTTGTTGTGCATAGCTGTGGGATGTTAGTGATGCATAACAAAAGATAGCTATTAGTGTAAGTTTTAAATTCAATATTTTCATTTTTAATTATATTTTATGCAAATGTATAAGTTAATAACTTAATTGTAGTAGCTTTTATTATTTAGAATCCTTCTAAATTAATAAATATCGCTTAACTGCGTTTCGGTAATCGACTTTAAATATTATTTTTGCCTACGTTTTATAACTAGGTTTTTCTCTTTAACAAGAAAAAATCATACCAAAGTTTAGAAGTTAATTCAACCAATAATATGAGACAGGTGACTCACTGTAGATTAAACATGGGCTTTTTACGTTTAAGTTTAATTATTTTATTAGCGTTCTCAACCTCACTTTCAGCTCAGGAAGGAGATCCAGCAAAAGGGAAATCATTATTTAATGCCAATTGTGCAGCATGCCATCAACTTGATAAAAAGATGACAGGACCTGCTTTACGTAATATTGAAGAGCGTATAGCTAACGACGCAGGATTGGACAGAGAGTGGATTTATGCTTGGATTCATAACAGTGCTGGAGTTATTAAATCAGGAGATGCATACGCAAACAAGATCTATAATGAGTATGGCCAAACCGCAATGACAGCCTTTCCTCAATTATCTAACAAAGATATTGATGATATTTTAGCGTATACGGCTCAGAAAAAAGAAGAGCCTGCGCCAGCAGCAGCTCAACCAGCTACAACAGGCAATCAAAATCAAGATGGTTTTGCTATTTCAAATGATCTTATTTTAGGTGCTTTAGGAATTCTATTTTTATTATTGGCTATAGGCCTGTATATGGTAAACAAAACACTTCGTCGTTTTGCTGCCGTTAAAGGAATCGACTTACCAGAAACTCAAAGAACTCCGCTTTGGAAGGCTTTTGCTCAAAATCAATTTTTGGTATTAGTTACCGTAATTTTCTTATTGTTGTCGAGTGCTTATTTTGTGTATGGCTATTTGATGCAGATTGGGGTAGATCAAGGTTATCAGCCAGTTCAACCTATTCATTTCTCACATAAAATTCATGCTGGTGACAATGCAATTGATTGTAAATATTGTCACTCTTCAGCAAGAGTTAGTAAAACTTCAGGAATTCCTTCGTTGAATGTATGTATGAATTGTCATAAATCAATTTATGAATATAAAGGAGAAACTTCTTTAGAGTATAGTAAAGAATTTTACGATGGAGAAATTAAAAAACTATATGCCGCAGCAGGTTGGGATGATGCCAATCAACAATATACGGGAGAGTCTACACCAGTAAAATGGGTTCGAATTCATAATTTACCTGATTTTGTTTATTTTAATCATTCACAACACGTTACAGTTGCGGGAGTGGAATGTCAAACCTGTCATGGGCCAGTTCAAGAAATGGAAATTGTACAACAATTCGCGCCATTAACTATGGGATGGTGTATTGATTGTCACAGAACTACTAATGTTAAAATGAAAGACAATGGGTATTACAAAAAGATACATGAAGAGTTGTCTAAAAAATATGGTGTAGATGAGTTAACTGAAGCACAAATGGGTGGTTTAGAGTGTGGAAAATGTCATTATTAATTTATTTAAGAAGTAATTCAATTATATAATATGTCATCAAACAAGAAATACTGGAAAAGTGTTGAAGAGCTTAACGAAAACAGCTCTATTGTTGAGGCGCTAAAACAAAACGAGTTTGTCGAAGAAATTCCTACTGATGAATTTTTAGGTAATAAAGATTCTTTAAGAGCTTCTTCAACAACACGTCGCGATTTCTTAAAATATGTAGGTTTCAGTACAGCTGCTGTTTCATTGGCAGCTTGTGAAGGTCCTGTTATTAAATCAATACCTTATGTAGTGCAACCAGAGGAAATTATTCCAGGTGTAGCAAATTATTATGCGACTACTATTGCAGACGGTTATGATTTCGCAAGTGTTTTAGTAAAAACTCGAGAGGGTCGTCCAATTAAAATTGAAAGAAACACCTTAGCTCTTGCAAACGGTGGAGCCAATGCAAGAGTTAATGCGTCAATTTTAGGGTTGTATGATAGCCTAAGAGTTCAAAATCCTAAAAAAGAAGGAAGTGTTATTTCTTGGGATGAATTAGACACAGATGTTATTAATAAACTGAATAGTTTAAAAGAGTCAGGTAAAGAGATTGTTTTATTAACTCAGACGTTTGCTAGTCCATCAACAAGTAGATTAATTGCAGAATTCAAGGAGCAATATGGCAATGTACGTCATGTCGTTTATGATGCTGTTTCAGAATCATCTACTTTAGATGCTTATCAAGCAAAGTATGGTGAACGTGCTTTACCTAATTACGATTTTTCTAAAGCAGAAACTATTGTATCTATTGGAGCTGATTTCTTAGGAGATTGGCAAGGAGGCGGATTTGATTCTGGATATTCTAAAAGCAGAATACCACAAAACGGTAAAATGTCGCGTCATATCCAGTTTGAGTCAAATATGTCTTTAACAGGTGCTAATGCAGATAAGCGTGTGCCTTTAACGCCTAGTGAGCAAAAGATAGCTTTAGCTAAATTATATAGTTACGTAGTTGGTGGCTCTGTTACAGGAAACTTACCAGAAGCTGTTGAAGAAGCCGTTAAAAAGGCAGCGTCTCAATTAAAAAGAGCTGGCAGTAAAGGGGTTGTAGTTACAGGAATTCAAGACTTTAATGCACAAACTGTTGTGCTTGAAATTAACGAGTACTTAAATAGTAAAGTTTTTGATAAAGCTACACCAATAAAATCTAGACAAGGTAGTGATAAAGCTGTGATGACTTTAGTTGCAGATATGAAAGCGGGAAAAGTTGGAGCTATTATCATGAATGGGGTTAATCCATTATATACATTACCTAATGCTTCAGATTTTGCTGAAGGACTAAAAAATACAGAATTATCAGTTGCGTTTTCAATGAAAGAAGATGAAACGTCTGCTGAAGCTCAATATATAGCAGCTACTCCTCACTACTTAGAGTCATGGGGTGATGCTGAAATTAAAAAAGGACACTTCGGCTTAACTCAGCCTACTATTCGTCCATTATTTAATACAAGACAGTTTCAAGAAACGTTATTGAAATGGATAGGGAAAGACATATCTTATCATGACTACATTAAGGATACTTGGGGAACCAGTATTTTAAATGGAAATCCATTCAATCAAGCATTACATGATGGTGTCTTTGTTGGAGCAATTGCTACCGAAACAGAAGATACAACAACAGCATCTAACGAAGGCGAAGCTGAAACACCATCAGGAGATGCAGCAAGAGCGTTAGCTGCATCAGCAAAATCTGCTCCTTTAGAGTTGACTTTGTATACTAAAATAGGAATGGGAGATGGTCAACAAGCCAATAATCCTTGGTTACAAGAGTTTCCAGATCCTATTACAAGAACATCTTGGGATAACTACTTAACAATTTCAAAATTTGACGCCGATGCCTTAAATTTAGAAAACAAGCATGTTTCAAATGGAGCATTAAATGGTAGTTACGCAAATGTTACTGTAAATGGAGTAACGCTTAAAGTGCCTGTTATTATTCAACCGGGTCAAGCAAAAGGATCTGTTGGTTTAGCTTTGGGATACGGAAGAACATCTGGTTTAAAGGATGAAATGAAAACGGGTGTTAATGCATATAAATTATACCAAAATTTTGATAATATACAAGACGTAACTGTTGAGTTAACTTTTGGTGAGCATGAGTTTGCTTGTGTGCAACTACAAAACACAATGGTTGGTAGGGGTGATATCATAAAAGAAACAACCCTAGAAATTTTTAATACTGAACATAAAGAACACTGGAATGAAAAGGAAGGTGTAAGTTATGATCATAATGAAATTGCAACAACGGATAAGAATGCAGATATCTGGTTAGGGTATGATACCTCTATTGGACACCATTTTAACTTATCAATAGATTTAAATGCCTGTACAGGATGTGGTGCTTGCGTGATAGCTTGTCACTCCGAAAATAACGTGCCTGTTGTAGGAAAAGAAGAAGTGCGTAAATTTAGAGATATGCACTGGTTGCGTATAGACCGTTACTACTCATCAAATGATACATTTAAGCAAGAACAGGAAGATTTAGAAAACCTACCTGCTTTTGAACCATATACAAGAATTGAAACCCAGTCTTACGACAATCCAGAAGTTGCGTTTCAACCAGTAATGTGTCAACACTGTAACCATGCGCCTTGTGAAACGGTATGCCCAGTAGCAGCCACGTCTCATAGTAGGCAAGGTCAAAACCACATGGCATATAACCGTTGTGTTGGTACACGTTATTGTGCAAATAACTGTCCGTACAAAGTACGTCGTTTCAATTGGTTCTTATATAACGAGAATGATGAGTTTGATTACTATATGAATGATGATTTAGGACGTATGGTTTTAAACCCAGATGTTGTTGTACGTTCAAGAGGGGTGATGGAAAAATGTTCTATGTGTATTCAAAAAACTCAAAAAACTATTTTAGACGCTAAAAGAGATGGACGTGAAGTAAAAGATGGGGAATTCCAAACGGCTTGTTCTGCTGCATGTAATAATGGAGCCATGGTATTTGGAGATGTTAATAATAAAGATTCTAAAATTGTAGAAAAGGTTCAAGACGATAGAATGTATCACCTACTGGAAAGCGTTGGAACCAAGCCTAATGTCATGTATCAGGTTAAAGTGAAAAATACAACAGAATCATAAAAATTTGAATTAAGATAATTATTTAAAAATATGTCGTCACATTACGAAGCACCTATAAGAGAACCTTTAGTTATTGGGGAAAAATCCTATCATGACATTAGTGTTGATGTTGGAGCGCCTGTTTTAGGAAAAGCAAATAAATCTTGGTGGATAGTATTTACTATAGCACTAGTTGCCTTTCTTTGGGGATTAGGTTGTATTATTTATACTGTTTCTACAGGTATTGGAGTTTGGGGATTAAATAAAACTATCGGTTGGGCTTGGGATATTACCAACTTTGTATGGTGGGTAGGTATCGGTCACGCAGGAACACTTATTTCTGCGGTACTATTATTATTCCGCCAAAAATGGAGAATGGCTGTAAACCGTTCTGCTGAAGCCATGACTATATTTGCAGTTGTTCAAGCTGGATTATTCCCAATCATACATATGGGACGCCCTTGGTTAGCTTATTGGGTTTTACCTATACCAAACCAATTTGGATCCCTATGGGTAAACTTCAACTCACCGTTGCTTTGGGATGTGTTTGCAATTTCAACATACTTATCAGTATCATTAGTGTTTTGGTGGACAGGATTACTTCCAGATTTCGCAATGATTCGTGATCGTTCAGTGAAACCATTTCAAAAGAAAATATATACGTTATTAAGTTTTGGTTGGTCTGGTCGTACTAAAGACTGGCAACGTTTTGAAGAAGTATCTTTGGTATTGGCTGGTTTAGCAACACCATTAGTACTTTCTGTGCATACTATTGTATCATTTGACTTTGCTACATCGGTGGTTCCAGGTTGGCATAGTACTATTTTTCCACCTTACTTTGTGGCTGGTGCTATTTTTTCTGGATTTGCAATGGTGCAAACATTATTAATTGTGATGCGTAAAGTATCTAATCTTGAAGATTATATTACATTGTTGCATATTGAATATATGAATAAAGTAATTCTGTTAACTGGCGGTATTGTTAGTATCGCTTATATTACTGAATATTTTATTGGATGGTACTCTGGAAGTTCATACGAAAACTATACATACTTATCGTATGGAGCCGCTACTGGACCATATTGGTGGGCGTTTTGGGCATTGATAACCTGTAACTTTATTGTGCCTTTAACCTTATGGGTTAAAAAATTAAGACGTAATATTATGTGGACTTTTGTTGTGGCATTAGTCATAAACATTGGTATGTGGTTTGAGCGTTTTAATATTATTGTGGTTGATTTAAGTAAAGGAAGAACTCCATCTGGATGGACCATGTTTCAACCTACATTTGTCGATATAGGAATATTTATAGGAACAATAGGTTTTTTCTTTGTATTATTTTTACTGTATGCAAGAACATTTCCTGTAATTGCACAAGCAGAGGTAAAAACAATATTAAAATCTTCTGGACAACGATATAAAAGAATAAGAGAATCAGGTGAGAGTTTGGCTGGAGCAGCTATAGATGAAAGAACATCTGGAAAATATGTTTCAGGAGAAGACGCTAACCAAACAAAAAACAACGAGTAGCATATGGAAGCTTCAAAAGTAATTCACGCTATTTATAACGATGATGATATTTTAATGGCAGCCGTTAAAAAAGTGAAGGCCGAACGATATCATATTGAGGAAATATTTACACCTTTTCCTGTACATGGATTAGATAAAGCAATGGGGTTAGCCCCAACACGTATAGCTATTGCATCATTCTTATACGGATTAACAGGTTTGACTGTTGCAATTGTAATGATGAATTATATGATGATTGAGGACTGGCCACAAAATATTGGTGGTAAACCAAGTTTTACATATTTTCACAATATGCCAGCTTTTATCCCTATCATGTTTGAACTTACTGTATTTTTTGCTGCGCATTTAATGGTGATTACCTTTTATTTAAGAAGTAAAATATGGCCATTTAAAAAACCAGAGAATCCTGATCCAAGAACAACAGATGATCACTTTTTAATGGAAATTCCTGTGGATGGAAATGAAGAAGATCTAAAAAAGTTACTTTTAGAGACAGGTGCTGTTGAAATAAATTTAGTTGATAAAGCCCATTAATGAATACTATGAAAAGCTTAATTAAAATATTAGTAATATTAGTCGTTTTAGTATCGTTTACATCTTGTAAAAAAGATTCGGTGCCCAATTATCAATACATGCCTAATATGTATCAGTCCGTAGGATACGAAACATACAGCGAATCTAAAGCCTTCGCCAATGGAGTTGAAGCACAAGTGTCTCCTGAAGGGACTATTGCCAGAGGACACAGCCTTTTTGAATATGAAAACTCAACAGAAGGCTATAATTTAGCAAAGGAAACCTTAAAAAGTCCGTTGGATTCAACACAAGTTGATTTAGACAATGCTAAAGTTCTGTTTGATATTTATTGTGCTATTTGCCATGGAACAAAAGGTGATGGACAAGGAAATTTAGTTAAACGTGAAAAAATCTTAGGAGTTCCTAGATATGATGATCCAGCAAGAGCTATTGATGAAGGTAGTATCTATCATGTAATTTATTATGGTAAAAATGCTATGGGATCATACAAAAATCAGCTAAGTGAAAAAGAACGCTGGGAAGTTGTGGCCTATGTGTTAGATTTAAAACAAAAGCTTGAAGGAACAAAATAAGTTTTAAAAGCAAAATTAATAGTAATAAAAAATAACCTGCATTATATATTTTTAGTATGTACAAGCTATCTGGTAAATTAAAATTATTTTCTATCGTTCTTATGGTATTAGGACTTGTGGGCTTAACTTATGGGTTTTTAAATACGCCATCAACGGTTGAAGATGTAAAGGAAATATTGGCTGCACAAGAAAGCCATCATGGAGGAGAAGCTGCCATGTCTGAACATGAAGACACAAATAAAGAAAGCTTTGTAGATCAAGCTCGTGGTGAAGAAGGTTTTGCAGATGCCACCATGGAACATCATGAACAGCAAATGGACGAACAACATCATGGTAATCACCTTGAACATGTTCTGCACCAGTTGCAAACAAAACCATGGTCAGCAACTTTGGTCTCAGCATTTTTCTTTTTTATGATTGCTTTGGGAGCGTTAGTCTTTTATGCTATCCAATATGTCGCTCAGGCAGGATGGTCTCCAGTATTGTTTAGAGTTATAGAAGGTATTACCTCATATTTATTACCGGGTTCTATTATTGTTGTGTTAATTGTACTTTTAGCAGGAACACATTTTTATCCTTGGCAAAATGAAGAATTGGTTGCAGGTGATAAAATATTACAAGGAAAATCAGGATTTCTCAATTTTCCATTTTTTGTAATTAGAGCTATAATTTATTTACTAGGATGGAATTTATATCGTTATTTTTCTCGTAAAAATTCAGCTCAAGAATCGGCAACAGATTTAAAGCCTTATCGCAAGAATTTTAAAATATCAGTATTTTTCTTATTGTTTTTTATTGTTACTGAATCATTAATGTCTTGGGATTGGTTTATGTCTATGACACCGCATTGGTACAGTACATTATTTGCTTGGTATGTGTTTGCTAGTATGTTTGTATCAGCGATTACAGTAATTGCATTAGTAACCATATATTTAAAAAGTAAAGGACTAGCGGATTTTATAAACAACAGCCACTTACATGATTTGGCAAAATTCATGTTTGCGTTTAGTATTTTCTGGACGTATTTGTGGTTTGACCAATTTATGCTTATATGGTATGCTAATATGCCGGAAGAAGTAGTTTATTTTGTGTTACGTATTCAAGAATATAACTTATTATTTTTTGGTATGTTAGTTTTAAATTTTGTATTTCCTATTCTAATATTGATGAATAGTGATTTTAAAAGAGTCCCATGGTTTATTGTTATTGCCGGAATAGCAATTTTAGTTGGCCATTATATTGATATATTCTTGTTAGTAATGCCATCTACAGTTGGACTTAACTGGTCATTTGGAATTACTGAAATAGCTAGTATTAGTTTCTTCTTAGGTTTGTTTATATTAGTTGTTGGTACCGGGTTATCAAAAGTAAAATTACATCCAGAAGGAAATCCTTTTATAGAGGAAAGTGAACATTACCATTATTAATTAAGATTTAAATAAAGACGAACGATAACAATGACTGCTTTATTAACAATAATAGTTTTAGTATTTATTTTAGTAGCCATTTGGCAAATGGTTAAAATTTTTGATTTAGCTCAAGCTAAAAACGAAAATACTGAAGTTGCCAGCGATAAGGATAATAGAATGAATGGATATTTAATGATGGGCTTTTTAGCCTTCATTTATGGTATTACAATTTATTCTTTTATAAAATGGGGAGATTTACCATTATTATCTAATTCAGCATCAGCACATGGTCCGAAAATTGATAATTTAATGATTATCTCTTTAACCTTAATTTTTATTGTACAAACTATTACACAATTTCTACTGTATTATTTTGCTTATAAATATAAAGGTGAAAAGGGTAAAAAAGCATTATTCTTTGCAGACAACAACAAATTGGAGGCAATTTGGACAATTATCCCTGTTATTGTATTGGCAGGTCTTATTATCTATGGTTTGAATACATGGATTACAATTATGGGTATCAATCAAGATGATGATCCTATGGTTATAGAATTATATGCGCAACAGTTTAATTGGACGGCTCGTTATGCAGGAGAAGATAATACTTTAGGTAAAGCAAATGTGCGTTTGATTGATATAGATCATGCAAATGTATTAGGTGTTGATGAGGCAGACCCTTATGGTCAAGATGATGTGATTACTAAAGAATTACATTTACCGGTAGGAAGACCAGTACTTTTTAAAATGCGTTCACAAGATGTACTGCACTCAGCATATATGCCTCACTTTAGAGCCCAAATGAATTGTGTGCCAGGTATGATAACACAGTTTGGTTTTACACCTACTGTTACAACAGCTGAAATGCGTCAAAGACCTGAAATACAAGATAAAGTGGCGCACATTAATGAAATTAGAGTAGAAAAAAGTAAAGATTTGGTTGCCAAGGGTGAGACAGCTTTGGATCGTTATGAATTTGACTACTTATTATTATGTAATAAAATTTGTGGTAAGTCTCACTACAATATGCAGATGAAAATAATAGTTGAAAGCCAAGAAGATTTTGATGCTTGGATGAAAGAACAAAAAGTTTTCAAAAACTCTCTAATTAAGTAATTTTAAAAAAGATAAATACGAAATAAGATTATGTCAGCACACGAAGATACTCACGCTCACGAAGACCATGGACATCATCATAAAGAAACCTTTGTAACTAAATATATTTTTAGTCAGGATCATAAGATGATTGCTAAGCAGTACCTTATTACAGGTACTATTATGGGAGTTATTGGTGTATTTATGTCCATGATGTTTAGAATGCAATTAGCATGGCCAGAACAACCAAATGTATTGTTTGAAGCAGTATTAGGCAAATGGGCACCAGATGGTGTCATGAGTTCTGATATTTACTTAGCCTTAGTTACCATACATGGAACTATTATGGTTTTCTTTGTACTAACAGCAGGGCTTAGTGGTACCTTTAGTAACTTATTAATTCCGTTGCAAATTGGTGCACGAGATATGGCATCAGGGTTTTTAAACATGATTTCTTACTGGTTATTTTTTCTATCTAGTGTTATTATGGTTTTCTCCTTGTTTGTGGAAGCAGGGCCAGCAGCTGCTGGGTGGACTATTTATCCACCATTAAGTGCTTTGCCTATGGCGCAAGGAGGCTCTGGGTTGGGTATGACACTATGGTTAGTCTCGATGGCAATATTTATAGCTTCCTCATTGATGGGTTCTCTTAATTATATTGTAACTGTTTTAAACTTGCGTACCAAAGGCATGTCTATGACGAGATTACCATTAACTATTTGGACATTTTTTATTACTGCTGTTATTGGTGTAATTTCTTTTCCAGTATTATTATCTGCTGCTTTACTATTGATTATGGATAGAAGTTTTGGAACGTCATTCTTCTTATCAGATATATTTATTCAAGGCGAAGTGTTACATTACCATGGAGGATCTCCTGTCTTGTTTGAACATTTATTTTGGTTCTTAGGACATCCCGAAGTTTACATTGTTATTTTACCAGCTATGGGGCTAGTATCTGAAATTATGGCTTCAAGTTCACGTAAACCCATTTTTGGTTACAGAGCTATGATTGCGTCTATATTAGCGATCGCATTTTTATCGACTATAGTATGGGGTCACCATATGTTTGTATCGGGAATGAATCCATTCCTAGGATCTGTTTTTACATTTACTACCTTATTAATAGCAATACCATCTGCTGTAAAAGCATTCAACTGGATAACAACATTATGGAAAGGGAATTTACAAATGAATCCTGCCATGTTATTTGCTATCGGATTTGTATCTACGTTCATAACGGGAGGTTTAACGGGAATTATTCTTGGTGACAGTGCTTTAGACATTAATGTTCATGATACCTATTTTGTAGTAGCACACTTTCACTTGGTAATGGGTATATCTGCTTTATATGGTATGTTTGCTGGAATCTATCATTGGTATCCAAAAATGTTTGGTAGAATGTTGAATAAAAACTTAGGCTATATTCACTTTTGGATAACTGCTATTTGTGCATATGGTGTTTTCTTTCCAATGCATTTTATAGGAATGGCTGGATTACCGAGACGTTATTATGAAAATACAAACTTTCCATTATTTGATGATTTAGCTAATGTTAATGTTGTTATTACAGTTTTTGCATTAATAGGAGGTGTAGTGCAAATCATTTACTTATATAATTTCTTTAGTAGTATGTTCTATGGAAAGAAAGCAGTTCAAAATCCATGGAGGTCTACTACATTGGAATGGACAACACCTGTCGCTCATATTCATGGTAACTGGCCAGGAGAAATTCCACATGTATATCGTTGGTCTTATGATTATAGCAAGCCAGGTCACGAAGAAGACTTTGTTCCTCAAAATGTTCCATTAATGGAAGGTGAGGAAGAGCTACAACATTAAAAAATAGTATCATATATACAAAAAAGACTCATTTCTATGAGTCTTTTTTTTGTGGTTTATTCAAAAAAGAAAGAAAAAGAATACAAAAATAATATTTAATTATCGGTAAAAAGCTTATTTATACGATAAAATGTAAAAAAAATGTAAAAAATCGATGAAATGCAAAAAAAATAGTTAAATTGCACGTCGTTAGAAAAATATGTAAGAATTACTGTTAGCAAATATGATAATTCTTCAAGTAAAAACGACCTAACTAATTAACGATGAATATGAAAACAAAATTATTTTTTAGGCATGTATTAAAATATACGACCTATATTTTTGTCTTTATGTGGACATTAATTTCAGCCAATGCGCAATGTCCTACAATTGCAGATCCAACACCACCAGCTATTTGTGATGCAGCAGGTTATACGTTTGCGGATTTAAGTGCAGATTATGCTACTGACACAGGTGGAGGTATTGTTTGGTATAGTGCAGCCACAGGTGGAACTATTTTTTATCCTAATCAATTAGTTTCTGAAGGAACTTATTATGCAGGGGATAGCTCTGGTTCATGTAGTTCTAGATCTCAAATTGATATTGCCTTTTCTGTAGGTAATTCAGGAATTATAAATAGGGACCGTTTTTATTGTAGTAATGAAAATGCCATTTTTCAGGATTATATCGATTTAATATTGCAACCAGGTATTCCATCAGGTGGCAGTGTAAAGGTCTATTATGATTCAGGTTTAACTAATGAAGCTAATGGTGTAGATTTAATTCCTCTCGGTGTAGCAGATTATTATATTGTGTTTGATGATGCGGGTGGTTGTAGAAGTCAAATTGAGAAAGGTAGAGTCGGTGTATTTTTATCACCTATAGATCCTACTCCTGCAAGTCCACAAGAATTTTGTATTGATAATAGCCCAACAATTGCTGATTTAGATCCAGGAACAGTTTCTACTGTGAATTGGTATGCAGGTGTTGATGTGAATGGAGACCCAATACTGCCAGCATTACCAACATCAACACCTTTGGTTGACGGTAATACGTATTATGTTCAAATTGATGAGATTCTATGCGACAGTAACGCAGTCCCTGTGACAGTTACTATTAATACGCCTAATAATCCAGGTGCCTCAGGTAGTTTAGATTATTGTCAAAACAATGTGCCAACGAGTGTTTTTGATTTATTCGATTCACTTTCGGGAGCTGATGCCACAGGAACATGGTCAGGACCTAGACCAACATCAAATGGTTTTCAGGGAACCGTAGACATTTCAACTTTAACTACTCCTGGTATTTATACCTTTACATATACGGTACCAGCTAATGGAGCTTGTCCAGAAAGTAGTTCGTCAGTTACAATAACAATCTATGAAACATTTTCATCGGGAGTGGCGTCGTCTGCAAATCCTGCAACGTTTTGTGAATCAGGATTGCCTTCATCATTTGATTTGTTTTCTTTACTAGATAGTGAAGATGCAGGTGGTCAATGGACAGAAGGAACACTAAGTACAGGTACTGTTATAACCTCATCTATTGATTTAACTAGTTTAACAGCTTCTGGAAGTCCATACAACTTCACTTATACTCAAAATGTATCACCTAGTATTTGTGCAGAAGAATCAACTACTGTTCAAGTAATTGTTTTGCCAGACCCTAATGCAGGAACAGCTAATAACCAAACATTTTGTGAAAATGATCTAGTAGCAAATTCTCCCTTTAATTTATTTGATGCTCTAACAGCCCCTTACGATAGTGGAGGAATTTGGACAGACGCCAGTAGCACGACCGTTTCAGATCCTTTGAATTTGGATATTACTGGTTTTACTGTTACAGGAAGTCCATATAATTTTACATATACTGTTGATAATGGGACTTGTACAGATGATGAAACGATTTCAATTACAATTTTACCAGCTCCAGAATCAGGAACAGCAAACACACCAGTTGAATTTTGTGAAGCTTCGGCTCCATCAAGTTATAATTTATTTGATTTGTTAACTGGAGCGGACTTAACAGGGACTTGGTATATAGGGACAGATAATTTAGGAGCAACAACTTCTAACCTTGTTGATTTATCAGGATATCTTTCAGGAACATATAATTTTACTTATGACGTTGATGCTATTGGAAGTTGTGATGATGTATTAGTTACAGTTCAAGTCATTATTAATCCGTTACCAAATACAGGAACAGCGAACAATCCACCTCCATTTTGTGAAAATGATTCAGCGTTAACAAATACAAGTTTTGATTTGTTTACCCTTTTAACAGGAGCAGTTGATTCAGGAGGAACTTGGAGCGATGATAGTACGACACCTATATCTGGAGCTTTAAGTGGAAACACATTAGATTTGAGTCAATTAGTAGTAAACACTTATAATTTCTCATACAGCATAACCGATTCAAACGGATGTTCAAATAGCACTACAGTTACCATTCAAATAGATCCTGCACCAGAATCAGGAACAGCAAACACACCAGTTGAATTTTGTGAAGCTTCGGCTCCATCAAGTTATAATTTATTTGATTTGTTAACTGGAGCAGACTTAACAGGAACTTGGTATATAGGGACAGATAATTTAGGAGCGACAACTTCTAACCTTGTTGATTTATCTGGATATCTTTCAGGAACATATGATTTCACTTATGATGTTGATGCCATTGGAAGTTGTGATGATGTATTAGTTACAGTTCAAGTCATTATTAATCCGCTACCAAATACAGGAATAGCGAACAATCCACCTCCATTTTGTGAAAATGATTCAGCGTTAACAAATACAAGTTTTGATTTGTTTACACTTTTAACAGGAACAGTTGATTCAGGAGGAACTTGGAGCGATGATAGTACGATACCTATATCTGGAGCTTTAAGTGGAAACACATTAGATTTGAGTCAATTAGTAGTAAATACCTATAATTTCTCATACAGCATAACCGATTCAAATGGATGTTCAAATAACACTACAGTAACTATTGTAATAGATAATGCTCCAGAATCGGGAACACCTGTAGCAACATTCCCTGAATTTTGTAAGGCAGAAGTAACAACTGGTCAAACAGTTAATTTATTTGATTTATTAGATGGGGAAGACCAGACAGGAACTTGGGCAGATGATGATAGTTCAGGAGCATTAAGTGGCAATACAGTTACTATTGATGGTCTGTCAGCTGGAACATATAGCTTTACGTATGATGTTGCTGCTATTGGAAGTTGTGATGATGTAAATGTAACAGTGAGTATCATAATTAACGATACACCAGCACCAACAGCTTCACCAACTCAAGAGTTTTGTGATGCAGCAACTGTATCAGAATTAGCAGTCACCACAGGAACAGCCGTTCAATGGTATGATGTTCCTTCTGGAGGAACTGCTTTATCAGGAACCACAGCTTTAGCTGATGGACAAGTATATTACGCTACACAAACTATAGGTTGTGAATCTTCAGCTAGAACAGCAGTAACTGCAACCATTTATCAATCACCAAATGCGGGAAATGCAAATACAACGCCAATTGTAGCGTGTAGTGGTAATAATAGTATTGATTTAAATTCAGGATTAGACGGAACACAAGATCCAGGAGGTGTTTGGCAAGATACAGATGGAACTGGTGCTTTAGCAGGAAACATTTTTGATGCTACTGTAAACGGCGCAGGAACATATCAATTTACATATTATGTATCTGCTTCTTCACCATGTGTAGATGACAGCACCATAATAACAGTAACTATAGAAGAACCTCTTAGCGCAGGAACAGATAATACGTTAGATGTTTGTAGCAACAATGGTACTACCGATTTGTTTACACTTATAGGAAGTGCTGACACAGGAGGAACTTGGTCACCAGCTATGGCTAGTGGAACAGGAGTTTTTGATCCTTTAGTTGATGCTCAAGGAACCTATACGTATTCATTAACTAATGCGTGTGGAACATTTAGTAGTAAAGTAGACGTAACTGTAACCCAAGCACCAAACGCAGGAACTGATAATGCGGTTTTAATTTGTGTGATTGATGGCCCTACTGATTTATTTACATTTTTAGGAACTGATGCTCAAACAGGAGGAACTTGGTCGCCAGCGCTACCTAGTGGAACAGGTGTATTTGATCCTTTAACAGATGCAAATGGTACCTATACTTACACGGTTTCTGCTATTTCACCTTGCGCAACAGATTCAAGTGCACAAATAACAGTAACAGTTGATGATAGTTCTGCACCTACAGTGGTTACTGCAAATCCAGAGTTTTGTTTAGAGAATAACCCAACGGTTGCCGATTTGGATGCGTCTTTATCTGCAACAGGAACAATCAAATGGTATACAGATGCAACACTATTAACACCATTAGATCCAACAGATACTTTGATTGATGGTGAAGATTATTTTGCAACTCAAACAAATAGTTCAGGTTGTGAGTCATCACAAAACGTTCAAGTTAATGTAACGGTAAATGATGCTCCAACACCAACACTTATAGATCCGAATCTTGAATTGTGTATTAATGATAATCCAACAATCATGGAGTTAACATTAAATATTTCAGAATATAATTCTACTACAGATAACGTCATTTGGTATGATGTTGCAACAGGTGGTTCACCATTATCAAGTAGTTCATTATTAAGTTATGGAGTTACCTATTATGCCGCATTATACGATGCCTCAACAGGCTGCGAAAGTAGTGTGCGTTTAGCAGTTACTCCAGATGTAACATCATGTGGTAAAATAGCATTGCCAGACGGATTTTCACCTAATGGAGATGGTGTTAACGACACTTATGATTATAATAATTTAGATATTCTATATCCTAATTTTGAAATAGAAATCTTTAACCGATACGGAAATATTGTTTACAAAGGAAGGGCATCAAACCCGAGATTTGATGGAACATCAAATCAAGCAAGGACTCTAGTAAAAGGAGATCTTCCAGTAGGTGTTTATTTCTATATTTTCAAATTTAATGATGGAGAAAACAAACCAGAACAAGGTCGCTTATACTTAAGCAGATAATGTATATAAATCAAAATTTAAGAAACATGAAAAATTTAAATATATATCATAAAGTAGCTGCTTTGTTAAGTTTGACACTCTTGTCCTTTCAAGGCTTTGCACAACAAGACCCTCAATTTACGCAGTATATGTATAATATGAGTGTAATAAACCCAGCTTATGCCACGGCAGAGCAAGACATATTAAATTTAGGTGGACTTTACAGAACGCAATGGGTTGGTATGGAAGGCGCTCCAAAAACAGGAACCTTTTTTGCTCATAAGCCAATTAATGATAAAATTGAGCTAGGGATATCATTTACTAATGACAATATTGGAGATGTTGTTGATGAAAACAATATCTATGCCGATTTTGCTTATGTACTACCAGTAGGCTTAGAAAGTCATTTGTCATTAGGATTAAAAGCTGGATTCACAATGTTTAACACTAATTTTGATGGCTTTATTTTACAGTCTGGTGATGTGAGTACAGATATAGCTTTTAACGAGAATATTAATAAAACATTTCCTAATTTGGGTATTGGAGCCTTCTATTTTACAGATACTTATTATCTAGGTTTGTCGGCACCAAATTTGTTGTCAACCAAACACCTTGAAAGTGAAAACGGTATTGCTTCAACAGGCGTTCAAAGTGTTCACTATTATTTAACGGGAGGTTATGTTTTTGATGTCAATGATAATCTAAAATTTAAACCAGCTTTTATGGCAAAGGCTGTAAAAGGAGCCCCACTGGCAATTGATGTGACAGCCAATATGTTAATTAATGAAAAACTTGAAGTTGGCTTGGGATATAGATTAGATGATGCTGTAAGTGCCTTGGTTAATTTTAGAGTGACACCAGATTTAAGAATTGGATATGCGTATGACTATACAACAACTAATTTGAGTAGTTATAATTCAGGATCACATGAAATATTTATTTTGTTTGATATCGATTTATTCGGATTTAGAGGTGGTTATAATCGTTCACCAAGATTCTTCTAATTATTAATGATTACAATTATGAAAACAAAAACGTACATATTTGCAAGCCTTTTACTAGTTAGTGGAATTGCATTAGCTCAAAAAGGAAACCTAAAACGAGCCAATCAGCTTTTTGAAATGAGAGCTTATAACGAAGCGGCTGAAATTTACGAAACCAAAGAGCACACACAAGAAATGCTTCAAAATTTGGCAGATAGTTATTATTATAATGCCAATCTTCAAAAGGCAATAAAAAACTATCGTGAATTATTCATTACCTATAAAGATTCGCTGGATCTTGAGTATTATTTTAGATATGCTCAAGCTTTAAAAGGGGTGAAAAATTATAAAGATGCTGATAAGTATTTAAGAATTTATTACAATAAAGACGTCAATACCATGGCATTTATTGAAAACATCGAACAAACAACACCTCATACATTTAATATTAAACAATTAAATGATCCAAACTCTAAGAGTGATTTTGGGGCGTCTTTTTATGGAGATGATAAAATAGCATTCGCTTCAACAAGAAACATTGAAAGTCCAACATATGCCTGGAACGAATTACCGTATTTAGATTTGTATTATGCTACATTAACTAAAGATGGAGGCGTTAAGGATGTTACTCCATTTTCGGATGCTATAAATACAGAGACGCATGAGAGTAACGCCATTTTCTCAAAAGATGGTAAAACCATGTATTTTAATAGAACCAATACAACTCGTAAAAAAACAGATAATGAGCGCGTTGCACAAATTAAAATATACAAAGCAGAATTGGTTGATGGTAATTGGACTAATGTTACGGCATTACCGTTTACATCAAACGCATTTAGTACAGAGCATCCAGCTTTAAGCAAAGATGAAAAAACATTGTATTTTGCGAGTGATATGCCAGGAACTTTAGGAAGCTTTGATATTTATAAAGTAGCTATTAACGATGATGGAACATACGGAGAACCAGAAAATTTAGGACCAACTATTAATACGAAGCACAGAGAACAGTTTCCGTTTATAAGTGATTATGGTGTATTATATTTTTCATCTAATGGCCTTGAAGGCTTTGGTGGTTTAGATGTGTTTAGAAGTAATATGGTGAATGGTGTTTTTGATAAACCGGTTAACTTAGGAAGTTCAATTAATAGTAATCTAGATGATTTTGCTTTTGTTATAAAAGAAAAAGAAAATAAAGGGTTTGTGTCTTCAAACAGATCTGGTTATGATAAAATATTTTATTTTGGAAGAGAAGAAAACATGTTATCGAAATATCTTGTAGAAGGTATTGTTCAAGATAAAAACACGAAAGAATTACTACCAGGATCGTTAGTTACCTTATTTGATGAAGGTGGTAATGTTATACAAGACTCACTTGTTGGTGATACTGCTAGTTACTTATTTAAAATTTCACCTAACAAAAAGTATAAAGTAAGAGGAACGCGTAAAGCTTACATTCCGCAGGATGTTGAGTTTTCAACAGATAAAGAAGGAAAGATTCAACATAACATTTATTTATCATTGGAGTCTTTTGAACATGCAGAAGAGCGTGTAAAAGAAAATGACAAAGGAGTTGTACAAGTTGAATTAGATAAAATTTACTTTGACTTTGATAAATCTGATATTCGTGAAGATGCGGCCAAAACATTAAATGTCTTAGTTGACTTAATGAAAAAATATCCAACGATGGAAATTGAGGTATCAGCACATACGGATGCTCGTGGATCAGATCAATATAATTTAGACTTATCTAAACGAAGAGCAGCATCAACGTTAGAATATTTAGTGAGTCAGGGTATTGATAGAAGCCGATTAAAAAGTATTGGTTATGGCGAAATGCAACCACTTAATAAGTGTGTTAAAGAAGGTATTTGTAGCGAAGAAGAATATGATGTTAACAGAAGATGCGAGTTCACCATTTTAAATTAACAACATTCCTGCAAAGGTAGGAATCTTATAAATAAATTTATAAAAAGCCTTTCTATTTTTAGAAAGGCTTTTTCTTTATATTTGTTTGTTATGAATGAAAACCTAGATCCGTCCAACGAACATTTTTCTCCAGAAGAAAATGATGTAGAAAGAAAGTTAAGACCCTTATCATTTGATGATTTTACAGGTCAGGACCAAGTGTTGGAGAATCTTCAAATTTTTGTGCAAGCCGCAAATCAAAGAAGTGAAGCGCTTGATCATACTTTATTTCACGGCCCTCCAGGATTAGGTAAAACAACCTTAGCACATATTCTTGCTAATGAGTTAAATGTAGGCATTAAGGTAACCTCTGGACCCGTTTTAGATAAACCAGGTGATTTAGCAGGACTGTTAACCAATCTAGACGAACGTGATGTGTTGTTTATTGATGAGATTCATCGATTAAGCCCTATTGTTGAAGAATACTTGTATTCTGCCATGGAAGATTATAAGATTGATATCATGATTGAATCTGGTCCCAACGCACGTACTGTTCAAATTAATTTAAATCCGTTCACCCTTATTGGAGCTACGACTCGTTCAGGATTACTAACATCACCCATGCGAGCTCGTTTTGGTATTCAAAGTAGGTTGCAATATTATAATACAGAATTATTAACGACCATTTTACAACGAAGCGCTACTATTTTAGACGTTCCTATGTCTATGGAAGCAGCTATTGAAATTGCTGGACGTAGTAGAGGAACACCAAGAATAGCTAATGCCTTGTTGCGTCGCGTTCGGGATTTTGCACAAATTAAAAGCAATGGTAGTATTGATATTAAAATTGCCAGATACGCTTTAGAAGCACTCAATGTCGATGCTCATGGTTTGGATGAAATGGATAATAAAATTCTAGCTACCATTATTGATAAATTTAAAGGAGGACCTGTTGGAATCACAACCATCGCAACCGCTGTAAGTGAAAGCTCTGAAACCATTGAAGAAGTGTATGAACCGTTTTTAATTCAGCAAGGATTCATAATGCGCACACCTCGTGGCAGAGAAGTAACTGAATTAGCTTATAAGCATCTAGGAAAAATAAAAGGCAGTACACAGGGTGGATTATTTTAGCCATAAATTTAAGGCTCTTTTTTAAAGTTAAGTTAATAACTATTAGAAAAAATAAGAATATTGTACGTTTACAATATATTTCATTTTAAATTAATAGTATATTGAAAAGGATAATTTTAGTAGCAAGTTGTTTATTCATAACAACAATAAGTCTTGCCCAAGATTTATATATTCCAAGAGATGTAAAACAAGCTTATAAAAATAAAACGAGGAGTAAAAACGGTAAGCCTGGTGAAGATTATTGGCAGAATACAGCAGACTATCAAATTAAACTTCAAATAGCACCACCTAATAAAACGATTACGGGTAGCGAAACGATTACCTATACAAACAATAGCCCAGACACCCTAAAAGTTTTAAACTATAAATTAATACTTAATAATCATAAACCAGGAGCTGCAAGATTGTCTTCTGCTTCAAATAAATTTTTAACATCGGGTATTCATATTGATAGGTATACAGAAAATGGTTTGGAAAAAACATGGAATGACATCAATGATGGAACTAATAAAATAATTCAATTAGCAACCCCACTATTACCAAAGCAGCAAGTAAATTTAGCTATAGACTGGCATTATAACATGTCTGAAGAAAGCGGAAGAGAAGGTGCTATTGATTCCAATACATTTTTCTTAGCTTATTTTTTTCCGCGCGTTGCCGTATATGATGATTATCAAGGTTGGGATAAGATGACATTTACAGGATCACAAGAATTTTATAACGATTTTAATAATTACACATTTGAAGTTACCGTACCTAAAAATTATATTGTTTGGGCAACGGGAGATTTGTTGAATCCAGAAGATGTTTTACAAAAAAAATATGCAGAGCGTTTAAAAAAATCAATGACTAGTGATGATGTTATAAACATAGCAACGAAAGACGATTTAGAAAACAAACAAATCACTAAACAAAATGTCACCAATACATGGAAGTGGAAAGCATCAAATATTACAGATATAGCTATTGCTGTAAGCGATCATTATAATTGGGATGCAGGTAGTGTTATTGTTGATAGTAAGACAAATAGGAGAGCAAGCGTGCAAGCGGCTTATGATGAAAAATCAACAGATTTTAAAGAGATGGTGAATTATGGGAAACACTCTTTAGATTGGTTCTCAAATAACTATCCAGGTGTGCCTTATCCGTTTTCAAAATCTACCATTGTTCGCGGTTTTGCCGATATGGAATACCCTATGATGGTCAATGATAACTCACAGTCAGATCCAACATACACTCGTTTTGTGGTAGAACATGAAATTGCCCATACCTATTTTCCATTTTATATGGGAATTAATGAAACCCGTTTTGGATTTATGGATGAAGGATGGGCAACTACATTAGAATATCTTATAGGAATTTCAGATTTAGGAGAAAAGAAAGCAACAGATTTTTTTAAATTATTTAGAGTTAATCAATGGATTAATGATACATCTATGGAAGAAGAAATTCCTATTATAACACCTTCAAATATCTTGAGCGGTGTTGCTTTAGGGAATAATGAATACGGCAAAGCTGCCTTGGGATATTTGGCATTAAAAGATATGTTGGGCGATAATATCTTTAAAAAAGCATTGCAAGGCTATATGGAGCGTTGGCATGGAAAACACCCTATACCATGGGATTTCTTTTATTCTATGAATGATATTTCTGGACAAAATTTAAATTGGTTTTGGGATAACTGGTACTTTAGCAACAATTATATTGATATAGCTATAAATGAGGTGACTACTAATAAAAATGAAACCATCCTTAAACTGGAAAATATAGGAGGTATGCCTGCGCCATTTAATATTATGGTTACTTTTAAAGATGGAACTACAAAAGAGTTTCATCAAACGCCAGAAATTTGGAAAAATAACGCAACAGAAGTAACCGTTACTTTAAAAAGTGATAAAGATATTAGTCAAATTAAAATAGATGGTGGTATTTTTATGGATGCAGATACATCGAATAATATTTGGAACAACTAATTGATTATTTTTTTTGAATACCATTCAAAAACATACACAACTTATTAAAACCGAAGCCAAACGCCTCAGTTTTTTGTCTTGTGGTGTTAGCAAAGCCCAATTTTTAGAAGAAGAAGCGCCTCATCTAGAAAAGTGGTTACGTAATAATATGCATGGGCAAATGCAGTATATGGAAAACCATTTTGATAAGCGTTTAGATCCAACGAAATTAGTTGAAGATTCTAAAAGTGTCATCTCGTTATTACTTAATTATTACCCTAGCGAAAAGCAAACAGCAAACAGCTATAAACTCTCCAAATATGCTTTTGGAACCGATTATCATTTTGTGATAAAAGATAAACTTAAATCGTTACTAAATTTTATTCAAGAAGAAATTGGAGAGGTTCATGGTCGTGCATTTGTAGATTCGGCACCTGTTTTAGATAAAGCCTGGGCCGCAAAATCCGGATTAGGTTGGATTGGAAAAAATAGCAACCTTTTAACCCAACAGATTGGTTCATTTTATTTTATTGCAGAACTGATTGTAGACTTAGAATTGGAGTATGATTTACCAACAACCAATCATTGTGGCTCCTGTACGGCTTGTATTGATGCTTGCCCTACACAGGCTATTACTGAACCTTACTTGGTTGATGGGAGTAAATGTATTTCGTATTTTACTATAGAATTAAAAGAAAATATACCTACAGAATTTAAAGGACAGTTTGATGACTGGATGTTTGGTTGCGATGTGTGCCAGGATGTATGTCCTTGGAACCGGTTTTCGAAATCACATAATGAACCATTATTTAATCCAAATCCAGAATTATTGTCTATGACCAGAGAAGATTGGGAAGACATTACCGAAGATGTTTTTAAGAAAATCTTTAAAAATTCAGCTGTAAAAAGAACTAAACTTTCAGGTTTAAAAAGGAATATTAATTTTTTGAAATAAAATTATTTTCAAAGAATTAACAAGAATTCCTAAGTACTAATTCTGTGTCTATAATAATTTTTTGATGTTCAATTTTAATTCCTTTTTGTTTACAATATATTTCATTTAATAAAATTTGAGCTGATTTTTCACCCATTTTAAAACCATGTTGTTCAATAGAGGATAATGAAGGAGTAATAACAGAAGACATAAACCAATTACTAAAGCCAAACAATGCAATTCTTTCGGGAACTTTTATTTTCTTTTTATTAAAATAATTTATTGCCCCTATTGCTAAAAGGTCGTTTACTGCAAAAATGGCGTCAACATTCTTTCCATGATCTTTTATCAATTTTTCAGCATTATTAAATCCATCATTGAAATCATCGTTATTATTACAGATATATACTAATGATGAATCAAATTCAATATTATGATCAATTAATGCTTTTTTATACCCTAAAAAACGATCAATAGAATTTTGAGGATTCAGGTCGCCTCTAAAATGAGCAATTCGTTTATGCCCTTTTTGAATTAGAAAAGAAACTGCTTCATAGGCCGCTTTTCTATCATCAATCAAGACTTTTGAGCAGTTAATGGTTTTTGCAATTTTATCAAACAAAACTAGAGGAATACCCCGTTTTATAATTTTTTTTAAATGTTCTAAGTCCTTAGTTTTATTTGATAAGGATATTAAAATACCATCTACACCTTTGTTTATAAGTAAATCAACTTGTTTTTTTTCAAGCTCATAACTTTCGTTGGATTGTAATAAAATAATCATATAATTTTTTTTCTCAGCTTCTTTTAAAACACCTTCAATAACTTTAGAAAAAAAATAGTGAACCATTGTAGGGATTATAATTCCGATAGTTTTCGATTCTTTCATTCTCAGGCTTACTGCAAAAGAATTAGGAACATAATTTAATTTGTCTGCTAAATTTTTTACAAGTTCTTTTGTTTTTTTACTTACATCAGGATAATCTTTAAGAGCTTTAGAAACCGTGGTAACAGATAACCCCAGTTGTTCTGCAATTTCTTTTAATGTTGTTGTTTTCATTGCTTTTATTGTTGGGGAAGAATATAATTAAACTATGTTGACAATGTATTTTAGTTAAAGTTAATTTACGAAAATATGCCTAAAAAAATCAATTCTTAATAATATATTCTTTTTTGTCAATACCAATTCCTTTAAGTGTTAGCGATGTCCATTCTTTAGGCAAAATAGGATTTTTTTGTTCTATCCCATTTTCAGTTAAGTGTAAACCTCCAAAGCCAAATAAAACAGTTTGCAACATACCACCAGCCCCAGTAGCAAAATAGGGTTCATGCCCTGTAGCTGTTTCAGAAAGCGCGCCAAAAGGAGGGCGTTTGTTAGGAATATAACTTTCTTTAAATAAGCGAAATGCATTTTCTGAATCGCCTAATCGGGCATATATAACAGCGAAAACGGATTTCCCCATAGCAGGACCTTCTTTTGCTAATTTTGGCTCATAATATTTCAAATCTTTTAAAATATTAGCTTTGTCATTAACAATATCTAATGGGAAAGTTAGCAAATTAACATCTGCTTGTTTAATAATAGCGCCATTATATTTGCTATGTTCCATGGTGGTGCCATCAGGGAATTTATAGATTTTAATATGTTTAGCAACGTCATTCCACAATGGGTCAGGTGTTAATCCAAGTTCATTTGCAGACAAGACTGCATATTGCAATGCGGTTATGGCAGAGCCATTTGTAAAAGCATTATCATCCACATTAGGTGCAAACTCATTGGCACCAACCACATTTTTTATGGAGTAAGAACCATCTGTGTTTTTAGCAGACCGACTAACCCAATAATCTGCTACTTCTTTAATCATGGGATATCCACGTTCTTTAAGCCACTTTTCATCTTTAGTTACCCTATAATAATTCCAAAAGGCGATGGCTATATCAGCAGTAATATGATGTTCAAAAGTTCCTGTTAAAGCCCATGCAGGTGTAGCTTCTTCCCCAGTATCGTCGCTTTCCCAGGGAAACATGGCCCCTTTGTATCCAAAATTTATGGCTTTTTGTTTTGCCTTTTCAATGCGGTCTGACCTATAATTAACCAATGATCTTGCAATATCTTGATGTAATAATAGCAACGGAGGATACATCCAAAGTTCTGTATCCCAAAAAATATGACCATTATAGTTTTGAGATGATAATCCCATCGGAGCGATACTTAAATTTGAATCACTCCGTCCGAAACTATATAAATGGTATAAGGCAAGTCTAACATCTTGTTGTGATTGTAAATCACCTTCAATTATAATATCACTTTGCCATAATTTGCTCCATAAATCGGTATGCTGTTTTAATAAATCAGCCTTTGGGGTTAATAAATTAAAAATCACAAAACGTTCAGATTCTGATTGAGGATCATTAAAATCTTGTGTAGAGCATTCAGCTGCAGTCCATGCAAAATCAAGAAATTTGCCTTTTTTTATTTCTTTCTTAAAAGAAAGTTGATTATTATATTCTGAGACTTTTTGATTAGTCAATTCTGGTCGAAGATGCTCATCACCATTTTTAATGCCATGCCATATAAATGTAGCAGTTGTAGCAACAGTATGTCTTTCAAGCCTGCTTTTTGCAACCGTTTGAAGAATGGGCATGGTAACTTCATTATCTCTTAAAATTCTATAAGAACTTATTGGGTTTTTGTATTCTTTAGGAGTTTCAATGATTCCAGTTACTTTTAATGAAATATCTTTTGTAGCTTCAATTTTAATATCTACATATCCAGAATATGGGACATTTCTTAAGGCATAAATTTTATAGGATATTTTAGCTTTATCTTTAAAAGTAAAAGAAGTATTAAAATAGGCTTCTTTCATGTTAAGCGTTTGAGACCAATTGGTAATATTGTTTTCAGTAATTTTTTCACCATCAATTTCTAATTCTAAATTGCCAAAATTCATTCCCTGTAAAATTTTACTAACACCCAGGATAGATTCTTTATCATACACATTGTTTAAAATAATTTGTTTGGTTTGAAAAGGTTTTTCTGAGGGCAGTATTCCAATTCGTCCATTGGCCATAACAATACCAGTATAGTTTTTTGTGTTTGTGGTTGAAATATTCCAGCCATCATTTTGTGACATAACTATGGTTGTTATAGATAAAAATAGAACTAGAATCAGATGAATTTTTTTCATTTTACGGTAATATTTATAGTATTCAGTTTTAAAAATACTTTATTTAAAAACATTAAAAGCATTAGAGATTAAAATTCTTTTAAAAGAATACCAAAAAAGATTTAGAGAGTATGATGTTTTAGTTGAATTTCTAAATTAGATTTAGATATTATTCTGTAATTAATCCTAAAAACAGATAATCTTTACGAAATATTTAATTTAAAATAACATGTATTATTTTTTTGATATTTAAAATAGGCGAAACTCGTATATCAGTAATAAAATAAGGCTTAAATTGATGATTTAGGAATTAACGAAAACGTTTTCGGTAAAAAATAGACGTTTTTTTTAGGTTTATTTTTGTTAGTAGGAAAAAATAAGCAAAATTCGTAACTAACTTAACATTGTTTTAACAATAACTCAAAAAGATGTTAATTAATTAAACTAATTTATCAACTAACTCAAAATGAAAAACAAATTACTTAAAAAGGTATTACTACCTTTAGCTTTGCTATTAGGAAGTTTTACTTATGCGCAATCAGTTACAGGTACTGTATCTGATGTTTCAGGGCCACTACCAGGAGTAAACGTACTTGTTAAAGGTACTACTACAGGAACGGTAACGGACTTTGACGGAAATTTTGCAATCAATGCTAATAATGGAGATACTTTGGTGTTTTCATACGTTGGTTATTTAGCTCAAGAAGTTGTAGTGTCTGGATCTGTTATAACTGTCACTTTAGCAGAAGATGCAGCTCAACTTGATGAAGTTGTAGTAATTGGTTATGGTACAACCACAGTCAAAGATGCTACTGGTGCTGTAACATCGGTTTCAGCAAAGGATTTTAATGGAGGTGTAATTTCTTCACCAGAACAATTAATTCAAGGTAAGACTGCAGGTGTTCAAATTACACAATCAAGCGGAGAGCCTGGTGCGGGTATTTCTGTACGTATTCGTGGAACATCTTCTGTAAGATCTAATAATAACCCATTATTTGTTGTTGATGGTATTCCGTTATCTGATGGCGGAACTGCTGGAGGTGCTGATTTAGGTGGCGGAGGGGGATCTGCTAAGAACCCTTTAAGTTTTTTAAATCCCAATGATATTGAGAGTATGAGTATTTTAAAAGATGCTTCAGCTACCGCTATTTATGGATCTCGTGGCGCAAATGGTGTTGTTATTATAACAACTAAAAGTGGTAAAAAAGGCGGTGGAGGTGTATTTGAGTTTTCCTCAAATATTAGTTCATCTTCCGTTCGTAAAAAATTCGATTTACTTGATGGGCCACAGTTTTTAGGAGCTATAACCCAATACGGAGGAAATGCTTCTGCTTTAGATTTTGGCTCTAATACCAATTGGCAAAATCAAATTTATAGATCTGTATTGTCTATTAACAACTCACTTTCATACTCCAATAATTACGGAGATGGTTATGTAAGAGGTTCGTTTGGATATGGCAATCAATTAGGAGTTATTGAAAACTCATCTCAAGAGAGAATAACTGGAAGAATAAATGCTTCTCATAAATTTTTGGAGGGGAAGTTGAAATTAGATGTTAACGCATCTATTTCTCGAGTGAATGATGAGTCACCTTATGTAACCAATAATGCGGGTTCTCAAGGAGATTTACTTGGGGCCGTCTATTTTGCAAACCCTACATGGCCTAATAGTCTTGGTTTTACCAGTGGAGATGGTAAGTTGAACCCAATACAATTATTGGATTATTATCAAGATTTAAATCATACAAACAGAACGCTGCTTAATGGTTCTGCAGAATACAGCATAGTTAGTAATTTAAAGGCAAAAGTAAATTTAGGTTACGACGAGTCTAGTGCAACTAGAGCTCAAATGATTTCTCGAGATATTGATGGTTTTAATAATGGAGCCACTGGAAATGGAAGAGGTACAATTCAAGATGTTAACGTGAAGAATACATTGATGGATGTTACTTTAAACTATACTAAAGAATTTGAAAACTCAAATTTAGAAGTATTAGCAGGATATTCTTATCAGAGTTTCCAAAATTATGGTAGAACCGTTAATGGATTTGGATTTAGTACAGCTGGTTTAAATGAGATGGCTTCAAGTTTAGGAAGTGCTTCCAATAGGATTCAAAATAGTATATCAATTCCTTACCAACAATACGGTTATAGCTCTGCTGGCTTATTTGTTAATCAAATTTTACCAGAGATTAACTCAAATGTGTCAGTTTCGGCTCCAGGTGGAATAGCTGTTAGTTCATTAACTGGAGATTTATATAACAATACAGATTACCTACAATCATTTTTTGGTCGTCTTAACTATAAAATAAAAGATAAATATTTATTTACGTTTACATTACGTGCAGATGGCTCCTCAAAATTTGGTCCAAATTATCGATATGGTTATTTCCCTTCAGGTGCTTTTGCCTGGCAAATGGCTGATGAAGATTTTATTCCAGAATCGTTTTCAACACTTAAATTACGTTTAGGGTATGGTATTACAGGAAATCAAGATGGTTTAAGTTATGCACAATTTATTCCTAGAGAGCGTTTTTCGGCTCCTAGTATAGGAAACGGAGGAGATGTGAATTTAGGTAGTGGTGGATTTATCGCCTTTGCAAATGCAAATCTTAAATGGGAAGAAACGGCGCAAGCTGGTATTGGAATTGATTTTGGATTTTTTAACGATCGTTTAAATGGTTCTATAGATGTTTATCACAAAACAACAAAAGATTTACTGTTACAACAAACATCTGCTCAACCTGCGGTTCAACCTTTTGTTTTCGCTAATGTTAATGCAAAGGTTATTAATAAGGGGATTGAATTTGCTTTAAATTACGATGTAATTCAGCAAGAAGAACTCAATTGGAATGTTGGATTTAATATTTCTTATAATGAGAATGAAGTTCAAGACTTTGATGGATTAATTCAAACAGGTCAAATAAGTGGTAATGGTTTAACTGGTGCTTATGCACAATTATTAGCACAAGGTCATCCATTATTTTCATATTATCTAAGAGAGTTTGGAGGATTTGATTCCAATGGAATTTCTATTTATCCTAATGGTGATAGACAAGAATTTGTTGGTAAAAGTGCTTTACCCGATATAACTTTAGGGATATCAAGTAGTTTTTCATATAAAAACTGGGATGCTAATATTTTCTTAGCAGGACAATATGGTCAATATATCTATAATAACACTGCGAATGCCTTTTTTACTGCGGGTATTATTAATAGTGGACAAAACGTAACAAGAGATGTATTAACTAATGGAGAGGCTGCAGCAAATGCACCAGATGTTTCAACAAGATTTTTAGAGAAAGGTGATTTTTTAAGATTACAAAATCTCGCAATAGGATATAACTTAAACCTTAAAGATAAAGAATTCTTTAAAAGTATGCGTTTATCATTAACAGGGCAAAACTTATTTGTTATCACGCCTTATTCTGGATTAGATCCTGAAGTTGATACACCAAAATCGTTAAACAACATACCATCTGCTGGAATAGACTATACAGCTTTTCCAAGACCAACAACGGTTACATTCGGAATAAATGCAACTTTTTAAAAAAAATTAAAAATGAAAAAAATAATTAAATTATTGACTCTTTCGGTACTATTTGCCGTAATGAGTTGTACAGATTTAGCAATAGAAGCGACAGATTCGAAGTTTGACGAGGGTTTATCTTCAGATTTTCAAGGAGTTGATCCTGGGGCTGCTTTGGATGGCCTTTACAATGACTTTAGAGGTCAAATAGGAACACAAGAAAATTTATTTGCGTTAAGTGAAGTAAGTTCGGATGAATTGTTAGTGCCAACGCGTGGTACCGACTGGGGAGATAATGGTGTATGGCGTAACTTACATGATCATAACTGGGATGCTAATCACAGAGATATTACTAATTCATGGAATAATCTGAATCAAAACGTTTATAAAGCTTCCTTAATTATTGACCCACGAAGTAATGGGTCTGCTCAAGAAGTGGCAGAAGCTAAATTTTTAAGAGCTTATATGACATATTGGTTAGTAGATTTATATGGTCAAGCACCTTTTAGAACACCCGATGAAGGTCAAGATGTAAATCCCTCGGTAAAAAATAGAGTAGAAGCTTTCGACTTTGCTGTTCAAGATTTAACAGAGGCCTTACCTAATTTGCCTGTCTCTGGACCAAGTAGTACTTTAAACAGAGCATCAAGAGCGGCAGCCAATTTTTTATTGGCCAAATTATACTTAAACAAACATATATACACTGGTACATCTGTTGATCCTGCGGATATGACGAAAGTGGTTGACTATGTTGATGCCATTAAAGCAGATGGGTTTGATTTACAAACTGGGTATTTTGATCTTTTTAAGAATGAAGTTAACAATGAGGTTATATGGTTCTCAACTGCTGATGTAGGTGCTAGAATATGGAATACTTTACATTATAAACAAAATTCACCAGACAACGAAGGTGGTGGATGGAATGGTTTTACAACCTTAGCAGAATTCTATGATTTATTTGAAGGAGATCCTAATATAAATGTGCCTGGATCTGGTCAAGAGGAGAGAAGAGGATTTGTTCCAACTGATGGATCGCATTTAGGTATTGGCTATGGATTTTTAATTGGTCAACAATATGATGAAACTGGAGCAGCTATGACAGATAGAACTGGTAATCCTCTATCATTTACAAAAGAATTACCCGGTTTATTAGGTAACAATGAAGTTACAGGTATCAGAGTTATAAAATATCACCCAGAAAACGGAGCCTTTGCACCTAAATCGGTGTTGTTTAGATATGCCGATGCACACTTAATGAAAGCTGAAGCTATACTTCGTGGTGGGACTTCTAGCGAAACCGCATTGGATTTAGTTAATGAGCTACGTACTAAAAGAAGTGCAACACCATTTACGTCTTTAACAGAACAAAATATTCTTGACGAAAGAGGGCGTGAGCTTTACGACGAAATGTGGAGACGTAATGATCAAATACGTTTTGGTAAATTTAGCGAGCCTTGGGAGTTTAAATCAAATACTGATACATACAGGAATTTATATCCAATTCCATCAGTTGCTATAATATCTAACCCTAATTTAATACAAAACGAGGGGTATTAATTTTAAATGCGGAATTGTTTTTTTAGTTGAAAAAGAGGGTGTATGTTAAATGTACCCTCTTTTGTTTAAATATAGTCAAGAATGGTGTATATTAATTCAAGAAATAATTATTAAATAGTTTTTATTTAAAATGAATAAGTGTTTTATATTGAAGTCGTTAAGTTTTTTGGTGTTCATAATTTTATTTTACTCCTGTAATTCAAAAAACAATAATTCTAACAATTTAGCAGAAAAAGAAACCAACAAGCTATTTACATTAATGAAATCAAGCGAAACAGGAATTGATTTTGTAAATACAGTTATCAATCAAAAGAATTTCAACATTTTTAAATATCGAAATTTTTATAACGGTGGTGGAGTTGCTATTGGAGATATTAACAACGATAATTTACCCGATATATTTTTTTCTGGAAATCAAGTAAAAAATAAATTATACCTTAATAAAGGTAACTTTGAGTTCGAAGATATATCGCAAAAAGCGGGGATTGAAGGAAATAAACCGTGGTCTACTGGTGTGGTAATGGTCGATATTAATCACGATGGCTTGTTAGATATTTATGTTAGTAATGCCGGTAACATGGAGGGTAATAACCACGATAATGACTTATACATTAACAATGGAGACTTAACATTCACTCAAAAAGCTGATGACTATAATCTTGCAAAATCTGGTTTCTCAACACAAGCTTCTTTTTTCGATTACGATAAAGATGGTGATTTGGATGCCTATATTTTAAACAATAGTAATATTCCGGTAAGCAGTCTAGGATATGCCGATCAAAGAAATAAAAGAGCTCAGGACTGGGAAAATGTGCCACATATTTTTCGTGGTGTTGGTGATATGCTTTTAAGAAATGACAATGGAAAATTTGTTGATGTTAGTGAAGAGGCAGGAATTTATGGAAGCCTTATAGGGTTCGGACTAGGTGTAATGGTTACAGACATCAATAACGATTTGTATCCAGATATTTATGTTTCAAATGATTTTTATGAACGTGACTATTTATATATAAATAATCAAGACGGAACTTTTACAGAAGATATAAAAAATTGGACCTCACATTTGTGTTTATCTGCTATGGGTGTTGATATTGCGGATGTTAATAATGATGGTTTATCAGATATATTTATTACAGATATGCTTCCCGAGGAAGACCAGCGTATTAAATCGGTTATGGAATTTGAGAGCTATAACGTGTTTAAGCTAAAGCAAAGCAAAGATTTTTATCAACAATATATTCAAAATACACTTCAAATAAACAACGGTAATAATACCTTTTCAGAAACGGCGAATTTTAGTGGTGTTGCAAAAACCGATTGGAGTTGGGCAGGATTATTGTTCGATATGGATAACGATGGTTATCGCGATATTTACATTACCAATGGCGTTAATCACGATCTTACAGATATAGATTTTGTAGATTTTTTTGCAAATGATATAATACAAAACATGGTTTTAACAGGACAAAAGGAAGCTATTGATTCTATTATTAATAAAATGCCTCAGAAACCACAACCCAATTATGCCTATAAAAATAATAAAGATCTCACTTTCATCAATGAGACTGATGTTTGGGGGTTTAATACCCCTAGCTTTTCTAATGGCGCTGCTTATGCTGATTTAGATAATGATGGCGATTTAGATTTAGTAGTTAACAATGTTAATATGCCATCGTTTATTTATAAAAATAATAGCGAATCACTCACACAAAATAATTATATAAAAATAAAACTTGAAGGAGATAAACTTAATACGTTTGCAATAGGTAGCACTGCAAAAATATACGCTCAAAATAAGATTTTCACCCAAGAACTTATGCCTTCAAGAGGGTTTCAGTCCTCCGTTGATTATGTGATGACCATAGGACTAGGGAACATATCAAAAATCGATTCCATACGTATCATTTGGCCTAATAGTAAAACTCAAAAACTCACTAATATTAAGGTCAATCAATTATTAAATTTAAAACAAACTGATGCGGTTTCCGATTATAAAATTCCTAAAAAGCAAAACTATAAAACATTTTTTAAAGAGCTTCCTAACGAGTTAATGGCTCATAAAGAAAACACCTATTCTGATTTTGATTTTGAAGGATTAATTTCAAAAAAACTCTCACAAGAAGGACCAGCTTTAGCAGTTGCAGATGTTAATGATGACGGAAATGACGACGTGTTTATTGGAGGAGGAAAAAATCAAGAAGGCGCATTATATCTTAACAAAGGCGAAGCTAAATTAGTACCAAAATTCTCCAGAGTATTTGAAGAAGATGCTAATTATGAAGACACAGCTGCAGCATTTTTTGATGCTGATGGAGATGGTGATAAGGACTTAATGGTTGCAGCAAGTGGTAATGAAGTTGGAGAGGAATCTAAATATAAAATTAGGCTTTATATAAATGATGGTAAAGGTAATTTTACAAAAGACTCCAAGTACATCCCTTTTACTAAGAATAATATATCGGTCATAGCCCCATATGATTTTGATGGAGATGGAGACATTGATGTATTTGTTGGATCTCGAAGTGTTGTAGGGACCTATGGGGTTAATCCACAGCAGTTATTTTTAGAGAACCAAGGTAATGGTACTTTTGTTGATGCTACAGAGAGGGTTGGTTATGCGCTTAAAGATGCTGGCATGATTACAAGCGCCATATGGGAAGATGTAGATGGAGATAGTAAAAAGGACTTAATTACAGTATCCGATTGGGGAAGTCCAAAAATATTTCGAAATTCTGGCAGACAGTTAAATAAAACAGCTTCTACACTCGACACCTTATACGGTTGGTGGAATGTTGTTAAAGCATCAGATATAGATAATGATGGAGATTTAGATTTAATTTTGGGAAACCAAGGTGATAATACCTTGTATCGTGCTTCTTTTAAGGAGCCTATGAAAATGTGGATAAATGATTACGACAATAACGGAACCATAGAACAAATTGTTACTAGACACTTAAATAATGGTGATTATCCAATTCATATGAAAAAGGAATTAACAAGTCAAATAGTGTCTTTAAAAAAGGAAAATTTAAAAGCCTCAGATTATGCAGCAAGAACAATTAATCAACTTTTTTCAGAGGAAACCATAAATAATACCATAGTTAAAAAAGTTAATATTTCAGAATCTGTTATAGCAATCAATAATGGAAATGGAAAGTTTACTATTAAAACATTACCTGTTAATGTTCAACTTTCTTGTGTCTGCGATATTAGTTGTACAGATATAAATAACGACGGCTTTAAAGATCTGGTTATGGCAGGAAATAATTTTGAATTTAAACCTCAATTTTCGCGTTTAGATGCAAATTATGGATCGGTACTAATTAATGATCAAAAGAATAATTTTGAATGGCAAGATTATGCAAAAAGTGGCTTTTTTGTAAAAAATGAAGTTAAACATATTATGCCGTTTAAAGACAAAGACGGAAAGACTTATTTAATAGTTGTAATTAATGATGATAAACCGAAGATTTTTGAAATTAAATAGTAATTACATTATTATCGCAGTAGCATTAGTACTTCTTGGATGTAATAGAAAGGAAGACATAGTATTTAAGGAAATTCCTGATACCGAAACAGGAATTACCTTTGTAAATCAAATAACTGAAACAGATGATTTAAGTATTTTAGACTATCTATATTTTTACAATGGTGGAGGTGTTGCTATAGGAGATATTAATAATGATGGACTACCAGATATCTTCTTTTCAGGAAATCAAGTGAAAAACAAATTATACCTTAATAAAGGTAACTTTAAATTTGAAGATATTTCTGATAAAGCTGGTATTAGAGGTAACAGTACTTGGAATACGGGTGCAATTATGGGAGATGTTAATGGTGATGGATTTTTAGATATCTACGTATGTGCTGTAGTTGGTATAAATGGATTTGGTGGATATAACGAATTGTATATTAATAATGGTGATGAAACCTTTACCGAATCTGCAACCAAATATGCACTTGATTATGCCTCTTTTAGTTCCTCAGCGGCATTTTTAGATTATGATTTAGATGGCGATTTAGATATTTACTTATTAAATCATGCGGTTCACACACAAGAATCTTTTGGACATGCTAATTTAAGATATCGCAGAAACTATCAAACAGGTGATAAATTGTTGCGAAACGATAACGGAATATTTACAGATGTTAGCGAACAATCTGGAATTTTTGGCGGTCCAAATGGATACGGATTAGGTCTTGCCATTTCAGATTTTAATCAAGATGGTTATCCAGATATCTATGTAGGAAATGATTTTCATGAAGATGATTATTATTATATCAATAATGGCGATGGCACTTTTACTGATAAATTAAAAATGCATTTCGGTCATACAACACGCTTTTCCATGGGAAATGATGTTGCAGATATTAATCATGATGGCTTACCAGATTTATTAACACTAGATATGCATGCCGAAGACGAAAAGGTACTTAAAAGTTCAGAAGGTGACGAGGATTATCAAATTCAAAAACTACGTTTAAAACAATACGGCTACTATTATCAGTTTGTGAGAAACATGATGCAGGTAAATCAGTCCAACGGAAACTTTAAAGAAACAGCCTTATTAAGTGGTATTGCATCAACAGATTGGAGTTGGAGTGCTCTTTTTGGAGATTTTAATCAGGATGGAGAACAAGATATCTATATATCAAATGGTATTTTAAAACGCCCAAATGATTTAGATTATATAAACTATGTTTCTAATGAACAAATAGTAAAAAAAATAGAAAAAACAAGTTTAGTTGATAAACAAGCATTGTCAATGATGCCATCAGGTAAAGTTAATAACTATATTTTTGAGGGAAAAGGAAACTTATTATTCGAAAACAAATCAACATCTTGGTTAAATAAAAATGTTCCTACGGTTTCTAATGCAACAGCCATGGGAGATCTTGATAATGATGGTGACTTAGATTTGGTTGTTACCAATTTAAATGAACTTCCTACTATTCTTCAAAACCAAACAAATAATAAAGCAACCTATTTAAAACTAAAATTTAATTACGATAAACCCAATACGTTTGGTGTTGGAACAAAAGTTTATGCCTATAATAAGGGAACGATTCAATTTAAAGAGTTATATACATGTCGAGGTTTCCAGGCTTCTTCAGAACCTATGATTCATTTTGGTTTTAAGAACGCTAAAACTATCGACTCCATTAAAATTGTATGGCCCAACTATACCTACCAAATTGAAAAAAATATAGCAACTAACCAAACACTCGTTTTAAAGCCTAAAAACACAAAAATATTTGTCAACCATACAGATAATACTAAAAAATTATTTCAAAAAGTTGATAATAATTTGGGGATTAATTTTCATCACGAAGAAGATAATTATACAGATTTTATTCGACAAAAACTGATTCCTTATCAAGTTTCAAACAAAGGACCAGCTGTTGCTGTAGGCGATTTAAATAATGATGGAAAAGCGGACATATTTTTTGGGGGATCAAAATTTAAATCTTCAAAAATTTATCTTCAACAAGATTCAACGTACATAGCTCATAAATTTTTCGGTATTGTAAAAGATTCCATAAAAGAAGATATCTCTGCAGTTATTTCAGATTTCAATAATGACAAGAAAAATGATTTATTTATTGGAACTGGAGGTGCTGATTTTTATAATAAAGCAAAACCATTACAGGACAGTTATTATATACAACAAGATTCAACATTTGTAAATCATAAATTACCAGATTATTACGAAAATGCTTCAGTAGTAAGACCATACGATTTTGATGATGATGGCGATTTAGATATTTTTATAGGGAATTATACCGTAACAAATGATTTTGGTAAAACTCCGCCATCCTTTCTATTAGTAAATACCGATGGAAATTTTGAAATTAAAGATTCTAAAGTTTTTGAAAATATAGGCATGGTTACTGATGCCGTATGGGATGATTTTGACAACGACGGAATAAAAGATTTAATTGTCGTGGGGGAATGGATGTCTCCTAAATTTTATAAAAATAATAATGGAAGTTTTACAGAAGTCGTTAAAACAGACAATTTAAATGGCCTGTGGCAAGCTATACAACCCTTTGATATAGATGGAGATGGTGACACAGATTATTTATTAGGAAATTGGGGACTTAACACAAAATTTAAAGCCTCAGAGAAATTTCCTTTGCAAATGTATTATGCAGATTTTGATGATAACGGAAAAACCGAAACGATTGTTTGTGTAGAAAAAAATAAAGAGTATTACCCTTTATTAGGACTGAATGAATTGGCAAATCAATTACTTTTTTTAAAGAAAAAGTACACTACTTATAAAGCATTTGCTGGGCAACCTATAACCGCTATCTTAGAAAACAATATGCTTGAGAAGGCTAAAATTTTAAAAGTTTATAATTTAAGTTCGGGGTACTTAAGAAACGATAATGGTGATTTTAAATTTATTCCTTTTGAAACTGAATTACAATTAGCACCAATAACTAGTTTTTTAAAATTTGATTTCAATAAAGATAATAAAGAGGAAGTATTGGTGGGAGGAAATTATTTTGGTGTGGCTCCTTTTCATGGAAGGTTTGATGCGTTTTCAGGAGCTTTGATTAAAGACGCTAACACATTATTGTTAGCAGCAGAACTGGGGATAGATTTTAGTAAAAAGGAAGTTAAAAATTTGAATATAATATATATAAAAAATAAACCATATGTATTGGTAACCATGAATAATGACGATGCCGAAGTGTATAAAATTTCAAATTAATAGAACATAAAATGAGTATGTTAAAAAGCGTATCTCCCAAGGCAAAATTAATAGCGAACAGTATATAAACTTTAAATAATAGTAAATAAAAAACACATGAAATTTATTAAAATAGTTTTGATTTTTCTTCTAATGTCTTCTTGTAGAAAATATGATCCTATTGTTGTTACCCCAAATGATTATCATAATGCCGTAGACAGAGTAGTCCAAATAATGATTCATGATATTTTTTCACCGCCTGTGGCAAGTCGTATTTTTGTATATCCAAATATTGCAGCATATGAGATTTTGGCCAAACAAGGTGGGAAATATAAGTCTTTAAGTGGTCAAGTCTCAGGGTTAACCGCTATTCCCGACCCTGACGACTCTAAATCTATAAATTATGAATTATCCGCACTAATTGCTCATTTAGATTTGAGCCGAAAACTTATTTTTTCAGAAGATCAAATTGTAGAATATAGAGATAGTTTATATAACATTTGGGAATCTGAAAATCCAGAAGTTTTTAGAAATTCAAAAAAATATGCTTTAAAAGTTTCCGAATATATTACTGCTTGGATGGAGAAAGACAATTACATTCAAACCAGGACGATGTCTAAATACAGTATTGATATGGATGATATTTCAAGATGGCAGCCTACACCACCATCTTACATGGATGGTATCGAACCACATTGGAATAAAATAAGGCCCTTGGTTTTAGATTCTGTAAGTCAATTTAAGCCTGTTCCACCACCAGAGTTTTCTTTAAATGAAAACTCAAGATTTTATAAGGAGTTAAAGGAAGTTTATGATACAAGTAATCGAATTACTGAAGCTGGAGATACTTCAAAAGAAATAGAAATAGCACAATTTTGGGATTGTAATCCATATGTGTCGGTTACTAGAGGTCACTTAATGTTTGCAACAAAGAAAATTACTCCTGGGGCTCATTGGATTGGAATTACAAAAATTGCTTGTAAAAAAAGTAATTTTAATTATAATGAAACTGTTTTTGCATATACAAAAGCTTCTATTGCTATGTTTGATGCATTTATTAGTTGTTGGGATGAGAAATACAGAAGTAATCTAGTTCGTCCAGAAACTTTGATTAATCTATATTTTAACGACAATTGGAAACCAATTTTACAAACACCTCCTTTTCCCGAATATACTAGTGGGCACTCTGTCGTTTCTGGAGCTGCATCGGTAATTTTAACAGATATTTTTGGTGATAATTTTAGTTTTGATGATGATACTGAAACACCTTACGGGTTGCCTGTTAGAAATTTCAAATCATTTTATGCCGCTTCAAGCGAAGCCGCTATTAGCCGACTTTATGGAGGTATTCATTACAGAGCCGCTATAGAAAACGGATTGAAACAAGGTAAAGATTTAGGTAGATTTATAGTTAAAAGACTTCACATGACCAATGAATAGTTTAAAATTTAAAAGGTTTTTAATATTGATTATTGCTGTAACTTTTTTAAGCACGTGTGCTTGGTATGTATTAAAGCCATATGATTATACAGTAACATTTAAAACCAAAGCAAATTTTGGAACTATTAATCAAACACTTAAATTATGGAGTAATTCTATATTAGACAGTGCCTATATTGTAAAACAAAAATCACTTAACGATGTTAAGCAACAAATTGTAAGTCGGGGTAACAGTTATATCTATCATTGGCAATTTGTTAATATAAACGATTCGCTAACTCGAGTAAATATTGGAATAAATGATGAAAACCATAGCTTAAAAAATAGAATAGATAATTTGTTTAGCTATACAGATTTTGAAAAAGAAGTAAAAACTACAATTACAGATTTTGTAACTATTTTAAAAGAGCATTTAGATAAATTTAAGGTTACCATTATAGGAGAGGTAAATATTCCGGAAGTTTATTGTGCATATGTTTCAGTTAAGTCAAAACAGTATAATAAGGCTAAAGGCATGATGCAGAATTATGGATTGTTAAATTCTGTACTTATTCAAAATCACATTGTTCTAAATGGCAGGCCTATTGTAGATGTTACCAATTGGAATATGCAAAACGACAGTATTCATTTTGATTTTTGTTATCCAATAATAAAACAAGAAAAGCTACCTGATTTTGATATCATAAAATATAAATGGATTAAAAGCAAAAAAGCCATTAAAGCCGTTTATAATGGTAATTATATTACATCAGATAGAGCTTGGTATGCGTTATTAGAGTACGCAAAAAAAAATAAAATTAAAGTATCTAAAACACCATTAGAAGTTTTTTATAACAATCCTAATTTTGGTGGAGACGAATTAAGATGGAAAGCCGAAATATACATGCCACTAAATAATAACTAAAGATGAAGACTCTACTCTTACCCATTTTATTGCTAGTAACAATGTGTGCTTGTACTAACAAAAAAAGTCAAATGCAGGATAAAAATACGTCAGAAATAACAAGAGAATGGTGGAAGGAAGGAGTGGTGTATCAAATATATCCAAGAAGTTTTAAAGACTCAGATGGCGATGGAATTGGTGATTTAAAAGGCATTATAGAAAAACTAGATTATATAAAAAGTCTTGGGGTAAATATGATTTGGTTAAATCCTATTTATGCCTCACCAAATGATGATAATGGCTATGATATTAGTAATTACAGAGCCATTATGAAAGAATTTGGAACCATGGAAGATTTTGATGCCTTGTTGAAAGGGATGCATGACAGAAACATGAAATTTGTAATGGATGTAGTTGTAAACCACAGTAGTGATGAACACGAATGGTTTAAACAATCCCGAAGCTCACGAGACAACCCATACAGGGATTATTATCATTGGTGGCCTGCAGAAAAAGGAAAGCCTTCATACCGCTGGAGTTTCTTTGACGAAAAAGGTGAGGCATGGAAATACGATTCATTAACAAACTCGTATTACCTGCATTATTTTTCCCAAAAGCAACCCGATTTAAATTGGGAAAATCCAAAAGTAAGACAGGAGGTTTATAATATTATGAAATTTTGGGCAGAAAAGGGAGTCGATGGATTTCGTTTAGACGCTTTTCAGTTTGTAAGTAAAGACACGACCTTTCCTAAATTGCCAGAGGGTTATGAAAAAAACATTATAAAATATTATGGAATGGGGCCAAATTTACATTCATATTTAAGAGAAATGAATGATGAGGTTCTAAGTAAATATGATGTTTTCGCCGTATCAGAAGGAGCTGGAAGCACACTAGAAGAGGCTCATAACTTAGTGGATGCAGATCGAAATGAACTGCAAATGGCGTATCATTTTGAGGGAGTAGATCTGGTTAATTCTTTAGAAGGGTATAAATTATCTAAACTAAAAGAAGTTTTTACCAAGTGGGACAAGTCCTTTTCAAAAAAAGGATGGATTTCTATTTTTCTTTCAAATCATGATGTAGCAAGACTAGTAAGCAGATTTGGAAATGACAGTCCAGAATTCAGGGCGGTCTCATCAAAAATGCTTAATACTTTTTTATTAAGTATGAGAGGAACACCTTATATATATTATGGTGATGAAATAGGGATGACTAATATTGATTTTGATAGTATTTCACAATACAAAGACATTGCAGCCATAAATGGCTATAAAAAAGCACTCTCTGAAGGTCAGGACATGGCCTTATTTATGAAGAAACTAAACTTCCTGTCTCGAGATAATGGTAGAACACCAATGCAATGGAATGATTCTGTTAATGCTGGTTTTTCCACTGGAAAACCATGGCTTCCTGTTAATAAAAACTACAAAACCATTAATGTAGCCTCACAAGAAAAAGATCCAAATTCCATATTGAACTATTTCAAGAAAATGGTCGAATTAAGGAAAAACAATAAGGTATTGATTTATGGAGATTATGAATTATTAGGAGCTGAAAATGAGAATATTTATGCCTATACCAGAACATTGGATGACAAAAAAATGTTGGTAGTTTTAAATTTTACTGACCATGATTCAAGCATTGATTTGCCAGAATCCAAAAATTTAGAGGCCATACTAATTAATAATTATAAAGACTTAAATAATGATGAAAATGGTAACCTAACATTAAAACCATACCAAGCCGTTATTTGCTCATTAAAAAATTAGTCGTTTAAATCCAACTTAATATAAACAAAAAAATAAAATAATTGTGAAAAAAATTATACCACTTTTACTAGCCTTTTTTATGTTTAGTCATTGTAACAAAGAACCAGAAAACAAAGCAGAAATTTCTGTGCCTTCAAAAACATGGTGGAAGGAAGCGGTCGTTTATCAAATTTACCCACGAAGCTTTAAAGATACTGATGGTGATGGTATTGGAGATATTAAAGGTATCATTTCAAAACTGGATTATATAAAAAGTTTAGGTATTGATGTGGTTTGGTTAAATCCAATTTACGGATCACCCAATGCAGATAATGGATACGATATTTCAGATTATAAAGGCATTATGAAAGAGTTTGGCACTATGGAAGATTTTGATGCTTTATTAAAAGGTATGCATGAAAAAGGCCTTAAGCTGGTTATGGATTTGGTTGTAAACCATACGAGTGATGAGCATCCTTGGTTTAAAGAAAGTAGAAAATCACGAGACAATCCCTACAGGGATTACTATCATTGGTGGCCAGCAGAAAAAGGTAAACCAGCCTTTCGTCCGGGGGCTTTTGAGGCCGATGGTAGTGGATGGAGATTTGATAGTTTAACAAATGCGTACTATTTGCATTATTTTAGTTACAAACAGCCCGACCTAAATTGGGAGAATCCCAAAGTCCGTCATGAAATTTATGACATGATGAATTGGTGGCTTAAAAAAGGGATTGATGGATTTAGAATGGATGTGATTCCATTTATTGCAAAAGACACCACATTTCCGGTGATAACTCAAGCCGATTTAGATAAAAATTATCATGGTCGTTGGGATGTTTATATGGCAAGTGGGCCTCATTTACATGATTATCTTAAAGAAATGAACAGTGAGGTTTTAAGTAAGTACGATTGCATGTCTTTGGCAGAAGGTGCAGGAATGCTAAAATCAACAGCGTTGAATTTTGTTGATGAAGACCGTCATGAACTCAATATGGGATATCATTTTGACGGTGTAAATTTAGGATACATACCGGGGCATTTCAAAAAAATGGATCCTAATTGGAGCTTAGTCGAATTCAAAAAAATCTATTCAGATTGGGATGCTGTTTATAAAGATAAAGGATGGGGAACCATCTATTTAGGAAATCATGACCAACCTAGAATGGTTTCCCGTTGGGGAAATGATACTCCCAAGTTTAGAGCCTATTCCTCAAAAATGCTCACAACATTTTTACTATCCATGAGAGGCACTCCTTATTATTATTACGGAGATGAAATAGGCATGACCAATGCATATTTTGATAGTATTGAAGACTACAGAGATATTGAAACCATTGCCGAATATGAAAAGGTAAAGATAGCTGGAGGTGATTTACAACAATTTATTGAAGACCAAAAAACGGGTGGCGCTAGAGATAATGGTAGAACCCCCATGCAATGGGATACCAAAGCCAATGCTGGTTTTACAACCGGAACACCCTGGTTGTCGGTCAATAAAAATTACAATCAAGTTAACGTAGCGTCTGAAAACAAAACCCCAAATTCAATTCTGAATTACTTTAGAAAGATGGTAAAATTACGTAAAGAAAATCCTGTATTAATATATGGAGCATACCACCTTTTACAGGCTGAACACCCCAATATTTATGCCTATACTAGAATCTTAAATGATAAAAGGATGTTGATTCTACTCAATTTTTCGGATCACAACTCAAATATTAATCTAAAAGAAATTGAAACCAAAGAAGGAACGCTAATCAACAATTATGAATCAGTAGATATTGAAAATAATAAAATAAACCTGCTACCTTATCAAGCCGTCATTTTTTCAATTAAATAATATAAATTAAACCAGACAAGATGAAAACAACATTAATTAAATCATTAAGCCTCGTAATATTAGCAATATGCTATACATCCTGCAATAAGGGAATGGATAGCCTGCAAGTAGATTCCCCAGATGGGACTAATAGAGTCGAATTTAATCTTTCTACATCTGGACAACCATATTATATGGTAAAGCATAATAACAATGCTGTGATTGATACGTCTTACATGAGTTTTGATTTTAAAGATTTACCGTCTCTAAAAGACAAGTTTAAAATTATAAATACGTCAACGGGAACTGTTGATGAAACTTGGCAAATGCCTTGGGGAGAACAATTAAATGTCAGGAACAACTATAACGAGTTGGTAATAAATTTAGAAGAACAGTCCGAAGCAAAAAGAAAACTAAATATTCATTTTAAAGTTTTTAATGATGGCGTAGGTTTTAGATATGAATTTCCTGAACAAGATAACTTAAAGGGTATTTTAATTACTGATGAAAACACTCAATTTAATTTAACAGGTGATCATAAAGTGTGGTGGATACCTGGCGATTGGGATAGTTATGAGCATTTGTATAATGAAACTAAATTCTCTGAAATTGATGCGATGGCCAAAAATGATGATCAACTAGCGGCTAATTATATTCCTGAAAATGCCGTTAACACACCGGTAACCATGAAAACAGATGACGGGTTGTATCTAAGTTTTCATGAAGCTAATCTCACTAATTATGCGGGAATGACTTTAAAAGTTGATACCAAAAACTTAAATATGGTAAGTGAATTGGTAGGTTCTGATATTTTAGGAGGTAAAGCAAAAGTAAGTATACCTTTTAACACACCATGGCGTACCATTCAAATAGGAGAAAAAGCAGGTGATTTAATTGAATCTAGAATGATATTGAATCTTAACGAACCAAATAAAATAGGGGATGTAAGTTATTTTACCCCTATGAAATATGTTGGTATCTGGTGGGAAATGCATATTGGTAAATCGACATGGGATTTAGAAGGAACTCAAGATATGAGTACTTTTATAGCAGGTAAAAAGGGTTCTTCTAGACACGGAGCCAATACAGAAAACGCTAAAAAATATATTGATTTTGCATCACAAAATGGTATTAAAGGTCTTTTAGTTGAAGGATGGAATACAGGCTGGGATAAATGGATAAGTAACGATAGAGAAGGTGTTTTCGATTTTATGACGCCATATCCAGATTATAATTTTGATGAGGTCATGGCTTATGCTAAAGAAAAAGGTGTTGAGGTAATTATGCACCATGAAACTTCGGCAGCACCATTAACTTATGAAAAACAAATGGATGTTGCTTATGATTTCATGAAGGCTAACGGTATCAATTCAGTAAAAACAGGATATGTTGGAAAAATAATTCCTAAAGGGGAATATCATCACGGACAATGGATGGTTAATCACTATCAAAAAGTATTGGAAGAAGCAGCCAAGAAGAAAATAGCTGTAAATGCTCACGAACCAATTAAAGACACAGGGAAAAGACGTACATATCCAAACGCTATTTCAAGAGAAGGATTAAGAGGACAAGAATTTAATGCTTGGGCCAAAGATGGTGGGAATCCACCAAGTCATTTACCAACAGTTGCTTTTACAAGAATGCTATCAGGACCAATTGATTTTACTCCAGGCGTGTTCAATATTAAATTTGATGATTATAAAAAAGGGAATCAAGTCAATACCACTTTAGCACAGCAATTGGCATTGTATGTGGTTATTTATAGTCCAATCCAAATGGCCTGCGATTTACCTGAACATTATATGGTAAATGGTAAAATACATCCTGCATTTCAATTTATAACAGATGTTGGAGTTGATTGGCAACAAACCAAAGTTTTAGATGGCGAAGTAGGAGACTATGTAACCATTGCAAGACAAGAAAGAGGTACAGGAAATTGGTTTGTTGGAGGGATTACTGATGAAAATGCAAGAACAGAATCTTTAACTTTTGATTTTCTTGATGAAGGCAAAACGTATAGCGCTATAATCTATAAAGACGGACCTAATGCACATTGGAATGATAATCCTCAAGATTATGTAATTGAACATCTTGAACTTACAAGAAATTCAAATTTAAAAATTAAACTAGCTCCTGGAGGAGGATTTGCAATAAGCATAAAGCAATAAATTAACAAAAATATGATTGGGGATAAAATAGCATATCACGCGGCGTATAAGCCCGTAACAGATTTTGTGATTAATAAATTAATAGACAAACTTAACAAGCGTCAAAGAATTTGTATCTCAGTTGGGGGTGAATCAGGTTGCGGAAAAACATCATTAACCTATGCGCTTTTAAAAGATATTGAGGCGACAACAAATTTAAGAGGGTTTATATTTCATGCCGACGATTACTATGTACTGCCCCCCAGAGATACACATAACTTACGAATTGAGGATTTTTCTAGGGTAGGTACAAATGAAGTAAAATTAAACCTTTTAGAAGCTAATATAAATGAATTTAAAAATGGTAATACAGATATTTTAAAACCATTAATTGTTTATGATGAAAATGTGATTTTGGAGGAACGGATTAATTCAATGGATTTTGATTTTTGTCTCGTTGAAGGCACTTATGCCATGCTTCTTGAGAATTCAGATTATAAAGTTTTTATGGATATCACGTATGAAGATACCCGACCTGTTAGGATTCAGAGAGCACGAGATATTATAGGAGGCATTGCCGAGAAAGTTCTCGAAATTGAACATGAAATCGTCAAAACTCATAAAGTTTTGGCAGATATTGTAATCGATAAAAATATTAAAATAATTAACTAACAAAATAAACGTTATGCTTAAGAAACCAACCTTATCATTTTGGCAGATTTTTAATATGAATGTTGGATTTCTAGGAATTCAATTTAGCTTTGGGCTGCAACAAACCGCTGTCAATCCTATATTTTCTTTCTTAGGAGCGCATCATGAAGAGTTACCTTTGCTAAATCTTGCAGGTCCTGTAACAGGGCTAATTATTCAACCTATTATAGGCGCTATTTCAGATAAAACATGGTCGCCTCGTTGGGGATGAAGAAAGCCCTTTTTTATGATTGGAGCTTTAATAGGTAGTATGTGCTTATTTGCATTTCCTTTTAGTTCAACGCTTTGGTTTGCAGTTGGGTTGTTATGGATTCTTGATGTAGGAAATAATATGGCTATGGAGCCGTATCGTGCTTTTGTTGGTGATAAATTGCCAAACAAACAGTTAAGTTTTGGTTATCAAATGCAAAGTTTATTTGTTGGTGCGGGTATTGTATTGGCTAATGCCTCCATTTTTCTTTTTCAAGACTGGTTTGGCGGCGCTGAAACGGTTAGTAACACTGCAGAAGCTATTCCTAAATGGTTATATTATTCTTTCTTTATTGGAGCTATATTATCAGTGTCTACCATCTTATGGTCTGTTTTAAAAACTCCTGAAATTCCACCTTCTGAAGAGGAATTTAAACATATTAAAGAACACAATGCCTTACCGTTTTTTGAGCGTATAAAAACTCCATTTTTAGAAATTATTGATGCCATTAAAGATATGCCAAAATTTATGTGGAAATTGTCTGGTGTTTATCTTTTCCAGTGGTATGCTTTATTTGTGTATTGGCAGTTTATTTCTCCAATGTTTGAAGAAAGTATGAATTTCGATAAATCTCAGGCCTTGAGTCAAGCGGCCAAAATGAATACTACCTATAATGTTTCAACCATTGTTTTTGCATTGGCATTAGTGCCATTAGCCTTAAAATTTGGAGGCAAAAAAGTGTATGTTTTCAGTCTGTTTTTAACAGGAATAGCGATGCTTAGTATTCCATATATTCATGATCCTTTGTTGGTTATTTTGCCTATGGTTTTATTTGGGATTGGTTGGGCAGCTATGATGGGAATTCCATATTCAATGGTGTCTAAAATAGTTCCTCAAGAACGGCGAGGTGTTTATATGGGAATATTAAATATGATGATCGTTATTCCTATGGGTATTCAAACGGTAACATTTGGGCCGATAGTAAAAAACTTATTAAACGACAGTGCCATTAGTGCTATTTTATTTGGTGGCGTATTTTTTATCATTTCGGGTGTTTTGGCTTTGCGTTTAAAAGAGCCTGAAACAGATAATGAGAGTGATTCCTTTATACCATCTGCCGGTGGGCATTAATGTTAAATATAGAATATGAAAAACCTAGGTATAAAAATATCAATTTTTCTTAATTACTTTGTGTTTGCTATTTTACTTAATAGTGTCGGCATTGTTATTGCAAAGTCAATTAACGTATACCATGTCAGTGAATCTCAAGCATCACTTTTAGAAGCGTTTAAAGATTTGCCAATAGCAATTGTTTCTTTTTTAATAGCCTCTTTTCTACCGAGATTTGGATATAAAAAGGCTATGTTAGGTGGTTTGGTACTTGTGTTCTTTGGATGTTTAGTAATGATTTTTGGAAATTCATTTGTTTACACCAAAATATTATTCTTATCTATCGGAATCAGTTTTGCATTAATAAAACTTTCTGTTTACTCATTGATTGGGATCGTTACAGAAACAAAAAAGGAGCATTCTTCCTTAATGAGTTCGATTGAAGGCTTTTTCATGGTAGGTATTGCGGTAGCTTATATGTTATTTCCAGCGTTTTATTCAGATGATGAAAATTCATGGCTAAATGTATATTATCTTTTATGTGGACTTATTTTAATCTCATTTATATTTCTTCTCTTTTCTAAAATTGAATATAAAGTTGAAGCTATTGGTTCTAGTTTAAAAGAAGACCTAATGGAGTCGGTTAAATTGATGGTTATTCCTTTAGTTCTAGTTTTTATTATTTCGGCTTTTTTGTTTGTAATGATAGAGCAGGGTATTATGACTTGGCTGCCAAGGTTTAATGAAAAGATATTTTTATTTTCTGAAAAACTTAGCGTTAGAATGGCAATTATATTTGCTTTATCACTAGCTCTAGGGAGATTCGTTGCTGGTTACCTTACAAAAAGAATGTCTTGGGTGTATCTTGTAATTATATGTATTGTAATTTCTGGAGCAATTTTATTAATTGTATTACCACAATTAAATGTAGATGTTAACACATTAGCTAAAATTGAAAGCATTGCAGATGTGCCATTATTAGGATTTATTCTTCCATTAATTGGATTGTTTATTGCTCCCATTTATCCATTATTAAACTCAACTGTTTTAAGTTCATTGCCTAAAAGCTTGCATTCTCCAATGTCAGGTTTAATTATCATATTTTCTGCATTAGGAGGTACTATCGGATCAAGAATTGTGGGTGAATTATTTGAAAGTATTGGAGGCGCGAAAGCTTTTTATTTTTTATTAATTCCAATGATATTATTAATACTATTTGTGATATTGATAGATAGAATGTCTAAAAAACAAGTTGCTCTTTAGGATGATGATATTCCGCTTAAATATAGAAGATACTTTAAATAAATTATTACATCAAGAAGACACCGATGGTGATAAAAAAATAACCATTGAAGATAAAGGACCAAAGGTCTTTAAAATTTCAGCTGTTTCTGGCGAAGATTATGTAGTTAAAGGCACGTATCATCTTTCTAATTTATTACAAGAGTTAGTAATTGCTAAAAATGAAGGGATGGAGATAGCAGAAATTCCTTTATCCAAAATAGAAGAACCACCTGTTAATCGTATTTCAAGAATGATTAAGGATTATTTTTGGAAAGGACTCACCAGAACTATAGATGAAAAAGGTATTTTAGGGCTCCTTCATGACACTAAAAACAAAACACTTACCTCAAATAAACTAAGAATATACACCCCATATAACGACTCTTTAGCATTCAATTATTATAAAAATCTTGAAATATCATTACCTATTGAGGTTATTCAACTTCCAGAAACTATAACACCTCAGTTTGTTAAATCAATAAACAATAAGTCAGGAATATTATCATTAAAAATAGAGAAACAACATAATCATATTGAAGGTGTTCCTTTTGTGGTTCCTGGAGGTAGATTTAATGAAATGTATGGTTGGGATAGTTATTTTGAATCTATTGGTTTGTTAATAGATGGAAAAGTTGAATTGGTTAAAGCAATGGCTGATAATTTTCAGTATGAAATTGAGAATTATGGTAAAATTTTAAACGCGAATCGATCCTATTATTTGACCAGAACGCAGCCCCCTTTTTATACCAGCTTAATTAGAGAGGTTTTTGAAATCACCCAAGATAAAGAATGGTTAAAAAGCCACCTTACTACCGCCATTAAAGAATATGAAACTGTTTGGATGGTTGAAGGTAAACGGCTTACGGATAATGGTCTTAATAGATACTTAGCTGAAGGTATTGGTTTTCCACCCGAATGCGAAGAGGGTCATTTTGATTCAATAATAAAGCCTTTTGCAGATGAATTAAATAGGTCTATTAGAGATTATGAAAAAGACTATGCAAACGGTATTATTTCAAATGATGCATTAGATACTTATTTCATTCATGATAGAACGGTTAGGGAATCAGGGCACGATACTTCATATCGTATTGAAGGAATTTGTGCCGATTTAAATCTGGTTGAACTCAATGCTATGTTGTATAAATATGAAACAGATTTTTCAGAAATAATTGAAACCGAGTTTAAAGATAATTTTAAGGAGTATACTGCTACTTATTGGAAAGAAAAAGCAAATGCTAGAAAAGTAGCCGTTAATAAAAATTTATGGAACGAAAGTAAAGGAATGTATTTTGATTACAATGTGGTTACTAAAAAGCAATCAAATTTTGTTGCCGCAACAACCTTAACTCCTTTGTGGTCAAATTTATGTTCACAACATCAGGCAGAACAACTTGTTAAAACTGCTATACCCTTATTAAAAGAAAAAGGCGGAATTGCAGGTAGTACTAAGTCAAGTATTGATGACATTTCAAAAAATCAACCCCAACGGCAATGGGATTATCCCAACGGTTGGGCACCCCATCAAATGATGATTTGGAAAGGATTACTTAACTATGGTTTTGTAGATGACGCTCAAGAATTAATTTATAGATGGCTATTCATGATTACCAAAAACGCTGTTGATTACAATGGTACCATTCCTGAGAAATATGATGTTGTGGAAGCCACTCATAAAGTGTTTGCAGAATATGGTAATGTTGGAACCGATTTCGAATACATCTCACAAGAAGGATTTGGATGGATGAATGCCTCTTATCAATATGGGTTGTCACTATTAGAAAACAGCTATATAGAAAAACTAAATAATCTTGTTAAACCAGAGTTTATTTTTTAATATTTTATATGAATTCGCTCAAATTAATTTTATTCAAACCAAAATATTTCTCAGTAACTTGGGTATTCGCATCATTAAATATTTTGATTGGTACGTGGGTTTTGTATATTCCATATGTAAAAGAAAAATTAGAATTAAATGATTCTGAAATCGGATTCGCCTTATTTTGTTTGGCATTGGGTATTTTGGTATTTCTTCCCTTGGTACCATATATTATTAAAAAAATAGGTTTAGGAAAATACACTATTATCGGTGTTACCCTTTTTGCCATTGCTTTTATTGGTCCGTTAGTTGCCGTTAATTATATATCACTATGTCTTTCATTGTTTATCGTTGGAATATTTTCCGGATCAACAGATGTAGCCATGAATACATTGGTTTCAGAAATTGAAAAACAAGATGATAATAACTTCATGTCTGCCGCACATGGGTTTTTTAGTCTCGGAGGAGTTATTGGAGCCATGTTGGGCTCTATTTTAATGACATTTTTCATTTTACCCGTATATCATATGATGATTATTGCTTCTTGTGTAATAGCAATAAATTTATGGTTATCAAAACATTATATCAAGATTAAAGAAAGTAACACTTCAGAAGAAAAGAAGACCTTTCAATTATCTGCTTTTAAGCCCTTATTGGTCATCGCTTTTTTGGCGTTTGTAATTATGATTAGTGAAGGAGCAATAGAACATTGGAGCACTTTGTATTTACTTGAGGTTGTTGAAATTTCACAAAAGAATCTGGCAGGATTAGGGTTTATTTTGTTTTCAACAACAATGACTTTGGGACGATTTTTTGGTGATGGTATAAGTAAGAAAACAGGTTCGATTGGAATTATTTTACTCGGATGTCTTTTAGCAAGTATTGGATATTTGGGTGTTTTATTCAATGAGTTTATTGTAACTGTATTTGGATTTGGTTTAATAGGACTTGGTCTTTCGGTAATTGTGCCCGAATTGTTTAGAATCGCTGGAAAGACACATGGGGTTTCGGCTTCGACAAGCATTTCTTTTGTATCAGGAGTCGGATTTATGGGTTTTTTAATAGGACCTGTTGCTTTGGGATTCGTTTCTGATGTTTACAGTCTTAAAATGAGTTTTTTAGTACTATTTGTTTTAACTGTATCTGCACTGATTACTTCTTTATTTAAACTTAAAAAAACGGTGATTAGGGTATGATGTATTCAAATGTTTAAAAAGATTACTATAGCAAATCTAAATTTCACTTATAAATAAAGCTTTAAAAATAAACTCAAAAAATGTCAAAAGAAAATAAAATAAGTAACGGAGTCATGCTAAATGCGTACCCGGATAGTATTGGGATTAATTTACATGATATGGTTACCATGTTACAAATGCCAGAATTTAAGAATGCTTTTTCGTTGTTTTATGTGTTGCCAACTTTTTTTAATAGTGATTTAGATAGAGGGTTTTCTATTATTGATTATAATCTTAACGAGGAATTAGTTTCAAAAGACGATTTAAAAACTTTAGAAGACCTCAATATTCAATTAAAATTTGATATTGTTTTAAATCATTTGTCAGTAGCATCACCTCAATTTAAAGATTTATTAAAACATGGGAATCAATCAAAATATAAGGACTTTTTTATTGATTGGAATAACTTTTGGGAAGGACATGGTGCTATGGGAGATGATGGTGTTATAATACCAAAAGAAGAATTTCTCAATAAATTATTTATGAGAAAATCTGGACTCCCCATATTAAAAGTGATGTTTCCAGATGGAACAGAAAAACCATATTGGAACACGTTCTATCAACAAATTACATACAATAAAATAACTCCTGATGATTTAAAAAACTTAAAAGAACTATCATCTAAACAAGTTCATTTTATTTGCGAAACAGTAAATCAAGCTATAGATAGCAATCAAGATATTTATACCATAAATTTTGAAGATTGTAATCATTTAAAAAAGGACATACTGCAAATTGTAAATAAAAACCGTTCCTATTTAGGACAAATGGATGTGAATGCCAATTCAGAATTGGTATGGGATTTTTACGAGGAAACATTGCGAAAAGTTAGTGGTTTTGGAGGGAATATATTAAGGCTAGATGCTTTTGCCTATTTACATAAGGAAATTGGACAGTCAAACTTTTTTAATAAACCAGGTACGTGGGAACATCTTGAGCGTATTAAACAAATTGCAGAAAAGAATAAGTTAACACTTTTACCAGAAATTCATGCTGAATATGGATTGCATTTGCATGATGAGGTTGCTAAAAAGGGTTATCATATCTACGATTTTTTCCTTCCAGGATTAATTATTAATACCATTGAAAAATCTAATAGTAAAGCACTTATAACTTGGGCTCAAGAAATTATAAGTAAAGGTTATAAAACGGTTAATATGTTGGGGTGTCATGATGGGATACCTGTGCTAGATTTAAAAGGTAAAGAGATAAACGGAATTTATAATAAAGGTTTGTTGGAGGATGTGGAGATTGAAGGTGTTATGAATAAAATTATCGAACGCGGTGGTCGAGTAAAAAACTTGTATGACGCATCAGGAAATAAGATTTCATATTATCAAGTCAATGCAACATTCTTTAGCGCTTTAGGTGAAGATGAGCAAAAACTGTTATTAGCTAGAGCTATTCAATTGTTTATGCCTGGAATTCCTCAAATATGGTATTTAGATCTTTTTGCAGGAAAAAATAATTATGAAGCTGCCGATAAAGGTGGAAGTGCCGGGCATAAAGAAATTAATAGAACAACATTAAGCATGCAAGATATTGAAGATGGTTTAAAAACAGATGTTGTTAAAAAACAGTTAGAAATTATACGATTAAGAAATACTTCAAAAGCTTTTTCAGGAACTGTAAAAATTAATGAAACTTCTTCTAACGAAATAGATATTAAATGGATGAATCAAAATGAACAAGCCCATTTAAAAGTAAATCTTCAAAACAAAGCGTTTACCATTAGTTACTCAGAGAATGATTTATCTAAAATAATGACTTTTTAATATCATATTGCTAATTATTCTTTAGTCTTACTAACTATTGTTCAAAGTAAAATTTAGACTCAATTAGTGTTGTCAAAAATTTGAAAGATTAAGGTTTTCCTTGCGTAGGTTTGTTATCTTTGTTATTCACATTTCCAAACTAAACTAAAATGAGTAAGCAAAGTAAACGAAGAGAAGCCCTTATATATCATGCTAAACCAACTCCTGGAAAAATTAAAGTTGTACCTACCAAAAAATACGCCACACAAAGAGACTTGTCTTTAGCGTATTCGCCGGGTGTTGCTGAACCTTGTTTAGAAATTGAAAAAGATATAAAAAATGTATATAAATATACAGCAAAAGGAAACTTAGTAGCTGTTATTTCAAATGGAACAGCTGTTTTAGGATTAGGAAATATTGGTCCAGAAGCTTCTAAACCTGTTATGGAAGGAAAAGGCTTGCTATTCAAAATTTTTGCTGATATTGATGTGTTTGATATTGAGGTTGGTACCGAGAATGTTGAAGAGTTTATTCAAACTGTGAAAATGATTGCGCCAACTTTTGGAGGTATTAATTTAGAAGATATTAAAGCTCCCGAAGCATTTGAAATAGAAAAACGTTTAAAAGAAGAACTCAATATTCCTGTAATGCATGACGACCAGCACGGAACAGCTATTATTTCTGCTGCAGCGTTGTTAAACGCCATAGAGCTTTCAAAAAAGAAAATAGAAGAGGTTAAAATAGTTGTCAATGGCGCTGGAGCCGCCGCTATTTCATGTACACGTTTATATCAGGCGTTTGGTGCTAGACGCGAAAATGTGGTGATGGTTGATAGTAAAGGTGTTATTAGAAATGATCGAGACAATTTAACCGATGAAAAAGCTGAATATTCTACAGAAAGAGATATCCACACTTTAGCGGAAGCCATGAAAGATGCCGATGTGTTTATCGGGTTGTCAAAGGCAGATACGGTACTTCCAGAAATGCTTAAGTCTATGGCAAAAAATCCAATAGTATTTGCGATGGCAAATCCGGATCCTGAAATAGCTTACAGCAAAGCCATTGCTACGCGTAAGGATATTATCATGGCAACGGGCAGAAGTGATCATCCTAATCAAGTAAATAATGTATTAGGGTTTCCATATATTTTTCGAGGCGCTTTAGATGTAAGAGCTACAAAAATAAACGAAGCTATGAAAATGGCAGCCGTTAAAGCTTTGGCTAACTTAGCTAAAGAACCAGTTCCAGAACAAGTTAATATTGCTTATGGTGAAACAAAATTAACCTTTGGAAAAGAATACATTATTCCAAAACCTTTTGATCCTCGTTTAATTGCAGAAGTTCCTCCTGCTGTAGCCAAAGCAGCTATGGAAAGTGGTGTTGCTACAGAACCAATAACAGATTGGGAGAAGTATAGAGAGTCACTTCTTGAAAGAATGGGTTCTGATAATAAAATAGTTAGGCTGTTAATGAACCGTTCTAAGCTAGACCCAAAACGTGTTGTGTTTGCTGAAGGCGATCAGTTATCTGTGCTTAAAGCGGCTCAAATTGCTCATGATGAAGGTATTGCAAAACCAATTTTACTGGGTAGAGAAGCAACAATTAGGCGTCTTATGAAGGAGATTGAGTTTGATTCTTCAGATGTTCTTATTGTTGACCCAAAATCAGAGCATGAAAATAAAAGGAAGAACCGTTATGCTAAGGTTTATTGGGAACAGAGGAAACGACGCGGCGTTACCTATTATGCGGCGCAACGTTTGATGCGTGAACGTAATTATTTTGCTGCTATGATGGTTAATGAAGGAGACGCAGACGCGTTGATTTCAGGTTATTCAAGAAATTATCCATCGGTAGTTAAGCCCATGTTAGAACTTATTGGTTTGGCTCCTGGTGCTAATAGAGTTGCTACGACAAATATTATGATGACCAAAAGAGGTCCCTTATTTTTAAGTGACACCTCTATAAATATTAACCCTTCTGCAAAAGAATTAGCAAAAATTGCACAAATGACGTCTAGGGTTGTTAAAATGTTTGGTATGGAACCCGTTATGGCATTGACTTCATATTCAAATTTTGGGTCTTCAAACCATCCAGAAGCTGCAAAAATGAGAGAAGCTGTTTCTTTTTTACATCGTCATTATCCAGATATGATTGTCGATGGAGAATTACAAACCGATTTTGCGTTAAATGATGAGATGCTTAAAGAACGTTTTCCGTTTTCAAAATTGGTAGGTAAAAAAGTGAATGCTTTGATTTTTCCAAACTTAGATTCTGCTAATATTACCTATAAACTTTTAAAGGAATTAAATGAAGCTGAATCTATTGGACCTATTATGATGGGTATGCGCAAACCAGTTCACATTTTACAGTTAGGAGCAAGTGTTGATGAGATTGTTAATATGACGGCTGTTGCGGTTGTTGATGCTCAAAACAAAGAAAAAAGGGAACAAGAAAAGGGAGGTCAGAAATAATCCGTTTGTCGATAATTTTATTACTTTTGAGGGGTTAACTAATAGTATTTGATGATAACGCATATTCAAGGAAAACTTATAGAAAAAAATCCAACCGATGTAGTTATTGAATGTAATGGGGTTGGTTATATACTGAATATTTCACTACATACCTATTCGCAAATTCCAGATAATGAGTCTTTAAAATTATATACACATCTTCAGGTTAAAGAAGATTCGCATACACTTTATGGATTTTCATCGTTGGCAGAACGAGAAATTTTTAGATTATTAATTTCGGTTAGTGGCATTGGTGCTAGTATAGCTCGCACTATGCTATCCTCTTTAACACCAAAACAAGTACGAGAAGGTATAGCGACTAGTGATGTAGCTTTAATTCAATCTATAAAAGGTATTGGTGCTAAAACGGCACAGCGCGTTATCATTGATTTAAAGGATAAAATTTTAAAGATTTATGATATTGATGAAGTTTCTATTTCAAAAGGCAATACCAATAAAGATGAGGCGTTATCTGCATTAGAAGTTCTTGGTTTTGTTAGGAAACAAGCAGAACGTGTTGTAGATAAAATTATGATGACACAACCAGACGCTACTGTAGAAACCATTATTAAGCAAGCTTTAAAAAATTTATAATTGATTTTGAATACAATTAACGCAATATTTTATAAATTAATTAATAGATATTTATTCTTATGTTTTGCGTTTCTTTTTTCACTTACAGTATGGTCTCAACAGCCAGAGCAAGATTCTACAGCTACAGGGTTTTCCTTAGGTAAAATAAAAATGCCTAACCCTAACGGTATCGAATCTAAATACACCTACGACCCCATTACCGATAGATATATTTACACAGAAAAAGTTGGAAGTTTCAATATAAATTATCCTATTATCCTTACTCCAAAGGAATATCAAGATTTAGTTGAAAGAGAAAATTTAAGATCCTATTACAAACAAAAAATTGATGCCTTTGATGGTAAAAAGGAAGGTTCTGAAGATGAACAGAAAAATTTATTACCTGGGTTTTATGTAAAATCAGATTTGTTCGAATCTATTTTTGGAGGAAACAACATTGATATTGTACCTCAAGGATCGGTTGAAATGGATCTAGGAGTGCTTTTTTCAAAACAAGATAACCCGTCTTTTTCACCAAGAAATAGAAGTAATTTTACATTTGATTTTGACCAGCGTATTAGTTTAAGTTTATTGGGAAAGGTGGGAACCCGACTTCAGGTTACAGCTAACTATGACACTCAATCTACCTTCGATTTTCAAAATTTAATCAAATTAGAATATACACCCACCGAAGATGATATTATTCAAAAGATAGAGGTAGGTAATGTAAGTATGCCTTTGAATAGTTCCTTAATCACAGGTGCACAAAGTTTGTTTGGTGTTAAAACACAATTGCAATTCGGAAAAACAACCGTTACAGGAGTTTTTTCTGAACAAAAATCGCAAGCAAATACCGTTATCGCGCAAGGCGGTGGTACTGTAGAAGAATTTGAATTGTTTATAAGAGATTATGATGAAAATAGGCACTTCTTTTTATCACAGTATTTTAGAGATCATTATGATAAAGCCTTGGCAACCTATCCATTTTTAAACAATGGAGGATTACAAATTACAAGAATAGAAGTTTGGGTAACCAATAGAAGCAATAGAACAGATAATATCAGGAATGTGGTTGCGCTTCAAGATTTGGGAGAGTCTGATGTGATTGGATTGCAAACACCTCCTGGAGGTTTTGTAAATACTGGACCAGGATCTTTTCCAGATAATGGTAATAATGATTTTGACCCAACAAATATTGGAGGCGCTGGCTCTCAATTAACCAATGCTATTAGAGATGTTGCTACGGTACAATCTGGTATTACGGTGTCAAATGTAAAAGAAGGGTTTGATTATGCTAAATTAGAAAATGCTAGAAAGTTAATTGAAGGACAAGAATATGTTCTTAATAAAGATTTAGGATATATTTCGTTAAACCAACGGTTAAATAATGATGAGGTATTGGCGGTCGCGTATCAATTTACAGTTGGAGGACAAGTGTATCAAGTAGGTGAATTTGCTAATGATGGGGTTGATGCTACCAATGTAACTACCAATACATCTGGTCAAGTAACCAATGTGGTTAATAGTAACTTGGTATTGAAATTATTAAAAAGTAGCATTACCAATGTGAATCAGCCAGTTTGGGACTTAATGATGAAAAATATTTATGACACCGGGGCATATCAATTAAGTCCGGATGATTTTAAGCTGAATATTTTTTATAACGAGTCGTCACCTTTAAATTATATTACTCCGGTTAGCGGCACACCATTCCCCACGCCTGGTCCCAATGAAGACCCATTAAATGAAATACCGCTATTGAGAGTTTTTAATTTGGATAAATTAAATTTCAATAATGATCCACAGACCAATGGCGATGGCTTTTTTGATTTCTATCCAGGCATTACAGTGATTCCTCAGAACGGAAAAATAATTTTCACAAGTGTAGAGCCGTTTGGTAGCTATTTATTTAATAAACTATCACTGAATGCAAGTGAAGATTATAGTAATGAAGCCTCTTACAATGACAACCAAAAGAAGTACGTATATGATGTGCTTTATAAAAGCACCAAAACAGCTGCTTTAGAAGCTGTTGAAAAAAATAAGTTTCTATTAAAAGGGCGCTACAAATCAGAAAGTGGTGACGGTATTCCTATTGGTTCATTTAATGTTCCTAGAGGATCGGTTAAGGTAACTGCCGGTGGTCGTGTGTTGGTTGAAGGTATTGATTATACGGTAAATTATCAATTGGGTCGCGTCCAAATTTTAGATGAAGCGTTAAAAGCCTCAAACACCCCAATCCAAGTTTCTACAGAAAATAATGCTGTTTTTGGTCAGCAATCAAAACGTTTTACAGGCATAAATATAGAACATAAGTTTAATGATAATTTCTTGTTAGGAGCCACACTTTTAAATTTAAACGAACGACCAATAACGCAAAAAGCTAATTACGGAACTGAACCTATAAATAATACCATTTTCGGATTAAATGGTAATTATTCTACCAAAGTACCTTTTTTAACACGTTTAGTAAATAAGCTTCCTAATATTGATACCGATGTAGAATCTAACTTATCACTACGTGGTGAGTTTGCCTATTTGGCACCAGGTGCCCCAAAAGGAACGAATCTTAATGGAGAATCAACCTCATATATTGATGATTTTGAAGGCTCTCAAAATGCTATCGATTTAAAATCGCAACAATCATGGTTCTTATCCAGTAGACCAATAGGGTTAGGCGTTCCAGGAAATCCTAATGAGGATGATAATGGTATTCAAAATGGATATCAAAGGGCTCGGTTAAATTGGTATACGATAGATCCTATTTTTTATAGCAGTCAGCGACCAGGAGATATATCAGATGATGATATGTCAAACTTATATACCAGTCGGGTTTTTATTAATGAGCTATTCCCTGAGCGCGATTTAGTTCAAGGACAGAATTCCGTACTTAATACGTTGGATTTAGCCTATTATCCTTCAGAAAGAGGGCCGTATAATTTTGAACCAGATGCAACAGATGGTATTATAGATAATCCACAAGAAAGTTGGGCAGGAATAACGCGTCAATTAACATCGACCGATTTAGAGCAAGCCAATGTAGAATACATTGAATTTTGGTTGCAGGATCCATTTCAAGACAATCCTTCTAATCCAGGAGGAAAATTAGTTTTTGATTTAGGGAATATTTCTGAGGATATTGTGAAGGATGGCAGAAAATTGTATGAAAATGGGTTGCCTAAAAATGGCGACAAAAGTTTGCTTCCAGTAACAGCTTGGGGAACGGTTGTGCCTCAAAATCAGTCCTTAGTGTATGCTTTTGACACCACAGGACAAGAACGAATAAATCAGGATGTTGGATATGATGGATATAATAATAGCGAAGAAATTGCAAACTTTGGAGCGAGTTTTGGTGACGATCCAGCAAATGATGATTACACCTATTTTTTAAATACAGATGGGGATATCTTTGAGCGCTATAAAAAGTATAATGGTGTTGAAGGAAATACGCCTGACACCTTTTCAAATACGGATAGAGGTGCTAATACGCAACCAGACGTAGAAGACATTAATCGTGATAATACCATGAACACGATTGATAGTTATTTTGAATATGAACTTGATATTACCAGACAAAATTTACCGGAAACTCAAAGCGAATATGATAATATTCCTGCATCTAATCCATTAAAGGAGTTTATAACAGATTTTAAAGTTAGACCTAGAGCCCTGCCAAATGGTGATAAAGTAGATGTGCGATGGTATCAGTTTAGAATTCCTGTTGAAGGAAATCAGAGAAAATCGATTGGAGGAATAACCGATTTACGTTCTGCACGTTTTACGCGGTTATTTCTTAAAGGGTTTACACAGCCTACAGTATTCCGATTTGGAACAATCGACTTAGTACGAAGTGATTGGAGGCGCTACACACAAGCTTTAGATAAAAATGACCCAACACCTGATGATCCTCAGACAGATTTTTCAGTTGGCGTTATAGGAACTATCGAAAATGAGGGTAGTTACCAAAGACCACCAGGTATTGAACCGGAGCAACTATTTAACAATAATACGGTTGTACAACAAAATGAACAGTCTTTAGTGGTTAACGTTTGTAATTTGGAAACAAAAGATTCTAAAGCAGTCTATAAAAATATAAGTGTAGATATGCGCCAGTATAAACGTTTAAGAATGTTTATGCATGCGCAAGATGATGAATCTGGAAGCTTAACAAGTAATGATTTGGTTGGTTTTATTAGAATGGGTAACGACTTAACCCAAAATTATTACCAAATAGAAATACCATTACAAGTATCAACAGGAATTACAAGAGAAGAACTTTGGCCCAAAGAGAATGAAATTAATTTATCACTTGATGTATTGGCTCAAATTAAAGCACAAGGAATTTCAGATGGAACCTTAACAAATGAAGATCCTACATTTTATGATGTTATTGATGGAAAAGCTGTTCCTATTACAGGAGATCAATATTCTAATTATGTGGCAGGACAGCATCGAGTCGCAATTAAAGGAAATCCTAATTTTGGAGATATAAGAACGTTGATGGTTGGAGTGAAAAATGCTACTAATAGAAACGATCTTTGCGCTAAGATTTGGTATAATGAATTACGGTTATCAGATATGGATAACGAAGGCGGTTGGGCTGCTGTAGTAAGTATGGATACCAATTTAGCTGATTTTATGAATATAAGTGCTACGGGGAGACAAAGTACATCTGGATTCGGATCCATAGAGCAAGGTCCAAGTCAACGTAGTTTAGAAGATGTTAAACAATACGATGTGGTAACTAATGTTAATGTTGGACAATTATTACCAAAAAAATGGGGTGTTCAAATTCCATTCAATTACGGTCAGAGTGAAGAGCTTATCACCCCAAAATACGATCAATATTATAAAGACCTTACGCTGGATTCAAGATTGGCAGCAGCCAATTCTAATGCCGAAAGGGAGCAAATTAAACAACAGTCTGAAGATTACACTAAAAGGCAAAGCATCAATTTTATAGGTGTCAGAAAAAATAGAACAACAGAGAAGAAACCACGTTTTTATGATGTTGAAAATTTAACGTTTAATTATTCGTATAACAAAGAAGAACACAGGGATTTTGAAATTGAAAAAGCGGTTAATAAAACCTTACGTGTAGGAGCTAATTATGCCTATAACTTTAACCCGTTATCTATAGAACCGTTTAAGAAAAATGATTCGTTGTTTACAGGAAAATATTGGAAACTTTTAAAAGACTTTAATGTTAATTTAATGCCTACTAGCTTCACTATTAATTCAAATATTAATAGACAATTTAATAGTCAAAAATTCAGAGAGGTTGAGTTAGGAGGGAATAATATTGGACTTGAAGAATTATATCGAAGAAATTACATGTTCGATTTTCAATACACTATTAATTACAATTTAACTAAGGCCCTACAATTTAATTTTACAGCGGCTAATAATAACATAGTACGTAATTATTTTAAAGATAATATTCTTAATGGCGAACAAGATCCAACCTTAGACATTTGGGACGGATTTTTTGATTTTGGAGATCCTAACAGGCAAAATCAACAATTAGGAATTACCTACGAGTTACCTATTAATAAAATACCAACCTTTAGTTTTATAAATGCGACGTATCAATACAGTAGCGATTTCCAATGGCAAAAAGGATCTGATTTATATGGTAATTTAGAATTAGATGGACAAACCTATGATTTAGGAAACACCATTCAAAATGCTAATACTCATAATATCAATACAACTTTAGATATGAATAAGTTGTACAAGTATATTGGGTTAACAAAAAAGCCAACACGAGTTGTCAGGTCAAGAACCAGTGGAGCGCCTCCAGGGGCAAATCAAGACAACACAAACAAGGTGAAAACTAAAGGCGGAGGTGGAACCAAAATATTAAATGCTGGAATAGATATTTTAACTAGTATTAAGCGAATTCAATTTAATTATTCTGAAAATAACGGAACGTTTTTACCCGGATATTTGCCAACACCTGGTTTTATAGGAACACTTAAACCTACATTGGGGTATACTTTTGGAAGTCAAACTGATATACGCTATTTAGCGGCTAGAAATGGATGGTTAACTGTTTTTCCCGAGTTTAACCAACAATATACCGAAACACATACAAAACAATTAGACGTTTCTGCCAGTTTAGAGCCTGTAAAAGATTTAAAAATCGATCTTATAGGAAACAGAGCATACTATGAAAACTTTACAGAAAACTACAGAGTTAATGATACAGGGGGAGACTATGAATATGAGTCTTTAACACCAAATACGTTTGGTAATTTTAATATCTCTACGGTGCTATTAAAAACGGCCTTTAGTACAAGTGATGAAAATAGCTCTCAAGCATTTAGTGATTTTAGAGCAAATAGATTAACAATAGCTCAAAGATTGGCGGCCGATAGAGGCGTAGATTTAAATAACCCGGATAATATTGGAATAGATGGCTATCCAAAAGGCTTTGGTAAAAATAATCAATCAGTTCTTATACCAGCATTTTTAGCCGCCTATACAGGTACAGACGCTAATAGTGTAAAACTGGGAGCTTTTAGAGATGTGCCAATTCCTAATTGGGATATTAAATATACTGGTTTAATGAAATTTGAATGGTTTAAAAAACGATTCAAACGTTTCTCTATTACACATGGCTATCGTTCAACATATACCATCAATCAATTTAGATCTAATTTAGATTATTCAACTATTGATTATAATTCAGATTATGATTCACAACCAAGCAATGTGTTAGACCAATCTGGTAACTATAAAAATGAAAACTTATATAGCAATATTAACTTAGCAGAAATGTTTAGTCCGCTTGTAAGAATTGATTTTGAAATGAAAAACTCTATTAAAATTCTTGCTGAAGTTAAAAAAGATAGGTTGTTATCATTAAGTTTTGATAATAATTTAATGACTGAAATTCAAGGAAAAGAATATGTCATTGGTTTAGGGTATAGAATTAAAGATTTACGAATTAGATCGCAGTTGGCAGGGCCTCAAAAACGAATTGTTAGCGACTTAAATATGAAGGCAGATATTTCTATAAGAGATAACAAAACCATTATAAGATATTTAGATTTAGAAAACAATCAAGTAACCTCGGGACAAACAATTTGGGGATTAAAATATTCAGCAGATTATGCCTTCAGTAAAAATCTAACTGGAATTTTTTACTTTGATTATTCGTTTTCAGAATACGCTATTTCAACAGCATTTCCACAAACAACTATCCGATCTGGTTTTACCATTCGATATAATTTTGGGAATTAACAAATAAGTATTTGAATTAAAGATTTGAATAAATACATTTGCAATATCAATATAAAACACAAAAATGAACATACCAGCAGAATTACACTACACAAAAGACCATGAATGGGTTAAAATTGAAGGAGACATTGCCACTATTGGAATTACAGATTTTGCGCAAGGCGAATTAGGAGATATTGTTTACGTAGAGGTTGAAACCCTTGATGAAACACTAGAGGCCGAAGAAATATTTGGAACCGTAGAAGCCGTTAAAACGGTATCAGATTTATTTTTGCCATTATCTGGTGAAATAATAGAGTTCAATGAGGCTTTAGAAGACGAGCCTGAAAAAGTAAATTCAGATCCTTATGGTGAAGGATGGATGATTAAAATGAAGTGTTCAGATTTGTCTCAGGTCGATAACTTGTTATCTGCTGATGCTTATAAAACATTGGTTGGTGCTTAAAACCTATTCTTTAATAATAACAATACTGTATTCATTAGCGTTAGCTACGGTTTGTCTTATAAAAGTAGATAAAATAGTTGAGGAAGTTCACATTCAAAATGCTGATAAAATTTTTCACTTTTCAGCCTATTTTGTATTAGCAATTTTATGGTACGTTACGTTATTTTTTCAATTTAAAATAAATAAAAATAAAAGTATTATCTATGCTATTTGTTTTTCTGTCGTGTTTGGTATAATTATTGAGATACTTCAGGGAGCTATAACAACTAGCAGACAATCAGATATAAATGATGTGTTTGCTAATACTCTAGGAGCGTTGTTGGCAACATTAGTAATATACATTAAAAACAGAATCCTTATTAAAAAAATATAAAGACTTGTTTTTTTGATAAATAAATAGTTATTTTAGCAATCTACAAAAACGATTAAAATTATGGAACCTAAGAAAAATCCTAAAGCAAATGTTGGACGTAACAGTTCACTGTATTTCGCAATTGGTTTAGCTTTAATGTTGTTTCTTACAAATTATGCGATCAATTACAAATCTTATGATAAGTCTAATATTGATATAGGGCAAGTAAGTATGGATGCGTTAGACGATGAAGAAGTTCCAATTACGGAACAATTACAAACGCCACCACCACCACCACCACCACCTGCTGCTCCAGAGCAAATTGAAGTTGTTGAAGATGAGGCGGAGGTTGAAGAAACTGTTATAGAGTCCACAGAAGCTGATCAAGAGACAGAAATTGCCGAAGTAGAAGATGTTGCTGTAGAAGAAGTAGAGGAAGATGTAGAAGTGCCTTTTGCTGTTATTGAAAACGTACCGGTATTTCCAGGTTGTGATAAAGGCGATAACAATGCAAAGAAAAAATGTATGTCTGAAAAAATCGCTGATTTTGTAAATAAAAAATTTAATACAGATTTAGCTAGTGAATTAGGATTAAGTGGAAGACAACGTATTAATGTAATTTTTAAAATTGATAAATCTGGAAAAATTACAGGTATTCGTGCAAGAGCTCCACACCCAGCTCTAGAAAAAGAGGCGGCTCGTGTTATTGGTTTGCTTCCTCAAATGAAACCAGGGAAACAACGTGGTAAGGCTGTAACAGTTCCATATTCTTTACCTATTATATTCCAAGTACAAGATTAATTTTCTTTCCTTTTAGTTAAGGAATAAACAAATATAAAATCCCGTTACATAACATGTAACGGGATTTCTTTTTTTGGTACACTTATTGTGATTTTATCATAATATTAACAGTTAATCTAAAATTATTATGAGAATTCCAAAAAATCCTCACGAACTCATTCGCCAAAATGAGAAATCCGTGAAAAAATCACAAAAGCATGATGCAAATTTACAAAAAAACACAATTCTTTATTTTCAAGTAGGTTTGATTATTTGCTTATTAGCCGCTTATGGTTTGTTTGAAATGACATTTGAAACAAGATTGCAAGAAATTTGTGAATTTAAGCCTATTGAAGAGCCAGCCCTTTTTATTGATGTTCCATTAATAAAGCCAGCTCAACCGGAAAAAGAAGAGATGGTTAAAAAACAAATAACCAGAGTTGTTGATCCAAAGTTTGTTATTGATGAAAATACACCTGAAATTTTCACTAAAGATCCAGTTGTAACAGAAACTCCTATCGATCCTAAAAGAGTTCCTGAGGTAATTAAAATTCCAGAGGTTGAAAATGTGCCGTATATTCTTGTTGAGCAAGTGCCTATTTATCCGGGATGCGAAAGGGCAAAGGATAATAATGAACGAAGAAAATGTATGTCAGATAAAATTAATAAGCTCGTTCAAAAAAAGTTTAATAGTAATATAGCCTCAGAGTACGGTTTGTCTGGAATTCAAAGAATTAATGTCGAGTTTAAAATTGATAAAACTGGGCATGTAACCGATATTAAAACAAGGGCAACACATCCAAAGCTAGAAGAAGAGGCGGAGCGTGTAGTCAATATAATTCCTGATATGGAGCCTGGTAAACAAAGAGATAGACCCGTGGGTGTTATTTATTCGTTACCAATAGTTTTTAAAGTTCAAAATTAGTTTTTATATACTCTTTTTGCTTTAAAACCGTTATTCATTAGGATAACGGTTTTTTTAATGTTTGCATTCTTAAAAATATAGTATCTTTCTGCTTTCAAACAATTCTTAGTACAATCCCATGAAGAGACTCGTTGTTCTACTCCTACTATTAGTTCAATATAACCTGTTTTCACAAGACGATTTATTTAATGAAAGGCCTCCAATGTTTCCTGATTGTGAAAATGCCTCTATAGAATCTCAACAGAAGTGTTTTAACGAGAACGTGTTTCAACTGCTCTTTAACAAGTTTAAGGTGCCTCAGAATGTATTAGATGACAATTATAAAGGAGAGGTGGTTATTCTTTTTGAAGTTGATACTACAGGGCAATTTAAAATTATTTATGTGGATGCCATGTATAACGAATTGAAAGACGAAGCAGAACGTGTATTTTCAGAATTCCCAAAAATAAAACCAGGGATCTACAATGGAAATCCTACATTTAAACAATATTCTATAACTCTTAAAATTCCATTAGAAGATAAAGTTGTTGAAACCCAAGATTTAAGACAAGAGAATGAGATTTCTAAAATAGAGAGACAAGCAAAATTAGAATATGACGAAGTGAATGCCTCAATAAAATCATTTTCAAATAAGTCATATTCAAGTCAATTAAATATTCCGTTTACCCATACAGACTATTCAAGGTTTGATAGAAGTATGAATCTTGTTGGGACCAATAGTCATACCGCTTCAAAACCATTTGTATATAATGATGTTTCAAAATATTATGATTTTAAAGCAGAAACAGAAGCTTTAAAAAAAGAAACAAGTTCTTGGGTAGGAAGAAAACTTTGGAATGAGCATTTAGTTCAAGTTGAAGCAAATGATTTTTGGTTTACAGTCGATCCTATTTTGGACTTAGAAGGTGGAAAAGATACGAATGCAGATTTTAGCACAACATATAATAATACACGAGGCCTTTTAGTACAAGGAGGTTTAGGAAAGCACTTTAATTTTTATACAACGGTTTATGAAAGTCAAGGACGGTTCGCGCAATATGTAAATGATTATGCTGAAAGTTTAAAAGCCTTTGGTCCAGACCCTGCTATTGTGCCGGGAAGAGGTATTGGCAAGCGTTTTAGAACTGATTCGTATGATTATCCGGTTGCTGAAGCTTACTTATCGTATGCACCAGCTAAATTTATTAATATTCAGTTTGGTCATGGGAAAAACTTTATTGGTGATGGATATAGATCATTGTTTTTAAGTGATGTGGCGAGTCCGCATCCATTTTTAAAGTTAAACACTTCTTTTTGGAAAATTAAATATACAAACACTTGGATGTGGTTAAAAGATGTAAGACCAGACGCAACGGTTGATAAAGCTTTTTTAACCAAATATATGGCAAGCCATTATTTAAGTTGGAATGTATCAAAACGTTTGAATATAGGGTTATTTGAATCGGTATTATGGACTAACTCAAATAACAGAGGCTTTGATGTTAATTATTTAAATCCTGTTATATTCTATAGAGCTATTGAGTTTGAAACAGGTCAAGGAGCAGGAAATGCTCTGCTTGGTGCTTCTGCAAAGTACAAGTGGAATGATAATGTAAATCTCTACAGTCAATTTATATTAGATGAATTTTCGTTGACTGATGTTACAGCAGGACAAAAAAGTTGGAAAAATAAGTTTGGATATCAATTAGGTGTTAAATATTTCAATGCATTTAAAGTCAATAATTTAATGTTGCAGTTTGAATATAATCGAGTTAGACCTTACACCTATTCGCATAATACCATTGTGTTAAACTATGGGCATAATAATCAATCTATGGCACATCTTTGGGGAGCAAACTTTAGTGAAGCCATTCTTATAGGAAGATATCATTATAAACGATGGTTTGGTAATGCAAAACTTGTTTTAGGTGTTAGAGGTTTAGATTACAATGATGGCACCGATAATTTTAGTTACGGAGGTGATATTTATAGAGATTATAACGACAGACCTTTTGATACCGGTATTACAGTAGGTCAGGGTAATAAAACAGATACATTTTACGCAAATTTACAAGCGGGTTATCTTATAAATCCTGCTTCTAATTTAAAGATATTTACTGATATCACCTTTAGAAATTTTAATCCAGAATTAGAAACGGCTTCAGCCTTTAAGAGCAATACAGTTTGGTTTAATATTGGCTTAAGAACGGATTTGTTTAACTGGTATTTTGATTTTTAGTAACCTTATTCTTTCAAACTCTTATAAAACGTTCTACGGATCTTTTCGCTGTTTATAAAAGCCCAGCTATACCCTAAATCATCATAGGTTTTGGTAATATCAGAGTTTACTGCAACCTCGTCTTCAGTTTTTCCTAAAGCAATTTCAGCTAATACTTTAGATTTTAAATCTTCAAGCATACTTAAGAAAAACTGATACTCTTTTTTAGTTCCTAGTACGCCATGACCAGGAATAATTTTGGTGTCATCATCTACCACAATCAAAGCTTTTTTAACAGCATCAATATAGCCATTAACACTTCCGCCAGAATCTAAATCAATATATGGATAGAGTTTATTAAAAAACGTATCACCTGTATGAAGTACATTGCTTTCAGGAAAATACAGTAGCGCATCACCATCGGTATGTGCATTATCAACATGAAAAACAAGAACATCCTCACCATTAATGTGAATATGTAATTTATCATTAAAGGTAATAACGGGTAATGCTTCTTTTGGGGTTTTTGGAGTAGAAGTGCTTAATCGTTGATAGACATTATCGTGGGCAATAATTTTTGCTCCTTGTTTAGCTATGTTATCATTGCCGCCTGTGTGGTCGCCGTGCCAATGTGTATTTACTAAATACTGTATAGGTTTATCACTTAGTGCTCTAATAGCATCTAAAATTTTAGGGGTTAATCTAGCAAATTGATCATCAATCATAAAAACGCCGTCATCACCTATAGAAAGTCCTATGTTTCCGCCTTGTCCTGTAAGCATATAAACATTGTCTGATAATTGTTGTGTTTTAATAACAACGTCTTGGTTTTCCTGAGCATGTGATAAAAGGACCGTTGAAAAAAATAAAAAAAGGGTTTTGAGTATTTTCATATTTGAAGGATTAGAAGGTTTTAAAAGTACAAAATCTTTTTGTACAAGCTCTTAGTACAAAATTTTAGTATTAAAAAGAATTGCTTAAATTCATTAATAAAGTATCTTTGCACTCGCATTAAAAAGCACTAATAAAAAAAAGCTTGAGCAATTCAAATTCTTTATCGGTAAATTCTATCATATCAGACTTTAAGGAGATCACAAAAATGCGACTGGCAATAAGTGTGGTGTTTTCATCACTTGCAGGCTATTTGCTAGGTGTAGATACAGTAGATTTAAAAACCTTAATCTTATTAGCCTTCGGAGGTTATTTTATGGTAGGCGCATCAAATGCTTACAATCAAATTATTGAAAAGGATTTAGATGCTTTAATGGATCGTACTAAAAACAGACCCATTCCAGCAGGTAGAATGTCTGTTAATACCGCGTTTATTATTGCCTCAATTTTCACCTTATTAGGTATTATTATCCTTTATAATATCAATAAGCAAACCGCCATGTTTGGGGCGATTTCTATTTTTATATACACTAGTGTTTATACGCCCTTAAAAACAAAAACACCCTTATCGGTGTTTGTAGGAGCTATACCGGGAGCTATTCCTTTTATGCTGGGCTGGGTAGCAGCGACAGACGATTTTGGAATTGAACCAGGTACATTATTCGCCCTCCAGTTTTTTTGGCAGTTTCCTCATTTTTGGTCTATAGGCTGGTTTTTGTTTGAAGATTATAAAAAAGGCGGATTTTTTATGTTGCCAACAGGAAAGCAAGACAAAGGAACGGCTGTTCAAATAATTATGTATACCATTTGGACTATTTTAGTTTCTATACTACCTGTATTCGGCTTCACAGGTAAATTGCATTTGTCAATACTCTCAGCTATTATTGTGTTTGTATTAGGTTTAGGAATGCTTTTTTACGCGATTGAGTTGTTTAAAAAAATGACTACAAAAGCAGCTAAACAACTCATGTTGGCCAGTGTGTCTTACATAACACTTGTTCAAATTGTTTACGTTATAGATAAATTTTTAAGATAATATTATAATGGATTTAACTCAAGGAACCCAAGAAGAAAAAACCAAAAGAGCAAAAAAAATGATGCTGTGGTTTGGTATTATTTCTCTTATTATGTCTTTTGCAGCATGGACTAGCGCTTTTATTGTGAGTAGTTCAAGAACAGATTGGTTAAAAGATTTTCAATTACCAAACTCATTTGCAATAAGTGCGGTTATAATTATAATTAGTAGTATATCATTTTTGTTAGCAAAAAGAGCTTTAAAAAATGATAATAGAGCGATGACTACCTTATGGTTATTTGTCACCTTAGGTTTAGGTATTGCCTTTATATACAATCAATTTAACGGGTTTCAACAAATTATTGATTTAGGATATAATTTTACCGGGCCAACCAGTAATGTGACGATGTCTTATATTTATTTAATAGCCATGGTTCATATTTTACATGTTGTAGCCGGGTTAATTAGCTTATTGGTTGTAATTTATAATCATTTTAAACAAAAGTATACCCCGTCGAATATGCTTGGTTTCGAACTAGCCTCTACATTTTGGCATTTTATTGATATACTTTGGATTTACCTGTTTTTGTTTTTATATTTTGTTCGGTAAAAAATTTGGGTAGTTTTTATTATATTTAAGTTTAAAATTATTTTTTATAGTGTTTTTTGAATTTTATACACGGATATTTCGCTAGAAAAATAAATTGATTATTTTTGTGCATCTTTTATTAAACAACCAATAAATATGAGTACTACAGTTGTAACTAGTGGAACAGAAGGTAAAACTTGGGGTGGAGGTTCTAAACCTTTACATGCCAGTTATGGTAAACTGATGATGTGGTTTTTCATTGTTTCTGATGCCTTAACATTCTCTGCGTTTTTAGCAGCCTACGGATTTTCAAGATTTAAGTTTATCGATGCTTGGCCAATTGCAGATGAGGTCTTTACGCACGTTCCGTTTTTACATGGGCAGGATTTACCTATGATTTACGTGGCATTTATGACATTTATTTTGATTATGTCGTCTGTAACAATGGTGCTTGCCGTTGATGCAGGTCATCATTTAAAAAAATCAAAAGTTACTCTGTATATGTTCTTGACCATTATAGGTGGTTTAATATTTGTTGGGTCTCAGGCTTGGGAATGGTCAACATTTATTAAAGGAAGTTATGGAGCGGTACAAACAAAAGGGGGTAATATTTTACAGTTTGTTGATACCGATGGACATAGAGTTGCATTAAGTGATTTTGTGGTTGCTACACCTGTAGAAAATGTAAGGCGTGAAGATGTAAATGGATTAGCTTCTGTTAGTCAAGGTACAACCCCTACCTATACCATTGAAAATGTCATCCACGGATTGGAAGCTCATGACAATATTTTAGTGAGAACACAATTTTTAAACGAGCATGGTCATCCAACAGTTTTATCAAGAGAGGAATCTTTAAGTAAAGTAAAATCTGAAGCAAAGCATGTGGTAGAAGGAGCTAATTTACACGTTAATGAATATGGACCTCCATTGTTTGCAGATTTCTTCTTTTTTATAACAGGATTTCATGGTTTTCACGTGTTTTCAGGAGTGGTAATTAACATTATTATTTTCTTTAATGTTATTTTAGGCACCTATGAAAAACGGAAAAGTTATGAAATGGTAGAAAAAGTTGGTTTATACTGGCACTTTGTAGATTTAGTTTGGGTATTTGTTTTTACTTTCTTCTACCTAGTTTAATTGATAATATAATCGAAAATGGCACACGAACATAAATTAGAAATATTTAGAGGTTTAATTAAGTTTAAATCCAATACTCAAAAAATTTGGGGCGTTTTAGTGTTTTTATCACTAGTTACTACTGTTGAAGTTATTTTAGGTATTTATAAGCCTGAATCAATGATGGGGCATTTTTTAGGCATGAAACTTCTAAACTGGGTATTCATTATTTTAACCCTTGTTAAAGCATATTATATTACATGGGATTTTATGCATATGAGAGATGAAACATCTAGTTTAAAACGTATGGTTGTATGGACAGCGATATTTTTAATACTATATTTAGTATTCATCTTATTACAAGAAGGCGGATATATTTTTGATGTATATGATAAGGGTTATCTTAAAAGAGACTTTTAAAACATACAAATCTTTTTAATACTATGTTAAAAGATATAGGAAGGTGGTTTATTAAACCACCTTTTTCTATTTTTGCACTTTATTAGAGATTATAAATTAAGCAGGTTTAATAAGTGAATTACACAAAAGTAAAGCGATACGTAGTTTTAGGAATATTATTCTTTTTACCCGTTGCATTTTTATTGTTTTTATATCCAGCGACCCATAATTATACGCCGTTAGATATAGTTAGTGACTCTGTGTTAGATTTGGATCAATTTTCTTCAGATAATAATGAGCAGATAGTTCTTAAAGATCATATTACAGTACTTGGTTTTCTTGGTGAAAAACCAATGGAACACTCAATAGCAGCTTCAAATTTAAAGGAATTGATTTACGATAAATTTAAAGGATTTAAAAAATTCCAAATTGTTATTGTTGTCCCTAACGGAACTCAAGAAGAAACCAAGAAGCTTAGAGAAGAGATAAGCTCTTATCAGGATACGAGGTTTTGGCAATTTGTTTATGGAAATGCTCAAGATATACAGACACTTTTTAATAGTTTAAAAAGTAAGAGCCCACTTAATTATGACTTAGCAACGAATGCTGTTTTTATAGTTGATAAAGATTTAAATCAGCGAGGCAGGATTGATGATAGAAAAGATAATGAGAAAGCTAAAAATAAACCAGTGTATGGTTTAAGTTCGTATGATTGCATTTTAGTGGACGATTTGAAGAATAAAATGGGAGAAGATATGCGTATTTTATTCACTGAGTATAGACAAAAAAGAAAAGGGGAATTTAATTCAGAAATAAGAAGAGCTAACGAGATAACAAAATAAGATGAAGAAATCTAATTATTCATACATAGGCATTTCATTTATTATATTGGTTTTTGGAATTTATTTTATTCCGAAAATTATAGATAGAATTAAGAATGATGATATAGCAAGAGAAGACAGTCGAACCGATTTTGTTGGCGAACATAAATCAACACCATCAGATTTAGCGTTTATTAAGATAAATGGTAAGTCCAAAAAAGTACCTCATTTTAGTTTTATAAACCAAGATGGAAAAACCATTACAGAAAACGATTATAAAGGGAAGGTATATATTGTAGAATTCTTTTTTACAACGTGCCCAACTATTTGCCCTAGAATGAATGCAAATCTTGTTAAAATTCAAAATGAGTTTACAGACTTTGATAATTTTGGAGTCGCATCATTTACAATCAATCCAGAGCATGACACACCAGAGGTTTTAAAGGCTTATGCTAAAAAATACGGTGTTACCAACCCGAATTGGAATTTAATGACAGGTAATCAAGAAGATATTTATAAGCTAGCAAACGAAGGATTTAATTTGTATACGGCTCAAGATGATTCGGTGCCTGCGGGTTTTGAGCATTCGGGAAATTTTGCTCTTATTGATAAAAATGGATTTATTCGCTCAAGAGTTGTAGGAGGAAATCCTATCATTTTTTATAATGGTATTATTTCAGAATCTGAAAAAGTTGATGAGACAGGCATGGAACAAGAAATAACTATGCTAAAAGAAGATATTGCTAAATTGTTAAAAGAATAATGACACAAACCAATTTAAAATCTGAAAAAAAGTATAATACCTGGATACTTATTTTATCCATAGCTATACCTGTTGTGGTAGCTATATTATTTGGAGTTAACTTACGTGAACTCGGTTTTGATGTTGAACCTTTAACCTTTTTACCACCAATATATGCTTGCATTAATGCTGTTACAGCTCTTGTTTTAGTGTCCGCTTTTATAGCAATTCAAAATAAAAAAATCAATCTTCATAAACGATTAATGCAATTTGCAATTCTATTATCATTAGCATTTTTAGCTATGTATGTTGCTTATCATATGACGAGTGATTCTACTAAATTTGGTGGAGAGGGCATTATAAGATATATCTATTTTATTATCTTAATTACTCATATTTTATTATCAATTGTAGTGATTCCTTTTGTGTTAATTACTTACGTAAGAGGTATTACTAACAATATTGAAAAGCACAAAAAAATTGCTAAAATAACATTCCCATTGTGGCTCTATGTTGCAGTAACTGGCGTTGTTGTTTATATCATGATATCACCTTACTATGCTTAAAAATAAAGGTTTCATATTATTAATTTTATTTCTTATTATTTCCATTCCTGTTGATGCACAGTGTGCTATGTGTAGGGCAGTACTTGAGAATGAAGAAGGTCACAGTGCGGCAGAAGGTATTAATAATGGCATTGTTTACTTGATGTCAATTCCATATATACTTGTAGCTGGTATTGGCGTAATTGTATACATGAAATTTTTTAGAACAAAAAAAAGTTAAAAAAGTTATTTTTTTTTGTAACATTTCTAAGAAAGAACAGTCTTATTTACAGAGTCTTATTTAAAAGTCTTAACAATTATTTAGCATAGTTGAGAAATTGTTTTGGCTATTTTTGAATAAATAACCATCAATCAATGATACAAATTAAAGATTTGCATAAATCCTATCACATGGGAACTAATTCTCTTCATGTTCTTAAAGGAATTAATTTCAATGTTAAAGAAGGAGAAATGGTTTCCATTATGGGGTCCTCAGGTTCAGGTAAATCAACTTTACTTAATATTTTAGGAATCTTAGATGAAGCAGATTCTGGGTCTTATATTTTAGATGGAGTTCCTATCAAAAATTTAAATGAAAAGGTAGCGGCAAACTACAGAAACAAATTTTTAGGGTTTATTTTCCAATCGTTCAATCTTATCAATTATAAAACAGCCTTAGACAATGTGGCTATGCCATTATATTACCAAGGTGTAAAACGTCAAGAGCGTATTGAAAAAGCAGAACATTATCTTGAAAAAGTAGGTCTGGCAGAGTGGTCTCATCATTTACCGAACGAATTGTCTGGTGGGCAAAAGCAACGAGTAGCTATTGCTAGAGCTTTGGCAAGTGACCCTAAAGTACTATTGGCAGATGAGCCTACAGGTGCCTTAGACTCTAAAACGTCTCAAGAAGTTATGGAGTTAATTCAAGGTATTAATGACGAAGGAAAAACAATTTTAATGGTAACACATGAGCATGATATAGCTCAAATGACTAAAAGAATTGTACATATTAAAGATGGTCTTATTATTGATGACAATCCTGTAGAACAAGTAAGAGCCTCATTATATGTTTGATATTGAACGTTGGCAAGAAATATTTGAAACGTTAAGAAAAAATAAACTTCGAACGTTCTTAACAGGTCTCTCTGTGGCGTCTGGTATTTTTATTCTAGTTATTTTATTAGGGTTTAGTAAAGGCATTCAAAATGGTGTAACATCTCAATTTCAAAGAGATGCAACAAACACAATAACTATATGGACAGGTAATACAACCAAAGGATATAAAGGATTAAACCCTGGTAGATATGTCCAACTTAAAAATCAAGATTACAATACAATATCTAGAAAGTACGATGAGTATTTAGATTACAGAACGTCTTTATATGCGATTTGGGGAGGTACGATATCTTATAAAAACGAATCTGGAAATTATCAAATTCGAGGCGTGATGCCAGATCATCAGTTTATCGAAAATGCAGATATTAGTTCGGGTCGATTTATTAATGAATCAGATTTAAATGAGTTTAAAAAAGTAGCGGTAATAGGTAATAAGCTGAAACGTGATTTATTTAAGGATGAAGATCCTATTGGTAAAAATATTTCCGTTTTCGGAATGAATTTTAAAGTGATAGGGATATTTTATGATCCAGGTGGAGAACGTGAAGAAAGTCAAGCATATATTCCTTTAAGTACAGCCCAAAAAGTTTTTAATGCAGGAGATAATATTAGAAATATGTTATTTACCGTTAAAATGTCTGACAATTTTGACCAAGCCGTAGCACTATCAAAAAGCGTATCACAAGGTATTGAGAACGATTTAAAACAAATGCATACGGTTGCCCCAGATGATACCAGTGCTGTAAGAGTTTACAATACATTAGAAGAAGCTCAAAAAATATATTCCTTAATTGCCACTATTCAAGCTGTATTTTGGTTTGTAGGAATTGGAACTATTATTGCTGGAGTAGTAGGCGTAGGTAATATCATGCTTATTATTGTAAAAGAAAGAACGAAGGAAATTGGTATCAGGAAGGCTTTGGGAGCGTTACCAATGTCAATAGTTGGAATGATACTTCAAGAGGCTATTTTTGTAACAATGTTTGCAGGGTTGTTTGGTCTAATTTTTGGCTTAGGTTTACTAGAACTTATTGGGCCACAAATACAAAGTGATTTTATAAAATATCCACAAGTGAATTTTAATGTCGCCTTAACAACAGTATTCATACTTGTGTTTGCAGGGGCGTTAGCTGGTTTTTTTCCAGCATATAGAGCCGCAAAAATAAAACCAATAATAGCATTAAGAGACGAATAATATGTTTAGTAGAGATCGTTGGGATGAAATTTTAGAAGCTTTAAACGCCAATAAGTTTAGAACCTTATTAACAGCATTTGGTGTGTTTTGGGGAATAACCATTTTGGTATTATTATTAGCGCTTACTAACGGACTTAAACATGGGGTTATGGCAGATTTTGGAAATTTTGCAACCAACTCGATGTTTATGTGGACTCAAGGAACCTCAAAACCGTATAAAGGATTACCAAAAGGAAGAAATTTCAATTATAAGTTAGACGATGTTGAGGCTATAAAATCTGAAATCCCCAATATTAAATATGTCTCACCTAGAAATCAATTAGGAGGATTTAGAGGTAACAATAATGTAATAAGAGGAACTAAAACAGGTGCTTTTGAAATTTATGGAGATTACCCAGAGTTTATTAAACAACAACCTTTAGATATCCTTCAAGGACGTTTTATAAGTTATTCAGATATAAATGATAAACGAAAAATATGTGTTGTTGGAACAGGTGTCATTAAAGGATTATATGATAAAAATGAAGATGCCTTAGGGACCTACATAAAAATAAACGGTGTAAATTTTATGGTTGTTGGAACTTTCAAAATGAGCAACAGCCAAGGAGATAAAGAACAAGATGCTAATACTATTTATATACCATTCACAACCTTCGGGCAAGCATTTAATAGAGGAGACAATGTAGGTTGGATGGCGGTAACAGCGGTTGATGATGTGCCAATTACATCTATCAAACAAAAGATTTTTGATTTAATGAAATTCAGGCATAAAATAGATCCTACAGATGACAGAGCTATTGGTCATTTTGATTTGTCTGAACAGTTTGCAAGAGTAAATGGGTTGTTTACCATCTTATCTATTGTTGGTTATTTTGTTGGATCATTAGTACTCATGTCTGGAATAATTGGAATCAGTAATATCATGCTTATTGTGGTTAAAGAACGTACCAAAGAAATAGGAATAAGACGAGCTTTGGGAGCAACACCTTGGGTAGTTAAATCACAAATTTTACAAGAGAGTTTAATTTTAACCATCCTGTCAGGAATGGTTGGTATTTCATTTTCGGCCTTAGTAATTTGGATTTTAAATTATTTGTTAGATATGAACGGACCAGTAGATAATTTTGCAAATCCAAGCGTAAGTATGGGAGTCGTATTTACAGCGCTTATTATATTAGTAGTTTCAGGTTTATTGGCAGGTTTAATACCAGCTAATAGTGCTACCAAAATGAAACCTGTAGATGCATTAAGAATTGAATAAAAAGAATAATTATAATTAACAATGAAAAGAACCAGAACCGTTATCGTACTAGCTATCATAGTGATTTTATTTGCTTCGGCACTTTTTTATCTATGGAAAAAAAATCAAGAGGATCCTATAACTTATACTTCAGAAACACCAACAGAACAAACAATTGTAGTAAAAACTGTTGCGACTGGAAGTATAGTTCCCAAAGAAGAAGTCCTTATAAAACCAAATATTTCTGGAGTCATTGAAGAAATTTTTATTGAAGCTGGTGAATATATTAAATCCGGCGATTTAATTGCCAAAATACGGGTTATTCCAAATGTATCTTCGCTAACTAGTGCAAAAAACAATATAGCCACAAGTAGAACAGCCTTAGAAACAGCAAAAATTAATTTTAAAACCGAGGAATCAAATTTTAATCGTCAAAAAGCACTCTTTGAAAAAGGGGTGATTTCTGAAAATGAATTTGAAGGGATTAAAAACACTTACTTACAAGCAAAACAAAGTGTTGATCAGGCACAAATAAATGTAACGTCTGCTTTGCAAAATTATGATATTATAAAAACAGGAACGACAAGTGGTTTAGGCAACATAGCACAGACACAGGTAAGAGCAACTATTTCAGGAATGGTTTTAGATGTTCCGGTTAAGGAAGGAAATCAGGTTATTGAAGCCAATAATTTTAATGAAGGAACTTCCATTGCATCATTGGCTGATATCAAAAAAATGATTTTTGAAGGAAAAGTTGATGAAAGTGAAGTAGGTAAAATTAAAGAAGGACTACCTCTTGAAATTACCATAGGAGCCATTGAAAACAAAAAGTTTGATGCTGTTTTAGATTATATAGCACCAAAAGGTGTGGCTGAAAATGGCGCTATTCAATTTGAAATTAAAGGAAGTATTAAATCTTTAGATTCTACATTTATAAGGGCAGGGTTAAGTGCCAATGCATCAATTATTCTTGAAAAAGCAGAAAATGTCTTGGCTATTAAAGAAGCGTTAGTGCAATATGATTCTGAAACAAAAAAACCATTTGTTGAAGTTGAAGTTGGTGATCAAAAATTCGAGCGAAGAGATGTTGAATTAGGAATTAGTGATGGTATCTTTGTAGAAGTAAAAAGTGGTGTTACTAAATCAGATAAAATAAAAGTATGGAATCAAATTTCAGGTATTCCAAGTTATGCTCAAAAATAAGTAATTAATTGTAACACTTTAACAGTTGTATAGACCAATGAGTGATGTCAATTAAGTGAATACTTATAAAATAATTCATGTGGCATTCAATCTGAAAAAATAAATATAAGCAGATGAAAAAAATAATAGTTATAATGTTGGTTTTACTAACCACAACAATACAGTCTCAAAATAAAAAGTGGACGTTAAGAGCATGTGTTGATTATGCTTTAGAAAATAATATTTCAATTAAACAAAGTGAGTTAGATTTAAAAACATCTGAGATAAGTAAGAAGGATGCTATTGGTAACTTTTTACCTTCTTTAAATGCATCAGCTTCTCATTCATGGAGCATTGGTTTAGGTCAAGATCCAACTACTTTTGATGCTGTTAACTCTACAACCAGAAATATGTCTGGAGGAATAAGTTCAGGTCTGGACATTTACAGAGGTCAACGTAATTTGCGTCAATTGCACAGATCTAATCTTCAGATTTTAGCGTCAAAATATCAACTGGATAGCATGAAAGATGACATTTCATTATTCGTTGCTAATTCATTTTTACAGATATTATTCAATAAAGAGCAACTTAAGGTTTTAAAGGCACAATTAGAGATTTCTAAACAAGATTTAGCTCGCACCCAAGAATTGGTTGATGCAGGTTCATTGCCAAAAGGCGACGTGCTTGAAATTCAAGCTACAGTGGCAACTCAGGAACAACAAATTGTGGCAGCAGAAAATACACTTTTAATATCTAAGATTGAATTAGCACAATCGTTGTTAATAGAGGACTATGAGAATTTTGATATTGTTGACGCCAACTATAATGTGCCACTTACCGATATACTTCAGGAGTCGCCAAGTGCCATTATTGCTAAAGCAAAAGACACACGATATGATATTAAAATAGCAGAAACCAATAGAAAAATAGCTGAGACCGATTTAAAAATAGCAAAAGGTGCTTTACAGCCTACTTTAACAGGTTCCTATAGTTTTAGTTCAAATTATTTTAAATCTGGTTTGTTTGAGACACCAGATTTTGAAACTCAAATATCAGATAATAAAAGTCATAATTTTGCATTGAGATTGAATATTCCTATTTTTAATGGTTTTGCTAGTCGAAATGAAGTTAATAGAAATAAAGTAAATTTAGAACGTGCTAAAATAAAGTTAGAGCAGGCTAATTTAGATTTAGAAACCAAAGTTTATCAAGCTCAAAATGATGCTAAAGGCGCTTTAAAGGCTTATGAGGCAGCCCAAAAAACTTTAAATGCAAGAGAGGAGGCCTTTAACTATTCAAAAGAACGATACAATGTAGGATTGTTAAACGCTTTTGATTATGGACAATCACAAAATAAATATGAGGCCGCTCAAAGTGATGTTATTCGCGCTAAATATGATTATATTTTTAAACTAAAAGTACTAGAGTTCTATTTTGGAATTCCTATTACAGATATAAATTAATTACAATGAGCAAGAAATCACTTGTTATTATAGTTTCAATCACTGTTGTTTTGTTAATCCTTTTAATAGGTGGTAAAAAAGCAGGTTGGTTTGGAAAGAGTGGTAATTTTAAAGAAATTGAAGCCAAAAAAATTGAACGTTCAGATATTATTGAAACAGTTTCTGCTACTGGAAAAATCCAACCAGAGGTAGAAGTAAAAATATCTAGTGAAGTTTCAGGAGAAATTATTGAACTTCCTATTATCGAGGGGCAACAGGTTAAAAAAGGAGACTTATTAATCCGCATTAATCCAGATATTTACCAATCGAGTTTAAATCGTTCACAAGCATCCTTACAAAATGTAAAAGCGAATTTAGACCAGACACAAGCGTCCTTAAAAGAAGCTAAGTTAAGTTACGACAGAAATAAACAACTATTTGATAAAGGTATTATTTCAAAAGCAGATTGGGATAAGGCAGTTTCTAGCTATGAAATTGCATTAGCAAACAAACAGTCTGCATATTATGCTGTAAAAAGTGCTAGCGCAACCGTTAATGAGGCGATGGATAATTTAAATAGAACAACCATCTATTCTCCTATGGATGGCACGATATCTAAGTTAGATGTAGAACTTGGAGAACGTGTTGTTGGAACTCAACAAATGGCAGGAACAGAAATTATGCGTGTTGCCAATTTATCTAATATGGAAGTGGAAGTTGATGTTAATGAAAACGACATTGTAAAAGTACATATTGGAGATTCTACTCGTGTTGAGGTTGATGCTTACTTAAAAAAGGAGTTTAAAGGAGTTGTTACAGAAATTTCAAATTCGGCTGACCAAGTAACTTCTGCAGATCAGGTAACAAATTTTAAAGTAAAAGTTAGAATTTTGGAAGAATCTTTTAAAGATTTATTACAAGGAAAGCCAAAGGGATATTCGCCATTTAGACCTGGTATGACAGCAACTGTTGATATTATCACAGAAGTTAGAAAAAATGCTGTCAATGTTCCAATTAGTGCCATTACAGTAAAAACAGATACAACATCTACAAAAGACAAACCTAAAGTTAAAGACGACAATTCAATCTCAAATTTAGAAGAGGAAAAATTTGAATGTGTTTTTATAAAAGAAGGTGATGTTGCAAAATTACGAGTTGTTAAAACTGGTATTCAGGATGATAGTAATATAGAGATTGTTTCTGGATTGAAAGAAGGAGAGGATGTAATCGTTGGTCCTTATAATGTTGTCACCAAAACGTTAAAGAATGGTGATAAAGTTGAAGAAAAGAAGACCGAAGACAGTAAATAAAATCGATTAGTTTGGCTTTAATACTTAATATTGAAACAGCAACAACTAATTGTTCTGTCTCACTTTCCAAGGATGGAAAAACCATTATTTTAAAGGAAGATTACGATAAAAATTACTCTCATGCAGAACGGTTACATGTTTATATTGATGCTGTTTTAAAGGAAGCTAATATAAAATCAAGTCAATTAGACGCTATAGCGATTAGTAAAGGGCCAGGGTCTTATACTGGCTTACGAATAGGCGTATCAGCCGTAAAGGGGTTCTGTTTTGCTTTAGATAAGCCTATGATTTCAGTATCTACTTTAGAAGCTTTAGCTTATCAAGTTATTTGTGAGGAAGGAGTCATTGTACCAATGTTAGACGCGAGACGTATGGAAGTCTATTCAGCAATATTCAATTCAAATTATAAAAAAATAAGAGAAACTGAAGCCGAAATTTTAGACGAGTCTTCATTTGCTGCGTATTTAGAACAAGGTAAAGTATATTTTATAGGCAATGGTGTTGAAAAAACAAAAACATTAATAACCCACCCAAACGCAGTATTTATTGACGATAAATTACCTTCGGCCAACGAGATGAGTGCATTAGCCTATAACAAATACAAAATAAGCGACTTTGAAGATGTCGCTTATTTTGAACCGTATTATTTAAAAGATTTCGTAGCGTTAAAGCCTAAATCTTAACCTTTCTTTTGAATTTCAACTTGATGTGGATAAGGTATTTCAATACCAGCTGCATCAAGCGCTTCTTTTGTTTGTTCTATAACATCAAATTTCACTGCCCAATAGTCTTCCTTTTTAACCCAAACACGTGTAAAAAAGTTGATAGAACTATCAGCTAATTCTGATACATTCACAGCAGCTGCAGGATCCTTTAAAATTAATGGATGTGAATCAATAACACTTAAGATAACTTCTTTTGTTTTCTTAATGTCAGAATCATAACCAACTCCAAATGTGAGATCTACACGTCGCGTGTCTTCTACACTGTAATTGGTAATGTTACCATTTGAAAGAGCTCCATTCGGAATAATGATTTCTTTATTATCTGGTGTATTCAGTTTAGTTGTAAAAATTCCAATTTCTTTTACCGTTCCGCTTTGGCCTTGGGCTTCAATGTAGTCACCAATTTTAATAGGTTTGAATATCATAATCAAAACACCACCAGCAAAATTACCTAAAGATCCTTGAAGTGCTAAACCAATAGCTAAACCAGCAGAAGCTAATATAGCTGCAAATGAGGTGGTTTCTATACCAACGGTTCCTAAAACGACAACAATTAAAACTATTTTTAGAGCCCAACTTAGTAAGTTCGTTAAAAATTTTTCAAGACTAATATCGTAGTCTCTTTTTTTCATTGCTTTTTTAAAACCTTTAAGAATCATTTTAATGAACCATGATCCAATAATCCAAATAAGAATGGCTGCAATCAATTTTGGCCCGAAATAAATAATTAAATCATATCCTTTCTCAATCCATTTTTCTAATTCCATAATTTTTATTTTAAATGAAGCACAAATTTAAAAACTATTAAAGACATATTTAAGCGTAATTAGAACAAATCTCAATAAAAACCTATATAAAACCCTCTAAATAAACAAGAATAAGAGCTAAAATAGCTGGAATCGCTTGCACGTAAAATAAGCGTATTTTTTTGGTCGAATAGGCTCCATAAATACCTGCCACAATCACACAAAATAAAAAGAAGATAGCAATATTAAAGTCTTTAGTGACTATTGAATAGAGTAATCCTGCAGCTAAAAAACCGTTATACAACCCTTGGTTGGCAGCCAAAACCTTAGTGTCTTCTGCAAATTCTTTAGATTTTAATCCGAAAGTTTTAATGCCTTTGGGTTTGGTCCAAAAGAACATTTCTAAGATTAAAAAGTAGATATGTTCAAACGCTACTAAAGCTATTAAAAATGTTTTTAAAAATATCATGGTGTTAATAGTTTGATAGCGTCTTCAACGTTTGAAACTGGAAGTTTGCAAGTGTTATTTACACAAACGTAAATGAAGGTTTCATTAGGAATAAACCTGTTTTCTAATAAAGGCAAATTATTTTCTGAAGTACTGCCGGCTATAAGTTTGTTAGGGATATAAAACTTGTTTAATTCTGAAATTTTTGATGAAGCATCTTTACCAATAACCGCAACTTCATAAAAGGGAGAGGTGTAATTTAGCATTAAATCAAACCAATTGGAATATCCAGAAGGATATTCTTTCATTTCAGGTTTTACATTGTTTAACATGGTTAAAGCAGTCTTTTTAAAGTGTTCATTATCAAAATAATGAGATAATTTAAATAGATTTTTTGCTATCATAGAGTTACTGGCGGGAATTACATTATCTCGGTATTCAATATTTCTAGATACCAAGGAATCATCTTCATTAGATGTAAAGAAAAACATATTGCTTTTTTCATCAAAAAAATGGTCAAAGGTATAATTGGTTAAATTTCGCGCTGATATAAGCCAGGTTTTATTGAGCGTATTTTCATAAAGTGCTAAAAATGCCTCAATGGTTGTGGCATAATCTTCAAGATAGCCATTAATATTACTATTTCCATTTTTGTAATTGTGGTAAAGACCACCGTCTTCGCGTAATTGCTTATTCAATATAAATGTTGCATTTTTTTGTGCTGCATCCAAATAATCTTTAGTACCAAACACTCGGTAAGCATCAACATATCCTTTCAACATAATGGCATTCCAAGAGGTTAATGTTTTATCGTCAAGTCTTGGTTTTTCTCTTTTATCGCGCTCTTTTAAAAGTATATTACTCCAGTTATTTGTTTTTTCTATTAATTGGTCTTTAGTGATATTATATTTTTTAATAATAGTATCGTCATCATCTTTTCTAATAAGAACGTAGTTGTTATGTTCCCAAAGGCCGTAATCATTAATATTGTAATAGTCTGAAAAAAGATTAAAATCATCCTTTAAAAGAGATTTAAGTTCTTCTTTTTGCCAAACATAAAATGCTCCTTCTTCAAGGTTTCCATCTGAATTATGACTATCAGCATCAAGCGAGGAATAAAAAGCACCATTCTCAGTAGTCATGTCACGTTTTATATATTCTAATGTTTTGGTGACAATATTTTTATATAATTCATTTTTGGTGATGAGATACGCATCTGAATATAAACTAACTAGTTGGCCATTATCATAAAGCATTTTTTCAAAATGGGGCACATGCCATTTGGTGTCTACTGAATATCTTGAAAAACCTCCTCCAATTTGGTCAAACACACCGCCATAAGCCATTTTTTTTAGCGTAAGATTTACATAATCAAGCAATCTCTTATCATTATTTTGATGGGCAAATCGGAGTAAAAAATGATAGTTGTTAGGCATCATAAATTTAGGAGCTCGGTTAATGCCTCCATCCTTATAATCAAACTGTCGCGACCAATTTGTTACAGATTCTTCGACGAATTCCGTTTTAAAAATTGGGGCATCGCTGTTAATATTAACCATGTCCATAGATTTAATACCTTCTTCTAACTTATCTGCATAGTCATAAAGCTTTTCGGGCTTTTCTATATATAATTTTGAAATTTGGGTTAACGCACTTATCCACTGTTCCTTTTTAAAATAAGTACCTCCCCAAATAGGTCTGCCATCTGGTAAAGCGATTACATTCATAGGCCAACCCCCATGGCCTGTCATGAGTTGAATAGCATTCATATAGACTTGATCTACGTCTGGACGCTCTTCTCTATCAACTTTTACATTAATAAAGCTTTTATTCATTACTTGGGCTACCAAAGTATCTTCAAAACTTTCATGTTCCATAACATGACACCAATGACAAGCTGCATACCCAACACTAATGAGTAATAATTTGTTTTGTGATTTTGCTAGCTTTAAAGTCTCAGGGTTCCATGCATGCCAATCAACAGGATTGTGAGCATGCTGCAGTAAATATGGGCTTGTTTCGTTAATAAGATTATTGGTGTATGTATGTGTCATAGGTTTTGTATTCTGACTGTTACAGTTTGTTAGAATAATAAAAATTAGTAATGAACAGTACTTCATAATCTCAAAGTTAATGAAATTTGGATATAAAAAAAGTGTTCAAAAAATGAACACTTTAATCTATGATTTGAGAATAAAAACTATTCTACTTCAAAAGTGATTTTTAAGTTTACTCTAAACTCTGTAACCTCATCCTCTTTTACACTTGCACTTTGGTTTTGCACATACACAGAACGAATATTCTTAATGCTTTTTGATGCATGTTTTACTGCTTTTTTTGTTGCATCTTCCCAACTTTTTTCTGAGTTTGCTAATACTTCAATTACTTTTAATATTGCCATTATATAACTATTTAAATTAGTAAAATACTTGTTACCTAAAGATACGTAATTTTTTAGACACTTAAAAAAAGTAACAATTACCCATTAATAGCTTCAACCATCTCTACTTTTCCAGGAAGCATTTCTTTAAGCATATTTTCTATGCCGCTTTTTAAAGTATAGGTTGATGATGGACAACCGCTGCAGGCACCTTGTAACATAACATGTACTTTTTTAGTATCTGCCTCATAGGATATAAACTGAATGTTACCACCATCACTGGCAACAGCAGGTTTTACATATTCATCAAGAATATTAATAATTTCTTTTGATGTATCATCTAAAGACTCAAAATTGTTCGCCGATTGAGCTTCTGTTTTTTCAGTTGTTTGCGAAGCGTTGGCATTTACAATGTCTTTGCCGGTTTCAATATAGTTTCTAATAAATTCGCGAAGCTCCATGGTTATGTCTTGCCATTCAGCAATGTCATACTTTGTTATGGACACATAGTTTTCATCAATAAACACACTTTTTACAAATGGAAAATGAAATAACTCAGTTGCTAATGGAGATTCTTTAGCTTCATCAATAGAGGTAAATTCAAATAAAGAGACTACGAGTTTTTTGTTGGCAACAAATTTAATAACAGCAGGGTTTGGGGTACTTTCAGCATACACTGTTACAGGTTTTTTTTTAGTTACTTGTGATTCTTCTATGACCACACCACCGTCGTTTAAATAGGCTTCAATTTGTTCAAGAACTTCGTCTTGCACATCTTTCCATTCAACAATGCTGTAGCGCTCAAGCGCAATAAAATTCCATGAGATATACACCTTTTTTACAAAGGGTAAATAGAACAATTGTTGAGCTAGAGGTGAAGGTTTTGCTTCATCTATGTTGTTAAATTCATAGCTCTGATGTTTAGTAATAATTTGATTTATTTCAAATTTAATAATAGTGTCGTTTGATGTTTCTTGCAGAGAAACCTTGAAAGTATTCATTTCAGCTAATTTTTGACAAAAATAGCAAAAGATAAGTTTAGTTATCCATATATTTGACTATAGTTATGTTTTAATATTTAAAAAATAAAGTAAAGCTTTATTTTTTTTATGTGTAATTTTTCAAGAATCGAAGCGTTTATTTATAGACAAATTTTCCTAGTGTAGAATATGAATTTTAAGAATACTTTTTTTGTTGTTATAGGAATTTTGTGCTCGCAATTAACATTTTCACAAGAAGGACTTCCTATTTATACAGATTATCTTACCGATAATTATTATCTGATCCATCCATCTATGGCAGGGGTTGCCAACTGTTCAAAGTTGAGGCTTACAACCAGGCAGCAGTGGTTTGGTCATGAGGATGCACCAAAATTATCAACAATGAGTGTTAATGGAAGATTTGGAGAGTCTCCATCAGCATATGGGGCTATTGTGTATACCGATAGAAATGGATATCATTCGCAAACGGGTGCTTATGTAACCTATGCGCATCATTTAATGTTTTCTAGAAATCCAATTGATTTAAATATGCTATCCTTTGGAATAAGTGCTGGAGTTATTCAATATAAATTAGATGAAACAACGTTCTTGTTTGATGGTCCTGATAACATTATTGATGGGATTGTGCAAAGTGAAACGAACTTTAATATAGATCTTGGTTTTTCTTACCATTATTTAGACTATTATGCCCATGCTACGGTTAAGAATTTATTAAAAAATTCTGGTGTTAATAATGATATCGAGATTACAAGTAATCTACGCCGTTATTTATTCTCTATTGGAGGTGTTTTTGCTAAGTATGGTAGCGAGTGGAGTTACGAACCATCGGTTATGTTTCAATATAAAGATGGAACCCAAGAAGCATCTATAGATTTTAATGCTAAAGTTTATAAAAATGTAGATTTTGGTAAAATTTGGGGTGGTATTTCTTATCGAAACAGTTTTGATGGAGCTCAATATCTGGATGGCTCTGGTGTGAGCAGTCAAAAACTAAGACAAATTACGCCGCTTTTAGGTGTTAATTATAATCAGTTTATGTTTGCATATACGTATACCTATCAGATGAATTCACTTGTTTTTACTAATGGAGGTTTTCATCAATTAACTCTTGGTTATAATTTTAATTGTAGAAAAGAAAAATACGATTGTAATTGTCCTGCAGTAAATTAAAAAAGACTCGTTTTGCAACGAGCCTTTCTTTCTTAATTCCAAGTATAGTGTTTCTTTTTAGCTTGTTCTTTAATAGCTTTGGTCATGGCATTTTCTAAACCATTTGTGTCTTTTTTGTTTTTTGTGATATAGCCTTTTCGTTTTAAATTAAGTGCTTGAATTTGTTTTTGAATCGCATCACGTTCTTTTCGTTTCTCATTGACATAAGTTTTAATTTCTTCTTTGGTTTTTCCTTTTAAGATATTAGGTAAAGCATCATCTTTTAAGTTTTCAATCGTAACCTCATTCAATTCAACAGCATCCACTAAATCCCAACTCTCATTTTTGTATAAATAAGAACTTTTACTAACGGATCTGCTAACAGCATTTGCTTTACCATACGAGCCTGCATTACTGTCTTGTTCTGCTTGCAAGGCGATTTTTTCTTTTCCTTTATCGCCATAAATAACATAGGTTTTATTCAATTTTTGATTTAATATCAAGATGTCGTCATCATAAGGAGTTGCAATATAAACAGTAGATTGATTTTGATTTATAGCCATATAATCACCCTTGGTTAAATCAGCTCCATCTTTCCAATAGGTCGATATACCTTGATTAAAATCGCCACAAAAAATAGTGTTTACAGTAACATCTTTTTCATTAGCATTCGCAGAAGCATCTTTGTAGTTCGTTTTTCCTTGTGTAAAAGGTTCGTTGCCCGCAATAAAAATTAACTTTAAATCATCAGGATTTTCACCCCAATTCAATTGGTTTAAAGAGGTTTGAATAACTTGTCCACAATACTCTTCACCGCCATTAGTGGTTAATGAAAATAGTTCTTTTGAAATTTCATCTAAATCATCACTAAACCCTAAAACTTGTCTTATATAACCTTCTCTACTGTTTAATCTGTCATTACCATATTCATATAAAGCAATTTGTAAATTGGGCTTATTGGTTCCACATTTTGCATATGATAATTCGTTTACAATATCCCAAAGTTGTGCTTTGGCTTGGTCTATAAGGCCATCCATACTGTTGCTAGTATCTAATAATAAAGCTACTTTAATAAACTGTTTATTGGGTTTTAGTTTTTCTATTTCAGTTTGATTTAAAGCTATGTTTTCCTTTTTTGTTTTAGCATGACACGATAGGAATCCTGCAAGCGCAGTGAATAAAAGAAACGTTTTAAAATGTGTTTTCATAATAATTTTGTTTTTTGATTAATACGGTAAAACTAGAAGCATCCTTTTTATTAAAAAAAGCACAATGAGCAAAAAGGGTATCTCATTGAGTAAACAAAACTTTTAAGTTCGTAAACAGGTATTTTTATACTAAAAAACCACTAATTTTATAAAATAGCCGTTTTAATATGCCAAGTAAAGTGCGTAAGTTTATCTCATATAAATAATGCATGAAATTATTTTTAAAACATATATGGATTTTTATTGCAGTATGTAGTGTTAGCAATTCGTTGGCGCAAGATATTAACTTTGATAAGCAACCTAGTTTCACTGTTAGAGGTTCCGTAGTTGAAAGCGATACCAATATCCCTATACCTAATGTGAATATTGAAGTAAACGGAGGTGCGTATACCACAACCGATACTTCCGGGAATTTTAGAATTGAAGTAAAAAAAGGAGACGAACTTACTATAAAGCATAAGGATTTTGAAACCGTTTATTACATCATACAAAGTAATGAACGCATTAAGGTTGAGGTGCAACCCAATAAAGAAGTTGCCGAATATTCTAAGCTAAAATCCTTTTCAAGAAACAATAATGAACTCTTTAAATCGTTGATTGATTCTGCCGATGTGTACTTGAAAAAAGATGCTAAAAAGAGTATTCAGTTTATTGAAAAGGCCTTAGGAGCAAGTAATTCTTCAAAAGAAAATAGTGAGGTTTACGAGGTTTTAGGGGATGTTTATTTGTATTGGAAACAGTTTGATTTAGCAGTTTCTAATTACCGAATTAGTCTTCAAAATTCACAAACAAATACGGTTACATTAAAATTAGCGAAAGCCTATAAATTAAATGGAAACTATCAAGAGAGCCTTCAAATCTATAATAAAATTAATAAAAGTGAATTGACGAATTGGCAATTAACCGAGTTGTATGAAGGACTTGGTGATGTGTACCTTTTAACTAAAGATTATAATCGCTCTGTTGCGAGTTATCAAGCCGGATTAAAAGTAGCAAAAGAACATTTAATTACGCCTAAAGTAACCGATTTAAATTCTAAAATAGCGGAGAGTTATGCTGCTAAAGGCGATTTAGAAAATGCTCAAGGATTTTACAATAAATCTTTAAAATTAGCAAACAGTCAAAATAAAAAACGTGCTGTAGAAGAGAAAATAAAAGTAGCCGATTTTCAGAATAATATTAACGATTATTCTAATGAAATTCAATTAAGAAAAGAAGCTTTAAATGACATTAAAACTATTGAAAATGATTCAGTTTTTGATAATGAAAGTGCGCTAACACTACAAAAGCAAAATTATAAAATCGGGAATGCGTATGCGCAACAAAAGGACTATGTAAATGCTATTCCTTATTTAGAAAAAAGTATTGCAGAAGCTGACAAAAAGGAAGATTTGATTGTTCAAAAAGACGCTACAAGAAAGTTGTCTGACGTGTATCGTGATGCAGGCGATTACAAAAAAGCCTTAAGCGTGTACCAGGAATATGTAGATTTGGTTGATAAAGTATATATTAAAAAAGAGCAAGAAATTTCTCAAGCGGCGCGTTTTAGTAAACAACTAGTAGCCAAACAAAACAGAATTAATAGTTTAGAAAGTGATAGAGAATTATCTGAGAGTAAATACCAACTAACTACTGAGCAAACCAAACGACAACAACTCATTATTTATTCGCTTATTGGTGGTGTTTTATTGCTTTTAGTGGCTGCTTTTTTAATGGTTAAGTACATCAAACAACAGCGGTTAGCTAATAATTTATTGGCATTAAAAAGCTTGCGTAGCCAGATGAATCCGCATTTTATATTTAATGCTTTAAATTCTGTAAATAGTTTTATAGCATCCAATGATGAACGTGCTGCAAATAAATATTTAACAGATTTTTCATTACTTATGCGAGCTGTTTTAGAAAATAGCGAAGAAGATTTTATTCCGTTGGAAAAGGAAATCGAACTCTTAAAGCTATATACCAAATTAGAACATTTTAGGTTTCAAGATAAGTTTGATTATAACATTCATATAGATGAACATATTAGTAAAAGCGATTTTGTAATTCCCCCAATGTTGCTGCAGCCTTACATTGAAAATGCTGTTTGGCACGGTTTACGTTATAAGAAAACAAAAGGACGACTAGACATTGATATTATGCAAACTAGTCCAGACGAAATACAAATAACTATTACAGATGATGGTATAGGTAGAAAAAAATCTAAAGCTTTAAAAACGCAGAATCAAGAAAAGCAGCGTTCAAAAGGTATGGGTAATATTAAAAAGCGTGTGTCTATTTTAAATGGTATGTATAAAGATAAAGTAGACGTGTTTATTGATGATTTTCAAGATGAAGAAGATACAGGTACTAAAGTTGTTGTAACATTAAAAAAGGACTAAATGAAACTAACCTCCATAATTGTAGAAGACGAAGAAACAAGTAGAAATATTCTTAAGAACTACCTCAAAAAATACTGTCCTAATGTAACAGTTTTAGGAGAAGCGGCAAATGTTGACGAAGCCCTAGTTTTAATACGAAACAACGATTTAGATGTGATATTTCTCGATGTTGAAATGCCTTATGGCAATGCGTTTGATCTTCTTGACAAGGTAGGCGATATTAATTTTGAAACAATCTTTGTAACTGCTTATAACCAGTATGCCATTGATGCGTTAAACGCGCACGCCTCATATTATTTAATGAAACCTATTTCTATTGATGAACTTATAAAAGCAGTAGATTATGTAACCGAAATTAAAACTAAAGAAGACGCGCTACAAAATGATGTGTTGATACCAAAAACGAATAGCGTTAATGGGAAAATAACGATTCCGCAACAAGACGGATTTGAAGTTATAAACACCTCTGATATTTTGTATTGTAAAGCCGATGATAATTACACCGAAATTTATTTGAATAACAACAAAAAGAAACTGGTTAGTAAAACCCTTAAATATTTTGAAGATGCTTTAACAAGCACTAGCTTTGCACGAGTACATAAATCGTATTTAGTAAACGTGAATGAAGTGGTTAAATACCAAAAAGGTAAGGGAGGAAGCGTCGTGCTTAGTAACGGAAAAGAGATTATGGTTTCAGCTTCAAAAAAATCAGAGTTATTATCATATTTTAAATAAAAAATAAAAACATACAAAATGCCTCTAATAAAAACCCTTAACGGAATAACACCCAAAATACCGGATGATTGTTATATAGCCGAAAATGCAACCATAGTTGGAGATGTTTCGATGGGAAACCAGTGTAGTGTATGGTTTAATGCTGTTATCCGTGGTGATGTTCACCACATAAAAATGGGAAATAAAGTGAATGTTCAAGATGGAGCTATCATTCATGCAACTTACAAAGTATCTCCAACAACAATTGGTAATAACGTATCTATTGGTCATAACGCTATGGTACACGGTTGTACAATTCACGATAATGTGCTAATTGGTATGGGGAGCATCGTGATGGATGATTGTGTTATAGAAAGCAATAGCATCATTGCGGCTGGTGCCATCGTTACTAAAAATACACATGTAAAATCTGGTAGTGTTTATGCAGGAATACCTGCTAGAAAAGTAAAAGATATAAGTGAAGAATTAATATCTGGAGAAATAAATAGAATTGCAGATAACTATGTAAAGTATGCTAGTTGGTATGAATAGGTTTCTTAAAAATGTAATAGGATGCCTTTTAGTTGTCCTATTTTTTGGATGTAAAAGCACTCAAGTAACTCATTATAAAAATTTAAAAGTTAAGTTTTTAAGCGAGTATATTTTACCAGACACCATTACTGTTGCTAATACACGCATTGGTGGTTTATCTGGAATCGATTTTTATAATGGCAGGTATTACTTGGTTTGTGATGATTCAAACAATCCAAGATTTTATGAAGCAACTATAAGTATTGATGGTTTTAAGATAGCCTCTATCAATGTTAATAAGGTTGTGGAAATAAAAGATCAATCAGATTTTTTAGATTTAGAGTCCATAAGATTTAATAAAGCATCAAACCAAGTACTTTTAACAAGTGAGGGGCATATCAAAAATCAAAAAGATCCGATGTTTTTTTCGGTTAATTTAGACGGAGAGTTAGAGACACGATTTAAAATTCCTGATGAATTTAAAGCTAACAGTCCCGAAAGACCAAGACATAATGCAACATTAGAAGCCCTCTGTCATAGTTTTGATGATAAAGGTTACTGGATAGGGATGGAATTGCCACTTATGGCAGATGGTTTAGAACCACAGTTAACCCCAACAAAGTCTCCAGTGCGGATTACCTACATAGATTCCGAAACAGAAAAGCCTGAAAAACAATTTGCATATTTTTTAGATCCGATTGCTAAAAAACCTTTAGGAAATTTTTCAGTTAACGGACTTACAGATATGCTAGAATATGATTCTAATATATTTTTAACTATTGAACGTAGCTATTCTAGCGGACTAGGAAATCAAGGAAACACCATAAAACTTTTTAAAGTTGATGCTTCAAAAGCAACTAATACATTGAATATAAACGCTCTAAGTAATGCCGATTATGTATCAGCTAAGAAAGAATTGTTGTTTAATTTTGAAGATGTAAGAAGCCAATTAACAAATCAAAGTGTTGATAATATTGAAGGCATTACATTTGGACCGCGGTTGCCAAACGGACATCAATCATTACTATTGGTTTCAGACAATAATTTTAATTCAATGGGAAAGCAATTAAATCAGTTTATTTTGCTTGAACTTATTGATGACTAAGATGACGGTCGATTTTAGAAATCTAAATAGTTAACATCAACATTATCGTTTAAAATACCTTTTAAAATTTTAGGATTTCCGTTAGTGTAAAATTGATTTTTTGAAGTTGTATGCTGTAAATTCAGAAGATCATGCTTTTCTAAAACAGCTTTGGTTTGTCTTGCCACAGCCTCACCAGAATCAATTATTTTAATATGCTTAGGTAATAATTCTAGTAGCAAAGGCATTAAGTATGGATAATGCGTACAACCTAAAACCAAGTAATCTATATTAGCATCAAGCATGGGTTTTAAGTATGTTTTAAGAAGAGCACGCATTTCTTTGGTATCGATTCTACCCATTTCAATCAACTCAACAAGGCCATCTCCAACCTGCTCAATCACTTTATGTCCATGCACATACAAACTACTCGTTGTATAAAATAACTCGCTTGTAAGGGTGCCTTTGGTGGCTAAAACACCAATAGCTTTGGTTTTAGAATTTAAAGCAGCCGGTTTTATAGCTGGTTCAATACCTATAAATGGCACGTTATATGTTTTTCTAAGGAAACTAATGGCATTAGTAGTAGCTGTATTACAGGCCACAACAATGAGTTTACAGTCTTTTTCTAATAGATACTCGGTGTTTTTAATACTTAAATTTATAATAGCATCTTTTCCTTTAGAGCCATAGGGAGCATTAATACTATCAGCTAAATATATAGTGTTTTCAAGAGGCAATAGGCTATGGATCTCTTTCCAGATGGAAGTGCCTCCAATGCCCGAATCAAAAATACCAATAGGTTTTGTATTCATAGTATACAAAAATAAAAAAGCTGCCTTTTAAAAGACAGCTTTGTATAAATTAAATAACGTAAAATTATTTTAAATACCTAATTCTTTCTTAACATCATCAAGAAGATTTTTACCATCTGTTAAGATTACAACTCCTTGAGATGAATCTAAAACATAGTCAAAACCTTGTGCTCTACCAACTTTTAAAATAGCTGCTTTTGCTTTTTCAGTAATTGGTTTTAAAAGATCTACTTGTTTCTTTTGCATGTCTTGTTGCGCTGTGGCATTGTATTGACGAATGTTTTGCTCTTTTTCTTGAACTTCTTGAGATCTTTTAGCATTCTCTTCATCAGTTTTTGTAGGAGCTTCAGCTTCGTATTGTTTTACCAATTTTTGAAACTCTGTACTCATGTTTTGCAAATCTGCCTGGTATGTTTTACCTAAGGTTTCTAATTGCGCTTGAGCTGCTTTATATTCTGGCATTGCAGAAATTAAGTCTTCTGTGTTTATATGAGCAACTTTACTTTGAGCTTGCGAAAAACTTATGGTTCCAAGGCATACTACGGTCGCTAATAAAAGGGTTTTTAATTGTTTCATTTTTAAAATAGTATTAAGTGTTTATTAATTGTTATTGTTTATACTGTCTTTAGCTTTTTGACGTTCTTCTAATATTTTATTTTTTCTATCTTCTAATTCTTTTTTTCTTGCTTCTCTTTCTGCTAATTTTCTAAGTCTGTTCTCTTCTATTAATTGTTCTCTTGTTTTTGTTTGAGGATCTTTTGCTGCAGTTTCTGTGGTCTCTGCGTTTTCCATAGAATCTGTTTCGGTTTCCTCAGTTTTATTGACATTATTTCTAGCATCTATTTTTGCTTGTCTTGCTTTTGCTCTATCTTCTAATATTTTCTCATGTCTGGCATCCGCTTCTTTTTTAGCTGCTTCACGCGCATCTAAAATTTCTTGTCTTCTTTTTTCAATAGCGTTTTGTCGTTCTGTTTTTTTCTCTTCAAGTGCTTTTTCACGAGCCTCAAGTTCTTCGTTGATTTCTGGTATCAGTTCTTCTTCTTCTACAGCTTTTCTTTCAGCTTTTGATTGTACTTGATTTCGTTTGGATGCTCTTGTGATGCTTCTTAATATTTGCTCGCTTAAATCATACTGTTTAGCAGAGTATAACATAGTTGCATCTGAGGATTTATCAAATACAAAATCATATTTTCTGCTAGCTGCTAAATCTTGAACAGCAGCAAAAATTTGATCTTGAATAGGCTGCATTAACTGTTTTTTTTGAATCATTAAATCACCGTTAGGTCCAAACCGTTTTTGTTGATAATCTAAAATTTCTTTTTCTTCAAAAGCAATATCTTCTTCGCGTTCTTCAATAAGTTCTTTTGTTAAGAGCGGTTTTTCATTGCTTAAATCTTTTCTTTTCTGTTCAATCCCAGCTAACCTTTCTTCAATTTCATTTTTCCATTTTTGAACTTTATCATTCAACTGTGCCGTTGCTTCTTGATATTCAGGAACATTTTCCAAAATATATTCTGTATCAATATAGGCTATTCTTACACCTCGTTGTGCTTGTGCTGTTGAAGTACTCAACAAAACTATAACTGTCAATAAAAAAAGAACGTTTGTTTTTATGTGTCTATTCATATTTCTAATCAGTGCCACATGTAACTTGCAAATATGAGTTTCATCAAATTTGATAATCTTAAAATCTGCTCGTTTCATCTGTTATTATTTTTATAATTTATATGCTATAAATTCTAAAAACGACAGATGATTATTTTTAAATTCTGTCACTTTTTGAATTGCATTTTCAAAATTAACGAATTTTAATCTTAAAAATTTCAATTCTTGTTTCAAATCATTAAAGTATTATTAGAAAATATCGTGCCAAGATTAAAATTGTTGACCAATAATGAAGTGAGTTTCCCATCCATGAGCTTGTGTTTCCGTTGATAACGGATCAAATCCGTAACCAAAATCAATTCCTAATAAACCAAATGCAGGCATGAAAATACGAATACCTAAACCAGCAGACCGTTTAATATCGAATGGATTATAATCTCTAAAACTGTTATATGAATTACCACCTTCCATAAAGGTTAGTCCATAAATTTTAGCCGAGGCTTTTAATGTTATTGGATAACGCAATTCTAATGAAAACTTGTTATAAATAGTTCCCCCATCTTGATCTGATAATGATTGGTTAGGATAGCCTCGTAAAGCAATAGCTTCTCTTCCATCTAAACTGTAAGTTCCTAAACCATCACCTCCAACAAAAAAGCGTTCAAAAGGAATAATACCTCTATTATTATTGTAAGCGCCTAAGAATCCAAATTCAATACTTGGCTTTAAAACTAAATTTTTAACAACTTGTGTATACCAATCTCCTTTAAAGTTTACTTTGTAAAACTCTAACCATTTATAGCGTTCTTGATCAATTTCCCCCATCACTTTATAGGCCTCTTGTCTGTCAAAATCAGACGTTGTAGGGTCACTATATATAGCTTCTTTGGCATCACGCTCGTCTTTCAAAGCTTTGTAATCTACATTATTGAAAAGTGAGTAAGGAATTGACATTTTTGCAGTCACACTAAAATTGGAACCACCAGTAGGGAATATAGGATCAACACGTGTGTTATTTCTGCTAAGCCCAATAGTGTATGATAGGTTTTTAGAGCTACCATTACCAAAAGTAAATAATCCTGTATTATAATTTTGTAAGTCGTAATGCTGAAAACTAACCGCTTGTGATAAAGTGAAATAGTCATCTGGTACGGATAAACGTTTTGCTAAACCAACCGTAATACCGGTTATATTGAAGCGTTTACTTTTATCAGCATTTCGGGTTTGATAATTATACAAAAATTGTTTTGTATGTGATAAAGAGGTTGAAAACTGTACAGGGCGTTTACCACCTAACCAAGGCTCTGAGAACGAGAAGCTGTAGGTTTGATAAAATCGGCTAGCTTGTAAACGTAACGCTAATTTTTGGCCATCTCCCATAGGGATTGGTTTATAGGCTTCTTTTTTAAAGATATCTTTTATTGAGAAATTATTAAACGATAGCCCAAGAGTCCCTATAAAACCACCACCACCGTAACCACCTTGTAATTCTATTTGACTCGATCCTGTTTCTTTAACAGAATATTCCATGTCAATCGTTCCTTCGTTTGGATTTGGGTTATTAAAGTTTGGTGATATTTCTTGAGCATCAAAGAAACCTAGCTGACCAAGCTCTCTTACTGTTCTAACAACATTTGCTTTACTGTATAATTGACCGGGACGTGTACGTATTTCTCTGTAAATAACGTGGTCATTGGTTTTATCATTTCCAACTACAGAAACTTTATTGAAATAGGCTGGTTTGCCTTCAATAATTCTAATTTCCATATCAATAACATTATCATCTGCACTAACTTCAACAGGGTCTATTCTTGAAAATAAATATCCGTTATTTTGATACCAGTTGGTAATATCGTCTGCATCTGGTTTAGAATTGTCTGCAATACGCTTTTGAAGTAACACGCCATTATAAGTATCACCTTTTTTAATACGTAAAATTCTACTTAATAATTGATTTGAATAAACAGTATTACCTATAAAAGTAATATTACCAAAAGTATATTTTTCACCTTCATTTACTTTTATTTTTAACGAAATAGTTTTATCGTTATTTTCTATGATACTGTCGTAAATAATTCTTGCATCTCTGTAGCCATTTTCTTTATACTTGTCTGTAACACTAGCTAAGTCTTTTTGATAGGCTGAATCGATAAACTTAGAACGCTTTAGTATGCGTAAACGATTAATTTTTTTAGTATTTTTCATACTCTTTCTAAGCTTTTTATCGCTAAGAATAGTATTTCCTAAAAACTCAATATCTTTTATTTTTACTTTTTCACCTTTATCTATATTCAAAACCATATTGACTTTAGATTTTTTTAAGGTGTCTTGCACTTCAATAGTATTAATATGTACTTTTGTGTTTAAATACCCTTCTTTTTTATATTTGGTAGTAAGAAAGTTTTTGGTTGTAGTGATGAGATTTTCTGTTACTTTGGTGCCCTTTGTAAGTTTATTGTCTTTTATAATGCTTTCTTTTTTGCCTTTTTTAACACCGTTAATTTTTACTTCGTTAAGCTCTGGTAAATCAGACAATTTTATTTGTAGATAGGCAACATTACGGTCTATTTTTGTAACATAAATTTCGATATCGCTAAATAATTTTGAATTCCAGAGTTTCTTAATAGCATTACTAATATCTTCACCAGGAATAGTTATTTCTTTTCCTTTGCTTAAACCAGAGTATGTTACTATTGTTTGATCACTAAAACTAGAATTACCAGAAACAGAAACATCTCCTAGAATATATTTTTCACCTTTATTATAAGTAACTTCTTGAGCTTGAATTGTAATACTGCTTATAATGATTAAAACTGTTAAGCAGTGTTTAAAATATGTTTTCAATCGTAATGATTTATCTAATTTGTTCACTTGTTTTCCCAAATCTTCGTTCTCTTTTTTGATATTCAATAATAGCTTGGTATAAATCTTCTTTTGAAAAATCAGGCCAAAGGGTATTTGTAAAATACAATTCGGCATAAGCTATTTGCCAAAGTAAAAAATTACTTAAACGTTGTTCACCACTGGTTCTTATAAGTAAATCTACGTCTGGTAAATTTTGCGTGTAAAGATGCTCATTAATAATTGATTCATCAATTTTTTCGGCCGAAATTATATTATTTTTAACTTTAACAGATATTTCTTTAACGGTGTTTACCAATTCTTCCCTTGAACCATAACTCAATGCTACCGTTAAAGTCATTCTATTATTTAGCTTTGTTTTTTCCATAACCTCGGTAAGTTCTTTATAAACTTTTTTCGGAAGTGTATTTAGATTGCCTATGGTGCAAAGCTTAATATTATTATCAAGAAGGGTATTCATTTCTTTCCTTAACGAAGAAATTAAAAGTCTCATAAGTGTTTCGACTTCTAGTTTTGGTCTGTTCCAGTTTTCTGTTGAAAAGGCATAAAGCGTAAGATTTTCAACCCCAAGTTCTGCACATCCTTCAACAACTTGTCTCACTGCTTTTGCACCATTTTCATGTCCAAAAGCTCGAGCCATACTTCTAATTTTAGCCCAACGCCCATTGCCATCCATTATAATAGCAATGTGATTGGGTAATAGGTTTTCTTGTATGTTGTTTTTTAAGCTCATTGATTTAAACAATAACACGGATTTTGTCCGAATGTATATGTAAGGGTAATGCCTGAAAACATATACCAATCATTATTATTTTGATTACCGAATCTATAAGTTTGATGTGCCGCTTCTTTAGGGAAACTTCCATCAAGGTTATCTGTAAAAGTATAACGGGCTCCTACTTCTATGCCGAAAACAAAGCTATCTAAAAAATTGGCTTTAAAGCCTAAAGCCATTGGAATACCAAATGCCCAACTAGAGGTGTTTTCTGGAGTTTGTACAGTGTTTAAGAAATAATAATCATCGTGATGTGTGACGGTGATTCCTGTAAATAAATAAGGGGTAGCTACTTTTTTACCCGTATGTAAATTAAAATCTGTAAAAGTAAATTCCATCCCGGCAGAAAGTTCTATGATTTTAGTTGAAAAATCATAATCTCTTTGAATACGCCTTGGGTCGTCTGACTTAGAATCAAGTCCTTTTAAATCTGTAAAGATTGCTGATATTCTATAGGAGTGTCGTGGGCTTCTGTTCCATTTATAAATACCACCTATAGCTAGTTCGTTAGGAGCGATATAATTTGTGGCTCCAACGTCGCCTATAAAATTACTCCCTCCAATAAAAACTCCAATTTCATTAATTTGAGAGTAGCTAGAATGAACACTTAAAATGCTTAATATAATTATGGTTAAATATCTCATAAAGATTTAAAAGTTTGCAAATATAACAAATAAGATTTGGCGAATACAACTAGTAACTAATTGAATTAGTGTAAAAACAAAAAAACTTATGAATTATTGCCTAATTGCGTTTGTCTTCGCCCCAAAGTAGTTTTTTTCGAAGCGTTGTTAAGAAACTTTCATTTAATAAATCAACCATTTTAATTTTAAAAGGGGCCTTTTTTATAGTGATAAGAGTTCCGTTTTCTAAAGTGGCAATTCTGGAGTCTAAAGAAACCAAATGACTTTCTTCTCGCCCTGATACTTTTAATTGAATAACTGTTGAATCAGTAATTATTAAAGGTCGTGCACTTAAATTATGAGGTGCTATAGGAGTAATTACAAAACTATTGGTATCTGGTGTTATTACGGGACCGCCACAACTTAAGGAGTATCCTGTCGATCCGGTTGGTGTTGAAATAATAAGACCATCACTCCAGTAAGATGTTAGATATTCCCCGTTTAAATGAGTTTCAACGGTAATCATTGAGGTTGTGTTTTTTCTGCTAACGGCAATTTCGTTCATAGCAAAATTCATCGCCTCAATTTCTTCATTTTTTGAAGAAGTTTCTATTGATAATAAGCTTCGTTCTGAAATTCTATACTTTCCGTCTATAATATTTTGAAGCGCATTTTCAATGTCGCTAACTTGAATAGTTGCTAAAAACCCTAATCTTCCTGTGTTAATACCAATAATTGGGATATCTAAATCTTTAACAAAAGTAATAGCTCTTAAAATGGTTCCATCTCCACCAATACTTATTAGTAAATCAAAAGATTCATCTAGAGTGTCAAATTGTTTACTTTCCAGATAATGTATTTTATTGGGGTCACTATCTTCAATAATTTCAAAAAAATGACTTTCAATATAAGCATTGATATCTTTTTTTTTGAGGTATCTAAAAAGTGTATCTACAGAAAACGTAGTGGTAGCATTATAAAACCTTCCAAAAACAGCAACTTTCATAATCTACATGTTTAGATATTTATTCAAATAATCAGATCGATCTTTAAGGCTTTCAAGATAACTATCTTCTTCATGTCCAGATATGATATTATAACTATAACGCCTAAATGTTTGTATAATATCGTTTAGGCCAGTATTTCCAATTTTTAAAGTTACTTCTACAAGGTCTGTACTCATATTTGATACAAAAGCCCCAAGTAACTTTCCATCATTAGATTCCACAATCTGGCTAATTTCACTGAATGAATAATCGTTAATTCCTTTTTCAACAACTAAGACACCACCAGCTTCAGAAAAGAAAGGAGTGTCATTAAACAACCCAATGATGTCTTTAAGTTCATAATATCCTAAATAGTCATTTTTATCATTTAAAATGGGCATTACATTCGTTGAGTTTTTAGCAAAAGCCTCTAAAACATCCAGCCACATGGTGCTCTCTCTTACAAAAAAGGGTTCGATAGAATATTTGTATTCACTTAATGGTTTATCACTATCAAAACAGTGTACATCGGTTTCAGAAAAAGAACCTATAAAGATACCATTTTCGTCTTTTACAGGAATGTGAGAAAACGTTAATTGATTAAAAAGCAGCATTAAGTCAGTAACTTTACTGTTGCTTTTTATAGGTTTTATATCATTTAAAATGTATAATGCAAGATCCATTGTTGTGATTTATATGTTAACAAAATTAATCAAAAAAAAAGGACATATGCCTGTTCTACTTTGTATTTTTGCGAATTAAAAAGGTATTAATGACAAAACTAAGTGTAAATATAAACAAGATTGCAACCTTAAGAAATTCAAGAGGTGGCGATGTGCCTAATGTAGTTGAGTTTGCCAAAGATGTTCAGCGTTTTGGTGCTGAAGGTGTGACTATACATCCAAGGCCAGATGAGCGTCATATTCGTTATCAAGATGCTTACGATTTAAAACCAGAGGTTTATACAGAATATAATATTGAAGGAAACCCTATAGAATCTTTTATGCAATTGGTATTAAAAGTGAAGCCAACTCAGGTTACTTTGGTACCAGATGCAGAGGATGCGATTACGAGTAATGCAGGTTGGGATACTATAAAGCATAAAGAATTTTTAATTGATATTATTAAAGAATTCAAACAGAACGGTATTAGAACATCTATTTTTGTGGATCCAGATTTAAAACAAATAGAAGGCGCTAAAGGAACTGGAACCGATAGAATTGAGTTGTACACTGAAGCCTTTGCGCATCAGTACGGTTTAGGCAACAAGAAGGCTATTAAACCCTATGCCGAATGTGCCGAACTTGCAGTAAAACTGGGTTTAGGTGTTAATGCAGGTCATGATTTGTCTTTAGATAATATTAAATTTTTCAAAGAGAATATTCCCGGATTACTGGAAGTTTCCATTGGGCATGCTCTAATTGCTGAAAGTTTATATTTAGGTGTAGAAAATGTAATTCAAATGTATTTGCATAAATTAAAATAATGATATTAAATTCAAACATATTAGGTAAAGGAAATAAGCAAGTATTTCTGATTCTTCACGGTTTTTTAGGCATGAGTGATAATTGGAAAACACAGGGTAAAAACCTAAGTGAATCTGGATTTGAAGTACATTTAGTAGATCAGCGTAATCACGGAAGCAGTTTTTGGGATGAGACCTTTAACTATGATGTTATGGCTGAAGATTTAAAACAGTATTGTAATCATTATCACCTTTCAAATATTTTTTTGATGGGGCACTCCATGGGTGGAAAAACGGCTATGTTGTTTGCAACTAAATATCCAGAATTAGTTTCAAAGTTAATTGTGGCCGATATATCTCCACGTTTTTACCCTGTTCATCATGATACTATTTTAGAAGGTTTAAGCTCTTTAGATTTTAATGTTTTAAAAAGCCGAGGAGATGCAGATGATGCTTTGAGTGACTATATTAAAGACTTCGGAATACGTCAATTTTTACTCAAGAATCTATATTGGGTTAAAAAAGGAAAACTAGGATTACGCATTAACTTAGAAGTTTTAAAAAAGGAAATAGCTGAAGTTGGAGAAGCGCTCCCTGTACATGCACAATTTAAAAAAGAGACCTTGTTTGTAAAAGGAGACAGGTCTGAGTATATAGGTATAGAAGACGAGAGAATTATTAAAAATCATTTTCCAAACGCTAAAATAGTCACCATAAAAAATGCAGGACATTGGCTGCATGCTGAAAACCCTCAAGATTTTTTTGATGCTTTAATACACTTTACGGCTTAATATATTTTGTATATTTAGTTGAAACAATTAAATTCAATACATGAAACTTATAATCAAACTCTTATTAAATGCGCTAGCGGTGGTAATTCTTGCTAAAGTATTATCTGGCGTTTATGTTGATAGTTACTTAACAGCTATAGTTGTAGCGGCGGTACTCTCAATATTAAATTTATTGGTAAAACCAATTTTAGTTATTCTAACGTTGCCAATAACTATCGTAACTTTAGGTTTATTTTTGTTAATTATTAATGCATTAATTATTCTTCTTGCTGATAAGTTGGTTGATGGTTTTGTGGTAAACAGTATTTGGACAGCGATACTTTTTAGTATCCTGTTATCTATACTCCAATCTATATTGCATTCGTTTTTAAAAGAAGAAAAAAAATAGCCTTAACACAAGGCGTTAAAAACTTTGTTGGGTTGTAAAAAAATTATATTTTTGCAACCCAATTTTAGTTATATAAATTACTGATTACTAAAGACCTTATATGTTAATTGCCCTGTTTTGGGCTTTATACCAATAAAAATGAATATTACAAGAGAAAACCTTGACGCGTTAAACGCTGTAGTGAAAGTTGATATTGCTAAAGAAGATTATAGCGATAAAGTAGAAAAAATCTTAACAGATTACCGTAAAACAGCTAATATACCTGGTTTCAGAAAAGGACATGTGCCAATGGGAATGGTTAAAAAGCAATATGGTAAAGCTGTTCTAGTTGATGAGGTTAATAAACTATTACAAGATGCCTTAAATAAATATTTAACTGAAGAAAAATTGGATGTTTTAGGACAACCGCTTCCAAAAACTCAAGATGCGATTGATTGGGATGCAGAAGGTTTTTCTTTTGAATTTGAATTAGGGTTGGCACCAGAGTTTGAAGTAGATTTAAAAAACAAAAAGGCTATTACACAATACAATATTGTAGCTGACGATAAAATGATTGATGAGCAAATTGAGAACATACAAAAGCAGTATGGTAAATTAGTATCTCAAGATGTTGTTGAAAAAGACAGTGAAATTACTGGAACCTATAAAAATGAAGAACACGAAATAGAAAATACTATTTCGTTAACTACAGATAAGTTTAAAGAAAAATCAACGGCTAAAAAGTTTATAGGTGCAAAACCTGGTGATGTTATTTCTCTAGAAACCAAAGGACTTTATGACGATGAGCATGATTTAATGCACGCTTTAAAAGTAAGTCATGATAAAGTTCATGGGTTAGATATACCGGTAACGTTTACAATTACTGAAATCAACAAAAGAGAATTAGCAGATTTAGATCAAGAGTTGTTTGATAAATTGTTTGGTAAGGATGTAGTAAAATCTGTAACAGAATTGAAAGCCAAAATTAAAGAAGATGCTGAAAAACAATTCGTTCAACAAGCAGATCAAAAATTATTAAATGATGTTACTGAATATCTAGTAGATAATACAAAATTTGACTTACCGGCTGAGTTTTTACAAAAATGGTTACAAACAGCGGGCGAGCAACCTTTGGATACTGATCAGGCAAAAGAAGAATATGAAAAGTCAGAAAAAAGCTTGCGTTATCAGTTAATAGAAGGCAAATTAATTACAGATAATAATATTCAAGTAACTATTGAAGACATTAAAGGGCATGCCAAAGAAATGATTAAAGGGCAAATGGCTCAATTTGGGCAATTAAATCCTTCAGAAAAAGAACTTGATGATATTGCAGCACGAGTGTTATCAAATCAAGATGAAGCAAGACGAATTTCAGAGCAACTTATTAGCCAAAAGCTACTTAACCTTTACAAAGAGAAAGCAAATTTAAAAGTTAAAGAAGTAACGTATGAAAATTTTGTTAAAGAAGCGTACTCTAAGAAATAAGGAGTATATTAATAAATAATATTTCATTATATTTAGGCGCACAATTTTTTAAAATTAAGCGCCTAATTTTTTCAGTAAAATCTTAATTGTGAAAATACTTTTATAAAGGTTTCATAATTAAGATTTTGCACATACTGAAATAAATAAGGCCATCAAACACATGTAAAATAAAAGAACTATGGATTACGCCAAGGAATTTGAAAAATTCGCCATAAAAGATCAAGGTATCAGTAGCACCTATTACAACAAGATTGTTAGTAGCATGTATCCTTCAAATATGACCCCATATATTATTGAAGAACGTCAGTTGAACATTTCTCAACTAGATGTTTTTTCAAGGTTAATGATGGATCGTATTCTTTTTTTAGGAACAGGAATTAATGATAATATCGCTAATATTGTTCAGGCTCAATTACTGTTTTTAGAAAGTGTTGACGCCTCAAAAGATATTCAAATGTATATAAATTCTCCTGGGGGAAGCGTATATGCAGGCTTAGGAATTTATGACACGATGCAGTTTATTAAACCAGATGTAGCAACAATTTGTACAGGAATGGCAGCTTCAATGGGAGCCGTATTATTATGTGCTGGAGCTCATGGTAAACGCAGTGGTTTAACACATTCAAGAGTGATGATTCATCAGCCTCTTGGTGGTGCTCAAGGACAAGCCAGTGATATAGAAATCACGGCTAGAGAGATATTGATATTAAAAGAAGAGCTCTATAAAATCATCAGTAAGCATTCAGGACAGGATTACGACAAAGTATATGAAGATAGTGATAGAGACTATTGGATGAAGGCTGATAAAGCTAAAGAATACGGTATGATTGACGAGATTTTAGCACGTAGTTAAAAAAAATCGTAACTTTATAAATTGTAAATGAGGGATTTATGTATTTTTTCAATCCCCAAAGAGAATAATTAATGGCAAAAGAAGAATTAGAATGTTCGTTTTGTGGTCGTAAAAAACCTGAAACAAATTTATTAATAGCAGGATTAGATGCTCATATATGTGATAGATGTATTGAGCAAGCACACGGTATTGTAATTGAAGAATCAAAACAGAGTGATAGTACCGATTTATTTGCAGAATTAAAATTACGTAAACCACAACAAATTAAAGAATTTTTAGACGGTTACATTATTGGTCAAGATATGACCAAAAGAGTCATGTCTGTAGCTGTTTATAATCACTATAAAAGATTATTGCAACCCGTTACAACAGACGATATTGATATTCAAAAAAGTAATATCATTATGGTTGGTCAAACAGGTACAGGTAAAACACTTATTGCAAAAACTATAGCGAAAATGCTAAATGTACCTTTAGCTATTGTTGATGCTACTGTGTTAACCGAAGCAGGTTATGTAGGAGAAGATGTTGAAAGTATTTTAACTCGTTTGTTACAAGCAGCAGATTATAATTTAGAGAAAGCAGAAAAAGGGATTGTTTTTATTGACGAGATAGATAAAATTGCTCGTAAAAGTGATAACCCGTCTATTACAAGAGATGTATCTGGTGAAGGTGTTCAGCAAGCGTTATTAAAACTTCTTGAAGGAACTGTTGTAAACGTACCGCCAAAAGGAGGACGTAAACACCCAGACCAAAAATTTATTGAAGTAAATACTGAAAACATTTTATTTATTGCTGGAGGTGCGTTTGATGGTATTGAACGTCATATTTCTAGACGATTAAATATGCAAGCCGTAGGATACAGTGCTTCTATATCTGATGATGTGGTAGATAAGGACAATTTGTTGCAATATATTATTCCTAAAGATTTAAAAGATTTTGGATTGATTCCGGAGATTATAGGAAGATTGCCTGTGCTAACGTATATGAATCCGTTGGACGCTAAAACACTTAGAGCTATTTTAACGGAGCCTAAAAATGCCATTATTAAGCAATACAAAAAGTTGTTTTCAATGGATGAAATAGACTTTAGTATTACAGATGGAGCCCTAGATTTTATTGTTAACAAAGCGATTGAATATAAACTTGGAGCCAGAGGCTTGCGCTCACTATGTGAAGAAATTTTAACAGATGCTATGTTTGAACTACCAAGTAGCACAGAAAAAAAATTACATGTAAACAAAATGTATGCTGAAGATAAAATAACAAAAACAACAATTAAAAAGTTGAAAGCTGTTTCTTAAAACAATCAACAAGTTTTACATATAAAAAAACCACTCTATTTTAGAGTGGTTTTTTGTTCTATGGATGTTAATTAATAATGGATTATCGTTGATAATAGCTTAAATTTTCATTATTACTTTTCAAATGTAAATGTATTAAATCGGTAAGCAAAAATTTTTATACATTATTAGATTAATGCAAAGTAATTGTCGTTTAAAAACTTAGGAAAACCAATTTTCTCGATGAATTGAATTGCCTACAAATTTAGAGCAAGCAGTTCGTCGATATAACACCTGGTATTTGATAGTCTTGGAACTTTATGTTGGCCTCCAAGTTTGTTACTTTGCTTTAACCAATCATAAAAAAGATGCTTTCTGGCAATGTGAATGGTTGGCTTATTAAGCGTAATATTATTAAAGCGTTTGGCTTCATAGTCAGAATTTAACGCTTTAAGAGCATTATCAAACAATTCATTAAAATAATCAATATCTTCTGGAGGTGTTTTAAATTCAATAATCCATTCATGAGCTCCTTTTTCTTTGTCTTTCATGAATATAGGAGCAGCAGTATAATCTACAATTTCAGAGTTTGTTTTTTTACATACTTTTTTTAAAGCGTCCTCAGCATTTTCAATAATAAGCTCCTCACCAAAAACATTAATGTGATGTTTTGTTCGTCCTGAAACTTTAATTCTGTAGGGATTAACAGAGGTAAATCGTATGGTGTCTCCAATCTTATAGCGCCATAAACCAGCATTTGTAGTAATTATAAGAGCATAATTTTTATGTAATTCAACTTCACTTAATGGAATAACTTTTTGTTCTGAAGTCCCATAGGTGTCCATAGGAATAAATTCATAAAAAATACCATAATCAAGCATAAGCAACAATTCACTTGAATTGTTTTGGTCTTGTATAGCAAAAAAACCTTCTGAAGCATTGTAAATTTCATAATACTTAAAGTCAGATTTCGGCAATAGTTTTTTATACTGATCTTCATAAGGAGTAAAACTTACACCACCATGAAAGTAGACTTCCAGATTAGGCCAAATATCAAATAAATTCTTTTTCCCTGTAGTTTCTAATGCATTATTGAGCAACACAAGCATCCAAGAAGGAACTCCAGTTAGGCTAGTCACATTTTCATTAATGGTTTCATCAACAATGGCTTGCATTTTATGTTCCCAATCACTCATTAAAGACACTTTATTACTTGGTGTACTGCTAAACTCTGCCCATAAAGGCATGTTATCAATTAAAATAGCAGATAAATCGCCAAACACAGTACCGTTTTCTCTATATAATTCTTTACTCCCACCAAGACGCAAACTCTTCCCTGTAAACATTTGAGAGTCCTCATTGTTATTAAGGTACATACATAATAAATCTTTTCCGGCAGCGTAGTGGCAGTCTTCCAAAGATTCCATACTTACTGGGATAAATTTACTTTTAGCGTTGGTTGTTCCGCTAGATTTAGCAAACCATTTTATAGGGGATGGCCAAAAAATATTAGTTTCTCCATTTCTAGACCTATCAATAACATCGTGGTAATCCTCATAGGTAGAAACTGGAATTCGTTCTGCGAATGTTCTGTAATTTTTAATCGAGGCAAAATCATATTCCTTACCTATTTTCGTGTCTTTAGCGTCTTCTATAAGGTTGAAAAGTAATTCGTTTTGGACCTCATTTGGATATTTTAAAAACAACTCAATTTGATGAAATCGTTTTTTTAAAAACCAAGATGCAATAGAATTTACTAAAGTAGTTGGCATATTTGTTTTATCTTTAAGTTCTTAAAAATAACACTTTTTTTCATGACTTTCGAAGGCGTTTTAACAAAAATGGAATCTGAATTTTCACATCCTATTCAATATTACTTGGTGTTTGAAAATGATTTTATAAATATGAATCAGTTGATAGATAAAACCATTAGTATTCAGTTTGTTAAATATCAGTGTTTAAATTGCGGACTAGATAAACCTATTTATCGACAAGGTTTTTGCAAAAGTTGTTTTTTTGAAATACCTCAGGCAGCCGATTGGATTATAAGACCCGAATTAAGTACGGCTCATTTGGGAAAAGAAGATCGAGATTTGGCCTATGAAAAAAAGGTACAATTACAACCGCATATTGTGTATTTGGCAAACTCAAGTAATGTAAAAGTTGGTGTAACCAGAAAAAGCCAAGTGCCAACTCGTTGGATTGACCAAGGTGCTCATGAAGCTATTGAAATAGTTGAGGTCCCAAACCGGTATCTAGCTGGTATTACTGAAGTCGCTTTAAAGGATCATGTAGCTGATAAGACTAATTGGCGTACCATGTTAAAAAACGACATTCAAGATGAGGATTTAGTAGAATGGCGTGAGCGTCTAAAGGCGTATATTCCAGAAGAAGCTAAAGACTATTTTATTGAAAATAATACAGAAACTAATATAGATTTTCCGGTACTTAAATATCCTGAAAAACCAAAGAGTTTAAACTTGTTGAAGGATCAACAATACACAGGTAAATTAGTTGGAATAAAAGGGCAGTACCTTATTTTTGAAGATGAGACTGTTTTTAATGTTCGATCTAACGAAGGTTTGGTCGTTAATATCTCAATGCCTTAAAGTTCACATTTAACAATATTTTGGAACTTTAGATTTTTTCAAATTTTTATTTTTTCGTAAATTAAGATAAAAAAAATTATGAAAATTCCAGTTATGTTTTATGTTGCAATCACCACATTTCTGCTCGTTGCTTTAACTGTTATGGTGGCTATGGGTTTATCTTTTATTTGGCTGTTTCTTATTATGTTTTTAGGACAGACACTTTTAATAGTAATGGTGTACAAGTTACTTCGTGATACGTATACAACTTCCAAAACGTTTGATGATTTTTATGAAGATTATCCTATTGGAAATAAAAAAATCACGTTATTATAATAACGTGATTTTTTAGTTGATGAGTTTAAGAAGGTTAAATATCTTCTTGATCTCTAATATTTTGTATGTATTCTGCCTTCTGAATTTCACGACGTCTTTTAACAGAAGGTTTTGTAAAAAACTGTCCTTCTCTTAAGTTTTGCATCACTTTAATATTTCTATGTTTACGTTTATAGCGTTTTAAGGCACGCTCTATATTTTCACCTTCTTTTATAATAATTTTTAACATGTATAGTTATTTTTATTTTAAATATTTAGTTTTAGGACTATCCTAAATACGTTTTTAAAACTTTGCTTTTAGAGGTATGACGTAACCTACGAATCCCTTTTTCTTTAATTTGTCTAACACGTTCTCTTGTTAATCCAAAAGAGTCTCCTATCTCTTGAAGGCTCATAGGGTTTTCATTATTAATGCCATAATAATGACGTATAACTTCTGCTTCTTTTTCTGACAACATATTTAAAGCGCGATTTACTTCAATGTTTAATGAATCGTTCATTAAATTATTGTCTGGCTGAGGTGACTCATTAAAATTTACAACATCGTAAAGGTTTGATGTTTCTCCTTCTTTCAATGGCGCATCCATGGAAACATGTCTGCCAGAAATTTTCATAGATTGCTTTACATTACTTAAAGTGAAATCTAAATTAGTTGCTATTTCCTGAGCACTCGGCGCTCTTTCATGAGTTTGCTCTAGAAAAGAATACGCTTTGTTTATTTTATTTATAGATCCAATTTTATTTAAAGGTAACCTTACAATTCTGGATTGTTCAGCTAAAGCTTGAAGAATGGCTTGTCGTATCCACCAAACAGCATAAGAAATAAATTTGAAACCTCTTGTTTCATCAAAGCGTTTTGCGGCTTTTACTAAACCTGCATTTCCTTCATTTATTAAATCGGGTAAAGTTAAACCTTGATTTTGATATTGTTTAGATACTGAAACTACAAAACGTAAGTTAGCTGTTGTAAGTTTATCTAAAGCCTTTTGGTCTCCCTCTCGTATTTTTTGTGCTAATTCTACCTCCTCTTCCGCTGTTATTAATTGAATTTTACTAATGTCTTGAAGATATTTGTCAAGGGATTTTGACTCTCTGTTGGTAACTTGTTTCGTAATTTTTAATTGCCTCATATATTATTTTTAGGTTTAAACTTGTCTAGTCTAGAATATAACTTTTTTATTGACAAAACCTAATTAATACAGGGCTTTATTCTAATAAAACCTAATTAGTTAAAAAAAGATCTAATTTACAGTATCTTTTTTCTTTTTAGTTAGTAAACCACCAAGTACATTTTTAATTTCTTTTTGTACGGTGCTACCAGTAGTTGTTTTTGTTGAATCAACTTGAGTTGTTTTAGTCTTTGTAGAATCTGTTTCAGTTGTTTTTTTGTCGCCAGTTAATAGTCCGCCAAGTAAGTCTGATACTTTACCTTTTCCTTTGTTAAGTAGTTTTTGTTTTTCAATTTCTACCAACCGTGTTGTTAAATTGGAGACACTACTTGATAAGTCGGTTTTTACGGAAGGGTTGATGTAACTTCCAGTGATATTAGCAGTTATTGGAATAGAAATATTATTTGTTGACGCATCATCAATTTTGCCAATTAAGCGATTAACTTCACTTCCTAGATATTTAGCAGGTACATTAAATACGGCATTGTACGACATTGTTTTGTCAAAATTATGACTTCCTGAAACGTTTATATCAATATCTTGATATTTAAATTTAAAAGGTTTTACATTGACTTTGCCATCGCTAAATTCAAATTGTGTTTTTAAGTCGTTAAGATTAATTTTTTTAAAGTCTATAAAGTTTAAAGACGACCCTAATTTATTTAAAACTTCAGCATTTAATGGGTTAATAGTCGATGATAGCACTTCTGCAAAAGCACCACCCGAAAGTGAGTTTAGGTTTGGTGTAAAATCACTACTTAAAGCTCCTTTTAAATTTAATGTAGTGTTAAATTTTCCTTGAATGGCTTTGGCAATAGGCGCTATATTTTGAAGTAATTCAAGACCTTGAAATGATTGAGCTATATCAAAACTAGTCATGCCTAAATCCATGTTAAATGTTGGTGTTTCTGCTTTGGTAGACACCAAACCTGTAACTGTTAAGTCTCCATCAAAAAGATTGGAAGTTAAATTTTGTAAAATGGCTTGTTCATCTTTAATAATTAAAGTGCCTTTTACATTTTTTAGTTTTAAATTATCATATTCAACCGTGTTTGCTTGTGCATTGATTGTGCAATCTAAAAATGCTGGAATTTTAAGAGATGCCTTACTAGAATTTTTATTTTCTTCGGTGTCTGATGGTTCGTTAGTCATAAAATCGTTGACTGCAAATACATTGGAATTCAAGTTAAAATTACCTTGAAGTGGTTTATCGCTTAATAAAAACCCTAACAAACCTTTAATAGTTCCTGTAGCATTTAAGTCGCTTTTGCCAGTTTTAGCATTAAACTGATTTAAGGTTATATTTTCAGGATTGAACGTTATTTTAGCATTTGAAATTTGAATAGGATTAGCAAAGTCTTCCGAAGCAAAATTAAAATTGCTTAAATCAATAACGCCCTTGTTTTTTATGCGACTGTATGCGTTGGTTTCAATAGCATCCATATCAAAAGCAGTATTGACGTTAGCTTTTAAAATACCGCTTAAATTATTGTTTAGTTCAATAGGATATACTTTAGAAATGTTGGCAAGGTTTAATACGCCGTCAATGTTAGCATTAACCAACATATTTCCTGTGAGATTTTTAATAGTTGCAGACGATTTAAAAACATCTTGGTCAATTTTAAAATCGAGCGTATTAATATCAACATAGGTGTCGTCAGCGTTTCCTGTGGTGTTTTTTATTGATGTGTTTATGGTAATGTTTGCAACACGTTTAGGTAAATCAGGATACTTAAAAGAAGCGTTATTAGAGGCAATATTAATATCTAAGGTTGGAATGGTTTTTTCTGAAACAAGACCTTTTATTACACCTTTAATTTTAAAATTACCTGTGGTTTCAACAGTTTCAATATTTTTTGAATAAGTTTCAGGAATGACTGCAAAAAAGTCTTTGAAGGATGATCCTGGATTTTCAAATGAAATATCAACATCTTGTCCGTCCTCTAACAATTTCACATAACCATGAAACTCCAACGGCAGTTGATTGATATACCCCGTATTCTCTTTAAACGTATAGGTGCTATTATCTAAATCAAGACCAATTAACGCATCTAATTTGATGTGATTGTTATTTAAATAGTTGGTGCTGTCCATGGTAAAACTCACATTAGCTTCACTTTTGGTGTCTAATTCAGATTTTTCTGCAGAGAATATACCATTGCCTTTATGGTTTAATTCTGTTATATAAACAGCCATTTTAGATTGTTCATCTAGGTAAGTTAAAGCGCTGTTGTTTATACTATAATCTTTAATATCAAATGAAAAACCACCACTTTTTGTTTCGGTTGCTGGTGTAGTATTGTCTTTTTTAGCAATGTCATAATTAGTATTGCCAAAGCTGTCTGTCTTTAAAGTAAGCAAGGCTTCGTCAACTGAAATAGAATTAATTACAATAGGGTCTTCATCAGTATTTTTAAACAGCTCTTTTATAGACATGGTAAACGAAATATTTTTTGCTGTTACAAAAGTTTCGTCTTTAAAAGGTTCAAAATTAGTAATGTTTAAATTGCTTACAGATACATGAGCTTTTGGAAAACTTCTTAAAAAACTTAAACTAACATCACTAAACTCAACTTTGGCATTAAGGTTATCATTAATAAAACTTTTAACGGCATCTTTAATTTGAGATTGAAAAACAAAAGGAATGCCTATTAATAAGATAAGAATAGTCAGTAATGTGATGCCAGTAATTTTTAAAGCTTTTTTCATGTGATGAATAATTTTTATTCTAAGAAATTTTAAGTGTCTCAACAACCTAATATATACGTAAAATTGGTATTAAAAGATGGAATGAATGCTATTTTTATGTTAAAAATCGATTAAAAACATTACCGTAAGTCAATTTCTTCATTCACTTTTAGTTTAAAACGTTTTCTAAACAAATATACACCCAAATACATGAACGGAGTATCTAAAGCAGCAATAAGCGCTTTAAATAAAAACCCTGAAACTAATAAGCCTTTAAAATTGCTCCAGTCTATAATTTCAAAAGAACACAGTAAAATTAAAATAGTTGTGGTGTCTATAAATTGAGAAGAAAAGGTTGAAAAGTTATTGCGTATCCATAAGTGTTTCCCTTTGGTAACACGTTTCCAAAAATGATAAATTTGAATATCAATAAATTGGGCAAACAAATAGGCGAGCATACTTGCAAAAACAGCTACAGCGGTATTGCCAAAGACAGTTGAGAACATAGTATTACCAACAGGAGACCAATTAGTTGCAGGGACAGCATTGGAAACAAATACAATTAACAAAGAAAATAAAGACGCAAAAATACCTGTAACAACAATGTCATTAGCTCGCTTTTTGCCATAGATTTCGCTAATTAAATCTGTGATTAAAAAAGTAATGGGATATGGTAAAATACCTACTGAAATTTCAAAAAGTTTGGTACCAAAAATTTCAACCTGAAATGGATACCAATAAAAGAATTTCTGAAAAATTAAATTTGAAACGACTAGTGATGTTATGAAAAGGGAGCCTAATAGCATGTAAATACGCTGCGCGGCAAGCTTGTCTTTTAATGTCATAGAAACTTATTAACAGTTTTCACAAATATAGGATAAAGTGATTTTCTTTTAGTTATTTTGTTAATTATTATGGTTGATTCACACGTTGTATATATATCATTGGGGAGTAATAAAGGCGACAGATTGAAAAATCTTCAAGACGCAATTAATCTCATATATGTTAAAATTGGTAAGATAGATATTATTTCAAAAGTTTATAATAGTCCAGCCTTTGGTTTTGAAAGTGCCGATTTTTTAAACACCTGTGTTCGAATAGAAACTCAGTTTAAGGCAAAAGAAGTTTTAAAAAAACTACTTGCTATAGAAAAGCGTTTAGGACGAGTTAGGACTAAAAATTCAGGATATGAAGCACGAATAATCGATTTAGATATTATCTTTTTTAATGATGAGATTATCGAAACAAAAACACTTAACGTTCCCCATCCAGAAATGTATAAACGCAAGTTTGTGTTACAACCATTGCACGATATAGCTCCAAAAGTGATTCACCCAAAAATGAATAAAGATATTACTGCTTTGTTAGAAAATTGCAACGATACTAGCCAGTTAGAACCGATTAATATTTGGTTAAAAAACCCGAGTAGAAAATATGACTTTTCAAAGTATAGCTATATAGCCATTGAAGGCAATATAGGAGCGGGCAAAACAAGTTTGGCCAATAAAATAGCACAAGATTTTAATGCAAAACTCATTCTAGAACGCTTTGCAGACAATCCGTTTTTACCTAAATTCTATGAAGATGCCCAACGCTATGCATTTACCCTAGAAATGTCTTTTTTAGCAGATCGTTACCAGCAAATTTCTGATGATTTATCACAATTGGATTTGTTTAAGGATTTTATTGTGAGTGATTACGATGTCTTTAAATCACTTATTTTCTCAAAAATAACCTTACACGAAGATGAATTTAAACTATACAGAAAACTATTTTATTTGATGTATAAAGATTTAAGAAAACCAGATTTATATATTTATTTGTACCAAAATACAGAGCGTCTTCAGGAAAACATTAAAAAGCGCGGACGCGATTACGAGCAAAATATTGCTAACGATTATTTAGAAAAAATTAATACAGGTTATTTAGATTTTTTAAAAAGCCAACCAGATTTTAATGTTAAAATTATTGATATCTCCGATAAGGATTTTGTAGCAAATCGGGAAGATTATCTACATGTTTTAGATGCTATTTGTGGGGAGTGATAAGTTTGTATCATAAGCTAAATATTTTGTTTAGTAATAATATTTAACTTAAAAAAGTTGATATAATGTCGTTACAATTCGTCCTTTGTTATGTTCTAGAATATACTCGCCAAGGTTTTGTTCCGCTTTAATCTTTAAATTAAAAGGAGGATGCAATAAATTAACACCGCTGTTTTGTTTTATTCTAATTCCTTGACCAGAAATAACGTCTTTATTTGAAATAAACCTACCCAAAGGCACATGCTCTGTTAATATGACGTATTTGTAAACGGCTATCTTTTTGATTACGTTTTCAATCTCTTTGTTGGATAAATGTTGTAAAACCTGCCGTAATATAACGCAGTCTGCAGATGGTAAGTCGTCGTTTGCAATATCTAAACAATAAAACGCTAAGTTATCTTCTTTGTATAATGTTTTGTTTCTATTAATTAGATTTTCAACAATATCTACAGCAATATATTTTTTTGAGTATGCGGTCAGGTGTTTTCCAATATTAAAATCGCCACAACCTAAATCGCAAACTACTAAAGACTTGTTGTGAGAGTTTAAAAAAGTGATTACAGCATCTAAATAAGGGTTTATAATTTTTGGATAGTGTGAACCAATGCCAGAATAAAAATCGAACTCCTTGCCTCCCCAGAGATTCATTTCATAAATCTGGGTCATGGCATCTTTGGTAGGCCAAGGTTTCTTTTGGATTTTTGTCACCTATTTTAAATTTTCTGATAGTTTGCTGAAAACATCCCAAATTACTACACCAGCGCTTACCGAAATATTTAACGAATGCTTGGTGCCAAACTGTGGAATTTCAATGACTACATCGCTAGCAGAAACAACTTTTTGAGACACACCTTTAACCTCATTGCCAAAAACCAAAGCATAATTGGTGTTTTCTTCGGGTATAAAAGCATTTAACCTAGTTGCGTTTTCGGCTTGTTCAATAGAACAAATTTTTACGTTTTCGGCTTTTAGTTTTTCAACTAATTCTAAAGTGTTTTCAACATACTCCCAATCTACAGTTTCAGTACTTCCCAAAGCAGTTTTATGGATATCTTTGTGTGGAGGCGTTGCTGTAATTCCGCAGAGATAAATTTTTTCAACTAAAAAGGCATCACTGGTTCTAAACACAGAGCCAATATTATTAAGGCTTCTTATGTTGTCCAACACAATAATAAGCGGTGTTTTTTTTACAGATTTAAAATCCTCTACACTTAATCTATCTAATTCGTTATTTTTTAATTTTCGCATCTGTAAATTTGTGAATAATTATCAATAAGTAATTAAATTTCAGTTTCAAAAAGCATGAAATAATAATTACATTAGCAATCCTATTTGAAATACAAAAATAAGATATAAATCACATTCCATTGGCAAAAAAAGAAACCCCTTTAATGAAGCAGTACAATACGATTAAAAGAAAGTATCCTGATGCTTTGTTGTTGTTTCGTGTGGGCGATTTTTATGAAACCTTTGGAGAAGATGCTATAAAAACAGCTAATATTCTTGGGATTATCTTAACCAAACGGGGTGCAGGAAGTGAAAGTGAAATTGAGCTTGCCGGATTTCCGCATCATTCTATAAACACCTATTTACCCAAATTGGTAAAAGCCGGTGAGCGCGTGGCGATTTGCGACCAGTTAGAAGATCCTAAACTTACCAAGAATATTGTAAAACGGGGTGTAACAGAATTGGTAACGCCTGGTGTTGCCTTTAATGATGAGGTGTTGGTATCCAAATCGAATAACTTTTTATGCTCGGTTTATTTTGATAAAACTCATATTGGTATTGCGTTTTTAGATATTTCGACAGGAGAATTTTTAACCTCGCAAGGTAACACTGAGTATATCGATAAGCTCTTACAGAATTTCAATCCAAGTGAAGTTCTGGTGTCAAAAAGAAAAAGAACCACATTTGCAGAAACGTTTGGTAACGACTTTTATACGTTTTATATGGAAGATTGGATTTATCAAGCCGATTACGCCTATGAAACTTTAACCAAGCATTTTAATACGAAATCGCTTAAAGGTTTTGGTATTGAAGAATTGTATGAAGGCATTATCGCATCAGGTTCCATTTTGCATTATTTATCTGAAACGCAGCATAACAAAATTCAGCATATCAGTGCTATTTCAAGAATTGCCGAAGATGCCTATGTGTGGATGGATAAATTTACTATTCGTAATTTAGAACTTTATAATTCTACCAATCACAATGCTGTAACGCTCTTATATGTTATAGATAAAACTATTTCGCCAATGGGCGGGCGTTTACTAAAGCGCTGGTTGGCACTGCCATTAAAAAGTGTTGAGAAAATAAAGCAACGACATGAAGTGGTTGACTATTTAACCAAAGAAAACACAACGCTTCAAAAAATTCAGAATCACATAAAGCATATTGGCGATTTAGAAAGATTAATTTCTAAAGTAGCAACAGGCAAAGTGAATCCTAGAGAGGTTATTCAGCTAAAAAACTCTTTAGAAGCTATTGTTCCTATAAAATCTATTGCCTCTAATTGTAAAAATCAATCTTTAAAAATTATTGGAGAGACGCTTCAAAGTTGCGAGGTGCTTCGTGAAAAAATAAAAGAAACACTCAATGAAGAGGCGCCTGTTAATGTTTTAAAAGGACATACCATTGCTGCTGGATTTTCCTCGGAATTAGATGATTTAAGGGGTTTATCAAAATCGGGTAAAGATTATTTAGACAAGATGCTTGAACGCGAGAGTGAACGCACAGGAATTACTTCTTTAAAAATCGCGTCAAACAATGTGTTTGGTTATTATATAGAAGTTAGGAACACCCATAAAGATAAAGTTCCAGCAGAATGGATTAGAAAACAAACACTCGTAAGTGCAGAGCGCTATATTACCGAAGAACTTAAAGAATACGAAGCGAAAATTTTAGGTGCTGAAGACAGAATTTTAGCGATTGAACAGCAGTTGTTTTCTGAGTTGGTTAGTTGGCTCAATCAGTACATAAAAGCGGTACAACAAAATGCTTTTTTAATTGGTCAACTCGATTGTTTATGTGGGTTTGCTCAGTTGGCAAAAGACAACCATTATGTGTATCCAACGATTGATGATTCGTTCGATTTAGATATTATAGACGGAAGACATCCCGTAATAGAAAAACAGTTACCTATTGGTGAAAACTACATTGCTAATAATGTTTTTTTAGACAGAAGCGCGCAGCAAATCATCATGATTACCGGGCCTAATATGTCTGGAAAATCAGCTATTCTTCGTCAAACGGCATTAATTGTTTTGCTGGCTCAAATAGGAAGTTTTGTACCTGCAAAAGAAGCTCGAATTGGGTTAGTCGATAAAATATTTACTAGAGTAGGAGCAAGCGATAATATTTCTATGGGCGAATCGACGTTTATGGTTGAAATGAATGAAACCGCTTCTATTTTGAATAATATTTCTGAACGCAGTTTGGTGTTGCTTGATGAAATTGGTCGTGGTACAAGTACTTATGACGGTATTTCCATAGCATGGGCAATCAGCGAGTATTTGCATGAGCATCCCGCAAAACCTAAAACCTTATTTGCAACCCATTATCATGAGTTGAATGAAATGACCGAAACGTTTGAACGGATTAAGAATTTTAATGTATCAGTAAAAGAATTAAAAGACAATGTGCTTTTTTTAAGGAAGTTGGTTGAGGGTGGAAGTGCCCATAGTTTTGGTATTCATGTGGCAAAAATGGCGGGTATGCCACAACAAGTACTGCATAAGGCCAATAAGATTTTACAGAAATTAGAGAAGTCTCACTCAAGTGAAGAGCTTACCGATAAGGTAAAATCATTAAAAGATGATATGCAATTGAGCTTTTTTAATCTGGACGATCCCTTACTAGAAAACATAAAAGACGAGATATTACATATTGATATTGATACACTTACACCAGTTGAAGCGCTTATGAAACTAAATGAAATAAAGCGAATGTTGATTAAAGAAAAGCGAGCTTAGAAATAAAAAATATTATTTTGTAAAAAAGCCTTTGGTTTTATAAGAAATATTTTAAATTTGCATCCGCAATAGCAATATTGCTAGTTCATTAAAAAAACTGCGAAAGTAGCTCAGGGGTAGAGCATCACCTTGCCAAGGTGAGGGTCGCGGGTTCAAATCCCGTCTTTCGCTCTGAAACTTTCTAAAATATACCAAGTTGCTGAAGTGGTGGAATTGGTAGACACGTTGGACTTAAAATCCAATGTCCATTAAGGACGTACGGGTTCAAGTCCCGTCTTCAGTACAAAGCCTTTACAAGATTCCTTGTAAAGGCTTTTTTGATTTCAGTTTGTAGTTATTTATACATTACTTTAAGTTTCTTATCAAAGGTATTTTTAAAGGGTTCCTTTGAACCTTTATTTTTTAAGAGGGAGTCAATCTCTAAACAGTCTGTTCAAGGCGTAAACTATTACTCTAATTATTGTTATTTAAACTAAGTGTTAAATATTGTTAAATTATTACCATGTTATGCATAGTACTGTAACAATTTTAAAATAGCATCGTCTATGAAGTATAAAGCAAGTTTAAAAACTATAAATTATGAGAAAAAGTGCTAAAATAAGAGGTTGTGATAGGAACATAAAGAAGCAATACATCTATACCTATAGCAATATACAAATACCCATATTTATCAATAGGCCTCTAGCGAATAGATACTAATAAGTAATTAAATAAAATATATTAACCATAAAAAATAGAACTAATGAGAACTTTAAACAATAACCATTTTCCAAGAACATTCGATAAATCAAAAAGTTACAATTGGAATAACGAAAGACGATATAAATAATCATATTTATATGCAGTAAACAAATCATCAATCAAAAAAAAAAGCCTTTGTTATTAGACAAAGGCTTTTTTATTCTTTAAAATTCTAAATAGAGTTTAGTTGTCTCCAATTTTTTTAACAGCTTCTTTCGTAGCTTCTCCTGCTTCTTTTGTTTTTTCTACTGCTTTATCTATAGCTTTACCTGTTTCTTCAAGAGCACCTTCAGTTGCATCAGCTGCATTGTCGACAGCATCTTTAGTTGCGTCAGTTGCTTTTTCAACAGACTCTTCTATAGAATCAGATTTTTTTGTATCTCTACATGATGTAAAAGATATAGTTATTGCTAATAACAGAATAGTACTTAAAAATAATTTTTTCATGATTTAGTTTGATTTAATTAATATCATATAAATTAATATACGCAAACGTTTATTGCTTTGGACTATATGGGCGTATTTGGTTATTAAAACTGAACTTATAATTGCAGGTAATCAAGAATATGATTTACTGCTCCTTTATTTTTTTTGATATAGTCTAAATTATGTTTTCCGTAAGTAATGCGTTTGTATTTATTGGTAATTAATTCTTTTAAAATACTATTAAATTCAACTTGGTTTTTAATAGAGAACATGCCATAATTATCAATCATAGCCTTGGCTTCAGGAAATTTAGAATGATTATTCCCAATAATTATAGGGACTCCAAAAACGGCAGGTTCTAATGTATTATGCAAGCCCGTATGTCCCATTGCACCACCAACATAAGCTACATCGGCATAGTTATAAATTTTTGAGAGAAGCCCAATAGTATCAATAATAAATACTTGAGCTTTAGAGCAATCACGAGTATCTTTTTCAGAAAATAAAATAGTTTCAGAATTTATGTTCCCTTTAAAATTTTTAATTTGATTGTCTTTTATATTATGAGGGGCAATTATAAACTTGACGTCTTTTGATACTTCAGAATTTATAAAATTAATAAAAAGCGCATCGTCCTCAGGCCAGGTACTACCAGCCACAACACATAATTTATCTTGTTTGAATGTTTCTATAAAATCTAGCGTATTGTTTTGTGATAATTGGTCGGAAACCCTGTCAAACCTTGTGTCTCCAGAAACCGTAACATAAGAATAGTCAATAGATTCTAGTAATGCTTTTGATGCTTCGTTTTGAGTAAAAATGTGGTCAAAAGCAAACAAAGCATTTCTTAATTGCGAGCCATAAAACTTAAAGTAGCTTTGGTTTTTTCTAAAAGCAGCTGAAATTAAAATTGCCTTTAATTGTCTTGCTTTTAATTCGTTTAAATAATTAGGCCAGATGTCATATTTTACAAATACAGTAAGTTCTGGATTGACAGTGTTTAAAAATTCTTTTGCATTTTTTTTAGTATCGATTGGTAGATAGATAACAACATCGGCAATAGGTGATTCTTTTCTTATTTCATATCCTGATGGAGAGAAAAAAGTCAATACAATTTTATGATTTGAATATTGATCTCTTAAGGCTTTAAACACAGGAAGCCCCTGTTCGTATTCACCTAATGAAGCACAGTGAAACCAAAGTGTTTTGTCTTGTGGTTTTAGGTTAGCGTTTAATAACTTGAAGGACTCTACTCTTCCTTTAACACCTTTATTTATTTTTGAGTTAAAAAGAGCAATGCCTTTTAAAAGAAATTGCATTAGGTTTATGCCTATATTATAAATAAAATTCAAAGCGTTTATTTGTAACAAAAATACATTTCTTTGCTAGAAAAACGTGGTTAACATCTATGAATTTTGTAATTTCGTAATCAATTAATTCACTTCATAGCTAGATTAAAATAGCAATCATATTTTAATGACTATTAGTGAATTGTAATTTTTTTTAGATGAATAAAATTCAAATGGTTGACCTTAAAGGTCAACTTGATAAAATTAAGGATGAAGTTAATACATCCATTCAAGAAGTTTTAGAAACTACTGCATTTATAAACGGACCAAAGGTTCATCAATTTCAGAAAAATTTAGAAAATTATTTGGGAGTTAAGCATGTTATCCCATGTGCTAACGGAACAGATGCGTTACAAATAGCCATGATGGGCCTGGGTTTAAAACCTGGTGATGAAGTTATAACTGCCGATTTTACATTCGCTGCAACTGTTGAGGTTATTGCGCTTCTAAATTTAACTCCCGTTTTAGTAGATGTTAATAGTGACGATTTTAATATTAACATTGAGGCCATAAAAAAAGCCATAACGCCAAAAACGAAAGCGATTGTTCCTGTACATTTATTCGGAATGTGTGCGAATATGGAAGCTATTTTAGAAATTGCTAAAGAGCACAATTTATATGTTATAGAAGATAATGCGCAAGCTATTGGTGCGACCTACACATTTAGTGATGGTAGAAAAGCAAAAGCCGGAACTATTGGAGATGTTGCTTCAACATCTTTTTTTCCTTCAAAAAACTTAGGATGTTATGGAGATGGAGGAGCTATCTTTACGAATAATGATGAGTTAGCCCATACCATTAGAGGTATTGTTAACCATGGTATGTACGAACGTTATCATCATGATGTTGTTGGTGTAAATTCTAGGTTAGATAGTATTCAAGCAGGGATTTTAGATACTAAATTACCACATCTAGATAGTTATAATAAAGCTAGACAAAATGCTGCTAGAAAATATAATGAAGCATTTAAAGATGAACCAAATATTATAATGCCTTCGGGGAAAACATCTTGTCAAGGAATATGTGATACGTGTGATTGTCATGTGTTTCATCAATATACCTTACGAGTAAAAAATGTTGACAGAAATGCATTGGTTAAATTTTTAAATGATAATGGAATACCTTGTGGTGTTTATTATCCAATTCCACTGCATAATCAAAAGGCCTATGTAGATGATAGATATAATGAAGCTGATTTTAAAATAACGAATCAATTAGTAAAAGATGTTATTTCATTACCAATGCATACTGAATTGGATGACGAACAAATAGAGTTTATTACATCAAAAGTTAAAACATTTATAAATGGATAAAATTTTAGTTACTGGCGGATTAGGATTCATAGGATCTCACACGGTTGTTGAATTACAAAATGAGGGTTATGAAGTAGTTATCATCGATAATTTATCTAATTCTTCAATAGAAGTTTTAGATGGTATCACTGCCATAACAGGAAAAATGCCCACTTTTGAAAAAATTGATTTAAAAGACAAGTTAGAAGTAGAAAATTTTTTCCAACGTCATAATGATGTAAAAGGAGTTATCCATTTTGCTGCAAGTAAAGCAGTAGGTGAAAGTGTAAATGAGCCATTATTGTATTATGAAAACAATATTAGTACATTGGTTTATATTCTTAAAGAATTAAAAAAGTTACCCGAAGCAAGTTTTATTTTTAGTTCGTCTTGTACCGTTTATGGTCAAGCAGATGAATTACCAATTACCGAAAATGCACCTGTTAAACAGGCAGAATCGCCTTATGGGAATACAAAGCAAATAGGTGAAGAAATTATAAGCGACACGTGCAAAGTAACACCATCTTTAAAAGCTATTGCATTACGTTATTTTAATCCTGTAGGGTCTCACGAATCAGCTAAAATTGGTGAATTACCTATTGGTGTTCCTCAAAATTTAGTTCCGTTTATTACGCAGACAGCTATAGGGTTAAGAGAACAATTATCTGTTTTTGGAGATGATTATCCAACGCCAGACGGCACTTGTATTCGCGACTATATTCATGTGGTTGATTTAGCAAAAGCCCATGTTATAGCTTTAGGACGTTTGCTTAAGAATAAGCATAAATCTAATTATGAAACGTTTAACTTAGGAACGGGAACAGGAAGTTCTGTTTTAGAAGTTATAAATTCTTTTGAAAAAGTTTCCGGTAAAAAACTGAATTATAAAATTGTTGGCAGAAGAGAAGGTGACGTTATTTCTGCGTATGCAGATACAACCAAAGCAAACAATGAATTAGGTTGGAAAGCGCAATTAACTCTAGATGACGCTATGAGATCTGCATGGAAATGGGAGCAGATTGCTAAAGGTCGTTAAATTTCAGTTCAGTGCTAATTCATATATTTTTATGACATAGAGCGAGTTTCTATGCTTAATAATTTAATATCCAATATGTTGTATGGATTTTTTATTATTGCCAAACGCCCTTTATTTAAGAAAATTTTAAGAAAAAAGCGTAAATATTCTATTAAATTCAACTTCATTTAGAAAACTCAATCAATCTAAAATGTATCATCAATCAATCAAAAAATCATCAATCAATGTTTCATCAATCAAAATCAATTTATGTTCTTTTTATTATTTTAGTTTTTTCAACTAAATTAATTGCTAAACCAAAAACAACCTTAAGTGTTTTTCAAATTCAAATTGATAGTTTGATACAAAAAAAAACTATTGATAATGAATTAACACAATTAGATTTATTAATACTGTATGAAAATGCACTTAAAGAGCAGACCTCCGATTCAATTAATGTTTTTAAAAATTTAGCAAAAATTAATGCTCATTTGGAGCAATTAGATGATGCTTATACTTACACTGAGAAGTATATTAATAATTCTTTAAATTTTTCAATTTTAAATGATGACTCCTATGAAGATATAAGAGATTCTTCAGAGTTTAAAAAATTAGAAAGTAAATATTTACCAAAAATAAACATACTAACAGGACTCTTTTTTTATATAGCATTAATAGGTATTTATTTTGTTATAATTCTTAATTTTTCAAAGAGACGTAATAAAAATGCATCAATATTTATTAGCGGATTTGTTCTGCTTTATTGTCTATTTATTTTAGAGTTTGTTTTTTTACATTCTAATTTGCAATTTAAATTTCCACATACTTACAAAATGTCTTCGATAGGTGCCTTGTTGTATGGTCCATTATTATATTTTTATTTCAAAACTGTAATAAAGAGAACTTCTTTCAAGAAGATTGATCTACTGCATTTTTTGCCTGCATTAGTAATGTTCATTATGTTTTTACCTGTCTATACATTATCCTCAGATGAGAAGATTAGAATAATTTTAGGACAAAATACTTTAAGTGAGGGATATACTTATTTTATATTTTTTTCAAAAATAACCTCGTTAATTATTTATACTTTTTTTATCGGTGAATTACTTAAAATTGACAGAGGAGAAGATGAAAATAAAGAAATAATTAATTGGAAGAAAACGGTCTTTAGAATTCAGATAGCTTATCTTGTTTCATACACTATATATGGAATTTGTAGTATAGGCAAACTGGGATTAGTTTCCTTGTATGTTAGTTACTTAATGGTTGGTATAATGTCCATAATGGTTATTTATGTAGCCTATATGGCATATCTGCAACAGGATATTTTTAATAATATTCATACGGTTTCCTTAAAAGAAAAATTATTTTCTAAATACCAAAAATCTAGCCTGACCATAGGACTGACAGAAGAGTTAAAGAGTAATCTTTTGAGCTTATTTGAAGATGAAAAAATTTATCGAGAGAATAATTTAAGTTTAGAAATATTAGCAAATAGATTAAATACTACTAGACACAATACATCACAAATTATAAACGAGCATTTTAAAATGAATTTTTTTGAATTAGTTAATATGTTCAGGGTTAAAGAGGTTGTAGATATTCTTAAAAATGACACTTATGGAAGTTTAAATATTATTGATGTAGCTTATGAAGTAGGTTATAATAATAAAGTAACTTTTAATAAGGCCTTCAAAAAAGAGATGCATTTGACTCCTTCTCAATTTCTTGAAAACATAAAAAACAAATCCTAGAGTAAATTAATAGTAAACTTTTGTCGGAATAGGTAAACTATGATAGGTTTTAACCTTACTCATCTCTATTCTTAGTTGTTTTGCCTTGCAATTGTGTAAGGTTAGGTGGCTAAAGAGCTTTACTTACTGCTTTAAGTTCCACTAAACTTTAGTTTATTTCGTGAAGTAATTTTTTGAATTAGTCCTTTAAAAAAATGTCTTTGTCACCTTCCTTATAACAATCTGCATAGACTAACTCATAAAAATTTTTATTCATGAAAGTAAAGAACTACTATTTTATGCTAGTGCTTTTGCTATTTGGTTCAACCATGGCTTTTGCACAAGAAAAATCAATATCTGGGACTGTTGCAGATAATAGAGGGTTACCATTGCCCGGAGCAACTGTTTTAGTTAAAGGCACCACTATTGGTGCTTCAACAGATTTTGATGGTAAATATGCTATTAAAGCGAATCAAGGTCAAACCCTTGTTTTTAGTTTTGTAGGATATGCTAACAAGGAGATTGTTGTTGGACAGTCCAATACAATTGATGTAACATTACAAGAAGATGCTACGGCACTTCAGGAAGTTGTAGTGACAGCTTTTGGTAAAACAAAACAAAAAAGATCTCTAGGATATGCCGCTACAGCCGTTTCTGGGGAAAAGTTAACAGAGGTAGCAACATTAAATCCATTTGAAAGTTTATCAGGTAAAGTGGCGGGTTTAGATATTACCTCACCAAGTCAGCCAGGTGCCTCTACAAAAATTATTTTAAGAGGGTTTAGTTCTGTTAGAGCGGTCAATGGTCCTTTATATGTCATTGATGGAACACCCATTTCTTCGGCTTCTAATAGTGGAAACACAGGAACTGGACTTACAACCGATGTTAACAGATCGTTTGACGGAGGAACCAATATTAATGATTTAGATGCTAATGCCATAGCAAGTATTAATATACTTAAAGGTGGTGCTGCGACAGCACTCTATGGTTCAAGAGCATCAAGTGGAGCTATCATTATTACTACTAAAAGAGGTAAGTCTGGGGCAGTAAAAGTTGAATTAAATAGTTCGTTAGACTTTTCGGAAGTATCAAGAATTCCTCATTTACAACAAAATTTTGGTCAAGGCTGGAATGGTGTTGGTTATTCTGGTCTTCCAGCAGGAGGAACAGGAGCAAGTAATGAAAATGGTTCTTGGGGCCCTAAGTTTAACGATCAGCTTCGTGTTTGGGGACAGATTGTTGATAATTCTCAACAAATAAAACCTTATTCAAATTTAAAAGATAATATCAAGGATTTTTATGATATAGGTGCAACCTATACTAATTCACTACGCTTAAGTGGTGGTGGTGATAATTCAGATTTTTCATTAATCTTTACTAAAATAGATACAGATGGAGTTATCCCAACTAATGCGGATGCTTTAAATAGAAATACAATAAGTTTAAATTCTGGTATCTCAGGTAAAAAATTCAGATTACGTGTCAATGGTAATTATGCACAAACTAGACAAAACGCTGTAAATACAGGTCAGGGAGACAACGCTGGAGAAGGTGAAACCTTTATGCAAGAAATATTGCAAATACCAAGAGATATTAGTGTTTTAGATTTGGCTGATTATAAAAACAACCCGTTTAATAATAATGATAATTTTTATACATCTTATTCAAGAAACCCATATTGGGTTATTAATGAGAATGCTACAAATATAAGTAGAGAACGTTTTTATGGAAATGTAAACTTTTCTTACGATATAACTCCAGAATTAGTAGGAACTATTCAAGTTGGGGCAGATATTCTTAATGGAAAACGACACAGTCATGGAGCCGTTATTAATTACACACCAGGTTCGCCAAATGCATTGCTAGGGGCTACTAACAATGTGGGTGGTGTTACTGAGGCTACCAATCAAGCAAAGCGATATGAATCATTTTTAACATTTGACTATGATACTGTTTTAAATGATAATTTTAGTTTACAGGCTTCTTTAGGAGGATCTATCAACAATAGTATTACAAGTAGTTTAAGTGTTAATGTAACAAACTTGGATATTCCTTATTTTTATGAAATTTCAAACTCAGCAGTACTACCAATTACGGCACAGCAAGATAGCCAAAGAAAAGGGTATTCTGCTTTTGGGTCTGCAACATTATCATATAAAGAAAGGGTTTATTTAAACTTAACAGGTAGAAACGAGTGGACTTCTACCTTAGCTATTGGTAAAAATTCATTTTTCTATCCGTCGGTTAATTTAAGTGCCATTGCTATTGATAATGGTGAACATTTTCTAAAAATTAGAGGAGGTTATGCTTCTCTTGCAAATGATGCCGGGTTGTATAACACAGAAAGTTCGGCTCTACAAGCTGTAGCAACTGCTTATTTTGGACAAATAACATTTCCTTTTAACGGATTAAATTCGTTTGAGATTGCCAGAGCATTGGGTAATATAAATATTGAACCAGAATTTACAGATGAGTATGAAGTAGGTGCAGAAGGACGTTTTTTTAATAATAGAATTACTGCAGATGTTGCATATTACAGTAAAAAAACGAATGGTTCCATTATTTCACTTTTATTACCAGAATCAACAGGTTATGGATCAATTGTTGGAAACTATTTAGATCTTGAAAATAAGGGGGTTGAAATAGCACTTGGATTGGTGCCAGTTAGAACGGAAGATTTCAGCTGGAATGTTGATTGGACATTTACTAAAAACAAAAACAAAGTAACATCGTTACCAGAAGGTTTAGATAAACTTTTAATTAATAACTCTTACAATATTAATTTTTATGCTATTGAAGGACAGCCATTAGGCGTTTTTTATGGCCGTAAACCTTTAGTTAATGATGCTGGTCAAACGGTTGTTGATCCAAATACAGGAATTCCATTACAGACACTTGAAGAAGAACCGCTTGGTAATTCGCAAAGAGATTTTGTTATGGGACTTCAAAATACATTTAAATATAAAAATTTCAGGTTGGCCTTTAATTTTGATTGGAAGCAAGGTGGTTTAATGTATTCTTATACAGCACGACTACTTGGCTTTACTGGAAATTCAATAGCGACAACCTATAATGACAGAAATCCTTTTATTATACCAAATTCGGTCAATGATAATGGAGACGGAACCTATTCAGAAAACACAACACCAATATCTTATGGTAATGTATCAGGGTTTTACAGTTCAAGTAATAATCCAACTGTTGAGGCTACAGATCATGTAATTGATAAAACATTTGTAAGGTTAAGAGATTTGTCTTTATCCTATAACTTCCCTCAAAGCATTATTGGAAAAACAGGATTAAATAGTATGTCGTTGAGTGTTTATGGCAAAAATTTAATGTTATGGACGCCTGCTGAGAATCCTTACGTAGATCCAGAAGTTACATCTTTTGGAGGAAATGATTTAGTTACTGAGTTTGGAGAGTTTGGTGCTAATCCAGCACAAAGAACTTATGGGGTTTCTCTAAAAATGTCATTTTAATAAATAAAAAATATAACAATGAAAAAAATAATATTAATATTAATTGGATTTGGAATGTTATTGTCTTGCGATTCGCAATTAGATATTAACCGAGATCCAGACGATTTAACACCAGATGATTTGGCGTTTGAAGTAGAACTTCCTGGAAGTATTACTGGAATAGCTGGTGTTCAAGGGGCAAGTTGGGCAATTATTGGTGGAATTTGGTCACAAATGTGGTCTCAAAGCCCTGGTTCAAGCCAGTACCGTGTAGTTGATAATTACACCCTTGGTACAACAGATGGTATTTCAACGACGGGTTGGAGAAATGCTTATGATGCCCTTTTAGATGTTAGAAACATAAAAAGAAAGGCTTTAGAAGCCGAAAATTGGAACTATTATTTAATAGCGACAGTTTTAGAAGCTTACACATTCCATATGTTAACGGATTGGTATGGAGATATTCCTTATTCCGAAGCAAATAATCCTTTAATTTTTAGTCCTCATTTTGATTCTGGACAGGATGTTTATGATGCATTAATTGCTGATTTAGACGATGCCTTAGGTAGAAACTTGAGTGCTTCGCAAGGAAGAGAACCGGGAACAGATGATTTGATATTTGGCGGAAATATGGATAACTGGGTTAAGTTTGCAAATACCTTAAAGTTAAAAATCTTTTTACGTCAAACAGAAGCAAGACCATCTATTGCAGAGGCAGGTATTACGGCTATGCTAAATTCGGGTGTTTCTTTTCTTGATGTTGATGCTGCTTTAACTGGCTTTACTGATGCTCCTAATATTAGTAATCCATTGTATGAATCTGATAAACGTCAATTAAATACCTCTTTAAATTTAAGAGCTAGCACGACCATGCATTCGTATTTAACAGATAATCTTGATTCACGATTAGCATTATTTTATACAACCGGAAATCCAGTTGATCAAGGTGATTATAACAATCCAGCAGGACCTAATACGTTTGCCGTTTCTATATTGCACCCAGAGACTCCTGTGTACTTTATTAGTCACGAAGAAAGCTTATTTATGCAAGCAGAGGTAAGAGAGCGTTATAATATTGGGGCTTCTGGTGCTAAAGCATTATATGATGCAGCAGTGTTAGAAAACTTTAATAAATGGTCCTTAGATGGTACCTCTTATGTAGCTCCTTCTGCAGCTTATGAATATCCTAGTTCAGGAACTTTTGATGATAAGTTGAATGCCATTATTACACAAAAATGGATTGCAAGTTACCCTGGAAATGGTGCCGAATCGTTCTTTGAATGGCAGCGTACAGGTATTCCAGCAGTATCTTCAGTACCTCAAACAGATCCAGCTTATGTTGCAGGAGAGTTTGCGGTATCACTTAATGGAGTTTTAGGAACTGGCTTTCCACAGAGATTGTTATATCCAACAAACGAAACATCTAGAAATTTAAATGCACCTGCTGTAGTGCCAATTACTACTCCAATTTGGTGGAATCAATAATTTTAAAAAAGAAAGAAGATGAAAAACATATTTAAAATAATGATTTGTATGGCATTACTAGTGTTAAGTTCATGCGATACGGAATCAACAGCAGATGTAAGTAAAGTTACTAATTATGCAGTTATCGAACTAAATGGGAGTGACGAGGTAATTATAAATCAAGGAGATACTTGGACAGATCCAAGTGTTAACGTTACTTTATCAGGAGAATCGTATCCTTTTACGACTAGTACGGTCGTAGATACTAATGTGCCAGGAGTATACTATATCACCTATGAAGCCGTAAATGATTTGGGCTTTGCGGCATCTGCAACAAGAACAGTCGTTGTTATTTCTACCGCACCAAGTATCTATAACTTAGAGGGTAGTTGGGCAAGATCAAATGGCAGCCCTGGAACATGTACTCAGATATCCGACAGATATTATACCTATGATAATGCTGGTGGTGTAACAGGAGCTAATCAGGCTACAGTAACATTTATTAACGTTAATGATGATGAAATTTATATTCCATTTCAAGAGAACACGTCTCCAAGTGGAATATCAATAAAAAGTTTTTTACCTGGTCATATAGATGACAATGATAATTTCAGATGGCAATTGCAAGCTAGTGCATATTATGGAACTTTTGAAAGAACTTTTTCAAGACAATAATTAAAAAATTAAATTAAAAGAAATATGAAAAATATAAACATAATTAAAGTCTTTATACTGTTATGTACAGTTAGTTTGTTTGTTTCTTGTGATGAAGGTGGAGACCCAGATCCAGGAGGAACAAATGTAGAAGCTATTGCAGGTGATTGGTGGGTAATTGCTTTAGAACCAGATGGTGTTACCCCAGCATATGGTGGAGATTATGTGCAATTCAGCACCTATAATACGGCTGCTAATGATAATGGTTTTTGGCTTGATGACAATGATAATTGGATGGAAATAAAAGCTAAAGCATCACTAAATGCAGATGGCATGACGTTTTCAAGTGAACCTAATACCCTTGAATTATATACAGATGAAACGGTAACAGTAACTAATGGAATGATTACAAAAAATTCTTATACTACAACGAGTAACACAACCGTAGATGAAATTTCATTTGAAGCTGAATTTAGCTGGGATCCCGGAACAGTCTATAAATTTGTAGGTCACAAACGAACAGGATTTTTAGAAGATGAGAACCCTAACTATTAATTAAAGCCTAACAACCAAACTAAAAACCACCTCTATTGATGAGGTGGTTTTTATGTTTTATTTAAAAAAGATTGAGATTTTATTTCTTTTATGATTGTTCTTTTTTCTTCCTAAAACTAACAATTAATAAGATAATCATACCAGTTGTCACAAAAAGATCGGCCATATTAAAAACACCTGTATGTAGAGTATCGTTTAATTTCATATAGAAAAAATCGGTTACAGATCCGTAAGCTATGCGATCGTAAACATTAGCTATTCCACCACCAATAATAATCGAAAATGCAATAAGTGATAATTTGTCTAAATCCTTGTTTCTTAAAACATGAATAAGGACGTATCCTAAGACAACTATGGGTAAAATGAGCAGTAAAATAAGTTTCAGTGTAGGATTTAAATCGCTCCCCATACCTAAAAAAGCACCAACATTTTCTACATTGTGAAGTGTAAAATAATTGCCTATAATCTTTGATTGAGTTCCAGGTTCCACATAAGCTCTAACTAACACTTTTGATATCTGATCAATAGCAATGGTTCCAACAATAATTGCAATAATGGTAACCGCACGTTTAGATAGCTTCATGTTTTAGTTTTCTAATGTAGCAGAAGCCGTTTGGGCATCTCTGTTTATCTTTTTAACAAGACCTTGCAATACGTTTCCTGGTCCAACTTCGGTAAATAAAGTAGCACCATCAGCAATCATTTGTTGTACAGATTGTGTCCAACGTACAGGAGCCGTTAATTGAGATATTAAATTGGATTTGATAGCGGCTTCATCATGAACAGCACTTGCCGTTACATTTTGATAGATGGGACAAATGGGTTTACTGAATTTTGTATTTTCAATAGCTGCAGCCAATTCTTCACGAGCAGGTTCCATAAGAGGTGAATGAAAAGCACCTCCAACTGGTAATACTAAAGCACGACGCGCACCAGCTTCTTTCAGGCTTTCGCAAGCTCTATTAATAGCATCAACGTCTCCAGAAATCACTAATTGTCCAGGGCAATTATAGTTGGCAGCAACCACAATACCTTCAGTTTCTGAACATATTTTTTCAACAATAGCATCTTCTAAACCTAATACGGCAGCCATTGTACTCGGTTGTATCTCACAGGCTTTTTGCATAGCTAAAGCACGTTGTGAAACTAATTTCAAACCATCTTCAAAAGTTAAAGAACCATTGGCCACTAAAGCTGAAAATTCACCTAAAGAATGTCCGGCAACCATATCTGGTTTAAAACTATCACCTAAAGTTTTAGCAAGAATTACAGAATGTAAAAAAATTGCTGGTTGTGTTACTTTGGTTTCTTTTAAAGCTTCAGGCGTACCTTCAAACATAATGTCTGTAATTTGAAAACCTAAAATATCATTGGCTTGTTCAAATAATTCTTGTGCTAAAGGTGAGGTTTCATATAGGTTTAAACCCATTCCTGAAAATTGAGCTCCTTGACCTGGAAAAATATATGCGTTCATATTATGTAATTTTAATGCTGCAAAAATAGGAATATTTTAGAAGTTAGATGACTTTACTTTTATATAATAGATAATCAAAAGAGTATAGATGAAACCTAGATATATTTTATAAACCTTTTACTGCTGCTTCAGCACAACGTTCGCCATCCATAGCAGCAGAAACAATACCGCCTGCATAGCCACCACCTTCGCCACAAGGGAATAAACCAGAAACTTCAGGATGCTCTAAATGTTCAGTTCTTGGAATACAAACAGGTGATGAGGTTCTCGATTCTACACCAACTACATTAGCTTCCGATGTATAATAGCCTTTCATTTTTTGTCCGAATGCTTCAAAACCTTTACGCAATCTGCTGCCAATTAATTTGGGTAAAAGGGAGTGTAGGGGAGCCGATTTTAATCCAGGTTGGTACGAACACGAATTTAAGTCATTCGATAACTTTCCTTCGACAAAATCTGTCAAACGTTGTGCTGGGGCTGTTTGTGTTCTTCCACCAGCAGTAAATGCAATTCTTTCTAAGTTTTTTTGATATTCCAAACCTTTTAATGGACCAAACTTCTCGTATTTAAACAAGTCTTTGTCGGCATTTATTTCAACCACAATCCCAGAATTAGCGTATAAATTATTTCGTTTTGAAGGCGACATACCATTCACAACCACCTCACCTTCAGCCGTTGCAGCAGGTACAATAAAACCGCCCGGGCACATACAAAAGGAATAGACACCACGATCATTAACTTGTTGCACCAAAGCATACGAAGCCGCTGGCAATAATTCATGGCGATCACCAGTACAATGGTATTGAATGGAATCAATAATATGTTGCGGATGCTCTACACGAACACCCATAGCGAATGATTTTGCTTCTAAAGCTATCTTCTTTTTATATAGTAAATAGAATATATCTCGTGCCGAATGTCCTGTGGCCAAAATAACTCTGTTAACTGTTAGTTCTTCACCATTCTGTAATTGTATAGATTGTATTTTTCGGTTCTTTACCGTAAAATCGACAACACGAGTTTCAAAATGAATTTCTCCACCATGTTTTAAAATGGTTTCTCTAATATTTTGAACGACTTTGGGTAATTTATTGGTACCAATGTGAGGATGAGCATCGACCAAAATTTGATCGGTGGCTCCATGATACACCAAGTTTTCAAAAATTCGTCGCACATCACCACGTTTTAAACTTCGAGTATATAATTTACCATCGCTATAGGTTCCTGCTCCACCTTCGCCAAAACAATAATTAGAATCTTCATTAACAGTATGGTGTTGATTGATAGCTCGCAAATCTCGTCGTCTATCTTGTACATTTTTACCACGCTCTAAAACAACAGGTTTAAAACCTAATTCTATACAGCGCAACGCGGCATACATGCCTGCTGGACCAAAGCCAATAATATGAACGGGTTTTGCTTTAGAAACATCTTTATAATCAAACTGATAGTCTGATGTTTTTGGTAAAACTTCTCTAATATATACAGCAACTTTATAATTGAAGATTATTTTTGGTTTTCTGGCGTCAATAGACTTTCTAAGGACTTTAACACCTGTAATATCTTCTTTATTTATATCTAAAGCATGAGCCGACTTAATGACCAATATATCGTTACGTTCTTCTTCTTTAAGTGTGACGCGAAGTTGGATTTCTTTTACCATAATGCGAAATTAAACAAATAGGAAGAATGGAATTATATATTTTAAAGGATTTATGCTTAAGGTGTTAATTTTAACGTCTCAGTATGATTGTCATATAAGGACTAAAGACATACAAACCAGTCTTCCATTAGTCTAACAAGTGCAAGTTGATTTTAATGCTGATTTGGGATTTATAAGAATTGCTGTTATTTATTTTTCCGAAGCACACTTTAAATCTTCCAAATTCAATTGAATCCCCTTGTCTAAATTTTTTTGGAAATAGTTTTTAAATAGTTTAGGAAAAACACCTTGTAAACTTTCTTCAACCTTGATAACGGTATTTCCGTTTTCAAAGGAAAAGGACCAATTATGTATTGCACTAGCACCAAAGGTTTTTCCAGTCCAGCCAAATTTTGTTTTTGGTTCAACCGTGTGAATTTGGGATGTAAAAGATAGTCCACCTGCTTTCCATTTAAAAATTGCTCCTTCCTTAAGATTCTCTTTCAAATTTGATTGAGTAACTTCTGATTGCCACGAAGGCCAGTCGTTAATGGATGTCAATATTTGCCAAACTTTATCTATTGGTGCATTTATTTCAATTTTTCCCGTAGATTTAACAGGAGCATTTTCGTTGACGGAAATATTCATGTTGGTTATTATTTTATTCTAGTAAAAAACTCAATTTTTCATTGGTCTTACTTGGTATGAATTCAGTAATTTCATAATCAGCCAATTCATTTATCTTGAAGGGGTCTTTTTCAATTATCTTTTCCAATTCCGATTTACTGCTAGCCTTAGACAAAATTATGCCACCCGTTCTCGGGATTTTTCTTCCTGAAACTAGAAAATTTCCTAATTCATATTGCTCATTCAAGAAATCAATATGTTCGTTTAAATATTGGTCAATTTTTTCTAGTTGTGTCTTGTATGTTAGACTAATTATAAACATTCCTATACTGTTTTTTAAATTAATATTTTAAAATTATTGGTTACAATTGCTTTTCTTTTATCATGCTAAAAAGTGTTTTAATTCATCCAAAAAAGGATTTTTCCACTTTTGTTATTTCTACTTTCAATTATGGCTTGTTTAAAGGCTTTTAGTGAATATTTCCCTGAAACTTCCATTTTAAAATCTTGATTCATGATTTCGTGGATGATATTGGTCCAGATTTTTTTTAGTTCTGTTTTTGATTTGTTATTCTGCCATCCATCAATTCCAAATCCTTGAATAGTTAAGTTTTTAAAGATTATATCAGCATTGTGGTATGTTACATTTTGGTCGCTGTATAAACCATAGTGTATTATTTTACTACCGGGAGAAATCGTTTTAATAATTGTTGAAGCTAAATCTCCTCCTACAGCATCCAGAAAACTAACAATTCTTTCTGTTTTTCCAAGTTCTCGAATTTGTTTTTCTATTATTTCGTTATCAGAAATTAGAACCATGTTTGCTCCGAGACTTAATAACTCTTCCTTTTGTTCAAAATCTCGAACAATTGCAATGGTATTTATGCCTTTATTTTTGGCAAATTGAATGATTAGTTTGCTTACAGTTGAACTAGCTGCCGAAAGTACAATCCATTCATTTGTATGAGCGTTTGACTCCTCTAAAAGAGCCCAGGCTGTCAATGGATTTAAGGATAATTGAGCAGCTTTTTCAATAGGAAAATTTTTCGGCAAAAGAATGATTTTATCCTTGGGGATATTGGCAAATTCAGCCCAAATATTTTTATGTCTAAATGCAACAATTGAGTTAAGTGGAAAATTTTCATCACCACCATTATCTATTATAGTTCCGGCTCCCTCAAAGCCAGCAATTTGAGGAAATTCAGGTTTCACTCGATATTGTTTTTCAATAAACATAAAATCTGCGGGGTTAATTGAGCTTGCAAGCACTTTTATTCTAACTTCATTATCAGACAAATCTTGGATGTTTTTTTCTCCTAACTCCAAAACTTTTGCAGCGGCACCTTTTTCCCTAAAATACAATGCTCTCAAAGTGTATTTTTTTAATCTATTAATATTATAATGTTTAATTATTTGGAAAATTTCTGTTATTTTCAAAATTGCACACAACTTTTGCGATAGTTTTATTCTTCTTTTGTTTCTAACATTTCAATCAAATCCTTTTCTCCATTTGTCAGATAATAGGCAACAAATTTCATAGGTGCTGTTTCTGAATGGTTATCAAAATGAATAACTGGCGTTTCAGCAGGCTCATAGAATGTATCGCCTGATTTTAAAACTTGCGGTTTCTCTCCTTCAATCTGAACTAAGCACGTTCCGGAAACTATTTGTCCAACAATCGGGCATGGATGTTTATGAAGGGGAGCCTTTTGTCCTGCCTGAAATTCAATTTCTACAATTTTAACTGAGGAAATCTCTCTTTTTCCAACATTCAGATTTGACAATTCATTTCTTTTAACTAAGGTTTGTGCATTTATTTCCATAATTGAGATGATTAACAATATAGCTAATACAATTTTTGTTTTCATAACTATCGTTTTTATGGAAGCAAAATTATTTTTTTATGTGTACTTTTTCATTGATGTATGTTAAGTGTTTTATCCTACTCAATGATTCGGGCTTTATTCCCAAATAAGATGCAATATGGTACTGGGGTACTAATTGTTCAATTTGAGGAAAAAGTGTTAAAAGAAACGTGTACCTATCGTTAGCTGAATCCATTAATAAAGAAGCCTCTCTTTTACATTTTCTAATAAAAAGAGTATCTGAAATGTAGTTGCCTAACTTATAGTATTCTGAGTTTTCTTTAAGCAATCTAGTGTAGTCTGAAAGATTTATGATATAAATTTCTGATTCAGATAATGCTTGAATATATCCAACCGATGGAGTTTGAGTTAGGAAACTAGTATAAGAGCTTACAATACAATCTGGTAAATAGAAATCAATATTAAATTCATTACCATCCTTTAAAATATAGGAACGGAGTACCCCTGTTTCTTGAAAGCCTATGAATGAACAGGTTTCCCCCTCTTTAATCAAAAATTCTTTCTTCTTGAGTTTTAATCGTTTTAATACTTTTTCTAGGGAAACATAAAGTTCTTCTTCAAGTCCAATTTGCTTTGTCAATATATTTTTAAATGATTTCATTGTCATATTGAGCAAAATGATTTTGATACGAATCAGTTTAATAATTTATTTCAGACCTCAAACGAAATTAATAAAAATTCTGATGAAATTTATATTCTTTAGGGTGTGCGAACAAACAATCCTTACAACATAATACCTCCTGAAGTTTCAATACGTTGTCCATTAATCCATCGTGCATCTTCGGTACATAAAAAGGCAACAACACCACCAATGTCTTCAGGTTCACCAACGCGGCCTAATGCAGTAACGCTGGTAACTACTTTTCTTTTTTGTTCGTTTGTTTTGTTTTCGCCACCACCAAAATCTGTAGCAACGGCACCTGGAGCCACAACATTAGCAGTAATTTTTCTGTGTGCCAATTCCTTTGCTAAATATCTTGTAAAAACATCTATAGCGCCTTTAGCAGACGCATAGGCTGAAGAATTTGGGAAGGTAAACCGCGCCAAACCAGATGAAATATTAATAATTCTACTACCATCATTAAGATACGCTAGTGCTTTTTGTGTTAGAAAATAAACCCCTTTAAAATGAATATTTACCATTTCATCAAATTGTTCTTCGCTAGTTTCAATAAAGGGCGTATAAATTCCAGTTCCAGCATTATTAATTAAAAAATCAAATTTATCTTGTCCTGTTTCTGATTTTAAATACGAGGAAAGCTCCTTGAAAAAAGAGTCAAATGACTTCATGTTACTCGTGTCTAATTGCAATGCATGAGCACTTCTTCCAGTTTTCTTAATCTCCGAAACAACGTCATCAGCCGCCGATTTATTGGAGTGATATGTTATAATAATATCAATTCCTTTTTTTGCAAGATTAATAGCCATATTGCGACCTAAACCTCGACTTCCGCCAGTTACTAAGGCAATTTTATGTGTTGACATTTTAATAAGTTTTTATATTTATGAAATTCTACAAAACCAAGATGTATTGTATTTCAATGTTTTTATAATCAAAATTAATACAGTTTTGTATTATTGACTGTTTAAACGACGTTAAATTTTTCTTAGATATAATAACCAATAGGATTATTTTCTTTCAAAGGTCATAAAAGTATAATCATACTCATTTTTATCGTCTTTTTTATGAAATTCACTATGGGTTTTCTTCCAATTAGAACTATCAACTTCAGGGAAAAATGTGTCTGCTTCAAAGCGTCCATGAACACGGGTTATTTCAATTTTATTGGCTATATTCATGGCCTGTTTGTAAATTTCACCACCACCAATAATAAACGGTTGAGGATCATTTTTTGATACGTTTATGGCGTCTTCTAATGTATTTACAACCACTACACCATCAGGCACTTGGTAGTTAGGTTGCCGTGTTATAACAATGTGTGTTCTATTAGGTAAGGGTTTTGGAAAACTTTCAAATGTTTTACGTCCCATAATAATGTGGTGGCCGTTGGTAAGTGTCTTAAAACGTTTTAAATCGTCACTTAAATGCCAAATAAGTTGGTTGTCTTTTCCAATAGCATTGTTTTCTGCTGCTGCAACAATAATGGTGAGACCAGATGTTAAGTCAGTTTTTTTTTTAGTGTCTATTTCAGAGGATGTTGTGGATTGGTTTGAATCTATGTGCGTTTTCTTCAGTTCTTCAATACGCTGTTTTTGTTTTGTTACTAACTTTTCTAATTGTGCTTGTTCCCAATCTTTTCCCATAAAATGATGTGTAACAAATACACTAAATGTGTGATACAACAACAGGAATAACCAGGCTAATATTGCATAGACAAACCAGTTGATATCAAAGGGTTTAAAGTCTTTTCCAAAGCCTAGAACCAGATTTAGTAATATTAAAAATACAGATCCTATTAGAAAAACCACAAAATGAGTATACAAACGCTTTTTTTGTTTGATGCGTTTTTGAGCATCTTTAATAAGCTCTAATTGGCCTTTATCTATTTGGGGATTGTTTTTTTTTGTTCCGAACATATCTGTAATATCATAGACGTAAAGTTAACTATTTTCGGCGACATATATAAACTTTTAAAAGGTGTAAAACGGATTATAATACTGCAAACGTTTGCGTACGCAATAACTTGTAAATCATACAAAAGCATAAAAAAGTTAACTATGAATCTTATAATTAAAAGCGTGTATTTTTTTAGTCTTTAGTTTTTTTTAACGCATTGTTAGCAAATTGATAATTCTTTGAAGTAAAGAACTTTAAATAATCTATCTTGTGAAATTGTTTATTAAATTTGCAGTGTTAATTAATTCTAAAAAACGAAATTATGGCTATTACAAAACAATATTTAAAAAGCAAACCAATTTGCAAAGTAACATTTTCTGTACTTGCTAAAGAGGCGAAAGAAGTAAAAGTTGTGGGTACATTTAACGATTGGGATACTAAAACCGAAGGGTTAAAAAAATTGAAAAACGGAACCTTTAAAGGAACTGTAGATTTAGAAAAGGGAAGCTCTTATGAATTCAAATATATCATTGATGGGGTATATGTGAATGATGCAGACGCTGACGGATATATGTGGAACGATTTTGCAGCAGCAGAAAACGGCGTATTACATATTTAAAAAAATAGAAGATTTAAAAAAAGCGCTTTCAGAAATGAAAGCGCTTTTTTTATACGGCTACAGCACCTTTAATATGTGGATGTGGATTATAATCTACTAGAGTGAAATCTTCAAATTTAAAATCAAAAATATCTTTAACATCGGGGTTTAAAATCATTTTTGGTAAAGGTCTCAGTTCTCTTGACAATTGCAATTCTAATTGCTCAAAATGATTACTGTAAATATGAGCGTCACCAAAGGTATGAATAAATTCTCCAGCCTCATAGCCACAAACTTGTGCCATCATCATCGTAAATAAAGCATAGGATGCTATATTAAAAGGAACCCCTAAAAAAACGTCGGCACTGCGTTGATAAAGTTGACAAGATAGTTTTCCGTTGGCTACATAAAACTGAAAAAACGCATGACATGGCGGTAAGGCTGCTTTTCCATTGGCTACGTTCTCACTAAATGATTTCGATGTATCTGGTAATACAGATGGATTCCAGGCCGAGACTAACATGCGTCTACTGTTCGGGTTGTTCTTTAAAGTGTCTACAATATCTTTTATCTGGTCTATGTCGTCACTATTCCAATTGCGCCATTGATGTCCATAAACGGGTCCTAAATCACCATTCTCATCAGCCCAGTCATTCCAAATACGCACACCATTCTCAGTTAAATAGTTGATGTTAGTATCGCCTTTTAAAAACCAAAGTAGTTCGTAAACAATAGATTTTAAATGCAATTTTTTAGTTGTCACCATAGGAAACCCTTCACTTAAATCAAACCGCATTTGATAGCCAAATACACTTTTTGTTCCTGTTCCGGTACGGTCACCTTTGTCATTTCCGGTATTTAAAATATGTTTTACAAGGTCGTGGTATTGCTTCATTCCTTTTTAATCCTCCCAAAGGGAAGAAATTCTTTAAATTAAACGTTTTTTCTAGGTGATAAAAATAAAAAAAAGCATCAAAAATAAATTCGTGATGCTTTATTATATGTTAGAAAGTTATTAACTAAATGCTCTTAATGCGCAATTGTTTCTTTTATTTCTTCGGGGTTATGTTTGTGCTTAAACAATATAGCAAAAGCAATAGCAATTACTAACGAGTAAATAGCAAAAGTGAGCCAAATGCTATGCCAATCTTTTCCTGCTGCCGTTGTAAAAAAGCGATCAATTAAATAACCACTTACCACACTGCCAAAAATGGCCCCAAAGCCATTGGTCATCATCATAAATAAACCTTGTGCTGAAGACCGAATTTTAGAATCAGTTGATGTTTCAACAAATAATGATCCTGAAATATTGAAAAAATCGAACGCCATTCCGTAAACAATACAAGATAAAATAATCATCCACAAGCCATCTCCAGGATCACCATAAGCAAATAGGCCGAATCGTAATACCCAAGCAACCATGCTAAAAAGCATTACCATTTTAATTCCAAAACGTTTTAAGAAAAAAGGAATCGCTAAAATAAATACGGTTTCAGAGATTTGAGAAATAGACATGATAATCGTCGAGTATTTAACCACAAAAGAATCTGTGTACAGTGGATTCAATTTGAAATCGTCTAAAAACACGTCACCATACGCATTTGTTAATTGTAACGCAGCACCCAAAAACATGCTAAAAATAAAAAACAGCGCTAGTTTGTAATTGGCAAATAATTTAAAGGAACTTAATCCTAATAATTCTACAAATGATTTGTTTTCAGATGTTTCTTGTTGTGGGATACATTTAGGCAATGTAAAGGAGTAAATTCCCAAAAAAATAGCAGCAACAGCTGCAATATAAAATTGATTTTCTGAAGCTTTATTGCCAGTTAAATTGGTAATCCACATAGCTACAATAAAACCGATAGTTCCCCAAACTCGAATAGGAGGAAAATCTTTGACAACATCTAATTCACTTTTCTTTAAAGCATTGTAGGCTACAGAATTTGAAAGCGCAATAGTTGGCATATAAAAAACCATGGCTAGCAATATTACCCAGAAAAACGTCACAGGGTTATCAACTAATGGAACACTTAACAAAGTTAAACCACCAAGAATGTGTAAAATGCCGTATAATTTTTCGGCATTAACCCATCTGTCTGCAATAATCCCACATATGGTTGGCATAAAAATAGAAGCGATTCCCATAGTTGAAAAAATGGCTCCAAATTGGGCGCCATCCCAACCTTTTGTTCCAAACCAATAATTAGCGACCGTAATTAACCAAGCTCCCCACACGAAAAATTGAAAAAAATTCATGACTATTAATCTAAACTTTATATTCATAGGGAAGACGTTGTTGGGTTACTATTATCGTTTGGATATTTCATCTCTAATATGAGCTGCTTTTTCATAATCTTCGTTGGCAACTGCTTCGTCCAACATCGTATGTAGCTCTTCTAGAGTTTTTGTTTTAAAGTTTTCTCGAGGTTTATTTATTTCAAGCTCATCGGCTAGCAAATCATCCATTAAAACACTGTCTTGCTCTTCCTCCTCCTCTTTTTTAGGATTGACTTTTAAGTAAATACCAGCCTTGTCTAAAATATTTTTATAAGTAAATATGGGTGCTTGAAACCTAAGCGCCAACGCAATAGCATCACTGGTTCTGGCATCTATAATTTCTTCAATTTTATCACGTTCGCAAATTAAACTGGAATAAAAGACACCATCAACTAATTTATGAATAATTACTTGTTTGACGACAATATCAAATCTGTCAGCAAAATTCTTAAATAAATCGTGTGTTAATGGTCTTGGAGGACGTATCTCTTTTTCTAAAGCTATGGCAATAGATTGGGCTTCAAAAGCACCAATAACAATGGGTAGTTTTCTGTCACCGTCAACTTCATTTAGTATAAGTGCATAGGCACCATTTTGGGTTTGGCTATAAGATATTCCTTTGATGTTAAGTCTTACTAAACTCATATATTTATAAAACGCAAAGAACCGTTTAAATTTGGACTTTACCAACTACCAAAAGCAGTTTAAGTTAAAATACAAATTTAAACAGTTTATTTGATAAGACAATTTAGAAAAAATAATTTATTGTTGCGCCTTAAATGCTTTTAATTTTTCAATGAGCTGTGGAACTACAACAAAAGCATCACCAACAACACCATAATCTGCAGCTTTAAAGAAAGGTGCTTCTGGATCTGTATTAATAACCACCTTTACTTTTGACGCGTTTATTCCTGCTAAATGTTGAATGGCACCAGAAATACCAATGGCAATATATAAATTGGAGGCTACTGGTTTTCCTGTTTGTCCAACATGCTCACCATGGGGTCTCCAACCTAAGTCGGAAACTGGTTTTGAACAGGCTGTGGCGGCACCCAAAACATCGGCTAATTCTTCTACCATACCCCAATTTTCAGGACCTTTTAATCCACGACCAGCAGATACAACAATTTCAGCATCGGCAATACTAACTTTATTACTTGCTTTATCAACAGATTCTACGTGAACACCAAGTTCTGGCAGCGATATAGAAAAGTCTTCAGGCGTCGCATCGGCTTTATTTTCATGCAAACCAAATGTGTTTTTTGAAACACCTAAAAGCTTTACTTCGGTGTTTATTTGAAACATTTCGTAAGCTTTATTAGTAAATGCCGTACGTTTTACAACAAAAGGCGACGTGCTTGAAGGAGCTTCTAAAACATTAGAAGCATAGCCTGCATTTAAGTTAATCGCTAAAAGAGGTGCTAAATATTTACTATTTACACTAGAGCTCAAAACAACCACCTTAGTACCTTCTTTTTCAGTGGCTTGTTGAATGGCAGCAGCATAAGCTTTTGCGTTAAAAGTTTCTAAGTCTGATTGAGTTACTTTTAAAACCTTATCAACACCATAGTTGCCCAATTCTGAAGTGTCATCTGCGTTTATTGCAATAGCTGTAAGCGTTGTTCCTAATTGATCGGCAACGGCTTTACCATAAGAGGCTACTTCAAATGCTATTTTTTTTAAACTTCCTTTTTCTGATTCTGTATATACTAAAACTGACATAATTATTCTAAAATTTGAAATAGGGATTTATATTACTTTGGCTTCGTTATGAAGTAAATTAATTAATTCGTCCAGATTATCTGGAGACACTAATTTAACCGCACCTTTCGGGGCTGGTTTGTCAAATGAAACCGAAGCCGTTTCAGGCTCAATGCTTATTGGATCTACAACCGTTAGTGGTTTTTGGCGGGCCATCATGATGCCTCTCATATTAGGGATACGAAGATCACTTTCTTCAACAATTCCTTTTTGTCCTCCTATAATTAAAGGGAGCGACGTAGAAACTGTTTCTTTACCACCATCAATTTCTCTAATTACTGTAGCCGAAGTTCCATCCACTTCAAGACTGATACAATTATTTACAAAATTTGAATTGGTTAGACCAGCTACCATGCCTGGAACCATACCTCCATTATAATCGATAGATTCCCGACCTGCGATAACTAAATCAAAACCACCATCTTGCACAACTTTAGCGAGTTGTTTAGCAACAGAAAAACCGTCGGTTGCAGGCGTGTTTACTCTAATAGCAGCATCGGCACCAATAGCTAAAGCTTTACGCAGCGTGGGTTCTGTTTCAGGACCTCCAACGTTAACGACTGTAACGTGTGCGCCTTGTTTTTCTTTAAACCACATAGAACGAGTTAAACCAAATTCGTCATTCGGATTAATAACATATTGAACACCATTGGTATCAAATTTAGTGTTGTCTGCGGTAAAGTTAATTTTTGATGTAGTGTCTGGAACATGACTTATACATACTAATATTTTCATTTTGAATAGTTTATATGTTCTTAATTTATTTCAATATGATGTCAGTAAACCTTAAGTAAATTATAATGAAAACTGAAACCAAAAAATTAGATGACACGAAGTTAGTTATTTTATTCTGAATATTTACTATGCACGCATAATAAATTTTAGATAATTCTTTTGAGGATAGTATTTCATTTATTGTTATTTTTGCAACTCGAATTAAAAATAATTTAATGAAGACAATTCAATTTAGAGAAGCTGTTTGCGAAGCAATGAGTGAGGAAATGCGCAGAGACGAAAGCGTTTATTTAATGGGAGAAGAAGTAGCAGAATATAATGGAGCCTACAAAGCATCTAAAGGTATGTTGGATGAATTTGGTCCTAAGCGTGTTATTGATACACCCATTGCAGAGCTTGGTTTTGCTGGTATTGCCGTTGGTTCAACTATGACGGGTAACAGACCAATTGTGGAGTATATGACCTTTAACTTTTCATTAGTTGGAATTGATCAAATTATAAACAACGCTGCTAAAATTAGACAAATGTCTGGTGGACAATTTAAATGTCCAATCGTCTTTAGAGGCCCAACAGCATCAGCAGGACAATTAGGAGCTACACACTCACAAGCTTTTGAGAGTTGGTTTGCCAATACACCAGGCTTAAAGGTAGTTGTGCCTTCAAATCCTTATGATGCAAAAGGCTTGTTAAAATCGGCTATTCGTGATGATGATCCAGTTATTTTCATGGAAAGCGAGCAAATGTACGGAGACAAAGGTGAAGTGCCAGAAGGAGAATATACCATTCCAATAGGTGTGGCAGAAGTTAAGCGTGCCGGAACCGATGTAACTATTGTATCTTTTGGTAAAATAATCAAAGAAGCTTACACGGCTGCAGATGAATTGGCTAAAGAGGGTATTTCATGTGAAATTATTGATTTGCGTACCGTTCGTCCGTTAGATAAGGAAGCTATTTTAAAGTCTGTTAAAAAAACGAATAGATTGGTTGTCTTAGAAGAAGCTTGGCCTTTTGGAAATGTATCAACAGAAATCACCTATATAGTCCAGTCTGAAGCATTTGATTTTTTAGATGCACCTATCGTAAAAATTAATACCGCTGATACACCAGCTCCTTATTCACCTGTTTTATTAGCAGAATGGTTACCTAATAGTGACGATGTGATTAAAGCTGTGAAAAAAGTTTTATACAAATAAATTTTAAACTTATACGTTATTAAACTTCATTAGCATGATTGTTGATGAAGTTTTTTTGCTTTATGAAGTAAACATAATTATATGTTTCAAATATAGATTGCGAAAACGAATCACTTTGTCCTCAAAAAAGATTGAACTTTTTTATATGAATTTAAGACTTACTATTACCGTTTTTTTCTTCGGAATGATATCCATGTTGGCACAAACTAAAGTAAGTGGTTACGTGTTTGATGAAAATGATGAGCCGGTAGCCTTTGCTAATGTTATTTTCAAAGGTTCTACTCAAGGAACTATTACAGACGAAAACGGAAAATTTTATTTAGAGTCAGACGATACCTGGAATGAATTAATAGTCTCTTTTATTGGATACGAAACACTGGATATTCCTTTAAATCAAAAAGTGAATTACAATTTGAAATTTATTCTAAAAGAAGAAACATCTCAATTAGATCAAGTATATATCGTCACAGGTAAACAACCTAAAAAAAATAATCCAGCTATTGATCTTTTGAGGAAGATATGGGAACATAAGCGGAAAAATGGGTTAAAACAGTTTAAACAATATCAATATGACAAATACGAAAAGGTTGAGTTTGATATTAACACCATTGATAGTGCTCTAATAAAAAGTAAGCTATTTAAAGGCATGGAGTTTGTGTTTACTCAAGTAGATACTTCAAAAGTTACGGGAAAAACCTATTTACCCATCTTCATCAATGAAGCCTCTTCAAAAGTATATGGAGATAATGTTATTAATAAGGAAAAAGATGTTTTAGAAGGAAATAAAAACTCAGGCTTTAGCGATAATCAAATTATTATAGATTTTGTCCACAATTTATACTCAGATTTTAATGTGTACGACAATTACTTAAAGTTTTTTGATAAGAGTTTTGTAAGTCCATTGTCAAGAACAGGAATCAATACGTATAATTATGTATTGTCTGATAGTTCTTATATTGATAACAAATGGTGTTACAATATTATTTATTATCCCAGACGTAAAAACGAACTGACTTTTAAAGGCGATTTTTGGGTAGCCGATACTACGTTTGCCATTAAAGAAATTAATCTACAAGCTTCAAAAAGCGCTAATATTAACTGGGTTAAAGATATTTATATCGAGCAAGAGTTTGAAGTTTTAAATGATTCATTATTTCTGGTAAAACGCGATTATATGATGTCTGATTTTGCTTTTAATAAAAAGGACCAATCACGAGGTATTTACGGAAAGAGAACCACGCTATACAATAATTATCAGTTTGATAAGGAGTTAGATAAAAAGTTTTATGATAAAGAAGTTTATAACTACGATAAAGATGTTTATGATAGAGATGATGAGTTTTGGAAAGAAAACAGGTTAGAAGCTTTAAACAATGATGAGAAAGGCGTTTATAAAATGTTAGACACCCTTAAAACCGTTAAAAAATTTAAACGGCTATATAATTTAGGAAGTATTCTGGCGTCAGGATATGTTGAGTTTAATAGTCTGCCTTTAGACTACGGACCCATTTTTTCAACCTTTGGTTATAATGAAGTTGAAGGGATGCGATTGCGTACTGGTGGAAGAACTTATTTTGGAAGAAATGACCTTTGGCGTTTAGAAGGATTTTTAGCCTATGGTTTTAAAGATGATAAATTTAAATACGGATTTTCAGGAAAATGGTTGTTAGATAAGAAAAATCGATTTATCATTTCAGGAGGAAATAGGAGAGATGTTGAACAAATAGGCGCCAGTTTAACAACCTCTACAGATGTTTTAGGTAGAAGCTTAGCTTCATCATCTGTTGTTGGTACAGGAACCAATGATAAATTAACCAGCATAAACCTTACAAGTCTAGGTATTGAACTTGAACCTTGGCGAAATTTGATTTTTAGGCTGAGCGGAAATTATCGCACATTGCGGTCGGCTTCACCAACATTTAGTCTGGATTATAACACGCCAACAGGTGTCGAATCAGAAATAAAACAATTCGAATCAACATTTTCAGTGTCCTATTTTCCAAAACGAAAAATGACAGGTTTTGGTGTTGAAAGACTTGAGGCTAATGACAATTATACGCGCCTTTTTGCACAAGTAAGTCGTGGTGATAAAAGCATGTTTAATAGTGATTTCGACTATACTAAAGTTCAGTTTTCATACTTACAACCTTGGCAATTAGGAGGACTTGGAAGGTTAGATACCACCATTGAAGTTGGTAAAACTTTTGGAGAAGTACCGCTAGGGCTTTTAAGTGTGATTCCTGGTAATCAATCGTACTTCTCGATTTATAATACTTTCTCTCAATTAGATTTTTACGAGTTCGTATCAGATACGTATGCATCATTTCATATAGAGCATAATTTTAACGGACGCTTCTTTTCGAGAATTCCGTTTTTAAGAAAATTTAATCTTCGTGAAATTGTTAGTTTAAGAGGTGTTTGGGGAGATATTTCAAACGAGAATATAGCCTTAAATACAACGAATAATCCTAACAGTATTCCATTAGTTGCTCCAAATGATAAGATGTATTATGAATATGGTTTTGGTGTTGGGAACATCTTTAAAGTATTTAGAATAGATTTTAACTTTAGAGGTAATTATTTAGATAAAGTTAAAAACCCTGATGCTCGAAAGTTTGGTGTTACAGGAACTTTCGGATTCTATTTTTAAATTATCATAATGTATTATTTAAGTTATAATGATTCTTAAATATATTCTTTGGATTGTTCTATTGCCGTAGCTATATTTTTTACTACAAATTCTTTTTCTAAAACTAAGAATACACCATTTTTTTCGAAATCTTTTTTAAGGTCATCTTTGATGCCTGAAATAATAACATGGATATTTCTGGCTTTATAACTATGAATAATTTCTTTGAGGCTTTGGTATCCTGTAGCATCAATCATAGGAACATAGCGCATTCTTATTATAATAACTTTGGGTTGTAAATGTGTGTTAGTAATGGTTTCTTGAAATTGACGAGCAGCTCCAAAAAACAAAGGACCATTAATTTCATAGAGAAGAACTTCTTTGGGTAAATCCACTAATTCTTCATCAAAGAGATGTTCGCCCGATTTGTTTTCTGAAGAAATATTTTGAATTTGAACGGCATCACTCATTCGTTTCATAAACATAAAACTAGAAAGTACAATACCTATTTCTATAGCTATGATAAGATCAAAGATTACCGTAAGAAAAAAAGTGGTAAGCAAAATGATGATATCCATTCTGTTTCCTTTCAAAATGGATTTGAACTGTCGCCATTCACTCATATGATAGGCAACAACAATTAAAATGCCAGCCAAACAAGGCATCGGGATTAATTTAGCATACGGCCCTAAGATGAGCATAATAGCTAGTAAAACTAATGCATGAACAATACCAGCAATTGGTGTTCTACCTCCATTTTTAACATTGGTTGCAGTTCTGGCTATAGCCCCAGTAGCTGGAATACCTCCAAACAATGATGACACGATATTGGCAAACCCTTGTGCTATTAATTCCATATTCGATCGATGTTTTCCACCAATCATTGAATCTGAAACAACTGCAGAAAGTAATGACTCTATACTTCCTAATAATGCAATAGCAAAAGCAGGTTGAATAAGAGCTTGTACCGTGTTAAAATCAATTTTAGGAAAAGAAGGCATGCTCAAGTTATTAGGAATAACTCCAAAATTACTTTCAATAGTATCAACAGGAAGATTAAATACTTTCACTATAATAGTAGACAGTAAAATAGCAACAATTGAGCCTGGTATTTTTTTTATTATTTTTTGAAAATAAAGCGTAATAATCACTGTAGCAGTTGCAATTATGATGGCGTACCAATTAATATGGTCAAAATTTTTAAAGTATACTGTCCACTTATCAATAAAATTAGCGGGTACCTTAGAAATATGCAGCCCAAAAAAATCATTAATTTGAGATGAAAAAATAATTAAAGCGATACCACTTGTAAATCCAACAATAAGCGAATAAGGTATAAATTTTAATAAATTTCCAAGACGAAGAACGCCTAAGCCAATAATGATAAAGCCTGCCATGAATGTGGCGATGGTTAAACCATCCATTCCATATTGTTGTACAATGCCATAAACAATAACAATAAAAGCTCCTGTTGGCCCTCCAATTTGCACTCTGCTGCCTCCAAATGAAGAAATAATGATACCTGCTATAATAGCTGTTATAATTCCTTTTTCTGGAGATACCCCGGATGCAATAGCAAAGGCTATGGCTAATGGTAACGCTACGATTCCAACAATGAGTCCCGAAAGAACATCTTTTGTAAACGTTTCTTTTGATATGCCTTGTCTTAAAATGGAAAACAATTTTGGGGTAAATTCTGGAGTCATTTTCAAGTAGAATAAAATTCTGTAATTCAGTTTTTATATTATTAAAGATATGACTAATACTAAATTAATGGGCCATTTTTGACAATAAAAATATTTGAATTAAAAAGTGTCAAAACTAAAATTTCAGTCAATTTTCTTTAAACTTTCAAAACAAAAGATGTTTTGTTGCTTAATCAGTATCGTATGAGTATCTTTACAGCCTTCAAAAAAGAAACATTAAAATAAAATTTATAGATTTATTTAGTTATGACTAAGAAAAAAGCAGTAACATTTGATGTGTTAATAGAAATACCAAAAGGAAGTAGAAATAAATACGAATACGATTTTACATTGCATAAAATTCGCTTCGACCGGATGTTGTTTTCATCCATGATGTATCCTGGTGACTATGGTTTTGTTCCTGAAACATTAGCCTTAGATCAAGATCCGCTAGATGTATTAGTATTAGGGCATCAACCAACATATCCTATGGTAGTTATGGAAGTAAGACCAATTGGTGTGTTCCATATGACAGATGAAAAAGGACCAGATGAAAAAATTATTTGTGTTCCTGTGTCTGATCCAATTTGGAGTAATAATAAAGATATTAGTGATTTAAATCCTCATAGATTAAAAGAAATAGAACACTTCTTTCAAGTGTATAAAGATTTAGAAGATAAAAAAGTTGATGTAGGTGGATGGGGAAATGCAGAAGAAGCTATAAAAATTTACGAAGAGTGTGTGAAAAGGTATGAAGAGAGTGATCACAAGAAAAGAAGAACATTCACCATCTAACTAAATTATTAGATTAATAAAATAACACTAAAAAAATAAAGCTATCTTAAATTAAGGTAGCTTTTTTTTATCAATTATATTTTATTATTTTTAGCCGTTAAAAATAATTAACTAACAACTAATCTATAAATATGGAATTATTAGTAAAATTTCTACCTGCTTTCGGAGTTTTGGCTCTTCTATTTGTTTACTTAAAAAATGTTTGGGTTACTAAGCAAGATACGGGCTCACAAAAAATGATTGATATAGCAAAACATATTGCAGATGGCGCTATGTCATTTTTAAAAGCCGAATATAAAGTTTTGTCAATTTTTGTTGTTGCAGTAGCAATATTATTGTTTTTAAAAGGGAATTCTGAAGAAGGTTCTAATGGAATGGTAGCCTTATCTTTTGTGGTGGGTGCTATTTGTTCTGCTTTGGCGGGTTTCATTGGTATGCGAGTCGCAACCAAAGCAAACGTAAGGACAACTCAGGCGGCTAGAACATCTTTAGGTAAAGCACTTGAAGTAGCCTTTGCAGGCGGTTCTGTTATGGGATTAGGTGTTGTTGGATTAGGAGTTTTAGGGTTGAGTAGTTTGTTTATGATTTACCAAGACATATGGCCAGGTTCAGAAAATATACCAATGGTATTAAATGTGCTTTCCGGGTTTTCATTAGGAGCATCATCTATAGCTTTGTTTGCTCGTGTTGGAGGGGGTATTTATACTAAGGCCGCTGACGTTGGAGCAGATTTAGTAGGAAAGGTTGAGGCAGGAATTCCTGAAGATCATCCCCTGAATCCTGCAACTATTGCTGATAATGTAGGTGATAACGTAGGAGATGTTGCTGGTATGGGAGCCGATTTATTCGAATCTTATGTTGGTTCTATTATAGGAACCATGGTATTAGGAGCTTTTATTATAACGCCTAAATTTGGAGGTTTAGGGGCAGTTTACTTACCCCTTGTGTTAGCCGCTGTAGGTATTGTAATGTCTATTATAGGTACCTTATTTGTAAAGGTTAAAGAAGGAGGTTCGCCACATAAAGCATTAAATTTAGGCGAGTTTGGTTCTGGAACATTAATGATTATAGCGTCTTACTTTATTATTATTCAGATGATTCCAAGTGAATGGGTTTACAATGGAGTTAATTATACAGCTAATGGTGTTTTCTTTGCTACACTTGCCGGTTTAATTTCTGGATTTTTTGTTGGAAAAGTAACTGAATATTATACAGGAACAGGAACAAAACCAGTGATATCTATTGTGAAACAATCTGAAACGGGTTCGGCAACCAATATTATTGCTGGTTTAGGAGTCGGTATGATGTCTACAGCAATTCCTATATTATTAATTGCTGCTGCTATTATAATTTCTCATTATTATGCAGGCTTATATGGTATTGCTATAGCTGCCGTAGGTATGTTAGCTAATACTGGAATTCAGTTAGCAGTTGATGCTTATGGACCAATTTCTGATAATGCTGGTGGTATTGCAGAAATGGCCGAATTGCCAAAAGAAGTTCGTGAACGTACAGATCAATTAGATGCTGTTGGTAATACTACCGCAGCTATTGGAAAAGGATTTGCAATTGCTTCTGCAGCCTTAACAGCTTTAGCTTTATTTTCTGCTTTTATGAAAACAGCAAATGTAAGTGCTATTGATGTATCGCACCCTAAAATTATGGCTGGATTATTAATAGGAGGAATGTTACCATTTGTATTTTCTGCGTTATCTATGAATGCCGTAGGTCGCGCTGCAATGGCTATGATTGAAGAAGTTCGTCGTCAATTTAAAGATATCCCACAATTAAAAGCAGCGTTACAAGTCATGAGAGATGTAGATTCAGATATGACTAAAGCGACAGATGAACAAAGAAAAATATTTGATGATGCTCATGGATATGCGGAATATGAAAAATGTGTTGAAATATCTACAAAAGCATCGATTAAAGAAATGGTATTGCCAGGTTTGTTGGCTTTAGTAGTTCCTGTAGCTATTGGTTTTATTGGTGGAGCAGAAATGTTAGGAGGACTCTTAGCAGGTGTTACAACTTGTGGTGTGCTTATGGCAATCTTTCAATCAAATGCAGGTGGTGCTTGGGATAATGCTAAGAAGATGATTGAAGCAGATGGGCGTAAAGGATCTGATGCACATAAAGCCGCAGTTGTAGGTGATACTGTTGGTGATCCGTTTAAAGATACTTCAGGGCCTTCTTTAAATATTTTATTGAAATTAATGTCTGTTGTAGCGTTAGTAATTGCACCAAGTATTGCTTTGGATTCTGATGCTGCAACTGCGTATGCAGAAACAGGAACAATGTCAAGTAAAGAAGTAAACGTACTATTGGAAAACAATAATGAAGGTGCCTATACAGCTACTGTGACTACAGTAACTAATAATAATGGCGAGCAAACAACTGATAAACAAGTTTTTGAAGGAACTGAAGAAGAGGTAAAAGCTAGTGTTGATGCTTTAAATGATAAAAATAAATCAACTAAAGTGCTTGTTGAAAAAGTGATAGAAGAAAAAGTTCAATAAGCAAAAACTAGACTAACTAAACTAAACAAAAAAACCACGCATTTATGTGTGGTTTTTTATTTTAAACAGAATTGTAGTCTTAAAACAACCCGTTAATTTCTGCATCAATTGTATTAATAATGCTTCCTAAATCCTCAGGTTTTTCAACAAAGTCTAAATTATCTACATCGATAATAAGAAGTTTTCCTTTGTCATAACCATGTATCCAAGCTTCATAACGTTCATTTAATCGACTTAAATAATCAATACTTATAGTGTTTTCATAGTCTCTACCTCGTTTATGAATTTGAGAGACTAAATTTGGTATAGAACTTCGTAGATAAATTAATACATCTGGACCTTGAACTAACGATTCCATTAAATCAAAAAGGGATTTATAATTTTCAAAATCTCTATTAGTCATTAAACCCATCGCATGGAGATTAGGTGCAAAAATATGTGCATCTTCATAAATGGTTCTGTCTTGAATGATATCTTTTCCGCTTTTTCGTATTTGTAAAACCTGACGAAACCTGCTGTTTAAGAAATAAACCTGTAGATTAAAACTCCAACGTTCCATCTGATTATAAAAATCATCTAAATAAGGGTTATCTACAACATCTTCAAGTTGCGCTTCCCATTTATAATGTTTTGCTAGTAATTTTGTAAGCGTTGTTTTTCCGGCACCTATGTTTCCTGCAACAGCTATATGCATAATATCAGTTGGTTTTTAATTGGAATTGTTTAAGGGTTTCACTGTTGTAAATATACAAGGTTTCATTGGTAAGTGAAAACTGATTTATTAACAAATTTGGTAAGTCAATGGGAATAATAGTTTCGGTGTTTTTCTTTATATAGAATAACGTATTTTCCTTTCTTAAAATAATATTTTCATCACTTTCATCCAACGATGTAAATCCTTGGTTTTCTATTTTTGAAATCATTGTTCCAAAATAATTATAAGTTAATAAATACCTATCTGTAAGTAACCAACAATAATTATAATTGCTTTTCATGTCGAGCACATTACTTTTCACAGGCAAAGACTTAGCCTGTGTTATATTGTTTTTATAATCATAAACTTCTAGTTGCTGGGTGTCTTGGTTAAAGAGCCATAAGGTATTATCATTCCCTGTTGAAATATAGGATACATTTTTATAAGGTTGTATATTATTAAAATCTATTTTAAAGATGACTGCCAGCCGATTATCTAAAATAATAGCGGTATTAAAATCTTTATAAAACAGATTTATTTTTAAGCTATTAAAAGCATTGGCTGTGGTTATAGTTCCTAATTGTAAATTATTGTAACTAATGGTTTTTGTATCATTTTTTTTATAAAAAACATCATTATTAGTATAATATATCGATTTGAAATTATCAACCGCAACGAGTGTTTCTGCTTTAAAAATGGTTTCGCTAACAAAAGTTGCTTCAATAGGGTTTTGAGCAACTATTGAAAATGATATAAACAGAAATGATAGAAAATAAGTTTTCATACAGACATGAAAAATACAAAAACCTAATCAATTTTAGCAAATTAACTTATATCCAAAACCTCGGACATTTAAAATTTGAATACTATCATCTTTGTTTAACTTTTTGCGAAGCTTGGTAATAAATACATCCATACTTCTTGCATTAAAAAAATCATCATTACCCCAAAGCTTGTTTAGTATTAAAGACCTATCTAAAACGGCATTTTTGTTTTTTATGAGATGAAATAGTAAATGAGCCTCTCGATGCGTTAATTGTAAGGGTTGTTCTTCTTTATATTTGAGAACTTGTTTCGGAAAGTCAAAAGTATATTGACCAATATTAAACATTTCTGACGTTTTCTGAATACTGGTTCTATGAAGTAAATTATTAATACGAACAATGAGTTCTTCAATACTAAATGGTTTTTTAAGATAATCATTACCACCAATAGAAAAACCTTCAACCACATCTTGAGTTTGAGATTTAGCTGTTAAAAAAATAATAGGAATTTGGTCGTCAATACCCCTGATTTCTTTAGCTAGAGTGAAACCATCTTTTTTTGGCATCATCACGTCAAGTACCAATAATTCGGGATTTTTACTTTGGTATATTTCAAAAGCTTGCTCTCCGTCTTTACACAAAAGGACATCAAAATTTCGGGTTTCTAAACTTTCTTTGATGATTTGGCCCAATGCGGGCTCATCTTCTGCTAAAAGAATGGTTGTTGGTTTATTCATTGGGCAGCGATATTTTAAACGTTGTTTCGTTCTTGTTCAAATCTAAATGAATAATGCCACCATGTTTTTCTGCTATTTTTTTAGAATAGTAGAGGCCTATTCCAAAACCTTTAACATCATGGGTGTTTCCTTTTGAAACGCGATAAAATTTCTCAAATATTTTTTCTTTATGGGTTTTTGTTAATGTATTTCCATTGTCTGAAATAATAACTGTAAAAGCAATTGGTGTCTGAGATAAATAAATAGAAATAGTGTTGCCGCCATATTTAATGGCATTATCCAAAATATTATTGATAGCATTTTCAAAATGAAATATGTCAACCTTAGCAATGATTACATCTTGTTCAGATTTTAACGTAATTGTTTTATCATCAGTTTGCATTTTATGTTTGCTTACCAATGTATTTATCAGTTCAGTGATATTAGTTTCTTCTTTATTTAATTGCAAGCTATCACCATCTAATGTAGCGGTTTCCAAGAGTTTTTCAACCATCACATTTAGTTTAGAAAGTTGATTGCTAGATATATTTAAATAGGTCCCGGTTTTTTCTTTATCATCAATAACATTAAAGTTTTTAATACTTTCTATAGCAGCACTAATGGTTGCAATAGGTGTTTTAAATTCATGCGTTATATTACTTATTAAATCGTTTTTAACCTCTGCTAGTTGTTTTTGGTGTTTGATGGTTTTTAGCATATAATAAAGAGAACTTATTACGACTAAAATAAGGAAAGCAGAAAGTAGAATGCCTCCTAAAATACGTTTTAAAATAATTTTAGTTTCATTAGTAAAATTGATTTCAAGAGAACTTCCATTGGGTAGAAAAGTAGATTTTGAGGTTATAGATAGAGAGGTTTTATCAGTGTTAAATTCACCTGTTTTTTTTGTTGTGGTTGAATCTTTTTTAAATGTCAAACCATAGGTTATATTTAATTGTTTCCTTTTTAAATCATTGTGCAGTAAGCTATCAATCCTATCTAATTTTAATGAATCTCGTGTCATTGAAATTAACACTTTTGAAGTAAGTGTTTTAAAACTATCTATAGTTAAGGAATGGATAGAATCGTCAGTGGTTTTTTTTAAAATAACTTTATTAGAATACCATTCGTTATTTGATTCGTCTTGATACAGATGTTCCATTATCGTATCTGCTTGTATGTTTTTTAGAGCATTTAAATTATTTTTTTTGTTTGTGAAAACTTGAATGTTTTTAATGAGACTATCTAATTTTATATCATTTGAAAGGGTGTCGTTGTCTGAGGTAAAAGCAAATTTTAAAGTGTTTTTTTTTGCTAGATTAGCGAAGTAATTTTCAACAGCCGTGTCTAAACTTAATTGCACCTCATTAATTAATTGTTGTCTGTTAGCAATATAATTTTTGTAATTCCAATACACCTGAACCGCAATAGTGCCTGCTATCACACATAGTATAATGAGTAAAATCCACTTGTATTTAGAACCTTTCATAAATCAAAAGTAAATCTTAAAACCTTACAAAACCAATCGGTTAACACTCGTTAACACTCATTAACTGTTTAGTATTCTTAAAGATTTGATATTTGCAGTGTCAATAATCAAAAAACGAACAGTTATGAATTTCATCATTAAAGTAATTATTATTTCTGCACTAACATTATTTTCAACTAATGTTAGTGCTCAAAATTTTAAAGGCGAAGCTACTTATAAAACAAAGAGAAACGTAGATATCCAGTTAGACAGTACTCAAGTAAACTCCGAAATGCATCAAAAGATGTTGGAAATGTTAAAAAAACAGTTTGAAAAAACATTTATTTTAAGTTTTAATAAGGAAGAGTCTCTCTATAAAGAAGAAGAAAAATTAGGGGCGCCTCAAACAGGCAATGTTCAAATGGTTTTTGTAAGTACAGATGCATCTGACATTTTGTACAGAAACCTAAAAGAAAAAAGATACACCTCAAAAAACGAGGTTTTTGGAAAAATCTTTTTAATAAAAGATTCACTGCCTAAGTTAGATTGGACGCTTGAACAGGAAACTAAAAATATTGGAGAATATACCTGTTTTAAAGCGACAATGAAACATATGGTTCCAGTGGTAACAGGAGGGATTAGTATTAATGACGATAAAGATTTAAATGCGAATGAAAATGAAGAGCCACAAATGGAGGAAATAACTATTACAGCTTGGTACACGCCACAAATTCCTATAAACAATGGTCCTGCAAAATATTATGGTTTACCAGGGTTAATACTTGAAGTTAATAATGGGACAGAAACTATTGTTTGTAGCAAACTTGTATTAAACCCTGAAGATAAGGTAGATATCGTTGAACCAAGAAAGGGCAAGGTGGTTAACCAAGAAGATTTTGAATCTATTGTAGAAAAAAGAATGCAAGAGGAAAATGAAAGAATGAACAATAACCGTAAAGATGATGACGGTGAACGCAGAATAGAAATTATGATAGGCCCTTAATTTTTAAGAATTATTTATCGCTTATGGTTTAAACTAATTGAGAAAAATAGAGTCTTACCTAAGATTATTCATCTAAATAACTACATCAATGAATTTAAGCCAGCTAAAACTCAGTATTACTCTATTATTTTCTTTTTATTTTTTTGTCTCGTTTGCACAAAAGGATTTTCAAGGAAAAGCTTATTATGAATCTAAAACCACAGTTGATATGAGCAATTTTGGTGGCGGACAATTAAGTGAGGAGCGAAAAAAACAGATTGCAGACAGAATGAAGAGTGCTCTCGAAAAGTCATATATCTTAACATTTAACCAAACTGAATCTATTTACAAAGAAGAACAAAAGTTAGACGCACCTAATCAAGGAGGTGGAATGCGTTTCGGAATGATGAGTTCCAGCGGTGGTGATGAATATAAAAATATAAAAGATCAACAATTACTGCAGGAAAATGAATTCTTTGGAAAACAATTTTTGATTAGCGATAGTTTGCCAAAATTAGATTGGGAATTAGGTTCAGAAAATAAAATGATCGGACAGTACATGTGCTTCAAGGCAACTGCAATTAAAGAGGCTGATGGTTTTGATTTTTCTAGTTTTAGACGAAGAGACAATAATGAAAAACCTAAAGATTCAACAGCTACAAAAACTGAAGATATTGAAGAACTACCTAAACAAATTATTGTAACAGCCTGGTATACGCCTCAAATACCAGTAAATCAAGGGCCAGGAGAATACTGGGGTTTACCGGGTTTAATATTAGAAGTGAATGCTGATAGAACAACGATTCTCTGTTCTAAAATTGTTTTAAACCCTTCTGAAAAGGAGGAGATAAAAGCGCCTTCAAAAGGGAAAAAAGTTGGAAAAAAAGAGTATGATACCATTGTAAAAGAAAAGATGGAAGAAATGCGCGAGATGTTTAGGGGTAGAGGCGGACGTGGTGGTAACCATTAAAATAATTCATAAGCAATCAAAAAGACATTGAATGAAAAAATTAGTTTTATTACTACTGCTTATGGCGGTAAGCAACACCTTTGCTCAAGTTAAAATAGAAGGTACTGTGAGAGATAGTATAGGCAATCCGTTAGAGTTGGCTAATGTGATAGCCATTAATCAGCAAACTCAAAAATTAGATTCCTATGGTATTACAAATAACGATGGATATTTTAAACTATCGGTAGAAAAAAATACAACTTATAAATTACAAGTGAGCTATATCGGTATGAAAACGGCTCAAATTGATCTCACAACAACCGATATTGATATTACAAAAGATATCAGTTTAGAAAATGATAATACATTAGATGAAATTGAACTTGTATATGAAATGCCTGTGGTTGTTAAAGGTGATACTATTGTTTACAATGCAGATTCTTTTACATCGGGTACAGAAAGAAAGCTAGGAGATGTACTTAATAAATTACCGGGTGTTGAAGTTAATGACGACGGACAAATTGAAGTTGAAGGAAAAACAGTAGGCAAAGTCATGGTTGAGGGTAAAGATTTTTTTGATGGCGATTCAAAACTAGCAACCCAAAATATACCAGCAAATGCGATTGATAAAGTTGAAGTTCTTAAAAATTATGCAGAAGTTGGTCAGCTAAGTGGCGTAACCAATAATCAAGATAATGTGGCTATAAATATTAAGCTAAAACAAGGTAAAAAGAACTTTTGGTTTGGTAATTTAACAGCAGGATTAGGCGATTCCAAAAACAATACCTTGTATTTGGCACAACCCAAATTGTTTTATTATAGTCCGGAGTATAGTATTAATTTTATTGGAGACTTAAATAATATTGGCGAAATAGCTTTTACCCGAAGAGACTATTTTAATTTCACAGGAGGCTTTAGACCTCCAAGCAGAAGCAGCGGAACCAACATCAATTTAGGAAGCAATAATTTAGGCTTCCTTACCATGCAAAATAATCGAGCCAAAGATATTAATACTAAATTTGGAGCTGCTAATTTTAGTTATTCTCCTAAAAAGACTCTCGATGTTAGTGGATTTGCAATTTTCTCAAGTAGCAGGACACAGTTGCAAGAAAACAATTCTATTTCGTATACGGACCCAACTTTAGGGATTCCTGACGAAAACACAGAAAGTAATACCACGCAACGTAGTGACTTGGGAATGCTTAAGTTTAGTACAAAATATAAGCCCAATGTTAACAATCAATTAAATTACGATGTGTTGGCAAGAACTTCAAAAGAATCTCAAGACCAGCTATTTTATTCATCGGTTAACGGAGATATTTTACAATTAGAAAAATCATCACCTTTTAGTATTAATCAAAATTTAAATTACTATTACACGCTTGATGACAAGAATATCTTTGCATTAGAAATACAACATTTACTACAAGACGAAGACCCATTTTATAATGCGTTTTTGGAGGATAAAGCTAGTTACTTAAATACAGCTGATGCCTTAGGATTAGACGGTTCTCAATCAAGTTATGATGTTGCTCAAGACAAGCGTGTTAAGTCAAATCAAGTAGATGCAAAATTAGATTATTGGAATATTTTAAATCTAAAAAGTGATATTAATTTCACCTTAGGAACTATTTACAGCAAGCAAAAATTTAATTCTAATATCTTTCAGTTTTTAGATGATAATTCAACCTTTCAACCTACGCCAACTCTAAACGATGGTGTTGATTATAATGATATTGCTTATACGTTTAGTGATATGTATTTAGGACTACATTACCGATTAAAATCTGGAATTTTCACTTTTACTCCGGGTGTTTCGGCGCATGCGTATAGTGCTAAAAACAATCAGTTTAATGTAAATTATAAAGACAACTTTTTTAGATTGTTACCAGATTTTAATATCCTTATGCAATTAAAAAAGAGTGAGCAAATTGTATTTAATTACGCTATGCAAACCAGTTTTACAGATATAAATCAATTAGCAAAAGGATTAGTATTAAATAATTATAAGTCTATTTTTTCTGGGAATCAAGAGCTTCAAAGTGCATTGGCTCATAATGTAAGTCTATCGTATTTTAGTTTTAATATGTTTAATTATACCAATGTAAATGCACGATTAAGTTATACTAAAACTGTTGATAGAATTAGAACAACCTCACAATTTGATCCAGGAAGTGTGGTTAATATAAGTTCGCCGTTCAATTCTGGTTTAGCAGATGAAAGTGCTAGTGCTTCTGGGCGTGCACAAAAAACCATTGGAAAATTTCGTGGTACTTTAAGTGGTAATTTTAGTTATAACAAATTCAATCAGTTTATCAATGGTAGAGCGTCTGTGAATGAAAATTACTCACAAACCTATAATACACGATTAGGAACTAATTTTAGAGAAGCTCCAAATTTTGAATTAGCTTATCGTTATAGCATTCAAGATAACGATCAAGGTTCTAGAAGAACTAAGTTTTATACCAAAGCACCATCAATTGAATTTGATGCGTTGTTTCTTAAATCATTTACTTTTAAAACAAACTATAGCTATAATAATTTTAGCAATGAAGCTGGAACTATTAATGATTATGAGTTTTGGGATGCGTCACTATCCTATAAAAAGGATAAAGATAGTAAATGGGAATATGAACTTAAAGCAACTAACTTGCTAGATACCAAATCGCAAAACAGCAGTAATACAGGAAGTGTGTCTGTAAGCGCCACCGAATATTATATTCAACCACGTTTTTTAACCTTTAGGTTGCGATATGAGTTGTAAGTAGTATACATAATTTTTGGAGTTTAGTTTAACGGTAAAGTATAAGAATTCGCTTTTTTTTGCTTATACTTTACCGTTATATTTTGGGTCGAAATCCACCATCCATTCAATACCGAATTTGTCTCGAAACATCCCAAAATATGAACCCCAAGAACTTTCTGCAAAAGGTACTTCAATATTTCCACCTGCTGAAAGTCCGTTAAATATTCTGTCAGCTTCTTCGTGACTTTCTGCGCTAACAGATATTTTAGATCTGTTTTCATTTTCATTTACCCGACCCATACTTTCTGGAACGTCATTGGCCATTAAAACATTTTTGCCAATAGGTAAAGCAATGTGCATTATTTTATTTGCGTCTTTTTTTGCTATTGGAAATCCAGGGTTGGGAATATCTTTAAAACGCATAATCATTGCGAACTCTCCACCAAACACTGATTTGTAAAAATTGAAAGCTTCTTCGGCATTTCCGTTGAAGTTAATGTGAGGATTAATAAGTGCCATAATTTTTAGTATTTTTTCATTGTATTTTATTGTTTTTTTTGATTACAATAGTCCATAACTGCAGTAAAAATTTGCTCTCTAAGAGGGTTTAAATTATAGTAAGTCTGCGTTTTTTGTAATCCCATATTCTGGCGATTAATCAATAGGATTACAGATATATCATATTCTGGAACAACTGCAATACTAGTTCCTGTAAATCCTGTATGTCCAAAACTACCTTTGGGTGCATCTTTTATATAAGCACTACTATTATTCATAACCCAACCTAGGCCATTTTTAAACTCATCTTGCGTTAAAAATAAGTTGATGGTTTTTCCAGAAATAAAAGGCCCATGCTCCGTTTTTCCATGATGTTTTAATACATCAACAAGCTTTTGTAAATCGTCAACCGTAGAAAATAATCCTGCATGGCCAGATACACCATTATTGGCATACCACGCATTACCATCATTCACTTCACCTTTTAAAGTATAATGACGCCAGCCGTTCCATTGATTAGGGTTTATGCTGTCTAATTTAAAACCAAGCGAAGCGTCGGTAACCATTCTTTTTTCAAAAGGATTTCCATGCGATGTTGCTGCTATTTTTTTAGTCGAAGTATGTATAAGCGGATTATACATGGTGTGTGTCATGTTGAGTGGCTTAAATATGTTTTGTTCCATAAATTCATCCAATGGAAGTTTTGAAACGGTTTCAATAATATCTCCCAATAGCATAAATCCTAAATCACTATAATGTCTGCCACTGCCAACAGAATATTTTAAAGGAAGTTGACCAATAAGTTTATATGTTTCTTGCCTATTATTACTAAAATAAAATAGTGGATACCACTCATATAGTCCTGCCGTATGGGTTAGCAGGTGCCTAATAGTTATGCTACTTTTTTCTGGTGTATCAAAGGATTTAATATATTTTGAAACGGGATCATCTACTTTGATAAGTCCTTTGTCAACCAATAACATGATAGAAGTTGTCGTGCCAATCACTTTAGTAAGCGATGCTAAATCATACATATAGTTAACAGTTGTTTTATCAGGATTTGCGAGCGTTTGGTTGTTGTAATCTTTTAAATCAGCATATCCAAAAGCATGCTTGTAAATGTTTTGATCACCTTTTTTTATTAAAATAACGGCACCTGGAATATGAGATTCTTCCATTTCGTTTTGTAAAATAGAATTAATCTCAGCTATAAGTTTACTTTTCTTTTGAGCAATAGATGTGTGGAGGTTGAACGAAAGTATAACTAGAAAGAGAATTAACTGCTTTTGCATGAATGTGTTTTTAAAATGAATAATTTTTAAGAAATAATAAAAGGTGTCTGATAAAGGATAACAACGAAGTTATAATTTTCTTTTCAATATATGATAACTACGATTTGTAAAAAGCAAGGGGTTTCATAATATTTAAGTTACATAAAATACACATTCCCATAATTTTAATAACATTAAAACTGGTTTTATTTAACCTATTCTTAATTATTAAAACAACTAATCTTTAATAAGATACCCTATTTTTATATACCAAATGTACGTGTAATTTTTACCTACTTGTATGAGTAAATCTGGTTCGAAAAAACGAAAAATAGACCTTGTTGTTATTTCAGATGTTCACCTTGGAACATATGGTTGTCAAGCCACGGAATTGCTAAATTATATGCGGAGTATTAAGCCAAAAAAAGTAATTCTTAATGGTGATATTATTGATATTTGGCAGTTTAAAAAAAGCTATTGGCCCAAAGAGCATATGCAGGTTGTTAAGCATATTTTTAAATGGATAACTGATGATGTGGAGGTGTATTATATTACTGGGAATCACGACGAAATGCTTAGGAAGTTTGTAAACTTCAGCATTAATAAGTTTAAAATAGTTAATAAAGTAGTTCTTAAATTAGATACTAAAACAGCTTGGTTTTTTCATGGAGATGTGTTTGATGTGACCATGCAACACTCTAAATGGTTAGCAAAATTAGGAGCCAAGGGATATGATTTTCTTATTTTAATCAACAGCTGGGTAAATAGGATAAGTCATCTTTTTGGAAAGGGAAAAATATCCTTATCAAAAAAAATAAAGAATAGTGTAAAAGGTGCCGTAAAGCATATTAATAATTTTGAAAAAACGGCGGTAGATATAGCTGCTGAAAATAATTTTGATTATGTGGTTTGTGGGCATATTCACCATCCTAAAATAGAAACATTTCAATCAATAGATAATAAAGTTACGTATTTAAATTCTGGTGATTGGGTTGAAAACTTAACAGCTTTAGAGTATCATAAATCAAAATGGACTATTTATAAATATGATGAAAATGATTTTAAACATTCGTTGAAAACTGATGATGAGGCAACTCTAGAAAAATCTAACAAAGAAATATTTAATGAATTATTAGCTGATTTTAATTTAATCAGACAAAAATAAGAATCCCCAAATGAAGATATTGTATGCAGTTCAGGGAACTGGAAATGGACATTTAAGTAGAGCCAAAGAACTTTACGCGGTATTAAACAACCGAGTTGAGGTTGATGTATTGGTTAGTGGATCGCAGTTTGAAATTAATTGCCCGTTTCCGGTAAAATATCAACTTAAAGGAATTGTTTTTGTTTTTGGAAAAAAAGGCGGAATAGATTATTTAAAAACGCTAAAGGCAAACAATATTTTCAGAATAATTAAGGAAATTAGATCATGTAATTTAAGTGATTACGATTTGATTATTAATGATTTTGAACCTATATCAGCTTGGGCAAGTTATTTAAGAGGTGATTTAAATTGCATTTCGTTAAGTCATCAAGGAGCCTTTTTGTCTAAAAAAGTACCGAAGCCCAAATGGAAAAGCTGGATAGGAAAGCTGGTTTTAAAATACTTTGCGCCTAGTGCTACAACCTATAGTTTTCATTTTAAAAGCTATGACAAAAATATATTTACGCCTATTATTAGAAATGATATAAGACGCCAAAGCATCAAAGAGAAAAATTACTTTGTGGTGTATTTGCCATTTTATAGTGATGAAAAAATAATTAAAGTATTAACAAAGATTAAAGGAGCCAAATGGAAAGTGTTTTCAAAACATTCAAAAGAGGCTTATAAAATTAAAAATGTAAGTGTAAAACCTATTTTTGATAGCGATTTTGAACGAGCGATGGCATGGAGTAAAGGCGTAATATGTGGTGCAGGTTTCGAAACACCTGCAGAGGCTATGTATTTAAAAAAGAAGCTATTGGTCGTTCCCATGAAAGGTCAATACGAACAAGCATGTAATGCTGAAAGTTTAAAACAAATGGGTGTCTTAGTTCTACCTTCTTTTAATAAAAAAATGGTAGCATCAATTTTAAAATGGATTAAAAAAGATACTATTATTAATGTTGACTTTCCAGATAGAACACAGTTTATTGTTGATGAGATTATCACCAATCATATAGTAGCTACAGAATTATCAGAGCGATTATTGCAGAATATTTAAATCTGACGGATTATTGTAATCCAAAGGCTTTTTTAACCTTATCTACATAATCTAATTTTTCCCAAGTAAATAGTTCCACATCAAGTGTTACAGTCTCACCATTAGGTTGCTCAAAGGTCTTGGTAACAGTTTCGTTTTTACGCCCCATATGTCCATAAGCAGCTGTTTCACTGTAAATAGGTGCTCGTAATTTTAAACGGTCTTCGATAGCCGATGGGCGCATGTCAAATAATTTTCTAACTTCTTTGGCAATTTCACCATCGGTCATATTAAAAGGACATGTTCCATAAGTATCAACAAAAATCGATGTTGGTTCAACCACGCCAATAGCATAAGATACCTGAACTAAAATTTCATCGGCAACACCAGCAGCTACTAAATTTTTAGCAATATGGCGTGCAGCATACGCAGCACTTCGGTCAACTTTACTTGGGTCTTTTCCTGAAAAAGCACCACCTCCATGGGCACCTTTTCCGCCATAGGTGTCTACAATAATTTTACGACCTGTTAACCCAGTATCACCATGAGGACCTCCAATAACAAATTTTCCGGTTGGGTTTATATGGTAGGTAATATCATCATTAAATAAAACTTGAATATGTTCAGGAAGTTTAGCAACAACTCTTGGTATTAAAATGTGAATAATATCCTGTCTGATTTTGGCTAACATAACGTCATCCTCATCAAACTCATCATGTTGTGTTGATACGACGATAGCATCAATGCGTTGTGGACTGTTATCATCGCCATATTCAATGGTTACCTGACTTTTAGAATCGGGTCTTAAATAGGTAATCTCTTTATTTTCTCTGCGTAACTCTGCTAATTCAATTAAAATACGGTGAGATAAATCTAACGCCAAAGGCATATAGTTTTCGGTTTCGTTGGTGGCGTATCCAAACATCATACCTTGATCTCCTGCTCCTTGCTCTTCTTTACTAGCTCTGTCAACTCCACGGTTTATATCATCGGATTGCTCGTGAATAGCTGAAAAAATACCACAAGAACTACCATCAAACATGTAGGCACTCTTGGTATAACCAATTTTATTAATCGTGTCTCTAGCAATCTTTTGAACATCTAAATACGTCGTAGATTTTACTTCACCAGCAAGTACTACTTGTCCTGTAGTTACAAGCGTTTCACAGGCTACTTTTGAATTAACGTCAAAGGCTAAAAAATTATCAATTAAAGCATCACTAATTTGATCGGCTACTTTATCTGGGTGTCCTTCAGATACACTTTCTGAAGTAAATAAATATGACATAATATAAAATTTATATAGAAGATTTGACGATAACGTCGAAGGAAGTTTACACTGCCTTTAGCATTTTTTATTCTGAATTTATTTCAGAATCTTTCGATTCAAAAAATTAATTAGAAGAGGTTGCAATCAGTCAAATCTTTCCTCTATTGTTTGTACATGCAAAAGTAAAAAAATAAAAAGAATACAAAGTTAATTTTGACTTTTTTCACAAATAATTAGGATGTTCATTTTTAAATAGAAACATTTGCTTCGAAGTATGAAAAAACACTTTTTTGATACCATTTCGGTTGCTGTCATTGTGATTATATTGTATGAACAATGTATCTAATTTTTAAAAATTAATAAGTTTTAAGGATTCTTTGCAAAACAGAAGCTTTTTTATGTAATTTTTTTTCATTTTGAACATCATAAAAATAGCAGATTAATACACTGTAAATCAATTTTTTAACTCGTTTTAATGTGTGGTGAGTTTAACCTTGAAAACCAATGGTTGATATAAATAAAAACCTAATAATTTAATTTCGAACTTTATTTTAAAAACAAGACTAATAAGTAAATGAAAGAACTTAATAAACACAGTAAAAGGTTAACGCAGGACGAATCTCAGCCAGCTTCTCAAGCGATGTTATATGCGGTAGGATTAACGGATGAGGATATGAAAAAGGCTCAAGTGGGTATCGCCAGCACTGGTTATGACGGAAATCCTTGTAATATGCACTTAAATGGATTGAAAGATCAAGTAAAAATAGAGTGTAATATTGCTGGTTTAGTTGGGTTAGGTTTCAATACAATTGGAGTTTCAGATGGCATTTCTATGGGAACTTCAGGGATGAATTATTCATTAGTTTCCAGAGATATTATAGCAGATTCTATTGAAACGGTTATGAATGCTCAAAGTTATGACGCTCTTGTTTCGGTTGTAGGTTGCGATAAAAATATGCCGGGAGCCGTTATTGCTATGTTGCGTTTAAATCGTCCGTCGATTATGATGTATGGTGGAACCATCGCATCGGGTAAATACAAAGGAAGAAAATTAAATATTGTCTCGGCTTTTGAAGCGTTAGGACAAAAAGTTGCAGGTGAGATTGGTGAAGAAGAATATAGAGAAATTATAAAAAGTGCCATTCCAGGTGCAGGTGCCTGCGGCGGAATGTACACGGCAAATACAATGGCTTCGGCTATCGAGTGTATGGGCTTTGCATTGCCATATAATTCTTCAATTCCGGCAGAAAATCCGAATAAATTATCAGAAAGCGAAAGAACAGCGAGAGCGATAAAAAATCTTCTGGAATTAGATTTAAAGCCTTTAGATATTATTTCTAAAAAATCAATTGAAAATGCAATTGCACTTGTAAATGCTTTAGGCGGTTCTACTAATGCTGTGTTGCATTTCTTGGCTATTGCGCATGCAGCAGATATTGAATTTACATTAGAAGATTTTCAACGTGTTAGCGATAGAACACCCTTAATAGCAGATTTAAAACCTAGCGGAAAATACTTAATGGAAGATGTTCATGGTATTGGGGGAACACCTGCTGTGATGAAATATTTATTAGATAATGGCTATTTACACGGCGATTGTATGACCGTAACAGGAAAAACCTTAGCAGAAAATTTAGCCGATGTAGAGCCACTAGTTTTTGAAAATGATCAAGATGTTATTTATCCAAAAGATAAGGCTTTAAAATCCTCAGGAAATCTACAAATTCTATACGGAAATTTGGCAACAGAAGGTGCTGTTGCAAAAATATCAGGAAATGAAGGTTTGTTGTTCGAAGGAAAAGCAGTGGTTTATGATGGAGAGCAGGCTGCAAATACGGGTATTTCAAATGGTGAAGTAGAAAAAGGCGATGTAGTTGTTATTCGTTATGTGGGACCAAAAGGAGGCCCTGGAATGCCAGAAATGTTAAAGCCAACATCGTTAATTATGGGCGCTGGCTTAGGAAAATCTGTCGCTTTAATAACTGATGGTCGTTTCTCTGGAGGAACACATGGGTTTGTTGTTGGACATATTACCCCAGAAGCACAATCGGGTGGAACCATTGGGTTATTAAAAACGGGTGATAAAATTAAAATTAGCGCAGAAGATAATTCTATAAACGTATTAATTTCTGAAGAGGAGCTCGCCGAAAGAAAAGCAGAGTGGGTTGCTCCAGAATTGAAACATAAAAAGGGAGTTTTATATAAATATGCAAAAACCGTTTCGTCAGCATCAAAAGGATGCGTTACAGATGAATTTTAAGTGAAATGTATGAATACAGATACAAAGATAAAATCAGAAAAAATGGCTACAAAAGCCGAACGTATCTCAGGTAGTGAAGCTATTATAAGATGCTTATTAGAAGAAGGTGTTGAAATTCTTTATGGCTATCCTGGAGGTGCTATTATGCCTGTTTATGATGAGTTATATAAATACAAGGATAAAATCCATCATGTTTTAACAAGACATGAACAAGGCGCCACTCATGCAGCTCAAGGTTATGCTAGAATTTCGGGTAAAGTAGGGGTTGCTATGGCCACATCAGGACCTGGTGCTACTAATTTAATTACCGGTATTGCAGATGCTCAGATAGACTCTACACCTATCGTTTGTATCACTGGTCAGGTATCATCACATTTATTGGGTAGCGATGCGTTTCAAGAAACAGATATTGTTGGCATTTCAACACCGGTTACTAAATGGAATCATCAAGTAACTAAAGCGTCTGAGATTCCTGAAGTGATTGCTAAGGCATTTTATATTGCTAAAAGTGGCCGACCAGGTCCAGTTTTAATTGATATTACAAAAGATGCTCAATTTGAGGAATTTGATTTTTCATATAAAAAGTGCATCGGAATACGTAGTTATAATCCAGTCCCAAAAACAAGTCAAGAATCGTTAGAAGCAGCAGCTGCTCTAATCAATCAAGCAAAAAAACCAATGATTGTTTGGGGTCAAGGTGTTATTCTAGGAAAAGCAGAAGCAGAATTAAAAGCAATTGTTGAAAAAGCTGGTATTCCTGCGGCTTGGACTATTTTAGGTGCTTCAGCTCTACCAACCTCACACCCTTTAAATATTGGTATGGTTGGTATGCATGGTAATTATGCGCCAAATAAATTAACTAATGAATGTGACGTACTTATTGCCATAGGAATGCGTTTTGATGATCGTGTTACTGGCGATTTAAAGACTTATGCAAAACAAGCAAAGATTATTCATTTTGAAATTGACCCATCTGAAGTTGATAAAAACGTTAAAACAGATGTAGCCGTTTTAGGAGATTCTAAAGTTAGTCTCGCAAGTCTTTTACCTTTGTTAAATGCAAAATCACATCCTGAGTGGCTTCAAGAGTTTAAAGATTTATATGCAATTGAATTTGAAAAAGTTATAAAGTATGATTTACACCCTACAAAGGAAGGCTTAACCATGGGTGAGGTTTTGAAAGAAATCAATATTCAAACTAAAGGAAATGCGGCTATTGTTTCAGATGTTGGTCAACACCAAATGATAGCTTGTAGATATGCCGATTTTAACATCACCAAAAGTAATATTACATCAGGAGGTTTAGGAACCATGGGATTTGGTCTTCCAGCTGCTATTGGAGCAAAAATGGCAGCACCAGATAGAGAAGTTATTTCTATTTCGGGTGATGGCGGTTACCAAATGACCATTCAAGAATTAGGAACTATTTTCCAGACAAAAGTGCCTGTTAAAATAGTTGTTTTAAACAATGAGTTTTTAGGAATGGTGCGTCAATGGCAACAATTGTTTTTTGATAAACGCTACGCATCAACAGAGATGATGAACCCAAATTTTGTAGCCATTGCTAAAGGATACCATATAGCTGCCAAACGTGTTGAAAAACGTGAAGATTTAGCCAATGCTGTAAAAGAAATGATTGCATCAAAAGAGGCGTACTTCTTGGAGGTTTGTGTAGAAAAAGAAGACAATGTGTTTCCAATGATTCCGTCAGGAGCATCTGTTTCAGATATCAGATTAAGTTAAAAATAGAATAAAGAAAATAGAACAGAGAATAAAGATGATGATATTTAAAAAATAGGGTTTAGCAAATTCAGTGCTTTCTTTTCTCTATCATCTTTTCTCTTTTATCTTTTATAAAAATGAACGAAGAAATAAAAACATTTACCATATCGATTTATACCGAAAATAACATTGGTTTATTAAATCGAATTTCAGCAATTTTTCAACGTAGGCATATGAATATTGAGAGTTTAACAACCTCTCAGTCTGAAATTGAAGGCGTAAACAGGTTTGTTATTGTAGTTAATATGACAGAAGTGCAAGCCATAAAAATCGTGAAACAAATAGAAAAACAAGTCGAAACAATTCGAGCTTATTATCATACAGATGATGAAACTATTTATACGGAGTCTTGTATGTTCAAAATTAAGTCCGCTTTATTATTTGAAGAGCCTCAAATTCAAAACATTATAAAAGAGAGCGATACGCGTATAGTAACCGTAAACAAAGAGTTTTTTGTGTTGGAGAAATCAGGTAGGCGACACGAAATTGAAGCACTTAGAAGAGATTTAAATGTATTTGGTATTATGCAGTTTGTGCGTTCAGGAAGAATCGCGGTCACTAAAGACGAAATGAAAATAACAGAAATGCTTATAGCATTCAATAATCAATAAAAACAAAAAATGGGAAATTACTTTAATACACTATCATTAAGAGATAAATTAAGTCAATTATCGAAGTGTAGATTTATGGAATCTTCAGAATTTGAAGATGGCGTTAAAGCTTTAAAAGGAAAAAAGATTGTTATTGTAGGGTGTGGTGCACAAGGGTTAAACCAAGGGTTAAATATGAGAGATTCCGGTTTGGATATTTCTTATACTTTACGTGCTGAAGCCATTGCAGAAAAGCGTAAATCTTTTATAAATGCAACAGAAAATGGTTTTAAAGTAGGAACGTATGAAGAGTTAATTCCAACGGCAGATTTAGTATTAAACTTAACTCCAGACAAACAACATACAAGTGTAATTAAAGCGATAATGCCTTTAATGAAACAAGGAGCAACCTTATCGTATTCTCATGGATTCAATATTGTTGAAGAAGGTACTCAAATCCGTAAAGACCTTACCGTAATTATGGTGGCGCCAAAATGTCCTGGTACAGAAGTAAGAGAAGAATATAAAAGAGGTTTTGGTGTTCCTACATTAATTGCGGTTCACGAAGAAAATGATCCAGAAGGAAAAGGTTGGGCACAAGCAAAAGCCTATGCAGCTGCTACTGGTGGTGATAGAGCTGGTGTATTAGCATCGTCTTTTGTTGCCGAGGTGAAATCTGATTTAATGGGAGAACAAACCATTCTTTGTGGATTGTTACAAACAGGTTCTATTCTTTGTTTTGATAAGATGATTGAAAAGGGTATTGAGCCAGGATATGCTTCAAAATTAATTCAATATGGATGGGAAACTGTGACTGAGGGTTTAAAATATGGTGGAATCACCAATATGATGGACAGACTTTCTAATCCTGCAAAAATTAAAGCGTTTGAATTATCTGAAGAATTAAAAGACATCATGCGTCCTTTATTTCAAAAGCATATGGATGATATTATGGAAGGAAACTTTTCAAGCGGAATGATGGCAGATTGGGCTGATGATGATAAAAAACTTTTAACATGGAGAGCAGCTACAGCTGAAACAGCCTTTGAAAAAACGCCTGCTGGCGATGTGGAAATTTCAGAGCAAGAGTATTATGACAATGGTGTGTTAATGGTAGCCATGGTAAGAGCTGGTGTTGAATTAGCTTTTGAAGCCATGACAGATTCTGGAATTATCGACGAATCGGCGTATTACGAATCATTACACGAAACACCACTTATTGCAAATACTATTGCAAGACGTAAGTTGTATGAAATGAATAGCGTTATTTCTGATACAGCAGAATACGGTTGTTATTTATTCGATCACGCATGTAAGCCATTATTGGCAGATTTCATGAAGAAAATCGATACTGATGTTATTGGTAAAGCATACGCGAAAGACAACGGTAAAGGTGTAGATAATGCTAAATTAATTCAAGTAAATAAGGCATTAAGAGAGCATCCTGTTGAAAAAATAGGATCATTTTTAAGAGCATCAATGAAGGCTATGAAGCCCATAGTTTAAAAGAGAGCCACTAACTAAACTAGATAGCACATTTGTGCACAAACCTGTCTTGCCGTTTTGCTAGACAGGTTTTATTTTATTCAATTATGTTTCAGTTAAATGTTTAAATTTTAATTAAATGAGTAAAGAGCAGGAAGTTTATTTTCCAAGTATAGAGAATATTAATGCAGCTGCAAATACCATTAAAAAAGTATCGGCAGTCACGCCTTTAATGCCTAATGTTAGGCTTTCTAAGCTATTTAATTCCAATATTAATTTTAAACGAGAAGACCTTCAGCAAGTTCGTTCTTATAAAATTAGAGGTGCTTATAATAAGATAAGTTCCTTAACAAAAGAGGAATCTGCCAATGGTGTTGTTTGTGCAAGCGCTGGAAATCATGCCCAAGGGGTTGCGCTATCCTGTAAATTATTAAAAATTAAGGGCTCTATTTTTATGCCTGCACCTACGCCCAATCAAAAATTGGAACAGGTAAAAATGTTTGGCGAAGATTATATTGATATTGTTCTTCATGGAGATACGTTTGATGATGCTTATCACGCCGCTATGAAAGAATGTGAGCAATTAAAGAAAACGTTTATTCATCCGTTTAATGATGAAAAGGTTATTGAAGGGCAGGCAACCATTGGGTTAGAATTATTAGAACAATCTAATACACCCATTGATTATATTTTTATTCCTGTTGGCGGTGGAGGACTAGCTGCAGGATTATCGGCTGTTTTTAGTCAATTATCCCCAAAAACTAAAATTATTGGCGTCGAGCCAGAAGGGGCACCTTCTATGACGGTTTCCATAAAAAACAATAAAAATACTGAACTAGACCATATTGAAAAATTTGTGGATGGTGCAGCCGTCAAACGTGTTGGTGATTTAACATTTAATATTTGTAAAAAGCATTTGCATGCTATGATTACGGTTCCAGAAGGAAAAGTGTGTGAAACCATTTTAGAGCTTTATAACAAAGATGCTATTGTAGTTGAACCAGCTGGGGCTTTAAGTATATCTGCATTAGATTTATATGCAGAAGAAATTAAAAATAAGCATGTCGTTTGTGTGGTTAGTGGCAGTAATAATGATATTATTAGAACACCTGAAATTAAAGAACGAGCCCTTTTATATGCCAATTTAAAACATTATTTCATTGTCAAGTTCCCGCAAAGAGCAGGTGCACTAAAAGAATTTGTAGTGGAAATTTTAGGCAAAAATGACGATATTACCTATTTTCAATATGCCAAAAAAACAAATAGAGAAAATGGTTCGGCCGTTGTTGGAATCGTATTAAAATCTTCTGATGATTTAGAGCCTTTAATAAGGCGAATGAAACACCATAATTTTTATGGTGATTACCTAAATAACAAACCAGATTTATTTCAGTTTTTGGTATAATTATCTAATTTCTATTTTTACTCTTTTAAATTATTAGTCGAAAACGTTTTCGTTGTAAGTAATTTGTTTTCAAGTAATTAATACGTTGAAAATACGTTATTTTTTCAATATTAAACTTCCTATAGCAAATATCTGAAAAGAAATATGAGTATATTAGCATTTACTTTAAAATATATAATTTAATTTATGAATACATCATTTACAGAAATCCCAGAAGCCTATAAAATTGATTCTCTTTTACACCAAAATACGTATTTAGTGTCTGGCGAATTAAAAAAATGGCAGGGAGAAACTTCAAATATTTACTCAACAATTTCTTCAACAAAAGATTATAAACCAACCCTATTAGGGAGCATTCCAAACCAAGGGAAACAAGAAGCTTTGGAAGTTTTGGATTCCGCTATGGCAGCCTATGATAGAGGTCAAGGTTTATGGCCAACTATGAAAGTTTCAGACCGAATTAAGTGTATGGAAACCTTTGTTGAAATGATGAAAACTAAGCGGGAGGAGGTTGTTAAATTGTTAATGTGGGAAATTGGTAAAAATTTACCAGATTCACAAAAGGAATTTGATAGAACGGTTGATTATATCTACGATACGATTGAAGATTATAAACAAATGGATCGTGATAGTGCCAAGTTTAACAAAAGTGATGGTATTTATGCACATATAAGACGGGGACCACTTGGCGTTGTTTTATGTTTAGGGCCTTACAACTATCCGCTTAACGAAACGTTTTGTTTACTTATTCCGGCTTTAATTATGGGGAACACAGCCATATTTAAACCAGCCAAACATGGTGTATTACTTATTGCGCCGTTAATGGAAGCTTTTCAAAAAAGTTTTCCAAAGGGAGTCGTGAATATCATATTCGGAAGAGGACGCGCAGTAGCATCACCAATTATGGAAACAGGTAAAGTAGATGTGTTGGCTTTAATAGGAAATAGCACGTCTGCAAATGCATTGCAAACCATTCATCCTAAGAAAAACAGATTGCGTTTAGTTTTAGGTTTGGAAGCTAAAAATCCAGCTATTGTATTGCCGGATGCCGATTTAGATTTGGCGATTGACGAATGCATTGCAGGAACCTTATCATTTAATGGTCAGCGTTGTACCGCTTTAAAAGTACTGTATGTTCATAAAGATATTGTCGATGAATTTAACAAGCGATTTGCACAACGCGTAGATGCGCTTAAGTTTGGCAACCCATGGGAGCCAGGAGTAAAATTAACACCACTTCCTGAAAAAGGAAAACCAGCTTACATTAAAGAATTAATTGATGACGCCAAAGAATTGGGTGCGAAAATTATAAATGAAAAAGGCGGTGTAATTACTGAAAATTATATTTATCCTGCTGTTTTATATCCTGTAACTAAAGAGATGCGCGTGTTTAAAGAAGAGCAATTTGGACCTGTAATTCCGGTATTGCCTTTCACACATATTGAAGAACCTTTAGATGATATGGCAGAATCTAACTACGGTCAGCAAGTAAGTATTTTTGGTAAAAATGTAAATACATTAGCGCCGTTAATTGATACATTGGTTAACTTAGTTTGTCGTGTTAATTTAAATAGTTCTTGTCAACGTGGTCCAGATGTGTATCCATTTACAGGAAGAAAAGATTCTGCATTTAGCACCTTAAGTGTTCATGATGCTTTAAGATCTTTTTCTATAAGAACGTTTGTCGCTTCAAAGGATAATGAATATAATAATGCTATTTTAGAGGAGTTATTAGATAAAAAGACGTCTAATTTTATTAGTACGGACTATATTTTGTGACAATTTTATAGTAGTGGTATTATTAGAACCCTCGTCAATTTCTTATTTTTGAAGTAAATAAAAAATTACATGTTATGAAAATTATTAAAATTCAATTATTAGTCGTTTTTTCAGCTCTACTATTACTCAATTGTGGTGGTAAAGAAGAAAAAAAGAAGGAAGGGTTTAGTTATGAAAAATCTGTTACAACAGAAAAAGTAGACACAAAAAAGGCAGATAGCAATGTTGCTAATGTTGTGTTAACTGCAAACGACATGATGAAGTATAACACTAACGAAATTAAAGTGAAAGCTGGGCAAAAAGTTCGATTAACTTTAAGACATGTTGGAAAGATGGATGTCAATGTTATGGGGCATAATTTTGTATTATTGAAAAAGGGTACAGATTTAGTGGCGTTTGCCAATGCAGCATCTACTCAAAAAGACAATAAATACATTCCTGAAGATACACAAGATATTATTGCTCATACAGATATGATTGGTGGCGGACAAACAGCTGCAATTGAGTTTGATGCTCCTGAAGTAGGTACTTATGACTTTTTATGTAGCTTTCCAGCTCATTATGCGATGATGCGAGGTAAATTTATTGTAGAATAAATAACTATTCGAAAATTATTCCAATTTCCAGCCTGCTCTGTAAGTTCGTTTTACGAATTGATTGGCAGGCTCGAAATTGGTTATTTTCATATTAGTCCCATCCCAAAGTAATTTTTTTCTTCCAGGATATTCAAAATCATTTCCAACTTTTTCTCGGTAGTTATAACTTCTAATAGCCAAGTTACCCATTAAAATAGATTCTGTTAAAGGTCCTGCAAAATCAAACGAAGAGGTTAAAGCTTTATGTTTTTTACTTCCGTAACCTGCCTTGCAGGCTTCAACCCATTGCGAATGATGACCGTTTTCAGGTAATAAAACAGCACTTTCATCTTCATCTTTATTTTGAGGCGTAATAAGTTCACCAGTATTTAAATAAACTTTTACATTTCTACCATAGGTTCCACAGGTCATAATACCTTTTTCACCAATCATCATAACACCATTAGCACTGTTTTCGTCACCAATTGGATGGTCTGCCGGAATTAATTCTGGATGAAAAGGACGTAAACCACCATCTGTCCAATTTAACTTTATTTCAGATGGATTTTTCTCACTTTCAGCAAATTTTAATTGTGTCCTTGATGAAGGTGGACAGGATTCAGGATAATAATCAGGTGTCCAATCTTGAGTGAAAATAGATCCTACACTACTCTCAACCTCTAATGGATAACCAAGTCCTAAAACACGATAAGGCGGATCCATTAAATGACAACCCATATCTCCTAAGGCTCCCGTACCAAAATTCCACCAACCACGCCACTTGAAAGGATGATATAGTGGATGATAGTCCACATATTCTGCTGGACCAATCCACGTGTCCCAATCTAGACCATCTAAAAGAGCCGGCTTATCGGTAGGCGATTTAATACCTTGCGGCCAAACGGGACGATTGGTCCAAACATGTACTTGGTTTACGGTTCCAATCATTCCAGAATCAAACCATTCTGCCATTGTTTTCACACCATTTCCAGAAGCTCCTTGATTACCCATTTGTGAAACTATTTGGTATTTGTTTGCTGCTTCGGTTAGTACACGTGCTTCATAAATATTATGAGTTAAAGGTTTTTGCACATAAACATGTTTGTTTAACTGCATGGCTGCTAATGTAATAACAGCATGCGTGTGGTCAGGAGTTGAAACAGTGATAGCATCTATATCTTTTACACTATCTAAAAGTTTTCTATAGTCTTTAAATTTTTGTGCGGTTGGGAATTTTTCAAAAGCTTTTGCAGCACTGTTCCAGTCTACATCGCAAATAGCAGCAATATTTGATGCGCCATTATTATACACATTAATAGCATCACTGAACCCTTTTCCACCACCACCAACAATAGCAATATTCAATTTATCGCTAGGAGGAATATAGCCTTTACCTAAAACATGCCTCGGAATAATTGAAATTCCTACAGCAGATAATGCTGATTTTTTTAAAAATGTGCGCCTACTAGTTGGATGTTTTTTTTTCATGAGTTTAAGCGATATTAGCAACTATAATTTTAGTAATTCTATATTTTTAAATTCAATGGGGTGACTTTCACTTTGCAATGAAATATAACCACTGGTTAATGATTGCCCGTTTTTAGCTTGTATTTCTTCTGCTGTAGCATCTAAAAACTCTCCGCCAATGGTTGGATTTGAATATGAAATGACGGGTTTGCCGTCAATATAATGGGTAAAAGAATCGTTATTAACTACAACCTCGGCTTTTATCCATTCTTCACCATAGTAAGTTTTACAATTTGCTGTAATACAATGTTCGGTAATTAATTTTCCATCCATAACCACATTGGTTGCGGGTGTACATAAATTTCCTGATGGGCGTTGCTCATTTTTATTGACACCACCAAGAAGTTGAAACTCTAGAGAAAGCGGAAAACTTTGTTTAATTAACATGCTTTCTGGCGATTGAGAATGTATCATTATGCCACTATTTTTTGTCGCCCAAGATTGTCCGCCGGGTGCTTGTTTTCCAATAAATCTATATTCTAATCTTAGTCGGTAATTGGTAAATGGTGTTTTGTAGAACAAATGTCCGAATTGATCTGTGAAATTTTCGTATTCGTCATATGATACTTTTATAGTACCATTTTCAACTCTAAACGTGTTATTATAATTATCGTTTAATTCGTATCCATTAATTTTTACTAACCAACCATCTAAATTTTCACCGTTAAAAAGTTTAATCCAATGTTCAGTCTCCTTTTGCTCATTTTTACAACCTATTGAAAGTGTAAAAATTAAAACGACTAATAATAGTTTAGAGGTTTGTTTTTTCAAAATTTAATAGGATTATTTGATTAGCTGCTTGGTGAGTACGATAAACCTCCTGTCATTTCCTGTAGATTTCCACAATAGTATTGAGAAGGAATCGGGTCGTATTTTAAAACCTGTTCGCCAATTTCTTCCGTATTAAGATAAGCCATGATACACATACTTTTCAATCCATTTAAAAATTCTGATTTTGTCATGCTTTCAGATTCGGGATTTGATTTTCTCTCCTCGTCAATGTCACCTTTAACCAACATGTATGTATCAAGCACAGATTTATAATTGTTTTCTGATAACTTTTCAATAGTGTCATCAGGATTAGTTTTTAATTCTCCAATAATGACATTAAAACTACTTTTAATCTGTTCCTGTTGTTTTGTTTCTAAAACTTCATTTACATATTTATCAATAAACTGTGGCACATTTAATTCGGTAGCCGATGGCAATTCCGTTTTAGGTAAAATAATATCTACAAACTTGGTTAAAACAACACCTTGTTCTTGGTTAAAAAACTCTGGAACCCAAGTTTTAGCATCACTAGTGCAACTTTGCAACAAACTCAATACTGTTGGCGTTGCAACGAAAAAACTTGTAGCAAAACCAATATTTTTTAAGGCTTCTCTTCTTTTCATAGTGTTATAGGTTATTATTTTTCAATTGTTCAGCAGCATGGTTTGCGGCTCTTGCTGTAAAAGCCATGTATGTTAATGATGGATTTTGGCAGCCTGCTGATGTCATAAATGAGCCATCAGTGACATAAACATTTGTACAAGAATGAATTTGGTTGAATTCATTTAAAACAGATGTTTTTGGGTCTCTTCCCATTCTCGCAGTTCCCATTTCATGAATACCTAATCCCATAGCTCTGCCTTCTATATCATCATAACCTTCAACATCTTTGAAACCAGCAGCTTCTAACATTTTCACAGCTTGCTCACGCATGTCTTTGCGCATAGCAAGTTCGTTCTCCCCAAAGTCAGCATCAAAAGTTACCGTCGGTAAACCCCATTCATCTAACTTGTCGTAATCTAAGTACATACGGTTACTATGGTCAGGAAGTGTTTCTCCAAAAGCAGTAAGGCCAATACGCCATTCACCAGGTTTTAAAATGGCTTCTTTTAGTTCTGGACCATATTTTAATTCGGCAACTAATTCTGAAATACCTGATCTAGTTGCTCCGCCTTGATAACCGTAGCCTCTAATAAAATCTTTCGTATTTGTTTTGCCTCCTAAATTTCTAAACCGCGGAATGTAAACGCCATTTGCTCGTCTTCCTTTCACATATTTATCTTCAAAACCTTCAGCTCTTGCACTTGCTCCAACTTTAAAATGATGGTCCATGATATTATGACCTAATTCTCCACTATCATTTCCTAATCCATTTGGAAAGCGTTCAGATTTTGATTGTAGTAAAATGGCAGCTGAGGCAATTGCCGAAGCACATAAGAAAATAATTTTGGCTTGATAAACTATAATTTCTTTGGTCTCTGCATCAATAACTTTAACACCAGTCGCTTTTTTTGTAGCATCGTCATATATAACTTCATGAACAACGGAATTTGGTCTTAAAGTCATATTGCCAGTTGCTTCAGCTGTTGGAAGCGTAGACGAATTGCTACTAAAATAAGCACCAAATGGGCATCCTCTCATGCATCTATTTCTGTACTGGCAAGTACTGCGTCCAAGTCCTGGTTTAGTTCCTTCAGTAATATGTGCGGTTCTTCCAATAGTTAAAAGTCGGTCATCATCAAATGATTCCGATATTTTGTTTTTTAAATGTTCTTCAACACAATTAAGATTCATTGGTTTTAACAGTTTTTGATCTGGTAGTTGTTTTAAACCTAAATTTTCTCCGCTAACACCAATAAACTCTTCTACCTTATCATACCAGGGTTCAATGTCTTTATATCTTACTGGCCAATCTACTGCAATACCGTCTTTTTTATTGGCTTCAAAATCAATATCACTTAATCTGTAACTTTGTCTTCCCCATGTTAAAGATCGTCCCCCTACATGATATCCTCTTATCCAGTCAAAGCGTCTGTCTTCATTGTAAGGATGCTTTAGGTCATCTACAAAAAAGTGTTTACGTGATTCTTTTGTAACAAAACCTGTTCTGTGCTGCTTTGGCATGCGTGCAATGGTTTCTTGGGTAGGTTGATCGCCATTAGGTAAATCCCAAGGATCTAGATGTGCAGTAGGATAATCTTCAATATGCTTTACCATTCTGCCACGTTCAAGAACTAAAGTTTTTAAACCGTTTTCACAAAGTTCTTTGGCAGCCCATCCTCCAGAAATACCTGTTCCTACAACAATAGCGTCAAAACGTTCCTCTGAAATCTTAATTTTAGTATTACTCATTAAAATGTGAATTTTTTATCAAATTGATAATTAAATGTATGGAAAATTATAGATATCTCGACAAATTAAGTATTTTGCATTTGTAATTTGTTTAAATTTTTTCAGTGAAGATTAATGTACAAAAAATAACACCTTTTGAAGCTGATGGTATTGTTTACCAAGCCGATACCTGTTTGCCATTGATAGACGCTGTAAAAAGGAAAAAGTTAAAATTTAGAGCCCTGGCTAGATATACTTATCCAGGCGAACGTTTAACTGACGATACGTTAGGACTTAATAGTATTGGGTATTGGGATGCGAACGAGCCACAAGATTGGGGTTTAGATTGGCATCGTAATGAAGGTATTGAAATACATTTTTTAGAATCTGGAACGATGCCTTATGCCCAACAAAATAAAGAGATGGAATTGTTGCCAAACTATCTTACTATAACACGGCCTTGGGAAGCTCATAAAGTAGGTAATCCTACCATAGGTATGGGAAAATTTTATTGGGTGATTTTAGATTTACAAGTAAGACGACCACATCAAAACTGGATATGGCCAGATTGGGTGATGTTAGCTCCAAATGATTTGGAAAAACTCACGACTATTTTAAGGCAAAATGAAAAGGTTCTTTGGAAAGCGGATAAGCGTGTGCGCGATTGTTTTCAGCGAATTGGCAAAGCTGTTGATTCTGATATAGATGGTAATAATTCTTCAAAAATCAGATTACTAATTAACTATTTATTATTGTTGATGCTTGAATTAATTGAGAAGGATGATGTTGAACTCAATGAACATCTTACGGATAGTTCTAGAAGTGTAAGATTGTTTTTGAGCGAGCTGGAGAATAACCTATCAGAAGCATGGACCATTGAAAAAATGGCTAAATCTGCCGGCGTAGGTTTAACAAGATTTACGCATCATTGTAAGCAGTTAACAAATCTTACGCCCATGCGTTATTTAATGATGAAGCGTATTGAACTTTCAAAAGAAATTTTAGCAGAAAATGAATTTCTTACCGTTTCAGAAGTCGCTTTTGTCTGCGGCTTTTCAACAAGTCAATACTTTTCAACCGTTTTTAAAAAGCAAGAAAAGTGTACACCATTAGAGTACAGATATAAAAAAATAAAAGTCGTTTTGTAAAGCACTATGGTTTTGTTTAAATTCTTTCACTGAATGAATGTAAACAAGAATCGAGAATGGTTTTTATATTTTTCAAAAACTAAACTAATTAATAAGGACATCATGAAAACCTTTATTCCTTCAGGAAAAATTTATCAAGTTGTATTTTATGTTTTGATAGTTGTTTTTTTTAGTTGTATAAACACTAAAAAAAAGGATAATGCAGAAACAACTGTGGAGAATGCAAAAACCGAATCTAAACCTTTCTTTAAATTATCTTTAGCACAATGGTCGTTGCATAGAACGTTTAATGATGATGGCGTGAGTCCTTTCGAATTTGCTAAAATGTCTAAAGACTTGGGTTTTGAAGGTTTAGAATATGTAAGTCAGCTTTACAATTCACAAGTTCAGGAGTTTGGATTTGACGTGGTAATTGATTCTTTAAAAACATTAAGTGAATTAAACAAAATGCAAAATGTACTTATTATGGTTGATGGTGAAGGAAATCTTGCTGATCCAGATGAAACAAAACGAAATGAAGCTGTGGAAAACCATAAAAAGTGGGTAGATGCTGCTCAAAAATTAGGCTGTCATTCTATTCGTGTAAATACATTTGGAACCAATGATCCTGAGCTTTGGAAAGAAACCGTTGTTGATGGATTAAGAAAATTAGCTACTTATGCTGCAACAAAAAACATCGATGTATTATGTGAAAATCATGGATGGTTATCATCAGACGCGCCAAAATTAATGGAGGCTATACATGCTGTTAATATGCCTAATTGTGGAACCTTACCTGATTTTGGAAATTGGTGTGTTAAAAGAAAAGATGGAGCACAATGGGGAGAATGTGAGGAAGAGTATCCAGACAAGTATCAGGGTATAGAAATGCTTTTGGATGCAGCAAAAGCAGTGAGTGCAAAATCATATGATTTTGATGAAAACGGGAATGAAACAACTTTGGATTATCCAAGAATATTACAATTAGTAAAAGACTCTGGATATAAAAATTTTATAGGTGTGGAATATGAAGGAGCCAGATTATCAGAAAAAGAAGGGCTTTTAGCAACCAAAGAGCTTTTGTTAAATTCAGTAGCTACGTTAAAATAACTCTATAAAAACTTAACTTTTTATAAATGAAAAAATCAGTTCAATTTCAGTTGTCATTTATGATGTTTCTCGAATTTTTTATTTGGGGCGGATGGTTTGTAACACTTGGGTCTTTTTTAGGAAATAATTTAAATGCTACCGGTGCAGAAACAGCTATGGCATTTTCAACCCAATCATGGGGAGCGATTATTGCGCCTTTTGTTATTGGATTGATTGCAGATAAGTTTTTTAATGCAGAAAGAATTTTGGGAATTTTACATCTTATAGGAGCTGTTTTAATGTACCAAATGTCGCAAGCATCTGAATTTGCGTTGTTCTATCCATATGTGTTAGGTTATATGATTGCTTATATGCCCACATTAGCTTTAGTAAATTCAGTGTCGTTTAATCAAATGAATGATCCAGCAAAACAATTTCCGGTCGTTAGAGTTTTTGGAACCATAGGTTGGATTTTAGCGGGTTTAATTATAAGCTTTGTTTTTAAATGGGATTCCATTGAAAATATTGGTAACGGGATGTTATCGAATACATTTATTATGGTGGCAATTGCCTCAGCTATGTTGGGCATTTTTAGTTTTTTATTACCTAAAACACCGCCACAAGGCAAAGGAGAAAAAACCAGTATTTCAGATATCTTAGGGTTAGATGCACTCAAATTATTAAAGGACAGAAACTTTTTAGTATTCTTTTTGTCCTCTGTTTTAATCTGCATTCCTTTAGCCTTTTATTATCAAAATATTAGTCCATTTTTAACTGAATATCAAGTAGAAAATTCAACGGCGTGGGCTTCTATTGGACAAATGTCTGAAGTTGGATTTATGTTACTTTTACCTTTTTTCTTTAAAAAGTACGGGTTTAAAAAAACAATTCTTTTTGGGATGTTAGCTTGGGCTATACGATATCTACTTTTTGCTTTTGGCGATGCGGGAGATTTGTTTTTTATGCTTGTTATGGGTATAGCTCTGCATGGAATTTGTTATGATTTTTTCTTTGTATCTGGTCAAATATATACAGATTCTAAGGCTGGTGATAAGGTTAAAAGTGCTGCTCAAGGCTTAATAACCTTGGCGACTTACGGCGTTGGTATGTTAGTTGGGTTTTGGGTTGCTGGTAAAATTGTAGATAAAAATGTTATTGTAGACGGCGCTCATAGTTGGCAAGACGTATGGCTATTTCCAGCACTTTTTGCAATTGGTGTTTTTGTATTTTTTGCGATTTTATTTAAAAACGAAAAAGTAGAATATAAAGCTTAAATAATATTCAATGAGTTCAAAAATAAGATTAGGGATTTTAGGTGGTGGTGGAGATTCTCTTATAGGGGTGCTTCATAGAATTGCTTCCGCGATGTATGATAAATATCAAATTGTTGGTGGTGTTTTTAATCCTGATTGGGACGAAAATATTGGGTTTGCTGAAAGAATAGGATTGCCAACAAACCGAATTTATCAAGATTTTGATACACTGGTACATGAGGAATTAAAGCTTCCAAAAGAGGAAAGAATGCAGGTTGTATCTATTTTAACGCCTAATTTTCTTCATTTTCCAATGGCTAAGAAGTTATTAGAAAACGGTTTCAATGTTATTTGTGAAAAACCAATGACAACAACTTATGAAGAAGCTAAAGTTCTAAATGAAACTCTTAAAAAGGCTAAAACAGTTTTTGCGGTAACCTATACCTATACGGGCTATCCAATGATAAGGCAAATGCGAGAAATGATTTTGAACGGTGAATTAGGAGCTATTCAAAAAGTGGATGCCCAATATTATCAAGGTTGGATTAATCCCATTATTCACGATAAAGAGAAGCGTTCATCAACATGGCGCTTAAATCCTGAAAAATCAGGGATTAGTTGTTGTATTGGCGATATTGGTACACATGCTTTCGACATGCTCGAGTATGTTTCTGGTTTAAAAGTTGAATCTATTTTGGCAGATTTAAATTATTTATATGAAGATAATAAAATGGATATAGATGGAACTGTACTGTTGCGATGCAGTAACAATGTAAAAGGAGTTATCTGTACCAGTCAGATTGCTACAGGAGAAGAGAATAATTTTATCGTAAAAGTATACGGTGATAAAGCAGGATTAAAATGGGAACAAGAAAACCCAAATTATTTATATCTCATGAAAGATGGTAAACCACTACGTGTTTTAAAACCAGGACATTCTTATAATTCTGAATTGTCTCTCGATGGCACAAAATTACCACCTGGGCATCCAGAAGGTATTTTTGATTCTATGGGAAATATTTATAAAGGTGTAGCAAAGGCCATTAATAAAGAGTCTTATAATCACGGAGAATTTCCAACCATGATCGATGGTCTTCGAGGGATGAGTTTTATTGAAAAAGCAGTAGAATCTCACCAAAAAGGAAATATTTGGGTAACTATTGAAAATGGAAGCTAATGAAAACTATTAAAGGACCTGCCGTATTTTTAGCGCAATTTATGGATGAAAAAGCGCCATTTAATTCGTTAGATGGTTTATGTAAATGGGCAAGTGATTTAGGTTATAAAGGCATACAAATGCCAACTTTAGATCCTCGTTTAATAGATTTAAAAAAGGCGGCCGAAAGTCAAACTTATTGTGATGAGTTACTTGGAAAAATTAATTCTTATGGTTTAGAATTAACAGAGCTTTCTACACATATTCAGGGGCAGTTAGTGGCTGTTCATCCAGCACATGATATTATGTTTGATGTATTTGTTCCTAATCAATTAAAAGGAAAACCAAAGGAAAGAACGGCTTGGGCAGTTCAAGAAATGAAAAACGCAGCGGTAGCGAGTAAACGATTAAAATTAAAAGCACATGCAACGTTTTCAGGGTCTTTATTATGGCCAATGATGCATCCGTGGCCTCAGCAGCCTAAAGGTTTGATTCAAATGGGATTTAAAGAACTTGCCGATAGATGGTTGCCAATTTTAAATACATTTGATGAAAATGGTGTTGATGTATGCTACGAAGTGCATCCCGTTGAAGACATTCATGATGGCGATACTTTTGAACGATTTTTAGCAGCTACAGGAAATCATAAACGCGTTAATATTTTGTATGACCCGTCACATTTCGTGTTGCAGCAGTTAGATTATATTTCATATATAGATCATTATCATCAATTCATTAAAGCGTTTCATGTAAAAGATTCAGAGTTTAATCCAACGGGTAAAAAGGGAACTTTTGGTGGTTATAACGATTGGAAAGATCGTGCAGGGCGCTATCGCTCACCCGGTGATGGACAAGTAGATTTTAAAAAGGTATTTTCAAAATTAACAGAATATGGTTGCGATGTTTGGGCTGTTTTAGAATGGGAATGTGTTGTTAAAAGTCCAGAGCAAGGTGCTAAAGAAGGTGTTGCGTTTATATCAAATCATATAATTGAAGCAACAACAAAATCTTTTGATGATTTTGCCGGCGGTGAAACAAATAAAGAACAATTAAGAAAAATACTAGGTATACAATAATAAATAAGCAACAATGAAAAAAATATTATTTCTTACAATGCTTGTAATTACTATTACATCATGTAAACAAGTTAAAAAAGAATCAACTGATGTAGAACCAGACCAAAGTGAAGTAAAGAAGGAATCAGAATGGGTTTCGCTTTTTGACGGCACATCATTTGATAAATGGAGAGGGTATTTAAGTGAGTCTATGTATCCAGAATGGACCATTGAAGATGGTGTTATGGTTTTTACACCTGGTGAAAAAGGTGGTAAAAATATAATTACTAAAGACACCTTTACAAATTTTGAATTATCACTGGAATGGAAAATATCAGAAGGAGGTAATAGCGGTATTTTTTGGGGTGTTTTTGAAGATCCAAAATATAGTGAAGCTTATCAGACTGGTCCAGAAATTCAAGTGTTAGATAACGAGCGTCACCCAGATGCTTTGGCCAATCCTAAATATCATCAAGCAGGCGCTTTGTATGATATGGTGCAACCTATGTATGACGTTTGCAAACCTGCTAACGAATGGAATGTATGTGTTTTAAAAGTGAATCATGAAACCAATCAAGGAAGCGTTACTTTAAACGGAACAGAGATTGTTAAATTTCCTGTTCATGGCGAAGAATGGGATAGTTTGGTAGAAAACTCAAAATTTAAAGGATGGGAAGGTTTTGGTAAGCATCGAACAGGGCACATCGGATTGCAAGACCATGGCAATAAAGTAAGTTTTAAAAATATTAAGATTAGGAAACTTTAAGCAGCTTTTTAGAGATGATTAATAGCGAAAAGGAATTCAATTTGAATTCCTTTTTTTTATATATTATTCGCTTGTTTTCCATATAAATACATTATTCATAACAAATTTTTACTTTTGAATACGTATTGATAATTTTTAAAAAAAAGTTAGGTGTTTTTACAGGACCTATTAAATAAAATTATAGTTTTACATTATGAAAACATTAAAAAATAAAATACGTTGTTCTACACAAGGTTTGCCCACGCGCAATCGCCGCCGTTTCTAATTTGATTTAGAAGTAAAACCAAAACGTAATTTTAATTTTCATATAGTGTACAAATACTCATTCATAGCATTTCAAAATATAATTAGTCGGTCAATAAACCACTACTTTATGTGTCATATTTTTCCACGCCGCCCGTAAGGGTGACTTCTATTTTTTTAGAACTAGGTGAGTCCGGTTCTGCATTTTAAACGAAAAACATTAATTTTTAATAAAAAATCAATACAATACATGAACATTGTAATTGCTGATAAATCACATAGCAAATATGCTGAAATTATTTGTGAGACTATTGCGGAGTCTGCTGCTGTACGAGGGACGGGTATCGCAAGGCGCACACCAGAATATATTACCACTAAAATGGAAAATGGTAATGCCGTAATTGCTTTAGACGGTGATAAGTTTGCTGGTTTTTGTTATATAGAAAAATGGGGACATGGCAAATTTGTGGCTAATTCAGGTTTAATTGTGCATCCAGATTACAGAAATGCTGGCTTAGCAAAGAAAATAAAACACAAGGTGTTTCAGCATTCCAGAAATAAATTTCCTGATGCCAAAGTATTTAGTATTACTACGGGATTTGCGGTTATGAAAATGAATACCGATTTAGGATATCGGCCAGTACCATTTTCAGAATTAACCGATGACCCAACGTTTTGGGATGGTTGTCAAACTTGTAAAAATTACGATGTGTTAACACGAACCAATAGAAAAATGTGTTTGTGTACAGGGATGCTTTATGATCCAAAAGCGAAAAAGAATAGTAAAAACAAACCAATACAAACAAAAGTGTTTCAACGATTAAAGCATATCAAAGAAACCATGTTTTTAAAAAAAGATAAAAAATGAGTTCAACAAAAAAATTAGTAATAGCCTATAGTGGCGGTTTAGATACATCTTACTGTGCTGTAAGTTTATCTAAAGACTATGATGTTCACGCCGTAAGTGTCAACACAGGAGGATTTACTCAAACAGAGATAGATAATATTGAGGCCAATGCATATAAAATGGGTGTTTCAACCTACAAAAATATTAATGCAGTACCTTCATTTTATCAAAAAGTTATTAAGTTTTTGGTGTTTGGTAATGTATTAAAAAACAACACCTATCCATTATCTGTAAGTGCAGAACGTATTATTCAGGCTATTGAAATTGTGGAATATGCTAAAAGTATCGGAGCCGATTACATAGCTCACGGAAGTACAGGCGCAGGAAATGATCAAGTACGTTTTGATATGATTTTCCAAACGCTTGCTCCAGAAATTCAAATCATCACACCTATTCGAGATGAAAAGTTAACCAGACAACAGGAAATAGATTATTTAAAGGCTAATGGAATTGATATGTCTTGGGAGAAAGCTAAATATTCTATCAATAAAGGACTTTGGGGAACGAGTGTTGGCGGACAAGAAACATTAACGTCTGAAAAACCATTACCTAGTGAAGCGTATCCATCTCAATTAAAGCATACAGAAGAAGAGAAAGTTAAACTAACTTTTGAAAAAGGTGAGTTGGTGGCCGTAAACGGTGTTAAAAATGATCCTGAAATGAATATTGAGGTGTTAAATAATTTAGCATCAGCGTATGCAATTGGCAGAGATATTCATGTAGGCGATACGATTGTTGGTATCAAAGGACGTGTAGGTTTTGAAGCTGCAGCAGCTTTAATTATTATAAAAGCGCATCATTTATTAGAAAAGCATACGCTTACTAAATGGCAGTTGCAACATAAAGACTATATAGCAAGTTTCTACGGCATGCATTTACACGAGGGTCAGTATTTAGATCCGGTAATGCGAGATATGGAAGCCTTCTTACAGAGTAGTCAAGACAAAGTGAGCGGCGATGTTACGGTAAGTTTAAAACCGTATCATTTCTCGTTAGATGGTATTGTGTCTAAACATGATTTAATGAGTTCTAAGTTTGCAAGTTATGGTGAAGAAAGTAAAGGTTGGACACCTGATGACGCTAAAGGGTTTATCAAGATTTTAGGTAATCAAAATAAAATCTATCAACAAGTAAATAATTCTTAAACATGATACAAGTTGGCATTATAGGAGGCGCAGGTTATACAGCTGGAGAATTAATTAGACTGTTAATGTTTCATTCTGAAGCAGACATTAATTTTGTTTACAGTACATCAAATGCTGGTAACGATATTAGTAAAGTGCATCAAGATTTAGAAGGTAGTTTAAGTTTGAAATTTACAGATACTATTAATCCCGATGTTGACGTATTATTTTTGTGTTTAGGTCATGGTAATTCTGTTAAGTTTTTATCAAACAACAGGTTTTCAAAGTACACCAATATTATTGATTTAGGCAATGATTTTAGATTAGAAAAAGATAAGGTTTTTGAAGGTAAAACCTTTGTTTATGGTCTGCCAGAATTGCAAAGGGACGCTATTAAAGATGCTAGTTATATTGCAAATCCAGGATGCTTCGCAACTGCTATTCAATTAGCTTTATTGCCACTAGCGAAACATCATTTAGTAGGCAATGATGTACACGTAAATGCGGTTACAGGAGCAACAGGAGCGGGCACGTCTTTATCAGAAACTACGCATTTTACTTGGAGAGACAATAATTTTTCGTATTATAAGCCTTTTACACATCAGCACTTAGGTGAAATCAATCAATCGGTTAAGCAATTGCAAAACAGTTTTTCTTCAGAAATTCTTTTTATGCCTAATAGAGGCGATTTTTCTAGAGGAATTTTTGCAACAGCATATACAGATTTTGAAGGAACTCTTGATGAAGCAAAAAATATGTATAAATCGTTTTATCAAGATGCAGAATTTACGTTTGTTTCAGATGAAGTTTTACATTTAAAGCAAGTGGTAAACACTAATAAATGTTTGATTCATTTGCATAAACATGAAAATAAATTATTGGTAACAAGTATTATAGATAATTTATTAAAAGGAGCGTCAGGTCAAGCAGTTCAGAATATGAATTTGATTGTTGGATTTGAAGAGACAGAAGGATTACAATTAAAAGCAACCTATTTTTAAAAATAAAACTATGAAAATAGCCATTATAGGAACAGGAAATTTAGGAAGTTCAATTGCAAAAGGACTGATTAAAAATAATACGTTTACATCGTTGTTTTTAAGTGATAAAAACACAACGGCTGTTAAGAGTTTTGAGGAACATTCTAATGTTACGGTTACCAATGATAATCTTGTAGCCGTTGAGAAATCAGACATGGTTATTTTTGCTTTGCAACCCAAACATATTAATGGGGTTTTAGAAAGTGTTGCCTCTAAAATAACTCAGGAACATGTAGTTATTTCTGTAGCTGCAGGTGTTGACATTGCTCGAATTGAAGGCATTATCGGAAGCGATAAAAACATTATTAGAGTGATGCCAAATACGGCTATTTCCATAGGAAAATCAATGACTTGTATTGCAGCGAATGTAAAAGCTCAGGATAAGGTGAATATGGCTCAAACTATTTTTAACCAATTAGGAACTACGATGGTAATTCCTGAAGATTTAGTTCAAGCAGCAACCGTAATTTGTGCTAGTGGTATTGCCTTTTGGATGCGACTAGTTCGTGCCACGACGCAAGGTGCTATTCAATTAGGTTTTGAAGCTGAACAAGCCCATGAATTAGCAACGCAAACATGTTTTGGTGCTGCGAGTCTGTTAATTGAATCTGGGAGACATCCGGAACAAGAAATAGACCGTGTAACCACGCCAAGTGGCTGTACTATTGAAGGTTTAAATGCCATGGAACATCAGGGACTAAGTTCAGCCTTAATACAAGGTATTGTAGCGTCCTTTGAAAAAATTAATCAAATTAAAACGAATTAAAATGCCATTATTTGATGTTTATCCACTATACAATGTAACGCCTGTTTCAGGCAAGGATATGTTTGTATATGACGACAAGGGAGTTGAATATTTAGACCTTTACGGAGGTCATGCGGTGATTTCCATTGGGCATTCACATCCTAATTATGTTAAGGCCATTACTAATCAGGTTGCAACACTGGGATTTTACTCCAATGCAATTCAAAATCCGCTGCAAGTTGAACTTGCCAATAAAATTGAAACTTTGTCTGGTTGTAAAGGCTATCAACTGTTTTTGTGTAATTCAGGGGCAGAAGCTAATGAAAATGCTTTAAAATTAGCCTCGTTTAAAACAGGGAAATCGCGCGTTATTGCTTTTAATAATGGATTTCATGGTCGTACATCGGCGGCTGTTGCAGCCACTGATAATCCAGGGATTGTTGCGCCAATAAATGCACAACAACAGGTTGCTTTTTTAGCTTTAAATGATATTGAAGGTGTTAAAAGAGAATTAGAAAAAGGGGATGTCTGTGCCGTTATCGTTGAGTTTATTCAAGGTGTTGGAGGTTTAGATCAAGGAACTGCTAAGTTTTTTGAGGAAGTCGATGCATTGTGTAAAGCAAATAATACGTATTTCATCGCTGATGAGGTACAAGCAGGTTATGGGCGTTCAGGAAAGTTCTTTGCCTTTCAATATTACAATGTAACACCCGATGTGATTTCTATTGCAAAAGGTATGGGTAACGGGTTTCCAATTGGAGGAATTTTAATTCATCCAAGCATAGAAGCTAAATATGGTATGTTGGGAACCACCTTTGGTGGCAATCATTTGGCGTGTGCTGCTGGCTTGGCAGTTCTAAATACCTTAGAAGAAGAGCATTTAATGAAAAACGTGAATGAGATTTCAGACTATTTCATTTCAAAAGCGTCAACAATTCCAGAAATAAAAAACATTAAGGGTAAAGGCTTAATGCTTGGTTTGGAATTTGATTTTGAAATAGCAGAACTCAGAAAAAAACTAATTTATGAGCATCACATATTCACGGGTGGTGCATCAAACAAAAAATTAATACGAATATTGCCACCACTTAGTATTCAAAAAACACATGTTGACCAGTTTTTTGAAGCGCTAAGACAGGCATTATAAAAATTTAAAAAATGAATACATTACTATCGATTGAAAAGAGGAATAAAGTATTGCTTAATATGGCAACACTGTTAGAACAAGAAAGGGATGCGATAATAAGTATCAATAAAAAAGATTTAGAGAATTACAAAGGTGAAGACATTTCGATGTACGACCGTTTAAAAGTGGACGATTCTAAAGTAGACGAAATGATAAAATCTGTAACCCATTTGGCTTCGCAAGATGACCCAGTTGGTGTGGAACGGTTTAGTTTTAAACATGACAACGGAATGCAAGTCTATAACAAAACAGCATCGTTTGGAACGGTATTGATTATTTATGAATCGCGACCAGATGTAACAGTTGAAGCTGCTGGTATTGCTTTTAAATCAGGAAATAAAATATTGCTTAAAGGCGGAAAAGAATCAACAACATCAAATTTAAAAATTGTTGAGTTGTGGCATCAAGCATTAAAAAATAATGGTGTATCAACAGACTGGGTAGAATATTTACAATTCAACAGAACGGAAACCCAAGCGTTTTTGGAAAATCCAACACAAAAAGTTGATTTAATTGTACCTAGAGGAGGAGAACGTTTGATTGCTTTTGTGAAAGAACATGCAACGTGTCCCGTAATTATTAGTGGACGCGGTAATAATTTTGTGTTTGTTGAAAAGGAAGCCGACACTCAAATTGCGTTAGATGTTATCATCAATGCTAAAACAGCTAAAATTTCAGCGTGTAATGCTTTGGATAAGGTGTTAATTGATAAAAATCTTCCGAATAAAGACGCATTCATCAAAACATTAATTTCAAAACTAAAAGAATTTGATGTTGAGATTTTAGGAGATGAAGCACTTTCAAAATATGAAGGCGTTGCACCAATTGAATCAGATGATATTTGGTATCAAGAGTTTTTGGATTTTAAAATTGTTATAGCCGAAATTGGTTCTAATGAAGACACGATCGCTATGATTAACAAATATTCTGGAGGCCATTCATCATCAATCATAACTAAAAACGATGCTGTAGCTGAAATATTTATGAAAAATGTAGATAATGCGGCCGTTTATCATAATGCATCTACACGATTCACAGATGGAAGTCAGTTAGGTTTGGGTGGTGAATTAGCTATTAGTACTGATAAATTACACCAACGTGGACCAATAGGGTTGCAACATTTGGTAACTAATAAATGGTATATTCACGGTAGTGGGCAAATAAGATAACATGCAAAAAAAGAAACGCATATTGCTAAAAGTTGGCTCGAACACGCTTACTAAAGAAACCGATAATATTTCAAGAGGTAAAATTGAAGATATTGCAAATCAAATAGCGAAACTTCAAGACACGTGTGAGTTTATTATTGTGAGTTCTGGGGCTATTGCCGTGGCAAAACAATTTGTTAAACTGGAGAGTAAACAAAAAGGTGTGTTTGTAAAACAAGCTTTGGCTTCTATTGGTCAGCCACATCTTATCAGAATTTATCAAGAAATTTTTAGAGAATATGGGTTATTAACATCGCAATGTTTATTGTCTTATTCTGATTTTGAAAAGGAACAAAGCAGAACCAATATTGTTAACACAATTAATGTATTGGTGAATAATAATTACATTCCTATTATCAATGAAAACGATACGGTGGCAACCGATGAGATTAAGTTTGGTGATAACGATAAACTAGGCGCTTTAACAGCGTCTCTTTTAAAGGCGGATTTATTTATAATAGCAACTAATACCAATGGAGTTTATACGAAAGAATCTATTGAAAATGAAGCTCCAAGAACCATAGAATTGGTCGAAGATTTTGATGAGTTGTTAAAACAAGTTGTCAATTCAAAGTCAACTCACGGCAGTGGAGGAATGCAATCAAAAATTGAGGCGGCCTCACTTGCAAGGGAATCTAATATAGAAACATGGATTGTAAACGGAATAGAAGATAATTTTATAACGAATGCTTTTGAAAACAAAGTGCCGTTTACTAAAATAAAATAAGAGTACATGAAACATTACACCTCTATACACGATATAGATAATCTCCATTCATGGATTGAGGAAGCGAAAGAGTTAAAGCTAAACCCATTAAAGCATATTGAATTGGGTAAAAACAAAACGTTAGGGTTACTGTTTTTTAATTCCAGTTTACGAACTCGATTAAGCACTCAAAAAGCTGCTTTAAATTTAGGAATGAATCCTATTGTGATGAATGTGTCTGGTGATGCTTGGGGGATTGAGTTTGGAGATGGAACCATTATGAATGGAAATACTGCCGAACACATTAAAGAAGCTGCAGCAGTAGTATCACAGTATTGCGATATTATCGCGGTAAGAGCGTTTCCAACATTAACCGATAAGGCAAAAGACGAAAGCGAACACGTTATGAATGCGTTTGTTAAATATGCTTCGGTACCAATTGTAAATATGGAAAGTGCGACAGGTCATCCGCTACAAGGTTTAACCGATGCGTTAACCATTTCTGAATACGCTAAAAAATCAAAACCGAAAGTCGTGTTAAGTTGGGCGCCTCATGTGAAGGCATTGCCTCATGCGGTGGCAAATAGTTTTACCCAAGCCATGCAAAAAATGGATGTAGAATTTGTAATTGCCAATCCAGAAGGGTATGATTTGAATCCAGAAATAACGGGAAACACACCAATAATTCACAACCAAGAAGAGGCTTTTAAAGATGCCGATTTTGTGTATGTTAAAAACTGGAGTTCATATGAAGATTATGGACAAGTAAACAATACAGATTCTAATTGGATGATAACTAAAGAAAAGCTAGGAAAGGCTAAGTTCTTACATTGTTTACCAGTGAGAAGAAATTTAATTGTAGAAGATGCAGTTTTAGATAGTGATAATTCTTTGGTGATTGAACAAGCCAATAATAGAACCTATGCAGCACAATTGGTATTGAAAAAAATATTAGAAGATAAAAAGTAAACGTCATTGCGAAAGAGGAACGACTGAAGCAATCTTTTCAATAGAAACAGATGGCTTTGTTAAGAAACTTTTCGAAATAAAAATTTAATATAATCATAAATTTGTCAGGTTGAGCGCAGTCGAGACCTAATTAACCGTTCGACAACACTCGAGGAGACATAAAAAGTAACATGGAAAAACTATCCATAGTCAAAATAGGAGGCAACATCATTGAAGACGAAAGTGCTTTACAAGCCTTTTTAAAACTATTTACAAATTTAAAAGGACATAAAATTCTGGTTCATGGTGGCGGAAAGCGTGCAACAAGTATGGCTTCAAAATTAGGCATTGAATCTAAAATGGTGAACGGTCGTCGTATCACAGATGCCGAAACATTAGAAGTCATAACAATGGTGTATGGTGGTTTGGTAAACAAAAATATTGTAGCCAAATTACAAGCCTTACAGATAGATGCGATTGGCTTAACAGGTGCGGATGCCAATGCTATTACTTCGGATAAAAGACCCGTAAAAGAAGTTGATTTTGGTTTTGTTGGCGATGTTAAAAACGTAGCGCATCAGTCTATTAATAAATTAGTAGAGGCTGGTTTTACACCTGTTTTTTGTGCCATAACGCATGATGGGAATGGGCAATTATTAAACACAAATGCCGATACCATCGCATCGCAAGTTGCGGTTGGCATGAGTAATTTATACGAAACATCCATGTATTATTGTTTCGAATTAAATGGTGTTTTAAAAGACATCAACGATAAAAATTCCGTAATAAAACATATCGATTCAAAATTGTATAAACAGCTTTTAGACGACGAAATTATTGCCGATGGTATGCTTCCTAAGTTAGAAAACTGCTTCGATGCTTTAAAAAATGGTGTAAGAACCATAAATATGGGAAATACGGCAATGTTAACCCAAGAAAATGATAATTTTACACGAATAACTTTATAATATGGCGATACAAGAACTAACAAACGATGCCATTTCATTATTAAAACAATTAATAGAAACGCAATCTTTTTCAACAGAAGAAGACCAAACAGCATTACATATTGAAGCTTGGTTAAAACGTTATGAAGTTGATTATAAGCGCACTAAAAATAACGTTTGGGCCGTCAATAAATATTTCGACAAAAGTAAACCAACTTTATTGTTGAATTCGCATCATGATACTGTAAAACCAAATTCGGCATATACAAAAGACCCATTTAAAGCCATTGTTGAAGATGGTAAGTTATACGGTTTAGGAAGCAATGACGCCGGTGGTTGTTTGGTGTCTTTAATAGCAACATTTACTTATTTTTACAATCAGGAAAATTTAAAGTACAATTTGGTTTTGGTCGCTTCCGCGGAAGAGGAAAACAGCGGTCCAGATGGGCTAAACAGCATGCTTAAAATTATTCCGAATGTAAATGTGGCGATTGTAGGCGAACCAACTTTAATGAATCTTGCTGTAGCCGAAAAAGGCTTAGTGGTTTTTGATGCGAAGGTAATGGGAACCCCTAGTCATGCAGCACATCCAAATGATAACAACTGTATTTATAATTCAATAAAAGTACTGCAATGGTTTAAAGATTTTAAGTTTGAAAAAGGATCTGAAGCGCTGGGAGATGTTAAGTTAACAGTCACCCAGATTAAAGCAGGAACACAACACAATGCAGTACCAGCCGATGTAGATTTAGTGATAGATGTCCGTGTAAATGACGCCTATACCAATACTGAAATCGCGCAAATCCTCCAAGAAAAATCACCTTGTGATAGCATCACACCAAGAAGTTTACGATTAAATTCATCATCAATTCCTATGGATCATCCGTTAGTAATTGCTGGGATTGAAATAGGACGAACCACTTATGGTTCGCCAACATTATCAGATCAAGCGGTGTTGTCTTGTCCTAGTTTAAAATTGGGACCAGGAGATAGTACGCGCTCACATTCGGCAGATGAGTTTATCTATTTAAATGAAATTGAGGAAGGTATTAAAATTTATATCGAATTATTAAATCGAGTTATTGCATAGCGTCATAACGAGGAGAGAAGCGAACGTGGTTATCTTATGATGATTATCAGATTGCTTCATTACATTCGCAATGACGAATAATAATAAATAAATCAACGCGTAAACACATCAACGAATAAACATTTTAGAAAATGAAACTCTGGGACAAAGGAATATCAATAGACAAAAAAATAGAACAATTTACTGTTGGAAACGATAGAGAAATAGATATTCATATAGCGAAGTATGATGTCATTGCTTCAAAGGCACATGCTAAAATGCTTCATAAAATTGGCATTCTTACAACTATTGAGTTAGAACAATTGTTAGGAGGTTTACAAGTTTTAGAAAATGAAATTGAAGATGGGGAGTTTGTAATCGATGCACAGTTTGAAGATGTACATTCAAAAATAGAGTACGAGTTAACAACGACTCTAGGTGATGTTGGAAAAAAAATTCATACAGCGCGCTCCAGAAACGATCAAGTTTTAGTAGCACTTCATTTATATTACAAGGAAAATTTAGCGGTTGTCAAAGAGAAAACAAAAGTATTTTTTGATACGCTTTTAGATTTAGCCGAAACACATAAAGACAATGTTTTGCCCGGTTATACACATTTGCAAGTAGCCATGCCATCATCGTTTGGTTTATGGTTTTCAGCTTATGCCGAATTGATGATTGATGACGTATATTTATTAAATGCAGCCATAAAAACGGTAGACCAAAATCCGTTAGGTTCTGCTGCTGGTTACGGGAGTTCTTTCCCAATAGATAGAGAATTTACTACCAAAGAAATGGGTTTTGAAACTCTCAAATACAATGTGGTGGCAGCACAAATGGCTCGTGGAAAAAATGAACGTACCATTGCTGCTGTTTTAGGTGGTTTATGTAACACGATGTCGCGTTTTGCAATGGATATTTGTTTGTATATGAGTCAGAATTTTGGTTTTGTGTCTTTTCCAGACGAATTAACAACCGGAAGTAGCATCATGCCTCACAAAAAGAATCCAGATGTTTTTGAATTAATTCGAGGGAAATGTAATAAGATACAAGCGCTTCAAAGTGAAATGATTCTAATTACCAACAATTTGCCAAGTGGTTATCATAGAGATTTTCAGTTGTTGAAAGAGAACATCATTTCAGCTTTCGAAGAGGTAAAAGATATTCTAGATATTTTTAATTATTCCATTCAGCAAATCATCGTTAAAGATATTGATATTCACAGCGATTTATATAAATATCTATTTACGGTTGATAATATTAATACTTTGGTTGTAGAAGGCCAGACGTTTAGAGAAGCTTATCAAAAAATTGGTGGTCAAGTGCAAGACGGTACGTATGTTCCAGATACATCAAAAAAACATACACATATAGGAAGTATACATAATTTATGCGTGCATAAAATTAGAGCTAAGTTTCCTTTGTAGATTGTTTTACGAATGCGAATTAATTTGTTTCTTTAGTCCAGATTTTTATTAAAAAAATATGAACGCATTTTCAAAATCAATTTCAAACCAAAATACCGTAAGTATTGTATTGCTAATTACACGATTAGCTGTTGCATTTTTAATGATTAATCACGGGTATCCTAAATTAACCAAATTATTGGAGGGAGGCGAGATACAATTTGCCGACCCTTTAGGTGTTGGAGTAACATTCTCTTTAATTCTTGCAGTTTTTGCTGAATTTTTATGTTCAATTTTAATTGGTTTAGGGTTGTTTATTAGGTTAGCAACAATTCCTTTAATGATTACCATGTTTGTAGCTGCTTTTATTGTTCATGGAGCAGATCCTATTGCTAGAAAAGAATTGGCCATTTTGTACTTAGTATTATATATAATGCTTTTTGTTTTTGAAGGAGGAAAATTTTCTTTAGACTATTTTGTTAGAGGAAAAAAAGCGTAACTTTCCTATTAAATATGTTACGATTGTAACTTTTTTATTCGATAATAGTTCTTTTTAATTCTCAAAAAAAATTAAGTAATGTCATTAAAAAAAGGGGTTTTAACCATTTTCTTATCGTTCACTATGTTAAACTGTTTAGCGCAATATGAAATTGTTTCGTTGTGGGACGGAGTTGTTCCAAATAGTCAAAAATCAGATGAAGAAGAAATTATAACAAATACCGATAGTAAGAGAATTTCGTTAGTACAAAACCCTACTTTAGAAGTTTATTTACCTACAAAACGAAACGCTACAGGACAAGCTGTTATTGTTTGCCCAGGTGGTGGATATCATTATTTAACCTATGATTTTGAAGGAACAGATATTGCTAAATGGTTTAATTCTAAAGGTATAGCAGCTTTTGTTTTAAAATATAGGTTGCCTAATTCAAAATCTATAAAAATATCTTATGAAGCGCCTCTGCAAGATGCACAACGAGCCATACGAATTGTCCGTTCACAAGCTGAAAAGTGGAACGTAAACCCCAATAAAATTGGAATTATTGGCTTTTCAGCTGGAGGTCATTTGGCATCAACTTTAGGAACTCAATTTAACACACCAAATCATTTTAAGGAAACTGCCATTGATACCATTTCTGCACGACCCGATTTTATAGCTTTAATCTATCCTGTAGTTACCATGAAGCTAGATTATACGCATAAAGGTTCGCGTACTAATTTGTTGGGAGAAAACCCAAGTGAGGATTTGGTAAAACAATTTTCAAATGAATTACAGGTAACCAAAAATACACCACCAACGTTTATTGTGCATGCTGAAGATGATCATTCAGTGCCTGTTGAAAATAGCTTGCAATTGTACAAGGCCTTAAAAGATAACGGCGTGATAACGGAAATGCACCTTTATCCTTATGGCGGACATGGATTTGGTTTGGCTTTAGGACAAGGCCGTTTGGAGCATTGGACTGATAGGCTATACGAATGGTTGCAAAGTTTATGAGAATCGATAGAATAGTCCTATTTTGAAGTATCAAAATAGTATTATTTTGATTATCTATAAAATAGTTTAGTTTCATATTGTATAACTATAAATTAATTTACAGTTTAGTATTACATCTTAACTATTGAAAGAAACTAAGATTAAGTCACCTGTATTTTTAGGTTATCTGCATAGTTTTAGAGCCTTAGCAATTTTAAAAATTGTTTTGGGACATGCAGTAGCTGCTGCATTTATAGCTGCTTATGGCGCTTTTAATGATACCGCTCCCATTATTATGATAAGTGAAATCTTTTATCATGATAGCACAATTTACTTTGCCATTATTTCTGGTTTGTTGTTTTCAAGAGTTTTGAAACCGAAAGGATATAATAAGTTTTATATAAGTAAGCTTAAAAATATTGTACTGCCTTATATTTTTGTGACGTTAGTGCTCACGTTTATTAAAATTAAATTTGATGACGTAGCAAACTTTCAAGAGGGAATTAGTTACTACGCTTCAAAAGTTTTTAAAAATATCATATTTGGAAAAGCCAATTTTGCGCTTTGGTATATTCCCGTTTTAATAGTTCTTTATATAGTGACTCCTGTTTTAGAGTTTCTTCAAAAAACAAATACCTTAACTAAAGTGTTTTTCTTTTTTATTATGATAATACCACTTTTTGTTTCTCGTATTCAAGTGCTAACAGAATATACTTTAAAAATTGAAACCATGCTATATTTTATAGGAGCTTATGCTGTTGGGATGTATTTGGGTTCAGATTTAGAAAGAAAATTACAACTTATTAAAAGATACAAGTACGCTATTATTACCGCTGTAGTTATTTGTACAATAATCTTATTTTATTTCTATAGTAATAAAATAAATATGATGGGAAAGGTATCGTTAAGAGAATCGGTTTTTTATATTCAAAAAATAGGTTTAGCCTTAGTATTTATCATGTTGTTTAAAAGACTTGGTGATAGGCAACCAAAGTGGTTAGTTCCCATAGCAAGAGATTCATTTTCTATTTATTTCATTCATGGTACCGTTCTCTATGCCATATCTCATTTTTTCATGTTTATTGTAGGAGCAAAAGCTATTGCACCTCTAAATATTGTTTTAGGTGCTTTTTTACTTCTTGTAGTCTCGATATCTATTAGCATGATAATTGTTTATTTTTTTAAAAAAGTATTTGGAAAAAAATCACGGATGATTATCGGTTCTTGAGTTTGATTTTTAAAAAACATTAAAATAATATAACAACAATTTAAAAATCTACAGTAATACCCAAAAAACAAAAGAGCATCGTTACGATGCTCTTTTAAAATCCCAATAAGTTTAATTTGTTGCTTGGTGACTAATTCAAAGTAATTAAATAATTGTGGACTGTCCTAAATGTATGTTTGTAAAGTTTAAGTTTGTTTCGTCTGGATTATTAATAAAATCTTCAATAAAATCACCAACTTTACTAGTGGAAATATTATCATATTTCATGTTCAAATCTGGTGTGGTTATGTGAAGTTTTATTGATTTTTCTATGGCTTTTCTTATTAAAGCGGCTTCATCAAATAAATCAAAATGATCTAATAACATAGCGGCTGATAAAATAGAAGCTATTGGATTGGCAATACCTTTATCTGTTGCTTTTGAATAGGCTCCATGAATAGGTTCAAACATGGCGTATTCTGAACCAATAGAAGCTGATGCTAATAACCCTACAGAGCCAACAATAACGCTTGCCTCTTCTGAAAGGATATCTCCAAACATATTTTCAGTTAAAATAATATCAAACTGTTTTGGGTTTACAATAAGTTGTTTAGCAGCATTATCAATGTATAAAAAATCTAAAGTAACATCAGGGTATTGTGGTGCAATTTCAATTAAAACTTTACGCCAAAGTCTTGAACTCTCTAACACATTAGCTTTATCAACTAAAGTTACTTTATGATTTCTTGATTGCGCGGCTTTAAGTGCCATATGGGCAATGCGTTCTATTTCAAACCGGTTGTATCCACAAACATCCGAAGCATAATTTTCATCATCACTTAATGTTTGATCTCCAAAATAAATACCACCAGTTAGTTCGCGATAGATTACAAAATCTACATCCTTAATAATTTTTTTCTTTAAAGACGAATTATTTAACAAATCCTCATAAGCAATTACAGGTCTAATATTAGTATATAAATCAAGGGATTTACGCAATCTTAAAAGCCCTTGTTCTGGTCTTATTTTAGATGAAGGATCAAAATTATATTTGCTTTCTCCAATAGATCCAAATAAAATAACATCTGCCTTTTTACAAAGATCAAGTGTTTTTTCTGGCAACGGGTCTCCAACGGCTTCAATGGCAGCTCCACCTATTAAACCGTATTCAAAAGTAAAAACATGATCAAACTCCATAGCAATAGCTTTCAAGGCTTTAACAGCTTGCGCTATGACTTCTGGACCTATACCATCTCCTGGTAAAACAGCAATATGTAGTTTCATTCGCCTAGTATTAAATGTAACTGCTAAATTAAGAAGAAATAATTTCTTTATATACTTTACTAGTCTCTATTATTTGATGAATATCAGAATCGTCTACTTCCTTCTTTTTGTCTGCAAAATCTAAAAAGTTAGCATAAATTTCATCTAACTGTAGTTTTGTTAATTCATAGCCAACTTTTTTGGCTCTATAAGCTAATGCAGCACGTCCGCTTCTCGCTGTTAAGACTATTGATGATTCTGTTACTCCAACATCTGCAGGATCAATAATTTCATAGGTTTCACGGTTTTTAATCACGCCATCTTGGTGAATCCCTGAGCTATGTGCAAAAGCATTAGCGCCAACTATAGCTTTGTTTGGCTGGGTGTAAATACCCATACTGTCAGAAACTAATTGACTGATACCGTATAGCATAGATGTGTTAATATTGGTATCCAAATTCAAGTACGGATGTTGTTTTAAAATCATTACAACCTCTTCGAGTGCCGTATTTCCTGCACGCTCACCAATACCATTTATGGTACATTCAATTTGTCTGGCGCCATTAATAACACCTTCAATAGAATTGGCAGTTGCTAAGCCTAAATCATTATGGCAGTGACAAGATAAAATAGCTTTATCAATACCTTTTACATTTTCTCTTAAGTATTTAATTTTTGCACCATATTCGTGGGGTAAGCAATAGCCAGTTGTATCTGGAATATTTAAAACGGTTGCACCTGCTTTAATAGCAACTTCACAGACTCTTGCTAAATACTCATTATCAGTTCTACCGGCATCTTCAGCATAAAACTCAACATCTTCAACGAAAGATTTTGCATAACTTACAGCCGCAAATGCTCGCTTTAAAATATCTTCTTGATTAGATTTAAATTTAAATTTTATGTGAGATTCAGAGGTTCCTATTCCTGTATGAATTCTTGGTTTTTTAGCGTATTTGAGAGCTTCAGCAGCAACCTTTATATCATTTTCAACCGATCGAGTAAGACCACAAACAGTCGCATTTTTTACTAATTTTGATATCAATTCAACCGATTTAAAATCGCCAGGGCTAGACACTGGGAAGCCCGCTTCAATAATGTCAACACCTAAATAATCAAGTTGTTCTGCTACAATTAATTTCTGCTCTGTATTTAACTTACAACCAGGGACTTGTTCTCCATCTCTCAGGGTTGTATCAAAAATTTGTACGTTCTTATCTAACATTTATTCAAATAAATTTTTGTATTGTATTACGAATGTATATTTTGGTTTCCAGAATAGAGAATTCATCATATTTATTTTACGATGTTTAACCTAACTATAATAGGTTTAAATATTTGTTTTTCAGGTGTTTAACGTTATTTTTATAACTATGACAAAGGAGCAAAAAGATAATTTGTTTGTATTGGTAAAGTCATTATCAAAATCAGAGAAGAGACAATTTAAATTATATGTAGGGAGATTGGGTGTTAATGAGGATTCTAAATTTTTACTTCTTTTCAATATCCTTGACAAACTTTCTAGTTATGATGAGTCTGCTATTTTGAAAAAAGGTATTGTAAAAAAGCAACAACTTTCTAACTTAAAAGCGCATTTGTACAAGCAAATACTTATTAGTTTACGATTGAATCCATCACATCAAACTATTAGGATTCAAATACGTGAACAATTGGATTTTGCAACAATTTTATATCATAAAGGATTGTATAGGCAGAGTCTTAAAATACTTGATAAGGCAAAAAATTTAGCAATTGGCAATGAGGAAAAAAATGTAGCTTATGAGATTATTGAGTTTGAAAAAGTTATTGAATCGCAATATATAACTAGAAGTATAAGTAATCGAGCAGATGAATTAACTATTCAAGCCAAAGAGCTTAGTCAACAAAATGTATTGGCTAGTAAACTGTCAAATCTTTCGCTTCAATTGTATGGATTATTCCTTAAAACGGGCTATGTAAAAAATGATAAGGAAACAAGGCGAATAACGAAATATTTTAATGACAGATTGCCTAAGTACAATATCAACACCTTAGGGTTTAGGGAAAAATTATGGTTGTATAAAGCACATTTATGGTATAGTTTTTTAACTCAAGATTTTTTATCCTGTTATAAGTATTCTTCTAAATGGGTCGCTTTATTTTATGATAATAAGGACCAAATTGTTTTAAATCCAGTTTTTTTTCTGAAAGGAAATCATTATTTACTAGAATCTTTATTTTATTTAAGGCATTACAATAAGTTTAAGAAGTCTTTGAAACGCTTAGAGTCTGTAACGAAAGAAAGTTGGTTTCCTGTTGATGATAATATAGAAGGGTTAGCATTTCTATACATATATAACAATAAATTCAATTTGCATTTCATTGAAGGCAGCTTTCAAGAAGGCTTGCCAATAGTCGAAGAGGTTTTAGAACGATTAAAAAAATATCAGGACAGAATTGATGAGCACCACGTTATGGTATTTTATTATAAAATAGCAAGCTTGTATTTTGGAGCTGGAGAAAACAAAAAGTGTATCTTCTTTTTAGAGAAAATAATAGGTAATAAGTCTCTTGAAATGAGAGAGGATTTATTGTGTTTTGCAAGAGTTTTAAATTTGGTAGCGCATTATGAAGCTGGAATGGATTACAACTTAGAAGCTCTTATTAAGAGCACCTATAAGTTTTTAATTAAAATGGAAGATTTATATGAGGTTCAGAAGGAGATGATTAAATTTTTAAGAGGTTTGGGTGATATTTATCCTCATGAGGTTAAAGGTGAATTTATCAAACTTCATAAAAAATTAAAAGAGTTTGAAGATGATCCCTACCAAAGCAGAGCCTTTTTATATTTAGATATTATTTCTTGGTTAGAATCAAAAATTGAGAGTAAACCAATCGGTTTAGTAATAAAAGATAAGTTTGAAGCTAAATTGTTGAGGAAATAATAAATTTTCAAAGTTTTTCAAAAAAAATTAGGATTTTAAATTTTTCTAACTGAATATTTGTACTTACAAAGTTCAAACACTTATTGAAATGTTATCAAGAAAGGCGGAGGGATTAGACCCATTGAAGCCTTAGCAACCCTTTACCTGTAAAGAAGGTGCTAAATTCTACTTAAATCAAGTTTTAGATTTTAGATAGATAACCAAACGAAATTACTTTTTAGTAATTTAATTTTCTTTTTAACATTTTTCTATTAAGTACATCAAATTTTGATGCATTTGGCTTTTGGTTTAATTATTTATTAACTCAAAAAAATTAGAAAAATGAGCACACAAAAAATTGCAACACAAGCATTACATGCAGGACATGATGTCGCTGCTAATGGAGGAACCAGAGCAGTTCCAATTTATCAAACATCGTCGTATGTTTTTAATGATTCCGATCATGCGGCTAACCTATTTTCATTAAAGGAATTAGGCTTTATTTACACCAGACTTAACAATCCAACAAACCAGATTTTACAAGATCGTCTGGCAGCTGTAGAAGGTGGTGTTGGAGCCGTAGTATTTGCATCAGGAACTGCCGCTATTTCAACAGGATTATTAACTTTATTAAAAGCGGGAGACCATATTGTAGCTTCTAGCAGTTTATATGGCGGAACCTTTAATTTATTAAAAGTTACCTTACCAAGATTAGGTATTACAACCACGTTTGTAGATGCCGATAACCCTGATAATTTTGCTGCCGCAGTTCAAGAAAATACAAGAGCATTCTTTGTAGAGTCTTTGGGGAATCCAAAATTAGATGTGTTAGATTTAAAATCAATTTCAGTACACGCCAAAGCTGCTGGAGTGCCTTTTATTGTTGATAATACGGTAGCGACGCCATCTCTTTTAAACCCTATTGAACACGGAGCTAATATCGTAATTCACTCATTAACAAAATATATTGGCGGTCAAGGAACCTCGTTAGGAGGTGCTATTATCGATGCCGGAACATTTGATTGGTCTAATGGAAAATTCCCGGAATTTACAGAGCCTTCAGATGGATATCATGGCTTGGTGTATCATGAAGCTTTGGGTGCCGCTGCTTATACCTTCAAATTAATTTTAGAAGGTTTAAGAGATTTTGGAGGTGCTTTGAGTCCGTTTAATGCCTTTCAAATTATCCAAGGTTTAGAAACCTTGCCAGTTAGAATAAAACAACATTCTGCAAATGCATTAGAATTAGCCAAATGGTTAGAACAGCAAGACGAAGTAGCTTGGGTAAACTATCCAGGTTTAGAATCTAGCAAATATAAATCGTTAGCCGATACATATTTGCCAAAAGGACAAAGCGGAATTGTTACCTTTGGAGCTAAAGGAGGTTTTGAAGCAGCAAAAGCCATTGCAGACAACTCTAAATTATTTTCATTATTAGCAAATATTGGCGACACGAAATCATTAATTATTCATCCGGCAAGTACAACACATCAACAATTAACCGATGATGAACAAGTATCAGCAGGGGTTCCAAAAGATTTAATTCGTTTGTCTGTTGGTATTGAAGATATTGAAGATTTAAAAGCTGATTTAAAAGAAGCATTCAGTAAAATTTAAAAAAGATATTCATCTTGAAAGAGCCATTACATCATATCATCATTAAAGATTTTGTTACCGAAAATAAGGTTATAAATTCTGAAATAAAACTAAGCTATCAGCTTTTTGGTGAGCCTTTAGGGTCTGCACCTATTGTTTTAGTAAATCATGCCCTAACGGGAAATAGTAATGTGGCTGGAGACAATGGCTGGTGGAAAGATTTAGTAGGAGACGACAAGGTTATCGATACTAAACTGTACACCGTATTAGCCTTTAATATTCCGGGTAATGGCTTTGATAGTTTTGTGATTGAAAACTATAAAGATTTTGTTGCCAGAGACATCGCAAGTTTGTTTTTATTAGGGCTAAAGGAATTAAAAATCAATAAGCTTTTTGCTTTAATTGGTGGTTCTCTAGGCGGTGGTATTGCTTGGGAAATGGCTGTATTAAACCCCAATATTACCGAGCATTTAATACCTGTTGCAACAGATTGGAAATCGACGGATTGGTTGATTGCAAATTGCCAGATTCAAGAACAATTTTTATTGAATTCTAAAAATCCTGTTCATGATGCCAGAATGCATGCCATGTTATGCTACCGAACACCAGAATCTTTTAACGAACGCTTTCAACGCTCTAAAAACGCAGATTCAGAAATTTTTAATGTCGAAAGTTGGTTGTTGCATCATGGCAAAAAATTGCAAGAGCGGTTTCAATTATCGGCATATAAATTAATGAATCAGCTGTTAAAAAGTATTGATGTTACTAAAAACAGACCGACAGATTTTAATGTTTTAGAAAATATTGAAGCAAACATTCATATTGTAGGTGTGGATTCAGATTTGTTTTTCACCGCTGAAGAAAACAGGCAAACGCATAAGCAATTGGCGGTTTCAAACCCCAATGTAACCTATAATGAAATCCATTCCGTTCACGGTCATGATGCATTTTTAATGGAATACGAGCAACTAGAAAAAATTATTGAAGGCATTTTTGTGCCAAATTATAAAAGGAGAAGAATGAAAGTATTAAAGTTTGGAGGCAAATCGTTGGCAAACGGTAACGGATTACAAACGGTAATTTCCATTATTGAAAGCAAGGTGAACGCAGGAGAAAAAATAACAGTTGTGGTTTCTGCCAGAGGTTCTGCAACCGATGATTTGGAAGATATTTTGGAGCGCGCTTCAAAAGGAAAACCGTATAAAAATGATTTGCAAGCCTTTAAAGATTATCAAACGGAACCTTTAAAAACAGTTGATTTTTCAAAGGAGTTTTCAATTTTAGACAAACTGTTTGAAGGCATAAGTTTATTAGGTGATTATAGCCAAAAAACTAAAGATGAAATTTTAGCTCAAGGTGAATTGCTTTCAGTAAAACTTATTTCTAGTTTGTTGAATGAAAAAAATATAAAAGCAGCTGCGGTTGATGCCAGAGAATTATTAAAAACCGATGGTAATTTTGGAAACGCAAAGCCTATCGATCAGCTTTCCAAAGACAATGTTAAAAATTATTATAACAACACCGAAAATGGTGTTGTTAATATCATTGCTGGATTTATTGCTTCTAATTTAAAGAATGAAACCACAACGCTTGGGAGAAACGGGAGTAATTATACGGCTGCCTTATTAGCCAATTTTTTAGATGCCGAAGAATTACAAAATTATACACACGTAAATGGTATTTATACAGCGAACCCAGACTTAGTTGAAGATGCTCAAAAAATAAGAGAATTGTCTTTTAGTGAAGCTAATGAGTTAGCCAATTTTGGAGCTACGGTCTTACATGCCAAAACCATCATTCCGTTAGTTGAAAAAAATATTAATTTACGTATTTTAAACACCTTTAATCCAGATGATGAAGGCACCTTAATTACAGCGAAACCAAACTCTAAAGAAGTAACCTCATTGTCGGTTTTAGACAATGTCGCCTTGTTAAATTTAGAAGGAAGAGGGCTGTTAGGAAAAAGTGGTGTTGATGCCAGAATATTTGGCGCGTTGGCGAATAAAGATATTAGTGTTAGCATTATTTCGCAAGGCTCTTCAGAGCGAGGTATTGGGTTGGTTATTAATGCGGAACAAGCAACTCAAGCCGTTATTGCGTTAGAGCGCGAGTTTGAAAAAGATTTCTATTCTCAAGATGTTAATAAAATAAGTGTAATTGATGATGTGTCGGTGATTTCAATTGTTGGCATTGAGTTAGATATGTTTCATAAACCGTTCAATGCCCTAATAAAAAATCAAATAACACCCTTGCTTTTTAATAATGCAGTTACTGGTAGAAATGTAAGTTTGGTAGTTAGAAAAGATCAGCTTCATAAAGCATTAAATGTCATTCATGGTGAGATTTTCGGAATTTCTAAAAAAATAAACATTGCTATTTTTGGTCACGGTTTAGTTGGAGGAGCGCTTATAAATCAGATTTTAAAATCGAAAACTGAGATAGAGAAACGTAAAAATATCAATCTCAATGTGTTTGCTATTGCCAATTCTAAAAAGTTACTTGTAAATAAAAAAGGAGTCGATAAAGACTGGAAAGGAGCGATACAATCATCATTAATTAATAGTTCTATTGAAGATGTTATTGCATTTGCTAAAACACATCATTTAGAAAATTTAATTGCCGTTGATAATACAGCGAGTTCAAATTTTTATCACAATTATGTGCCTTTGGTTGAAGCAGGTTTTGATTTGGTCTCCTCCAACAAAATAGCTAATACGATTTCACATCAATTTTATTCAGATTTAAGAGCGCATTTAAAGGAACACAATAAGCAATACTTATATGAAACGACAGTTGGCGCAGGTTTACCATTGATTGACACGATAAAATTATTACATGAATCGGGAGAAAATATCACCAGAATTAGAGGAGTGTTTTCGGGAACATTAAGTTATTTGTTCAATAATTTTTCAGTTGAAGACAAACCGTTTAGTACCATTGTTCAAGAAACTATTGATAAAGGATTTACAGAACCCGACCCACGAGAAGATTTTTCCGGAAATGATGTCGCCAGAAAATTGTTAATTTTGGCAAGAGAGTTAGATTTGTGTAATGAGTTTGAAGATGTTTCGGTTCAGAATTTAATTCCAGAGCAGTATCAAAATATTTCGGTAGCTGAATTTTTAAGTCAGTTAGACGTTTTAGATGACGAATTTCAAGCCATAAAAAACGCTCAAAAACCAGGACATGTGTTGCGATATATAGGAGATTTATCAGGAGATTTATCACAAGATAAGGGACATCTAGAGGTGAAATTAGTATCCATTCCAGGTGACAGCACTTTAGGACAAATAAAAGGAAGTGATGCTATTTTTGAAATATTTACAGAATCATATGGGGAGCAACCAATTGTTATTCAAGGAGCTGGCGCAGGTGCTGAAGTGACCGCCAGAGGCGTTTTTGGAGATATTTTGAGGTTGTCTAAACATATAAATTAGAATTATGAGCGAGGAAATAAAACAGTTTGAAACAGAGGCGATTCGAACACAATTAGAGCGAAGTGAATTTTTAGAACACTCTGTACCATTATACTTAACATCCAGTTTCCTTTTTGAAGATGCTGAGGATATGCGTGCTTCATTTTCTGAAGAAAAAGAACGAAATATTTATAGTCGTTTTACAAATCCCAATACATCAGAATTTGTAGAAAAAATTTGTAAGATGGAAGGTGCTGAAGCAGGTTATGCTTTTGCTACAGGAATGGCTGCCGTCTTTTCAACCTTTGCAGCCCTATTAGATAGTGGAGATCATATTGTATCATCTCGTTCGGTCTTTGGTTCAACACATACGTTATTCACTAAATATTTACCTAAATGGAATATCACAACAAGCTACTTTAAAGTAGATGAGGTTGATACTATTGAAAGTTTAATCACACCACAAACAAAAATATTATATGCGGAATCACCCACAAATCCAGCAGTCGATATTATCGATTTACAATTGTTAGGTGATATTGCAAAAAAACATAATTTAATTTTAATTATTGACAACTGTTTTGCAACACCATATTTACAACAACCCATAACGTTTGGGGCAGATTTAGTAATTCATTCAGCTACTAAATTAATTGATGGACAAGGACGTGTTTTAGGTGGTGTAACCGTTGGTAGAGCTGATTTAATGAGAGAGATTTATCTATTTTCAAGAAACACGGGGCCTGCATTATCACCATTTAATGCTTGGGTTTTATCAAAAAGTTTGGAGACACTTTCTGTTAGAGTCGATAAGCATTGTGAGAATGCCATTAAAGTTGCTGAGTTTTTAGAAGCACATCCTAATGTGAATTGGGTTAAATATCCGTTTTTAAAATCGCATCCGCAATACAAAGTCGCTAAAAAACAGATGAAATTGGGTGGCAATATTGTAGCGTTTGAAGTAAACGGAGGCATAGAAGCTGGGCGTAAATTTTTAAATGCTATTAAGATGTGTTCATTGTCTGCAAACTTAGGTGATACCAGAAGTATTGTGACGCATCCCGCATCGACAACGCATAGTAAATTATCAGAAGAAGATCGATTACAAGTTAGTATTGCCGATGGTTTGGTTAGAATTTCAGTTGGCTTAGAACATGTTGATGATATTATTCAAGATTTGAAGCAAGCGTTAAATTAACTATCTTTACGCCATGCTTTCTAAAAGAACCAAATACGGATTAAAAGCGCTCACTTATCTTGCTCGAAAAGGTGGAGATACACCCGTACAAGTTGGTGAGATAGCTAAGAGTGAACAAATTCCTCAAAAGTTTTTAGAAAGTATTTTACTAACCTTAAGGAAGTCTGGTTGCTTAGGCTCAAAGAAAGGAAAACATGGCGGCTATTATTTAATTAAAAAGCCTTCCGAAATTATTATGGCCGATGTGATGCGTGCTTTGGAAGGCCCCATAGCCATGGTGCCTTGCGTAAGTTTAAATTTTTACGAGAAGTGTGATGACTGCCCTAACGAAGACCAATGTACCGTTAATAAATTGATGATTCAGGTGAGAGACAGTACATTAAAAGTCCTTAGAAATACAACACTAGAAGACTTATCTGCTAAATAACCGTTGTTAATTTCTTAAAATAAATAGTTTTTTTGTTTTTTATTCTTCGGTTTACTTTAAAATAATTTCATTATTCCGAAAAGTTGAAGATAATCTTTTTTATGTTACAAAAAGTTTTACTTTTGTATTTCCTAGTAAATCGGTAGGAATAATATAATACAATATAAAATGATAGGACACGTGCTAACAAATTCTATAGAAAAAGAAAAATCTTCTTATAAAACAGATGTTGCAAAAGAGAAACCTGTGAGGAGTGTTGCAAAGTCAGTTAGTTGGAGAATCGTAGGAACCATAGATACAATTTTAATTTCCTGGTTCATTACAGGGAAATTAGATTTAGCTTTTTCAATAGGTTCTATAGAATTAGTAACTAAAATGGTGTTGTATTTTTTCCATGAGCGCATATGGAATTCAATTAAATGGGGAAGATAAAAGCAGATAAGATGATAACACAAGACCAATTAAAAGAGTTAAACCTTCAGTTTAAGGAAGCAAAACCATCAGAAATTATAAAAAAAGCTTTAGAATTAAGTAGTGAAGCTGTGGTGACAACAAACTTTAGACCTTACGAAGCTGCTATTTTACATGCTGTAAATTCGGTAAAACCAAATATATCTGTAGTTTGGTGTGATACGGGTTATAATACGCCACAAACTTACAGACATGCTAATCAGGTGATTCAGCATTTACAATTAAACGTTCATTTATATGTTCCAAAACAAACAGTGGCGCATAGAGATGTGGTAATGGGAATTCCAAGTATTGATGCACCTGAGCATAAATTGTTTACAGAACAAGTTAAGCTAGAACCTTTTAAACGTGCTATGGAAGAACATAAACCAAAAGTTTGGTTTACTAACTTACGTCAAGGCCAAACAGCGTTTAGAGATAGCATCGGCATTTTTAGTGTAAGTAAAGACGGAATTTTAAAAGTGAGTCCGTTTTATTATTGGTCAGATACAGATTTAGATACTTATTTAGAGGAGAATAAATTGCCTAATGAATTTAAGTATTTTGACCCAACAAAAGCTTTAGAAAATAGAGAGTGTGGTTTACACGCTTAGGATAAAAGAAAAATGAATACAATGAATAAAGACACATCACATATAAATTCGCTTGAAAACGAAGCTATTTATATTATGAGAGAAGTAGCAGCACAATTTGAAAAACCTGTGTTGTTATTTTCAGGAGGAAAAGATTCGATAACATTGGTAAGATTAGCTGTAAAAGCGTTTTATCCGGCTAAAATTCCATTTCCCTTAATGCATATTGATACGGGTCATAACTTTCCTGAAACGATTGAATTTAGAGACAGATTAGTTAAAGAATTAGGGCTTGAATTAATTGTTAGAAATGTTCAAGATTCTATTGATGAAGGAAAAGTTAAAGAAGAATCTGGGAAATATTCTAGTAGAAATTCACTGCAAACCACCACACTTTTAGATGCTATTGAAGAGTTTAAGTTTGATGCCTGTATAGGTGGTGCGAGACGTGACGAAGAAAAAGCAAGAGCTAAAGAACGTATTTTTTCAGTACGTGATGATTTTGGACAATGGGATGAAAAAAACCAACGTCCGGAATTATTCGATATGCTAAATGGTCAAATTGAACACGGACAAAATGTGCGCGTTTTTCCTATTTCAAACTGGACAGAATTAGATGTGTGGTCTTATATCGAAAAAGAAGACATCGAAATTCCATCTATTTACTTCGCTCATAAAAGAAAAGTCTTTTTACGTGACGGATTAATTTGGTCGCACTCAGAATTTGTATATCAGGAAGATGACGAAGAAGTATTAGAGCGTATGGTAAGATTCAGAACCGTTGGAGATATGAGTTGTACCGCAGCCGTATTTTCAGAAGCCTCCGATATTTCTAGTGTGGTACAAGAAATTAGAGATTCCACGATTTCAGAACGTGGTGCTCGTATAGACGATAAACGTTCTGAAGCCGCTATGGAAAAACGTAAACAACAAGGGTATTTTTAAAATTTGCTTTAGCAAGTTTTCGCCTTTAGCTTTTGGCAGCTAGCCTTTAGCTAAAAATTAACAACAAATATTTAATAAGCTAAAAGCCAATGGCAAATAGCTAATAGCCAAATAAAAATGGAAGTATTAAAAATTGCAACCGCAGGAAGTGTAGATGATGGGAAAAGTACCTTAATAGGTAGAATACTTTACGATACAAAATCATTAACCACAGATAAGTTAGAAGCAATCGAAAAAACGAGTAAACAAAAAGGATATGATTACTTAGATTTCTCATTAGCAACCGATGGTTTAGTTGCCGAAAGAGAGCAAGGAATCACCATAGATGTAGCTCATATTTATTTTTCAACCGCTAAAAAAAGTTACATTATTGCCGATACGCCGGGTCATGTGGAGTATACTAGAAACATGGTAACCGGAGCATCGACATCACAAGCTTCAGTTATTTTAATTGATGCCAGAAAGGGTGTTATTGAGCAAACCAATCGTCACTTTTTCATCAACAATTTGTTACGAATTAAAGATGTGGTGGTGACTATCAATAAAATGGATTTAGTGGATTATTCAGAAGAGGTTTATAATAAAATTAAAGCAGATTTCACTGAATTGATGAGTAAACGAGATTATCAAGATCAGAAAATAACCTTTATTCCAGTAAGTGCGTTGAAGGGTGACAATGTGGTGAATAGGTCAAATAAAATGCCTTGGTACACTGGTCAGAGTTTACTGGAGCATTTAGAAGCTTTAGATAAAAAAGATATTTTTAATGTAGGCACACCTCGTTTTCCGGTGCAATATGTAATTCGCCCGAAAACAGAAGAATTTCACGATTTTAGAGGATATGCTGGTAAGGTTTACGGCGGTAATTTAAGTGTTGGTGATGACGTGGTTGTACTACCGTCTCAAACTAAATCGAAAATTAAGGATATTTATTTTTTTGATGAAAAGTATGAAACGGCTTCTAGGCGCTCATCGGTTACCATCACTTTAGAAAATGATATTAATGTGAGTCGTGGAGATATGATTGTTAAAGCTGATGATTTGCCCGTTATAGACAAACAGTTTACAGCCAATGTTTGTTGGATGGATTCAACCCAATTAACGGCAGGTGGAAAGTACGTTGTTCAACATGGCGTCAATAAAGTATTAGCGAAAGTCGATAAAATTCATCATAAAATTAATCCAGATTATTCTGGTATTGAAGAGAATGTAACAGGATTAAATGTGAATGATATCGCGCAAGTGACATTCAAATTAAACAAGCCAATTTTTTACGATCAATTTAAAAATCATAGAACAAATGGTTCGTTTATATTAATAGATACACAATCAAATAACACTGTTGGAGCAGGGTTTATTCAATAAATAACAAAAAAATTCTTTCCTAATTAAAAGGAAAGGTCAGGTACGTAATGCAAAGTTTTAGAACGGAAATAGAGAATCCTATTGTCGAACAGGATATTATTGAATTAGCAAATAAAATTGAGCTATTCAAAAACGGCAAAATAGATGAAGAAAAATTCAGGAGCCTTCGTTTAGCACGTGGTGTTTACGGTCAGCGTCAACAGGACGTTCAAATGATTCGTATCAAATTGCCTTTCGGAAAAGTATTGAGTAATCAATTACGTCGAATTGCCGATGTATCAGACGAATATTCTCGTGGCCGACTTCATATTACAACGCGTCAAGACATCCAAATTCATCATGTAAATTTAGATAGAACGCCACAGCTTTGGGCCGATTTAGAAAAAGATGATGTTACGCTAAGAGAGGCCTGCGGAAATACGGTTAGAAACGTAACAGCTTCAGAAACAGCAGGTATCGATGTTAACGAGCCGTTTGATGTATCACCGTATGCAGACGCGATTTTTAAATTCTTCTTAAGAAACCCGATTTGTCAGGAAATGGGTAGAAAGTTTAAAGTGTCATTCTCGTCGTCTGATGAAGATACGGGACTTTCTTACATGCACGATTTAGGGTTTATTGCTAAAATAGAAGATGGTGTTCGCGGATTTAAAGTGATGCTTGGTGGTGGATTGGGTTCTCAACCACGTCATGCCGATGTTTTATATGATTTTATTGAAACTGATAAAATTATTCCAGTAATGGAAGGTGTTTTAAGAATTTTTGATCGTTACGGTGAGCGTAAAAGTAGAGCCAAAGCACGAATGAAATTCTTAATAAAAGATATTGGCTTAGAGCCTTTTAAGGCTTTGGTTGACGAGGAGCAGAATGCAATTGAATTTAAATCGGTTGTCATTGATGCCGATGGGTATGTGCCTTCAAAACCTGTTTCGGTTGAAGCTCCAAAAGTAGAAATAAAAGATGTAAAAACTTTTGAAACGTGGAAGGCAACAAACGTAATTCCTCAAAAACAAGAAGGTTTTGTCGCGATTGGAATTAAAGTGCTTTTAGGAGACTTTTATACGGATAAAGCAAGATTATTGTCCGATTTAGTCGAAAATTATGCCGCAGGGGAAATACGTTTATCATTACGTCAAAATATTTTAATTCCTTTTGTTAAAGAAGAACTGTTGCCATATTACTACAATGAATTAGAAAAACTAGGTTTTGCAGAAGTAGGTTATAATAAAGCGGTAGATATTACAGCATGTCCAGGAACAGATACGTGTAACTTAGGAATTGCAAGTAGTACTGGTATTGCAGCTGAATTAGAGCGTGTTCTAAAAACCGAGTATCCTCAATATTTAGAAAATAAAGATTTAGTTATAAAAATAAGTGGTTGTATGAATGCCTGCGGGCAACATACAATGGCAAATATTGGATTTCAAGGTATGTCGGTTCGTACCCCTGATAAATTGGTAGCGCCAGCATTACAAGTGTTGTTAGGTGGAGGTAATTTAGGAAACGGTAATGGATTGTTTGCCGATAAAGTTGTAAAAATACCAAGCCGAAGAGGTCCGGAAGCTTTACGTAGAATACTAAATGATTTTGAAGCCAATGCAAACGGACAAGCGTTTGTAGATTATTATAAAGTAACAGGAGAACGTTATTTTTACGACTTGTTAAACGACCTTCAAGATGTCACTAATTTAACTCAAGACGATTTTATAGATTGGGGAACCAATGAAAAATACCAAAAAGCAATTGGTGTTGGGGAATGTGCTGGTGTGGTAATCGATTTAATTTCTACCTTATTTTTAGAAAGCGAAGAAAAGATTGATAGTGCAAAAGCTTCTTTTAGCGATAAGATCTATTCAAGTGCTATTTATCATGCGTATAGTTCAATGGTAAATTCTGCGAAAGCGCTGTTATTAGCGGAAAATATGAGTACAAACACGCAGGCGGGTATCATTAGTCAGTTTGATGAAACTTTTGGCTCTAGTGAAAAACTAAATTTAGGAACTACGTTTTCAGAATTAATATATCAGATTAAAGAGTACGCACCTACCCAAGAATTTGCTTCAAAATATATTGAAAATGCGAATAAGTTTTTGGCTAAAGTAAGAGCCTTTAGAGCAATTAATCAAGAATAGCAGACTTAAAAATAAAGCTATTTAACTTCCTAATTAGTATGGAATCTACTAAAAAAATACCAAAATTAACCGTTGTTGGCGCGGGACCAGGTGACCCTGATTTAATCACACTAAAAGCGATTAAAGCCATTGAAAGTGCTGATGTTATTTTGTATGATGCACTTGTAAACGACGCGTTGTTAGGGTATGCATCAAACGATACAGAGCTTATTTTTGTAGGGAAACGTAAAGGGTGTTATGCGTATCAGCAAGAGCAAATCAATGAACTTATCGTAAGTAGAGCAAAAAGTCATGGGCATGTGGTAAGGTTAAAAGGAGGAGATCCTTTTATTTTTGGTCGCGGTGCCGAAGAGATTGATTATGCAAGACAATTTGGTTTAGAAACGTATGTGGTTCCAGGAATTTCATCATCATTTGCAGTGCCAGCCTATCAAGGAATTCCGCTCACAAAAAGAGATGCTTCAGAAAGTTTTTGGGTGATTACAGGAACAACAAAATCACATCAATTATCAAACGATGTTAAACTCGCAGCACAATCCACAGCAACGGTTGTTATTCTTATGGGCATGGGGAAACTATCAGAAATTGTTCAGGTTTTTAAAGCTCAAAACAAACATGAAATTTCTGTTGCTATCATTCAAAATGGAACCACCGAAAATGAAAAAGTAGGTTTTGGGATCATTAATACTATCGAGAAGGTTGTAGAAGAAAACCAATTGTCTTCGCCAGCAATCATAGTTATAGGTGATGTTGTAAAGAAGCGAGTTGCGTTATCGTCCGTTTTAAATAAGGTAAATGCTGAAATAAGTTATTAATTTATTTTGAATGGAAAGAAATAATTTATATCCTGTTTTTTTGAAGCTCAACAATTTAAAAGTGCTTATTGTTGGAGGTGGATTTGTTGCTGAAGAAAAATTAACGTTTTTACTAAAATCAAGTCCGGATGCTCATGTAACTATGGTATCGCCAATGTTTAGAGATGGAACCAGAGAGTTAGCTAAAAAAGGGAATGTAAATTTAATTGAAGATTATTATCATAAAAAATTTTTAAAAGGAAACCATATTATTATTGCAACAACTGATGTTCCCGAAGTAAACCTTAAAGTATATAAGCATTGCAGGAAAAGAGGCATATTGGTCAATGTGGCTGATAATCCGCCGTATTGCGATTTTTATATGGGAGGAATCGTTACAAAAGGTAATGTTAAGGTTGCTATTTCGACCAATGGAAAGTCACCTACAACGGCAAAGCGATTACGTCAGTTTTTTGAAGACGTGATTCCTGAGAATGTAGATGATTTGGTTATAAATTTAAATGAATATAGAAAAACAATACAAGGTGATTTTGAAGAAAAAGTAGAAACTTTAAACGAATTCACAAAAGGATTAATTGCGAAAAAGAAAGCTTAAAATGATAAAGACAGATATTCTAATTATCGGTGCTGGACCAACAGGATTATTCACCGTTTTTGAAGCCGGATTGTTAAAACTTAATTGCCATTTAATTGATGCTTTGCCACAACCTGGAGGGCAATGTTCAGAAATATATCCCAAAAAACCTATTTATGATATTCCGGGTTTTCCAGAGATATTGGCGGGCGATTTAACGAAAAACTTACTAGAACAAGGTAAACAATTTAAACCTGGTTTTACCCTTGGAGAACGAGCAGAAACTATTGAAAAACTAGAAGATGGTTCGTTTATTGTAACAACCAATAAAGGTACCAAACACCACGCACCTGTAGTTGCGATTGCTGGAGGATTAGGCTCTTTTGAACCCCGGAAACCTTTAATTCAAAATATCAATAATTTTGAAGATAAAGGAGTTGACTATTTTATAAAGGATCCCGAAGTTTACCGAAATAAAAAAGTAGTTATTTCTGGTGGAGGTGACTCCGCATTGGATTGGAGTATCTTTTTAGCCGATGTTGCATCAGAAGTAACCCTTATTCACAGAAGAAATGAGTTTCGAGGTGCATTAGATTCCGTAGAAAAAGTGAGAGAATTAAGAGCTTTGGGTAAGATTAAATTAATAACACCTGCTGAAGTGACTGCTTTATATGGAACTGATGGGTTGGAAAGTGTAACCGTCACAAAGGAAGACGAAATCATCGAATTAGAGGCTGATCATTTTATTCCATTATTTGGATTATCGCCTAAATTAGGTCCTATTGGAAATTGGGGATTAGAAATAGAAAAAAATGCTATTAAGGTTGATAATTCTAGAAATTACGAAACTAATATTCCTGGTATTTTTGCCATTGGTGATGTGAATACCTATCCAGAAAAATTAAAATTAATTCTATGCGGTTTTCATGAAGCAACACTCATGTGTCAGGCAGCATACAGAATTATAAACCCCGGTAAAAAGTATGTTTTAAAGTATACCACAGTAAGTGGCGTTGATGGTTTTGACGGAACTCGTAAAGAAGCGCCAAAAGCGGTTGTACAATCCATACAATAAATAGTTATTTATTTATTGCTTAATTTTATGCCCCAATAGCATACTTAAGAATGAAAAATTATAACATACGTTTAAAAGAAGTTATAAAACCGTTTACAAAACGATTATTCTATAATTTATTTGATGAACAAGAAGAAGAATCAATCTATTTAAAAGAGACTTTTTTTGAGATTGCTTCAAAACTGCATATTGAAGATGCTGAAACTATTTGGAATAATTTTCAAAGCGAGTTTTTAACTATCAGAAAAAAATTAGATTTAGATGCTCAGTCTTTTTTAAAGAATGATCCGGCTTCAACCTGTATACAAGAAGTGTATTTGGCCTATCCTGGTTTTTATGCTATTTCAATTTATAGATTAAGTCATCAGTTGCATCTTTTAAAAGTTCCTATTTTACCAAGAATGATGAGTGAATATGTTCATGGTATTACGGGTATCGATATTCATCCAGGAGCAACGATAGGAGAATCATTTTTTCTTGATCATGGAACAGGAATTGTGATTGGAGAAACGTCAGTTATAAAAAGTAATGTCAAGATATTTCAAGGGGTTACCTTAGGCGGTCTTCAGGTAAAAAAGAATATGCAGTCTGTAAAAAGACATCCAACAATTGAAGATAACGTGACTATTTATGCCAATGCAACTATTTTGGGAGGTGACATTGTTATTGGAGCAAACAGCACGATTGGAGCGAACGTTTGGATAACAGAATCGGTGCCAGAAAATTCATTGGTAACCTATCAAACACAAATAAAAATAAGACCAAAGAAAAATGGAATCCATTAAAGGGATATTAGATCAAATTGGAAACACACCGCTTGTAGAAGCTTCACATTTAATTTCAAAAAAGGGCGTTAAACTTTTTTTGAAGTTAGAAGGGAATAATCCTGGCGGAAGTGTAAAAGATCGTGCCGCTTTTAATATGATTAATGAAGCCTTAAAGCGTGGTGATATTAAAAAAGGAGATTTTTTAGTAGAAGCGACCAGTGGAAACACAGGTATTGCCTTGGCCTTTATTGCTCAATTATTAGGCGTAAACATGGTATTAACAATGCCGGAAAACTCCACGATAGAGCGCGTAAAAACAATGCGAGCTTATGGTGCTGAGGTTATTTTAACATCAGCAGACACAGGAATTGAGGGCTCAAGAGATTTAGCCTTTCAGTTAAGAGACGAAAAAGGATATACTTTGCTAAATCAGTTTGAAAATGATGATAACTGGAAAGCGCATTATAAAACAACAGGTCCAGAAATTTGGAGAGATACAAAGGGCAAAGTGACCCATTTTGTATCGGCTATGGGAACCACTGGAACCATAATGGGAGTTTCAACCTATTTAAAAGAGCAAAATAAAAATATCACTATTGTTGGAGCACAACCAGAAGATGGTGCTAAAATTCCGGGGATTAGAAAATGGTCGCCAGATTATGTGCCTAAATTTTTTGACAGGTCGAAAGTTGATCAAGTTGTAGAGCTAAGTGAGGCTGATGCTAAAAGCACAACCCAAAGATTAGCTAAAGAAGAAGGCGTCTTTGCAGGCATGAGTAGTGGAGGGTCTGTGTATAGCGCTTTACAAATAGCTAAAACAATTAGTGAAGGCGTTATTGTTGCCATTATTTGCGACAGAGGAGACCGTTATTTATCCTCGACTTTGTTTGAATAAACAAAGTCGATTTTTAACAATTTAGTGTGAATAAAAGAATATTGTTAGTATTTTTGCTCACTAGTTCATAAACGTATTAATTGTTATCAAGAAAGGTAGAGGGACTAGACCCGTTGAAACCTTGGCAACCCTTTATCTTGTAAAGAAGGTGCTACGTTCTACTAATATTTATATGAATATTAGACAGATAACGGAAAGTGTTTTTTACTTTTCTTGATGACATACAGATATAAATTATCAGAATGTCAAACATTAAACAAGCTTTACAACAACGTATTTTAGTCCTCGATGGTGCTATGGGTACCATGCTTCAGCGTTATAAGTTTACCGAAGAAGATTATAGAGGTGAACGCTTTAAAGACTATCCCTCATCCTTGAAAGGTAACAACGATTTGTTGTCTATCACCCAACCCCAAGCAATTAAAGATACACATGCAAAATATTTTGAAGCTGGGGCAGATATTGTTGAAACCAATACTTTCTCTGGGACTAGCATTGCCATGGCAGATTATAATATGCAAGATTTAGTGTACGAACTAAATTTCCAGTCGGCCAAAATAGCTAAAGAAGTAGCTGATGAATTCACCAAAAAGGAACCTCATAAACCACGTTTTGTAGCTGGTTCTATGGGGCCAACAAACCGCACAGCAAGTATGTCACCAGACGTAAATGACCCTGGTTTTAGAGCCGTAACCTTTGATGAACTTCGTGTTGCTTATAAACAGCAAGCTGAAGCTTTAGTTGACGGAGGTGTTGATTTGTTATTGGTAGAAACCGTGTTTGATACCTTGAATGCTAAAGCAGCCTTATTTGCTATTGAACAAGTCAAGGAAGAAAAGAATATAGATATTTCAATCATGTTAAGTGGAACCATTACCGATGCTTCTGGGAGAACGTTGTCTGGACAAACAGCCGAGGCATTTTTAATTTCAGTATCTCATATTCCATTATTATCCGTCGGATTTAATTGTGCTTTGGGAGCTAATTTATTACAACCACATTTAGAAGCCATTGCTAATAAAACAGATTTTGCTATTTCGGCACATCCTAATGCAGGCTTGCCAAATGCCTTTGGTGAATATGATGAATCGCCAGAACAAATGGGGGAACAAATTGAAGAATATTTAAAAAAGAATTTAATAAATATTATTGGGGGTTGTTGCGGTACAACGCCAGAACATATTAAAGTTATTGCAAAAATAGCTGCAAAGTATAAACCACGAAAAGTTCTTGAAGAAATAGTTTAATGAAAGTGAAACAAACAAAATACATGAAACTTTCTGGACTAGAACCTCTAGTTCTTAATGAAAACAGTAATTTCATAAACGTTGGTGAACGAACCAATGTAGCAGGGTCAAGAAAGTTTTTAAGACTTATAAAAGAAGAAAATTTTGATGAAGCCTTAGATATAGCGCGTCATCAAGTAGACGGCGGTGCTCAAATTATTGATGTTAATATGGACGACGGACTTATAGATGGCAAAGAATCTATGGTTCGTTTTCTAAATTTAATAGCTTCAGAACCCGATATTTCTCGAGTGCCAATTATGATTGATAGCTCTAAATGGGAAATCATTGAAGCTGGTTTACAAGTAGTTCAAGGGAAATGTGTTGTAAATTCTATTTCTTTAAAGGAAGGTGAAGAGAAATTCATTTGGGAAGCGAAACAAATTAAACGTTATGGTGCGGCAGTCATTGTGATGGCTTTTGATGAAGTGGGGCAAGCTGATAATTATGATAGAAGAATTGAAATAGCAAAACGTTCGTATGATATATTGGTTAATAAAGTTGGTTTTCCATCTGAAGATATCATATTTGACTTAAATATTTTTCCTGTGGCAACAGGTATGGATGAACACCGCAGAAATGCGATTGATTTTATTGAAGCAACGCGATGGGTTCGTCAAAATTTACCCAATGTAAGTGTTAGTGGAGGTGTGAGTAACGTATCGTTTTCGTTTAGAGGAAATGATGGTGTTCGTGAAGCCATGCACTCGGTGTTTTTATATCATGCTATTCAAGCGGGCATGAATATGGGTATTGTAAATCCGGCACTTTTAGAAGTTTATGACGATATTCCTAAAGATTTGTTAGAGCATGTTGAAGATGTTATTTTAGATAGACGAGATGATGCTACTGAGCGATTATTAGATTTTGCTGAAACCGTAAAAGGCTCAAAAGTTGAAAAAGGTGTCGATTTATCTTGGAGAGAAAATCCCGTGCAAGAGCGAATTACACATGCCTTAGTAAAAGGTATTGATGCGTTTATTATTGAAGATGTTGAAACGGCTCGATTAGAAGCGGAGAAACCTATCGATGTTATTGAAGGGCATTTAATGATTGGAATGAATGTGGTAGGTGATTTGTTTGGAGCAGGAAAAATGTTTTTACCTCAGGTTGTAAAGTCGGCTCGTGTTATGAAAAAAGCGGTTGGATATTTAAACCCGTTTATAGAAGCTGAAAAAACAGAAAAACAAGAGCCAGTTGGAAAGATTTTAATGGCCACTGTAAAAGGTGATGTGCATGATATTGGTAAAAATATTGTGAGTGTCGTATTAGCATGTAATAATTACGAAATAGTCGATTTAGGGGTTATGGTACCGCCGGAAAAGATTATTGAAACGGCTATAAAGGAGCGTGTTGATGCTATTGGTTTGTCAGGTTTAATTACGCCGTCGTTAGATGAAATGGTGTATTTAGCAAAAGAAATGCAGCGTCAAAATTTTACGGTGCCTTTGTTAATTGGAGGTGCGACAACATCAAAAGCGCACACTGCCGTAAAAATTGATACACAGTATAAAAATGCGGTAGTTCATGTTAACGATGCATCGAGAGCTGTAACGGTTGTGGGTGATTTATTAAATAAAAAATCATCAGCTGAATATGTTGCTGCAATGAAGAAAGATTACGACGAATTTCGTGAGAAGTTTTTAAAGCGGGGTAAAGAGAAGTCGTATGTTTCTTTAAATGAAGCACGTAAGCGAAAATATAAAATTAATTGGGAAACTTCTGAAATCATAAAACCAAAAGAACTAGGCGTTCAAATGTTGAAGCAATTAAGTTTAAAAGAACTAGAGCCTTTTATAGATTGGAGTCCGTTTTTTAGAAGTTGGGATTTACATGGAAAATACCCCGATATTTTAACGGATAAGGTTGTAGGTGAACAAGCAACACAATTGTTTGATGATGCTCAAGGTATGCTTAAGGAAATTATTGCTAAGCAGTTGTTGAAGCCTAAAGCTGTCTTTGGCTTGTTTGAAGCAAACACCATTAATGAAGATGATATTTCAGTTAAGAAAACCGGAAAAGAAGTTGCTGTTTTTAGAACGCTGCGTCAACAATTAAAGAAAAGAGATGGGATTCCAAATATCGCTTTGGCAGATTTTATTGCTCCTAAAGAATCTGGTAAAACCGATTATATGGGTGCGTTTTGTGTTGCTATTTTTGGGGCACAAGAATTGGCTGATAGTTACAGAGCAAAAGAAGATGATTATAACGCCATTATGGCACAAGCTCTTGCTGATCGTTTTGCAGAAGCGTTTGCCGAATATTTACACAAACAAATAAGAACTAAACACTGGGGATATTCAGCAGATGAAGGTTTAACTAATGACGATTTAATAAAGGAGAGTTATAAAGGGATTAGACCAGCGCCCGGGTATCCGGCATGTCCTGATCATTTGGAAAAGGAAACTATTTGGGAGTTATTGGAGGTTGAAAAAATAATTGGTGTGACCCTAACAGAGAGTTTAGCCATGTGGCCAGCCGCTGCTGTTTCGGGCTATTATTTTGCAAATCCGGAAGCTAAATATTTCGGATTGGGTAAAATTACAGATGATCAAGTAACTGATTATGCCGTGCGCAAAGGAATTTCTAAAGAGAAGGCAAGAAAGTGGTTGCATCCTGTGATTGCAGAACAATAAAATGCGTCATTGTAAACGGAGTGACTCTATTTCATAAAAGAAAACAGAGTACTTCATTACGTTTTTAATGACAATAATATAACATATATGAAGTCCGAATTTATTGAATTAACATTAGGTAGTTACGTTATTTCTCACGGTTACAATAGTAAAAATAAGGAAATGATGGAGCCTATTCCTTCAGATCAATTCTCGAAAAAAATTATTCCTATATCGAGAATTAAATCGGTGAGTGAGAAATATATTTTAACTGATTATGTGGATGGACGATGGATTTATTGGGAGTATGAAGAAGACTATAACGATGTTAAAAAAGTATTGCTTTAATTTGCGTTAGCGATTGCAGTGGAAAGCCCGCAGCGAGGTACGAGCGAGGACTTGGAACGAAAAGCGCGACCCTTGTGGTAACGCCCAAAAAATAAAAAATAGATAATATTGATGAGATTCCCGCCTTTGCGAGAATGCCAAAAAGAACTGATGAAAGTAACAGACCATATAAAACAAGCCAACGGAAAAACATTATTTTCTTTTGAGGTAATTCCGCCTCAAAAAGGGAAAAACATTCAAGATTTATACAATAATATAGATCCGTTAATGGAGTTTAATCCACCCTTTATTGACGTTACAACTTCCAGAGAAGAATATGTGTATATTGATAAAGGAAATGGACTTTTAGATAAACGTATTACGCGGATGCGACCAGGAACGGTTGGTATTTGTGCATCTATTATGCATAAGTATGGTGTGGATGCTATTCCTCATATTCTGTGTGGAGGTTTTACAAAAGAGGAAACCGAGTATGTGTTGGTAGATTGTCATTATTTAGGATTGGATAATGTGATGGCGCTTCGTGGTGATGCTATGAAAGATGAACCGTATTTTAAACCTGTTGCTGGTGGTAATGCATTTGCTAGCGAATTAGTGAAGCAAATAGTGAATTTAAATCAAGGAAAATATTTGCATGATGATGTGTTGGTAGAACATAATTCTAATTTTTGTATTGGCGTGGCGGGATATCCTGAAAAACATATGGAAGCACCGTCTTTAGTAACCGATTTAAAACGATTAAAAGAAAAGGTAGATGCTGGAGCAGATTATGTAGTAACACAAATGTTTTTTGACAATACTAAGTATTTTGAGTTCGTTGAAAAAGCAAAAGCTATAGGAATTAATGTCCCCATTATACCAGGAATAAAACCCATTGCAGTAAAGCGTCATTTACAAATATTGCCTCAGGTTTTTAAAATAGACTTGCCGCAAGACCTTATTGATGCCGTTGAAGCATGCAAAGATAATGCAGCCGTTAGGCAAGCAGGAATAGAGTTTGCTATTCAACAATCTAAAGAGTTAAAAGCAGCAGGAGTACCAGTTTTACATTACTACTCCATGGGTAAAAGTGATAATATTAAAGCCATTGCGTCGCAGTTGTTTTAAATTATCTCTTACATTTGCCAACAAGTAAAATTATTAATGAAATATCTTATAACCTACACTTTTTTACTAGTTTCCTTCTGCGTTTTTTCACAAGAAAACCAATACACATCCTATATAGATGTTAACTATTTTAAAGGAAATATTGCGCTTCATAATAACGATATTCTCCATTTAATTAAAGGACATCCTGAAGGTGTTATTTTAAGTTATAATAAAAAAACGTTTGGAAAAAAGGCTTGGGAACAACGCTACAATTATCCAGACTATGGATTTTCCTTTATCTATCAGAATTTAAAAAATGATGTTTTAGGAAATAATTATTCTGTTTATGCCCATTATAATTTTTACTTTTTAAAACGAAACTTGATGTTTCGTATTGGTCAGGGATTAGCGTTAACAACCAATCCATACGATAAGGAAACTAATTACCGAAACAATGCTTTTGGGTCTAAAATAATGAGTAGTACGTACTTGATGTTCAATTATAAAAAGGAACGTATTTTCGACCAGTTTGGGGTGCAAGCGGGATTTTCTATGGTTCATTATTCCAATGCTAATGTTAAAGCCCCGAATACAAGTATCAATTCCATTACTTTTAATATTGGTGTAAACTATAATTTAGATGTTGAAGATCCTGAATATATTATAGCAGAAAGTGATGAAATCCATAAGAGATTCACCGAGCCTATTAAATATAATTTTGTTTTTAGGAGTGGTGTTAATGAGAGTGATGTAGTGGGTAGCGGTCAGTTTCCATTTTACATTGTTTCGGCTTATGCAGATAAGCGTATCAATCAAAAAAGCGCTTTACAGTTTGGAACTGATGTATTTTTCTCTAATTTTTTAAAAGAATATATTTATTATAGGTCTGTTGCTTTTCCAGAAGAACCAACCACAGGTAATGAAGATTATAAACGTGTTGGATTATTTGTTGGACATGAATTGTTTGTAAATAGAATCTCATTAGTAACGCAATTAGGCTATTATGTGTATTACCCATTTGATTTTGAAGGCAGAACCTATATTAGAGTGGGATTAAAACGCTATTTTGGAAACAAGTGGTTTGGAGGGTTAACCTTAAAAGCACATGCTGCCAAAGCAGAGGCTGTTGAATTTGGAATTGGTGTAAGATTATGAGAAAATTAATTTACGTAGCATTTATAGTTTTATTGGTTTCCTGTAACAGTGAAAATGCAGGGGATTGTTTTCAAACAACAGGACCAATTATTCAAGAAGAAATTACACTGAGTACCTTCGATAAAATATTAGTCAATCGTGATGTTGAATTAATTATAAAAGAAGGCGCAGAGCAAAAAGTGGTTATTGAAACAGGAAAAAATTTGTTAAATGATGTTGAAGCTGTTGTTACTGACGGAAAATTAATTTTAAGTGATAATAACAGCTGTAACTATGTACGTGATTACGGAACTGCCAAAGTATATGTAACCTCACCAAATATTACAGAAATACGAAGTTCTACCCAATACGATATCAGTTCAGATGGTGTTTTAACCTATCCAAGTTTAACCATTTTGTCTGAAGATTATAATGCGCCAGGTAGTTTTTCCGTCGGAAATTTTAGATTACAGATTAATAATACAAGTTTTAGTGTTGTGTTTAATAACTTATCAAATTGTTATATCTCAGGAACCACTAATAATTTGAATATTACCTTCGCTTCTGGTGATTCTAGGTTTGAAGGCAGAAACCTGATAGCTCAAAAAGTAACTATATGGAACCGCAGTTCAAACGATATGTTTGTTAACCCTATTCAAGAAATTAAAGGAAAAATATCAGGAACTGGAGATGTTATTTGTGTGAATCATCCGCCTATTGTTAATGTGGAAGAGCAATATCAAGGTCGTCTTATTTTTGAGAATTAATTACTAGTCAACTCCCTAAATAAACTTTCCAAACTGGCGTTTTTCTGATTTAATTGTAGAATCTTAAGCTGATTATCATGTGTAAAATCAAATACATGCGAGCGCATATCTTCAGATGTTTCAAAGGTGATTTCATAAACAAAACCGTGGGTGTTTATCACGCTTTTAACTTTAGGTAAATTCTTTAAAAAAGCTTCTTCAACACGATAATCAAACTCAACAATAACAGTTTGTTCTTTGTTGTCTCGCAATTCTTGTAGTTTTTTATCGGCAACAATTTCACCTTTATTGATAATAATCACACGGTCGCACATCGCTTCCACTTCTTGCATAATGTGTGTAGATAAAAACACGGTTTTTGTTTGCCCAATCGATTTAATTAAATGTCTAATATCAACCAATTGATTGGGGTCTAAACCTGTTGTGGGCTCATCAAGAATTAAAACTTCGGGGTTGTGCAATAAGGCGCAAGCCAAACCAACGCGCTGGCGATACCCTTTTGATAGTTGTTCAATTTTTTTATGTGATTCTATCGTTAACCCTGTAAGTTCAATAACTTCTTGAATACGTTCTTTTGATACCTTGTAAACCTGTGCGTTAAATGCTAAATATTCTTTAACATACATATCTAAATACAACGGATTATTTTCCGGTAAATAACCAACACTTTTCTGAACGTTTTTTTGGTCTTGGTCAACATCAAAGGTATTCACTTTAATATGTCCCTCAGAAGCATTAATATACGTCGTTAAAATTTTCATCATCGTTGACTTTCCTGCGCCATTCGGACCTAAAAAACCAACAATTTCAGGTTTTCCAACTTTGAAAGATATATTGTTTAATGCTTTTTGTGTTCCGTACAGTTTCGAAACACCAGAAACCTCTATAGACATAATTAAAATTCTTTGTTCAAAAATAGCGATTATATAATTTATTTGAAGCTTTGCCTTAAAATCTTTAAAACTTTTAAATTAATTGTAAAAAACTTGTTATACAATTTTGATTTGTTGAAATATTATTTACTTTAGCCCCACGATTATGAAAACAACAGTAGGTTACACATATTTTAGCAACTTTTTTTATTTCTTTTTTAGCAAAGGAATCGAGGCGTTGTATGTGTAATTTATAAAAGATAAATTTGAATATAAGTCTCGATGGAAATCGGGACTTTTTTTTGATATATGATAAAAACAGTTGCCATTCAAGGAGTAAAAGGATCCTATCATCATATTGTGTCGCAGCAATATTTTGATACATCTGTTAATGTTATAGAATGCTTAACATTTGATAGAGTAGTTGAATCCTTAATAAGCAAAGAAAGTGATGCCGTTATTATGGCGTTGGAAAATTCTATTGCAGGATCTATCATTCCAAATTATGCCTTGATAGACAACCATAACCTACATATTGTAGGGGAGCATTATTTAGATATTCAACATTGTTTAATGGCTTGGCCTAATCAGAGTATTGAAGATATTCAAGAGGTGTATTCGCATCCCATGGCATTGCTTCAATGTAAAGAATTTTTTAAAAAGTATCCACATATTAAATTGGTGGAAGACAAAGATACGGCTGAGGTGGCGGAGCGCATTCATAAAAATCAACTAAAAAACATTGGCGCCATTGCCAGTGAATATGCAGCAACCCTTTTTGAGTTAGATGTGTTGGCACACAGTATTCAATCTATCAAGCATAACGAAACGCGCTTTGTTATTGTAAAACGCACCAATTCTGAAGTTCCGAAGGAAGAGATAAATAAAGCGTCTATAAAATTTGAATCAGATCATAAACGAGGAAGCTTAGCTACCATTCTAAATGTTATGAGTGATTGTAAATTGAATCTAACAAAAATTCAGTCTTTGCCAATTATAGAGAAACCTTGGAAATACGCTTTTTTTGTTGATGTAACCTTTGAAACCTATTCAGATTTTGATAAAGCAAAATCTATTTTAAATATTATGACCCAAGGATTAAAAATTTTAGGCGAATATAAAAATGCAAAGTTATGATTGAAGTCGCTAACAGATTGCATACCGTTGAAGAGTACTATTTCTCGAAGAAATTAAGAGAAGTAAACATGCTTATTGCTAACGGAAAACCAATCATCAATTTAGGAATTGGTAGCCCAGATATGCAACCACCTCAAAAAGTTATTGATGCTATAACAGATAGTTTCTTAAGTCCTAATGCTCATAAATATCAGAGTTATCAAGGGTTACCAGAGCTTAGAGATGCTATTGCAAAATTTTATAAAGAACACTTTCACGTGTCTTTAAGTCCGCAAAATGAGATTTTACCACTAATGGGGAGCAAGGAAGGTATCATGCATATTTCTATGGCTTACTTAAATGAAGGTGATGAAGTGTTGATTCCAAATCCAGGATATCCAACGTATCAATCGGTTACAAGGTTAGTAGGAGCAACACCTGTTTTTTATGAATTGGATGCTGAAAATAATTGGTTGCCCGATTTAAAAACATTGGCTAAACAAGATTTAAGTAAAGTGAAACTCATGTGGGTTAATTATCCGCATATGCCAACGGGAGCGCAGCCAAGTAAATACTTATTTGAAGAATTAGTAGCGTTTGCAAAAAAGCATGATATTTTAATCGTCAATGACAATCCATATAGTTTTGTTTTAAGCGACAATCCAAAAAGCATTTTAAGTGTTAAAGGCGCTAAAGAAGTTTGCTTGGAGCTTAACTCCTTAAGTAAAACTTTTAATATGGCGGGATGGCGTGTAGGTATGGTTGTTGGAAGTAGCGAACATATCAGCAATATTTTAAAAGTAAAAAGTAATATGGATTCTGGAATGTTTTATGGCATTCAAAAAGGAGCCATAGAAGCCTTAAAGTGCACAAGCATATGGTTTTCTACATTAAATAGTGTCTATCAACAACGTAGAGATTTGGTATGGCAATTAGCAGATGTTTTGAGGTGTACGTATGATAAAAATGCAACCGGACTTTTTGTGTGGGCTAAATTACCAGCGCATTTAAAATCAGAGGAGTTTATAGATGAGGTACTTAAAAAGAATCATATTTTCATAACACCAGGAACTATTTTTGGTAGTAAAGGTGAAGGGTATATAAGATTTTCTTTATGTGCTACAACAGAAATTTTGGAAGAGGCAATAACAAGGGTTATATGAAAAATATTTACATTATAGGCGTAGGTTTAATTGGAGGTAGTTTAGCCATTGATATTAAAAAGAATAATCCAAATGCGGTTATTCATGGTATCAGTAGAAAAGAAACAACGCTCGATGAAGCACTAGCTCTTAATTTGATTGATAAAAAAGCAACACTAGATGATATTGATAAGGCAGATTTGGTAATTATATCTATTCCTGTGGATGCTACCGTAAAGTTGTTGCCAACAATTTTAGATAAAATACCCGATACCGCCTTAGTTATTGATGCAGGATCAACAAAAGTTGGAATTTGCAAAGTAGTTGAAAATCATCCAAAACGAAGAAATTTTTTGGCGATGCATCCTATTGCAGGAACCGAACATTCTGGACCTAGTGCAGCCATTGAGGGGTTGTTTGTTGGGAAGACAAATATTATCTGTGAGGTTGAGAAAACAGCCTTTAAACTTCAGGAAAATGCATTAGAATTGTTTAAGACTTTAGGAATGCGCATTCGTTATATGAATCCTGAAGCTCATGATAAGCATATAGCTTACGTATCGCATCTATCACATATCAGCTCCTTTATGCTTGGTAAAACCGTGATTGATAAAGAACGAAACGAACGCGATATTTTTGATATGGCAGGTAGTGGATTTGCCTCAACAGTTAGGCTTGCTAAAAGTTCACCAGAAATGTGGACACCTATTTTTAAACAAAATAAAGATAATGTTATTGAAACATTAGAAGAGTACATTAATAACCTCACTCATTTTAAAGACTTGATGAAACAAGACGATTTCGATGCCATTTTTAATGAGATGAAAAACACCAATTATATTAAAGATATTTTAAAAGGAATTGCTTAAGCAGTAAAATTATGGAAAACAAAAAAGAAATGAGAACCTGGTTAGATGATTTAAAATTAGAGCATCCACTAGTTATTGCAGGACCTTGTAGTGCTGAAACAGAAGAACAAGTTTTAAAAATTGCGCATGAGTTAAAAGATACTGATGTTAGTTATTTTAGAGCAGGTATTTGGAAACCAAGAACACGCCCAGGTATGTTTGAAGGTGTTGGTGCTTTAGGTTTAAAGTGGTTACAAAAGGTGAAAGCTGAAACAGGTATGAAAGTGTGTACAGAAGTAGCCAATGCTGCACATGTAAAATTAGCTTTAGAACACGACATCGATTTATTATGGATTGGTGCACGTTCAACAGTGAGTCCGTTTATCATGCAAGAAATAGCTGATGCTTTAGAAGGAACAGATAAGCCAGTTTTAATAAAAAATCCTGTAAACCCAGATTTAGCATTGTGGTTAGGTGGTATTGAGAGAATTTATAAGTCGGGGGTAAAAAATATTGGAGCGATTCATAGAGGTTTTTCGACGTATGAAAAAACTAAATACAGAAACAATCCAGAATGGCAACTAGCAATTGAGTTTCAAAACAAGTATCCAGATATCCCTTTAATTAATGATCCATCTCATATTACGGGTAAAAGAGATATGATTTTTGATGTGTCGCAATCAGCTTTAGATTTAAATTTTGATGGATTAATGATAGAAACACATTATGATCCAGAAAAAGCTTGGAGTGATGCTTCACAGCAGGTAACACCTAAAACTTTGATTCAAATTATGAAAGATTTGAAAATTAGAAAAGAATCGGATTCTGAAGCAGAATATAATAAGTCTTTAGATAATTTAAGAGCTCAAATTGATGTGATTGACAATCAAATTATTGATTTATTGGGTAAACGAATGAAAGCTGCTGATGGTATTGGAACTCTTAAAAAACAAAAGAATGTTGCTGTATTACAAAGCAAACGTTGGAATGAAATTTTAGGACGCATGGTCTTAGAAGGTCAGGATCATGGATTAAGTGAGGAATTTATTTTAAAAATGTTTAAGGCTATTCATCAAGAGTCCATAAATCATCAAGAAAAAATATTAAATAATTAGTTGAAAAAAGCCTCGCATTGCGAGGCTTTTTTTTTAAACTATTGTTTGTTTCTTTTAAAAATATAGCGGGTAATAAAAATTCCTTGACCATCACCTTTACCACATTCGCTTTCAACAGCACTATTTACAAAAGCTAGTTCCCAGCCTTCTGCAATCATAGTGTTAATTTTAGAAGTTATAATAGCGTCATTAGCAGCAATGTTTTGAAAACGAATACCTCCAAGGTTGTAAAAGTTTAATAGTTTTGTTTCGTCAAAGTCTTTAACACGTATTTCATCACGTTTAGATTTGTTACGCGTGTTATCATCTTCGGTTTGTGTACTAGTAAATTCTTTATAATCTTTTTCTTCGTTAGCACTAATAATTCTTGAACGCCCTAAACCATTAGGCACAATAGATTCTACACTGGTAATAACTTTGTACTCTACTTGTGCTATAGCATCAATAAATGAGATGGATGCTATAGCAATAACTAATAATAATTTTTTCATTTTGTTGTTGATTTTTTAAATTAAGACCCTAATATACACTTTTTGTTACATTGAAAAGTTGTTTATTTGTATTACATTAATTTTCAATGAATGACAGGACTTGTTTATAAATCTACGGGAAGTTGGTACACCGTGAAGACAACGTTGGGTGAGACTTATGAATGTCGTATTAAGGGAAAGTTTCGTATTAAAGGCATTAAAAGTACCAATCCTATTGCCGTAGGTGATTATGTGGATTTTGAGTTGGAAACAGATAATGATCAAGAATCAGGTGTTATTCATAATATTCATGATAGAACCAATTATATTGTTAGGAAATCGGTTAATTTATCAAAACAAACACACATTATAGCGGCTAATATAGATCAGGTTTTTTTAATGATTACAATTAATAATCCGCCTACATTAACCAGTTTTATCGATCGATTTTTAGTCACAACAAATGCCTATTCCATCAAAACAGTTTTGCTATTTAATAAAATTGATGCCTATGATGAAGAGACGTTAAACGAAGTAAAATATTTGGCGCATATTTATAGAAAGATTGGTTACGAATGTATTGGCGTTTCAGCAAATACCGGCAAAAATGTAGATAAGGTAAAAGCTTTAATGCACGATAAAGTAAGTATGTTTTCGGGCCATTCTGGTGTTGGTAAGTCAACACTTATTAATACTATAGAGCCTTCTTTAGATATTAAAACTAAAGAAATCTCTATGCTTCACATGCAAGGACAGCATACCACAACGTTTGCAGAAATGTTTGATTTAAGTTTTGGGGCCAAAATTATTGATACACCGGGCATCAAAGGATTTGGCGTGGTCGATATGGATAAAGAAGAAGTTGGAGATTATTTTCCAGAGTTTTTTAAACTAAAACAATATTGTAAGTTTAATAACTGCCTACATGTTAAAGAACCGCATTGTGCCGTAAAAAAAGCATTGGATAATGATGAAGTGGCTTTTTCAAGATATCGTAGCTATTTACAAATACTTGAAGGGGAAGATGAGCATTACAGAACAGATAATTGGGAAAAAGAGTAAATGAAAGTAGTAATTCAACGTGTGTCAAAAGCGAGTGTTACCATTGAAGGTATTAACGTTGCATCAATTAATGCAGGTCTCTTAATTTTATTAGGAATTGTTGATGATGATACAAATGAGGACATCAAATGGTTGTCAAATAAAATTGTAAATCTTCGCATATTTGAAGACGAACAAGTTGTCATGAATACTTCTGTAAAAGATGTTAGTGGAGACATTATTGTTGTGAGCCAATTTACATTGCACGCCTCAACAAAAAAAGGCAACAGACCCAGTTATATTAAAGCAGCAAAACCAGATAGTGCGATTCCGCTATATAATTCTTTTATAAAACAAATAGAGACAGATTTAGGGAAACAAGTCCAAACCGGACATTTTGGTGCCGATATGAAAGTAGAATTGCTTAATGATGGACCAGTAACAATAATTATTGATTCAAAAAGTAAAGAGTAGATGGCGTCTATATTTGGACATAGTGTAGTTGGTTATACCGTATCTAAAATCATAGATAATAAAAACACCAAATGGTTGTTATTGGCAGCAGTATTTTCTACGATTCTTCCAGATTTTGATGTTATAGGTTTTAAGCTTGGTATTCCGTACTCGCATCCACTAGGTCATAGAGGATTTACGCATTCTATCTTATTTGCTGTCATTTGGGCATTATTACTAATGGTTACAATAGGAAAAGAAAAAAAGATACTATGGTTCTTAGTAATCTTTCTATCCACTGTTTCTCATGGTATTTTAGATGCTATGACAACAGGAGGTAAAGGGGTTGGATTCTTTATTCCTTTTAATAATACTAGGTTTTTCTTTCCATTTCAAGTTATTAAAGTTTCCCCAATAGGAATTGAAAAATTTTTTTCTGAATGGGGAGCACAAGTAATTTTTAGCGAATTTAAGTACATTATGTTACCGTGTTTTCTTATATTTGGTATAAGATTTTTAATACGACTCTTAAAAGCTAAAGGGTTTTAAAATTCTAATAATTAAGTCTCTCAAGATATGAATTATAGATGTTTATTTAAAACCGATAGTGGATGTTTATTAAAAGTGTATGTACTGTTTTACTTGTTTTTTCAAGTTTAACAATTGTATCTCAAGAGAACTTATATTCAAGTTCTACCATTCCAGAGAATCTTAAAAAAAGCGCGAATGCCGTTGTTAGGTTAAACGACATAGATGTTTCGTTGGAATCCTCAAAGAAAATGGTTATCAAAAAGAAAAGCCTCATAACCGTTTTAAACAAAGAAGGGGATGACAATATTGATGCCTATGTTTTTTATGACGACGATGTTCATATTAAAGAATTAGAAGTGCTTGTTTACAACAAATTTGGTGACTTAATCAAAAAAATAAAAGAGAAAGATTTTAAGGACATTAGTGCTGTTGATGGCGGCACTCTGTATTCAGATTCTCGCGTTAAATATTTAGAATATACGCCCATTGATTATCCATACACTCTCGAATTTACTTGTGAAACAGAAACAGGAAATACTGCTTTTATTCCGCCGTTTAGTCCAATAACAGACTATTTTGTTAGTGTAGAAACTAGCAAATACACTCTTAATTATCCAGAAGACATTACCATTAGAAAAAAGGAAAAAAATTTAGAAGGTTTTCAATTTGAAAAAGAAGACACCATTGGAAAACTAGTTTACAAGGTAAAAAACATTGAAGTTTATAAACCGGAAGATTACAGCCCTTCTTTTAGAAACATAATACCTAAAGTTTTATTAGCGGCTAATCAATTTACTTATGAAGAAGTTTATGCAAGTGTTGATGATTGGAATAGTATGGGGATATGGTTTCAAGAGAATTTACTAAATGGAAGAAATCATATAACAGAAGAAACAAAAAAGCATATTCTGAAATTGGTAGAGGGGATAGATGATCCAATTGAAAAGGCGAAGATAGTTTATAAATATGTACAGGATAATACAAGATATATTAGTGTTCAAGTTGGTATAGGCGGAATGCAACCAATTTCGGCATTGGAAGTTGATAAAGTTAAATATGGTGATTGTAAAGGGTTGACAAATTACACGAAATCATTATTAGAAGTTGTCGGTGTAAATTCTAATTATACAAGATTATATGCATCTCCTTCAAGCCAAATAAGCGTTGATAAAGACTTTGTTTCTTTTGGAGGTCAGACTAATCATGTCATTTTAAATATTCCACAAGAAAACCAAGACGATATATGGCTAGAATGTACCAGCCAAAAAGTGCCTTTTGGTTTTATTGGCGAATTTACTGATGATAGAGATGTCCTAGTTGTAACACCAGAAGGCGGTAAAATTAAACATACTAAAAAATACACAACCAACGAAAATTCGCAAACTATAGAGGGAAGTTTTGCTTTGTCAGATGACGGAACTATTGATGTGACTGCAAATGTTGTTTCAAAGGGAATTCAATACGACAATAAATATTGGATAGAAACAGAAACGGCTCGAGATTTAGATGTTTACTATAAAAAACGATGGAGCTATATAAATAATATTACCATTAATAAAAAAGATATTACTAACAATAAAGATAGTGTCGCTTTAATAGAAAACATAAAATTTTTAGCCACTAACTATTCAAAAAAAGTGGGCGATAGGATGCTTTTTAATGTGAATGCATTAAACAGAAATACTAACATACCAGACCGTTACAGAGCTAGAAAATACCCTCTAAAAATTAACAGAGGTTTTATAGATGTTGATGAAGTTGAAATTAAGTTGCCCAAATCTTATAAAGTAGAAGCGTTGCCTAATAAAGTGGTCATTGAAAACAAGTTTGGACATTATAAAGAAGAACTAACAGTAAAAGATGAAAAGACCTTAATCTATAAAAGAGAATTTATGGTTAACGATGGAGAATTTCCGAAAGAAGATTACAACGGTTTTAGAAACTTTTATAAAGAAGTAACCAAACAAGATAACTCAAAAGTAGCATTAATTAAAATATAGGCCTTAATGAAACATTCAGGACAAAATACTTAGTCAAATACCAAAATGATTGTATGGATGTTACTTGTGCCCCTTACAAACAACTAAACATAAACACATGAAATCACTATTCCTTTTTATGCTGTTAAGCTTTGCGTTAACAGCCTATTCTCAAAACTACGATTTTGGTAAAATTTCCAAAGAAGAATTGCAAGAAAAATTCAATCCGTTAGACTCTTCTGCTAGTGCAACCTATTTATATAAATATAGAAGAACCTATTTTGTCTATAGACAAGAAGAAGGATTTTCTATTGTTACAGATGTTCACGAACGGATTAAAATATACAATCAAGAAGGCTTTGATTACGCAAACAGAATAATAAACCTTCATAAATATCATAATGAAGATGAAAAAGTTATGGGGCTAAAAGGGTATACATACAATTTAGTAGACGGTAAGATAGAAGAAACAAAGCTTGATAAACATGAGGTATTTAATGTAGAACAGTCAAAGTATACCGATCAAGAAAAGTTTACCATGCCAAATTTAAAAGAGGGCTCTGTGATTGAATATAAATATAAAATAGAATCTCCTTTTTATTGGAATGTTGAAGATTTTGTATTTCAATATGATATTCCAGTTAAAAAAATTGAAGCTAGTTTTGAAGCACCAGAGTATTTTAATTTTAAATTCAATGCTAAAGGGTTTTTAATTGTAAATCCAAAAAACACTACAAAAAGTGATAAAATAACGTTTAGATATAAAGAGAGAGAAGGAGGGAATGGATTTGGAAATGGTGTAGTTAGAACAGCATATTCATCTTCAAATTTAGATTTTATCACCAATATAACATCCTATGATCTTTCTAATATTCCCGCTTTAAAAGAAGAACCGTATGTTAATAATATTGATAATTATCGGTCAGCTGTTCAATATGAATTATCGTATACAAAGTTTCCGCAATCACCTATAAAATATTATTCTACGACTTGGGAGGATGTTGTTAAAACTATATATACTAGTTCAGATTTTGGTAACGAATTAGACAAAACAGGATATTATGAAGATGATGTTGATGCACTTATTGGAACAGTTTCCGATCCTTTAAAACGCGTTGCTTTAATTTACTCCTTAGTAAAAAGCAAAGTTAAATGGAATGGCTACACTAGTATTTACGCAAATGATGGTGTAAAAAAAGCATATAAAGATCATGTGGGTAATGCGGCCGAAATTAATTTAATGTTAACCTCTATGCTGCGCTATGCGGGTTTAAAAGCCTATCCTGTTTTAGTGAGTACAAGGCAACATGGTATTCCTATTTTTCCCACTAGAGAAGGATATAATTATGTGGTTACCTATGTTAAACTTGATGAAGGCATCATGTTATTAGATGCTACAAGTAAGTTTAGCTTGCCTAATGTATTGCCAACACGGGCATTAAATTGGCAGGGTAGGATTATTGCTGAAGGTGGCGGATCTGAATTAGTTGACTTATATCCAAAACAGGATTCTAAAAGCACTGTTTTTATGATGATTGATTTAGAAGAGAATGGGGATATTGAGGGTAATTTTAGGAGTATGAAAACTAGTCATGATGCATTAACATACAGAGAGCAATATGTTGAGACTGATCAAGATCAATTTTTAGAAGAACTTGAAAACAAATATAATGGTTTAGAAATTTCAGATTTTAAAGTAACCAATGCTTTAGACTTATCAAAACCCGTTATAGAATCTTATAAGTTTTTTAAAGAAAGTCAGGCAGACATTATAGGAGATAAAATTTATTTTTCACCTTTGTTCTACTTAAGAACATTAACAAATCCTTTTAAACTGGAAAAAAGAGAGTTTCCAGTAGACTTTGTTTATCCTTCTTCAAGCACTTATAGAGTTTCTATTAATTTGCCGGAAGGATATAAGGTAGAATCAACGCCAGAACCTGTTGCTTTGATGCTTCCTGATAATTTAGGAGTGTTTAAGTATAATGTATTAGTAACTGAATTGGCGGTGCAGTTGGTGATTGATACACAAATAAATACACCGATTGTATCACCATTGTATTATGATACTTTAAAAGAGTATTTTAAACAATTAATAGAAAAAGAAAACGAACAAATAGTTTTAACCAAAATATAATGAACATTCAAAACGCACAGCTAGAAGTTGATACATGGATTAAAGAACATGGAGTAAGGTATTTTAATGAACTTACCAATATGGCACAACTTACAGAAGAAGTAGGGGAAGTAGCTCGAATAATTGCAAGACGCTATGGTGAACAAAGCGAAAAAGAAAGCGATAAAGATAAAGACTTAGGCGAGGAATTGGCCGATGTACTGTTTGTTGTGTTGTGTTTAGCAAACCAAACAGGTGTAGATTTACAAGAGTCTTTTAATAAGCGCATGGATAAAAAAGGAAAGCGAGACCATGATAGACATCACAATAACGAAAAATTAAAATAAATAAAATTATAAGTATCTTTGAACGCTTCTCTTAAGAAGCGTTTTTAATTTGTTATATGGATATTACACTTCAAAAATCAACGATACAAAAGAAATCAATAATTGAAATAACAGGTTCAAAAAGTGAATCTAATAGATTGTTATTATTACAGGCTTTATACCCTAAACTACAAATTAAAAATGTATCTGATTCTGATGATAGCCAGTTAATGACGAAAGCATTGAGGTCTAACGGAGATATTGTAGATATTCATCATGCGGGAACTGCCATGCGATTTTTAACGGCTTATTTTGCGATTCAAGATGGAAGAGAAGTCATACTAACAGGTTCAGAACGTATGAAAGAACGGCCAATTAAAATATTAGTTGAGGCGTTGCAAGAGTTAGGAGCAGATATATCATATATTGAAAACGATGGATTTCCACCATTAAAAATTAAAGGAAAAAAAATAATAAAATCAAGGGTGAATCTTGAAGCCAATGTAAGCAGTCAATACATTTCTGCATTATTACTTATTGCTTCAAAACTAGAAAACGGATTAGAATTATCACTCGAAGGAGACATTACATCTGTGCCATATATAAAAATGACACTAAGTTTATTACATGAAATTGGTGTTCAATCCTCTTTTGTCGGAAATACGATTACAGTAAAACCTTTAAGTAACCAGCCTTCAAAAACCTTAACCGTAGAGTCTGATTGGTCGTCAGCATCCTATTTTTACAGTATTACTGCTTTGAGTGAGATAGGAACAGAAATAACACTGTCTTCATATAACGAACAGTCACTTCAGGGAGATTCGGCTTTAATGACCATTTATAAACATTTTGGAGTGAGCACGGTTTTTAAAGGAAATAAGGTTACTTTAAAAAAAGAAAGGGAAACTTTAGGGCGAATAACTTTAAACTTAAAAGATGCACCAGATATTGCTCAAACAATAGCGGTTACATGTTTTGCATTAGGTATAGCTTGTGATTTAACAGGATTGCACACTCTAAAAATTAAAGAAACAGATAGATTGGTTGCTTTAAAGACAGAGATTGAAAAATTAGGTGGTGAAGTAAAAATAACCAATGAATCTTTGCATCTGTCTGAATCTCAATCTATAAAAAATATGGTGTCTATTGCTACCTATAATGATCATAGAATGGCTATGGCTTTTGCGCCTCTTGCTTTAAAAACAAATATTATTATTCAACATGCTTATGTGGTTTCAAAATCATTTCCAACTTTTTGGGAAGATTTAAAATCTATTGGATTTAAAATAGAATAATAATAATCACCCAATTACTTGACAAGGCCTACTTTGAGGTTGTATATTTGCAGCCGTTTATATTTCCTCAAATAATTTTTAACTATTGAAAAATTAAAATATAAACTCTTTTAAATAAGTGTTTCAATATTAATTCATCCAGATTTATACTATTGAATTCACAATTTAACCAACTTAAAACAATAAAAAGAAACAAATGAAATTATCACACTTTGGCTTCAATTTACCAGACGAATTATTAGCAGAATATCCAGCAGAAAACAGAGATGAATCTCGCTTAATGGTCTTAAATAGAAAAGAACAAACTATTGAGCACAAAATGTTCAAGGATCTTATTGAGTATTTTGACGAGGACGATGTTATGATTATTAATGACACAAAAGTTTTCCCTGCTCGTTTATATGGAAATAAAGAAAAAACCGGAGCAAGGATTGAGGTCTTTTTATTAAGAGAACTTAATGAAGAGCAACGCCTTTGGGATGTTTTAGTTGATCCAGCTCGTAAAATACGTATTGGAAATAAATTATATTTTGGTGATGATGATATGCTAGTTGCTGAAGTTATTGATAATACAACTTCCAGAGGACGTACCCTTCGGTTTTTGTTTGATGGATCTTATAAAGAGTTTCGTAAAAAATTAACTGAATTAGGAGAAACACCGCTTCCAAAATATATCAAAAGAGATGTAGAGCCAGAAGACGAAGAGCGTTACCAAACCATTTTTGCAAAAAATGAAGGTGCTGTAGCAGCACCAACTGCAGGGTTGCATTTTTCAAGACACTTATTAAAACGTTTAGAAATTAAAGGAGTTAAGTTTGCAGAAGTAACCCTTCATGTGGGATTAGGAACCTTTAACCCTGTTGAAGTGGAAGATCTTTCAAAACATAAAATGGACAGTGAAGAATTACGTATAGACGCAAAAGCGGCTAATATTGTGAACACAGGTATAAAAAACAAAAAACGTGTTTGTGCCGTTGGAACAACAGCAATGAGAGCTATTGAAAGTGCTGTATCATCCAATGGAATGTTAAATGAAATTGATGGATGGACCAATAAATTTATTTTCCCTCCGTACGATTTTAGTATTGCCAATTGTATGATTACTAATTTCCACACACCAAAATCAACATTGTTAATGATGGCATCAGCATTTGCTGGTCACGACTTCATTAAAAAAGCCTATGCCGAAGCTGTAAAAGAAAAATATAAGTTTTACAGTTATGGTGATGCTATGTTAATTATCTAAGCGGTAACGCACTTATTTCACATATAAATCAAGCCTCTTTTATTAGAGGCTTTTTTTAATATTTGGGCATTCCCCAAAAGGGTCGGGCTTTTCGCTACAAGTCCTCGGTCGTGCCTCCCTGTGGGCTATCCGCTGCAATCCCTAATGCAATCCACAACTTCCATTCATATTTCCTAATTCATAATCGATAATTCGTAAATCCTTTCACTATTTTTGCAAAACTTATGGCAACACAAAAAAAAGACATACGTGCTCTAACCAAAGAGCAACTAAGAGATTTCTTTGAAAAACAAGGCGATAAAGCTTTTCGAGGCAATCAAGTATACGAATGGTTATGGCAAAAATCGGCGTATAGTTTTGAAGATATGACAAACCTATCCAAAGAAACTCGGCAGATGCTGGAAGACAACTTTGTTATTAATAACATCGAAGTTAGCAACATGCAACGTAGTAGTGATGGTACGGTTAAAAATGCCGTAAAATTACATGATGGTTTAATCGTAGAATCGGTTTTAATACCTACCGCAACACGAACCACAGCTTGTGTGTCAAGTCAGGTTGGATGTAGTTTAGATTGCAAATTTTGCGCTACAGCACGTTTAAAACGCATGCGTAATTTAAACCCGGATGAGATTTATGACCAGGTAGTGGCCATTGATAAAGAAAGCAAATTGTATTTTAATAGACCACTAAGTAACATTGTTTTTATGGGAATGGGAGAACCACTCATGAATTACAATAATGTTATGAAGGCTATTGATAAAATTACGTCGCCAGAAGGTTTAGGAATGTCTCCAAAACGTATTACAGTATCCACATCAGGTGTTCCTAAAATGATAAAAAAGATGGCAGATGATGATGTTAAATTTAATCTTGCGGTGTCTTTGCATTCTGCGATTGATAGTGTTCGCACATCCATCATGCCATTTAATGAAACCTTTCCGTTAGAAGATTTAAAAGAAGCGTTACAATATTGGTATGCAAAAACCAACCAGAGAATAAGTTATGAATATGTAGTTTGGAATGGTATTAACGATTCTAAAAAAGATATCGATGCCTTTGTAAAGTTCTGTAAATATGTGCCTTGCAAAGTGAATCTAATTGAATATAACCCAATTGATGATGGCGAGTTTCAGCAAGCATCCAGCGAAGCCATTCAACAATATATTAGACATTTAGAGCAAAACAGAATTGTGGTAAATGTTCGAAGAAGCAGAGGTAAAGATATTGATGCAGCTTGCGGACAACTAGCGAATAAGTCATAGACAAGTAAAAAAACATACATTCAAAACATATTGTTTTTTTATCATTATTCAATCTAAATAGTATCTTTGGTGCGTCACATGAAGATTGTAGAACAAATAAAACAACCTATCGCTTTTGAAATGGAACTTTTCGAGCAAAAGTTTCAACTTTCCATGTCTAGTAAGGTTGCCTTACTTAACAGAATTACCCATTATATAGTAAACCGAAAGGGTAAGCAAATGCGCCCTATGTTTGTGTTTCTGGTAGCAAAAATGGTATCGAATGGTGAGATTAGTGAGCGCACCTATAGAGGCGCATCGGTTATTGAATTAATTCATACCGCTACGTTGGTTCATGATGATGTGGTTGATGATAGCAATAGAAGACGAGGTTTTTTCTCTATTAATGCTCTTTGGAAAAATAAAATAGCTGTCTTAATAGGCGATTACCTGCTATCAAAAGGCTTATTGTTATCGATTGATAATAACGATTTTGATTTGCTTAAAATCATATCTATTGCGGTAAGGGAGATGAGTGAAGGTGAATTACTTCAAATAGAAAAAGCCCGTAAACTTGATATTACCGAAGATGTTTACTACGAAATTATTCGTCAAAAAACAGCAACGCTTATTGCGGCTTGTTGCAGCTTGGGAGCTGCCTCAGTAAAGCCAGAATCTCAGCATGTAGAAACCATGAGAAAATTTGGTGAGTTAATTGGTATGGCATTTCAAATTAAAGACGATTTATTTGATTATGGTGACGACCAAATAGGGAAACCAACGGGCATTGATATTAAAGAACAAAAAATGACCTTACCTTTAATTTATGTATTAAATCAAGCGTCAAAAAAGGACAAAAGTTGGCTGATAAACTCAATTAAAAATCATAACAAGGATATAATAAGAGTAAAAGAGGTCATTGCATTTGTAAAAACTAGTGGTGGTCTCGATTATGCTGTTCAGAAAATGAAACAGTTTCAACATGAAGCCTTACAAATTTTAGAAACATATCCAGTATCACCTTTTAGAAATTCACTAGAATTGATGGTGAATTATGTGATTGATAGGAAGAAGTAGTCTTAGACTAAGCAATTTTTTTTTAGACGGTGCCTGCTACTATTTTTAATTTCTCTATCAATTCTTCAATTTGATTTATTGGTATTTTTACAACTGATTCTATTTTTTCATCATTTTCTCCTATAACCAAAGTTCCAATTTTATCTTCTTCATAACCAATTTGACTAATTGAAAAAACTGGGGTATTGGAATTGATAGTTTTTTTTCCATCCTTGAACCATCCATAATTTGCTTCGTATTGTATAGTTGGCATATTTAATACAATAGTTTCTTCACCATAAGTATTCCACAGCGATATTCTTAAAAGGTAGAATGCTATAAGACCGAATAAAAATAGAATAATAAAATACCCAATGTGCAATCCTTTTCCATCTTCGATTGACATAATGATTCCGATTAATGGTAAGAGAAAAGAAGCAAAAGCAAAGAAAAACAATATTCCTCTTATAAAGATTGGAGATTTCTTCACTCTCAAGACTAATATTTCTCCGTTTAAACTATATTGTTTCATTTTATTCAAATTGAAGAAAACCTATTTAATTATTTAAATTAAATGGAGAGCCAAGATATCGGTTATTTATGATAAATTCAAGTCGTAAGTTCGAATAATTTTAAAATGAAATTATATCGAGAACAGTTTAAAAAATATATAAAGTTTTACTGCTGTTGCTGTTGTTGTTGCTGAACAATTTCCTTATTTTTTAAGAAGCTATTGATGGTTTCATCAGGTTCTGCTTCTGTAGTTAAATGGCTGGAATTATCAACGTCTTTGGTTGTGCTAATACTCACTTTTACGATAAGTTCATCATCAACTTTTCCTTTAAAAACCCCTTTTACAGGAGAACAGTCATTATAATTTTTTCCAACCGCTAGGCGTATGTGGTTTTCATTGGCAATAATATTATTGGTTGGATCAAAACCTAACCAGCCATAAAACGGAATATAGGCTTCTATCCATGCATGAGTAGCCCCTTCGCCACGCGTAATCTCGTCGTTAGTAAACACATAGCCACTTACATATCTGGCAGGAATTCCTAACATCCTTACCATTTGTAGCATGACATTTGTGAAATCTTGACAGACACCTGCTTTTATTTCCCAAAGTTCATCTAAAGTGGTACTCACGGTGGTGATGCCCGGACTATATTTAAAGTTGTTATAGATATAATCACAAAGTTCTAAGAGAATATTAAATGGTGTTTTTGTGTTTATGTCTTTTGTGCTTAACAAATTCAAAACATCTTGAGTTCCTATAAATGAACGATGCATTAAAAAATCGATATAATCCGTATGGTGTTTTATGTTATTTAAATCATTCCATTGTGTTGAAGCATCTGCAGTATTTACTGGTAATGATTTTGGAAAGGTAGTCACCTCTACCTTAGATTCAATAGATAAAAAGTCATGAGGCTCAATAATCATAAATGTACCTACTAAATTGTTGTAAAAATCTAAGTATGTATCAATAAATGGTGCTGTATTATTTATATAAATAATTTGATGTGCTACTTTCTGAAAGTTGTCATTAATAGGATACAACTTTATTTGATTAGCCGCGTCTATAACTTTATCGCTATAATTATATTTGGTAAGGTGTTTTATGTAAAATGTCGCCATTGTAATGTTATAAATTAGCTAGAATGTGAAAAATAAACGGTATTAATACTCATTGAAATATTTCTAATATCTTCTTTGATTCCTAAAATAAAATTATGAAGACCTTGTTCATTAATACTTTCAATTGACGTGTATTTTATAGTACTTTCAAGTTTTCCTAATAAGAATTCAGTATTGTTTTTTTCAAGTTCTTGAATTTCAATAAGCTGATTAATATGTCTACCTAATTTGCTTACACAATAATACATAGATCTCGGAAACAATTTATCTTGAAAAATCATTGTAATCACATGGTTTTCTTGAAAAGACGACTTATGTGTTTTTAAATATAGTTGGTAACCACCAACAGATAGTAATAGATTTTTCCAGTAGAAACTTTGTTCTAAACTATCAGATGTTTTAGCAATTTCAATAAGCTTCATTTCAGTAAAATCTGAAATTTGTATGACACGTTCTAAAAACTTACCTACATTCATAAAATAATAGGCGGGTCCTCTTTCTTGCGTGATATCCATGGTCCCATTATGTGTTAAATGGTATTTTTTAAGTTCATCCAAAAAAGCAATAGGATCTTCTTCTCTTAGCTTTTTAATTAAATCTTTACGCGTTAAATACAAGTAATAGTTGTTTAAAGAAAGCCATAATTCTCTTGAAATATGCTCTTGGACGCTACGCGCATTTTCTCTTGCTTTAATAACTAAATTTAAAATGGAGTTTGGATTACCAGTGTTGAACACCAAGAATTCTATACACTCAATAGCATCTTCAGTGTGAAAAGGTTCACTCGAAGCATTATAATTTCGAATAATGGGTTCCCAAGAAAATAATTCTGGAGAATCTTGGTTGGCATAATAATTTACTTTAAGTAAACTTAACATGCCGTTTCCACGTTCCATATATCGTTCTAACCAAATGAGATTATTTGCTACTCTACTTAACATATATTGTATTTTTCAGATTTATTGAATCACCCAAGTATCTTTACTACCTCCACCTTGCGAGCTGTTTACTACCAATGAGCCTTTTTTAAGCGCTACACGCGTTAGTCCACCAGGACAGATGTCGATTCCATCTTTACCAGATAAAGCAAATGGTCTTAAATCAATACAGCGAGGTGATAGTTGTCCGTTAATATAACAAGGCGCTGTCGATAGTTTTAAAATGGGTTGGGCTATAAAGTTTTCAGGTTTTTTCCTTAGGTTGTCGAGATAATCCTTAATATCTTCATCAGTCGCTTCGTGTCCCATAAGCATCCCGTAACCACCACTTCCATCGGTCTTTTTTATAACCATGGTTCTAATGTTATCAACAACATATTGTAGTTCGTCTGGACGTCCTAATTGATAGGTTTTAATATTTTTTAAAATAGGTTCTTCGCCTAAATAGTATTTAATCATATCGGGCACATACACATAAGTCGCTTTATCATCGGCAACTCCAGTACCTGGGGCGTTAATGATGTTTACATTTCCTTTTCGGTAGGCAGCCATAATACCAGCAACACCTAAAACACTTTTAGCATTAAACTCAAGCGGGTCTAAAAAATCATCATCCACACGTCTATAAATCACATCCACTTGTTTTAAACCGTTGGTGGTTTTCATATAGACAAAATGATTTTTTACTACCAAGTCGCTTCCTTCAACCAATTCAATCCCCATAAGACGTGCTAATGTGGTATGTTCGTAATAAGCAGAATTGTAAATACCTGGTGTTAACAGTACAATATTAGGATTACTATTATAAGAAAGTTCCTGTAATTTTTTGTAAAGTAAATTAGGGTAATTGGAAACAGACCGGACATTGTTTCTTGGTAAGATTCCTGGATATAAACGTTTTGATATCTCTCTGTTTTCAAGCATATAACTCACGCCAGAAGGGGTCCTTAAGTTATCTTCAAGCACATAAAATTCGCCGTCATTATTTCGTATTAAATCAACGCCCGCAATGTGTACATACACGTCATGCGGTACTTTAACGCCTTTCATTTCACGCAAATAATTAGGACACGAGTAAATTAAATCAGCGGGTACAATCCCATCTTTTATAATAAATTGCTCATTATAAATATCTTTGATGAATAAGTTTAAAGCTTTAATACGCTGCTTAATACCACGCTCAATTTTATCCCATTCTGCAGCCGTAATAATTCTTGGAACGATATCAAAAGGGAATATTTTTTCAATACCCTCATTATCACTGTAAACAGTGAACGTAACACCTTGACTCATAAAAAGCTGTTTTGATAACTCTTCTTTTTTTGATAGTGTTTTTTTAGAGGTATTCTTTAAATAATCAATAATCATATCATATTGTTCTCTAATTTCTGAGTTGGAACTATACATTTCATCCCAAGTGCTAGAGAGTTGATCGTAAGAAGAAAAAAGATGGTCTTTACTCATAAAGTTTTTATTGTATGTATCAAATATAACGATTGTTAAATAATATTTATAAAATATAGCGTATTGATGATAATAAATTACCAATATCTGTTTTATTTTAAAAATAATCACATATTTTAATAATAATAATGAATTATATTTAAATATTATTGATTTTATTGCGTGTCAGACGGGTGTTTTTTAAATCACTCTAATAAATACGTGTCTAAAAGCATAAGTTACTTATTTATTGTCAGAATGTTATTCTTAAATTTATTTTTTTAAACCTTTAGGCAACCATTTGCATAAAATTTGCGTCTATATAATTAGAAGACAAAATGAAGCCGCTTTTGAAAGTCATTCAACTATTTAAAAACGAAAATACGCTTATAGAAAAGGCTGTTAAAGACAATCGTGAAGCTCAACACGCGTTGTTTGAAATGCATGCACCAAAAATGTTAAGTGTTTGTAGATATTATATAAAAGACCTTCAGCATGCAGAGGAAGCAATGTTAAACGGATTTTATAAAGTGTTTTCTAATTTGAAAAGTTTTAAAGGCGAAGGAAGTTTTGAGGGTTGGATTAGGAGAATTATGGTAAGAGAAAGTATTTCTTTTTTACGTCAGCAAAAGCAGATTGAATTCTCCATGGAATCAGTTGAAATTGAACATGATTTCACCAATAATATTGAAACAGAAATTGAAGTTGCCGAAATACAACAACTCATTGATACACTACCAGAAGGCTATAAAGTGGTATTTGTTATGTATGCCATTGAAGGCTATAAACATCATGAGATTGCAGAGGCGTTAAATATAACAGAAGGAACTTCGAAATCGCAACTATTTAAAGCAAGAAATATGTTGCAACAAAAAATAAACGACTTAAACAAAACAAGCTATGGCACCCCTTAAATTTGAAGAACATATAAAAGATAAGCTCGAAGAGCGGAGCATTCAGCCATCTGCCGATGCTTGGAATAAACTGGATACTCGCTTAGGTAAACCAGTAAAGCAATCTAAAAATAAACCGCTTGTTTGGATAGGTGTGGCAGCAAGTATTGTAGGTGTGTTATTGGTAGGTTCGAAATTATTTAACGAAAACAAGACTGAAATAATAGTACCAACTATTGTAGCAACTCCCGAGGTGGAGAAGCAGGAGGAGTCAACAAAAGTAGTGGTTAAAAAAGAGGATGAAATCAATGAGGTTGAAATAGCGAAACAACAGGATTCTGAATTGCAATCAAAAAAAGTTATTGTAAAAACTAAAGCAAATCAGATAACTAAAGACCAACAACTAGTATCGACAAAAGAGGGGATTACAAACAAGAGTTCTAATTCAGAACAGGCTCGTGTGAAATCTGTTGAAATTAAAAAGAAAAAGTTGAGTTTTGAAGATGAAAAAATTCAAGAGTTGGTTGCACAAGTTCAAAACTTAAAGGCCAAAAATAAAACAGTTACAGATTCAGAAATAGATGCCTTGTTAGAGCAAGCACAGAATGAAATTCGGTTACAAAAAGAAATATATAATAATGCAACTGGCATTGTGGACGCCAAAGCTTTATTGAGTGAAGTAGAACAAGAACTAGACGAATCCTTTAGAGATAAAGCATTTAAAGCCTTAAAGGAAAATTTTAATTTTATAAAAACAGCTATCGCTAACCGCAATGATTAACAATAATCATCAATTAATCACGAACATATTTTAAAATCAAAAAACGAACAGTTATGCAAACAATTACCAAGTATTTAGCACTTGTAGCACTTACATTGAACATACACATAATCAATGCGCAAGACACAATTCAAAACACTAAAAATCAAGAGAAAATAGAATCTTTAAAAGAACTTAAAGAAAAGATTAAAACTGAAGAACGGAACTTTTTAAAGTCTGAAGTTGAAGCAATTTCTAAACGTTTAGAAAAAGGAGAGATTTCAAATTCTGAAGCTGAAGAATTAAAAATGGAAGCTGCCAAAAAACGTGCTTTAAATATTGAAAACAGATTGGCTATTGTTGATAATAAAATATCACTTTTAAAACGAAATGAGAATGGTTATGAATACGAAGGGCAAGAAAGATCTCTAGATATTATAAGAATTGGATCTAATGAGAATACGAGCGAAAGTTTTATTTTTATTGGTGACGCTGATGATGATAAACCAAAAAACAGAAAATATGATAGGCGAACTAAAAGTGACTTCGTTTTAGCCTTCGGTTTTAACAACGCCATTATTGATGGTGAAAATCTAAACAATTCGCCTTATAAATTTGGAGGCTCTCGTTTTTTTGAAATGGGTTGGGCATGGAAGACTAGAGTTTTTGAAAACTCTAATTTTGTACGTTTAAAGTATGGCGTATCGCTACAAGTTAATGGTTTAAAGCCATCTGATAATCAATATTTTGTTCAGAATAATGATGAAACCTATTTAGAAGACTACCCAATTGACTTAAAAAAATCGAAGCTCTCTATTTCTAATTTGGTGTTTCCCGTTCATTTTGAATTTGGACCCTCAAAAAAAATTGACAAGGACACTTATTTTCGGTATTCTACAAGTAATCAATTTAAAATTGGACTAGGTGGATATGCAGGTTTTAATGTTGGGACACGTCAAAAACTAAAATATATGTTAGATGGCGAGCGTGTAAAGGACAAACAAAAACGAGGATTTAATGCCACTAATTTGGTTTATGGTTTAAGTGGATATTTGGCCTTTGGTGATACAGCCTTATACGTAAAATATGATTTGTCGCCTATTTTTAATAATCAAGCAGTGGACCAACATAATATTTCTGTAGGTGTCAGGTTTGATGTGGACTAAATATTAAGTAAAAAAAGCCTCTGAAAAGAGGCTTTTTTATGTTTTCTAATAATTCAAAAATGTTTTACTGCTTATAAGTTAAACGTTAAATGAGGTTTGTTTTTTTTCTAATAAACGCAAATTCATAATCCTCTATTTACTTTCAATAGATTATATTACATTTACATTTTAAAGCAAACAGTCACTCTTTTAGTATAATTTTTAATCATGATTTCACCGTCTTCCATAGATCAAGTATTTGAAGCCTCTCGTGTTGAAGAGGTTATTGGTGATTTTGTTCAACTTAAAAAATCTGGAAGTAATTTTAAGGGCTTGAGTCCGTTTAGCGATGAGCGCTCACCAAGTTTTATGGTCTCTCCAGTAAAACAAATATGGAAAGATTTTAGTAGTGGCAAAGGAGGTAATGTGGTCGCTTTTTTAATGGAGCATGAACATTTTACATATCCTGAGGCCATTAAATATCTCGCTAAAAAATATAATATTGAGATTGAAGAAACCGAGCAGACGGATGAGCAAAAAGAAAAGCAAGACGAACGCGAGAGTTTGTATTTGGTAAGTGAATTTGCAAACGCCTATTTTCAAAAAATACTTCATAAAACAGATCAAGGAAAATCCATTGGGTTAAGCTATTTTAAAGAACGTGGGTTCACCGAAGATACCATTAAAAAGTTCGATTTAGGTTACTCGTTAAACGAATGGCAAGCCTTTACAGATGAGGCTTTAAAACAGGGCTATAAGCTAGAATTTTTAGAGAAAACTGGTCTTACCATAGTTAAAGAAGATAAGCGTTTCGATAGGTTTAAAGGCCGCGTTATGTTTCCTATAAAGAGCATGAGTGGGCGTGTGTTGGGTTTTGGTGGGCGTATTTTAATCACCGATAAAAAGGCTGCGAAATACATGAATTCTCCAGAAAGCATTATTTATCATAAAAGTAACGTGCTTTATGGGATTTATCATGCCAAACAGAGCATTGCGAAAGAGGATAATTGCTATTTAGTTGAGGGCTATACAGATGTGATTCAATTCCATCAAACGGGTATTAAAAATGTAGTGTCGTCATCAGGAACAGCATTAACATCAGAGCAAATTCGATTAATCAATAGACTAACAAAAAATATTACAGTTTTATTTGATGGTGATGCAGCTGGAATGAGAGCGTCGCTTAGAGGCATAGATTTAATCCTGGAACAAGGCATGAATGTGAGGGTTTGTACATTTCCAGAAGGTGAAGATCCGGACAGTTTTGCCAAACAAAATACGCTTGAAGAACTCACGGTTTATCTAGAAGAAAATGCCAAAGATTTCATTCAGTTTAAAGCGTCTGTGTTGTTTGAAGAGTCTAAAAACGATCCTATAAAAAAAGCAGATACTGTTCGGGATATTGTAAATAGTATTTCCAAAATTCCTGATAGAATTAAAAAGGAAATCTACATTCAGGAGTGTGCTAGAATTATGGATATTAGCGAAGATGTGCTGTTTAGTACCTTAGCACAAATTAACAAAAAAGAGTTTCAGGATGCGAATACAGAATATAAAACTGAAACAAAGGCCTTTGATGTTATTAAGAATAAACAACCAGTTGAAAAAGTTGATATCCAATATGTTTTAGAGCGCAAAATCATAGAAGTATTATTGCTATACGGCAATAAAACTGAAGATTTTGAAGATTTGATTTTAAAGGAAAATGATAAAGGAAACTTAGTTTTAGAACCTGTAATTAATACAGCTAAAGTATTTGAAAAAATATTTTTAGATCTTCAGGAAGATGAAATGGAGTTTACCAATCCAAAATTTAAAACTTTATACTATACTATTATTGATACTTTAAATCAAAACCCAGAGTTTCAATTAAAAACGTTCATTAATACAGTTGATGCAGATATGGCTAATGAAATTACCACGATTTTAATGGAAGATGAGCGTTACACTTTAGATGATTGGGAGCGCATGCAGATTTTTCCTAAAGAAAAAAAACACAGTGTTGCCCAGTTAGTAAGTGAAACAATTTTAAGTTTAAGATGCTTTTTAATCGACCAAAAAGTTAAAGAGTTTCAGCAAAAAACGGTTGCAAATAAAGCAGAAATAAATAAAAGCATCCTTGAGGAAGTAAAAGATTACTCCGGCTTAAAGATGCTTTTATCAAGAAAACTAAATAGAGCTTTATGATGTAGCTAATTTAGCTTGATTAACTAGATCCACTAAATTTGTTACTTTTAGTTTTTTCATTAATCGCGCCTTATAAGTACTAACTGTTTTTTCATTAACATTTAGCTCTTTAGCAACTTCCTTGTTTTTCTTTCCAACACAAAGAAGCTTTAAAACTTCAGCTTCTCGCGTTGAAAGTTTTTTGTAAAATGAACCAGATCTGTTAATTTTCTTTCCAAGGTTTAACTCTTTATTGAGCTCATCGCTTAAATAAATATCACCTTCATTAACTTTTAAAATGGCTTCATTAATAGTAATAAGATTTACTGCTTTAGAAATATATCCTGCAGCGCCAGCTTTAATGGCATTGATGGCATATACTTCTTCTGGTTGTGCACTAAAAACAATGGTTTTAATACTTGGAAATTCTGTTTTTAAAACTCGCAAAACGGTAAGTCCATTAAGTTTAGGTAAATCAATTTCCGTTAAAATAATGTCAACAGGTGCTTTTTTAATAAAGTCGATAATGGCTTCACCATCATTTACACTACCCACAACTTGGATATTTGATGATGCTGAGAAGAGTAGCTCTAACCCTTTTCTAATAATTGGATGGTTGTCGGCTATTAATAATTTAATCATAATAGTTGGTTTTTAAAATTGAGAGTGCTTAGGGAATATTAACATATAATTAAATTACATGTTAATTTGGTAAATATATGAAAAAATGTAATATTTTTTACCTTTTTTGTAATAATTCAGCAGGTATTTCACAAATAGGGATAGGATTCATTTTATGCTTATTAGCTTGATTATATCTTTTGTATATAATGAACACTTCTTTTTCTCTTCCAGAAAAGTCATCTTTTGTTTTTCCTTCTGCATCCATTTTCATAGCCCATTCAAGTTCAGGATAGGAAGCCCCAATTTGATCTTCGTCGGTTCTGTCATCTCCCCAAAGCCCGTCAGTTGGGGCAGCTTCAATGATTTCTGAGTTGATACCGAGATACTTAGCAATGGTGTAAACTTCGGTTTTTAATAAATCGGCAATAGGACTTAAATCAACTCCGCCATCACCATATTTTGTATAAAAACCAACACCAAAATCTTCTACTTTATTACCTGTTCCAGCAACTAAATACTTATTGATAGCTGCAAAATAATATAAGGTCGTCATACGCAATCTAGCTCTGGTATTTGCCAATGACATAAACCTGCTTTCCTCCTTAACAACAGGAGGTAAGGCGGCTATTAAGCTATCAAAAACGGGGGTTAAGTTTATTTGAGTAACGTAAACAGAGTCAAAATTCGCTTTCAACCAATCTATATGGTTTAAAGCACGACTCACTTGAGACTCCGCTTGATGTATTGGCATTTCTAAACAAAGTAGTGGTAAGCCTGTTTTAGCACAAAGAGCAGAGGTTACTGCAGAATCGATACCACCAGATACACCAATAACAAATCCATTCATGTTCGCTTTTGTAGCGTAATCTTTTAACCAATTTACAATATAATCAACAACTTTTTCTGTTTGCATTTTGAACGGATTTAAATCAAAGAATAGTACATTTGCAAAACAAAAATAAGGGAATCACTCAATTAATAAAAATTTAGACCGTTTAACTTTTATATGAAAAATATTTTTTTGCTTTTATGTACTTTAACTTTGGTTGTTTCTTGCAAAAAGGATAGCAAATTAGAAGGAGAAATTTCAAAAATCCCTATACAAGTTAATATTGAAAGGTTTGATAAGCTTTTTTCAGAAGCGTCTTTAAAAGATTTGCCTAAACTTAAAAAGGATTACCCTTTTATGTTTTCTAAAAAGTATGCAGATTCTTTTTGGGTAGCACGAATGAAGGATACTTTACAAATTGAATTATCTAAGGAAGTAGAAAAAGCATATCCAAATTTTAATACGCCAAAGGCTGAAATAGAATCGCTGTTTCAACATATTAAGTATTATTTTCCTGAATTTAGAGCTCCTAGAATTATCACGACAACCTCATTTGTAGATTATAGAAATAGAATTATTGTAACTGATACGATTGCTTTAATTTCGATAGATAATTATTTAGGAAGTGATCATAAGTTTTATCAAGGCATCCAAAAATATATTAGAGAAGATTTTAATACCGAGCATATTGTTGTGGATTTAGCTAGAGAGTATGCAAAGAAATATATTTATCAGAAGCCAAACGAAACGTTGCTTGATGAAATGATTTACTTCGGCAAGCAATTATATTTTGAAGACAAGGTCATTCCTTTTAAAACCGATGCGGAGCGCATAAGCTACACTAAAGAGCAGTTAGATTGGGCTCATGCCAATGAAAGCTATATTTGGAGGTATTTTGTAGAACATGAACTGCTATTTAGCACAGACTCTAAATTACCTAGTAGGTTTATAAATCCGGCACCTTTTACAAAGTTTTATTTAGAAGAAATAGATAGTGAGTCTCCTGGTAGATTAGGGCAATATATAGGTTGGCAAATAGTTAGGGCTTATATGGCAAATAACGATGTGTCTCTAAAAGATATGCTCATAACATCTCCAGAAGAAATTTTTAATAATTCAAAGTTTAAACCAAGAAAGTAATGTCTGAAAAACAATCTAAAATTGAGTTAAAAGTTAAACTTGATGAGAATAGAGTTCCTGAGAAATTATATTGGACAGCTCAAGATGGTGGAATAACGAACGAAGAAGCCAAAGCTATGATGCTATCTGTTTGGGATGCCAAAGCTCAAGAAACCTTACGTATAGATTTATGGACTAAAGACATGCCTGTTGATGAGATGAAAGTCTTTTTTCATCAAACCTTAGTAGCCATGAGTAATACATTTCATAAAGCAACGCAGGACGAAAAAATGACAGCAACCATGAAAGATTTTTGTGATTATTTTGCTGAAAAATTAGAATTAAAGAAGCAGTAATATCTGATTCTTTTATGGATGATTATTTTTCATATAAAAACATCCAATCATAAATAGTCATATTAAAAGCATCATATGCGCTGCTTTCCTCTCCCATACCACTACTATTGTATGTTCTGCTCCAGGAGTCATGTCCAACACCAGGATATATGGTCAGTTTTGCTGGGGTAATAGGGTTAGCTACATTAATAGCATTTATCATATTAATAGACTGGTTTTGCGAAACCGTAGTATCATTATCTCCATGGAATGCCCACACAGGAATGGTAGTATATTGGTCCCCAGAATTTGTGTTTCCGCCACCAGCAATAGGCACAATAGCTGCCGCATACGCATCAGAGCCATATTTAGAAATATAGCTAAAGCATCCAAAACCACCTAAGCTAAGCCCTGTGATATAGATGCGATTCGTATTAATATTATAATTGGCTATTAAATATGTTATAAAACTATGAATATCATCGGCGTTCCAATTTCCAGATGCCAATTGCGGCGAAGCAACAATCATAGGATATTTAGGTGACCATTCTTTTCGTTCGATTAATTTTGGCGGACCGTTAGCTAAGACTTTGTTTAAAATATCTGGGCTTGTTTGACTGTTACCTCTTTCTCCCGAACCATGTAAAAAAACGAGTAAAGGATATTCAATCGTACTATTTTCATAATTACTGGGAGTATAGATATAATATCCAAAAACAGCATCTGTAGTTGTAAGTGGATTCGCTTTTTGTACCCCACCTGTGTCTTTGGGCAAAGATTCTAAATCATTAAGGCTTATATCATCTTTATTACAGCTCAAAAATAAAAATAGGAATGGTACGGTTAAATAAATAACATTTTTCATAAGTAGGTTTTTAGGGTCGAACTAATATACGCTATAAATATTAATTTAGATGCTAAACCCAAAAGACTACATATGAAGGGCTATTAAATTTATCTTTTTAAGCCTTTTTCTTTCGTATAAAAATCAATTAATGTGTTATATAAATTAATGAAAAAATAGATATAAATATCCATAAAGAGAGTGCCAACACTATGGGTTTTGCGCCTGTTTTCTTTAAGTCTTTAATTGAAATTGTAGAGCCAACAAGAAATAATGTTAGGACCAATAATCGTTTAGACATTAAAACAATAACACTTGTTATTGTTATGGGTAGTAAATGGTAGCTGTTTATTAGTATAGCGATAATAAAGAATACAATAAAGTAAGGGATTTTAATTTTTTCACCTTTTGTTTTAAAAAGAAACATTGAAAAAATAGACAACGGTATAATCCATAAGGTTCTTGAAAGCTTTACGGTGGTCGCAATTCTGAGTGCTTCATCGCCATAGCCTAGAGCAGCTCCTACAACAGAACTTGTGTCGTGTATAGCAACTGCACACCAAAGTCCAAATTGATGCTGACTTAATTGTAACCAATGACCAATAACGGGAAACACGAATAATGCGATGGAGTTTAACAGAAAAATAATACCTAATGCAATACTAATAATTTTGCTTTTTGCTTTTATTACAGGAGAGATTGCTGCGATAGCACTACCACCGCATATGGAGGTTCCTGAGATAATGAGATGCCCTAATTTTAAATCCATTTTTAATAGCCTAGTTAGAATTAAACCAAGACTTACGGTTAAAATAATAGAGCTTGATGTTAAAACAAAGCTTCCTTTACTTGTATCAAAAGTTTCTTTAATTAGCATACCAAAACCTAAACCTATTACAGAAATTTTTAAAAAATAGTGAATAGCCTTATGACTATATGCTTGAAATGGATTTTTAAAAATCACTGTAAATATAAAACCAAGAAGTAAAGCAGTTGGACTATTAATTAACCCGAGAAGCGCGGTAATGGCTATAATAAAGTAAATTGCTTTTACCAGTATACTGTTCATGTCATGTAATTTGATGACACAAAAATACAGTTAGAATATAATCTTTAAGAGAATTAATATTCTATTTGATATAACTAAAAGTTATAGTTATTTCTAACATAAGTTTCAAAATAGTCCATAAGATTAGATTGATAACCCGTTCTAGACACAAAATAGAACCACCTTTCAATAGTTAAATCTTTAATATCTATGATTTTAAGCTTGTTGTTGATTAAATCTTCGCGAACAGCACTAATGGAGACAAGTGCATAATTATCAGAGTAATAGAGGTAATTTTTAATAGCTTCAGTGCTGTTAAGAGTAACGACAGTGTTGAGTTTTTTTATGTTGTTAGTACTCAAAAAATCATGAATAATTTCTCTAGTTCCAGATCCAATTTCTCTTTCAATAATTGGGATTTCATGCAAGGTCTTAATGTTAATGATCCCTTTTTTAAAGGCTTCATTTTTTGCGTTTGTTACAAGAACAATTTCATCTTTAATAAATTTCTTAAATTGTAATTTCCGGTTTGTATTTCTACCTTCAATAATGCCAAAATCTAATTGTTGATTTAAGATGAGGTCCTCTATATCTTCTGTGTTTTCGCTTATAACTTTAAAGTTAGTTTGTGGAAATTGTATTCTAAACTTCGCCAATATTTTTGGTATAATATAGCTAGCAATCGTTGTACTTACTCCAAAACTTATAAGACTTGGAAATTTTGCATGTTTATTTATAAAATGATTCTCTAGGTCAGAATAAAGATCTAAAATTTTATTAGCATAAATTAAAAATGCTTTACCATCATCTGTTAATTCAATAGAATTTCTTTTTCTTAAGAAAAACGTAGTTTTATAGTCGTTTTCTAAGTTTCTAATTGATTTTGAAATGGCTGGTTGTGATATAAATAGTTGTTCTGCAGCTTTTGTAAAACTAGAATGATATGCAACTGTTTTAAATATGTGTAGTTTAGTTTTCATTAGCTTGTAAACTGTAATCTCTCAACCGTGAGAATCTGTAGGTAAATTTAAAGATTTAAAACTTATACTAGCTACCATTCATTGATTCTATTCGAATCTAATTTTATAAAAATAAAGATTAAAATAGTGAAGCCCCAAAGGCCTGATCCTCCATAACTAAATAGAGGTAACGGAATACCAATAGTAGGGATTAAGCCCATAACCATGCCAATGTTAATCATAAAATGCATAAAAATTATGGCAGCCACAGCATATCCATAAGCGCGACTAAATTGTGATTTTTGTAATTCTGCTAAATGAAGAATTCTAATCAGTAATAAAACAAAAAGAATTACGACTGCAGCGCTACCAAGAAAACCCCATTCTTCGCCAACGGTGCTAAAAATATAGTCTGTGTGTTGTTCTGGTACAAATTTACCAGTGGTTCGAGTACCTTCTAAAAATCCTTTCCCAGTTAAACCGCCAGAACTTATAGCCTTTTCAGATTCGTTAAGATTATAAGCAAAGGTTTTTTTCATTCTTTCAAGTTTTGCAGGGTCTTGTTCAAGTCGTAACCAAAGACTTATGCGATCTTGTTGATGCGGTTGTAATACATGTTGATAAAAGAATCCAATACCAGAGGAAAGAACAATACAAGCAATTAAAATTAGTAATGGTTTAAAAATTGTAGGCTTCTTTTTTGTAAAAAAATAATTTCCAAAAATTAGTACTGCAGCAATAATAGACGTATACACAACTCCAAGTTTTAAAGCACAAACCGCAAGAATTACGGTTGCTATACCAATAGTTAAATAAATTTTTGGTAAACCTTCTCTATATAATACAAAAAAGAAAGCAGCGTAAACAATAGTACTTCCAGCATCATTTTGTAGTAAAACTAACAAAGCTGGTATGCAAAAGATAATGAAACTTTGTATTTGATCTTTAAATTTAGTAATGTCTGTATTTAAGTCGCTTATATATTTGGCAACAGCTAGGGCTGTAGCAGTTTTAGCAAACTCACTAGGTTGAATCGTCATGCCGCCTATAGCGTACCAAGATGTGGCTCCATTAACATTTTTACCAAATACAAAAAGGCCAACAAGAGAAAGCATGGAAATTAAGTATATAATACTGGAAAAGCGTTCATAAAATTTGGCATCTATTGATAAGATGATAATAATTAAACCAAATGTTAAAAATATGAACATCAATTGTTTTCCAAAAGGTTCAGAAAGATTAAAATAATCTAGAGTTTCTCCAGAATGAGAGGCAGATAAAATATTTAGCCAGCCAAAACCAACTAATAGAAGGAAAATGATAATTGTAATCCAATCAAATTTAAAATATCTGTGTGTATCTCTATTCATTAATCAGACAGGTTTGAAATTTTTGATTTTATGGATTTATCAATAGGAGTAACCTGTAGTGTTGTTTCTCCATTTATTTTGAATGGTTTTCCTGAATAAGGTTTGGCATATTCGTCTTCTAAACTATGACTTAAAATCCAGTCTTCCAAGTCTGTTCTAGTAATATGACCTTTAATATATTTTTCAATCATTAAACTAGCAATTTTACCTGCAAACCTACTTCCCCAATAACCGTTTTCAACAAATACAGCAATGGCTATTTTAGGATTGTCTTTTGGAGCAAATGCTACAAAGATAGAATGATCTGTTAACTGAGTTTTAACCCCATCTATTTTAGTGTAGTTTTCTGCAGTACCTGTTTTTCCGCAGATGTCTATTCCAGGGACTCTTAAGTAGGTAGCAGTTCCTTTATTATATACATCGAACATTCCTTGAACAACGGGTTCAAAATTTTCTTTGTCTATAGTAGTGTATTTGGGAGTTGTATAATTTTCATCAATAGTATCGCCTTCAATATTTTTAATGATGTGCGGCGTGTAAAAGTAGCCTCTATTTCCAATAGCAGCCACCATATTAGCCAATTGAATCGGTGTAGCTAAAACTTCACCTTGCCCAATAGCATTTGATATGTTGTAGGTAGAAGACCATCTGCCTTTTCCATACCATTTATCATAAAAAGCCCCATCTGGAATGTAGCCTTTGCTTCCTATTTTTAAATCATATCCCAAATAGTTTCCAAGACCAAAACTTTTTATGTGATTACTCCAAACGTTCATTCCTTTTGCAGGATCATCATATTTTTCAATAATTCGTCTGTAAACATTACAAAAGTATGAGTTGCAAGATTGTGCAATACCATCATTCATGCTTAATGGACTGGGATGGCTATGACATCCTGTTAATCTTCGGCCATTGTAATAATATCCCATTCTACAACTAAATTTATCGTCGGTTGTAACAACGCCTTCCTGCAGTCCAACAAGCGCATTAAGAACTTTAAAAGGTGAGCCTGGAGGATATTGTGCCAATAAACTTCTGTCGTACAGAGGTTTTGAAATGGTGTCGTAATGCATTTTTGTATAGTTCTTAGACCTATTTCTGCCGACTAATAAATTTGGATTATAACTGGGGGCTGAAACCATGGCTAATATTTCACCAGAGCTTGGCTCGATAGCAATGATGCCTCCTCGTTTATGCTTCATTAGTAGTTCTCCAAATTCTTGCAATTTAGAATCAATACTTATGGTTATATCTTTACCGGGTTCAGGTAAGGTATCATAAACACCATCTTTATAGGGGCCAATATCTCTGTTAAACCGGTCTTTCTGTATAAATTTAACACCTTTTTTTCCGCGTAAAATATCTTCATAAGATGCTTCTACACCTTGTTTTCCAATAAGGTCACCCATTTTATAATAGGGGTGCTCTTTTATTATAGCATTATTTACTTCTCCTAAATCTCCTAAAACATTGGCTCCAATAGTAGTTTGGTAAAGACGAAGAGATCGTTTTTGAATATAAAACCCTTCAAACTTTCTCATTTTTTCTTGTAAAACAGCGTAATCTTCTTTAGATAGATGTGCAATAAAAACAGAAGGCAGCCAAGGTGAATAATGATACGCTTTTTGATAAATATCTTTAAAACGATTTTTATCAATTTTTAATAATGAGCAAAACTCAAGTGTATCTAAAGGTTTGACTTCTCTTGGAATAAACATCACATCATACGATGGCTGGTTGGCAACCAGAAGTTCACCATTTCGGTCATATACAAAACCACGTTTTGGGTAGTCGTATACTTTTTTTATGGCATTATCTTCAAATAAATTATGGTTTTGAGCTGTATATACCTGAAGATAAAATAGTCTAAAAATAAATATAAGACCAACAATAGTAATAGATGCAAAGAGTAAAATTTTTCTCATTTAGTTTTTTTACTAAAAATAATAGTTACCAATACGCTTAGTATAATAGTAAATATACTTGAGAATAACGTTTTTTGTAGCAATAAAATTATTTTAGAAATGTTAAAGATTTCTAATGAAAATAGAATAAAGTGATGGATGAAAGTTAGTATGGTGATATACAACAATTTTGAAGCAAAATCTACAGTATCAAATTTAATGGTTTGATATTCGTAAACGGTACCAAAGGTAAACTTTAATACCATGGGTCTTAAGTAAGCTATGGTAACACATGCGGCTGCATGAATACCACCAGAATCTAAAAACAAATCAATAGTTAATCCTAACAAAAAACTTAACAGAATAAATGACATTCTGTTATTCTTAGCGGGATATAATAAAATAAATAAGATATAAATATAGGGGTTTATATACCCCATAAAATTAATGTGGTTTAAAACTAATACTTGAACTAACACGAGTAAAATAAAGCGCGTAATATTTGAATACAGAGAATTATTCATTACTAACGTTTTTTAAAAGGTTAGTAATTTCTAAAACATCTTTGTTTTCAATAATATATACATGCTCAATATTAGTCATGTCGTTAAACAATTTAATGTTTATTTCGTAATAGTTCCTAGTGATATCTAGTTTGAAGTCATGAATAGTGCCTACGGGAATTCCTTTTGGAAAAATTGATGATATGCCCGATGTTACAATCGTATCTCCTATTTTAACAGGTGCAATTTTAGGAATATCAATCAATTGAGCGAAATAAGGCGATTTACCATTCCATGTTAAAGAACCATAATGATTGGTTTTTTTTAGTTGCGCACTTATTTTGCTAGTCGTGTTTAAAATAGAAATGATAGTTGAGTAATTTTTACTTGTATTATCAATAATGCCTACAATACCTTTAGTTGTGATAACTCCAAAATCTTCTTTAATGCTGTCTTTAGATCCTTTGTTTAAAAGTAATACGTTCTTTGAAGATGAATAATTGTTTCGTATAACACTGGCTGTTTCAAAATGATACGGACTATTCAATAGTGAACTATCTAACTGGATAGAATCATTTTTTTCTGCAGAATTATATAAAAGTGATTTTAATCTATTGTTTTCTTCGGTTAAAAGTTCATTTTGAGTTTTTAAATCAAGATAGGTACTAATATCATTTACAGAATTGTAGATGCCCCCTGTTAAAAAGTTAGCAGAGTTAATAAACTTACTTTTATGATAAGAGTGTGTTTGAATAGTAAACGTCAAAGAAATAGAAAATAGCAACAAGAACAACAAAAACGTTTTGTTGCGTATTATAAAATTTACAATCTGTTGCATGTTTAATCAGTATGACTATTTAATCAATACGCTTTTGTATTTAAGTAAATTTTTAAGTGTTATGCCAGTCCCTCTAACTACAGCTCGTAAGGGGTCTTCAGCAATATAAACAGGAAGGTCTGTTTTTTGAGATAAGCGTTTATCTAAACCTCTAAGCATGGAGCCTCCACCTGCTAAATAAATACCTGTATTATAAATATCTGCAGCTAGTTCTGGAGGGGTTTGAGATAGTGTTTCCATAACAGCATCTTCAATCCTTAAAATAGATTTATCTAAAGCTTTAGCAATCTCTCTATAGGATATTTGAACTTGTTTAGGTTTTCCTGTCAACAAATCACGACCTTGAACACTCATGTCTTCTGGAGGTAATTCTAAATCTTCAGTAGCGGCACCAATTTGAATTTTAATTTTTTCAGCAGTACGCTCCCCTACATATAAGTTGTGTTGCGTACGCATATAATATACGATATCATTGGTGAACACATCACCTGCAATTTTTACGGACTTATCACAAACAATTCCTCCTAAAGCAATCACAGCTATTTCGGTTGTACCACCACCTATATCTACAACCATATTTCCTTTAGGTTGCATAATATCAACGCCAATACCAATAGCCGCAGCCATGGGTTCGTGAATTAAATAAACTTCTTTACCGTTAACACGTTCGCAAGATTCTTTTACAGCACGCATTTCCACTTCGGTAATTCCGGAAGGAATACAAACAACCATTCTAAGTGCAGGAGTAAAAAACTTCTTTTTTAATGCAGGAATATTTTTAATGAACAAACTAATCATCTGTTCAGATGCATCAAAGTCTGCAATAACTCCATCTTTCAATGGTCTTACAGTTTTAATATTTTCGTGTGTTTTACCTTGCATTAAGCTGGCTTCCTGGCCAACAGCAATTATTTTACCAGAAATTCTATCACGTGCCACAATAGAAGGGCTATCGACCACAACTTTGTCATTATGAATAATTAGGGTGTTTGCAGTACCTAAGTCTATTGCAATCTCTTCGGTCAAGAAGTCAAAAAAGCCCATGTGCTATAACTAATTTTAAAGGTTTGTAACAAATGTTGTAAATGTAATAAAAGTTTAAAAGAAATAATATAATCTGTAATTTTATTATTAATGCTTGAAATGACGGGTTCCAGTTAGTACCATAGCCACATTATTTTCATTACAATAATCAATACTTAATTGGTCTTTTATGGAGCCTCCTGGTTGAATAACAGAACTTATTCCTGCATGTTTTGCTATTTCTACACAATCAGGAAAAGGAAAAAATGCATCACTAGCCATAGCAGACCCTTTTAAATCAAAATTAAAAGTTTGTGCTTTATGGATAGCTTGGTTTAAGGCATCAACACGACTTGTTTGCCCTGTTCCGCTAGCTAATAGCTGTTTGTTTTTAGCCAAAACAATAGTATTAGATTTAGTGTGTTTGCAAATTTTAGAGGCAAAGATTAAATCTTCTAATTCTTCTTGTTTTGGCTTACTATTGGTCACATAAGTTAAACCTTCAATAGTATCTGTTATGTTATTTCTGTCTTGAAGCAAAATACCATTTAAACAACTTCTAACATTCATTTTTGGCATCTCTACATCATGAAGTATTAAAAGAATTCTGTTTTTCTTACCTTTTAAAATATCTAAGGCTTGTGAAGAAAAAGAAGGGGCAATAACTACCTCGCAAAATAAGCCATGAATTTCTTCTGCAGTTGCTTTATCAATTTCAGAATTGCTAATTAAAACACCCCCAAAAGCAGACACAGGGTCACCAGCAAGTGCATCTAAATAAGCTTGATGTAGTGTGTCGCGTTGTGCTAAACCACAAGCATTATTGTGTTTTAAGATAGCAAATGTAGGCGCATCATTTTTAAATTCTGACATCAAATTTACTGCCGCGTCAACATCTAATAAATTATTGTAACTCAGCTCTTTTCCGTGAAGTTTTGTGAAAATATCATCAAAGTTTCCAAAGAAAAATCCTCGTTGATGTGGGTTTTCACCGTAGCGTAATACTTTACCTTTAGTTTCGCTAATTTTTAAAGCAGCCTCATCGTGGTTTTTGTTGAAGTAATTAAAAATAGCGGTATCGTAATGTGATGATACATTAAAAGCTTTACCAGCAAAACGTCTTCTGTTTTCTTCAGAAATGCTTCCGTTGTTTTCAGAAATTAACTCTAAAAACTCAGCATAATCATCAACAGATGATACACAAATTACATCGGCATAATTTTTAGCAGCAGCTCGAATTAAAGAAATACCACCTATGTCAATTTTTTCAATAATATCTTGTTCATTAGCTCCAGAAGCAACGGTTTTTTCAAATGGGTATAAATCAACAATGACAACATCAATTTGTGGAATATCAAATTCCGCTAATTCAGCAACATCACTATCGTTGTTTTGTCTATTTAAAATTCCTCCAAACACCTTGGGGTGTAATGTTTTTACACGACCACCCAGAATAGATGGGTAGGAGGTAACATCTTCAACAGGAATAACTCCGATGCCTAAATCATTAATAAATTTTTGGGTTCCACCAGTAGAATACATGGTGACACCTTGTTCGTTTAACTTTTTTACAATCGGTTCTAATCCATCTTTGCTAAATACAGATATTAGCGCAGATTTAATAGTTTTTTCGTTACTCATTTTTAGTTGTGGTGTTTAAATTTTTGTTGCAAATGGTATAAGATTTTTTAAAATTCTATTGGTGTTAATATTTTGATGTGTAGATTTTTAAAATGCAAAAGTAATTATTTAAAGCAAAATAATATAGTAGACATACGTTTTGTTTTCATTTTTTTGTAACTAATATTTTATTAAAACGTCTTACCTTTATCACATTACTTTAGTTTAGAAAAATAAATTTATGCTTGTTTACTTACGTCTTTTTAAAGAAAGTTTTTCGTTTGCTGTTAATGCTTTAAGAAACAATAAGTTACGAACATTTCTGTCGTTAATTGGTGTTACAGTAGGTATATTTTCAATTATCGCTGTGTTAGCTGCTGTAGATTCTTTAGATAGAAGCATTAAAGGGCAACTATCTGGCATAGACAAAAACACGATGTACATAACAAGGTTTTCCTTTGGTCCAACAAGTGTTCCAAGATGGGTGCGTGAAAATTTTCCTCAAACAGGTAGCGAAGATTACGAATTTATTAAACGAAATGTGCCCGATATAGATGCCTGTGCATTTGCCATTGTAGGGGGCGCGCAAACTATAAAATTTGAAGATAATACGGTTACAAATGTTCCTGTAACACCCGTATCTAATGAAATATACGAAATAGATAACCTAAAATTATACAAAGGACGATTTTATAACGAAACTGAATCTAATAGCGGAGCACCCGTAATAGTACTAGGATATAATTTAGCCAACAACTTATTTGATACGGAAGAACCTGTTGGTAAAGTTATTAGGGTTTATGGCAGAAAATTAACTGTTATTGGTGTGTTAGATAAATTTGGGGGACTTAATATGGATTCGCCCGATGAAAAGGCATTTGTTCCAGCAAATTTTGCCAGACGATTTATGAATATTGGAAATAAAGGCGCTTTAACCATGATTATGATTAAACCTAAACAAGGAATTGATATTGGTGCGTTTGAACAAGTTTTAAAACAAAAATACAGACGATTTAGAGGATTAAAGGATGGAGATATTGACAATTTTTTCATTAATAAACTGTCAGGCTTCACAGATTTAATAGATGGGATAATAAGTTTTATGAATATGGTTGGATGGGTTATTAGCGGATTCTCTCTGTTAGTTGGAGGTTTTGGAATAGCCAATATTATGTTTGTGAGCGTTAAAGAGCGGACCAATTTGATTGGTATACAAAAAGCGATGGGCGCAAAAAACAAATTTATCTTATTTCAATTTTTGTTTGAAGCGGTTATTCTTGCTGTTATTGGTGGTCTAGTTGGTTTAGTGTTAGTCTGGATAGGAACACTTATTGGAACCGCACTAGCGGATGATTTTGAGTTTATTTTGTCCTTTAAAAATATGGTCTTAGGATTTTTTGTGTCAACTTTAATAGGACTGATAGCGGGTATTTTACCAGCAAGTTCAGCCGCTAAACTAGACCCTGTTGAAGCTATAAGAACAGGAATGTAAAATTAGTTACAGCATTTCTTTTGCAATCTCAGCACATACAAACTCTAAAAAACGTTCATCATCTTCGGTAAACGGATCTGGCGTATTTGAATCGATATCAATTTGGCCAATATTATTTCTATTAACAAAGATAGGAACTACTATTTCAGCTTTAACGGTTATACTGCATGCAATATAATTATCTTGAGCACTAACATCTGGAATTACAAAGTTTTCATTACTTATCGCTACTTGACCGCAAATGCCTTTTCCAAAGGGAATAACGGTATGGTCGGTTGGGGCACCAACATAAGGCCCTAAAATAAGTTCTTCTTTATCACCATTTCTAAAATAAAAACCAACCCAGTTGTAATAATCTATACTAGTCTCCAATAATTTACAAACATCTAAAAGACGTTCATTTAAAGGGATTTTATTGTCAGATACAATGGATATAACTTGTGGTTTTAAAGTTTCAAAAATCATCTTTTAAAAGTTTTGGTAAAAGTATTCAAAAAGGCGTAAATTCGACAATCAATAGTTTCTTATTTTAAAGCTACTTATTTTTTGAAAGAACTTGTCATTAAATATAAATCGGTTATAAAGTTTATACTTACGTTTTTGTTAGTATACATATCTTTATCTGTGGTGTATAAATTCTACTTAGATGCTTCCAAGGATTCTCTATATTATCCTGATTATATAACCAATTTGGTTGCCGTACAGAGTGCAGATTTAATTGACACAATGGGATATCATGTGCAAGTAGTACCGCATCCAGACGAGCCCTCAATGAAACTTATAATTAATAATGTATATCTAGCAAGAATTGTTGAAGGTTGTAATTCCATTAGCGTTATCATCTTGTTTGTATCTTTTATTTTAGCGTTTTCTGGCAAGCCAAAACCAACGTTTTTATTTATTCTTTCTGGTAGTGTCATCATTTACGTTGTTAATCTTGTTCGTATTGCCGTGTTGTCTATTGGAATATATCATTACCCAGAGAAAAGTGAAATTTTACACACAGTAGTTTTTCCAGGAATCATTTATGGAATAGTGTTTTTGCTATGGATAGTTTGGGTGAATCGATTTTCAAGCATGATTAAAAAAAATGAATAATAAAACTAAATACATAGTGCTTTTTGCGTTGTTTGGGTTACTAGTTTTAATCCGTGTTTTTGAGAACGAATTGTTTTATGACCCGTATTTAACGTTTTTTCAAAACGATTATTTATACATTGATAATCCCAGGCGTGAAATTTTTAAGTTAACGGCGTTTACAACGTTGAGATACGTTTTAAACACAGTTATTTCTTTAGCTATTTTGTACGTTGTTTTTAAGGACAAAAGCATCATTAAGTTTTCTGCGCTTATTTATGGAGTCTCATTTATTATTCTCATTTTAATTTATTTATACTTCGTTGTAAACCCAAAACAGGAGCAGTATTATTTGTTTTTTAACATGCGCCGATTTTTAATACAACCTATTATTTTATTAGTGCTACTGCCGGCTTTTTATTACTATAAATTAAAGCAATAGATGTTAATGTCATGATAATTATCACGTTATGCTAACAGAATTTTTATACATTTGTTACTTATGAAAGAAGTGTTGCATAAAATAATGGCCTTTTTTATGGCGTTAGTCGTGGTATTTTCTACCATGTCTTTCACTATAAATATGCATTATTGTGGTGACACTTTAGTTGAAACAGCAATCTTTCATAAGGCAAAAGGTTGTGGTATGGAAATGCAACTACCTATAACAAAATCAGGCTGTTCCGTTGAGAAAAAAGGATGTTGCACCGATAAACATGTAACGGTTAAAGGTCAAGATGAGCTAAACACTTCTTATGACAATTTAACGCTTCATCAGCAACAATTTGTAGCTTCATTTGTATATTCATATATTTCTCTTTTTAAAACTGTTGAAGTTGAAACCAATTCTTTTTCAGAATATCCACCACCTCTTGTTGTCAAGAGCATCTACAAACTTGACGAGACTTATTTAATTTGATTTTTAAGCTTTAGACGTAACATCCTTAAAACTTTTAGGGATGATTTATTGTATTCGGTGTTTTCATAATGCCAATGTCTAATAGTTACTAATCAAATTGCATGTTAAACAAAATCATTAAGTATTTTTTAGAAAATAAATTGGTTACAGTTCTAGTACTGTGTGCCTTTGTCGGTTGGGGTATTGCAACGTCTCCTTTCAATTGGAATGTAGGGTTTTTGCCAAAAGATCCAGTACCTGTTGATGCGATTCCGGACTTAGGCGAAAATCAACAAATTGTCTTTACAAAATGGCCCGGGCGGTCTCCACAAGATATCGAGGATCAGATTACCTATCCGCTAACAACCTCGCTTTTAGGAATTCCAAATGTGAAGTCTGTCAGGAGTACCTCCATGTTTGGGTTTTCCAGTATCTATATCATTTTTGAAGAAAAGGTAGATTTTTATTGGTCCAGATCACGTGTGTTAGAAAAGTTGAACTCACTACCAAATAACTTATTACCTGACGATGTAAAACCAGCATTAGGTCCAGACGCTACGGCGCTGGGGCAAGTGTACTGGTACACGATTGAAGGACGAGATCCTGATGGAAACGTCACTGGTGGTTGGGATTTAGACGAATTGCGCTCGGTACAAGATTACTATGTAAAGTATGCTTTAAATAGTGTTTCAGGGGTTTCTGAAGTCGCGTCGGTAGGTGGTTATGTTAAAGAATATCAGGTTGATGTGAACCCGGATGCCTTAAAAGCCTATCATATTGGTATTGATCAAGTGATGATGGCGGTTAAAAATTCCAATCTGGATATTGGGGCTAAAACCATTGAAATTAATAAGGCAGAATATTTTATTCGAGGACTGGGCTATATTAAAAATATTCAAGATTTAGAAAATACCGTGGTTAGTGTTACCAATAATAAACCTATACTTATTAAGGATGTTGCTAATGTTAGTTTAGGGCCAGCAGCCAGAAGAGGTGTCTTGGATAAAGGAGGCGCAGAGGTTGTTGGTGGCGTTGTGGTGGCTCGTTATGGTTCAAACCCTCTAGAAGTCATCAATAATGTAAAAGCTAAAATCAAGGAATTCTCTTCGGGATTACCTAAAAAAGTATTGGCAGACGGAACAATAAGCCAACTGACCATCGTTCCTTTTTACGACCGTACTCAGCTTATTAAAGAAACTATTGGCACCTTAGAAACTGCTTTATCTCACGAGATTTTGATTAGTATTATTGTGGTGCTTGTCTTGATGATGAATTTAAGAGCTTCTATCATTATTTCAAGTTTATTGCCTGTTGGTGTGTTAATGACCTTTATTGTTATGCGCTACGCAGGTGTTGATGCCAATGTGGTTGCCTTGTCTGGTATCGCCATTGCTATTGGGGTCATGGTTGATATAGGTATCGTATTTGTTGAAAATATTATTAGACATTTAGAAATGCCAGAAAATAAAAATGCTAAAGGTAAAGAACTCATGCAGGTAATTTATGGAGCAACCAAAGAAGTAGCTTCTGCAATAACAACAGCATTAGCAACAACCGTTGTGAGTTTTATTCCTGTATTTGCTATGGTTGGTGCTGAAGGGAAGTTATTCAGACCATTGGCCTCTACCAAAACGTTTGCATTACTAGGTGCTTTTGTATTGGGTATTGTCGTATTGCCAGCCTTGGCTCATTTTGTTTTTGGTATTAATTACGATAAAAAAAGAGTCAGAAGAATTTGGGGAATCATTTTGATTATAGGAGGTTTTCTATTGGCTGTTTTTATGCACATGTGGCTTCCTTTAGCTTTATGTTTATTAGGCTTGAATGCGTTATTCGAACATAAGTTGCCTTTGAAGTTCAATAAATATTCTAATTATATTAATATAGGAATCACTTTGTTGGTGGCTACTTTTTTCTTGGCCGAAGAATGGTTGCCTTTAGGACCTCAAAACAGCTTGATTGTAAACTATATTTTTATAATCGTTTTAATGGGGCTCATATTGGGAACTTTATTGGCTATTGTTTATTTCTATGAACCAGTATTGAAATGGTGTTTGAATAATAAAGGTAAATTCATGCTAATCCCAATGGTTACCCTGTTTTTTGGAGTGTTTGTTTGGATTGGTTTTGATAGTACATTTGGATTTGTTGGTAAAGGATTTGAAAAAATTGGATGGAATATTAAAGAAACCAAAGCGTGGTCAGCAATTTCTGAAACCTTTGCAGGTATTGGATCGGAGTTTATGCCCACACTAAATGAAGGTAGCTTTTTGCTCATGCCAACGTCAATGCCTCATGTAGGATTGGAAGAAAGTAAAAATACAGTCCAAAAATTGGATATGCTGGTAGCTAATATTCCAGAGGTTGAAAGTTCAGTTGGAAAAATGGGACGTGTTGAAAGTGCTATTGATCCCGCTCCAATTTCCATGTATGAAAATATTATCAATTACAAATCGGAATATATGGTTTCAGAAGGTGGAAAACCTAAGCGTTTTAAAGTTGATAAAGACGATAATTTCATACTGAAAAATGGAAAATCATTATCTAATGATGATGCATTAATGCAAGGTGTCACCGAAAAAAATTTAGTGCCCGATGACAATGGTGAGTTTTTTAGAAACTGGCGTTCTCAAATAAGGAGTTCAGACGATATTTGGAAAGAAATAGTAAAGGTTACAAATCTTCCAGGAGTTACTTCTGCACCTAAATTACAACCTATTGAAACGCGTTTGGTGATGTTACAAACAGGGATGCGTGCTCCTATGGGTATTAAAGTGTATGGACCAGATTTAGAAACTATTCAGGATTTTGGTTTTAAATTAGAATCTATTTTAAAGAAAGTTCCTTCGGTAAAAAAAGAAGCTGTTTTTGCAGATAGAATTGTTGGAAAGCCCTATTTGCAACTCAATATTAATCGGTCTGCTATTGCGCGTTATGGTTTAAGTGTAGAAAAAACGCAGCAAATTATTGAAACCGCTGTGGGAGGAATGAATGTCACCACAACAGTAGAAGGCAGAGAGCGGTATCCGGTAAGAGTTAGATATCCACGAGAATTACGAGATGACCCGGAGAAAATTAAAAACATTCTGGTTCCTACCCCAACAGGCGTGCAAGTTCCTTTAGGAGATCTTATTGATGTGGAGTTTGTCCGAGGACCACAAATGATAAAAAGTGAAGAAACGTTTTTAGTAGGCTATGTGCTGTTTGATAAAAAGGAAAACTTTGCTGAAGTAGACGTGGTTAATGATGCTCAAAAACTAATTCAAGATCAAATTGATAATGGCAATTTAGTTGTTCCCAAAGGCGTTAGTTATAAGTTTTCAGGAAGTTATGAAAATCAAATTAGGGCTGTTAAAAAGTTATCAATTGTCATCCCAATAAGTTTAATTGTAATTTTCTTATTACTCTATTTCCAGTTTAAAACCATCATTGCATCATCAATTCATTTTTCAGGAGTTTTTGTTGCCTTCGCTGGCGGATTTATTATGCTTTGGCTATACAGTCAAGATTGGTTTTTAAATTTTGCGGTAGCCGGTGTTAATATGAGGCATTTATTTCAAATCCATCCTATCAATTTAAGTATTGCTGTTTGGGTTGGGTTTATTGCCTTGTTTGGTATTGCTACCGATGATGGCGTTATTATGGGAACCTACATCCATCAAGTTTTTGAAGAGCGTCATCCTAAAACTGTAGAGGGTGTTAGAGAAGCCGTTTTAGTAGCTGGTAAAAAACGGGTGCGACCTGCAATGATGACCGCAGCAGTTGCCATAATCGCTTTACTTCCTGTGCTAACATCTACAGGAAAAGGAGCAGGTATTATGATACCTATGGCTATACCAACATTTGGAGGAATGATTATTCAATTGATGACCATGTTTGTAGTGCCAGTTTTACAAGCCTTTTGGAGAGAATCTGTAATTAAACGAAATCAATAATGAAAACAATATATAAACATATAAAAGTAGTTTTATTGCTATTGTTGCTCTGTTCAATGCATGCAACGGGTCAAACCCTGCAAGAGTATTTGGTGATGGCAGCTCAAAATAACCCTAAGATCAAAGCTGCCTATTCTCAGTTTGAAGCGGCTATGCAAAAATCACCACAAGTAAGCTCTTTGCCAGACCCGACGCTGACTATGAGCGCCTTTGGACGTATGATAGAAACTAGGGTAGGAGCGCAAGAAGCCCGGTTTAGTTTAATGCAGATGTTTCCTTGGTTTGGAACCTTATCAGCCAAAAAAGATGCGGCTAATTTAATGGCAGAAGCAACGTTTCAAAATTATGTCGATACAAAAAACAAGGTGTTCTTAGATATTAAGAAAGCCTATGCCGAATTATACGAACTTAACAAAATGATTGAGTTAGAAGAAAAAAATCTACAGATATTAGATCGATATAGAGAGCTCGCATTGAGTGAGTTTAAAAATGGAAAAGGAGCCATGGTTGATGTGGTAAGAATTGATATTAAACGAAACGCAAGTATCACCAACATTCAATTGCTAAAAGATCAAAATCAGCCTTTGGAGGTTGCCTTTAACAGTTTATTGAATCGTGAGTTGAATGCCTTTGTAAATACGCCAGAAGCTTTAATAATTAATGAGAATATAGCGTCTCTTAAGTCTGATAGCTTATTTGTTTCCAATCCTAAACTATTGAGTTTAGATAAAAAAATAGCCTCATTTGAAGCTCAAAAAACCGTGGCGAAAAAAGAAGGATCTCCTATGATTGGTGTTGGTTTAGACTATTCAATTATTTCAAAACGCGATGTGCCTGGGCTAGAAATGAATGGGCAAGATGCTATAATGCCAATGCTTTCTGTAACGCTGCCTATTTTTAGAAAAAAATATAGTGCAAAACAAAAGGAAGCTGACTTTATGGTTGAGTTAGCAAATTATGAAAAACAAGCTGTTAAAAACAAATTGGAATCTAGTTACAGTATGGCTTCGTATAATTTTTTAAAAGCTGAAAAATTAAAAGAACTATATACAACACAAACAGAAAGCACGCAACAAGCTATTAAATTATTGGTGTCAGCTTACAGTAACTCGGGAACTAATTTTGAAGAAATTTTAAGAATGAATCAAGACTTGTTAATGCTGCAAACAGAAACGGTTACTGCAAATAAAAATCAATTTATTGCACAATCAACACTAGAGTATTTACTTTCTAAAGACAACGATGATGACAACAAAAACTAAAAATATTTTAAAAGTGATAGGAATCCTTTGTGTAGGAATCTTGTTAGGTAGTTTAATTTTTGGAGGAAGTGATACTCCAAAATCAGAACATGATCATAAGGCAGAGCAAGTAATAAAAACTATTTGGACCTGTTCAATGCATCCACAAATCCGCATGGACAAACCCGGGAAATGCCCGCTTTGTGGAATGGAATTAATTCCTTTGGAGTCCAATGACTCTGCAGCCAATACAAATGCTGTTCAAATGACAGCAAATGCTATGAAATTAGCCAATATTCAGACCATGATTGTTGGGAGTAAACAAGCTAATAAAGAATTGCGTTTAAATGGAAAGATTCAAATTGATGAACGTAATTTATATACGCAATCATCACATATACCTGGTAGAATAGAGACTTTAAAAATCAATTTTACAGGAGAAAAAGTATATCGCGGTCAAACATTGGCCATGGTATATTCGCCACAGTTGGTTACAGCTCAAGAAGAATTATTGCAAGCGTATAGTATGAAGACAACGCAACCAGAATTATTTGAAGCAGCTAAACAAAAACTTAATAATTGGAAGATTGGTGAGAATACAATCAATAAAATTATAAATAATGGTAAACCTATACAACAATTTCCAATTACAGCTGATGTTTCAGGTATTATCACGGCTAAAAAAGTAGAATTAGGAGACTATGTAGACCGTGGTATGCCAATATATGAAATAGCCGATTTATCTAAGTTGTGGGTGCTGTTTGACGTGTACGAAAGTGATATGCCTTGGGTAAATGTTGGTGATGAGGTGATTTATACAGTAAAATCGTTACCAGGAAAAACCTTTAAAGGTGTAATCTCATTTATAGATCCTTTAATTAATGCACAAACACGAGTAGCATCTGCTAGAGTTGAGGTTAAAAATAGTGATGATAAATTGAAACCAGAAATGTTTGTAACTGGGATTATTAAAAACAATATAAGTAAGACAGCTTCTAAAGATATAATCGTACCAAAATCGGCTGTTATGTGGACTGGGGAGCGTTCCATCGTTTATATAAAAAGCAATGGCAAAAATAACGTCAACTTTACATTAAGAAATGTCACGTTAGGACCATCACTTGGAGATGCTTATGTCATAAATAAAGGTCTTAAAGATGGTGATGAAATTGTTGTAAAAGGGACTTTTACTGTTGATGCTGCTTCTCAGTTAGCTGGCAAACCAAGTATGATGAATCCTGATAGTTCTAATGAGCTTACTAGCAATATGACAATGATAGATAAATCTAAAATTGATATGAAATTTAAACAACAGTTAGGTGATATTGTAGCTGCTTATATCAAATTAAAAAATGCCTTAGTGGACGATAATAGTAGTTTGGCTCAGCAAGAAGCAAAAAAACTTACTTACAATTTAGAAAATACAGATATGTCTTTGCTTCACGGTGATGCCCATACCATTTGGATGAAATTTCTTAAAACTTTACAAGAAGCAGCAAATAAAACTCAAAATTCAAAAGATATTGGTGTACAAAGAGACGCTTTCTTGGTTTTAGGAAAAAAGTTATCAGAAGCCATCACAACATTAGGTGTTGAAACTGAAAAGAAACAGCCCCTTTATTTAGAGTTTTGTCCGATGGCACACAATAACGAAGGTGGCTATTGGTTAAGTTATGATAAAGAGATAAAAAACCCCTACTTTGGAAAGGCTATGCTTACATGTGGAGAGGTAAAAGCAACATATTAATAAAGATATTAAAAGAAGTAAAAGATTAATTAATTTAAATAAATAAACAATGAAATACTATTTTAATAAAACAGTAAACGGAACCTTTGAAGAGGTTATTGATGCAGTAACAAACAGACTAAAAGATGAAGGTTTTGGAATCCTTACAGAAATAGATGTAACCCAAACCTTAAAGAAAAAGTTAGATGTCAATTTTAAAAAGTACCGTATCCTTGGTGCTTGTAATCCACCCTTCGCACATAAAGCATTGCTGGCAGAAGACAAAATAGGTACCATGTTACCTTGTAATGTTATTGTACAAGAAGTTGAAGAAGGTGTTATAGAAGTAGCAGCAGTTAATCCAATGGCATCAATGCAGGCGGTAGAAAATAAAAAGCTTGGTGATATTGCTATTGAAATAACGGCAATGCTTGAAAATGTAATAAATAAATTATAAATTTTAAATTAAAACCAATGAAACATTTAAAAATGAAAACAGGAATTTTAGCCATAGCATTAGTAACCTTAACCGCAGTGGCTTGTAAAACCGAGACAAAAAAAGACAATGACTCTGCTGCGAAAACAGAAGTGGCGAAAGATGTAGCTATGGCAAATATAAGCTTTGGAGTAAGAGGGAATTGCGAAATGTGTAAAAGTACCATTGAAAAAGCCGCTAACGGAGTAGAAGGTGTTTCTAAAGCCGTTTGGGATGTAGATGCCAAAAAAATTGATGTTTCTTTTGATGATACAAAAACCAATGAAATGGCTATCCATCAAGCTATTGCAGACTCAGGATATGATACCGAAAAAGTATCGGCAAATAGTGAGTCGTATAAAGAGTTACCAGGTTGTTGTCAGTATGATCATGAGATGTCTATGAATCAATTGAACTAGGTCATCTAATAAATAATACGTGACAAATTTTTATAAATAATGGTTAGAAGTACATGAAAGAAAATAACATAATGTGCTTAATTTTGTAATAGTTTAGAATCTAAATTAAAACACTAAAGGCACAAACATAAAAACCACTAAATCATAATGGCGTGTTTTTAGATTATTCCATCTGGAATTATCCTTTGGATGGTCTTATGGCATGAAAAAAATAGAATAGAAGAAACTTTTAAAAGACAATGAAACATACCTATAAAATTTCAGGAATGAGCTGTAATGGCTGTCGAGGACATGTTGAAAAAACAATTAATGGCGTAGAAGGCGTCGTTGAAGCCCAAGTAGATTTGCAAAAGGCTGAAGCAACCATTGAGATGAGTTCACATATATCTTTAGATGTTTTTAAAGAAGCTTTGGAGTCCGATAGTAATGGGCGTTATAGTATTTCTATGCCAGGAGAGCATCAACATGAACATAAACATACTAAACCTGAAAAACCCAAAGGGAAAGGAACAGGTACGTTTTATTGCCCTATGCATTGTGAAGGAGAAAAAACCTATGACAAAGCCAGCGATTGTCCGGTTTGCGGAATGGATTTAGTAGAAGAAATGAGTTTAAAACAACAATCGGGCACACAATACACCTGTCCTATGCATCCAGAAGTTGTTAAAGACGAAGCGGGTTCTTGTCCAATCTGTGGAATGGATTTGGTACCGTTGAAAGCAGATGTTTCAGCAGAAGAGAAAAACTATAAAAAATTGCTGAAGAAATTTTGGTGGAGTGTGGTATTTACATTGCCTATTTTCTTGATTGCGATGTCAGAAATGATTCCAGAGAATCCATTAAATACTATCATGTCATTAAAATATTGGAATTGGGTTCAGTTTACCTTGTCAATACCCGTCGTATTTTATACCACATGGATGTTTTTTCAACGTGCCTATAAATCCATTATAACGTGGAATTTAAATATGTTCACCCTCATTGGTATTGGTGCTGGAGTAGCTTGGACCTTTAGTGTTTTTGGGTTATTGTTTCCAGACTTTTTCCCACCACAGTTTAAAACAGAGTTAGGCACCGTTCACGTCTATTTTGAAGCGGCTACGGTTATTTTAACCTTGGTGTTAATGGGGCAAGTTCTAGAAGCACGAGCTCACACAAAAACAAATAGTGCAGTTAAGGAATTATTGAAACTGGCGCCCAATCAAGCGATTCGGGTTGTTGATGGAAAGGAAGAAACTATCTCCATAGATGCGATTAAAATAGGTGATTTGTTACGGGTAAAACCTGGTGACAAAATTCCTGTTGATGGAAGCATTCAAGAAGGAGAAAGTTCTATTGACGAATCTATGATTACCGGTGAACCGATGCCTGTTCACAAATCTGTAAATGATAATGTGAGTTCAGGAACCATTAATGGGAAACAGTCATTTGTTATGAAAGCCGAACGGGTAGGATCTGATACCTTACTATCCCAAATTATTGAAATGGTTAATAAGGCAAGCCGAAGTCAAGCTCCTATTCAAAAATTGGCCGATAAAATCTCTGGTTATTTTGTGCCCATTGTTGTTGCTATTTCAGTAATAACCTTCATCCTTTGGGTAATTTTTGGACCAGAACCCAAATATGTATATGCATTGGTAAACGCTATTGCTGTGCTTATTATAGCTTGTCCATGTGCATTAGGGTTGGCAACACCTATGTCGGTTATGGTAGGTGTTGGTAAAGGTGCGCAGTCTGGAGTACTCATTAAAAATGCAGAAGCCTTAGAAACATTAAGTGCAATAGATGTTCTTATAATTGATAAAACAGGAACTATTACAGAAGGAAAACCTTCGGTAGATATGGTGGTTTCGGGGTCGAGTGATTTTGATAAGGATAAAGTGTTGCAATATAGTATGTCTGTGAATGGCCATAGTGAGCATCCGTTGGCAGAAGCAACTTTCGCTTATGGAAAAGAAAAAAAGCTGAAAGCTCTGAAAGTAGCTGATTTTAATTCGGTAACAGGAAAAGGAGTTACTGGGATTGTAGATTCCAAAGAAGTAGCCTTAGGCAATAAAAAATTGATGGACGAAGTTAAGGCTTCTATGTCTGAAGAACTTGAAAAAAACGCTACCAAACAACAATCGTTAGGTAAAACAGTATCTTTTTTATCTGTTGATAAACAAGTAGTCGGCTATGTGGTGATTTCAGATAAGATCAAAGAAACAAGTAAAAAAGCGATTGCAACTTTGCAAAAAAGAGGTATTGATGTTGTGATGCTAACTGGAGATAACAAGAATACAGCGAAGGCAGTAGCTGAAGAGATGAATCTAGCCGATTTTAAAGCAGATATGTTGCCTCAAGATAAATTAAGTGAAGTGGAACGTCTTCAAAATGAAGGCAAAACAGTGGCTATGGCAGGTGATGGTATTAATGATGCACCAGCGCTTGCAAAAAGTAATGTAGGTATTGCTATGGGCACAGGAACCGATGTTGCCATTGAAAGTGCTAAAATAACCTTGGTTAAAGGAGATTTACATGGTATTGTAAAAGCTCATAATTTAAGTAGTAAGGTGATGAAGAATATTAAGCAAAATTTATTCTTTGCTCTTATATACAACAGTATTGGTGTCCCTATTGCGGCGGGTATTTTGTTTCCTTTTTTCGGACTTCTTTTATCACCTATGCTTGCAGCTTTAGCTATGAGTTTTAGTTCGGTTTCTGTAATTGCAAATGCCTTAAGATTGCGTAATGCCAATATTGAATAGGATATTTTTCTGTTAAAGACTACTTAAAAGCAGTTGTTAAGTTTGAATAATATAGTAATTTCGAGTAATTTTTCATTTTAAAATTCATTTATATGCGCGTACCTAAAATAACTTACATAGTAAAGTGGAAGCTAAACACTTTTTTAACTGCTCTCTTTTTTGTATTAATATCGCTTCAAGTTTTTTCGCAAGGCGGATTCAAATGGTCTAACGATGGCAATTCGTATTATCGTATAGTAAACAATAATATTGTTCTTTACTCACTACCATCCAATGATTCTAAAGTCTTAGTATCAAAGGAACAATTAACACCAGTAGGTATTGAAAAACCGCTTGAAGTTAGTTATTTTAATATTTCTGATGATGAGCAAAAGGTGTTGTTATTTACGAATACTAAACGCGTATGGCGAATTAATACCAAAGGCGATTATTGGGTTTTAAATAAAGCAACAGGGTCTTTGCAACAACTTGGTAAAACATTACCAGAATCGTCTTTAATGTTTGCTAAATTTTCTCCTGACGGAAAGTCTGTTGCCTATGTAAGTGGAAATAATATTTACGTTGAAGATTTAAGTACTTCAAAAATTAAAGCATTGACAACTGATGGAACAACTACTTTAATAAACGGTACGTTTGATTGGGCTTATGAAGAAGAATTCGCCTGTCGTGACGGGTTTCGCTGGAGTCCAGATAGTCAATCTATAGCCTATTGGCAAATTGATGCTAGTGATATTAAGAAGTTTTACATGATTAATAATACAGACTCTATTTACTCAAGACCTATTCCTATTGAATATCCTAAAGTAGGCGAAACACCATCATTGTGTAAAGTTGGTGTTGTTTCTGTTGATGATGCCAAAACCACTTGGATAGATATTCCTGGAGATCCGCGTCAGCACTATATTGTTCGTATGGAATTTGTTCCTTCAACCGAAAAGTTATTAATCCAACAGTTAAACAGAAAGCAAAATGATAGTAAACTTTTTATGTCTGACGCTAACACGGGTAAGTCAAACCTTGTTTACGAAGAGTCTGATGATGCTTGGGTAGATATTTATCAGGCAGGAAATAAATATACGATCGATTTTACAAACAACTTTATATGGTTGAATGAGGGCAAAAGTATTTTATGGGCTACTGAAAAAGACGGATGGAGGCACTTGTACAAAGTTTCTTTACAAGGAAAAAAGGAACAGCTGGTTACAAAAGGAGATTATGATTTTATTGATTTAGAGTATGTTGATGCTAAAGATGGTTATGTCTATTTTATGGCCTCTCCAGATAACGCAACTCAAAGTTATCTTTACAAAACCAAGCTAAATGGCAAAGGGTCTTTAGAATTAATGAGTCCGAAATCTTTAAAAGGAACTCATAATTATAATGTGTCGCCAACAGGAATGTATGCCATTCATTCGTTTTCAAATCATTATACAAGACCTGCTTCTGAGTTAATTTCATTTAAAGATCAGAAGCCTCTTGATGAAGAAAGAAGTATTGAGGCTAACCTATCTCAATTAGAAGAAACTCCTAAAGTTGAATTTATAAAGATAACCACTGCTGATGGTGTTGATATGGATGGCTGGATGGTAAAACCAACAAATTTTGATCCAACAAAAAAATATCCGGTCGTATTTTATGTATATACCGAACCAGCAAGCACGACGGTTACAGATACTTATGGTATTGGTAATAATAGAAATTATATTGGTAACATGGCAGATGATGGGTATATATACATTTCTTTAGACAATCGTGGAACTCCGGCACCAAAAGGACGTGAGTGGCGTAAAAGTATTTATAGAAAGATAGGGCAGATTAATATTCACGATCAGGCCATGGCGGCTAAAGAGGTTTTGAAATGGGATTTCGTTGATCCTGATAGAGTAGCTGTTTGGGGCTGGAGTGGAGGTGGCTCTGCTACGTTAAACTTAATGTTTCAACATCCAGAAATTTATAAAACAGGTATTGCCATAGCAGCTGTAGCTAATCAATTAACCTACGACAATATTTATCAAGAACGATATATGGGATTGCCACAAGAAAACAAAGAAGACTTTGTAAAGGGCTCTCCAATGACCTATGCAAAAGGTTTAGAAGGTAACTTATTGTATATACACGGAACTGGTGATGATAATGTGCATTATCAAAATGCCGAAATGCTAATTAATGAATTGGTAAAGTATAATAAACAGTTTCAGTTTATGGCGTATCCAAACCGTTCGCATGGCATTTATGAAGGGGAAGGCACTACAAAACATTTAAGAACCTTATTTACCAATTACTTGAAAGCACATTGCCCACCTGGGGGTAAATAATAAAAATTAATAAAACTCGAAGCTACATACTTCCCGTTTTTATTGCTTTTGATGAGTTTACTTTACAGTGAACGACTTCAGGTTAACTATCAATATGGATAGCTAATATTGAACTTGTTTTTGTTGAAGCAATCCATATTGTAACAGTACAATAATAAAAATTGCTTAATGGATAATAAAATAGGATTAAAGGAAGCTATTTCTATAGGAATAGGAGGTATGGTTGGTGGTGGTATTTTTGCAGTACTCGGGCTAGCGGTATCTCTTGCAAAAGGAGGAACACCTATAGCCTTTTTATTCGCGGGTATTTTGGCTTTAATAACATCCTATAGTTATGTTAAACTCTCGAAAAAGTATTCAGATAGAGGAGGAACAGTAAAGTTTATTAATCAAGGATTTGGTAAATCTGTTTTTAGTGGTGCAATCAGTAATCTTTTATGGGTTAGCTATATTATTATGCTGTCATTATATGCTTCGGCATTTGGTTCTTATGCACCTAATTTATTGGAATTAACTGATCAAAAAGCCTTTGATTTTCATATCTATGCGAGCGCTATTATTATTTTTGCAACCGTTATAAACTATTATAGTATAGCCATTGTAGGTAAAATAGAATCCTATGCGGTCATCATTAAATTGGTTATTCTTATTGCTTTTATTTTTATTGGAGCTTATGGTTTAATCGGGAATCCTAATCTAACGCAATTGGCAATTTCACAATGGGAAAATCCTATAAAATTATTTGCTGGTGGTATGGTCATTTTTGTGTCTTATGAAGGTTTCGAATTAATTGCGAATGCAGCACCAGATATTATTCATCCAGAAAAGAATATTCCACGAGCCTATTATTATTCAATTATTTTTGTTATTATACTGTATATAATAATCGCTTTTGTAACAGTAGGATCACTTCCGTTTCAAAAAATTGCCACGGCCCAAGATTATGTTTTAGCCGAAGCCGCCAAACCAATGTTAGGTAAAATAGGCTTTTCCATTATTACTGTTGCTGCTCTCATATCAACATTTTCTGCTATTAATGCTTCCTTATTGGGAGGAAGTCGGGTTAATTTTGAAATTGCGGAAGATGATGAGTTGCCACATCATTTTCTTGCTAAACTCTGGAATCATCCTGTGGGATTAATGGTAACCGCAGTTTCCACATTAATCTTAGTAAATGTTCTAGATTTAGAAAGTATATCAACTGCGGGAAGTATTGGGTTTTTAATCATCTTTGGTATTGTAAACTTCATAGGCTACAGGTTATCAAAAAATACAGGCGGTAAAAAAGTAATCCCTTTAGCCGGATTTGTATTGTGTCTAATTGCCGTAACGATTTTAATTATTCAACAATACCAATCAAATAAAATTGGTGTCCTTGTATCTATGGCAATAATTGGTTTTTGTTTTTTAATAGAATGGATTTACAAAAAAACTGAATCTAAAAAATAAGCTTTTCTTATGAAAATTGACTTTATGAAATATTTTAATTAAGTTAAAAGGAATACTAATGCAAATAAGTGTTTGTCGCTTGTTTCATATTTAAATCTAAAAAAATAGTTATGTCAAGAAATGTATCTGATTATGTAGTAGAAATGCTGGTGGAAGCTGGAGTAAAACGTATTTATGCCGTTACTGGTGATAGTTTAAATCCTGTTAATGATGCCGTACGGAGGGATGGACGAATTCAATGGATTCATGTTAGACACGAAGAGGCTGGAGCTTATGCGGCTTCCATGGAAGCTGAGTTAAATGGTATTGGTTGTTGTATGGGTAGTAGTGGTCCCGGGCATGTGCATCTTGTTAATGGATTATATGACGCCAATAGGTCGGGTAATCCGGTCATCGCTATAGCGTCTACTATCTTTACCGAAAAATTAGGACTTGATAATTTTCAGGAAACACGACCCGAGTATTTATTTCAAGATTGTTCTAAATACGTGTTTATGGCAAATACACCCAAACAAGCCATGAATGGTCTTCAAACGGCTATTCAACACGCTATTAGTCAAAAAGGAGTGGCAGTTTTGGGCTTGCCTGGTGATGTGGCGAGCGCAGATATTGAAGAGGTCTATTCTGCAGGTAAGAATTTTTATAGTGAACCAAGAGTCATACCAAGTGAAGCACATTTAAAAGAGCTAGCCAATCTTATCAGTTCTCATGAAAAAGTAATGTTGTATTGTGGTCATGGATGTCGCTACGCCATCGATGAGGTAATGCAATTGGCTGAAAAATTACAATCACCATTAGGATATAGTTTTAGAGGTAAAATATTTTTTGAACGCGATGACAATCCGTTTGCTGTTGGGTTGAATGGGCTATTAGGTAATAAATCGGGCTTTGAAGCCATGCATAAGGCAGATGTTTTAGTTATGCTGGGAACAGACTTTCCGTATAGTGAATTCTTGCCCGAAAAATGTAAAATTGTTCAAATTGATACCAAGCCAGAACGATTAGGACGTAGAGCCAAAGTTGATTATGGTTATTGTGGCGATATTAAATCGACTATTACCGAATTGTTGCCAATGCTAGATAAAAAGTCTAATACAGATTTTCTTGATACCATGAGAAGTATGCATCAAGAACTTGTGGAAAAATATGATAGTTATGTTAAGGAAAAAGGAAGCGACGAAAATATTCACCCAGAATATGTGGCTTATTTAATTGATAAAATTGCTAGTGATGATGCTATTTTTACCGTAGACACAGGTATGAGTGCCGTATGGGCTGCTCGTTATTTAAAAGCAGGAAAAAACCGGTATCTCACCGGGTCTTTTAATCACGGTTCTATGGCTAATGCTATGCCAATGGCTATGGGAGCTGGACTTTCGCACCCCGATAGACAAGTAATAGCCTTTTGTGGAGATGGTGGAATTTCAATGCTTTTAGGAGATTTAATGACTATTAGCCAATATAAAATACCTGTTAAAATCATTATTTTTAATAATAGAACCTTGGGTATGGTCAAGTTAGAAATGAGGGTTCAAGGCTATATGGATTGGCAAACAGATATGGTAAATCCAGATTTTGTAAAACTGGCAGAATCTATGAATATTGCTGCTTGGGAAGCTAAAGAGCCCAAAGATGTCGAACAAGCATTACGCGATGGTTTTAATCATGAAGGGCCTGCCGTTATTAGTATTTTTACAGATCCAGAAGCTTTAGCAATGCCGCCTACAATTAAGCTCGAACAAGTGATTGGATTTACAAATTCAATGGGTAAGTTAATGATGAATGGAAAAACTGCTGAAATCATTGAAACCGCCAAATCCGATTTAAAATATCTAAAAGAGCTTTTTTAAAGCAGTATTTAAAAACATAAAAAATTATGAGAGAAGCTATAAAATTCACGATCATTTCATCAGTTGTTGTAGCCTTTATATTAGTAGTCGTTTTATGGCCGCTCCCTGGCTTTATTCTGTTAGCTAGTTTAATTATATTCCTTGGCTTTTATGATATGTTTCAAAAAAAGCATACTATTTTAAGGAACTTTCCAGTGATAGGTCATATGCGGTATTTATTAGAACTGATAGGTCCTGAAATTCATCAATATTTTATTGAATCAGATACCGATGGTAAGCCTATAGATAGAAATCATAGAAGTTACATATACCAGAGGGCAAAACAGCAGAGTAAAACACATCCTTTTGGTACCGAACTTGATGTTTATAATGACAATTATAAATGGATGCAACACAGTATCTATCCAGCAAAAAAATTAGAAACGCCTACAAGGGTTATCATTGGTGGCTCTGAATGTAAACAACCTTACAGTGCTAGTTTGTTTAATATCTCTGCTATGAGTTATGGTGCTTTAAGCAAGAATGCCATAGAAGCACTTAATTTGGGAGCGAAGGCGGGTAATTTTTTTCATGATACAGGCGAAGGAGGTATTTCAGAGTACCATAGAAAAGGTGGTGATTTGGTATGGGAAATAGGAACCGGATATTTTGGATGCAGAACAGAGGATGGCAATTTTGATGCTGAAAAATTTAAGGAGAAAGCCAACTGGGAAGAAGTAAAAATGATAGAAATTAAAATTTCTCAAGGTGCTAAACCAGGTCATGGCGGTGTGTTACCAGCAGCAAAAAACAACGAAGAAATCGCCGAAATAAGAGGTGTTAAACCACATACGGACGTACTTTCACCTCCTGGTCATTCTGCTTTTAATGACGCCCAGGGGTTGCTATTTTTTGTACAACAATTGCGAAAATTGTCCAATGGGAAACCCGTTGGTTTTAAACTAGCTATAGGTAGTAAAAAAGAGTTTATTGAGATTTGTGAAAGCATGTTGGAAACTGGCATAAAACCTGATTTTATAACGGTTGATGGTGCGGAAGGAGGTACTGGAGCTGCTCCAATTGACTTTTCAAATTACGTAGGAATGCCTTGGGAAGATGCCTTACTATTTGTGACAGACACATTATGTAAATATGACCTAAAGAAAGATATCAAAGTGATAACGGCGACTAAAATTTTCACTGCTTTTGATATTTTTAAGGCGCTTTGCATAGGCGCAGACGTATGTAATTCTGCAAGAGGAATGATGCTTGCCTTAGGTTGTATTCAAGCCTTGCGTTGTAATACTAATGAATGCCCTACTGGAGTTGCTACAAATAATCCGAGGCTTGTTAAAGGACTAGTGATATCAGAAAAATGGAAACGGGTTAAAAATTACCATGAGAATATACTAGAGGAATTTTTAGAACTTCTTGCAGCGTCGGGTTGCAAAACGCCAGAAGAATTAAATAGAAGTTTGATTTTTAAAAAAGTTGATAAACAGTGGAAATCTTATGAGGAGGAATATGCAACAATAACATCGGTCTAAAATAAAAGAATAAAAAAAACGCTTCAAACCAAATTGAAGCGTTTTTTAATATTAGTATATCGAGATTCTCGACTTACATCATTCCTGGCATACCGCCACCCATACCACCTGGCATAGCTGGAGCATCTTCTTTAATATCAATTAAAGCACACTCTGTCGTTAAAATCATACCAGCTACAGAAGCGGCATTTTCTAAGGCAATACGTGTTACTTTTTTAGGATCGATAATACCAGCTTTTAGCATGTCTACATATGTTTCAGTTTTGGCATCATAACCAAACGATCCTTTTCCTTCCATCACTTTTGAAACAACAACACTGCCTTCACCACCTGCATTTTCAACAATGGTACGTAATGGAGATTCAATAGCGCGAGCTACAATTTGAATACCAGTTACTTCATCAAGGTTTTCAGTGGTAATTTTTTCTAAAACAGATTTAGCTCTTACTAAAGCTACGCCACCACCAGCAACAATACCTTCTTCTACAGCTGCTCTGGTAGCATGTAAGGCATCATCAACCCGGTCTTTTTTCTCTTTCATTTCTACTTCACTAGCTGCACCAACATAAAGAACCGCAACACCGCCAGCTAATTTAGCTAAACGCTCTTGTAATTTTTCTTTATCGTAGTCACTAGTAGTTGTTTCTATCTGAGCTTTTATTTGATTAACTCTCGCTTTAATATCAGCAGCTTTACCAGCGCCATTAACAATAGTTGTATTGTCTTTATCTACAGTTACTGTTTCAGCAGTACCAAGCATGCTTAAATCGGCATTTTCTAAAGTAAATCCTCTTTCTTCAGAAATTACAGTTCCACCAGTTAGGATAGCAATATCTTCTAGCATCGCTTTACGTCTGTCACCAAAACCTGGAGCTTTTACAGCAGCAATTTTTAAACCACCGCGTAATTTGTTAACTACCAACGTTGCTAAAGCTTGTCCATCGACATCTTCAGCAATGATTAATAAAGGTCTTCCAGATTGTGCAACTGGTTCTAATATTGGGAGGATTTCTTGTAAGTTTGAAATCTTTTTATCGAATAATAAAATGTACGGATTTTCTAAATCTGCAATCATTTTATCTGAATCAGTCACAAAGTAAGGAGATAAATAACCTCTGTCAAACTGCATACCTTCAACAACATCTACATAGGTGTCCATTCCTTTAGCTTCTTCAACAGTAATAACACCTTCTTTACCAACTTTATCAAAGGCTTTAGCTATTAAATCACCAATGGTATCATCATTATTAGCCGAAATAGCAGCAACTTGTTTGATCATTTCAGACGAGTTACCTACTTTTTTAGCTTGTTTTTCAAGATCTTTAACAATAGCCTCAACTGCTTTGTCTATACCACGTTTTAAATCCATTGGATTAGCACCAGCAGCAACGTTTTTTAAACCTTCTTTTACAATAGCTTGCGCTAAAACGGTTGCGGTTGTTGTACCATCACCTGCAAGATCATTGGTTTTTGACGCCACTTCTTTTACCATTTGAGCGCCCATATTTTCATGAGGATCTTGTAGTTCAATTTCTTTAGCTACAGTTACACCATCTTTAGTTACTTGCGGAGCTCCAAATGATTTACTAATAATAACGTTTCTTCCTTTTGGTCCTAAGGTTACTTTTACTGCATTGGCTAATGCATCTACACCACGTTTTAGACCATCACGTGCTTCAATATCAAATTTTATATCTTTTGCCATTTTTTTAAATTTTGCTTTTCGCCCTTAGCTGTTCGCTATTGGCTATGTTTAACATTAATTTTAGTTGTATTGGTATTTAAACAATTGCCAAAATATCGCTTTCGCGCATAATTAAATAATCTTTACCTTCTAATTTAAGTTCTGTACCCGCATATTTACCATATAAAACAGTATCACCAACTTTCACAGTAATAGGCTCATCTTTGGTGCCTTTACCAGCAGCAATAACAGTTCCTCTTTGTGGTTTTTCTTTAGCGTTGTCTGGAATGATAATTCCCGATGCTGTCTTTGTTTCAGCTTCAGCAGGTTCAATAAGAACGCGGTCTGCTAATGGTTTAATGTTTAAGCTCATTTGTTATGTGATTTTATTAAATTAAATTTTGTTTAACGAAGGTTACACCTTTCTAAAATTGTGCCAATACTAGATTACTGACAAACTTGCAGTAACAAAAAATGCCAACTTAAAAAGTTGGCATTTAAAATTGTTTAATGATTGTAAATTACTTTACTGAATCTTTAACTGTTGCAGCATTGTTAGTTGTTTGCGCTGGTGCTTGCGGGGCAGGAATAGCTGTTTGATCTTGATCTAGTGCTTTAGAATCTAAATTTACAGTTTCTCTATTAATAGCCACATTTGATAATAAAATTAATGCTAATAATAATCCAGCCAAAGTCCATGTACTTTTATCTAAAAAGTCGGTTGTTTTTTTAACACCACCAATTTGTTGAGTTCCACCACCACCAAATGATGATGACAATCCGCCTCCTTTAGGGTTTTGTACCATGATGACTACAATTAATAAAAATGCTACTACTACAATTAATACTAAAAATATTGTGAACGTACTCATTATTCTTTATTGTTTTGTTCTTGTAATTTTTCTACTGCTTCAATTTGGACTGCAAAGAAACTACTTTTTTCTGGATATTTCAAACTTAAAATTTTATAAGATTGAATTGCCTTTTTATAGTTTTTTTGCTCCACATAAATACGCGCTAATGTCTCGGTCATTAATTCCTCTGTCTGTATAAGCTGCGCTTTGGCAAGATTGCCTTTTTGAGTTAAGGATTTTGTAGGGTTAATCTTTGGGTTTTTAGAAATAAACTCATCAATTAATTGAAATTTTTTGTCGCGTTCTATCTGAGAGGGGTCTTCTGTTTCAACAGGTATTTTTAAAGGCTTTTCATCTCTTTTAATTGCTTTAAATCCTGATAGTTTTAGCCATTCATTAAACGAATGTTTTTCTCTTTTATTAAATTCTAAAGGTTTGCCTAAATTTAAAATATCTTCGGCTGAAGCTTCTTGAGTTTTAGTTTCTGAAGTTACATTTTCTATACGTTCTGATTCATCTAAAGCGAAATTACTGATTTTAGGACGCTCAAATTTAGGTTGAAAAAGTGACGGATCTAAAGCTTCTAAGCGGTTTTTAATGTCTTGTTGAGACATTTCATCAATCATTATTTTCTTGTTGATTGATATGTCTTCAATAGTAACATCTATATCATTTAGATGACCGCTATTTGTCTTTATGAATTTAGAAATTTCATTCTGAACAAAAACGTCAGAGGTTATAAAATCAAATAAAATACTTCTGTCTGCAGTATAGGCTGCCGTTGTTTTAAGTTCTTGATTGTATGTATAGCTTTCTTGGTTTTTTAAGCCTTTAAGGTATAAGGCTCTGGCCGATTGAAAATACGGAAATTGATCAATAATAGATTTCACTTCAAGTGTTTGGTTATCCATAATAGTTTCTGGATGTTGAAGTATGTATGTAAAATCTTTATTATTCATTGGCTTAGCCAAATTATTTTTAGGTTTCTTTAATAATTTACCACTTAGCAAGTGATGCATTAAAGATGTCTTGAGTAATACGATCAAAAATTTCTGAAATTGCTGTGTCCTTTACTCCCCCAACAAGTTGCGCACTCCCATCATAATCATAAAAGAATGTAAAGGATTGATCAAATTCTGCTTCTTCATCATGTTTATCATAAAAATGTACTTTAACACCTATTGTTAATCGGTTTTGAGCAGCTGTATTTTGCGAGGTTGCTGTTGTTGGCGAAATTCTATATTGTGTAATTTCACCTTCATATAGTAAATCGCCATTAGATTTCACCAAACTTAAATTGGTTTGGTTTTGTATTTGGTCAATTAAAGCATTCGTAAATTGTAAATCTAGCCCAGGTTCTACCAATAAGGCATTATTTTGAAAATAATTAACTTGAAATGTTTTGGTGTCAGCACCTATTGATGCTCCAGTAAATGAGTAAGCACCACAACTTACAACGAGTATAGATGTTAAAAAAAGAACAATATAATGAGTTACTTTCATGTGTTATAAAATGGAATCTTTTAATTAAACTTAAATTTACAAATCATATTGTTTAATCTTACGGTATAATGTGCGTTCACTAATGCCAAGTTCTTCAGCTGCTAATTTACGTTTTCCGTTGTGACGTTCAAGTGATTTTTTGATTAATTCTAACTCTTTATCATGCAAAGATAGTGTTTCTTCTTCTTGAATCTCTTCTGCAAAATGGTACTTGTCTTGCGTATTTACAATCTCTTTAGTGGCTTTGCCGTGTTCTGGAATGGATAATACTTTAGAATCTTCTATGGCTTCTTCGTAATCTTCTGTTTCATCATTCGAACCATAAATTTTCTGAATTAAGCCTGGGTGTTCTTCTTCAACATCTTTCGTGTTTCCTTTTTTCATAAGCTCCATAGTGAGCTTTTTTAAGTCGTTTAGATCGCTTTTCATATCAAACAAAACTTTGTAAAGTATTTCTCGTTCACTACTAAAGTCACTGTCGGATTTGGTGTGTTTTATAACGGCGGGTAAATTGCTGCCCGATGTAGGTAAATAACCTGTAAGTGTTTCAGCAGAAATTGTTCTGTTTTGTTCTAGAACAGAAATTTGTTCGGCAATATTTCGTAACTGACGCACATTTCCACTCCATCGGTGTTTTAAAAGGATTTGAATAGCATCATCGGTTAATTTAATAGTTGGCATTTTGTATTTTAAAGCAAAATCGCTGGCAAACTTTCTAAATAATAAATGAATATCTTCCTGACGTTCTCTTAAGGGCGGTAAGTGAATATCTACTGTACTTAAACGGTAGTATAAATCTTCACGAAACTGTTCTTTTTTAATGGCTTCAAACATGTTAGCATTTGTAGCTGCCACAATACGAACGTCTGTTTTTTGGACTTTACTGGATCCTACTTTTATAAATTCACCATTTTCTAAAACACGTAATAAACGTACTTGGGTTGTTAGTGGTAACTCGCCAACTTCATCAAGAAAAATAGTACCGCCATCGGCTACTTCAAAATAGCCTTCACGGGTTTGTGTTGCACCTGTAAAAGATCCTTTTTCATGTCCAAATAGTTCACTGTCAATGGTTCCTTCTGGAATAGCTCCACAGTTTACAGCAATATATTTGTTGTGTTTACGATGTGATAATTGGTGGATTATTTTTGGGATACTTTCTTTACCAACACCACTTTCTCCAGTTACTAATACCGAAATATCTGTGGGAGCGACCTGAATAGCTTTTTCTATGGCGCGGTTTAGAGTTTCACTGTTGCCAATAATGCCAAAACGTTGTTTTATAGCTTGAACAGATTCCATATTTTTTTAGATTCAAGAGCCAAGACAACTAAGTCAAGACCGTATTAAATTATTATATTGTTTACATAAACCAATAGTTTTAATCTTGGTTTTGTGTTTTTTTTTAATTGTTTTCAGAATATCCAATGGCTTCACCAATTAGTGTAGCACTTGTACAATCCGTTACTTTTACATTAACAAAGTCACCAACCTTATAATTTTCTTTAGGAAAAACAGTTACGGTACTTTGTTGGTTTCTACCAGACCAATGCGCATCTGATTTTTTTGATGGCTTTTCAATTAAAACTTCTACCACCTGACCCAGAAATTGTTTGGTTCTATAGTGACTGTGTTCTTGTTGCAGGGCAACAATTTCAGCCAATCGTCGTTTTTTGGTTTCATGAGGAACATCATCTTCCATTTTACGTTCAGCCATAGTTCCAGGGCGTTCCGAATACGCGAACATATACCCAAAATCATATTTTACATGGTTCATTAAACTTAAGGTATCTTGATGGTCTTCTTCGGTTTCTGTAGGGAAGCCAACAATCATATCTTGACTTATGGCACAATCCGGAATTATTTGTTTAATGTTATCAATCAATTCAAAATATTCCTCACGTGTATGTTGTCTGTTCATTTCTTTTAAAATACGATTACTACCACTTTGAACAGGTAGATGAATGTAATTACAAATGTTTTGATATTTTGCCATGGTTTTAACCACATCCATAGTCATGTCTTGTGGATTGGAGGTTGAAAAACGAATACGCATTTTTGGTTGTGCTTTGGCGCATAGTTCTAGTAAATTAGCAAAACTTACAGCCGTTGCTTTTTGAATATCTGAAGCTTTATCAAAATCTTTTTTTAATCCGCCACCATACCAAAGGTAGCTATCTACATTTTGACCAAGCAGGGTAATTTCTTTAAATCCTTTATTCCATAAGTCATTTACTTCTTCTAAAATACTCTGTGGGTCTCTACTCCGCTCGCGTCCTCTAGTAAAAGGTACCACGCAAAACGTACACATATTATCGCAACCTCTGGTAATAGACACAAAAGCTGTTACGCCATTTGAAAGTAATCTAACCGGAGAAATGTCTCCGTAGGTTTCTTCTTTAGATAAAATAACATTAATGGCATCTCTACCTTCATCGACGTCATTTAATAGATTTGGTAAGTCTTTGTAGGCATCAGGGCCAACAACCAAATCGACAATTTTCTCTTCTTCAAGAAATTTGCTTTTTAAACGTTCGGCCATACAACCCAAAACACCTACTTTCATTTTTGGGTTTATTTTTTTTACGGCATTATATTTTTCTAAACGCTTTCTTACCGTTTGTTCTGCTTTGTCTCTTATTGAACAGGTGTTTACCAAAACTAAATCGGCATCTTCTAAATGTTGTGTGGTGTTATAACCTTCGTTAGCTAAAATAGAAGCGACAATCTCACTGTCACTAAAATTCATGGCACACCCATAACTTTCAATAAAAAGTTTTTTTGTATTACCTTCCTTTGCATCTAAGGTGAGAAATTCGCCTTGTTTGTTTTCGTCTATTATCTTTTCCATAGTTTTATTGGGATACCTAAAAATCAATAAGTGTGCAAAGGTACAATAATTTTATATTTTATGACAAAGTGTCATATTTTAAAATAAGATAAAATTTTGTTAAATATTTAAGAAAGCGCTTACTTTGACATTATTCAAATGAGATAAAATAATGAATAGCATAGAAGAGTTACAAAGTAAAATAAACAACGCCAAAAGTTTGGATTTTGGTACCATTATTACTGAAACTATTGAGATGTTTAAACAAGTATGGACAAAAGGACTTTTAGTTGTTTTGCTTATTGCTATTTCTGCAGTTTGTATTAGTGTATTGTTTACAGTAATTGGTCTTGTTCCTAAAACAGATGCGAGTATTTTTACTGATGGTATTACCTGGAAGACTTTTACTAGTTTTTATTCATTAAATGCTATTTATAGTATCCCGCAAACCATTATAGTTAGCGCGTTAACTCTTGCTTTTGTAGGAGCCTTTTATAGAATATGCTATCAAATGGTTACAGAAAAAAATGAAGAGGATGATTATTTTTATTTTTTTAAAAATGGGTATTTTACTAAGGTGTTGATGTTGGCTATTATTTACACAGCAATAGCCACAGTTGCTCAACTTTTGTTTTTTATTCCCTATATATACGCGTTTGTACCGCTATCTTACTTTGCTGTAGTTTTAGCTGATAACCCGCAGTTAAGTGAAATGGATATTGTAAAAGTTAGTTTTGCCTTAGGAAATAAAAAATGGCTTATAAGTTTTGGGACTATGTTTATAGCAGGAATACTAGGAATGCTAGGTGTTATAGCTTGTTTTATTGGAGTTTTTGTAACTATATCGATTGTATATCTACCGGCTTTTTTAATTTATAAAGAGGTGGTAGGTTTTGATAATGTTAGCGAGATAGACCAAATAGGGATGGAATAATTTTAAATAACAAAAAGAATCTTGTAGTTCTTAATTTCAAAACAATATATGTAATTGTAAATAACATCTGATAGATCATAACTAATATTTAAATAGATACCAATGAAAGATATCAATACACTCTTAAATAAAATAAGTAATTCGAAAGATTTAGATTTCGGAACTATTTTTAGTAATTCTTTTGAACTATTTAAAAAAACATGGCTTCAAGGATTTTTATTCGTATTAATTTCCATACTTGTTATGTTGCCTTTAATTCTTGCTCTTTATCTGCCTTTTATAGGAATGATGATCGCGCAATCGGAAGATGGATATTCAGGCTCTAGCGCAATTTCTCAATTTTTTACAGGAATGTCCATTCTATATATCATTTTTGTAATAATTGCGATATTTGCACTAAGTGCTATTTCGTTTGCATTAGAAGCAGGTTTTTTTAGAGTGATAAAAAAACTAGACTATAATGAACCAACGAAAACATCAGATATTTTTTATTTTTTTAAGGCCAAATATTTTTCTAAAACCTTTATAATCATGTTAGCATCATTTGGAATTAGTATTCTAGCATTGATGTTATGCTACTTTCCTATATTTTATGTCATGGTACCGTTGTCTTTTTTAAATGTAATATTTGCATTTAATCCAGAGCTAACTACAGGTGAAATTGTAAAAGCAAGTTTTAAACTTGGAAATAAAAAATGGTTATTAACTTTTGGTCTGCTATTTGTTTCTGGTTTGCTCGCAGAAATTGTTGGCTTGTTAATGTGTGGAATAGGTATTTTATTTACCGTGGCATTTGTGTATCACCCTACCTATTTAATATATAAAGATGTTATAGGATTTGATGAAGAACATGTAATTGATGAAATAGGAAATACAGTTGAGTAATTATCGAATTTAAATATATAAAAGCTTGCTTTTCATAACAAAAAGGCGGGCTTTTTTCTGTATATAGAAAACAGATAATCAGTAAAATTAGGCAGATAAACTTTTTTTCATATACATTTGTACCTTCAAAAATAGACGTATGGCGAAGAATTTAGTAATTGTAGAGTCACCAGCAAAGGCAAAAACTATTGAAAAATTTTTAGGAAAAGATTTTAAGGTAGAATCAAGTTTTGGACATATATCCGATCTTCCTTCTAAGGAATTAGGTGTTGATGTTGATGGTGATTTTAAACCCAAGTATGAAGTTTCAAGAGACAAAAAAGCAGTGGTTAAAAAACTCAGAGAGCTAGCTAAAAATTCCGATATGGTTTGGTTAGCAAGTGATGAGGATAGAGAGGGAGAGGCTATTGCTTGGCATTTGGCGGAAAACTTAAAATTGGATAAATCAAAAACCAAGCGTATCGTTTTTCATGAAATTACTAAATCAGCTATTCAAAAGGCTATTGAAAATCCAAGAGATATTGATTATCATCTAGTGGACGCTCAACAAGCACGAAGAGTTTTAGATAGAATTGTAGGTTATGAGTTGTCTCCAGTATTGTGGAGAAAAGTAAAAGGCGGATTGTCTGCAGGACGTGTTCAATCTGTTTCTGTCAGATTAATTGTTGAAAAAGAAAGAGAAATTCAAGGATTTACGCCTGAAGCGTCGTACAGGATTGATGCGGAGTTTTCAAATGAAAACGGACAACTTTTTAAGGCGAAACTTCCAAAGAACTTTTCAACTAAAGAAGACGCTCAAAAATTTTTAGAAAAAAATGCATCGGCAACTTTTAAAGTCGCAGATTTAGAAAAGAAACCAGCGAAAAAGTCACCCGCAGCACCCTTTACAACCTCCACCTTGCAACAAGAGGCTTCTAGAAAATTGTTTTTTTCGGTAAGTAAAACCATGACGATGGCCCAGCGCCTTTATGAAGCGGGTTTAATTACTTATATGAGAACCGATAGTGTGAATCTATCTGATGAAGCAAGAAAAGGAGCCCAAAAGGAAATTGAAAGTGCATTTGGTTCAAAATATAGCAAGCCAAGGAATTATACGGGTAAAGCAAAAGGAGCACAAGAAGCGCATGAGGCGATTCGTCCAACAGATTTTTCTTTACATTCTGTTGATATCGATAGAGATCAATCGCGTTTATATGATTTAATTTGGAAACGTTCCATAGCGTCGCAAATGAGCGAAGCAGAGTTAGAGCGTACCAATGTAAAAATTAGTGCATCGACACATAAAGAATTGTTTACAGCAAATGGGGAAGTCATTACTTTTGATGGATTTTTAAAAGTCTATTTAGAAGGAACTGATGATGAAGATGTTGAGCAAGAAGGTATGTTGCCGGCAATGAAAACTAATGAAAATTTGCTGAACAATTATATTACAGCTACTGAGCGTTATACCCGCCCACCAGCAAGATATACAGAAGCGTCCTTGGTTAAAAAGTTAGAGGAGTTAGGTATTGGTCGTCCATCAACGTATGCGCCAACTATTTCAACAATTCAAAACAGAAATTATGTTGAAAAAGGAGCCGTTGATGGTGTAAAAAGAGAATATGCACAGCTTACCTTAAAGAAAGGTAATGTAAAAGAAAAGGTGCTTAGTGAAAAAGTAGGTTCCGATAAAGGTAAACTCGTACCAACAGATATTGGTATGATTGTAACGGACTTTTTAGTGAATCACTTTGAACATATTTTAGATTATAATTTTACCGCCAAAGTTGAAGAAGATTTTGATGATATTGCCGAAGGAAAAGAAGATTGGACAAAAATGATGAAAAACTTCTATAAAGAGTTTCATCCACAAGTTGAAGATGTTCAAGAAAATGCCGAAAGAGAATCAGGAGAACGTATTCTTGGTAAAGATCCAAAAACAGGAAAGCAAGTTAGTGTTCGTTTAGGGAAGTTTGGACCAATGGTTCAAATAGGTACCGTTGATGACGAAGAAAAGCCTCAATTTGCGAGTTTATCTCCAGATCAGCAGTTAAACACTATAACTTATGAAGACGCTATGGATTTATTCCAGCTTCCTAAAAATTTAGGTGAGTATAAAGGAGAAGAAGTAGAGGTTAACAATGGACGTTTTGGTCCGTATGTGAAATTTGGTAAAAAGTTTGTATCGCTTCCAAAGGGTGTTGACCCATTAAGTGTAGAGCTTGATGACGCTGTTGTTTTAATAAAGGAAAAAGAAGAAGCCGATGCTCCTATTTATATATACAAGGATAAGCCTGTTCAAAAAGGAAAAGGGCGTTTCGGGCCTTTTATAAAATGGAACAACATGTTTATTAATGTGAATAATAAATATGATTGGGATAATTTATCAGAAGATGATATTGTTGAACTTATTGAGGCGAAAATTCAAAAAGAGATTGATAAGGTAGTTCATAACTGGGAAGAAGAAGGTGTACGTGTTGAAAAGGCACGTTGGGGAAGACATCATATCATTAAAGGAAAAACGAAGATTGAATTAGATAAATCGGTTGACGTATCTAAAATGACATTAGAAAAAGCGTTAGCACTTATTGAGCAAAAAGCACCCAAGAAAAAGACTGCTAAGAAAAAGGTAGTAAAGAAAAAAGCGTCAGCTAAAAAGAAATAATTTATGAACTTTAATTTTCTGTCTCCCGTATCAGATTTGGTTTTAGCTCATAACGAGCTTTTATCACAACAAGCACTAGGAAGGAAATTGCGAATTCATTCAAAACAAAAAGGAATTCCAGATCTTGAAGATGTTAATGTTGTACTAATTGGAGTTCTTGAAAACAGGAATGACCATAATTATATAGGAGAAGAATTTCAGTTAAACGACATTAGAAAAGCATTCTATTCATTATTTCCAGGAAGCTGGAATACAGTTATTGCAGATTTAGGTGATATAAATAAAGGAGAAACCGTTGAAGATACCTATTTTGCGTTAAAGACAACGATTTCTATTTTAATTCAAAAGCAAATTATACCTATTATAATCGGAGGTACTCAAGATTTAACCTATGCTAATTATAGAGCGTATGACTCTTTAATTCCGATGGTTAATATTGTTAATGTAGATGGTAAGTTTGATTTAGGTGATTCAACAAGACCAATAAAGAACAATAGTTTTGTTGGAAAAATAATATTAGATAAGCCTTATAACTTATTTAATTACGCTACAATTGGCTATCAAACTTATTTTAATTCTCAAGAAGAAATAGATTTAATGGATAAACTTTACTTTGAATCGTATCGTTTAGGACAAGTTTCAAAAGATATTACTATTGTAGAACCTGTTTTAAGAGATGCTAATATTGTAAGTGTTGATTTAAATTCCGTTAAAAGTTCAGAAGTTAGTTTAAATCAAAAGTATTCACCAAATGGTTTTGATGGGAAAGAGATTTGCGCTATAGCTAGATATGCAGGTATAAGTAATAAGGTATCCTCTTTCGGGATTTACGAATATAAGCCTTCAAAAGATGATGAGATTACATCGATGCTTGTAGCACAAATGATTTGGTATTTTATTGAAGGTTTAAATTATAGGGTGAAAGATGATAGTTTCAAAGATGAAGACAACTATCAAAAGTACATTACATTAGTTGATGATCAAGAGCTAATCTTTTATAAGAGTAACAAAACTGGAAGATGGTGGATTGAGATACCTTTTTTAACTGAAGTCAATACTAAATTAAAGAGACATACGTTATTACCTTGCATGCATCAAGATTATTTAGATGCGTGTAATAATACAGTTCCAGACCGTTGGTATAAAGCTTTTCAAAAGAATAGTATTTAATTGGGAAAGGCTGTAAAAACGGAATTTCATCGGTAAAACGTATTTTTTTTACGATGAAATGTATTTTTTTTACGAAAAAAGTTGTTTTTTAAAAAATATATAAATATGTTTACGCTCTCAAATTATAGCATAAATAATTAACCTCGAGTTTCTATGGATATGAAGAAGTTTATTTTATCAACAGTATTATTAACATTACTTGCTAGTTGTGGCTCTAAAAACGATAGAGGCGAATTGGTTGGTGTTAAAGGAAAAAAATGGCATCCAGAAAAGCCTTATGGAATGGAATTAGTTCCAGGCGGTGCTTTTATTATGGGTAAAGCCGATGATGATTTGGCAGGTGTGCATGATGCGCCAGCTAAAACAGTTACAGTTAGGGCCTTTTATATGGATGAGACTGAAATCACAAATAGTGAGTATCGTCAATTTGTGAATTGGGTGAGAGACTCTATTGTTAGAACTAAACTAGCTATCCTAGCAGATGAAGTTGGTAAAGTTCCAGATGATGGAGGAATTGGAGAGTTTGCTTTTAAAGATGCAGATACGGCCAATATGTCTGTCTATGAAAAGTATATGTTTGAAAACTATACAGGATTAGGACCAACAGGATACGAAGGAAGAAAATTAAATAAAGATGTTGATTTAATTTACGATACTGAAGATTATCCAGACGAATACTATACAGAGGTTATGGATACCATGTATCTGCCTCTTGAAGAATCATATAATGGTCAGCGAACTTGGGATGTTAAAAAATTCCAATTCCAATATACCTATATGGATATTCAAAAAGCGGCTAAAAATAGAAATTTAAAGCGTAAAGACGTTATAGTTAAAGAGCAAATAGAAGTGTATCCAGATACAACTACATGGATACGAGATTTCGCTTATTCATATAATGAACCTATGCATAATGATTACTTCTGGCATGAGGCTTACAGTGATTATCCTGTAGTAGGCGTCACTTGGAAACAAGCCAAAGCATTTTGTCAATGGAGAACTTTATATAAGAACTCCTATCAAAAATCGAGAAAAGGAGCCCAATTAGTTAACTCTTTTAGGTTACCATCTGAAGCAGAATGGGAATATGCGGCAAGAGGAGGTTTGCAAGCAGCAACTTATCCTTGGGGAGATTTTTATACCAAAAGCGATCGCGGTTGCTTTATGGCAAACTTTAAACCTGTAAGAGGAGATTATGCGGCAGATCAAGCATTGTATACGGTTGAAGCAAAATCTTATGAACCAAATGATTATAATCTTTATAATATGGCAGGGAATGTTTCCGAATGGGTGAATGCATCCTACGATCCATCATCTTATGATTACGTTTCAACAGTAAATCCAAGTTTAAACGAGAATGAAAATCAACGTAAAGTAGTTCGTGGAGGATCTTGGAAAGATGTGGCTTACTTTTTACAAGTTAGCTCAAGGGATTATGAGTATGCAGACTCAGCAAGATGCTACATAGGATTTAGAACAGTGCAAGATTACATGGGGACACAAGTAACAAAAAACACAAAATAAAAATAATAAATAACAACAAATTTAATACTATTAATTAACCTACTTAAGTATTTTACTTAAATTAAAAACCGAAAATTATGGCACAGTCAAGAGCAAGTAAAAAGTTTATGAATTTAGCTTATGGATTAGGAGCATCAATTGTAATCGTTGGAGCACTATTTAAAATCATCCATTTTGAAATTGGACCTTTAACAGGTAACGTTATGTTAACTTTAGGTCTGGTAACAGAAGCAATTATTTTTGCTATCTCAGCATTTGAACCAGTCGACAGTGAATTAGATTGGTCATTAGTTTATCCAGAATTAGCTGGGGGAGAATCTACTAGCAATAAGAAAGAATCAAAAGAAGCACAAGGTATACTATCAAAAAAATTAGATGAGTTATTAAAAGACGCAAAAATTGATGGCGAGTTAATGGCAAGTTTGGGAGATAGCATCAAAAACTTTGAAGGTGTTGCCAAAAGCATGGCACCAACAGTAAATTCTATTGAAGCTACTAAAAAATATGGTGAAGAATTATCGTTAGCGGCTGCACAAATGGAATCTTTAAATAGTTTGTATAAAGTACAATTAGAAAGTATTAATCGTCAAGCAGCTATTAATGAAGAGTCTGTAGAGAATGCCTCTAAACTTAAAGAACAAATGCAATCATTAGCATCCAATTTATCATCATTAAATGGAGTGTACGGCGGTATGCTTTCTGCAATGAATAAAAACTAATTATGGTTTTTACCCAAATTTTAATTAACCAAAAACCTAATTAGACATGGCAGGAGGAAATTTATCACCCAGACAGAAAATGATTAACTTGATGTATTTAATATTTATAGCTATGCTAGCATTAAATATGTCAAAAGAAGTGCTTTCAGCATTTGGAATAATGAACGAAAGGCTAACCGAGTCTAATGAAGCTGCATCAGAACGTAATGCTGCTTTTCTAGCAGGTTTAGACCAAAAAGCAAGTGAACAACCAGAAAAATACGAGTTGTTAAAAGTTAAAGCTAGTAAAATTAAAGGACTAGCAAATAACTTTAATACTTACTTAGAAGATTTAAAAAGTAAGATGACTGCTAAGATTGATGATCCTACAGATTATGAGATCATGGATAAAGGCGATTATTTAGACGAGCACTTTTTTAAAGGCGATATTATCAAGCCAGATGGTAAGGAGTTTTTAGCCCAAATGAAAACTTTTAGAGATGGCGTTGCAGAAGTGTTAAAAGATAATCCAGAAATGGAAAATGTTATTAAAGATGTACAAAAGAAATTTAATACAGACGATCAAAAAAGAGGTGCTGGAAAAGTTAATTGGTTAGATCTTAATTTCAAAGGATTTCCATTAGTGGCTTCGCTAACAAAAATGACCCAACTTCAATCTGATATTAAAACAACAGAATCTGAAGTAATGTCTACAATGTTAAAAGGAACATTGACTAGTGAAGTGTCTATGACAAACTATACAACCTTATTAGAAACATCTAAATCTGCTTACTTTAATGGAGAGCAATTTGATGGAGAGATTGTGTTAGGAAGAACAGACGCTAGTACAAAACCTAATAGAGTAGAATTAACTTTAGACGGAAGAAAACTGGTTGAAGAAAAAGATTTTACTATCGAAGGTGGTAAAGTTAAGTTAAAAGTAAATGCTGGTTCAGCAGGCGAACATAAAATTGGAGGTAAATTAATTTTTGCTCAAGATGGAAAAGAAGTTGAAGTTCCTGTACAACAGTCATTTGCTACTGTTCCTAAACCTAATGCAGCAACTATTTCTGCCGATAAAATGAATGTGGTATATCGTGGTGTTAAAAACCCAATGACCATTTCGTTTGCAGGAGTTTCAGATAATAAAGTGGTTGCTAGCGGACAAGGATTAAGTAGAGCCGGTGGTAGTAAATATATCATGGACGCTACGATGATTAAAGGTAGAGAAGTTACCATTAATGTAAATGGTACATTACCTGATGGACAAAAAGTAAGTGATAATGCTGTTTTCAGAATTAAAGATTTACCTAAACCAACAGGAACTGTAAGAGGTGAAGATGGATCATTAAGCATGCAACGTAATAGCCTTGAAATCTCTACAATTGGAGCTAAGTTTGATGATTTTGATTTTGAATTACCATTACGTGTTACAGGATTCAAATTTAAAGTCCCAGGACAGCCTACCATTCAAGTTAACGGAAGCAAGTTAGATGCTCGTGCAAAACAAGCATTGAGTAAAGCAAAACGTGGTTCTGGAGTTCAAATATTTGATATTGAAGCAAAAGCTCAAGGTGTTAGTGTTATACTTAAAAAAGTATCGCCAGTATTTATTGAGCTTACAAATTAGAACAGAATTATATTAAGATTCTGATAAATTAAAATACGAAACAGATGAAATTGAAAAGTTTTTTACTTACCGTCACTACTGTTTTTGCAGTCTCAGGTGTATTTGCACAAGCCAATATACTTAATGCAAAAAGTCCTGAGGAAATTGGAGTTAGAACAGATGCGCAAAAAGCTATTGACAATGATAAACCACTAGAATATGGTTATGTTGATGATAGAGATATACTTTTTTCAAAAATGGTATGGGAAAAAGTTGTTCTAGATGAGCGTGTTAATTTTCCATTATATTATCCAATTGACACAAATAACATTGGAAAGACTAGACGGTCTTTATACGATGTGCTTATGAAGAACATTGAAAATGGTAATATAAAAAACATTTATGATGATTCTTATTTTACATCAAAGCGTACATTAAAAGATATTGAATCAGCTTTGGTAAAAATTGACACAACAGAGCTCGGTATTGAACAAATCAATGCTGGCGAACAATTATCAGCTGAGTATATCAACAGAAGAGATATAACAGCAGCAGATATCAAAGAATACCGTATTAAAGGCCTTTGGTATTTTGATAAACGTCAAGCCGAAATGAAATACAGATTATTAGGAATTGCACCAGTAGCTCCAGATGTGAATTTCATTGATACAGACCAACCCGATTTAGTTGAACTTTTTTGGGTGTTCTTACCAGATGCTAGAAACGTGTTACACGAAGCAAAAGCATTTAATAACGAGAACAGTAGCATGCCTTTTTCTTATGACCATATTTTAAACGCAAGACGTTTTCATGGGGTTATTTACAAGGAAGAAAATGTTCAGGGAGACAGAAAAATTAATGAGTACGTAAATCGTAATGCATTAATGCAATTATTAGAATCTGAAAGAATCAAGGATAAAATTAGAGATTTTGAACTTGATATGTGGACTTATTAAGTCACACAATTTAATAAACAAAGTAAAACGCTCACTTTTAAGTGGGCGTTTTTGTTTTTACAAAAGTAAACATCTAATTTCTGTGTATATTCGCTATAGTTATGGAAGTAGATTATATCATTATAGGCTGCGGGCTGGCAGGCATTAGTTTTTGTGAGCAACTTAGGGTTCATGATAAGACGTTTATTGTTTTTGATAACAAATCGCAACAATCTTCAGCTGTTGCAGGTGGTTTATATAATCCAGTTGTTTTAAAGCGTTTTACGCCCGTATGGAAGAGTAAGGAACAGTTAGAGATAGCCTTGAAAATGTACGCGCGTTTGGAAGCTGAATTCAATGTAAAACTAGATTATAAAATTCCTGTATTTAGAAAATTTTCTTCACTTGAAGAACAGAATAATTGGTTTGCTGCATCAGATAAGTCAACGTTATCTGAATATCTTTCAGTACAATTGATTAAAAACACTAATCTATGTATTCAAGCTCCCTTTGGTTTTGGGGAAGTATTAGAAACAGGACGTATAGATGTTCCCTGTTTAATAGAAGCGTACAAGTTGTATTTATTGAAAAGGGAGATGTTTTTTGAAAACGACTTTGATTATAATAAAATAAATGTAAGTGAGAACTCAGTTCAATATAAAAACATACAAGCAAAGCATATCGTATTTGCAGAAGGCTTTGGTCTTAAAATCAATCCTTTTTTTAACAACTTACCATTAGTACCCACTAAAGGGGAATTACTTACTATTTTTGCGCCAGATTTGTCTATCGATTTTGTTTTAAAGGGCCCAGTGTTTTTAATTCCTTTAGGAGACCATTTATATACGGTTGGAGCAACTTATAATTGGGAAGATACCACAAATAACATAACAAAAAAGGGTAAAGACGAATTGTTAAGCAAGCTTAAAACTTTAATAGCATGCTCCTTTGAGGTGGTTAATCATGTTGCAGGTGTTCGGCCTACTGTTAAGGATAGGCGTCCTTTGGTTGGTCAACATAAAACTCACAAAAATATGTTTATATTGAATGGTTTAGGAACAAGAGGCATTATGATAGGACCATATGTAGCAACACAACTTTTTAAGTTTATTGAGAATGGAACCTCCTTAGACGAGGAGATAAATATTGCTAGATTTGAGTAATATGTTTTAGTGTTTTTTTGATGCCGATTTGTCGTAATGAATAAACATGTTTATCCAAATATTTCTTGAAAGACGCATAATAATAGGCATAAATACGACTAGCGTACAAACAATGGCTATAAATGTTATGTTTAAATTTGCCTGAAAAATAAGATTAGCAATAACGAATGCTGCTACTGCAAAGGCAATACCTACGGCATAACTTACATACATGGCGCCATAAAAGAACGATGGTTCTAGTCGATATTTAGTATGGCATTTTGAACAACGCTCATTTATTTTAAGAGTATTTCCTAAATTATACGGATTCTTAAAAGTATACATGGATTCTTCATGACATTTTGGGCATTTTCCAGTTAAAATGCTATATAATGAGGTTCCTTTTTTTAACATATAAATTAATGTATTTTTGCATGCGCATTTACAGGGCAAAAGTAAGTTTAAAATTGTTAGCCTTTGTAATATAAGTTACATTTCTATGATGAACATTCACAATTTATCAATTTCATTTCAAGGAGATTATCTTTTTGAGGATATTACCTTTAAGTTAGATAATGGCGATAGAGTCGGTTTAATTGGTAAAAATGGGGCAGGTAAATCAACCATGCTTAAAATTTTATCAAAAGAAATAGAACCAGATTCTGGTCAAATAGCTACCGATAAAGAACTTAAAATAGGGTTTTTAAAACAAGATATTGATTTTGATTTAGGAAGAACCGTACTAGAAGAAGCCTATGAAGCTTTTACTGAAATAAAAGAAATTGAAGCTAAGGTTGAAAAAGTTAATGAACAATTAGCTGAGCGAACCGATTACGAAAGCGAAGGCTATCATCAATTAATGGTTGATGTAAACGAATATCATCATCAATACGAAATTTTAGGAGGTTATAATTATCAAGGTGAAACAGAAAAGATTCTTCAAGGTTTAGGATTCCAAAGAAAGGATTTTGAAAAGTTAACAGACACGTTTTCTGGCGGTTGGCGTATGCGTATAGAGCTAGCAAAACTGCTGCTTCAAAACAATGATATTTTATTGTTAGATGAGCCTACAAACCATTTAGATATAGAATCTATTATATGGTTAGAAGGGTTTTTAAAAAACTACTCAGGTGCTGTAGTAATAGTGTCGCATGATAAAATGTTTTTAGATAATGTGACCAATAGAACTATAGAAATTTCATTAGGTAGAATTTATGATTATCCAAAACCGTATTCAAAATATTTAGTTCTAAGAGAAGAACTCAAAGTTCAGCAATTAGCTTCTCAAAAAAATCAACAAAAACAAATTGAACAAACAGAAAAGCTTATTGAAAAATTTCGTGCCAAAGCATCCAAAGCTACCATGGCACAATCACTTATCAAAAAGCTAGATAGAATTGATAGAATTGAAGTAGATGAAGACGATAATAGTGTTATGACCCTTAAATTTCCAGTGTCTATTACGCCAGGTAAAGTGGTTGTTGAGGCTCATGATATTTCAAAAAACTATGGAGATAATCAAGTTTTAAAGCATATTGATATTGTAATAGAACGCGATAGTAAAACAGCCTTTGTTGGTCAAAATGGTCAGGGTAAATCTACTCTTGCAAAAATAATTGTAGGTGACATAAAGTTTGATGGTCATTTAAAATTAGGCCATAATGTGCAAATAGGATATTTTGCCCAAAATCAAGCAGAGTATTTAGATGGTAATAAAACGGTTTTAAATACCATGATTGATGCTGCTAATGAAACAAATAGAAGTAAGGTAAGAGATATATTGGGTTCGTTTTTGTTTCGAGGTGATGAGGTGGATAAATACGTGCGTGTTTTGTCTGGAGGAGAACGAAACCGTTTGGCACTGGCAAAACTATTATTGCAGCCTCTAAATGTCCTTATTATGGATGAGCCTACAAATCACTTAGATATAAAATCTAAAAACGTTTTAAAGGAAGCTCTTATTAAATTTGAAGGGACTTTAATTTTGGTGTCACATGATAGAGATTTTCTTCAGGGACTAACAAACAAGGTATACGAGTTTAAAGACCACAAGATTAAAGAGTATTTAGGAGATATCGATTTTTATCTTGAACAACGAAATGTTTTAAACCTTAGAGAGGTTGAAAAACGTAATGTGGTAAAGGAAACTCCTAAAGAAAATAAGCAACAGTCTTACGAGGATCAAAAAAAATTAAAGTCTTTAAATAATAGGCTGAGTAATGTAGAAGCTAAAATTAATCAACTAGAAAAGGAAATTAAAGACATAGATTTGTCACTTGAAATTAATTATGAAGAAGTGACCTCAAAACCTAATTTTTTTGACGATTACCAAAAAAAGAAGGCAGACCTTCAAGAGTTGATGGAAAAATGGGAAGATATTCAAATAGATTTAGAATCTATTAAATAGTGCTATTTTAACTTTTTTAACATTTCTATCTTACTTTTAGCTAAATTTGTCCACAATACCATCAAATTATTTTTAATGAGAAAAACTATACTTTCAATTATTGGAGTTTTATTAATTATTACCTCCATTTTTTTTGCAAAATCTTTAATTGCCAGTAAAAATAAACCAAAACCAATTCTTGAAAAAGTGGTAAAAACAGTGTTTATAGATACGGTAAGAAATAGTCAAATTCAGATAGAAATACCAGGAAATGGTAGTTTGGTGGCTAAACGTCGTGTTGAGATTTACTCAGAAGTTCAGGGTGTTTTTAAGACAAGCAATGTGTTGTTTAAACCAGGGCAAATGTATAAAGCAGGACAAACTTTAATTAGTATAGATGCATCTGAATATTACGCAACTGTTCAATCGGCCAAAAGTAATTTATATAATGCCATAGCCGCTATTATGCCTGATTTAAGATTAGATTTTCCTGAAGTTTATCAAAAATGGCAACAGTATCTTAATGCATTTGATTTAAGTAAAACTGCACCAAAACTACCTGAAATAACTTCTGAAAAAGAAAATTATTTTATAACAGGACGTGGTATCGTTTCTAGTTATTATAATTTAAAAAATCTAGAGCAACGTTTATCTAAATACACAATAAAAGCTCCATTTACCGGTATATTAACAGAAGCATTGGTAACTGAGGGGACCTTAGTAAGAAATGGTCAAAAATTAGGAGAGTTTATAGATCCATCGCAGTATGAAATGGAAGTGGCAATTAGTAAATCATTTGCCAGTTTACTAAAAGTTGGAGAAGAAGTACGGCTAAATAATTTAGATAAAACAAATTTTTATACTGGAAAAATTTCAAGAGTTAATGGTAGTATTGATAAAACAACACAAACAATTACTACTTATATTGATGTTAAGAATCCTAAATTAAAAGAGGGAATATATTTAGAAGCCAATATAAAAGGAGAAATAGTAAAAGATGCTATAGAAATTGATAGGAATTTATTACTTGAAGACAATCAAATATTTGTATTGGCAAAAGGAATGTTAAATACAATTCCTGTAACTCCAGTCTATTTTTCCGATACTAAAGTAGTTTTAAAGGATGTTCCAAACGGAACGATAATTCTTAAACGACCAGTTCCAGGTGCGTATGTAGGTATGCTGGCAAAACCTTTTGATGCTAATGCTAACCAATAATATATGAGAAAACTAATTACGTATTTTATTAGATATCATGTTGCGGTTAACATTTTTATCATTGCTTTTTTCTCGTTTGGGATTATAGGTTTATTGTCATTAAAATCGTCCTTTTTTCCGTTAACCGATTCTAAAATAATCAATATCAATATAACCTATCCTGGAGCGTCTCCTCAAGAAATTGAAGAGGGTATTGTATTACAAATAGAAGATAACCTTAAGGGTTTAAAAGGAGTTGATAGAGTTACATCGGTATCCAGAGAAAATAGTGGAACCATAACTGTTGAAATTCAAAAAGGAGAGAATATAGACTTCATGCTTCTCGAGGTAAAAAATGCAGTTGATAGAGTGTCGTCCTTTCCAACAGGTATGGAACCCTTAATCGTTGCAAAGCAAGAAGCGGTGAGGCAAACCATTTCTTTTGCGGTAAGTGGAAAAGATATTCCACTAGCCACCTTGAAACAAATTGCTAGACAAATTGAAAACGATCTGCGAACTATTGACGGTATTTCTCAAATAGAATTATCTGGTTATCCACAAGAGGAAATTGAGATTGCCGTTAACGAGACTAGTTTACTGGCCTATAATTTAACCTTTGATCAGGTTGCTCAAGCTGTTAGTTTATCAAATATTTTAGTTACTGGAGGTAATATAAAAACTGATGCAGAAGAATATTTAATACGGGCTAACAATAAAAGCTACTATGGCGATGAGCTTTCAAATACCATTATAAAGGCGTCTAATGATGGGAAAACCGTTAGGTTAAAAGATGTAGCCATTATTCGCGATCGATTTGCTGAGACGCCAAACGCTTCTTATTTTGACCAGAAATTGTCTGTTAATATTACGATTACTAGTACCAATAGTGAAGACTTAATGTCTTCGGCAGATAACGTAAAAAAATATATAGAAGAGTACAATCAAAAGTATAATAATGTTCATCTAGATGTTGTTAGAGATCTGTCAGTTACCCTAAATCAGCGTACTCAATTGCTTGCCGAAAATGCTATTATAGGAATGTTATTGGTGTTGTTTTTCTTATCACTTTTCCTGAATACAAGAGTTGCTTTTTGGGTAGCTTTTGGTTTACCCATTTCCTTTTTAGGGATGTTTATTTTTGCTGGACAATTTGATGTAACTATTAATGTGTTATCTCTTTTTGGGATGATTATCGTTGTTGGTATTTTGGTCGATGATGGTATTGTGGTTGGTGAAAATATCTATCAACATTACGAAAAAGGAAAATCTCCTATTCAAGCTGCTATTGATGGGACTATGGAGGTAATTCCACCCGTTGTTTCGGCTATTATTACCACGTTATTGGCATTTTCATTATTTTTCTTTTTAGAAAGTAGAATTGGTGAGTTTTTTAGCGAAGTATCTGTGATTGTTATGCTAACGCTTGCAGTTTCATTAATAGAAGCTCTTATTATACTGCCTGCTCACTTAGCACATTCAAAAGCACTACATAAAATAGAAATTGAAAAGCATCCTTCAAAGATTAAACAGTTTTTTGCTAAAATGCGGGAAATAAACAAAATTGGGGATAGATTTATGCGCTTTTTACGTGATAAAGTTTATAGCCCAACTTTGGAGTTTGTTTTAAAATTTAAGCTATTATCCTTAGGAATTTTTGTTTCATTATTGATTTTAACATTTGGGGCCATTGGAGGAGGCGTTATAGGCGTAACCCTTTTTCCTTCAATAGCAAGTGATACTGTTTCGATAGAACTAAATATGCCTAATGGAACGAATGTAAAGGTTACAGATTCTATTATTTCAATGATTGAAGAAAAATCTTTTATTGTGAATAAAGAATTTACTGAGAAATATTTAAAAGGAACAGGTAAGGAACTTTTTGAGAATACAATTTTAACCTTAAATAGTAGCTCAAGTGCGCGATTGCAATTAAACTTATTGCCAGGAGAAGAACGTCCAGATGTTATCAATTCTTCATTAGTTGCTAACAGGTTAAGAGAATTAGTAGGACCAGTAATAGGAACAGAACGTCTTATTTTTGGTTCAGGAGGAAATTTTGGTGGAAGCCCAGTTTCTGTATCCTTATTAAGTAATAATATTTCAGAATTAAAGACAGCAAAAACAGAGTTAAAAGCCTATTTAGAGCGTAATCCGTTATTAAAAGATATAGAAGATAACGATCCTGCAGGCATTAAAGAAATTCGTTTACAATTAAAAGAAAATGCTTATTTATTAGGCTTAGACTTAAGAACTGTTATGAACCAGGTAAGAGCTGGGTTTTTTGGAGTACAAGCACAACGTTTTCAAAGAGGTCAAGACGAAATACGAGTTTGGGTTCGTTATGACAGAAGTAATAGAGAGTCAATCAATGATTTAGATGATATGCGAATTGTAACACCATCTGGCGATCGTGTTACTTTAAAAGATATTGCTACCTACGTTATAGAAAGAGGAGATGTTGCTATTAACCATTTAGATGGGCAACGCGAAATTCAGGTGTCTGCAGATTTAAAAGATCCAAATAGCAGTGCAACCGATATATTAGAAGATATAAGAACGGTTTTTATTCCAGAGTTACAATCTAAATATCCAACCATTTCCGCCTCCTATGAAGGTCAGAATAGAGAAGCTACAAAACTCTCAAGGTCTTTAAAAAGTGCTGGTGGTATTATTTTGTTACTTATCTATATTACCATTGCTTTTACTTTTAGAAGCTATAGTCAACCTATTTTACTGTTGTTATTAGTTCCTTTTAGTTTAACCGCTGTAGCTTGGGGACATTGGTTATTAGGGTTTCCTGTTAATATTATATCGTTATTAGGTATTATTGCTTTAATCGGAATTATGGTTAATGATGGTTTGGTGCTCATTGGAAAATTTAATAACAACTTAAAAGATGGAATGAAATTTGACGAGGCACTTTTAGATGCGGGTAAATCTAGGTTTAGAGCTATCTTTTTAACCTCTTTAACAACCATTGCAGGATTAGCGCCATTATTATTAGAGAAAAGCCGTCAAGCTCAATTTTTAAAACCAATGGCTATTTCAATTTCATTCGGAATTTTTTATGCTACCATTTTAACACTATTGCTGTTGCCTGTATTTATGTCTTTTAGTAATAGTATTAAGAAAAATGTAAAATGGTTGCTAACAGGTAATGAAGTGACTAAAGAAGAGGTTGAACGTGCCATAAAAGAACAAATTGAAGGAAATGAAGAATAGATTTATTTTTTTAATCGTATTGCTAGTAGTTTCTAAGGTGTTTTCTCAACAGATGTTAACACCAAATGAAGCTGTAGCTTTGGCTTTAGAAAATAATTACGGTATTAAACTGGCCGATAATCAAAAAGAACTTGCAAAAAACAATGCGAGTGTTTTAAATTCTGGATTTTTGCCAACTGTATCTGGAAATGCCGGAGCTACCTATAACATAGACGATACTGAAGCAGAATTTTCAAATGGAAACATAACTGTTTTAAATGGGGCAGAAAGTTCGCGTTATAATGCATCAGTGAATTTAAATTACACTTTGTTTGATGGTTTAGGCAGAAGTTATAATTACAAACAACTTAAAGAAGGATATCATTTAAGTGAGCTTCAGGCTAGAGAAACCATTGAAAATACGGTTTTTCAGTTATTTACTATTTATTATAATGTAGCTCAAATAACAGAGAATACCGCTGCTTTAAAGCAAACTTTAGCCATTTCAAACGATAGGTTGCTTCGGGCGCAGTATCAGTTTGATTATGGACAAAATACTAAACTAGATGTTTTAAATGCGGAAGTTGATATTAATAACGATAGCATTAATTTAATAAATTCCAAGCAGCAGTTAAAAAATGCTAAACGTGATTTAAATGTTGTTTTTGGAAATATTTTAAGTAATGATTTTGATGTTACTACATCCATTGAATTTAATGTTATTTATAATAAACAAGAGCTTTTTAATAAAGCAAAAACAAGAAATACAGCACTGTTACAAATTGAAAAAAATATTGACATAAGCGGGTTTGATATAAAGTCGGGCAAGTCGGCGTATCTGCCTACTATAGGTTTAACAGGAAGTTATGGCTGGAATAGAAATAATAACAATGCTGCTTCATTTTTAGCAGTTTCAACCAATACAGGTCTTTCCGGAGGTTTAAACCTTTCTTGGAATTTATTTGATGGAGGCAATACCATCACAAGAGTTAAGAATGCTAAAATAAATCTACAAAATCAACAATTACAGAAAGAGCAATTACTAGTTACTTTGGAGCGAGATTTTAATAATGCTTGGGACGATTATCAGAACAAATTGAATATTTATAAAATTAGAGAAGACAATATTTTTACTTCTGAAAATAATTTTAATCGAACCGAAGAAAAATTTAAAATGGGTCAAGTAAATTCTATCGAATTTAGACAAGCTCAGTTAAATTTGTTAAACTCTGAATTAAGTCGTAATCAAGCTAAATATGAAGCTAAGTTAGCAGAATTGCAGATGCTTCAGATTTGTGGTGAGCTATTAAATGTGAATTTTTAAATTATCTTATATTAAGAATCAATTAATTACCTTATTTAAGTTATTGTTTTGGTTCTTACAGTTCATCGAATAGTACTTGTTAAAATTTACCGTATTTCATCGAAAAAAATGGGTTTTAGTCTTGATTTAGCCTAATTTCGTAAGAGAATTAATCCCAAATTTATTCGACTATGAAAACCTTAAACTACACAATTGTCTTATTTTTTATATCAGTATTTTCTTTTGCCAATGTATCTCAAAAAGAAAAAGCAGCTTTAATTGCTTTGTATAATTCAACCAATGGCGCCCAATGGAATTCCACATGGGATTTAAAGTCCTCTGAGTACACTTGGTATGGTGTAAAAATAGAGGATAATAAAATTGTAGAATTAAGTCTTCAGTTTAATAATCTCCAAGGAACCTTACCTGAGGCAATAGGAGATTTGGTTAACCTAAGAAAGCTTAATTTAGGGTTTAATAAATTAAGCGGAACATTACCATCTTCTATTAAAAATTTACAAGAGTTAACATCTTTAGAATTATTTATGAACGGATTTGTTGGTAATATACCTAGTGAATTAGGTGAATTAAAAAATCTAGAATCTTTAAAATTATATAGTAATAAATTTACTGGACAGATTCCAGTAGCACTTACGAGATTAACCAATTTAAAAGAACTTTTGTTAGGAAGCAATTTTTTAACGGGTACAATACCAAGTCAAATAGCATCTCTAAGTCAATTACATAAGTTAAGTTTAATTGATAATAAGTTAGGAGGGCAAATTCCAGTAGAACTTGCTCAACTAAAAGATTTGGAAGAGTTAATACTATCAAAAAATCAATTAACAGGTGATGTTCCGACAGAATTTTTGAGTTTAACAAAGTTAAATACAATTATGTTAAGTGATAATAAATTAAATGAAGATTATATAAGTATTTCTGGGAAAAATCCACCAAAGTTGATGCAGTTGCAGGTGGATAGTGCAACAGCAACTATGGATATTGAAAAAGAATAGAATAATAAATCGTTAAAACAATTTACTTTTGAATAGACAATATATATTATATTGTCTATTTTTTTATTTAAAAAAGTATGCATGAACATCATTTTATTTGTCCGCATTGTTGGCAAAACATATCTATGTTGTTGGATGATTCAATCTCTAAGCAAGATTATATTGAAGATTGTGAAGTGTGTTGTAATCCAATTCAGATTACTTTAAAATTTAGTAATTCTGAATTGATAGATTTTCAAGCAGATAGCATTGAGCAATAATATTTTCTAATTTTATACTTGTAGAAATTAAAAAGGATTGTATATTTGCAATCCGAAATGATTTGGTCGGCATTATGAACCGAAAGTTAAAAGCTAAGTAAATCAGTTTATAATTAAATCGCGGGATAGAGCAGTAGGTAGCTCGTCGGGCTCATAACCCGAAGGTCACTGGTTCGAGTCCAGTTCCCGCTACAAAGTATAAAGTATTTAAAAACAGCGGTTTAGTTTTCCTAAACCGTTTTTTTATGTCTACAATTAAACAAATTCTTACATTTGCATACGAAAGTGAATACGAAAGTGCATACGATTTGTCTTTAAAACGAAATTTTTCCAACCCAAAAATCTATTCCGCTGGCGGTGATCTAACAAAGCGCTGGTATGTTTATTTTTCATTCCGAGATCCAAAGACCGGAAAATTAAAACGGGTGACCCCGTTTTATGGTGACGCCAATACCTATAAAACCAAAGAGGAACGCCTTTCCGTATTGGTGACCTATAGAAAAGTACTGTTAAGGCTGTTAAAACAAGGCTATAGCCCTTATGAAGACAATACGGAGCTATACCAGAGGTTAAACTCAAAAGAAAAACCGTTAGAAGCACAAAACATAAAGCAGGAGGACACCAAAACTTCACAGGAAGCAACAGAAACACCTTCCATGGATTTGAGGGAGGCCTTTGATTTTGGATTGAAACTAAAGGAAAAGCTGATCAACTCAAACACAAAAAAGAACTATGAAAATAAGATTAAACTCTTTTTACATTGGCTGGCGGACTCGCATCCAGAAATAAAAACAGTACAAGCGTTGGATAAAAAGATCCTAACGGAGTTCTTGAACCATGTTTTGGCCAACACCTCACCACGTAACAGGAACAATTATAGAACGGATTTGAGCAGCATCATGCAAGTGCTGGAGGACAATGACATTATCGGACAGAACTTTATAAAAAAGATACCCGTATTAAAATCCATTCCGAAAAGAAACAAAACATATACAGATGACCAGCAAGAGGAAATATTCAGTTACCTAGAAGAAAAGGATCCTTTAATGTTGCTGTTTATCAAGTTTATATCCTATAACTTTTTGCGTCCAAAGGAGGTATGCAGACTAACGGTCGGAGATATTAATCTAAGAGAGCAAATAGTGGTTTTTAAGGCAAAAAACAAACCATTGAAGACCAAAAGGATTCCAAGTATCATATTAAATGAATTGCCCGATCTATCACAAATGGATAAAGACCTTTTTTTATTTACCCCAAGTAAAATAGGAGGGACTTGGGACGCCCACGAAGACAGCAGGAGAGAACACTTTACGAATCGATTTAAACGTGTGGTCAAAGACCCTTTCGGTTTGGATGAAAATTATGGACTGTATAGCTTTAGGCACACGTTTATTACCAGTCTATACAGGACACTGGTAGAAGAATCATCACCATTTGAGGCCAAGAGTGAATTGATGCAGATAACCGGGCATTCGTCCATGGCGGCATTGGAGAAATACCTAAGGGACATAGATGCCGAGTTGCCTTCGGATTATTCCAATAAATTCAAGAAAAGAAAATGAGCAAACAGACCTTACATCAATTTTATCTTGACCTGATCCCAAACCTGCTGAATGAACTGTTTTTCTTTCTGTCAAAAAATGAGATCCGCGAGGATATTATTGAAAAGGTCGATTTTTTTAAAAAGTACGATGTCCTCGACAAAGTATATGTAATTGATTATTACCAAGGCCCTATTGAGTATAAAAAGGGCAGAAACAACAATAGGGTTTTACTGAAGGGCAGTAATCTGGAACAGAACATATTCAATTTGATAGAGAAACGGAGTGAAGCCAACAAACAGGAGTTCGATTATGTGCTGAACAAATATTTTGAGCTGGTTGAGTACTTGTTCTTCGCCACTAATTGGATGAACACCAATCTGGCCCAAATCGTTCAAACAGATGATACCGTTATAGGACTGTTTCATTTACAGTTCATGAATTACAAAAAGCACTTTGAGGCTTTGGTAAGGCAATTTTATCCCAATAGAGAAGCAATCCCCAAGGGCAATTTTAATGCCCATGAAATCATAGAAACATATTTCCCAGATGTTTTAAAAAGCCTTGAACAAAATAACAGCCTTAAATCTAACATCAACAATGCAGAAAAAAAGACAACCGAATTAAATAATGCCACCCATTTAGCAACCACAACAGACAAAAAAACAAAGAGCACTGACAAGAAAGTGCTTATAACAGAAGAGGAAGCAGAAAAAATATTATTAAAAACATTTTTCAATATCAACATAAAAGATTAAATTATGCGTAAATTAAACGTATAATTTACGCATAAAGATGAAAAAAATACCAATTTGCACCCATTGTGGTGAAGAATATATACCAAAAAGGCGTGGAGTACAAAAGTTTTGCTCTAATTCATGTAGGTCCAGATATTGGTATTTGAAACAAAATAATAATAACAATAATAATGGCATCAAAGCATTGAAAGTTGTATCAGAAAACAACGATATGATACAATCAACACCCTCAGAAAAGATGAGTTGGGCAGGTTTCGGAAATGCCGTAACAGGAGCTGGAGCGGCTAAAATAGTTTCAGATTTATTGACTCCTGAATATAAAAAGCCAGCAACAAAGAAAGATATACAAGAAATTAAATCATTGATTAGTGGTGTACGTTATTTACCTGTTAATAATGCTGAAAATGATACTTATGGCAGAAAACCATTTTATGATATTGAAACTGGTTATGTTGTTTATTTATATCAATAAATAGATTTGTCATAGTATTTTTTTGTTATACCCAAAATATTAGGTTCCGTCGCATCTATTAGAAATAAGCATGGAAAGCTTAAAATGGTTTTAGCTTTTAAACTGCTATGGAAATAAATGATTTGTAGGTTGAAGCCTTTGCATTCAACAATTGATCTTTCTTTATCATTCTTACTATTTCTATGCCGGTTATGGTTTGCTTGGCAGTTGCAATGTTATTGAAAAGTTGTTGTTGGTGTGGTGTTATTAAAAGAAGGAGTATATTTTAATGTTGTTGCAAACCTGTTACAATGTCGTCGCAAGGTTGTTGCTTTTGAATACATTTGTACTATAAATGTTCTTATGTTTAGTTGAAACTTAAATACTTTTAATAAACTTTATTTACTTTTGAAGGTATAAATTTAGTTTCGGCTACAAGTGGTTTAAGTATATTGTAAGAGAAAATCCTCTAATTAACCATCAAGGCGAGGATTTTCCGAAGGAAAATCAGAAGCTAGCAAAACGCACTAACCCTTGATTAAGCACTAAACTAAGCATTATTTTTATACGGTGTTGTGTGTAGGCTTTTATTCCAGTCTTATATAAAATTGATGAATTTCGCCGACATCTTCACTAAATAATTGCGTTACTAGTTGAGATTCAGTTAATGAGATTATTTTGCAATGAGATTCTCCTAAATCGTCAGTTCCTAATTCTTTTTTCCAGTATTCATTGTTGATGTCAAAATGGATTATTTCATCCCCTTTATCAGACAGTTTCCACTTTCCAGTTTCATTCCAGACACACTGTTTTGATATGTATTTGCCGTTCGACAAATATTGAATTGTATCTCGGCAACTTAATTCTGCGTATTCTTTTCCGTCTGCTGTCCTTTCAATTTTATTCACCCATTTACCAACAATTATTTTATTCCAATCAGTATTTAATGAGTCATTTTGTCCAAATACAATGTTGGCAAAAATGGACAAAACGAATGTAATTCCTATTTTTATATTAAAGTTCATCATTTTTTTTGCTTACACACAACGGTTTCGTATAAGAATAGTGCGGTTTTGTGTGCGAGGATTTTCCGAAGGAAAATCAGAAGCAAACAAACAAGCACTAACTTTAGATTGAGGAATAAACTTACGCATTATTTTTATACAATGTTGTAGCACGTTTTTATTTTTCCTATCCAATTTTTTTTGTTTTCAATAATTTCAGTTGGTAATTCATTGATTTCGTTCTGTTCAATTTTTTCTAAACAAGCTTTAAATATAGTTTCAGTTCCGCTAATTTCTAAAATTTCATTTCGGTCAGGTTTTCCATATTCCAAAGTTATAAACGATGACCATATTCCGACGCGATATTGATTTTCCGTAATAAATCCAGCAAAATTTTGAAGTCCGATTTCTTGTATTATTTCTTTTCCAAGTTCAACTATTCCTCCGTATTCGTCAGAGTCCGATTTGTTGAAATCAAAGGGATGAATTTCCGAAAAATATAGGTTTTTACATGCGAATAGAAAGTCAGTCGTTTTTGTGTTCATCGTGTTTCCCAAATGTGCTACAACGGTTTGGTATAAAAATAGTTGCGTTTTTAAGCGAGGCAGATTTTCCGAAGGAAAATCGGCAGGAGCAAAAAAGCAACACCCTTTATTTAAGCACAAAAAAGCAATTATTTTTATACGGTGTTGTGTACCGTTTTTATTATTCTTTTATATTCTAATTTCCGTTTAATTGATGCATATAATAAAATTCCGTTGCATATAAAAAAAGCCAGAATTATTAAATGGAATCCACTATTCCAAATAGTATTGTAAATTAAAAACATCAGAAGTCCAGAAAGTAAATAAACGTTGAAATTCACATCGGAAAGATTGGATTTTGCTTGCTCTAAATCAATCTCTCTCTTTTTGTTTCGATTTAACTTTAAATCAGATGTCAGTTTTTCAAAGTTCTCAAATTCCAAATCGGTAATTTCCATCGTTCCACTAAAGGTAGTAATCTTAATCTTTCTGTAAACAGTTCCTTTAAATGCAAAGAAGTTTTCCAATTTCAGTTTTTTAATTTTAGTCAAGTCAATTTTTTCTTTTTTTAATAAAAATGGATAGATGGAAAGGATACTATTATTGTCAATAATTAATATTCTAAACTTATATAGTGAATAAAAAAAGATTCCGATAAAAAGTAAAATCATAAGCCCCATTATGATTTTCAAAATAATAAATAAGTCACCAGTAAATATATTTCTATTGAATGATAAGAATGTCAAAGTTCCGCTACATAGAAGCATTATTAAAAACCAAAATGAAGTAAATATGTTATTAATTCCGATTTTCATTTCTCAAATGGTACACAACGTGATTGTATATGGAAAGTTGCGTGTTTGTGTGCGAGGATTTTCCGAAGGAAAATCAGAAGCTAGCAAACAAGCAACTAACTTTGGTTTAGCTAAAACTAGCAATTTTTTTTATACGGTGTTGTGCAACGTTTTTATTTGGCTATAAATTCTTTAATATCCTTTTCTATTTGTTCCGAAAATCCAAAATACTCTTTCTGGACAATTCCTTTTTTATCAACTAAAAAGTACCTTGGCCAACTATTGACACCAAATTCTTTCTCCAATTCATTATTTCCTATCAAATTTTGAAAGGTAGTTTCTTTTTTTTCTAACAACTTGATGGCGTTTTTGTAGTCTTCCGAAACTATTCCGATTACGTTTAAGTCAGATGAAAATTTATTTTTTAGATTTTCCACTTTAGGAAATGATGCGATGCAAGGTCCGCACCAGACTTCCCAAAAGTCAATCAAAGTCAATTTGTCGTGATTAACCTTTACGATTTTATTCTTATCAAATAAATCAGGTAGTTCTAATGAAGGCAGTTTTTTCGCAAGTAATTTATTTGGCTTTCTTTTTTCAGGCTGAATAATTGTGTAATTTTGAAAAGATTGTTTCAAGTCCTTTATTGAATGTGTAACATTTTTATTGATTTTTACATCACTAAATTTTGCAATAGAGACTGCTTTATTTCCAAGGATTCTTGATGTTTGCTTAATCTCAATAGGGAAAAAGTTCGCTTTATTCAGTTCAAAAACCTTTATTCTGTCAGATGCATAATAAACAGTATCGTTTTCAAATTCGAAAGAGAGCAAATAGGAGTTTTCAGTTTCTGAAAGAGAAACGTTTTTGTAAATTGAGTCAAGCTTGAAAATATTTTGATGAACCATTTGTCCACCTGGACTGCCAATAAATCCAAAATACCCTGGTTCTACTTTATAGGTTTTATCTGTTTTAGAGATTTCGAATCCATTTCCAACATCATAAATATATTCTTTTTCAATGTCGTCTCTTTTGCCATAAAAAGAAAAACCAAAAACTTTATCATTTTTATCTTTTTCGATTAGAGCAAATCCAGTATTGTTCCATACAGTTCCACTTTGGGGAAATGTGTCAATTCTCTGCATTCGATATTCCAATAAATTTATATTGTCCGCATTCTCTTGAAATTTTGCAATGACGTAGTTTGTATCGATTTTAGTTTCTTCTTTACAACTCCAAAAAATTACTGTTGTTAAAAGGACGATAAAGGTTTTTTTCATTCGTTTTCGGTTTTTGGAAAATGTTGCACAACGTGATTGTATATGGAAAGTTGCGTGTTTGTGTGCGAGGATTTTCCGAAGGAAAATCGGAAGCAAGCAAACAAGCAACTAACATTGGTTTAGGTAAAACTAGCAATTTTTTATATACGGTGTTGTAACCAGTATTTTTTTCTTAAACTACTCAACTTCACATCGACTTTACATCTATTATTTTCAAAGTCAGAATAAAAGTAATCTTGAAATAATTTCAAATTGTCCCAATTCGAAAAACTTTTATAGTCTTTGCTTGAGAAATAATTTTTGCTGACTTTTAATTGTCCAACTTTCTCAAATTCCGTTTCTGCTTTTTTAAAATGTTGAGCATAATACCAACTAATTTGTTCCTTTGGTTTAAACTCTTTGTTTATTTGCTGTTCAAGTCTAAATAGTAGTTTTGCGTTTTCAAAATCTTTTTCGGTTGGCTTTTCCGATTTCTTAATGTCAGTTACAACAACTAAATTTAGTCCGAATTCCGTTTCTTTTTCCGATTCTAATACGAAAACACCACAATAATCTCCATCACTTAACTTAAAAACCAAACAATCGCCTTTTTCGAAAATTGCATTTAGTGATTTTTTTACTTTTTGTTTTCGAGCTGTCTTCTTTTCGGTTGATATTTTCTTTAAAAAACTATCTAAAACCTTTTTTCTTTTAGTCAAATCGGATTGTGAAGAGTCAAGTTCTTTCCACAATTCAATGTCCTTTCCAGATTCGACAATATCTTTAATCCGATTAAGAACTTTTGGGTCAAGTGATTTACATTCCCATTGACATTTTGCTAAAGTAATCCAAAAATTATTTTGGTCTTCGTGTGAATTAATCAGTTCCTTATTTTTCTGAATTAACTTTTCGGTAATTACAGAAACTTCCATTCCTTGATTGAATAATTCAAAGAATTCATAGTTTATATCTTCGTAAACATCATTTGAAGAAATTCCTGTTCCCCAAGTTCCCATATGCGTTTGTCAATATTGGTTACAACGAGTTTGTGTAAGGAACGTTGCGGTTTTGTGAGCGAGGATTTTCCGAAGGAAAATCAGAAGCAAGCAAAAGAGCAACGACCAAACGGTTAAACTAAAATAAGCAATGTTTTTTACACGGTGTTGTGTGTAGTTATTTTTTCGGTTCAATAATTTTTGGCAGAACACGAGTATAACATCTGACATCAACTTTACGATTTCTGTAAGTCGATTTAGTCAGATTTAATTCCGTAACTGCTTTTTTTATATCATTTTCAAATTCAGGTGAGCTCGGATATCCTTTTGTTGCAATATCTGTTACGTTCCCTTTTTTGTCAACAGTAAACCAAACATACATTTCTCCAGAATATTCATAATCCATGTCAATCAGATTCAAGATTTGGTCACGAAGACTTTTTTCTAAACATTTCGTTCTTTCCTTATCATCCGAAATTCCGTCGCAATCACTTTCGAATGGTGTTTTATCGACCATTGTAAAATGAACTGTATTTCCGTTTTTTTTCTTTACAAGTTTTAAGTCAGATTGAGAATGCATTATCGAGATATTTAAAATCCCGATAATAAAAGTCAAATAAATTAAGTTCAATTTCATTGTAGATTTCGGTTTTTCGCAATTACACACAACGGTTTAGTATAAGAATAGTGCGGTTTTGTGTGCGAGGATTTTCCGAAGGAAAATCAGACGTAACAAAATTGCACTAACCTTTGATTAAGCACCTAATTTAGCATTATTTTTATACATCTTAAGTTTGTCTTTTGTTAAATTAGATAAATAAATTAGAAAGAACAAAAGAGAGGATTAAGGTTATTTTATACGGTG